>CP040678.1 GCA_005954745.1 Halostella pelagica
GACGCGGAGAACGATCTGCCAGGCTTTCCCCCACGCGGCGAGACACAGCAGCGTCGAGAGGCAGGCCGCGCCGAGCCACCGCAACTCCGCGTTCCGGAGTCTGGCTATCGTCTGGTCCCACCCGACCGCCGCGCCGAGTAGGTAGACGAGAACGGCGGCGACGACGAACCCGCCGGCTATCTTCGCCGTCGTCTGGCGGTCGAACAGGTCTCCGAGGTCCGCGGTGCCGTCTGCGCCAGTCACGTCAGTCGATATACCCCAGGTCCTGCAGACGGTCCTTCGCGTCCTCGCTCATGTCGTTCAACACGTCCTCGCCCGTGCCGGCGGCGTCACCCTCCCAGGGGCCGCCGACCCGGTCCTCGAACCGCGATAACGCCGCCTCCACCTCTGTGATGGAGTCGTCGATCTGACCGCTCGTCCCCGCGCGGTTCTCCGTCTCGCCCGGGTCCTCGTCGAGGCGATACGCCTCGTCCGGGATCCGCTCGTTGCGAATGTACTTCGCGTCCGGGCGGCGGCCGGCCCGCATCCGCGAGTAGAACCGCGAATCCTCATCGAGCGTGATCCCCGCGGCGCTGGCCTTCTGTTCGAGTTGTTTCAGCTCGACGACCGGCCGCGAATACTCGACGAAGGCGAACTCCCCGTCGTCGAACTCGCGGTAGTCGTCGCCCAGCAACGACCGCCGCTCGTCCAGCGAGACGGCGGTTTCGCCCGCGGGGTCGACGCCCGCGTGGTCTAACACGGTGTGATACAGGTCGATCAGTTCGACCTGCTGGTCGTAGCGGCCGGCGTCTAGGTCCGGGTGTTTTACCAGCAGCGGGACGTTCACCAGCGGGTCGTAGATGCTGAACTCGTGGCCGTAGAGGTCGTGCTCGCCGTGGAGTTCGCCGTGGTCCGCACAGACGACGACCAGCGTGTCCTCCCACCGGCCCTCGGCCTGCAGCCAGTCGAACAGGCGACGGAGTTCGGCGTCGATGTGGCGGATCTCCGCGTCGTAGAGGCCGCGGATGTCGTCGAACTCCGCGTCGTCGATGTCGCGCGCCCCGGAGTTGTACTCCTTGGAGTTCTGGCAGACGGCGGTCGAATCGACGTCCGGCGCGAACTCCTCCCTGTACTCCTCGGGCGGGTGGTAGGGGAGGTGAGCGTCCATCAGGTTGACGAACGCGAAGAAGTTCTCGTCGTCGTCGACGCCGTCGACGAACTCCCGCGTCCGGTCGATGACCTGTGGCGTCTTCGAGTCCGACCCCCCGCCGCTGGCGAAGTACTCGTGGAACGTGTTACCGACGCTGACCAGCCAGTCGGCGACTTTTCGCAACTGCTCGTTGTCGTTCATCGTCTTCCAGGCTTTCGCCAGCGGACCGCTCATGAACTCGCCCGGCATCACCTGGAAGAAGTTGTCCTGGTCGCCGAACCCGTCGGTCAGATGGGTGTACGGCGTGATCCACGCGTTCGAAGAGTAACAGGCGCTCTCGTGGGTCCCCGAGAGGCTCTCTGCGAGCGTCGTCGCACCTTCGAGATAGGGGTTTTCCTGGTTCGCGTTGTGTTCGCTGGGGTAGAGACCGGTAAACAGCGACGCGTGGACGGGAAGCGTCCACGGTGCCGGCGCGACGGCCTGCTCGAACACCGCGGCGTCCTCGGCGAACGCCTCTAATCCCGGCGTTGTCGGGCGGTCGTAATCGTATACGGACAGGTGGTCCTTGCGAACGGTGTCCATCACGACGAAGAGAACGTCCCGTTCCGACGCGTCCGCGCTCGTCATACCTACGGTGGACCGCCGGAGCGTTAAAAAGACTGCTTATCGCGGTTCCGCGGGAACGACCGTCGGAGTTAGAAGGGGGCCTGCGGGCCTTCGTCAGAAGCGCCGTCGTCCTCGTCGTCGACCGTCTCGCCGGGGAACGACGGTTCCATGCCGCCGTCGCCGCCCATGCCGCCACCGCCGGTGTCGGCGTGGACCTTCTCGATCTCGGGGATCTCCTTGACCATGCGGCTCTTGATGGCCTGGATGGTCATCGGCGAGATACCGCATCCGCTACAGGCTCCGCCGAGCTGGATGGACACCTCACCGGTTTCGCGGTTGAGGTCCTGAATGGCTGCGTTACCGCCGTGCATCTGGATCTGCGGGAAGTTCCTGCGCAGGAAGTTCGAGACTCGATCTTCCAGATCGTCGCCGTCCTCTTGGGCGTCAGTGCTCATGTCCACTGGTTGGTGGTCAGCACCCTTGAACCTTTCCCGCTACGTGTGCGTTCCGCCCGCTCCTCGGCGAGTGACTCCATCGGCTACTCGAACCCGAACACGTCGCGGATCTCGGTTTCCAGTTGGTCGACGTAGATGTCGAGCACCTGGTCCAGTTTCTCCTGGTCGACGACGACGCCGCGGGTCCGTTCTCCGGGGTTATCGGGCAGTTCGATGCGGAACTCGCCGTCTCCCTCGTAGAACGGTTCGCTCTCGTTCAGTATCTGCTGGTCGATGGCGTGGATCAGTTCCGAGTCGTACGTCTCGTTCATCTGCTCGAAGGCGTTTTTGTACGCCCGCTGGAGTTCGGTGAAGTAGTGGACGTACTTGTCCTCGAACCGTTCCGGGTCGAAGTCGGTCATGTGAGTGCGAACGGGTGCGTTCGACAAAAGTCGGGCGATCCCCGCTGACGTGGCTCAAACGCCGATTTTACCCTACCGTAGCCTGATATGCTTCGTCCGCTTTGGTTTCTCTATGGCAGAGCCTTGTTCGCGTAGACGGTATCTCAGGCTGGCCGCCGCGGCCGGAACGCTCGGAATCGCCGGGTGTTCGCAACAACTGTCCACCGGAAACTCCGGTCCCGCCGGTTCCGGGGACACGACGACAACGACCGAGATGTACGAGCGGATCGACGACTGGCAGTACGACCCCGACGAACAACAGGATAATCTCTCCAGCGGATCGGCGGCTAACGTGACGTACACCGCCAGCGCACAGGGGGACGCCGTCGAGATGTCCGCCGAGTCCTCGAACAATGTCGGCCTCACGGCCGGCGGCGCGATGGACGTCAACAACTTCCGTGACAACATCGACGAGGGGTATCTGCCGATCCCGTCGGACCTGTCCTACGAGGGGTTGTTCAACGAGTACTACTTCGACACCGGGAGCGACCGCCCCTGCACGTCGCTGTTCTGTCCCTCCTACAGCACAGCCGTCTCGTCCGACCCGCTGGCAGACGAACCGGAACGGTTCATGACGGTCGGGCTGAACTCCGGCATCGAGGACTTCGAGCGCAAGACGCTGAACCTCGTCGTCGTCCTCGACATCTCCGGGTCGATGAGTTCGCCGTTCGACCGCTACTACTACGACCGGTTCGGCAACCGCCACGAGGTCGAAAACTACACGGAGCGACCCAAGATAGACGTCGCGACCGATGTCGTCGCGTCGATGACGGAACACCTCGATGACGAGGACCGCTTCGGAATGGTGCTTTTCAACAACGGGTCGTACGTGGCCAAGCCGATGCGGGAAGTCAAACGTACCGACATGAGTGCGATCCGCGACCACATCCGCGAACTGCAGGCGAACGGCGGAACCAACCTGTCCGCGGGCGCTGAAACCGGGACCGAACTCCTCTCGGAGTACGCCGACGCCGACCAGACCGAGTACGAGACGCGGATGGTGTATCTCACGGACGCGATGCCCAATCTCGGGACGACCACCGAGGATGGGCTGGTCGGGATTGCCGAGGAAAACGCTGCACAGAACGTCTACACCACGTTCGTCGGTATGGGGGTCGACTTCAACACCGAACTGGTCGACGCGCTGACGGCGGTCCGCGGGGCGAACTACTACTCCGTCCACTCAGCGGACCAGTTCGAGAAACGTCTCGACGAGGAGTTCGAGTTCATGGTCACACCGCTCGTGTTCGACCTCTCGCTGGAACTCGACGCCGACGGATATGCCGTCGACGAGGTGTACGGCACCTCCGCGGCAGAGGACGCGACCGACTCGCTCGTACGGGCAAACACCCTGTTCCCCTCGCCGACGGAGGGCGGCCGGACTCGCGGCGGCGTCATCCTCGTAAAAGTCCGCCAGACCGGTAGTAACCCGAAAATCAACCTCTCGGCCGAGTACGAAACCCGGACCGGTGAGCGTCGCCGCCAGGAGCGGACGGTCCAGTTCTCCGCCGACGGGCCGGAGCATTTCGACAACTCCGGCATCCGCAAGGCCGTCTTGCTCGCGCGCTACGCCGACCTCATGAAGTCGTGGATGGTCGACGAACGCACCGAGGAGTACGGCGAGGACGACGTTGAACCGCCCGAGGAGTACGAACTCGGACAGTGGGAACGCCAGTCGGACCCACTGACCGTCTCGGACACCTATCGGCGGCGCTTCGATACCTTCGCCGATCACTTCGAGCACGAAATGAACGCGCTCGGTGACGAGGAACTGGAACAGGACCTGAACCTGCTCCGGGAACTGTCCGCCGACGGTGCAGTCGACGGCTCCGCGTTCGGACTCATCGCACCGGACTTGTAGCGCCGAATCCCTCCTCTGTGGCCACGCTTCCCTGTTCTGTCGTTAGTCGCTCATCGTCCAACCGGAATTAGTTCTGGCGTGTTTCATATCGCGACTATTAGTTTATCACCCCCGGTGTACGGACCGATCATCCCGTTTCGGGGTCGTCGAGCAGCTGTCTCCTCGGTGTTTCATCTCCTGATTCAGGTTTCTATCAGCCGTCGACGGCGTGTACCAGTGATCACGAAGTAGTGCGGCACGAACTGTCTCTCGGACTCGTGTGATGTTGTTAGTAGCTCCGTTCGATACGCACGTTCGGAACGCGCTCGGTCGACCCGAACTTCTCTGCAATTTCGTCTCACCGCCACGGTGAACGCTGTGAAACGCCGACTCTCGATCCGGAATCGATCAATCGCTGAGCGGTGTATCATCACCCCGCCGAACTCCCGATGCACGCCTTGCCGTTGCAGCCATCTCGGTTGTGCCGTTGTTGTGCGAGTTTCCTAGTATCGCAACCTGATACACTGATTACGTTCGCAAGTCCTCACAGACAAAATCGCCCGACAGCGTGCGATCAGCGTGTACATCGTTTCAGTGACGACTATCGCTCGCTCGGGCACAGAGTTGGCGGTGGGCGTTCGACTGTGCCTGCGGTCTCTTCCGTAGACCCGGTAGGATTCTCATCGAACCCGTACAATGCAGTCGGTGAACGCACGTGTGCGCGACAGAGCGTATCGCAACCCGATACACTGATCTTCGCATTATCGACCGGCGCGATCTCCCCGCTACTACCCTGAAGAGGATGACGCACCCTACTCATAAACCATATTCCACCATACGAAACTGGCAAACCGAACGAACGCCGCTTTGCCTTTTCCGAGTTTTTCTCGGACAAAGCGAGAATCGCATTCGGAAGTTCGAGGCAGTAACGATGCCCTTAGCCGCGGAGCGCGCCGCCAATCGCCCCGGCTAGCGCGCTGTCCAACGCGAACAGCAACGAGAGAAAGACGACAACGAGCGAGAGGCCCGCACCGCCGACGATGGCGTTTACAGGTTCCGTGACGGTCACGCCCAGCAGCGACGTTCCGACGAGAACGAACACGGCGATTATGAGGCCGCCGACCGCGCCGGCGAGTAGCCCGTGCCACGCGCCGCTTCCGAGGCCGCCGCCGCCGAGGTAGCCCGCGAGAAAGCCGCCGACCAGACCGCCGGCTATCTGCCCGATCACCGGTAGCGCGAGGCCGACAGTAGCGATGACGAGACCGACGATGAAGCCGATCCCCACCGCTCGCCAACTCGTCATCGGTCGATCACCTCACCGGAAAATCTAGTTGCTGTCACGTCGGTCTCCAAGGGACCGAGCTATTTTGTTATAGAGGGAATAGCGCCCCTAAGCGGCGGTTACGACAGTTGCGTTCCGACTAGCTCGTCCACGCGGTCGATGAAGTCAGCCTGCGTTCCCTCCGGAATCGTCGCCCCGGCGGCGACGTTGTGACCGCCGCCGTCGCCGCCGACAGCCTGCGAGGCCGTCGTCATCACCGACGAGAGGTCGAGTCCCTTGCTGGTCATTCGTGCCGTCCCGCGAGCCGAGACCTTTATCTCGTCCACTCCTTTCTCGGCGAACGCAACGATTGGTCGGTCACGGTCGACGCCCGAGGTGCCGACGGCCATCCCGGCGACGATACCGACGATCGTCTCCCGGATGCGGTCGCCGGCGTCGAACCACTGGACGTGTTCCTCACGGGTGACGCCTTCCTCCTTGACCCACTCCAGTCCCTCCGAGAGGTTCCGCCGGTGGTTCGACAACAGCGTCTGCGCGCGGTCCAGTGCGCCGTCGCGGTTCCCGAGACAGACCGCGAGACCGACATCCGCCCGCTCGTATCTTGCAGTCGCGTTCAGTAGCGTGGAGAACTCGCTCGCGTCGCGGAGTTCGGTGCCCGACTCCTCCGCGGGCAGGGTGTACGTCGTTCCGATGAGGTCGTCTATCTTCCCCGGCGGAACGCCGGATTCGACTGCGCGCTGGACCAGCGCGCTCGCGAGCGTCTGCCTCTCGTCGTCGGTGAGGTCGACCCACCGACGCCAGTCGCCCCCCGATTTCAACTCCAGATCGAGGCCGTCGAGGAAGCGAAGCGCGCCGTTCTGGTCGTTCGAGATTCCGGGGATCCGCACGTCGGTCGCGTACTCCAACAGTTTCGGAAGCGGCCGGGTCTGTTTCCCGTACAGCGCCAGATCAGTTCCCGTGTCGAGGACGCCGGCGGCCTCGCCCTCGGCGACGATTTCGGCGTTCGCGCCCACGAGTTCGCCGTCCATCGCCTGCATATCCCCGACTGCGCCGACGACGGTGAGGCCGGCCAGGTCGCGGTTGTCCCGGGTCGCGGGTTCGAGCGCTCGTGCGAGGACGTAACTCGCGCCCGCGCCGGAGAGTTCCGAGGAGCCGTCGATACCGAACAGCAGAGGGTTGAGGTGGAACTCCGTCTCCGCGTCGGCCGGCCGATGGTGGTCGGCGATCACCGGCGTGAAATCGCCGGCGGCCTCGTGTTCCGCGATGATATCTAACTGCCCGCTGCCGAAGTCGGTAAAGAGGACAGTGTCGTACTCGGTGGCGGCGATGCTCGCGATCTCCTCCTCGTCGAGTTGCTTGCTGAACAGCGTCTCGAACGGAATCCCCGCCCGTTCCAGCGCCGTCGACGCGATGGCGGCACTCGTCAGGCCGTCTGCGTCGATATGCGAGGCGAGCAACACCTCGTCGGCCGCGCGCAGGCGGTCTGCGCAGGCGGCCGCGCGGTCGACCATCTCCGGAACGGGGGCGTCCATCGAAATCGGGTTGGCGCTCCCTCGGTCTTAAACCTCCGGATCACTCGTGATAGGTCGGCGCGGCGGCCTCGACGACCGCCGTCGCCAGCGCCTCGAACGTCGCCGTCTCCGGGACCACATCCACCGCTATCCCGCGTTCCTCGGCGGTTTCCCTGGTCGGCTCGCCGATCGTCCCGACCGCGGCGTCGTTCAGCCCCGCTATCGCCTCGTCTCGGACGCCCCGCTCCGCGGCGGCGTCGAGGAAGTGATCGACGGTGAGCGAGGAGGTAAAGAGCGCGGCGTCGAGGTCGCCGCTTGCGGCGAGTTCTGCGGAGTCGCCGCTGCCTTCGGGCCTGACGAGGCGGTAGAGCACCGTTTCGTTGACTTTCGCGCCCGCGTCAGCGAGGCCGTCCGTGAGTACGTCGCTCCCGTGGTCGCTTCTGGCGACCTCGACGCGAGCGCCGCCGACGTCGTCCGTGAGCGCTTCGACCAGACCGGTCGAAGAATACTCCTCGGGAATGATATCGACGTCCCAGCCGACCTCACGCATCGCCCGGGCAGTTCGCTCGCCGATGGCGACCAGCGTCGCGGCTCCGGGGTCCCACCCGTCGGCGGCGACGAGTTCGACGCCGGTCTTGCTCGTCATGACGACGTAGTCGGCCGCGTCGGGCGTCGCGTCCGTCGGTTCGACCGCGAGCATCGGGTCCGGAACGGGGTCGGCACCGAGCGACTCCAGCAGTTCGACGGCCTCGTCGATGCGCTCGTCGTCGGGACGGAACACGGCGGCGCGCACGTCGCGGGTCACGCGTCGTCACCTCCGCTACGTCCGTCTCCGCCGTTCCGTCCGCTCCCCCGACCGCGAAGGAACTCGACGACGCGGTCGCGCACCGCCGCAACGTCGCCGATCACCGTGATCGCGGGCGGTTCGATCCCGCGCTCGTCGCGGGCGTCGACGACGGTGTCGAGCGTCCCGGTCGCGACGCGCATCTCCGGCCAGGTGCCTCTCTCGACGAGGGCGACCGGCGTCTCGGGGTCCATCCCGGCCTCCCGGAGCGCCCGGGTGTAGTCGGGCAGTTTGCCGACGCCCATCAGCACGACGATGGTGCCGCCGGTGTCGGCCAGGGCCTGCCAGTCGACGGCCGACTCCGCTTTGGTCGGGTCCTCGTGCCCCGTGACGAACGAGACGCTGGAGGCGTGGTCACGGTGGGTAACGGGGATCCCCCCGACGCCCGCCGCGCCGACCGCCGAGGTGATGCCGGGAACGACTTCGACGGGAACCCCGTGGTCGGCGAGGTACTCCATCTCCTCGCCGCCGCGGCCGAAGACGAAGGGGTCGCCGCCTTTCAGCCGGACCACGTCGTTTCCCTCCTCGGCCAGGTCGACGAGGCGCTGGTTGATCTCGGACTGGGGCGTTCGCTCGCCCCCCGCGCGCTTCCCGACGTCTTCGCGCTTTCCTTCGGGGATATCCTTGATGATCTCCGGGCCGGGAAGCTTGTCGTGGAGAACGACATCGGCCTCGTCTATCAGGCGGGCGGCCCTGACCGTCAGCAGTTCCGGGTCACCGGGTCCGCTGCCGACGAGGTAGACAGTGCCCGTCATTCCTCCTGTATCTCCCGCTTGGCTTCCATCTCGTCGTCGTTCTCGCGGCGCGCCTCGGCGATCAGGTCGTCCGCACCCTTCTCGGCCAGGTCGCGGGCGAACTCTCGGGCGGCGCGGGCGTGGTCCTCGACGGGGAGGTCCCGCGTCGCGGTCACGCTCTCTTCGCCGTCGCGGTCGAACACCTGCACTGCGGTGTGGACGTACTCGCCCTGGATGACGGCGTGGACGCCGATAGGTGCGACGCAACCGCCGCCGAGTTCCGCGAGGACGGTGCGCTCAGCGGTCGTCTCGACGCGCGTTCTGGGGTGGTCGAGGATGCCGTGGAGCGTCTCGGCCGTCTCGCCCTCGACTGCGGCGACTGCGAGCGCGCCCTGTCCGGGCGCTGGGACGAACTCGTCGGTCGGTAACTGCTGGTACTCGATGTTGTGGTCGAGGCCGCTCCGTTCGAGGCCCGCCTCGGCGAGCACTATCGCGTCGTATTCGACGTCGACCTCGCGTTCGAGGGCGCGGCGCTCGACCTCGGCGAGGTCGTTGAACCACTCCTCGACGTCGCGCTCGTAGGGGAACTGGTAGTCGTCGTCGTCCGTCCGGCCCTTGCGCTCTTTTTCCTCTTCCGTCCGCTCCTCGTGTTCGCGCTGGAGGCTCGGTGCGAGTAGCTTCTCGATGCGGGTGTCGACGTTGCCCCGCAGCGGTTCGACGGTCAGGTCGGGGCGGGCGTTCCGGATCTGGGCCTGCCGGCGGAGGCTAGAGGTGCCGACGGTCGCGCCCTCGGGCAGTTCCTCCAGTCGGCGGCCGTTCGGCGTGACGAGGGCGTCGCCCGGCGCGGCGCGGGCCGGGATGCCGGCGATGATCAGTCCGTCCGGCTGCTCGGTCGGCATGTCCTTCATCGAGTGGACGGCGGCGTCCAACTCGCCGTCTATCACCTTCTCGTCCAGGCTCCGAACGAACGCGCCGGTTTTTCCGAGGCGGTGGATGAGTTCGTCGCTCACCCGGTCGCCCTCCGTCTCCACCTCCACGAGTTCCGCGTCGATGCGGCGGTCCGAGAGCGCCGCCTTCACCGTCGCCGCCTGGCGCATGGCGAGGTCGGAACCGCGCGTCGCCAGACGTATCGTCTCGTTCGTACTCATATCCTCTTCTCGGCGTTCCCCATTGAAACCTCCATCGTCACGGTTGCACTCGTTTCCTGCGTGTGCCCTGCCGGTGTGTGCCCTCTCAGGGCGTCCCGACGTGCCGGTGGCGCTGGTAGAGGTAGTAAAGCGACAGGGGTATCCCGAGAGCGAACGCCGTCGACACGATGCCGACGACGGCCACCAGCGCGTACAGGACGGGGTCGGGGTCCCATCCGATGTCGGCCGCTCGCACCGCCTTCGCGTCGAGGTACAGCGAGATGGGAAACACGGCAGTGAGTACGGTTCCGACCGTTCCGAAGAGAAATACCGGGATCAGCAGTGTGAAGATCCCGGCCGGTATCCCGCCGTGTCCCATCATCGGCATCAATCCGCCCCCGAACCCGAGGAGGACGGCGGCGACCATCCAGCCGGTAACGAGGAATAGGAGCAGTGAAAAAAGCGGCGTCACGGCGACGACGTACCACCAGTTCGAGTCGACGCGCGGGCGGTCGGCGAGGCGGGTGGTGGAGTCAGGGGCGGCCATACTCGAACTGATGGAGCGACGGAGGATAAAGGATCCCGACCATTCGGCCGGCACGAGAACGCGGCGCTCGAACGCGGCGCGCGCGAGCGTACACCGGAAGAGCTCCGCTCTTCCGAGCCCTCGCTCGCTCCGCTCGCGAGGACGGGGAAGGGCAGGCGGTCACCAGCAGTAGCTCCGCGAGCGAACGAGCAAAGCGAGTGGGCGACCGGCGTTTTTGCCTCTCTACGAGTGGAGCGAGGTTCGGGAGAGTGGTGCCCTCCCGGTGGAGCTTTTTGTCGCGAGCGATGCGCTTCGCGCACCCGAGCGGGAGAAAGGTCGTCTCAGAAGGAAACGTCCGTCTCCATCCCTTCTGTGGCGTCGTCCAGTCCGTCCTCTTGGATGTCTTCGGTCATGTTGGTCGCCAGCCCGCCGTCGGCGAGTATCGTATCGAACTCGTCGCGGTAGCGGTCGTTTGCCTGCCGGGACCGGTTTTCCGTGCGCACGACGCGGCGGTACCGGCGGACGGTCGACTCGCTGACGTCGAAGGCGTCAGCGAGGTCGGCGGTAGAGGCGTCCTCGGTCAGACGTTCGCGGAACTCGGCCAGGTCGAACGGCGCGTCCCTATCGCGGTCGCGGACGAGATGGAGGTTCATACGGGCCCGAAAGACGGCCTTGCGGGAGATATCTAACTGGCGCGCGATCTCGGCGTCGCTCTCCTCGTCGTAGAACAGTTCGACGAGGTCGACGAGCGCCTCGTCGGACAGGTCCACGTCGAACTCGTAGCGGTCACGCATGCTTGCGATGACGCTCTCTAAACGGTCCCGTTTTCCCTCGTCCTGACCGGTGAGCGACCCGGGCGTCTCCTCCTGGGACTCTGTCACCGTGTCCTCGTCCGTGACGTCGATGAAGATATCACGGAGCTCCTCGGTTTTTTCGTCCATGACTGGTATGGAACGACGTTCACCAGTGCCATACATAAAAGCTTGTTGACGGTCGGGGCTTCGCCGGAGACGGACGACTGCTCTCGTCAACCGCAGTTCGAACGACGGTAAACCAGTGCGTTCATTGCTGGGACGGCGAGAGTAGCGGGTATGAGTACGGACACGGATTCAGTCGAACTGGTCGGCGACCGCACGGTCGAGGATATCGCGACGGCGGCGCTGCTGGCCGCGCTGACGGCGGCGCTCGCGCAACTCTCGTTTCCGTATCCGCTCTCGCCCGCGCCGGTGACGATGCAGGTGTTCGGCGTGTTCCTTGCGGGCATCGTGCTGGGGCCGCTGTGGGGCCCCGCGTCGGTCGTGCTGTATCTCACCGTCGGGGCGATCGGCCTCCCAGTGTTCGCGAACGGCGGCGCAGGACCGGGAACGCTGGTCGGACCGACGGGCGGATTTCTCCTCTCGTACCCGTTCGCCGCGGCGCTTATCGGCGCGGTCGTTCACCGGGGCTCCTCCCTTCGCGACCCGGCCACCGTCTCGAAACCGGTTCTGGCCGGAGCGATGGTCGCAGGAACGTTGCTCATCTACGCCGGCGGTGCCGCGGGGCTGATGATCGTCGCGGGATACAGCCTGTCCGACGCGGTCATCGCCGGCGCGGTCGTCTTCTTCCCGGCGGAGGCGGTGAAGATCGCCGCCACAGTGGCCGTCGCCCGAAGCGGTCGCCTGCCGTCACGATGATCGAAACTCGCGATCTCGTCCATCGCTACGGCGACGAACCCGTGGTCGACGGCGTCTCCCTCACGGTAGACGACGGGGAGTTCGTCGTTCTGGCAGGGGCGAACGGTAGCGGCAAGACGACGCTCGTTCGGCATTTCAACGGACTGTTGACGCCCGACGAGGGCCAGATCGTCGTCGACGGGACACCGGTCGCCGAGGACTTGGTGGCCGCGCGGACCAGCGTCGGGATGGTGTTCCAGAACCCGCGGGACTGCTTCGTCGCGGCGACCGTGGGTGCTGACATCGCCTTCGGCCCGGAGAACCTCGGGCTGGACCGGGCGGAGATCGACCGCCGGGTGACTGCGGCGCTTTCGGCCGTCGACATGGCGGGCCGCGGAGACGAACGCATCGACGAACTCTCCGGCGGGGAACAAGAGCGCGTCGCAGTTGCGGGCGCGCTCTCGATGGACCCCGACCACCTCGTGCTCGACGAACCGTTTACGGGGCTCGACGAACCCGCTCGAACCGGACTGGTCGACCACCTCGACGCGCTTAGCGGGTCGGGAACGAGCGTCGTCGTGGTGACACATGACCTGCGCGACGTGCGCTCGCTCGCCGACCGCATCGTCGCGCTGGCGGATGGCCGCGTCGCCGTGAACGCCCCGCCGGGCGAGGCGGACGACGAACTGTCGTCGCTGGGCGTGCGCGTCCCATGGTGACCTACGAGCCGGGGTCGTCGCTCGCGCACGGGTTCGACCCGCGGGCGAAACTCGCGTTTCAGGGGGGGTTCGCCGCGGCGGCGTTCACACACGTCTCCGTCCGGGGGCTCGCCGCGGCGACGCTGCTGGCGCTTGCGGTGCTCGCGACGGCGCGGCTCTCCCTGCGCCGTGTCCTCGCGGCGTTTCGGTTCCCGCTCGTATTGCTTGCGCTTGCGCCCGTCTTCGCGGCGATACAGGTCGGCCCGCCGTGGATCGACCTCGACGCGGCCGTCGAATCGGCGCGGCTGAGCTACCGGGTCGTTCCGGTGTTGCTCGTCAGCGCGGCGTACGTCCGGTCGACGCCGGTTCGGGAGTCCCGCGCCGCACTCCAGCGACTCGTCCCGGGGAAGCCGGGCCGAGTGCTCGGCGCGGGCGTTGCCATCGTGATCCGGTTTTTCCCGGTTCTGGTCGCCGACCTTCGCCGGATCCGTGCAGCTATGACCGCGCGCCTCGGCGGGGAACGCCCGCTTTCCGACCGAATGCGGATCGTCGCGCTCGGCGGCGTCGAACGGGCGTTCGACCGCGCCGACCGACTCGCACTGGCGCTTCGCGCCCGGTGTTTCGCCTGGAACCCGACCCTACCGGCGCTCGCGTTCCGTCGGCGGGACGGCGCACTCTGTCTGGCCTCGGCGGCACTGGCCCTATCCTCACTGATATAAACTAACTGCGTGTTCTATATTTGACGGGGACACAACCGGGGTGGACCGGGAAGTGCGGTAACAAGATTTAAGCGGCCAGTCTCCGCGTGATCGTACATGACATTCGTGGCCCAGGCGGAGGGCGCGGTCACGCGCGAGACGTTCTGGACGATCAGCGAGGTCGGAGAGGTCCTGTTTTACTACCTCGCGGCGGTCGCGATTCTGGTGTTCCTGTACGGGGTGTACGAGCGGTTCGCCCGCTACGCCCGCGGCACCGACGACTGGTTCGACCGCTTGAACGACCTGCCTGGACGCGTTGTCTCGGCGACAAAGATCGTCTTCTCCAATCAGAAGCAGTTCGACCGTGACCTCTACGCCGGGCTGATGCACGCGTTCATCTTCTGGGGGTTCCTGACGCTTTTGATCGGCACGACCATCCTCGGCATCGACATGGACCTCGCCCGAAAGCTCGGCGACTCGTTCTGGACCGGCGACTTCTATCTGGCGTACTCGCTGACGATGGACGCGATGGGCCTGCTGTTCGTCGTCGGTATCGGTATGGCGTTGTACCGGCGCTACTGGGTCCGCAACGAGCGCCTCTGGGGGAAACACACCAGTGCGGAGGACGACCTTTTCATCTGGTCGCTGTTCCTGCTCGGCGTCGGTGGCTACGTCGCCGAGGGGATCCGGATCGTCGGCACCGGCTTCCCCGAGTTCGAAACCGTCAGCTTCGTCGGCTGGTTCCTCGCCGACGTGTTCGTTATCGCCGGCATGACCGAGTCGCTGGCCGTCGACCTCTACTGGTGGGCGTGGTGGTCTCACGCCGTCCTCGCGCTGGCGTTCGTCGCATCGGTCCCGTACGCGAAACCGTTCCACATGATCTCCTCGTACGCAAACGTCGTCACGCGCGACGAGAAGGCAGGCAAACGCCTGCCGGGTGTCCCCGAGGACGCCAGTCCCGACGAGATCGGCTACAGCGACGTCGAGGACTTCTCCTGGAAAGACGTCCTCGACCAGGACGCCTGCACGAAATGCGGCCGGTGTTCGTCGGCTTGCCCGGCGAAAGCATCGGGCCGGCCGCTCGACCCGCGCGACGTGATCCTTGACCTGAAGTCCTACCGCGAGTCGGTCGAGGCCGGCGAGACCGAGGAGAAGGCGATCATCGCCGATGGCGGGGCGAGCGTCATCGACAGTTCGACGATGGAGTCATGTATGGCGTGTATGGCGTGTATGGACGCCTGTCCGGTCGAGATAGAGCATTTGAAACAGTTCACGGGGATGAACCGGCGGTTGACCGAGTCGGGGCAGATGGACGAGAACGTCCAGGAGGCGATGATGAACGTGTTCCAGAACGGCAACACGTTCGGGGACCCCGACCGCAAGCGCCCGGACTGGGCCGAGGAGTTGGACTTCGAGGTGCCGGACGCCCGCGATGAGGCAGTCGAATACGTCTGGTATGTGGGCGACTACCCGAGTTACGACGAGCGCAACAAGCGGATCGCGCGGGCGCTGGCGACCGTGTTCGAGCACGCGGGCGTCGACTACGGGATCCTCTACGAGGACGAACAGACGGCGGGTAACGACGTACGCCGTGTGGGCGAGGAGGGACTGTACGAGATGCTCGTGGAGGACAACGCGGCGGCGATTCAGGACTGCGAGTTCGAGAAGATAGTGACGACGGACCCGCACGCGTTCAACACGTTCATGAACGAGTATCCGGAGTTCGACGCCTGCGAGTGGGAGGCTGAGGACGTGTTCCACTACACGCAGGTGGTCGACGACCTGGCGAGTCGGGGCGCGCTGTCCCTGGACGGGACGGACCTGAACTACACGGTTACGTATCACGACCCGTGTCACCTGGGGCGGTACAACGACGTGTTCGAAGCGCCGCGGGACCTCGTTCGAGCGACGGGTGCAGACCTCTACGAGATGCCGCGGAACCGCTCGGACTCGTTCTGTTGTGGCGGCGGCGGTGGCGGGTTGTGGATGGACTTCGACGAGGAGCCAAAGCCGAGCGAGGAACGGTTGCGGGAGGCCTTGGAAGACACGGAGGCGGGCGGTGCGGTCGAGAAGTTCGTCGTGGCCTGCCCGATGTGTGCGACGATGTACGAGGACGGGCGCAAGACCGGCGGGTTCGAGGACGAGATAGAGGTGGTCGGGCTCACCGAACTGGTCGCGGAGGCGCTTGACGAGAAGGTGCGGGTTGTGGACTGACTACGGATCCCCACCTATAGATACGACTGTCATCGGTTGCGAATACTTCTCGTATTACTATGGGAAAATGTCCCGAATCTGGTGCTACCCGGCAGTCTGTACGCTACCAGCGGTTCCATCGGATTCGGCAACGTCGAGCCTGCGCGACACTAAGTACAGCGCGATTCCGACCGGAATACCGACTACAAATGCGATAATCATGAGAAAGGTTCCACCAATAGCCGCACCCGCTTCCCCAGCCGCGCTCGAGGTTTCCTGGGATGCGAACATAGCGGTATAAATGAGCATTACGACTGGTGAGAGAAACGCCTCCACAGCCAGCCAAAAGCACATTCCGCCGAGCATCGTCTTTGCTGTCGGACGTTGGTACAACAGATACGCAAATACAGGAAGCGCGAGAATGAATGCTATGCCGACCGTTCCGTTGGCCGCAAGACTGAGCATCATGTATGCGCCGAACGCTGGCAAGAGTGCGATGCCTGTCGCCGCCCCGATGTGGCCCCAGTCGATACCTTCGTCCGGCGCCTCATCGATTCCGGATTCACCGTTCTCACCCGTAACAGCGGGGGCCTCCGTATCGTCTGTGCCCGAGCCGATTTCGGTACCGCACCCTTCGCAAAACGTTGCGTCCGCACTTACCTCCTCACCGCAGTTGGAACAGTATGACATACGCTCCCATGCCAGTCCAGGATAATAAGTCTAAGTGAAACAATAAGGATGGATAAATTGTATGTCCTCAACAAGTAGTTGTAATGTACGTGAGATAGTGGAGATCTGGTTGGATCATCTAAGCAAAGTCCCGGCGACTACTGACGTTCCTCCCACTCCTCGCGCAGGACGCCGAAGTACACCATGTCGACGTACTCGCCGTTCACGTTCTCGGCCTCGCGCATGACGCCCTCCCGTTGCATTCCAGTCTTTTCGAGCACCCGCTGAGAGGCGGGGTTCGTCGCCAACGCCCGCCCGCGGACGCGGTGGAGGCGGAGTTCCTCGAAGGCGTAGCGAACCAGCAGGCGTGCGGCCTCGGTCATGATGCCGTCGCCGTGAACGTCGGGCGAGAGCCAGTAGGCGATCTCAGCGTGACCGTCGGAGTTGTCGACGTCGAACAGGGAGACGGTACCGAGGATGTCGCCGTCGCGGGGGCCATCGTCGACGCAAACCGCGAGTTCGACCCCCGCGTCGTCGTCGGAGATCCGTTCCTCGAAGTGCTCGCGAGTGGTTTCGAGGTTGGTCGGGTTCGCGCTCGTGAGCGGTCGGCGGACCCGCGGGTCGTCGATGTTGTCCCGGATGAACTCCAGGTCCTCTTCCTCGACGGTCCGGAGGGTGACGCGATCGCCCCGGAGGAAGGCAGCGCCGGGCATCAGACTGCCTCCCCGTCGGCGGACTCGCTTCGCTCTTCTCCCGACTCCGATCTCTCTCTGCTCGGCCGAACACCGTCCCACTCGCTCTCTAGCAGGCCGTAGAAGTGAGTGTCGACGTACTCGCCGCTGACGAACGTCTCGTCGCGCTGGACGCCCTCCTCCGTGAAGCCGAGTTTTTCAAGCAGGCCGCGCGAGGCGGCGTTACTCTCCAGTGCGCGGGCGCGGAGGCGGTGAAGGCGACGCTCGTCGAACGCGTAGTCGACGAGCAGGGCAACGGCCTCCGTCGTGTACCCGTCTCCCTGCGCGTCGGGCGTGGTCCAGTACGCGATCTCGGCGTGGCCCGCCGAATCGTCGACGTGGAAGAGCATCACGTAACCGACCGGGTCGCCGTCGACGCAGGCGAGGAAGCCAGCGTCGTCGTCGGCGTACATGTCGTCGAAGCGGTCGCGTTGCTGTTCGAGGTTGGTCGGCGTGTCGAACGTCATCGGGCGTCGTATCGCGGGGTCGTTGCTGTGGTCTCGCAGGAACTCCAGGTCGTCCTCCTCGACGGTTCGGAGGTCGACGCGGTCGCCAGCGAGAAAGGTCGCACCGGGCATGACTTCACCACTCGACTCGCTCGAAATAGTTCTACCGTCGGTGTGGTAGCATGTACCATTCACGCGCCGTGGCGGGTCAAAACAGCGCGGTGACGTACTCGCCGAGATAGATCCAGGTGGCCGCTAACCAGGTCTGGAAAAGTAGGCTACCGAGAGCTGAGAGGGCGATGAACTCCACGTCGTCCATCTCCGCGAACCCGGCCGGGACGGTGAGCATCCCGCGGGTGAAAAGCAGGGCGTTGCTCACGGGGATAACCACACGGCCCCACCGGTCGAACCAGCCCTCGAACCGCCTCACCGAGGATTCGCTCACCCGGAACCAGGGTTTGTCGAGCAGGAACTCGCGCCCGTAACGTTTCGCCAGCGCGAACAGCGCCCACTGGCCGACGGTCGCCCCCGCGGCGGCGACGAGGACGATAGCGACGTGGTCGAGCGCCGAATCCGCAAGCAGAGTGATGCCGGCGGGCACCAGCGCCTCGCTCGGCGCAAAGTAGAGCAGCATCGCCCCTTCCAGGGTCAGGATGGCAAACAGCGCGAGCAGGCCGTAGCGACTCAACCACTGTCGGGCGAGTTCCTCGTCGCCGAGAAACACCAGTGCAATACCGATGAGGGCGGCGACGGCAACGAAGATGGCGAGGACGAGCGGACCGTAATCGGCCAGGAACCGTCGCGCTCGGTTCCCGTCGACGGTCGTGGTTCCCGATTCCGATTGCATTCGTCCGTTCACAACCACCACGCCGGTAAAATGCTTTGTGACACGACGGCGATACGGGTTCCCCTGCGCGGCCGAGCGCGACCGCGACGCCTTTTATCGCCGCGCCGTAAGGAGACGTATGACCCTCACTCGACGCCCGCGCCGCCTCCGTCAGGACGGTATCCGCGACATGGTCAGCGAGACCGACCTCGACGCGAGCGACCTGATAGCGCCGGTGTTCGTCGACGCAACGACCGACGAACGCCTGCCGATCGAATCGATGCCCGGCCACGAGCGCGTCCCCGTCGACCAGGCTGTCGGCCGGGTCGAGGAACTGCTCGCGACCGGGATCGAGTCCATCATCCTCTTCGGCATCCCCGAGTCGAAAGACGACCGCGGTAGCCGCGCCTGGGCCGAAAGCGGCGTCGTCCAGGAAGCGACTCGTCGGATCACAGCGGCGACGGACGCGTACGTCATCACCGACGTCTGCCTGTGCGAGTACACCGATCACGGACACTGCGGCGTACTCGAAGAGAGTGCAGCCGACGACCCGGACGTGACCGTCCGCAACGACGAGACGCTTGGCCTCCTCGCGAAAACCGCAGTCTCTCACGCCGACGCCGGCGCGGACATGGTCGCGCCGAGCAGCATGACCGACGGGATGGTCGGGGCTATCCGCGACGGCCTCGACGAGGCGGGTCACGACCACGTCCCGATCATGAGCTACGCGGCGAAGTACGAGAGCGCCTTCTACGGTCCGTTCCGCGATGCCGCCGACGGCGCGCCCGCGTTCGGCGACCGCCGCCACTACCAGATGGACCCCGGCAACCGCCGCGAGGCCAGGCGCGAGGTGGCGAGAGACGTCGAACAGGGGGCGGACGCGCTGATGGTCAAACCCGCGCTCCCGTACCTCGACATCGTTCGCGACGTCCGCGAGTCGTTCGACCACCCCGTCGCGGCGTACAACGTCAGCGGCGAGTACGCCATGATCCACGCTGCGGCGGAGAAGGGATGGCTGGATCTGGAGGGTGCGGCTCTGGAGTCGCTGCTTTCGATCAAACGGGCGGGTGCGGATCTCATCGTGACGTACTTCGCTGAGGACGTGGCCGACGCGCTCTAAGCCGCGTCCGAACGCCGTCGGTAGTTCTGCCGTCTCGTCAACTGTTCGCCGTTATCACTACCGTCTCGCCCCCGTTTGCCGTGATCGCAGGCGGCGATGCTTACCCGGCGTAGCTCCGCCACCGCAAACGATCGTGGGATTTACTCGATCCGATCGTCCAGTTTCCCGACGCTCATCCACCTTATATTCGTAATAACCCGTATTACTCCGGATGGTTGTCGAACCAAGCGACCAAAAATAGGACATTTGGGAACAATAATTGTTATAAAGACAACGGTAATGAAGTTATATCGTGATACAGAATCTGAATGTGGTGACAAAAGAAGATTCGGGGAACGTACGTCTAAAAATCGAATCTATTCCGTCTGATCCGGAGGTGACGGGAGCGTGACGACGGCGCTACAGGTCGACCCGCAGGTGATCGCGGAGGGCGTGAACCTGATGTGGGTGCTCGTCGCGACGTTCCTGATATTTTTCATGCACGCCGGCTTCGCCATGCTGGAGGCGGGACAGGTACGCTCGAAGAACGTGGCGAATCAGCTGACGAAGAACCTGCTGACCTGGAGCGTCGGCGTCCTCGCCTTCTTCGTCGTGGGTGCCGGCGTCTCCGCCGTCGTCGGGACGCTAACCAGTAGCGGGAGCTTTGCCCCCGCGGACCTCTACAGCACGATGACGACCAACGCGGTCAACGACTGGGTCGGCTGGCTGTTCGGCGCGGTGTTCGCGATGACCGCCGCGACAATCGTCTCCGGCGCAGTCGCGGGCCGCGCGAAACTCCGCGCGTACGTCGGTTACACCGTCTTGCTCGCCGCGGTCATCTACCCCGTCGTCACCGGCTTCACCTGGGGCGGCGGCCTGCTGGCGATCAACCCCGAATCGGCGAACGGCTGGATCGCCGACGACATCGGCGCCGGCTTCGCCGATTTCGCGGGCGGCATGATCGTCCACGGGATGGGCGGCATCGCCGGCCTCACCGCGGCGTACGTCATCGGTCCGCGGATGGATCGCTACAACGACGACGGCTCCGTCAACGTCATTCCCGGACACTCGATGACGTTCGCGGCGCTCGGCACGCTGATCCTCGCGTTCGGCTGGTACGGCTTCAACGTCGGGACGGCCGCGTCGGTGTTCGCCGTCGAGGACGGCTCTCTGGTGCTCGGCGCGTTCGACACGGTCGGTCGCGTCGCTCTAAACACCACGCTCGGCATGGCCGCGGGGGCCGTTGGGGCCGGCTTGGCCACGCTGTACAAAACTGGGAAAGTCGACACGCTGTACGTCGCTAACGGCCTGCTCGCGGGGCTGGTCGGCGTGACCGCGTCCGCGAACGTCGTTGTCTGGTACGGCGGCATCATCTCCGGTCTCGTCGCCGGCGCACAGCTCCCGTTCGTCTTCGAGTTCGTCGAGAAGCGCCTGAAGATAGACGACGTCTGCGCCGTCTTCCCTGTCCACGGGTCGGCCGGGGTCGTCGGCGCGCTGCTGATCCCGTTTTTCCACGTCGATGGGTTCAGCGCGAGCCTGCTCGCCGCACAGGTCGCCGGCGTCGCCGTCATCTCCGCGTGGACTGTCCTCGCGACCGGTGCGGTGTTCGGACTGTTCAACGCCGTCGGACAGGCCCGCGTCTCGCCGGAACACGAGCGCGACGGCCTCGACGTCTCCGAACACGGCGTCGACACCTACCCCGAGTTCGGCACGCCCGACACCGTCACCGACGGCGGGTCCGACGTTGTCCGCATGGACGGCGGAACGGCGGCCGCGGGCGGCATCAAGATGGTTGCCGCCATCGTGCGCCCCGACCGACTCGGCGACATAAAACAGTCGCTCGCCGAGGCCGGCGCGCCGTCGCTGACGGTCACGAACGTCTCCGGCCGCGGCAGCCAACCCGCCAAGACGGGCCAGTGGCGCGGCGAGGAGTACACGGTCGACCTCCACCAGAAGGTAAAGATCGAGTGCGTCGTCGCCGACATCCCGGCCGACGACGTGGTCGAGGCGATCCGCGACGGCGCGAAGACCGGCGAACCCGGCGACGGGAAGATATTCGTGCTGCCCGTCGAGGACGCCCTCCAGGTGCGCACCGGCAACCGCGGTCCCGAGGCGGTGTAGACGCGCCTGCCGTTGTAATCCGGTCCACGCGGGTCCCGGTATCGCCGAAACGAAAGCTTTCCACTGTTCGTCCCGCGGCCGCGTTACGACGCGGTCGTTCGCGCCCGCAACACGTCCCGGAGCGCCTTGCGCTTGACCAGTCCGAACCCCGCGAACACGACGCCGAATCCGACGACGGTCGCGAGCGAGAGCGGTTCGCCCAGCGCAAGCCACCCGGCGAGCGCGGCGAACACGGGGACGAGGTAGTTCACGAGGTTTATCTCCAGCGAGCCGAGGCGGTCGAGCAACGAGAAGTACAGCAGGTAGCCCGCGCCGCCCGCGACGACCACGAGATACGCCATGGCGACGAGCGCCCGGGAGGACCACGCCACGGTCTGTGGTTCCCCGAGTGCGACGCTCGCCGCGTGCAGCAGCGGTGCGCCGACGACCATCGCCCATCCCTGGAGCGCCGGCGCGGAGAGGTCGGTCCGGACCCGCTCGACGGCCACTGCGCCGACCGCCCATGCCAGCGCTGACCCGAACACGAGGGCGACTCCGAAAGCCGAGGCGTCGACGTCGTTCGGGGAGGGCCGAGCGACGACGGCGACGCCGGCTAAACCCAGAAACAGGCCCGTGACCGTCGCCGGGTCGAGTCGGTCCGTCGGAAACGCGACGCGGGACGCGCCCGCCGTGAGAACCGGAA
Source organism: Halostella pelagica (assembly GCA_005954745.1). Lineage (GTDB taxonomy): Archaea > Halobacteriota > Halobacteria > Halobacteriales > Natronoarchaeaceae > Halostella > Halostella pelagica. Next base: position 22,310 of record CP040678.1, read on the forward strand.
TCGAACTCACCACGACGGCGGCGACGGCGCTCGTCACGTACTGCTGCCCGGCGAACAACAGCGCGTGGTGGACGGCGACGATGCAGACGCCGGCGGCGACGATAGCCAGCCAGTCCCGCCCGCCCGGCCGCCAGCGCGCGTCCGAGAGGGCGGCGTACCCGAGAACGAGAACGGCGACCGCGTCGAACCGAAACGCGGCGAGCAAGGCCGGCGGTAACACTGCAAGTCCCGCTTTCGCCGCCGGAAAGGACGTTCCCCAGACGGTGCCGAGAAGGACGAACCCGGCCACAGTTCGGTATCTCGTCACGCGTATCCGAAAGCTGGCAGTCGGCAAAACTATTTTCATCGTGTTGATAATTGTTGACACGGCAGCTCGCCGCGTCCAGAAACGTCTTTTCCGGGGCGCCCAAAGTCGGACCTATGCATCACGACGAATCCCGCGACCTCTACGACCGCGCGCTGTCGGTCATGCCGGGCGGCGTCAACTCCTCGGTTCGCGCCGCCATCGAACCGTACCCGCCGTTCGCACAGCGCGGCGACGGCGGCCACCTCATCGACGCGGACGGCAACCGGTACGTCGACTGGGTGTTGGGACTCGGACCGCTACTGTACGGTCACGACACGCCCGAACCCGTCCAGGCGGCGGTCCAGTCCCACGCCAGCGAGGGCCCGATGTACGGGATGCCGACCGAGATAGAGGTCGAACACGCCGAGTTCGTCGCGCGGCACGTGCCGAGCGTCGAGATGATCCGCTTCGTCAACAGCGGCACCGAGGCGACGGTGTCGGCGGTCCGCCTCGCTCGCGGCTACACGGGCCGCAACAAGATAGTCGTCATGCAGGGCGGGTACCACGGTGCCCAGGAGTCGACGCTTGTCGAGGGCAACGCCGACAACCCGCGGCCCTCCACCGCTGGGATCCCGCAGTCGTTCTCCCAGCACACGCTCCCCGTGCCGTTCAACGACGAGGAAGCCGTCCACGAGGTGTTCGAGGAACACGGCGACGACATCGCCGCGGTGTTGGTCGAACCCCTCCTCGCGAACAAGGGGATCGTGATGCCGGAGGACGGCTACCACGAGACGCTCCGGGACCTCACGGCTGACCACGACTCGCTGCTCATCTTCGACGAGGTGATCACCGGCTTCCGTGTCGGCGGCCTCCAGTGCGCACAGGGCAAGTTCGGCGTTACGCCCGACGTTACCACGTTCGGCAAGATCATCGGCGGGGGCTACCCCGTCGGCGCTATCGGCGGGAAATCGGAGATAATCGAGCACTTCACGCCTTCGGGCGACGTGTTCCAAGCCGGCACTTTCTCCGGCCACCCCGTGACGATGGCCGCCGGGCTCGAAACGCTGCGCTACGCCGCCGAAAACGACGTGTACGACCACGTCAACTCGCTCGGCGAACAGCTCCGCTCCGGCCTAACTGAGGTCGTCGCCGACCAGGCCCCCGAGTACACCGTCGCCGGTACGGACAGTCTGTTCAAGGTGCTGTTCACCCGCGACGGCCCGCGCGACCTGGACGGGCAGTGCGAGGCCGGATGCCGGCAGCGTCCGGACTGCCCGCGCTACGAGTACTGTCCGAAAAACGGCGCGGACGTCGGCAACTGCGAGACCGACCGCTGGCGGCGCGTGTTCTGGCCGAAGATGAAAGAGCAGGGCGTGTTCCTCAGCCAGAATCAGTTCGAGTCGCAGTTCATCAGCTACGCCCACTCCGAGGAGGACGTGGAGAAGACACTCGAAGCGTACAAGGAAGCGCTGTAACGCGACGCTCGACCCGTTCCCGGCCAGTGCGAGCGCGCGGCGCTCGGACGCGCCGCGAGCGAGCAAGACGGGGAAGGGCAGGCCGTCGGCTGGCGGTCAGTTTGAAAGAGAAAGAATCCGCGGGAGCATACGGCGGCTTTGCCGCCGTTTCACGCGGCCTCACTCCGTTCGGCCGCGGGTTTTTGGCCGAGCTTTTTTGGCTGAGAGGTCGCCGCAGGCGACCCGAAGGGAAAACAGGTCGTCTTATTCGGGCTTCAGACCGCCGTCTTCGACGCGCATGACGGCCTCGCCGTCGGCGAGGTTCGGGGCGTCCACGAGACGGACGATCCGCTTCGTCCCCTTGGACTTGCGGAGGTAGATGCGGAACGTGGACTTGTGGCCGAGGATGTTCCCGCCGATGGGCTGGGTCGGGTCGCCGAAGAAGGAGTCGGGGTTCGACGCGACCTGATTCGTCACGACGACGGCGACGTTGTGGAGGTTACCGACTTTGTCGAGGTCGTGGAGGTGCTTGTTGAGTTTCTGCTGGCGCTCGGCGAGTTCGCCGCGGCCCACGTATTCGGCGCGGAAGTGCGCCGTCAGCGAGTCCACACAGAGCAGGCGGATGGGGTACTCGTCGTCCTGCGTCTCGTTGGCGAGTTCCTGGGCCTTCTCGGCCAGTAGCATCTGGTGATTGGAGTTGAACGCCTTGGCGACGTGGATCTTGTCGAGGACGCTCTCGATGAGGTCGTCCATCGCCTCGTCGTCGTCGGGGCTCCCCTCTATCTCGCGGTCTTCCATGAACGCTTCGAGCGTCTCGTCCGGCAGGCCGCGAACCATGTCGTCGATGCGCTCGGGACGGAACGTGTCCTCGCTGTCGATGAACATCGCAGCACCGCGGAGGCCGCCGTACTCCTTCGGGAGCTGGACGTTGACTGCCAGCTGGTGCGTGACCTGGGACTTACCGGAGCCGAATTCGCCGTACACCTCGGTGATCGACTGCGTTTCGACGCCGCCGCCGAGGAGGTCGTCGACCTCGTCGACATGCCAGGTCAACTTGCCGATCTGTTCGCGTCGCTCCAGTACGGCCGCGCCGGTTTCGAAGCCGCCGATGTCGGCGGATTCGCGCGCCGCCTGAACGATGTCGGCGGCGGTGCTCTCGCCCACGTCCGCGGTGTTCGACAGTTCGCTGGGACTCGCGACGGCGAGGCCCTGGAACGAGTCGAAGCCCGCTTCTGTGAGTTTCTCTGCGGTTGCCGGTCCGACGCCGGGGAGGCTTTCGAGGTCTGCGTCTGCTGCCATACCTTCCCCTAAGCTACCCCTGCTACATAAACCCCGGTTAACAGGGGAGTGAAAGTGAAACTGTGCGGAAGCGTCGAGGTGGATGTGCTCGAAGTGAAAGGGTTTAGTAAGGAAAAGCGGGTCCCAGCGGGCCGCCGGTCCGCGGCGGCCCCGTCGAGAGACGCTCGCGTCTATTCGTATCGTAGCGCCTCGATCGGGTCCGTCCGCGCGGCCCGCCACGCGGGATAGAGACCGGAGACGATGCCGACCAGCACGCCCACGCCGACGGCGATGGCGAACCACTCGAACGGGTAGGAAAGCGGTAGATCCGCGTACTCGGTAGCGGCCCATCCGGCGACGGCTCCCAGGACCGTCCCGCCGACGGCGCCGATGACGCCGAGGATCGCCGCCTCGGTGAGAAACAGCGTCAACACGTCTCGGTTTTGCGCGCCGACGGCTTTCATGATCCCGATCTCGCGGGTCCGCTCGGTGACGCTGACGAGCATGATGTTGGCGATGCCGATAGCGCCGACGACCAGTGAGATGACGGCGATGCCGGTGACGAACGCCGTCACGCGGTCGAGGATGTCGCGTATCTGGTCCAGCAGTTCGCCGCCGGTCTGGAGCGTCAGTTCGAGGTCGTCGCCGAGATAGTCGCTGGCGTCGGAGGCGTTGCTCGTCAGGTAGTCGCGGGCGCTGTCGCGGGTCGTCTCGACCGTCCGAGGCGACTCGGCTTCGACGATCACCGAGAGGTAGCGCGGGTCGTCGGTCGCCTCGCCCGCGAGGTCGAGATACACCGGGTCGGCGGGGAGATACACCCGCGGGTCCTCGCCGAACCCCTCGAACGGTCCCTGTCCCTCGGACGTGTCGAGGATGCCGACGACGGTGACGTTGACCTCGCTGTCACCCGGGACGGAGACGGTGATTCGGTCACCGACGGAGACGTTCCCCTCGAACTGGGCGGCCGCCGCGGGATTGAGAACCGCCTCGTGCTCCCCCTCGGTGAACTGTCTCCCGTCGTCTATCTGCTCCGAGTCGAGATACTCGGGACCGGTCGCGATCACTCCCTGGCGTATCGGGACGGTGTCGTTGCCGTGGGCCATCGACTCCGTCGGGAGCGGCGTCCAGGGGTAGGCCGCCGCGACGTCTTCGAGGTCTCTGAGCTCCGTGACGTCCCGCTGGGTGAAGACCAGTTCCGCGCCCTCCCCGGGTCCGCCGCCCTGATCCGGTGGACTGCCCCAGACGTAGATCCGGTTCGTGTCACCGGTTTCGACGTCGCCGAGGATGCCCGCTTCGAGGCTGACGCCCAGCGTGACGAAGGTGATGACGGCGGCGATACCGATGACGACGCCCAGCGTCGTGAGCGTCGAGCGAAGGGTGTGGCCGCGGATCGACCGCCAGGAGAGGCGGAGGCTCTCTCGGAGTTTCATCCGGCGGCTCCCGCGTCACGGAGTGGTTCCACCCGCTCGACGCGTCCGTCTAGCAGGTGGACGATTCGGTCGGCCCGCTCGGCGATGTGGCGCTCGTGTGTGACGACGAGAACGGTGTTGCCCGCCGCGCGGACCTCGTCGAACAGGTCCATGATGATCGCGCCTGTTTCCGTATCCAGGTTGCCGGTCGGTTCGTCCGCAAGGACGAGCGTCGGGTCCGTGACGAGGGCGCGAGCGATGGCGACGCGCTGACGCTGGCCGCCGGAGAGTTCGTTTGGGCGGTGGTCGCCGCGGTCGCCGAGACCGACCCGTTCGAGGATCTCGTCCGCGCGCTCGGTCCGCCGCGAACCCGGAACGCCCTGGAATATCAGCGGGAGCGCGACGTTCTCTCGGGCGGTGAGCTTCGGCATGAGGTTGAACGTCTGGAAGACGAACCCGATCTCGTCGCCGCGCAGGGAGGTTCGGTCGCGGTCGCTCAGTTCCGTCACGTCCGTCCCGTCGACCGTCACCGTCCCCTCGGTCGGCGTATCGAGACAGCCGACGAGGTTCATTAGTGTGCTTTTTCCGGAGCCGCTCGGACCCATCACCGCGGTGTAGGACCCGCGGTCGAGAGTGAGGTCGACGCCGTCCAGAGCGTGGACGGGTTCGCCCACGCGATACGTCTTGCGAACGTCCCCGAGCGTCACTGCGGGGTCATCACCCATAGCGACCTTCTAGGGTCGGATCATCCAAAAGCGTGATCCGGCGCACGACGGGCGGCAGTTCGACTGCGTCTCCGAACGTCCTCCGTCGCACTCCCGAGCTTTTTTGCGTCCCCGAACGGCGTACTCGCGTATGAAGACCAGCGGCGGCACGACGGAAGCAAAGCGCAGGGCCGGCGAACGCGCGGCCGAGGCGGTCGAGGACGGGATGGTCGTGGGACTCGGCACCGGAAGCACCGCGGCTCACGCCATCCGCGCCCTCGGCGACGCCGTCGACGCCGGTCTCGACGTTCGGGGCGTTCCAACCTCGTTCCAGTCGCGCCAGCTGGCGATCGAAGCGGGGATACCGCTGGTTTCGCTGGACGAAGTCGACACCGTCCACCTGGCGGTCGACGGGGCGGACCAGTTCGCAGGTGGCGACCTGATCAAAGGCGGCGGCGCGGCCCACGCCCGCGAGAAGATCGTGGACGTGACGGCCGAGCGTCTGGTCGTCGTCGCGGACCCGTCGAAGGCCGCCGAGCAACTCGACCACCCGGTCCCGGTTGAGGTGCTTCCGGCCGCGCGTCCGCTCGTCGTGCGGCGCGTCGGCGCGCGCGGCGGCGACCCCGAACTGCGCGCGGCGGAGCGCAAAGACGGGCCGGTCGTCACGGACAACGGGAACCTCGTGCTCGACTGCGATTTCGGCGCTATCGAAGACCCCGCGGAACTAGCGGCGTGGCTGTCGGCGCTCCCGGGCGTCGTCGAACACGGCCTCTTCGTGGGCGTCGCGGACGAGATACTCGTCGGTCACGAGGACGGCGTCGACGCGAAAAAAACCTGAGACGGCGCGAGGCCGTTCAGCTAACGGGGTCCCTAATTACAGGTCGCGCGGCTGGACCGTCTTCCGGTCGTTCGCTTCGGCGCGCTCCGCGGCGTTCTCGAGGAGTTCGTCGACTTCCCCGTCGAGCGCCTCGTAGAAGTCGGAGGCAACGTTCTTGTCGTCGAGCGCTTCTTTGACGGCTGCTTTGACAATGAGGTCTGCCATACGACCTGGGATTGCCCGGCACCCTTTATAAGATTTCTCAAATCGCGCGGCGAGCGGCCCTGAGTCGGGCGTACAGCGACGAATTCCTGTTAGAGTGCGGAAATATAAACCAAGCACTTTAATACGGGGAGGCGAATCGGGTGCGAGCCAGTACCGACGCGCGGAACGAAAAGGCGGTAGTAGTTCCAGCGCGGACCCGGAGTATGCGCGAGATACTCGAAGCGGTCGCGACGGGCGACCTGTCGCCCGCTCAGGCCGAGGCCCAGTTGCGGGGCTACGCGACGGGCGATGCCGGGCGGTTCGACGCCGCCCGCGAACAGCGACGCGGCGTCCCGGAAGCCGTGTACGCGGAGGGGAAGACAGCCGCGGAAGTGGCGGAACTGGTCGCCACGGCCGTCGAAACGACCGGTCGCGGGATCGCAACTCGCATCGACGACGAGCAGGTCGCCGCTGTCCGGGAGCGGATAGACGAGGCGTTCCCGGACGCCGAGGTGGACCATCGGGAACGTTCCGCCGTGCTCGCGGTCCACAGCGCGACGTTCGACTTTCCGGACGTTGACGCGACAGTCTGCGTGGTGACGGGCGGGACGGTCGACGCCGGTCCGGCCGGCGAGGCGGTCGCTATCGCGACGGAAATGGGCGCGACCGTCGAGCGGATCGAGGACGTCGGCGTGGCGAGCATCGCCCGACTTCTCGACCAGGTAGAGACGCTCCGTGCGGCCGACGTCCTCGTCGTCGCCGCCGGCCGCGAAGGCGCACTTCCGACGGTCGTCGCGGGATTAGTCGACACGCCGGTGATCGGGCTTCCCGTGTCGAGCGGGTACGGACACGGGAGCGACGGTGAAGCGGCCCTCTCGGGAATGCTCCAGTCGTGTACCGTCCTCTCGACGGTCAACGTCGACGCCGGGTTCGTCGCCGGCGCTCAGGCGGGACTCATCGCCAGAGCGATCGAGGGAGATAGCGGTTCACAAAAGTAAGGTCGCTGTAATTCGATATTTGTATCGATCTGCGTGCGATCGAGTGAAGGGAGCGAAAAGAAATATTCTCGGAACCGCAAATCTGGTCCAAATTTGGAAAGAATATATGTGGGTGCGCATCCAACCCTAAACCACCGGCACCGAAGTGCCGGATGAGAACAATGCCCACCTGTGACCACTGCGAAGCGCACGTGTCCGAACGGTTCGTGCGCGTCTTCGCAGACGAACGCGGGCGTATCTACGCGTGTCCGAGCTGTTCGGCGAACGCAGGAATCGCCGAGGCGGCACGACAGCGCGCCCGCGGTTCGTGACGACCGCTGAGACCGATAGCGGACGACTACCACGCGAAGCCTTCCTCTTCCGCGCCGTTTTTGCCCCGTCCCGACACACCACTCGACAGTGAGTCACTACGTGTACGTTCTGGAGTGCGCAGACGGGACGTACTACACGGGGTACACGACGGACGTTTCCCGACGCGTCGCGGAACACGACGCCGGCGAGGGCGCGAAGTACACCCGCGGCCGGACGCCGGTGGAACTGGTGTACTCGGAGTCGTTCGACTCGCAGTCGGCGGCCATGTCGCGGGAGTACGAGATCAAACAGCTCACTCGGGAAGAGAAGGAGCGGTTGGTCCCCTAGTCGTCGGCCGCCGCCTCGGACCCGGAGACGACGGGGTCCGACCCGGCGTGTTCGGTGACCAGTCATCCCAGTTTCTCGACGCGGTCTTGCAGGTCGTCGTCGACGAACGCGCGGCCGTCGGGCGCGTCCGCATCCGCCTCGAACTGGTCGTACACGTTCGGGATACCGACCTGATGCGGGAGGACCCACCCGTGGACGCCGCGGATCGTGATCCGCATGTGGTCTAACGTGCTGCCGTAGGAACTCCCTCCGGCGACGGTGAGCAGGCCGGTGACTGTATCTTCGAACTCGTCGTAGCTCCAGTAGTCGTGGACGTTTCGGAAGGCGGCGGAGTAGGAGTTGTGGTACGTCGGCGAGCCGAGGATGAGACCGTCCGCTTCGCGGGTCTTCCGCTTGACGAGTTCGCTGTCGCCGGGCTCGTCCAGGTCGGGATCGTACAGCGGCAGGTCGTACTCGCGAAGATCGAGCAACTCGGCGTCGGCACCGGCGTGCTCGGCGGCCCGAAGTGCGTAGACGAGCGCCGTCCGCGTGTAGCTCTCGTCGCGGAGGCTCCCGGGAACGGCGACGATACGAGGTGTGTCGGTCATTGTTTCGTCTAGTCGACGAACGCGTAAAGCCGCTCTGCCAAACCAGCGTGTCGGGGTCAGCGGCGTCCGGTCGTCGCGCCGTAACCGCCGGGCGGTTACAGTCCGTGGTCACCGTTCGAGGTCCGGCGCGGGTTTTTTCGCAGTCGACGGTGTTGGAGGCGGTATGGAGACGCCGATCACGTTCGGAACTGACGGGTGGCGCACCACCCTGGAAGAGTTCACCGCGCCCCGCGTGCGGATGGTCGGACAGGCCGTCGCGACGTATCTGGCGGACGAAGGCCGCGGCGACGACCCCGTCGCCGTGGGCTACGACGCCAGAGAGAGTTCTCGCGGGTTCGCCGAGGAACTCGCTCGGGTGCTCGCCGCGAACGGCCACGACGTCGTGATGCCCGAGCGCGACCGACCGACGCCGCTCGTCGCCTGGGCCATCGTCGACCGCGACCTCGCGGGGGCGTTCATGGTGACGGCGTCGCACAACCCCCCGGAGTACAACGGCGTGAAGTTCATCCCGGACGACGGCGCGCCGGCGCTACCAGAGGTGACGGACGCCATCGAGGAGCGCCTCGCCGACCCGGACCCGCTTCCGCCCGAACAGCACGGGAGCATCCGCGAAACCGACCTGACGGCGTCGCACTTCGATCACGCGCTGGATCTGGTCGACGCGGACCTCTCGGATCTCACCGTCGTCTACGACGCGATGCACGGCAGCGGCCGCGACACGACGGATGCTCTCCTCGAACGGGCGGGCGCGACCGTCGAACGCCGCCGGTGCGAACGCGACCCGGAGTTCGGCGGCGGTGCCCCGGAACCGAGCGAGGAGAACCTCACGGGCCTGGTCGACGCCGTCCGCGAACGCGACGCCGACCTCGGGATCGCGAACGACGGCGACGCCGACCGCATCGCTATCGTCACGCCCGAGCGCGGGTTCCTCGACGAGAACCTCTTTTTCGCCGCCGTCTACGACCACCTGCTCGCGTCAGAGTCGGGGCCCGCGGTCCGGAGCGTCTCGACGACGTTCCTGATAGACCAGATCGCCGAGGCCCACGGCGAGGACGTGGTCGAGACGCCGGTCGGATTCAAGTGGGTCGCGCAAGCGATGGCCGAACACGACGCCCTCGTCGGCGGCGAGGAGAGCGGCGGATTCACCGTCCGCGGTCACGTCCGCGAGAAAGACGGCGTGCTGATGGCACTGCTCGCCGCCGCCGCGGCGGACGAAGAGTCGCTCGACGCCCGCGTCGACCGCCTGCTCGACGAACACGGCGAGATCGATCAGGGCAGGATCTCCGTGGACTGCCCCGACAGCGAGAAAGACCGCGTGATCGACGAACTCGAAGGCGTGATTCCCGACGAGGTAGCCGGTGCCGCCGTCGAGGATATCGTCACCGTCGACGGGTTCAAACTGCTTCTCGACGACGGGTCGTGGACGCTCGTCCGGCCGAGCGGGACGGAGCCGAAACTCCGGGTGTACGCCGAGGCCGACAGCGAGGAACGGGTCGAGGCGTTGCTGGCGGACGGGCGTGAACTGGTGAAACCGCTGATTTAACTCGCCGGGCCGCGACGGGGAGGTATGGTCTCGCAGGAGACGAAGATATCGCTCGCATTCGTCCTCGCCGGCGTCGTCCTCTGGTATCTCACGTCTATCACCGTCGAGAACGACCTGTGGGCGTGGATCGTCCTCGTCGGGGTCGGCGTGCTCGCGCCGACCGTCATCAACGAACGCCGCGGTTAGCCTATAGCAGAAATATACAGCCAAAATAAAATAAATATCATACTAACAGTAAACATTATATTAAAAGAGAATTAATTCTTAACTATATGTGGCAGAAGATAAACTGGGGTTGGATGAATATAGAGAAAAACTGAACGAAGAACTCGGGGACTGTGGCGGTTGTACGGAGGCTTGGAGCGCCACGAATGAATTGCGAGAACAAGTAAAAACAGATGCTGACGAAGGATCCAAGCCCATAAAGAGACGCTCTTTGATGCAATCAGTTGGGATTTCTGCTGGCGCTCTCACACTAGGTCCATCTCTGGCGAGTGCGAAAGAGGGAGATGTGGATGGGCCGGAAAAGGCTAGTCACGATCAAATTGAAAAAGCCCTCAACACTGAGGAAGTACAGACTCTGTTTAGTGAGTTGAATATCGATGGTAAAAAGCGTCTGCCTCTTCAACGAGGGAAAGCAAAATACATCAATATAGACATTCCCTTAGAGTCAGATGAGGACATAACTGCCGAACTGACAACCTTGCCGACGCCCGCAGGTGAAGCCTATTATAGCGAGGCAAGTAACGGATCCTCGGAAGCAAGTTTCCTGTTCGGTGCCACATTTGAAAACCAGCACGACATATCCTTACCTCCAGGACAAAAGAAAAAACTGCCTGATCGTTATCAAGACCTTCCGGATTCAGGTGCAAAGCTTACTTACGCAGATGGTGAATTTACAATGGCTCGGTTCCCGACTGAGTCGGAAAAGAAAGAAATCATCGATCTTATCGGGGTATCTGGGGATGAAATAAGAACATCAGTCAATTCTCAGGATGGAGCATTCCGGGTTACTACTACAAAGGGTGTGCTCTATGAGGTCGACACTGGTTTTGAGAATCCGGCTTACAGTGAAGTACCAACTGAGAAATTCGAAGATGCCAATGCTGAACAATTATTGACTGCCCAAGGATGTCTCACTGACTGTGCTACTTGCGTGGCAGCACTGGGCGGAGGTTGCTTCTTCACTTGTGGTCTAGCCTGTCTGTCAGTTGTAACTCTGGCCGGTATGGTGCCGTGTGCAGCGTGTGCCATTACGTTTTGTGGCACCGCCCCGCTGATCTGTGGGAAATGTTCGAAGTGTAGTTAGGACAGTACCAATAACATATTAAATACGCCGTATTGCTTAGTAGAATTGCATGAACCGATTCCAGCCTGGGGAAATTGAAGCTAGAGACAACCCGATATTATCAAGTGCTATTTTTGGTGCGACCGCATCTATTTTTGCTGCCTTATCCTTCCTGACTATTCTACCTATTTTTCAGATCTACATTGGAACATGGAGGATTTTAATTTTCTCAGTGGCCCTCGGGGTTATCACCTTTATACTCACATCCATAACACTCTACGGAATGTCAGAGTGAATTGGAGTCTTCAAATTGGTAGCGAAACAACATATAGACTTTCTTGATGTTGGGGATGCTTCCTGCTGAGTTTGCATAGATACTGAACGGTCGTTTCAGATCCATTACTGTAGAAAGAGAACTGTAGTAGAGACTACTGCAAAGGAAGGGACTTCGTTACTACGAGGCGGGGCAGAAATCCGTTAGTCGCCGCTCTCGCTTCCGTTTTTCTGGAGTGTCTCCATCTTGACCCGAACGTTCCCGTCATCACCGACTGTGAACGCATCGGATTCCTCGACATCAAAATCGAGGTCGTCTGGGTCAGTCATTATCAGGGTGTTCTCGCTCAAGGGCTAAATTCTCTTCCCGAAGGATGTATTTCCCGATCAGGAGGGCCGCACCGGATATCCTGAGAGTTACAATTCCGCTAATGTAGATATGGTTTGGGAGGATTACTAATACTGCCCCGCCTAATAAGTAGAGGACACCGATTACGAGACTGGTGAGGCATCGCTCGAACTGCTTTGAATTCGCGATTACGACTTTCCGATTGTCTCTGATCGCATCGCTGTACCCCTGTAGCATTGTATCTTGATAGAATTCGTCTGTGGAGTCATCTACTGGTGGATTTTGAATAAGCGGCCGTGGTGAATCGCCAGACGGAGCTTGATTTCACTGATTCACGGCCTGCTTGATGTTGTAAACTGCACACATCAAGACGAGTTCTCGAAATTCGCCGTACCAGGTTCGCGCACGCACGGCGTCGCCGAGCGTGCGCTTGATCGTCGAGAAGACCGTCTCACACATCGCTCGTTGACGGTAGCGAGGCCCATCGCCGCGCGTTATGCGCGTGACCGATGGGGTGAGACTCACGTTGTTTGATCAGTGGTCTTACGCCCTCTTCCCGCAGTTTCTCGCGTAATTCCATCCAGTCGTAGCCTTTGTCGGCGGCGAGGCTGGCGAGGTCGCCCGCGTTGCGGTGGGCGACCTGCCAGCCGAGTTGGGTGTCGTGGCGTTTCTTCGTCGTACAGTGAACGTCCAGGACCGCTTGCGTTTCTGTATCGACGAGAGCTGTCGCTTTGAGCGTCTGGACGCGATAATTCGTCCGACGGCAGTAATGCTTGCTGGCGTTTTCACGGTCGAAGAACGTCGCGTCGATGGCAGCGTGACCGCTCGGGTCGTGCAACTGCGCCGACAGGCGCAGAAGCAATCGCCAGAGTGCGGTCTTGATCCTGTCAAACCACTTTACTAGCGTCGAGTGATGCAGGAGATCGGCCGCGTCAAGGCCGATCTCTCCGAGTATTTGTGGCATCTCGCTCAGCAGATCCAACGCTTCTCGGTAGGACTTCTCCAGGTAAACCCGCAGACAGTGCAGTGGTACGGCAGCGTACTCGGCGAAGCCGCCACCCCCTTCGGGACGGCACCTTCGCCTCGGCCACCGACAGCATTTTCAGCTAATCGTCCCGCGAAGGCGCTCCTCGCCCTCACCGGTCGGCTCTATCTCGAATCCCAGCGACTCGTAGAACGGGCGCACGCCGGGATCGAAGTCGGCGGTGAGGCGGTCGGCGCGTTCGGCCGCGGCCTCGACGAGCGCGGTCCCTATCCCCTGTCCGCGCCGTGAGCGGCGGACGGCGACTGCCTCGACGTGCGCGCCCCTATCCCGCGGGTCGAGGACGAGCGCGCCGAGGACGGTGTCGTCAGCGACGGCTACCAGCGCGTCTCCGCGGTCGATCGCGCCCGCAACGTCGCCCGGTTCGAGCATCGCGGCGTCGAGAACGCGGCGGACCGCGACGCGCTCGGCCGGCCGAGCCTCGCGGACGGCGACGGCGTCGGTCGCGCGTGAGCGCCCGGACTCGGACCCCGTCATCCGCCCTTGATCAACCGAACGACGGTGACGCGGTCGGTCTCGACCGGCTGGTCCTCCGGGACGGGCCGGCCCTCGACCATCACCGACACCTCGTGCGGCGAGAGGTCGATCTCGGCGAGCAGGTCGGCGTAGGTCGGATCCGGCACGGATAACTCGTGCGTCTCCTCGCCAGCGACCTCGACGGTGACGTCCATAGGCGAGCCTTGCCGACGGTCGGTCGTAAGCGTGTCGTCACGGGAGCGGAGCCGTTCTTGCGACCCGCTCTCCGACAGCCTCAGGAGAAGTCGACGGACGGGTCGTCGGTCGCCGCTCCACCGCGGCGGCGGCGACGGTAGCCGCCGACGAGGACGCCGACGAACGCGCCGAGGCCGACCAGGAACACGAGCAGTCCGAACAGGCCGCCGGCGATCGGGACCTGCGTCACCAGCGCGACGACCACGAGACCGACGACGAGCGCCAGCCAGCGGTTGGCGATCTCCGTGAGCGAGAGGAGTCCCTCGCCGACGACGTACGCGCCGTAGACAGTGCCGACCCACGCGAGGAAGAGAAAGAGAAAGAGCCACACGAACGCGAGCGGGATGCCGACGATCGTTACGAGGAGCAAGACGAAGAGAACCGGCGCTATCAGCAGTGTCGCGAGACCGAACCCGCCCGCCCGGAACGGGTTGTTCAGACCGTAGCCGGCGACGCGGGCCGAGAACGACGGGAGAAGCGCCAACAGGAGCGCGCCGAGTAGCAGGTTCGTGAGGAACCCGTAGACCGTCCCCGCCCACGCGAAGCGGGGTGGTTGCGGACCGGGTGCTATCGACGCGTCGCGGATCGTCTCTCCGCCTATCGTCGCACCCCCGGCGACGGTTAGCTCCCCGTCGTACCGCAGGTCGGACTGCACGACCGCCGTCGACCCGAGCGTTATCGACCCGGAGGCGATCTCGGCCGCACCGACCGTACCGTCGACGGTCACCGACCCCGCGGCCGCTTCGAGGGTCCCGCTGACGGTTCCGTTCTCGGCGATCACGACGTTGCCGCCGGCCGCTGTGACGTCGCCGCCGACGTCCCCGGCGATCCGGACGTTGCCGGAGAACGCCTCGACGTTGCCCTGCACCTCGCCCTCGATGATCACGTTACCGCCGGCGACGGTGAGGTCGCCGGTGACGGTTCCCCTGACGATCACCGTTCCGCCGGCGGCGGCGAGGTCGCCACTGACGGTTTCGTCCGCACTGACGACGACCGTGTCGCCGCTGCGTGTCTCCTGTGCTACCGCGACGCCGGGCAGGAGCGCCAGGACGACGAGCAGGGCGAGAACGACGGCGGGCGCGCTTCGACTGCGGTTCATACGCGTGTAGACGACGGATACGGCAAAAAGTGTGCGCCCCTCGACCGGACCGGCACGCTGTCGACTCTCGGGGGCTTTATCATCGTCAGGGCCCACCACCGAGATATGAGTACGGCGGACGCCGACGACGAACCGACGCCGGGTCGGAACGAGATCTGGATCGAGAAGTACCGCCCGACGTCGCTCTCCGACATCCTCGGACAGGAGGAGATCACGGACCGTCTGAAGAGCTACATCGAGCGCGACGAACTGCCCAACCTCATGTTCTCGGGCGAGGCCGGCATCGGCAAGACGACCGCGGCCACGAACATCGCCCGCGAGGTGTACGGCGACGACTGGGAGGAGAACTTCCTCGAACTCAACGCCTCCGACGAACGCGGGATCGACGTGGTCCGGGGTCGCATCAAGGACTTCGCGCGGGCGAGTTTCGGCAACTACGATTACCGCATCATCTTCCTAGACGAGGCGGACTCGCTGACTAGCGACGCCCAGTCCGCGCTGCGCCGGACGATGGAGCAGTTCTCCGGCAACACCCGCTTCATCCTCTCCTGTAACTACTCCAGCCAGATCATCGACCCGATCCAATCTCGCTGTGCGGTCTTCCGGTTCTCGCCGCTGTCGGACGAGGCCGTCGAGGAACAGATCCGCCAGATCGCCGACAACGAGGGGATCGAACTCACCCAGGACGGCGTCGACGCCATCGCTTACGCCGCCGACGGCGACATGCGCAAGGCGATAAACGCCCTCCAGGCCGCCGCCGTGATGGGCGAGACGGTCGACGAGGACGCAGTGTTTACCATCACCAGCACCGCCCGCCCCGAGGAGGTGCGTGAGATGGTGACGACGGCCCTGAACGGCGATTTCGTCGCCGCGCGGTCGACGCTCGACGAACTGCTCACCGAGAAAGGGATCGCCGGCGGCGACGTGATAGACCAGTTACATCGTTCGGTCTGGGAGTTCGACCTCGGCGACGAGGCGGCCGTCCGGCTGATGGACCGCGTCGGCGAGGCCGACTACCGCATCACCGAGGGAGCGAACGAACGCGTGCAGTTGGAGGCGCTGCTGGCGTCGCTGGCGCTCGAAGACTGACTCCGTCCGACTGTCTCACTCTCCGACCGAGAACTCGAATCGCGCGCCGCCGCTTTCGCTCTCGACCACATCGACCGTCCAGCCGTGGGCCTCGGATATCTGTTCGACGATGGAGAGGCCGTAGCCCGTTCCGTTCTCGTGAGTCGTGTACCCCGACTCGAAGACGAGCGACCGTTCGTCTTCGGGGATGCCGGGACCGTTATCAGCGACGAAAAAACCGCCCTCGAAGTCGCCGACGCGGACGCGAGCCGCGTCGGACCCGCGGTCGCGCGTCTCGTCGGTATCGGACTGGTCGCTCGTCGACCCGTGCTCGATGGCGTTCCTGAAGAGGTTGCGGAGAAGGTCGCCGAGGCGGTCCTCGTCGGCGTCGACGACTCGTTCCGTCTCCACGAGTAGCGTGCACTCATCGGTGTCGACCGACGCCCAGGCCTCGGTCGCCGCGACGCGGAGTTCGACTGGGCCCATCTCGCCCACGATGTCGCCCTGTCGGGCGAGCGAGAGGAGTTCGTCTATCATCCGTCCCATCCGGTCGTGAGCGGCCGCCACCTGGTCGAAATGCTCCTCGTCGCCGGACTCTCGCGCCAGGTCGAGGAAGCCGCTCGCGACGTTTAGCGGGTTGCGCAGGTCGTGGCTGACGATGCTCGCGAACTCGTCTAATCGTTCGTTCTGCCGTTCGAGTTCCCGCTCTCGGCGCTTCTGGTCGGTGATGTCGGTGTAGACGGAGTAGCCCTGTTGGCTCCGTTCTCCCACCTCCAGGGGAGCGACGTGCAGGAGGAAATCGCGGACGCCGTCGGCCGTCTTTCGGCGGACCGTGGTCTGGAACCGCTCGCCCGCGACCACCGACTGGTTGATCTCCTCCGCCGCCTCGACCCGTCCGTCGGGAACGACGTAGTCGTCGAGGTTCTCGCCGACTATCTCCGCGGCGTCGTAGCCGAACGTCTCCTCGAACTGGCCGTTGATATCCGCGACGACCGGGGCCCCGTCCTCGATCTCGTAGCTGACGACCGAGTCGGGGACGTTCTCGAACAGGGCGGCGAACCGGTCCCGTTCGGTGACGAGTTCCGCTTCGCGCCCCAGCAGCGCCTCCTCGGCGAGGATCCGCTTTCGCGTCTCCGCGACGTGCGAGAGGAGCAGTTCCGCGAGTTCGCGGTCGCGTTCGTCGAACGCACCGATCTCCGTCGCCGCCGCCTGGAAGAGCGCGGCGTCACCGACGGGGACCGAGAGGATAGAGCGGTATCGGTCGCTCGCCAGTTCGGCGTCGTCGTCGTTTCGAACGTCGTCGACGAGCACCGATTCCCCCGTCCGGTGCGTCCGGCCAGCGATACCCTCTTCGACTGAGAGCCGATTGAACCCCTCGTCGGCCATACCGTCTGAAACGGACCGCGGGATGAGGTATCCGTCCTCGACTTTATCGATGCCGCAGATGTCGAAATCGAGGATCCGCTCTGCGGCCTCGATCGTCCGGTCGAACAGTTCCTGTTCCGTCCGACAGGCGACGAGGTCCGCGGCGCTCGCGTGGAGGGCCTCGATCCGCTCCATGTTCGACTCGGACCGGGTGGCCCACGTCGCCTGGTCGACTACTCGGTCGAAGTCCGGGTCGTCGGGGTCGTAGCGGACGTAGCCAGCGGTCCCGTCAACCGGGACCTCCGAGGGTGGGTCGGCGCTCCACACGACGACCGGAACCGAAAGGTCCGCGTGGCGACAGTCGCGGACGAACGCCGCGTCCGCAACCAGGCAGTCGACAGTCGGTGAGGAGGAGACCGCATCGGGCGACGACACGTCGGCTGACAGGTCTGGCCGCCCGTCGATAGCGTCGGCTGTTTCGGCTCGACGCACCGCGTCCGAAACGACGAAGAGAACGCTCAGCGACCGCACCATCGTGCATCAGTCATTCAAGTTAGGTTACATTAGTTAGAACTAGTGACAGTATAACGGTTGTGGTTGATCGTTCACATACAACCGAGAACGGGAACAGTCGCCGATACGGCTGCACGCGACGGGCCGCAGGCGGGCGATCCAGCGTTTACGGAACTGTTATACGGGCTGCGGAGCCACATTCCTGTATCATGAGCGAGCTCGAAGCGGAGTACCGTCTCGAATATTTCGAGACGAACGACTTCGTCCGAAAGGAGTGTACGGAGTGTGGCGCTCACTTCTGGACGCGGGACGAGAGCCGCACGACCTGTGGCGAACCGCCCTGCGAGGAGTACGGGTTTATCGACAATCCCGGTTTCGACGACGAACACAGCTTAGAGGAGATGCGCGAGGAGTTTCTCTCCTTTTTCGAGGCACACGACCACGAGCGCATCGACCCCTATCCGGTCGCGGCGAACCGCTGGCGCGACGACGTGTTGCTGACTCAGGCGTCTATCTACGACTTCCAGCCGCTGGTCACGAGCGGCCAGACGCCGCCGCCGGCGAACCCGCTCACCATCAGCCAGCCCTGCATCCGGATGCAGGACATCGACAACGTCGGGAAGACTGGCCGGCACACCATGGCGTTCGAGATGATGGCCCACCACGCGTTCAACACGCGAGAGGACGTCGACCCCGACAAGTACGCCTACCACGGCGAGGTGTACTGGAAGGACCAGACCGTCGAGTACTGCGACGAGTTCTTCGAGTCGATGGGCGCGAACGTCGAGGAGATCACCTACATCGAAGACCCGTGGGTCGGCGGCGGCAACGCCGGGCCGGCAATCGAGGTCATCTACCGCGGGGCCGAACTCGCCACGCTCGTCTTCATGTCGATGGAGCAAGACCCCGACGGCGAGTACGAAATGAAAGACGGCAACCGCTACTCGAAGATGGACACCTACGTCGTCGACACCGGCTACGGGCTGGAGCGGTGGACGTGGGTGAGCCAGGGGACGCCGACCGTCTACGAGGCGGTCTACCCCGACATGATCGACTTCCTCAAGGACAACGCCGGGGTCGACCTCACCGACCACGAGGAGGCTGTCGTCCATCACGCCGCGAAACTCGCCGGCCACATGGACATCGACGAGGCCGAGGACATGGAGGCCGCCCGCGACACCATCGCCGACGAGATAGGTATCGACGCGGCGGACTTAGAGGAACTGATGGTGCCGCTGGAGGACATCTACGCCATCGCCGACCACTGCCGGACGCTCGCGTACATGCTCGGCGACGAGATAGTCCCCTCGAACGTGGGGACGGGCTATCTCGCCCGGATGGTGCTCCGACGGACGAAGCGACTCTGTGACAACGTCGGTGTCGACGCGCCGCTGGACGAACTCGTCGACATGCAGGCCGAGCGCCTGGAGTACGAGAACCGCGACACCGTCCGCGACATCGTCCGAACGGAGGTCGAGAAGTACCGCGAGACGCTAGACCGTGGCTCCCGCCGCGTCGAACAGCTCGCCGAGGAGTACAGCCAGTCGGACGACCCCATCCCGACCGAGGAACTCATCGAACTGTACGACTCGCACGGTATCCAGCCGGACATGGTCGAAGAGATAGCCGACGAGAAGGGCGCGTCGGTGGAGACGGTCGACGACTTCTACGGTCTCGTCGCCGAGCGCCACGACACCGGCGGAGCCCTCGAAGCGGAGACCGAGGGGGACGAGCGCCTGCAGGACCTGCCCGAGACCGACCGCCTCTACTATGAGGACCAGGAAGGCACCGAGTTCGAGGCCGTCGTCCTCGACGTGTTCGAACGCGAGGACGGGTACGACGTCGTCCTCGACCAGACCATGTTCTACCCGGAGGGTGGCGGTCAACCCGCCGACACCGGGTCGCTCTCGACTGACGAGGCGACCGTCGAGGTGACCGACGTTCAGCGCGTCGACGGCGTGATCCTCCACCGCACGGACGGAGAACCGGGGAAAGGCGAGTTCGTCCGCGGCAAGATAGACGCCGGCCGCCGCCGGCAGTTGATGCGTCACCACACGGCGACGCACGTCATCATCCACTCGGCGCGCGAGGTGCTCGGCGACCACATCCGCCAGGCGGGCGCACAGAAAGGCGTCGACTCCTCGCGGATCGACTTCAACCACTACGACCGCATCTCCCGCGAGGAGATAAAGGAGATAGAGCGGGTCGCAAACGAGATCGTGATGGAGAACACGTCGGTCAGCGAGGAGTGGCCCCACCGCAACGAGGCCGAGGCGGAGCACGGCTTCGACCTCTATCAGGGCGGCATCCCGCCGGGAACGAACATCCGTCTCATCCACGTCGCCGAGGACGTACAGGCCTGCGGCGGGACGCACGTCAACAGGACGGGCGACATCGGCGCGATCAAGGTGCGCTCGACCGAACGCGTCCAGGACGGCGTCGAGCGGATCACCTTCGCCGCGGGCGAGGCCGCGATCGAGGGCACTCAGCGGTCCGAAGACGCGCTCTACGAGGCTGCCGAGATACTCGACGTGACCCCCCAGCAAGTGCCCGAAACCGCCGAGCGGTTCTTCGGCGAGTGGAAAGAACGGGGCAAGCGCATCGAGGAACTGAAGGAGGAACTCGCCGCGGCGCGCGCAGGGGGCGCGGGCGGCGGCGAAGAGGTCGATGTCGGCGACGCGACGGCGGTCGTCCAGCGACTCGACGCCGACATGGACGAACTCCGCGCCACCGCGAACGCGCTGGTCGAGGAGGGGAAGATAGCCGTCCTCGGAAGCGAGTCCGACGGTGCGCAGTTCGTCGTCGCGGTGCCCGAGGGCGTGAACGTCAACGCCGGCGACGTGGTCGGCGAACTCGCCGGAAAGGTCGGCGGCGGCGGCGGCGGACCGCCGGACTTCGCGCAGGGCGGCGGCCCCGACACCGACGCGCTCGACGACGCGCTCGACGACGCGCCGGACGTACTCAGACAGGTACGGAACGCCTGACATGGACGGGTCCGAGTACGACGCGCTCGTCGACCGCCTCGCCGACAGGGTGATCGGTTCGCTCCGCGACGAGGACGGACGCCGGATCGACGACGCGGACGACGACGACGCGCTCTGGTCGGCCGTGGGTGCGTTCGTCCCCGAGATGGAGGCGGACGTCTGCGAAGCGGTGCTCGACAACGCCGCCGCAGAACCCCTCGACGACCTCGTCGAGGAGGTCGCGGCCATGCGGGAGTCGGACGAGAACGAGCAGTTGCGAGCGGAGGCGTTCACCGTTCTCCTGCAGGACGTCAACGCTCGCGTCGCGGCGCGGGACGGCTACCAGTAGAGCGTCTCGTCTCCGGGTTATCGCACCGGGTCGCCGGCCGCCGTTTCCACCGTCGCGTCCCCCGCGTCGAGGTCGAGTACCGCAACGGCGGCCCGTCCGACTGTTTCTGCGAGTTCCTCGGGCGCGTACACGCCGAGTCGCCACTGCGTCCGCTGGGCGGCCTGTAACCCCTGGACGAGCGCGGACTGCTCGTGGAGGCGGCGGACGTCGCCGTTGACGACGACCCGCGTCGAGGACTCCGGCATACTGGGGCGACCCGGACTGTCCAGGATCACCGCCCGCTCGGGGACGCCAGCGTCCTCGGCTATCTCGGTTTCGAGCGCACGCACTCGCTCGTGGTCCGCCCCGACAACCGTTTCGGGGACGGCGTCGAGTTCCGCCCACACCGCGCGCTTGTACAGGTCGCGCGTCGCAAGGCGGGCCGCGCCCTCGGCCGTCTCGTCGTGCCGGCGCAGCGCCGCCATCAGTTCGTCGTCGGTCATCCGGGCGAACTCCTCGGGTGCGAGGTCCGTCGCGTCGAGCAACCGCTCGCAGACCCGTTCGAGCATCGCACCGGCGATCCGCGAGACGTGGTGGCGGTACACCGTCGCGTTCATCAGCGCCCGAGCGACGAGTACGCTCTCCGCGGTTGCGACGTTGCCCTCGGCCAGCGCCAGGTCGCCGTCGACCAGCGTGAGCGACCGGAGCAGGCGGCCGTGGTCGATAGTGCCGTACGGCACGCCGGTGTGGTGAGCGTCCCGCACCAGGTAGTCCATGCGGTCGACGTCCAGTTCTCCCGAGACGAGTTGGCCGAGTTCCCCCTCGCCCGCGACCAGGTCCGCCACGACGTCGGCGTCGAGTCCGTGCGATTCGAGGACGGCCGCGAGTTCCCCTTCGCCGAGGAGGCCGTGGATGTCGTCGTGGTGACGGCCGAGTCGCCGCCTGATGATCCCCTCCGTCTGGTGGCCGTACGGCCCGTGACCGACGTCGTGCAGGAGCGCAGCGGCCTGAACCGCCTCGGCCCGGGAGCCGTCGACGCCGAGTTGGTCGAGCGCACGTCCGGCGAGGTGGTAGACGCCGAGGCTGTGTTCGAACCGCGTGTGGTTAGCAGAGGGGTAGACGAGACGAACGGTCGAGAGTTGCTTGACGTAGCGCAGACGCTGGACCGCTTCGGCGTCCAGCAGGTCCCGCGCCACGCCGTCGACGTCGACGTAGTCGTGGACGGAGTCCTTGATCGCGTTCATGCACACCCTGTGACAGCGCGGGGGCAAAAACCGGTCGGGATGGCGAACGGTTTATTGTACGCCCGCCGTTCGGCGAACGTATGCATCCGAAACGGCTGGCAGACATCCTGTTTTTCTACGCGGGCGTACTGAACGTCGCGCAGTACGTGACTGCTCACGGCGTGCAGGTAGTGCCGGGGTCGGCGTGGCAACTGTTCACTGGCCTCCTGTTCTGTCTGTACGCGGCCTACCGGTGGACCCGTCTGGACGACGAGGCGGGTCCGACCGAGTACGGCCCGTTTATATACTTCCTCGTTGCTCTATGCGTAGTGCTGACGGTGATCACGGTCGGTTTCGCTGCTTCCTGACCGCCGCGGGTGGCGGACGGAGCGACGCTGCACCGAATGGGTCAATAGACGAACTGGTACGGCCGACGCGATTGATGCGTGCGTCGAACCGGCGTGACAGCGAGGCGGTTAAGATGCCGGCGGACCGTAGCCACGACAGATGCCGACCGCGAGCAACGAGGACACGTCGCTGTACTACGACATATCGGGAGAGGGAATCGCCGGCGAAACCGTCGCGTTCGTCGGGGACGTGGGGTACGGCGCGTGGCTCTGGGGGTGGCAACAGCCGGCCGTATCGGGGCCGTTCGAGGCGCTGGTCTGGGACTTGCGCGGGACGGGTCGCTCGGACGCGCCGCCGGGGCCGTACGACGTCGCAACGCTTGCCGACGACCTGGAGGCCGTGCTGTCGGACGCCGGCGCGCGGAACGCCCACCTCGTCGGCGTTGGACTGGGCGGGCTGGTCGCGCTGGAGTACGCCCACCGACACTCGCGGGCCGAAACGCTAACTCTCATGAGCACCGCCGCGAGCGGCGACGAGTTCGAAGCGCCGGAACGGAACCTGTTTGCAGACCCCGGCGACGAGGCGGCGCTCCGCGGGTCGCTCGACGCGGCGTTCTCTCCCGGGTTCCGCGAGCGCCAACCGGACGTGGTCGATGGGATCGTCGAGTGGCGACGCGACGGCGACGCAGAACCGGACGCCTGGCGAGCGCAGGCCGCGGCGCTGGAGAGCTACGACGGCGGACCGCTGTACGAGATCACGTGCCCCGCGTTCGTGATGTGCGGCGAGGACGACCCCGTAGTGTCCGTTTCGGCGGCCGAGAGCCTCGCCGCGGAACTGCCGAAGGGCGAACTGGCAGCGTTCGAGGGTCGCCACCTCTTTTTCGTCGAGCGGTCGCGGCCGGTGAACGACCGACTGCAGGGCTTCCTGGAGGAACACGCGGACCTCGAACTGTGAGCGGTGCCGTGGCGCGCCGCCGGACGCCGAACGTTACGCCGCCGACCAGAGGAGGTACGCGCCGCCGAAGCCGACCGCTGCTATCAGCGCAGCGGTCAGGAACCGAAGCGCGAGATACCCGAACAGCCGCGGAACCGAGTTCGCGTTCAGGTCGACGAGGGTGTCGTCGTCGACCGATATCCTGACGACGGGCTCTCGGCCCGAATCGTCGCCGTAGCCGAGCGCGTAGTACCGGTCGCCCGGTTCGATCCGCCACTCCGTGTACCGGTGGGGACCCGAGTCGACGCTGACATCAGAGACGCTCCGCTCGACGTCGGAGACGGGGCCGAGCGTCTCGCGGACCGCCGGCGGCGCTGGCTCGTGTCCGTCGTACTCGACCTCGCTGACGGAGCCGATCTGGAGGTTGCTGCCGGCGGAGTTGGGGGCCGTAGACGAACTGCCCGGGGCCGTAAACTTCACCCGCGCTTGCCCGTCGCCGTCCGCGAGGTACAGCGGACAGAGTTCGAAGTACGTGTCTTTCGAGCGCCAGTCGGCGGAGAGCAAGTTGAACAGGTTGTTCGCGTTGCGGTGTTTCACCTCCCGCTGAACTACGTAGCCGACGCACTCCGCCTTCGAAAGCGGCGCGCGGACAGTCTCGCTTGCCACCTCCACGTTTCCGGTCGTCGCGACTGCCCCCGAGCAGACCGTGTCCGGGTCGGTGACTCCCGTCGAGAGCACGCGGTAGAGGAAGCGAAACGGCAGCAACGCCCCGATTGCGCCGAACAGACCGACGGCCGCGAGGACGGTTGCGAACAGGAGCGCCGACAGTTCCCCGGTCATTCGACAGTCTCTCACGTACCTCCGAGATGTGAAATAAGTTACCCGACCGGTGCGGAGAGCGCTTCCGCAACGCGGGTTGGCGGCGCGACCGCCTGTCACGAACTTCGGCAGAAGTACCGGACAGGCGAAACGCACTTCTCCCCGGGTGTACTGAATGCAACTGATGAGTCGACCGCGTATCGCCGTGCTGAACGCCGCACACGATCCCGAGCACAACCGTCGAAACTTCCGGCGGGAGCTCGACGCCGATGTCGTGGAGTTCGACGTCGTCAGTCAGGAGCTCCCGGAGACGTTCGATTTCGACGGCTGTCTCGTCACGGGCTCTCGGGCGTCAGTATACTGGGACGAGGAGTGGATCGACCCCACCAAAGAGTGGGTCGAGACGGCTATCGACCGCGGCCTTCCGTTCCTCGGCGTCTGTTGGGGACACCAGCTCCTCGCAGACGTGCTCGGCGGGCGCGTCGAACCCATGGGCGAGTACGAGATCGGCTACCGGACGGTCAAGCGAACTGGCGAGTCGCCGCTGCTCGCTGGCGTCGACGAGGCGTTCACTGCGTTTACCACCCACTCCGACGCCGTCGTCGACCTGCCGCCGGGCGCGGAGCACCTCGCGGAGAACGACTACTCGATCCACGCTTTCCGAAAGGACCGCGTCTTCGGCGTCCAGTTCCACCCCGAGTACGACATGGAAACCGCCGAGTCGGTGACGAAAGGGAAGGACCTGCCGGACCAGCGGATCCAGGCCGTGCTTGACGGCATCAACGAGGAGAACTACGCGGCCGCCTGCGAGGCCAAGACGCTGTTCGACAACTATCTCGAGTTCGTGCGGGAACTCCGAACCGGCGAGCCGTCGGCCGCAGACTGAGACTGTCGGCTGTACTCCCTTGAAGAATATCGGACCCCCCGGAGGCCCGAGTATCGTTACGAAGGTACAGCCGACAGTATGAGTCCGCCGGACCGACCGCGTTGCGACTGAACTTATTTACTTCGCGAGACTGAAACCGGGACCGATGAGTGCCCCGTCCGCCCTCGATTCCCTTCGCCAACCGGAGTACACCGGCGATAACCGCTGTACGCCGTGTACTCTCGTAAACGTCGCGCTCGCGCTCGCTGGTAGCGCCGCCGCGGCGTGGCTGACCGCGACCACGGTGGGGCCGACCGTGGGCACCGCCGCGGGTATCACGGCGTTTGTCCTGGCGACGGTGACCATCTACCTTCGCGGCTATCTCGTCCCCGGGACCCCCCGACTCACGAAGCGCTACCTTCCCGACCGCGTGTTGGGATGGTTCGACAAAGCGCCGGAACCGGCGACCGGGGCGACCGCCGCGGAGACCGCGCCGGAGGAGAACGTGAATCCCGAGCGGGCCCTTCTGGACGCGAACGCGGTCGAACCCTGCGAGGACATCGACGATCTCTGTCTGACCGACGCGTTCCGCGACGCGTGGCGCGACGCGAGAACCGAGGATATCACCGCCGAAGACGCCCTCGATGCCCTGGGCCTCGACCAGTCGGACTGCACGCTCGAATCGCACGACGACGCCTACCGCCTCACGCAGGACGGACGGCATCTCGCCCAGTGGCCGTCGAAGGCCGCGCTGATGGCCGACGCGGCAGGGGCACGGGCGCTCGCGGACAGCTATGCGGGGTGGTCCGGTCTCGCTCCCGCGAGTCGCGGACGACTGCTGAGCGGGCTCCGCCTGTTCGTAGAGACCTGTCCCGTCTGCGACGGACAGGTGTCGCTCGGCGAGGAGACCGTCGAATCCTGCTGTCGGTCGTACGAGGTAGTGGCGGTCACGTGCGAGGACTGCGAGGCCCGTCTGCTGGAGGAGCGCTGGCAGGGATAGTGGCAAGACTTGCGGTGCGCTTTTTACGAACCGGCCGAGAGGGTAACGCATGCTTGACTACGTAGGACTGGAGGCGGACCTCGGCGAGGAAGAGCGCATGATCCGGGACACGGCCCGGGAGTTCGTGGAGGACCGCATCGATCCCACCATCGGCGACCACTTCGAGGACGGGACCTTCCCCGAAGAGCTGATCCCGGAGATGGGCGAACTGGGCTTTTACGCTCCGAACCTGGAAGGGTACGGCTCACCGAACGTCAGCGAGACGGCGTACGGGCTCCTCATGCAGGAACTGGAAGCGGGCGACTCCGGCATCCGTTCGATGGCGAGCGTCCAGGGCGCGCTCGTGATGTACCCCATCCACGCCTTCGGGAGCGAGGAGCAGAAAGAGCGCTGGCTCCCCGACCTGGGCCGCGGCGAGGCAGTCGGCTGTTTCGGGCTGACGGAACCGGAACACGGGTCGAACCCGTCCGGGATGGAGACCCGCGCCGAGCGCGTCGACGACAGCGCCGGCGGCGGCACCGCGGGCGAGTACGTCCTGAACGGCTCGAAGACGTGGATCACCAACTCTCCCATCGCCGACGTGGCCGTCGTCTGGGCGCGGGACAAATCGGCCGAGGACGACCCCGTCCGCGGGTTTCTCGTAGAGACCGACCGCGACGGCGTCACGACGAACAAGATCGACGACAAACTGTCGATGCGAGCCTCCGTCACCGGCGAGATCGGTCTGAACGACGTGGTCGTTCCGGAGGAGAACGTCCTCCCCGGCGTCTCCGGAATGAAGGGGCCGCTGTCGTGTCTCACCCAGGCCCGATACGGGATCGCCTGGGGCGTCGTCGGCGCGGCGCGGGACTGCTTCGAGACCGCTCGCCAGTACGCCACCGACCGCGAGCAGTTCGGGGGTCCCATCGGACGGTTCCAGCTCCAACAGCAGAAACTCGCGGAGATGGCCACTCAGATCACCACCGCGCAACTGCTGGCTCACCGCCTCGCGGACCTCAAGGAGCGCGGTGACCTCCGCCCGCAACACGTCTCGATGGCCAAGCGCAACAACGTCAACATGGCGCGCGAGCAGTCGAAGGTCGCCCGCGAGATGCTCGGCGGCAACGGCATCACGACGGACTACTCTCCCATGCGCCACATGGCGAACATGGAGACGGTGTACACCTACGAGGGCACTCACGACATTCACACGCTGATCCTCGGCGAGGATCTCACCGGGATTCCAGCCTACGAGTAGCGAGCGGCGACGCCGTCTTGAACGAACAGCGGAGCCGTGAGTAGCGCGCCAGCGCTTCGGAACCTCGTTCCCGGACTGCCGGAATCGACGCTCTCTTTGGGCGACCGATATGATTTCCACGCGTAACCGATGACGACCGGTTAGTGACTCGATGGAGTGGCGATACAAGGAAACGGTCCTCGTACTGAGCACGTTGGCGTTTTTCGCGACGATGGCCGCGCGACTGGTTATCAGTCCGGTCATCCCTGCGATCACCGACGAGTTCGGCGTCTCGAACGCCGTCGTCGGCGTCGCGATGACGGGGCTCTGGATGGCGTACTTCGCGTCGCAGTTCCCGAGCGGCGTGCTCGCCGACCGGTTCGGCGAGCGGTCAGTTATTCTCGTAGCGGTGAGCGGGACAGCGGTGACGAGTCTGCTCATCGCGGTTGCGCCGCTGTTCGCCGTGTTCGTCGTCGCGACGGTACTGCTCGGCGCGGTCGCGGGCCTGCACTACAGCGTCGCGGCGACGCTTTTGGCTCGGACGTACGACGACATCGGAATCGCGATCGGGTTTCACAACTCCGGCGGGCCGGCCGCGGGACTGGTGGCACCGGTGCTCGCCGCGTGGGTTGGCGTCCGATACGGCTGGCGGCCCGCGGTAGCGATCGGAGCGGTCGTCGCCGTTCCAATCTTCGTGCTGTTCGCCTGGCGCGTCCGGCCGACCGAACCGCGCCGGCCGGACGAACCGATGCGAAACCGGTTCGAACTCGAACCGGTCGTCGAACTGATCTCGCGGCCCAAGATCGCCTTTACCGTCTGTCTCGCGATCGCCGGGGCGTTCGTCTGGCAAGCGACGTCCTCGTTCCTGCCGACGTTTCTCGTCGAGTACCGCGGGCAGTCGACGACGACGGCGGGTGCCGTCTTCTCGGCGTACTTCGTCGTGCAGGCGGTCACGCAGGTCGGCGTCGGGGCCGCGTCGGACCGCTACGGCCGCGAGATAGCGACCGCCGGCTGCATGGCGCTCGCCGCGGCCGGCTTCGCGGTACTCATCGCTGTCCCCGGGTTCGTCGCCGTGGCGGCGGCGGTGATCCTCGTCGGGACCGGACTCGGCTGGGGCGGCGCGCTCCTCCCGCGGTTCATGGACGAACTCTCCGAGAGCGAGCAGGGTGCCGGGTTCGGCCTCGTTCGGACCGTCTACGGCGTCGTCGGATCGCTCGGATCAGTTGCGACCGGGTTCTTCGCCGACGCCTTCGGATGGGCAGTCTCGTTCAGCGTGCTAACCGCACTGCTGGCGCTCGTGGTCGTCGCACTCGCCGTCAACTGGGCGCTCGGACTGGGGTACTGACGCTCGAACGAGCGCGACGAACAACCCGCCAGTTCCGGGGCGGGTACGAGTCGGCGGAGTGGATGCGTGAATTCGTCTTCGCAACGCTCGACGAGTTAGAACACGGGGGATGAGAAGGGACGCGCGGCCGACGATAGCCCGCCCTCACAGCGCTAACCCGTCGTCGACCCGCACGACCTCGCCGTTGACGTACGACGCGGCGTCGCTGGCCAGGAAAGAGATCACGCCGGCGACTTCTTCAGGCGTGGCGACGCGGCCGCTCGCAGTGTCCGCCTCGACGGCCGACTCGTGGCCCTGCGACCCCTCCAACAGCTCTGTGTCGGTGTAGCCGGGCGCGACGGCATTGACGCGGATACCCTTTCCGCCGAGTTCGCGGGCCGCCGTCCGAGTGAGGCCGAGAACGCCCGCCTTGCTCGCGGCGTAGTTGGCCTGCCCGGCCTCGGAAAGCGGGACCGTTCGGTCGACGACGACCCCGACCCGGCCGGACGCGAGGTGGTCGGTCAGCGCCGGGAGCGCTCCCAGCACGCGCTCGGGAACGTGGTCGAGCGCGTGTACGAGATGGTAGCCAAGGACCGACTGGTTCGCAAAGAACAGTCGCGGCGTCGCCACGGTCGGGACCGACCCGCTCGCCATCCCGAACGAGACGATCCGACCGACCGGCGCGAGCGCCTCGACGCTGGCGGCGAAGGCGTCGCCACCGACTCCGTCGACGACGAGGTCGACGCCGGCACCGTCAGTCCGGGCCAGCACGGCGTCCGCAACGTCCGTCTCCGTGTAGTCGATAGCGTGGTCGGCACCTAGCTCCCTGCTGCGGTCGCGTTTTGCCGCGGTACTCGCTGTTGCGAACACGGTGGCTCCGGCCGCGTCGGCCAACTGGACGGCGAGTGAGCCGACGCCGCCCGCTCCGGCGTGAACTAGCACCCGCTCCCCGGCCGACAGGTCGCCCCACTCGTGGAGGACGTTGTGGGCGGTCAGTCCCTGAACCGGCAGCGCCGTCGCCTCGGCCCAGGGAAGCGACTCGGGTATCCGGAACGTCCGCTCGACCGGTGCCGTCGCCCTCGCCGCGTACCCACCGCTGGACGTGAGGGCGGCGACCCGGTCGCCGGCTTCGAGGTCGCTCCGCGCCGGGGCGGCCGTGACGGTGCCGGCGACCGCAAGACCGGGGACGAACGGCGGCGACGGCCCGTCGTGATAGTTCCCCCGGCGTTGCTCGATGTCCGCGAAGTTGACGCCCGCGGCCGCGACGTCGATGCTGACCTCGTCCGCGTTCGGGGTCGGCGCTGGCCGATCGGTGACAGTCAGAACCGAACTGTCACCGTATCCGGGGACTTCGACGGCTCGCATCATCATTCTGCGGCCCTCCGTCCGGCGCCG
This sequence comes from Halostella pelagica, assembly GCA_005954745.1. Classification (GTDB taxonomy): domain Archaea; phylum Halobacteriota; class Halobacteria; order Halobacteriales; family Natronoarchaeaceae; genus Halostella; species Halostella pelagica. The sequence continues at coordinate 52,351 of CP040678.1, forward strand.
TCTCCGTCGGGCAGTTGCGTCAGTCGGTCGCGGCGCTGCTGGACGGCAAATGCCGCGAGACCATCGCTGTCGGGGCCCGGAAGGCGTTCCCAGCCCATCTTCTCGACGACGGCGTCGACTGGTTCGGCGAGTCCCGCGACGGTCTCCTCGACGAACGACCGCTCGACCCTCTTGCTCCGCAGAAGGCCCGCGAGTCGGTCCATCCCGTACCCGACGTGCCGGCCCTCGTCCTGTCGGATGGCCTCGAACCCTTCGACGAGGGCCGGCAGCGACGGTCCGTCCGTCTCCGGGCCGAAGGTCGCTTCGACGGCGTGGAAGCCGGTCTGGCCGAAGACGCTCTCGACCGTGAGGTGATAGTGACAGAACGCGCTGGCGCGGTTCGCGGGCGTGTCCGCGTCCAGCAGTCGGTTCATCGCCGTCGCCGTCCGGTCGAACACCGTCTCGTAGGGGTCGGTGAACCACCGTCCGTCGGTCGGTTCGGTCGGTTCCAGCCCCCGGGCGTCTTCGGCCGGTCTGATGGCTTCGGTCCAGTAGCGGTCGAAGAACGCGGCGTGCTTGGCCTCTTCGTAGAGGTGGCTGGCGACGAACCGCTGGTCGCTTTCCCTGTTTACGGTCGCGGCCAGCGGGACCAGGTCCTCGGTCACGCTCTCCTCGCCCGCGCCGAACATGGCGACCGTCGCGCGCAACTGCGTAAACGCGGACCGGCTAAGCTCCGTGAGGGTCTCCCTGTCGGCCGTCAGGTCGACCTCGTACGGACTCCAGTGGCGCTCGACCGCGTTCCTGAAATATCGCTTTGCCGTTGCCCCGTCCTCGGTTGGCATGTCCACCCCGTTGGACCAACCGAGAGATAAGACTGGTCGTTCCAGCCCGCGAGTCGACTCTCTCAGGGTCGGCAGGACCCCGGCGTGGACGACCGCTGTTGCGACCGCTGCGAACGGCCGCTGGCGCGACCGCTGCGTAGCCCAGTCCGGTCACCGACGGAGCAGTTTTCCCCACAGCGACCGACGGTCGGCCACCCACCTGTACAGCGGTTCTCTGACTTGTCCACTTCCCGGTGCGGCCCGGAAGAGCGCGACGGCGAAGCGGTGCGAGAGTCCGAGTTTCGCGGTCGCTATCTCGATGGCCTCGCCGCAGGAGTAGACGGCGTCTTGCGTCAGCAGGTGCGCGCAGTCCTCGTACTCGTCGGGCAGGCGGGCGCGCTGGTCAGGCGTCAGTTCGGCGAATCCGACGAGTTCGAACGTCCCACGGGCGGCGGCGTACTCTGCACACCAGGTGCAGAAGCCGCAGTCGTCGTCGTAGACGAGGCGGGGCGGCGGCGACGCGTCGGAGTCGGCCATCAGTCGAAGCGACCGGTCTCCGCGTCGCACTCCTCGCACAGCGCGACGACGGCGTCGCGGTCGTCAGTCATCTCGATGCGCTGGGGCGTCGGTTCGCCGCAGTCGGCGCAGTCGCGGAGTATCTCCGTCTCGCCGGCGTCCTGGGGCGCACCGAGTGCCAGGGCTACGACGCGGTCTTCCCCGCGGTTGACCCCGCGCTGGTACTCGCCCGGTCCGAACCGGACCAGTTCACCGGCCTCGACTTCGATGTCGCCCTCGCTCGTCGTGAACGTCACCGTTCCCTCCTGGACGTAGAACACCTCCTCCTGCTTCTCGTGGGCGTGGAACCCGTATCCGAAGCTATCGTCCGGCGCGAGTTCGTAGTAGTTCAGCGCCAGGTCTGTCGCTCCGAGCGCGTCGGTCAGCGGCCGAACCACGTCCGCCGGTCCCATCCGTGACTCCATGTCGTCGAGAGTCTGTCGCTTCATGTGCGAACGGTCGTGACGAACGAGGAAAAACCCACCACAGTCCGACTGTGACGAGGTATCGGTGTGAGGGGGGTTATCTACTCCCGGCTCACGTCCGTCCGAACACGTTCGGTCGAATGCAGGCGATTTCCCGCGTCAACCGTCCGGATCCCGCCGCTCAGTTTCATACCAGTAGTTGGTAATACGGTTTCTTTATTCTCAAGTTCGTAACTGAGCCGGTGGGTTCGTTCAATTTGTGGTGCATACCTACCGACGATAGCACAGAAGCAGGAGACTAATGGTCACTGGACGGTAACTTTGGTTCATGCCCTCCGATACAAGCCCGCTCTTCCGCTCGATCCGCCGTTGGCTGATGGTCATCGCGTTTCTGCTCGGCATCGGAGTTATCACGCTGGCCCACACCGCCTACGTCTTAACGATAACTCGGACGACATACGTTCAAAGCCTCGTATTCAGTATCGCTGGTGTGATTGCCGGTGCTGTTGCAGTCATTGCTGGTCTAAAGCTCCTCGGGGACTTCTCGACGACCGAGATAGATGACCAGTCAACTACATAACTAGATCGCTCAATAGACGCTCTGCAGTGAGCGACAGTTACACAGATGAGTCTGAATAAAGAAACCGTGTTACTATCTACTGACAAGCCAAAGCGTGGGTTTAAGGCGACGAGCCACCAGTACGTCGTACATGGCTATCGACCCGCAGTTCCACGAAAACCGCGAGCAGGTCGACGAACACGAGGGCCACGACGTGTGGGGGCCGGTCGAGGAACCGGAGAAACTCGGCATTCACGGGACTCACGTCGCCGTGGACTTCGACATCTGTCTCGCGGACGGGGCGTGTCTGGAGGACTGTCCCGTGGACGTGTTCGAGTGGGTCGACACGCCGGACCACCCCGAAAGCGAGATTAAGGCCGACCCCGCGAACGAGGCCCAGTGCATCGACTGCATGCTCTGTGTCGACGTCTGCCCCGTCGACGCTATCGACGTCGACGCCGGGCGCTCAGGGTAGCGACAGTAGTACTAACCGATCCTGAAAAGGTCACTCACTCCGCCCGGTCCACATCCAATCGACGTGAACCGGTATAACGTTCGGATAAAACCCTCACTCTGCCCGGTCCACGTCGACTTTCTCCTGTATCTGCTCTAACGCGTCAGATTCCGACAGCTCTTCGAGGCGGTCACGGAAGTGATCCTCGCAGAGCCCCACCCGGATGCCGTCCGATTCAGCGGCGAAGGCGGCTTCCCGGTCGCAGTAGTGGCACTTCATACGCGAAGTAAGGGCGCGAGTGCGTTTGAACCCTACGCTACGAGAACCGACCCCGAATCGCGTGGAACTCGGACTCGGAAAGACCGGCGACGCCGAGCGTGTCGTCGTGAGCGTCGCTTCCCCCGGTTCCGACGAGGTCGTGTTCCGCGATAGCGCGTTCGACGGGTCGCACGTCGACCGCGTCGCCGTACGGATAGAACCGCTCGACGCCGTCGAGATACTCGGTGAGTGCCAGCGCCTCGTTCGGGTTCGGATACCGTAGCGGATGCGCCAGCGAAACGAGGTCGCAGGCGGCAGAGAGCAGGTCACGTCCGCGGTCGAACGGCGTAACGTCTCGCGCGACGAAGCAGTCGCAGTCGCTGCCGATCAGTTCGCTGAACGCGTCCTCGTAGTCGTAGTCCGCGTCCGGGTGTTCGTCGACCGCCCGAGCGATGTGCGGGCGGCCGATCCCTTCGCTGATGTCCACGTCCAGTTCCACGCCGATGCGGTCCTCTATGTTCTCGACGATGGAACGACCTCGCTCGATCCGGTCCCGTTGGAGTCGGTCCAGTTCGTCTTCGAGGGCCGGCGTCGGGGAGACGCCGTAGCCGAGCAGATCGACGCGCTGGTCGCCGGTTTCGACGCGGAGTTCGATTCCCCGGATGAGTGTCACGCCCTCGTGCTGTGTGACGGGCGCGTCCAGGTCCGGGTGGATGCGGTCGTGGTCCGTGATGGCCGCGACGCTGACGCCCGCCTCGCGGGCGGCGGCCGGCACGTCCGACAGCGACATCTCGCCGTCGGAGCGCGTCGTGTGAACGTGAAGATCCGCGTACACCATACGGTCGATATCGTTCCCAGCGACAAATCCCTGCCTATCGCGTGGTGTATAAGGACAAATTATGAAGGAAAGGTGTACCGTCAACTGGAAGGTCGTATATGGACAATGTTTATAATTATCTTTCACTCAGTATGGGTTACGATGCTACGCGGCACCACCGATCGACTGCTAGATGAGACGGAGTTTCCGACAACGTCCGAACAGTTCGTCGAGCGCCACGGCGACAAAGAACTCGAACTGCCAAACGGAACGGAGACTATCGCCGAGGTACTCGCCCACGCCGACGCCGAGACGTTCGATACGGCCGAGGACGCCCGTCTTACGGTCTACTCCTCCCTCAGCAGTAAGGCCATCGGGCGCAAGGGCTACAGCGACCGCGACCCCATCACGCCGGGGAGTGAGTACGGTCCAGACCAGATCTCGTTCTGAAACGACCTTTTTCTCGTCGGGTGTCCTCGCGAGCCTTTCGCTCGCTGTGGGCATCCTCTTCGAACGTTTCACCGCGCGAGCGGAGAGCGCACCCGAAGCGAAAAAATGTCGTTTATACCCACTCGATAGCGCCGCCTAAATCAAGCGGAACCGCTCCCTTGGAGTAGCCTTGGACTCGGCCGTCCGGACGGACGCGATAGACGACCGCGGGACGGTGGCGGACTTCCGGCTGCTCGCCACTGACCGCCTGCCACTCGTCGTCGCGGAAGCTAGAGCAGTCCACGAAGAGGACGGCACCGCCGCCGTGTTGGCTGAGTTGCCCGTTGGTTTTCGTCTCGGCTGTCTCGCGGACGGCGGCGACAGCGGTACTTGCTGCACGCTGGGTCGGCGGCCGGGGTCGCGTCACCTCGACGAGTGGCTGGTGGTCGCCGCGGGCCGCCCGGAAGTCGAGCGAGTGGCCGGTCGTCACCTCTATTTCGGGCGTTATCCGGTAGCCCGCGTCGGTGAGTATCTTGGCGGCGGCGAACTCGGCCATCGCGGAGCTCATACGGACCACGTCGAACTGCTCGCTGGTGCCGAGTTTGCCGGCCATCTCGTCGCGGTAGGGGTCGAGAACGCCGGTCGAGAGGAACGACTCGTAGAACCCGAGCGCCTCGTCGCGGGTCGCGTCGGGAAAGCCGGCGGCGTGGTCGTGGAAGAATCTGCGGGTCGTCTCTCGGCCGTCCTTCGACATGAAGACTGGGAGGAAAAACCACGAGATGTGGGGATACGGTTCCAGCCACGGGGACCCCTCGTAAAGGTCAGCGAGCAGTTCCCGCTGTGCCCAGCGGGCGACCTGATAGGGGATGTCGTCCCAGTCGTACTTGTCCGTCCGCCAGAGGGCGCTCGGTGTCTCCGTGTTGCCCATCCAGTACGCCGCGTCCTCGTCCCAGATAAACAGGGCGACGTCGCCGTTGTCCATCTCGAACCGGCGGGTCTCCCACTCGCCGGCGGGCTTGAAGCGGGGGTCGACTGACGTCGCTCCGAGGTTCTGGTCGAGGTCGGTAAACAGTTGGTCGTGAACTCGGGACGCGGTCCAGCGTTCTGGAGAGCGCCGAAATCGGAGCGGACGTGCCACGAGAGGCGGTACGTGATGCGGCGGTATACCTCTTGTCGTCGGCCGGACGTGTACGCCGCGCAGCGTCTTTCCTGAACGACCGTTACATTGAAATACGACAGTTTCCTATCCTGTAATTGAGTGCCATGTCAATGGGTGCCTATGACGATGACGAACACGAGCGGCGCGAGCAGAAAAACAGCGAGGTAGACGCCGACTTCGACGACGAACGAACTGTCTACCGCGGATCCGTCGAGTACGAGTCCGGCGAATCGACAGAAGACCTCCTGAACCAGTTCGAGCAGATCAAAGAGCAGTAGCGCCGCTCTCTTCTTCGGCCTTACCCGTTCGTCGGCCATCTGGCCGGCGAAGCACCGTCCGGAGTGACTACCATCCAGGCGCACCGCGGTCCCATGGCGTCGCCCGTATCGGCGTCGAGAAAGGCCTGCACCTCGTCTCGGGTGAGCGCGACTAGATCGTACGCGTCGTCCAGCGGGTCGTACGGACCGCGGCGCTCGCGGTCGAGGTCACATCGGCGAGCGAGCGCCAGTCCAGACAGCATCCCGCACAGCCTTCGCAGTTGACCTCCATGCTCCCGGGTTTGAATCCTCGGCGCAAAAGCGCACCGGGGGACCCGCTTCGACCCGGAGTGTGGCGTACTGCTGGCAGTGCCCCTTTGCAGAAGCCCGCCACCCCGGCGAAGGGTATCCCTTTAGGTGAGTACGGCCGACAATGTACGTGTCATGACCACGGACCCATGCGACGGGTGCGACCGTCCCGTGAAGATCGCCGGCGGCATCGCTAACCTCTGGTCGTTCGAGGGGGACCAGACCGGCGGCGTCACCCTGGAGTTCGACGCCGACGGGACGGAACATTTCCTCTGTTTCGACTGCATCGAGGACCTCCCGGACGATCCGGCGGCCGCGGACGTCGCGGCATTGCCCGGACGCGATAGGTAGGTTTAGGACGCCGGACGACCGTCCACCGACAGTGAACCCCGAGCGGATCCACGACGGATTTCCCGCGCCCTCCTACCGTGGCAACCAGCGGCAGGCGCTCGACGACATCCGGACGGCGTTCGCCGACGGGAACGACGTCGTCCTCGTGCGCGCGCCGACCGGGAGCGGCAAGTCCCTCCTGGCACGGGCTATCGCCGGTTGCGCCCGTCGCGGGGAGGACGCCTCGCCAAGCGACGCCACCAACGCCTACTACACGACGCCGCAGGTGTCGCAACTCGACGACGTGGCGGCCGACCCCCTGCTCAAAGACCTCAACGTGATCCGCGGGAAGGGAAACTACACCTGCATCCTGCCGAACGAGGAGAACACGCCAGTCAACCAGGCCCCCTGCGTCCGGGAGTCGGGGTACGACTGTTCGGTGAAACACCGCTGTCCGTACTTCTCCGACCGCGCCATCGCTTCGAACCGCCGTATCGCCGCGATGACGCTCGCGTACTTCATGCAGACCGCTGGCTCCGACGTGTTCCGCAAGCGCGACGTCTGCGTCATCGACGAGGCCCACGGCCTTGCGGAGTGGGCCGAGATGTACGCGACTATCGAACTCGACCCCCGCTCTGTCCCGATCTGGGAGGAGCTTCGAGTCCCCGAAATAGACTCCGTGGAGCGCGCCGTCACGTACGCCGACGGCCTCGTCGACATCTGTGAGCGCCACAAGGACGACCTGCTCGCGCAGGGCGAACTGACGGCGGAGGAGGTGCGAACCCGCGACCGCTTACAGGAACTGCTCTCGGAACTCAACTGGTTCGTCGACGACTACCGCGACCCTCAGAGCGCGACCGAGTGGCTCGTCGACCAGAGCGACCCCCCGGACGGTGATGCGAGCGACGGCGAGGGCGGCCCGCTCACGATCAAGCCGATGAACCCCGAGAAGTACCTCAAACACACCGTCTGGGACCGCGGCAACCGCTTCGCGCTCCTCTCGGCGACCATCCTGAACAAGGCCGCGTTCTGCCGTCAGGTCGGTCTCGACCCCGCGAACGTCGCGCTGGTCGACGTCGGCCACACCTTCCCCGTCGAGAACCGACCGCTGTACGACGTGACACAGGGGAAGATGACCTACGCCGAACGCGACGAGACGCTCCCCGACCTCGCCAGGACGCTGGTCCGGATCATGCAGAAACACGATGACGAGAAGGGTATCGTCCACTGCCATTCCTACGCCATCCAGGAGCGACTGCGCGACCATCTCGTCGAGTTCGGCGTCGCCGACCGCGTCCGCTCGCACGACCGCGACGGCCGCGACGACGCCCTCGAAACGTGGAAGGCGACGGACGACCCCGATGTGTTCCTCTCCGTGAAGATGGAGGAGGCGCTGGATCTGGAGGGCGACCTGGCCCGCTGGCAGGTGCTTTGCAAAGCCCCGTTTCCCAACACGAACGACTCGCGGGTCGCCCATCGCCTCGAAGACGACCAGTGGGCGTGGTACTACCGAACGGCGCTTCGGACTGTCATCCAGGGCTGCGGCCGCGTCGTCCGTGCGCCCGACGACCACGGCGCGACCTACCTCGCGGACTCGTCGCTGCTCGACCTGTTCGACCGCGCCAAGACGGATATGCCCGACTGGTTCCGCGAACAGGTCGACCGGATCTCGCGGCCGGACCTCCCGGCGTTCGACCCCGACGCGGCGGGCGGCGGACGGGCGCGGCGGTCGTCCCGGTCGAGCGCGGGCAACGGCGGAACGGGGAGAAGTTCGGGGTCCGGCGGTCGGGCGAACGGCACGAACACGTCGAGCGGTTCCGGCGGATCCAGCAGGCGCTCGGAGAAGAAAAGCCCCATCTCCGACGTGTGGGACGTGGACTGACCCCGTCGCGTCATAGGGGCTGCTGTGAGTTGATTCGGCAGGTCGCCGACCCGGGTCGGCGACTACCGGCATCCAGTTACGACAGTCCCTCTCAGATGATAGTCGCCGCGTAGGCGATAGACGACCCGAGCATCAGGAACACGAGTACGAGCGAGATGATCTGTTGGCGGTCCATATCCCCAACTCGCGGCCGGACGAACATGAAACTGTACTTTCGGCCGCACCCGTTCGCACGCGCTCGTCGGAGGTGAGACTGCCGTGCTGGCGGCCGACAGTATATAGTAGCCACTGAAAGTCATTGTACACCCGATCGCACGACGGCTGTGCGATCGGTGTGTAAACCGTTTCAGTTGTTACTATAGGTCTACTCCACCCGCGCGTCGACCACGACGTGTGCGACGCCCTCGCTGTGGCTCTTGACGCGCCGGCGGTTCAGCACGCGGACGGTCCGGCCGCGCTCTGCGGCCGCGCTCTGTACGTGTCCGACGGGTCGCTCCCACAGCAACTCGTCGGGACAGGCCTCGTGCATGTGGACGACGCCGCCGGGTTCCAGCGCGTCGAGGGCGGCGTCGAGATACTCGTACGCGTCGTAATACCCCATCACGACGCGCTCCGCCGACACGTCGACGTCGCGGCAGTCAGAGCGGTAGAGGCTGACGCGTTCCTGTACGTCGTTGAGAACGGCGTTCTCTGTCAGATACCGGAACGCCGTCGGGTTGATCTCGGTCGCGGTGACCTGTGCCCCCGCCCGGGCCATCGGGAGCGTGAAGTAACCGACGCCGGCGAACATGTCGAAGACGCGTTCGCTCTCACCGACGGTTGCGCCCATCCGCGCGCGCTCGGCCTTGTTTCCGGGACTGAACATCACTTCCGCCAGATCCAGCGCGTAGCGCGTGCCGTGTTCGGTGTGGACGGTCTCGGTGTCGCCCGTTCCGGCGACGACGCGGGTTTCGGGTTCGCGCAACTCGCCGGAGACGCCTTCGCTCGCGAGAACGGTGTCGGCCTGTCCGTGCAGTTCGAGCAGCGCCTCGCCGACCTCTCCCTCGCGGGGACAGTCCTCGAACGTCACGAGGACGACGGTGCCGACGACGGCCCACGACCCCGGCGCATGCGCTATCTCCTCGTCCGTCCACCCGCGTTCGCGGAGCAACGTCTCCAGGTCCGGACTCCGCGGTTCGGGGTCGACCTGCCGAACGACCTCCCGCACGGCCGTCTCAGACGGCGGTTCCGTCACGGGCAGGGCAACGGCCGCGTCGCCGTACCCGCGGACTTTCCGCGCGTCGTCGTACACACCTTCGGTGCGAAGCTCCTCGATAGCGATCTCGGCGCGGGATTTCTCGACGACGGCGGCGAGATCACTCATCGTCGGGCGTCGCGGACTCGGGGAGGACGTGCAGGCCGGCACGACTCTTCAACACGGGAACGGTGTCGGCGTCCGGGTCGATGTAGTCGGGGCGGGCGATGGTCTCGGCCCGGTAGGTCTCCGGGTCGAGCACCTGTACGGCGTTCTCGTCCTCGACGGTGACGAGCGTCGTCTCCTCGGCGTCCTCGACGGTGCCGAGCTTCCGGGCCTCGGGCGCGTCGCCGTCCTCGAACGACGCCTCGTACGCCTCGCCCGTCGTGACGCGCGTCCCCTTCAGGTTCCCCTGGACGCTCCGGACGAGGACCGGCCCGTCGTCGTCGGCGGTGTCGATGACGTCGCCGGGCCGGAACGGCGGCAGGCGGACGGCGTAAGTGACGCGGTACACCTCGTTCCCGTCCTCGTCTTCGGTGACGAGCGTCTCGTAATCGCCGACGGTGCCGCCGAACTCCTCGACGGTTTTGCGGGCGATCTTCTGGCCGATCTTGTTGGTCGAGACCTTGAGATTCAGCCCGTCGTCCGTCTCGTTGGCCTCCGTGACGAAGGCGTTGCGGTCGCCGGTGTCTTCCATCTCGGCGACGACCTCGTTCGCGATCGCCTCCGCCCGTTCGACCTCTTCCGTCGTCGGCGTCCGGTCGGCGGCCCGTATCTGGACGATGCTCGCGTAGTAGTCGCCGGCGATACGGCCGCACCGGTCGCAGGTCCCCCGAGAGATCTTCACCGGGACGACGATGTCTTCCTCCAGCGGCGTATCGCGGACGATACCGGTGAAATAGCAGTGCATCCGGATCGTGTTCTGGTCGACCTGCTCGGGGTCGACCTGCCAGGACACCTCGGTCGCGTCGACGTGGACGCCCAGCGACTTGCTGACCTCCTCGATGGCGATGTCGGTGTAGTCGCGTGCGTCGACGTCGACCCAGCGGTTGCCGCGGTGAACGGCACCGCACCGCGAACAGACCTGAACCTCGATCCGCTCGGGCGCGTCCACGAGGTCGAAATCCTCGAAGTAACACGCGTCACAGAGGTTGGGGTCGCTGCGCGCCTCGCCCGGGCGCAACCCCTCTCGCTCCGCGACGGGGTCGCCACAGCGAGGACAGAACGCGCGTGATTCGCTCATTACCCGTGGTACGGCGCTCTCGCTTTTAAACGGCGCGTTCGGTGGTCGTCCGGCATTTCGGTTCCTCGCATTGCTGTAACGCGACGCTTTATACTGTCGGCTGTAACTTCGTAAAGATAATCGGACCGAGAGGGTCCGATATTCTCCAAGGGATTACAGCCGACAGTATTAGGCGTCAGGTCCCGTACGAAGACCTATGCAGTGGAAAACGGACTGGGGGCTTCGCCTGCGGATGTTCGTGACGATGTTCCTGCTGTTCGCACTGTACATCGTCTTCGCCGCGGTGATCGTCCAGTACATCGGCGGCGGCATCCTGATGATGGGACTGATATTTGGCGGGTTCTCGCTCGTACAGTACTTCTTCAGCGACACGCTGACGCTGTGGAGCATGGGCGCAAAGGAGGTGTCGGAGGAGGAGTATCCCGAACTTCACGCCGCGATGTCCCGGCTCTCGCAGCAGGCCGACCTCCCCAAGCCGAAGGTCGCGGTGGCGGACGACAAGGTTCCGAACGCCTTCGCCACGGGTCGGTCTCAACGCAATGCGGCCGTCTGCGTGACGACCGGCCTCATGCGGACGCTAAACCAAGACGAACTAGAAGGCGTTCTCGCCCACGAACTCGCCCACGTCAAGAACCGCGACATGATGGTGATGACGCTCGCCTCCTTCCTCTCGACGGTCGCGTTCGTCGTCGTCCGCTGGGGCGCGTTCTTCGGCGGCGGCCGTCGCCGCGACGGGGGCGGTGGCGGCATCATCGTCGCCATCGGCGTCTCGTTGCTGGTGTGGATAATCAGCTACGTTCTCATCCGTGCGCTGTCGCGCTACCGCGAGTACGCCGCGGACCGCGGCGGTGCGAGCATCACGGGCCGGCCGTCGGCGCTCGCGAACGCCCTGCTGAAGATATCGGGCGAGATGGACAACATCCCGAAACAGGACATGCGCGACGAGGCGGAGATGAACGCCTTCTTCATCATCCCGATCTCGAAAGGCATGATCTCCCGCCTGTTCAGCACGCACCCGCCGACGGAGAAACGCGTCGAGCGCCTGCGCGACCTCGAACGGGAGATGGAAGGGTACTGACGGCTCTCCGCCGTCCGGATGCTAGTAGCAGGTACAATCGCACTCCCAACCGTCAGTATAAGGCCCGAGCGGTCCGACGGTTGAACCATGGGACTGCTCGACGGGTTGCGCGAACTGCTCGGCACCCGCGCAGAGTCGGACGCGACGCGGGACGCTGACCCCGAGGATCTGTTCGGCATGAGCACCGCCTACCTGACCATGCAGGCGGAACTGGGCTACGACACCGTCGACGAGGCTGCCCTGTGTTTCGCCGGCGTCGACAGCACGGACTTCGCCGATACGGTCGACGAGGTCGTCGCCATTCTCGAACGGGGGCAGGAGGAAACCGGCACCGAGGCGGAACTCCACGAGGACGGCCACGGCTACCGCTGGGTCGTCCTGCGCGACGAGGACGACTACGAGGACCTGGTGACCAGCATGCATTTCGCCGCGGACACGTTCATCGAACGCGACTACGGGTCGCGCCTGCTCGCGGCCGTCTTCGGGTTCGAGAAGAGCGATGGCTCTGCGAGCCATCGAGGGGGAGGCGGTGGAACCGCCGACCGCGACCCGGCCTACTGGATCTACTCCTTCCGCCGCGGCGCGTACTACCCGTTCGCCCCGCGGCCGGGCAACGAACGCGACTCCAGCGTCGAGTTCAAACTCGAGAGCGTGCTCGACGGCGAACTCGGCGTGGAGAGCGACAAGGAGTACTGGTATCCGCTGTGGCCGAGCGAAACGGGCGAACACCCCTGGGAGTAGCCGGCGAACCCCGTTGAGTACTGCCCGTCTGCAGAACAGGGCCAACTCGCGCCGGTACTTTCGCGCTTTCGGATCCCGCATCGCTTTTCCCACCCGCCATTGTCCTCACTGGTATGTTCGGAACGAGCGGTATCCGCGGGAAAGTCGGAGAGGACGTGACGGCGGACCTCGCGCTCTCCGTCGGTCGGGCGCTCGCCGTCGAGGCCGACCGCGTCGTCGTCGGCCGGGACCCCCGAGAGAGCGGCGCGTTCCTCGCCGACGCACTGACCGCCGGGCTCCGGGAGTGCGGCACCGACGTCGTCGACCTGGGGCGGGCGGCGACCCCCACGGTCGGCCGCGCGGTCGCGTGGCAGGACGCGGACGCCGGCGTCGCCGTGACTGCGTCGCACAACCCCGCGCCGGACAACGGGATCAAGCTCTGGTCTCCGAGCGGGCAGGCGTTCGACGAGAGCCGGCGCGAGACGATGAAAGAGCGGATCCTGGCGGACGACCACGACCTGCGCGAGTGGGACGCATTGGGGACCCAGCGCCGGTGGGACGGCGCGTTCGACCGCCACGTCGAGGCGCTCGCGGCGTCGGTGACCGTCGACGACCCGCCGAGCGTCGCCGTGGACGTGGGCAACGGGATGGGCGGCGTCACCGTCGCGGCGCTGTCCCGACTCGGCTGCGACGTGGAGACGCTGAACGCGCAGGAGGACGGGTCGTTCCCGGGTCGACCGAGCGAACCCACTGCCGAGAACTGCGCGTCGCTTCGCGCCCTGGTCGAGCGGACAGACGCCGACCTGGGCATCGCGCACGACGGGGACGCAGACAGGATGAAAGCCGTCACATCCGACGGCGAGTTCGTCTCGGGCGACGTGTTGCTGGCGCTGTTCGGCCGCGAGGCCGCGGGCGAGGGCGACCGCGTCGCCGCGCCGCTAAACACCAGCCTCGCGGTCGACGACGCCCTCGCCGAGGTCGGCGCGTCGCTCACCCGGACGCGAGTCGGCGACGTGTTCGTCGCGGAAGCGGCGACCGCGCCGGACGTGGCGTTCGGCGGCGAGGAGAGCGGGGCGTGGATCTGGCCCGAGGAGACGCTCTGTCCGGACGGCCCGCTCGCGGCCTGCAAACTCGTCGAACTCACGAGCGAAACCGGATCGCTCGCCGCGCTCGTAGACGATATCGACACCTACCCCATCCGCCGCGACAGCATCGAAACCGGCGAGAAGGTCGCCGCCATGGACCGCGTCCGCGAGGCTGTTCTCGGGGAGTACGAGGAGATCCAGACGGTCGACGGCGTTCGCGTGGACCTCGGCGACGGCTGGTTCCTCGTCCGCGCCAGCGGGACGCAACCGCTCGTGCGGATCACCGCCGAGGCGCGCGATCCCGACCGCGCCGACGCCGTCTTCGAGGAGGCGTCGGCTCTGGTCGCGGACAGCGTCGCCGGGGACGACCGGGAGACTGCCGTCTCGTCAGAACCGGACGGTTCCGAGACGACGGAGACGCACTGACCGAACGGACCGCGTGTAACTGCCGTGGCGACCGTCCGTTCGGCCCGAACGTTTTGTCGCCCGACGACTATGCTACCGCATGGCACGAACTGCGGTCGTAGCGGGCGTCGGTCCCGGTCTCGGCGAATCGATCGCCAGGAAGTTCGCCAGCGAGGGCTGTAACGTCGGCCTGTTCGCCCGTTCCGACGAGTACCTGGGTGAACTGGCCGGCGAACTGCACGCGGAGACGGCGGGGGACGCCGCCGCCGTCCCGACGGACGTCACTGACGAGTCGCAGGTCGAGAGCGCGTTCGAGCGCGTTCGCGAGACGTTCGGTCCCGTCGACGTGCTGGTCAACCACGCCGGCGGCGGCGGATGGAGCGGCCTCCGCGAGTCGTCGGCCGAGGAGTTCGAGGACGCGTGGCGTACCTGTGCATACGGCGCGTTCCTCTGTTCGAAGCGAGCGGTGTCGGACATGGTCGAGGGCGACGGCGGGACGGTCATCTTCACGGGCGCTACCTCCGCCGTCCGCGGCCGCGGCGGCGCTGCCGGGTTCAGCAGCGCGAAGTTCGCGGTCCGCGGCCTGGCCGAGTCGATGGCTCGTGAACTCGGCCCGAAGGGGGTCCACGTAGCCCACGCGGTAATCGACGGGCAGATCCTGACGCCGGACGCGAGAGAGCAAGCCGACGGCCGCTCCGAGGACTCCTTTCTCGACCCGGACGCTATCGCGGAGTCGTACTGGCATCTCGTCGAGCAAGACCGCACCGCATGGACGCTGGAACTCGACCTCCGGCCGGCCGTCGAGGAGTTCTGACGTCCGACTCTTTTGCCGCCGGCGACCGTACGTTGGACATGTCGCAATCCATCCTGTCGGACGAGCGAACGAACGCTGCGCTCTCGTGGCTGTCCGTCGCCTTCCTCCTGTTCGCGACCGTCGAGAGCTTCGTCACGGGCGAACCGCTGTGGGGCGGGTTCGCAGCCGTCGTCGCGGCCGTTGCTCTCATCCCCGCGGTCGTCCGGCGGTCCGCGACGACGATGCCGCCGCCGGAACTCGTCGGCCTCGCGGCGCTGCCTGCCGTCGTTCGGTCGTACGGACTCTACACGCAGATCGCCGGGTACGTGGCCGTCGCCGCGCTCGCGCTTCTGATCGCGGTCGAACTCGACGTGTTCACTGAGATCGAGATGACCGCCCGGTTCGCCGTCGCGTTCGTCGTCATCACGACGCTCGCCGTCGCCGGCGGCTGGACCGTTGCGCGGTATTTCTCCGACCTGTACCTCGGCACCAGCTTCTTCGCCGACATCCCGGACATGATGTGGGACCTGGTTACCGCGGCCACCGTCGGCGTGGTCGCCGGCGTCGTCTTCGAACTGTACTTCCGCCGGTTCAGCCCGGCAGCGACCGTCACGCGCGACGGTCGGGAGGAGTTCGGATGAACCTCCGCGACGCGGTCGGCCTGACCGACTCCTCGCTGTGGCTCGCTGTTCGCGGGCTACAGCTCCTGTTACTCGGCATCGCCGGGTACGCGGTCGCGACACTCAACTTCGGACTCGTGGTCAACGCTGTCTTGCCGCTCCTGGTGACGCTCACGCCGGAGTTCGTCGCCTGGCGCTACGACCACACCATGAGCGGCGGTCTCGCGCTGTGGATCGCCACCGCGGCGTTTCTCCACTCGATCGGTGCGCTGGGTCCGTACAAGTGGGTCGGCTGGTACGACCAGGTGACACACACCCTCTCCGCGACTCTGGTCGCCGGCGTGGGCTACGCTCTCGTGCAGGCGTTAGACGAGTCGTCCGACGCCGTCGACTTCCCGCCGAAGTTTCGGTTCCTCTTCATCGTCCTGTTCGTCGTGGCGTTCGGCGTCGTCTGGGAGATAGCGGAGTTCGCCTCGGGTGGTCTGGCCAGTCTCGTCGGCGGACAGGCGGTGCTCGCCCAGTACGGCATGAGCGACATCGTACTCGACCTCGTGTTCAACGGTCTCGGCGCAGTGGCGGTCGCGCTCTGGGGAACCGGCTACTTCGACGGTGTCGCCACGGTACTCTCTCGCGGTATCGCCGGCGTCTTCGGGCGGCAGGAAAGCTAGGCTACGGCTGATCAGAGCCGTTCGAGGACGGCGTCGGGGTCGTACGCCAGCGTTAGCGACCGCGACCGCCCGCGCCCCTCGACGTCCGTGTACTCCGTCTGGACCAGGCCGAGGTTGTCGAGTTTGTTGATTATCTCCGAGTAGCGGGTGTATCCCAGGTCCGTCTCGTCGTGGAACGCCTCGTACACGTCGCCGGCCTGTTCGCCCTCGTGTTCGGCGATGACGCGAACCAGCGTTCGCTCGCTGTCGCTCAGGTTCTCCAGGCTCCGCGAGAGGTGGACGAACTTCGACTTCTCGTACGCGCTCTCGACGTCCTCGACGGTGACGGTCTTGCTCGCGCGCATCTCAGCGTTCAGCCCCGCCCGTCGCAGGAGGTCGATACCGACCCGGAGGTCGCCGCTCTCGGCGGTGAGTTCGGCCACCCTTTCGGTGACGGAGTCCGCGATCACGTCGTCGTGGAAGCCGCGCCTGACGCGCTCGTTCAGGATGTCGACGATCTCCTGCTGGCCGTAGACGGGGAAGTAGATCTCCTCCGGGCGGAAGACGCTCTGGACGCGCCCGTCGAGTTCGTCGATCAGGTCGAGGTCCGGATCCGACGAGATGACGATGACTCCGATCCGTGCGCCGGTGTGTTCCTCGTGGGCCCGCAACAGCGAGTACAGCGTGTCCGAGGCCTCGCTTTCGTAGAACAGGTAGTTCACGTCGTCGAGCGCGACCACCAGCACCTCGTCCTCCTCGACTAACTTCTCCGTGATCTGACCGAACAGTTTCTTGAACGAGATGCCGCTGGAGGGCGGTTCGTAGTCGAACATCGTCTCGAACAGCTGCGAGAACACCGAGTAGCGGGTGGCGTTGACCTGGCAGTTCACACGCGTCGTCCGGACGCTCGGCTTGCCGGACAGTTCGCCGAACATCTTCTGGATCGCCGTGGTCTTGCCAGTCCCGGGTGGTCCACGGACCATCGCGTTCAGGGGTCTGGACCCGCGGACCGCCGGTCGAAGACAGTGTTTGAGGCTGTCGACCTGGCTTTCGCGGTGTCTGAACGCCTCCGGAACGTAATCTATCTCGAAGACGTGTTCGTTCTGGAACACCGATTCGTCCCAGGACAACATCCCCTCGTCGGGGTCGTCCGCCATTACTTTCACCACGCTCCCGTAGACACTTAGTCTTTCGGCAGACAGGTGTCAGACTCTTCGCTTTCGGGCGTTTTGCCCACCTGACCCCCACAGTCGAGCTATCAGGTTCTGACACGTCACGGCGGCGGGTGTCCCTGCGGTTTAGGGCCCTATGATCCGCTCTTCGACTTCGGCGCGTTTCCCCGCTTCGTCGTGTTTGTCCTGACGGTGTTGCTGGGCGTTTTCGACGACGCTCTCCATGTCGTTGTCCCGCGCGCTGTACTCGCAGTTCGCCTCCGGACAGTCGTAGTTGTACGGCACGTGTTCCCCCCTTCGAGGGGACGACCGACGACGACGTAAGGGTTTGGCCGCTCTCCGGTCAGCCGTCGCGATCCCGTTTTCCCGCGTCGCTCTCGCGGCGGACTCCGCCCAAAAGTTAAAATACTGATAAACCGCACGGAGTTCGTATGGATCTGGAGCCTTCCGACAATATCCCGGAGTTCCTCGTCGAACGTTTCCACGAACTGCCGGCCGAAGAACTCCGAGCGGTCGCGGAGTACGTCCAATCGGACGAGTTCTTCACGTCGAGCGACGTACCGGACGACCTTACCACATCGTTCGAACTTCAGGACGACCAGACGATGGAAGCGATCGGGGAACACGTCGAGAAGTTGGCCGTCTACAGCGAGGAACACGGCGGACAGCCGGTCGAGGAAATAACCGACGAATCGGAAGAGGACGAAGAAGACGACGACGCACACCGCTGGCACGGGTTTTGAACAGAGGGGACCAAATCGCTCGCTGTTGGCCGGTAGGACGCTTTCGCTCGTCGGAACACGGACCTCGGACCGAGAGTTACTCTCCCGCTCATACTGTCGGACGGACCGACGCGACGAGATTCGACACTCCGGGGTATCGACAGTTTTCACCGGCCTCGTCAGACAGTATTAGTCGCCCGTCCCAGCGTCGCTTTCCGCCGCGACGGTCAGGACTCGAACTTCTCCAACAGTCCGTTGTAGAACGCCGCCGCGTGGTCGGCGGCGCTTGCACCCCCGTCACCGTCCGCGTCCGTCGCTAACTTCTCGACGATGAGTTCCGGCGTCGACCGGGCGAGGTGGTCTTTGACCGGCGAGCGGTTCACCTGCAGTTCGCCGTCTTTCAGGCCCTTCGCCTCGATGCCGTCGATAGTCACGTCGAAGTCGGCGGCGTCGCGGATCTCGCCGGCGAGGTGCGAGACGAAAACGCCCGCGGCACCGTTCTCGTGGAGGGCTTCGAGGATGCCGGCGATTATCTTCGCGCTCGCGCCGGGTTCGGTGATGCTCTCCAGTTCGTCGACGAGCACCAGCGACCCCTCGCCGCCGGTCGCGAGGTCGGCGAACTCCCGCACGGTGGACTCGAACGCGCCTGCGTCCAGCGTTCCCTGCGTCTTGGCGTGGTAGTGGAGTTCTTCGACGCGTTCGACCCGCGCGTACTCGGCGGGGACCGGTAGGCCCATGTGCGCCAGGACGACCACCGTCGCTACCATATCGAGCGTTGACGTTTTCCCGCCGCTGTTGACGCCGGAGAGCAGGGCGACCCCGTCGACGCCGTAGTCAACCGGATCGACCGCTTCGTGTGGGACGTCGAGCAGCGGCGAGCGCCCGCGTTCTATCTCGAACCCGCCGCGGGATTCCGTCCCGTCCGATCCGGCGAGTCCGCCGCCGAACTCGGGCATCGTGCAGTCGAAGTCCGCGGCGAAGCGCGCGACGGCCAGTTCCACGTCGAGTTCCAGCGCCGTCCGCACGAGCGCCGCGGCCGGGTCGCGCAGGTCCGCGAGGTCGCTCGCCAACTCGCGTTTCAGCGCCGTGGCGCGTCGTTCCTTCGCCGCGGCGAGGTCGTCGCGGAGGCGGGAGATGGCCTCCTCGTTCCGCTCGACCGGAAACGTGGGTTCGTCGGAGAACGCCCGCTTTATCATCTCGGCCTCACCGGCGTCCAGGTCCAGCGCGTCGATCACGTGGTCGCGAGCGGCGTCGGCCGCCGCGGCGTACTCGTCTGCCAGTTCCCGCGAGAGCAGGGAATCGACGCCCGCACCCTGTTCGACCAGCGAGAGGAGGTCGGCCCCTTCGACGGTCACGTCTCGCTCGCGGATCGACTCCCGGAGGCGGTCGTTGGCGACGCTCTCGGCGGTGCCGACGGCGGCGTCCAGGTCGTCGACGGCGGCCGTCAGGCGGTCGAGTTCGTCGTCGCCGACGACGGTTCCGTCCTCGTCGATGCGGACGAGGGCGTTTTCCAGGGTGTCGAGGTCGCAGGGGGCGTCCATACCCGCCGCGCGGTGAACGTCGACGGCGGCCCGCAGGCGGTCGCGGTTCGCCGCGAAAAACGCCAGCACGCGTTCGGGTACGACGTCGGCGGGGTTCTCCAGCGCCGACGGTGCGACGCGAACGTCGCCGTCCACGTCGACGCCGGCGAACTCCTCGTCGAGCGCGACGACGGTGGCGTACCCGCGGGCGAGTTCCGCCAGGTCGCGGGCGTCCTCGACGACCTCGACGCTCAGTTCCGGCAACGCGTCGCGCGCCTCGCTGTAGCGCTCTGCGTCTTTAGTCGCGACGCACCGGTCCCGAACGCGGAGGTCGTCGGGACTCGACAGCGGTTCCACGCCGTCCAGCGCCTCGACGAGTTCCGGCGTCGGGTCGCGGTCGGTCGCCGACGCGACGAACTCGCGGACCTCCTCGATGCGCGACGCCGACGCGCTCGGGTAGAACGTCTCCAGACGCTTCTCGGCGTACTCCGTTACCGTCCGCTCTCGGAGCAGGCTCAACACCTCCTCGTACACCTCTCCGGCCCTGTCGGTCGCGAGGAACCCGCCGGGGTCGTCGTGGTCCATCCGGATCGCTGCCCGCGCGATGCGGGCCGCTCGGCCCTCGCTGATACCCGGTGCATCCGAAAGCGTGGCCACGTCGCCGGCCTGCAGCGCTCGCTCGGCGTCGTCGAGTTCGGCGAGCGCCGTCGCGGTCTTCTCGCCGACTCCGGGGATCGCCTCGAACTCCATCTACCTCCCCAATTTGGGGGGGAGGGGAAAAATCCCCCGCCCGGAACCGCCGACACGACCGGCGGCGTTCGGCGCGCACCCCTCGGCTTCTGGTGGAGATGTCCGCAGAAGTCACACGACCGGTCGATCCGCCACCTCTCCGGCGGCGTCGGGTTCCACCGGAAACGCGGCACTGTGTTAAACGTTGGCGTACTAACTGGAAAACCCCACCGCTTCAGGTGGAACTCGCTGGGTCCGCACCGACTGGCTGTCGTCGGAGCGATACTCGACGATGTTTGCCCCGTCGTCTCTGACATCTCGACGGGGGTGACGACCTACCTCACTGTTCGACTATCTTTCCCGCCGTCTGCGGTGCGGATCCGACGACGGTAGTGCAGAGTTCGTGCTGGTTTCCGCAGCACTGCCCCGGTCCGGCTCGTCGTCGACGATGTAGAAGGCTTTTGCGCGCCGGATGCAAACGCTAACTATGTCCCTCAAAGAGAAGATCACGGCCGTCCGCGAGGACCTGGCGGAACGCGACGGCGTGTTGATCGCGTTCAGCGGCGGCGTGGATTCGGGCGTCGTCGCTGCCCTCGCCCGCGACGCCCTCGGCGACGACGCCGTTGCCTGCACGGCGAAAAGCGAGACGCTCCCGGCGGCCGAACTCGACGACGCCCGGCGCGTCGCCGACGAAATAGGCATCCGCCACGAGATAGTCGAATTCAGCGAACTCGACAGCGCGGCGTTCGTCGAGAACGACGGCGACCGCTGCTATCACTGTCGGTCGATGCGGCTCGGGCGCATGTTCGACGCCGCCGAACGGCTGGGTATCGAGGTCGTCTGCGACGGGACGAACGCCAGCGACCCGGGAGAGGGTCATCGCCCCGGCCTGCAGGCGGTCGACGAACTCGACGCGTACTCGCCGTTGCTGGCCCACGGCATCACCAAGGAGGAGGTCCGGGAGATCGCCGACCGCTTCGACCTCTCGGTCGCGGACAAGCCCTCGATGGCGTGTCTCTCCTCGCGGATCCCGACCGGCCTCGAAGTGACCGAGGAGCGTCTCTCCCGCGTGGAGAAAGCCGAGACGATCCTCCGTCAGTGGGGCTTCTCCCAGTTCCGCGTCCGCGACCACGACGGTCTCGCACGCATTGAGGTCGCGCCCGACGAACTGGACGCGGCGCTGGATCTCGACTTCGTGGAAGCGGTCCGCGACCACCTCGCGGACATCGGCTTCGACCACGTCACGCTCGACCTGCACGGCTACCGTACCGGCAGCGTCAGTCCCGACGAGGACGACGAACCGGTCGTCGAGAACGTCTTCGAAGAGGGCGACGGCGACGGCCGCGGTGACGACGCCGTCACCGGGGACGACTCCGACAGCGGCGACGTGTTCGCCACGGACTACCCGCGAGCGGAGTAACCACCGTTCCGACCGCCCGTTCGAACACGCACTCGCGGCCCTCACTACGGGATCGTCCGCGGGATCGCCGCGGACCCATGCTCGACGCGTTCGTCGCTGTGGCTGCGTCCGAATCACAGTTTGACGCCTCTGACGGTACACAAACGTTTGATTATCCGCCGAATGCATTGGCCTGTTCTGAAGTACCCGTACAGAAACCGCTCGAACCACCGCGAATATTGACCGAACCTTCACGGAAGTAAGGTAACGGACGGTAGGGATCCGTGATGGATGGAGACGAAAGCCCGACGAACTGGGAGCGCAGAACGCACGAGATGCGGTCAACCGTGTACGTGGATTACGTTCACGGCTCCGAGGACGTTCGAATCCGGATCACTCCGCCGGAAAACACCGCGGACGGCGGGCACGCCCTCGACGTGACGCTGTTTCCGTACACCGAGAGTTCGGAGTCCTACGACGTGCGGGCGGTGGCTTCTCGCGACCGCGCCGAACGGATCGCCCGCGAGTTCATCGACCTCTTCGACGGTGCGTACGATGGTCCCGGCGGCGACGGCGGTGGCGGAACGGCGCTGGAGGGTGCCGCGACCTACGCCCTCCAGCGGACGCGCCCCACCGAGGCAGTCGGGACGGACGTGCCGTCGCGGGACTCGTAACTACATTACACCCGGTCGGTCGGTGGCCGCCCGTTCACGCCCTCGACCCCGACCGCTCCGAGTCCGGTGTTCGAAGACGCGTCTGTCGACCGCGCGTCAGCGGCCGACCCAGCGCAGTATCGCAAGCGTCCCCTCGAACAGGATCACCATCGTCGCGGCGATGATGATGGGCGCCATCCCCGTCGGGTCCGGGCTGAACAGGAAAGCGATCCCGAGGAACGCGCCCCAGAAGTAGAGGCGGCGGTTCGCGAGCCACTTCCGGGTCGTGATCCCCATCATGATCGCGAGCATGATGAAAAGCGGGATCTGGAACACGACCGCAAGCATCCCCATCATCATGAGGATGAGATTGAACGTGTCCTGAAGCGCGAACGCGATGTCGGCGGTCTGCTGGGAGTAATAGAGGAAGTACGTAAACAGCGCCGGGAGGACGAGGAAGTACGCGAAGGCGACGCCGACCACCGCGAGAACGAGACTGGTCGGCACCGCAGCGAGGTAGTACCGTCGCTCCTGCGGGTAGAGGCCGGGCCGCATGAACAGGTACGTCTCGTAGACGAACACCGGCAGGGCGAGGATCAGGCCGGCGAGGCTGGCGAGTTTCAACTCCGCCAGTTTCAGTTCGAGCGGGCCGTAGACGTGGGGCGGCGCACACGACTCGGCACCCGGACACTGCGTTATGGTTCCGGGGTGGATATGGTACCAGATGGTCGTGATGAACTCCGAAGCGAAGGGGAAGGCGGCGCTCGTCACGATGGCCGCGAGAAACAGGACGACCGCCAGCCGGCGGATCATCTCTTCGATGTGGACCGCTAGAGGAAGTTCCTCGTCGTCCGGCGGGTCGGTCCACTCCTCGTCGGCGTCGGGTTCGGGAGCCTCGCCGTGTCCCGGCGTGCCCGCAGGCGGCGCGTCGACGTTGTCTCCCGTTGCCGTCTCGGCGGACGGTTGCGGGAACGGGTCGTCGGGGGCGTCGTCGGCCGTCGGGACCTGGTGCTCCGGGACCTCCTGCAGGTCGGGCGACTCCCACGTGTCGTCGGGATCGTTTTTTGTCAGCCCAGAATCGTCGTCCGGGTCCTCCGGCTCCTCCGGCATTCGTCCGAGAATAGGCGGGCGGCATCTTATAGGCCTTTTTGTACCGAGTACGCCGCCGACGAGAGAAGAAGATTGATAACTCCGAGCTAGTAACCCTCCGACGACGAATGAGTTCAGCCGTCGACGAAGATACAGCGAAGGCCATCAACTCCGGCCGGGAAACCATCGGCGCGATGCTCTCGTCCGCGCAGTCACACCTTCAGAAGGTGTTCATGGTCTTCGTCGTCGGTCTCGTCGGAACCATCTACGCGCTCCGGACGTTCATCTGGGACTTCCTGCAGACGAACACCACGTCCCAGCTCGCCGGCACCGTCGCCGAGGGCCGGGTCAATTTCATCGTTCGGACCCCGTTCGACGTGATCCTCTTGCAGGTGAAGATAGGCCTGCTCGTCGGCGTTTTACTCGCGATACCGTTCTTGCTTTACTACTCGAAAGACGCGCTGAAAGAGCGTGGATACGACTCCATCGTTCCGGTCACTCCTGCGCGGGTCGCCGGGTTCATCCTCCTCTCGGTCCTGTTGTTCGCGGGCGGCATCGTGTACGCCTACGCCGTCTTCTTCCCGTTCATGTTCGAGTTCCTCGCGGTCAACGCCGTCCGCGCGGAGATCAAGCCCAGTTACGGTATCGTCCTCTACACGCAGTTTCTCCTCCTGTTGACCGCCTCGTTCGGCCTCGCCGCGCAACTCCCACTCGCGATGAGCGTCCTCTCGTACGCGGAGATCATCCCCTACGAGACGTTCCGCGACAAGTGGCGCTACGCAGTCGTCGGCATCTTCGGGTTCGGCGCGCTGTTTTCGCCTCCCGACCCGTTCACCCAGATCATGTGGGCCGCGCCGCTGGTCATCCTCTACGTCATCAGCCTCGGACTCGCCAAGGTGGTGACGAACGTCCGGCGGGCAGGTGCCGCGCCGGACGCGGTCGAGAGCGGGTCGATGGGTCGGACCGTCGCGCTGGTCGTCGCCGCCATCCTCGGCACGTTCGCCGGGACGGTCGGCGCGATTCGCACCGGCGGCGTGGCCTACGCGAACCGCGAACTCCTGCCGGTCGTCGAGCGAACCGTCGTTCCGGTTCTCAACGACACCCTCCTCCCGATGCTACCGTTCGGTCCGGGACAGGTGACGACTCGGCCGCTGTCGACGCCGCAGGCGTTACTTGACCAGGCAGTCGTTGCGGCGGAAATCGGCGTCCTCGTCGGCGTCTTGCTGGTACTCGTCTTCACTGTCCGGGTACTCCGTGCGCCCGTCGCGCCGCGGTACGACACCGTCACGGGCACGCCGGACCCGGAGGATATCGACGTCGATACGCTGGACGCCGAGGGCGTCCGCGCCGCGCCGCCGGAGGTGTTCGCTGACTGGGGCGAAGACGATGCGCTCCGGCACGCGCGCGAAGCGATGAACGACGACCGACCGGAGAAGGCCGAAGCGCTCCTCGACCGCCACGACGAGGTGACGGCGATGCAGGCCGAGGCCAACGACCCGGCGGACGCTCCCGGCGGCGAGTCGGCTGCGGCGGAGGACGACGGCCCCGGCGTCGTCACCAGCACGACCACGGGTGTCGTCGACGCGTTCACCGAGGACGACACTGACGAGGAGGACATCGGCGGCTACTACTACGACATCAGCTTCGTCCTCCAGAGCCTCACCTCGAAGATGTTCCGCATCGTCGGGGTGTTCATGGCCGTCCTCGCGACCACCTTCTTCTGGCTCTACCGCGGCGGTATCGGCCAGATCCGGGAGGACTTCCTGCGGAAGATGCCGCCGGAAGTGATCGGCGAGGTGCAAGACCCCGTCATCGCGATGCACCCCGTCGAGGCGCTCATCTTCGAGGTGAAGGTAAGCACCATCCTCGGCGGCATCGCCATCCTGCCGATGATCGCCTACTACGCCTGGCCGGCGGCGGCCGAACGCGGGATCGTCAGCGGCGACCGCCGCGTGTTCGGCTTCTGGGGCCTCGCCATCGTCGCCGGTCTCGTCGGCGGGAGCGCGGTCGGCTACCTCTTCGTCGCGCCGACGATCATCTCGTATCTCGTCTCGGACGCACACCAGGCCGGGATGGTCATCTCCTACCGCCTGAAGAACTTCTTCTGGCTCATCTTCCTCACGACTGCGGGCATCGGCATCCTCGGTAACATCCTCGTCACGCAGATCCTGTTCCACGTCGGCGGTCTCATCTCCTTCGAGGCGATGTACGAGCGCTGGCGGATCGTCACGATCCTCATCTTCGCGCTGGCCGGCGTGTTGACGCCCTCGGGCATCCTGACGATGATGATCGTCTCTATCCCGGTCGCACTGACGTATCTGCTCGGTCTCGGGATCCTCTTCGTGCTGACGCTGCCCGGACGGCTCTGACCGGCGTTCTGTTCCGACCCGGCCGGTTTTAACACCGTCCTCCGATATTACACGGCTATGCCCAAGATAAGCGTCGAGATCCCGCAGGAACTGCTGACGGATCTGGACCGGCACGTCGGCGAGGACGGCAAGTACGTCAACCGGAGCGAGGCCGTTCGGGCGTCGATACGGAAGAACCTCGATATCTTAGACGAGATAGACAAGCGTCACGGCCGCCTGGAGGACTCGGAGCGGTCGTAGACAACGGTCGTGGACATTTCCGTGGGACCGTCGTAGGTCGGGCATGGGCTCGGACGGCCTCATCGAACTGGACGAGGAGTGCTGGACGGCGCTCGCGAAGTACAATCTCCTGTTGAGTACCCTGTTCGCAGCCCTGTTGCTCGTGACGCGGACGGTAGCGCCGGAGCAGACTGT
This sequence comes from Halostella pelagica, assembly GCA_005954745.1. Lineage (GTDB taxonomy): Archaea > Halobacteriota > Halobacteria > Halobacteriales > Natronoarchaeaceae > Halostella > Halostella pelagica. The sequence continues at coordinate 78,477 of CP040678.1, forward strand.
CCTCATCGTCCAGAACGGAGTACTCGCGCTGCTGTTCGGCGGCGTCCAGACGTACTGCTGGATCTCGCGGTAGTCCGAAGCGGAGAAGTAAGCGGCCGGGTTCAGTCGGTTCGCTTTGCGAAGCCGAAGCGCGGCTTCACGTCCGTCACTTCGATCTCGACTTCCTCGCCCTCGTCGGAGTTCCGCACGAACAGCGTGTAATCGTCGACTTTCGCCACGCCGTCGCCTTCGCTGCCTTCGTCGACGATTTCGACGGTCAGGCGGTCGCCTACGCGGACTGGCGCGGTCAGGCGGCCCTTCGCGATCAGGTACATCTCCGAGGACTCGTCGCGTGAGGCGTCGGGACTGGTCGTACGGACGTACTCGAACTCCGCTTCCATATCCTCGCGCAGGTCGTCCAGGTCCGGGCCCTGGAACACTTTCACGGCGAAATCTCCGCCGGTATCGAGGAGTTCCAGTGCCGTCTCGAACGCCTGCCGGGCGAGGTGAACCGAGCGCGCGTGGTCGAGACTGTACTCGCCGGTCATGTTCGGGGCGAGGTCGGAGATGACGACGTCGGCGGAGCCGGCGATGTCGACGACCTCCTCGCGCGTCTCGTCGTCGGTCATGTCCCCGCGCACCGTCTCGACGTGAGCGCCGTGGTCGTCCTCCAGCGGGTCGATCCGCTGACGGTCGACGCCGATCACGGTGCCGCCGTTACTGGCCATCTCCGCGGCGACCTGCATCCATCCGCCGGGAGCAGCACCGAGGTCGACGACGGTGTTTCCCGGGCCGATCAGGCCCTCCAGCTGGTCGAGTTGCTTTAGCTTGTAGGCGGCGCGGCTGCGGTACCCCTGCTGTTTCGCTTTGTTGTAGTACTCGTCGCGGCCGGACACCATTACCGGACCCCTCCGGGACCCTGAACCGATAGAACAGCGGCAAATTCTCTCATCTTGGTCGCAGATACGGCGGTACGACGGAAAAGCTGACCGATGCGCCGGACGTATCGCGACCCGAGACGACGTAGGGTCTCGTCCCGTCCTGCAACTCACCACGGCAATGCGGCGAGTGGGCGCTCGCGCGGACGCGCGGAACGCGTGCCTTTTTATAGCGGGGAGCCAAATCTCGACGCAATAATGTTCAAGGCGATAGTGAGCGCGGAAACGCTCCGGACGGCGCTCGATTCCGTGAGCGTGCTGGTGGACGAGTGTAAGATCCACTTGAACGAGGACGGTATCGAAATCCGGGCCGTCGACCCGGCCAACGTTGGGATGGTCGACCTCTCGCTTTCGGCGGACGCGTTCGAATCCTACGAGGCCGACGGCGGCCTCATCGGCGTCAATCTCTCGCGACTGGAAGACATCGCCGGAATGGCCGACGCCGGCCAGCTCGTCGAACTGGAACTCGACGAGGAGACCCGGAAGCTTCACACGCAGATCGACGGTCTCGAGTACACGCTCGCGCTGATCGACCCCGACTCGATCCGCCAGGAACCGGACATTCCCGACCTGGACCTGCCCGCGGAGATAGTTATCGAGGGTGCCGACATCGACCGCGCTGTCACGGCCGCCGACATGGTGTCGGACCACATCGCGCTCGGCGTCGACGAGGCGGACGAACTGTTCTACATCGACGCCGAGGGAGACACCGACGACGTCCACCTCGAACTCGACCAGGGCGACCTCATCGACCTGCAGGTCGGCCCGGCTCACTCCCTGTTCAGTCTCGACTACCTGAAAGACATGGACAAAGCCATCGCCAAGGACGCGGAAGTGACGATGGAACTGGGCGAAGAGTTCCCTGTCAAACTCCACTTCGACATCGCTGAGGGGAACGGGCACGTCACGTTCATGCTGGCACCGCGCATCCAGAGCGACTGATATCGACTGCGTTCGACTGTCATCTCCGATTACGTTCGACGGTCGATAACTCGCTTTGCGGCCGTCGCCTTCTCCTTCCAGCCGTACCCCTCCTCGTAGACGTGACGCTTGCTGGTGACGAGTTCCTCCGGCGAGGCTTCCTCGAACCCCCCGCGTGACCAGGTTCCGCTCTCGTGAAGCCACTCGACGACCTTCTCTTTCGTCTCGCGCCAGGAGAACCCGACCATCTCGTAGTACGCGATCATCGCGAAGACGGCGTTGTCGTGACAGCCCGGTACGGACCCTTCGCGGTAGATAGTCCGGAGCGGGTCGCGGTCCGGTTGGCTCAGATGTTCGCGGCGCTGTTCCGGACTGGTCAGCGCCAGGTCGCCGTCCTCGGCGCGGACGCGGTTGGCGGCGTCGTCTCCCTCCGTCCCGTCGCTGCCGACCTCGTAGACGCGGTACTCGTCGCGCAGCAGCGACAGCGCAGCGGCGTGAATCGATCCCCAGTCACCGTCGACGGCGTCGCGGACCGCGGCCTCCGGCCGGGGGTCGGCCGAGAGGACGGCGACGATGTCGACGTAGGCTTTCTCGATCTCCGCCCACGACGTGCCGGCGAACCGACAGTCCGTCTCGTGGAGGTCGTTCGTCGTCCGGCAGTCGGGACAGGGGTAGTCGAAATACGGTACCACGAACGCTCGTAGGGAAACGCTCGGACTTAGTTCGTCCGATCGCCGGTTGATCGCGACTCGACTCCGCGGTCTGTGTGTCCGGGTCCGGGTACCGTAGCGACGGATCTCCTGTCGCGACGCGAAAACGGTTCGTCGCGCGGGGAGCGACCCTCTGCTCGCTTGTCACGCGGTATCCGAACGTCGGCGTTAGTAAGGCGGTGTTACGGTTTCAGGGTAGACGCGCTCTACGCGTGACTCAGTCGTTCTGAGAGGTAAGAACGGCTTACCGCTTACCGGGTGATTTATCGGTGCCCGCGAAGAACTGAGCGGCGATGAAACGGTTCCACGCTCGGTACCCTTTTCTCGACGCCGCGCGGGAGGCGGTCGACGAGGCAGCGGTCGATCTGGCCGACCTCGTGGCCCGCGATGACCCCGCCGCCGTCGCGCGCGCCGTCGGCCGCGTCGAGGCCGCCCTCTCCGGGGAGACGACCGGCGACCCACACCGGAGGCCGCGGGTCGAACTGCTCTCCTATCCGGTCGCGCGCGTTCTCGTCTCGCTCGTCGAGGACCCGGTCCTGACCCGAAAGTACGCCCGCGCCGAAGCCGTCACCGCCTACCTGCGATTCACCGACGACTTCGAGGGCGACGAACTCCGGAGCGCCAGCGGCGAGCGGATGACGCTCGACCGTCTCCTCCGTGAGTTCGACCTGGCCGCCGCCATCACCGAAGCCGACGGCGGGTACCGGGTCGACGTCGGCGAGTACCTCTCGCTCTCGGGCGATCTACCGGGCGACCGGTGGCAACTCACGACTCGGGCGCTGTCTGACGGCGGCGTTCCCGTCGACCGCGAGGAACTTCACCTCCTCCTGCGTCAGGCGGTCGAACGCCGGGTGAGCGCCGGCCTGCCGCTGAGAGTTCCCGAGGCCATCGCCTCGGAACTCGAAGCGGCGGTCGACGACGTGGAGGAGTCGCTCGCCGACCTGGAACTGGCAGGCGACATCGACACCGTGGTTCCGGACCTGTTTCCCCCCTGCATGACGAACCTGGTAGACCGAGTTCGGGACGGCAAGGACCTGCCCGAACACTCCCGATTCGTCCTCACGTCGTTTCTGACCGCTATCGGGATGGACGAGACGGAGATAGCTGAGTTCTGTAGCGGCGACGCGGACGCCTACCGCACGGAGCGGATCGCGACCGCTGACGGCGGGACGGAGTATCCGCCGCCGAGTTGCGAGACGATGGTCGCCTACGGGGACTGCGTGAACACCGACGAACTGTGCGAGACGATACCGCACCCGATGAAGTACTACGAGAAGCGACTCGATTCGGCCGACGCCGCGAGCGACTGGCGCGATTAGTTCACACGCCGTTTGCGTTGTCCGATTCGACCTGCTCGGCGTCGGACTCGAAATCGGCTTTCGCCAGGCCGTAGCCGACCCCGAACATGAGCAGGATGAACAGGAATATCACGCCGACGAACACCTTCCCACCCTCGGTCGTCAGTTCGCCGTTCTCGGAGAACGTCGTCCCGACGAACATCATCGCGCCGATCATGACCCCGACGGACCCCACGGAGACGGCGATCTCGACCAGCGTCTGTCGTTCCATACGTCCGCCGATACTCCCGGCGGCCAAAAGCGCTTCGAAGGTCACTCGACCGAAAGCGTCGTCTCCGACGAGGCGACGAACGCGGTTTCGTACCCCTCGTGACGCGCGGTCTGCGGCGGGACTTCGACCCGGATCGTTAGCTCGTCGCCCGACTCGACGCCGTCTACGGCGGCCCCGTAGTGGTAGTTCAGTTCGGGATCGAGCGCCCGTTCGAAGGGGCCGTCGAACACCGTTTCACCGTCGCGTTCGAGCGTCCCCGACACCGCCATCTCCGGAAGCAGCATCTCGTTGTATCGGGTTCGAGCGGACAGAGCGAGATACGTTCCGTCACCGCCGAAATCGGCGGCATCGAGGGCGGTAGCGACGAAGACGGCGTCGCCGCTTTCGGCCTCGCCGAGGCGCTCGCCCGGCAGCGGGTCCGGGGCGACGGCGTTCGGGAACGACATCGACATCGGCGAGAGTGCTTCCCGCGCGCCGGCGTCGTCGAACTCCTCGAACGCGAGTGACTCCGTTCGCTCCTCGCTGTACTCCCACTCGATCGTCACGCTGGCCGGGTCGCCGAACTTCCCCTCGAACCCGCGGGTACGACGGGTACTCGTGCCGCCGACGCTGACGCTTACGTCGTAGGTGCCGTCGCCGTCGAGCGAGAAGTTAGCGCCGTAGTGAAAGCCCATCGTCTGGGAGATCATCGGATAGATCACCTCTTCGCTGGTGAGGTCCCCGTCGGCATCATGGATCTCCAGGGTCAGTCCGGTGTCGGGGAGGACGGTTCGGCTTTCCGGGTCCCAGACGACGGCCATGACGTGCGCGTCGTGTTTATCGAGCAGTGACTGCTTCTCGACATCCTCTCCGGTCACGGTCCAGAACCGGTGGGGGTAGCTGTACGTCAGTGCGAACTTGTAATCGCCCGTCTCCGCGCTCCCGACCATCGCCATGCCCTCACGGTGGGTCGGCAGATAGACCGCATCGGGGCGGTCGTCGAGCACCGGCGGTATTCCGGAGGAGTCGGTTTCTAACAGGCTTCCGAGACAACCGGCCAGCGCGGTGGCTCCGAGGCCCCCGCTGGCGCGCAACACGTCGCGTCGATCCATACGCATCCCTCCGTATTCGGCGAGAAAACGCGTTCTGGTTCACATGTCGAATCCGATGGGCCAACGGCTCACTCGGCGAGCATATTGTCGACGAGGCGGGTGAACCTGTCGACGAGGCGCTCCGGAATCGACGGCTCAACGGCGTCCAGAAGACGGGCCGTCGCCTCGGGTCTCGCAAGGACGAGCGTCACCCGACCGCGGTCGTCGCGCTCTTTTCTGACGAGATCCTGTTCGGTCAGATGGTTCAGGTGGTACTCTAGCGTGCTCCGGGCGACGCCGAGTTCGTCGGTCAGGTCGGCAGGTCGTTTCGGGCCGTACACGAGCAGCATCGCTATCAAGTCGCGCGCGGTCTCGCGGCGACACATCGCTAGCGCTCCCCGTTCCCACTCGTCGGTATCCGGCGGGAAGTAGTGTGTACGACCGTACAGGTTCTCCCGAACGAGTCGGTCGGAGTCCAGCAGTCGGCCCATATGGTACTGGACCTGTCCCGACGCGAGGTCGAGCGACCGGACGAGTTCGTTGAAGTGGACGCCGGGATCGGATTCGACCTGCTGTTCGATACGGGTGCGAGTGGCGCTCATACGTCCCCCTCCGTAACGTCTGGTGCTGTCGTCCGGGAGGCGTACACCGCAGCGATGACGAGACCGGCCATGGCAACGTCGAGTGCGTGTTCCGAGAGGTGGTGGACCCCGTCGGAAAGGATCCCCATCATCGTCAGCGCCGCGACGGACGTTCGGGCCACGAGCGTCCCCAGCGCGAGGACGATAAGCAGGTAGGGCTTCGTCTGCCGCCGGAAGAGCGCCGCCAGACCGAGACCGAGGATGAGGGCGGAGGCGACGCCGGCGAGACCGAGAACGGTGACCAGCGCCGGGTCGCCGGTGGTGGGCGAACTGTGGAGCGGGTTCATGCGTTTGCCTACGAGGAGCGTCGGCCTTAGGGTTGTGATTCCAATCACGTCCGCCGCCCCGAACTCTCTCGATCTGTCATATCGATCCACGTACGTGCAAGACTTACCCGTGCCGAGCCCCAAGAACCGGTACAGAGTCCGGCAACGCGCCGGAACACGGCGCTTCGCCGACTCGCATCACCCATGACGCAAACAGAAAACACAGTCGCGTCATCGAAAGCCACGCTCGACGTTCCTAGGGACACGGAACTCGACGAGCGGTCGCTTCGAGCGCGCACCGAACAGATGTCAGTCTCCGCCTTCGGCACCGATCTCTACGAGGTCGCGTCCGAGAGCGGCAACACGTACCACGTCAACCTGCCCGCCGGGCGGTGTACCTGTCCTGACCACGGCATCCGCGGCGAGCGGTGTAAGCATCTCCGCCGGGTCGCTATCGAGATCAACGAGGGTCGCGTCCCGCCGCCGGGACAGGTCACCGCCGACTGCGCGGTCTGTGACGGGACGACGTTCGTCCCCCGCGACACCTCGGGACCGCACCTCTGTCCCGACCACGCGGTCAGGGCCGGCGACCGCGTCCGCGACCGCGAGACGGGCGACCTGCTGACGGTCGTCACCGTCTCCGAGACGCGCGCCGACGAGGTCGCCATCGACAACTCCGTCTACTCGGTCGCGGAGTACCCCTCGAACCGCGACTACGACCACGACGACCCCGTCGCGGGCGTCGTCTACCCGCAGTCGGTTCGGATCGACAGGGACGGACCGAAGCCCGAGTCGCTCAAGGTGTACTCGTTCCCGCTGTCCCGTCTGGAACGGCTGGAGTAGGACGGGTCGCGCTTTCTTTCGGTATTCCGCCACGTTCACTCGACGAGAGCCCCTCGGCCGGGGAGACCACCAATTTTTACTGCTCGGGCCCTAAACACCGCGGTACATTGACCACGGGCTCCGGGTCGAACTCCGTCTCCGAGTGATCCGCGCCACCGCGCGGAAACGAGGACGGGTTCGGCCGGCTCGCCAACTGTGGGCGTTTCGGTGACTCGACCGGATTCGCGATCGGTCGTGGCTCTCGGCGGGGCGTCACGCTGATTGGCACTTCGTACACGCCCTGCGCCTAGTCGCGCGTGAACCCCTTCTACAAGTTCTCTCCGACGAGCGCGCAGTGCGTGGGACGATTCGCTAGCCGACTGCCGCGAGCTACGACCCCACGTCAATGCCAGACACTACACCGACGAAGCCGACGTACAGCCGACAGCGACGCCTGCCCGTCCACCAAACGACCGCCCGCTGTTTTCGCGGGTTTCCGGACCCGGCCGGAGGATCGCCATGACGAGCGCTTCTCGCGAGTTAGCCCTCGAATCGCGCGTTCCGGGCGCTCGTCCGACCTATCGCTTCGACACCGCGGACGGCGTCTGCTCGAAACGCTCGTTCCGGACGGCCGAACTCCTGCTTTTAGAATCCCTCTGGGACGCCGACCTCGGCCGCCTGCTGACCGTAGAATCCAACTACGGGGTCGTCGGTATCGTCCTCGCCGACCGCGCCTCGTCCGTCCGAATGGTGGAGTCAAGCGCCCGTGCAGTGCGGCTCTGCGACCGAAACGCACGCAGAAACAGCGTCGACGCCACGACCGCGCTCGTGGCCGATATCTCTGCGCTCGACGAGTCGTTCGACACGGTCGCGTACGCTCCGAAGCCCTACACTCCGATTTCGGTTGGAATGCAGCGGATCGTCGACTCCCTCTCGGTGTTGCGACCCGGCGGGAGTCTCTATCTGGCGGCGTCGAAACAAACCGGGCTCACGCGCTACGAGGACTGCCTGCATCAGACAGCCGCGTCCGTCGAACGGCTCTCCGAGCGCGACGGGGTCGCTCTCCTCGAAGCGACTCGACCCGGGTCGTTCGACCCGCCATCGCACGTATCGCCGCGGTCGATACGGCCGGAGATAGACGAGACAACTCTCTCGCTGGTGACCGTTCCGGGTCTGTTTTCGGCCTCCGGACTGGACGACGGGACGCGTCTCCTGCTGGAGACGACGAGTATCGAAGACGACGAAACAGTGCTCGATCTCTGCTGTGGATACGGAGCTATCGGGACGTACGCCGGGCGAGTTGCGGACTGCGAGGTGTGGCTCAGTGACGATGACCGAGTTGCGACGACGTGTGCGGAACAGAGCCTTCAGGCGTCCGGCGTCGACGGGACCGTGGTAACCGCTGACTGCGTTGCGGGCGTCGCTGACCGGACGTTCGATCGGGTTCTCTGTAACCCACCGACGCACGCCGGCGCTGGCGTGCTCTCCGACCTCCTCGACGGCGCACGTGACGTTCTCGCGCCCGGCGGCGAACTCGCGATAGTGCATCACCGCGAACTCGACCTCCGCGACCACCTCTCTCGGTTCGACGCGATAGAACGGCTTCGGAGGGGGACCGACCACGTCGTCCTGAGCGCGACCGACTGACCGGTTTCGCAGTCCGCGGCTCGGTCCGTTGGCGACGACCGGCGGCCGAACACCGTTCGACTCCGGTCCGCTACTCCAACATCGCCGCCGCCTCCTCGACCGACATATCGCCGCGCTCGACGGCCTCTAACACGTCGACCACCCGCTGGTCCGGACCGTCGGTCTCGCCGACTTCGTCCAGAGTGACCTTCTCGGACTGGCCGGTGAACTCCGCGAAGTCGGTTCCGTCCGCGAGCGCCGTCTCCTTTTTCACGCGGTAGTTCCCGCCGTCGGTCTTGTACAGGTCGCCCGGGTGGAAGAAGTACCAGTCCTCGCGGTCGAATCGGATGCCGACCCGGGGTTTCGCTCCGAAGTTCTGCGAGAAATACACCAGAGCCTCCACCTCTTCGCCGGTGAGGTAGATCGGGTCGCCGGCGCTGGACTTCGCCTCGATAGCGTAGAAGCTGCCGCCGTCGCCGGCTAACACGTCCGGGAGTTCGCGCTCAGTGGCGCTCCCGCTCGCCGGCGCGCGCATCACCGCGAACCCCGACTCGTCCAGTTCGTTCACGAGTTCCCGCTCCCGCCGGTCACCCTTCGCGTTCGACATCGACGAGACGTATCGTCGCCAGGTGCTTAAAGGAGTTGTCACCGTTTCGCGGGAGACATCACCGACCCGTATGTGATATCTGGTACTCGATCGGTGTGGCGATATCGTTTCAAAGCACCCCAGAACGAGGACCCTCCTCGCCGACGAGGTTGGCTGTCAGCGGAGCGCGTCCGGTAGCTCCGCGACGCTCTCGATGCGCGCCGTCGCGGCGGGTGCGTCCGGCGCGTCGCCATCCCTGTCGACGAGCACGGCGTCGACGCCCGCGCGGTTGGCGGCCGCGATGTCGACTCCCCTGTCGCCGACGTACGCCGCCGCGTCGGCGTCGAGTTCGTCGAGCGCAGTTTCGATGTGGTAGGGGTCAGGTTTCTGCCGCTCGATACCCCACGGGTCGTACGTGCATCCGCGGATAGTATCGAACAGGTCGTAGAGGCCGACACTCCGGAGGAACTGTTCGACGACGGCCGGCTGGTTGTCGCTAACGACGCCCAGCGGAACATCGAGCGACCGAAGCGCACTGACGTCCGCGTACGCGGTTCTGGCACCCGATTCGAGCTCTCGGTACTGTTCGCGTGCGGAGTTACGGGCCGCCCGGTAACAGAACTCCATCGTGTCGATGCCGTGGTCCCGGCAGAACCGTGCGATCTCGCTTACGTCGCCGGACTTGAGCGTGTCGAGGTGGTTCGACGCGGGGACGTCGACGGCGAAACTCCGAAGCGTCTCGCGGCCCGCCCGAACGATCGATTCTCGCGACGGCCCCTCGACGAGAACGCCGTCGTGGTCGAACAGTATCGCGTCGTATTCCATGTCCGTGGGACGGGGTGCAGCCCAGATGAATGTATCCGGCGGCCACATTCACGGCGTGAACGTGTTCGCGGTGTGGACGGCGGACTGGTTCGGTCGGCGGACGCCGTTTGCGGTCGACGCGGTGGGGAACGCCTAAGTCGGAACCGCTCGCAGTGGCCGACATGACCCGAGAGTCGGCTGACGAGACGTTAGAGCGCCGGCTCGAATCGCTCCAGTTCGCCGCCGGATCGTCGGTCCGCGTCCGGATCCTCCGGACGCTCGCCGACGGCGACCGGACCAGCGACGACCTCAAGCGCCGACTCGACGTCCCGCGGACGACGCTCCGGCGAAACCTCGTCGAACTGACCGACCGTCACTGGATCGACCACGACGCTGCAGCCGATGCGTACGGACTCACACCCGCCGGGGAACTCGTACTCTCGGGCGTCGAGGACGCCATCGAACCGGTCGGGGCCGCGACCGATGTCGGCGCTTTCCTCCGAGACCTCCCCGTGTCGCCGCCGGTCGCGCCGTCGGCGCTCGCGGCCGCCGAGATAACCGTCGCGACGGAGGCCGACCCGTTCCGCCCAGTCTCACGGGTCCGAGAACACCTCGACGGGACGGGCCGTGTCCGTGGGTTCGTCCCCGTCATTAATCCGGTGTACGTCTCCGCAGTCGCGGACCTTCAGAGCGACGCCGTCCCGTTCGAGTTCGTCACCGACGCCGCCGCCATCGAGACGTTCCGGGATACCCACCGAGACGCGTTCGACCTCCTGCTGGCGTCGCCGACGGCTGATCTCTACGTCGCCGACTCGGTCCCGGAGTACGGAATCGCGCTCCTCGACGAACACGTCTTCGTCGGCGGGTACGACGGAACCATGCGTCCCAACTCTACTCTCCGGGCGGACCGCGGCGAACACCGCTCAATCGTCGAGTGGGCGACCGATGCGTTCGACCGGGTCAGGGCGAGGGCGACGCCGTTGGACTGACCGCTGCGTACCGTCTGACCACTGGGCCAAAATTCCCCGTTCCCCCGGGTCGGTCGCGACCGCTCATTCGTCGTCTCCGTCGCGCCCGTTCTCGAACAGTTGCGACAGGATCCGCTGCTGGCCGACGCGGAGGTGGCGGTTGACCGTCGGCTGGGTGATGTCGAGCATCTCGGCGACCTCCTCGCCGGTGCTCTCTCGCGGCCAGTCGAAGAAGCCGGCGAAGTAGGCGGTCCGAATCACTTCGAGTTGCCTGTCGGTCATCCCCTCGAACAGCGCCGTCACCACGTCCCGTCTGGTCTTGAGCGCGCGCTGGACGTCGTGGCGGGCGACGAGTTCGACGCTCCGGTAGTCGTCTTCGAGCGCCCCGACGAACTCGCGGACCGAAGTCGCCGGCGGTACGTCGACGACGACTTCGAGTTCCGTTCCGTCCGCCCGTATCGTCCGGGGGCGCCCCCCGCGTCTAACGAGTTTCGCCGCCAGCGCGTCACTTGCGATGGTCGCCTCGAACCGACAGCGGTCTGCTGTTTCGCTCACCAGCCGATACGTCTGTACGGAGACGAGGTCGTCGAGTAACGTCTCGACGGTTTCCGGGTCCGCGCCGATGGTCTCGAAGAACAGTTGCGTCTGGTCGGGTGTGTTCGCGCCGAGCCCTTCGTACTCGACCTGACATCCGGTTTCTCTCGCCACCTTCGAGAGGAACTCGTCGAGGGCGTCCACTCGAAGCGTGAGTTCGAGGAGGGTGTCGGCGTGCAGCGCTCGCCGCGTCTTTGCGGCGTTGATCGAGTTGGCGATGTTGCGCCCCAACTCCTCGAACACCGTCCGCTCCAGGTCGCAGAACGCGTTCGGCTCGTCCGCGTACACCGTCAGAACGCCGTGGTCGTACTGGCCGAACGAAAGCGGGACGCTGACGACAGAGTGCAGGTCCGCGGCCAGCGCGTGCTTTCGCCAGTCCTCCGCTTTCAGCTGTTCGACGACGCTGCCGACGATCGTCGACTTGCCAGACAGCGCGGCAGCGACGGACGGTTCCGCGTCGTCCTGTCGGAGCGAAAGGGCGTTCAGATACTCTGGAGCGGACCCGGCCCACGCTCGCGGGGTGAGTTCCGTCCGTCCGCTCTCGAAACCGCCGATCCAGGCGAAAGAGATGTTCTCCGCATCGACTAGTCGCTCACACACCGTCTCTTCGATCGCTTCCTGACTGTCGGCCTGGATGAGCGTCCGGTCGATCGAGCGAATGATCTCGTTGATACCGATCTGCCGTCTGAGTCGACGGTTCTGCTCGCTGAGTTCCGCGTCGCGTTCCCGGAGTGCAGCCTCGCTCTCGAGGCGGTCGAACGCTGCTTCCGTGGTCGCGGCGAGCGTTTCGACGAGTCGTCGCGTCTCGTCGTCGATAGTCGTCGTCTCCGCCACAGCGACGAACACGCCGTGGTCACCCAGCGGGACTAACAGACCGTTCCCGCTAGTGGGGCACACCGCTTCGTCGACGGGGTCGACGTCGTCGAGCGTAGTTTGCGTTCGCGTGACGAACGTGTCCCACACTAGCGAATCGTTGTCGCCGATGTCAACGGGGCTCGGGCCGTCACAGACATCGACGAACCCGTCCGTGTACGCGGCCGGGTCGAGGCAGCTATTCTCGCCGTCGAGGAGGTACACTGCGATGCCGTCGACGTCGAGAACGTCACCGGCGGCGTCGGCGACCAGTCCCGCTACTTCGGACTCCGTCTCGGTGTTTAACAGACTGTGAGCCACGTCGTGGAGTGACTTGAGCGCGAGTTCGCGCTCTTTCTGCTCGGTAATGTCCTGAATCGATCCCCGGACCCGATCTACCTCGCCGTCCTCGTAGACGGGTTCGCCGATAGACCGCACCCATCGTTCGTTCCCCTCCCGCGTGACGATCTTCGCCTCCAGGTCGTACTCCTCTCCGTTCTCTACCGCGTCTCTGACGGCGTCTCGGACGCGCTGGTGGTACTCGGACCGGTAGAACTCGATCCCGTCGTCGACGCTGATATCCTCCTCAGGGGGGACATCGTGGATGTGATACACCTCGTCCGTCCAGGCCATGTCGGTGTCGCCGTCGCGGACGTCGAATTCCCAGGCGCCGACCTGAGCGAGGTGTTGGGACTGCTGGAGCATGTTTTTGGTTCGTTTCAGTTCCCGCTCGCGCTCTTTCTGCTCGGTGACATCTCGACCGATACCGGCGATCACTCTCTCTCCCTGAGGGTCTTCGAGCGGTGCTGCGACGAACTCGTAGGGTATCTGTTCCCCGTCTTTCGTCAGTATATCCGCCCGTAGATACTCGCCTATCATCTCGTCTATTCGACCGATGGCCGCCGTAACCGCCTCTCGGTCGTCTTCGACGAAGAACTCCCGCGCGTGCATCGATTCGACCTCCTCGCGAGAGTATCCCGTCACGCGACACAGGCTCTCGTTCCACCGCTGGAGGGCCCCGTCCTCGTCGAAGACGTAGAACATGTCGTCGATCGTGTCCAGGATCTTGTCGGTGTACTGCCTGTGACGTTCGAGTTGTCGCTCCCGCTCGCGTAGCTTCCGTTCTCGCTTCTTGCGGTCGGTCACGTCCCGGCCGATACCGACAATGATCGTGTCCTCGCCGCGGACCGCCAGTTCGGACGCAACGAACTCGTAGGGTATCTGTTCGCCGTCTTTCGTCAGGAGTGGTGCCTCCACCCGCGCGTGTCCCTCCTCGTACACCGTTTCGATCGCCGACAGTATCCTGTCGACGTAGGGCTCGTCGAAGAACTCCAGCGAGTGCATCGATTCCAGTTCCGCGTCAGTGTACCCCGTCACCTCGTTCAGGGTCCGGTTCCACTGTCTGAGCAGTCCGTCCCGGTCCAGAACGTAGAACACGTCGTCGACGGCCTCCAGTATCTTCCCGGTGTGGGCCCGGTACTGTTCGAAGCGGCGCTCGCGCTCCCGCGTTTCGAACACGTAGCCGGTCCAGCGAGAGATGAGGCCGACGATCGCCTTCTCGGCGGGCGTGAACGGTTCGTCACGGGGGTCCCGGCCGACGAAACAGAGCGTCCCGTAAACCTCGCCGCGAACGGTCAGTTTCCCGCCGAGATACCAGCCGACGTTACTGAACTCGGAGTCCATCCCGTCCGCAGTCGACGCATCGTACACGCTGCGGATGTCGTCCGACTCGACGGTGTCCCGGCAGTACGTGTTCGAGATGTCGGTTTCCGAACCCTCGCTAACGAGGTCACTCCCGTGAACCGTCCGTATCTCGTATCGTCCCGAGGACCCGTCGATCCGACTGACGAACCCGCTCGCCGCGCCGAGGTGGTCGCAGCCGAGTTCGAGCAGTCGCCGGACCTTGACCTCGTCGTCGAGCGACGCGTCGGACGCGATCCGGTACAGCCTCGGGCGGTACTTCTCGGTCACCTGTTCCGTCCGCTCACGCTCTCGCAGCGTCGACGCCAGGTCGTCGACGGCGTCGGCGAGTTCCCCCACGCCGTCGTCTCTCTCCGCCGTCACCGTCACGTCGTACTCGCCCTCGTCGAGTCGTTCGACGGCCTCGATCACGCGTTCGAGGTCGTCAGTCGGTCCGTCCACGGTGGCGAGAGCGACGCCGCCGACCATGAGGACCCCCTCTAGCGCCGGGCGCGAACCGGCGATAGCTGCGACTCCGGCCGCGGCGACCGAGAGAGCGGCTATCACCCCCGGCCCGATACCATTCGCGATAGCGATACGGAACGAGCCAGTTTTCATTGGGCGCTTTTCGTGTCGAACAACTATGATGGCACCGGGTAAATATATATTTCCATACCAATATTCCTCGGACTAATGGCTAGAGGAACCTCAATCGGTGAGAACGAGTCTCGAGAGAAACACCCCGGATCGGAGTTCCATCCGACTTGCGGAAAACATGTATCGTGTCGCAGAGGCCGCGCGTTTACACACGTAGTGAACAGTTCGATACCCGAGTCCGGCCAACTACCTGGCGATGCTCGACGCCAGTCCGTCCGAGGACCCGACCCGTCCGAGTACCTGGATCGTGAAAGCGTTGGCCGACGCGGTCGACATCGATCCGGTCGCGCTGCACCCGCCGCTCTACGACGTGATCGATCTGGACACGCTCGACCGGCTTTTCGGGTCCGGGAACGTGACTACTGTTGAATTCGAATATCACGGCACTGCGGTCACGGTACGCGAAGACGAGATCGTCGTCGACGGAACCGCATACGAACCCTGATACGTCGACGCTATCTCACTCGGCCGCAGTCCCGGGCAGTAAAACAGTCAACGCCCGTCTCGTCGAGGAGCGCTACGTCCCGTGCTGCCAGGAGCCCATGTACTCGCGCTGTTCGTCCGTCAGGTCGTCGAACTCGACGCCTTCGGCAGCGAGTTTTATCTCCGCGACTTCGCGGTCCAGGTCGTCCGGCACGTCGTGAACGCCGGCGTCGTACTCTTCCGGATTGGCGACTATCTCACGGACGCAGGCGGCCTGAATCCCGAAGCTCTGGTCCATGACCTCCACGGGGTGACCCATCGCGATGGGGCTGGCGAGGTTGACCAGACGCCCTTCCGCAAGGACGTTCAGGCGCGTCCCGTCCTCAAGTTCGTACTCGTGGACGCCGTCGCGAGCCTCGCGCTCGCTCACGGCGAGGTCCGAGAGCGCGTCGAGATCGATCTCGATGTCGAAGTGGCCGGCGTTTGCGAGCAGGACGCCGTCTTTCATCTTCGGATAATGCTCGCCCGTGATCACGTCGCGGTTGCCCGTCGTCGTGATGAACACGTCGCCCACTTCGGCGGCCTCCGCCATCGGCATGACGTCGTACCCCTCCATGTGCGCTTCGAGCGCGCGGCGGGGTTCGACCTCGGTGACGATGACGTTCGCGTTCTGGCCGGCGGCCTTCTTCGCGACGCCCTTGCCGACGTAGCCGTGCCCCGAGATGACGACGTTTTTGCCGGCCCACGAGAGGTTCGTCGTCATGGCGATGTTCGCGAGCGAGGACTCGCCCGTCCCGTGGACGTTGTCGAACAGCTGTTTCATCGGCGTGTCGTTGACCGCGAAGACGGGGTATTTCAGCTCGCCGTCGTCGTCCATCGCGCGGAGCCGGTGGACGCCCGTCGTCGTCTCCTCGCACCCGCCGACGATGCCGTCGATGAGTTCGGGGTAGTCCTCGTGGATGGCGGCAACCATGTCCATCCCGTCGTCGACGGTGAGCGTCGGTTCGTGGGCGATGACTGCCTCGATAGCGGCATAATACTCCTCGTCGTCGACCTCCCGCTTGGCGTAGCTGGTGATCGAGTCGTTAGCGTCCAGCGCCGCGCTCACGTCGTCGTGGGTCGACAGCGGATTACAGCCGGTGATGGCGACCTCCGCCCCGCCAGTCGCGAGCAGTTCGACGAGGACGGCGGTTTTCGCTTCGACGTGCATCGCCATACCGATCCGCTCCCCGTCGAGCGGACGTTCCGTCTCGAACTCCTCGCGGAGCGACTCCAGGATCGGCATGTGCTGGCGCGCCCAGTCCATCTTGCGGCGGCCCTCTTGGCGAGCGGTCTCTACGTCGTCTAGCTGCTCGCTGATGGCCGGATAGCCGTCAGTCATGTGTACTGCGAGGACGAGAAGCGGGAAAACGCTACCGAACCGTTCCGACGACACGCCGCCGAACGGCACAGTCTCACCCCCGCTCGCCGTACTCGGAGGAAAACAGAGCGGTGTGATAGGCCGGGAATCGGAATGACAGTGTTCTACGTCTCGGTGTATCGCAGGCGGCCCGCGCTCTGTGGGTGAGGCGTCGTTCGGGGTGTCGAAAGCAGAGTGTGTTTCGCGTGCGAGTGCGTCAGGTTACGGTGAGCGGTTACGACCCGTTGCCGTTCCCGTTGTTGCCGTTCCCGTTGTTTCCGTTGCCGTTCCCGTTGTTTCCGTTGCCATTGTTCCCGTTTCCGTTTCCGGGACCGCCGTCGTTAGCTCCGTCCGCAGTTTCGTCTTCTTCCTCTTCGTCTTCTTCCTCTTCCTCAACTTCCTCCTCTTCGTCTTCTTCATCTACTTCGTCTTCTTCCTCTTCCTCATCTTCCTCCTCTTTTTCATCTTCGTCGTTACCGCGGTCCGCAGGCGGCCCACGGTCGTCGTCATCGTCCGGACCCGCGTGACTCGGCGGACCTTGATCCGTTTCGTTGTCGTCACCGTCGGGGCCGCGGTCTTCGGGCGGGCCGCGTTCCGTTTCGTTCTCGTCACTGTCCGGGCCACGGTCCTCGGGCGGGCCTCGATCCGTTTCGTTGTCGTCACCGTCGGGGCCGCGGTCTTCAGGCGGGCCGCGTTCCGTTTCGTTCTCGTCGGGACCGCGGTCCTCGGGCGGGCCGCGTTCAGTTTCGTTGTCGCCGTCCGGGCCCGCGTGGCTCGGCGGGCCCGTCTGACCGGGCGCGTTACTGGGGTTGTTTGACACGACGAAGTCGGCGATCAGGAGTCCGCGCGGGCCGTCGGTGTCGCTGCTGTTTAGCTCCCCCATGAAGCTCGTCAGGTAGAGGCCGAAGTTCTTCTGCTCGTACCCCTGTTCGTCATCCCCGCCAGCGACGAGCGTCGCCTCGGTAGACGCGGACGTGTCGTCGACGGTGGCCGTGACGCTGACGTTCACCGTCTCGGACGGGGCCGGCAACTCGACTGTTCCGTTCGTGATCCCGTAGTCGCCCGCTCCGCCGTACGTGGCGTTGTCGTCGGTGACTGCGACCGACACCGTTCCGTTATCCACGTCGTCTCCCGTGACGGTCACGGTAGCTGTGCCATCGCTGTTTTGCGCGACATCGACGGAGAGATCCGTGTTCGCCGCGGCCGCGACTCCGCCCGCAGCCATAGCGGGTGCGACCATCGATACCACCAGCGCGACGCCGACCGCGAGCGCCGATAGCTTTCGTATCTGACTCATTTCACTCCGAGAATGACCGGTACTGCGCATAAACCCCGTTTCCCGTTCAGTTCGTTCAATAACTCGATAGAGGGGGACAGAACGTTTTAGAGCGTTCAAAAACATACCTGAGAGTTTAAAATCCGACTAATTGGGCGGTGGTGGGACGGTCGACCCAGTTTCAGGGTGTGCGAATTACGGTGCCGTCGTCACCGCACAGCACGCGTCTGATACTGTCGGACGGTCCTGTGTGACGAGGTTCGACCTCTTTGTGTGGACAGTCCTCATCGCCCTGTCCGACAGTACGGCTCACTCGCTTCGGTTCGTGTTCGACGAGTCGTCCGGCCGGTAGCGGTGACACGTGACGGCGCAGCCGTCGGATCTGTGTTGCGCCGGTCGCTCACGCTCGCAGACGCTCGGAAACGTCTCCGCGAGCCGCTCCGACGCGGCGCTCGCATCGCCGTCAGCGAACGCCGTGAGCGCCTCCGATAGCGACCGCTCAGCCCGTTCGTTGGCGAGTTCCTGCGCCACGCCGTACTCCTCGCGAACGGCCGCCGCGACTGCGGCCGGGGACGGTGTTTCGTCGTCGCCGCCGAGGCGCTCGCGGACCGATTCGAGGCCGATGTCGCCGTTCCGGAGGCCGACGCGGAGCGCGAACACCGACTGGAAGGTCGACTGGTCGATATCGAGGTCGTCGGGCGGGATGACCGCCTGACAGCGGGTGTGGAAGCGGCAGCCGTCGGGCGGCGAGGCGGGGTCGGGAACCTCGCCGTCCAGTTCGGCGTCTCCGAGTTGCTCGTGTGGGTCTGGGTCGGGAATCGCCGCGAGGAGCGCGCGCGTGTAGGGGTGTTTCGGGTCGTCGAACAGACTCTCCGTCGGACCGCGTTCGACGAGTTCGCCCAGATACATCACCGCGACCCGGTCGCAGAGTCGCTCGACGACGCTCATGTCGTGGCTGATGAGCAAGATGGCGAGGTCGAAGGCTTCCTGAAGGTCCTGAACCAGAGCGAGTATCTCCGCCTGAACGGAAACGTCGAGCGCGCTCACGGGTTCGTCCAGTACGAGTACGTCCGGGTTCAGCGACAGCGCCCGGGCGAGCGCGGCCCGCTGTTTCTGCCCGCCGGACAGTTCGTGCGGGTAGCGCTCGCGGTCGTCCGCGGCGAGGCCGACGACTTCCAGCAGCGATTCGACGCGCTCGCGCCGCCGATCCGCGTCGTCGAGGCCGTGAGCGACCATCGGTTCGGCGACGGACTCGCCGATAGTCATTCGCGGGTCGAAACTCGAACCGGGGTCCTGAAACACTATCTGGACTCGCCGTCTGAAGCGCTTTCGCTGGGTCCGAGATTGGTCTGCGATGTCTTGCCCGGCGACCGTCACCGATCCAGCCGTGGGTGATTCGAGCGAGAGCACCGTCCGCGCGACCGTCGACTTGCCGCAGCCGGATTCGCCGACCAGTCCGAGCGTCTCCCCGCGCCGGAGGTCGAAGGAGACGCCGTCTACCGCCCGGACGCGACTCGTCTCGCGGTTCAACCACCCGCTCCGGACGGGGTAGTGCTTTTCGAGGCCGCGGACGGACAGAAGCGCCGACGAGTCGGTGGCGTCACTCATCGTCGCTCACCCCCAGCGACGACGCCTCGCCCGTCGACCCCGCGTCGCGCTCCCCGTTCGGATCGGCTCCGTCCATCGTATCCGACTCGCTCGCGTCCTCCCGGAGCGCGGACGGGTCGCGCCCGTCGCCGTAGTACACGCACGACGCCGTGTGGTCGTCCCCGTCGACCGCTTCCAGAGGGGGCTGTCCGTCCGTACTGCACTCCTCGACCGCGTGCGGGCAGCGCGGATGGAACCGGCATCCGGACGGCGGGTCCGTCGGGTCCGGGAACGACCCGTCGATCGGTTTCGAATCCCGGCCGCGCCGCGGGAGACAGTCAAGCAACGCGCGGGTGTACGGGTGTGCCGGACGGTCGAAGATGTCGACGACGTCGCCTCGCTCCATCACCTTCCCGGCGTAGAGTACGACGACCCGGTCCGCGATCTGAGCGACGACGCCGAGGTCGTGTGTGACGAACACGATAGCCATCCCGTGTTCGTCCTGAAGGTCCTGGAGCAGTCGTAGGATGCCGGCCTGCGTCGTCACGTCGACCGCCGTCGTCGGTTCGTCGGCGACCAGCACGTCGGGGTCCGACGCGAGCGCCATCGCGATGACGGCCCGCTGTTTCATGCCGCCGGAGAACTCGTGGGGGTACTCGTCGACTCGCTCCGCCGGGTTCGGGATCCCCACCCGGTCGAGCAGGCGCACCGCGCGTCGCCGCGCGTCCGACCGGGACACATCGCGGTGAATCCGGATCGACTCGACGAGTTGCTGTCCGACGGTGTAGACCGGATCGAGCGCGCCCTGTGGGTTCTGGAACACGTGGGCGATCCGGTCGCCTCTGACCGACCGGAGTTCGCGTTCGGACGCGGCCAGCAGGTCCTGCCCGTCGAACCGGATCGTCCCGTCCAACTTCGCCGGCGGCGACGGAACGAGACGGGTGAACGACTCGCAAGCGACGGTTTTCCCGGACCCGCTCTCGCCGACCAGACAGACCGTCTCCCCTCGGCGAACGTCCACGTCGAACCCGTCGAGGGCCGTGACGGTGCCGCGGTCGGTGTCGAAGGTGACTGAAAGGTCAGACACCGAGAGCAGCGGGGCCATCTACGTCTCACCCCGCGGGTCGAGAACGTCTCGAAGCGTGTCCCCGACGACGTTGAGCGCGATCACGGTCGAGGAGAGCAGAACGACCGGGAACAGCCAGACCCACCACTTCGCCATCGGCGACAGCGCCGCAAGCGGTGGCATCCCGCCTGCCGTCCTGAACCCGTTGCGGATCGTCTGTCCGAACGACGGGTACCACCGTCCGATGTCGCCGAGGCTGAGAAACGTGATCGCCGCCTCGATCAGGATCAGTTGCGGTACCTTCTGGGTAGCGCCGACCAGCACCGTGTTCGACACGTTCGGGAGAACGTGTCGTCGGAGGACGGTGAGATGGCCGACGCCGGCGCTTCTGGCCGCCTCGATGTACCCCTCCTCCCGACGCTGTAACGTTTCGCTCCGAACGAGTCGGGCCATGCTTCCCCAGCTTAACAGACTGAACACGACGGCGAGCAACAGCAAACTCCGCCCGTAGATGAAGATCAGGATCACGTAGATGACGAAGGCCGGAACCGACTGCTGGACGTCGACGTACCCCATCAGTAGGGTGTCGACCCACCCGCCGACGTAGCCCGCGACGACGCCGACGGCCGTGGCGAGCGGCACCATGATCACCGTGGCGATCACGGCCATCTGAAGGCTCGTCCGCAGGCCCCAGAGGAGGAGCGTGTGCATGCTGTATCCCCGGTGAGCCGTACCGAGCGGGTAGTTAAGCGTCCCTCGACAGAACTCCTCGCCGCCGGACGTGACGACCGGCCCGATGCAGTCGTCCCCGGCCGGTGCAGTGATGAACGCCGGTGGCTGGTGTTCGATGTACAGGTTGAGTTGCGCCCGCTCGACCAGTATCGGGGCCAACAGTGCGAGACTGACCACGACAGCGAGATAGCCGAGACAGACGACGGCGACCCTGTTGGACGCGAACCGGTCCCAGTAGCGGCGAGTCCGCGCCGGGTCCCGGACCAGCGGCGGAACGACGATGAACGCGAGCACGACGAGGCCCGCCCGGTACACCCAGGTCAGTCGGGACGGGAACATGAGAACGGCGTCGCCGTGTTCCCCGTAGTGCAGGCGGAGCGCCAGGAGGGCACCGAGCGAGAGGACCAGTCCGACGAACTGCCACGGGACCGACCACCCTCCGTCGCGGCTCTCCCAGTTGATCGACTCTATCGGGGGCGAATCGTTCTCGGAACTCATGCGACGGTATACCCCTGAGACCGACCGGAGAACGGCCGAGTAGCGCCTGATCGAAATGCGCGTTGTTGGATGGCGAACGACCGGACCGAGTACGGTTGGATGGCGAACGACTGGCCGGAGTACAGTTGGATGGCGGACGACTGGCCGGAGTACAGTTGGATGGCGGACGACTGGCCGGAGTACAGTTGGATGGCGGACGACTGGCCGGAGTACAGTTGGATGGCGGACGACTGGCCGGAGTACAGTTGGATGGCGGACGACTGGACGGCGTTCGGGTGTTGACTGTGGAGGGGGGTCATCGTGGATGATTTCGGGTTCTGGCGGCAGTTATGCGGTGACTATGGTTATGTTAGCATTTCTCCACGAATCATTCATTAATTTTTTGTATTCTCTCCCTCACACTCGATCCGTCAGAGCCCTCCACAATGCCGCCCTGGAAACACGTCACGAAACGAGTCCTCTTCGCAGCGTTCGCCATGTATCTCGTCGTTTCGGTTACCTTCGGCCTCGTCGCGTTGACTGAGGACCCGAACGAGGCTCGGGTCGCCCATCAAGCCACCGAGGAGGCGAGTCCGGGTCAGGAGGAAGAAGCGGTCGAGGAAGCCCTCAGCGACTACCGGGAACGGAACAACCTGGACGACCCGATCACGGAGCGATACGTCCGCTGGGTGGTCGGCATCGCGACGTTAGACTGGGGGTATTCGACCACGCAGAACGCGCCCGTCACGGACGTGATACAGCGAACGCTTCCCGCGACAATCGCGTACGTCCTGCCGGCGATGCTGTTCGCACTCGTTGGGGGTGTCGGACTCGGCGTGTTCTCAGCGATGAACGACGGGACGGTCATCGAGCGCTTCTCGACCGGCGGGCTCTCGCTCGCGTACGGCGTCCCGAACTTCTGGTGGGCGCTCGTGATACCGATGGTCGCGCCGCGGTTTGTCGGCGACGCGCTGTCTTCTATCCCCGAGTTCCAAACGATCGTCTTGCCGGCCGGCATCCTGGGCACGAGTCTCATGGCCGCCCAGCTCCGGTACGCGCGGGCGGAGTCGAACGAGTACGTCAACAGGGAGTTCGTTAAGCTTGTCCGCGCGAAAGGCGCCTCGAACGTCCGCGTTGGCCGCCATGTCCTCCGGAACGCGGCGCTCCCGTTGTTCTCGCTGTTTTTCGTCGAACTGCTGGGCGTCCTCGTCGTGAACGTCTTCGTCCTCGAACAGATCCTCCCGATCGGGGGGATCGGTGCCGTCGGTCTCCGGGCGATCAACGACCGCGACATGGCGCTCATCATCGGCGTCGCGATAGTCACCGCCTTCGCGGGTATCGTCGGTAGCCTCGTTCAGGACCTCGCACACCTCTCTCTGGACCCGCGGGTCGAGGCGGACTGATAGGGGCGGTGGTAACTGTGTCCCGGTAGTCGCCGACGCGGCCCGCCGAACTACTGAACTGGCATCCAACAGGCCCTATGAGTCGGAAAACGGACGGCGGACTCGGCCAGCTTACTCCGTTGCGCGCTCGACGAGGGCGGACGCTCGCCGCTCGGCCCGTTCTACGACTGCCGCCTCGTCGACGGTCAGCACGTCGCGGTCCCGCATGAGCACCTCGCCGTCACAGACCGTGTGTCGAACGTCGCTGCCGGACGCGGCGTACGCGAGGTGGCTCACGAGGTCGTGGTGCGGCGTCAGATGCGGTGCCGACAGGTCCACGACCGCGAGATCGGCGTTCGCGCCGGCCTCGATCCGGCCGCTGTCGATGCCGAGCGCGGCCGCGCCGCCCCGGGTCGCCATCTCGACGACCCGCTCCGCGGGCACCGCGCTCGCGTCGTCAGTGGCGAGTTTCCCGACCATCGCGGCGTCGCGCATCTCGTCGAAGAGGTCGAGGTCGTTGTTCGAGGCCGCGCCGTCCGTGCCGAGGGCGACCGTGATCCCCGCGTCGACCATGCGCTGGACGGGCGCTATCCCGCTGGCGAGTTTCATGTTCGACGCCGGGCAGTGGACAACGGCGGTTCCCCGCTCCGCCAACAGTTCGATCTCCGTCCCGTCGACGTGGACGCCGTGGGCGACGAAGTCCTCCGGCCCGAGCATCCCGTGGTCGTCGGCGTAGGCGAGCGGTCGCTCTCCCCGCTCCTCGACGATAGGGTCGACCTCGTCAGTCGTCTCGTTGGCGTGGTAGTGGAGTGGAATTCCGGACTCGCGGGCGCGGTCGGTGTACTCGGACAGATACTCGTCGGCGACCGTCGTCAGACTGTGGGGCATCACGGCCGTCGAAACGCGGCCGTCCGCCGCACCGTTGTACTCCTCGGCGATGTCCAGACACTCCTCGAAATCCGCGATGGCGACCTCCTCGTCCTTTCCCACCGTGACCACGCCGTGGCCGACCAGAGCGCGCATTCCCGACTCGTCGACGGCGTCGACTATCTCCGGGACTTCGAAGTACATGTCGCCGAAGGCGGTCGTCCCGGACCTGATCATCTCTACGATGCCGAGATCCGCCCCGGCGCGGATGTCCTCGGCCTGAAGGGCACCCTCGACCGGCCAGATGTCTTCCTGCAGCCAGGCGTCGAGCGGTTTATCGTCGGCGTACCCGCGGAGGAGCGTCATCGAGACGTGCGTGTGAGCGTTCACCAGGCCCGGGATCACGAGGCCGCCGCTCGCGTCGAGTCGGTCGTCGGGGTCCTCGCCGACATCCTCGCCCACCGCCAGTATTTCACCGGCATCCCGGTCGACGAGTACGTCCGCGCGCCTCACTGTCATATCTGGACGGAGCACTGACCCGTCCGAGACCAGCATGGTGGTCATACCGTGGGGTTTCCGGTCCTGTGGCGTCAATCTACCGGGTCCACGTCGGCCGGTTCGCTCACTGAACGTCGGACGCGTGCGACCGGGGTTTATTTTCCCGGGCTCCGTCGTCGTTCGTATGCAGTTCCAGTGGCTCAGTTTGGCGCTTCGAGAACACCGTCGGTATCTACTGGTCTCGGTCGGCCTGTTCCTCCTCGGGACCGTCGTGGGCGTCGGGCTGGTCGCTCGCGGCGTCGACCTCTTGGCCGAACTCGAACTGGACTCTCTCCAACAGGTGTTTCCCGCGGAGCCGACCGTCTCGTTCATCCTCGTGAACAACACGCGGGCATTTCTCGTCTTTCTCGTCGGCGCACTTTCGCTCGGCCTGATCACGGTTCTCGGACTAGTGGTCAACGGTGTCCTCCTCGGCTACGTCGGCGCGCTTGCGGCGGGCAACGAGGGTATCGGCTTCGTCGTCCTCGCCATTGCCCCCCACGGGATCCTCGAACTCCCCGCGCTGTTTGCCGCCAGCGCGGTCGCGTTCCGCGTCGTCGCGCGGGCCGGTGCGAGGATCGCTGGCCGACGCTCCACCGTCATGTCCGGCGACGAGTGGCGGCGGACCGCCGGGTTCGTTGCGGCGGCCTGGGTGGTCCTCGCCGTCGCCGCGTTCGTCGAGATATACGTCACTTTCGGGCTGGTCGAGGCGCTGTACGGGTAGCGAACGAAAAGCAGTTCCACGCGGACCTCGTTGACCCGACCATGCGCATCGCCGTGCCGAACAAGGGTCGTCTCCACGAACCCACTATCGAGTTGCTCGAACGCGCCGGTCTCCACGTCGTCGACGGCGCGGACCGAAAACTGTACGCCGATACGGTCGACCCGGACGTGACGCTACTGTTCGCCCGGGCCGCGGACATCCCGGAGTACGTCAGCGACGGCGCGGCCGACGTGGGCATCACGGGCCTCGACCAGGTTCGCGAGGCAGAGCCCGGAAACGTGGTCGAACTCCTCGACCTGGAGTTCGGCCGCTGTCGCCTCGTCCTCGCCGCGCCGCGCGACGGGACGATCGAGTCCGTCGACGACCTGGAGGGCGGCACCGTCGCGACTGAGTTCCCCAACGTCGCCCGGACGTACTTCGAGACGACGGGCGTTTCGCCGGACATCGTCGAGGTTACCGGTGCGACGGAACTCACTCCGCACGTCGATATGGCCGACGCCATTATCGACATCACATCGACGGGGACGACGCTCAAGGTGAACAACCTCGCCATCATCGACGAAGTGCTTTCCAGTTCCGTCCACCTGATCGCGCGCGACGACGTGCTTGACGACCCGAAAGTCGAGCAGACGGAGACCGCGTTCCAGTCCGTTCTCTCCGCGGACGGCAAGCGCTACCTGATGATGAACGCCCCGCAGGACCGCCTCGACGAGGTGCGCGACGTGATCCCGGGCCTCGGCGGCCCGACCGTGATGGACATCGCGGACGAGAACGGCGGCGAGAAGGTCGCTGTCCACGCCGTCGTCGACGAAAGCGACGTGTTCGAGACGATCACGGAAGTGAAAGAACAGGGCGCGAGCGGCATTCTCGTGACGGAGATCGAGCGGCTGGTCGAATAGCTCCGCCGACCCGGACGGTATCGGTCCGCCCGCACAGCGTCACGTCGGTGCCGTCCCGAGCAAGCCGACCAGGTTCACGAGCGTGATTCCGGCGATCACGGTCACCGTGTAGTGGATGACGGCGACCAGTCCTGCGAGCCGGTAGTTCAGCCGATACGCGCTCCGAATGGCGAGGTAATCACCGAACATCGTAACGCCGATCGTGATCGCCGGCCCGTACTGCTGGAGCAGCACGGAAGCGGCGGCGGGGACCGGTCCGACGAGCAGGGCCCGCCGCGCCGATACCTCCCCGAGAACGTACCGCGCGGCGATATGCGCGGTCACTGAATAGCCGAGTGCGAATATCAGAAAGGTCCCGACGTATGCCACCAGCGTTCCGCCGGCCGGATCCAACTGTGCGACGAATGCCATGTCGACCGATCGGAGTCCGACAGGTAGTGCGTACCGATCTTACTCCAGCAGACCGAGGTCCTCGAGTCGAGAGACGATCTTGTCGACCGCGTGTTCGGCGTCTTCTGGCTTTTTGCCGCCGGTGATGACGAGCTTCCCGCTGCCGAACAGGAGCGCGACGACCTCGGGCTCGTCGAGGCGGTAGACGAGACCCGGGAACTGCTCGGGTTCGTATTCGATGTTTTCGAGACCGAGACCGATCGCGATAGCGTTGAGGTTGAGATTACGACCGAGGTCCGCGCTCGTGACGATGTTCTGGACGACGATCTCGGGGTCTTCGTTGACGTTGATCTCCAGTTCGCGGAGCTTGTCGAAGACGATACGGAGACTCTCGTGGACGTCGTCAGTCGACTTCGCGCCAGTACAGACGATCTTGCCGGACCGGAAGATGAGAGCGGCGGATTTGGGGTCCTGCGTTCGG
Source organism: Halostella pelagica (assembly GCA_005954745.1). Lineage (GTDB taxonomy): Archaea > Halobacteriota > Halobacteria > Halobacteriales > Natronoarchaeaceae > Halostella > Halostella pelagica. The sequence goes on from CP040678.1 coordinate 105,400, forward strand.
TAGACGAGACCGGGGAACTGCTCGGGGTCGTAGTCGGCCCCTTCCAGGTCCATCGCGACGCTCTGCAGATCCAGTTCCTGCCCGATACCCGTCGAGGCTACCACGTTTTCGATATTAATGGTTTCCTTGGGATCAGTCATGAGTCGACTTAAAAGACGTATTTAAGGTTTATAAAGGTTGGTGCCGTCCGCAGACAGGTCGTCCACGAGACACACCGAATGGGCCGTTTATACCGATCCAATCGACCAAATACGCTACACTGTCGGCCGTACGTCAGTGACGAGATCCGACACCCTGGTGTCGACAGTCGTCATGGGTCTCCGTCCGACAGTGTGAAACAGTACGCTCGCCAGTATCAGCCGACAGTATCATTGTCGGGCCACCCGGACCCTCTGTCGTGTACGTCCTCGAACTCGGCGGTGAAGACGACGCGTTCGCGGCCCGCGAGGCTGCGAGCGCTGCCGCTGACGTCTCGATCGTCGGACCTGGTCTCGCCACCGCGCCGGCGATCAACCGCGACCGCGTCCGGACGCTCGCCTACACGCACCGAGCGAGTGAGATGATCGGCCGCGCGGACGCGACGGTCGACGGCGCTCGCGCACTGCTCTCGGCGTCGACGCTCGACCGCCAGGGGACCGTCGCCGTCCGCGCACGAGACGTTCGCGGGAGCGCCGATATCGACACGCAGGCCGTCGAACGCGAACTCGGCGACGTGCTCGTCGACCGGGGGTTCACGATAGACCTCGACGACCCCGACCACGAAATCCGTGCGGTGTTCGCCCGCGGCGAACCGTCGGGTGACGTCGACGCCGACCCCGCAGATACATCGATTCTGGGCTGGCTCGCCGCCGAGAGCCGGCGGGATTACGGCGAACGCAAACCGACCGACCGCGCCTTCTTTCAGCCCGGGAGCATGGACCCGCTGCTCGCCAGAGCACTCGTAAACATCGCTGGCGCGGCACCCGGCCGGACGATCCTCGACCCGATGTGCGGAACTGGCGGCGTCCTCGTCGAAGCGGGTCTCGTCGGCGCGCGCGTTCTCGGTAGCGACGCGCAGGCGCGGATGGTTCGAGGGTCCCGCGACAACCTGGCTCAGTTTCTCGGCACTGACGGCGATTACGGAGTCGTCCGCGGCGACGCCACTCGGTTACCGTTTGCCGGTGACGCCACTAACAGCGACGAAGATGCCTCATCGAACTCACGGAGTTGGCCCGTAGACGGCGTGGTCTTCGACGCGCCCTACGGCCGCCAGTCGAAGATCGCCGCTCACGACCTGGATGACCTGGTCGCCGGCGCGCTGGCGGAGGCGCGCAGGCTCGCGCCCCGGACGGTGATGGTCGCTGATCGTTCGTGGGCCGGTACCGCCCGCGAGGTGGGCTGGGAGATCGAATCGTCGTTCGAGCGCCGCGTCCACCGGTCGCTGACGCGGCACGTGCTGGTGTTAGAGTAGGCGGTCGCACAACCACTTTCGGCCGGCGACGACGGCACCGACGAGGAGTCCGGTGAGCCAGGCCCCGAGGACGACGGTCCTGTCGGCCGTCAGTTGGTTCGACCCGGTGGCACCGAGCAGAAGGAGCGTGACGAACCAACTCGTCAGCGAAAATGACCAGATCTGGCCGTACGAGACGGGGATACGTTCCGTCGAGGCGAGGACGCCGACGACGAACCCGGGTGCAAACACCAACACACCTGCTATCCAGGGAGGCTGTCCGGCATCGAGAAGATGGGACCCGACGACTCCCATCGGCAGGGAGAGCAGGAGCGTCGCCCCGACGACGACCCCGGCCCGCTCCAGTCGCGCGGGAAGCGAGGCGTCCTCTGAGCTCTCGGTGACGGCGTTTTCAGTCATGCACCCTCCCGGGGAGAACGATCGACGGGGTCTGACGGACTCTCGACATGGTTCGGCTTGGCGGATGCTTCTGATAAGTGTATCCCCCATGAAACTAACAGGCGACACCGCATGTCACGGGACGAGTCGTCGCACAACCGCCTCGTCCGCCCCGTGTCGTCTGGTCAGGTCACGAGGGGTCTGGCCGCGGTTCGGTACAAAAAGGTGTAGACGCGGATCGATCGTCGACCCGCTTACCGGCCTATCTCCGCGAGCAAGTGCGAGACGTGCAGTCTGTCGTTCGTCCCCTCCGCGAGGTCCATATCTATCTCGCCAGCGATGCGGTGGAGTTCGGCGAGATGTTCGCCGCCGTAGCGCGAGCGCGCGATCCGGAGGATGTCGTCTAGGACCTCCTCGCCGCTGAACCCCTCGTCGACGAGCAGGTCGTCGAGCGTACTCCGGGCGTCGGTGAACTCCCCGGCCTCGGCGTCGTCTAACATCTCTTTCACCTGGGTGTCTGCGCCGACGTCGCCGAGCGTTTCGTAGGCGGCGTTCATCGTGACCTCGCCTTCGGCTTCGCTGGTGGTCTGGGCGGCGAGGATCGCCCGCCGGAGGTCGCCGCCGGCGTAGCCGGCGACGTACTCCAGTCCGTCGTCGTCGTGGTCGACGCCCTCCGTCTCGACGATGTTTTCGAGGACGGCGACGACCTCGTCGTCGGTCGGTGCGCGCATCGGGACCGGGAAACAGCGCGAGCGGATCGGCGGGATGAGCTTGGTGGGCTGACGGGTCGTGATGACGAACTGGGTCATCTGGTGGTGGCGCTCCATCACGCGGCGAAGCGCCTGCTGGAAATCAACGCGGATCCCCTCGGCGTTGTCGAGTACGACCGTCTTGTACGTCCCCGAGACGGGTGCGTAGCTCGCTGATTCCTTGAGGACGTGGTTTATCATGTCCCGTTTGGCCATGCTGCTGCGCCCGTTGAGGAAGGAGGCAAACCGCGGGTCGTTTTTGATCTCCTTTTTCGTCCGGTCGAAGAAGTCCGCGACGTTTATCTCGACGAGGTCGTTGTCCGGGTCGTCGTGAGCTGCGCGGGCCAGCGCTCGCACGGCGGCGGTCTTGCCGCTCCCTTTCGGGCCGTGGACGACGAGGTTCAGCGGTTCGTCGACGGCCTTCTGGAGGTACTCCCGAACGTCGTCCTGCGGCAGGTCCGCGAGGTCTGGGGCGTAGGTGTCGGTCCACAGCGGCGCGTCCATCACCCACTGGTAGTTCCGTCAGGGGTAAGAATCGGTCGGTTCCGGCGGCCGCGTTGCAGGTGGAGGAACGACTCCGGTCACCGTTTCGAAGCGGGTTTAGGCGAGGGCGGCCGACGATACGTCAATGTCGATTCGCGTCACCTTCCTCGGGACCAGTGGGGCCGTGCCGACGACCGAGCGAAACCCCAGTAGCCTGATGGTCAACCGCGAGGGTGACGGCCTGCTGTTCGACGTGGGAGAGGGGACTCAGCGCCAGATGATGCGGTTCGGAACCGGCTTTTCGATCTCGCACATCTTCATCACGCATCTCCACGGCGACCACGTTCTCGGCCTTCCGGGACTGATCCAGACGATGGACTTCAACGACCGGGAGGAACCGCTTGCGATCCACGCGCCGCGAGGGACGCGATCCGAGGTCGAGGACCTGCTGTACGCCGCCAACACGCGGCCCTCGTTCGGGGTTCGCGTCAACGAGGTCGACGACGGCGACGTGGCGCTGACACAGTCCGACTACGAGGTGCGCGTCATCGAGGCCGACCACCGCACCAAGGCTATCGGCTACGCCATCGTCGAAGACGACCGCAAGGGCCGGTTCGACCGCGAGAAGGCGGAGGAGTTGGGTGTCCCAGTTGGCCCCAAGTTCGGCCGTCTTCACGAGGGAGAACCCGTCGAACTGGAGGACGGAACTGTCGTCCGCCCCGAACAGGTCGTCGGGGATACGCGGCCCGGCCGACGCGTCGTCTACACCGGCGATACCCGGCCGATGGCGGCGACAGTCGAGGTGGCCGAGGACGCTGACCTGCTCGTACACGACGCAACGTTCGCTGACGACTTCGCCGAACGCGCCGGTCAGACCGGCCACTCGACGGCGCGCCAGGCCGCGGAGATCGCAGCGCGGGCGAACGCGAAACGCCTCGCCATGACGCACATCTCCTCGCGCTACGCGGGCGACGTTTCCGACCACGAACGACAGGCGCGGGAGACGTTCGACGGCGAGGCGTTCGTTCCCGACGACGGACAGACTGTCGAAGTGCCGTACCCGGACACGGAGACGACCAACGGTATGTGAGACGACCGCACACCCTGGAAAACGTTTTTTCGTCAGTGGTCGAACTGCAACTGAACCCCGTATGTCTCACCGATTCCATATCTGTGACGTGTTCGCCACGGAGCGCTACGCCGGTAACCAGTTGGCCGTCGTTGAGGGGGCGGCCGATCTCTCTACCGACGAGATGCAGGCTGTCGCGAACGAGATGAACTACTCCGAGACGACGTTCGTCACGGGTCGCGACGCCGACGGTTGGGACGTCCGCATCTTCACGCCGAACGACGAGGTGCCGTTCGCCGGTCACCCGACACTCGGCACCGCGGCGGTGATCCGCGACCACCTCGCCGACCGCCGACCCGACGAGGTGACTCTGCACCTGCAGGTCGGTGACGTTCCCGTACGCGTCGACGGGGAGACGTACTGGATGTCCCAGCGCGCACCCGAATTCGGGCGGGCTTTCGACCGCGAGACAGCGGCGGATGCGCTCGGTCTCGCTCCCGCCGACCTCCGCGGGGATCTGCCCGTCGAGTGGGTGTCGACCGGCCTCCCGACGGTGGTCGTCCCCCTGCGCGACCGGGACGCGCTCGAACGGATCGACGTCGACCCGGCGGGATATGAGGCGCTTACCGGCGATCACGACGGGAAGAACGTGCTGGCGTTCTGCGCTCACCCCCGTGACGACGGCCACGACTACGCCGACAGGGTGTTCGCCCCGTACTACGACGTGCCGGAGGACCCGGCGACCGGCAGTTCCAACGGCTGTCTCGCGGCGTATCTCGCCCGACACGGCGACGGCGAGGTCGACGCTATCGTCGAACAGGGCTACGAGATGGGCCGCCCGTCGCTGCTTCGCCTCCGGGCGACCGACGAAGCGGCGACGGCGAGGAGTGCCGTTGACGAGACGACGGAGACGAGAGAGGGTGTCGACCAGGCGGAAAGCGGGGCCGACGAGGGATCTTCGGACGCCACTTCCGGGCCCGACGACCGAGTGGCCGTCGATGTCGGTGGGCGCGTTGTTCCGGTCGCTGAGGGGACGCTCTACTGAGGTCTTCCGACTTCCGCCCGGTCTTTTATATCTGTGACTCCCTTACGCCGTCCTGTGAGTACCCGCACGAGTGCCCTCGACACGGTAGTCTTCGGCGTCGACGTGCAAAGCGGCGACGTCCGCGGCGACGCTCCCTCTTACGCGCTCGTCGTCTTCGACGGCGAGGACATCGACCGCGATGTCGTCACGTACCGGAAGCTCAGACGCCTGATCGAGGACGAGCGCCCGGACATCATCGCGACCGACAACATGTACGAACTCGCGGAGGACAAGGACGCGCTCGTGCATTTCCTCGGCGAACTCCCGGACGAGACGCGCCTCGTTCAGGTCACGGGCGCGGAACAGCCGGAACCACTCTCTCGGGTCGCAGGCAGGCACGGCGTTCCCTACGGAAAGGATCCGATGCAGGAGGCGGAAGCCTCGGCCCGCCTCGCTGCCCGCAACGTCGGGCAGGAGGTGTCCGCATTCACGGACACGACCGAGGTGAAGGTCTCTCGCGGCCGCTCGACCGGCAAGGGCGGGTGGAGCGAGGACCGCTTCACCCGTCGGATCCACGGGGCGGTCCGTACTCGGGCCCGCGAGGTTGAGTCAGCCCTCGACGACGCCGGTCTGGAGTACGAGAAAGATGCAACCGAGAAGTACGGCGGCTACTCCAACGCCGTCTTCCGCGTGACGGCCCGTCCGCAAGATATCCCAGTCTCCCGCCGGCGAAACGGCGACACCCGGACCGAGATCGAGCGCGTCCGGCGCGACGGTATCGAATTCCGGCCACTCGCCAAGCGACGGGACCACGTTCTCGTCGGCATCGACCCCGGGACGACGACCGCCGTCGCCATCGTCGACCTGGACGGTGGCGTCCTCGACGTCCTCTCGACGCGGACCGCAGACACCGCCGCCGTCATCGAGTGGATAGTCGAGCGTGGCCGACCGCTGCTCGTCGCCGCGGACGTGACGCCGATGCCCGAGACCGTCGAGAAGATCCGTCGCAGTTTCGACGCCGCGGCGTGGTCGCCGATGTCGGACCTCCCCGTCGACGAGAAACAGCACCGGACCCGCGATATCGGCTACGACAACGACCACGAACGGGACGCGATGGCCGCCGCGCTGTTCGCGTTCGACGACCACGAGGACCAGTTCGAGCGCATCGCCCGGAAAGTGCCGCCGCGGATGAACCGCGGCGAGATCACCGCCCGCGTCATCGCAGGCGACGAGTCAGTCGAGTCGGTTATCGACGACCTCACCGAAACCCCCGAGGAGGAGGAAGAGACCACCGAGCACACACCCCGCGAACTCACTGCCGAGGAAAAGCGCATCCGAGACCTCGAACGGCAGGTCGAGCGCCTGCAAGCGCACGTCGAGGACCTGAACGACACCGTCGCGGAGAAAGACGACCGCATCGACGAACTGGAGAGCGACCTCGACGCGGCCCGCAGCGAGGAGCGCCGCGAGGTCCGCAAGGACCGCGAGGTGACCCGCCTCGAACGCGAGACCGAGCGCCTCGAACGCGAATTAGAGGAAGAACGCGGGCGCAACGAGGAACTCCAGGGGAAACTCGACCGCCTCAAGGAACTGTGGAAACTCGACCACTCGAACTTCAGCGACGTGGCGGCCGAGAAGAAGGGCCTCGTTCCGGTCAAACCGGTAGAGAAGTTCACCAGAGGCGCGCTAGAGGCGGCAAACGAGTCGTACGGCCTCGCGGAGGACGACGTGATCTACCTCCGGGACGCAAGCGGCGCGGGCCGCAGCACTGCCGAGAAACTCGTCGACGTGAACCCACGCGTCGTCCTCAAAAACGGCGGCGCGATCTCCGATATCGCCGACGAGATCCTCTTCGAGAACGGGATCCCGGTCGGCCCCGCGGACGACGTGGCCATGCAGGAGGTCGACGAACTCGCGGTCGCCCGCGAGAGCGAGGTCGAGGCCGTCATCGACGACTGGGAGGACCGCGCGGAGGAACGGCGCAAGGAACGCAAGGCCGAGGAACTCGACCGGCTAATCAGCGAACACCGGGCGGACCGCGGCGAGTCCGACTAACGCGACCTCTTTTCTCGTCGGGTCGCCGAAGGCGACCACTCCTCCAAAAAATGTCGATCAAAAAGGCCGCTTGCTCACTCGCTACGCACGTTCGCTCGCGGACCGTTCTCTTGTCGCGCCTGCCTGCCCTCCCCCGAGTCGCGCGGTTCGTCGCGTCCGCTCCTCACCGCGCTCGCCGGCCGTAACTCGGAATGATCGGATCCGACGCCCGTTCGCCGAACACCGTAGCGTTGAAACCCTCGCTCGTCCACCCTCTCGGTATGGATACGTACGACCTGATCACCCGGAACGCGGCCGAGGTGGTCACCGAGGACGAGGTGGAGGAGATGGCCGAGAGCCCTGAGGTGAAGCGGGCGTACGTCGGCTACGAACCCTCCGGCGTCCTCCACATCGGTCACATGTTAACCGCGAACAAACTCATCGACCTGCAGGAGGCCGGTTTCGACGTGACCGTCCTGCTCGCGGACGTCCACGCCTACCTCAACGACAAGGGGACGTTCGAGGAGATCCGCGATACGGCCGAGCGGATGCAACAGCAGTTCATCGCGTACGGCCTCGACGAGGACAAGACCGACTTCGTCTACGGTTCCACGTACCAGATGGACGAGGAGTACGAACTCGATCTGCACGCCATGCAGGTGGAGACGACGCTGAACCGCGCCCAGCGCGCGATGGCCGAGATCCAGAGCGGCGAAACGGCAAAGGTGAGCCACGTCGTCTACCCGCTGATGCAGGCGTTGGACATCGAATATCTCGATGTCGACCTCGCAGTGGGCGGGATAGACCAGCGGAAGGTCCACATGCTCGCCCGCGAGAACCTGCCGGAACTGGGCTACGACTCGCCGACCAGCCTGCACACGCCTATCCTCGCCGACCTGACGACGGGCGAGGGGAAGATGTCGAGCAGCGAGGGCGTCACCATCTCCATGGAGGACTCAGCCGACGACTTAGCGGAGAAGGTCAACTCGGCGTACTGCCCGCCGACGCGCGATCCGGAACCGGACGACGACGGCAACGAGCGGGAGAACCCGGTCCTTCAGATATTCGAGTACCACGTGTTCCCGCGGTTCGAGGAAGTCGTCGTCGAGCGCCCCGACCAGTACGGCGGCAACCTCGAGTACGGAGACTACGCAGCGCTCGCGGACGACCTGGAGAGCGGCGAACTCCACCCTGCGGACGCGAAATCGGCGCTTGCCGACTACCTCGACCGCCTGATCGAACCGGGCCGCAAGCAACTTCAGTCCTGACCGGCGGGCGCTCTGTTACTTCACGGGTAACTCCCCGTCGCACTCGGGACAGACCAGCGGTTCGCCGTCGGTTCCCGGAATCTGCATGTTGTCGTGTCCGCAGTCGGGGCAGGCGACGTTGCCGACGCCCGGGATTCGGGCGATGCGAACGTCCTCGGTTTCCCGCGGCGCGCCGAGTGCGAACGCCACCAGATCCTCGTCGCCCTCGTTCCCGCCGGTCTGGAACTCGCCGGTGGCGAACCGGACCGCCTCGTCCTCGCTGACGGTGACCTCGCCCTCCCTCGTTCGGAACGTCGCCTCTCCTTCGACGACGAGGAATATCTCCTCCTGGTCCATGTGCGCGTGGAGCGCGCCGCTGAACCGCTCGCCGGGTTCGAGGACGTAGCGCGCGACGGCCACGTCCCCGGCGTTCAGCGGCTCGGTGAGGCCGCGACGGTCGTGCGTCCGGTTCTCCGGATCGAACGTGCTCGGTTCCACGTCGTCGATCGAGACTTTCTCCATGGTCGCGGCTTCGACGGGCGGGATCAAAAACGTTCGCGGTGACGGGGACGTAAAAATAAGGGGGTGCGAAGCGGTTCTCCCGCAGTGTTACATCATCCCGCCCATGCCGAACGACGAGAGCAGGTTGCTGACGAGTGCTTTCACCGTGAGGACGAAGCCGAGTAGCATGAGCGCCAGTCCGGCGGCGATGATCTGACTCTCCCACGCGACGAGCGCTAACCCCGCAAGCACGACGACGATACCGACTATGCCGACAGCGCCGAGTTTCTTTATCATGGGTTCGAAGACGTGAGTCTACACTTAAAGGCCGGCGATGTATCGCGGCCGTCTCCCGCGCATTTAAAGGTCTGCCGTACCTTATCTCGCGTATGAGCGACAACCAGGGGCGCAAAGACCTTCGCATGCCTGACGAGGACGAGGTGTTCGCCACAGTGACGAACATGCTCGGCGCGAACCGAGTCAAAGTCCGCTGTGCGGACGGGACGGAACGGACGGCCCGTATCCCGGGCAAAATGCAAAAGCGGATCTGGATCCGCGAAGACGACGTCGTGCTGGTCGAACCGTGGGACTGGCAGGACGAGAAGGCGGACATCACCTGGCGCTACGAGAAACAGGAAGCTGACCAGCTCCGCGAAGAAGGACACATTCAGTAGCTCTTCTCATGGCGACGCCGTATCCCGACGACCGACTAGCGGGTGATCCGCCGGTGCGACGATGAACGACGAGTACGCACTGGTCGACCAGGAGAACGCAGACGGCCCCGGCGACGAGTGGGAAGAACTCGACGTTTCCGACACCGAGGCGGACGAAATCGCCCGTCAGCGCGACCGGGAGTTCGACGAATTTCGCAAGAAGATCAAAAACAGCGAGCGATTCAAGGTCGAAGCGTCGGTGTTCGACGACGCCACGTTCGCCGCCCTGTACAAACTCGTTCAAGACGGCTACGTCGACGCACTGGGCGGCCCCGTCTCGACCGGCAAGGAGGCGAACGTCTACTCCGCGCTCGGTAGCGGCGGCGAAGTTGCGATCAAGGTGTACCGAATCAACGCCAGCGACTTCAAAGACATGCGGGAGTATCTCGTTGGCGACCCCCGCATCGAGGAACTCGGCGGCGACAAGAAACGGACCGTCCTCGCGTGGACGAAAAAGGAGTTCGCGAACCTCAAACGCGCCCAGAAGGCGGGCGTCCGCGTCCCGAACCCCATCGCCGTCCAGCGCAACGCCCTCGTCATGGAGTTCCTGGGCCACGACGGCGAACGCGCGAAGCGTCTCGCGGAGGTCGACGTCGAGAACCCCCAGACGGCATACGAGGTCGTCCGGGAGTACATCCGCCGCCTCTACGACGCCGGACTCGTCCACGGCGACCTCTCGGAGTACAACGTCGTCGTTTACGACGACCATCTCGTCGTCATCGACGTCGGGCAGGCGGTGACGATCCACCACCCCAACGCCGTCGATTTCCTCGAACGCGACTGCGAGAACGTCGCGAACTTCTTCTCGCGGCAAGGACTCCCGGTGTCCGGCGAGGACCTGCTCGCGTACGTGCAGGAACACTCCGAGCCTCGCGAAAACTGATCGAGTCTCCCGAAAACCGATACCGTCGAACGGACCGTCGTGACGAGATCCGACTCGGTGTCGACAGTCTTGGCCTCCGTCCGACGGTATAGTAAACGCCGATCCTATGTAGACCGTCGCCGACCCCTCTCACCGATCAGTCGGAAAACCATTCGACTGCCGACTCCCGACTTTCGACCAGTGCCGACAGGTGGTCGTCGTTCGGGAGCCGAGTCAGTTTGGCGTCCGGAAGCCGTTCGGCGAGATGTGCCGCCGCCGCTGGCGGGGCGTTCGTATCTGCCTCGCCGTGCCAGAGACGGACCGGAGCGGCGACAGCGTCGATGTCGAACCCCCAGTCGCGGACGAACAACCGACTCTCGCTAGCAGCGGCCGCGCTCCCCTGGCGATACGCCTCGCGGAGGTTGGCTTCGACGAGTGGACCGAACGGTCGCTCGGTTCGTTCCTCGAAGTCGGCGAGCGGCCGGTCGCTGAACTGCCCGACCAGCGACTCGGCGTCGGACCGCTCGACGGCGAACGCCTGTAGCCGGAACAGCGCGCCAGTCAGTAGCGACGACCGGCGAGCGACCGCGTCCAGCGTCTTGCTCGTCAGTCCCGCACCGTCGTTCGGTGCGGACGGCGGACCGACGGTGCTTACCAGCGCGACGCGGTCGACGCGCTCGGGGTGACGAGCGGCGACCGCGAGCGCGTGTGGACCGCCGCCGGAAAAGCCGAGGACGCCGAACTCGTCGACACCGAGGCTGTCAGCGAGTGCAACGGCGTCGTCCGCCCAACCGCCGAGACTCCGGTTCGCTACCGGGTCGGACTGTCCGGTTCCGGGCCTGTCGGGGGCGATCAGCCGTACCCCGTTCGACTCCGCGATGTCGTCGAACGCGGCACCGAGGAGCCGGGACCCGGGCGTCCCGTGGTGGTATATCACCGGCACCCCGTCCGGGGAACCGTATTCGTCGTACGCGACCGTCCGCCCGTCCGGCAGATCGACTGTCCCGTCGGGGTCGTTCGCGTCCACGCTCGTCGTCATGCAGAGATGTCTCTGCCTTGACTACAATTGGATTTCGTTCGGGCGGCGTCCAAAACAGTGATGTACGGAACAGTACGTACTCCCGCTCGATGAGGTCCGCTCCCGCTCGCTGCTGGCGCTGGCACACCCAGGGAGCGGACAGTGTCGGCAGTTCGGTCGGCGCGGCGTAACCCGTCGCCCGGGCGGTCGACGCTCACTCGCTTTCTCTCGCGCACCGCTTTCGACCAGCCGCGACTCCGACCACGACTCTATGCCAGACGACACAGACTACGACAAGTTACTCGACGAGTTCGGCGCGGACGCACTGACAGACGACCAGATCGAACGGTTTCCGGACCCGCCCCACCCGCTCGTCCGCCGCGGCGTCTACTACGCCGAACGGGACCTCGATCCGTTCCTCGCGGCGGCCGAACGGGGTGACACCCACTCGATAGTGACGGGTGTCGGCCCTTCCGGACCGCTCCACCTCGGACACGTGGTCCCGCTGTACTTCGCGAAACACGTTCAGGACCGGACGGGCGCGCACGTGTACGTCCCCATCTCGGACGACGAGAAGTACTTCACGCGGGACCTCACGTTCGACGCGGTCCGCAAGCATCTCCGGGAGAACCTGCGCGACCTGCTCGCCGTCGGGTTCGACCCTGACCGGACGCGGATCGTGATCGACACGGCCGACGCCGACGCGCTGTACCCGCACGCGGCCTCGTTCGCGGGCGACATCACCCAGGCCACCGTCGACGCGACGTACGGCACCCCGGAGAACGTGGGGCAGTCGTTCTACCCGGCGATGCAGACTGCGCACCTGCTGTTGCCCCAACTCGTCCACGGCGAACACCCCACGCTCGTCCCCATCGCCGTCGACCAGGATCCCCACGTCCGGGTGTGTCGCGACGTCGCCGCGAAAGCGAAGTACAAGGTCCGCAAACCCGGCGCTCTACTCTCGAAGTACCTGCCCGGACTTGGCGGACCGGGGAAGATGAGCAGTTCCGACGACGCGCCGTCGATACGGCTCACCGACGACCGCGAGACGGTCGAGCGGAAGATCAAGAAACACGCTTACTCGGGCGGACGGGAGAGCCTCGACGAACACCGAGAACGCGGGGGCGATCCGGACGTGGACGTTGCCTACCAGTACCTCTACTCCTTTTTCGAGGACGACGACGCCGAGGTGGTGCGCCTCGCCCGCGAGTACCGCTCCGGGGAGTTGCTCTCCGGGGAGATGAAGGCGCGCGCCATCGACCGCATCGCGGATTTCCTCGACGCGCATCAGCGCCGCCGCGAGGCGCTGGGTGACCTCCCCGAGGAACTCGAACTGTACCGGCTGACAGAGGACGAGCGCGAGCGGTTGCGCGCGGACCCGCTGGGGTAGGCGTCGACCGCACGAGGTATCGCGGTTCCCCGGCCGGGGAAACGATAATACGGCCCGCGTTCAACCGTCAGTAATGACAGTACAGTTACCGGACGGTCTCTGGCAGCTCGATTGTCAGACCCGGGATAAACCGAACGCGTACGTCGTCGATGACGGGAAAATCACGCTTATCGATGCCGGATGGCCCGGCGACGAAGTGACTGTGAGAGACGGCCTCAGTGACGCCGGCTTCGAACCGTCGGACATCGACCGAGTCCTGTTGACTCATTACGATGCTGACCACGTGGGCACGCTCTCGAAACTGACGCCCGCTCTGGACGCACCAGTGTACGTCCACCGATTGGAGGTATCTTACGTCGCCGGTGACCGGCTTCCACCTTGGACTGCCCGCTGCGGACTCGAAGCCCTCCACCGACTCTACTACCGACGCCTCACGCTCCCCGATCTCCCTATCCGTGCCGTCGAGGACGGCGATACGATCGGCGGCTTTCGGGCGTATCACACGCCGGGACACACACCTGGTCACGTAGTCTACGTTCACGAAGAACTCTCCGCCTCGTTTTTGGGTGATCTCGCATACGGACTCGGTGACAGTCTCCGCCCCTCCGGCCGGATCACGAGCTATGACCATAAACAGGTCGAGGAAAGTATTCAGTCTCTCTCCGACCGGACCGGGAGCTTCGAATACGCCTGTCCCGGACACGGTCCCCCGCTTCGGGATGGTCACCACCGGCTGTCGAGTCTGGTCGAGTAACCCCGTAGGCGAACGTTCACCGGTCCCGTTTCGGACTGCCCCCTTGCCGAACCCTTAAAACGGCACATCGCCTACACCCTCTCATGCAGCACGTGAAGATACCGCAGGACCGCATCGGCGTGCTCATCGGCGAGGGCGGTGAGACGATGCGAGAGATCGAGAACCGCGCCGAAGTACGCCTCGACATCGATTCGGAGAACGGATCAGTGAGTATCGACAAGACGGGCGACCCGATTAGCGGACTGAAAGGGCCAGACATCGTCAGAGCCATCGGTCGCGGCTTCAAGCCGGAGGAAGCGCTGACGCTGCTGGACGACGAGATGATGATGTTCGACCTGATCGACATCAACTCCGCAGCCCGAAACAAGACCGACCTGAAGCGAAAGAAGGGGCGGCTCATCGGCGAGAACGGCCGGACCCGAGAACTGATGGAGGAACTCACCGGCGCGTCCGTCGTCATCTACGGGTCGACGCTGGGCGCTATCGGCACTCCCCAACAGGTCGAAATCGTCCGCGAGGCCGCGGAGATGATCTTAGAGGGCGCTCCCCACGGTTCCGTTTACTCCTTCCTCGAGCGCAAGCACAACGAACTCAAGCGCCAGGGTATGGAGTACCACCAGTTCACCGGATAGGCCGATCTCGGACATATAAACCCCGTCCTTGACACGGCGTAGCATGACGCACCGTGGCGGTCCCTTTGGTGGTTCTGTGGCCTCTTTCCGGTACTTTTATATAGAATCACATTCAACCTAAAGCTTGTATATGGCGCAGCAGATGGGCAATCAGCCGCTTATTGTACTTTCCGAGGACAGCCAGCGAACCTCCGGAAAGGACGCACAGTCGATGAACATCACCGCCGGGCAGGCGGTTTCCGAGTCCGTTCGGACCACACTCGGTCCGAAAGGCATGGACAAGATGCTCGTGGACTCCACGGGCGATGTCGTCGTCACGAACGACGGCGTCACCATCCTGAAAGAGATGGATATCGAGCACCCGGCGGCCAACATGATCGTCGAAGTCGCCGAGACCCAGGAGAACGAGGTCGGCGACGGCACCACGAGCGCCGTCGTCGTCTCCGGTGAACTCCTGAGTCAGGCGGAGGAACTCCTCGACCAGGACATCCACGCGACGACCCTGGCTCAGGGGTACCGCCAGGCCGCCGAGGAAGCGAAGAACATCCTCGAAGACATCGCCATCGATGTCGACGAGGACGACACCGACATCCTCACCCAGATCGCCTCCACGGCGATGACGGGCAAGGGTGCCGAGAACGCCCGCGAACTGCTCGCCGAACTCGTCGTCGACGCCGTCCGCTCGGTCGCCGACGACGACGACATCGACACGGACAACATCAAGGTCGAGAAGGTCGTCGGCGGTTCCATCGAGAACTCGGAACTCGTCGAGGGCGTCATCGTCGACAAGGAACGCGTCCACGAGAACATGCCCTACTTCGTCGAGGACGCGGACGTTGCGGTGCTCGACGACGCTCTCGAAGTCAAGGAAGCGGAGATCGACACCGAGGTCAACGTCACCGACCCCGACCAGCTTCAGCAGTTCCTCGACCAGGAAGAGGAGCAGCTCAAGGAGATGGTCGACCAGCTCGTCGACGTCGGAGCCGACGTCGTCTTCGCAGAGGACGGCATCGACGACATGGCCCAGCACTACCTGGCCCAGGAAGGCATTCTCGCGGTCCGTCGCGTGAAATCCAGCGACGCTGAGAAGCTCGCGCGCGCCACGGGCGCTCGCTCCGTCGCCAACCTCGACGACATCGAGGCCGACGACCTCGGCTTCGCCGGCAGCGTCGCCCAGAAAGACGTCGGCGGCGACCAGCGCATCTTCGTCGAGGACGTCGACGAGGCCAAGTCCGTCAGCCTCATCCTCCGCGGCGGCACCGAACACGTCGTCGACGAAGTCGAGCGCGCCATCGAGGACTCGCTCGGCGTCGTCCGCGTCACGCTCGAAGACGGGAAGGTTCTGCCCGGCGGCGGCGCACCCGAGACTGAACTCGCTCTGAAACTTCGCCAGTTCGCCGACAGCGTCGGCGGCCGCGAACAGCTCGCAGTCGAAGCGTTCGCAGACGCGCTGGAGATCAACCCGCGCACCCTCGCCGAGAACGCTGGTCTCGACCCCATCGACTCCCTCGTCGACCTGCGCAGCCAGCACGACGGCGGCAACACCGCCGCCGGTCTGGACGCCTACTCGGGCGACATCATCGACATGGAATCGGAGGGCGTCGTCGAGCCGCTCCGAGTCAAAACGCAGGCCATCGAGTCCGCCACCGAGGCGGCCGTGATGATCCTCCGCATCGACGACGTCATCGCGGCGGGCGACCTCTCCGGCGGTCAGGTCGACCCCGACGACGGCGGTGACGGCGGCGCAGGCGGCCCCGGCGGCGCGCCCGGCGGTATGGGCGGCGGCATGGGCGGCATGGGCGGTATGGGTGGCATGGGCGGCGCGATGTGAAGTCGGGCAACGACTGATTTCACGGACGCCGTCGACCCCCCGGAACCCACGTCCGTCCGCGACCGCTCGGACGAATCACCGTACGGGAACGTGTGTTCTCGACTAACGCGTCGCGTTCGCCCGGCGGCGGTACGGTAGCCGGGCGACACGGTTCTCTTCGGATATTTTCGCTTTCGTTAGCCGATCTGTAGCCGTTCCGATTCACCTAAGTGAGCTACCGTGATAGTTGCAATATATGGACACGCTGCTGCTGAACAGCGATGCGGTCGACGAAAACGCGCGAATGGACGCTATAATCCGCTCCGTCGAAGAGGCGTTCGGAGCGTACCAGCGCGGTGACGTACAGATGCCGGCGAAGTCCTACATCGAACTCGAACGATACAACGGTGACTTCCGGTCGATGCCGGCGTACATGGACGCCGGCGACTGGGACGCTGCCGGGATCAAGTGGGTGAACGTCCACCCTGACAACCCGGCGGACCACGGCCTGCCGACCGTGATGGGGACGATGATCTACTCGGACCCCGAGACGGCCTACCCGCTTTCGGTGATGGACGGGACGACGCTGACGATGAAACGGACGGGCGCGGCCGCCGCGGTGGCGACCGACCACCTCGCCGTCGAGGACGCGACCACCCTCGGGATCGTCGGCGCGGGCGTCCAGTCCTACACGCAACTGACGGCTATCGCGGAGGTCCGTCCCATCGAGACGGTCGTCGTCGCCGACAAGGACTCCGACCGGATCGACGCCTTCCGCGACGAGTTCGGCGACCGCTTTACCGTCCGGGAAGGCTCTATCTCCGACGCCGCCGCCTGCGACGTGCTCTCGACGGTGACGCCCGTCCGAGACCCGATCGTCTCGCTCTCTGACCTGGGCGAACACACCCACGTCAACGCGATGGGCGCCGACGCAGAGGGCAAACACGAACTCAGCGACGAGATCCTCCTGTCGTCGAAACTCGTCATCGACGACCACGAACAGTGTACGCACTCCGGCGAGATCAACGTCCCCTGGCACGATGGGACCCTCGCCGACGACGACCTCTACGGCGAGATCGGCGAGATCGTCGTCGGCGAGAAGGAGGGTCGCACCGCGGAGGACGGGGTAACCGTGTTTGACTCGACGGGCCTGGCTATCCAGGACGTCGCCGCCGCCCGCGTCGTCTACGAGGAGGCCACAGACGGCGACGAGGGCACGCCGTTCGACCTCGTGCAGGCGTAGGCGCATCGAATCACGCCCCGCCCGCGGACGGTTTTGCAGTTGCGTAGTAGTGCCGGAGGCTGCCGACCGACAGGCCCCGGACGAGACCAGTACGCGCAAGCAGCAGTACGAGCAGTGTCAGTGCACCGGAACGGGGTTTGATTTTCTTCGTCCGAACTCGCGTCGACCCGTCAGCGTCGGCTTCCGACGGCGTCCTCTATCCCGGCGCTGCTGTCGGATAGAAAGGTATAGGGAGTCGACCCGCCGAAACACGTACAAGCGAATGAGCGACGAGAGTTACGACCACGCGGCGATAGAGACACGCTGGCAGGAGGCGTGGGACGACGCGGCGGTGTACCGGACGCCGGACGACGTCGAAGACCCGACGTACGTCCTCGGCATGTACCCGTACCCCTCCGGGAAGCTTCACATGGGCCACGTCCGGAACTACACGATCACCGACGCGTACGCCCGCTACCGTCGGATGCAGGGCGACGACGTGTTGCATCCGATGGGGTGGGACGCGTTCGGCCTGCCGGCCGAAAACGCCGCCAAGGAGCGGGACACGAACCCCCGCGACTGGACGTTCGACTGCATCGACACGATGAAAGGGCAGATGAAGTCGATGGGGTTCGGCTACGACTGGGAGCGGGAGATAGCCACCTGCACGCCCGACTACTACAAGTGGAACCAGTGGTTTTTCACCCGGTTCTACGAGGAAGGACTCGTCGAGCGACGCGACGCCGACGTCAACTGGTGCCCGTCTTGCGAAACTGTCCTCGCGGACGAGCAGGTCGAAGGCGAGGAGGAACTCTGCTGGCGGTGCGACAACCCTGTCGAGCAGCGCGAACTGGACCAGTGGTTCCTGCAGATCACGGACTACTCGGACGAACTTGTCGACTACATCGACGAACTGGAGGGCTGGCCCGACTCCGTCCGGCAGATGCAGCGCAACTGGATCGGCCGCCAGTACGGGACCCGCCTGCCGTTCGACGTCACCGGACCTGACGGCCACGACCACGGCACCGTCGAGGCCTTTACCACCCGCGCCGACACCGTCTACGGGGCGACGTTTTTCGCGCTCGCGCCGGACCATCCCATCACAGAGGAACTGGTCGCGGAAGACGACGACGTCCACGAGTTCGTCCACCACGAGGCCGACCCCGACGGCGACGAACCGAACGGCGTCGAGACGGACCTCACCGCCACGAACCCCGTAACGGGCGAGGAGATCCCGGTCTACGTCGCCGACTTCGTCCTCTCTGACGTGGGGACCGGCGCGCTGATGGGCGTCCCCGGTCACGACGACCGCGACCACGAGTTCGCCTCGAAGATGGGCGTCGACATCGCGCCCGTCGTCGCGCCCGATACGGGCGAGGACGACGGGCCCGAAGCGCCCGACGTCTCCGAGTCGGCGTTCACCGACGACGGCGTCCTCGTCAACTCCGGGGAGTACTCCGGTCTGGACAGCGAGAGCGCCCGCGAGGCGATCACTGCGGACACTGCGGGAGCCGAGGAGGCGACCCAGTACCGCCTGCGCGACTGGGGCATCTCCCGGCAGCGCTACTGGGGCACGCCGATCCCCGTTATCCACTGCGACGACTGCGGCCCTGTGATGGTGCCCGAGGAGGACCTGCCGGTGGAGTTACCGGAGTTCATCAACACCACCGGCAACCCGCTCGACGAGGCCGAAGAGTGGAAACAGACGACCTGTCCCGACTGCGGCGCGGACGCGGTCCGCGAGACGGATACGATGGACACCTTCGTCGACTCCTCGTGGTACTTCCTGCGGTACGTCTCCCCGGACCTGCCGGACGCGCCGTTCGACCCGGCACGGACCAACGACTGGATGCCGGTCGACCAGTACGTCGGCGGCATCGAACACGCCGTGATGCATCTGCTTTACTCTCGCTTCTTCACGAAGGCACTCGCCGACTACGAGGGATTAGAGCACCGCGAGCCCTTCACCAACCTGCTCGCGCAGGGGATGGTTCAGTTAGAGGGAGAGGCGATGTCGAAGTCGAAAGGGAACACGGTCTCGCCCCAGCGCATCGTCGAGGAGTACGGTGCCGACACCGCTCGCCTGTTCATGATGCAGGCGGCCCAGCCCGAACGCGACTTCGACTGGACCGAGGAGGGTGTCCGCTCGACGTACCGGTTCCTCGGCCGACTGAAAGACCTGGTGCAGTCGTTCGACCCCGACGCCGGCGGGTCGGGAGACGACCCGATAACCGACTACGTCGCCGACGAGATAGACGCCTCCGTCGCCGTCGCGACCGAGGAGTACGACGACCTGACGTTCAACGTCGCGCTCCGCGAGGCGCAGGAACTGGTCGGAACGCTGCGACAGTACCGCGACTACGCCGACCCTCACCCCGAGACGTTCGAGCGCGGACTGGCTGTCGCCGTCCGATTGCTGGCCCCGGTGACGCCGCACCTGGCCGAGGAACTGTACGACGAACTCGGCGGCGACGGGTTCGTCGCCGAGGCCGAGTGGCCGAGCGCTGACGTCGACCGAGAGACGGCCGAAAAGCGCCGGCAACTGGTGGAAAACACCCGCGAAGATGTCCGTCAGATCGTCGAGGTCGCGGGCATCGAAAACCCCGAGCGCATCGACATCGTCGTCACGCCCGAGTGGAAGTTCGACGCACTCGGCATCGCGGTCGAGAGCGACGCCGACAACCTCATCTCCGAACTGATGGGCGAGTCCCACATCCGCGAGCAGGGCGACGCGGCGGCCTCTTACGGGCAGGACCTTCAGGCGGAGCGCGAGGCGCTGTCGATGACGCTCGCTCCCGAGGACGAGTACGAGTCTCTCGTGGCCGCGGCGTGGCTCGTCGAGCGCGAGTTCGACGCCTCGGCCCGCGTCGTCCGCGCCGACGAGGCGGACGACGACGTCGCGAACACGGCCGAACCGGGCCGTCCCGCCATCGACATCGTGGAGTAACTCTCCCGCGTCACCGATATCTGATCGCCCAGGTGGTGGCCGTCCCGGCGAGAAATGCCGCGACGCCGGAGAGAACGGCCGTCACCGCGCGCGAAACCGGGTCCAGCGAAGCGCTGAACCAAGCGAACACGGTTAGTATCACTGCGACCGCCAGGATCGATGCCCACTCCGTATCGGAGAACTTAGTGACACCCGACATACGTTCAGGCTTACCTATCCCGTACTAAATACTGGGCGTTCGAACCCGTCACTCGATATCGATCTGGCGTCCCTCGGTCGACCCCTCCCGCTTGGGGAGACTCACCGTCAGAACGCCGTTGGCGTACGACGCCGAGACGGCGTCCTCGTCCACTTCCCCGGGCAGCGTTAGCGTTCGGCTGACCGACTTCTGGCGTCGCTCGCGGCGGTGGTACTGCATCCCGTCGCTTTCGCTCTCCTGTTCGTGCTCTCGTGCCGTGCTCGCCTCCAGTTTGAGGCGGTCACCCGCGACGGTGAGGTCTATCTCGTCGGTGCCGTACCCTGGCAGATCCGCGGTCACGACGAACTCCTCGTCGTCCTCCGCTACGTCGACCGCGATACCCTGTAACTCCGCCCCTGCGCCGCGGAGCAGTCCTTCCTCGGCCTGCCGACTCATCCGGTCTAGCATCTCCTGAACGTCGTCGAATGGATTGTGTTGCATGGTCCCCCTCGTGATTCAGTAGCACGCTAGCGGGCTTAAAGTTCGTCCCTGCGACGCCGCCCGGGAGATATTTTCCCGCTCTGAAGCCGAGAGAATGCTTTATTACGATCTGGGCGGTACTGTACGTATGAAACGCCGGTGGCTCACCGTACTCGGCTGTCTCATCGTCGCTGGCTGGACCGCCGTGGTTCTGGCGTTCGGATCGTTCCAGTCCCCCGACCCGCTGTTTCTGGTCGGCACAGTGCCGTTTCTGCTCGCGGGCGTCATGTTCGCCCTCGCAGGAACGACCGAGAGCCTCGGCGGCATCGAGTGGTATCAGCTCTCCGGCCTCGGCGACGTACTGATAGGACTATCCATGTCCGCCCAGTTCCTGTGGACCGCGACGCGGAGCGGTAGCGTTCCCGGGGACGCGCTCGTCGTCGACGCGATCATGGCGGTCGGCGGCCTCTCGCTCGTGTTCATCGGGATCGACTGGATACGCGGCGGCAAGCACTTCGACCTCTCGACGTACGAGTCCGGGCCGATATTCGACGGGTGATACTGACGGACAGAAGTCAGTGACGAATTTCGCGGGGACGTTCCCGCGAAATATCTGAAACAGTTACGTCCGACAGTATAAGCGCCGTCGGTGCCGGCCGGTCCATAAGAACTACTGTAACTGTGTACCGCTACGACCGCACGCACTCGTGCGGTCGATGCCGAAATGACTTACAGCAGTCCCTATCAGAGCGCCGCGAGACCGTCGTCCAGCAGGTCGCGGAGCACCTCGCGAGCGTGACCGTCCGGGGCCACGTCCTCGTAAACCGCGTACACCTCGCCGTCCGCGAGGACGAACGTCGTTCGGTCGGTCACGCCGCCGGTCCGGTCGACGTCGAACGCGTCGGCGACGTCGCCGTCGGGGTCCGCTAATAGGTCGAAATCGAGCCCCTCGGCCTCGCAGAACGCGCGGTGGTCGTCGACGGTGTCAGTGGAGACGCCGTACACCGTGATTCCGGCGTCGCGATAGCTCTCCAGTTCGGCCTGGAACTGCCGGGCTTCGGTCGTACAGCCGGGTGTGGCGTCTTTCGGATAGAAGTAAAGCACCGTCGGAGCGTCGCCGTCGATGCGGACCGTTCCGTCGTCCTGGTTGCGGGCGGCGATCTCGGGCGCGTCGTCGCCGGGCGCGAGTGTCATACGCCGTCTTCGGCCCGGAGTGGAAAAGGCCCTCCGCCCGAGCGTCGGCGGCGGGTCTCCGTCCGACAGTATCAGTAGAGGACGTGTTCGCTGTCGTAGGAGCCGAGGCGGCGGACCCAGCCGTTCTCGGCGATGTCTTCGATGACTTCCAGAGCGTCCTGCGTGCGGTCCTCGTACAGACCGGCGGCGATGTCGATGTGGAAGACGTAGTCCCCGAGACGCTCGCCGCTGGGTCGGGATTCGGCGCGCGTGAGGTTGATGTCCCGCTCCGCGAACGGTTCGAGCAGTTCGAGCAGGAGACCGGGGTAGTTCGCGTTGGGGTAGACGATGATCGACGTTTTGCCGCCGGCCGGCGAGCGGTCGCCAACTGGCGCGAGGACGAAAAACCGCGTGGCGTTAGAGGTGCGGTCCTGGATGTCTTCGGCGAGGACCTGCAGTTCGCCTGCTGCGTCGTCAGACCGCGACTGACTGCTCGCGGAACTCGGTCCCGCGGCGTTTTCCGGGTGGCCGATAGCGGCAACAGCGGCGTCCTCGCGAGCGCGCTGGACGCCGCGAGCGGTGCTGGCGACGGCCTCTAGCTTCGCTGTCGGGTACTCCGCTTCCAGATAGTCCCGACACTGTGCCAGCGCCTGCGAGTGGCTGGCGACGACGGAGAACTCCGTTTCCTGGGCGAGGAGTGCGTGTCGGATCGGCGTAACTATCTCCTTGACGACGGCGATGTCGTGGGCGGCGAGCGCGTCTAACGTCTCCGTGACGCTGCCCTCGATGCTGTTCTCGATGGGGACGATACCGCGGGGATACGTCCCGTCCGCCACCGCCTCGACGATTCCGGCGACCGACTCGCGGAACTCCACCGCGTCGGCGACGGCGCTGGCCGCGCGGTGCGAGTAGGTCCCCTCGGGTCCGAGCGTAACTGCCTTCATCGCTCGGGGTATCGCCCGTCACCGTCAAAAGGACTCTGATGTGACCGGGACGCCGGTTCATGCCAGAGGCTGGTCCTGTCTCACGAGCGCGAGGGTATCGTCTTCAGGAACCGCTCGGGGTCCTCGTGGAAGCAGTCTCCGACCACGATGGCGTCGGCACCGGCGTCTATGATCTCGTCCGCTCGCTGTTTCCTGTCGATACCACCGCCGTAGAGAAACACCGTGTCGTCGAGATACGTCGCCGCCGCCTCCACGTCGGCGGGACCGCCGTAGGTTCCGGAGTATTCGAGATAGAAGACGGGAAACCCGTAGAAGGATTCGGTCGCCAGCGCGGCCCCCGCTACCTGCTCACTCGAATAGGCCGCGTCGACGCCCGACACTTCCGCTGCCGTCGATTCCAGGTTCTGGATCACGTACCCCTCGCCGATGATCTTGTTGGCCATCCGTGAGACGACGTCGAGACCTTTCGACGCGATCAGGTCCCCGAGAACGGGCAGACCGGTCCCGAAGATCTCGTCCGGTTTGCTTCCGACCTCCGTGAAGAGGTCGACGTGCTTTTCGACGAAATGTTCCTTGTCGCCGTTGTACACCGCGGGTATCGCGACGAAGTCCGCTTCCTCGACCGTGTCCGTGGAGACGTGACTCGAACTGTACGGCTCCTGTAACACCGGTTTCTCCGGGAACCGCCGCTTGATCGCCCGGATCGTATCGAGCGTGTTCTCCGCAGTGACGCCGTCCGACCCTCCGACTAACACCGCGTCCGTGCGATCGAGGACGTCGATATCGGGCGGAAGTTCCTTTGCCGGGTCCGCTTTCGTGACGTGAGTGATATCGCTCCAGTTCAGGTTCATATACGCCGAGACAGACAAGAGCAGTAAATAGCTGTTTTTCTTCCAGCGATGCCGATCGCTGGAGAGGCCTGTGACGGCCCGTCCCGACCGAATCACTCGGATTCGCCGACCGGGTCGTACACGTTCTCCATCGCGGGGAACTCCCGGTTTTCGACCTCGTACCCCAGATGGTTGTGTCCCGCTGAGTCCCCGACGAGGATCATGTCGACGCCGCCCGCGTCGACCTGTCGCGCGATGGGCGCGTCGTACGCCGTCAACATCGTCAGCGGTTCGCCGCTCTCGTACTTCTCACGAACGTCCCGTATCGAAACCCGCGACAGATAGTAGTCACTGAAAGTCAATGCATACCTGATCGCACGACTGCGATGCGATCAGCGTGAGGGCCGTTTCAGTGACTACTATCGTTCGACCAGACGGACGAACGCACCGTAACTCTGTAGTTTGGCCGATAGCAGTCTGATCTCCCCTACTCGCCGCATCCGCCCGCCGAGATCGTGACCGTCTCGGAGAGCGAGAGCGCGATCCGCTCGGGGTCGTCACGGGGTCCCGAAAGCGCCGTCCAGTTCTCGACCGTCCCGTCGTAGAACTCGCCGTACAGCGCCGCGTCCTCGTTGAACGCTGGCGCGATCGTGACGGAGAAGTCGTCGCCGAGTCCGGAGTACGCGCCCCCGTCGGTACGTCTCTCGTCCCACGTCCAGTCGATCCGGTGAGTTTCGCCCTCGGTGGTCCAGTTGTCGTAGTTGTTTGTGTCGTTGTACTGGTCGTCTTGGACAGTCCACTCCCCGCTATCCGACAGACCGGTGATGGTGAACGTGGCCGCGCCGCCGGCAGACGTGGTGTTGTTCGCCCCGTGGATACTCACCAGACTGAGAGTTCCATTGGGGTCTTCGTACAGGAACAGCGTACTCGAATTCGGCTCCTGAAGGTCGTTCGTTCCGTCCGATCTGTACGAGGCGTTGGTATCGTTCCCTGTCGTATCGGGACTCCCGTAGTCGTAGAACTCCGCAACCGATCCGTTACCAGCGATCGGCGTAACTGTGTAACACTCACCGCCCTGCTCGACGGAGTACGGTTCGTCCTCCTGTGCCGCGACGGTCCCGACCGTCATCGACAGCGCGGCAGCAATAACCACGAGTACGGTGATGACCCGCGTCGCTGTCTGCCGATCCACGTTTTCGGACGATCCGTACAGTAGAGCCCTTATTTGCATGCAGTCCCGCTTGCCCGACGGTCCCTATTGTAATGATTGGAGTAGCGGGTCCGTGACGAAGCAAAACCGTCCCTATTCGCGGACAAGTGTAGGTTACTGAACTGCTCGCGAGAAGCGAACGGTCAGCGCGGCGTCCGTCGTTCAGGCGTCGGCCCCGCTCGGACCGGCCGACAGGAGTACCGGAAGCCGCGCTATCGGTTCAGCGTGTGTATCGCCTGTCCTAGCGCGTTCTCGCAGGCCTCCATCACGGCCTCCGCGAGCGTCGGATGGGTGTGAATAGTCGCGGCAACGTCCTCCAACGTCGCACCCATCTCGACCGCGAGAGTGAGTTCGGCGACCAGTTCCGAGGCCTCCGGGCCCGCTATCTGCGCGCCGAGGATGAAGCCGCTCTCCTCGTCGGCGACGACGCGGACGAACCCCTCGCTGTCGCCTGTCGTCAGGGCGCGGCCGCTTGCACGGAACGGGAACTCGCCGACGACGGGGTCGAAGCCGTCCGCTTCGGCCTCCTCCTCGGTGAGACCGACGGTGGCGATCTCCGGGTCGGTAAACACCGCGGCGGGGACGGCCTGGTAATCGAGCGCGGCCGGTTCCCCGGCGATGACCTCCGCGGCGACTTCGCCCTCCTTGCTCCCCTTGTGGGCGAGCATCGGTTCGCCGGCGACGTCGCCGACGGCGAAGATGTGGTCTTTCTCGGTCCGGGCGCGGTCGTCCGTCTCGATGAAGCCGTTGTCGTTCGTCTCGATGCCCGCTGCTTCCAGGTTGAGCGTATCCGTCACCGGCTGGCGGCCGACGGCGACGAGTACGTTGTCGGCGTCGAACGTCTCCGCCGCACCGCCGTCGGCTTCCGCGGCGACTTCCTCCTCCATCGCTTCCGTCGAAACGCGGATGCCGTCGTCGGTCTCCTCCCACCCGGTCGCCGTCCGGCCGAAGTGGAAGTCGATGCCGAGTTCTTCTGCGCGCTTTTTCACGGGCCGAGTGAGGTCCGACTCGTAGGCCGGAAGCACGGAATCAAGCATCTCGATGACGGTGACGTCAGTCCCGAGTTTCGCGAAGACGGTCGAGAGTTCCATGCCGATGTAGCCCGCACCGATGACGACCAGGCGTTCGGGGACCGAGTCGAGAGCGAGCGCCTGTCGAGAGTCGAGCACCGGTTCGTCGTCGAACGAGAAGCCCGGAATCTCGATGGGGCGCGACCCCGTCGCGATGATCGCGTGCTCGAACTCGACGGATTCGCTCCCCTGTCCCTCGCCGGAGTGACCGACGCGGACGCTGTTCTCGTCGGCGAACTCCGCCTGCCCCTCGATGAGGTTGACGCCGTTTGCCTTGTTCAGTTTCTCGACGCCGCCGGTCAACTGGTCGACCACGCTGTCTTTCCACTCGACCATCTGGGCCATGTCGACCGCGGGGTCGGCGTGGATCCCCATCTCCTCGGCGTTGCCCGCCTCGTGGGCCACGTCGGCGGCGGTTATCATCGCCTTCGAGGGGATACAGCCGTGGTTGAGGCAGGTCCCGCCGTAGGCGTTCTTCTCGACGAGCGTCACGTCGAGGTCTAACTGGCCGGCGCGGATAGCGGCGGTGTACCCGCCGGGCCCCGCGCCGATGACCAGCACGTCCGTTCCAGTTGCGATGTCTCCAACGACCATTATTCTAGTAGCAGTAGCTCCGGGTCCTTCAGGTATTCCTTCACGCGATTCGTAAAGCGGGCGGCGTCCGCCCCGTCGACGAGTCGGTGGTCGACCGACAGCGACAGCGGCAGCGTGTGTCGCGCGACGACCTCGCCGTCCTCGACGACCGGACGCTCTTCGATGGCTCCCAGCGCGAGGATACCGGCCTCGGGGTAGTTGATGATCGGCGTCGCGTATTCGCCGCCGATGCCGCCGACGTTCGTGACCGTGAACGTCCCGCCCTGCATCTCCTCACGGGCGATAGAGCGGTCGCGGGCCTTCTGGACCAGTTCGTTCATCTCGGAGGCTATCTGGAGCAGGCCCTTGTGGTCGACGTCGTCGACGACGGGGACCATCAGTCCCGCGTCCGTCGCCGCGGCGACGCCGATGTTGTAGTAGTTCTTCTCGACTATCTCCTCGTTCTCCTCGTCGAGGCTGGAGTTCACCATCGGGAAGTCCTTCAGCGCCGCCGTGACCGCCTTCATGATGAGCGGCATGTAGGTGAGCTGAATGCCGCGTTCCTCGGCGCGTCCCTTGAGCCGCTCGCGGATCTCGACGAGGTTAGTCACCTCGACCGAGTCGTGGTGGGTGATATGCGGCGCGGAGTATTTCGAGCGCTCCATCTGGTCCCCGATGGACTTGCGGATGCCGCGATACGGCGTGCGCTCTTCCCGTTCCGCGGGCTCCTCCCGCAGACCGAGCGCCTCGGTGTCGGCCTTCTGGGCCTCCTGCTGGGCCTGGGCGTACTCGCGGACCGCCTCGGGCGTGACGAACGGTTCGCCGTCCCGTTTTTCGGTCGCCGGCACCGCATTCAGGTCCACGCCCTCCTCGTCTGCGAGACGGCGCGTGGCGGGCGCGGCGAGCGTCTTCTCCCTGTCGGCGGATTCGACCTGCTGCGGGGCTCCGCCGGCGGTCGAGCCGCCACTGGCCGCTCCGGCGCTTTCGGCGGACGCCTCGGCCGCGGATGCGGACTCGCTCGCTTCCGCGGTCGCGGTCTCCGGTTCGGATCCGCCGCTGTCGGCGGCGGCGCGTACGTCGTGTTCCGAGATGCGACCGCTCGGGCCGCTGCCGTCGACTTCGGCGATGTCGACGCCGAGTTCTCGGGCCAGACGGCGTGCGCTCGGTGCGGCGAACACACGGCCTTCGGGTGTTTCGGCCGCTTCGCCCGCCGTCTCCGTCCCCTCGTCGCCGGCGGGTTCGGCGTCGGCTCCGTCGGCCTCGGCCGCGTCCGCAGCCTCTAGATCGGTCGTCTCCTCGACCGGTTCGCCCTCGACGTCGAAGGTGATGATCACGTTACCGACGGGGACCATCTCCCCTTCGTCCGCCCGGATCTGCCGGACGGTCCCGTCTACGGGGGCCGGGACCTCTACGACGGCCTTGTCGGTCTCGACCTCGGCGACCGGTTGGTCCTCTTCGACGGTGTCGCCTTCCTCGACTAACCACTGTACTATTTCGCCTTCGCTGACGCCCTCTCCGACGTCCGGAAGCTTGAATTCGCGTACCATGTTGGGTTATCGTCTATCGTTCAGAACTCCACCGCGTCGCGGATACCGTTTTTGATACGTGCAGGTTCGGGTAGGTAGTAGTCTTCTAACGCATACAGCGGGAACGGCGTGTCGAAGCCAGTGATCCGCTCGACCGGTGCCTCCTGGTACAGGAGAGACTCCTCCTGAATGATGCTCGTTATCTCCGCGCCGAGGCCGCCCGTCTTGGGCGCTTCGTGGACGACGGCGGCGCGGCCGGTTTTCTCGAACGACTCGACGATGGCGTCGCGGTCGAGCGGGGAGAGAGTGCGCAGGTCGACGACCTCGACGTCGATGTCACCGTCGAGTTCCTCGGCCGCCTCCAGCGTCGGTCGTGTCATCGCACCCCAGGTAAACACCGAGATGTCGCTGCCCTCGCGGCGGACCGCGGCCTCGCCGAGCGGTACTTCGTACGACTCCTCCGGCACCTCGCCGCGGAACGCGCGGTAGATGAGTTTCGGTTCGAAGAACATCACCGGGTCGGGGTCGCGGATGGCAGCGGTTAGCATCCCCTTCGCGTCGTACGGCGTCGAGGGGATGGCGACCTTGAGCCCCGGCTGGTGGACGAAGAAGGCCTCCGTCGACTCCGAGTGGTGTTCCGGCGCGCGGATGCCGCCGCCGTACGGCGCGCGGATGACCATCGGGCAGGTGTACCGCCCGCGGCTTCGGGTGCGGAGGCGCGCGGCGTGGCTGACGATCTGGTCGAACCCGGGGTAGATGAATCCGAGGAACTGGATCTCGGTCACCGGACGCAGGCCGTAGGCGGCCATGCCGACCGCGGTGCCGATGATGCCGGATTCGGCGAGGGGGGTGTCGATGACGCGCTGGTCACCGAACTCGTCGTACAACCCTTCGGTGGCGCGGAACACGCCGCCGTTTTTCCCGACGTCCTCGCCCATGACGAGCACGTCGTCGTCTTGGCCCATCTCCGTCTCCAGTCCGTCTCTGACCGCCTGTACGAGTGTAAGATCCTGAGCTTGAGATTCTGCTGCCATAGTTTACTCCTCCAGTAGTGCGTCGTCGCCGTGCGTTTCGCGTAGTCGCTGTAACCACTGCATCTGCTCTTCGAGCCGTTTCGGCATGTCCGCGTAGACGTGTGCGAATATCTCCTCCGGGTCCGGCCGTTCGACCGATTCGGCGGCGTCGATAGCGTCCGCGACGTCTTCCTCTATCGACGCCTCGATAGCGTCGACCCGTTCGTCGTCGAGACGGCCCGACTCCCGTAGGAACGTCTCCATCCGCGGGATCGGGTCCTTTTGCTTCCAGCGCTCGACCTCTTCCTCGTCGCGATACACCGAGGGGTCGTCCGCCGTCGTGTGTGCGCCGAAGCGGTACTGCACCGCCTCGATGAGCGTCGGTCGCAGTTCCTCGTCTCCGGGGTTTTTCGTCTTTTCGACCGCTTCGCGGGTGACCTTATACACGGCGAGCGGGTCCATCCCGTCGACCTGTACGCCCTCGAACCCGTAGGCGTTGGCCTTCTGCGCCAGCGTCTCGCTGGCCGTCTGGCGCTCGCGGGGGACCGAGATGGCCCACTGATTGTTGTTACAGAAAAACACCGTCGGAGTGTCGAACACGCCGGCGAAGTTCAGCCCTTCGTGGAAGTCGCCCTCGCTCGTCGCTCCGTCGCCGAAGTAACAGAGGAACGACTTCTTCTCGTCCCGAAGCTTCGACGCCCACGCCGCACCCGTCGCGTGCGGTATCTGCGTGGCGATGGGGACGGCGGCGCTGAAGATGTTGGCGTCGTCTGGAATGTCCATTCCCTCCTCGCTGCCCATCCAGTACAGCAGCGTCTGCTTCAGCGAAAACCCGTGAACCAGCGCGGCCCCGTGTTCACGGTAACTCGGGAACAGCCAGTCCTCCTCGTCCAGGGCGTGCGCGCTTCCGATCTGCGCGCCTTCCTGTCCCGACAGCGGCGGGTACGTCCCCATCCGCCCCTGTCGTTGAAGGCTGACCGCTCGCTGGTCGAAATGTCGCGCGAGACGCATCTCGCGGTACATCTCGACCAACTCTTCGTCCGATAGGTCGGGCACTTCTGCGTCGTCAAGTACCCGGCCCGTGTCGTCCAGCACCTGTACGCGGTCCTGGGGATCGTGCTGTAGCGTACTCACGGTCGGACCCTCCGTACCATACTCCCATGGACAATCGCTCGGGTTATATGATTTTCGTAAATACTTTACTATCAACTCTATTCTTGCCTCGGTCTCGTAAGGACGTACGCCCGAGGCGGGAGATACACGACGCACGAATAACTGTTGGGTGAAGAACTGAAAATATCGGCACTTGCCACTCACGTCGAACGCGTTCTCTGGACGGACGGTCAGCGCCTCGGTGACAGTTTCCCGTCCGAGACGAACGGGCCCATCCGAACGCGGTCACGGGACGGCGAACGCGCCGAGCGTGACCTCGGAGTTCGGGTCGACGGAGGCTGTCCACCGGACGCGGACGGTCGTGGCGCGCTCTACGTCGACGGTGACGGAGTCACCCTCGGTGACGTGCCGCCGCTCGAACGTCTCGTGGAACCCGCCCGGTAACGGCCGGCCGCCGGCGGTGACGGTCAGGTTCGTCCCCAGGATACGCTCGTCGCCGTCGTGCGTGACCGTCACCGACCCGTCGCCGTACTCGAAGACGAACGTCGCGTCCGGTTGTACTGGGTTCCCGTGGTGGAGCAGGTCGAACTGCCCCGTCGCTATCTCTCCCTGGACGCTGAGCGTCCGGTCGTCGGCGCGTACTGTGCGGTCGACGAACTCCTCGACGCCGCCGACGTATCTGTCGCCGGACCCGTCGCCGTAGCGGTCTTCGACGGCTTCGACCTCGGGTGTCCCGTCCGGATAGTCGAAGACGATCCTGCCGGCGGTCGCTCGTTCGCCGACGGTCCACCCGACGCCGGTCGCCGCCGGCGTTCCGATCGGTGCGGTCGGACGGTGTGGGTCGAGACCGGGGTTGCTGTCGAGTGGACTGCCGACCGTGGCGACCGGCGGCGCGCCGACCGCCTCGGCGACGCGCTGGACCGCGGGCGGGAGCGACTCGTCGCGTTCGAGCGCCTCGACCGACCCGTCCCAGTTCCCGTACCGCGAGTGGACGATCCCCCGTTCGTCCGGACGGTCCTCTCGGGCGTCCGCGACCGCAGGTATGGAGACGATGACGCGGTCACTGAACAGAACCGGCGACATCGGCGTTCCGTACACGACCTCGAACTCGCCGTCGTTGACCCCCTCGGGCGTCCCTTGCGCGTCCGCGAGTGCGGTCCTGGCCGTCGACCGGCGGAAGTTGCCGACGACGAACATCGACCGCCCGGTTGCGACGAAGTGGTCGATGTCTTCGAACGGGAGACCGGTCCACGCGGTGTTTTGCCGCAGTCCGTCGGCAACCGGCGCGGCGACGGACGGGAGCGCGTCCGCTACCCTGCTCGGTGCGAGATAGTACGCCGCCCGCCCTGGCGCGTCGGTCGACCCCATGAATCTGACGTACGGGTCCGGGTCGCGGTCCTCGTACTCAGGAGCGTCGGCGCGAAACGCCGCGGACTCGGCCGTACAGCCGGCGACCGCTCCGACTGCACCGACTGCTGTCGCCCGGAGCGCGTCGCGGCGCGTCCACTCGTCCATACGCTGCGGTACTTCGACTGAACACAAAATAGTCGGGTGGTGAGATGTCAGCCGTCGTCCATCTCCGCGCCGTGGGTCAGTCGTCGCTCGCTTCCGGCGCGACGCTCTCGCGGGCGCGCTTGCGGGCCTGCTCGACGGATTTCCCGTCGCGCAGGACGGCGTCGACGAACAGTTCGCCGGCCTTGTACGAGGACCGCACCATCGGCCCGCTGGCGCAGTAGAGAAAGCCGAGTTCCTCCTCGGCGACGCGCCGCCAGGTTTCGTACTTGTCGGGATGGCTGTACGCCTTCACGGGGAGGTGGTCCCGCGAGGGTCGGAGATACTGGCCGAGCGTCACGACGTCGACGTTCGCCTCCCGCAGGTCTGCGAGGGTCTGGTACACCTCGTGGTCGTACTCGCCGTGGCCGAGCATGATCGACGTCTTGGTGTAGATATCCGACTCGCGGTCGACCTGTTCGAGGACGCCGAGGCTCTGTTCGTACCCGGCGCGCGGGTCTCGGACGGGCCGCTGGAGGCGCTCGACCGTTTCGATGTTGTGTGCGATCACGTCCGGTTCTGCCTCGATAATTTTCCGAACTAGCCGTTTTTCGCCCTGGAAATCCGGGATCAGCACCTCAACGAGAATGCCGGGGTGGCGGCGCTTTATCTCGCGGATGGTTTCGGCGAAGTGACCAGCACCCTGGCCCGTCAGGTCGTCCCGGTCGACCGAGGTCAACACGACGTAATCGAGACCGATCTCCGCGACGGCGCTCGCCACGTTCGACGGTTCGTCCGGGTCGAGCGGTTGCCCTCCGCCGGTGTCGACGTCGCAGAACCCGCAGTTTCTGGTACAGGAGTCCCCCATAAGCATGAACGTCGCTGTGCCGCCGCGGTCCCCCGAGGCCCCGCCGGACGGCTTGTTTCGACCGCTCCAGCACTCCCCGAGGTTCGGGCAGTTCGCCTCCTCACAGACGGTGTTCAAGTCGTGGTCCCGCAGCGTCTCCTTGATCCCGGTGAACTCCTGACCCGCTGGCGGTTGCATCTTCAGCCAGTCGGGTTTTCGCGGGCGACTCATGGACGGTACTGATGATTCGTCGGGTGAAAAACGTGGGGTTTTTGCGACAGTGACGACCGTAGGGCGTCTCCGTCCGGAGAGCGTCGACGCCGTCCGAGGGCGCGATGCCGTCGCGACGTTCGACGAGTCGCCGGACCGACACTAATGACAACGTGCTGATTTTTCCGACTCCAAAACTATAAAAAGATGTCTCTATTCGGGGTTGAATATCAAAAGACCATGTGGGAAACTAGCCCGGAGGACATCACGGAGGGGTCGATCGCCCGGGTACTGGTGGTCCTCGCCGCACCGCTCGTCGTCCAGAACCTCGTACAGGTAGTTCAGCAGGTCGTCGACACCTTCTGGCTCGGCCGGATCGGCGAGGACGCCGTTGCGGCTGTCGGCCTGAACTACCCGGTGGTGGCGATGCTCGCTTCCGTCGTAATCATGGCTCCGTTCGTCGGGACCCAGGTGATCGTCTCGCAGCGAGTCGGCGCGGAGGAGTACTCCCGCGCCCGGCGAATCGCCGTTCACGGGTTAGCGGTCGGGCTCGTCCTCGCTCTCGTCGTGGGCGCAGTCGTCGCCGTTGGGGCGGACACCGTCGTCGAGGCTCTGGGCGCGGGCGACGACGTCGCACCGCTTGCCGCGACGTACCTCGCGACGTACGTCATCGGCCTCCCGGCGATGGCGTTGAGCGACGTGCTCGAAGGGGGGTTCATCGGCTGGGGCGACTCCCGCGCGGCGCTGTACATCAACGTCGTCGCCGTCGTGGTCAACATCGGTCTCGACCCGATCCTCATCTTCGGGTGGGGGCCGGTCGACGCCTACGGGATCCGGGGTGCGGCCTTGGCGACGGTGATCGGTTACACCGCGGGGTTCGCCCTCGCCCTCGCCATGGCTCTCGGCCTCCGGAACACGTTCACGTTGAGCCGCGACGCGGTGACGTTTCGGGTGGACGAGTTCCGGGAACTGCTCGACGTCGGTATCCCGTCGGCCGGCCGTCGGATCGCACAGGACGGCGTCAGAGTGGTGATCGTCGGCATCGTCGCGGCAGTCAGCGGCGCGGCCGGCCTCGCTGCGTACACCGTCGGCGCACGTATCGCAAGCGTCGCGTTCATCCCGGCAAGCGGGTTGAGTCAGGCGGCACAGAGCGTCATCGGCCAGAACATCGGGGCGGAGCGTCCCGCGCGGGCGCGAAAGACGACATGGATCGGCGTCGGCATCGGGGCCGGCGCGCTCTCGGTCGTCGGTGCCCTGCAGTGGGTGTTCCCCGTCGGTCTGACGCAGTTGTTCGTCCCCGACATCTCGACGGACGCGCTCTCGCTGACAGTCGATTACCTCCGGATCCTTGCGTACGGATACTGGGCCATCGGGGCAACGTACGTTCTGCGAGCCGGGTTCAACGGCGCGCGGCGCACCCGGACCAGCATGGTCGCCTCGCTCCTCCAGTACTGGGGGGTTCGACTCCCCATCGCCGTCGGTGGCATCGCGCTGTTTGGCATGGGCGTCCACGCCGTCTTCTGGGCGGTGACGCTGTCGAACGTGGCCGTCGCGGTCGGCCTGGGCGCGTACTACTACTACAGCACCGAGTCCGGGATGTTAGACCGCGCCGTCACGCAGGCCGTCGCGGACGACTGATACTGCCGGACGGAGTCCCGCGACGAACTCCGGCACATCGGGGTGTCGGATCTCGTTACGACGGTCTGTCGACAGTGTGGCTGTGCCGGCCGCCGGCTCGGGGTCTGTGGACCCGCCGCTACACGATCGACCGCTACGGAAACGCCTTTGACCCCCGGACCCCCCGAACCACACGAGATGGAAGTCGCCGAGGTGGTTCCGGAGTTCGCCGACGCGTTCTCGTTCGAGGAGTTCAACGACATGCAACGCGAGGCGCTGCCAGCGATCGTCGACGGCGACGAGAACGTCGTCGCCAGCGCCCCCACCGCAAGCGGGAAGACGGCGCTCGCGGAACTCGCTATCTGCAAGACGCTCGCGGAGGGCGGCACCGCGCTGTTTATCGCCCCGATGCGCGCGCTCACTAACGAGAAAGAAGACGAGTGGGAACGCTTCGAGGACATGGGCTACTCCGTGTACGTCGTCACCGGCGAACGCGACCTGAACCCGCGACGCGCCCGGCGCGCGGACATCCTCGTAATGACACCGGAGAAGGCCGACTCAGCGACCCGGAAACACGACACGCCCCGGTACTCGTTCATCGCGGACGTCGACTGCTGCGTCATCGACGAGGTACACCTGCTGGACTCGGACCGCCGGGGGAGCGTCCTCGAAGTGACGGTGTCGCGCCTGCGCCGCCTCTGTGACCCGCGGACCGTCGCCCTTTCGGCGACGATGCCGAACGTCGAGGACGTCGCCGCGTGGCTCGACGCTCCGCCCGAGACCACCTTCCAGTTCGGTGACGAGTACCGCCCCGTCGACCTCAACGCCGGCGTGAAGACGTACACCCACGGTGACAACGCCTTCGCCGACAAGTACCGACGGCTCTATCGCTCGCTCGACCTCGTGGAGCCGCACATCCGCGACGGCGGGCAGGCGCTGGTGTTCGTCTCCTCGCGACAAGACACCGTCCAGGCGGCGAAGAAGGCACGCGACGAGATCGGCGAACGCGACATACCCGTCGGCGCGCGCGGCGACTACGACTTCCACACCGAGACGAAGCAACTCGAAAACGACACGCTCCGGAAATCCGTGTTAGACGGCGTCGCCTTCCACCACGCGGGACTTTCGAAAAACGACAAGGACCTGATCGAGGAGTGGTTCCGCCAGGACCGCATCAAGATCCTCTTTTCCACCTCCACGCTCGCGTGGGGGGTCAACCTCCCCGCCCGCTGTGTCGTCATCCGCGACACGAAGCTCCACGATCCCCTCGAAGGCGAGGTGGACATGAGCCCGCTCGACGTCCTCCAGATGCTCGGCCGCGCGGGGCGGCCTGGGTACGACGACGTGGGCTACGGCTGGGTGGTCTGTGACCGCTCCGACGCCGACAAGTACCGACGCCTGCTCCGGGAGGGCAAGGAGATCGAATCGCGGCTCGCAGGGGTCCCCGACTCGTCCGACTCGGGCGCTCGTCAGCGCAACTCCGACGGCGACCTCGACGCCCACCTCAACGCCGAAATCGCGATGGGCACTATCCAGGACTTAGACGACGTGATGGAGTGGCTCGAAACCACGTTCTACTACGTCCGCGCCCAGAGCAAACCGGCCGAGTACGACTTCGAGAACCTCCGCGACCGCGTGCGGACCGAACTCGAACGGCTGGTCGACCGCGGCTTCGTCGAGACGGACGCGAACCTCGGCGTCGAGGCGACGGGGCTCGGCCTGCTCGCCTCGAAGTTCTACCTCCGCCTGGAAACCGCCGAGCGGTTCCACGACCTCGCCGTGCGTGACTCCATCACGACGGACGCCATCCTCGAAGCGGTGGCGAGCGCGACTGAGTTCGACAGCGTCAGCGCCCGGCAGTCCGAGCGGGACGCGGTGGAGGCGGTTCTTTCGAGTCAGAACGCCGGCGACCTAGACCACGGCCCGCGGAAAGTGCTCGCCATCCTCCGCTCGTCGATGACGGGGTCGACCCCCGCGGAACTGCGCAGCGACGCCTGGGTCATCCGCCAGAACGCGTTGCGTCTCGTCTCCGCGCTCCGGGGCTTTCTCGATCGCTTCGCGGACCCGCACGACGCCAACCTCGCGCGCCGCGTCGAGGCCCGCATCGAGAACGGCGTCAGCGACGACGCCGTCGGCCTCACCGCCATCGACGGCGTCGGCTCTGGCCGCGCGAGCAAACTCGCCTCCGAGGGGATCGAGACGCCCGGCGACGTGGTCGACGCCGGCGTCGCTGGACTGGCCGACGCCGGCCTCTCCGAGGGCGTCGCCGAACGCGTCGTCGAGAGCGCTCGCGACCTCCCCGCCGTCGCAGTCGAGTGGGGCGACTTCCCCTCGACCGTCGCCCCCGGCGAGAACGACATGCGCGAGGTGACAGTTCGGAACTCGGGTGCCGCGGCACAGGCGGGCGTCCGCGTCACGGTAAACGGCGTCGAGATGACGACGTCCGACGGCTATCTCGACGACACGCTGACCGCGCCCGTCGGCGTGTTCGGCGGGAGCGACGACGAAATGACGTTCACTGTCAGCGTCGCGTTTCCGGACCTGCCGCTGTTGCCGGTGAGCGAGAACAGGAGCGTCAGCGTACAATGAGGGTCTCGACGGACGGGGGGAGTGAGTTACGACGTCCGCGCCAGTAATTCCTCGCGCAGTTCCTCCGCGCCGTCCGCGACGGCGTCGGCCTCGTCGAGGTCCATATCGGCGTTCGTCTCCGTCCGGTAGCCGACGGCGGTCATCCCGGCCGCCTTGGCCGATTTGACGCCGTTTTTCGAGTCCTCGACGGCGATGCAGTCGGCGGGGTCGACGCCGACCTGCCGCGCGGCGTGTTCGAACACGTCCGGGGCGGGCTTGCTGTCGGCGTCGATATCGTCGGCGCTGACGACTGCCTCGAAGAGATCCGTCAGGCCGAACCGCTCGGTGACCATCCCGATCCACTCCTGCGGCGACGACGACACGACGGCGACCCTGCACCCGCGGTCGCGGAGCGTCTCGACTAGATCGCGGAAGCCGGGCATCAGGTCAACCTTCTCCGCGTAGATCCCTTCGGCGGCGGACTCGTACCGCCGTTCCCACTCTTCGCTGTCTATCGCCACGTCGTAATGCTCGTCCAGATAGTCGTAGATCTCCCGGTAGTTGATCCCGGTTATCTCGTCCTCCGAGATATCCCCGTCGGGGACCGCCGCGGGCAGTATCTCTTCGGTTTCCAGTTCCACCCAGAAGTCCTCGGAGTTGACGATCACGCCGTCCATATCGAACAGTACAGCCGTCGGTGACACGTCTCGACCGACGGCGCGACGCGTCAAATGTTCTGCCCCGCAGGTTTAAGGCCGAAACCGGGACCAGCCCGGGCCATGTCCGCGACCGACTCCCCC
This sequence comes from Halostella pelagica, assembly GCA_005954745.1. GTDB lineage: Archaea > Halobacteriota > Halobacteria > Halobacteriales > Natronoarchaeaceae > Halostella > Halostella pelagica. The sequence continues at coordinate 143,326 of CP040678.1, forward strand.
GACGCTCCGATCCGCGTTCTCGCCGGCGACTGTACCGTCGTCTACGACGGCGACCGTCGCGAGGAACACCGCGGCCGCGTCACCGTGGTCGTCAAGCCCGACAACACCGTCCTTGTCCACGATGCCGACGGCTATCAGCCCGTCGCGTGGCTGACCCGGGCCGACGCCGTCGCCTGCTCGCGCGACGGTAGCTTCGCCGTCGACGCGCACGCCGGCGACCAGCGACTTCGAGTCGTCGCCCACGCCGAGGACGGTTTCGCGCGGTATCCCTCTAGCGAGGCGGGGACGCCCGTCGGCGACTGTCCCGACTGCGACGGCACGCTCGTTCGGACCGGCGGCGCGGTGTCGTGTCTCGACTGCAGCGAGCGCTACGGCCTCCCGTCCGGAGCGATCGTCACAGACGAGCGCTGCGACTGCGGTCGCCCCCGACTTCGGGTCGAACGCGGCCAGCCGTTCGACGTCTGTCTCGACCGCGAGTGCGAGTCACTGGACGCCGCCGTACAGGAGGCGTTCGACGGTGTCTGGAACTGCCCGGACTGCGGTGACGACCTGCGTGTCCTCCGCCGCGGCGGTCTCCTGGCGGGTTGTGACTCGTATCCCGACTGCGACGCGAGTTTCTCGCTTCCGGCGGGCACGGTCGTCGGAGAGTGCGACTGCGGGCTACCGCTGTTCGACACGGGGACCCGAAAGCGGTGTCTCGACGGGACCTGCGAGGCATGAGTGGCTCCCTTCGTTCGTGCCGCGCTCCCGACCACAGCCCCTTTGCCCTCGCGCCGTCCACCGACGAGTATGGACGGACACCTTCGGGACGGCGTCGTCAGAGTCGGCGGCGACGCCCGCCAGCGGTTCTACGATTCGCGGGGCTACGGCCGGCCGCTCGGCGGGAACGAGATTGCCCTCGCGCGCACCGAGGCGGCCCACCTCCTGTTCCGGGGGGACCTCGACGCCGTCGACGGAATGAGCTTCCGCGAGTTCCTCACCTCAGTCGACGACCCACGCTTCGGCGTCCGCTTTCTCGTGTACGCCGACCTCCGCGAACGCGGGTTCTACCTCTCGCCCGCCAGGGAGGACTGGGTTCCGGACCCGGACGACACCGACTTTCACGTCTACCCGCGCGGGAAAGGTCCCGGCGACGGCGAGGTGGCCTACCGGGTGCGAGCCGTGGGCGAGCGTGCGTCCGTCCCCGCCGCGACGCTCGGCGACCGCGTGCTCGCCATCGTCGACGAGGAAAGCGAGATAACGTACTTCGAGACGGGCCGGCCGGACGTCGGCGGCACCAGCGGCATCGACCTTCCCGATAGCGTCCCCGCCGACCTGCTCTCGGACCGCGTCGTCTGCTGGGAGTCGCCGGCCCGCCTCCACGAGCAGGGATTCTACGGACAACCGCTTGCCGGCCGCGACGGCGACCGCGAAGCGCTCCAGCTATCGCTCGTCGAGGCCGCGTACCTCGTGGAACGCGAGGTACTAACTCTCCCCCGTGAGGCGGTCGTCGACCGCGGCCGTGCCGTCGAGGGCGAACGGTTCGACCGCCGTCTCCTGGTGTATGCGGACCTTCGGGACCGCGGCGTCGTCCCCAAGACCGGTTTCAAGTTCGGCGCTGACTTCCGGACGTACGCCGACGTCGAGAGCGTCGACGACCTGGGCCACTCCGAACTACTCGTTCGCGTCCTGCCGTCGGAGTACGCGTTCGCGCCGCGGGACCTGGCGCTCGACGTGCGCCTCGCCCACGGCGTCCGCAAGACGATGACGTTCGCGCAGGTCGACGGCGAAACGGTGCAGTGGCGGTCGGTCGAACGGCTGACGCCCTGAGGACTCACTCCGCGGGCCGGCAAGTCGCGACAGCGGTGTAGTTCACTCCCGCGAAGTACGTCTCCACGACGTCGCAGTCGCCGAACGTGCGCTCGACGGCGGTCGTGACGTTCGAATCGACGTTCCAGTTCGCGACCAGATGCAAGGCCCGCGCGAGAAGCGGGTTGACGATCCGGAGCGGACCGGACGGGACTCGTCGGATGTCGAAGACCGCGAACCGTCCCCCGGGGACGAGCGCGTCGCGGACCCGCTCGACGGCCTCTTCCGGCGACGGCATCACGCTGAGCGAGAGGGTCGCTATCGCCGCGTCGTACGCCGACGGTTCGAGGTCCGCCCTCGTCGCATCCGCGCGACGGACCTCCACGTTCTCCCAGCCGCGCTCGGCGACCCGCTTGCGGGCCCGGTCGACCATCTTCGGACTGTAATCGATCGCGACGATGCGCCCTTCGGGACCGACAGCCTCCCGGAGCAGTTCGAAGTTCACGCCCGGCCCACAGCCGATATCGAGCACGGCATCCCCCGGTTCGAGGTCGAGATAGCGGACCGCGGTTTCACGCATCGGCTCGTAGTCCGACTCACTTCGTTCGTAGTGGTCGCTCCACCAGTTCCAGACGCGGCGGCTCCGTTCCAGATGTCCTCCGTCCGGGTCGCTCCTGCTCTCACCCGCCGGTCGTATCGTTTCGCTCATACTCTGTTATCGAACGCCGAGCGGGAGGGTTCTATCCCCGATACTTTTCGGAGGTTTAAGTATTCGCCCGCAGTACGCCCGCTGTGAAGTCGCTGGAACTCGTCATCGAATACACGGCCGAGACGATCCATCCGATGCACGCGTTCGTCTGCGAATCCCCTGCAGTCGAGCAGGAGGTGCTGCTAGAGGGGAAGACAGAGGGCGGCAAGCGGACACTGCTGTTCTACGTCGAGGGCGACCCCCGGGTCTACGAAGCGATGCTCTCCGCGCGGGATTCGATCACCGAGTACGATATCCGGCCCGACGGCGACGGCGGGTTCTTCCTGTACATCCGCGCGCCGAACGGCGAGGGCGAGGAGTTGCTGCTCGATGCATTCAGCCGGGACACCGTCGTGGTCGTCCCGCCGGTCGAGTTCCGTGCCGACCGGACGATGCGTCTGACCGCCGTCGGCCACGGCACGGACCTGCGAGAGCTACTGGACGCGATCCCGTCTGAGCTGAGCGTCGATATCCTCTCGGTCGGTCCGTTCACCCGCGGTTTCGGCCCGTCTCTCACCGACAGACAACGGGAGGCACTAGAGGCCGCCCAGTCGGTCGGATATTACGAGATTCCCCGGGAGGGCGGCGTCGAAGCCGTAGCCGCCGAACTCGACTGCGCCGTCTCGACGGCCTCGGCGTTGCTTCGGCGCGCGGAGTCGCAACTGGTCGCCGACACGCTCGGCGACCGCCCGTAACGCTCCGAAGCGAACCCCTTTTGCCCATGTCGCCGCGATGCTACGGTAATGACTGACGAGACTCGCGACGCCGACGAGACGGTCCGCCAGGACGACGGCGGAACGGAGGCGGCGGGGGCCGACACCGAGGCGTCGAAGACGCCTCGAGCAGACGGTGGAACCGTCGACGACGTGGCTCTCGACCCGTGGGGCTCCTCCAGCGTTTCCGACTACCGCAAGCTGTTCGAGGAGTTCGGCATCGAGGAGTTCGACGAGGTGCTCCCCGAAGTGCCCGCTCCGCACTACCTGATGCGCCGCGGCGTCATCTTCGGTCACCGCGACTACCGGCCCGTGGCGGAGGCGATGCGCAACGACGAGCCGTTCGCCGCGCTCTCGGGGTTCATGCCGACGGGCGACCCCCACATCGGCCACAAGCTAGTCTTCGACGAGATCATCTGGCACCAGCAACAGGGCGGCGACGCCCACGCGCTGATCGCTGACCTCGAAGCCCACAGCGCCCGCGGCCTGACGTGGAAAGAGATAGACGAGCACGCGCGGGACTACGTGCTCTCGCTGCTGGCGCTCGGCTTCGACCCTGAGGACGGGACGTTGTACCGCCAGTCGACCAACCGCGAGGTGCAGGACCTGGCGTTCGAACTCGGCAGCGAGGCGCGCTTCTCGGAGTTCCAGGGGATCTACGGCTTCGACGGCGAGACGGACGTTTCGCACATGCAAAGCGTCGTCACGCAGATGGCCGACATCCTCTACCCGCAACTCGACGAGCCGAAGCCGACCGTCATCCCGGTCGGCCCGGACCAGGACCCGCACGTCCGCCTCGCTCGTGACCTCGCCGCCCGGATGCGCTTTTTCAAGGTCACCGAGGCGTTCGCGAGCTTCGAGGCGGACGACGCCGAGCGCGTCCTCCTCCGGCAGGCGTACGACGCTCGCGAGGAGTACGCCGAGGACCCCGACCGCCCGCGGTGCGGCGAGGCGGCCGACTGGCTCCGCGAGGCGGTCGCACCGTCGGACGCCCGAGAGTCCGCGGTGGAGAAACTGGCGTCGGCCGGGAAGGAACCGCTCCGCCCCCGCACCCGCTTTCTCGACCGGCAGGCGACCGACGAGGCGTTCGACGCCCTGATCGAAGCTATCGACGGCGAGAAGCGCGTCTACGACGAGCACGCCGACTCGTTCGACCTCGACCGCGACGAGGCGGAGGAGCTCGCCCGCGATGTCGAACTCGACAACGGCGGCTACGGTTTCGTGCCGCCCTCGTCCATCTACCACCGCTTCATGACCGGCCTCACCGGCGGGAAGATGTCCTCCTCCGTTCCGGCGAGCCACATCTCGTTGCTCGACGACCCCGAGGAGGGTTACGACAAGGTCAAGTCCGCGACGACCGGCGGCCGCGAGACCGCCGAGAAGCAGCGCGAACTCGGCGGGAAAGCAGACGAATGTCCCGTGTACGAACTGTACGCGTACCTGCTCTCCGGCGACGACGACGAGTTCGCCAAGGAGGTGTACGACGAGTGCGTCACCGGCGAGCGCCTCTGCGGCGGCTGCAAGGAGCAGGCCGCCGAACTGATGGAGGAGTTCTTAGAAGACCACCAGGACAAGCGCGAGGAGTGGGCGGAGAAGCTAGACGAGGTCGATATCGATCTGAACTCCGCCCGCAAGCGGGTGTAACCGTTCCGCAGCCGAAACGGTCCGCTCCGGCCGCCGGAGACCACGGCGCGGTCGAACCGTCCGCCGCGCTCGCGGCTACTTCTCGACGTACACCGTCGGCCACTCGGGGTTCTCTTCGAGGACAGCCGTCGCGTCGACCGCGCTCCAGTAATCGTGCGGTTCTGCGCCCAGCACCTCTCCCACGCGCTCGCGCGTGATCAGGTTCTCGCCGTCCCGGACGAGGTGAAACGCCTCGCGCTTTCGCTCGTCGAACTCCTCGCGGACGGCTCGCTGAAGTCGTTCGGTCGGGTAGTTGACGACCAGGTACCCGCCCTCGCGGACGAGGTCGAACAGTGCCCGCAGAGCTGATTCCGGGTCCGCGACGAAATACAGCGTGGCGACGCAGTAGACCACCTCGAACTCCCGGTCTGTCGCCAGGTTGGGGAGTTCGTCGACGGCGAAGTGGAGGTTCTCCAGTCCCCGCTCCGCGGCGAGGAGACGGTTGTCGCGGACGACTGTCTCCGAGAGGTCGTACCCGTAAACGTCCATCTCCGGGTAGCGCTCGGCTAGTTCGAACGGTACGACCGCGGGTCCGCAGCCGACGGAGGACAGATCCCGGGGCATCGCTCCGTCGTCTCCGTCGACCGTCTCCAGAAACAGCGCGAGCAGATCGGCCATCTCCTCCCCCGCCAGATACGCGCAGCGGTCGTACTCGGCCTCGCGGTAGAACTCGTCCCAGTCCATCGCCGGCGGTTCGCCGCGGGAGCGATTAAAACGTCCGGTCCCGGCGACGAACGGAGCGGGTTCCAGCTAAGCGCCGCGCAGTTAGGGGGTCACGAAACGGGTCGCCCGCTTCCGCGTCGGTACCGAACTGCCCTCGCAACGTTTTTACTCCGCGTGCGACTATCCCTCACTATGGCATCCGAACCCCACTGCCGGCGTTTCGCCCGCCAGTCGCAGGACGCTCCGGGGTTCGGCTTTTTCCTTTCCGGGTGATCACGGGCTGTGGACTGCGCGGCGACGCGCCGGGAACCCGGCCGCCGCGGACGAAACCGCCCACGTCGAACCGGAATCGGTAACTGACGACCCCAGAGTACGTGTACCAACGAGCGAATGAAGCTACCAGCATCACAGGTCGCGGTGTTAGAGACCGCGAGCGCGAACGAGGCACAGACAGTCGAGCAACTGGCCGAGGCGACCGACCTCCCACCCGAGACGGTCACGGGTGCCGTCTTCGAACTGGCAGACGCAGAGCTCGTCTCCGTCGAGGAGGCCACCGAGGAGAGCGTCTCGCTGACCGACGAGGGCGCGACGTACGTCGACGGAGGCCTGCCCGAGATCCGCCTGTACGAGGCGGCCCTCGACGCCGGCGCGGACGAAGCGGCGGTAGAGATGGGTCGCGTCATCGGACAGTCCGGTCTGGAGGGCGCGGCGGTCGACATCGCGCTCTCGAACTACGCCCGCAAGGGGTACGGAAGCATAGAGAACGGTGAAATAACGGCCGACCCCGACGCGGACCCCGACAGCGACCCCGAGGCCGCGGCGCTGTCCGCGCTGTCCGCGGACGAATCAGTCGACGAGGACGGCGTTCTCGACCAGTTGGAACGCCGCGACCTCGTCGACCGGAGCGAGTCGACCGTTCGCTCGGTAACGTTGACCGGTGACGGCGTCACTGCGATGATGGAAGGCGTCGAGACGGCCGAGACGGTCGACCGGATAACGCCGGAACTGCTCACGTCCGGCGAGTGGGAAGACGTCGAGTTCGCCGAGTACAACGTCGAAGCCGACGCCGCCGAGATAAACGGCGGGAAAGAGCATATCCTTCGACAGACCGCGAACCGCGTGAAAGACACGCTCGTCGGCATGGGGTTCGAGGAGATGGAAGGGCCGCACGCCGACGCCGAGTTCTGGATCAACGACTGTCTGTTCATGCCCCAGGACCATCCGGCGCGGACCCACTGGGACCAGTTCGCGCTGGAGAACCCGTCCGAGATCGCGGAACTCCCCGAGGACCTGGTCGAGCGCGTCCGCGACGCGCACCTAAACGGCGTCGGCGAGGACGGCGAGGGCTACCACTCGCCGTGGACCGAGGAGGTCGCGAAGGGGATCGACCTGCGCGGCCACACAACGTCGCTGTCAATGCGCTATCTCTCGGGGTACGCGCAGGGCGACCTGGAGCCCCCCGAGCGCTTCTTCAGCGTCGAGAAGGTGTACCGCAACGACACCCTCGACCCGACGCACCTGCTGGAGTTCTTCCAGATCGAGGGCTGGGTGATGGCCGACGACCTCTCCGTTCGCGACCTGATGGGGACGTTCACGGAGTTCTACGAGCAGTTCGGCATCACCGACCTGGAGTTCAAGCCGCACTACAACCCCTACACGGAACCGTCGTTCGAACTGTTCGGTACCCACCCCACGACGGGCGAACTCGTCGAGGTCGGCAACAGCGGGATGTTCCGCGAGGAAGTGCTCCGGCCGCTGGGCGTCGACTGCGACGTGATGGCCTGGGGGCTCTCGCTGGAGCGCCTGCTCATGCTGATGTACGGCTTCGAGGACATTCGGGACGTCCACGGGACGCTCGCTGACCTCGAACTGCTGCGGAACACCGAGGTGATTCACTGATGCCAGTCGTCGACGTCGACCCCGAAGAACTGCGCGAGTTGACCGGCCACGACGAGAAAGACGACGAGGAACTGAAGACGGACCTGTTCGGTCTCGGTTTAGAGTTCGAGGGCCGCACGGAAGAAGGCGAGTTCCAGTTAGAGTTCGCGCCGGACCGCCTGGACCGCCTCTCCGTCGAGGGGATCGCCCGCTCGCTGCGCTACCAGTACGGTGACGACCGCGGCGTGTACGTGCCGAACACGAACGACGCCGAGTGGACCATCGAGGTCGACGAGGACGTTCCGGACGAGCGGCCGTACGTCACCGGGGCCGTGATACGGGGCGTAGACCTGGACGAGGAGGCCCTCGAATCGCTGATCCAGTTGCAGGAGAAACTCCACGCGACGATGGGCCGCAAGCGCGCGAAAGGTGCCATCGGTATCCACGATCTGGCGATGCTCAAAGGCGCACCCGCACGGAAAGGCGAGGGCAACTCGATCCGTTACACCGGGATCGAACCCGACGGCGACCGGTTCGTCCCGCTCGACAGCAACAGCGAGATGACGCCAGCGGACGTGCTCACCGACCACCCGACAGGCGAGACGTACGCCGACCTCGTCGGCGAGTACGAGCGTTACCCCGCTATCTACGACGACATCGGCCTGTTCTCGTTCCCGCCCGTTATCAACGGCAAGCGGACCGAGGTGTCGACGGACTCCCGCGAACTGCTCGTCGAGATGACCGGTACCGACCAGTGGACCGTCGACCGGATGCTCTCTATCGTCTGCTACGCGCTCGACGCCCGCGGAGCGACCGTCGAGACGGTCACCGTCGAGTATCCCGACCGGGAACTCGTCCGTCCCGACCTCTCTACGCGGGAGAAATCCGTCTCCCACGACCGCATCGAGGGCCTCATCGGCGTCGACTTCGACCCCGAGGAGGTCGTCGACCTGTTCGAGCGGTCCGGACTCGACGCGGAGACGGCGGAGGGCGGCGTCGGGTCGCAGTCGTCGGATCGCCGGTCGGAGCCCGCCGACAGCCCCGTCTATGAGGTCGATGTCCCGTCTTATCGCGTTGACGTGCTCCACCCGCTCGACCTCGTGGACGACGTTGGACGCGCGTACGGCTTCAACGACCTCGAACCGAGCTATCCTGACGTTAGCACCGTCGGCGGTCGCCACGACCGCTCGCAACTCGAAGACGCCGTCCGGGACCTGCTGGTCGGTCTCGGCTTCGAGGACCTGCTGAACTTCCACATGATCAGCGAAACGGAGAACTTCGAGCGGATGCGGATCGGCCCGGACGACGACGCAGTGGGGGCGGCCGACCCGGCGACCATCCGCGAACCGTACAGCGAGGACTACACGATGCTTCGCACGTGGGCGCTCCCCTCGCTGCTGATGGTGCTGGAGAACAACACACACCGGTCGTACCCGCAGGACCTGGCTGAGATCGGTCTCGCCGCGCACGTGGACGACTCCGAGAACACGGGCGTCGCCGAGCGACGCACCGTCGCCGGCGTTCTCGCGCGACACGACGCGTCCTACGAGGACGCCAAGGCACGTCTGCAGGCGGTCGCGCGGAACTTCGACGTCGACCTCGAAACGCCGCCGACCGACCACCCGACGTTCGTCGACGGTCGCACGGCCGCCGTGGTGATCGACGGCGAGTCGGTAGGCGTCATCGGCGAGGTCCACCCGTCGGTGCTCGTCGAACACGATCTGGAACTGCCCGTGGCCGGGTTCGAGTTCCGGATGGACGCGTTAGAATAGCTCTCCGCCTTTTCGCCCGCCCGTTTTCGCGTTACTCCAGGTCCGCCCCGACAGCGTCCTCCACGCTGTTGAACCCGTCTTCCTCCAGCAGTTCGAGTAGCCCCTCGTTGATCTCTCGGGCCAGCGATGGGCCTTCGTACACGAGGCCGGTGTACAGTTGAACGAGCGACGCGCCGGCCCGGATCTTCCGGTAGGCGCTCTCGGGGCCGGAGACGCCGCCGACGCCGATAACGGGCACGTCGACGCGGTCGGCGACGAACCGAACCATCGCGGTGGCTTCGTGTTCGATGGGCTTGCCCGAGAGACCGCCCCCCTCGGCGCGGTTTGGGCTACGGAGCGACGCCGGACGGTCGGTCGTCGTGTTCGTGGCGACGACGCCGTCCAGACCGAGGTCGTTGACGATGTCCAGTGCGTCCTCCACCGCGGGACCGGGAAGGTCCGGCGAGAGTTTCACGAGGAGGGGGCTCGCGCCGGCATCGACGAGTTCGCCCAGAATGGCCTCCATGGACTCGCGGTTCTGGAGTTCCCGAAACCCCTCCGAGTTCGGGCACGAGACGTTGACGACGAAGAAATCGCCGCCGTCGGCGACGCGTTCGTACGTCTTGCGGTAGTCCTCGGGCGCGTTCTCGCTGTCGACGCGTTCGCTCTTTGCGATGTTGACGCCGATGGGCACGTCGGCGGCGGTCTCGCTCAGGCGCTCGCCGACGATGGCGGCCCCCTCGTTGTTCAAACCCATACGGTTGATGAGCGCGCCGTCCTCCCGCAGTCGGAACATCCGCGGACGCGGGTTCCCTTCCTGCGGTTCGGCAGTGACGCCCCCGACTTCAACGTGTCCGAACCCCAGACTGGCGAGAGCGTTCGGGATCTCCGCGTTCTTGTCGAATCCAGCAGCCACGCCCACGGGGTTCGAGAAGGAACAGCCGAACGCTGACACCGCGAGTCGGTCGTCGTCGACGGTGTACCGTCTGGAGAGGCTCTTTTCGACGGGAGTACCTAAAACACCCCGTAGCCCGCGGTAGACGAGGCCGTGTGCGGTTTCTGCCGGGAGACGAAACAGAAGCGGTTTCGCTACGTCGTACAGGTTCATTGTTCGTATCCTGGGGATAGAACCAGTATAAACCCCGCGAAGCGCCCAGTGATGCCACCGCGACGGGTACGGACCCCGTTAGAACTCGTGTTCGACCTCGTCTTTGTCTGCTTTTTGGATGATTATCTTGTCCTCGCGGACGCGGACGAACACCTCGTCCCCGATTTCCATGCCAGCCACCGCCAGTTCGTCCTCGTGTAGGTTGATGTGGACGTTGTGGTACTCGCCGTTTTCGTCTTTCGCACCACTCGGGCTGAGCTTCTTTTTCCGTACCATCGCGGTATTCTATCTCGACAGTCGCCACACGACATACTTAAGTGTTTTCTACGATCCCGATCCCAGACCCCTACGATATCCGTCTCTGTCGCTCGATTCGTCCGCGCGCGACGTCACAATCCACTGATATCCCCCGCTCGACCGGTGAATCCCCTTCGTTTTCGGCATCTGGCTCGGAGTCCTTTATAAGACCGTGGTCCAATCCCCCTTCCGTCGGGGATATATTTATAATGAGGCATGTGCTGATTTGACACGGAGGCAAAACCATGGTACGTGAAGACGGTAAACGAAATTTCGCGCTTCGAGACAGCGGTGACGAACCGAGCGTGTTCTCCGGGAACACGCCCAGGCAGGCCGCACTGAAGGCGGCGCGCCGACTCAGTCCGGCGTCTAGCGAGGACGCGGCGGACCGAACAGAACTCCGGCTACGGGAGAAAGGGACGGACAAAGTCCACATCTACGACGGTTGGGCCTGGGAAGAAGAGGCTCCCTCTGACAAGCCGGACTGGATGCCACAGGAGATAACCGAGGCAAACGTCTCGAAGAAAGGCATCGAACATCTCGACGAGTGACATCGGTCGCTCAGAACTGATTCCTTTTTAACACGCGTACGCGATAGTTGGTAAGTAAAATACTATTAGTCTCGGGTTCTCAGCGTCAGATGCGCGGTGACGCCCGGTCCGACCAGGCGCCAGTGGCGTGGGATGATCGGCCGGCCTCCTGCCGTGCGACATTCGATAATCGGACAGCTATAGTAGCGCTTGCAACTGTTTACATATCCGATCGCACGAGTACGTAGGACCGAGTGTGTGATGACTTGCAAGTCATCAGCTACTATATGCGACCACAGCACCAACGAGCAACTGTGGAAAACCGTGGCACGGTAACGGGTTCCGGTGCCGGTTCGGTTCGACGGCCTTTTATGTAACCCGGCCATCCGAATGTAATGTGAAGGCCCGACCGGTTCCGGTCGGGACCTGCCGACGCCCGCACAGGGTTATCGAGCGGTCGGCCGCCGGAACTATCCGGCGGCCGACCCGTTCCGATGCCCTTAAGTGTGTAAGGGTGTTCGGTTGTGATGCGGAAAGCACACGACGCGATTGGCGGGGCGTTCAACTCGCTCCGTCGTACCGGACTTCGAAGGCAGTTCGAAGGGTTTATGAACCCTTCCAGCCTTACAATGAAGTCCGAAGGACATGAGGATTCCACCCCTGCGGTCCGCCGTACACGATGGGATCTGATGTTAGCCTTGGTAGTTCGGTGACACCCGGCCGTTCAACGGTCTGGCGGTCACCGGACACGGACCACGCAAGATGGTGTACACTCGTCTGAGTGTACCCGCCACGCCCCCTGGCCCTTGTGGCCAGGTACATTCCGGTTGATCCTGCCGGAGGCCATTGCTATCGGGGTCCGATTTAGCCATGCTAGTCGCACGAGTTTAGACTCGTGGCGAATAGCTCCGTAACACGTGGCCAAACTACCCTCTGGAGCGGGATAACCTCGGGAAACTGAGGCTAATACCGCATACGGCTCTCCGCCTTGAACGGCCTGAGCCGGAAATGCTCCGGCGCCAGAGGATGTGGCTGCGGCCGATTAGGTAGACGGTGGGGTAACGGCCCACCGTGCCGATAATCGGTACGGGTTGTGAGAGCAAGAACCCGGAGACGGTATCTGAGACAAGATACCGGGCCCTACGGGGCGCAGCAGGCGCGAAACCTTTACACTGCACGCCAGTGCGATAAGGGGACCCCGAGTGCGAGGGCATATAGCCCTCGCTTTTGTACACCGTACTGAGGTGTACGAATAAGGACTGGGCAAGACCGGTGCCAGCCGCCGCGGTAATACCGGCAGTCCAAGTGATGGCCGCTATTATTGGGCCTAAAGCGTCCGTAGCCGGCCAGGCAAGTTCGTCGGGAAATCCACCCGCTCAACGGGTGGGCGTCCGGCGAAAACTGTCTGGCTAGGGACCGGAAGACCCGAGGGGTACGTCCAGGGTAGGAGTGAAATCCTATAATCCTGGACGGACCACCGGTGGCGAAAGCGCCTCGGGAAGACGGATCCGACGGTGAGGGACGAAAGCTTGGGTCACGAACCGGATTAGATACCCGGGTAGTCCAAGCTGTAAACGATGCTCGCTAGGTGTGGCACAGGCTACGAGCCTGTGCTGTGCCGCAGGGAAGCCGCGAAGCGAGCCGCCTGGGAAGTACGTCTGCAAGGATGAAACTTAAAGGAATTGGCGGGGGAGCACTACAACCGGAGGAGCCTGCGGTTTAATTGGACTCAACGCCGGACATCTCACCAGCTCCGACAGTAGCAGTGACGATCAGTGTGATGAGCTTATCAGAGCTACTGAGAGGAGGTGCATGGCCGCCGTCAGCTCGTACCGTGAGGCGTCCTGTTAAGTCAGGCAACGAGCGAGACCCGCACTCCTAATTGCCAGCATGACCCTTGAGGTTGATGGGTACATTAGGAGGACTGCCACAGCCAATGTGGAGGAAGGAACGGGCAACGGTAGGTCAGTATGCCCCGAATGAGCTGGGCGACACGCGGGCTACAATGGCCGAGACAGTGGGATGCAACCCCGAAAGGGGACGCTAATCTCCGAAACTCGGTCGTAGTTCGGATTGAGGGCTGAAACTCGCCCTCATGAAGCTGGATTCGGTAGTAATCGCGCCTCAGAAGGGCGCGGTGAATACGTCCCTGCTCCTTGCACACACCGCCCGTCAAAGCACCCGAGTGAGGTCCGGATGAAACCGTCTCTGACGGCTGAATCTGGGCTTCGCAAGGGGGCTTAAGTCGTAACAAGGTAGCCGTAGGGGAATCTGCGGCTGGATCACCTCCAACGACCCGAGACCACCCCGACGCGGGTGGCTCACCTTCGTCCGTTTCCGCGACCCGCCAGCCGAGTGATCGGCCGGGCACCTTAGAACTACCAAGGCTAACACTACTCCCGAGAGGGAGGTGGGCCCATAGCTCAGCGGTAGAGTGCCTCCTTTGCAAGGAGGACGCCCTGGGTTCGAATCCCAGTGGGTCCATGCTGTTCGGATTCGCCGTACGGAACCGTTGCCCTTAAGTGGGTTACTCCGCTACGATTGAATCCGAACGAACCGATGCACCATCCCGCGCAAGCGCGGTTGGGAAGGGTTGAATACGCCCCCGGTGACACCCAGGGGCGTGTGATGAGGCCGTGTGTACGTGCAATCCAGACGTCCACTGGACCCGTTCCCGGGTCACAGTGACAATATATCGCACTACCACCATGGTAGTGCACCACAACGTGGCTACTGTGCCACCTGGTGGATAGCTCGGCTCGAGTGCCGACGAAGGACGTGCCAAGCTGCGAAAAGCCTCAGGGACCCGCACGGAGGGTAAGAACTGAGGATCTCCGAATGGGAATCCCCTCGCAATTGCTTCGCGCAATGGGGAACGCCGGGAATTGAAACATCTCAGTACCGGCAGGAAAAGAAATCAATAGAGATGTCGTTAGTAACGGCGAGTAAACGCGACACAGTCCAAACCGAAGCCTTCGGGCAATGTGGTGTTCGGACTGGCTCTCAGCAGCAGACCGTCTGCATGAAGTCTCCTGGAATGGAGCGTGAGACAGGGTGATAACCCCGTAATGCAGACCAGTACGCTGTGCGTCAGCTCCAGAGTATCGGGGGTTGGATCTCCCTCGTGAACACGGCCGGCATTAACGGCCAAGACTAAATACAACTCGAGACCGATAGCGAACAAGTAGCGTGAGCGAACGCTGAAAAGCACCCCATGAAGGGAGGTGCAATAGGGCTTGAAATCAGGTGGCGATCGAGCGACGAGGCATACAAGGTCCGCTGCAAAATGACACAGGCGCGAGCCTGCAGTAAGACGCACCGGAAGCCGATGTCCCGTCGTACGTTTTGAAAAACGAACCAGGGAGTGTACATGTTTGGCAAGTCTAACCTGAGTATCAGGGAAGGCGCAGGGAAACCAATATGGTCGCAGGGCTTCGCCCCAGGACCACCGTGTTCAAGCGCGGGGAGTCAAACGGGTACGACCCGAAACCGGACGATCTATGCGTGGGCAAGGTCAAGCGTGCCGAAAGGTGCGTGGAAGCCTGCTAGAGTTGGTGTCCTACAATACCCTCTCGTGACCTACGTATAGGGGTGAAAGGCCCATCGAGTCCGGCAACAGCTGGTTCCAACCGAAACATGTCGAAGCATGACCTCTGCTGAGGTAGTTCGTGAGGTAGAGACACTGATTGGGAGACCCAACTCCGAGAGGAGTTGGCCTCCCTGTCAAACTCCGAACTTACGAACGCCATCGACGCAGGGAGTCCGGTGTGCGGGGTAAGCCTGTGCACCATGAGGGAGACAACCCAGAGCTGGGTTAAGGTCCCCAAGTGTGGATTAAGTGCAACCGAAGGTAGTCTCGAGCCCTAAACAGCCGGGAGGTGAGCTTAGAAGCAGCTACCCTCTAAGAAAAGCGTAACAGCTTACCGGCCGAGGTTCGAGGCGCCCAAAATGATCGGGGCTCAAATCCACCACCGAGACCTAGCGACACCCGTCACAGGGTGATTCCGTAGGTTGGCGCTCTATTCGGCTGGAAGCGTGGGTGAGAACTCGCGTGGACCGAATAGTGACGAAAATCCTGGTCATAGTAGCAGCGTTAGTCGGGTTAGAACCCCGACGGCCGAACGAGCAAGGGTTCCTCGGCAATGCTGATCAGCCGAGGGTTAGCCGATCCTAAGTCCTACCGTAAGTCGAATGGGACAACAGGGAAACTGGTTAATATTCCAGTGCCATCATACATTGAAACTGACGCTTTGGGGCCGCCTGAACTGGGCATTCGCCCAGTCGAATCGTCGAACTCCGTGGAAGCCGTAATGGCAGGAAGCGGACGAATGTCGAGATAGAGCAATTCAGGCCAACCTAGAGCCCGTGAAAAGGGAGTATGATGCTCGTACCAAGAACCGACACAGGTGCTCATGGCAGCGAAAGCCAAGGCCTGTCGGGAGCAACCGACGTTAGGGAATTCGGCAAGTTAGTCCCGTACGTTCGCAATAAGGGATGCCTGCCTCCGACGAGGCAGGTCGCAGTAACTCGGACGCTCCGACTGTCTAGTAACAACATAGGTGACCGCAAATCCGCAAGGACTCGTACGGTCACTGAATCCTGCCCAGTGCGGGTATCTGAACACCCAGTACAATGGGGCGAAGGACCCGTTAACGGCGGGGGTAACTATGACCCTCTTAAGGTAGCGTAGTACCTTGCCGCTTCAGTAGCGGCTTGCATGAATGGATCAACGAGAGCGTCACTGTCCCAACGTTGGGCCCGGTGAACTGTACGTTCCAGTGCGGAGTCTGGAGACCCCCAAGGGGAAGCGAAGACCCTATAGAGCTTTACTGCAGGCTGTCGCTGAGACACGGTCGCTAATGTGCAGCATAGGTAGGAGCCGTTACACAGGTACCCGCGCCAGCGGGCCACCGAGGCAGCATTGAAATACTACCCGTTAGTGACTGTGACTCTCACTCCGGGAGGAGGACACCGGTAGCCGGGCAGTTTGACTGGGGCGGTACGCGCTTGAAAAGATATCGAGCGCGCCCCAAGATTTCCTCACTCGGGTCGGAGACCCGAGGAAGAGCGCAAGAGCACATGGAAGTCTGACAGTGACATTCCCAACGAGTGTCGCTGACGCGAAAGCGTGGTCTAGCGAACCTATCAGCCTGCTTGATGCGGGCGATAGATGACAGAAAAGCTACCTTAGGGATAACAGAGTCGTCACTCGCAAGAGCACATATCGACCGAGTGGCTTGCTACCTCGATGTCGGTTCCCTCCATCCTGCCCGTGCAGAAGCGGGCAAGGGTGAGGTTGTTCGCCTATTAAAGGAGGTCGTGAGCTGGGTTTAGACCGTCGTGAGACAGGTCGGCTGCTATCTATTGGGGGTGTCACGGTACCTGACGGGAACGTTCGTATAGTACGAGAGGAACTCCGAATGGTCACCACTGGTGTATCGGTTGTCCGAAAGGGCACGTACCGAGCAG
Source organism: Halostella pelagica (assembly GCA_005954745.1). Lineage (GTDB taxonomy): Archaea > Halobacteriota > Halobacteria > Halobacteriales > Natronoarchaeaceae > Halostella > Halostella pelagica. Next base: position 159,954 of record CP040678.1, read on the forward strand.
CCACGTGACACGGGGTAAGAGCTGAACGCATCTAAGCTCGAAACCCACCTGAAAAAGAGGTACCACTGAGATTACTCGTAGAAGACGAGTTCGATAGACTCGGGATGTACGCGCCAAGGCAACGAGGCGTTCAGTCCGCGAGCACTAACAAATCGACGCCACACACTCATCGCACTGTACCCACGAACGGGTCCAGGCGTTACCTGGATTGCACGTACATTACGGTTTCATACCACCGATATCGGTATACCACCACGGTTCGACTCCGTGGGTCGGCGTTACGGCGGCCATAGCAGTGGGGTTCCACCCGTACCCATCCCGAACACGGTCGTTAAGCCCACTAGCGTTCCGGCGAGTACTGGAGTACGCGAGTCTCTGGGAAATCCGGTTCGCCGCCACCCACTCATACTACTAGCCCGTCCGGCTCCGCCGGATGGGCTTTTTTCATATCGACCGCGAGCGACGGCCACACCGCGTGTATGCGGTTGATTGATCGACCGTCGTTTTCCGTAGTCCGCCATCGACAGTGTCCTTTGTTAACGTACAACAATCTCATCGTATTCGTGATGCTTCACGGTAAAGTTATGCTGTGGTGGTGAGAAGTATCGAACTGGAGGGGTGAACATGAGTATCGGCCTACAGCGGCTCGACCAGGCAGCACCGACTGAACTCGCGACGACGCTCCGGAACGCGGGCATCGCGGGTGCTGGGGGTGCCGGATTCCCTGCGCACGCGAAGTGGGGCCGTCTCGACGAGGTGGACTACCTGTTGGTAAACCACCAAGAAAGCGAACCGAACTACTACATCGACAAGCGGTTGGGTCGCGAGCGCGCGGACGCGTTCGGGGAACTGTTCGACGCACTCTTAGACCGAGCGTTCGAGACGATCGTGGTGGGGGCGAAGGCGAAAGACAGGGACGAGTGGATGGGACCGCTCGAATCTGCGACCGACGCGACGGTGTACGAACCGGCGGATCTGCCGCTCGACCCGGCCGCTGAGGCCGGGATCGTCTTCGCGTACACGGACGACCAGTACGAGTACGGGATGGAGAGCGTCCTCCTGCGCCTCGTCGCGGGGACGGTCATCGGTGATGACCTCCCGATGGACCACGGGTGGATCGTCCAGAACACCGAGACACTGGATAACGTCTACCGGACGCTCGACCGCGACGAACCGGTGACGTACAAGCACGTTCACGTTGACGGGAACGTCCCCCGTCACCGTTTCTTGCGGGTTCCTGTCGGCACACCCGCGTCAACGCTCCTCGAAGCGGCGGGACGAGATCCCGAAGACCTTGACCGAGACGAGATACTTGCCGACGGCGGACCGGGCTGGTGTTTCGAGATCGAGGCGGATCCGGACGCTTTCGGAACGACCAAGCGAACGAACTGCCTGACAGTCATCGACGAGGACATCGCCGAGGAGAACACGCTCGGCGGTGACCGAATCAACGTCCTGAACGCGATCGACTGGACCGCGGACCACGAGACGTCACCGACGACGTTGACTCCCAACCGCGTCCGGGTGCCACTGATCACGAACCCGGCGTTCGAGGGTGTCGTCTCGCCGAGTCGGCCCGTCGTCTCTGACGGTGCGGAAATATCTGCCGGTGAGATGATCGCGGTGCCCGCAGACGACGGGATCAGCAACGCGCAACACGCGCCGATCGGCGGCGAAGTGACGGCGGTGAGCGACCGCTATATCGAGATCCGCAGTCTATCGGACGAGAGCGGCCGGATGATGTCGGAAGCGGGACGCTCTATCTACTGGACCTGGTGCGTCGAGTGCGGAGAGTACGTCGCCCGGCCGAAGCGCGACCAGTTCATCGGAGAAACGGCGTACGTTTGCGAGGACTGTCAGTAGGGGCTATCGGCGCTACGGCGTCGTGGCCATCATCACTTCGTCGATGTACGTGTCGTCGAGTTTGTAGTGGTCCTCGCGGACCGCCTCCACTTGCCAGCCGTTCTCTTCGAGGAACTCGATCGCCCGCTGGTTCGTCGACGGAACGCTCTGATAGAGCCGTTCGTACTCGTTCGCCCGCGCCCATTCCGTTGCGCGGTCGAGCAGTTCGTTCCCAATGCCCTGCCCGCGATACTCCTCCAGAACGCCGACGGTCAGTTCGGCGGTGTGGTCGAGTTTCTCCAGTTCTGGCGCATTGAGATGAACCCAGCCGATCACTGTCTCGTCGACGGTCGCGACGAAGAACATGCGCGACTCGACAGTGTTGTGTCGCAACAGGACGTTCTCGTGGTCGAGTTCGTCGGCGACCGATTCCGCGACGATGTAGGTTTTCTCGGTGGCGACCTGCCGGATCGCGCCGACGATCCCGGTCAAGTCCGCTTGACGTGCCGGGCGGATAGTGACGGTGACGTCCGCTACGTCGAACTCCTCCTCGTCACCGTCTACCTCCAGTGCGGGTTCGAGTCGGCCGTCCTCCGTCTCTCGGAGGTACCCGTTGCGCTTGAGGATCGCGACGTGATGGCGCGCGGCGCGCTGTTTCTCGACTGTTCCGGTGATCACCTTGTCTTTCGGTAGCCCTCCATTGCGCTCTATCTCTTCGAATATCTGTTGCCGGTCGTCGTGCTCGATCGATACGGGGTCGGAGAGTTTCATGTTTGTTGGTACCAGTTCACACGGTAAACTACTTTCGGCGCTGCTACCGGCTCGCGGTGAACTGCTCTCAGCGACCCAGTGACGGAGAATTAGGGTTCGACGACGTCCAAGGCGTCGGATTTGATCCAGGCGCTTGGGTTCTCGCGGTCGCAGATGACGGTATCGTCGCCGTCGGAATAGCTCACGTACTGTTCGAGGTCGGGACGGTCCACGGATCCGCGGTCGCTCGTCTGGGCGATAGTGTCACGCATAATTTCGTCTTCTAAACGGCTCGTCTACCGGTCTGAACTGCTGTGAGCCCTAAAGGCTCTATGCTCAAGGAATATTATTGTCCTAGTGTCCCACGGACCGTCGCAGCGGAACAACGCGAAACGCTAGGCTTAAACGACGGCCGAAACTAGTGAAAACTGCGCCAAGGTGGCAGAGTCCGGCCGAACGCAGCGGCCTGCAGAGCCGCCCACCGCCGGTTCAAATCCGGCCCTTGGCTTTTCTCGGCTCGACAGACACGAGAGTCGTGTCTGCAACCAGGATCTAAAGAAGGGACCGACCGAAGCGGAGTAGTCGGGGTTCAAATCGGGCCCCGGCTTGACTTTCCGTTCCCGTAACTGATCTCCCCGTTCCTCAAACTGTGCCTTCCGAGACCTGTGCCCGTAACTCCTCGCAGGTTTCAACTGCACTGCGAAACTGCAGGTGTTCGTCGTACTCGTCCAATGGAACCCACTCCAGATCCGCGTATCTCTCGCCATCTTCGACCGTGTAATCGGGCACTTCACCGCTCCACTCGGTTACGACGTACGAGTGAAACCAGATCGCGGGCTCCTCTACTTTGTGCTCGCAGAGTTTGTCCAGAGACTCCACCTCGACTTGGCCCGAAAACTCTTCGTCTACCTCGCGCTGGAGCGCAGCTAGGACGTAGTTGTCGTTGGACCCCGAGGATTTGTCCGCCTCCTCTATCGTCCCGTTTGGAATGAACGTCTCCGTCCCGCCGTCCGTCGGGCGATGCTCGATCAGAATCGATTCCCCGTCGTAGAACAAGAAGATAGCGCCTTCCTTGTATCCGTCCTCGTACGAGTCGACCATACTTACCATTGACAGGTCACGGTGTTACTGTTTCTGGTCGTTATCTCCATCTCTGGGGGAGTCAACAGACGGAGTAACAGATTCTGCCGAAGCGGAGAGAAGGCTTCTCACGTCCAAGGGCAACGCGACTCGTGAGAGAACACCGCGACAGGGTTTAGCCGCGGTATCGGGTCGTGACGGTCGGGTTCGTGGTGGTCGTTTCGTTTTGGCCGACTGTCGTGTCGGTTTCGTTATCCGGTTCATCGTCGACTAGTCCACCCGTGTCGACGGTGTAGTTGATCGTCTCGCGGACGACCGGTTCCCCGATCTCGGCTCCGGAATCAGCGTGATGGATCGAGACGTTGAGCGTCGCATCGGCGTCCAGAGCCGTGTCGAGAGCGACGGTAGTGCCCGTTTCTTCGCCGGTGAGCACCCCGGACTGGCCGAGTACCGTCCCGGCCTCGGTACGAACTTCGACGACGTACTCCTCGGCGAACACTGTCCGGTCGACGGTGACGGTGTCGCCGTCGCCAGTCTGGTCGCTGACGCTCACGAGGTCGAGATCGTCGACCGCGGCGTTTCGCTGTTCGAACTGTCCGTCGAGGTTGTCCTCGAACAGCCACGCGTACAGGCCGTAATGTTCGTTGAACTCGTCGGTGTGGGGCTGCAAGGGCCCGTCGAACGGTTCGTCGAACAGCACTGGACGGTCGTCAGCGTCCAGTTCGGGGACCACCCACTCGGCCCCGAGGAGTTCGTATTCTCCGGTGTCGTTAATCGTGTACAGCAGCGCCTCGGGCTCACGCGGGTCGAGGTCTCCGTCGACGGCGTTCTCGTTCACGAACCGAATGCCGACGGCCCCGGACTCGTTGCTATCGAACCGGTGGGTGTCGACGTACCCGTCCCGGCGTGCGGCCTCGATGTCCTCGTACTCGCCGATCGCGTCGACGGTGTCACCGGTTACGGCGGGAGTGTAGCTGACGTTCGTGGCGTTCAGTTCCTCGTCGGTCTCGGCGTCGTGTACCGCCACGCGGACAGTGCTGGTTTCGCCGACCGGTGGCTCCATCGTGAGATTACCCTCGAACGACTCGCCGGCGTCGAAGGCTCCCGTCTCGTTGTACGACGTTCCGTCGACGCTGGCGTTGACGTAGAACGCCGTCTCCGCGGTGGCGTTGTCGACGGTGAGGTTCGTGCCGTCGCGGGTCTGGTCCGCGGCTTCGACGGTCGCCGAAACCTCAGTCGTCTCCTCGATTACGGTGTAGCTGACGTTCGTCGCGTTCAACATCTCGCCGGTCGCCGCGTCGGTGACTGTCACGTTGACGGTCGCGTTCTCCTCCAGCGGCGGGGCGAGCGTGAGGTTCCCCTCGAACGTCTCGTCCGCACTGAACGCATCGGTTCCGTTTCGTGCGATCCCGTTCACGCTCGCAGAGACGGTGAAACCGACGGACGCGGAGGCGTTGTCGACGGAGAGGTTCGTGCCGTCACCCGTCTGGTCGGTGACGTTCAGGCTCGCCGTCGCACCGACGGGTTCCTCGACCACGGTGTAGCTGACGTTCGTCGTGTTCAGTTCCTCGTCGGTCTCCGCATCAACGAGAGCGACGCGGACGGTGTCGTTCGATTCGAGCGGCGGGTCGAGTGAGAGGTTCCCCTCGAAGGTTTCGCTCCCATCGAACGCGTCGGTTTCGTTCAGCGTGTCTCTCGTGGTCAGCGTGTCACCGTCCACGCTCGCGTTCAGGTAGAAGCCGGTGCTCGCCGTTGCGTTGTCGACCGAGAGATTCGTGCCGTTGCCGGCCTGGTCCGCCACGGAGAGGTTCGACGTGATATCGACGAGTTCCTCGTCGGGCGTGACGTTGTAGGTAACGTTCGTCGCGTTTAGTTCTTCGTCAGTTTCGGCGTCATGGACAGCCACGCGAAGCGTGGCGTTGCCCTCCAGCGGCGGCTCCATCGTGAGATCCCCCTCGAACGACTCGTCCGCAGCGAACGTCGCGGTTTCGTTGAGCGTCACACCGCTGTCGTCGTGTACGTCGACGTAGAAGTCGGTGCTCGCCGTCGCGTTGTCGACCGAGAGGTTCGTGCCGTTGCCGGTCTGGTTCGCAACGTCGATAGCCGCAGTGGGGGGTGAGATCTCCTCATCGGGCGTGACGTTGTAAGTCACGTTCGTCGCGTTCAGTTCCTCGCCGGTGTCCGAATCGTGGACCGCGACTCGGAGCGTGGCGTTGTCCTCCAGCGCCGGAGCGAGCGTGAGGTTCCCCTCGAACGACCCGTCCGCGGCGAAGTCGTTCGTCTCGTTGAGGACTGTCTCGTTTCGGTGGACGTCGACGTAGAATTCCGTGCTTGCGGAGGCGTTGTCGACGGTGAGGTTCGTCCCGTTACCGCTCTGGTTCGCGACGTCGAGCGTGGCGGTCGGTGCCGCGGGCTCCTCGGCGGGCGTGACGTTATAGCTGACGTTCGTCGCGTTCAGTATCTCGTCGGTCTCCGCATCAACGAGAGCGACGCGGACGGTGTCGTTCGATTCGAGCGGCGGCTCCATCGTGAGATTCCCTTCGAACGTCTCGTCGGCATCGAATGTCGCGGTCTCGTTGAGCATCGAACCGTTCGCGCTCGCGTTCAGGTAGAAGCTCGTGTCCGCGGAGGCGCTGTCGACGGTGAGGTTCGCCCCGTTACCGCTCTGGTTCGCGACCTCGAGCGTGGTGGTCGGTGCCGCAGGCTCCTCGGCGGGCGTGACGTTGTAGGTGACGTTTGTATCCGCGAGTTCCTCGTCAGTCTCCGCATCGTAGACAGCGACCTGGACAGTGCTGTTCTCCTCCAGCGGCGGAGCAAGCGTGAGGTTCCCCTCGAACGACTCGTCCGCGGCGAAGTCGTCCGTCTCGTTGAGCGTCGAACCGTTCGCGCTCGCGTTTAGATAGAACCCGACGTTCGCACTGGCGTTGTCGACGGTGAGGTTCGTGCCGTTGCCGGTCTGGTCCGAGACGGCGACACTCGCCGTCGGCACCGCCGGTTCCTCCTCGGCTGTCACGTTGTACGTGACGTTCGTCGCGTTCAGCTCCTCGTCAGTCTCCGCATCGTGGATCGCTACGCGGAGGGTGCTGTTCTCCTCCAGTGCCGGCTCTAGCGTCAGGTCGCCAGCGAACGTCTCGTTCGGTCCGAACGTGCCGGTCTCGTTCAGCACCGTCTCGTTGTCGTGAACGTCGACGTAGAACTCGGTGTTCGCGGTTGCCTCGTCGATGGTGAGGTTCGTTCCGTCGTCGGTCTGGTCCGAGACGGTTACCGACGCGGTGACGTTGTCCGGCGTCTCGTTATCGTCTGGCGTCTCGTTCCCGTCCGGCACGTCCCCGTCGTCTTCGGGAACCGTGAATCCGAACAGGTCGATGCCGTTCACCGAGACGTTCTCGCCGCCCTCAGTTTCGGCGGTGACGGTGTAGTCGCCAGCCGTGAGATCCTCGACCTGCTCCGTCTCTCCGCCGGCGATAGTCACTGTCCGTTCGGTCTCGTTACTCGTCACCGTGGCGTCGACGGTCTCGTCGTTGCTGTTCGTCAGCAAGAGGACGTCGCCGCCCAGGTCGGCCCGCAACGACTCGATGGTATCGGGGTCATCGACGATGAACGACCACGCCTCGTTGCCGTTGACACGAGCCGAGTCGCCGTCGTCGGTCTGGGCCGTGACGGTGTACTCCCCCGGCGAGAGGTCAGCGACCTCCTCGCTCGCGCCCGCGGCGACGTCGACGGTGCGCTCGTCGCCGGTCTCGTTCTCGACGGTCACGGTGACACCGATCTCGCCGGGGTTGCTAAGCGTGACCGTGCTGTTCTCGACGGTGCCCTCGATATCGGGCGGGCACGCATCGACGGCGATCTCGCGGGTCTCTTCGCCGCCGAGCGGCACAGCCGTTCCGTTACTCTCGGCGGTGAGCGTCTGGTCGCCCGGCGCGACGTCGAGCGACAGCTGGCCGCGGGCCGGCACCGTCACGGTCGACTCGCCGGTGTCGTTCTCGACCGTCACGTTCACCGGGAAGACGTTGGGGTTCGAGACGGTCACTTCCTCGCAGTCGGTCGCGACGCCGAGGCTCTCGATTTCCGGCGGGTCGTTCGGGTCGAGCGGGTCAGTCCCTTGCCGGACCTCCGCGCCGTCCGTGATGCCGTCGCCGTCGGTGTCGGGGTCGCTCGGGTCCGTTCCGAGTTCCTCCTCGCGCTCGTCGATGAGACCGTCGTTGTCGCTGTCGCGCGGTTCGGGGTCGTTGGGATCCAGCGGGTCGGAGCCCTGTTCGACTTCCTCGCCGTCCGGCACGCCGTCACCGTCAGTGTCCGCCTCCGTCGGGTCGGTGTTCAGACGGAGTTCGCGGCTGTCCGATAGCCCGTCGTCGTCCGTGTCGGCGTTGTTCGGGTCCGTCTCGAGTTCCTCCTCCTCGTACGTGTCGCTCAGGCCGTCGCCGTCGCTGTCAGCACCGGGGAAGTCGCTCGGGTCCGTCGGGTCGGTTCCCTGTCGGACCTCTTCGCCGTCGGTGACGCCGTCACGGTCCGTATCGGGGTCTGCCGGATCGGTGTCCCGGTCCGCCTCCCGGCCGTCGGTGAGTCCGTCGTTGTCCGTGTCGACGTTGAGCGGATCCGTTCCGTACACGTCTACCTCTGTCCCGTCACTGAGGCCGTCGCCGTCGCTGTCGGGGTCGCTCGGGTCCGTCCCGAGTTCCTCCTCGCGCTCGTCGGTGAGGCCGTCGCCGTCGCTGTCACGTATCTCCGGGTCGTTGGGGTCAAGCGGGTCGCTCCCTTGGTCGACCTCCTCGCCGTCCGGCACGCCGTCACCGTCCGTGTCCGCGTCAGTCGGATCCGTACCGATGGTGACCTCGCGTCCGTCGTCGAGTCCGTCGTTGTCCGTATCGGTTTCGGTCGGATCGGTGTTGTAGGTGAGAACCTCCGCACCGTCGTTCAGTCCGTCACCGTCGGTGTCAGCCTCCGTCGGGTCGGTCCCGACCCGTCGTTCCTGCTTGTTTGTCAACCCGTCCCGGTCGTCGTCGTTCTGGGGGACGACGCGGTCGCGGCCCTGACTACGGGCGTCGATGTAGATGGTGGTCGACGACCGCAGGTCTCGCTGGGCCGCAGTCGCGGTTGCAGTCGACGCGCTTTCCCGAACGATGATCTGGATCTGCGTGATGTCGACGACCTGGACCTGGGTCACTTCCTGAAGCGCACCCGAACAGGCCCCCTCAGCGGCCGACTGGATCTGCACCACGCTGGCCTTCTGGCTCTGTGAAATCGCGCCGGAGGACGCTGCGCCGGTGGCGACCTGAACCTGTTCGACGCTCACGCGCTGGACCTGCCTCACGCTGGCACCGCAGGCCGCGCCGCCGTGGCTCGCTGCCTCGACCTGCGCGACGGTCGCGTGCTGACTGCCAGTGAGCGATCCGGACGCGGCTCCGACCGCCGAGAACTGGATCTGCTTGACGTTTGCCTGTCCATGGTGCTTGAGGACGCCGAAGGCCGCGCCCCGGGCGGCCCCCTTGAGCTTCTCGACGTCCGCCGCATTGGGTCGCTCGAGCGCGCCGTACGCTGCGCCCTGTGCGGCCTGCTTGACTCGTTCGGGAGAGGTCACTCCGTACTGGGCTTGACCTCTGACCGCGCCCGCGGCAGCGCCGAGCGAGACCTTTCGCATCTGACGACCGCTCGCCCGCGCGTTCCGAGCGACCGCCCCGTGGCCTGCGCCGTACGCTGCGGCCTGTATCCCGGCCTCGGTGCTGCGCGGTGCGACGAGCGCGCCGTGGGTGCTTCCCTCGACGACCCACCGGACCTCGCCGGCGGTCGCGTCCTCGCTCTGTAGCAGGGTCCCGTGGGCAGCGCCGCGGGCCGCCCGCCTGACCTGCTCGACCGTCAGGTCGGTATCAGGGCCGCGTTCGAGAGTCTGTTCCACCGCGTTTCTCGCTCCCTGCTGTGCGGCCTCGACCTGTGCGTCACTGACGTTGGCTCCTTCCTCGCGCGCCATCTCCGCCCCCGCTTCGGCACCCGAGGCTGCCGCCTCAGCGTACTCGGCTTGCTCCTGTGTCGCCGCTTCCGACGCGGCTCCATGCGCCCTGCCCGTGTCGAGTACCTCACTCTGGTCGGTTTCGGTCGCCGCGGTTGCGGTCGATGCAACGTCGTTCGTCTCCGCCGCGTCGCCGGTCCCCGCCGCGGCGAGGCCCGGGACGGCGATGGCGCTGACGACGAGGATAACCGCAACGGCGACGACGAGTCCGCGCTTCACGTTCATCGGCCAACCCCCCGTGAAACCCGGTTTCGGTCACACCGGTTCGGGATCGTTCGGCCCCCGGCCCAGCGACCCCGAGCTTTTCGACGGGTCGCTCGGCGCGGCCTGGCTGTTCGTCCAAACCGGTCCGCGAAACCCGACTCGCGCGTGCGTGCAGACGACGCGTGGCTCGCTCTCATGATACGGTCAGCGTCGCCGCTTCCGCCAATAAACGCGGGCTATCGTTTACGGGCGGTTCATATCAACGAGCGGTTGTTCTCGCGAGTCATCCCGAATTACCGCAGGACGGCGCGGTGTCGTCTTCGGTCGGTGACCTGTTCAGCGCCGTGGACGACGAACGGAGTAAGCAGAGGTTCGTCGGCGTTCATCGCGGCTTTCGATCTGTGTGCCGCTGTTCCTTCCCGTGAAAAGTAATCGTTTTACGGAGAGCGTGCGTCAGTCGGAATATGCAACGACGAGCAGCGGCGGTGTATATCGCGTTCTTCGTCGTACTCGCTGCCGGGTCGTACGCGTTCATCGCGACGGCGGACGGGCCGTCGATAACGGTCGACGACCCCGAGTACCAACTGGAGAACGGTTCCGAAATCGACGCCGGCGAACGGACGTACACGGTGACGGCTATCGAGGAATCCGAGAGTAGCGGCGGTCACGGCGGCGGCGGTGGAGTGACGCTCGAAGCCACCCTCTCCCGGACCAACAACTCCGCCGTCTTCGCGGAGACGTGGGAGCAAAACAGCACGGTGTCCATCGAGAGCGAGGACCGCCACCTGTTCATCCCCAACGCCACCGACCCCGACGAGGCGACGCTTCGCACCGTACCGGGGAACGGTTCCAACGCAAACCTGACCTACGACGACCAGTGGTACGTCGTCCGTGAGAGCGAAGACGGAACCCGTACGCTAACGCCGTACCTCCAGGACGAGGCGTTCTCGAACACGACGATCAGCGAAGGCGACGAAATCGAGTTCCAGGGGAACGCGACGACCGTCGCGAACATCACTCAAGAGACCGTGCTTCTGGAGTGGCAGGGCGAGCGCACTGAATCGCTCACAATCAGCGACGGCGAGGAGTTCATCCTCAACTCCACAGATACGGAGGGGACCGAGTACATCCCGCACTTCAGGTCCAGCGAGTCGTTCGTCCTGACGACCGACGTCGAGGGGTATCACGAGCAGGTAGAGGAGCAACAACACTTCCACGAACGGATAAACGGCGTCTGGGGCATCGTCATCATAAGTAGCATCGCAACGGTGCTTCTCACCGGACTCGCGTACCTGCCCCGGAAGGAGTAGGTCGCGCCAAAACGTCGGTATTTCCGTCGTACACGCCGCTTTTCGCTGTTTCACCGCCTCGACTCCGAGACCGTACTCTCCCGAACGAGATTGTTCTCACCGTTCGCCACGGGCGTTCTCATCAGAACACTTTGCGTTCTGATTTGCTCACGAGACGCTGTGTATCTCGTGACCGTCGCAGAAACGGGCCGGGAGGGAATTGAACCACGCCTGGACGCGCCCGCTTCGCTGCGCGTCCGTTCTAATTCAATTCCTCCGGAGACGTTTCTCACCGCTCACTGTCGTTCTCGTGAGAAACGGGCCGGGAGGGAATTGAACCCCCGACCATCTGGTTAAAAGCCAGACGCTCTGCCTGACTGAGCTACCGGCCCGCGCAGTCATCAATTCGCAGTAGAACGGTTAAAGAGTTGTTGTTCGGGCCGGGCGAATACGACTATCGGCAACTTTTAGCTTCTACCGTTATCGTCAATACTTATGAACGAACTTCCCAACGCTCGCGAGGGGGATCTGCGAGCGTTTCTGGACGAACTACTGCGGTTCGACACCACCGACGGCGGGGAGGGTCCTGCGCAGAACTGGCTCCGCGAGCGCTTCGAGGAGTTCGGGTTCGACACGTACGAGTGGACTGCCGACGCCGCGGCACTCGCCGAACACCCCTCGTTTCCGGACGACCCGAGCGAGATATCGACGGCCGATCGGCCGTCCGTCGCGGGCGTCGTCGAGTTAGGTGACCCCGACGCCGGACCGACGCTGGTGCTGAACGGCCACGTCGACGTCGTACCGGCGACGCGGTCCGCGTGGACGAGCGACCCGTTCGATCCTGTCTGGGACGACAACCGCGTGACCGCCCGCGGTGCCGCGGACATGAAAGGGGGACTTGCGGCCTGCGTCTTCGCCGCGCGACAGATCGCCGAGACGGAGGCTGTCGACGGGCGAGTCGTCGTCGAGAGCGTCGCCGGCGAAGAGGAAGGCGGGATCGGAGCAGCCACGGCGGCACTGTCGAACCCGTACCCCTTCGAGCGCGACGCGGCTATCGTCGCCGAACCGACCGAACTCGGCGTCGTTACCGCAGTGGAAGGGAGCGTGATGAAGCGCCTGCGCCTCCGCGGGCGGTCCGCTCACGCGGCGACGAGTTGGCGAGGGGAGTCAGTGCTACCGCATTTCGACCGGATCCGGCGGGCCTTCGAGGAACTCGAGGCGGAGCGCGAAAAACGGGTCGACCATCCGCTCTACGAGGAGTTTCCGACGAAGTGGCCGGTCTGTTTCGGCACCGTCCGGGCGGGTAACTGGGCGTCGACGGTGCCGGACGACCTCGTCGCCGAACTCCGTATCGGCGTCGCGCCCGGCGAAACCGTCGCCGAGGTGGAGTCGGAGTTCCAGGAGCGACTCGACGCGGTCGTCGAGGAAAGCGAGTGGCTCCGCGACCACCCGCCGACGTTCGAGCGCTTCTCCATCCAGTTCGAGGCGGCGTCGGTTTCCCTCGACGCCGCGGTCGTCGAGGCCCTCGGCGAAGCCGTAACCGAAACGGGGTCAGACGCGACGCCGCGCGGCGCAACGTACGGCGCGGACAGCCGACATTATCAAGCGGCCGGGATCCCGACCGTCCTGTTCGGTCCGGGGAGTATCGACCAGGCGCATTTCCCCGACGAATCAGTCGACGTGGGCGAGGTGGGGACGGCGAGCGCCGTTCTCGCGGACGCGGCGGAACGGTTCCTCCGTCAGTAGGAGCGTTGTACGGTCGGCAGTCATTCGACGGGTTCGACCAATGGCGTCGGACGAGAGCGATCAGAAATACTCGTCGAGCGCGTCGGACACGAGTTCGTCCGGGTCAGTGTTCTGGAGGGCGGCCTCGCGGCGGAGTTGCTGATAGGCGTCGGCCGGGAGCGTCACCGTGATCTCCCCGACCGTCACGCCGTGGTCGTCGAGGGCCGCCTCGATGGGTGTGCCGCCGTTTACGTCGCTGGCGATGGTGCGGACTTCGCGGACCGTCAGGTCGGCGTCGAGCACCGCGAACGCGAGGAGAAAGCGGGCGTTACCGGCGACTCGGGCGATGTGTTTGGCCGCGGTTGGCGCGACGTGACCCATGGCGACGTGGCGGCGGATCGACTGCGGCAGGTCGTGGACCCGCGCCCACTTCCGGATGAACGCGACCGTCGCCTCGCCGCCCGCCCGCTCCGCGGCGGCCTTGTACGACCCCTCGCCGCGGACGAGGGCGGCGCAGGCGGCCGCTCCGCGGAGCATATACACGTGGTCTTCGCCGCCGACGGTGTTGTCGGCGAACTTGCGGACCGTCTCGGCGGCGTCCGCGAGGCTCTCGGGGTCGTCGGGGTCGAACTGGACGGCCTCGCGTGCGCGTTGGCCGGTAACGTCGGCGTCGCCGCGAACGACCGGTTGGCCGACGGGCGACTCCCTGTCGGTCGGCAACTGCTCGTCGATGTTGGTCGCGTCGGAGTCGTCCGACCGGTCTGCAGTCATCAGCACCCCCTAGGGAAGGGACTATCAAAAAGCCCCGTTTTGGTCGTACTCGCCGTCTCGAAGCGAGGGCCGTGAGGAATCGAAGATCCGCTCCGCGTCGGTTTCGGAGACGTCCCGACCCGACCCTCTCTCACCATCAATCGTCGTTGCGCCGCTCCGAGAGGTGCTCCCATATCTCCGTACAGCCGGCACCCTCTTCGACGTCCGCCAGGTGGTCGTCGACCTGCTCTTCTTCCTCTTCGTCGGGTTCTTGAGTCGTGGTCATTGTTCTGGCTCCGGATCGGCTTCGTATAGCTCGGGCGCGACGTCAGCGGACGTGTGTTGGCGCGGTTCGTCGCACCGGCGAGCGTCGTCAGTCATCAACAGTTCGTTACAGCGGTGTCCCCTTAAGGCCGCTTTAACTCACAAACGCTTCCCGGGCTCCCGCATACCAGAAACACTGGCCGGTACTCCGGTCACCGATGTCGCGATAAAATCCGGTTCCGTCTCCCGGTTTTGCCGACCCGACGCCGTCATTCCGCGGTAAGGCTTGTAGCAGTCGACGCGCTAAGGAGTGGTGAGCGAGTAGGGGGGCCAATGACGGTTCCCGTTCGCACGCTCGACGACGGAGCGTGGATAAGCGTCAACAACGCTCGCGCGGTCAGTAACAGCGACATCTGGCCGCTCGCGAGCTACGACTTCTGTGACTGTGACGTTGCGCACGTCCTCTGCGAGTCCTTTTTCGATGTCTCAGTTCACCGCGACACTATCGCCGTTGGCGCTGTCGGCCAGTGCATCGACTGTGGGTCACAAGACACCATAGACGCGCTACCCGTCGGTCGCGTCATCGACGGCGAGTTCCGCGCGTTCGAGCCAGGAGCGCTTCAAGCGGTGAACGAGCCGCAGTCGTAAACTGTGTTCGTCACCGTTCGAGCGGACGACGCTCGTCCGTGACACGTGATGGCACGTCAGGCAAGCCTCTCCGGTAAGCGGGAGAGTAGGGGAGAACTGACGCGAGGAAGGGGGGTTTACGAGATACGCTCGTATCGAACGCACATGCCTACCGACGTCGAGGAATGGAAAGACGAGATCTACGGGACGGACATCCGTGCCCACATGGAGCGCTTCGCCGAAGAGGGGTGGGAGGCCATACCCGAGGACGAACACGACGCCTGGTTCGAGCGGTTCAAGTGGTACGGTCTGTACCACCAGCGCGCCGGGCAGGAGAGCTACTTCATGATGCGGATCGGTCCCGCCAACGGCGTGCTGGAGCCGGGTCAGCTCCGCACCATCGGCGAGATAGCGAAGGAGTACTCGACCGGTCCCGCGGAGAACCCCGAGTTCGGCAACGGCTGGGCCGACGTGACCACGCGACAGGCGGTCCAGCTCCACTGGATCGAGATCGAGGACGTCCCGGCGATCTGGGACGAACTGGAAGCGAACGGGCTCTCTACGCTGCAGGCGTGCGGTGACTCCTGGCGGAACATCGTCGGCTGCCCCGTCGCAGGCAAGGACAAGAACGAGCACGTCGACGCCCTAGACACCATCCACGAACTCCACGATACGTTCAAAGGGAACGAGGATCACGTGAATCTCCCCCGCAAGTGGAAGGTTTCGGTGACCGGCTGTCACGAGGGCTGCGGGCAGGGCGACATCAACGACCTCGCCTTAGAACCCGCCGAGAAGGAGATAGACGGCGAGACCGTCGAGGGGTTCAACGTCCGCGTCGGCGGCGGTCTGGCCCGGAACGAACCTCGATTCGCCAAGAACGTCGACGTGTTCGTGACGCCCGAGCAGGCCGCGGACGTCGCCGGCGGCCTGTCGGCGCTGTTCCGCGACCACGGCGACCGCGAGAACCGCTACAACGCCCGGATCAAGTTCCTCGTCGACGAGTGGGGGCCCGAGAAGGTCCGCGAGACGCTCCAGGAGGAGTACGTCGACTTCGAGATGTACGCCGCGGGCGAGGACAAGCGCGACCAGTACTCCTACAACGCCGGCGTCGACCACGGCCACGCCGACCACGTCGGCGTCCACGAGCAGAAAGACGGCAACTACTACGTCGGCCTGAACGTGCTCGTCGGTCGTATCGGCGCGGACGAGGTCATCGAACTCGCGGACCTCGCCGACGAGTACGGTAGCGGCGAGGCCCGCCTCACCCAGCGCCAGAACATCATCCTCACGGACGTCCCCGAGGAGAACCTCGACGCCCTTCTGGCCGAACCGCTGCTGGAGGAGTACAGCCCCGACCCGCACCCCTTCCAGCGCGGGTCCATCGCCTGTACCGGCACCGAGTTCTGCTCGCTCTCCATCGTCGAGACGAAGAACCGTCAGGTGCGGTTCTCGCGCTGGCTGAAGGAGAACGTCGACCTGCCCGACGACGTCCAGGACTTCCACATCCACCTCTCGGGCTGTACCGCCTCGTGCGCCCAGCCGCAGATCGCCGACATCAGCCTGCGCGGCATGAAGACGCGCAAGGACGGCGAACCGGTCGAGGCGCTCGACATCGGTCTCGGCGGCGGCCTCGGCGAGAACCCGAACTTCGCGGACTGGGTCACCGAGCGCGTCCCCGCCGACGAGGTGCCCGGAGCCATCCAGAACCTCGTTCAGAACTACGACGAACTGCGCGACGACGGTGAGACGTTCCGCGAGTTCGTCGTCGACCGCGACGAGGAGGAACTCGCCGAACTCGTCGAACCCGAGGAGACGGATTACGAGGACCCGTACATGCACAACACGAAGAAGACGTGGTACCCCTACGCAGAGGACGACGACATGGACGCAAGCCCCGCGCCGAACGCGGCCGACGAGAGTCCCACGCCCGCGGACGACTGACGACGCCGGCCGCGTCCGTCAGTATAAGTAGCTCCCTTTCCTGCCAACCCGTATGGCCGACCGCTTGATGAAGGTCAACGCGTACACGACCTTCGACCTGATCGACGCGACCGTCACGGGACACGATTTCGAAGAGGAGACGTTCGCGGTGTTGAACGCCACGTCGCCGCGGAAAAACCCCGACCGCGTCCAGTTACAACTCGAACTCGACAACATGCAGGAGGAACACCTCCCGGCGCACATGGAGGAAGTATCACTCTCGCCCCAGGAAGCCCGCGAACTCGCGGCCGACCTTGAGAAACACGCGTCGAAAGTCGAGCGAACCGACGAGGAGTAACCCCGACGCGTTCTCTCGTTTGGACCGGTCCGATACGACACTCTCCTATTTTATTCCTCGGAAGGGAATACTCAAACAACACAGTCCCGGGCGTTATGCACCGTACAACTCCTGTCGGGCGAACCCAGGGGTCCTCGTAACCTCGGTTTCGTACCGTTGTCTACCCGGCCCCCGTGGGGGCTAAGCAGAGGTTAGACCGGACTCCCGCTTGTCGTATCACTCGCCGGATTCATGCCGGGTACGTCTCGCCGGCTGAACAGGTGCGAAATCGGACCGGAAATACGGATGAGACATCCGTAAACCTCGGTTTCCAGGTGCAAACGGTTTCCCCTGTTTATGAGAGCCAGCGGCGTGGAAACAGGCGTATGAATCGCAAAACAGCAACCGCGATCTTGATGGCAGTAGTAGTCACATTGACAGGTCCGGCGCTAGCCGCGCCGGCGATGGCAGACACAGGTGTACAGGAAGACGGCGACGACGGAGACGACGGCACAGTCGGTAACGCCACGACGATGCAGAACGTGACGGTCGACGAACTCGAACTCCAGAACGTCACGGTCGAGAACGCGACGATAGAATCACTCACGGTGGAGAACTTCACGGTAGAGAACCAGACGGGTGCGGACGAACTGACCGACTCCGTGGACCCGAACGAGACGACGGTTCTTTCCAACGTCAGTTTCGACAACCTGACGCTGGAGTCCGTGACTCTCGAGGACCTCAACGTGAGCGTCGGTGACGACACGGAGATCGAGGACATCGGCGTTCTCAACGAGACTGAAGACAACGAGACCGCCGGTCTGACCGACAACGACACCAACGAAACCGACGGTGTTCTCGGCGACAACGACACCAACGAGACCGACGGCATTCTCGACGATAACGAATCCGACAACGAGTCGGACGACGGGATCCTCGGCGACAACGACACGAACGTGACGAACGCGTTCAACGCACAGGAGGACAACGACACCAACGAGACCGACGGCATCCTCGACGATAACGAAACCGAGGACAACGAGACGGACACGCCGCTCAACGATAGCGGGTCCGACGTGACCGACACCGAGTCGGAACAGGTGACAGTCGAGAACCTCACTATCGAACAGATGACCGTCGAGACGCTCACTATCGAGGAACTCACCGTCTCTGACGGTGCCCTCGGCGACAACGAGTCGGACGACGGGATCCTCGGTGACAACGAATCGGACAACGAGACAGACGACGGCATCCTCGGTGACAACGAAACCGACGACAACGTGACTGCGGAGAACGACACCACGTTCGAACTGAACGATTCGAACCAGACGGTCCTTCAGGACGAGGGCGAGGAACTCGGTAACGTGACGATCCGGACGGTCAACGTCACCGAGATGACGATCCAGAACATGACGGTCGATGAGATCGACGTGCAGGAAGGCGAGGAGACCGGCGGCGTCATGGGCGACAACGAATCCGACAACGAGACCGACGGGATCCTCGGCGACAACGAATCCGACAACGAGTCGGACGACGGGATCCTCGGCGACAACGAATCCGACAACGAGTCGGACGACGGGATCCTCGGCGACAACGACACGAACGTGACGAGCGCGTTCAACGCACAGGAGGACAACGACACCAACGAGACCGACGGCATCCTCGACGATAACGACACCAACGAGACGGACACCGGTCTCGTCGACAACGAAACCGAAGACGAGATAGTTATCGACACGCTCTCGGCCGAGAACGTGACGGTCGAGAACGCGTCGTCGGACTCGTGGTCGCTCCAGACCGGGAACGACACGACGACTGACGACGGTGTGCTGGGAGATAACGAGACTGACAACGAGACTGACGACGGTATCCTCGGCGACAACGAATCCGACAACGAGTCGGACAACGGCATGCTGGGCGACAACGAATCAGACGACAACGAGACTGACGGCGGCGTCCTCGACGACAACGAAACGTCGGCCGACGAGGCAGTCGTCGCGTAACGGCCGTTACGACCGACCGGATTTTTTCGGCGCTGACGGACGCCCAGTGGTGACACTGGGTGACCGACGGGGTTTTTCAGTCCCGGGTTCCCTTCATGGCCCTCTCGTCTCGCTTATTAGGTCGGCGATCGCACGGCGTTTGAGCATGATGAACCCGGCGAAAACGACGATAAACCCGACGACAGTCACGGGCGTGATCGACTCCCCGAGAACCACGACGCCGACGACAGTCGCAACGACCGGCACCAGATAGGTGACCAGCGACGTTTCGAGTGCACCCCGTACTTCCAGAAGCGTGAAGTAGATGAAGAAGGCGATAGCGGTGGCGAAGATCCCCAGATACACGACAGCGACCCCCGCCGGCACCGTAGTCGGGAGTGTGAACGACTCGCCGATGCCGGAACTGACGGCGTGAAGGATGACTCCGCCGATGAGCATCGACCACCCCGCGAGCGTTATCTTGTCGAGCGTCGGCCGCAAGCGCTGTATCAGAACGCCCCCCAGAGCGACGCCTGCGACCTGCAGCAGGATCATGAAGCGACCGACGACGTTCGCTCCGAGCAAGTTTGCGGGGTCCGGGCGGACGATAAGGCCGACGCCGGCGAAACCGAGGAGGATCCCAACGGCGTCCCGCGCCGAGATCTCCTCCTCCGGTAGAAGACCCAGCGCCCACAGCGACGTTACGATGGGAACGAGACTCTGCATGATAGCCGCCACCCCGCTGGGGACGGTCTGTTGCCCGATGAACAGAAACGCGTTCGCGGCGATGAGAAAGACTCCGCCGACGACGACGGCCTTGACGTTCTGACGGGTTGTCGGCCGCCACGTGATGTCTGCGACGAGCGCGTAGCCGAGCAGGAGGACGGCGGCGATGTCGTATCGGAAAGCCGCAAAGAGCACCGGCTCGAGCGATTCGAGGCCGACGGCGATCGCGAGAAACGAGAGCCCCCACAGGACAGCGAGGGATCCGAACAGTCCGACAGTGGCGAAACGGTAGTTCACGGATCGACAACGGAGTGCCGGACAATTACCGATCCCGGTTCCGGCCGGTGCGTCCGGATTCTCTCCGCGGCGCGGTCCCAGACGTTCGACCGTCGGGGCGCGAAGCGTTTCCGTACTCGATCGCTTTACTGCCTGCAGACGTCCCCGATTTCGGGCGCAACCGCATCGAACCCGTCGGCGGCGAGTTCGTCCGCGAAGGGTTCACACCTGTCGCCGTGGTTTACGAGGATCCGAGCGTCCCGGTATGAGACGAGGAAATCCAGCAGCCCGGTACGGTCGGCGTGTGCCGAGAAGTCGTACGACTCGACCTGCGCGCTGACCGGCATCACGCGGCCGTCTATCTCGGCGCGGCCGGAGTCGAGCAGGTTCCGTCCGGGCGTCCCCTCGACCTGGTAGCCGGTGAGCGCTATCTTGTTCACCGGCAGGTTCCGTATCTCCGGGATGTACGTCATGGCGGGCCCCCCTGAGAGCATCCCGCTCGTCGTGACGACGACGGTGTTTTTGTCAGCGATCCGCTTTCGTTGACCGTCCCGGCCCGTGACGAACCGGGCGTTGGACTGGGCGCGTTGCAGAGTCTCACCGTCGCGGACGAACTCCGGATACTGCGCCAGCATCTGCGTGACTCCCTTGCCCATCCCGTCGACGTAGCAGTCGATATCGTGCGCGTCACAGACCATGAGCATCTCCTGCGTGCGCCCGATGGCGAAGGCCGGGACGACGACGGTGCCGCCTTCCCACAGCGTCGTCCGGACGCTCTCGGCGAACGCCGATTCGATGCGGTCGCGCGCTTCGTGGGTAACGTCCGAGTACGTGCTCTCGCAGACGACCACGTCGGCGTCCGGCCGCGCAGTCGATTCGGAGACAAGTCGCTGTCCGCGGATCGGTTCGCCCCGCCGGTCAGTTCGGTCCAGAGTGTCGCCGTCGCTTTCCGGGCCACCGGCGTGGAAATCCCCGGTGTACAGCAGTCGCGTGTCGCCGTCATCGACGAGTACGTGCGCGCTGCCGGGAATGTGGCCAGCGTTGTAGAACGTTATCTCGTGGTCGGCGGCCTCGAACGTGTCCGCGTAGCCGTGCGTTTCCGAGACCTGCGTGACGCGTTTGACTTCGGTTTCGGTGAAGGGGCATCTGTACGACCCACCGTGTAGCTTGAGCGTGTCGCGGGCGAGCGTAAGCGCCAGTTCCCGCGTCGGTGGCGTCCAGTGGATCGGCGGCCGTCGGTCCCCGGAGAGCAGCGAGGGGATCGCCCCGACGTGGTCGAGGTGGCCGTGGCTGACGACGACGGCCTCGGGGTCGACCGAGTCAACCGGGAACTGCGGCGGGGTCCCCGTCTTCATCCCGTAATCGAGGAGAAGACGGTCGTTGACGAGGATGGCGCTCCGGCCGACCTCGCGAGCGCCGCCGAGAAACCGGATGTCCATTGCCGAGAGATAGCCGCTCGGGGCGTTTGGGTTCGTCGGTTCCCCCGGACGGATCCGGATCGGTGGTCTGGTCCGGCTTTCTGTTCGAAGCGGTAGCCGTGCCGCTCACGCGGCGTCGATGCGGCCTCGTCTAGTCTGGGAACCGGGCGCTCCCCGGACCGGTATCAGGCGCTACAAACCCTGTGAAGGTCGTCTAGGGAGTCGATGTCCCAGGTCGGATATACGTTGAAGTCCCAGTCTCGGCGGTGGGGCCGACGGATGAACGCCGAGTCGATGCCGGCGTTCTCGGCGGCTTTGATGTCGGACTCGTTGTCACCGACGAACAGCGCGGACTCGGCGTCGAGGTCGGCGAGCGCGCGTTCGAGATAGTGGGGGTCGGGCTTCCGGAGGTCGAGGCTCTCGACGGTCGGCTCGCGGCCGTAGGCGGTGCCGAAGTGGTCCGAGATGTCGAAGTGGTCCAGAAGGAAATCGACCGTCTCCTGCTGGTTGGAGCTGACGATCCCCTTTGCGGTGTCGAGGTCGGCCAGCGTGTCGATGTCCCCGTAGGGCGTTTTCCGCCCAGCGCGGGCCTCTTCCTGCTGGGCACGGGACAGCGTGCGGTCGCGAGCGCGCCAGAACGTCTCCGGGTCGAGGCCGTACAGGTCGCAAATATCGCCGACTTGGGCGGGGGTCGCGCCGATAGTCATATCCTCTACGTGGTCCGGGTCCAGATCGGTAACATCGAACTGCGCGAACGTCTCCTGCGTGGCTTCACGAAGGACGTCGAAGCTCGTTCGACCGACGAGGACACCGTCGTTGTCGAAGATGACGGTATCGTAAGTCATATTATGTAATGTGCCGCCGCCGGTATAAGGGTTTCAGTCACCTGGCCGCAGGTCCGCAGGGATGGGTTCACCGGGACGGACGAGACGAATTGGCTCGGAGCAGCGCCTCAGAACGCGCTGTCGGAGTGTTCCCAGTCCTCGTAGTATTCGCGCTGGCGTTCGGTGAGGTCGTCGACCGCAACGTCCAGCGTGTCGAGTTTCCGGTAGGCTACCTCGCGGTCGAGGCGGTCTGGGATGGCGTACAGGCCCGGCGCGAGTTCCTCGCCACTCCCCCCCGCGAGCATGTCGCGGGCCGCCTCGAACATCATCGCGAACGTCGTGTCCATCACCTCGGCGGGGTGGCCGTTACTGTGTGGACCGGTGAGGTTCACCAGACGCCCCTCCGCAAGCAGGTTGATCCGCCGCCCGTCGTCGAGGTGATACCGGGTGACGCCGTCGCGGGGTTCGGTCACGCGTTCGGCGGCGTCTTCGAGGTCTGCGATGCCTATCTCCACGTCGAAGTGGCCCGCGTTCGCGAGGATCACTCCGTCCTGTAGCTCGTCGAGATGCTCCTCGCGAACGACGTCGCGGTTGCCGGTGGAGGTGATGACGTAGTCGGCCTCGCTCGCGGCCGCTTCCATCGTCTCGATGCGGTGGCCGTCCATGTGCGCCTCTAGCGCCTTCCGCGGGTCGACCTCGGTGACTATCGTCTGTGCCCCCATGCCGCGGGCCTTGCGAGCGATCCCGCGTCCGCAGTAGCCGTAGCCGCCGACGACGACGGTCTTGCCCGAGAGCATCGTGTTGGTGGTGATCATCACGTTCGACAGCGAGGACTCGCCGGTGCCGTGGACGTTGTCGAAGAAGTGCTTCATCGGCGTGTCGTTGACGCCGTACACCGGGAATTCGAGCACGTCGTCGGCTTCCATCGCTTCGAGACGGGTGATCCCGGCGGTCGTCTGTTCGCCGCCGCCGACCACGTGACGGGCGATTTCGGGGTGGTCCGCGTGGACCTTCGCGATCAGTTCGCACCCGTCGTCGAGGATGAAGTCCGGTTCCCGTTCGAGCAGGTCGTGCTGGCCCGCCTCCCACGCCTCCTCGCTCATCCCGGCCTCGACGAACGTTTCGATGCCGGGTTGGTCGCGGAGGGCATCGACTACCTCGGCCTTCGTACTGTGCGGTTCGCTTCCCGTGACGAGGACGTCCGCTCCCGCCTCGTTCAGCGTCTCGACCAGTACACCGGTCTTCTGTTCGAGGTGCGACGCCAGCGCGACCGTGTAGTCGGAAAGCGGTTCGTCATCGCCGTACTCCTCGGCGAGCGAGCGAAGGATCGGTGTGTAGTCTCGCGTCCAGGCGAGCGGGTCGGTTTCGTCGGACATAGTGGGGTTCTCTACCGTGCATCCCCATAAACCCCGCCAAGGACCGTCTAATTTGCCCGTTTGACGGTTCGGGGATCAGACTGTCCCGTACCCCTGTAGACGGAGGTATATCGACCCGACGACGAGCGCGAGGCCGAACGCGGCGACCGCCCAGTCGGTCGGGCCGAACGGCTGCCGGTCGTAGAAGGTCCGGTCGCCCCGCGTGTCGAACCCGCGGGCCTCCAGCGCCATCGCCTGCGTCTGGACGTTACGGATCGCGGTCATGAACACCGGTATCAGGAGCGGGATGTAGCTCCGGAGCGTCTCGACGGGGTTGCCGCCGCCGACCTCGTGACCTCTCGCGGCCTGGGCCTGCCGGACGGTGTTCGCCGACCCCAGAAACGTCGGGAACAGACGCAGTGCGGTGCCGACGGCGAAACAGAACGCGTACGGGAATCCGAGCGACCGCATCCCGGCGACTATCTCCTCGTTGGAGGTGGTCGTCACGAACAGTAGCCCGCCGACGATGAACGCCGCTATCCGCTCGGAGCGGCCGAGCGCGAACAGCAGTTCCCGCTCGGTGAGCGTTCCGAGTGGGGTCTCTAGCAGCACTGGACCGCCGGACTCGGCGAACGCCGGCCAGACCGCGAAACCGACCAGAAACAGCGCCGCGACGATAAACGATAGGCGCTTGAAGTTCGCCCACCCGCCGACCAGCAGTAGCGTGGCGAACGTCGCCGCCAGCGGGACGAACACCCACAGCGGGTCGCCGAAGACGTACACCGTCACGAACACCCCTACGAGCAGCGCCAACTTCGACCGAGCGTTCAGCCGGTGGAGGAACGTGTCCCGGTCCACGTACAGGGAGGGAGAGGAACTCATTCGTTCTCACCTCCGCTCGTCTGTCCGGTGTCGGACCCGCCGTCAGTCCGGCCGCCGCCACCGTAATCGGGGTCATTGCGCACTCCCGCCTCCTCCCCGCCGGCCTCCGCGTTTACGGACGAGGCGTCGGACCCCCCGAGCCCCTGAACGACCTCCGCGACCGAAAGCGCGGGGAGCGCGTCCTCTTGACCGGACACGCCGGCGAGCCGATTCGAGAGATCAACCGGCTGGGGCTGTTGGAGTTCCCACTGCTCTAAGGCCGACTCGTCAGCGAACAGCTCCCGCGTGGGTCGGTCGGCGACTTTCCGCCCGTCTGCCATCACGACGGTCCGCGGGGCGTACCGTGCGACCGTGCGCATGCTGTGCGTGACCATCACGACGGTCAGGCCCTCCTCGCGGTTGAGACGAGCGACGAGGTCCATGAACTGGTCGCGTTGGGTCGCGTCGAGGCCGGTCGTCGGCTCGTCGAAGACGATCACGTCGGGGTCGGTCGCGAGGATCGACGCGAGCGCGACCCGCTGTCGCTGTCCCTTCGAGAGGTTGAACGGGTCCGCCTCCTCCAGCCCGTCGAGTTCGACGGTTTCGACGGCCTCGCTCACGGCGCGTTCGAGCGCATCGCCCTCCATCCCGAAGTTCTCGGGACCGAAGGAGACCTCCTCGCGGATGGTGTCGGCGAAGATCTGGTGGTCCGGGTTCTGGAACACGTATCCGACCGACCGACCCACCTCCCCCATCGAGAGTTCGGAAACGTCCTGTCCTCGCCAGCGCGCGCTACCCGCGTCGGGTTCGAGCAGTCCGTTCAGCTGTTTGGCGAGCGTCGTCTTGCCGCTCCCGTTGTGCCCGACGATGGCGACGACTTCGCCCTCGCGGACGGTGAGGTCGACGTCGTCGACCGCTCGCACCGACTCCCGGTCCGTCTCGTACTCGTAGACGATGCCGTCGAGTTCGAAGAGGGGGTCGCCGGGGTTCTCGCCGGTTCCTGCGGGGGTCCCCGGGAGCGTCTCCCCGCGGTGTGCGGGGGGCGTCCACGCGAGGTCGCTGTCCTCGACCGCCGTAACGGCCTCCGCCGGCGTAAGCGGGAGTTCCTCGCGAGACCAGCCGATGCGGTCGAACACGTCCACCACCGGCGGGACCGCTACGCGGGCGTTCCGGAGGGCCTCGACGTCAGTGAACACCTCTCGGGCTGGTCCCTGTCGGTACACCTGCCCCGCGCGCAACAGGACGGCGTGGTCTGCGAGCAGCGCTTCCTCGATATCGTGCGTGACCATCACGATCGTCTCGGGCCCCCGCCAGTCCTCCGGCGCGCTCGCCTCGTCGCTGTCGGCCAGCGAGCGGATCACTTCCAGCGTGTCGTGGCTCCCCGCGGGGTCGAGGTCGCTGGTCGGCTCGTCGAGGACGAGCAGTTCGGGGTGGTTCGCGACCACGCCAGCGAACACGAGGCGCTGCTTCTGGCCGCCAGACAGCGCTTCGGGTGGCCGTCGCCGGTCGAGGTCGCCGAGGCCGACGACTTCCAGCGCGTGGTCTATCCGGGGGTCGATGTCGGCCGGCGGGACCGCCAGGTTCTCCGGGCCGAACGCGACCTCGCTCGTCACACTGGTCCCGAACAGTTGGGCCTCGTAGTCCTGGAGAACCATCCCCACGACTTCGGCCATCTCCGGGACGCGAGCGTCGGTGGCGTCCCGTCCGAGTACGTCGACGTTCCCGTCGAACGACCCGGTGAGAAAGCTGGGAATGATCGAGTTGAACGTCCGCAGCAGCGTCGATTTACCGCCGCCGCTCGCTCCCATCATAACGGTGAACGACCCGGCGGGGACGCCGAGGTCGATCCCGCGGAGGACCGGGCCGCCGCGTTCGTCCGGGTCGTAGTCAGCATCGTCGGCGAAACTGTCGGCCGGCGGGAGATCCGAACCCCGTTCGTAGGCGAATACGACCTCTTCGAGGGTCGCTGCATCCCCGCTGGCCGGGTCGTTGTCCATCGTATTCTCGTCAAGTCCCGCCCGGGACTAAAAACTGAGCGATTCGGCTAATCGAGCAGCTTCGACAGCCGCTCGCCTGAGATCACTGTCAGACCGAGCACGGCCAGGAAGCTGATAGCGCCGATGGCGATCTGGACCGTCGAACCGCCGGCACCGAACTGTTCGCCCTGAGACGCCCCGAACGGTACGTCCTGGATGCCCAGCGAGACGGCGATCCCGACGGCGGCCCAGACGACCGAGACGACGGCGAGACCGAACGCGGCGGTTTGGGCCCGCGAGGCCGAGGCGTCGGGCAGATCCTCGTCGCGCAGCAGGTCGGGGTAGAGAAGCCCCATGTCCTTGATTCGCGGGTACGTCAGGTAGAGAAGCGGCGGTCCGAGGACCACCGACGCGATCACGTTGTTCAGCAGGATGATCGTGCCGAGCACCGAGAAGGGAAACAGTCCGAGTACCTCGAGCCCCCAGGCGATGATCGACGCACACAGCGCCGAACCGACGACGACGACGATAATGTATTCGAGGAGCTGTCTGCCGGCGTTTTCACGGAAGTTGGGCTCGACACCGCTCGAAAGCGCACCGAGGTTGCCCCACAGCTTGTACCCGATCAACCCGAAGAAGAAGTTCCCGATAAACCCGAACAGGCTTCCCGGGCCGAAGGTACCGGCGAAGACGTCGTTGATCAGGTTCCCGATACCGGACCCCCAGGCCGCTGCCGGACCGAACAGTATGCCAAATATCACGGGGATGACGTTCCCCGGACGAACAGCGGTGATTCCCGGAATTATCACGAGACCGGCAAAGGGTATCAGTAGCGCGGCGTACACAGCGGCGACGACGGCTACCAGCATTATCATTCGTGTATCCCGCCACATCGTGACCAGTTCTTTCATCATCGAAAACACTTCTCAACAGATACTTAAAACTGATCGAAACTTGTCAAAGATCGGACTAGGGTGTGCCACACCGATGGTCTGACTCGATCCTCCGCGAGCGAGGTGGTGACGAACAGTTCTCGGTGTCGAACGCCGATCCCACCGACCCGATCCTATCAGGCGTTCGGCGCGTCGTCTTCGTTCCAGCGCGTCACGACGAACTGCTCGTAGCCGCCGTAGGCCGCCTCCAGCGCACCCATCCACCAGTTCCACCGTTCGGCCGGCGTCCCCTCTCGGCAGTCTGCGAGGTTTTCGACGATGATCTCCGGGGTCAACTCGTCGCCGCGGTCTGCCTCGAACTGCTCGGAGTCCGTCAGGTCCGTGGCGGCGCGGGCGACGGCGCGGCGCTCCGCCGGCGTGCCGCCGAACGCCTGGCGCAAGTGGAGCATCAGGACCTCGCGTTCCATATCTGGTACATTGTCGGCTGTATCTCCTTTAAGAGTTCGACGCTCCCGGCTGTGTCGACTCCGCACGCGAGTCCGACCGCCAGCCCAGTCTCGGTCCGGCGGGTGATCGCGGCTCTCGCTCGGGACGGAACGTTTCGATGTCCTTTTGGGCCGCGACCGACTGGTTCGACGCATGGCAAGCTTCACAATCGTCGTCTCGGACCCCGAGTCGGGCGAGACGTACCAGCGAGAGGCGGACGACCAGGACGCGAACCGATTCATCGGCCGGTCGATAGGAGAGACGGTCGACGGCGGCGCTGTCGGCTTCGACGGCTACACGCTTGAGATCACCGGCGGCTCCGACGACGCCGGCCGCCCGATGAGCGGTGACGTCCCCGGGCCGAACCTGCAGGAAGTCCTCTCCGACGGCGGGACGGGTTTCAACCCGACCCGCGACGGCGAGCGCAAGCGCGTCACCGTCCGCGGCGGCGAGGTCAGCGAGGCCGTCTCGCAGATCAACGCCAAGATCACCGAGCGCGGCGACCAGTCCGTCGACGAACTCCTCGGCGAGAGCGACGAGGAGTAACTCCCCGTTTTCCCCGAACGTACCACCGTCACAGCCGTTACGCCACCCATGGCCGACCGAGTTCCAAGCGACCACGACTCCGTAACGACCGTCCGAGCGACGCTCTCGACCGCCGGCTCGACCCGACGACGCCGCCTCGAACTCCCCGCCGACGCGGCCGAGGAATTCCCCGCCGACGAGGTCGTCCGTCTCGTCGTCGACGGGTCGGAGTTCCACGCCCGGATCGAGACCGCCCTGACCGACGAAACCCGGATACTGTCCGGAGCATACGACGCCCCGCGCTTCGCTCGCTCTCCCGGCGACGCGCCGGACCGTCTCGGCCCGTGGCTCGACGACGTCGACGTCGCGGTCGGCGACTCGGTCCTCGTCGACGTGGTCGAACCCGGGTTCAAATACGGCGTCCGCGAACCTGGCGAACGAGTCGTCTACGAGGCGACCGAATCACCCGATGATAGTCTCGCAGCCATCGCGGAGCGGGTGGAAGACGAGCGCTAACTGCCGCAAACCGCCGCATCCGCCAGCCCCGCGTTCCGCTCAACCGTCACGTATTTGACCTGTTCTCACAGTGTAGATATCATGAAACGACGCACTTACCTGCGGCTACTACCGGCTACCGCGGTAGCCGGTGCAGCAGGCTGTTCCTCGTCGGGCGACGAACCGGACGAAGGCGACGATACAGACGGCGATACTGATACCGACACCGAGACGGCGACCACAGAATCGGCGTCGACCACAGAACCGACGGCGACGCCCGAGGAGTCGCTCGACGCCGCGGCGGCGGCACTGAACGAGGCGTCCGAGGGGATCGGCACACAGTCCGACGCGTTCGGTGAGGACGAGGAGTCGTTCGACGAGAGCGGGATCCGCCAGTCGATCACGACGGCGAACGACCACCTCGACGCGGCGGAGGAGGCCGACCTCTCCGAGGACCAGCAGGCTGATGTCGAGGACATGCGAAACGTCGCGGCGTACTTCTCACTTCTGACGGACACGATGCTCCAGTTGGACCGCGGTTTCAACGAGGTGGACGTCGCCCAGAGCTACGTCGACACCGAACGGTTCGACGACGGGATCGAATCGCTCGACGACGCGCGCTCGGCGTTTCGCGACGCCAGCGACGACCTGTCCGACGCCGAGGACGCGTTCGAGGCGCTCGACGAGGGGTCGTTCGAGCGCATCGACGGGACGACGTACGCCGAGGTCGAGGATTCCATGCAGATGGCCCGCCAGCTAGTCGACATGATGGATCCGTTCCTGACGGGTTACCGGGAGTTCGTCCGCGGATACGAGCGGTTCACCGTCGCCACTACCGCGCTCGACGAGGAGCGGTATCAGACCGCTGCCGACGAGTACAGCACCGCATCGGTTCGGTTCGGCGACGCGGAGTCAGCGTTTACGGACGCCGAGGAGTTCGCACCGGCGGACATGCAGTCCTCGGTTATCAGCCTCACCTGCTACGCCGCGGCGCTTGCGGACGCCAGCGAACACTTCGCCGAGGCGGCGCGGGCGCTCGACGAGGGCGACGACCAGACCGCAAACGAGGAGGCCGAGGCCGGACAGGAGGCCGTGAGTCGCTGCGATTCGTCTCCCGCCGCGCTGGCGATGCCGGCGCTCTAACGCGTCCCTTTTCCCCATCGCCCGCCAATCGCGAGTATGACCGATTCGAAACGCGATGCGTTTCTCGCGGGGGAACGACACGAGGATGTCGCGTTCTACCTGGCCGAGGACGCGGTCGACGACCTCGGAAAGCTACGCGACTACGGAGTGGACGTCCCGGACGGCATCGTCATCGTCGTCGACGGGGAGAACGGCCGGAACGCCTTCCAGACGGCGACGGGGCAGGACCCGATGGCGTTCGCGAAGCAGGCGATGGCCGAAGACGGGACGGTCCACGCGGACCTGGCCGGCGGTGACTGTCCCGAGGGCGACGGTCCCGACCACGCGGCGCGGTTCGTCTTCGCCTTCTCCGAGGAACAGAACGAGGAGGTCGGCGACCTCTACGCCGAGGGCGACGTGATCCACGCGTACGCCCAGTGCGAGTGCGGGACCGCGTACTCCCAGAAGTGGGTCGTCGGCGAGCGGTAACGCCCCCGAGTTCGAGAGCGGCCTGTTCTCCGCCCTCACGACGCGCCCCAGGTGGCGGCGCGACTACCGCGTCTCGTCCACGGTGTCGACGAGTCGCCGGACCCGCTCCTCGTCGACCGGGTTCGTCGTCACCCCGCCCTCCTTCAGCGCCGTGCCGACGATTGCGCCGTCCGCGACCGACAGCAGCGACGCCGCGTTCTCCGTCGTGACCCCGCTTCCGACGATAACGGGGGCGTCGAGGCCCGCCTCGTCCCTAGCGGCGGCGGCCGCCGCGACCGCCTCCGTCGCGACCGCGTGACCGGTACCTGCGCCGCTGACGATGACGCCGTCGGCGAGCCCTCTCTCGACCGGTTCGGCAACGGTCTCGGCGTCGAACCGTGACGCGGCGGCCTCCGGGTCCCGCTGGTCCCCGTCCGCATCGTGGGCCGTATCGCGGGTCGCCAGCGGTGCGGAGTGTTTCACGTCCAGGTCCGCGAGGACCGACGCCTCGCAGTCCAGGCGCTCGCGCAACCGGACGGTCTCGTGGGCCTGCCCCTCGACGACGCCCTGGTCCGTCACGCGCGCGCCGACATGGACGTTCGCACGGACGAAGTCGGCCTCGACCGCGGCCGCGACCGACAGCGCCGCTTCGACATCGTTCCGGAGGACGTTGATCCCGAGCGGGAGGTCGACGGCGTCCCGGACCTCGCCCGCAACCCGGGTCATCGAGGCGACCGCGTGCTTCGGGACGTCGTCGGGATAAAACGGTGCGTCGCCGAAGTTCTCCATCATGAGTGCGTCGACGCCGCCTGCGGCGAGGCGGCGGGCGTCCCGCAGTGCGGCCTCGCGGACCATGTCGAGGTCACCGTTGGACCTCGGCGCGCCCGGAAGCGGCGGGAGATGGAGCATGCCGACGATCGGTTTCTCGGCGTCGATACTGTCGAAGGTCATTGGTCCCCATCGGAGTCCGTCGGTTCGCCGTCCGCGACGTCTTCCGGCACCAGTTCGCGGAACGCGTCGAGGATGACCTGCTTCGTCACGGCACCGCGGGTCGTCCAGTGGTTGGCGTAATCGAGCATGTCGTCGTAGATGTCGGGCTTACAGCCCGCGGCCTTGGGGTGGCCGCCGCCGTTGACCTGGCGGGCGACCTCGTGACAGCGCTCGAATTCGTCGGTGCCGCGGATGCTCGCGCTCCCGGCTGGCTTGACGACGACGGAGGCGTCCGCACCTTTCTCGCGCATCGCTTCGGCGACTTCGTTCTGGGAGCAGCGGCCGTAGGTGACGCCGACCGTCCAGGGGCCGATCTCGCGCACGTCGGCGCGGTCGACGGCCCGGCGTATCAGTGCCTCCTTCTCGACGCGTTGCTCCTCGATGAACTCGACGACCTCCTCGGGCAGGTCGGGGCCGTGGCGCATCACGGTGTCTACGTACTCCTCTGCGTCGCTCCAGTACGAGAAGTCCGCCAGGTCGTCGCTACGCGGGTCCTCGCGGATCCAGAGGTCGTGGTCGCGGGTCACCGCGGCGAGTTCCGTGTAGTGCCGCGGGAAGTCGTGGTCGAGCGACCGGAGCGCCACGTCGGCAGAACACTCCTCGTCGCTGTCGCCGACGACCAATTCCGCGCCGGCGTCGCGGACGGCGGCGGCGACGTCGTCTTCCCACTGATGGTGGTCGAACCACCGAACTGTGTCGGCCGTTTCGACGGCCGCGTCGAGTTCGTCTTCCACGTACTCGTAGCGGTCGGGACAGAGGTCGCAGACGAACAGGTCGATCCCCTCGGTTCCGTACTCCGCGACGTACTCGATACCGTCCTCCAGGTCGTGCGGTCCCGCGGGAACGAGCGCAACGTCGTGGGAGACGCGGCCCGGCGCGTCCTCGACGATGGCGTCGGCGTCGAGCGAGAGATCCGATTCGGTGTCGGAACTGTCGTCTTCCGCGGTGTCAGGAGCGTCAGCGTCGTCTCCGCCGTCAGCAGGCGGGTCGTCGCCGTACAGTTCTCGGATCAGCGCGACGCAGGCGAGGCCGTCGGCGTCGGGGTCGGCCACGACGGCCACGCTGGCACCGTCGAGCGCCTCGGCGGCGGCCTGTTCCTCCTGGCTCTCCTCTAGCGAATCCGGGATGAAAAAGCCCTCTCCGGGAATGACGGACTTGCGGGCGAGCGAGAGGTCGCTGCTCTCGATGAGTGAATCGTCCATACCCGTACCTCCGTCCCGCGCGGCAAGAACCCGCCGGTTCGGCGTCTCGCCAGCCCGGTCCCCGCGTTACCCACCGGCCGCGGGCGCTATTCGTCTAGTTGCCGTACCGTCAACACGGGCGTGGGACAGGACCGGACGACCCGTTCGGCGACGCTGCCGATGAGAAACCGGTTCTCGCCGTGACGGCCGCGCGTTCCGGTCGCCACGAGGTCCACGTCGTTCTCCCTGGCGTAGGCGCAGATCTCGCCCGCGGGGCGGCCCTCCCGGACGGCGGTCACGACCTCGCGGTCCGCCCGCTCGCTGACCGCGTCCAGCGCGTCCTCGCCGCTCTCTTCGAGCGCTGCGCGCATCTCGTCGCGGATCGATTCGGGCGAGGAGTCCACTTCGCTCTCGTCGACGACGTACAGGGCGTGGACTTCGGCGTCGAACCGTCGCGCGAGGTCCAGCGCGGTTTCGACAGCCCGTTCCACGCTCTCGGACCCGTCGGTTGCGATGACGACCGTCTCGAACATACTGTTCGTTTCCCCCGGGCGTGGCTTTAAACCTCGGACCACGTCGCCGCCGCGGAGACGGTCAGAACGGTCCTCGGGCCGGACGGGGTCCGTTCGAGGGCCAGATTTTTGCTCCCCGCTTTCGCACGATGTTGTATGGAAACGGAACAGGCCCTCGACGCGGACGACCCGCTGGCGGTCGAGACGGTACTCGTCCCCGTCGACGGGAGCGACTCGTCGGTACGCGCCGTCGACTACGCCGCCGCCGTCGCGGACCGATACGACGCCACCGTCCACGCCGTCTACGTGCTGGGCGAGGAGATGGTCCGCGCTATCGAGACCGACTCCATCGACGAGACGGAGGCGGCCAACAAGGCGCAGTCGTTTATCCGCGATGTCGCCGACCAAGTCGCGGAGTACGACGTGTCGATGACGAACTCGACGGCCTACGGGTTCTCGACGACGAGCAAGATGACCCACCCGGGAAGCGTCGTCCTCGACACCGCCGACGACGTGGACGCCGACTTCATCGTCGTTCCGCGGGAACCGCTCTCCGGCGAACCCGGCGAGATACTCTCGAAGGCCGCCGAGTACGTCCTGTTGTACGCCAGCCAACCCGTCCTCTCCGTGTGACCGGCGGTCAGTTCAGGCGGAACGACATCTCCAGTTCGAAGCTCTCGGCGTTGGTCGTCTCGAACCCGACTTTCTCGTAGAGGTTTACCGCGGCCGTGTTCCAGCGCTCGACCGTCAGCCACACGTTCTCCACGCCGTTTCCCCGGCCGTATCCGAGCAAGGCGTCCATGAGTCGGCCCCCGATACCGGACTCCTGATACTCCTGAAGGACGAAAATAGCGAGTTCGTACGACTCGCCGTCGTCCCCGTCGGGGACGAGCGTGGCGTGGCCGGCCGCCCGGTCGCCGTCCCAGGCAACGACGTTCAGCCCCTCGTCGACGAGGGTTTCCAGCCACCCCTCGATACGATCCTCGCCGGTCGGGGGGATCCCCTGCGCGCGGTCGGCGGGGTCAAACGCCGCGTACATCTCGGCGAGGGCGTCGAACCCGTCCGGGTCCAGCGCCCGGATCGTGATCTCCCGCCCCTCACGGTCCTCGAACGTTTGGGGGGGTTCGGAGAACCTGTCCGCCTGTTCGTCCGAGTGTGGTCGGTCGCCGGTCATCGTACCAGCGTCACCGACACCTGGGCGTTCAACAGGACGAACTCCGTGATCGACCCGAGTTGAATTTTGCCCATCGGACTGCGCTGCCCGCCGCCGATGACCAGCCTGTCGAACCCCTCGCGTTCTGCTATCTCGACTAGTTCGCTCCCCGGGTCACCCGATACGCGGCGGATCGTCGCGTCGATGTCGGCCTCGTCCAGACGGTCCCGGGCCCTCGCCTCTACTTCGTCCGGCGAGGACTCGTGGTCCGTCTCCTCGAGGATGGCGACCGTCAGGTCGTCGTTCGCTTCTACCGCACGTCGTACCGTCTCTTCGAGCGCTGCGTCGGTCTCGTCGCTCCCGGCGATGCCCAGCAGTACTTTCATTGGCCTCGTGTTCTGCGGCCCGTCTCAAAACAGTTGGGAACGGCCGGAGAACGTCCGTACCGAACGACATCTCCGAGAACGGACACGCGGATTCGCCATCGAACCGACCCCGCTCGACCCCGTCACCGCGGCGTGACAACCCTTTTGCCCACCGCTTCGTAAGGGAGCGACATGAGCGACGACGCGCCGAAGACGGTCGCCGGCACGGACGCCCGCGACGACGACTCCGCTTCCGCGGACGACGACCGACCGACCGACGACGAGTCGGAACCGCAGACAGATACCGTCGTTGAGACGTCGCCGGCCGCCGGTACGGAAGACGGGCCGGAAGACGACGATCCCGCGACTGACGACCCGCAACCGCGCGTCCCCGAGGACGTCCAGAAGTACGACCGCTTCCAGAAGATGGACGGCGCGCAGTACGACCGCGTCAACGAGTTCCTGCGGGACCGGACGTACATCACGGCCCGCGAGTGGGCTATCGCCCGTCTGTGTGCGGACTTCCGGACAGAGACTGGCGTCGAGATGACGAAGATCGGCGAGAACCTCCCCGAACTGGTCCCGTTCATGACCGACACCTACTCGCCGCAAGCGGTCAACCAGGCCAGGTCGTCGTTCGAGGACAAGGTCCGCACGGCCGGCGCGACGTTTCTCTACGGCGCGATGTCGGATTTCTTCACCGCCGAGGAACTCGACGAAGTGATGTACGAGACGACCGAGGTCGCGAAGTTTCTACTCGAAGTCGAAGGAGTTGACCTCTCCGTCGAGGAGGAACTCGAAGCGGAGGACCGCATCTCCGGCGTGATGCGAGAAGTACGGGCGTCGAGCGAGGAACTCCGCCACGACGGAACGGAGTGTCCGGAGTGCGGTCACGAGATCACCGGCGACGATTGATCGGGCCGGTACTCCCCCGTGCGGGGTCTCGCTCACACGGGCGCGTTCTCAACCCTTCAGGTCCCTTCAGGTTGTCCATCTTAGCCAGGTCGTACAGGAGGGACAGTTGATCCGTTACGGTACGTCTCTACTGCGTCTACAGCGGTGCTTGTTAGACTTCCCCTCCCTCGCCCGGTGTTTGAATGAGATGTGTGGGAAAAAGTAAATGCCGTCGCAGAGAAACGGAACCCCATGGTCGACAGCGTTGGGAGTTTACTCACCTTCTGTTTGATCCCGGTGGGGATCTTCGGTCTGTTGTTCTGTCACGAGTTGGGTCACGCGCTCCCGGCACTGCTGGCGGGCGGACGAGCGCACGTCACCGTCGGAAGCCACGACGGTCGGACGGTGACGCTCGGGCGACTCTCAGTTACGGTCGGGATGGACGGGTTCCGGAGTCTCTTCACGTACGGCGACATACAGTGGAGCGGCCCGGATTCGACGTTCGTACGGGCCGCGGTCATTCTCGGCGGTCCGGCCGTGACCGTCAGCGCGGTCGGCGTACTCGGTTTCGTACTTCTGCGCGGTGTCGACGGCTCGCTGTTCTGGGTTCTGGGGAATATCCTCGTAAGCGAGGGGTACAGGGCGTACCAGACGGTCGTGCCGAAAACGTACTCGAAGGGGCCGTACGAAGGGAGGCCGAGCGACGGGAAGCGGTTTCTACGCCTGATACGGGCCTGAGGCGTTGTTTTCGGTGATGTGCATCTGCCTGCCGCTTCGAGAACTATTCTCGTACGAGAGGCCGCAGTGGCGGTTTTGAATCCCTGTCTGTTCCGATTCCGTTCCTATTTCTCGCCCGGCGGAAGCAATGGGCCCGGGTCCGCGGGTTCGAAGGTGACGACCTCGTCGACCGAGAGCGGCCGCAGGTTGATCGGGAGTTCGTCTCGCTCCCGCACGCCGGCGAGCGTGTCCGACGCCTCCCGAACGGCGTAGAACGCCGGGACGAGAACCACCTGGCCGCTGTTTTTGTCCTCGACGGCGACGACGAGAAAGACCGTGCCGCCGGTCGACGCGCGGAACACCTCGAAGGAGTCGAAACTGGTTCCCTCAGTCTCGACTGCCTCGCTGACCGTGTCGAACTCGTCGTCGGGCACGAGGATGTCCAGGCCGAACCGCTCGTGGTCCGGCGGGAGCGGCGTTACGTCACCGGGATGGACCTCGATAACGTCCCACCCGTTGTCGCGATACTCGGCGGCTGTCGCCTCCATGTCCGTGATGACCTCGTCCCAGAAATTCATGACCGTCTCGTCGGGGCCCTGACTCATGGTGAAACGGCGACGGCGGATCCTGAAAAACGTTCTCGTTATCTCGTCGGGTTAATAATGTAGAAAACTATTTTACGGCTGACGGCAGGATACGACATAGTGCGCGACCTACTATCCATCTCCGGTATGCGAACGCAGTTCGCCACCGACCGCGGCCACGTGAAGGCGGTCGACGGGATCGACCTGACCGTCCGCGAGGGGGAGACGGTCGGTCTCGTCGGCGAAAGCGGATCGGGCAAGAGCGTCACGGCGCTGTCCGCGATGGGACTCGTCGACGACCCTGGCGAGGTGGTCGGCGGCAAGGTCGAACTCCACGACCCGGACCTCGCGGACCGCCTCTCGGAGGAGCATCCCCGCCAGGCCGACGACTTCATCGACGAAACGGCCGGCAGCGTTGACCTCGCCAGAGCGCCCGAACCGGCGATGCGGTCGATCCGCGGCGGCGAAATGAGCATGATCTTCCAGGACCCGATGTCGACGCTCAACCCCGCGCTGACCGTGGGAGAGCAGGTCGCCGAGAGCCTGCAACTCCACCAGTACGGCGGGCGGAAGGCCGACACCTGGTGGAACGGCCTCCGGGAGACGCTCCCCTCGTTACGGGGCGGCGGCATCAGCGAGGAGGTGCTGGAAGCGACCGCGGAGATATTAGCGGAAGTCGGCATTCCCGAACCCGAGGCGCGACTTGACGACTACCCCCACGAGTTCTCCGGCGGGATGCGCCAGCGCGTCCTCATCGCTATCGCTCTCGCCTGCAGACCGCAGTTGCTCATCGCTGACGAACCGACGACGGCACTTGACGTGACGATCCAGGCGCAGATACTAGATCTCATCAACGACCTGCAGGACGAGTTCGGTATGTCCGTCCTGTTTATCACGCACGACCTCGGCGTCGTCGCCGAGACGTGCGACCGCGTGGCTGTGATGTACGCCGGAGAGATAGTCGAGGAGGGACCGGTCGAGGAGATATTCCACAACCCCAGCCATCCCTACACCTACACCCTGCTCGAATCGATCCCCCGCGAGGACAAGAACCGCCTGACCCCTATCGAGGGGAACGTTCCCGACCTCATCGATATGCCGGAGGGCTGTAATTTCGCTCCGCGGTGTCCGTGGGCCCAACCCGAATGCCGGGCGGGGGAGATCCCGTACCTCCAACACGGTGCAGACAGCGTCGACCACCGCTCGAAATGCGTTATGGAGGAGTTCGACAAGTCCCAGTACGGAGACGACCGGGCCGACATCAGCGCCGAAACCCGGACGTTCGGCGGCGAACCGCTCGTTTCCGTCGACGGACTGAAGAAACACTTCTCGCAGGCCGACGACCTCCTGGATAAGTGGCTGGACGACGAATCGAAGCCGGTCCAGGCTGTCGACGGCGTCGACTTCGACCTCTACGAGGGGGAAACGCTCGGTCTCGTCGGCGAGTCCGGTTGCGGGAAGTCGACGACCGGGCGGGCGCTGCTCCGCCTCACCGAACCGACCGACGGGACGGTGCTGTATGCGGGCGACGACCTGGCGACGCTCGACGACGACAGCCTGCGCGAGCGCCGCAAGGACATGCAGATGATATTTCAGGACCCGCTCTCGTCGCTGGACCCGCGAATGAGCGTGGCACAGACGGTTATGGAACCGCTGAAGATCCACGACCTCCCCGAGGAACCGCCGGCGGACGATAGCTCGAAGCGCCAGCAGCGCCAGGAACGCGTTGACGAACTCATCGAGGCCGTCGGTCTCGACGTCGACCAGCGGGACCGCTACCCGCACGAACTGTCCGGCGGGCAGCGCCAGCGCGTCGGCATCGCACGAGCGCTCGCGGTCGACCCGGATTTCATCGTCTGCGACGAGCCGGTTTCGGCGCTCGACGTCTCCGTCCAGGCGCAGATACTCAACTTGCTGGAGGACCTGCAAGACGAGTTCGACCTGACCTACCTGTTTATCGCCCACGACCTCTCGGTCGTGCGCCACATCACCGACCGCGTCGCCGTGATGTATCTCGGCCGGATCGTCGAGATAGCGGAGACGAAGACGTTGTTCGCCGACCCGAAACACCCGTACACGCAGGCGTTGCTGTCCTCGATCCCGGAACCGGACCCGCTCGTGGACACTGACGACCGGATCATTCTCGAAGGCGACGTTCCGAGCCCCATCGACCCACCCAGCGGGTGCCGCTTCCGGACGCGGTGTCCGAAAGTGATCCCGCCGGACGACCTCGACATCGACCAGGCGACGTTCCGCGAGATCATGGACTACCGTGAGCGGGTCGAGAACGAGAACATCTCGGTCGAAGCGATCGAGGAGTCGTCGATCGACGTCGCGGACTCCCGCGCAGCGGCGGACGGCGGACAGGCCGCGACGGCGGACCAGGTGGAACCGGACGAGACACGAGAGGACGCGACGGTGCCGGAGCTTCGGGCCCGCCTCTTCGACGAGCAACTTCCCGCGAACGTCCAGGACGTGATAGACGAGTCGCTTCGCCTCGTCGTCGACGGGGAGTGGGAACAGGCCGCCGACCTCCTCCGCGAGAACTTCGAGAGCGTCTGCGAACGCGAGGATCCGAAACTGGGTGACGACGACCATCCGGCCGCTTGTCACCTCTACTCGAATAGTTAACTACTCCCGTCGTAAATTCTCGTTCTCTCCGGAACTACGTTTGGCAATACCTACCGCAATTCCGGTATATTTATACCGGAAGTACAGGCATAATGTGTCCATGGCACGTGACATAGACCGTCGTAATTTCCTGAAGGCGGCAGGCGGTGCCGCGGTAACGACTTCGATGACTGCCGGGTGTCTCTCAGGGATCCTCGGAGAAGGCGATAACGACGGAGGGGAGGGGGGAACGCTCACCTACGGCCGGGGTGCGCCATCCGACACGCTCGATCCGCAGTCCTCGACGAGCGGCGAGGTCGCGAAAGTGACCAATCAGGTGTACGAGCCTCTCATCGGCTTCGAACCGGGTACCGCGACGCTCGCGGAATCACTGGCAACGAACTGGGAGATGGACGGGACGACGGCGACGATCGAACTCCGCGAGGGCGCCGAGTTCCACAACGGCGACGAGTTCACCGCCGAAGACTTCATCGCCACCTACCGCCGGTACCTCGACGAGGACTACGACTACTACAACGAGGATGGGTCGATCTACGGTCCGTATCTGCTCGGCTCTGTTGAAGACGTCACCGCCGAGGACGACTACACGCTGACCTTCGAGATCTCGAAGCGGTACGCCCCGTTCATGGCGAATCTGGCCGTGTTCGCGCTGGTCGTCCTTCCGAAATCCGAGATCGAGGCCGAAACCGACTTCGCGACGGAAATGGTCGGCACCGGCCCGTTCGAGTTAGACAACCTGAACGAGGGTAGCGGCCAGGTCCGACTCACCGCGAACGACAGCTACTGGGGCGACGGTCCGAACGTCGACGAAGTGGTGTTCCAGGTGATCGGCGAGAACTCGACGCGAGCCTCGTCGCTCAACGCGGGCGAACTCGACATCATCGACGGCCTCGACTCCCAGACGGTCGGTCAGGTCGAGGAAGGCGACGGCGAGGTCCGTCGTATCGCCGGCATGAACGTCGGCTACCTCGCCATGAACGGCGCCGAGTTCGAACCGTTCCAGGACAAGCGCGTCCGGCAGGCGATGAACTACGCTATCGACACGGAGGCACTGGCGAACAACATCTACCAGGGTATCGCCACGCCCGCCAGCCAGCCTATCACCGAGTCTATCCTCGGATACAACGAGGACCTCGACCCCTACCCGCACGACCCCGACCAGGCGCAGTCGCTTCTGGAAGAAGCGGGATACGGCGACGGGTTCGACCTCGAAATCGCGGCGTTCCAGAACCCCCGCGCGTACAACCCGTCTCCCACGCAGGCCGCCGAGACGATCAGTTCGTACCTCGAAGATATCGGCATCAACGTGACGATCGAACAGCAGACTTGGGAGTCCTACCTCGAGTACACCGGTACGGGTAAGCACGACGCCTGTTTCCTCGGCTGGATGACCGACAACGGCGACCCGGACAACTTCTACTACGCTCTGCTCCACCCGCAGATCGACGTGCCCGAGGACCAGGACTTCGCCGACTGGGACGCTGATGGGTACAACACCTCTAACCGAGCAGCCTGGGCCAACAACGAGTTCATGGAGCTCATCGAGGAGGGCCAGACCACGTACGACGACGGCGAGCGAGAGGAACTCTACCAGCAGGCCGGGGAGATATTCCACGAGGAGTGTCCCTGGGTCCCGCTGGTCCACACCGAGGAGATCCGCGGCGTCTCATCGGACATCAACAACTACGTCGTCGAACTGATCGGGGGTCCGTTCCTGGCACAGGTTCAGCTGAACTAATTCCCCCGACCTCTCGATGATCAGCAAGCGATACATCGTCAAGCGGCTGCTGTTGTTGATCCCAGTGTTGCTCGGAGTGGCGACGCTGGTGTTCTCTATCCTGCAACTCTCTCCCGGGAACCCCGCGCGGGTTATCGCTGGCGAGCGCGCCAGTGAGGCGGCCGTCCGGGAGATAGAACGCCGGCTCGGCCTCAACGACCCGATATGGGTGCAGTACGGCAGGTTCCTCTGGGACCTCCTTCACCTCGACCTGGGCGAGTCGTACGTTTACCGCCGCGGACAGCCGGTTGCAGGGCTCCTGCGCTGGAAGTTCCCGATCACGATGGAACTCGCCGTGTTCGGCCAGCTAGCCGGGATACTCTTCGGTATCCCGATCGGGATCATCAGCGCCGTCAAGCAGGACTCTCTCACCGACCATCTCAGCCGTTTCGGCGCACTCACCGGTATCAGCGTCCCGATATTCTGGAGCGGTCCGCTGTTGATCCTGTTGTTCTCGGTCACCCTCGGCTGGTTCCCGACGAGCACCAGGATCGGCTCCGAGTACACCGCTCCCCAGGTGACGGGACTGTTGACTGTTGACACACTGTTGCTCGGCCAGTACGAGGCGTTCATCTCGGCGGTACATCACCTGTTCCTGCCGTCGCTCGTCATCGGGGTCTACTCGATGGCGCTCATCTCCCGGATGATGCGTTCCTCGATGCTCGAAGTCATACGGAAAGATTACATCCGGACCGCTCGGGCGAAGGGCCAGGGCGCGAAGATCACCCTGATGAAACACGGGTTCCGAAACGCGCTCATCCCCGTCGTCACCGTCATCGGCATCCAGTTCGGGAGCCTGCTCGGCGGTGCGGTACTGACCGAGACGGTGTTCGCGATACCCGGCGTCGGAAAACTGCTTGTCACGGTGATCCAGGACGGTGACTATCCGGTCGTGCAGGGGATCGTTCTGGTGTTCGCAGTCGTCTTCACGCTGGTGAACCTTCTCGTCGACCTGACGTACTCCTATCTCGACCCGAGGATCGAACAATGAGCACGGAAACCGAAACAGCTGCCGAGGAACGCGCGAGCCGCAGTCTGCTGGACCGGCTGCGTGCCTCTCCGTTCCTCTCAGAACTCCTGTCGAACCGCCTGGCCGTTTTCGGCCTCACACTCATCGTCACGATGGCCGTGATGGCCGTCTACGCCCGGTTGTTCCTCGACCCGGAGGCTCTCGCTCACACCGAACTCGGCACGAACCCGAGCCTTGCCGGTCCCTGTGGCGATCCGACGGTCCTGGGTGCGCTACAGAACTTCGCTTCCTGTCAGTTCCCGTTCGGCACTGACTTACAGGCGCGGGACCTCTTCCTCCGGACCGTCTACGGGGCGTGGCTGGCGATGAAGTACGGCACTATCATCGTTGTCGCCTCGACGACGTTCGGGGTCGGTCTCGGCATCATCGCGGCCTACTACGGCGGGTGGATCGACAACGTCATCATGCGCACGATGGACGTTCTGCTCGCGTTCCCGTCGCTGTTGCTGGCGCTCGCGCTGGTCGCCATCTTCGGGGTCGGTCTCTGGAAGGCAGTCATCGCGCTGACGCTCGTCTACACGCCCCGCTTCGCCCGCGTCGTCCGCGGCGCGGCACTGAAGGTGCTCGAAGACGAGTACATCGACGCCACGGAGGCGCTGGGGGCGCGTGACGGCCGCGTCCTCCTCCGACACGTGTTGCCGAACTCGCTCGCGCCGATCACCGTCCAGAGCACGCTGAACTTCGGGCTGGCGATCATCGACCTCGCCGCCCTCTCGTTCCTCGGTTTCGGTGCCCAGGCCGGTACGCCGTCCTGGGGGCTGATGTTGACGAACGGCGTCGACAACGGTCTGCTCACCGGGCAGTGGTGGTGGTCTTTCTTCCCCGGTCTGTTCCTCGCGGTGACCGTCCTGGGGTTCAATCTACTCGGCGACGGTATGCGCGACGCGCTGGACCCGCGGATGCGTGAGACGGTCGACTGACCGTGTCACTCTCCGTTCCGGACCAGATACGTGCGCCCGGCCGCCGTCTCGTCACGGCGGCGCTCGCGGGTGCGATAGCGGGCGGTGTCGCCGTCGCCGTATTCACCATCGACGGCGACTTCCGAACGGCGACCGAGCAGGTGTTCTCGCTCGGCGCACTGGCGTTCGGCCTCGGGCTGCTCGGCTGGTCCGGGTCAGTTATGGCCGGCACCGGTATCGAGAACATGCAACGCTACATGAAGACGAGGTCCAACTGGACGGAGGCCGACTCCCGTCGGGCGATGACCCGACTCATCGGGTTCGGCCTCGGCGTGATGCTGGTCGCGTCCGTGTCGACGGTCGGCCTGTAACGGTCCGTTCGTACCGGGCCGACCCGACTACCGACCGCGAGTCCCGCTACCGAAGCCGGTCAGTGCCGGAGGTTTTTCACCGAAGCCGCGACCAACGCGCGGCGTGACCTGACTCCCGCCCCGCGACGGTTCGCGATTGCGCGACACGTCGTCGTGGGGATCCGAAGTGTCGTCTGTTCGCTACGCGCGTACGTTCTCTCCGACTCCCTCTCCGAACGCCTCTCCGTCTCGGGTGTCGTAAACTACCTCACCGCGTACCAGCGTGAGTTCCGGGAACACGCCTTGCCGGCCCTCGAACGGCGTCCAGTCGCACTTCGAATGGAGGTCGTCTCCCTGTATCTCGTGGGCATCGTCCGGGTCGAAGAGCA
Source organism: Halostella pelagica (assembly GCA_005954745.1). GTDB lineage: Archaea > Halobacteriota > Halobacteria > Halobacteriales > Natronoarchaeaceae > Halostella > Halostella pelagica. Next base: position 203,625 of record CP040678.1, read on the forward strand.
CGAGGTCGGCGTCCCGTCCCGCCTCGATGCGGCCTTTGTTCGGCAGGTCGAAGATCTCGGCGGGGTTGGCCGCGGTCAGGTCGCGAACGCGCTCGTAGGAGAAACGACCCTGTCGAGCCTCCTCCAGCAGGAGCGGGAGCATCGTCTCGACGCCGGGAACGCCGCTCGGGGCGTTCCAGATGCTCGCGTCTTTCTCCTCGCGGGTGTGCGGTGCGTGGTCCGTCGCTATCACGTCGACAGTGCCGTCCGCGACGCGGTCGTACACCGCCTCGCGGCGCTGTTCGCTCCGTAGCGGCGGGTTCATTCGACCGAACGTGCCCAGATCCGGCAAGTCATCACGCGAGAGAAAGAGATGGTGGGGTGTCACCTCGCAGGTAACGCCGGCGTCGCTGGCGGCGTCGATGCCCTCGGGCGTGCTAGTGTGTGCGATGTGGAGGTCGGCCGCCGCGTCCGCGCCGACTTCGACCGCGCGTTCGACCGCGGCCGCCTCGGCTTCGGCGGTCCGGTAGGCGCTCCAGGCATCCGCGTCGTCGCGGTCCTTCGCCGCCTCGGTAAAGAGAGTCGCGTCCTCGGCGTGGACCGTCACACTCACGTCCTCTCGGCCCGCCCGCTCGACGGCGTCGGCGAACCGTTCCGCGTCGATCCCCATGTCACCGGTCGAGTCCGCGAGAAACACCTCGCCGAGGGCGAACAGTCGGCGCGAAAACAGCGAGTCGGGGTCCCAGTCCGGCGTGACGCCGCCGTTGATGCCGTAGTCGACGAGCGACGCGTCGGCGAGGGCAGCCTTCTCGTCGAACGCGTCGCCGGTGACGGTCGGCGGATCCGTGTTCGGCTGGTCGACGACGGTGGTTACGCCACCCGCAGCGGCGCTCTTGCTGCCCGTCTCCCACGTCTCCTTGTACGCGAACCCGGGCTGGCGGAAGTGAACGTGTACGTCGATAGCGCCCGGAAACAGGCGCTTTCCGGTCGCATCGATGTCCGCGTCTCCGAGGTTCTTGCCGACCTCGACGACTGTCTCGTCTTCGACACGAACGTCTCGTCGCCGACCGTCCGGCAGGGTTGCGTTCCCGATGAGCATGTTCTGTCGGTCGGAGCCCACGGAGAAGGGTTCTCCGGTACGCTGCGGTGGCTCTGTGGGACAGTAGCAGTCGAACTCGGCGGTAGCGGACGTAGTTCTCGGTCAGTTCACGCGTTCGACGGTCGCGTCGGCGTCCCCGACGAACGCGCGCTCTATCGCTTGCCGGACCGCCGCGGGATCGTCGTTCCCGCCGGAACGGGCCACGCTACCGACCGAGTCGGGGTCGAACGAGAGGCCGAGAGCCTCGTACACGTCCGCAAGCACGGCGGCGAGCGTCTCCCGTTCATCGACGATAACGACGCCGGCGGTGAGCGCGGCGTCGCTCCGAACGCGCTGGGCGATGCCGACGATCTTCCCGTCGCTCTGCAGCGAGTGCGTTCCGGGACAGAAGGATTGGTCCGGTTCGCCGCGCTCGGCGTCGACGCCGACATCGCGGAGCGCTCGTTCGACGGCGGCCGTGGCACGCTCGTATCGGCCGTCCAGTCCCTCGCGGAAGTCCGCGACCGGTTCCGCGAACGCGAACGCCAGTGTCGTGTCGGCGTACGCCACGGCACGGCCGCCGACGCTGCGGTCAACCGGTGGGAACCCGTGGTCACGCGCCGCGTCGCGGGCCGCTTCGTACCCGTCTTCGCCGGAATCGCGGCGACCGAACGCCACCTGTCGATGTGGGTGCCACACTCGCACCGCCGGGACGCGGTCGTCGCCGACGGTCGCCAGCATCTCGGCCGTGACGTCGCGGTCCGCGCCGACTGTCGCCGCGCGGCCCCGAAGTACGCGCATACCGGACCGTGGACCCGAGGCGACTAAACGCCACGGCTCCAAGGTGAGCGTAATGGTCGTCACGTTATCGGAGCCTGTTCTCTCCCGATACCCCCGGTTCTCGCTGTACAACTCGCCGTACGACGCCCACGACGAGGGCTGCGCTATCGACCTCTATCCGGAGACGAACGACGCGCCGAGTCCCGTCGCCGGCGAGGTTATTTCGACGCGAACCGTGACCGCGCCGGAGAAACCGTACGCCGTCGAACACGACCACCTGATCCTGATAGACCAGGGCGACCGAGTCGCCAGGGTTCTTCACGTCGACCCGGCGGTCGCGCCCGGCGACGAGGTGGCGGTCGGCGACTCGCTCGGCGAGATGGTGCGTTCCGGGTTCTTCGCGCCCTGGGTCGACAACCACGTCCACCTGGGCTTTCGCGACCCCGACGCGAACCTGTACCGGGCATCGGGATCGATGCCCGTATCGGTCGATGTCGAACTCCGCGGGCTCACGTGGGACGGCACCGGGACCGTCGTCGAGACGGGCGAAACGTACGCCGTCCTCGACGCTCCGACTCACCCGGCTCCCGGCGAGTGCTTCGCCGGGATCGGTGCAGGTGCTCCGCCGGACGGCGAACCGTGCGTTCTCGACGGCGGCCTCCCACACTATTCGGGCGGAGGCGTTCTCGGGAACGGTGACTGCGAACGCCCGGTGTCGCTTTGCGGGTCCCGCATCGGCGTCGCGGACGGTCGAACTGTCGATTGGGGCGATGTCACGGTCGTGGCGAACGGCGACCCGATCACGGGGCTCTCGCTGTTTCTCGCGAGAGACGGCGACTTCGGAGCGAAACTCGTCTGTCCGAACGCCGTATTCCACGAGGGAGAACGCGTGACCGTCGAGATCCGGCGCTGAGTAGAGTCGGCCGCCATCGATATACGGGGGCGGGTCATGCTTTTCCCACGTTGCTGATCGTGTACTCGCTTCCGATGACGGCTCTGCTTGCAGGGACACTCGTGGCCGGGGTGTTAGCGAGTAGTCTCGCCGCGCTCGCCTGGCGTCGGCGCGAGCATCCGGGAGGGCGTTTCTTCGCCGCGATGATGGCGGTGAACGCGCTCTGGCTTTTCGGGTTCGCCGTCGAACTCACTGCGACCGATGCGTCGTCGGCGCTTCCCTGGTTCCGCTGGCGCTCGGCCGTTATCGCGTTCGTCCCAGCGCTGTGGGCGCTGTTTACCCTGGAGTACGCTGACTACGGCGAGTGGGTGTCCCTTCGCGCGGTCACCGTCGTCACTGCTCCAGCGGCTCTCACGGCCGCGCTCTCGTTCACTAACCCCGTCCACGAACTGTTCTGGTCGGAGCCCTCACTGGTCGTGGAGGGGCCGTTCCGTCTTCTCGTCGTCCAGTTCGCTACCGGTTGGTGGGTGAGCGTCGCCGTCAGCTATCTCCTCGTCACGGCCGGCATGATCCTGATCGCGGGCATCGCCGTCCAGTCGACGGGCCTCTACCGGAAGCAGTCACTGCTCGTTCTCGGTGCGGCCGTAGTGCCCGCGCTCACAAACGCGGCGTACCACGTCGGCGCGTCGCCGGTTCCGCATCTCGATATGACCCCGTTCGGCTTCGTGATCAATGGGTTCGTAGTGTTCTGGGCGCTGTACGACTACCGACTGTTCGATCTCTCGCCGGTTGCCCGCTCGGCGGTCGTCGACCGAATGGACGACCCGATGGTCGCCGTCGACGGTAACGGACACGTCGTCGACGTCAATCCGACCGCTCGGGACCTGTCCGCCGTTCCCGACCCGCTCGGTCGCAAGTTCTCCGAGTCGTTCCCCGAGGTATCGGACTCCGTCGATATCGTCGCGAGTACGATGACGGACGAGGTGGTGTACGACGGTGACGGAGACAGGCAGTACTTCGAACCCCGGGTGACGCCGCTCGGCGACCAGCAGGGAGCCGTCATCGTCCTTCGAGACGTAACCTTGCGCCGCGAGCGGGAGCGATCCCTGGAGGCGATCCAGGCCGCCAGTCGCGACCTGATGCGCGCCGAGACGCCGGACGCCGTCGCCGAGCGGACCGTCAGGGCTGTCCGCGATGTCCTCGACCTGGAACACGCCGCAGTTCATCTGGAAGAAAACGACGAACTACGCCCGATCGCTCACACCGACGCGGTCGTGGACCTCTACGACCCGGTGCCCGCCTTCGATGTCGGTGAGGGATTACAGGGGACGGTGTTCGAGACCAGCGAACCGCTCGTGTACCGCGACGTCCGGGGGAAAGACGTACTCCGCGACGAGTCGACGCCGTTTCGGGGGGTCGCTGTGTTCCCCTTGGGCGACCGTGGAACGCTCAGTGCCGCGGCGACTACCCCGTTCGAGCACGACGAGACGCTCGTCCGGCTCACGTCCCTGCTTTCAGCCAACGCGGCGGCCGCGCTGACCCGCGCCGAACGCGAGTCGGAGCTCCGGGAGCGCGAGCGCGAACTGGCGCGACAGAACGAGCAACTGGACGAGTTCGCGAGCGTCGTCAGTCACGACCTCCGGAACCCACTCACCGTCGCTGACGGGTATCTGGAGAAGGCCCGTGAGGAGGGTGATGTCGGAGCGTTAGACCGGGTGGAGTCAGCGATCGACAGGATGGATCGACTGACCGACGAACTCCTCGAACTCGCTCGGAACGGTCGCGTCGTCACCGACCCGTCGCCGGTGTCGCTGTCCGATCTGGCCGCTGAAGCCTGGAAGAACGTCGACACGGGCGACGCGTGCCTCGACGTTCGGACCGACGCGGTCATCCGAGCCGACCGCCCCCGTCTGTTGCAACTGTTCGAGAACCTGTTCCGGAACAGTATCGAGCACGGCTCGACTAACAACTGGACACAGTCCGGCGACTCCGGGGAACACGGTTCGTCAGGCGACCCGAACGCTTCGTGTTCTGCTGACGCAGTCGGGTGTGCTTCGGCTGACTTCGACTCGAAACCCCCGCGAGACGCAGCCGAAACGGGGGTTTCGCCGCCCGCCGGTCGGTCCCCTTCCGGAGGCGACAACTCGGACGACGAGGCCGCGACGGACTCGCCGCTTTCGGTTACTGTCGGAACGTTCGAACACGGCTTCTACGTCAGTGATACCGGGCGGGGGATCAGTCCCGAAAACCGGGAGAAGGTCCTCGAACAAGGGTTCACTACCTCTGACGACGGAACCGGGTTCGGCCTGGCGATCGTCCACGAGATAGCCGAGGCCCACGGCTGGTCGGTGCGGGTCGACGAGTCCGCCGAGCAAGGGGCCCGGTTCGAGATAGTCGGCGTCGAGTGACCGCTCAGTCGAACCCGACCGCCTCGCGCGGTTCGACCTCGCCGAACAGCCATCCGGCGTGGTCCAGCGCGTACGCGCGGTGGTCCTCCTCGATGAACCCGACGGCGTCCTCGACGAGGATCGGTCGGTAATCCCGTAGTCCGGCGCTTCCGGCCGTGTGAAGCACGCAGACGTTCGCCAAGGTGCCGCAGATCACGAGGTCGTCGATGCCGCGGGCGGACAGCCAGCCGTCGAGTTCCGTCCCGTGGAAGGCGTCGTAAGTGTGTTTCTCGACGACGTGGTCGTCCGCCTCGGGTGCGAGTTCCTCGACGATCTCCGTCTCCCACGACCCCTCGACGGCGTGTTCGCCCCAGCGCTCGAACTCGTCGTAGTAGTGGTTGCCGTCGAACTGCTCCGGCGGGTGAACGTCGCGGGTAAACACGATTTCGGCACCCGATTCCCGCGCACGCCCGACCAGCCCGGAGATCGGTTCGATGACCTCCTCGCTCGCCGGCGCGTACAGGCTCCCGTCCGGGTGCGCGAAGCCGTTCTGCATGTCGACGACGATGACCGCCGTGGAGTCTGTATCGACGTTCATACTCGTTCGTACAGACGTGCGCCGCAAAACTGTTGTGTCAGTGTCGGGCCGTTCTTCCCACCTCTTTTTACAGTTCCGGCCGAACCGTTCGTATCGCATGCGAACGACATCTGCTCTAGTGATCGCGGCAATGGTCGTCCTGTCGGGCGTGGTCCCCGTAGCGGCGGCGGCAGCGCCCGCTGACGGACCGACCGCCGACGCCGCTCCGGCCGCCCAGTCCGCCCCGCCCGCACCGGCGACAGCGTCGACGGTACAGGACGACGACAGCGCTCCCGACGACCCTGACGAGGATGTCGTGGGGTGGGAGAACGGCTACTGGCACAACGAGAGCCTCGAACTCGACCGAAGCAACGGTCTGAACGAGAGCGAACTCGACGCGGTCGTTGCGCGGTCGATGGCCCGCGTCGAGGAGGTGCGCGACCTGGAGTTCGAGGACACCGTGCCGATCGAGGTCATCTCCCGGGAGGAGTACCGCGAGATCAACGCCGAACGGTTCGGCAACACCACCGAGAACGAGCGCCTCCACCAGAACGTGAAGTGGGAGGCGACGATGATGGTCAACGAGAGCACTGACGCGCTGTCCGTGCAGCAGTCGAACTTCGGGTCGAGCGTCCTCGGTTTCTACAGCCCGGAAGAGGACCGCATGGTCATCGTCTCCGAGAACCAGACCTCCCCGCGACTGGAGGGCGAACTGACGCTGGGCCACGAACTGGTTCACGCCATCCAGGACCAGCAGTTCAACCTCTCGTCGATCCGCGCGAACACGACCGACGGGAGCAACGCCAACAACGGCCTCATCGAGGGCGACGCGAGTTACGTCGAGTACCGCTACGAACAGCGTTGCGGCGAGGAGTGGGACTGCCTCGAACAGCGCGAGGGGTCCGGTGGCGGTGAACTGGCCAACTTCGGGCTCTACCTCGTCTCGTATCAGCCGTACAGCGACGGTGCGTCCTTCGTCCAGCACCACTATCAGACGGGTGACTGGGAGAGCGTCAACGCGATGTACGACGCGACGCCCCAGAGCACGGAGCAGGTGATCCACCCCGAACGGTACATGGACGACGAACCGACACAAGTGACCGTCGAGGACCGCAGCGGCGACGAGTGGCGCGTCCCCGAAATCGAAGACGGGATCGATTACGCGTCGTTCGGCGAGGCTGGAATGATGTCGATGTTCGTCTACCCCGCCTACGACTCCACCCCGAACGACTACCTGATATCTCAACGTGAGTTCATTAACGTGGAGGGCGGACAGGTCGCCTCCCTCGACCCGCTGAACTTCAGCCACCCGTACACCGAGGGCTGGGACGGTGACCGCCTCGTTCCGTACGTCACTGACAACTCCACCGAGACGAACGAGACGGGGTACGTCTGGGCGTCCGTCTGGGACTCCGAGCAGGACGCCGAGGAGTTCGTCGAAGGGTACGAGCGCCTCCTCGACTACCACGGTGCCCAGGCCGTCGACGGCTACGACGGCGTCTACCGCGTCCCCGACGACGAGGAGTTCGGCGACGCGTTCTACGTCGAACAGCGCGGCGACCGAGTCGTCATCGTCAACGCGCCGACGCTCGACGAACTGAACGGCGTCGACGCGGAGGCCCCCGACGTGAGCGAATCCGACCTCGACGCTGGCGGTTCCGACGACGAAACGACTACGAACGGTTCGAACAACGCCGACGGCGACGGGTCCAACGAGATGGACAGCGACGCCACGGAGGAGGAAGACGACTCCGACACCGACGGAACGCCCGGATTCGGCGTGGGCGCGGCCCTCGCCGCCCTCCTCGCGTCGACACTGCTCGCCCGCCGCCGGACGTAACGGGCGGCTCTCTCCGGCCGGAGACGGTTCTTTGCGACCGGTCCGAAAAACCACCTTTTATTTCGCCGGAGTGCTCCCTAGTCACGATGCGATTCCCGGCCCTCGCCGTCGTCTGTCTCCTCGTCGTCGCTGGCTGTGTAGCACCGCCCGGAAGCGATGTCCCCGACACACCGCCGGGATACGACGAGGACCCGACCGGATGGGAGAGCGGGTACTGGTACGACGACAAAGTTTCCGTCGACGCGAGCGACGGGATGGACCGGACGGAGCGTCGGGCGGTGACCTCTCGCGCGATGGCGCGGATCGAACGCATCCGCAACCTGGAGTACGACCGCTCGGTGTCGGTCGAGGTGATCTCCCGCGACCGGTTCCGCGAACGCGGCGGCATCGGCCGGGGGTACACAGAGTGGGACGACCAGGTGTGGGAGGCCACGTTCCTCGTCGGCGAGAACACCGACGCCGACGACGCGTTCGGCGAGGTGTACGGGGGAAGCGTCGTCGGCTACTACGTCGACGACAGCATCGTCCTCGTCGCGGACGACCCCGACGAGGTGTCGGTGGACCGGCCGACGCTGGTCCACGAACTCACCCACGCCCTGCAGGCCCAGCAACTCAGTCTCGGAAGGCCGACGAGCACGCACGACGCCGGCATCGCCGCGAACGGCCTCGTCGAAGGGGACGCGAACTACGTGATGGACCGGTACGAGGGGCGCTGCGGTTCGGAGTGGGACTGCGCCGGCAGCGGCCGGGCGAGCACCGAGCGGTCGTACAACCGCGGGCTCTTCCTCGTCGTCTTCTTCCCCTACTCCGACGGCCCCGAGTTCGTCGGGCAACTGCGCGACCGCGGCGGCTGGGACTCGGTCGACGACGCGTACGACGATTTCCCCGAAAGCTCAGAGCAGATCATCCATCCGGAACGCTATCCCGACGAGTCGCCCGCGAACGTGACGGTTCCCGACCGCTCGTCGGCCGAGTGGGAGCGGTTCGGTGACGGGACCGAAACCGTCGGCGAAGCGACGCTGTACGCTACTTTCTGGCACAACGATATCGTCCCTGAAGACCACCTCTACTCCGACGAGCGGCGGTACAACTACTCTCATCCGATCACGGACGGCTGGGCGGGCGACACGCTCGTACCGTATCGGAGCGGCGATTCGTTCGGCTACGTGTTCGGGACGCGGTGGGATACGGACGCGGACGCCCGCGAGTTCCACGAGGCGTACGTGGAACTGCTCGACGAACGCGGTGCCGAACGCGTCAGTGCGGACACTTACCGGATCCCCGAGAGCGACTCGTTCGGCGACGCGTTCCGGGTCGTCCGGGACGGTCGGACCGTCCGAATAGTGAACGCGCCGACGGTCGAGGCGCTCGAAAGCGTCCATGAGCCCCGCTCCTGAGCGGTTTTTACGGTCAGGCGCCGCCTCTGAGACGCAATGGGTGCCTTTTTCGATATCGACGGGAAAAACCCGGTATGACGAACCCGTTCGACACGGTGTCGTCCGACGACATCCTCGACGGCACTGCGACGGACGCCTACTTCGAGCGGACGGAACGGACGCTCGAACACGCGGGCCGGAACCCCCGCGTGGTCGCCGAGGTGACGGCGGACCAGTTCCCGACCGGCGAGTTCGAGGCCTTCTCCGGCGTGAAAGATGTCGCGCATCTCTTCGAGGGGAACGACGTCGACGTAGACGCGCTGACCGAGGGACGCCTGTTCGACGGCGGCCCGGTCCTCCGGATCGAGGGGAACTATCTGGAGTTCGCGCGCTTCGAGACCTCGCTTCTCGGCTTTCTCTCGCAGGCCAGCGCCTTCACGACCAAGGCGCTCCGGGCGCGACAGGCCGCGCCGGAGTCGCTGGTTCTCTCGTTCGGCGCGCGTCACGTCCATCCGACGATCACGCCCGTCGTCGAGCGCGCCGGGCTCCTCGCCGGTCTCGACGGCTTTTCGCACGTCGCGGCCGGGCAGGTGCTGGGACGGGAGGCCGGCGGGACGATGCCACACGCCCTGCTACTCTGTTTCGGCCGCGGAAACCAGGAAGCGGCGTGGGCCGCGTTCGACGAGGCCGTCGGCGAGGACGTGCCCCGGGTCGCGCTCTGTGACACGTTCACCGACGAGAAAGACGAGACGCTCCGCGCGGCGGAGACGCTCGGCGACGCCCTAGATAGCGTGCGTCTCGATACGACCGGCTCGCGTCGCGGCGACTTCCGGCACATCGTCCGCGAGGTGCGCTGGGAACTGGACGCGCGCGGCTACGACGACGTGGGGATATTCCTCTCCGGCGGTCTGACACCTGTCGAACTTCGAAACCTCCGCGACGTGGCCGACGGGTTCGGCGTCGGCAGTTACGTCACCGACGCCGACCCCCTGGATTTCGGCCTCGACATCATCGAGATCGACGGCGAACCTATCGCCAAACGCGGCAAACTCTCCGGCGTGAAAGAAGTCTACCGGACTCCGGACGGCGGCCATCACGTCGGACTCGCGGACCGCGACGGCCCCGACGACGGCGAGAAACTCCTGAAACCGCTCGTCCGGGACGGTGAGATCGTCCGCGAGTTCGACATCGACGAGGCGGCGGCGCAGACGGCGGCGGACGCCGCGAAAGTCGGGTTCGAGTAGCGGAACCATACCGTCGGCGAGGGATGCACTCGCGAGTAAGCAGAGCAAACCGCTCGGCCAAAAACGCTCGTCTTACAGCTCCTCGATGCTTCCTTCCGGCTCGCGCTCGCGGAAGATCTGGCCCTCGAACAGTGTCACGACGATGTCTTCGTCCTGCCAGGCGTTCGGACGGAGATCGGCCTTGCGGCAGACGCGGGCGAGATATTCGCTCTCCGACCAGTTGTTCTCGACGGGGACGGTGGGGTAGAGCCAGCCGCTGTCGCCGCCGGCGTCGACTGCGACGCCGTGGGTTCCGAGCTCCATGTCTGCGACCGGGTCGTCGGTCAGGACGACGTTACAGACCGCACAGACGGAGACTGTGAGATTCGACAGCTCTGCCGGCGTCACTTCCGAGCCGCACGAATCGTCGCTCGCGGCGCGGATAGACGAGTCGACGATGACGTGGCCGAGTTGGTCGTCCCCTTGATAGCCGCCGGAACAGCCCCGGAGACTTCCCCTCCCCCGCGTCGACTCCAGACGGATGAACGCGCCGGTGCGAGCGTAAAACGCGTCTCGCATGCTTCCCGGGTGCTCGCGTTGTCCGTTACGGACGTACGATTCGACGGCTTCTCGCGCCAGTTCGACCGCTCGCGCGCCGTCTTCGTACGATAGATCGACGCTCTGTACTTGTGACATACACAGTTCAAGGGCGTTGATACCCTTCAACCCTTCCCTTCCAATGGTACGAACTCACATAATTTGGACTTTTTGCGGCCTGAAACGCTTCTCTACGCTGCACCGGTACTGTCGGTCATTGCCCCAGTTACGCTGAATCGAAGGAGGCTGCTACCGGTTGTAGGACGCGCTTACCAGCGGATTCGTAGGGCGTTACGATCCAACTAACCGAACAACTTAAACGCGGGACGGGGCTATATTTCAGTGGTAGAGAGAGCCCGGCCGCCGCGACGCCCGGGTCGGCAACGACCCGAGTGCTCAACGTGGGCCGCCCTTCGGGGCGGTTCGCGCCCGCGAGGAAAGTCCCCCCACCGTCCGGGCAGGTGACCGGACGCAAGTCCGGAGCGGGAGACCGCTGGCACTGGAACAGAAACGACACGTCTCCGCCGAACCGATGAGGTGCGCGAACCCGACCGAAAGGAACGGGAGTTGACCCACCGAGGGATACGCGGTCGCATTGCGACCGCAGTCTCCGAAGCGGCAGTAGCCGCTGACGAACGAGGGGAGGTACTTCCCCGACGGCGGAGGACCGATGGAACGGCGAATCCTCACTGGTGCAAGTCCGTACGACAGGTAGTCCGGACACAGGTACGGACGCTCAGCCGAATGCAGGGTCGAAACAGAAGGGGGCTTACTCCTCTCTGCCAGCATTCATATCTCACGGAGACAACGTTCATAACGGAGAGTCGTCTACGTGGTTTCGATGCGTCGCGCCTGCCTCGTTGCACTACTGGTCGTCGTCGCCGGATGTAGCGTCGGCCTCGACGACGTGAGCGACGCGGCCGACCCGATGACCGGGTCCGGGTCGCCGTGGGACGACGACGAGCTAGTCGTTGCCATCGACAGCGGCGGGGGCGACCGGGAGTACCGGTCGCTGGTGCGCGAGGCGCTTTCGTACTGGGAGGGCGAGGGCGGACAGTACGCCGCGTACGAGGCGGCGTTCGTTCTCGACCCGAACGCCACGGACCCGGATGTCGTCGTCACGTTCGTCGACGATGTCGACGACTGCGGCGACGTCGACGACGCCGCCGGGTGTGCGCCGCGACTCTCGTCCAACAGCCGAGTCGACCCGCCCGTCGCCGTCGAGGTGGAGGCGAACCTTTCGGACGAATCGACCGTGACCGTGACAAAACACGAGTTCGGACACGTGCTGGGGCTCTCTCACGACGACGATCCGCAGTCGATAATGGCCCACAGTACGGACCTCACGACGGAACCGCAACCGAACGCTACCGAGCGGGCGCTCCCGTGGCAAAACGAGTCCCTCTCCGTCGCTGTCGATGTCTCGAACGCCTCGAACCCGTCCGGTGCGCAGGATCAGGTGCGGCACGCGCTCGACTACTACGGGGACAGCGCTGACGGGACCGTGCCGGAGAACGTTACCTTCCGCGTCGTCGAGAATCGGTCCGCTGCGGACGTCGTGATCACCTACGTCGAGACACTCCCCTGTCAGGGCGACGTGGGCTCCTGTGCGTCCCGTTCCGGTGTCGACCCCGACGGCGACGGTGCGGCCGAACGGTACGACAGCCTGGAGATCACCGTCGCCGGAGTAGACACTGCCGCCGTCGGCTGGCACGTCGGCTACTGGCTCGGTTACGGGTTCGGTCACACGTCGGAATATGACTGGGCGCAGCCGTTCCGCGACGCTGACGCGGAGGACCGCCGGAGCGAGTGGTGGCGATAGGCTGTTTGTGACACTGTTCCGGTGCTACTCGCCAGTTCGGCGTAGCGACTGTGTTCTCGTGATTACACCAACAGTAAACCCAACGAACGACCCTCTGGGCGTCGTACATCGCCCGTGTCGACTGCACGCTCCGTCATCGGCCTCGCCAGCGATCGAAACCTGACGTTCCTCGCGGCGGGGATCGCCTATTACGCGTTCGTTTCGCTGATCCCGCTGATGCTGTTGGCGATAGCGGTCGCATCGTTCGTCGGAGGACAGGCATTGGCTGACCGCGTCGTCAACATGCTCAGCCAACAGCTTTCGTCGGCGGGGCAAGATATCATCACGAACACGCTGACGAACACGACCGGTCGAGGTGCCGCCGGTATCGTCGGGTTCGTCGCGCTGACCTGGAGCGCCCTGAAACTGTTTCGGGGGCTCGACCAGGCGTTCGACGAACTGTACGAGGACGATATGGAAGCTTCGCTCCCCGAACAGGTCCGCGACGCGCTCGTAGTGGTCGTCGGTATCGCGCTCGCCGTTGGACTCGTGATCGGCGTCGGTGTCGCATTTTCCTTACTGAACCTGCAGATCCCGTTTATCAACGTCGTCGGGACGCTGGTCCTGATACTCGTACTCGTGGTCGCGCTTCTACCGATCTACTACGTCCTCCCGCCCGTAGACGTGTCGCTGCGAGAGGTTCTCCCGGGGACGGTCGTCGCTGCCGTCGGCTGGGTCCTCCTGCAGGTCGGGTTTCGGATCTACGCGGCCAACGCCGGGCGCTATCAGGCCTACGGCGTCATCGGGGCCGTGTTGCTTTTCGTCACGTGGCTGTACTTCGCCGCTATCGTCGTTCTGATCGGCGCGGCGGTCAACGCCGTCCGGCGGGGACCGAAAACGAAGGCGGCGTAGCCTCTCCTCGTGTCCCGTTCGCGCGGTTCTACTCCTCGAACCCGTCTTCCCATCTGAATGTGCCGTTGCGCTGGACGACCTCGCCGTCGACCTCCAGCCGCGACTCCTCGCTCATGTCGGTGATCATGTCGGTGTGGACGGCGCTTTCGTTACCGGACTCGCCCTCGGGAAGGTTGCTGTCGTAGGCGCGGCCGAGAGCCAGATGGACGGTGTCGCCCATCTTCTCGTCGAACAGGATGTTGTCGGTGACGCGGTCGATGCCGCGGTTCATCCCGATACCGAGTTCGCCGAGACGGCGCGACCCCTCGTCCGCCTCGACGATGTCGCCGACTACGTCCTCGCCCTGCGCGGCGGCGTAGTCGACGACCTCGCCGTCCTCGAACACGAGGCGCACATCGCGGACCGCGGTTCCGCGGAGCGTCATCGGCACGTCGAACAGCACCTCGCCCTCCGTCTCGTACGGCGCGGTGAACACCTCGCCGCTCGGAAGGTTGTGGGAGTCGTACGCGACGGATGCGGCGCTGTTGACGGCGGTGCGTCCCTCGATAGACATCGTGAGGTCGGTGTCTTCTTTGACCAGACGGACCTCGCTCCCGTCGTCGAGGACCTCCTTCATCTTCGCCATCTCGTCGGCCAGTTCCTCCCAGTCGCGGAGCACGGCGTCGTAGACGAAGTCCCGGTACTCCTCGAACGCCATCCCCGCCTGCTGGGCCAGCGACCGCGTGGGGTGGGCCGTCGACACCCAGTCGGAGTCCATGTACGCCTCGCGGACGCCCTCCTTCGCCTTCCGGTTCGCCTGCCGTCGCTCGCTCGGCACGTCAGCGGTGCCGGCGGTGTTTCGCCCGCCGCCGAGCGAGAGGACGGCGTCGGCGTTTCGGAGGAGTTCGAGTTCGTGGTCGGGGTTCTCGTCGAACTCGTCGTCGTGGGCGCGGAGGTACGCCCGCATCACCTCGCCGGAACTGTACAGCGTCACGAGATTCGCGCCTCGCTCGCCGAGTTTCTCCGCGACGGCGACTGCCAGTTCGTGGGCGTCCGGTCCGACGTTGACCACGACGTCGTCCCCCTCCTCGATCTGCGCGCTCCAGTCGACGAGCACCTCGGCGTGCTCTGACACTCTGTCGTCCATACCAGTCCATCGCACAGCGGGACAAAAGGATCCGCGGATCCATGGTGAGAGAACGACCGCTCCTCGACCACCACCCCGATCAGGTCGTCTCCGGTTCCTTCGCGAGTTAGATAGCGACGTTCCCGCACTTCCCGGTCGTCGAGCCGTCGCACTCCTCAGCGGTCCGAGAGGCCCTGTCGAGTACGTCGGCGGAAGTCAGCGGTCGTCCGTCGGACGAGGAAACTCGAAACGAGCGGAACGTTTTATACTACCGAGACGTACGGTACCGATAGACTATGACAAACCTTGTCAAGAACGTCGGCGAAGTGGCCGCCGACCGCCCGGAGGGAACGGCCGTCCACTTCGACGGGAGCGACGTTAGCTACGGCGCGCTCTGGCAACGAACGGGTCAGTTCGCCCAGGCGCTGGCCGACTGCGGGATCGGTCCTGGCGACAGCGTGGCCGTCTACCTACCGAACCTGCCGCAGTTCGTCACCGCGTTCCACGGGACGCTTCGCGCCGGCGGCGTCGTCGTGCCGATGAACCCGCAGTACAAGTCCAGAGAGATACGACATCTGCTGGACGACAGCGGTGCCGAGGTGGTCGTCGCGCTCGCAGACCTCGTCCCGTTCGTCGAGGAGGTGCGTGACGATACCGACGTGGAACACGTCGTAACTGTCGGCGGGGACGCAGACGCAGGAACGAAGTTCGAGTCGTTCCTCGCCGAGGAACCGCACGACGTCGTCGACCGCGATGGCGACGACATCGCGGTACAGCCGTACACGAGCGGAACGACCGGCCGTCCGAAGGGCGTCCAGTTGACTCACCGAAACCTCGAATCGAACGCCGAGATGGCCGCCGGGCTCGTCCCGGGGGGGATCGGTCCCGACGACAGGCAACTCGGCGTCCTCCCGCTGTTTCACATCTACGGGATGACGGTCGTGATGAACGCGACGCTGTTCGGCGGCGGCGCGTACTATCCGCTTCCGGAGTGGGACGCCCAGCAGGCCGTTGGCCTGATCCAGTCGGCCGACCTGACGCTGATGCACGGCGTGCCGGCGATGTACAACGACCTCGTCAACCAGCCCGACGCCGAGTCGTTCGACCTCTCGTCGCTCCGCCTCTGCGGTGTCGGCGGTGCCGGCATCCCCGTCGAAGTGCTCCGTCGCTTCGAGGAACTGTTCGACGCGACGATATACGAGGGGTACGGACTCACCGAGACGAGTCCGGTCACACACTTCAACACCCCCGACGCCGGTCGTCGCGTCGGCAGCATCGGCAAGACGTTACCCGACGTCGACGCGAAGGTCGTCACGGAGGAGTTCGAGACAGTGGCCCCCGTCGAAAAAGGTCCCGTCGACGAGGCGGCGGTGGACCTCGACGACATCACCGGCGAACTGGTCGTCGACGGCCCGAACGTGATGAAGGGGTATTCGGGTCTCCCGGAGGCGAACGAGGCGGCGTTTACCGAGCGAGACGGCCACCGCTGGTTCCACACCGGCGACGTGGCGTATCACGACGAGGACGGCTACTACTACATCGTCGACCGGGAGAAACACGTCATCGTCAGCGGCGGCTACAACGTCTATCCGCGGGAGGTAGAGGAACTACTGTTCGAACACGACGCGGTCGCCGACGCCGCCGTCGTCGGTATCCCTGACGAGCGCCGCGGTGAGACGGTCAAGGCGTTCGTAGTCCCGACGCCGGACGCCGACGTGACTGAGGACGAGATCAAGCAGTACTGTCTCGATAGGATGGCCGAGTACAAACACCCCCGCGAGGTCGAGTTCGTCGACGAACTCCCACGGACGACCACCGGAAAGGTCCAGAAGTTCGAACTCCGCGAAGAAGAGTGAACGCTACGGGCCGCCGAACACGTCCGCGTACGGGGAACGAGTCACAGCCGGAACCGGCGAAGGGACCGACTCACCGGTCCAGTGACTGGTCACCGACGACCTCCGCGGCCCTGACGGCGAGCAGCGGCAGGCCGACGAAGACGTTCGCGCCGCCGAGCGCGAGCACGACAGCGAGGCCGGCGGGGTAGTCGGGGAGGACGGCGACTGCGACCGCCACGGCGAACGCGGTGGCGGCAGCGCCGACCAACAGCGCGGCGACCAGCGCCGCGGCGAGGGCGGCGTCGGCCAGGCCCAGTGCGCGGCGCGCGGCCGGTGCTACGCGACCGACGGCGGTTGCGGCCGCCGCGTTCGCGTGATTTGCAAACGATTCGTCGTCGCGTCGGGAGCGATACCCGACGACTGCGTGGACTAGTTTCTCTAACATTGGTCCGAATCCGAAAGCGGTTATCGAGCGATGCGTCGTGGGTCGGGGACTCCGCGAGCGGTGTGTCGGCGGTCGTGCCGGCGTCTCCCCGACGATCAGGCGGTTTCGACCTCGACGGTCGACACCTCATCAACGCCGAACCCGTCGGCGAGCGTCTCGCGGAGGTCCGCGGCGTCGGTCCCGGTCGAGTCGTCCGGGTCGAACCGCAGGCGGACGGCGACGCCGACCTGGAGGTCGTTCAGCGTCGGAGTGACGCCGGTCAGACGCTCCACGTCGGCGCGAGCGACGCCGTCGACCCGTTCGAGGACGGTCTCGGCGTCTCGCTCCAGCCGTTCGCCGTCGCGGGGTACTCGAAGTTCGAGTTCGGCGGTGGCGGTCACCGTGGGAGTTCTCTGTGCTTGCATGAGGCCCCTGGCGCGAATCGAACGCGCCCGTCGCGCGGAGCGACGGTCCGGGACCGCGGCGACGCGCCGCGGCAGGGGTGGGCGGATGCTGTCGGTCGGAGGGCAGTGACGCCTCTACCAGGTGCCGGAGCGCCCGCAACGAGCGTCGCCGCGGAACGGGCGACAGCCGCTCGGGAGCGTCAGCGGGGCACGGGCAGGGTCGCGGACGGCCCACGACCGTAGCCATCATCGGGTGCCCGGCGCTCGCCGGTACACTGTCGGACGTAGCCATCGGGGATCCGCCGGGCCGTGGCGGCGGACCCGCGGAAACGGGGGCGCTGACAGTGTGGAATCGCCGAAAGTGACGGAGAGTCGGAGAACCGTGCTCGGCCCCGACGTCCGTCAGGGACAGACCCCTCCGCGGAAACGTAGAGCCCCGGAGAAACGGTCCGCCCCTCGGCGACGCCTTTACGCGGCGAGGGTTTCGGACCGAGCACGTGGGTGAGTCACGGTTGCGCACCCATCACGGCCCGCCTCGCCGCCGTTGCCGGCGACGGCCGAGAAGGCATACCCGGCGGGAACGGACTCATCGCTCGTCTTGCGAGCGACGGTCCGGGATGGAAGTGCGATGATCATGTGATCTCACCTGTCTTCGCCCGGAGAACCGGGCTGATGACGTATGTACTCCTGTGAACGGTTGGTAAATTAAAACTATCGCCGGTGTGTGAGAGGATAACAACCAAGTATTATAATCGGAACACATGATCGACTCTCTGCGGATTACCAACAGTGAGTGATCCCTCTCGTCACGGTCGTTACCGGGCGGCCGCGAACGCCGGTACACGCCGCCGGCAACTGGCGCGCGCCCCGCCACGCTCTCTGTCCGGGACGGACCGCAGAGGGCCACGTCGCCGGATGCGTCTCACGCTAACAGGGACGGACCGGCGTGAGTCGCCTCGCTCGCACTCGCTCTACAGATAGTCCTCGTCCTTCAGATTCTCCATGATGTCGTCCACGAACGCCTCGGCCGACTCGTACGGGAAGTCGCCGCCGGGGATCTTCGTGTTCAGTTCCATGGCCGTCATGGAGAAATCGCCGGATTCGAACTTCGTCCCCGGACCGTTCGGGAGTGCGGGAACGAGGTCCATCGGACTGGAGATGGGGTAGTCTGCGCCCTCGAAGGCGTCTATCATCTGCTGTCGGATCTCGGTCTCGTCTGCCATGGCCAACCCTTGTTGGGCATAAATATTAAATTTTGGTGTAGTTTCCTCGACTGATAGCCGTCTCGCTCCGCGATGAGAAAGCCGTGACGTGTTCCCGTGGCGCGCTGACGGACCTGCGTCTACGGAACCCAGTCCGTAACGTCTCGTTCACGTCGTGCCGGCGTCCGTCTTCCCATCGCTAATCGTCCAGATGCCACAGACCAGACCGAAGTACGCTAATCCGCCCGCGAGGATCGCCGCCCCGAAATGGTAATCGGACGAGAGGCCCTCTGCGATCGAGAGGACTCCGAACACTGTCACTGCAACGAAAACGGTGCTCGGAGTTCCGCCGGACGCACTCGCCAACCGGCGAATATCCGGACGGAGGACGACTGCGCTCCCGACGGCGTACACCTGACCGATCCCTGCAAGGAGAAGTGCGGAATCGGTAAGCGTGGCGGCGAAGACAGTGATCGCCCCGGAAATGACAAGTGCTAGCGCATACCGCGTCAAGCGGCGCATGTCGTGGAATTGATGGTCCGTTCGAATAGGTTTTTTGCTACGCCTAAACTCGCGAAACCCGTGGCGTACCACCGATGTCGGGCCGGAGAGTGTCGAGAACTGTTGGATCAGTTATCCACAGCGGCCGTCTAAGCTCCCGATGTGCGCGCGTTCGTTGTCCTGAACGTTCGTCAGATCGTTCGCATGTGTATTCCACCCATTCGAGACGCCGAGTTCTACGACCGGGTTCGTAAACACCATCCCTTGTCCTGGTCCCAGGGTGACACGGTGTATTTAGCGCCAGTGGCTATCGACAACAGCGTGCCGGCGACGATGCCAGCGAGACCGCTCACCCATCGTGCCCAGCGACGCGGGGCTTTTCGACGGGGAGGGAGTACAGTGTCGTATGGACGACGATATCGTCTCGGTCGCTCGCGCCCTCGTCGGGGCCGACCACGCGGTGGCGCTGACAGGGGCCGGCGTCAGCACCGCGTCCGGCATCCCGGATTTCCGCGGCGACGGCGGTCTCTGGGAACGCTACGACGAGAACGACTTCCACGTCCAGCGATTTCGCGCCAATCCCGGTCCGTTCTGGACGGACTGGGTAGACTTGCACGCAGAGTTAGCCGGCGACGCCGACCCGAACGTCGCCCACGAGTCGCTTGCAGACCTCGAAGCCCGGGGTGATCTCGACGCCGTCGTCACGCAGAACGTCGACGGCCTCCACCAGCGTGCGGGGTCGGGCCGCGTCGTCGAACTCCACGGCAACGGCGACCGCGCCGTCTGTCGGAACTGCGACGCGACGGTCGACGCGAACGAGGTGATAGCGCGCGTCCGCGACGGCGAAACGCCGCCGCGATGTGACTGCGGCGGTATCTTCAAACCCGACACCGTCCTCTTCGGCGAGCGCCTGCCGGAGACGGCGCTGTCGGCGGCGCAGATGCACGCGAGGCGGTGCGACGTGATGGTCGTCGCGGGCACGTCGCTGACGGTCGAACCGTCGGCCAGTATGCCGCGGCGGGCGGCGGAACGCGGCGCGACGCTTGCGGTCGTCAACGACGAACCGACGTCCGCAGCGGACCGCGCGGACTACGTCTTCAGAGGCGACGTGACCGACGTTCTGCCGGCAATACGGGACGCTATCGACGGAGATAGCGACGACGGCGGTGCTATCAGATAGAAACGGTTCGGGTCAGTCCATCGCCCCGGCGAGTTTCTCGATCGGATGCGCGGGCGACTCACCGCCCTGGCGGTCCCCGAGTTGCGTGCGACAGGACGCGCCGGGGGCGACGACTTCGTTTCCGTCGCTCTCGGCGACCTGCTCGAAGAGGATCGACCCGATCGCCTGACTCATCGAGTAGTGTTCTGCCTCGTAGCCGAACGACCCGGCCATGCCGCAACAGGTCGAATCCAGCGGGTCGACGTCGTAGCCCGCCCGGCGCAGGACGGCGACGGCGTGGTGGTCTTTCTTCGTCGCCTTCTGATGACAGTGACCGTGGTAGGTGAGCGCGCCGCTCGCGTTCGCGTCGAGACGCTCGTCCAGACGGAACGCGTCGAGATATTCGCAGACCCCGTAGGTGTTCCCGGCGACCTTCTCGGCGTCTCTCCCCGAATTCAGGTCGAGGTAATCGGACTGGAGCATGACGGCGTCGGACGGTTCGACGACGACTACGTCCCATCCCGTCTCGACGGCCGGCACGAGTTCGGCGACGTTCTCGCGGGCCGTCTCGCGGGACGCGTCGAGAAACCCCTTCGAGTGCGCGGGGCGGCCGCTGTCGGTGCTCTCTGCTAGTTCGACGTGGACGTCCGCGGCTTCGAGCACTCGGACGGCCGCCTTGCCGCGTTCGGGGTAGCTGTAGTTCGTGTACGTATCCGGCAGGAGGATCGCCCGTCGGTCGGCCTCGCCTTCGGCGACCGTCGACCCGCCGCGGTCCTCGAACCAGTCCCGCACCGTTTCCCGGCGGAACGTCGGCAGCGACCGCTCGCGGGCGATACCGACTGTCTTCTCCATCAGGAGGCGCGCACCCGGCAGTTTCGGGAGCCAGTTCGACACGGGCGCGGTGGCGCTTCCGAGCGCCGAGAGCGCGTCGATGTTGGCGAACAACTTCTCCCGGAGGCTCGCACCCGTTCGCTCGTGGCGCTGATGCGTGACCTCGGCTTTCAACTTCGCCATGTCGACCTCGCTCGGGCAGTCTTTCGCACAGCCCTTGCAGCCGATACAGAGGTCGAGCACTTCGTCGAGGAACTCCTCGGAGAGATGGGCTTTCTCCACTTCATCAGCGGCCCTCCCTGTCCGCTCCGCGGCGGCGTTCGCCGCTCCGAGACCGCCGCTCATCGCCTGTCGGAGCATGTTCGCCCGGCCGCGAGTACTCAGTATCTCCTCGTCCTCGGCGCGGTAGGTCGGACACATCACGCCGCCGGTGGTGTCCTGTCCGCCCCGACAGCCGCCGCAGCCGTGACACAGCTCCGCCATCCCCTGAAACCCGTTGTCGTTGTTCCAGTTCAGGTCGGGGTCGAAGCCGGCGTCGAACTCGTACTCCGCGTCGTAGCGGAGGTTCTCCGTCATGTCGTGGTCGCCGCAGACGGTGCCCGGATTCAGGATCCAGTCCGGGTCGAACGCGGATTTGAGGTCGCGGAACGTCTCCCAGAGCGCCTCGCCGTACAGCTTTCTGTTCCACTGCGTCCGGGCGCGCCCGTCGCCGTGCTCGCCGGAGACGCTGCCGCCGTACTCCACGACGAGGTCCGTCACGTCGTCCGCGATGGCCTCCATCGTCTCGGCCCCCATCTCGGATTTGGTGTTTATCAGCGGCCGGATGTGGAGCACGCCGGGGCCGGCGTGGGCGTAGAAACTGGCGAACGTGTCGTGGTCCTCGAGGACCGCCCGAAACTCCTCGACGTACTCCGGCAGATGCTCCGGCGGGACGGCGCAGTCCTCGATGAACGAGACGTGCTTCTCGTCGGTCGTCCGCGACAGCAGGATCGGGAGGCCGGACTTTCGGAGCTTCCAGAACAGCGCGCGCTGGTCGGCGTCGTGGGCTTCGAGGGCGGCGACGGCGGGGGTACTCTCGGTGGCCGGCGCACCGTCCGGCACCGCGCCCTCGACGCCATTCCCCGGTACGCGGTCGGAGAGGAGTTCGGCTACCCTCTCGCGCCCCTCGGCGTCGTTCTCTGCGTAAAACTCCACGAGCAGTACGGAGTCGGTCCCCTCGGGCAGCATCGCGACCACGTCCTCGAACTCGGCCGTTTCGCGCGCCAGGTCGATCAGTACGTCGTCGACCAGTTCGACGGCGGCGGGGTCGTGTTCCAGGATCGGTTCGACGTCTGCCATCGCGTCGACGACGCTCCCGTAGGAGAGCAACGCCATCGATTTCGTCTCCGGAATCGGCTCAAGCGCCACCTCGACCTCGGTGACGACGGCCAGCGTCCCCTCGCTGCCGGCGAGCAGTTTAGCGAGGTTGACGGTGCCGTCCTCGGATGCCTCTAGCAGCGCGTTCAGATTGTACCCGGAGACGTTGCGCTTGAGTTCGGGGTACCGGGCCTCGATCTCGTCGGACTCCTCGTCCAGTATCCGGGCGACTTCGGCGTAGATACGCGCTTCGATACCGTCGTCGCCGGCGCGTTCGCGGAGTTCGTCGACGCTCACCTCGCCGAACGTCGTCACGGTACCGTCTGCGAGAACGACCTCGCAGGACTCGACGTAGGCGTCGGTCTTGCCGTACTGCAGAGAGTGCGCGCCGGTCGAATTGTTGCCGACGGCACCGCCGACGGCGCTCTTGTCGCCCCACGCGGGGTCAGGCGCGAACTTCAGGTCGTGCGGTTCGAGTTCGGCGTTCAGGTCGGCGAGGACCGCGCCCGGTTGCACCCGCGCCCGGCGGGCGTCCGGGTCGACCTCGACGACGGCGTCCATGTGGCGGGTGAAATCCAGAACGACGGCCTCGTTGACGGTCTGTCCGGCGAGGCTGGTGCCGCCACCGCGGGGGAGGACCGGTATCTCTCGCAGGCCGCAGTACTCCACGACTGCGGCCACGTCGTCGGGCGCGGCCGGGTAGACGACGCCGATCGGCGTGACCTCGTAAGCGCTCGCGTCGGTGGCGTACAGCTGACGGCTGTACTCGTCGAAGCGAACTTCGCCGACGACTATCGATTCGAGGTCGTCGACGAGGCCGGGTCGGTCGACGTCGCCGCCCTGGTAGTCGTAATCCGCACGGTCGTCCGCGTCGGGATAGGCCGTGCTCGTTCGGGGGTCGCCGTGACTCGCAGTCACGAGCGGCCACCTCTACGCCGCGAACACGCCACTCGGGTCCCGTACGATCGCATACGCCCCCATTACGCGGCGGCGCTTGTGAGCGTTCGGATCGGGGCGACCGCTACCGTTCGCCCGCGACACGCGACCCGCACTCACCGGCCAGAACGGCGGCGACGTACACCGCGGGTTCGTCGAGGACGGAGAATAGGCCACAGCACGGCCAGTGCGTGGCGAAAAGAGTACTCGACGCCGCGAACCGCTCAGTTTTCGATCTTCTCGACGACTTCTTTCGCCTTCTCTCGGGCCGTGTCCTTGCCCGCCTGTTTCTTGATCAGGACGCTCTGGACCTCCCAGTCGTCGCTGTCTTCCCGCTTTCCGGTTCGGACCTCGCTCCCCTCGGAAACCGAATCCGACGCTTCGTCCGCCCAGTCCGGCGTGCGGATCGTGTCGAAGTCGTCCGGGTCGCGGAACCGGACGTGGTAGTAATCGTCGCCCTCTTCGACAGTGTCGACGGCTGGCGTGCTGGCCATACGTTTCTCTCCCACGGAAAGCGGCAAAAGTGTCGTTCTCAGTGTACTGACCGGACCGGCACCGTGATCCGTCGAGCGCTAGGCGGGCGCGACGTCGTCGCCCTCGTACTCGCGGACGGCCCCGACGATAGCGTACACGAAGGGCGTGTCCGCGACGGCGATAGCGAGTTTCAGCAGGTACTGGCCGACCATCAGTTGCGCGACGACGGCCAGGGGAAGCGCCCGACCGAGGCCGAGGAGCGCGGGTGCGACGAGGAAGGCGACAGTGACGAAGATGACCGTATCGATCGCCTGACTAGTGGCCGTCGATCCGACGTTGCGGAGCCACAGCGCGTCGCCGTCCGTGTACTCGCGGAGGCGGTGGAAGACGATCACGTCCCAGTTCTGGCTGACGACGTACGCCAGTAGGCTCCCGAGAACGACGTTCGTGCTCGCGCCGAGTGCCGCCTCGAAGACGTCCGGTGCGACGCCGTTGCCGGCGGCCGGCGCGGCGATGGTCGACCACACAAGCGCCAACACGACGAAGTTCATCGCGAACGCCACGTTGACAACCACCTGCGCTGCGCGACGGCCGTACAGTTCCGCGTAGCAGTCGCTCGCGAGGAAGGTCACGGCGTACGCGAGCGCGGCACCGGGCAGTATCAGCGTGCTGCCGGTCACCGGGAGCGAGAACGGGAGTTCGAACGCGAGGATCTTCGTCGCCGTCAACTGCGCCGTCACGAGCGCCGTCACGAACAGGGCGATCAGTCCGACCTGTCCGACCGGCGGCCCGCGACCGTACGTATCACTCATACCGAGAGGCGATGCACGACGCTTCCTTCAGTCTCCCGGCTCGGCGACGCACGGTATCACGCCGACTCGACGCCGTCACTGGCGTCTCGGCGCGACCCAACTCGTCGCTGCCCGGCACTCTCAACTCGTCGCCATCGCCGGGACCTCGACGCGACTCAGCACGTCGTCGACGACGGCGGCCTTCTCGACGGCGTTGACTGACGCCTCCGTCGTGAGAACGAGGCGATGTGCCAACACAGGATGTGCGACCCGCTTGACGTCGTCGGGCGCGACGAAGTCGCGTCCGGCGAGGACGGCGTGGGCGCGGGCGGCCTCGAACAGGCGTTGGACTCCGCGCGGCGAGACGCCCACCTCGACACGGGGATCGGAACGCGTCTCGCGACAGAGGTCGACGATGTAGCCGCGAACCTTGTCCTCGACCGTCACCGTCTCGGGCACCGCCTGGAGGTCCGGCACGTCGGCACCGTCGACGACTGTGTCCACTTCTGGGGCCTGTTCGTGCCGGTTCGACCGTCGCTTGAGGAGTTGAAGTTCGCCGCCGCGGCCGGGGTAGCCCATCGCCGTCTTCACGACGAAGCGGTCGCGCTGGGCCTCGGGGAGTTCGAACGTCCCCTCCTGCTCGACGGGGTTCTGCGTCGCGATGACGAAGAAGGGGTCGGGGAGGTCGTGCGTGTCGCCGTCGACGGTCACCTGTCCCTCCTCCATCGCCTCCAGCAGGGCGGCCTGGGTCTTCGGCGGCGCGCGGTTTATCTCGTCCGCCAGCACCACGTTCGCGAACACGGGACCCTGGTTGAACTCGAAGGTGCCGTCGGTCTCGTTGTACACGTGGGTCCCCGTGATGTCGCTCGGGAGGAGGTCCGGCGTGAACTGGATGCGGTTGAACGAGAGGCCGAGCGCCGTCGCCATCGACCGGGCGGTGAGCGTCTTCCCGGTTCCGGGAACGTCCTCAAGCAGGACGTGTCCCCGGGCGAGAACGCCGAGGAGGACGGTTCGCAGGAACTCTCGGTCGGCGATGACTGCGTCGTGGACCGCGTCGAGAACCGAGGAGGACTCGGCGGCGGCCTCGTCGACAGTGCGTTGCGGGGCGTCGCTCATCGTCTCACCGTAGCGGGGGCCGGTACGTATGCTTTCGGCTTCCCGGCGGTTGGGGGCGCTCCTCGGGCGAGCCAGCGGGGTTCACGTTTACCGGGTTCTGCGGAAAGCATCAGATGAAATCAATCTCTCATCGCCGCGGCGAACAGCCGAACGTTCGTCCCGAACTGACTGAGGAGCGCACGCGGGAACCGCTTTCGCGCACCTGACAGAGCGTCGTCCAGCGCCGCGTTCGCGTCCTCGAACACCCCGCCTCCGTGACCGAACAGGATCCGGTCCGGGTCGAGTTCGCCGAGCGTCTCCCGCGGCGGAAACAGCCGATGCGAGAGGACCACGCCGATCCGTTCGTCACTCACCGTGTATCCCGAGCCGGATCCAAGCAGATCCGGAACGATGAGCGTCCCGTCGCTCTCGCGATATGCGATCGCTTCCTGCCACATCGAGAGGGGTTCGACCCGAGTGACGTGGAACCCGGACTCGCCGAACGTCGTCTCGTACTGTTCGATAGGGGCGCTCACTCGCTCTGCGACGCGGTCCATCCACCGGGGAACGTGAACGGCCACGTCGTGACGGTTCGCGATAGCGCCGGCGTCCCGCGCGTGATAACTGCACAACACGGCGACACCGGCCACGTCGCCGAGTTCTCCGAGGAGGTCATCGATCCCTCGCGCGTCTACCGGGTCGATGACCCAGACGCCGTCGTCGGCTCTGATCGCGTGGCTCGCGCGCTCACCCTCCTCGTTCGGATGGGCCAGCCAACTGACACCGCCGCTCCATCGGTCGATCACCTGGAACTCCGTTGCGGAGGACCGTTCGTAGACGGGCATACGAAGCTTTCTACCCACGAACGCCTTTAAAATTACTTCATGAGATGCCACTACCTACCGGACCTCAACTGATCCCCGGCAAACGGTCAGCGCAACCGCGATAGCAACAGCAGCGTCCCGACGAACGCCGCAACCGCGCCGGCGGCGGCGAGGGTTCCCTCCGGAATCGAGCGCCGCATGAGGCCGTGCAGGGCGAACGCCGACAGGACGGTTCCGACGCCGACGGCGGCGCTCGTCAGTGCGTGTGTGAGTTCGCCCTGTCTGCTCCAGGCGTTCCGTCCCAGTTCTTCCGTCACGCCGACGCCGAACTCCCCCACGTCCCAGGCGACTATCGCCGTCGCGACGCCGACGTACACGACGACCGACCGGTCGCCGATGACGCCCGACACCAGTGCGGCGACGAACAGGCCGCTACTCGCGACCGAGACGGGGGCGACCCGGTCGGTCAGGAAGCCCAGCCAACCGAGTATAGCCACCGCTCCTGCGAGGACCGTAAACAGGAGCAACGTGGCGGAGACGACGAGCAGCGCGACCGGCGTCTCGCCGACGACTCTGACCAGTTCCTCCAGCACCGGTATCGCGATGGTCGGCGTCCTGTCGCGAACTCTCGCGAGTACTGGTTCGGTAAACAGCACGACGGCGGCGACGAACGCTAACCCCGACGCGAACGGAACGATCCGCGGGGCCAGGTCCGACGCGGCGGCGTTGCGCGCCCACAGTAGCGCGTCGACGACGGTAATGACGACGAGGCTGCCGGCGAACGCGAACACGAGCAGCGTCCGCAGAAGCGACAGCGACGCGATGCCGCCCAGCAGGGCGACGACCGGTCCGGGTAGCGCCTCGTAGTGGCCCGCCCGGACGAGAGTCAGTATCCCGAGGAGAATGCCGGCGGGCGCGGCGAGACGGTACGTCTTTCTGAGGGTTTTGCGAGCGGTTCTGACCTGCTCGACCCGCCGCTCGACGTTCCGATTCCGCGCGAGTTCGGCGACCGGTAAGCGGTCTATCGCCGCCCGGACGACGTAGGCGCTGACCGCGAGCAAGAGGAGGAAGTCGGCGATTCGGGGTCTCGGCCCGGACGGCGCGACGAGTTCTTCCCACAGTCCGGCGAGGACCGGCTCGCCGACCGCGGCCGTCTCGACCGCGCCGACCTGCCACACCATCGCCCCGAGCGCGGTGACCGAAAGCGGGAACAGGGCGTACCCGAACCGGGAGATAGCCACCGTGAGCGTCCGGTTTCCGAGGCTACCCGTCCAGAGGACGCCGAGGCCGCCGCTGGCGACGACGAGAGCGAGCGCCCGCAGCGCCCGTATCGGGGGGCCGCTCGCGATAGATATCAGGTCCCCCGCGAGCGACGCGCCGGCGGGAGCGAGGAGGAGACATCCGAGCGCAAGCATCTCCGGTTCGTCCTCGTTCAACAGCGACAGCGCCACGGCCACGACGAACGCGGTGAGGCTGCTTTCGACGACCTGGCCGAACACCGTGCTCTGAGACCCGACGAACAGGACGCCTGCGCCGACGATGGCGGTGACGAGCAGGCGACTCGTCTCCGGTGGCGACGCGTCGCCGTTCGCCGCGCGGTCCGGGGAGACGAACGGCCGCGTCAGCTTCATTGCATCCCCTCCAGCGCGTCGGCGAGGGCGGTCGCCAGCGGCGCGTTCGGATGCCAGTCGATGACCGGAACCCCCGTGTCGCGGATGCTAGCCAGGCGGACGTCTCGTTCGAGCGTTGCGATCCGCTTCCCGGGTGAATCGTCTGTCGTGACACCGGGCGAAACGACCGTCACTGCGTGGCCGTGGGCCGAGAGCGTCCGCGTCACGTCGGCGGGGTAGTCGTCGACGAACGGACTGACGAACAGTATCTGCGTGTCCCCCGAGAGGCGCTTTCGAAGTTCGGCGAGCGCGTCCGACCCTGCGCCGCGCGCCGTTCGGGTGACGCCGCTGCCGTCGGCGACGCTCCGCTCGGCCCCCGGCGTCTCGATCACTTCGGAAAACAGGCGCTCGGCGCGGGCCCGGAGCTCCGGTCCGCTCGACGGGTCGACCCACGCGATATCGGGGGTCGACCCGCCGTCTTCGACGGCGGCGACGCCGACCTGATGGTCGGCGTTCGCCAGCGTCCCGACCAGCCGCGCCGCGGCGTACACGCCGAGGTCGACGCCGCTTGGCGCGCCCGCTACCGGCGCGATATCACATTCGGACCTTGCGTCGAGAACGACGACGATCCGCGCGGCCTGCTGCCGGCGGTAATCGATCGTCGTCAGCGACCCGCTCTTCGCGAGGTGTCGCCAGTCGATCCTGCTCGGCGGGTCGCCGCTCCGGTACTCGCGGGTTGCGTAGAACTCCACCCCGGGTCCGCCGGTATCCGTCGGCAGTTGCCCGGTAAAGCCCGTCGTCTGCTCGTGAAGCGGCACGTCGTCGACGCCGACCTCGCAGGTGAGGCGAGCGACGCCCGCAACGCGAACTGACGCGCTATCGTACCGCGTTGCGCTCGCGTTTCGCGTCCGAACCGTCGGCGGATCGAACGCGTACTCGCCGCGTCGCGCGGTCACTGAGTACGCGACCGTCTCGGTCTCGCCCGGTCTGAGGGCGAACCCGGCCCGCGGCGATCCGTCGATCACCTGTAGCGGGTCGGGCACCCCGTCGACGATGCGGACATCCGGCAGCGACTGCTCCGTCGCATTCGTCACTCGCAGCGTTACCTCGACCCGCTCGCCGGGCATCGGGGCCTCGGGCCGAACCGTGCGCTCGACCCGAACGGCGCGCTCCGCAGGGGTCGTCCCGGAGAGCGCTCCGAACAGGACGAACCCGAGCGGGATCGCCGCCGCCGCGACCAGCGCCTGCTCGCCGCTGACGATCCCTGCCGATACCAGCGCGGCGCTCCCGGCGACCGCACCGCTCCACCGCGACACAGACCGCATCAGCGACGCACCTCCGCCTCCTCCGGTCTCTGGTCTGTCACCGCGTCGGTACGCCTGCTGCTCGCCATCCCGCCGTCGTGCCAGCGGCGCTCGTGGCGGTCGAGTTCGCGTTGCAGCGCGTCGACCGTCCGCCGTGCCCGACGCTCCGTCTCGCGCTCGGGTGCGAGCCACGCCCTCAGACGCTCGCCGAACGTCCACTCGGGCGTCCGTTCGTCCCCGAGGAAGGCGGCCGCGACGCGGTCGTCAGTCCAGGTCCCCGACGCGACCATCGCCTCGATGTCGGCGTCGTCAGGCCGTGTCCGCGCGAGCACTGTCGTCGCCGTCGAGCGGAGACGCACAGCCGGTTCCGACCCCCGCGGACCACCGATACCGATGCTCCGGTCGCCGACCTGTTCGACGGCGTCGTCGAACCCGCTCCCGGCGACTGTCGTGTCCGTCGTCGCCTCCTCTGGGGGCATCGTCACGAGCGAGTCGCCCGCGCCGCCGGTGTCACCTCCGGAGCGGACGGTCCAGAGGACGGCTATCAGGCCCACCGCCGCGACGGCGATGGAGACTCTCGAATCGCCGACCGCTCCGACCGCGGATTCGGCCGGGGCGCGGAGCGCGGCGGGGACCAGATCCGGGGCGAAGCCGAACGCCACGCCGGCGGCCACTCCCACCGCCCCGAGCGCGATCACGGCACGTCGCGTCGGAACCGTCATCGGTCCTCCGTCCGGTCGCGCAGTCGGTCGAGCGCCCGCCGGGCCGCCGAGAGACGCCCCTCGTCCGGCGGGTCGTCAGCGTACTCCGACCGCCTGAAGGCGTTCGTCAGTCTGTACACCGGTCCGTCCGGAAACCCTCTCTTGACGGCCGAGCGGGCGATGTCACCGGGTGTCTGCGTTCGCCAGCCCCGCGGCGAGACTATTCTGACGAACTCCCGCCAGACCGCCCGGAGCGAGCGCTGGGCCTCGGTTACGTTCTCGTCGGGTGTCGCGCTGATGACGTTTCTATCGGCCCCGTCTCCGGCGCTCGCGGCCGCCCGTTCGTCAGCCACTCCGAACAGTCGAAGTATCGGGCGACACAGCCGTCGGAGCAACGCGACCGCGGCGGCGACGACGCTCACGGCCGTCATCCCGGCGACGAGCGCCCGCAGTCGGTCGGGTATCCAGTCGAGCCGGTCCGCCGCACGCCGCGCGAGGCGCGCGACGCCGTCGAGGCCGTCGCTCAGCGCGACGATGACGGCGAGACCCGCCCCTGCCAGCCAGCGCAGGCCGTTTCGCACGTCGTCCGCGGTCACGTCGCGCCGCCGCGCGTAGGCGACGACTCCCGCGAGGGACCCGAGGAGGATGGCGACGCCGACAGCGATCGGAAGGAAGAGCCAGTCGAGCGCCGTTTCCGTCCGCCGCCCGTCAACTGAGGCCGCGAGCGTCGCGCCGTTCGACAGCGGCAGCGACACAGACAGTTCGCCGTTCGCGTCGGTCGTTCCGACGGCGTCGCCGTCGACGTACACGGTCGCGTTCGATACGGGCTGATCGTCGACCGTGACGGTCGCGGTGGCGTTTCGTCCGGCGACGGCTAGCCCGTCGACGCTCACGCTCAGTTCGCCGAGTTCGATCTCCGTCTCCCCGCTTACGGTCCCGCGCTCCGCTGCGACCGTGATCCGGTCGCCTGCGTCCTCCGGGATCGCCACCGCAGCAATGCCCCCGACGTCCGTCTCGCCGACCGCCCGGCCGTCGACGCGGACCGTCGCGTTCCGCATCGGTTCGCCGCCCGCCCTGACGTACAGGTCTACTGTCGCGCCCGGCGTCGCCGTCCCCCTGACCTCGAAGTCGACGGCCGTGTCAACGTCGTACGTTCGACTCCCGTTTTCCTCCTGAGCAGTCGACGTTGTGGGCACCCAGTTGCCGACCGTAGTCGGTTCGCTCGACTTGCCCGGCCCGGCCGACGGCCCCGCGGCGAACGCGTATCCGTCGCCTCGCGGCCTGACACTCACTTCGAGCTCTCCCTCGTACGGCACCGTCCCTGTCACCTCTCCGCTCGAATCGGTGACGCCGATCTCGTCGTCGTTGAACGAGACGACGACGCCCTCCACGGGCGTGCCGCCTTTCTCCACCGTCACGGTCACGTCGCGTCCCGGTGCGGGCGTGCGGTCGAGGTCGATGTTGTACGGCGGTCCGGCGTTCGAGATCGACTCGTCGCTCGGTTCGTACGTCTCGTTCGGTCCGGTTTCGACGTCGTGGGGGTACTCCTCACCGTTTCCGGTCTGGTTCTCTATCGCCTGTTGCTGAGTCGTCTGCCGGTCGGCCGCCGGCGTCGGGTCGAACTTGACCCAGCCGACGTCCTCGAAGTACACCTCGACCCAGGCGTGGGCGTTCATCCCGCGCACCTGATAGCGCCCGTCGTCGGTCGGTTGGCCCTGGCTGTACCCCACGACGTAGCGCGCGGGGATGTCCTGCGAACGGAGCATCACCGCCATCGTCGTCGCGAAGTACTCGCAGTACCCCTCGTCCATCTCGAAGATGAACTGGTCGGCGACGGGTTCGCCCGACTCGTGGGAGGCGTCGAGCGAGTAATCGTGGTTCTCCTTCAACCACTTCTGGATGGTCTTCGCGCTGTCGTAGTCGGTCCGGTCGTTCGCCGTCAGTTCGCTAGTGAACTCCTCGACGCGGTCCGGCGTCGTAGCGGGGAGTTGCGTGTACGTTCTCTCGTCTCCCGGGAACTCCGTCCCGGCCCTCCGGAGCGTCGCGGGATCCGGGTCGACCCGATAGCTCATGACGGTGTACTCTGTGCCGTCCGGAACCGACTGCTCGGGGATGAGCGCCCCCCGCCGCTCGAACACGCCCGTATCGGCATCGACGTCGACCGGCCGATAAGCCGCAGGGAGCGTACTCGCTGGGCGTTCGAGTTCTATCTGCTGCTCGACGAGTTGTCCGTCGCCGGGTGGCCGCTGGCCAGTCACGTCGCTCGCGGTTCCGAGGTTCTGCCACCCCGATCCCTCGTACTCGGCGTACGCGCCGGTGCGCCAGTAGGCGGGTTCATCGCTCTCCACGTAGAAGTGCGTCTCCGCCGACTGGTTGCGCAACGCGCCGGACTGGTCGCCCAGCGATCCGCCGACCCCCGTCGAGTCCCCCGGGTTCAACGCCCCGAGTCCGGAACTGGCAGCGGGAGCGCTCCCGCTCGCAGTACCGCCCGGATCAGTGCTCCCGCTGCCGGGTTGGTCGAACAGCGTCTTGTCGATACTGCCGCCGCTGAGCGGGGCCGCAAGCGCCGGCATCACCGTTCCGGCTATCACCAGCCCGATCGCACAGCAGACGGCCAGCGCCGCTCGACTGAGGTCGCGGCCGCTCGCTGACGGGCTGTTCGACGCGTCCTGTCGGTCGTCGTCAGGGGATCGAGATCCGGCCATAGATCGTGTTCACGGCCGGTGGAGGGGACCGGCCAGTTCGGTTATGTTGGTAGTATGCCGACATCGTAATAAGTCTTCGAGGTGCCATACGGTGACGGTAGGACGCCCTGGCGGGGGTAGGATCGCTCGGATTCGAACTACGCCGTCGGATCATCCCGTTCGCCGCGGTCGATTTCGAATCCGCGGGCTATCCGCTCCTCACGTCTGTTCGTCGCAGAAATGGGCCCGCTCGGATTCGAACCGCGAGGACTCGCCCCGCTCGCCCTCTGGGCCCGAATTCTCGGACCGTAATACTCGACCGCTCGCTGCCGCTCGCGGTGCTCGTATGGGCCCGCTCGGATTCGAACCAAGGAATCGCCCGGTTATGAGCCGGGCGCTTTACCAGACTTAGCTACGGGCCCTCAGCCACCATTTGGAGGGCCCGCTTTTCAAGTCTTTTGAAGCGACTGCGTCAGAGTGCGTCGACGAAAGAGAGAAAGGAGCGCCGCCGACAGGGCTCGAACCTGTGACAACCTGGGTAACAACCAGGTGCTCTACCAGCTGAGCTACGGCGGCACGTGCGTCACTTCCGAGTAGCGGAGGGCATTTGATATGGCTTTCGTTTCCGCCCCACGGCGCGGGGCACCGACACGCTTTCGGCGCGACGGTGAGTACCGAACGGCGATGACGGACGACGACGCGTTTGACGCCGCCGTACGGGCAGTTCACGAGGAGATAGACCCGGGTCCCGAGGAACGCGACCGCCTGTCGGCGACCGCGGCCGAACTCGTCGAACGCGCAGAAGACGCCGTCGCGGATCTCGACGCCGACGCGGACGTGATACTCGTCGGGAGTACGGCACGGAAAACGTGGATCAAGGGCGACCGCGACATCGACGTGTTCGTCCGGTTCCCGCCCGATATCGACCGCGAGACGCTCGAAGAGTACGGCCTTCGCGTCGGCAACGAAGTCCTGCCGGACGGTCACGAGGAGTACGCCGAACACCCCTACGTTACCGGCGAGTACGACGGGTTCGACGTCGACCTCGTACCGTGTTACGACGTGCCCGCGGCGACCGAGATACAGTCGGCCGTCGACCGCACGCCGTTTCACACCGAGTACTTGCGCGAACGGCTTGACGACGACAGCGCCGCGGACGTACGCCTCGCAAAGCAGTTCCTCAAGGGGATCGGCGCGTACGGAAGCGACCTCCGGACGCGGGGGTTCAGTGGCTACCTCACCGAACTGCTCGTTCTGGAGTACGGCGATTTCCGTGGGTTCGTCGAGGCGGCGGCGGACTGGAACCCGCCGGTCCGTCTGGATCCAGAGAACCACGGCGCGCGTGAGACCGCGTCGCCCTCTCGGAACGACGAGGGCGGCACCGCTGACCTCGCTTTCGACGACCCGCTCGTCGTGATAGACCCAACGGACCCCGAGCGAAACGTCGCGGCCGTCCTCTCCGCGGACAACCTCGCCCGCCTCCAGCACTACACCCGCGAGTTACTCGACGACCCGCGTTCCGACCTGTTCTTCCCGTCCGAGCCGACCCCGCTCTCGGCGGACGACGTCCGCGCGCATATCGTCGAGCGCGGGACGACGCCCGTCGCCGTCCGGTTCGACGCGCCCGACATCGTCGAGGACCAACTGTACCCGCAACTCCGAAAGTCGCTTTCCGGCGTGACCGACGAACTCGACCGCCGCGGGTTCGACGTCCTCCGCGCGACGACGTTCGCAAACGACGACGACGCGGTCCTGTTCGCGGAACTGGCCGTCGCCGAACGCCCCGCCGTCGAACGCCACGAGGGCCCGCCCGTCCACCTCCGCCAGCACGCGACGGGGTTTTACGAGAAGTACGCCGACAACGGCCGTCAGTCGGACTCCGACTCCCGAGACGGCCAGTCCTCGGGTCGGTTCGGTCCGCCCTACGGTCCGTTCGTCGACGGCGACCGCTACGTCGCCGAGCGACGGCGGGAGCACGCGACCGCCGCGGGCTTTCTGGAGAGCGACGCGCTGTTCGACGGCGGCCTCGGCGTGACTGTCGAGGACGCACTTCGAGAGGAGTACGACGTGCTGGTCGGCGACGACGTGGCGGCTCTCGCCGAAGCGTTCGGCGTTGAACTCGCGCGCTACTTCTCGCCCAGGCCGTGAACACGGCGCAGTTCGTCACGTAATTCGTCGACGTCGTCGTTGACTTCGTTTTCGGGTTCGACCGGTGACCGGCCGTCGAACACCTCGTGGACCATCCTGACGCCCTCGGCGAGCACGTCCAGGCCGTAGCCGCCTTCGAGGACGAACCCGAGGGCGGCGTCCGTGTCGTCGGCGATGCTCCGAACCCGGTCTGTGAGAACGCCGTACCCCTCCGTCGAGACGCGCATCCGCGATATGGGGTCGTGGCGGTGGGCGTCGAACCCCGCGCTCACGAGCAGTAGGTCGGGGTCGAAATCGACGAGTGCGGGCGTCACCACCGTCTCCGCGACGCCGGCGTATTCGGCGTCACCCGATCCGGCCGGGAGCGGGACGTTCATCGTGTACCCGCCGCCCGCCCCCTCGCCCGTCTCGTCCACTTCTCCGGTCCCGGGGTAGATGCCGTCCTCGTGGATCGAGACGAAGAACACGTCGTCACGGTCGTAGAATATCTCCTGAGTGCCGTTGCCGTGGTGAACGTCCCAGTCGATGACCGCGACGCTGTCGACGCCCGCGTCGTTGTCCAGTGCGTCCTGGGCGGCGACGGCGACGTTGTTGACGAAGCAAAACCCCATCGCGTCGTCGGTGACAGCGTGGTGTCCGGGCGGACGGCCGATTGCGAACGGGGTCTTGCGACCGTCTTCGCCCGCGAGCGCGGTTTCGGCCGCCCACTGTGCGAGGCCCGCACTCTTCAGGGCCGCGTCCCACGTGCGTTCGACGGCCACCGTGTCGGGGTCCCAGTTGCCGCCGCCGTCGTCGCAGAACTCGCGGAACTCCGCGACGTACTCCGGGTCGTGGACCGCCTCGACGGCGGCCGGGTCTGCGGACGAGGCGTCGACGTACGAGACGCCGTGCTCCCGCTTCAGACCCTCCCGGATCGCTCGGAGGCGGTCCGGCGTCTCCGGGTGGCGCGTGCCCGTATCGTGGTCCAGGCAGACCTCGCTGTAACCGAACTTCATCAATCGAAGAGCGTGAAGTACGTCTCGATGTCCTCGGCCTTAATCGTTCGCCGGTCGGCGTGACGCGCCAGCGTCGCCGCCGCGGCGGCCACGTTATCGGCGTAATCTTCGAGGATGTCCGCCAGAGCGATCCTGGCGTCCATCGAGACGCGATAGCTGTTATCTATGGTCAGGCGTGCGATGCGGTCTACCGGTGCGACCGGCAGTTCCAGCGAATCCTTGTCGACTACCTGTTCGACGCCGAAATCCTCCGCCATTAGCGTCTTCCGCCCGTCCTCGGTGGCGTGCTCCGCGGCGTCGACCGCCAGCGTCGCTCCGTGTTCCTGAATACGACGAGCCAATTCCTCGGCGGCCTCTGCACTCACGCGCAACTCCCCGGCGTTGCGGCGAATAATGGTGTCGACCGGGGCGAACGGTAACTCGACGCTCATACCCAAACCCGGGTGGGACGCACCCTTAACCTTTTTCGTAGTGACGATCCACCGATCTGCGCTCGTTTCAGAACACGTCGTCCGCGTCGATGCGGCCGTCGGCGGCGGTCCCCCGGACCGTCACTTCCTGTCCTAACCGCACGTCGGCGTCGGTTTCGACGCTCATCGTCTCCTCACCGTCGTCGAGGACGACCGGGTCGCCAGCCTGGACGACGGTCCCGGTGAACTCTACTTCCTCGCCGTCCGCGGTGACCGCCGCGGCCCCGCCGCCATCGCCGGACCTGTCGGTCGCGGCGGCTTGGGTCGGGTCGCCGCTCGCTGTACCGTCGCGGCTCGCAGTCGAACTGCCGTCGTCCGCGTCGTCGCCGAACGCGTCCAGACCGGTCGTCCCGTCGTCGCTTTCGGCTCCGCCCGAAACGCCGTCGGACTCGCCGAGTACGGTCACGGTCGACTGCCAACCGGCGGAGGCTTCGATGTCGTCTTGCCACCCGTCCTGGATCTCGACGTCCGTCAGCGCGATCTCGTCGCCCGGAGCGATGTCCTCGTCCGCCTTGTCGCCCCACAGGGCGACGCGGATATCTCCAGTGTCGTCTTGCACGCGGACGTTGCGGACCTGGCCCTCGCTCCCGTCGTCGCGGTCGAACGTGCGTTTCGGGTCGGCCGAACGGACGACGCCGCTGATGTCGACCGTCTGGCCGATCTCCAGCGTCTCGATCGGCGTGCTCTCGGGGGTGTACTCTATCTCCTCGTCTATCTCCTCGACCGCGCCGCGGTCGCCGACGTGGAGTTCGAGCGACCCGTCCCGTTCGCGGACGTAACCATCGACTACTTCGACGGCGTTACCCGACGACAGTTCGTCGGCGCGGTCGGCCATGTCGTCCCACATCGTCACGCGAACTTTCCCGGTCGAGTCGCCGAGGACGAGGTTCGCCACCTTCCCTTCGCTCCCGTCGTCGCGGTCGAACGTGCGGACGGACTCGGTGTCCAGCACTTTGCCCGCGAGGTTCACGTTCGAGAGGCCGAGCGAGAGGTCCTCGACGCGGTACGCGTCCTGGATCTGTACGTCGATGTCGTCGGTTACGTCGGGGTCGACGTCGTTGACGTTGACCTCGACGCCGTTGTACCCCTCTTTCGGGCGGCCCTTGACGGCGATCACGTCACCTACTGCGAGTTCTTCAGTGGCGCTTGCGGCCATCTTGTCCCAGAAGGTGACGCGGATAGCCCCGGTCTCGTCCGCGAGTTCGACGTTGACGACCTGCCCGTCTTCCTCCTCTTCGCCGTCCCGTTCGAACGTCCGAACCTCGCCGACGCCGGTCACCTTCGCGGTGAACTCGACGTCTTCCATCCCCGGTTCCACGTCGGCGACGCCGTCGACCTCGCTCTCGTCGAGTTCGTGGGCGATGAGCATCGCCGCAGTCTCCTCGTCCGCGAGTCCTCCCATCTGGTCGACCTTCTCCTCGACGGCTTCCCGGAACTCTTCGAGGGAGACGTCCGCATCGAGATCCTCGTAGACGTCCTCTATCTCGCCCATGAATATACGGACAGGCAAGGTTGGACCGCGCTTAAGCGTTGTCCTTGCCCATTCGGCCCGCCGCAGTCTTGCGATCGGCGCTTCGCTCTTGTGTCCATCTCGCCGGTTGCTTGCGCCCCGATAGCTGATAAACCCTCGCTACGGCGAGGCGGTCGTAATGGTCGTGGTCTCTTCCTGCCTGCGGTGTTTTACGGTCACTGTTTCAGGAACACCTTCTTCGAACCCGACCGACCCCTCGTACTCGACGACTCCCACGCACTGCATGCAGGCCTTGCCGTTCGAGGCTACGCCGATGACGACGACGAACTCGTCGCCGTCGTACTTGGCTGATTCGAACGCCGCCTCGTGACACGGGTCCGGTGCGCTGACAACGCCGCTCAGGTCCACTTGCCCGTCACCGAACGAGACGCTCGCGGTCTCCGAATCGCCGGACGACTGACAGTCCGTGTTCGTAGTGCTGATCGATCTGGCTGTGACATCCGACGCTCCTCCGCCGGCCGCTTCTTCCGTCGTCGTTTCTCGGTTCGTCTCCTCGCCGTCCGTCGCTTCTGTCGTGGTGTCCTGGCTCGTCTCCCCGTTGTCTGTCTCGTCTGTCTCCGTGCTACCGTCGTCGTTACCCCCGTCGTCCGGGTCGGACAGACAACCCGCTCCCGCGCCGACTGTGACTGCCGCCGCCACCGACGTCCGCCGAAGCACGTCGCGTCGTTTCATGAATTCATATCTGACAGCGTTGGGAAAAGCCCTTGTGTACGGTCAAAGGCGGTTTTGACCTTCCCCGGACGCCGATCTGACGACGAGTCCGTCCATCCGGACGCCGGCGGTCGTTTTCCCGTGTCACCGTGCCGCACCCCGTTTGTAGACCGTAACCGCTTTACGTATCACCCGGAAACGTAGAGTTGAGTCCGGGTAGGGTAGTGGACTATCCTCTTGGCTTGCGGAGCCAGGGACCGGAGTTCAAATCTCCGTCCGGACGCTTCTCACACGTTTTGTTTCTGAACAGCAGTTACTCCGTTTCACTGTTTGCCTACCGACGACTGAGTGGGTGGTCGATACGTCCGTCAGAGCGTTCTGGACCGGTTACCGCGAGGCCGTTCCGTCTCCCGTGTCGTTCGAGCGTCTGCGAACTCCGCGTCTGCCGAGCGAAAGGCGTTAGGTCCGGAGCGGCCAACTCCGGATATGCGCGACCACCTCCGAGCGGGCGTGGCAGTGTACAACGCCGGCGAGTACCACGCCGCGCACGACGCCTGGGAGGACTACTGGCTCGACCTAGAGCGAGACACCGACGACGAGCGACTGCTTCACGGTCTGATTCAGTTCACTGCAGTGGTGCATCACGCTCGCCAGCGAAACTGGCAGGGCGTTGCCGGTCTCGCCGAGAGCGCGACCGAGTACCTCGCCGGCCTGCCCGACGAGTACCGCGGGATAGACGTCGCCGCGGTGCGGTCGGTTCTCGCACGCTTTGACTCGGACCCGGAGCGGATAGAACGGTCGCCGCCGCCGCGTCTCGTCCACGAGGGAGAACCCGTCACGCCGGACGACCTCCGGTTCGGCCCGTCGGCTATCGCGGCCCGGATCATCGCCGAGGAGTCCGAGCGGTTCGACGAAGACGTACTGGAACAGGGGGCGGCCTACGCCCGCGACGACCTCGACTCCGGACAGGGAACGAGCGAGTTCGTCACGTTCGTGATGGATTTCGCCCGGTCCCCGGACGACCGCGACATCATCTACCAGCGACTCGCAGAACACGTCGCACAGCGCGACCACCGGGCGTCTGACGTCGCCGGACTGTTCGACTAGTCCGCCGCCTGAAGGCGGAGCGTCACGACGCTCCCGCGGGGGTCGTTATCGTCGAACCGTACCTCGCCGCCGAGGGACGTGACTATCCAGTTGACCAGCCACAGACCGAGACCGCTCCCGTGGTCGAGTTGGGTTATCTCGCGGTTGCCGGTGAGGACCTCCCGCTCCGTCTCCGGGATGCCCGGCCCGTCGTCGCGGATCTCGATCTCGACCCAGTCGTCGACCCGTCTCCCCGTGACACGGACCGAGGGGACCGCGCGGTCGGTATGTTCGACCGCGTTGTCGAGGACGTGTTCGAGCGCTCGTCCGAGTCCGTCGTCGGCCTCCACGGTGAGTCTGTCGGGGAGATCCGTGCTCAGATCGACCGCCGTATCGCCGTGTGCGGCGACCACCCGGTCGACGAGCGCAACGACATCGACCGGATACCGGTCATCGTCGTCACGGTCGAGCGTTCGCTCTATCTCGCGGATCTTGTTGCTCAGGTCCGCGACCTCGTTCGCCGTCTGCTCTATCGCCGTCGCCGCCGACTCGATGTAGTCCGCATCGGCGTCGGGGTCGACGAGTTCGGCGTAGCCGCTGATGACGTTCATCTCGTTACGCATGTTGTGGCGGAGTACCCGGTTGAGCACTTTCCGGCGGCGTTCACGCGTCTTCCGGTCGGTGATGTCCGTGTAGATGCCGTAGCCCTCGTACTCGTCGCTCTCGTCGCTTCGGTCGATCGGCACGCCGCGGAACAGGAAATGCCGGATCCCGTCCTCGGTCTGCCGACGGATCTCGGTTTTGACGCGCCCGTCCGTCACGACGCGTTCGTCGAGATCGGCCGCGTTTCTCCGCTCGTCCGGCGGGACGACGAAATCATTGAGTGGCTCCCCGGCTATCTCCTCGGCGTCGTAACCGAACGCGTCCTCGAAGGCTCGGTTGACGTCGCGGACGAGCGGTTCGCCGCCCTCGAACGACGTGCGGACGACGGCGTCCGGAATGTTCTCGAACAGCGCCGATAGCCGGTCGCGCTCCTGTTCGAGTTCCGCTCTCACTCGTCTTCGGTCGCTGATGTCCCGCACGACGCCGACCACGCCGTGTAACTCGGTGTCCGGACGGGAGAGGATCGCGCTGTCTATCTCGACTGGGATCCGCTCACCGTCCGCCGTGGTCACGTCCGTCTCGACGACGGTCCCCGTTCGGTCCCCACGCAGGAGTGCCCGCTCGTCGTCCGTATCGGTGATGACGGTGGAGACGTGCGCGCCGAGCAGATCCGCCCGTCCGTAGCCGACCATCGCGAGAAACGGGTCGTTGACGAGCAGGAACGCGCCGGTCTCGTCCAGCACGCACACCCGGTCTTGGACCGTTTCGAATATCTGCTCGTATTGTTCGAGTTCCCGCTCGCGCTCGCGGAGCAGTTCGACCCGCTGCGCTCGTTCGAGCGCGACCTCCACGTTGGCGGCGAACAACTGCGCGAAGTCGATGTCGTGGTCGGCGAACTCCTGTCGCTCGGTCGACGAGGTGACCAAGACGCCGTGACTGCCGAGCGGGATCTGGAGTTCCGTTCGAACCTCCGTGTCCGGGTTGTAGACGTGGTCCGCCTCCCGGATGTCCGGATAATAGACGAGTTTGCCGGTTTCGAACGCGCTCCACACGATAGACTCGTCCGGCCCGAAATCGGGAATGTCCCCGAACAAGTCTCGCGTCTCCTGCGTACTGGCGACCGGTTCGAGACGCTCGGTCTCCTCGTCGTAGAGAAACACCGAGGTGACCGATAGACCAAGTACGTCCTTCGCCGCTTGGACGGCGATATCGCAGATCTCCGTTCGCGACTCTCCGGCCATCAAGTCACGGGTGACCGCGTGCAGTTCTGCGAGCGTCTTCTCGTGTCCGTCGCTCCCACCGTCGGTATCGCCGATCGATCCCGTGCCGAGCGGCCGCGTCGCCGGATCGCCGGGTGCGCCGGTCACGGAACGGATCCGCTTCGCGAGTCGGTCCTCAGCGTCGGGTCCGTTCCGCAGGACGTACTCGGCCGCGCCCGCCGTGATAGCCTCGCTCGCAAGCGTCTCGTCGCCGTCGGCGGGAAACAGGATAACCGGCAGGTCGGGGTACTGGCATCCGAGCGTCTCCACGAGGCTGAGGCAGTTCATCTCCCCGAGGTCCTGTGCGCAGACGACGCAGTCGGCCTCTCCCCCGGTCTCCACGGCGGCGTTCTCGCTCACCGCATCGACGTCGATCCCGTCCCGTTCGAGCGCCGCTACGCTGTTTTCGTCGCCGCCGACGTAGAGCACTCGGATGGACGACTGCATTACGGTACCGCCGACAACGGAACCCCCACATATAAGCTGTTTTGCCGATCCGTTCAGTTCGGTGTTTACCGCTCCGTTCAGTTCGATGCCCGCGGCGTCGGGAACTGACCGGTCGGACCCTGGAGTAGAAGAAAGAGTTATTTCAACCCGAACCCTTCGTTCATCTATGGCTCAAAATCCGGTCGAGGACAATGTTGTCACGCGGTTCCTCCTCGGCTTAGCGGTCTTCGCGGCCATGGCGATCGGCGGACAGGCGGTCGCTATGTCGTTTCTCTCCCTCGGCGTTCCGTACGCGAAATGGGTCGGCGTCGGTGTCGGAGCAATCGCCGTATTCATCGCGTTTACCGCGCTCTACAGGCGCTACGATGCGTCCTACTCCGCC
Organism: Halostella pelagica; assembly: GCA_005954745.1. Classification (GTDB taxonomy): domain Archaea; phylum Halobacteriota; class Halobacteria; order Halobacteriales; family Natronoarchaeaceae; genus Halostella; species Halostella pelagica. Next base: position 245,875 of record CP040678.1, read on the forward strand.
GAGTAACGAGGTGTCTTCTCATACTGTCGGCTGTACTCCCCTGCAGAATATCGGACTCCCGGGGGTCCGAGTATCGTTCCGAAGCTACAGCCGACAGTATCACACGGCAGGCGGAGCGGTTCACCGATACGCCGCCTCCGCTTCGGGAGCGCCCTGCGAGGATCTGAATTACACCCGAACTTGAGCGGTACCGCGCTTAGCTTCCTTCAGAAGTGCGCTCGTCGCCGTCCCACGCGGCGGAGTTGTCCTGCGGGTCGTATCCCAGCACCTCGCGGGCGCGGTCGATGGAGTAGTACTTCCGGTCGTTGTCGCTGATGCCGTAGACGATCTCGTACTCGTAGTCGGCCCGGAGCGCGCGGTCGAAGAGGTGGGCGCAGTCGCGGTAGGAGAGCCACATCGCCTGCCCGCGCTCGTAATCTATCGGCGGGTGCGATTCGGTGAGATTGCCGATGCGGACACAACAGACCCGCAGGTCGCGGTGGTCGTGGTAGTAGCGCCCGAGCACCTCGCCGGTCGCCTTCGAGACGCCGTAGAGGTTGCTCGGCCGCGGAAGCTCGGTCCCGTCCAGTCGGTACTCGTCGTGCGAGCGGTACAGTCCTGGCGTTCGCTCGTCGGTTTCGTACGCCCCGACGGCGTGGTTCGAGGAGGCGAAGACGACGCGGTCGACGTCGGCGTCGGCCGCCGCCTCGAACACAGTCTTCGCCCCGTCGATGTTGTTCGTCAGCACGCTGTCCCACGGCGCTTCCGGGCGCGGGTCCCCGGCGAGGTGGATCACCGCGCCGACCCCGTCCATCGCGTCGCGGATCGCCTCCTCGTCGGTCACGTCCGCGACGACGAACTCACCGGGCTGGTCGCCGGTCGGCGGGTCCCGGTCCAGCAGACGCCACTCGTACTCGTCCGCCAGACCACCGAGGATCGCCTGTCCGACACGGCCCGACGCGCCCGTGAGCAAGACAGGGTCGTCCATTCGTGTGTTTCCAGAGGATACCGGGATAAGAAACGTGCGATCCGTTCTGTCGCCGCTGCGCCGACGCGCTCTCGCGACCCGAACGCACTTGCCCCGGGCGACCATCCGTCCGGCCATGGATCCGACCGACAGGGAGGCCGCCTGCTTCGAGGCCGGCATCAAGTTCGGGTCGCTGTATCACCAGTTCGCGGGCACGCCGGTGAGTCCGGAGAGCGCCGCGAGCCTCGAACGGGCGATGGCGGAGGCCATCGAGAACCAGCCGTACTGCGAATCGGTTACCGTCGACGTGTTGGACGAGGCTCTCGCCGCCGAATTAGCGGAGCAGTCTGCAGACTACACGGAACTCACCGGGCGGTTCGTGGAAGTCGAGATGCGGATCGAGTACGAGGGCGTCACCGCCCGGACGCGGATGGAGATGGAGGGCGACTACCCACTGATGAAACTGGTCGATGTCGGCGAATAGCCGTTTCGGGCGCGCCATCGACGGATTACACTTCCGCTTTCGGGCAACCTTTTAAAGCTACCCGCGTGGAATGTCAGCACATGAGTCAATCCAGTCTGGACGACGACGAACTGTTCGGCGAGGCGGCCTCCGAGATGCGGTCGGACGTCGAGGAATCACTCGACGCCGCGCGGTCGGAGCTGCCCGATAGCGACGATGTTTGGGAGACCGACGCCGACAACGTACTCGGCGTGCTCAACGGGCTTCGGTCCGCACTGGACGCCGGCGAGGCGGAGGACCACCTCCGCGACGCCAAGAAGTGGTTCACGATGGGCCAGCGAGCGGACGCGTTCGACGACGCCGACGACCTAGAGGAGGCTATCGGGGACCTGGAGGAACTCGTCGAGGAGATGGAAGAGGCGGCCGACCAGGTCGGCGACCTCACTGCGACGGTGCCGGACCTCCGCGGGTCGCTGGACGAGGCCGAGACTGAGACCGAGGAGGCCGAGGACGACGGCGACGAAGCCGACGAGGAGTGATACGGACTGTTGTAAGCCATTTCCGGATAGCGCCGACACGGGGTCGGCGCATACCGATACACAGTTACAACTCTCACTATACGGGTTCGACGGCGGAGGTTCACCTGTCCGGCGGCCGGGAGATGTCCCGCTCCGCGACGGCGGCCAGCAGTTCAGCGAGCGCCGCGGCGGCCAGGTCGAGCAGTTCCGCGCCGCGAGCGGCGTCCCCCTGAGCGGGGTCGCCCACCACGCCGTTTTCCGTGAACTCGGCCGAATCGTAGGCGAGGTTCGTGCCGCTCACCCAGTCGCCCCAACCGTCACTGGCACCGTCGCGTGCCGCCTCGATGCGATCCTCTCGCACCGACTCGGGGCGGACGTGCCGCAGGAGTGCGGTTTCGAGGGGGCCGCCGTGACCCATGTCCGCGGCGTGGTCGCCGACGGCGTCGAACCAGGTGAACGGGACGGCGTACGCCTCGTCCTGTCGGGTTATCGTCCCGGCGACTTCGCGGAGAGCGGGGACGTTACCGCCGTGACCGTTCGCGAGGACGACGCGGTCCCAGCCGTGGTGCGCGAGGCTGTCGACCGTCTCTCGGACGTAGTCGCGGAAGGTGTCCTCGCTGACCCACAGCGTCCCAGGGAACTGGCGGTGCTCTTCGGCCACGCCGACCGAGACGGGCGGCGCGACGACCACCTCGCCGTCGTACGCATCGACGCCCGCTTCGGCGACGGCTTCGGCGGTGATGGCGTCGGTCCCGAGCGCTGCGTGGGGACCGTGCTGTTCCGTGCTCCCCACGGGTAGCACAGCCAGATCCGTCTCGGCGTCCGCGGCGTCCGTCCACGTGGCGTCGGTCAGATGCACGTTCCGAGACTGCACGTCGGCGGGCTTATATGTGGGGCAAACGGTTTGCCTTCGCTCGTCGTCGTTTCTCACGGGGGAAATCAGCATGACAGACGACGATACGGAGATGGGGGTCGATTTCGGCGAGTTGAACGACCAGATCGAGAAGCACGAGTATCCGACAGATTCCGAGGAGTTACTGGACGAATACGGCGACGAAACAGTCACGTTCTCGGAAGGTGAGGCGACCGTCCGCGAACTCCTCGGCCCGATGGGTGAACAGGAGTTCGCGAACCCCGAGGAAGTCCGTCAGTCCCTGCTCAACATGGTCGGCGACGAGGCGATCGGACGGAAAAACTACAGTGACCGAACCCCGCCAGCGCCCGGCGAGGACCGCCAGGACGAGGGAGCGCCCGGCCAGGACGTGTCCGAGGACCAGGAGTCATTTTAACGGGCTTTTTCGGCCCACACAGAGGGTAGTAACCCGAGGTTTCTCCGACTGTGTTGTGGGAGAGACTCCCGCGGTCGCTGTAACTGTGACTTACCTGGAGAAACAGAGCGCAACGGACTCTGTCTCTTATTCGGCCCGTGGCGATAGGGGATTGTACATCTACATGCCGCACAAAAACAGCGTACGGCGACGCGATACGAGGGCTGATCGGTCCAACGGAACGACAGTGACCGACCCACAGCAATTCGCCGTCGATCACTCCGGTGACTGGGGTGTTCACCGTGACCAACGATAGCGCGGCCGAGGCGACGCGCGCGGTTGCTTCGCTTCAAGGGGACGGCGCTCCCATCGTCGTTTCGAACCGCCAACCGTACAGCCACGAGTACGAGGGCGGCGAAGTGACGGTCGACCGACCCGCAGGAGGGTTGACTGCCGCGCTCGATCCGGTGTTACAGACTGTAAACGGGACGTGGGTCGCATGGGGAAGCGGTGACGCTGACCGTGACGCCAGCGACAACGGCGTTGTCGCCGTACCTCCCGACGACCCGTCGTACGACCTTCACCGCGTGTGGCTGGACGAGGAAGCGGTCGAAGGGTACTACTACGGCTTCAGTAACCAGATGCTGTGGCCGCTGTGCCACACCGACACGGCCCGGGCCTCGTTCTCCCAGGACGACTGGGAGCAGTACCGGAGCGTCAACGCGCAGTTCGCGGAGGCGGCGACGGCCGCCGCGGACCAGTCCTCTCCCGTCATCTGGTTTCAGGACTACCACCTGTCGCTCGCGCCGCGTATCGTCCGCGAACGCCTCCTCCCCGACGCGTTCTGCATGCACTTCTGGCATCTGCCCTGGCCGGGATGGGACGCGTTCAGGGTCTGTCCGCGGGCGGCCGCAGTACTCGACGGACTGCTCGCAAACGACCTCCTCGGCTTTCACACGCCGGAGTACTGTCAGCACTTCTTCGACTGCGTCGAACGGACGCTCGACGCGGCAGTCGACCGCGACACCGGAACGGTGCGCTACCGCGGCGGGGTCACCACGGTACGGCCCTACCGTCTCGGCATCGACGCTGCGGCGCAGGCCAAACGCGCTCGGTCGTCCGAGGCAGCGGACTTCGGGTCCGCGTTCCGCGAGACACACGGGATCCACGAGAACACGCGCCTCGTGCTCGGCGTCGACCGCCTCGATTACACGAAAGGTATCGAGCGACGCCTGGACGCGATCGAACGGCTCTTGGAGCGCTCGCCGGAGTGGCGAAACCGCCTCACGTTCGTCCAGAAGGGGGCCGAGAGCCGGAGTTCGATCCCGGCTTACAGCCGCCTCCAGACCCGCGTCGCAGAGCGGGTCGAGGAGATAAACGACCGCTTCGGTACTGACGACTGGCAACCCGTCGTCTACACCACGTCGATGTTCTCTCAGGAACACCTCGCCGGACTGTACCGCGAGGCGGACCTCGCGCTCGTCACGCCTATCCGCGACGGGATGAACCTGGTCTCCAAGGAGTTCGTCGCCGCACAGGTCGGCGACCCCGGAACGCTCGTCCTGAGCGAGTTCGCCGGCGCGGCCGAGGAGCTAGGGGAGGGTGCCGAACTGGTCAACCCGTACGACGTCGAAGCCGTGGCTGACGCCGTCGAACGCGGTCTGCGACTACCGACCAAGGAGCGCCAGCAGCGAATGCAGGTCGCCGGCACTCAGGTTCACGGGAACGACGTGTACGACTGGATCGCCGACCAGTTCCGGACCGCACGCTCGATACAGGCGGGCAAGCGATTCCCCGCCCAGCGCAGTCCTCAGTCACAGTGATGTCCGGGGAGACCGATCCAGACAACGCTTCCGAGGAGGTCGCGGCCGCCGTGACTGCCGTGACTGAAGCGCTCGGAGACGCGGACGGTCTCGCGGCGTTCACCGACTTCGACGGGACGCTCGCACCGATCGTCGACCGTCCGGATGCGGCGAGGATAGCCCCCGCCGTCGAGGAAGAACTGGCGGTGCTCCGAGACCACCCCGAGACGGTTGTCGCCGTCGTCAGCGGTCGCGCGCTTGACGACCTGCGCGAACGCGTCGGCGTCGACGGGATCGGTCTCGCCGGGAACCACGGCCTCGAACTCCACGCGGGCGACGAGACGGTGGTCAACCCGGACGCCAAAGCCGCAAAAGAGACGATCGACGCGGTGTGCCAGCGCCTTCGCGAAACTATCGACGTCGCCGGTGCGGTCGTCGAGAACAAGGGCGTGACGGCGACGATCCATTACCGGATGGTCGACGACAGCGAGGTTCCTTTGGTGCGCGACCGCGTTCAGGACGCTATCGCGCCCACGTCGCTGCGACTCACCGAGGGCAAGGAAGTACTCGAACTCCGTCCGGACGTGGAGTGGGACAAGGGCCGTGCCGTCGAGTGGTTGCTCGACCACCTCACGCCTGACGGGGAAAGGTGGACGCCGGTGTACGTCGGCGACGACACGACCGACGAGGCGGCCTTTCGCGCGCTGCCGCCCGAGGGAATCGGCGTGAAGGTCGGAGGCGAGGAGACGGCGGCGGACTATCGCGTCCGGGACGTGGACGACGTTCGCAGGTTCTTCGAGGGCGTCGTGGGATCCCCGGAACTGGGCGACTCCTGATGCAGTTCGCGTGAACGCTCCTCACTGTCGGCTGTACCTTCGGAACGATCCTCGGACTCCCCGGGACCCGATCTTCTAGGGCTCGCAGCCGACGGTATCAGTCGTCGGTAGTCTCGGTCCGTGCCTGGCGTTTCGCCGCTCGCTCGACGAACTCCTCCGGTAGCTCGTCGATTTCGCCGGCCTGAACGCCCCAGAGGTGGGCGTAGAGGCCGTCGTTTTCGAGCAGGTCCTCGTGTGTGCCCCGCTCGACGATCTGGCCGTCTTCGAGGACGACGATCTGGTCCGCGTCCTTGATCGTCGACAGGCGGTGAGCGATCGCGAACGTGGTTCGGTCCGCGGTGAGTTTGTCCAGCGAGCGCTGGATGAGCATCTCCGTCTCCGTGTCCACGTCGCTGGTCGCCTCGTCGAGGATCAGGATCTCGGGGTCCTTGAGGATCGCTCGGGCGATGGATATCCGCTGGCGCTGGCCGCCGGAGAGTTTCACGCCCCGCTCGCCGATATCCGTGTCGTAGCCGTCAGGCAGGTTCTGGATGAACTCGTGGGCCTCGGCCATCTTCGCGGCTTCCTCTATCTCCGCTTCGTCCGCGTCGAACGTCCCGTAGGTGATGTTTTCCTTGACCGTTCCATAGAACAGGAACGTCTCCTGGCTCACGTAGCCGATCGACCGCCGGAGACTTGGGATCGTCACGTCGCGGAGGTCGGTGCCGTCGATCTCGATGGCCCCCTCGTTCACGTCATACATCCGCAGGAGGAGTTTCAACACCGTCGACTTGCCGGCACCTGTCGGGCCGACCAGCGCGAGAGTGTCTCCGCCCTCGACCTCGAACGAGACGTCCTCGATTATCGTCTCTGCCTCCTCGTAGCCGAAGGTCACGTCGTCGTAGACGACGTCGCCGTCGTCGACTGTGAGTTCATCGGCGGCGGGGTCTTCCTCGATCCGACTGGGCTCGTCCATCAGGCCGAAGATACGCTCGCTCGACGCGCGAGCGCGCTGGTACATGTTGATTATCTGCCCGAACTGCGCCATCGGCCAGATGAACCGCTGGGTGAGCAGGATGAACGTGACGAACTCGCCGCTGCTCAGCGTCCCGGTCAGCGGGCCGGGACCGCCGGCGCTCGCGGGCATGAGCACCCAGAGACCACCCGCGAGGAACGTGATGACGAAGCTCACGCCGGCGAGCAGGCGCAGTCCGGGGAAGAACTTGATCCGCGTCGCGATGGCGTCCCAGTTGGCGTCGAAGTAGTTCTGGGAGACGTCCTCGACGCGGTCCGACTCGTACTCCTCGGTGTTGCTCGTCTTGATCACCTGAATGCCGCCGAGGTTGTTCTCCAGGCGGGAGTTGACCTTCCCGACGCTGGAGCGGACGTCGGCGTACTTCGGCTGGATCGTCTCGATGAACTTCCAGGTGAACAGCCCGATCAGCGGCACGGCAACAAGCGCCACGAGGGCGAGTTGCCAGTTGTAGTAAAAGAGGATCCCGGCGATGCCGAGCACCATCACCGACAGGCGAAACATGGAGTTCATCCCGTCGTTGAGAAAGCGCTCCAGGCGATTCACGTCGTTCGAGAGGATAGACATCATCTCCCCGGTCTGCTTGTCGGCGAAAAAGTCCATGTTCAGCCGCTGCATTTTGTCGTACGTGTCCGTCCGCACCGCGTGCTGGATGTTCTGTGCGAATGAGTTCCAGCCCCAGTTGCGGATCCAGTGAAACGCCGCACCGAACGTGAACGCGGCGGCGATCAGACCGACGGTGAATATCAGTTGACTCTCCGGGTCCGACGGCAGCCACGCGTCCGGGACCAGCCACAGCGCCGCGAAGGATTTCTCGTCCCGAAAGATGGCGTCGAGCGCGAACCCGAGCAGCACGGGCGGCACGAGGTCCAGCAACCGCGCGAAGATGCTCGCGACGAGTCCGACGACGAACTGAAACGCGTTTTCACGGCCGTACTCCCCGAACAACCGCCGCATCGGGTTCTCGGCGCTCTCGCGCTGTTCCTCGAACGGGTCGTCGTCCTCCGCGTGGATACCCATCGGTATGGATCAGATCTTCCACGGTAAAAGAGATTTGTTTCGAACCGAAACACTACAGCGTCCGCGACTCGACTTCGGGGTCGATGCCGGCCTCGACTAGATCCTGTCGGATGCGGTCCCGTAACGGCGACGGGACGGACTCTCTGGCGACCGGCACCGCAGTCGACCCGTCCCCTTTCACTTTCCAGTAGAGGACGCATTCGCTCGGTTCGTAATACTCGATACTGTACCGGTCGTCGGCACCTTCGTAGTGGACTCGCGCCGCGAACTCCTCCGCTTTCCACCCTTTCTGTGTCGCGAGGGCATTGACTGGGTCGGTCATGATCGTCTGACTGCCTCCCGTTCGGCGAGTTCGAGAGACTCTCCGGTGGTGCTGGTCGTATTCTGGCTCACGTTTACAGTCGCGTTCTCGCTCTGGTTCGCTGTTCCGTTTCCGTACTCTATCTCGATGGTGTCTCCCTCGTCGATGTCGTTCGCGTCAGTGTATCCCCGTGGCACTTCGAGGACCCACTTCCCCCGACCGCTGTACTTCTGTTTCTCGCCGTCTTCGTTCGGTCCCGGCTTTGGCGCATCGTGGATAGACGTGATAGTCCGGTTCTCGCCGATGAAGATGATGTCGAGACCGAAGTCCATCTCGCGCATGACGTAGGTCAGGTCCTGTTCGTCGTCGTAGACGAAGAGCATTCCGGACCCGTTGTCCAGCGAGTCGTGTTCGCTCAATCCCGTGATCCGCTCCGACTGCGTGTCCGCGACTTCCGCGTCCACGACGGCGAGCACCTCGTCGCCGTCCCTGCCGTTCTCGCCGCCGTTTTCCGTGGTCTCGTTACCCCCATCTCGGACCGTCACCGTCGCCTGGTCGCGGTCTTCGGCGAAGGGGTTTTCGACGAACCCGGCCTGGACGGCGAATCCGCCGAGCAAGGCGACGACGACGAGGACCCCGGCGACGTTCAGGATCTGCCTGCGTTCCATGTCCGGACGGTCACTCTCGGGGCCCTAAGTGGTTCCGACGAGAAAGAAAACGTTATTCCTCGCGAGGGACTTGCAACGGATGCGGGCTTGTGGTCTAGTTGGTCATGACGCGGCCTTTACAAGGCCGAGATCAGCGGTTCAACTCCGCTCAAGCCCACTCTCTTCGCGTACGACCGCCCCGCAGTCGGGACACTTCTCGTCGACGATAGTCACCTGCGCGTCGCACTCCGGACAGTAGTCGCGGTAGCAGGCGCGGTCTCCCATGACTGGATGGTGTCCACGCCGATGGACAAAACACCTTCGCCGCCCTTCTGTGACCCCTAACGCTTTCCTGTCGGCCATCGAAGCACACCCAATGAGCGTTGAGGTCCGTCCCGCGACGACCGACGACGTGGCGGGCGTCCGTCGCGTCGCCCATGCGGCGTGGGAGGCGGCGTACGGCGACCTACTGGCCGCGGAAACGCGAGAACAGTGCCTCTCCGAGTGGTACTCGCCGGTGGCGGTCGAACGGGCCGTCACGGACACCTCGGTCGGCTACTTCGTCGCCGTCGACGACGACGTGGTGGGGTACGCGAGCGGCAGCACCGCTGGAACGGAAGGGATCGGACACCTGTCGAGCATTTACGTCCATCCCGAGCACTGGGGCAATGGCGTCGGGTCTCGCCTTCTGGACGCTGCCGAACAGTTCTTGGCCGCCAAAGGGGTCCGGGAGGTCTGGATACGCGTCCTCGCCGAAAACAACCTCGGTATCGAGTTCTACCGCGCCAGGGGATACGAACGCGAAGAAACCCAGACTGCCGAACTCGGCGGTCGTTCGTACCGGGAACACGTCTTCCGCGGTCGGCTCTGACCGGTTCTGTCCCGAATCGCCGTTCGGCGTAGCGTTTCGAAATCCTTTTTGCCTACATCGACCGAGAAGTGAGTGCGCGCCGCCTTAGCTCAGACTGGGAGAGCACTCGACTGAAGATCGAGCTGTCCCCGGTTCAAATCCGGGAGGCGGCATGATTTTCCGAATCGTTCCGTATTGACCGTATAGCGCCGGATTTCGGCGGTATTGCCCCCGCGATTCGCGGAGAGATTTGAACCGGCTCACGAACGCACCCTTCGCCGTCGGGCGGTTCATTACATTGTACGTACCGAGGCCCTTTCAGTCCTTCCCCTGTTACGGAATGGATTGTATAGAATTGACTCCTGTGCGTGGCGTTTTCGAGGGATAAGGAGTTCAACGATAGCAGTCTATTCCGAGGTCAACCGCGCGCGCTCACCGTAGGTGTTCGAGAATCTGTAGGATACGGAATCCGAGTTCCCCGTAATCCTTCTCGGTCTGCCCTGCCCTCTCGCGCAGTGCTTCTATCCGCTCGGTGTACTCTTCGTTAATCACGAGTTCGAGTTCCGCGCCAGTTTCATTTTGGAACTCGTCAGCCATGTCGTAGAGACCCGTCAGTAGGTATTTTTCGTCACGGTTCCCGCGTACGACGGGCGACCAGAATTGGAACACGAACGAGTAGTCGTCGGCGTCGAAGAGGTCAGTGACGTACTCTCTGTCTGAATTGAACTTCCGCCACAGCCGTTCAAGGGTGTGCTGGTAGTCGTCGTTCCCGTATTCTGCCCATCGGTCGGTGTCGGGTTCCCCCGAGTAGTGAAGCCCGTCGATGTGGGTCACAACCTCGCAGGTGTAGACGACCCGTTCGCCTCTTTCGGTGCTGTCTACCCCTATTACGTCGATTTCGAGTTGGTCGCCTTGCTTTTGCGACCGCTGGTTGTACATCACCAACTCGCACCCTTCTACGAGTCGAAGGTACGAGCCGACGAGAAGTTCGCCTGACTCGGGCTGTTCGGTCATACGTCTACGCCGGAGTGATACCTGAAAAAATTGTTCGGAGTAGAGGAACGTCGCTGTCGCTCTATCATATACTTCTAATGACGACAACGACGAACAGGAACACATGACAAAAAGTGAGCGACCTTGGACAGAGAAAACCCCGGAAGAGTACTTTTCCGAAGGTGGTGGGCCAGCCATAACCCGTTCCGATACAGAGTATCCAACAGACATTGGGAGAGAGGCATGGCTGTTGGAACAGGTTCCGAAAATTGGCTCAAGTAAAGCCCGAGAGTTGTTACGAAGGTATGGTGTTGTTGCGGAAATACCCTACAAGGAACAGCCAAGACGAGTTGTGGCGAGTGTGAATAAGGTGAGTTGGGATACTGTTCAGCACCTACAGGCCACATTGGAGCATTTGAACGAAGAGGGGGCGATTAACGGGACTGAACGCGATTCTGACGGAAACCCGTACACAGTATTCGAGCCAGCCGTCTTCGTTCAGGAAGATTAGGAACGTCAAGAGTGGTGCGTGAGCGCGGTCGCCGCCAGAGCGAGTGGTGTTGACCGTCGCTTCTGACGTGCGCTCTGCGGCTCTGTGCGGCAGTGTGAGCGGCCACTAATTCTTCTCGCGCATTGTCTATAGAGTTATAATTCCCTACAATTATAATGCCACGGCACCTACTATATTGTACGGAGTCACTGTCTCTTCGGGGTAATCTCGCTACGAGAAAGCCCGGCGCTTGGGACGCCGGACAGTGGCTTTCGGGAGTGAAAGCCAATGCAAACTACGTCTGCCGAGAGGCATGAGAGTACCGACCTCGAACAGCGCGATGTACGCGCCCTGACGGAGTACATGACGACCCTTCCGCTCGGGGGCGACGTGTACTCCGTGACCACGCAGAGCGGGTCAGAGTACCGTGTGGACTCCCGTGAGGGACGCTGTACGTGCCCCGACCACGAGTACCGAGAAGTCCGGTGCAAGCACATCCGCCGTGTCGCCTTCGCCACTGGCGAGCGTCCGGTTCCCGCATGGGTGGACGCCGACGAGGTAGACGCCCAACTTGGGGAACACGTCGAAGAGACGCCGAAGGTCGCCGCGACCGACGGAGGCGTGACTCTCGGAGAGTTCGGTGCTGACGACCGCGACGACGACGACCGTCCAGACGACTGCGGATGCGCTCCCTGCATGAACGAACTGCCGTGCTGGCCGTGCTACAGGGATGGCTTCGAAGAGCCGAACCCCCACGCGACGGAGGGCGACGAATGACGGACACTCCGATGTGTCCCGGTTGCGGCAGGGAACTCGAATACGGCGCACTGTTGGATTGCGTGACCGGCCAGCGCGGATGGGCCTGTGACGAGTGCAACGTGGCCTACTCGTCGCTTGAGGTGGGACAATGACCCGACCGTCTCCGGCGGCGGCTCTGAACGGTGCTCGGACAGGTCACATTTGCGACCGGTGCAATCGAGGAATCAGAACTGGCGACAAGACGGTCGCCTATGCCACCTACTACGAGCGTGGCGGGTGGGCGCTCCGGCGAATCTGGTGTGACGAGTGCGGTGATAGGGCTATCAGCAACGGAACGGAAGGCGCTGACGAGGTAGTTGTAGAAGCAGTCTACTGGCAGGGTAGACTCGTCTCGGTGAATACTGTAGACCGGAGCCGTCCATCGGATTGAGTAGAAGCGTGAGAGAGGCCGCTTAATACACTCTTCCGATATACCTCTATTCTTACATAATTTTGGAACGTCTGATAGCCATATCAAGCCACCAAATACGGCCAGAAACTCCCAATACCCCTATTGAACATAACAAAGTTGTCATGAAATTACTTAATTGACTGACGAACCAATAGGAACATGCGATGGAGCGAAATGTACGACAATCCGTCTGCAATGACTTGAGGGAGAAGTACGAGGATGTAGACCTCGAAGCGGTGTTTACGAGAGTCTACCCGGACGACCGTCAACTGGTTCCGTTGGCACGTTGGGAAATTAAAAACAAAATCAAACAGTGGGTGCTATCTGACGAAGAAAAGTACCTAATTAGTGGGAGAATGGGTCACCTGCCATTAGAACAGTGTGTCTATCCTGAATATCACAAAGAGATAGACGTATCACTCGACCGTTTCATAAACGACTGCCTACGATTCGGTCTTCTGAAAGAGACTGCCCGTGGTAAGTACGAGATGGTAGAAACCGACCCGGTTGTCTTGGAGTCCGAACGTGACGGTATTAGAATTGAATGTAGGTGGCAAAAGCCGTACACTCTCTACCGACACCGCATGAACACCTCGGGGAAACTCGACGTGAAGGCCAACGGCGACCCTGCGGTCGAGGGCGTCACGGCTCAAGACCCGCTCGCTTGGTGATGAACTACAGGTCGTCTTCGCTGAAAATCAGCCGTACACTGTTCTCTTCCAGCCACTCGGCCTTATCCTTGTAGTTGGGAACGTGTTCCTCGACTAACTGCCAGAACGCTCGCCCGTGGTGTTGTTCGGTTAGGTGAGCGAGTTCGTGAACGACGAGATAACCAACAACGTCGGGTGGAGCCATGATAAGCCGCCAGTTCAGACTGATTGTCCCGCCAGTCGAGCAACTTCCCCACCGTGTACGCTGGTTTCGGAGTTCGAGTTTTTCGTACTCGACACCCATCCGCTCGGCGTAGTGGTCGGTACGGTCGGTGAGATAGTCCCGCGCCCGGTTCCGGTAGAAGTTTTCGAGAACTTGCTTGACCGACGACTGCTTGACCGCACTCTTTCGGAGCCGAATCGAATCTTTGTCTACCCCGTGCTTTCGGCGGGATTCTATGACGATTTCCCGGTCTTCACCGAGGAATGGGAAGCGCTCACCAGCCTCGAAAGTCCGGTCGGGGACTTGCTTGCGGTAGGTGTCGTACTTCCGTTGCTGGTCTACCACCCACGCCGCGTTCTCTTTCAGCAACCTCAATGGACGAACATCCTCGGACTCGGGAACGACAACCGTCACGCCGTGTATATCCACGTCAATTCGGGGTTCGGTAGCGTCGGCACTGTGGCGTACCTCGTACTCGATGGGGTTCCCCAACAGGTCGATTTTCCGAGGTTGTGCTTTAGCCATTGTTGGCAATCAGGTAGTTCCGAATCGCGTCTACGAAATCGTCGTCGTCCTGAATCAAGTGCCCGAGGTCGTACTGCTTGACCAGCACATCCAGCAAGATACGCTCGATTTCCGCGATAGTCTGCTGGTTCGTCTTCCACCCGTGGTAGCCACGGTCAACGCGGTCGCGGAACTGCGAAACGATTTCTTCAGCCACTTCTTCGGCTTGTTCCTCGGACTCGATAGCCTCGGGTGTCTCTTCGGTCAGGTGGGTATAAATAGCGAACTCGGCGTCTTCCATCCCCTTCTCGTCGGCCTCGGCTTCTACGTCCAGAATCTCTTCTTCAACGGCCTTGAGCGCTTCAACAGCCTCGGGGTCGCCTATCTCGTCACCCTGCCAGCGCTCTACTATGTCGGTCACGCGCTCGCTCAAGCGCTTGTAGCGCGGGTTCTGGTTCTCCCGAGGGTGTAGATGTTCACGGGTCGCGTGGGCAATCTGCGAGGCCTTCACGCCGGGATTATCCAGCCCTTCCACGTCTTCGAGGTATTCCTCACCGAGTTTGTACGTCGGGAAGTCCCGCTTGATTTCCCCGATTTCGACGTTCTCGCTGATTATCTCGCGGGTCTTTTCCTGCATGTCTTCTTCGGGGTCGTCGTCGCCGGACGTGGTTCGCTTGAACGCGACGTGAACCCGGCTCAACCACTTGTAGTCGTCTTCGATACCGTCCTGAATGAGCCGTTTGTCGGGCGCGACAGCCTCATACAGCGATTGGAGCCGCCGGAAGCCCTGTTTGAACTGGCGGCGTTCGGGATGGGTGCTGACACGCTCCACCGCCTCGTAGGCGGCTTCTTGAGTGTCGTTCTTCGGAATCCCCTCGAAGATACCCATGACCGATTCCAACTGGTCTTTGAGGTCGTCGTAGAGTTCGCTCTTGTCGCGGGCGGCGTAGGCCTTCGTCTCGTCGTCGTAGTCCAGTGCCTCGTCGATGTTCTCGAAGACGCCTTGGAAGTCCACTATCTCGCCGTTCTCCTTCCCCTCGGCAGGCCGATTTGTCCGGGCGATAGCCTGCATGAGCGTGTGGTTCTTGAGGTTCCGGTCGAGATAGATGGTCTTCAGAATCGGGGCGTCGAAGCCCGTCAACAGCATGTTGTGGACGACCAGCAGTTTCGGGTTCTCGTCCTCTTTGAACGACTTGATGATACTGTCGCGCTCGTCGGGGTCTGTGTGGAACTGCTGAATCAAGTCCGGGTCGTCGTTGGTGGTCGTGTAGAGAACTTCCACCTCTTCCTCGCCGCGACGGTCGATTAGTCGTTCGCCGTACATGGCGGCTGACCGGCGGCTCGGTGTGACGACCATCCCCTTCCAGCCGTTCGGGGAAACGTGGTCGGTATAGTGCTGGTCGATTTCCTCGACGGCCTTGTCTACACGGGGTTCGATTTCTGCGAGCGTGGTCGTGTTGACCGCCTCGCGGATGAACTCGCGCTTCTCGTCTTTGATGAGGCCTCGAAACTCTTGGTCGAACTCTTCGTCAAGCCCGGCCTCGTCAATCTTCCACTCCATTTCGTGCCGGAGCGTGAAGTAAACGGGCAGAATCAGGCCGTCCTCGATACCTTCTTTGACCGTGTACTGGTGTAGGTACCGTTCGCCGGTTCGGTAGTCTTCACCGTCGGGTGAGAACTCACGGAAGGTGTTTCGGGCCTTCTGTGTCTCACCTTCCCTTACGGGGGTACCGGTGAAGCCGAAGTGGTAGCAGTCCGGAAGCGCGTTGTCGAGACGACTCCCGAGGTCGGCTTCCATGAATCGGTGGGCCTCGTCGCTCATGACGATTACCTCGTCGTTGCCTTGCGCGTCCGGCTCTACGTCTTGGAACTTCTGAATGGTCGTAAGAACGAGTTCGCTCTGGCCCTCTTCTATGAGTTCTTCGAGATGGTCGATAGAGTCGGCTTCCGTCCAGCGTTCGAGGGAGAGATTCGCCAACTGGTCGCGCATTTGGGAGTTCAGTTTGTCCGTGTCCACGATAATGAAGACCTGCGGGTTGTCGGCCATGTTTCGGGACAGCAGGTTCTCGGCGGCGTAGAGCATGGTGAAGGACTTCCCTGACCCCTGTGTGTGCCAGATAAGGCCGGTCTTGTCCTCGCCCTTAGCCACCCGGTCGAGAATCGCGTTCACGGCGTAGTACTGCATGTACCGAGGGACAATTTTCGCGTCCCCGCCAGCGCGGCGCTCGAAGAAGACGAAGTTCTTCAGCAGGTCGAGAAGCGAGCCGGGATTGCATAGCGCCTTCACCGCCTTCCGCATTTCGTTGTCCTCGGCGTACTCGTCGGGGGCGTCGTTCCACGGCTCGTAGAACTCGCGGGGCGCACCGACCGCGCCGTAACGCAATTCCATCGTGTCGGCGGCGACATTGAACAGGCCGGGGGCGAACAGCCGGGGAACGTTCTCTTGGTAGGCCAGCAGGTCGCTCACGGCGTCGTGCCAGTCGTTGTCCTGTGCCCGGCTCTTGAGTTCCATCGTGACGAGCGGAATCCCGTTGACGAAGAGGTTCACGTCCGGGCGGATGGTCGTCTCCCGCGACACCGAGAACTGATTCACGGCGTGGAAGGTGTTGTTCTCGGGGTTCTCGTAGTCTATCAGGTCTACGTAGACGGTCTTCGTCACCCCATCGGGGCGTCGGACGGAGAAGGTCTTCCCCTTGGTCAGCAGTTGGTAGAAGGCCCGATTGCCGTCTATCAGGTTCTCGCTGTCGAGGTCGCGCTTCAGGGACGAAATGAATTTCTCGACGTTTTCCTCGGTCACGTCCTTGTTCAGCGCTATGACCTGTTCAGCCAGTAAGTCCCAATAGACGATTTCGTGGCTCTGTCGGTCGTATGCGGCGTCGAGGGCGCTTGCGCCACGGTCGCCGTCCTCTCCGTAGGTATCCCACCCGACGGTATTGAGCCACGAGAGAAGCGAGTGTTCAACGCCCTCTTCGGATGGGTGGTCAGCCATGCTGTGCGATTTCCTCCGGAACCTTGATGTTCGCGTCGGTGGTTCGGACTGTTCCAGACAGCAGGTCTTGCATGAGGCCCTGCTTTAGACGGCGGAGGCGTTCCACTTCAGATTCAGAGTGTTCGGCCTGTTCATCGAATATAGAAAGTGCCTCCGCTATCTCTTCTTGCTCTTCTCTTGGCGGCACCGGTACCTTGAGATTCATCAAATCGCCCTGCGAGATACTCTTGATGTTCCCCGTCGTCGTAATCCGCTTTATCGACTTGACCCCGATTTCGCTGTTGAAGTACTGTGCGTAGAACATGGGGTTAACCTCATCGTTCAGTCGCACCTGAACCATGTTCGATTCCACAACTGCCGTTTCGTCCATTTCAGGCACATACGTACAGTCGCCAGCACCCCAACCCGCTTGCGCGTGCCTTGCGAAGACTAAATCCCCTTCAGCCGTCGCGTACTTGTCTATATCATCCTCGTCAAGATGAACACGCTCGCTGATGGGTTCGTCCAGCGTTACCCCGCCAAATATATCACCCATTTTGATGATTGGATAAGGGCCACCATAGTCGTCGCTTTCTACGTAGATACCGTTCTGGCTTAATTCGACTAACTCCGAGAACTCTCGAACGTCCCAATGTGCCGGGAGTTCCCCCATCCATGCGCTCTTTGTTTTGGGGCTTCCAATGCCCTCGTGTATGAGGCTTTGAGCCACTCCCTTCTTCGCAAGTTCAGTTTGCTCACGGACTTGTTCGGTTATCTGAATCGCTCTGTCGATGTTATAGAGTACCGTAGCGATTCGACGCTGTTCTTCAAGCGAGGGAAGACCGAACTCGAAGTTGCTGAAAAGGTTCCACGAGGTGCGTGGCATACGAGTACCAGCGGAGGTACGTCTCCCGTAGTCGTAGGCTGACTTTGAACTCAATCGGTACAGCAGGTACTTTGCGTTGATACCCTCTTCCGCGACGATTGGGAATATATCAGTCGAAGCAACGCCCTCGAAATCGGGCTGTGCGGATTTCTCAAGGTTGGGCCGGAGTTTTGCGAACAGAATATCTCCGGCCTCAAAACGTCGTTTTGTGCTTGATAGGCCGTCAACCGGTTCCCACTCCGGGTACGGTGTGTTGGGGTCGATATGTTCGAGTCCGACATGCCTATCCAAGTCCACTTCCTTCGGGTCAACGTTTTCCGACCGCTTTCGAGATACATCTTCAAGCCGCACCTCTCGCCACCTCTGTCCCTGTTCGTCCTCTGAATCATCCAGTCTCTCGTCCAGTCCGACTTCTTCACTCATAGTTCAGTGCCTCCATGTGGCTGTCCATCCGCGCTTCTATCTCGTCACGCTCGGCCTGCAAATCGCGTAGTTTCCCGAGTTCTTCCTGTACGTTTATGTCCTCTTCAGGCTCGGTCGTATCGACGTAGAGCGCGATATTCAGGTTGTAATCGTTCTCCCGAATCTCGTCCAGTTTGACCGTTCTACTGACGCGCTCTTCAGTCGTCCAGTTCCGGAAGTTCTCGACGATGTGGTCAAGACCGTCCTCGGTCAATTCATTCTGGTTCGACAGTTCCCGGTAGAAGTCTTCGTCGGCGGCGTGAACGAATTGTACCTCGTTCGTTCTCTCGTCGGGCTTGTCGGTGTTCAGGATGAGAATCGCACTTGGAATCGCGTTATTCTGAAAGAGGTTCTCGGGAAGCCCGACGATGGCTTCCACAAGGTCGTCTTCGAGCATTGATTCACGGTACTTGCTCTCGTGCTTACGGAACAGAACGCCGTGGGGAATGACGATAGCCGCCTTCCCCCCCGAGTCGTCGCCTCGGTCGGGGTCTTTCAGTTGCTCGGCCATGTGCATAATGAAACTGTAGTCGCCCCGGTCGGCGCGGGGGAGTTTCTCGGCCCAATGGAAGCGACCATACGGGTCGTCCTGAAGCCCGTCCTTGTCCCAATCGACGGAGAACGGGAAGTTAGCCAGCACCCGGTCGAAGCGCGTGAGTTCGTTGTCGTCCTCGTTGGTGAACGCGGGACTCGACAGCGAGTCCTCGCGCTCGATGGTGCCATTCAGGCCGTGAATCGAGAGGTTCATCTTCGCAATCGCCGCAATGTCCGGATTGATTTCCTGCCCGGTGAAGGTCATCTTCGAGGGGTCGCCACCCTGTTCCTCGCGGTAGTAGCGAGCGGCCTCAATGAGCATACCACCCGAGCCGACGGTCGGGTCGTGGAAGGTGTGGCCGTCCTCGAACTCGTCCACGAGACGAACGCAGAGATTGACGATGTGGGGCGGCGTAAAGAACTGGCCGCCGGATTTGCCTTCCTCTTCCGCGAAGTGGCGAACCAAGTCCATGTACGCCTCTCCGAGCATGTCCGGCGGGATACTGTCCCGGTCGAGGTCGTACTTCGAGAGGTGTTCAACGAGTTTCCCGAGCCGGTCGTCGTCCAGCGCGTCGGCGTCAATGTAGTCAGCCCGGAAGAGGCCCTGAAGTTCGGGGTTCTCGTCGGTGAGCGCGTCGAAGGCCTCGTTCAGTTCCTTGTCCACATTGTCCGAGACGGAACGAAGGTCGTCCCACAGATACCCCTCGGGAACGACCGGAATGTCGTACAGGTTCTCCCGGCGGGCGAAGTCCTCGCCGTACTCTTCGAGGTTCTGCTGGTACTGCTTCTCGAACTCGTCGGAAATCGACTTGTAGTAGACGAGCGGCAGAATGTACTCCTTGTAATCGGTCGGGTCTACAGCGTCACGAATAATGTCGGCGCATTTGAAAAGATGTGAGTCCAGTTCTTCCAACGAGAGGGTCATATGCCTCTCATTTCATGCGAGCGTGTTATTTGCTCCGGTGAAGTTCGGAGACAACGAGTGCAAGGTTATCGAACAGACCCCTGCGTGTTCCAACCCGGCTGGTGGGGCGTTCTGTTTATTCGCCGGAACTGGTGGGGGTATGCACCCCTTCTTCGATTTCTACTCGCCGTTCCTGAATCTGTGCGCGAATCTCTTCGAGTGCGGCGTTCTGGTTGTGGTCGAAGTCCGGGTCGTCAGTCGAGTTGAACGGCACACCGTCGTTCCGGTAGGTATCCCCCGGTGGCTCTTCGAGCGCGAAATCTCCCCCCTCGACAGCCTCTACAAAGTCCCACGGCGCGTACCAAGTCCACGGGCCTTCCTCTTCCAAGTCGCTCACATCCACGTCGTCAACTACGACAAATCGGAACTTCTGGTCGGGGAACGTCTCTTCGTACAGGTCTTGAACGAGCCGTAGGCCGTCACGGCGGCGTGGCTTCCAGTAGTCCTCGAACTGGCTGTTCTCGTAGTTGTATTCCTCGCCCGTGACGTACTCTTCCCATGCGTATTCGGCCTCTCGAATCCCCGGAATCTTCGCTTCGGTGCGTAGGTGCTGATTGCCAGTCGCAAAGACCGAAATCTCTTCGACGTGCGCCCAAAATTGGAGCCAGCCGATAGGGACGGCCCTATGTTCGGGGTGCGGGTTGACAGAGACAGTCGAATCTCTGTCGAAACACAGCACGATTCTTTCCGTCGATTCGTGGTTGCTCACTGGCGACCCCGTACATTTCATAGGATAGGACGGAATTTCAGGATTCTGGCTGTCCTCACTTGACGCCGACGAGCGCGGAGTCATTGAAGAGTACTCAACCGTCTTCTGACGTGGCTGACAGACCGCTTTCAATACCCCTATCAGGGTTGCTAAAACGCTAATATCCCTACTCACAAACCCTAATTCTATACTTTAATAATTTTAGTACGTAAGTTATTAACACCTGTGTACACTAATTAGGAACGTCATGGCAGAGAACCAGTTCACGGCGATTCCAGTCAAGCCAGATACACGAGATAGAGTGCGGTCACTGAAACGCGGGGGCGAAGACTACGACACGCTCCTTCGTAAAATGGCCGACCAGTACGACCCGGAGGCCAACTAATGCCGTCCGACCAGTCCACCTCATTGACCATCGAGGTGTTGCCGAATCAAGACGCGTTCGAGCGTGCAATTGAGGCGATTACGGGGGATTCGTCAGAGTCGGTTTCCGAAGAGCGGCTTCGGAGGGAAATCATTGAGGATTACTGTACACTGCCGGAATCAAGCGACGGGCCAGAACAGGCAGTTCTGATTGCTGAAGCCGTCGAAAAAGGCCTTCTCAAGCGCGACGACGAAGGTCTGCTTCGGCTAAACAACTCGACCCACGTCGCGTCGGTAAGTGAGACTCGTATCCGATGAATGACCGAAGGAAAGCGCCGTGGCCGGAAAGTTCCCACGCCCGTCCGGCCCGACTTCGTTGCCCGCCGACTGATACCCACGACAGACAACTATGGCAACTCAAGATAGCGTCTATAACACTATAGGATTATCGGCACAGCAGAGATTCAGGAATCAACGCCGGGTATCCTCGCGTACTCACAACGTCGAACTGGCGTTTTCCGCACGTCGGAAGGAACAGAGAGTCCGCAATCAGATTCAGAACGAGCGGTATCACCGTGACGGTGATTACGCTCCCCGACTCTCGACTCGTCAGTGCGACCACGACGAACACGATAACTCGGAGTGTATCTGTGACTGCACTGACTCCGAACGCGCTGAATTGCTCCAGAACTACCTACAGGTCTTGGCACAGCACGGATGGGACTCGCCTCGACTCATGCCTGTAGGTTCGGAAGGTAAAGCGCCCTATATCGCAGAACGCCACATCGGCCTCACACAGCCGAAAATCCACGACTTGCTATACTCCCCTGAAGAAGCAATAGAGGCTGTTAGAACCGGCGCTATTGGCTTCTGCTTGTACGCAGACCGCCCCGAACACAACACCGAGGGACTGGTTTTTCTCGACCGTGACGAACCAGACCAGTGGCCCGACCTTGGTGAAACCGTCCGCGTCGTGTCAGGCTCGGGAACTGGCGACCACCTCACATTCGCCGCAGATGGTGAGATTGAAAACGCGAAGGGCAAAGCGGAGTTATCGGGAATCGGGTCGGTGCGAGGGCCGAACTGGTTCGTCGTCCTTCCCGGCTCGGTACACCCGAGCGGTGGTATCTACCACATGGACGAGAATCCCGGCATGGCTGAACTGTCACCCGGCCAACTTCCGAGAGAGTTACAGCAAGGGCCACTTCCGGCGTCGGAACTACCGGACGGGGTGGTATCCGGTGCCACGTCGAACCTCAATCCGAGAGCCAGCCTTCAGTCGGGCTTCTCTGCCGACGAAGTGACCAACAACATTGGGATTCCCCTCGAAGACGTGCGGCAGGTGTCGAGATGGTTAGATTACCTTCTTTCGGTGATTGACCCGAACGAGTACGAAAGTTTGAGCGAGGCCGACCAAGCGACGGTTCGATACCTGTTGATTTGGCGATTCGAGCCGACCGACATTGCTCGTATCCTTCGGGACTGCCGCGACCGTCGCGGACAAGTTAACGGTGAAGACCATCCGCACAAACTGTGGCGCGACGGCTATGTCGAGCGGACAATCACGAACACAGGTATCCCATATCAGGTTGACCCGGATTTGGGGAAGGCACTTGTCGAAGACGCCAAGGCCACGAAAGGACGCAGACCTTCAGCCGGGTCGAAATCGCTTCGGGGAGTACGAGACGCATTTCGGAACCTCGGCACCGAACTGACGACGACCGAGATAGTGGAAAGTCCCGACGTTGATTGGCGTGGCTCGAAGAAGGGTTCTGTAAAGAGGCGTGTACGTCGTTGCCTCGATATTTTCGATAGTGCCGGGTACATCGAATCGCAACGAGACGGACGACAAATCATCTATATCGGAGAAGGAATCACCAGCCTACGCATACCGGGCGACTCTGAATGGTACCAGCGAACTGCCGTGCTGATGGACGAAGAATTAGGCCCTGCTGATATGGGTATCGAGAGCGAGCAAGGTGAGAGGCGGAATGAAGCGAAGTAACCCGTAACAATACACTGTTGTCTGTCCCCTTCTTCTCCCCCCGTCTCCTTCCTATGTGTATCTGTGTCCGGAATTAATCTCGTTGACATTACTGATAAAGCGCTGATAGGGATAATAGCAGAGCGTCGAAGGCAGACCGACCAAAATCAGGTTGGGATGTGGGACTCCTACTCGGGTGTTCTGAAATCGACACCGGGGGTGTTTTTCATAGAACCCCACCGGGGCGTCTCCTTGTTCATTCCCTATATCGGAATGAGGGGGGTGAAGAGGGCAAATCGAATCGACCGGCTATCCCGATACCTTTCATTTTCAGCAAGGGGCGAAACCGGGAGAAACCGATTTTAGAGGCTCTAACCCCGGTTTAGACGAGGGCAGAGAAGACCATAGCAGGGCGCTACAGGCCACAGGGGCCGTCTCTGGTGGGGGCCAGCCCCGACCTGTAGCACCCTGCTTACACGTTCGCAAGAGCAGGCACAGACACCAGTAGAGCAGACAGGCAGGGGTCGGTGGGGTACCCCCGTAGGGGACGGGTAGGGGTGCGAGAGAAGGGGAATACAGGGGGGTCGGGGGTTGGCCCGGTGGGGGATGGGGAACCACCCTACTCGCTGACCGGCTCGTAGCGCTCACCGTCTACGAGAAAGCCGTCTCCCACCCGTTCCACAGGCAGACCCTCCTTCCACGCGCCATATCCGATTTGGCGCTTCGAGAGACGACGACCGGATTCCACCCCCTTGAACACGGTGTCTATCGGGTAGGTCATATGCCACGATTGGCGCTGGCCGGTATCGAGACTTTCGGTGGTGGCCGATAGCCGCGATTTGTTCAGCGTGCCTCGCTCTCGCTCTGTATGTTCGTTTTAGCGGTGATATTTCGGCAGTAGTTTCACGTACTCGTGAAGCGATACAGCGGCTCATACAGGCCGCATAGCCGGTCTTGAGTATCGTCCCCGTCGGCGTGGGTTGTGTGTCGGCGTCGGTCTTCGAGGGCGAGAGGGGTGGACTGCTGGCCGAGAAGGGGCTGATGGCGGCCTTCGGGAACGGCCTCTTCACGTAGTTCGAGTGTGGTGGCGCTTAAGTAATATTTCAGGCTCGGCTCCGAGACTCCGGACACCCTCGATTCCACTTTCACCTTGGTTGTCGAACACTTAATTGCCAGTGACTCGTCAGATATGAACATGGTAGCAGAAGCCCTTCAGTACGTGTCGAATCACCTCGACACCATCATGACTGGCCTGACTATGGCAGTGGTTGGAATCAGTGTCTATGAAGCAAGAGACGGATTCTTCCTGTTCAACGGGGACTTCCAAGGGAAATACGGAGCGTTGCTGATATTCGTGGGAACGCTCTTCGGTGCGTCTCTCATAACCCCGATGGTGAGCAATATGTGGGAACAGTCACTCCCGCACATTCCGCCCGGACAACTACTCGGTACGATTCTCGTTCTCGGTATGCTCGGTGTCAATAAGGCCGCAGAGTGGAACTTCTTCGATATTAAGTCGCTTCCTGTCTACGGACTCGGTGTCGTCCTGATAGCGAATCCCGAACTCATACACACTGTAGCGTAGAGGCGACACCGAGTAAGGTACTCTTCTGCTACGCCATTTCGTCCAAGCGACCGGCAGGTTGGCTCGTGGAAGTTAGCCGCCGTGCGAATTTATTAAACTCTGTCATCATGTTTCGGATAGCATGGCACGGAATCCGAAATGCCCCCGGTGTGGCAGTTTCAACGTAACTCGAACGCACGGTATGAAGAGTTGCCAAGACTGCGGGAAGAGTTGGGACTGACAAGTCGAAACGACGCACCTATGCCTCGGCCTGCTCCGGTTCAGATTCCGACTCACCGAGTTCGTCCAATCGGCCATAGGTTACGTCGTCGAGGTCTTCACTGGTCAGGCCGTATCGAGAGAGATACTTCCGGACAGTCGTCGCCGTACAGTCGAACTCGTCGCGGGCCGCTATTTCGTCCGCTGACAGTCCTTGCTCGACATACAATTGGCGTAGGGTATCCTCGTGACGCCACGGTCGAAGGATACCGAGACGTTCCATGTGGACGGTCACACGGGCTGTCTCTACGCCTAACTCGAACGCGATGGTTCGAGGGGGCAGCCCGCGCTCGTGATAGCAGTGCCAGAGGAAATCATGGTCGCGCCACGGTTCGGATTCAGGGACGCGCTCGTCAGGGAGTCGGAAGGTCATAGCCGAGACTACGTGATTCGTGCCAGTAATTCGTTCGGTGGCAACATTCTACGACAGGTAGGACGAGAAAGCACCACTCAATACAAAAAGGAGTTAGACCAGATTAGCCACCAGTTGCAGGGAGAACCCCCCGGCGAGTAGACCCAAACCAGTTACGCGAACTCGCGTAGATGTTGATTCCACCTCTGACCGAATCCGTCGATATACCTTTCCTGTATCGAGAATATCGGCTTCATTCCAATCGCAATTCGGTTCATATCTCGCTTCGACATATTCTTCACCCCAATTGAAATCAATGTCAGACGGCGAAAATCCACCCCGTTGCTCTATCGCTATTTCCATGAGTTCATCACCAATATCCTCTGCCGACGCTTCTTCAACCGGGTCTATTTCTTCAATCTCCCTAACGAGACTATTGAAGCCCACCTCACCTCTCTGAACTCCTTCGGCTTCCATTTTTTCGCGGGCACGACGTAGACGACCGAACTCAAACCGCTGTGCAAGCAGAGGAACGTCCGGAACTGCAAGAATGAGGGCACCGAGAATATCGCAAGCCAGTCCAATACTCGTGAGAAGTGATGAAATCATCATGGTGTATTCTGAAGCAATCAGAGCATATCGTCGGTCGTCTCTGCTGACCGAAGCGCTCCAAGAGTAGTATATCGAAGACCTTGCGGGTACTTCGTCTCGTAGGGAACCGGGTCTTCCAACTCGTACAGACTCTCCGGTTCGAAGCGAATCACCATCTTATCCTCTGCGATTTTCGCACCATCAGCGTACTCTTCGATGGGACGAGACAGTTCAGCCTCCTCGGGTGGAACTACGTCCTTGACCGTAGCCATGTATTTCACTTGACGCACGTCGCCAGTCACGTACATCGCTACATACTCGAACTCGCTCCCGACGCGAACAAAACCCCACGCGTTGTTCTCTTTCAGGAAGGGTAGGCCGGACTCTTTCGTCGGGAATACTGCGACCTTCGCGTTCTCGTCGCCATCCACCTCGGCGCGTTTAATCCGACCGGTGATGTGATTGTCCGTGGGTTCGATTCCACCACCCCCACCACCGCCTATTGGGTCGTCCGTACCCCCACCGCCGTCGGCGTCGATTTCCGAGTCTATGTCTTCCACGAGCCGGTCAATCATTTCCTTCGCTTGGGTTTCTGCCAGTGACGAGATAGAGTCAGAAACCTCGTCAGCCAGCAGGTTCGAGAGTTCAACCGCCAAGTCGTCCTTGTCCGCTTCGAGAGTTTGACGGGCTTCACGGAGTTCGTTGATTCGACCGAGTATCTTCCCCGATTCGCCCGACTCGATAGCGTCTTTCTCGTAGGCTTTCAAAACGGCAAGACGGTTGGGTAGGTCTTCGAGGTCTACGTCACCGACCTGCTGAACGTTCACGTTCGAGGCGTCCACACGGCGCTGAAAGAAGCGGTACTGCTTCCCATTCGTCAGAATCCCGTAGTTAACGTTCTTATTCATCATATAGGACGAGAGTTGTTCGTCGTGGTCGGCAGTCAGGGCCGTGTCCGCGCCTTTCGCTTCGAGAAATGCGACTGGCGTTCCATCGAGAATCAGCGCGTAATCGACCTTGTATGTCTGCCCGAACGCTTCGACAGAGTACTCAAGTTGGGTGTTCTGCGGAATCTGCCAATCGAGAAGAGCCAAGAAGTCACGCAGGATAGCCGCCTTCGTGTTCGCCTCGTCCATCTGCGGAGAAGAGTTGAGAACGGCGTCAGATTGTTGAACGTAATCCCGAATAGACTCCCTATTCATCCTATCCTGTCACGTCACAGGGACGGTTTATCAAACCCTATGAACGGATGTGACGGCTCCGTTGAGTTCAAGTATCAAAGAACATCGCCGTGAATCAAAGACCAGAGACGGTGGGTTATCACTAACAGCGTCAAGAAGTAGTGAGCCATCAACGTGTAGACGATACCACTCACGACAAATGCAAGCCCCGAGCCAGCGGTACCACCTATGCGCGATACCACGATTCCAAAGACCAGACAGATTATGAGAACAACGCCGGCCAAAATTGCGTAGAGGGTGAACTCCTTCGTCTTTCTGACCGTCTTCTGTTCGTAAGGGTGGCTACCATCCTTGTCATACCTCATGAGAAGGATGATTGTATTAATCGAGAACCCCGTCAGGACGCTCAATACAGAGGCGGAAGCCGTGATGAAACCCGACCAAAGCACGACATAGTTGGCGAGAACGAAGCCAACGACAGCGGGGAAAACGACGAAGACAACGCCCAAGAAGACGTAATCGAACGGATTCTTTAGACCAGTCTCTTGACCGAGGGACGAATAGTGGTCGCTGATAATACTCCCAATGTTGCCGAATATCATCGTTCGACGTTGGCTGTCCCGGTGACTGGTTCTACAATCTGGTCGTCCAAAATGTCGTTGGCCAGTTCATTCGCTTCGCTTCGGAGAGAGCGTGCGGTAATCAGGCCCGAGTCGGTACGGAGTTTGTCGCTCTCAAGGTCTTTCCGCATAGCGACTTCCTCATTCAGTAGCGAGAATGTCTCACTTCGACCACCGTCCTTCTGAATGGTCACGGTGAAGTTCTCCACATCGTCGCTAACAATTGTCCCGAAGTGCTTGTCCGTGTCTTTGAGGCTTGCCGCTTTGCTTTTCAACTTCTCGAAACTCCCGCCGTGTTCAGGACGGAGAACAATAGAGCGAGTCCCGACTTCCTCGGTACTTAATCCCTTCAACAACTCCATCCGACTCTCGTCGTCCCCCGGAATCTTCCGGACATTAATGTCTAACTTGGCAATCCGGTCGGCCTCAATCACCTTCTCAAGCACCTCTTCTGTGGTGACAGGCTCCATCTTCATTGTGTAGTCCGTCACTCCCGAGAGACAGGTCTGCTCAATATGCTTCTTCAACTTCCCCTTCACGCCAATCCGGTTCACTTGGTGAAGGATGATTAGGGCGGTCTGGCCATTATCGTATGGCTTGCCTTCGCGTGTTTGGGGAAGATAGATAAGGAAGTACAGCGGCATTTGCTCGGCTTCGTCTTCTCCTTTCAGGTGAGTCATGTCGCCTGATTCAACATCACGGATTTCGGCCTCATATCCGTGGTAGCCTGTAGACACGACACCTTCGATTATATTCCCGTCCCGGTGGTACTCTTCAATGATGAACGTCTTGTCGTTGCTCGAAGGCTCAAGATTGGATTCTTGCTTCTCGAAGAGATTCTCCATCGAGTCGAGAATGTGGTTTTCATCGAACGCTGTATCGTGGGCGTGCAATTGAGTGAGGTTGTAGCCGTTGTCAGGATTACCGTGTTCGTATATCTTGAAAGAATATGGGACGAGTTTCTCTGAAGGCATTGGCTGGCACCTCGGAGCGAATTAACATAAAAGTGGATACTATCTGTAGTTTATAGGTCGCCAATCAGGCGGGCTTGAGCGACCGCGAGCGCCTTCTCTTCGTCCGTTTCCGCACCGGCCATATCGTGAACTTCACTCTCGTCGTCGGGCAAATTGATTTCGGGGGACTTGTTCTGTTCGTCGCTCATACACCTATATCAGTCGCAATGCGGGAACTTCTTTCGCTGGTTGGGCGGCTGATTACAGTCACGGTGGACGCAGGTCACGCCAGCGAAAGTCTTCGACGCTACCCTCTTCGAGTTCGACGCGGAATAGCAGTGAATCGCGCTCGTCCCCGGTAGCCCGACCGGCGTCGTCTTCGAGGATGGTAACGACCGTCCCGTGTTCCCCGTGATAGCGCTCATGGTCGGGGTCAGTCTCGTCGGGTATGTCCACACGAACGCGGTCGCCCTCGGAGAACCGTTGCATACCGTAGAAAAGTGACGGGGACGAGTTAGTCCTGTCTTCTCTCCGTCCACTCGCACCCGCAAGATTCGCAGGTGTAGTGTTCCTTGGTAATGGTCGGCTCTTCCTTCTCGAACATCCACACGTCGCTGTCGTCGCCACAACGCGGGCAAGTCGCGTCTACGCGGCGGGCGATAGGCATAGGGCTATCACACCCCGTCAAGATACCCACGACGCTGTTCCACCTTCTGTTCCTCACTCCGTTTGTCGTAGTGTTTGTCCAACACGTCCGGGCCAACGTTCATGCGGTCACTCACGACCTTTTCCGGTACATCCTTCGAAAGATGTTGGGTGATACTGCCACGCCGAATGTCGTGTGGTGAGACGTTGACCGGACACTTGCTGTAGCCGTTGTAGTGCGTCCCCTCACAGGATTCCGGGTCGCGGTTCCGGGGACAGTCCACGCCGTAGTAGCAAGGCCGAGTGACCTTGTAGACGGTTTCTCGGACGTTGCCCCGTGAGAGGCGACCGTACCGACTCGTGACGAGTGGCTTCCGACCGTAGTCGTCCCGCGTGTTTGGTCGGTTGTGTTCGATGTAGCCGTCGATTACGCTACAGACCGTGCCGCTCAATGCGACGATTCGCTCGCCTTCTTTTCCGTTCTTGAGTGCGGTTCCGGTTTCGGGCCGGTGACGGATTTCGAGGGTTTCGCGCTCCGAATCGTAGTCTCCGAGGTCAAGCGAATGGAATGCCCCGAGACGAATCCCCGTGTGCCACAGTATTTCGAGGATAGCGTGGCCTCGGGTGGCGTACTCGTACTGTCGGAGGTATTCTAACACAGCCTCGGCCTGTTCGGCTGGCAGAATGCTTTCGCTCTGTTCGTCTTCCTTCGAGAGCGTGGGCATGATGATTTTCTCGTGAAGCCCCTGCGGCACCGCGTCAATGGACTCACACCACCGAATGAAGACACGGAGCGCGTCGAGGTTCCCTTCCAAAGTGACGGGCTTGAGGTCGCCATCGTCGCGCCGCCACGTTCGGAACTCTTGGAGTTTCCGTCCGGTGAGGTCGTTCATGTTGTCTATGTCGGCTACCTCGTTGCACCACCGAATGAAGTGCTTCAGCCGGTAGTGATAGCCGTCAAGGGTCGATTGGGATACCTCACGCTTGCGAGCGTCGAGGTACATTTCCTTTGCGCGTTCCGGTGAGATTGGTTGGAGTTCCTGACTCATTTCGACCACCGAAACGCCCTACCTGCGAGGGTGTGAGCCGACCCCGGTCAAGACTGAGAACTGCCAGAGGGCGGCGCTGTCCCCGGTTCAAATCCGGGAGGCGGCATCCTCTCACCGCTCGATTGATGACCGACAGCATCCACGCCTTCCTGCGTTTCCGTCGTCGTGCGAGTTCAACCGGTGACTGGACGCACCCCGCCACGTCCGGCGTTCTGCAATGACCGAAACGGACTCAGGGAACCTAGTTCTTTCGCCCATTTGTGATTTTCATACGCGCCATCTCGGTCTCCGCGTAGGGGTGGCCTGAGGCAGAGTGGTGGCCGTCACTGCTCCGCCCAATGGAGTACGTTTCCACAAGTCTTTCAACACATCTGATGCTCGGCCGCGGCGCCTTCCTCGGTGGTGTACTGTACCGCTTACCTTCGCCAGTTTTGTTATGGATGGCCGAACGGGGTGAACACAGCAACGTCATACCACTGGGCACTACGTGCGCGACCGAATAGCTATAGGGTGGGTTGACACACTTGTGTTTGCTGTCCTCCTAATTTTGTTGTTTGTTACCGCACCCAAATCATGGAATACTTCGTAACTGGTGCAACCGGCTTCGTTGGGTCGCACGTGGTCGATAAGTTAGTGGAACGAGAAGATGAAGTTATACGCCCTCACCCGTGACCGGCCGAATGCCAGCCACCTCCCGGATGAGGTTACCATCATTGAAGGCGATATCACCGAAAAGGAAAGTATACGGGACGGGATGACAGCTGTTGACGGCGTCTTTCATATTGCAGGCTGGTACCGAATTGGCCCCGGACCGCGGCGTGCGGACCACGCTGAGAAAATTAACGTAGATGGGACACGGACCGTGTTGGAACTCGTCGACGAACTTGACATCCCGAAGGCCGTCTACACAAGCACGGTCGCGGTCAACTCAGATACCGATGGTGAGGTTGTCGACGAGTCGTATCGCCACGATGGCAACCATATCTCTGTCTATGACCGGACGAAGTGGCAAGCTCACTACGAGGTTGCCAAGCCGATGGCCGACGAGGGAGTACCAGTCGTCATTATTCAACCGGGCATCGTTTACGGACCGGGTGACACAAGTGACCTCCGTCCTATGTGGCGGGACTACCTGCAGGAAGACCTGCCTGTTATTCCTCGAGGCGTCGATGCATGCTGGGACCACGTTGAAGATACAGCGCAAGCCCATCTCCTTGCGATGGAACATGGGAAGGAAGGGGAGGAATACATCGTCTGCGGGGAGCAAAGGACCTTCGTCGAAATGTTCGAGTTGGCCGAGACGATTACTGGTATCCCAGCGCCTCGGTCGGTCTCACCCTTGTTGTTCCGAGCGTTTGCTCCGGCCATGAAGGTCGCTGAACGGTTTGTTAGACCGCCCGAAGGCTTCGAATCTGAGTTCTTGTATCGTATGGGAGGAACGACATGGCTTGGAGACAATACGAAAGCCAAACGTGAACTTGGGATAGAGCATCGTCCCATCGAGGAAGGTCTCCGTGAGTATCTTGAATGGGAGTTAGACCAACTCGAAGCGGAAGGGGAAATGATCAAAGGGCCAACTCAAGAAGCAACACCGGACAAGGCAGTGTAAACAACGAGCAAACCAGAAGGTCGTGTCAATAAAGTACACGTCGACGGTGTGTTTCTCGGCGGCATAGTACGGTCCTCCTTCGCCATTAGGTGATGCCGGGCCAAGATGTAGTGAACACACTGCCGCGCCGTCGCACAACAGTATTGGTTTTCACCCCCGTCGGGGCGTCTGCTTAGAGTGACACGAGAACCTTAGACTATTTGTCGTAAAACGCCCTCACTAAGGGGTATACTGATGGGTAATACCGAGATGGGTCAGGGACAAGCTAGCGACTGATAACTCTCCGATATCACCCTCTTTGTTGAGAGAGCCCCGCTTCAACTGATCGTGAGAGAGGAAAACGACAGGAAATTCGATGCCCTATACAGGCATAACTGGAGTGCCGTCCGGCTGAAGGATCCACCACACACCGCCGGACCCCTGCCCGTTGGCATCGCCCGGCGCTTCATCCCGAGCGTAGTTGTATACGGGCCAACCGTTGGCGACCACCTGGGTTTCTCCGTCCTCGCGCTCGAACACGTCGAGCGCCGCCTGGACGTCCTCACCAGCGGTGGGTTCACCATCGACACTAAGAGGAAGCCACAGGTCGGCACAATCGTCACGACAATTACTCTCTCGCATACCTTTGGGATCCTGAGCGAACATGTACAACGTCATTCCGTCCGAGTCGACCAAGATGTCGCCGTACTCGTCGTGGCTGCGGACTTGAACGGTCGGAACCGCCGTTTCGCCGTCTTCCTCGGGGGCTTGGAGTCCATCTGGGAAGCGGTCGATATCACCGAGTACCGCTTCGAACGGCACCGACCCCTGGTTCTGGATCGTAGATGGGTCAAGCGACGGGGCACTGAGGATTTCCTGCGGTGTCAGGAACGTCCATTCACAGTCCTCGTTTTGCTCGCTCGGTGCGTTGAGGTCGTGTTCGAGGAACTCCTTGCTGAACGGAGCGAGGAGTGGCGGGTCCTGGCTTCCCTCGAACGTGTCCACGTAGTCTGGGATGTCCTCCTCCGCCAGGTCACCGACAACGATTCGCATGTTCATCCCGAGAACGTGGTGGGGACCACAGTACAGGTCATACACCCCTTCTTCGTCGAACTGGTAGAGCCAAGCCCCACCGACGTTGAGAACGGGCGATGAAAACGGTGGAACTCCTTCCGGAACCCGCCGCTGGAAGCCCATCCCTGGGTGATAGGCGGTGATCGTGTGGTCTGGTCCCTGCAGTGTGAACTGCACGACGTCGCCGGACTGCACGTTCAAGCCAGCCGGTTCGAAGTGGAAGAAGGGCGGTCGGCTCGGGTTCTGTGGGTCTTCCGGGAGTTCCGTGTGAAGTCCGACTTCGTGATCCGGATCGAGGTCTTCCGGGACCTCCCCGGCGTCCGGTGTTGCAAATCCATAATAGGAGTCGAGTTGCGATTGTTCATTCTCGCCGTCGTCCTCATCTCTTTCGTGGGCTGTTGTGACCCCGCTACCGAGCGTGAGCGCGGTGCCGACGCCGAGGATTTTCAGCAGCGAACGTCGCTCGAAGCCGGGCCAGTCTATCGGTTTGTCGGACGGTTCCTCTGTCGGATCGGGGCTGGATGCTGGCATTACAACCACGATCGAATTATTTTCTGACTCCGCTATCCCTTTTCTTGGTGAACAACGTTCACGCTACGAACAGCGAAGACGGGGTGAACGATGCCCTCAAACAGTGCGTCTCTCCGAACCACCAAAGCGCATCTCTCCGAACACTGTGATCAAAGAGAGTCACGTTATCCGAATGGAGGCACGCTATCGAGCGGTCGATTACACAGTGATCGCGTCAGGCTTCACCGGTCTCGACTTTTCCCGGCAGGTTTCGAAGAGGTCGACTGCCCATGCGCAGACTGTCTCGTCGTCAGTTATCAGTCCAGCTTTGAGAACCCCCTGCTTGTCAGTGAGGTTAATTCCGACGGTGCCGTCGACGATCCCAACCGAAATCGGGATCTCCTCGCAGATGGAATAGCGCGCGTTGTCCTCATCGAGCATCTCGCGGAACTGCTGTGCCGAGCGCGGATGGTTTCGGATGACATCTAAGGCCTCAGGTGTGAGGACCAGTTCGACTCGCGTGTCTCCGTGCACGGTCAACTTCCACTGGTTCTCAATGAATACTGGGGCGGCCGCACGTGCGATGCCCCGCACCCAATCGCCGGAGCGATGGAATTCGACTATCCGTCGTATGAGCGCGGTCGCGTCACTTCCATCGAGAAGGATGATCTCGGCGTCGCGGAGACATCGGACGTCGAACGTCACTATATCGGTCGGTAACCACTGCAAGGGTTCACGTAACTGATTCTCGACCTCCATCTCTTCCATCAGTTGTGTAAACTCGTCACACACCCATTCGCCGAGAGGAGTCATCTCGTACGATTGTCCCGAATTCTCGATCCAATTGCGATCCTCGAATTCGCGGAGAATCCGCGCGATGGTTACCCGAGACGCATCCACTTGGTCGCGGACCTCGTTTCGGCTCCGTCGCCCCTCGACGAGCGTCTCAAAGACCGCCACCCGGTTCTCCGAGTTCGCGAGAAACGCGATGTCGTCGAGTGCGGAATTCATGTGGGTTGGTAGCACGCCACAATTCAAGAATCTACCGAGGGGTGCTAAAACGGTAATGTCGCCACAGTTGAACATCTGCTGCTGGGTATCACACGCTTCGAGGACGACACGTGGTCAGGGGATGCGTTCGGATTGTTGCTTCTACAGTTCCGATTCGTTCGCAAGTCCATCCCGCTGGCTCCGTGCGGCTCTTCTGTCACGGTAACTGAACTCGTCGGGAGATCTCCTCTGTATCCATCAGACGGTTTCTATCGACGTTGTAGTCGTCAGCACTGTCTGCGGGGCTCGGAGAGTGTCACTTCGGCCTTTTGAGCGACCCCTTTCATCACGGGTTCGCTGGGCCGTTTCCGTCGGATACGTGAGCGGACGAACGCTCCACCGTCCGCGACCAAACTGGCGCTATGGGTCTGATCAGTGACTGCACCGATCGCGTCCGGTGTGTTCACGCCGTAATCGACGAAGACACCGCGAACGGATTAGACGGGATAACACGAAGCGTCGGCTCCGAGAACGTTCGAGTGGAGACCAGACTCCGGAGAGGTATGATCGATGTCGGCAACGAAACAGGAGAAGCAACTTGGTGTCGTCGAACTACCCACTGACTGATACGGCCTGCCCAACAACAGTTCAACACACAATTGAGGTGAGCATATCCACAAGATGAGCGCTCGAACCCGGAAAACGCACGATTCGAGTACCCCATTCGACGATGTCGAGTTTCTCGCGCGGTCGGCCCACCGCGTGACCGCACTCAACGCCCTGGATAGATGTCCGCACAGTCGAGCCGACCTTCTGGAGATCACGGGCGTGTCGCAGTCTACGATCGGGCGGACGCTACGCGAATTCGAAGACCGTCGATGGATTCGCAGAGACGGACGACATTACGAGGCGACGCAACTGGGTTCGTTCGTCGCGGTGGGGCTGCAGGAGCTGCTCGACCGGCTCGAAACGGAGCAGACGCTCCGCGACAGCTGGCACTGGCTCCCGACTGACGCGAGCGGATTCACCGTCGAGATGTGGGCGGACGCAGTCGTAACGACTGCCGAGTCGGACGACCCATACCGGCCGGTGAACCGCTTCCTGTCTCTCCTTCGGGAGACCGAGCGCTTCCAGTTCGTCGGGTTCGAAATCGCCCTGCTGGAACCATGTCTGGACGAACTCTGTCAGCGGATCCGCAACGGCATGGACACGGAGATAATCGACCCACCGAATGTTGTCGAATACGTCCGCTCGCACTACCCGGAACAAGCGGCCAGAGTGCTGGAGAGCGACAATTTCACTCTCCGAATACACGACGACTTACCGTCCTACGGGGTCGGTATCTTCGACGACCGTGTCGCCATTAGCGGCTACGATCCCGACAGCGGAACGGTGCGGGTGCTGATCGATTCCGATGCCGCCGTGGCACGCGACTGGGCGGAATCGATCTACAGGTCGTACCGACGCGAAAACCAAACGCTCGCGCTCGAAACGTCCACGGGGTAACGGGTTCCGTGAGCGACGCTGGGCCGTACAGCCCAGCCGTATGCCGGATCTGCCTTTGGCCCTCTGTCCGAAAGGGCTCCGGTGACGGTACAAGTCGGGTCCCGGACCGCGTCCCAATCGCAGCCAGTGACCAGTTTTCATCGGCTGCAAGAACGGCGGTGAGTAGTGGACTTTCGGTCGATAGCTACCTTATCCTCGCCCTCGTGTCGTCTCTTGCGGAGGACGATACACTATGGCTGATGCACACCGACTCGACTGCGAGAACGAAGCCGCCGATTGTCGCTTCATCATCCAATCGGAAAACGAAGCGGAAGCCATCGAACTGGCCAAGAACCACATGCGAGACGACCACGGACAGGAGTACACCGACGACGAACTACGGGAGGAACACCTCCAAGCCGTGTAGACCAATGGCGTCAACTGAACAGACGGTCAGGGACGAACCGGCCGAGGTCGAACACAACGCGAAGCTCCGGAACGGGTCCGTACTGATGACGCTCGCCGGCGTGGCGTTCATCGGCTACGGAGTCGTGTTTCTGGTGCTGAATTTCGTCGGGAGCGGCTTCGAAATCGGAGTGAGTACGCTCGGCGGGACGACTCCGGAGGACCTGAACCCAACCGTCGCCTACTACATCAGTCACCTACACGTCGCCACGGCAGCGTTCATCATCTCGACGGGTATCGCCGTCGCGGGCCTGTCGTGGTACGGAATCCGCCAGCGGCTCAGATGGGCGTTGGCCACCGCAGTCGTGACTGCCGTCGTCGGCCTGGCCCTTGCGTTACCGATGCACTGGACCGGGGATGCGTTCGCCCACGACTGGGTAACGCATCTCGCCCCGATCTATCTGGCGACGCTGGTCTTCGTCGTCGGTGCAGTCCTGTCGTACCAGGGGATGCACGCGTCGTAGCCACCGCGACACGATATTTTTCATGATACAAGATGCGACGGTGATCATGCATGTGGGCGACACACAGCTACCCTTCTCGGAATATCTGTATCGGGTCGTCCTGCATCTACTTGCATTCGCTGCGGTCGCTGTCAGTACCCGATTGTGGGTCGGTGTAATCGATAGGATGACGACGGAGCCCGCATCCGGAGCGGATTTTGAAGAACGCGACAGCTGAGACGAGAAAAGTTCCTCGGCCTCACCGGATCGTAGGCGCTGAAGATCGAATACCGCCCTGCATTCGTCGGTGCGTCCAGTAGCGCGACTCCGTCCGGGACAGCATAAACAAGAACCTATTCGCTTCCCGATGCGCGTACCCTTCAGTAGTTATTCGCTTCCCGACCGCTCGCCCTCGTAGTCGTCGAGCCAGCCGCTGACGGTCTGTTGTAGCGCACCGGTCGTACTTCCGAGATTGAGGATCTGGTAGCCGTTCGACGCTTTTTCGTTCACGTCGTCCATCCCGAAGCCGAGGCCGCCGACGGGGACGTCCGCGTCGACGGCTCTTGAACGGACCGTCTCGACGGCGTCCTGCACGTCGGGGTGGTCGACCTCGCCCGGGTGTCCGAGCGACACTGAGAGGTCGAGCGGGCCGATGAAGACGAATCCCAGTTCCGGAACGGCAAGGATTTCGTCCAGGTTCTCGACCGATTCCCGGTTCTCGATCGTCACGCCCACGAGCGTTTCGCGGTCCTCGGTTTCGACGTAGTCGTCGGCGAGCCCCCAACGCCGTGCGCGCGGAGCAGCCAGACCGCGGTCGCCTGCGCCGTCGTCGTACCGGAACCGCGCGGACCGGACCGCCTCGCGGACCTCCGCCGCCGTCTCCACGCGCGGGAGAAACACGTTTCTGACGCCGAGATCCAGCGCCTTCCGGACCAGCGTCGGGTCGGTGTCGGGAAGTCGGACCAGTGCTTCGACGCCCGTCCGCTCGGCCGCGCGCAGAAGATCCTCGACCGTTCCCGCGTCCCACGGATCCGGGCCGCCGTGTTCGAAGTCGAGCCAGACGAAGTCGAGCCCGAGTTCGCCGTAAAACTCCACGAGCGATGGACTGTACGTGTTGTCGAGCAGGCCCACTGCGACTTCCCCATCGTTCAGCGTCGCTGCGAGGTCGTTTGTCGGTTGTGCGTTCCCCATGGACCGACGACACTCCCGGTTTCGATAAACGTAGTGGAGCCGGTCCGTGTTGTCAGTTCTCAGGATGCACAGAGGTCGCTCTCGCGTCGACTGGGGGAGCGTGTCGACACCCGAGCGCCTATTCGGTGACTTCCATACAGGCCTCGTGAACGATCTCGTTGTTCTCATCGGGCCGCCGCGACTGCCCCGGGACTATCGGTTCGCCACAGGCCGAACAGCGTAGCTCCACGTCCTCGCTGTCCGTTTCGATACCGATCTCCGCTTCCAGCCCTTCAGATTCACTCGTCGCTGTATATCCGACTGCGACCGCTCCGACGCCCGCAAGCGTCCCGGTCAATCGCTTCCCCTTCCGAAACGACCTGAGCGCTACGGCACCAAGAACGACAGTGAGAAGTGTCCGAGCCAGCCGGTCACGATCTTCGATCTCCTTGCTCAACTCCATATCTCGTAGATCGGGCTCCGTGTCCTTGAAGTTCATTCATCCTGGTCGATACGCGAGATCCGCGCAAGTGGCGGAGACGACGGTTCGCGTTTCCGGGCGTCCGGCCACGAGCGTCGGCAGAAACCGGTCCGCGTGAGAAAGCGGAACTAGATCTGCCGGCGGAACGCGCGCAGTTCAGCGTACGCGGCGTCGTACTCGTCGTCGACGTCGGACATATCGGGCGTTCGACCGGCCGGACCAAAGCCCTGCTTCCCGATCACTTCTCCCCGTTTCGGTCGCCGAACCACAGGGTCAGCGGCGTCGCCGTCGACCCGTGAGCGACTATCGACCCGGCGACGATCAGGCTCGTGACGTCCCACACTGACCGATGTCCGGTGTGTCGAACGGCGAGGGTCGCATAGAAGACGGCGGCGACGCCGATAGGGCCGAACCAGCCGACG
This sequence comes from Halostella pelagica, assembly GCA_005954745.1. Taxonomy (GTDB): domain Archaea; phylum Halobacteriota; class Halobacteria; order Halobacteriales; family Natronoarchaeaceae; genus Halostella; species Halostella pelagica. The sequence goes on from CP040678.1 coordinate 284,340, forward strand.
AACGCGGCATCGCGTCGACCGTCGAGCGGGTCCAACCACCGGCACAGCGCGAAGACCATCGGTAGCCGCCTGAATAGGAGGACGGCGACGACGAGTACGAGGCCGGACGCGCCCAGCGACTCCCACGCGGCCCAGGGTACGGCCATCCCGAAGAGCACGAACACGGGGACGGTGAACAGTTGATTGACGACTTCCTGAAACCGCTGTCCCTCGATCTCGTCGGCCGGGTCGACAAGGACGCTGTAGATGTACCCGGCTGCAAACACCGCGAGGATACCGTCGCTCCCGAGCAGTTTCACCGTTCCAAGTACGGCGAACGTGAGCCCGACGGTCACCGTGAGCAACGACGTGTCGTCCAGGTACTCCTGCTCACTCGTCCAGCGTTCTACCGCGCCCGCGACGCCTCCGACGAGGACACCGATCACCACTGCACCGGCGACTTCCCAGAGCAACGTCTCGGTCAGCCAGCCGACGGCTACCGTCTCGGCCGGGTGCGACAGGGCGAAGATGGCGAGAAAGACGAAGGGGTACGCACCGCCGTCGTTGGCTCCCGCTTCGCCCGACAGGAAGTTCCGGACGGTTTTCGGGATGTTCTCCGCGGCTGTCCCGCCGGTGACGATGGTGTTCGCGATAACGGGGTCCGTCGGCGTCACGGCCGCGCCGACGAGGAGCGAGACCCACAGCGGCAGGTCGAGTACGAAATAGGTCAGCAGTCCGCTCGTGAGCCACATGAACGTCATTCCGACGACGAGTATCGTTCCGAGCGACCGCGCCTGCCGCCGGAAGTAGTCGTCGGGGATGCGCAACGCGATGCTCATCACGGCTATCGCCACGGTGAATCGCGCGAACTGCTCGAGTATCGCCAACGGATCGCCGAACCGGGCGAGAGTCAGGAGGTCGAATCCCTGCGGTCCGACCGCGACCCCGACCAGCGTGGCAGCCATCGGAGCCGAGAGGACGTACACCCTACTCTGTAACATCCCAGAAAACAGGCCGAGTACCAGTGCCAGACCCCCGATAACCGTCAGTCCGACGTTCAACGCCTCCATCGTCCGTGTTTCGCCGTTCAGTGACTAAACGGTCCGTGTGGTTCGCTCCAGTGCCGCTACGCGCCGAGCCAGGACCCGGTAGACACTTCTTTGCCGCGGTCCCGGCAGATGTCGGCACCTTTCTGTCGCACCTCCCGCGCACGCGGCAACTGCTTTTCGTCCCGGATCGTCGCCTCGATCCAGTCGGCGAGTTCGCGCGCCGCGTCATCGCCGGCGATCGCTCGCGCTTCGCGGAGCGCCTTCTTGTACGCCTGTCGTCGGTGGTCGTACTGCGACTTCCGCCTGGCGGCTTCGGTGAGCGCCCCGTCTTTCGCGGCGTCTATCTCCCGAAGTGCGTCGTTTACGTCCATGTCCGACTGTTCGACGCGAACCGGCAAAAACGCACACCGCGTGGTCGTGTCTGGCCGCGGAGACCGGCACAACACCCATGTCTTCAGGGACCCTACGCACGAGCATGCCGAACGACACAGCGTCCGACGACCTGCCGGACTCCGAGGCGGAGTGGCGCGAACGACTGACCGACGAGGAGTACGAGATGCTCCGAGAGGGCGGGACCGAACCGCGCGGAAGCGGCGAGTACCTCGACCAGAAAGCGGACGGGACGTACGCCTGTGCCGGGTGCGGTGCCGACCTGTTCGACTCGGAGACGAAATACGAGTCCGGGTCCGGGTGGCCGAGCTTCTGGGACGCCGTCGACGACGACCGTATCGAGTCCCGTCCCGACACCAGTCTCGGCATGGAGCGGACCGAAATCGTCTGCGCTCGCTGCGGTGGCCATCTGGGCCACGTCTTCGACGACGGGCCGGACCCGACCGGAAAGCGCTACTGCGTCAACTCCGCTTCGCTTGACTTCGACGGCGATCAGTAATTCCCGCTTTCACTGTGTAGCCCCGGATTCTCGCCTGCCGGGCCGGCGATCACTCCCTTGAGTGAGGGGTGCGAATCCATAAGGAAACTCACGGGGGACGATCCCGTATGGATCTTCCCAGCCCGACCGAATCCGGCGGCGTGTTCCGGTATCTGATGGCGTTCCTGCTGGTCGTCCTCGCTATCCTCCTGCTGTACGCTCTCACGGTCGCGGCGGGACTGCTTCCGCCGCCGACGTGGTTCCCCGCTCCCGGCACGGAAGGGACCGAGTCGGGGCTGAGAACAGCGGCGCTCGCAGCCGTCACCGGAACCGCCTAACGTCTCCGTCCTCTGAATGCGACTCCGCTGACCGTTCACTCTGTGATGTCGAAGTATCGGTCGTAGTGGTTCGCACACCCCGGATTGAACGCAGCGCCGCAGTGCGGACACGCGTCATCGCAGTATAAATACGCCCGAACGGAAAGCGTCGTCCCGCAAGCGCCGCACAGAACCGCCGCCTCGTCGAACGCGTCGCGCGGCCACCGCTCGATATCGTGGTCGGCGACCGCCTCGTGGCAGCGGAAACAGGGGTAGTACGCGCCGCAGCAGGCGAACTGTAGCGCGACCACGTCTCTCGGGCCGTCGTAATGGACACACCGTGTCTCGTGGTCCACTTCGACGCCGCGGACTGTCTCACGGCCGACTGTAACCGACACTTCTCGCTGCGTCACGGTTGTGATCCCCTGCCCATCGCGTGCTCGGTCACGGTCGTAAACTCTCCGTCATTCCGTGCGCGGACAGTCGTAGGTATCGCGGACCGTGTCGGCAAGCAGTCCGCCTTTCTCTATCGTGAGGTAGACGATGACGAACGGGTCTGCGGCGGGGCGGATGACGAACACCTCGAACGGCCGTTCCTCGCCGTCAGCGAGGCGGTCGATCAGTGGTTCGAGCGGTCGCATTCCGTCCCGAAACTCGCCGAACAGGTCGCGTTCGCCGCCCTGTTCGGCGAACGTGTAGACGACGCCGTTCGCCTCGCCGTCCGTGCTGTAGGTCACGTCCGCGTTCATCCCGGCACCGTCCGCGCGGGCGTCCCGCCAGGTCTCCTGGGCGGCGTCGAAGACAGTGTCCGCACCGTCGACGAACTCGATCACCGTCCGGTCCAGTACGTCGATGTCGGCCACCCGTGGAGTCTCGTCTTCCCACGCTATCGTGGCGTCGATCCGATAGCCCGGTTCGAGTTCGTCGACCGCGGACTGGGCGTCGCCGTGGCCCGTCTTCGACACGTAGGTCGGGTCCATCGTATCCACGTCGAGAAACAGCCACTCGTCGCCCTCTCGCGTCCCCTCAAGCACCCGGAACCGCCCGCTCGTACTCGGTTGCACGTCGGATGGTTGTCGTCCGTCTCCTAAAGACTCGTCGCGTCGGCTCCCGAGCCGAGTAAACTGCAGACAACTCAGACTCTATTTATTTATTTTCCTTCCATAATCCGGGGATATGTCTCCTTCCTTCAAGACATATAATCACACGGAATCGATCATTGGTGTATTAATTCACTGCAACATAGGCTCTTATACTATCACGTTGCACTCGTAGACGAGACAAAATGAGCACGCAACAGGCTTTCCAGAGCAGATCCGTTCAGTCGATCCCCGCCGAACTCGATTCGCCCCGCGCGAAACTCGTCTACCTTCAGCTGTCGGTCACGGGCGAAACGTCTATAGATGACCTCCAGTCCGCACTGGACATGCAGAAGATCACCCTGTTCGGCATCCTCAATACGCTGACGACCCACGGGTTCGCCGAGAAGCACGGCGACACCGTCGCGCCGGCCTGAGGGGATCGCAATTCGTTTCGGTATCTCGCCGAGCGGGGTCGGCAAACACCGGGACACAGTTACAGAAATCCCTATGAGACGCCCGTTCGACACGCGCTGTCGAACGATGTCGTTGACCCGCGAGCGCGAACCTATTGCCTACTGACGCCCGTTTTTTCCCGTCGCCCCGTACCCGTTCGCGGGACCCCGTTTCCGACCGTACTGCGTCGGTTTCGTCGTTGATACACTGTCGGACAGCCGTCAGTACTGTTTCGTCAGTCGTCGCGCGCCGAGACCCGTTGACAGTACGGCTTCGAAGGGTTTATTCGCGCGGTCAGCCTCAGTACCCTGTAATAACCATGTCAGACAAGCCAGCCTCGATGTACCGGAACATCGACAAGCCACCGTACACGCGACGCGAGTACATCACCGGCATTCCCGGATCGAAGATCGCACAGCACAAGATGGGGAACGCCGACACTGACCCCGAGGACTACCCCGTTCAGATCAGCCTCGAAGTCGAGGAAGAGGTCCAACTCCGCCACGGTTCGATGGAAGCCGCTCGCCTGTCGGCCAACCGCCACATGCTCAAGGAGGTCGGACAGGAGAACTACAAGATGATCCTGCGGAAGTTCCCCCACCACGTCATCCGGGAGAACAAGCAGGCGACCGGTGCGGGTGCGGACCGTGTCTCCGACGGGATGCGCCAGGCCTTCGGGAAGATCGTCGGCACCGCCGCCCGTATCCAGAACGGCGAGCGCATCTTCACCGTCTGGTGCGAGGTCGAGGACGCGGACGTCGCCAAGGAAGCGTTCCGCCGCGCCTACAACAAGATCTCCCCGCCGTGTCGCATCGTCGTCGAGCGCGGCGAGGAAGAACTCATCTCGTAGACGCGACTGTTCGCCGCGGAATCGCGACCCGTTTTCACGCGGTTTTTTCGTCCCGTAGTCGTTTGTACCGCTATGCTACGACTGGCGGTCGCCAACCGCGAAGAGACGTTCGAGCGGATGGCCGACCCCCTCGAAGAACGCGGTATCGAGGCCGTTCACGTCCCGGCGCGCGAACGAGCGATCGCTTTGACCGGCGACGATCCGTTCGACGCCACCGACGACGGCCGGTTCGCTCCCGACGGGTTCGATGCCGGATTCGTGTTCCCGGGCCGGATAATGGAGGGCGGTGCCGTCGACGCCCTCCTCGACGTGCCGTGGCTCAACGGCCGTGAGGCCGTCCTCACGTCGCGGAACAAGGGCGCTGTAATAGCGGAACTTGGTCAAGCGGGACTGCCCGTTCCCGAGACGGTGATGGTGTCGAACCCTGCCGACCGGGCCGACCTGGTCGACGCGTTCGAACGGTTCGACCCGCCCGTCGTCGTCAAGCCGAACTCAGCGACCCGCGGCGCGGGCGTGGCGAAAGCGCACGACCTCGACTCCTTTCTCGGCGTCGTCGACTATCTCGACCTGGTCCACGACTACCGAGCGACCGGCGACAAGACGTTTCTCGTCCAGGAGTACCTGCCCGAGGCGACGGATTACCGGGCGATGGTCGTCGACGGCGAGTTCGTCGGCGCGGTCGAGCGCCGCCTTCCGGGGGACGCGCTGGCGGCGGGGCAGTGGAAACACAACGTCCACCGGGGGGCAGTCGCCGAGGGAGTTGACCTGTCCGCGGAACTGTGCCGCCTCGCAGAGCGGACGGCGGCGACGCTTGGTGTTCGGTTCCTCGGGGTCGACCTCCTCGTCACGCCTGACCGGACGGTGGTCAACGAGACGAACGCCCGGCCGACGATAGACGCGGCGACGAAGTATCGACCGGACTTCTACGACAGGATAGCAACCGCGATCAGAGACCTCGTCTGACGGCGGTTCGGAGCGGACGGATGCTGACGGCGACTTCGGATACCGTTCTGCCGGGGAGTTCAGTTAACGTCGATGTCGGCGGAGTCGTCGCCCGCGCGATCGAACGACACTTCGAGGACGCCGTTGTTGTAGGTGGCCGATGCGGAGTGTTCGTCGACCCGCACGGGGAGCGAGACGCGCTCGTCGTACTCGCGGCGTTCGCTGGCGGCGCTGATGGTGAGCACCTTTCCGTCGCACTGGAGTTCGATGTCGTCTTTCTCCACGCCGGGCAGGTCCGCGACGACGCGGATCTGTTCGTCGGTCTCGTGGATGTCGACGTGGGTGTCGGATCCGAACCCGGCCGAACTCTCGAAACGCATGTCGGCACTACCGGTGCCGGCACCCATCATCTCGTTCATCATCCGCTCTATCTCCCGGAACAGGTCGTCGAAAGGCTCGTCGCGGTCGTCGCGTCGCATACGACACCGTAGGGACAGCGCGGGCAAAAACCTTCTGTCAGTCGCGGATGTCGCCAGACACTGACGACGCAGAAACCAGAATCGGCGTCCGGGCCGCGCTCAGATGCCGAGGTCGAGCGCCTCGTTCGTTCGCTCGATGCTCTCCTCGGCGTCGGCGAGTTCGGACACTGCACGGAGCGCGTCGACGTTCTCCGGGACGACGTCGCTCTCCTGGTGGATCGCCTGAAAGAGGAACAGCTCGTCGTCCTCCATCGTTATCGACTCCTCCCAGATGCAGTTCTCCCAGATGTCACCTCGCGGGCGGCCGACGTCCCGAGCGAGTTCCTTGAGCTTGCCGGGACCGTCGATCCGCATCCCTTCGGGGACGAGGAACAGCCGAGACTCGTCGGCCAGCAACTCCTTCACTTCGGCGGCGTCGGGCGCGGAGCCGAGCTGGACGTTGATACTGTGGACGTGCATCAGCGTCGACGGGACCTTCAGCCCGGCGGTGTGGATGTCGAGGTCCGGGAAAACCGTCTGAACGTCCGGACCGTGGTGGGACGGCAACTCGACCGGGTCCGGGAGAATGTCGTCGATCGGACCGCGGTTCGACTGGTCGGGGTCGCCGCCGCGGCGGACGAGCGTCGCGCGGACCTGCTCTACACCGTACGCCTCGTACAGCGGTGCGAGAAGGCGCGACAGTCCGGTCGTGTTGCAGGAGACGACCCGCACGTACTGCTCGCCGAGTGCTTCGGAGTAGTTAGCGCGGGCGTTGAAACTGGTTTCGGCGACGTCCGGCGCTTCGGCCCCTTGGAACAGCGCCGGCGTGTCGTGGTTCTCGTACAGCGGTTTGTTCTCTGCACCTATGCCGCCGGGCGTCGCGTCGACGACGACGTCGCTTTCGGCGACGAGGTCGTCGACGGTTCCGTCGACGTCGAGACCGGCCGTCTCGAACTCTCCCACCCCGTCGGCACCCGCTACGTACAGCGAGTAACCGGCGCGGTCGGCACTCTCGGCGACGAAGTCCGCCGACGTCTTCGCGACGCCGTGGACTTCCATGTCCGGTTGCGCCTGGACGGCGTCCGCGACGCGTTTCCCGATAGTGCCGTACCCGTTGATGCCCACATGGAGCATATGACCTCCTCCGACGTTGATGGGGATAACCTTTTCGTGTCAATATGATAGATTTTAACTCGAAATTGAGTAGTGGCGGGGGAATTCAGGGGACGTAGCCGGCCTTCTCTCGATGCAAGTTAACTACTCCCTATGAAATAAATATTACCTATCCGAACTTTTCTCGGTGTGGGCGTCGTGTCTCCCGTCGTCGACCGCGGAACACCTGACTGTCTTTCGATAGCTTCGAGAGCTCTCAGATCGCCGGTTTGTTGGATAAATACTTTACTGCCCGCCCTCTATTATTCAGATATGAGTAAAGATTCAGATGCTACGCGTACGGTCGCGGAGAGTGCCGATCCCATCAGAATCGGGCTGAACGGGTTCGGTCGCATCGGCCGGAACGTCTTCCGGGCGGCGATGGACACGGCCGGCGCGGAGGTCGTCGGCATCAACGACGTGATGGACAGCGAGGACATGGCGTACCTTCTGGAGTACGACACCGTTCACAGCACGCTCGACGGCGTCGACCTCGACGGCGACGAACTCACCGTCGGCGACCTCTCCGTTCCGCTCCTCTCCGAGAAGGACCCCGCAAAGCTCCCGTGGGACGAGTACGACGTCGACGTCGCCTTCGAGTGCACCGGTCTCTTCCGGACCTACGACGACGCGTACAAACACGTCGAGGCCGGCGCGGACAAAGCCGTCATCTCCGCTCCGCCGAAGGGCGAGACGGAGGTCAAGACGATCGTCTACGGCGTCAACGACGACGAGTACGAGGGCGAGGACGTGGTCTCGAACGCCTCCTGTACGACGAACAGCGTCTCCCCCGTCGCGAAGGTGTTAGACGAGGAGTTCGGCATCGAGTCCGGCATGCTGACCACGGTCCACGCCTACACCGGGTCCCAGAACCTCATCGACGGGCCGAAGGCAAAGACCCGACGCGGCCGCGCTGCAGCGGAGAACATCGTCCCGACGTCGACCGGTGCCGCGAAGGCGACGACGGAAGTCCTGCCGGAACTGGCCGGAAAACTCGACGGCATGGCGATGCGCGTCCCCGTCCCCGACGGGTCCATCACGGACTTCACCGTCGACCTCGAAGCGGACGCCTCCGCCGAGGAGGTCAACGAGGCGTTCAAGCGGGCCGCCCGCGGCGACCTGGAAGGCGTTCTCGGCTACACCGAAGACGAGGTCGTCTCTCGCGACATCGTCGGCGTTCCCTTCTCGTCGCTGGTCGACCTCCAGTCGACGATGGAAGTCGAGGCCGAAGACGGCCTGATCAAGGTACTCGCCTGGTACGACAACGAGTACGGCTTCGCGAATCGGATGCTAGACGTCGCCGGGCTCGTCAGCGAGAAGGAAACGGACAAGTCCGCAGAGGTTGAGCCTTCGGCCTGAGTCCGAATGTTCCAAACTCTCGACGACCTCGCGCCCGATCAGCGACTGCTGGTCCGCCTCGACCTGAACGCGCCCATCGAAGACGGCCGCGCGCAGGACCACCGCCGGTTCGAGCGTCACGCAGACACGGTGCAGGAACTGGTCGACGACGGCCACGCAGTCGTCCTGATGGCTCACCAGGGCCGTCCGGGCCGAGATACGTTCGTCTCGCTGGAATCTCACGCCGACGTGCTCGCCTCCCATCTCGACCGTGCGGTCTCGTTCGTGGACGACGTGTACGGCGACGACGCCCTGTCCGCCATCGACGACACCGAGAGAGGCGACGTTCTCCTGCTGGAGAACGTCCGCTTTCTCGAAGACGAGGAGTTGGGCGACCGTTCGCCCGAGGACCACGCCCGGAGCGAGTTCGTACAGACGCTCGCGCCGGAGTTCGACGCCTACGTCAACGACGCCTACTCCGCGGCCCACCGCGCACACGCTTCTATCGTCGGTTTCCCGCAGGCGATGGACGCCTACGCCGGCCGCGTGATGGTCGACGAGTACGAGTACAACACCAGCATCGAACGCCGCGACTTCGACGGCAAAGTGACGATGGCGCTCGGCGGCACCAAAGCCGAGGACGTCATCGCCGCCATGGACCACCTGGACGAGACGGTCGACCAGTTCCTGCTCGGCGGCGTCGTCGGCGAACTGTTTCTCCGCTCGGCGGGCTATCCAGTCGGCTACGATCTCCCTGACGGGACGGGCCTCTACGACGACAACTACGAGAAAAACGAGGCGATCATAGAGCGCGTGCTCGACGAGTACGGCGACCGTATCGCGCTCCCCGAGGACATGGCGTACGAGGACGAGAGCGGTGACCGCGCCGAACACGACGTCGACGACATCGACGAAAAGTCAGTTTCCTACATGGATGTCGGCCACGGCACCGTCGAGACGTACGCTCCCCACATCGAGGAGTCCGAGGCCGTCCTCGTAAAGGGTGCGCTCGGCGTCTTCGAGGACGAGCGGTTCAATTACGGGACCGTCGAAGTGCTCCGCGCAGTCGCCGACTCCGACTGCTTCTCGGTCGTCGGCGGCGGCGATACCTCCCGTACCGTCACGATGTACGACTTGGGCGAGGAGAACTTCGACCACCTCTCGATCGCTGGCGGCGCGTATCTCCGCGCACTCACCGGGGAACCGCTCGCGGCCGTCGAGGCACTGCGTCAGGAGTGAGCGCGCCGAGCGATCGGATCCCAGCCGCTGGGAGTTCGATCACCCACGGGTACCGTCCGCGGAACCGAATGGATTCAGGCGGGGATCTGTTCCGGTCACCCGATCTTATCCGTCGTGTTGACCGTGATATCCGGTATTTCGACGTGGTCCGGACGGGAGACAGCGAACGTTATCGCCTCCGCCACGTCGGACGGGTTCAGCGCCCGGCCGTCCCACTCCTCCCAGTCGTTCATCTCGCTGGCGACCGGTCCCGGCATGACGATCGTCACCCGGACATCCTCTTCGGACATCTCCTTCCGGAGGGACCGGCAGAACCCGTTGACGCCGAACTTCGACGCAGTGTAGGCGCTCCCGCCCTCAGCGGGATAGCGAGCGTTCATCGAAGACACGGCGACGATGTCACCCCCGTCCGACGCGAGCATGGCGGGCAACGCGGCGTGAGTCGTGTTCATCACCCCGAGCAGGTTGACCCGGACCTGCCGCCGAAAGTCAGCCCTGTCAGCGTCCGCGACCGGGTCGGATCGGAGCACGCCGGCGTTGTTGACGAGGATATCGACGCTACCGAACGCGTCCCGCGTCTCCTCGACCATCGCTGTGACCTCGTCCTCGTCGGCGACGTCGGTCGGAACGACGAGCGCTCTCCCGTTCTCGATCTCGTCGGCGATCTCCTCCAGTCGGTCCTCGCGACGGGCCACCAGCGCAACGGCACAGCCCTCGCGTGCAAGCGCCCTTGCCGTCGCCTCGCCGATTCCCGACGACGCCCCGGTCACTATTGCTGTCCTGTCAGCCAAATCCATATCTGCCATGTAGAGTGCCTCCTGATAAACGTCTCCGCTCCACGAACGGAGTCGTTTTATGTGATATAGTAATCCACGTCGACTATGACTGAGGCGGGGACGGATATCGACACGGCCGAACTCGAAACGTTCCTTTCGAGCGAATTAGACGTGGGCGGGGTCGAAACCGAGGTAGTTCACGATGGGCTCAATCTGTCCATCGTGATCTCGACACCCGAGGACGAGTCAGCATACGTTCTGCGACGGCCGAACAAGCTGAGACACACGGAGTCGTTTAACGAGTTGCGTCAGGAGTACAGTGTGTTGCAACTGCTCGGAGAGACCGCCGTACCCGCTCCGGAACCGGTCCTGATTTGCGAGGACAACCCGGATATCGATGACCCGTTTCTGGTGATGACGTATCTCGACGGAGAGACGATCCCACTGGGTTCCGCACCGCCCGAACGGTTTCGAAACACGGCAGCGCGCGACCGGATCGCCACCGTCCTGACCGATACGCTCGCCGAGATCCACACGGTAGACGCGGAGCAGTTCGCGGACGTGTGTGAACGGCAGACGACGGAGGCACAGGTCGAACGCGTCATCGACCAACTCGGCAATGCGACCCGGGTGACCGGACACGATCCCCCCGCACTCTGGGATGTCGCGGACTGGCTTCGGGACAACGTCCCGTCGGACACCGAGACGGCCCTCGTTCACGGGGATTACCGGCCGAGCAACGTTCTCTTCGGGGGGACGGACAGGCCCGAGATCACCGGTGTTCTCGACTGGGAAACGGCGTTTCTCGGCGACCCGCTGACCGAACTCGGATACCTTCTGCTCCGGTGGCGAGACGACGGCGACCCGACGCCGTCACTTGCCGGAATTCGGGACCGATGTTCGAACGAGGACGTGATACAGGACCTGAACGAAACCAACGACCGTGGGCTCGCTCCGTTCACCAACGAACCGGGCAGTCCCAGCCGACGGGACCTCATCGCTCGGTACGAGGACGAGACGGGGATGCCGTTCGAAAACGAGCGGTTCTACCGAGCGTTCGCGGCGTTTACGCTCGCGACTGTTTGGGAGGATCTCCACCGCCACCAGATAGAAGCCGGGGCGGAGTCCGACTGGGAGCCGTACGTCGATTACATGGCGCTGATAGCTGATAGTATCGCCAGCGGGGAGTTCCGGCTTTAGGCGAGTTCGGTATCAGTGGCTCTCTCCGTCTCACGGGCGAGTTCACGTCGAACTCTACCACTTTCTACGCCGCCACCGCTCGCAGTTAGCGACCGCCCACGCTTTTCCCGGCCGTCGCCGTACCGGCGCACATGCGAATCGGCATCGTCTCCGACACGCACGACAACGTCGACGTGGTCGAGCGGGCGGTCGAACACTTCGAGCGCGAGGACGTCGACGCCGTCGTCCACTGCGGCGATTTCGTTGCGCCGTTCTCCGCGACGCCGTTCGAGCGCGAGGCGTGGGAGTTCCACGCCGTCCGGGGGAACAACGACGGCGAGTGGAACCTGCAGGCGGCGGTCGAGGCGTTCGGCACGTACCACGGCGAGATGGCCGAACTGACGCTCGACGGCACCGACTTCGCGGTGTATCACGGCACCAGCATGCCCATCGTGCAGGCGCTGGTCGAGCGCGGCGAGTACGACTACGTCCTCCACGGGCACACCCACCAGTGCGCTCACGAGGAGGGCGGAACCGTCCGGATCAATCCGGGAGGCATCTGGATCCCGCCCGCGCCCGAACCGCTCCACGTCGCCGTCCTCGATACGGACGCCGGCGAGGTCGCGTTCGAGCGGATAGAAGACAAGGACTAACCTCCCGCCCCGCGCACGTCTCCCCATGAGCGACCTCCGGAACTCCGCCGAGACGGCGGTCGAACAGTGTCTGAACCTCGGGACCGAGGAGTCCTGCGCCGTCGTCACCGATGACAAGCGCGAGGCGATCGGCGAGGCGCTGTACGAGGTGGCGAGCGAGATCACCGACGACGCGACGCTCCTGCGGTACCCGCCGGGTGACCAGCACGGCGAGGAACCGCCGGCCCCCGTCGCGGCGGCGATGCGGGAGGCCGACGTGTTTCTCGCACCGACGACGAAGAGCCTGAGCCACACCCGCGCACGCGGCGAGGCCTGCGAGGCGGGCGCTCGCGGCGCGACCCTCCCCGGCATCACTGAAGAGGTGTTCACCACGGGACTGGACGCCGATTACGAGTCCATCGCCGCCGAGTGCGAGGCGATGCTGGAACGGGTAGGCGACGCGGAGGAGGTCCGCGTGACGACGGAGCGCGGCACCGACATCACGTTCTATCCGGGCGACCGCGAGTGGCTCTCGGACACCGGCATGGTCCGCGACCCGGGCGACTTCTCTAACCTGCCCGCGGGCGAGGTGTTCGTCAGCCCCGAGAGCGCCGACGGGACGTACGTTGTCGACGGGACGATGATGCCCCACGGCCTGCTCGACGACGGCGAGACCCTGGAGTTCGAAGTCGAAGACGGCTACGTCACCTCGATCAGCGACGACGACATCCGCGGACAGGTTGAGGCGGCAGCCGACGAGGTGGGCGACGCGGCGTACAACCTCGCCGAACTCGGCATCGGGACGAACGTCGCCGTCACGGAACTCGTCGGGTCTGTTCTGTTAGACGAGAAAGCCGGCGGCACTGTCCACATCGCCCTCGGCGACGACGCGGGCATCGGCGGCGACACGGACGCCCCTATCCACCTCGACGGGATCATCCGCGACCCGACGGTGTACGCGGACGGCGAAGCCGTCGAACTACCGGAGGGGGTCTGAGACGCGGCCTCGGCGGTCGTTCCGCGCCGTCCTTTTGGCAGTGCCCTGCGTACACGTCTGTATGGTACTCCGACGCACGGCCGCCTGGTTCGTCGCGGTGACGGGCGCGCTGGTCGCGGTCAGCGGGCGAGCGCGAGCGCACGTCAGGTACGTCACTGAGGGGTCAGGGGATCCCGTCGACGCGATTCGGTTCGTCGTCGACGTGTTGGGCGATCCGGTGAACGCCGCGTTGTTCGCGGGCGGTGGCCTCGCTCTCGCCGCGACGGTCGCCGGATACCTTCGATTCCGACCGGCCGCGTATGATCTGGCCGTGTTGCGGACCACGCTCCAGGAGTATGTCGACCTCGTCCCGTGGATGCTCCGCCTGAGCGTCGGGCTCCCCCTCGTCGGCGCGGGCTTCGCGGGCTACTTCTTCAGCCCTGCCGTCCCTGCGGTGACGCGGCTGTTTCAGGTCGGCATCGGCTTCTTCCTGCTTTTCGGGTTCGCAACGCGGTTCGTCGCCGCTATCGGCCTGATCGGCTACCTCGTGCGCCTCCCGTTCGATCCCCTGCTCCTCCTCGCGAGCGAGTACGTCGGTGCCTTGCTAGCTATCGTCCTCGTCGGAAGCGGCCGGCCCAGTGCCGACCAGATGTTCAAGGAACTCGCGGACAACGACCGGACGATGTACTCCGAGATCGACCCCGTCCGGGGCGTCTCCCGTCGGTTCGACGCTCTCGTCTCCCCCTACGAGGACTACGCGGCGACGGCCGTCAGGATCGCTCTTGGCGTCAATTTCATCATCCTCGGGTTCGTCGAGAAGCTACTGAACCCTGGCCGCGCGCTCCAGGTCGTCGAGAAGTACGATCTGACTGCGGTCGTCCCGGTCGAACCCGGTATGTGGGTCGTCGGTGCCGGTCTGACGGAGATGGCGCTGGGGTTCATACTGATACTGGGGCTGTTCACTCGCGCCAGTGCCGCCGTCGCGTTCGTCCTGTTCACCACCACGCTGTTCGGCCTGGCCGACGACCCCGTCATCGCGCACATCTCGCTGTTCGGCCTCGCGTCGTTGCTGTTCATCACGGGTAGCGGCCCCCTCGCGCTCGACAACTGGCTTCACGGTCGAACGGCGACGGTCGACACGTCGACGACCGGAACCGAGGAAGCGACGGATGTCGAGGAAGCGCCAGCCGGAGATGTCGGAGCCGGCGGCCCATCTGAGTCCGAGTAACGGTTCCGCGAGTGACGGCTGTGGGCCGGAACCGCCCGCTTGCTACGACTCCGCCCCGAGATCGTAGCCGTCGCTCTGTAATCGAGTGAGTTCGCTGTCCCCGACGGATACATCGCTTCTACCGATACGTACGATGCCCGGACGACCGCTAACGTGAGACTCCGATCCCTTTTACGCTCACGGCCAGTACAACCGGGTATGACTGAGGTTTCCGAGCGGGTCGGGGTCACGTGCCCGTCCTGTTCACCGGACGTCGAAACCGTCCACGAGGTGCTCAAGCCCGGTGGACAGGCAACGGTCCGCTGTACGGAGTGTAGCCACGTTCACAAGACGAGTATCGAGACTGACGAGGACGTCACGCGGGACGTCGTCGTTTCGCAGGAAGGTGAGTCGTTCACCGCGACCGTCGAGGCCCCGCCCGAGGAGAGCGTCGCCGTCGGCGAGGAGTTCGTTCTCGAAACCGAAGAGGCGATCATGACCGTTCGCATCACCGGTCTGGAAGTCGGCGAACAGCGACGGGTGGAGGAAGCGAGCGTCGAAGACGTCGAAACGTTCTGGACCCGTGCAGTCGGCAACGTCAGCGTCAACACGACGATCCACCCGAAAGAAGGGACCGGCGGTCGCGAGGATACTCGAAGCATCGACGTCCACGTACCGGGCGACTACCAGTTCGAAGTCGGTGAAACCGAATCATTCGGCGACGAGGAGTTCACCGTCGAAGGGATCGCGATCCGCGACGACGCCGAGGGGTACCGGTTCGACAAACTCGACTACGAGGGCGACAGCGCGATGGCGAAAGACATCAACCGCCTGTACGCACGCGACGAGACGACGTCCGCCTGGTCCGCCTGGTAAGCCATGTTCGGGGGTGGGAACAACTACGTGGACCGACGGGACAAGCTCGTCGACCGACTCGCGAAGCGGGTCGACGACGAGGCGACGCTGGAGGCGATGCGTGCGGTCCCGCGTCACGAGTTCGTCCCCGAGACTCGGCGCAACAGGGCCTACGAGGACCACCCGTTGCCGATCGGCGACGACCAGACTATCAGCGCGCCGCACATGGTCGCCATCATGACGGACGTGCTCGATCTCTCGCCCGGCGAGACGGTGCTGGAAATCGGCACTGGGTGCGGGTACCACGCCGCTGTCACCGCCGAAGTCGTCGGGGCTGAGAGCGTCTATAGCGTCGAATACAGCGCCGCTCTCGCCGAACGGGCACACGAAACGCTCGCGAGCCTCGGCTACGGCGAGATATCGATCCGTCAGGGAGACGGCCACGAGGGGTGGCCCGACCACGCCCCCTACGACGCCGCGTATCTCACCTGTGCGACTGCATCAGTGCCGGACGCCGTCCTCGAACAGGTTCGGACCGGCGGTCGGGTCCTCGCTCCCGTCGGGAACCGCCGTCAGCGGCTCGAACTGCTCCGCAAGACCGAGGTCGGCCTCGAACGCGAGGACCACGGTGGCGTCCGGTTCGTGGAGATGCGCGGGAAGTAACGCCACGACGTCACAACGCGGCCGGGAGCCGCGATTGTTTCTCCGCGTTGATAGGACAGGGACAGACAGTCCCGGACCCAAGCGCGCGATTCTTAACCGTCGAGGTCGGTAGATCGAGTATGGAACCCGCCGTACTGCGCGACGACATGGTCGACAGCCTCGAACACGAGGCCAAGGGGGTCGTCCGGAGCGACCGCCTCAGCGTCGCCATGCGCGCGGTGCCGCGCCACGAGTTCGTCACGGACGAGCGGGCCGCCTACGCCGACACCGCACACGAACGCCTCGGCACGCGTGTCCTCGCGCCCAGCACCGCCGCACGCCTGCTTGAAGCGCTCCAGCCCGAGCCGGACGACTCGGTTCTCGTCGTCGGCGCTGGCGTCGGCTACACCGCGGCCGTCCTCGCCGAGATCGCGGGCGAGGCGAACGTACACGCTATCGACATCACCCGCCGCGTCGTACTCGACGCGCGGGAGAACCTCGCGGACGCCGGCTACGAGGGCGTTCTGGTCGACTGCCGCGATGGCGCAGATGGTCTTCCCGAGTACGCTCCCTTCGACCGCATCCTGCTGGAGGCCGCCGCCGTTCAGCCGCCGGACGCCCTCCTCGACCAGCTCGCAGACGACGGGCGCCTCGTGATGCCGATGGGCACGAAACAACAAACGCTGACTGCGGTCGAGAACGACGGGTCGACGTCGCTCGGTTCCGTCGCGTTCTCGCCGCTGCTCGTCGAGGGTGAGCAGTCCGGATCAATCGAACGCAACCGGACGGCCCGCGAGGACCGCGAGATCGCCAGACGCGAGGCGCAGTCCCGTCGCGGGTGGGAACAGGACTGGATAAACTGGGACGGCTGACAGTGCGGGACCGGCGGTCGGTGTTTTATCTCTCCGGCTTCGGCTCCGTCTCCCAGCCGACCCGTCCGCGTCTCATACTGTCGGCTGTCACTTCGGAACGGTACTCGGACCTCCGAGGGTTCGATACCATTCAAGGGATGACACCCGACAGTATCAGTCTTGGACCACGAGTATCGCCGTGTTCGCTCTCCGGTCGACGTACTCGTCGCCGCTCGGCGGTTTGATATCCACCTCCAGTTCACCCTCGTCCTGATTCGGCCCGAGTTCCGGCGAGACGGCGATAGTCGCCGTCCCGTCGTCGCCGGTCGTCGCCGTCTTCGTTTCGTCGAGGTCTGCCGAATCGCCGCGCACGACGACCGTCGCGTCGGCCACGGAGTTCCCGTCCTCGTCGACGACCAGCACTTCGAGATCCTGGTTCCCCGGTGTCACTACATCCGGGGACGGCTCCGCGTCGAGTTCGGTCACCGCGAGGCTACCGACGCCGCTCAACATGTTCATCATTACGCCGAGACTGGCGACGCCGACGACGAGTGCGATGACGAGTCGGATCGGTAACCCTTCGATAGCGCGTTCGTCGTCGGCGAATCGGTCGAACGTTCGCATGGCCCGGTGTGGCCCCGGTTTCCTACATAAACCCTCGTCCGGGGGTTGAAATACGATGGTGGGCCCACACCCGCTGTGACTCCGGACGACCGACCCCACGACCCGTCCGCCGACGGTCCTCGGACCGACGTGATCGGCCGCGCGGACGCCGACGGGCCGACGGCTGCCCTCGGCCGTTTCCGCGCTCGCGACGGGAGTTCCGGTGCGCCGTGTCGCCTCGACGTCGACGGTCCCCACGCCGCGCTCGTCGTCGGTAAGCGAGGATACGGCAAGTCCTACACTCTCGGCGTCCTCGCGGAAGAGCTCTCCCGCGCATCGGGCGTCGCTCCCATCGTCGTCGATCCGATGGGTGTGTTCGACGGGTTAGCGGCGGACGGCGGCGACGTGACGGGGTGCGTTCGGTCGTCGCCGTCGGTGACGGCAGACGCCGTCCCGCCGCGAGCGTGGTGCGAGATGCTCGGTCTCGAACCCTCGTCTGGCGCGGGCGCGCTGGTGTGGCAGTCGGCGGCTGCCGCGGGGTCGCTCGCGGAGATGCGAGCGAGAGCAAGCGACGCCGACGCTCCCGCCGAGCAGCGCCGGGCGGCGTCGAACCACCTCGCGCTCGCTGATTCGTGGGGCGTGTTCGCGCCGGACGGCCTGACCGCCGCTGACATCGCGTCCGGGGCGGTGACCGTTCTCGACGTATCCGGACTCTCCGAAGCCGCGATGAACGCGGTCGTCCGTGCCGTCGCCGCGGGGGTGTACGAGGCGCGGGTCAGTCGGTCGATTGACCGCCTGCCGTGGGTTCTCGTCGACGAGGCGCACGCCTTCTTCGACGGCGTAGCGGGCCCGGCGCTTCGACGGCTCCTGACTCGCGGCAGACATCCCGGCGTCAGCCTCGTCGCGGCGACGCAACGGCCCAGCGCACTCCCCGCGGTCGCCGTCTCGCAGGCCGATCTGGTGCTGGCCCATCGGTTGACATCTCGGGCAGACCGCGAGGCGTTGGAAGCCGCGCGTCCGACGTACATGGGAGCGTCGTTCGCCGAACGGTCGCCGACTAACCCGGGCGAGATCACGCTCGTCGATGACGCCAGCGAGGCAGTTCACGCGGTGCGTGTTCGAGAGCGGGACACGGTTCACGGCGGAGCGAGTCCGCGGGCGAGCGATGAGAATTGAGTCTGCCAGTAGCCGCACCACTCGGCGATGAAACGGCCCGCTAAGAAGTCGAGTTTCGGAAGAAGCGCCCGAGGCGGGATTTGAACCCGCGTCACGACCGTGACAGGGTCATATGATGGGCCACTACACCACCCGGGCTTTCCTCTGCAATCGTACGTTCTGCCTGCCATTATTAAGGGGTGTCGATTTCGGCCTGGACCCGTGTGGATAGTCACCGCCCTGCAGTCCGACGTGCGACTCGTCGTGTTCAAATCCCTTTGTCAGTTTCCACACGTTTTCAGCGGCGTCGCTCGGCGATGAAACGTCTCGCTAAGAAGTCGAGTTTCGGAAGAAGCGCCCGAGGCGGGAGTACGCGATTCCGTCGCGCACGCCGACTGACGAAGTCAGTCGGAATTTGAACCATCTGGACTTCGGTCGCGGCGCTCCCTCGTCCCGTAGTTCAAATCACGGACGCGCCGCTCTTCGATTTTGCAGGTGTTCGCGACACGCAAGGCGGTCGCTCGAAGGGTAGAAATCGAAGAAGCGCCCGAGGCGGGATTTGAACCCGCGTCACGACCGTGACAGGGTCATATGATGGGCCACTACACCACCCGGGCTGAACGCATCCTATCGTATCCGGGTTACACCCTTAAGACTTTCCAAAGATCCCCGCCGTGTGAGTGACCTGCGCACGTCCGCAGTCGGGCAGATCCGTGCCATCTCCCCACAAACGATTTATACTCTTCTCACGTCGTTCTGGATACCTGATCGACAATACAGCTGATCTCGGCCGCCGTCGGATCCGCCCTTTTCTTGCGTAGCCGCGCGTGCCAATTGACTTGGTAAGCCTTAAATCCTCCCCGTGTGTAACTCACTGTAGTATCTCGTGATAGCCGCTTCTTCCCTAGTCAGACACACATGGTAGACGTAAGCCAACACAACCTGGTACCAGAGCACTCCGTCCTCGACGAGGCCGAGGTCGACGAGGTGCTGGCCGAGTACGACATAGACCGGACCGACTTGCCGAAGATCAAACGCGCCGACCCCGCGCTGCCGGACGAGGCCGAGGTGGGCAACGTGATCGAGATCATCCGGGACTCCCGAACAACAGACCAAGCAGTCGTGTACCGACTGGTCGTAGAATAATATGGAACAAGAAGACAGACGTTCGATCTCGAAGGAGTATTTCGGAAAAGAACGGCTCGCTGAACACCACTACCGCTCGTTTAACGCCTTCCTTAACCGTGGAATGCAGGAGGTCGTCAACGAGAAAGAGACTATCGACACAGACATCGGCGACAAGGAGGGCGAGGAACCGGTTCACGTCGAACTCGGCGACGTCCGCATCGTGACGCCGCGCGTTCGCGAGGCCGACGGTAGCGAAGAACTGCTGTATCCGCAGGAAGCCCGTCTCCGTAACATCACCTACGCCGCGCCCGTGTTCATGGAGATGGAGATCGTCAAGGGCGACCCCGAGGAGGGCGAAGACCGAGTCGTCGACAGCACCGAGACGAAGGTCGGTCGCATGCCGATCATGGTCGGCTCGGACAAGTGTAACATCGCAGGATTCTCCGACGAGGAGCTAATCGAGATCGGCGAAGACCCCGCTGACCCCGGCGGCTACTTCATCGTCAACGGCTCCGAACGTGTGCTGATGACGAGCGAGGACCTCGCGCCGAACAAGATCCTCGCCGAGTACGACACGAAGTACGGCGACGAGATCCAGGTCGCGAAGACGTTCTCACAGCGCCGGGGGTACCGCGCGCTGGTTCTCGTCGAGCGAACCCGTGACGGCCTGCTCGAAGTGTCGTTCCCGTCGGTTTCGGGGAGCATCAACTTCGTCACGCTCGTCCGGGCGCTCGGCCTGGAATCCGACGAGGAGATCGTTCACCGCGTCTCCGACGACCCGGAGATAGTGAAGTTCATGCTGGAGAACCTGGAGGCGGCCGACGTCCAGACTGAGGAAGGTGCCATCGAGGAACTCGGCGAACGCGTCGCCAGCGGCCAGGGCAAGAACTACCAGCTAAAGCGTGCGAACTACGTCATCGACCGCTATCTCCTCCCGCACCTCCACGAGGAAGGCGTCGACGAGGAGGACGTCCGAATCAACAAGGCGTACTACCTCTGCCGGATGGCCGAGGCCTGCTTCGAACTCGCGCTCGGCCGCCGCGAGTCCGACGACAAGGACCACTACGCGAACAAGCGGCTGAAGGTCAGCGGCGACCTGATGCGGGACCTTTTCCGGACGGCGCTGAACAAGCTCGCCCGGGACGTGAAGTACCAGCTCGAACGCGCGAACATGCGCAACCGTCAGCTGTCGGTCAACACCGTTGTCCGCTCGGACGTACTGACCGAACGGCTGGAACACCCCATCGCGACCGGGAACTGGGTAGGCGGCCGCTCCGGCGTCTCCCAGCTCGTCGACCGGACGAACTTCATGGGCGTCCTGTCGCACCTGCGACGGCTGCGCTCGCCGCTTAGCCGTTCGCAGCCTCACTTCGAGGCGCGTGACCTGCACGCGACTCAGTGGGGACGCATCGGCCCGTCGGAGACGCCCGAGGGACCGAACTGCGGCCTGGTGAAGAACTTCGCGCAGGCGATGGAGCTCTCGCAGAACGTCGAGGACGAACAGGGACTGAAACGAGAACTGGCGTCGATGGGTGTCGAGGGCATCCCCGGCATCGAAGGCGTCGACCGACGCGCGGAGGGGGACTAACACATGAGTCAGCAACAAGAACGCGAGGCGAAAGTCTACGTCAACGGGAGCCTGGTCGGGACCCACCCGGACCCGAACCAGCTCGCGGAACAGATCCGAGAAGCACGGCGACGCGGTGACGTCAGCGAGATGGTGAACGTCTCGGTGAAAGACCGCACTCGCGAAGTTATCGTCAACGCGGACGCGGGACGCGCCCGCCGCCCGCTGCTCGTCGTCGAAGAAGGCGAGACGCTCGTCTCCGACGACGAGATCGCAGCCGTCAAAGACGGGTCGCTCGACTTCGACGACCTTGTCGATAGCGGTTACATCGAATTCATCGACGCCGAGGAGGAAGAAGACATCTACGTCGCCGTCGACAACGACGACGTCTCCGTCGACCACACGCACATGGAGATCGACCCGCAGCTGATATTCAGTATCGGGTCGGGCATGATCCCGTACCCGGAACACAACGCCTCGCCGCGCATTACGATGGGCGCGGGGATGGTCAAGCAGTCGCTCGGCCTGCCGGCGGCGAACTACCGCATCCGCCCGGACACGCGCCAGCATCTCCTGCATTACCCGCAGCTCTCGATGGTCAAGACCCAGACTACCGAGCAGATCGGCTACGACGACCGCCCTGCGGCGCAGAACTTCGTCGTCGCGGTCATGTCCTACGAGGGGTTCAACATCGAGGACGCGCTCGTGCTCAACGGCGGGTCGGTCGACCGAGCGCTCGCCCGTTCGCACTTCCTGCGCACCTACGAGGGCGAGGAACGGCGCTACCCCGGCGGACAGGAGGACCGCTTCGAGATCCCGAGCCAGGACGTCCGCGGCGCTCGCGGCGAGGACGCCTACACGCATCTGGACGAGGACGGCCTCGTGAACCCGGAGACGCAGGTCGACGAGAACAGCGTCCTGCTCGGCAAGACGAGCCCGCCCCGGTTCCTCGAAGAACCGGACGACATGGGCGGTCTATCGCCCCAGAAACGCCGCGAGACGAGCGTCACCATGCGCTCGGGTGAGAGCGGCGTGGTCGACACGGTGACGCTGATGGAGGGCGAGGACGGCTCCAAGCTCTCGAAAGTGTCCGTCCGCGACGAGCGTATCCCCGAACTCGGGGACAAGTTCGCGTCGCGACACGGCCAGAAGGGTGTCGTCGGTCACATCGCTCCCCAGGAGGACATGCCGTTCACGCAGGAGGGGGTCGTGCCGGACCTCATCCTGAACCCGCACGCGCTACCGTCGCGGATGACAGTCGGCCACGTACTGGAGATGATCGGCGGTAAGGTCGGGTCGCTCGAAGGCCGCCGCGTCGACGGGACCGCCTTCACCGGCGAGGACGAGGACGAACTCCGCGGGTCGCTGGAGGAGAAAGGCTTCGACTCCAGCGGGAAGGAGATCATGTACTCCGGCGTCACCGGCGAGAAGATCGAGGCGGAGATCTTCGTCGGGACCATTTTCTACCAGAAGCTCTACCACATGGTCTCGAACAAGCTGCACGCTCGCTCGCGCGGGCCGGTGCAGGTGTTGACCCGCCAGCCGACCGAGGGCCGCGCCCGCGAGGGCGGCCTACGCGTCGGGGAGATGGAACGCGACGTTCTCATCGGGCACGGCGCGGCGATGGCACTCAAGGAACGACTCCTCGACGAGTCCGACCGAGAGTTCATCCACGTCTGTGGCAACTGCGGAATGAGTGCCGTCGAGAACGTCGAGCAACAGCGCGTCTACTGTCCGAACTGCGACGAGGAGACGGACGTCCACGAGATCGAGATGAGCTACGCGTTCAAGCTCCTGCTAGACGAGATGAAGGCGCTCGGTATCGCGCCGCGACTGGAACTGGAGGACGCAGTCTAACATGCCCACGAACCAGACACCCAAAGAGATCGGCGAAATCAGCTTCGGGCTGATGGACCCCGAGGAGTATCGGGACATGAGCGCCACGAAGATCATCACGGCCGACACCTACGACGACGACGGGTTCCCCATCGACATGGGGTTGATGGACCCGCGTCTGGGCGTCATCGACCCCGGCCTGGAGTGCAAGACCTGCGGACAGCACTCCGGTTCCTGTAACGGTCACTTCGGCCACATCGAACTCGCCGCGCCCGTCATCCACGTCGGCTTCACGAAGCTCATTCGCCGTCTGCTTCGAGGGACCTGCCGCGAGTGCTCGCGGCTCACGCTGACGGAGGACGAAAAACAGGAGTTCCTCGACCAGCTCCAGACGACGAAAGACCTCGATAACGACGTCAACGACGTGACGAAGGCCGCCATCCGGCAGGCCCGCAAGGCGGACCGTTGTCCGCACTGCGGCGAGGTCCAGTTCGACATCAACCACGAGAAACCGACGACGTACTACGAGGTTCAGCAGGTCCTCTCCAGCGAGTACCCGGAACAGATCGCCGCAGCGATGCAGGGCGACGACGAGGAGGACGAGGAGCCGACCAGCCCCAACGAACTCGCCGAGAAGACGGACATCGTCCTCTCGCGCGTCAACGAGATCCTCTCGGGCGAGTTCCGACCGCGCAAGGAGGACCGCAAGGCGATAGAGAAGGCCCTCGGGATCGACCTCACCGAGGAGGACATGAACAAGCTGATGCCGAGTGACATCCGGGACTGGTTCGAGGACATCCCGGACGAGGACATCGAGGTACTCGGCATCAACCCCGAGCGTTCCCGACCCGAGTGGATGATCCTGACGGTGCTACCGGTGCCGCCGGTGACGGCCCGTCCCTCCATCACGCTCGACAACGGCCAGCGGAGCGAGGACGACCTCACGCACAAGCTGGTCGACATCATCCGCATCAACCAGCGGTTCATGGAGAACCGCGAGGCCGGTGCGCCCCAACTGATCATCGAGGACCTCTGGGAACTGCTGCAGTACCACGTCACGACGTTCATGGACAACGAGATCAGCGGGACGCCGCCGGCGCGTCACCGCTCCGGCCGCCCGCTGAAAACGCTCAGTCAGCGCCTCAAGGGCAAGGAAGGCCGCTTCCGCGGCTCCCTGTCCGGGAAGCGCGTTAACTTCTCTGCCCGTACCGTCATCTCCCCGGACCCGACGCTCAGTCTGAACGAGGTCGGCGTCCCCGACCGCGTCGCCAAGGAGATGACCCAGACGATGAACGTCAACGACCGGAACCTCCGGGACGCTCGTCGCTACGTCTCCAACGGTCCCGAGGGTCACCCCGGCGCGAACTACGTCCGACGACCGGACGGTCGCCGGCTGAAGGTGACCGAGAAGAACTGCGAGGAGCTCGCGGAGAAGGTCGAACCGGGCTGGGAGGTGAACCGTCACCTCATCGACGGCGACATCGTCGTCTTCAACCGCCAGCCGTCGCTCCACCGGATGTCTATCATGGCCCACGAAGTCGTCGTGATGCCGTACAAGACGTTCCGGCTGAACACCGTCGTCTGCCCGCCGTACAACGCGGACTTCGACGGCGACGAGATGAACATGCACGCCCTGCAAAACGAGGAGGCCCGCGCGGAGGCGCGCGTCCTCATGCGCGTGCAGGAACAGATCCTCAGCCCGCGCTTCGGGGAGAACATCATCGGGGCCATCCAGGACCACATCAGCGGGACGTACCTGCTGACACACACGAACCCCGAGTTCAACGAGACGCAGGCACTGGACCTGCTGCGCGCTACGCGCATCGACGAACTGCCCGAACCGAGCGGGACGTACGAGGACGGCGAACCGTACTGGACCGGACGGGACGCCTTCTCGGAGCTCCTGCCCGACGACCTCAACCTGGAGTTCACGAGCGAGGCCGGCGACACGGTCGTCGTCGAGGACGGCCAGCTCGTCGAGGGCACCATCGACGAGGGCGGCGTCGGCGCGTTCGGCGGCGAAGTCGTCGACACCATCGCCAAGGTGTACGGCAAGACGCGAGCCCGACAGTTCATCAACGAGGTCGCCTCGCTGGCGATGCGCTCTATCATGCACTTCGGGTTCTCCATCGGCATCGACGACGAGACGGTGCCGCAGGTCGCCGAGGAGCGCATCAACGAGACGATCACCGACGCGAACGACCGCGTCGAGGAGCTGATCGAGTCGTACGAGAACGGCGACCTCGAGTCGCTCCCGGGCCGCACCGTCGACGAGACGCTGGAGATGAAGATCATGCAGACGCTCGGCCGCGCGCGTGACAACGCGGGCGACATCGCGGAGGAGCACTTCGACGACGATAACCCGGCAGTCGTGATGGCCGAGTCCGGGGCGCGTGGGTCGCTGCTCAACCTGACTCAGATGGCCGGCTGTGTCGGCCAGCAGGCGGTCCGCGGCGAGCGGATCAACCGCGGCTACGAGGACCGCACCCTGAGTCACTACAAGCCCGACGACCTGTCGGCCGACGCCCACGGCTTCGTACAGAACTCATACACGAACGGCCTGACCCCGCGGGAGTTCTTCTTCCACGCGATGGGTGGCCGAGAGGGTCTGGTCGACACGGCAGTCCGGACGTCGAAGTCCGGATACCTGCAGCGCCGTCTCATCAACGCCCTGTCCGAACTGGAGACGCAGTACGACGGTACCGTCCGCGACACCGGCGACACCATCGTCCAGTTCGAGTTCGGAGAGGACAGCACCAGTCCCGTGAAGGTCTCCTCCGGCGAGGAGAACGACATCGACGTCGACAGGATCGCCGACCGGGTTCTGGAAGCCGAGTTCGACGGCGACGAACTCCAGGAGTTCCTCGGCGAGAAGCAACCGGCAACCAATCTCTCGGAACACGCCGAATCCCGGCGGATGGACGCCGCCGGTGACCGCGGCGCAACGAGCGTCGCTTCCGAAGCCCCCCAGGTGAACGATGACTGAGATCACCGACGACATCGAGGCCGTCGTGGAGGACACGAACCTCCCGAAGCGGCTGAAAGACCAGGTGTACAGCACGGTCGACGAGCGAGACGGCGTCACGGTCGAGCAGGCCGACCAGATCGCAAAGGCGGTCGAGAACCGCTATCTCGACACGCGGGTCGACCCGCTCGACCCGGTCGGCACCGTCTCCGCGCAGTCGATCGGCGAACCTGGCACCCAGATGACGATGAACACGTTCCACTACGCGGGCGTCGCGGAGATCGACGTCACGCAGGGGCTTCCGCGGCTCATCGAACTCGTCGACGCTCGGAAAACTCCCGACACGCCGATGATGACGGTGTTTCTGGAGGACGAGTACGCCGACGACCGCGAGCGCGCCCACGAGGTCGTCTGGGGGATCGAGGCGACGAAGATCCTCGCGCTCGGCGACATCTCCACGAACGTCGCCGACATGCGCGTCCAGATCAGCCTGAACGAGGACACGCTGCAGGAACGCTGGCCGCGCGTCGACAGCACGGACGAGATCGCCGGCGAGATCGCCGGGATCATCGAGGACTCGCTGGGCGTCACGACGGTCCAGGACGGGACCAGCGTCGAGTTCGGCCCCGAGGAGCCCAGTTACCGCGACCTCCTGCAACTCGTCGAGGAACTGCGCGACATCACCTTCAAGGGTATCGAGGAGGTCAGCCGCGTCGTCATTCGCAAGGAGGAGCTAGACTCCGGCGAGGAGTTCGTCCTCTACACCGAGGGGTCCGCATTCGGCGACGTGCTCTCTATCGAGGGCGTCGACGCCTCCCGAACGACCTGCAACAACATCCACGAGATCTACCGCAATCTCGGCGTCGAGGCCGCCCGCGAGGCGATCATCAACGAGACGATGGACACGCTCGAAGAGCAGGGGCTTGACGACGTGAACGTCCGGCACCTGATGCTGGTCTCGGACATCATGACCAACGAGGGGACGATCGAGTCTATCGGCCGGCACGGGATCTCCGGGTCGAAAGACTCCGTGCTGGCCCGCGCCGCGTTCGAGGTGACCGTCAATCACCTGCTCGACGCCGCCATCCACGGCGAGGTCGACGACCTGAACGGCGTCACCGAGAACGTCATCGTCGGCAAGCCGATCAAGCTGGGTACCGGCGACGTCGACCTCAAGATGGGGTCGTTCAGCCGGCAGTCCGGACAGGCTGACTGATGCCGACACGCACCCTCACCGACGCTGCACGGCAGTTCATCGCCGCCTTCGAGGAGGCGACCGACGCAACGGCGCGGGACTGCGTCGTCTTCGAGGGTGAGTCCGACGACGCGGCGGACTCGGCCGACGACGGACCGGGCGACGACCGCGTGGTCATCCTCGTGACCGCGGGCGAGATGGCGGAGGCCATCGGTCCCGGCGGTCAGCACGTCCGCCGCGTCGAGGACCGTATCGGCAGGGACGTCAAACTCGTCGAGGACGCCGACACAGCCGAGGCGTTCGTCGCCAACGCCCTGTCGCCCGCAGCGGTGTACAACGTGACGATAAGCGAGGACGACGAAACGATCGCCTACGCCGAGGTCGCGGAGGAAGACACCGGCGCGGCTATCGGTAAAGGCGGCGAAAACATCGACACTGCGCGGACGCTGGCGAAGCGCCACTACGACATCGACGACGTACAGTTGACGTAGCGGTCGGGGCTCCCCGTCTCCTCTCAGCCGTTCTCCTGACCGGATTCGGCTCGTACGTCGCGCAGAACTAGTCCAGCGAAACGCGTTCAGATGCCGTTATCACCCCCTGTCGAGGCTCCTGCTTCCGTAACTCCCCGTCGCAAAAGGGGATGCTTAAGTGCCTCCGTTAGCTACTGGGTTGTACTATGGCAAACGGCAAGTACGCCGCGCGCAAACTCAAGCAGGACCGCCAGAAGCGACGGTGGTCCGACTCCGAGTACGCCCGCAGAGAGCGGGGTCTCGGGGAGAAGTCCGACCCGCTTGAGGGTGCGCCCCAGGGTCGCGGTATCGTCCTCGAAAAGGTGGGCATCGAAGCGAAACAGCCCAACTCGGCCATCCGGAAATGCGTCCGAGTTCAGCTGATCAAAAACGGGAAGCAGGTCACCGCCTTCTGTCCCGGCGATGGAGCTATCTCCTTCATCGACGAACACGACGAGGTCACTATCGCCGGCATCGGCGGTGCGAAGGGTCGAGCGATGGGCGACCTCTCCGGCGTCAACTACAAAGTCGAGAAGGTAAACGGCGTGAGCCTGATCGAACTCGTCCGCGGGAACGCGGAGAAACCGGTGCGATAACCATGGCGGCAGAGGACCAGCCCGAACCGGACGAACCGGTGGGCACGGACGACGACGCCGTCGGTGCGAAGCTGTTCGACCGGTGGGAGGTCACGGGCATCGAGTACGGCGACCCCTCCACCGAGCGGTACATCACCGTCACTCCCATCGCACACACGATGGGTCGTCACGCTTCCAAGCAGTTCCAGAAGTCCGAGATCAGCATCGTCGAGCGGCTCATCAACCGTCTGATGCAGACCGAGGAGAACACGGGGAAGAAACAGCAGTCGCTGAACATCGTTCGCGACGCGTTCGATATCATCCACAACCGCACGGAGGAAAACCCCGTGCAGGTGCTCGTCACGGCCGTCGAGAACGCCGCGCCGCGCGAGGAGACCGTCCGCCTGAAGTACGGTGGCATCTCCGTCCCGAAAGCCGTCGACGTCGCCCCGCAGCGCCGCGTCGACCAGTCGCTGAAGTTCATCGCCGAGGGCGTGTACAACGCCTCGTTCAAGAGCACGACCGACGTCGAGGAGGCGCTCGCCGACCAGTTGCTCGGTGCCGCTAACTACGACGTCCAGACGTACTCGATCAATCAGAAAGAAGAGAAAGAGCGCGTCGCCGCCGCCGCACGGTAATCTTTTCTCTCTCTCTCGTTTCTCACTCATCGTCCAGTGCCGACAGCGTTCGCCGCCGGTCAGTTCGTCCCCGGCGTTCGGTCAGGCCCGTCCGAGGATAGCCATCACGGCGTCGCGGTCGGGTCCGCCGGCGAACGTCACCCGCTCGCCGTCGCGGGTCCGCTCCGACGCGACGGTAACGAAGTCGCCGTCCAGTAGCCAGCCGCCGTCTCGGGCCTCGCCGCGGTCGTCGTATGCCTCGGCGACCGCGTCCGCCACCGTGCGCGCATCGGTCTCCCACGCCGTTCGCCAGCGGTAGCCGACGCGGCCGTCCCCGTCGCTGTACGCGGCCAGGGAGTCACCGTGCCACTTCCGGAGCAGATCGGAGCGATAGGCTCGCGGCAGGTCGACCGTTTCGGCGGCCTCGCCCTCGACCGCGGCGTCGGGGTCGTCGAGCGACGCGATGTCGAGGGCGACGAACTTGCTGTACAGCGCGTTGACGCCCATTCGAGTCGATTGGACGCGGTTCCACTCCTCGCTCGCCTCGTTCGGGACGTCGACCGACCGGTACGTGATGCCAGTTTCGAAGTACTCCTTCGGAAACATGATGGCGGCCGCCGTCTCGGGCGGCGAACCGTGTTTCTCCCACAGCTGGTCGTAGCCGCCGCGTTCGACGGCCTCGTAGGCGAACAGCGCCCCATTGACGTACGGGATCCGCCGCGGTAGCATCCAGAGGGGAACGTCGACGGCGCGGCGAAACGAGTCGAGCAGGATGCAGGGGTCGTACTCGCCGTCGATGCAGTTCGCGCGATAGCGCCCCTCGACGTAGGTCGCCGTCCCTTCTCTGACGCCGGTGACGGCGTTCTGGCCGTCGTTTGTCGGATCCGATCCATCGGAAACGTCAGTGACGTCGTACTGGATGGCGTGTGTCAGTTCGTGAGCGATGTGCGGTTCGTTCGGGTAGTTCTCCAGGCTGATATCCGGGACGGCCTCCTGTTCGGTTATCGAATCGACGTCTATCTGCTCCGTGTCGGTGAGTGTGATCACCCGGTTCGACATGTTGTATCGGCCGAGTGATCCTGGGGCCCGGTCAGGGCGAGTTGCGGAGCGGAGATGTGTGGCCTTCCCGGTCGCGACCGCGAACGCCCCTCTCGGGCCGGTACGGGACACGACATTCGGGTCTCTCAACTCGATCCTGACCGGGGCATCGAGGTGTTCGCCCGTGATATCGACCGTTCGGTCCAGTGCGCGTTCGCACCGCTCGCGTATCTCGTCGCCGACCCGGTCGCCGAATCGGAGCATCTCCTCGGCCGGTTCGGTCGTCCTCGACGTATTCGCAGTCGTCGCGGTAGTTGAATCGCGGGGGTTAGTCGTGTCGGACTCCTCGTTCGACGAGGTACATCCGGCGGTGCCGACGGCAACGCTCGTCGCGATCGATGTCAGGAGGGCTCTACGTCGCATGTATTTCTCCGTCCGAAATGGTGGGTAATTAAACTTCCCGTCCCCGGCCCGGTCGGTTACGGCCACTCGTCGACTGCGTCGATCGCCGTGCCGAGCGTTCCCCGGATATCAGCGAACGACGTGGGCGTTGTGCCGCGTCTGTTGAACAGGACGGCGACGTCGACCCCGTCCCTGCGCTGTTCGAGCATGGTGAACGTTCCGGGGAGTGAGCCGAAGTACACGTACGGACCGTCACCCTCGACTCTCGGTTCGCCGGTGACCCGGTAGTCGTCGGCGAACGAGAGCAAGGTGCGAGTCGTCCCGACGAGTTCGCCGGCCGCGCCGATCCCCTCTAGATGGTAGCCGCCGTCGGGGCAGGGAACGCGGTCGGTCCGATCGAGCGCCATCACGTTCGGACACTCGTTCGGACTGTGATAGTCGACTTCGTCGTCCGGCCGGTCCTCCGGAAGCGACGCGCCCTCGTACAGGCGGTCCGGACTCGCTCCGTCGAGCACTGAGTCCCGAACGTACTCGGGATACTCGTCCCCGGTCACCGTCTCGACCAGTAGCCCCAGTAGCGCGTAGCCGAAGTTGGAGTACGCCTCGCTCTCGCCGGGGGAGAACTGGAGGGGTTGCCCGAGCATGAAACGAGCCGTCTGTCGCGTGGTGGGCGGGTTCGAGAGGTCCATTCGGGAGGCGATGGCGAAATCGTGGAACACCGGGTCGAAGGTCCGTCTCGGATCCCACCCGCCGGCGTGGTCGAGCAGGTGCTGGACGGTTATCTCGTCGAGGCGCTCGTCCGGGTCGTCCCCGGGAAGCGGGTCGAGGTCGAGCGTCCGGAAGACGCGGGTGTCCGGGTCGAGCGTCCCATCGTCGAACAGCGTGCGGACCGCCGCGTTCGTCATCGCCTTTGTGACGCTCGCGAACCGAAAGCGCGTGTCCGGCCGCGTCGCTTCGGTGCGGTCGGCATCCCGCCAGCCGTACCCGCGCTCGTGGACGACGGTGCCGTTTCTGGCCACGGCCATCGCGGCGGCGGGCACGTCTCGGTCGGACATGAACCCGAGAACCGCCTCGTCCAGCGGTTCGAGTTCGGGGACCGCGTCGCCGGTGACCGGGCGGTCGTTCCGGTCGTCAGTAGTAGTTTCGCCGGTCGTACTCGTCGGTGTCGAGGTTTCGGACGGATCGGTCGTCGTGTCGGTGCCGTCGGTCGCGGACTCGGAACAGCCGGCAAGACCGAGGCCGACCGCAACTGCAGCTGACCGGAGGAACCGCCGGCGGGACCTGTCGGAGATCACACGAGCAGTTTATTTTCTCCGCATATAATGTCGATGAAACGGTCGCTCCGGGAAGTTACTCAAATTCGTTTCAGCGAGCAGTTAACTACCGCCCGGTTCTGTGGCGGATCATGATCACGGACCGCTCGCTGGTTTTCCGCTATTACGCCTTCCGGGCGGCGTCCTCGGTGGGGTTCATCACCCCGGTGTTTACGCTGTTCATGCTCTCTCGTGGGCTGTCCTTCAGCGAGATAGCGACGCTTTCGGCTATCGTCGCGGTCGTCGTCACCGCGGGCGAGATACCGACTGGGTACGTCGGCGACCGCGTCGGCCGCCGGAACAGTCTCGTCGTGAGCACTGCGCTGCTCGTCGCCTCGCTCGTCGGGTTCGTCTGGGCGAACACGTACCCGGCGTTCGTCGTCCTGTACGTCCTCTGGGCGCTGGGGCTGACGTTCGCCTCGGGCAGCGACAGCGCGTGGCTGTACGACGCGCTTCGGGCGCGCGATGCGGAGGACCGGTTCACTCGGATCCGCGGTCGCGGCGAGTCCGTGCGCCGGGCGGCGAGCGTGGTCACGATGATCGCCGGCGGCCTGCTGTACGTCGTCTCTCCGGCGGTCCCCTTTATCGCCGCCGCGGCGCTGAACGTCGTCGGGATCCCGGTCTTGCTGTCGCTGCCGAAAAACGAGGGGTACGCCGACGGAACGGCGGACCGACTCTCCGTGCGGGAGGCCGCTTCCGTCGTCCGCACGGCGCTCACTCGCCCCGAAATCCGTTCGTTCGTTCTCTACGTCGGGATCTTTTTCGGTGCGGTGTCGGCGTCGAACACGTACGTTCAGCCGATCACAGTCGACGTGTTAGAGGCGAACGTCGCGGCGCTCGGCGTGCCCGAAGAGGCGACGATCGGCGTTCTCTACGCCGCCTTTACCGGTGTCTCCGGGGTCGCGAGCTACCACGCTGCGACCGTCGAGTCGCGTCTGGGCCTTCGGACCGCGGTCGTCGGCGTCACCGTCGGCGTCGCCGTGTTGCTCGCTGTCCCGCTCGCGGTACCGTTGCTCGCCGTCCCGACGTTTCTCGCGATGCGGGCGGGCGACGCGATGCTCCGTCCGGTGGCGAACCGCTATCTCAACGACCGGATCGAGGGGGCGGGCAGGGCGACCGTACTCTCGGCCGCATCTATGGCCTACGCCCTCATTCGGGTGCCGCTGATTCTCACGGGCGGCGTCGTCGCGGACGCCGCCGGACCGCTCGTCGCCGTCGCCGGATTCGGCGGCACGTTCCTCGTCGGTGCCGCGACGATGTCGTTCGTCGTCGCGAGCGTGTTCGGCGATACTCACGGCACGGGTGACGTAGACCGCTCCTGACCACCTCTACGGCCGCCGTGCGGCCCGGCAGGCGAGAGAGAAAGTATTTGCCGGACCGATAATTACGGAGGTGTATGGCAGAACGATTGTCTCGCCGCCGCCTCCTCGCGGTCGCGGGAGCGACAGCCGTCGCCGGCTGTAGCTCGTCCGACACGCCCTCCGACGAAACGACGACCGAAGAGCCCCAGTCGCCGGAGTACGACGTTACCGTGGACCACGATGTCGAGTCGTGGGACGACTACGACCCGGAGTGGGAGTCGCCGACGACCTCGCCCGTCGAGACGGAAGTCAGCGCGGAGATTCTCGTCGAGAACCTCGAGATCCCCTGGGACCTGTCGTTCGCGCCGAACGGCGAACTGTTCATCACCGAACGCGTCGGGCGTATCAAGACGTTCGCGGACGGCGAGGTTCAGGAGGTTGCTGAACCCGCCGACGCCATCGACGGGGGGTCCGTCGAACCCGGTGCCGAAGAAGGTAGCTGGTGGGTCGAGGGCGGCGAGGGCGGCACGCTCGGCGTCGCGGCCCACCCCTCGTACCCGGACCCGCCGCTGGTGTACGCCTACTACACCTACGAGGAGGGCGACGAGCGCTACAATAAGGTCGCGTACTTCGACGTGAGCGCCGACGACCCGAGTCGCCACGCCGAGACTATCATCGACGGTATCCCGGCCGACAGTTATCACAACGGCGGCCGGATCACCTTCGGCCCCGAGAACTACCTCTGGGTCACCTGCGGCGACGCCGGCGAAAAACCGCTGGCGCAGGACCGTGACAGTCTTGCGGGGAAGGTCCTCCGTCTGAAACCCAACGGCGACGCCGCACCGGACAACCCGAACGGCGGTGATCCGCGGGTGTTCTCTTACGGACACCGGAACCCGCAGGGCATCACGTTCCTCCCCGACGCGACCCCGGTCGCCGACGAGCACGGGGAGAACGCCCACGACGAGGTGAACGTGTTGACGCCCGGCGGAAACTACGGCTGGCCGGACATCCGCGAGGATGGGGAGGAGTACCTCGCCCCCGACGTTCACCCGCCGGTCGTAAACACCGGCAACGAGACGTGGGCACCGACCGGGTCGGTGTTTTACACGGGCGACGGCGTTTCCGCGTGGCAGAACCGCCTCGTTCTCGGCACGCTCGCCGGCCAGCACGTCAACGTGGTCACGCTCTCGCAACCGGACCGCGACCTGCCGCCCGCCGAAAACGGCCGGCGCTTCGACGACGACTTTTACGACGATAGCTACACCGCAACGTCTCACAAGACGTTCGAGGACGAACTCGGCCGCGTCCGCCACGTCGAACAGGGGCCGGACGGCGCGCTGTACGGCGTCACGTGTAACCGCGACGGTCGCGCAGACGGCGATTTCCCGACAGAGCGCGACGACGTGCTGGTGCGGTTCACGCCCGAAGAGGAGTAACGTACCGGCGTCCGGTGGCGACGGTACCGCTGAGCAGCGTTCTGTTCGGCCTGTCGTTCGCGGTCGTCTTCACTTCGTGTACGGGACGCTACTAGGGACAGTTAACGCCGCACTTCGAGAACGTCCCGGTAGAACTTCCGTGCATCAGCGTCTTCCGCGTATCAGTTCCTTCCGTGCACCAGCGGACTCTAGGTATTAGCGCCCGTGAGACGCCCGACTCACTGCTTGAGGACGTACCGAGCGATTTCGGTCGTCCCGCAGACGGGACACGACTCATCGTCGGCATCGACCGCGACGCCGCAGTGACGGCACTCGTGGAGGATCCTGGTCCCGTCTTCGACGGGATCGTCGGCGTCCGTCAGCAGTTCCTGTAGCCAGTCGCGTACTGTCATAGTGTGGAATTCATTCGTTGCCGCTGCCGCCGCCGCGGAACGTCCCTAGCGTGATGTCCTGCGACTTCATCCGTCGCTTCGTGTTTCGAGATGCGGTTTCGAACTGTTGCGGCGGAGACGTTGACTGTTTCGGCGCTCGTCGGCGCGGAGACTCCCCTCTCGTCCGCCTTCATGGCGTGGATGCTCCGACTGTCTATCTCGTCGAGTCGGTGGTCCCTGTCGTTCGCTGGGTCGTCCCGCTCCATTCGCTGTAATGATCTACGGCGGGGACTCGTCAAATAAGTGTTTTGTTGATCGGTACGATAATATTGGGTAGGGGTCGGTACTGTTACGAAAATATACGACCGGACAGACCCGACTATAAATAATTTCTATCTATATATGGGGGGATTAAAGCGCCGAATATCGGGCTGTTGGCGGGGGTGCGGCCCGGGATCACGAGCGCCAGTCCGGGTCCGGAACTGAATTTGCGTTTACAGCGGCGGGTTCCGAGTCGACGCGCCGGATGCTCGTTAGCGGCCCCACTCGTAGAACCACCACGCGATACCGAACAGCAGTAGTCCCGCGCCGAGCGTCGACGAC
This sequence comes from Halostella pelagica, assembly GCA_005954745.1. Classification (GTDB taxonomy): domain Archaea; phylum Halobacteriota; class Halobacteria; order Halobacteriales; family Natronoarchaeaceae; genus Halostella; species Halostella pelagica. The sequence goes on from CP040678.1 coordinate 319,802, forward strand.
GCCGGTTCGGGGACAACGAACAGCACGAACCCGACGAGGATCAGGGCGGACGGTTCTATCTCGTTCCACGCGTCAGGCCAAAACGGAAGCGCCATGCCCGGCGTATGCCCTCGACGACCAAATAGTCTACCCGTCAGTCTGCCGCCTGGTTGTCCTGTACCGCGTACTCGCGGGTCACGTCGACCAGCGCTTTCCGGTACTCGCTCTCGTCTGGGTCCTCGGAGAGCGAGCGGAAGTGTCGACGGAACGTGTCGAGGCTGATGCCCGGTGCGTCCTTCGCCGCGGCGTCGGCGAGGTCGTAGAGGCGGTGGTCGGCGTCGACCAGGTCGTGGCGCTCGACCATGGCCAACGCGAACGCGGCGTTGACGGCCGTGATCTCCGGATCAGCCGCGGGATCAGTGAGCCTGGAGACGGCACGGGGTGCCCGCCCCGGAGCGTCGGCGATAGCGCCTGCCAGACTCGACTCCAGGAAGGCGACGAGTTTGTCGGGCGGGCCGACCTGAAGGGTGATGTCGTCGGCGTAGATGTCTTTCATGTGGTTGGCGATCTGGTAGCAGTGCGTGAGTCGGCGGCGTTCGACGGACTTGCCGGCGAGTGCGAGATACAGCGCTTCTTCCGTCGACTGCGTGTGTGACGGGTGGCCTCCCTCGTGACGGCGCATGTGCGCGTACTCGTGGAGTGCGAGTTCGCGCGCCATCGCGCTTGTCGCCGCCTGACGGGAGATGTTGAGAACGTGATGGTCCGCGTCGTGGCCGGTCCACGTGCGCTCGTCCGGGTCCTCCCGGATCCGCACGTGAACCGGGCGGTCGACGTCGTACTCCGTCTCGAAGATGTCCTGTGCGCTGAGAAACGGCGCGGCCGGCCCAGGTCCCTGCACGCGAACGTCCATGCGTACACCTACCAGGGGACGGAACGATATGACTCTTGTCCCGGTGTTGCGAAGCGCTGCGCGCTTCGACCAGGGACGAGCGGGCCATCCCGCTCACCGGGCTACGTCCGCGGTCGGTACCTGCTCGGCGTCGGTGATCGTCCGGGTGACGCCCTCCACGTCGAGGACGAAGTCCGTGCCGAACGCCGAGGCCGGCGTCTGGAACCCGTCCGAGACCTCGCCCGCGAGCATTCGCTTCGCGGCCTCGACCGCAGTCGCCGTCGCGAGGTCGTAGGTGTCCGGCGTCTCTAACACCGCCGTCACGTGGCTGCCCTCGTCGTCGACGACCCGTCCCCAGACGCGGGTCGTGCTTTGCGCGCGTTCGCGCGCGCTCGGCCCGGACAGCGCGGCGTCCGCAAGCACTTCGAGCGCCCGGCGAACCGGCGTCAGCCCGAGCACCGGGACGAGGGGTCGGATTCGGCGCATGACCGAGACGGCGTACTCCGGCACCGTCGCGTACACTTCGATGTTCTCGATCCCAGTCGAGTAGTACGCCGTCGAGACGTCTCCCCACGGTACGGTGACGCCGGTTTTCGCCGTCCCGTCACCGAAGTCGAACTCGCGGCGTTTCCACGCCGCTGGCACGTACCGTATCGCTCCGTTCTTCCGCACTGCGCCGGCCTGTGGCAGTTTCTCGAGTATCGATTTCACGGTCCCCGGGGAGAACGTTCCTAACCCGTCGAGCGCCAGCGTCAGTTCCGTCGCGGAGCGCAACTGCGACTCCAGAAACCCGGACAGACAGTCCGTCGCGACCACGTCGAACCCGACGCCGGGGACGAGCGACACGCCGTCTTTCTCGGCGTCGCGGTCCCGCTCCGCGACCCCTTCCAGTACGTCTATCTCGCCGGCCAAGTCGAGGTAGTCAGTCCCGGTTTCCATGCACGCCGTCGTCAGGCGCTCGGTCGTCCGGGAGAACGGCCCCGCGCAGTTCAGCACCGCGTCGGCCGCTGCGACGCGGTCCTCGACGACTGTCCCGTGTTCGAGACTGAACACCTCGTGGTCGAGTCCGAGGTCAGTGGCCTGCCGCTCGACTTGTTCCGCGTCACGCCCGGCGACTGTCGGGTCGAGACCGCGGTCGACCGCCCGCTGAGTGATCAGGCTTCCGGCGTAGCCGTACGATCCGTATATCAGGAGATCCCCTCCCATACCGGATAGTACGACCCACACCACCAAAACGATGGGTCGGTAAGCGATCGGAGATCCGTCGGCTCAAAAACGGTGGGGCCTCCCGCGGCGACGAACCACCTCGACTCGTTTCACTCGTCGCGAGCTTTCCCTTTGTCTCTCCCGTCGGCGAAGACGAAACGCCGTCTCGTCACTCTGTTCGTGTCGAGCTACGTCGGTTCCTCCGTCGCCGACGAAACACTACCCTTTTCACTCCGCTGGCGATATGAGTGGGTAATGGGTAGACGCAAGAAGATCGTCGAACAGTGCGAGCGACTGATGGACGAACCGGAGAACATCCGGAACATCGCCATCGCCGCACACGTCGACCACGGCAAGACGACACTGACGGACAACCTGCTCGCCGGCGCGGGCATGATCTCCGACGACACCGCGGGGGAACAACTCGCCATGGACACGGAGGAGGACGAACAGGAACGCGGCATCACGATCGACGCCGCTAACGTCTCCATGACCCACGAGTACGAGGACACCGACCACCTCATCAACCTCATCGACACGCCGGGCCACGTCGACTTCGGCGGTGACGTTACCCGTGCGATGCGTGCCGTCGACGGTGCGCTCGTCGTCGTCGACGCTGTCGAGGGCGCGATGCCGCAGACGGAAACGGTGCTTCGTCAGGCGCTACGGGAGGGCGTGAAGCCGACCCTGTTCATCAACAAGGTCGACCGCCTCATCTCCGAACTGCAGGAGGGTCCCGAGGAGATGCAGAACCGCCTCCTCTCGGTGATCCGCGAGGTGAACGACCTCATCCGCGGCATGACCGAGGAGATGGACGACATCGACGACGACTGGACGGTGTCCGTCGAGGGCGGAACCGTCGGCTTCGGGTCGGCGCTGTACAAGTGGGGCGTCTCGTTCCCGTCGATGCAGCGAACCGGTATGGACTTCGCCGACATCATGGACCTGGAGCGCAACGACAAGCGCCAGGAACTCCACGAGCGAACGCCGCTGTCGGACGTCGTGCTCGACATGGTCTGCGAGCACTTCCCGAACCCCGTGGACGCGCAGCCCCGTCGTATCCCGCGCATCTGGCGCGGCGACGCGGACTCCGAACTCGCCGACACGATGCGTCTGGTCGACGAAGAGGGCGAAGTCGTTCTGATGGTCACTGACATCGGCGTCGACCCCCACGCGGGGGAGATCGCCGCCGGCCGCGTCTTCTCCGGGACCCTAGAGAAGGGCCAGGAACTGTACGTCTCCGGGACTGCCGGGAAGAACCGGATCCAGAGCGTCGGCATCTACATGGGTGGCGAGCGCGAGGAGGTCGAACGCGTTCCCGCAGGGAACATCGCCGCCGTCACGGGCCTCAAGGACGCCATCGCCGGTTCTACCGTCTCCTCCGTGGAGATGACGCCGTTCGAGTCCATCGAGCACATCTCGGAGCCGGTCATCACCAAGTCCGTCGAGGCGAAGAACATGGACGACCTGCCGAAGCTCATCGAGACGCTGCGGCAAGTGTCCAAGGAGGACCCGACGATCCAGATCGAGATCAACGAGGAGACGGGCGAACACCTGATCTCCGGACAGGGCGAACTCCACCTGGAAGTCCAGACCCAGCGCATCGAGCGCAACCAGGGGATCCCGGTCAACACCGGTGAGCCCATCGTCGTCTTCCGCGAGGCTCCCCAGGAGCCGACCCAGGAAGTCGAGGGGATCTCGCCGAACCGTCACAACCGCTTCTACATCTCGCTACAGCCGCTGACGGACGACATCGTCGACGCGATCCAGCTCGGCGATGTTTCCATGGACGTGCCCGAGCAGGAGCGCCGCGAGGCGCTGCAGGAAGCGGGGATGGAGAAAGACGCGTCCCAGAACGTCGAACACATCCACGGGACGAACATCCTCATCGACGACACGAAGGGTATCCAGCACCTGAACGAGACGATGGAACTCGTCATCGAGGGCCTCGAAGAGGCGCTCGACGACGGTCCGCTCGCGGCCGAGCCCGTACAGGGGTCGCTCATCCGCCTGCACGACGCTCGACTCCACGAGGACACCATCCACCGGGGTCCCGCACAGGTCATCCCGGCGGTCCGCGAGGCTGTCCACCGCGCGCTCATCCGCGGTGAGGTTCGACTCCTCGAACCGATTCAGGACGTCCGCATCGACGTTCCGAACGAATACATGGGATCGGCTTCCGGCGAGATTCAGGGTCGCCGTGGCCGCGTCGACGACATGTACCAGGAAGGCGACCTGATGGTCGTCGAGGGCGTCGCACCCGTCGAGGAGATGATCGGCTTCTCCAGCGACATCCGCTCGGCCACGGAAGGCCGCGCCTCCTGGAACACCGAAAACGCCGGCTTCCAGGTCATGGCCGACAACCTTCAGCGCGACCAGATCATGGAGATCCGGGAGCGTAAGGGGATGAAGCTGGAACTACCGGAGTCCATCGACTACTTCTAACGACGCCTCGCATTCCCGCGTTTTTTCGACGCTTACCCGTATTCGGACGCGGTTTCGAGACGCTTACCTCCGCAAGTAGTTGTCTCTCAGAGCGCACTCGCGTCAACCACGTCTCCGCGGCGCTCCCCAGCGCACGGTCCGTTTGTCTCCCCGACAACGACGGCTTAACCCCCGTTTCGTACCGGGTAGGTCGAAACTGTCGTTGGGGTTTATTCTCGCCAGGGTCGTGGCCTCGGCTGTCGCTGTGACCGCTCGGTGCGGACACAGAGGTGATATTCATGAGAGACCGCGATACGCCAGACCGTCGACCGACAGGCGAACGGAACCAGTCCCAGGGCCGACAGGGTCCTGACCGACGAGAACAACGAGGCGGGCAACAGCCGCCGAGACAGGGCCAGCAGGGCGGCGCTCCGCAGGGAACGCCGGGCACCGGACAACCGCCACAGCGAGGCGGACAGCGGGGACAACAGGGCGGCGGGTACACTCCGCCGGGTCAGCAGTCCCACCACACCCCGCCTAGCGGGACTGGCCAGCAGGGGCCCCGGCTCTCCGGCGGCCAGCAGGGAGGAGGCGAACGGCCCCAGTCTCGGCCGACGGCCCAGCAACAGCACCAGCCCCACCACGGCAGTACGCATCAGGCCGGACAGACTGGGCAGCAGTCGGCTTTCGGACAGCCCGGACAGCAATCCGGTTTCGGACAGGGGGGACAGCAGAGCCAGCAAGGCCGACAGGCCCCGCCGGGACAGCACGGAGTCCAGTCGGGACCAACCAGCCAACAGTCCGGCGGCCAACAAGCCGGACAGGGGATGGCACGGACACAGACCGGCCAGCAGTTCGGCGGGGTACAACAGCAGCACTCGCCCGCACGGAACATTCCGATCGAACCCGTCGGCGTCGAACGCATCGCCCGGGAAGAGGTAATCACCGCGGACCGGGACACGCCCATCGCCACGGTCGTCGCGATGATGGAAGAACAGGACGTGGGGACCGTCGTGATCACGGAGGACGACCGGCCGGCGGGTATCATCACCGACCGGAAGATAGCGCTCGCGCTGGAGGAGACGCCCGATCTCACCCAGCGGTCCGTCGAGGATCTGATGAGCGAGGACCCGGTGACCGTCACTCAGGACGAGGAACTGTTCGACGCGGTCCGGACGCTGAGCGAGAACGACATCCGACGGGTACCGGTCGTCGACGACGAGGGGACGCTGTCGGGGATCCTCTCGCTCGACGACGTGCTGGTCGTGCTCTCCGGGGAACTCAGTTCGGCGACTGACGTCATCCGAGAGCAATCGCCGCGGTTCTGATACTGTCGGCTGTCACTTCGGAACGACACTCGGACCACGGGGGTCCGATATCCTGCAAGGGAGTACAGCCAACAGTATGTGGCCCACATCACGCGTTGATCCGGTTCTCGGCCGGGTGCGGTGCCGGGAGACCTGCCGGAGAGTTCGTCTATCTTTCGCCGTCCCGTTGCCGTCTGGCACGAGCCCGACTCGACGGCGACGAAATCGCTGATACACTGGCGGCGTACAGTCGGGCGTCGAGGAACGCGATACGGACACCGCCTCGATCCGTCGGAGACATTTGCAAATGAGTGAACTCTTTACCGCACGGGCGAGAGAGGTGGGATATGAACTTCGTAGCGCGAGGTGATCCGTGTGGGAGATGAACGTGCCACCAGCCAGGAAGACGATTCCGATTCCGGCGCAGAGGACGAAGGCGACGCTAGCGCGGACGACGGTTTTAGTGAGGAACGCACCGACGGGGGCGTACAGTCGTACACCGTCCGCCTCGAACTGGTCGACGAACCGGGCGAACTGCTCCGAACTCTCGAACCGATCGCCGAAAACGGCGGAAACCTCCTCTCTATTTTCCACGAACGCGGCAATCTAACACCCCGGGGACACGTCCCGGTCGAGGTCGACATCGAGTGTCCGCCGGACCGGTTCGAAGACATCGTCGACGCTCTGCGAGACGCCGGCGTCAACGTCATCCAGGCCGGGGCCGAGCGCTACAGCGAGGAGGTGTCCGTCCTCCTGGCCGGACACATCATCGACACTGACCTCTCAGACTCGCTGAACCGTATCGAGAAGTGTTCCGGGGCGTCCGTCGTCGACTTCTCACTGACATCGCCGGAGGGAACCGACGACGTCACCTCGGCTCGTCTCCGACTCGCGGTCGAATCCGGCCGCACCGACGACGCGCTGTCGACCGTCCGAAGCATCGCGGGCGAGAAGGACCTGAGCGTGGTCGAACCGCTCACCGAGGGGGGTCCGGCATGAACCTCGCAGTGCTCGGGGCAGGGTCCGTCGGCCGTTCCGTCGTCGAACTCGCCGGTGAGTACGGTCACACGGTGACTGCCATCGCCGACTCCGGGGGCGCGACGGTCGCTCCCGACGGCGTCGACGCCGAGAGGATACTCGACCGAAAGGACGAGACGGGAACTGTCGGCGACGGCGACCTCGACGAGGTTCTGGCCGCGGAGTACGACGTTCTCGTCGAGGCGACGCCGACGACGCTCGGCGACGCCGAACCCGGCTTCAGTCACGTTCGGGCCGCGCTCGAACGCGACCGCGACGTGGTACTCGCGAACAAAGGGCCGGTCGCTGAGCGATACGGCGACCTGCGCGGGCTCGAACGGAAGAGCGCGGGCGACGTACTGTTCGAGGCGACCGTCGGCGGCGCTATTCCCGTCCTCTCGACCATCTCCGATTTCGGCCCGTCACAGGTGACCGCGGCGCGCGGCGTGCTCAACGGCACCGCGAACTTCATCCTCACGCGGATGGCCACCGAGGGCCTGGACTACGAACACGTTCTCGCGGAGGCCCAGGACCTTGGCGTCGCGGAGGCAGACCCCACCTTCGACGTCGACGGGACGGACGCGGCGCTGAAATGCGTCATCCTCGCGAACGTTCTCTCCGACGACGCCACGGAGTACTCGCTCGACGACGCCGATGTCGAGGGTATCCAGAGCGTGCCGGGAAGCGCGCTCGAACTGGCCGCCGAGGACGGGCGAACCGTCCGTCTCATCGGCGAGGCGACCGCCGCCGGCGTCCGCGTCGCCCCTCGTCTCGTTCCCGAGAACGGTACCCTCGCGGTCACGGGTACGCGCAACATCGTCCAGTTAGAGACGCGCCACGCGGGTCGACTGAACGTCAGCGGGCGCGGTGCGGGTGGTCCTGAGACGGCGACTGCCGTCCTCGCCGATGTCGGTCGCCTCGAACGGTGACCCTGTCGCCTGTTTCGGCCTGACCAAACTCGCTGGGTTGTCCGGCGGATCCGCTCACCGACTGTCAGCCGACGGCATACGCCCGCACTACCGCGACTATGCCCGTGTGACGAGTCACCAAACCGCCGGACGGAAACGGGATGGGGGGCGTACCGTATCGAAATGGTTTTAACTGCTTCCGCCGAAAGACTCCGATATAGCGCCTCTGCGCGTGAGATACCAATGAGCGAAGACAAACCCCACCAGAACCTAGCCATCATCGGTCACGTTGACCACGGCAAGAGCACGCTTGTGGGCCGACTCCTGTACGAGACAGGATCGGTACCGGAGCACGTAATCGAACAGCACAAAGAAGAAGCGGAGCAGAAGGGCAAGGGCGGCTTCGAGTTCGCCTACGTCATGGACAACCTCGCCGAGGAGCGCGAGCGTGGTGTCACCATCGACATCGCCCACCAGGAGTTCGACACCGACGATTACTACTTCACCATCGTCGACTGTCCGGGCCACCGCGACTTCGTCAAGAACATGATCACGGGCGCGTCCCAGGCTGACAACGCTGTCCTCGTCGTCGCAGCTGACGACGGTGTCGCGCCCCAGACCCAGGAACACGTGTTCCTGGCCCGCACGCTCGGCATCAACGAACTGATCGTCGGCGTCAACAAGATGGACCTCGTCGACTACAACGAGTCCGACTACAACCAGGTCGTCTCCGAGGTCGAAGACCTGTTCCAGCAGGTCCAGTTCAACACCGAGGACGCCAGCTTCATCCCGATCTCTGCCTTCGAGGGCGACAACATCGCCGAAGAGAGCGAGAACACGGACTGGTACGACGGCGATATCCTCCTCGATGCCCTGAACAGCCTCGAAGAGCCGGAGCCGCCGACGGACGCGCCGCTCCGCCTCCCGATCCAGGACGTCTACACCATCGACGGCATCGGTACGGTCCCGGTCGGCCGCGTCGAGACGGGTATGCTCAACGTGGGCAACAACGTCTCCTTCCAGCCCAGCGACGAGGGCGGCGAGGTCAAGACCATCGAGATGCACCACGAAGAGGTGCCCGAAGCCGGTCCCGGTGACAACGTCGGATTCAACGTCCGCGGCATCGGCAAGGACGACATCCGCCGCGGTGACGTCTGTGGCCCCGCCGACGACCCGCCGTCGGTCGCCGAGACGTTCCAGGCCCAGGTCATCGTCATGCAGCACCCGAGCGTCATCACGGCCGGTTACACCCCGGTCTTCCACGCTCACACCGCACAGGTCGCCTGTACCATCGAATCCATCGACAAGAAGATGGACCCGTCCAGCGGTGAGGTCGCCGAGGAGAACCCGGACTTCATCCAGAGCGGCGACGCAGCCATCGTCACGATTCGCCCGCAAAAGCCGCTCAGCATCGAGTCTTCCCAGGAGATTCCGGAGCTCGGCAGCTTCGCCATCCGCGACATGGGTCAGACCATCGCGGCCGGCAAGGTCCTGAGCGTCAACGAGAGCTAAGATGCAACAGGCACGCGTCCGCCTCGCGGGCACCAGCCCCGAGGACCTGGACGACATCACCGACGACGTTCGGGAGATCGCGAACAAGACCGGTGTTTCGATGTCCGGTCCGATCCCGCTCCCGACGAAGACGCTGGAGATTCCCACCCGGAAGTCCCCCGACGGTGAAGGGACGGCGACGTGGGAGCACTGGGAGATGCGCGTCCACAAGCGTCTGATCGACCTCGACGCGGACGAGCGCGCGCTCCGCCAGCTCATGCGCATTCAGGTGCCGAACGACGTCAGTATCGAGATCGTTCTCGAAGACTAACGGCACCGCTTTTGCGGCGGACCCGCCGTCGACGCGGTCACGACGGGTACCTCTCGTCACTCTCGCGCGCAGGCCGGGCCAGTTGCGTCGCTCACAATTTTATATCGCCGGGTAGTCAGGCAACAGTATGCGGACTCCACTGGCGGACAGTCCAACCGTGGACACGTTACTCATCTTCGCCGCAGTGTTTCTGGCACAACAGTTGATGGGCCTCCTGATTCCGTACGCAGTCGGCCTGTTCGCGCTCGCGCCCCCGCTTTCCGTCCGGCCCTGGACCATCGTCACCAGCGTGTACGCCCACAGCGACGTCTCTCATCTGCTCGCCAACAGCATCACTTTGCTGTTCGTCGGCATCCCCGTCGAACGCTCGACCACGCCGTTCCGGTTCCACGTGTTTTTCATCGCCACAGGAGCGACCGCCGGCATCGTCCAGGTCCTGCTCAAGAGCCTCATCGCGGAACCGATCCCGGTACTCGGTGCTAGCGGTGCCGTGTTCGCGCTCCTTGGCTACGTTCTCACCGGGAACCGCCTTGCCAGCGGTTTCTTCTCCCGCTTCGACCTGAGCCCCCCCGTCCAACTACTCGGATTCGCCGTCCTCGCGGCCGTCGTCACCGTCGCTACGGGCGCGCCGGACGTCGCGCTCATCGCGCATTTCACTGGCTTCCTGCTCGGTCTCGTCGCCGGACGGATAGGCGTTCTCGACGCCAGCCCGCGAGCCAGCGTCCGTCCCGAAAACACAACCTACAAATAACCGCACCGGGTTACGTTCTGGTAGCGGGCTCGTAGATCAGTGGTAGATCGACACCTTCGCAAGGTGTAGGCCCCGGGTTCAAATCCCGGCGAGTCCATCCCGAATTTCTGTCATGTCGGGTTATCCACTGAGCGACCGCTCTGGGTGATTAATGCGGACGATCTCGCTACCAACAAAACTGAGCTAATACTCCTCTCAGAGAGCGATAGTGAAGATACGTGAAGCGGCACTGTGCGATTTGAGGAATCGGATGACTGCAGCTTACTGATCACTCAGCTGTGTCACAACGGGGCACTCGGCATTCAACAAGATCTGTTGAGTAGTGTTTCCAAACACCGCCTTTCCGGTCGGCGACCGCCGTCGCCCGCTGATAACGAGAAACCGCGGTTCAAGCGAGGCCGTTTCGGCCAATATCTTATCAGTAACATTACCGACGCGCCCTCGCGCTTCGAACCGCTCCACATCGACAGTATCGGCAGTTTCCTCGACGAATTCTCTGACAAATCGTTCCGCACTGTCCTCTTCTTGCGTGAGCGAGTAGTCCTGGAACTCTGGAATACTTTGTATGGATCGGCGGTGCTCATCGAAATCTTCCTGCGGGACGACGTGCAAAGCGACGAGGGTATCATCGTACGTCGCTGCGAGATCGGATGCGACTTTGGCGACAATTCTGGACCGCTCGTTCTCATCGATCGCAGCAAGTATTGTCATACATTCTCAATCAAGCTGAAACTACAAGTAGATTTGTTCATATATAATATATTTTCCATTTCTCTGACGGCCTTATTCAGGTTTGTTGGCCACCCGATCTATTCGGAAGATACAGTCAACGTGCGTATCGTCGTCGACAACCTCACCAGCGGCAAAAACCCAGGTTCGAAGGGCTACTTGGTCAAGTGCTTCCACCGCGTCCATCGCAGTGATCTCCGTGACACTGACCTCGTCAGTCTCGAACTGACCCGACTCGATAGTTCCATCGTACTCGCGTTGCCCAAAGGCACGGCGGCGATCTTCGCGACGTTCGTCATTCGTGAACTGAATTCCCGGATCGAAATCATCGCCCGAGCGAACGAGCACGAGAATGGGTCGAAGCTGTCTCGCGCCGGCGCTGACTACGTCTGTCGCTCGCGGCAGTCAGCGGACGAATGCTCGCGTCGGTCGTTCGCGACGAGGAGATCCTCTCCCCGGGGACGCAACTGAAACTCGTCCGGACGACGGTTCCGGGTGCCGTTGGCGAATCGCTCGCCGAGGCGGACATCCGTAACAGGACTATATGTACCGTAGTCGCCGCCGAACGCAACGGTAGCGTTGTCACCAATATTGGAGCGTCGTTCGTGATCGAATCTGGGGACGAACTCGTGGTGGCCGGGACCGACGAAAACATCAGTCGGTTCCATAGGTGGTTCGCGTCGTGACCCGCCACGAGGCGCTCGATCGGCTCCACCTGTCGAACGCGGCGACCCATTGGTCGTCGGTTTCGGGTCCGCCCTTCGTCTCAGGAATGTTCCCTCGCCTCGGTAGCAAGGGTCCGTCTTCCACCGTCGCCACCGTGCGGCGGACGACCACTGTCGATATGTGCGAGCGGATGCAAGGTGCCCTATGGCGCCATCGCACGTCCTCGTCCCGCTTGACGGGTCGCCGCTGGCGGACGAGGCACTCGGGCAGGCGCTCGAACTCTTCGATTGTCAGGTGACTGTCCTGAACGTGGTGACACCGATCGACGCGGCGATGAGTGAGGGAGGGATTCTCGAACCCGGCGAGGATCGTCGCGAGAACGCACGTGACCGGGCCGACCGCGTCGTCGAACGGGCGAGAGCACAGGCTACCGAGGCCGACCGAACGATCGAGACAGCGGTGGTCACGGGTGACCCAGCCGAGGCGATCCTGGGATACGTCGCCGCCAACGACGTCGACCACGTCGTGATGGGAGGGCATGGCGGGGAGCGGAGCGATATCTCTCGTCGGTTGCTCGGCACCGTGGCGACGAGCGTCGTCGGCGAGGCTCCCGTGTCCGTGACTGTCGTCCGCTGACCCGGTTCTCCTCACCCGCCGAGCACCGCGGCGAAGACCCTGTATAGCACGAACCCGACCACAGTAGAGACGGCGAGCGTAATGAGCCAAAACGCGAGGGTCACGCCGATTTTCCGGCGGGAGACGCCTGCCGAACCGCCGGCGAGCCCGCCGCCGATAACGCCGGAGATGATGATGTTGTTGAACGAGATAGGGATCCCCAGTGCGATGGCAAGTTGTGCGATGATGAACCCGGGAACCAGCGCGGCGATGGAGCGCCTGACCCCCAACTGCGCGTACTCGCGGGAGGTGGCTTGAAGCAACTTGGGCGCGCCCATCCACGCGCCCCCGAGGATACCGGTTGCGCCGAGCGCCAGTAGGACGATGCTGGGCAGCCCGAGTTCGGCCCCATACAGGTTCTCGAGCGGGCCGGTCGCCAACCCGACCTGACTGCCGCCACTGGAGAAGGCGACGACGCTCCCGAGGGCGATGAGGAACGTCCGGATGCCGTCCTCAACCGACGCCTGGGTCCGTCGGCGGATGAACCGGAACCCCGCCGCGGCGACCGCAAGCGTCACGAGCACCGCCAGGGGGTCGACCCCAGCGACCGTCGGTGTATCGACCTGTCGCGCGATGAACCCCGCGACGGAACTCTGAGTTGCGTCGGCCGGCGAGGGGATGACCCCCAGTTGGACGTTGGCGACGATGCCGCCGACGACCGCCGCGAGCAACGGCACGCCGACGGTCTCCGGGATGTCGTCGCGTCGGAGGAGAGTGGCGGTGAGATAGGCGAGCCCGCCCGAAACGGGAGGGACGAGCGTCCAGAAGAGTGCGATGCGGCGGTAGGTGTCGATAGCAGGGTTGCCACCGAGCGACACCCCGACGCCGACCATCGCTCCGGTAGTCGCGAACGCCGCTGGGACCGGATAGCCGGTGTAGATGCCGAAGGCCATGAACCCGGTCGCAGTCAGCAGCCCCGCCGTCGCCGCCAGCGACGTGATCTGGACGCCGTTGATGAGCCCTGCTCCGACCGTCTCGGAGATCGCCCCGCCCTGGGTGAGTGCGCCGAGCGCGGCGAGGATACCGATGAGAAAGGCCGCCTGCATCGTCGAGATAGCGTTGGCACCGATCGCCGGGGCGAACGGCGGCGAGTTGCTGTTAGCACCGAGCGCCCACGCCGTGGCGAGGCTAGTGAGTGTGGCCAGCACGACGAGCGCCCAGAAGACGGCTCCCGCCATGCTCAGAGCCCTCCATGGTCGGGAGGACGATCCATGTCTGTCATTTCGGGAAAGTCGGGGATAAACGTTCGTCCGATGGGTCCGACAGTAGAGACGCACCGTTTCCCGGAACGCTTTCACGGACTCCGGGTCCCACTCTTTCGAAGTGGATCTCGGTACGTGGAGATACGGTTACAGGAGGAGAGCGAAGAGAAGATACGATCCCACGACCGAAAGCGTCGGCGTGAGGATCCAGAGGATGACGATTCGACTTGTCGCTGCCGGGTCGAACAGACTCTCGGCGGTCAGTTCCTCAATGTCCTCTTCGCCGATCGGTGGGACAGATGGGGCGTCGTCGCGCTGATCCGCCGTGTCCGGGGCCTCTCCGGACGCGAGTTCGCCCACAGTCGGCCCTCCTGGTTTGTCATCCTCGGCCGAGGAGGTAGCGAGGGCGCGAGTAGTGAGATTCGGCCCTGGTTCGGTCTTGGACGGCGGCGCGGCCAGTTCCGTGAGTGTGACGGCGCGACTCGCCCGTCCCCAGCCGAGACCGATGATACAGCAGGTCGTGCTCACCGCGAGGCTCGCCGGAATACCGTAGTACGAGAGGATGGTGATGATCGTCGCACCCACGGTTGAGACGATGAGCGCCGCCAGAATGGGGAGGTCCGTGATGTCGTCACCGACCGTCGCGAGGGTGCGCCTGGCGATAGTGAATCCGCCGAGGCTGATGGCGGCGACGGCGAGTAACACACCTTGGTCGACAGTCACTGATCCGTTGCCGACGAGCGGGGCGACCGCGTTCGCAGCGTTCGAGGCCCCCGCGCTGAAGCCCATGTAACAGGCGATGCCGAGCACCAGCGCCGATCCGACGAGGTCACGCGGAGACACGTTCCTGTTGATCCGGACGCGGGGGAACCGTCCAGAGCGGTCGACCTGGATCAACTGCCGTTCGAGGCGCGTAAACGACAGTCGAGCTTCGAGTTGTGGATAGACGTACCGTCCGATGATTGCACCGATAGTGAGTCCAATGAGCGGGGCGATGATCCACGCGGAGACGATCGTGAACATCAACGCCTCGTTGAGCGAGTCCGTTGCGAGCCCGAGCCCCACGATCGCCCCCACAGCCGTCATCGAGGTCGAGGCGGGGACGCCGTAGAGGTTCGAGACCAGCAGCGAGAGGCCGGTGAAAAACAGGACCCCGACGCCGGCCACTGGGGTGAACTGTGCGGCCGGCACGATTCCCTCGCTCATCGTCACGATGACGTTGCGGCCGACGGTCCACGCCCCCAGAAACGCGAACACGCTGAAGAGTGCTGCCGCGGTCACCTTTCTGACTAGCTTGCTCCCGACGGCCGGTCCGAAAGCGACGCCGGTCGACGACCCGCCGATGTTGAACCCGACGAACGCGGCGACGAGGAGACCGACGATGACCAGCAGAGAGACCATGAAGTTAGCCACACTGTTTCGGTTCCAGACACAATGGCCTATTCATTCGTATTCGGTGCTGTGGAGTGTTACTCTGCCCGTCCAACTCCGAACTAGCTTTCAAAGCGATCGCGATACGACTTGAATCGAGACGTATCCCCGTGATTTAGCCGTAGTGTCATTTCCCCGGTGAGTCCATTCCTTCGCCCCCTATCGGTTCAACAGCCGGCGGACCGTATTTAACCGACAGTTGGGAGACGCGAGAGTTCGTCATGGTTCGTGACGGAGTCCGCCGCTGACCTGCGCTTCGCGGGGTTCGAATTACGGGGATAGGTGGATCACTCGGCATGTCGCTCGCGGCCGGACTCCATGCCGGACCGCATGAACGCTGCGAGGATCCGTCCGATGCTGGAGTCGCCGGTCCACATCGCTTCCTCACCGACCGGTTCGTCTTCCGTTTCGGCGGCGAGTAACACGGTGCGGTCGTCGATCATCAGCGCACGTCCGGCGAAGTCGGCGGGGTTGTCCTCGGACATAACGAAGACGTTCACGGGGCCGGACGCGAACTGACCGTCAAGTGAGTGGTCTGCGGTGACGACGGTGACGTCGACGTCGTCGCCGGCGGCCTCACGAAGCGCATCCGTGATGTCCGGCGTCATCGACTCGGCCGTCGGCGAGACGAAGACGACGGTGTGGTCGGCAGACCGAACCAGCGCGGCGATGCGGTCGTCGATCGGTTGCCGACCGCGGAGCACCGAGACGTCCCGTCCCTCGCCGTGGTCGGCCTCTGTTGCACGGAGTGATTCGAGGCGGTCGAACGCCCGCGCTGTCTCTCGTTCGAGGCGTTCATTGAGGAGTTCGCGCGCCGTCGAGAGTGCAACCGGCCGGTACGCTTTCGGCGACGCTTCGACGACTTCGACGAGTCCCTGTTCGGCGAGGCTGTCGGCCGCTCCGTACACCTGCGACCGTGGGACCTCTGATAGCTGACTCACTTCCTGTGCGGTGCCACTCCCCAGTTTCTGGAGAGCGACGAACACCTGCGCCTCGTAGTTAGACAGCCCTAGCGTCCGCAACGCGTCGGTCGCCTCGCGCTCACTCATTAGTGTTCCTCAGGGGACGTTTGCCTCGATTTCCGTTGAGTCCTGCGATGCCGGTCGAACCCGCCCGACCCGTTGTCGATAAATATTGTAGAAATCTACAAACACTTAATAATGGTGCGGAGAGATACACACGACTAACTAGTGATCACAGGTGAGCGAAAACGACTCTCAAACGCGGCGGACGTTCAGGCGACCACCGTGGCGTAGAACAGAGGTCTGAGTATGGCGGGGGCTCTCTCGCAGTGGTACGCGGACACGATAACGACGTACAGCAAGTCCGTCATCATCGGCGTGTTGGTGGTGACGGGTGTGGTTGCGGCGGGGGCGGCGTTCGGCGGCGCGGGCGAGGAGGACATCGGCGGGTTCGACGTCGACGCGGAGGAGACGGACGCTCAGGAGTACGTCCGGAGCAACTACGGGGGCGACGACGGCGTCGCCGCGCAACTGGTCGTCCGAAACGAGAGCGGCGACGTACTCACTCGCGACTCGTTGCTGGCGGGATTGCGACTCCAGCAGGACATCAGGGCGAACGGGACACTTAACGAGACGCTATCCGAGCGGGGGTTCATCGGCATCGAAAACGTCGTCGCGACGGCGGCCGTCTACGAGGACCGCGGCGATAGTGACAGTCAGTCGTCGAACACCGGCGGGAACGGATCGGCGACGAGCGGGAACGGCACCAGGACAGCGACGGCGGACGGCGGCCAGCCGCCGACTGCCGCGCCGTCGCTGGCGACACAGATAGACGCGCTCGAATCCCGGGACGAGAAAGCAGTCGAGCAGTTGCTGGCGGAGGTCCTTGACCCGGAGAGTGACGCGTTCGGAGAACAGGACCCCTACGAATTCCTGCCTCGGAGCTACGAGCCGGGAGAGACGGACGCCGAGGCACGGCTCACGCTCATCGCACAGACAGACGACAGCGGAGAGAATGAAGACCCCCAGGCGGCCTACGATGCGCAGGTGGTCATCGACAGCATGGTTCAGGACCGGTTCGACGACGCGTTCGTGTTCGGCCAGGGCGTCCGCGACGACGCTTCCTCACGAGCGACGGGCGACAGCTTCGCGATCATCACGCCGTTCGCGCTCGTTCTCATCGTGCTGGTCCTTGCGATCACCTACCGTGACCTGCTGGATATCCTGCTGGCGTTTGCGGGCATCGGTGTCGTGCTGGTGTGGCTTCAGGGGATCATGGGCTGGCTCGCTATCCCGATGAACGTCATTCTCATCGCGGTCCCGTTCCTGCTCATCGGGCTGAGCATCGACTACGCGCTGCACGTCGTCATGCGCTACCGCGAGGCTCGGGAGGGCGAACTCGGTGTCGATGAAGAAGCCGACGACGGGGCTCGGAGCCGGGGCATCCGTGCTGCGATGGCGATCGGGTTCGGGAGCGTCGTGCTGGCACTCGCCGCGGCAACCGTCTCGACGGCCGTCGGGTTCGCCTCGAACGTCGTCAGTCCGTTGCCGGCCATCCGCGATTTCGCGGTCCTCAGCGCGGGTGGGATCTTCGCAACGTTCGTCGCCTTCGGCGTGTTCCTGCCGGCGCTGAAGATCGAAGTCGACGGGTTCATCGAAAACCGGGTCGGCTGGAATCGGCGAAAGAGCGCCTTCGGGGTCGAGAGCGGACGAGCGAACGCCGTTCTCGACCGACTTGCTGCCCTCTCCTTGCGGGCGCCGATCGCTATCGTTGTCGTCGCGGTCTTGCTGGCGTCGACGGGCGCGTACGGTGCGACGACCATCGACACGGAGTTCAACCAGGCCGACTTCCTCCCGCAGGACGCGCCCGAGTGGGCGCAGTACCTCCCGGGACCGCTGGCACCCGACAGCTACACTATCGCCGATGACTTCGAATATCTCAGCGACAACTTCCAGCTACGGGGTGACGACGGGCAGTCACAGGTACTGATACGCGGCAATGTAACCGACCCCGCCGTGCTGACGGCATTCGACAACACGAGCGAGGGCGTCGCGGACGGGAGTTCGATTCAGGTCAGGCCCGACGGGAGGACGGCCGTCGAGGGACCCCATACGGCGATCCGGGATGTCGCGGCAGACAACGAGACGGTCGCGGCGATAGTCGACGAGAACGACAGGGACGGCGACGGACTGCCCGATGATAACGTCTCGGCGGTGTACGCGGCGCTGTTCGACGCCGACCGGGAGACGGCCCAGCAGGTCCTCAGCCGCGACGACAGCGGGACCGTCACCTCGGCACGGCTGCTGGTGTCTATACGGGGTGACGAATCGGCACAGACCATCGCGGCGGACACTCGAACGTACGCCGACCGGATCGAAGCCGATGCGTCCGGTATCACTGCGGTGGCTACGGGTGGGACAGTCATGACGGCCGTGATCCAGGACGCTCTGCTGGAGACGCTCGTCGAGGCGTTCGCGGTGACGCTGGTCGTGATTCTGGTGTTCCTGACCGCCCTGTTCTGGGCGCGCTACCGGTCGCTATCGCTCGGTGCGCTGGTACTCGTGCCGGTCGTCGTCTCGCTGGCGTGGTTGCTCGGCGCGATGTCGGTACTCGGCATCGCGTTCAACAGTGAGACGGCGGTGATCACGAGCCTCGCGATCGGACTCGGTGTCGACTACAGCATCCACGCCGGCGAACGGTTCGTCGACGAGCGGGAGAAACACGATACGCTCGATGCGGCCGTCCGGAGTACGCTCACCGGTACTGGCGGGACGCTGCTGGCGAGCGCTGCGACGACGGCGGCCGCGTTCGGCGTCCTCGCCTTCGCGCTCTCGCCGCCGCTGCAGCGGTTCGGTCTCGTGACCGGGCTGGCCATCCTTTTTGCCTTCGCTGCTGTCGTCACTATGCTCCCCAGCCTGCTGGTCCTCCGAGAGCGGGCCCGCTCGCGCTGGCGGTCCCGGCAGTGATAGCACTGGACGGACGCCACTCACACTGAGACACGACGCTTGGGCGTCGGTCCTTCGGTCGGTGACTCTACTCCTCGGCGAGTTCGACGTCCGCGATCTCGAACCTCGCTCCGCCTTCGTCGCTTTCGGTCACGCTGCTCACCCAGCCGTGGGCCTTGGCGATCTCTCCGACGATCGAGAGGCCGAACCCGATGCCTTCGTCCGATGTCGAGTACCCGCTCTCGAACACCTTCTCGCGTTCGTCCTCGGGGATCCCGGGGCCGTCGTCTGCGACGTAGAAGCCGGTGTCGCCGTCGAGGTCGCCGATCGTAACGACCACGCTCTCGCCGCCGTGGTCGACGGCGTCGTCGGCCGCTGGCCGACTGCTGGCTGAACTGTGTTCAACGGCGTTTCGCACGAGGTTCTCCAGGAGTTGCTGGAGTCGGCTACGGTCGGCCCGGATCGTCCGTTCGGTGTCGGTGACGAGCGTCGCCCCGGGCGTTTCGACGTTCCGCCAGCAGGTTTCGCTGAGCGCCGCGAGATCGACCGCTTCCGTCTCACTTACCCGCTCGCCTTCCCGTGCGAGCGCCAGGATGTCGTCGACCAGCGCGCTCATCCGGTCCAGCGCCTGCGCCAGGTCGTCCAGATGTTCGCTTTCGCACTCCGTCCGAGCCAACTCGAGTCGTCCCTCGGCCACGTTCAACGGGTTCCGGAGGTCGTGGCTGACGATGCTTGCGAACCTCTCCAGCCGTTCGTTCTGCTGTTTGAGCCGGTCCTGCGTCTTCTGGCGAGTGAGTTCGTAACTCACCCACTGGGTTATCAGGTCGACGACTGTGATTTCCCATTCGGAGAACTCGTCGGCTGGTCTCTCGTCGGCGAAACACAGCGTCCCGTACACGTCCCCTGCGGCGGTCACCGGCGTCCCGATGTAACAGGCGGCCTCCAGGAACTCGGCCCGGTCGCTCGACTCCGGCCTCTCTTGTTCGAGATCTTCGATGACGACCGTCTCCTCGTTCCGCATCGTCCGTTCGCAAACCGTTTCGGAGAGTGACATCGAATGGCCGGGGTCCGGCGCTCCGGGGGGCCCTCGTATCGCCTCGATAACGTAGTTGTCGCCGTCGATGCGCGAGAAGGTCCCGTACGCCATACCGAGCGCGTCGCGACCGATCGAGAGCAGTTCGTCGACCTGTTCGGTAAACGACCGGTCCGCGTCAGCGGTTACCTCCTGTATCTCCTTGAGGACGTGCTCGCGTTCTCTCTGCTCGGTAATATCACGGCCGGTCGCGACGATCGCCGTGACGCGACCGTCGGTATCGGTCACCGGATACACCATCCCGTCCATCACGACTCTTTCGCCGTCCGGTCCGTAGTGGTCGGCGTCGAATCGGATGACCTCGCCGTCGGCGGCGCGGTCGATCCGCTCCTGAATATCGGTCTGTAGCTCCGTCGAGTGATCCCACCACGACGTCTCCCAGAACGGCTCTCCGACGATCTCGTCGACCGGAACGTCGATGAAGTCTCGTGCCGGTTCGTTGGCCCGCCTGACCCGGCCGTCGGGATCTAGGATCCCAACGAACGAGACCGGGTTGTTGAAGACGGCCTCGAACTGCCGTTTCTGGCGTTTCAGATCGCGTTCGCGTTCCCGGCGCGCAGAGTCGCGTTCCCGGCGCGCGGAGATATCACGCCCGGGACCCACGAGGCCGATGCGATCCCCGGCGGAATCAGTCGGGCGTGCGCCGGCGGATCTGTACGGGTCGCGGTCGCCGTCCGCGGAGAGTGATTCTGCTTCGACGGTCGTCTCATCCGTCGTCAACGACCGCTTCGAGTGATACGCCTCGACGGCGTTCGAGATCTGATTGCCGAGTAGTTCGTACTGTTGCGTGCCGGACTGCTTCTGGAGATAGTCGGTAACGCCCGCCGAGATCGCATCGCTGGCAACTTCCTCGTTGCCTTTGCCCGTGAACAGAATGAACGGCAGATCCGGGTACTCGTCGCGGACGGCTTCGAGAAACTCGATACCGTTCGTCACCGGCATCTCGTAGTCGCTAACGATGCAATCGATTTCCTCGGTGAGTCGGTCCAGTCCGTCGGTCGCGCTCGTCGCCGTTTCGACGGTAAACCGGTCGTCCTCGCGTTCGAGAAAGGTCGCTGTTAGGTCTGCAAACTTCGGATCGTCGTCAACGTGGAGGATCCGAATTGAGCCACTCATCACACTAGTGTTCAAGCGCGATCACAAAACCATTGTGACAGCTCGAACTGTCGGCGTTGCATCTACGAGCAACGACCTCCGGATTTTTCGTCTCTCACCGTTCGGTTCAGAATTCCTTTCAGAGGAGCTAACTGTTCCCGACAGAAGACAAGCGTCACCGACTGTTTTCGCCCGCGCCGAGAACTGCGGCCCCGCCCGCCAGCAACAGCACGCTGGCAAGCACCCAATGCGGGTCCCAGTGTGCCGTCCCGTGGACGACGTGGTGCAGTTCGAGCACGTAGTGGTCAACGGTGCCGTCGAAGAGGTTGAACAGCCCTGCGCCGACAAGTGCGCTTCCGACGAGTCGTCGCGGCGACAGCGGCTCGTCGGAACGGTTGGCCGTCCCCCACGCGACGGCCGAACCGGCCACCGCGACGGCGAGCATCGCCAGCGCGAACGCGCCGTCCCAGAACACGTTCCACTGAAGTCCGGACAGCGTCCCCGGATCGCGGTAGTTCGACAGCAGGTGGTGGGTCCCCAGGAGATGATGGAAGACGAGAACGTCGAGGACCCCACCGAGGCCGAATCCGGCGACGGCCCCGCCGAACACGAGTCTGCCTCGCTCGCCCATCAGTCCAGTCCCAGGCGCTCGTACTGGCTGTCGGGCGCGTCGTAGTCGTCTAGCGCGTCGACGAGGAGGCCGCGCATCCGCTCTGTCTGGTCGCTCGCTCCATCGTCACTGCTCGTCTCGTCCGTGCCCGGATCGGCCCCCGCCGCGAGGTTCTCTGTCTGTTCGGGGTCGGCATCCGTGTCGAACAGCAGGGGAGCCTCGTTCTGCTGGGTCGATGGCGCGTCGTACCGCCACACCGGCGAGTCGGTGTACGGCAGGAACGGACCGGCTTCCGCGTCCGTTTTCGGCTGTCGCGGCACGGCGAACTGCCGCGCGTTCATCATCTCGGTGGAGAAGCAGTCTGTCGGCTCATCGGGGACACAGGGGTGCATGTAGGTGTAGCGCCCGTCGGTAACGTTGACCGAGGTTCCCCAGTAGCCGTACAGCGCGTAGTCGCGGTGGTCCTCGGCGTCGCCGCGGATCAGCGGCGCGAGGCTTCGACTGTGGGTTCCGTCGGGCACTGTCGCGTCCATCGCCTCCAGCACCGTGGCGTAGAGGTCGACGGCGGACGTGAGCGCGTCGACGCGTTCGCCGGTCCGGGGGCTGTCCGGATGCCAGACGAAAAGCGGCGTGTTGGCGAGGACATCGTAACACGGCGGTTCGTTCTTTCCGACCCAGCCGTGGTCGCCGAGGAAAAAGCCGTGGTCGCTGGTGACGATCACCGCCGTGTCGTCCCAGCGGTCGCCCTCGTCCAGGGCGTCCATGACGCGGCCGAACCAGCGGTCGACCATCGTCACCTTCCCGGCGAACTGCGCGCGGACGAAGTCGAGTTCCCGTTCGGACAGTTCACTCTGTCCCTCGTCGACCGGGCCGTAGTAGGGCCAGAACGGCAGGTCCGGGTCAGCCGGGTCCTCGTCGGTGTACATCGAGGCGTACGGCTCCGGACAGTGGAACGGTTCGTGAACGTCGAAGCTGTCGACGTAGCAGAACCACCCGTCCCAGTCGTCGTGGTCGCCGACCCACTCTGCCGTCCGCGAAAGCACGCGCGGGCCGAAGAAGTTCTCTTCGTCGGCGTCCGGGTCGCCGAGACCCAGCGCCTCGGCGTTGCGGGCGTAGTTCGTCCGGTTCACGTAGCCGACGCCGTGGGGCGAGTCAGTCTCGGGATCCGCGGACTGGCGATACAGGCGGTCGTCGGGGTCGCGCGGCGCGGTGCGCCAGGCGTCGTACTCGTGCCCGCGCAGGAAATCGAAGCCGTTGAAGTCCTCGTAGTAGCCGTGGCTGCCGTGCTGGAAGTAGTGGAAGTGGTCCGTGATCAGGTGCGTCAGCGCTCCTGCCTCGCGGGTCAGTTCCGCCAGCGAGTCGTCGTAGGCCTCCATCGGCCCCCACGGACGCCAGAGGAACTCCTGAACGCCGGCCAGCCACTCCCGGCGGGCGGGCATGCAGGGGAGACTCCCCGCGTAGTGGTTGTCGAAGGTGATCGCCTTCTCGGCGAAGCGGTCCAGATTGTCCGTCTCCACGCCGTAGTCGAGACAGCGCGGCGTGTCGCGATACGCCGTGAGAAAGTCCCGGCGGAGGCTATCGATAGAGAGCAACAGGACGTTCATCGCTGGTCGAGTATCGCCTCGTGGTCCGACCCCGTTTCCACCGTTCCGTCGACGACGAGAAACGAGTCCCGATAACACCGGCCGCAGTGGTCGAGACAGGACGCCTCCCGCGTATCGTCTCTGTCAGTAAGCAGGCGTCTCGTCCGCTCGTCGACGTTGTTCAGGCAGTACTCGATCACAGTGACGACGGTTCACGCCCGGAAGTAAAACGGTACTTACCAACTCGCTACGGACGGCCGGGCTTCCGGCCCGAACGTCACTGCAGGTAGCCCAGTTGCTCTAACTGTGCCTTGCGGTCGCCCTCGATAGCGACGTCGGCGTCGGTGTCGGCCGACTCGAACGAGCGGAGCCAGTCGTCGAGAACCGTTTCCATCGAGTCGGCACGCTCCGGGCGCTGTCGGACGAGGTCGTTCGTCTCCCCCGGGTCGTCGACGACGTCGTACAGCTGGCGCGACCCGTCTGACCCGCGGACGAACTTGAACTCCGACGAGCGGACGGCCCGGAGCGAGCGGTCGTACTCGTACACGTGCGCCGGCAGGTCGTCGACGTGTTCCTCCAGCGCCTCCATCGACGGTTGCGGTTGGACGTACTCCGCGAACACGTACTTGTGGCGTTCGGCGTCGGCGTCCGGATGAAACGACTGCCCCTGGAACTCCCGGCGCGCCGTCGTCGCCGGGACGTCGGCGGCGTCCAGCAGCGTCGGCGCGACATCGGCGAGGCTGACCAGGCGGCCGTCCTCTCCCCGGCCGTCGAACGCGCCCCCGCTGGCGACGAGTGGGACGTGCAACAGCGTGTCGTAGAGGCAGTACTGGTGGTCCATCAGACCGTGTTCGCCGAGGTTCTCCCCGTGATCGCCGACGAGGACGAAGACGGTGTCGTCCCACTCTCCCGCGGCTTTCAGGGCGTCCCGAACCCTGCCGACGTGTTCGTCGAGGTACGCTATCTCCGCCCGGTAGAGCGCCCGCAGGACCGTCAGGTCACGGTCGCTCAGTTCGAGAGTCCCGGCGAGATACTCCCAGGGCTCTTGGGGCACGTCCATCGCCTCCGCGTAGGAGACGCCGTCAGGCAAGAACCGCTCGGCCAGTCGCTTCGGCGGTCGATACTCCAGATGCGGTTCGAGGTAGTTGGCGAACAGGAAAAACGGGTCGTCGCCGTCCCGCTCACCGACCCAGTTCTCGATCCAGTCGGTCGCGCGTTCGGCCCCCTCGTCGCCGCGCTCTCGGACGAGCGTCCGGTAGACGGCGTTGGCGGCGTTCGTCAGCGGGTTACCGTCGAACAGTTTCCGCCCGACGGCCCGGACTCGGCTCTCCTCGGTGACCTCGACCAGTTCGCCCATCGCCGTCTCCGACTGCACGAACTGCCAGGTCTGGTGGAACTCGTCGAACCCGCGGGCGAACCCGCCTTCCTGGCTGACCCAGGTGTTCCCCGACACTCCGGCGGTATCGTAGCCGGCAGACCGGAACAGTTCCGGCAGCGTCGGGTACCGGTCTTCCAGCCGTTCGTGTCCGGCGTGCGCGCCGTGTTTCGACGGGTACGTTCCAGTGAACAGCGACCCATGCGAGGGGAGCGTCCACGGTGCAGGCGAGATGGCCTGCGTGAACGTCGTCCCCTCATTCCCAAGTTCGGTGATGTTCGGTGCCACTTCCGCGGTCAGTGCATCGTCGTATCTCGTCGTGTCCGCGACGACGAGCACTACGTTTGTCCCCCCACCCATTTCGTTATCAGATATGAGAATCCCACGGTTAATATTTTTGCCACGTGCCAGATATCGGGTACGACGCCTGTGATTATCAGTTAATAATATATCTGATATGGGTGCCGGGGGGTGATTTCGCGTCGCTCTGTCCGTCGTCGTCGCGTCTGAGAACATATCGGCGCGGAGAGGGACCCGGGAAACCGGCGATTAATCGGCGTCTCAGGCCGCGGCAGCTCCGATCCGTTCTGTCAGCCGTACTGCAGTCATGCGTCAGATATCCGACCCGTCTACCCGGTCTCGCTACCCCGTGTCCCCAGCCGACGGCGTTCGCGGTCGGCACTACTCCTCGGCAGGAGGCCGGAAAATCCGAACTCGTCGGGTTTGACCGATCCCAGCGATGTCGTGTCCGCTCGCCAGCGTTCGATCGGCTCTGCTTGGCCCCGGTTGCTACCGACGAGTGCCGGTCCGCTACCGGCCAGAGCTACTCCTACGGGCGAAAGCTGGTCCGCTACCGTCCCGGCGTCAGGCCGCCTCGTCGTCCTCGACTACTTCGATCCCGCGACTGTTGACGGCGTCCGGGTCGAGACCGACTTCCTGGAGGAAGTCCTTGTACTCACGCTCGCAGGACTCCGCCTCTTTCTGGCGGTCGGACGCCCGGTCGCAGAGCGCGATGAGGTCCTCGGGCACGTCGTTCGTGTAGACGATCCAGTGGTTGATGAGGTCGGACAACCGCCGGATCGGGCTGGTGAAGTGGCCGTATATCTCGAAGTTCAGCGCGTGGTGTCCGCCGAACGGGTCGTTCATGTACTTCGCGCGCGGCATCACCTTCATCACGGCCCACTGGATCTTGTCCAGTTGCCGGGCGGGTGCCTCCTCCAGCGTCGCGTTGACGGCTATCCGCGGGTCTTCCCAGGCTTCGCCCGGGATAGAAACGCCGTTCAGGTCCTGGATCTCCCGGAGCGCCTCGTCCCACTCGTCGGGGCTTGGCTGGGGGTGGACGCGGTACATCGCCTCGACGCCGCGGTCCCACATGAGTTCGTGCGTGACCGCCTTGTTCGCCTTCAGCATGCACTCCTCGATGATGGTGTGAGCGCGGTCCCGGCGCGGGTTGAGGACGAGACTCCCTTCCTCCTTGCGCTGTTCGTGCATCCGGTCGGCCAGGTCGAACACGTCCGATATCTTCCCGTGGAGCGGCGAATCCGGGGCGTCAAGCCGGTTCTCCGCCTCGGTGTAGGTGAGTCGCTCGTCGCTCTCGATGACGGACTTGTAGATGTCGATGGTCTCGTATGAGAGCGTCTCCTTGTCGAGGTGCATCTCGACGGTGTGAGCGAGGCGGTCCTCGTTCGGGACGAGCGAACAGACCGTCTCGGCCAGCACCGGCGGGAGCATGTGGACCGTGTAGCCCGGCAGGTAGACGGTGTTGCCCCGCTCGACGGCCTCGTCCCACATCGCGGTGTCCGGGTTGACGTAGTGGGTCACGTCCGCGATGTGGACCCACAGCACGTACTCGTCCTCGCGCGTCTCGATGCTGATCGCGTCGTCGAAGTCCTGTGCGTCTATCGGGTCGATGGTCCAGGTCGGCATCTCCCGCAGGTCCTCGCGCTCGTCCACCTCGTCGGCGATCTCCTGCTGGATCCCTTCGGTGCGCTCCTCGGCTTCCTCAAGCACTTCCGACGGGAACGCGTCGCGGATCTCGAACTTCTCGAAGAGTTCCTCCCGCTTGTTCTCCAGATGGCGGGCCATCTCCTCGTCGATCTCCACAGGTCCCTGCGCCTCGGCGGTGCCCGCCTCGGCTTGTGTATCGCTCATGCCCGGGGCTACGGGGGTCGCACAGTTAACCTATCGGGTAGCTATCGACGGCCACTATCGGCGGCCCACACACTCCAACGATAACGAGTACATCGGCTGCGCGAAGCATGACCGGTCTCGACGAACCGATGGACGCCCTCACCGTGTACTACGTCAGCGACGGCGCTATCGCACGCCTCTGGCTCGGTGAGGCCCGAAAAAGCCCGTCGTGAACGCGTCGAGCCCTCTACTGTTCTTCTTCGAGTGTGCCGTAGCGGTCCTCGACGGTCGCGCTGTACCACTCAAGAAACCGCTCTCTGGGGTGCTCGCCGGCGTCTACCTCGACGAGCAGTCCTTCGAGTTCGTCTCGCGGCTGGTGACAGAGTTCGCGGTAACAGGGTTTACAGAGGTACTCGAACTCCTTACCCTCTCGGTCCCAGCGGTCGCCGTACTTGTCGTATTCCCGCGCGTCGGACCGGGGGATCGAGTCCCCGCAGGCGATGCAGGTCTCCATCTCGTCCCGGTTCTTCCGGGAGGACCACATACTACGACAGTAGGCCGGGATTTACTTAGCCCTTTTCGAGTGTGTCAGTCCCCGGTAACGACCCTTCCCCGTCCCCGACTTCGCGACGGCCCCGCGTCGCCGCCCCGGAACGGTCGATTTATGCGCGCCGCGGTGGATCCACCGTTCATGCAGGTCAAGTCCCGGCACCACCTCCGCAGCGACGAAATAGACGAGATAGAGGACAACGTCGCCGCCCAACTCGACGTAGAGATCGACGGCGACGCGTACGAACTCGTGGAGTTCGAGAACAGCGACGACGAACTCGTTCTCGTCGACGGCGAACCGGCGGTCGTCTACGTGGACGGCGAACCCTTCCTCACCGTTCGCGGCGCGAACGAGTACCCGCCGGAGAACCGCGTCGTCACGGTCGACGCCGGTGCCGTCTCGTTCGTCAGCGACGGTGCGGACGTGATGCGGCCGGGCATCGTCGAGGCCGACGAGGACATCGAGTCAGGCGACCTCGTCGCTATCGCCGAGGAGTCTCACGGCAAGGTGCTTGCCATCGGCCGCGCCCAGACCGCCGGTGCGGATATGGTCGGCGACAGCGGGAAAGTCGTCGAATCGATCCACCACGTCGGCGACGACCTCTACGAGTTCGCGATCTAATCGCGACCTATTTTCTCG
Source organism: Halostella pelagica (assembly GCA_005954745.1). Taxonomy (GTDB): domain Archaea; phylum Halobacteriota; class Halobacteria; order Halobacteriales; family Natronoarchaeaceae; genus Halostella; species Halostella pelagica. The sequence goes on from CP040678.1 coordinate 347,791, forward strand.
TCGGCGACCTCGCGCCGCGCTCCCGTCCGCGGGCTCTTTTTCGTCTGTCAGTATACTTCGCTCCGTAGCGATCCGTCCGGGAGGTGACGCTATGTGCGCGGACGACGAACGGGTCGGTAATGAGCCCTGAAGAGGACGGGTCAGACCAGTCGAGGGTCGGTGCTGGGATCGCTATCGGGGCGGGCATCGGGGTAGCGCTCGGCGCGGCCACCGATCAGATCGCGCTCGGCGTCGCCGTCGGGATAGGTGTCGGAGTAGCGCTCGGAGCGGCGCTGGACCGTCGGTAGCGGCGACACTGCGAGATGGCCGGCGTTCCGCCCGATGACCGCGACGTAAGAATCCGTCACATCTCACGCTCTCTCGTCCGCCTGTTCGGAGTCCGCCATCCAGTCCGGGTTCTCGACGGTCGTCTCGCCGTACGACTCCACCTCGTACGTGCCGGCTACCGTCCGGCTCTCGCCGCCCTCGTCGATCGATATCCGGTACTCGAACTGGTGAATGGTACCTTCCTCGTCGACGACGAGTTCCCCGGACACCGACTCGACATTGTCGGCGATGTCTCCGATCCGCCTATCGACTTCCGTTACCTCGTAGCGGACGGCGGGCGTCCCGTCGACGACGACGGTCCTCGCCGCCGAGAAGTTGAGTATGCCGACTGTGCGCAGCAGACCGGCCTGCGCCCGGTAGTTCGCCTCCTCGTACGTGATGGCGTCGGTGTGAACGGTGCCATCGAAGTGGCGGTATAGTGTTCCGCCCCAGTAGAACGTCTCCTGCGAGGTGTCACCGCCCCGATGCTGGCGACTGTAGATCCGCTCCCGCTCGGCGTCGATGCGGATGACCGTTCTGGCGGTCCCGCCGCCGTCGAACGTCTGCGTCGCGTTGACGACACCGCCTGTCGCGGCAAGCCGGTCCCAGTGCGTCTCGGCCGCCACCGTTCCGTTCGGGACGCCGTCCTCGTCGTACCCGTTGGGATAGTCGAACTCCGAGAGCGACGGCGTCTCGGCGTCGAAGCCGTCGCCGCCGTCGAGTAGCGCGCCGTTACAGCCGGCGAACAGGAGCAGTACTGCGACCGCGAGGGCTCGTCGGTGAGGGGCCATTGCCAGCCGGTACGAAGACGATCGGTTTGTACCTTCTCAGTTACTCCGTCCCGTCTATGCTGTCCTCGTCGTATGCATCCTCGTAACGGTCCATGGCCATCTCGTACCCCTCGACGGCGTACTCGTAGGTCTCGCGCAGGTCCTCTATCGGCGTCTCCGTCGCGTCGACCCGCAGGTCGTCGTAGTACGGGTCGACGACGGGGTCGGCGGTCGTCTCGACGAGCAGCGCCGCGCTCTGGACGTGGAGGTCCTCGCGCTTGTCGCCGCCCTCGGCGTGGCCGGCGGCAAGCGCGTCGATCAGGCGTTCCGCGAGCGGCCGGTCCTCGTCACGGTCCGCCTCGTACGCGGCCGCCGTCTCGGTGATGACGTCCTCGCCCGTGAGCAGGTTCCCCGCGACGGTGTAGTTCTCCCTCTCGACGTGCCCGTACCAGTCCCCGCACTCCTCGCCGGAGAAGGCGAAGGTCCCGTCCGCGTCCACGCCGTGTAACTGCCGTCCCTCCCGTCCGTCGTCCGCGTTCAGCAGCGATTCGAGCGCGTCTTCGACCGCCAGCCCGTCGTCGAGGTATTCGACGCCTTTCCGCCCGAGTTCGACGTTGACGAGGCTCTGCGTGGCGACGGCCCCGTTCTCGCTGGCGAACGGACAGAGCGTCCCGACGCCCGGAAGCCGCGTCGTGACAGCGACGCCGAACCGGGTCTGCTCGTCTCCGCCCTCGTCCTCGAACCGCTCTTTCACGCAGATGCTGAAGGTCATACCGATCACTGACACCGGTTCATCAAAAAGATCGGTCTTCCGGAAAGTCGCCGCCGGAGTCGGCTACACGACCCCGGTTTCGGAGGCGGCTGACGCACGCTTCGTCGGCGTGTCTGACGTAAGAACTATACTCGCTCCGCCGGAGGTGTTTCCCTATGGGACTCATGAGTAAGATACTCGGCGACCGCAATAGTCGCTCGACTGGGGATTACGTCGAACTCAACCCTGATGACTTCGACGCCGGAACGAGCGAGGCGGCGATGGAAGTTCATATCGCCGAGATAGCGGGCAAAGAAGACGTGATAGACATCAAAGACGCCGTCTACGACGGGGACCTTATCATTGCTGACATCACTCGTCTCCGGACGGAGGACCCGACGGTCGAGCATATCACCGACGAACTTCGCCAGGTCGCCGAGGAAGTCGGCGGCGACATCGTCCAGAAAGGCGACGACCAGATCATCGTCACGCCGACCGGCGTCAGCATCAGTCGCGAGAAACTCGGCACGCGATAACCGTCGCTCGCGCAGCGTTCTTTCTGCCCTGTGGAACCGAAAACGCGGTCGAAAACCGTCTCAGGCGTCGACGTCGTGGTCGGGGTCGTCCTCGACCGACCGTTTTAGCGATTCGCGCCGGGCCTTCGCGTCCCGACCAGTCGCTTCCAGCAGGAACTCGTTTTTCGCGTCGACAGCGTCGGCCGCGGCGTCGGCGTTCCCCTCCGCGATGACGTCTTCCGCGTCTCGCTCCTCGAAGTGGACCGCCAGTTTGTCCTTCTTGCTACCGTAGGACGCCGTGCCGGCGATGATCTGGTCGAACACCGGATTGTCCGGGTTCCCGATGACGTACAGTTCGTTGCCCTCGTACTCCTCGGTCCCGGTCACCTCGCCGAAATACTCCTCGATAGTCGCTTTCATTTCCGGGATCCGTTCTTCGAGATACTCGCCACGACGCATCTTGTATTCCTTCATAAGTGATGAGATGCACAGGGGGAGGTTTACCCTTTTCGCGTCAGCGCTCCCGTTCAGTGATGTATCCGTGCCGGCATTCGGGGCAAATATCCCCCGATCGGAGCGACGACCGGGTCGCAGAGGCGCTGTACCCGCACTCCGGGCAGACGAACTCCGTGTCAACGCTCTCGGTATCGGTCGGCGCGTCGGGCGACGGTGCGGACCCGGCACTCGTGATACTCGTCTCCGTGGTCGGCTGGTCTCCGCCGACGGTTTCGTCGCCGTCGATGTCGACGTTTTCGGCCTCGGGCGTCAGCCCTCCACCGAACTCGACGTCGGCCGTTTCGTCGCCGAGTTCGGCGTCGTACCCCTCGTCCTCGCCCTCGTTCTCGGGCCAGGCCGTCGGTTCCATCTCGTCGTCGTCGGCTCCGGTGTCCTCGGCCTCTGGCCATTCACCGTGTTTCCGGTCGCGGTCCGGCTCCTCGTCCTCGTCGAGGATAACCGCGTCGTCCTCCTCGGTGGCCGGGGCGCTTTCGGCCTCGGCGACCACGTCTTCGGCGGTGTCCGTGCGTGCTTGCTCGGCCGCGTCCGTTTCCGCGGCAGTTTCCTCGATTATCTCCGCGTCGTCCGTTACGTCGTCGCTCTCGTCCGCCGTGGCGGACTCCTCGGCGGAAGCGGTGTCGTCCGCGGTGGGCGAACTGGCGGGCGTACCCCCGTCTCCGCTTTCGCTCGCGGTTTCGAGACTGTCGTCGGTGTTCGCCGATGTGTCGTCCGTCGTCTCTGCGCCTGTGGTTCGCCCCAGCGACGTGACGTTCGTGTTCTCCGTGAGTAGTTTCTCCTTCCCGCAGCGCGTACACGTTTCGACCTCGCGGACAGTCTCCACCACCTCGCTACCGTCCTCCTCTCGCTCGCGTTCGACCTCGGTTTCCCCGAAGTCGTGCCCGAGTAACGAACATCTGATACCCATTGTCACTCCATATCCAACCGGGGCTCAAAAGGCTACTGCTTGGCCTGATCAGGGGTTAATGGTAAAACCCACCCTCGCCAAGTATGGGCCATGAGAGCAAAGCGGGAGTACCGTGACCGGGATTCGGTCGAGGTTTCGGTACTCGACGCCCTCGTCGACCGGAGCGAGGAGGGGATGACTGTCTTCGAGATCCGGTCACACGTCGAGGAGGACATCGACGACCTCGAAGGCGCACTGGCGACGCTGAAGGAGGACCAGCTAATAACCGTCGACGAGAACGGCGACCGGACGGTGATCAAACCGGACGACCGCGTCGTCCCTGACCCGGGCGAGCCACAGGACGATGACCAGAGCGTCTTCGACCGGGTCCGCGACCGGCTACCGTTCTGATAGGAACTGTTGTACCTCAGTACGGCAGTTCGCAGATCCGCGTCGGCGAGTTCCAGGACACGTTACAACGATCCCGATGATAGGGAGGTTTTTCCGCCGCTACCCCCACGACACGAGTATGACAGTTATCGAGTCGGTCCACGAGGACCACGGCGCGACGTTCGGCGGACGCGGCGGACGCCGCGTTCCGGTAGAGTACGGCCGCCCCAACAGAACCCACCGCGCTGTCCGGAACGTCGTCGGCGTGACGGAGATGCCGTACGGCATTGTCGTCGTCACCGGCGACGACCGCGTCGATTATGTCGACAACGCCGTTTCCAACGACGTTCCGTCCACGGACGGCGAGGGCGTTTACGCTCTCCTGTTAGACCCTCAGGGCGGCATCGAAACGGACATCTACGTGTACAACGCGAACGACCGCCTCCTGCTGTTCACCCCACCCGGCCGCGCTGAGCCCCTCGCCGCGGACTGGTCAGAGAAGGTGTTCATCGAGGACGTCGAGATCAGCGTCGCTACCGACGAGTTCGGCGTCTTCGGCGTCCACGGCCCGAAAGCGACCGAGAAGATAGCGAGCGTTCTCAACGGTGCCGCGTCTCCCGACGAACAGCTCTCGTTCGTCCGCGGGTCGATGGGCGACGAGGGCGTCACAGTCGTCCGCACGGACGGTCTCGCTGGCGAGGAGGGGTTCGAGGTCGTCTGCGCCGCGGCCGACGCCGCGGACGTCTTCGACACGCTGGTAAACCACGGGCTGAACGCCGCGCCGTTCGGACTGCACACCTGGGAAGCACTCACGCTCGAAGCCGGGACGCCGCTGTTCGACACGGAACTGGAGGGCCGGATCCCCAACGTCGTCGGGATCCGAAACGCGCTCGATTTCGACAAGGGCTGTTACGTCGGCCAGGAGGTCGTCTCCCGCGTGGAGAACCGCGGTCGACCGAGCAAGCGCCTAGTCGGCCTCCGACCCGACGCGGTGCCGGACGCCGGTGCGGCCGTGTTCGCGGGCGACGAGGCGGTCGGCGAGGTGACGCGTGCGGTCGAGAGCCCGATGCTCGATGAACCGATCGCCTTCGGGCTGGTGGACTTCGACGCGCCCGCGGACGGCCTCACCGTTCGCGTCGACGCGGAGGAAGTCCCGGCCCAGCGCACGGCACTACCGTTCGTCGAGGGGAGCGACCGGTCGGCGCGGCTGCCGACGTACTGACCCGTCTTTTTCCCCTGGGACTTATCACTGAAGCCGCGGCCACACCCGCCGTGTTCTGAAAAACCGCCGCGGAGCGGTCTGCGGGTGAGCGATCAGCCGCTTCGCGTTCGAACGTCTCTGCGGATAGATCGCCTGCTCGCTACGCGCCACTCCAACTACGAGAACACCTTCCGCAGGTGCTCTCGCGAGAACAGCGACGACGGACGGTCCATGTGAACACCGATCTCCCCGGAGAGCGCGCTCAGGCCCGCCCGCTGGACAGGTTCCGGCAGGGAATACGCCCGCCGGAGCCAGTGGCCAAGGCGGATCTCCTGTGAGAGGTCGTCGCGCCACGCGCGTTCGTACGCCGCGAGCGACGCCGGACTGTCCGGATCGATCTCGCGAACGGCGTGATCGGCGCTCGTCATCCCGTAGAGGATGCCGCCGCCGGTGAACGGTTTCGTCTGGGCGGCGGCGTCGCCGAGCAGGAACCCTCGGTGGCTCGTCACGCTCTCCGGCGGTCCGATGGGGATCGCGCCGGAGCAGCGTCTGTGCAGGTCGACGCCGTACCCGTCGACGAGGTCGTCGAATCGTCCTCCCACGTCGTCTCCCGGCGGAGCCGCGAGTCCGTACTCGACGCCGGCGTCGCCACGCGGGATGCGCCAGGCGAAAAACCGCGGCGCGCTCAGGTGGACGTCGACGTAGTCCGCGGCGTCTGCGTCCGAGTCGAACCCGAGAACGCCGTGTAGAAGTTCGCCCGGTTCCGCCAGGTCGAGTTCGGTGCGGACACGCGACCGCGGTCCGTCACAGCCCGCGACCATCTTCGCCTCGAACGTCTCGGTGCCGTCAGGGCCGCGGACGGTGACCGCGACACGGTCGTGACGCTGGTCGACCGCAGTGACAGTGTGGTGTTCGCGCACGTCAGCGCCGGCGTCGCGCGCGAGACCCGCGAGATGGCGGTCCAGTCCCTCGCGGTCGATGACGTTCGACACCACTTCGCGCTTGTAGAACCGGTGAGCGTCGCTCCCCGGCCCGCCGACGTGAAAGCGCGCGCCGACGATCTCGTTCTGCAGCAGTTCGTCGCGCGCGTTCTCGCCGGTGAACCCCCAGATGTCGGTACTGACGTGGCCGGAACAGGCGAGCGGCTCTCCGACCTCGCCCTGTTCGAAGGCGAGCACGTCGTACCCCTCCTCTGCGGCGCGCCGGGCGAATCGCGATCCGGCGGGGCCGGCCCCGACGACGACGAAGTCGTACATGTCCGACGAGTCGACGGGAGGGGCTAAATCCTTCCCGGTCGCACATCGCCGTCTCGCGGGCCGCGCGATCCGCGTTCCCCCGATCGGCTCAGCCTACGACCGCCAGGCCGCGGCAGGTGTGTTCGCCGAACCGCTCCCACGGCACCGGAACGCGCTCCCAGCGGTCGCCCGCGTCGGCGGTGCGGAACAGACCGTGATTCGTCGCCGCGAACAACTCGCCCGCCTCCGTTCCAGCCGCGAGGACCGCTCGGACGACACCCTCGCCCGCCGGGAAGTCGGTCAGGCGAACCCACTCGCTGCCGTCGCGCTTGCGGTAGAGGTACGACTCCGCTCGACTGGCCGTGTGTGCCGAGTACGCGCCGCTGGCGGCCGACACGAGCACCGTGTTCGGATCGTCCGGATCGACGGCGAGGCTCCAGCAGTAGCGGTGTTCAAGCCCCTCCTGTGGATGGTCCCACGTCTCGCCGCCGTCGCGCGTCTCGGCGTACCCATCGCCCGCCGCGCTCCAGGCCCGGTCCGGGGCGTCGGGGTGGGTGGTCAACGTGTGGTTGTCCCGGCGCGATCCCGGCGGGCGCTCCCCCCACGTCTCGCCTCCGTCTTCCGTCATGACGAGCGCGCCGGCCTCGACGCCGACGTAGAGGCGGTCCGCGTCGTTCGGATCCGGTTCGATCCACCGGACGTGATGTGTGTCCGGACGCGGCGGGAACGACCACTCGTCAGCCGATGGGAGGTCGATCAGTCCGTCGAAAAGCGACCACGTCTCGCCGCCGTCCGTCGAACGGTACACCCGCGAGGGTTCGGTCCCCGCGTACACGACATCGGGGTCCCGAGGCGAGACGGCGACGGACATCACGGCGTCCTGTTCGATCGTCTCGCGACCGACCCGTTCGAACGAGTCGCCGCCGTCCATGGACCGCCGGAGACCGGACCCGAACGTCCCGACGAACGCGCGGTTCGGAGCGTCGGACGAAACGTCCACGCACTCCAGGTCGTACCCATCGAGCGATCGCGTGTCGGACCACTCTGCTCCTTCGCGTTCGGCGACTACGAGCGCGTCACGCATTGCGGCGTACGCTGTCGGCATGGGCGTAGCTACGGCCGTCTCGGAGAAAGGTCTATCCTGAATTCGACTACTGTAAAAATAGAGACGTGTCGGTACCGAAACTACTCAGTCGTCGCCCGCAGCCTTCACCGGCTCTTTCCGCTGTCCGCGCGGGCCTTCGAGGTCCACATCAGGTAGCAGGTCACGGAGGTACCGCCCCGTGTGGGAGTCGTCGTTTCGTGCGACGGATTCGGGCGTACCGTTGGCGACGATCTCGCCGCCGTTCTCGCCGCCCTCGGGGCCGAGGTCGACGATGTTGTCCGCGTTCTTCACGAGGTCGAGTTCGTGCTCCACGACGACGACCGTGTTGCCGTTGTCGACGAGGCGCTGGAGCACCTCGATAAGTTTGCGCTCGTCGGCGGAGTGGAGACCGGTCGTCGGCTCGTCGAGCAGGTACAGCGTGTCGCCGGTCTGTTTCTTGCCGAGTTCCTCGGCCAGTTTGATGCGCTGGGCCTCGCCGCCAGACAGCGTGGTCGATGGCTGGCCGAGTTTCATGTAGTCGAGGCCGACGTCTTTCAGCAACTGGAGCCGACGCGAGAGGCGGGTGTCGGCTTCGAAGAAGTCGTAGGCTTCCTCGACGGACATCTGGAGGACGTCGGCGATGGTTTCGCCTTTGTAGGTCACGTCCAGCGTCTCGTCGTTGTAGCGTGCACCCTCGCACTCCTCGCAGGGGACGTACACGTCCGAGAGGAAGTTCATCTCGATCTTGACGGTCCCCTGGCCGCCGCACTCCTCGCAGCGGCCGCCCTTGACGTTGAACGAGAAGCGACCCTTCTCGTAGCCGCGCTGTTTCGAGAGCTTGGTCTCGGCGAACAGTTCGCGGATGTAGTCGAAGACGTTCGTGTACGTCGCTGGGTTCGACCGCGGCGTACGGCCGATAGGGCTCTGGTCGATGAGCCGGACCGTCTCCACGTTGTCGACTCCCTCGATAGCGTCGTGGTCGCCGGGGTCGACGGAGTGGTTGTCGTTCATCTCGCGGGCCAGTCCCTTGTACAGGATCTCGTGCATCAGCGTCGACTTTCCGGAGCCGGAGACGCCCGTGATAGCGGTGAAACAGCCGACCGGGATATCGACGGTCAGGTTTTTGAGGTTGTGCTGGCGCGCTCCGCGAACGGTGAGTGCGCCTTGCGGGTCACGGCGCGTTTCCGGCACTGGGATCTGCTTGCGCCCTGCGAGGTAGTCGCCCGTAACGGAGTCCTCGCAATCGATGATCTCGTCGGTGGTCCCCTGAGCGACGACCTCGCCGCCGCGCTTGCCGGGGCCGGGACCCATGTCGACGACGTTGTCGGCGCGGCGCATCGTCTCCTCGTCGTGTTCGACGACGATCAGGGTGTTGCCCAGGTCGCGGAGTTCTTCCAGCGTGTCGAGCAGGCGGTCGTTGTCCCGCTGGTGGAGACCGATAGACGGCTCGTCCAGCACGTAGAGGACGCCGACGAGACCGGAGCCGATCTGCGTCGCGAGGCGGATGCGCTGGCTCTCGCCGCCCGAGAGCGTCGCAGCCTCGCGATTCAGCGTCAGATACTCCAGGCCGACTTCGGTCATGAACCCGAGTCTGGCCCGGATCTCCTTTAAGATCTCCTCCGCGATAGTCAGGTCGCGCTCGGACATCCCGTCCTCCATCCCCTCGAAACGTTCCAGAGCGTCGCCGATGCTCATCTGGTTGACTTCGGTTATCGAACTTCCCTCGACTAGCACGGCGCGGGAGGCGGGCTTGAGGCGCGTCCCCTCGCAGGCGGGACACTCCGTGACAGTCATGTAGTCCTCGATGTGTTCTCGCGTGCTGTCGCTTTCCGTCTCGACGTGACGGCGTTCGAGGTTCGGAACGACGCCCTCGAAGCGCTTGGTCTTCCGGCGGGTTCCGTTGCTCGTCTGGCGCTCGAACAGCACCTCGTCGTCAGTGCCGTAGAGGAACGCCTGCTGAACGTCCTCGTCCAGTTCGTCGAACGGCGTGTTCACGCTGACGCCGAAGTGGTCTGCAACGGCGTCGAGGCGGGTGCGGTAGTACGACCGGTTGTAGCTCCACGCTTCGAACACGTTCTTCAGTGGTTTCGAGGTGTCTTGGACGACGAGGGCCTCGGACACCTCTTTCGTCTCACCGATGCCCTCGCACTCAGGACAGGCACCGTGCGGGCTGTTGAACGAGAACGATCGTGTCTCGATCTCGGGGAGGTCGATGCCGCAGTGCGTACAGGCCAGGTCTTCGGAGAACTCGACGACGAGGCGGTCGTCCGCCTCCCCGGCGAGGTCGCCGGTCGACCGTGCCCTCGTGCCGCCGAGACCGACGTCTTCGGGCGGATCGGGGAGGATGACCTTGAGGACGCCGTCGGCCTCCTCCAGGGCGGTTTCGACGCTGTCGGCGATGCGTGAGCGCGCGTCGGGTGAGACTTTCACGCGGTCGACGACGACGTCGATAGTGTGGTCGTAGTTCTCGTCGAGGTCCGGTTTGTCGAGGGTGAGGTCGTAGGACTCGCCGTCGACCTCGACCCGGCTGTACCCCTCGCTGACGAGTTCGTCGAACGTGTCCTCGAACGCCCCCTTCTGGTCGCGGACGACCGGCGCGGCGAGTTTCGCCCGGGTCCCCTCCGGTAGTTCTAGCAGGCGAGTGACCATCTGCTGGGCGCTCTGCTCGCCCACCTCGCGGCCGCACTCGGGGCAGTGCGGCGTGCCGACGCGAGCGTACAGCAAGCGGAGATAGTCGTGGAGTTCCGTCACCGTGCCGACGGTCGACCGGGGGTTGTTTGCGGCGTTTTTCTGGTCGATGGAGATCGCGGGGGAGAGCCCCTCGACCGTCTCGACTTGTGGTTTGTCCATCTGGCCGAGGAAGTTCCGCGCGTAGGCTGATAGCGACTCGATATATCGGCGCTGCCCCTCTGCGTACACCGTCTCGAAGGCGAGGGAGGACTTTCCGGATCCCGACAGTCCGGTCACGACGTTGAACTTCTCCCGGGGTATCTCGATGTCGAGGTCCTTGAGGTTGTTCTCCTCCGCACCTCGTACCTCGATGTAGTCCTTACTCATCTACACTGTGCCAGGGACGCAGGGTGTGAAACCCTGTCGGTTTCAGGTGCGGATCGGTCCGCGGATACAATCATAACGGGTATCGGAAGGCGTCTCCCGCCCGATCTTGTATTCGCGGCGACCTGTCGTTTCTCCGTTCTATCGCCCGCTCGTGAGCTGATTTTATAGACAGATTGTTTATCTTTAAGTACTAGAATGAGAGTTCGAATCTATGGCATCCACTGACGTTATCGGCGGTGTCGATCTCACTGGCGAACGGTACACGGTGAAGCAGTCGCTGATACGGAACAAGTACGCCGTGTACGGCGGCGACGGGTCGCTCGTCCTGAAAGCCAAACAGAAACTCTTCAAGATGAAAGAGGACTTCCCGTTCGTCACGCCCGACGGCGAGACGGTGTTCAGGGTGAAAGCCCAGAACCTCCTCGATATCGCAGGTGACTACGCGATCATCGACGAACGGAGCGGTGAGACTATCGCCGTCCTCGAAAAGCAGTTCACCTTTCTCAAGCACGTCTGGCGCGTCAAAGACCCCGATCACGACGGCGTCGTGGCGACCGTCGAGTCCCGCGGGGCGCTGGTTGAACTCCTCCGGAACATTCCCCTTCTCGAAATAGCCACGTCGTTCATCCCTCACAAGTACACGATCGAATCGCCTCGCGGCGATTCACTCGGTGAAATCGCGGGGCAGTTCTCGTTCCGTGACGTGTACGAGATCAGCATTCAGGAGACGGGCGAGGCGCCCCGCGAAGCCCTGGTCGCCAGCGCTATCGCTATCGACGCCCTAGAGGGGAATTAATACTGTCGGCTGTAATCCCTTGAAGAATATCGGACCCACGGGGACCGAGTATCATTACGAAGTTACAGCCGACAGTATAACGACTTCCTGCCTCGAATCGTCGGGGGCGACCGCTCCGCCACCGCTACACCGTCTCCGGCAGCCACCCGCCGTCGACCTCGACGTTCTCCCCGCTGATGTAGCCGCTCTCCTCGTCGAGGAAAAAGAGCAGAGCCTGGATCACGTCGTCGAACGCGGCGGGGCGGTCCCGCGGGAGGTCGTCGGGAAATTCGTCGGAGTTCTCGACGACGTAGGGGGAGACGGCGTTGACGGTGATCCCGTCGTCTTGGGTGTCGTTAGCGAGCATCCGGGTGAACATCAATACGCCCGCCTTGGCGATGAAGTAGGGCGCGTTCTTCGGGGAGATTAGCCCCTTCTCGCTGCTGGCGTAGCCGATGTTGACGATGCGGCCCCACTCCTGTTCGCGCATCTCGGGTAGCGCGCGCTTCGAGCAGAGGTAGGTCCCGTTGACGTTCGTCTCCAGAACCGTGTTCCACCGGTCGAACGATATCTCCGCCCAGTGGTCCGGCGCGAACGCCCCGACGTTGTTGACGAGAACGTCGACCGTGCCGAGGTCGGCTTCGACGGCGGCGAACACCCCTTCGACGTCGTCGGGATCCGTCACGTCTCCCTGAACCGTCGTCGCGGCCGCCGCGCCGCGGTTTCGGGCCGCGTCGGCTACACGTTCAGCGGCGGCCCCGCTAGTTCGATAGTGGACGGCGACGCTGGCTCCTCGTTCAGCGGTCGAGAGAAGAAGCTCTCTGCCGACGCCTTTCGCGCTCCCGGTGACGAGTACGACGCGGTCCGTCAGATCTGGCTCGATCATACAGGATGTTCGGCTGTATCGGTCAAATATACCGGCGGTTGCTACAGTAGCGTCTGCAAGTCATCGCACACCAGGCCCCGCAAGCGTGCGATCTGGTGTGTACACGGTTGCAAACGCTACTATCGCAGGGATGGATCGGCGCGCTACGCTGTCGCGCTGACGAACGCGGACAGTCGAAACCGTCCGTTCGGCCCGTCTCTCTCACCGTCAAAACTTTGATGTGGGCCCAAGTACTTCCGGTATGGCTATCGAAACCGTTCTCCTCGCCGTCGGGGAGAAAGACGAGCCCCGGGCCGAGCGACTCGCTGACGCGGCCATCGACGTCGCCGCCCCGACCGGTGCCACGGTCGTCCTGGCACACGTGTTCACTGACGACGAATACGACACTGTACTGGACCAGTTAGATTTCGACCCCAGCGGCGAGGTGACGCCGGACGAGGTCGCAAACCGGCACGCGACGATCCGCACGATAGGCGACTTGCTTTCAAGCGCCGGAGTCGAGTTCGAAACCCGCGGCGCCGTCGGTAGCCACGGCGAAACGATCGTCGACCTGGCGAAAGACGTCAGCGCTGACCGCGTCGTCGTCGGCGGTCGCCGCCGCTCGCCCACCGGCAAGGCGGTGTTCGGAAGCGTCGCGCAGGAAGTGATGCTATCGTCGCCCTGTCCGGTCACGTTCGTCCGCGACGCGTGACTCACTCCTCCGCACGGTCCGTCCAGTCTTTCTCTAGCCGCCGTTCCATGACGTGACGCCGTCCATCGGCTATCTCGTCGCGCGTCCGGCGCTCGAACGACTCGAAATCGTCGAGGAACCCCCGCTGATACGTCTCCAGCAGGTCGTACGTCCAGCGGTCGTCGACGACGCCTCGCGGCAGATACTCGTCCCGCACAGCGTCGGCGAGTTCCTCGTGTCCCACCTCGCGGAGGAGCGACTCGCCGTCGTCCAGATGGTCGATCGCGTGGCCGGTCGCGTGGTGGAACTGGACGAGATGTCCGTGTGCGCGCTGGAGCCACTCCAGACAGAGTTCGACCTCGTGAAGCGCCTTCGCCTCGGTGTCACTGATATCGGACTGCTCCTCCCCCATGCGTGACGGTACGATGCCGACCGGGATAGACTTCGGGGCTCGACGGTGACGCGGAACGTCTGTCCGAGAGACGACTGTCCGCGGATCTGACCGCGCAGAGTCGAACGTTCGGACGGTCCGGCACATGAGATCTATCACACACATCACCGGAGCGAACTGAACGTACTCGGTGCCGAGTGAATCTATGCAGTTAAGTGTCGGCACGTTCGTTCCTTCACCAGAATGGCCAACTACGCGGGCGTCGACCTTGGCGCGACGAACGTCAGTGCGGTCGTCGCCGACGACGAGGGGACGATTCTCGGGTCACACCGACAGTCAACCCCGCGCGGGCCGACTGGTATCGCGGTCACCGAGGCCGTGCTGTCGGCCCTTCGTGCGGCCTGCGAGGACGGGGGGATAGACGCGACGAGTATCGGGGCGGTAGGTATCGGCTCGATCGGTCCGCTTGACCTCGCGGAAGGGGCGGTCGAGAACCCGGCGAACTTGCCGGATTCGATCGACCGGGTTCCGCTGACGGGGCCGGTCGAGAAACTCGTCGACAGCGACGAGGTGTACCTCCACAACGACACCAACGCCGGCGTCATCGGCGAGCGGTTCCACAGCGAACGTAACCCCGACGACATGGTGTATCTGACCATCTCCAGCGGCATCGGCGCGGGCGTTACCGTCGACGGGAACGTTCTCTCAGGGTGGGACGGCAACGCCGGCGAGGTCGGACACATGGTCATCGACCCGCAGGAACTGCTGACCTGCGGGTGCGGCAAGGACGGCCACTGGGAGGCCTACTGTTCGGGCAACAACATCCCCCGGTACGCCGAGTTCCTGCACGACGAGGACCCCGTCGACACCGCGCTTCCGCTCGACGACGCCGAGTTCGACGCCGCGGACGTGTTCGCCCACGCCGGCGAGGACGAGTTCGCGGACCACGTCATCGACCAGGTCGCCCACTGGAACGCAATGGGCATTGCCAACATCATCCACGCGTACGCCCCGCTCGTCATCTACGTCGGCGGTGCCGTTGCCCTCAACAACGAGGAACTCGTTCTCGACCCCGTTCGCGAGCGCCTCGACGACATGGTGTTTACCAACCTGCCCGAGATCGAGCTGACGACGCTCGGTGACGACGTTGTCGTCAGGGGCGCGCTCGCGAGCGCGTTGACCCGAGGTACCGGCGACCGGGGCCGAATGCGTAACTGAGGCGTCGGTTTCGCTCTGGTCGCAAAAAAGTGATTGGTCGGTATCGATTGGTTTTATTTCCCGTCCGCTAGGAGTAGACGTATGGAGCGCCCCCGTACTCCGCGGCCACTCCGTAGAGATGTACTCAAAGCAAGCGGTGCTGCCCTCTCTCTCCCCGTTATCGGCGGTGTCGCCGCAGGACAGGAGAGCGATGGTTACTCCCCCCTCGGCAGATACGATATCCCGCACGCGAAGGAAGTCGTCGTCGACGACGAAGGGACGACCGCGTACGTCGCGCTGACCGACGGATACGCGGTTTTCGACGTTTCTGACCCGGCGAACCCAGAGCCTCTGGTCACTGAACGCGAACTCGTTCCCGAAAACGCGTCGAACCCGCTCGGTCGGATTTACGACGTGAAACAGGACGGCGACTATCTGGTGGTCGCGAGCCAAGCCGGTAGCACCGGCGTTCTCGGCTACGACGTGAGCACGCCGTCCGAACCGGAGCGGATCGGCTTCTTCCCGATCCGCGCGGCTATCCACAACTGTTACGTCAAAGACGGGTACGCGTATCTCGGCGCACTCAACGGGGAAGCGAACCCCGTCGTCATCGTCGACCTCGAAACGATGGAAGAGGTCGGGCGCTGGTCGGTACTCGATGACGACGAGCAGTGGGGCGAAGTGCCGTTCAGTCGCCGACAGACCCACGACCTGTACGTGCAAGACGACCTCGCGTACGTGGCGCTCTGGGACACCGGAACCTGGATCGTCGACGTGAGCGACCCCTCGAACCCCGAACTGGTCACTCGCTTCGGCGACCACTCGAAGGACGAGGTGACAGGCGCGGGATCGCCGTCCGCGGGCCTCGAACCGCCGGGCAACTCCCACTACGTTCAGCCCAACGAGGACGGCAGCGTCGTCGCCGTCGGAAAAGAGGCGTGGGACGCTGGAAACTCCGGTTCCGGCGGCCCGGGCGGGATCCACTTCTGGGACGTATCCGACCCCTCCTCGCCCGAAGAGATCGGCGCGATCGAGCCCAACGTCGCGGAAAACAACGCCTACGACGGCGGTACGTGGACGACGTCGCACAACTTCGACTGGGTCGGCGACCGACTCTACACCTCCTGGTATCAGGACGGCGTCAAGGTGTTCGACGTGAGCGACCCCTCGAACCCCGAGCGGTTATCGTGGTGGCGTCAGCCCGAGGAAACGAGCATCTGGACCGCACAGTGTGCGGTTCAGGACGACTTCTACGTCGCCACCAGTCTCGGGACGGGCCTCAACGACACGGAGCCTGCGGCGCTGTTTACCTTCCCTGACGAGGCGGGTGAACAGGAGAACCGTCCGGCGCTGCCGGGCGACAGTTCGAGTTCGACCACGTCCACAACCCCGACGCAGACGACGACCGTGACGGACGACGGAACCGAAACCGACGGCGGGACGACCGCGGAGACCGACGGCGAAAACGACGACGGTGACGACAGCGACGGCGGCAGTCTCCCCGGGTTCGGCGTCGGTGCCGCGCTTGCGGGTCTCGGCCTGGGTGCACTCCGGTACCGCGGTAACGATAACGATAGTTAAACCGGGTCTCCCGGCCGAACCCAAACCCTTCCGTACCTGGAGCGCCTAGCCCCGCGTAATGACCATCGGCTCACCCGAGGACCCCGACTCCGACGAACCGCTCGCGGAGCGCGTCGAGACGTGGCTCGTACAGCAGATGCCGATCATCCAGATGCACGGCGGAACGAGTTCGGTCAGGAAAGCCGATCCCGAAACGGGAGAGGTGATCGTCGAACTCGGCGGCGGCTGTTCCGGCTGTGACGTCAGCGAGATAACCGCCGGCAACATCGAGGCGGACCTGCTCAAATGGCCGGAGGTCGATGAGGTCACCATCCGCGTGCCGGAGGGCGGCGAGAACCTCGGCGTCGACCAGGCCGAGAGCATCATGGGTATCGACCGCACAGAGGGCGGCCGCGGCGACTGGGGCTCCTCGAACCCCGGAAAGGACCACCTCTAGCTCCGCCTACAGCGCGTTCTCGACGGCTTTCGCGACCGTTCTCGCCTTCTCGGCCAGCGCCTCGGAGACGTGGCCGGCGTCGACCGCCGCATCGAGTTCGTCCTCGTCGACGCGTTCGACCGTTCCGTCCGGCCGCTGTATCACGTCGACGTGTAGGTCGACGTATCGGACGGCGTCGGGAAACACCTCGACGGGCGTGCAGACGTTGACGTACGTTCCTTTGCGCTCGCCGTCCTCGCCGCGGTACGCGGTGGGATACCACCACTTCCCCTCCGTTATCTTGGTGATGGCGGCGTCGCCGCGTTCGCGTTTCGTCCCCAGTGCGTCGTACGTGCCGCTTCCGCGGATCGTCCGCCGGAGGGTGATCTTCCCGTCCGGGTCGTACTCGGTCACGTCGCCCCGGCCGAGCGTGTAACAGCGGCCGTCCGGCTTGCCGTGGACCAGCGCGATCTCGTCGCCCTGTTGCGGCCCGTACTGTTCCGTCACCGCCTCGAAGGGGAACTCGCGGCCGTCTAAGTCGCCGTCTTCGACGACGCTCTCGACGAAATCGACCGCGGAACTCGCCGCGCGGTGGGCGGCCTTCGTCCGGTGGTGGCCGGGCATCGTCGTCTCGACGGCACGGCGCTCGTCGTCGAGTCCGAACCGACACTCCCGGCCGAACCAGCACCATCGCGTCGCGTACGGTGCGGTGACCCGTTCGGGGGCGGCCTCCTCCGGTGACGGCGCGTCGGCCACGTCGCTCTCCAACGCCGCCGCGCTGTCGGCCGCCTCGCTGAGCGCGTCGCCCAGCGCGTCCATCTCCGCGTCGGCCGCCGCTCGCTGCCAGCGAACCCCCCAACCGTCAGGGGGTTCGGCGGGGAGGATCTCCGTCGTGCGAACGAGTTCGGTCGCCCGCTCGCCCGACGCGTCAGCGGTCACACCGTCTCGCTCCCGCGAGAGCGTCACGAGACCGCCCGGGAATTCAAGGCCCGTGCCGAGTTCCGGGCGGTCGTCGCCCCACGGCGGCGCGGGGTCGCGGACCTGCACGCGGATGCGGTCGCCGTCGTCGGCGTACCCGTCGACGGCCGAGTAGGGGAGAAACCCCTCCCGGTCGCCGTCGAGGTCGACGACCGCGCCGCTGCCGAGCGTCTCCGTTACCACGCCGTCGAACACGGCACCCAGCGCCGCCGTCTCGTCCCAGACGAAGGCGTCGCGGCCGATATCGCTCAGCGTTTCGACCACCGCGTCGACGGCAGCGGGGCCGCCGGAGACCCCGACTCCCTGTCGGTCGCCCGTGGTGTCGACGCGGACGTCCGCGGGCGCGGCGTCGAACTCGGCGTCGAACCGCCGGCGGATGGGCGGAGACGCCTGCACCACGTCGAACTCGCCCCGCAGTCGCTCGGTCAGCGCGGTCGTGTAGATGCCGCGGACGCGAACGCCCGTCATTCCAACCGCTCGCGGGTGTCGGCGAACAGCACCCGGTCGTGGATAGTCGGCCCCAGCGTCAGTTCGACCAGGTCGTCGTCCAGTACGCGGCCGTCCTCGACGTACGCGCCCCACGTGTCGAAGCGGAGCCAGCCCCGCATCTCGTCGGCGTGGGTCGTCAGGTCGAGATACTCCACTGCGTGTTCCGGATAGTCGCTCGCGGCGTGGGCCATGTCCATATCCGAGTACACGATATCGCGGCCGTCGAAGAACTCGACGAGGTCACCGGCGGTCTCCTCGGTAGCCGAAACGACCGCGTCGGAAGCGGCCTCGATACCGTCAGCGTCGAGGCCGGCATCGCGGAGCGCCCGCTGCGTGCGCTGGTCGAAGTGCATACCGGGCGCTTCGCAGGCCAGGGATTTGAACGGTCCGGAACTCCGAACCGTCGGTCGACGGCAGAAAACAGCGGAGAGTCGGTCTCAGAGGGACTGCTGCCCTTCAGCTCGGTAGGTCGCCGACCCCGCGCCGGCGAACGCCGGCAAAGGTACAACTACAGTAGTCACTGAAAGTCATTGCACAGTTGGTCGCATCAGGGACTACTATAACTCTCTCAGTCGTCAGCGGCTAACCGGCCCGTCCAGTTCGCGCTCGCTTCGGTCACGGTGGCGTCTTTCGCTTCCGTGTCCGCGGTCACTTCCTCGGTTGTCTCGACCGTTTCGCCTGTCGCTTCGTCTACGTTCTCGTCTGCTGTCGGGAGGGATGCGTAAAGGATGCCTCGGCTGGTATTGTACATTGTTACCTGAACAGACTCGTCCTCACTGTTAAGGTCGACCCTAAAACAATCCATGTTATATAATCACATACATACTGGTGCAGGGGTGGGGAGCCAAAACGTTACCCGAAGTGCCGACTGAATAAGAGACATGCCACCAGGTCGCGATCCGGTCGATCGCGCGTCGGACAACTCGCGTGACCTGTACGATGTCACGAGTTGGGAGCCGCGAACGCTCGTAGACCGACTCGCTGTCGGCATCTACGGGAGCCTCCGTCCGATACTGCGCTGGGTGCTCATCCTCCTCGGAGTCGTCATTCTCGCCGCGTTGTTCGCCCTCGGCAGTCTCGGGGCCATTCTCGACCCCGTCGTCGGCGCGTTCGTCGTGCTGTCGGCCATCCCCGCGTTGCTGCTTGCGGCGTACTTCTGGCGGGCCGACGTGACCAGCGGCGAACCGCTCGACCTGCTGGTCGTCACGTTCGTTCTCGCCGTCCTGTTCGCCGGGTTCGCCGGGGTTCTCAACGACTTCGGGAGCGGATTACAGGCGCTTGATTTCGGTGCCTTCGGTGTCGGCCTCGGTTCGGTCCTCTTTTTCTACCTCGTCGTCGGGCCGATAGAGGAGACGGTCAAACTGCTTGCGGTCCGTCTGCATGCCTTCCGGAGCAGTCGCTTCGACTCCGTCGTCGACGGTGCCGTCTACGGTGCCGTCGCCGGTCTCGGCTTCGCAACCATCGAGAACGCGCTGTACATCACGCGGTTCATGGAAGCGGACGGCGGCGTGTTCAGCATCGCGTTCGTCCGAGCGCTCGCGGGTCCGGGCCACGTCGTGTACTCGGGTATCGCCGGTTACTATCTCGGTCTGGCGAAGTTCAACCGGGCGGACGCCGGACCCATCGTCGTCAAAGGCCTGCTCATCGCGGCGTTCGTCCACGGCACGTACAACGTCACCGTCGGGGTCGTGCCGCCGCTCATCGCTAACTCGACACAGCTCTCGCTCGGCGCGTCGTTCGTCGGCTACATCGCTTTCTACGTCGCCGCCGCCGGGTTCTACCTCTACCGGAAGATCGGCCGATATCGCTCCGTCTACGAGTCGGTCGGAGCCGGCGACACGCACGACGCCGACGCGCCGCCGGAGCGCACGGAGTTCGACAGCCCGCCGCGGGAGTGATAGTGTCCGCTGTCTTCAGTTCGGTGGTTCGCCGACGCGGGTCAGTACCCGTCGACTAACTGCTCGGCGTACTTCGCTATCACGTCCACCTCGACGTGGACGGGGTCGCCCGGTTCCTTCTCCGAGAGCGTCGTCTCCTCGTAGGTGGTCGGGATTATCGCGACCGTGAACGTCTCCTCGCCGCGGTCGGCCACCGTCAGACTGATCCCGTCGAGCGAAACCGAGCCCTTGTCGACGACGTACTGCGCCTGGCCGGGGGGCAGCGCGAACTCGAACTCCCAGTCGTCGCCGACGGCGAGCACGTCGACCACCTCCGTCGTCGCGTCGACGTGGCCCTGCACGAAGTGACCGTCGAGGCGGTCGTCGGCCCGCAACGCCCGTTCGAGGTTGACCCTGTCGCCGACCGTCACCTCGCCAAGGTACGTCTTCGCCCGCGTCTCCTCCGCTAGGAACACGTCGAACCACTGGCCGTCCTCGCCGTCGCCGAACGCCTCGACGGTGAGACACGCGCCGCTGACGCTGATGCTCTGGCCGTGCTCTAACTCGTCGAACCCGCTGGCGATCCGGAGTCGCAGACCGCCCTCCGCGCTCTCCGCGGCGACCACCTCGCCCGTCTCCTCGACGATACCGGTGAACATGCCCGACTGTCGGGGCCGGCGGGGCAAAACCCTCTCGACTCGGACGGACGGACTTTTCTTCCCCGGCGCGCTACCTCGTCAGTATGAGCCGCGGTATCATCGACACGCTACAGCTTGGGGCGACTCTCCTTTTCGCTATCCCCATCGCGTACGTCGGGGCCGACTTCCTGTTTTCGGGGCGGACGCTCTTCGGCGCTGGCTTTCTCGCGATCGCGGTCCTGATGGTGCTCGCCGAGGAGTACCTGACGACGCCCGGCGATCTCACGGGCAAAGCGGCCGAGAAGGCAGTCGGCGCGGTGGCGAAAGACGAGGACGAATAGCTGGGTTCGGCCTCACCGCTACTGCGGCCGAACGGCCAGAATCCATTAATAGTTCACCCCGACTCTTTAGGTAAGGCATGAAGGAGACTATCTACCGCTCCTCGACCGGGGAGTTCTGGACCGGGACCCAGATCTGGCAGCGATTCGAGTCCGGCAAGTGGACACCCTGCTGCTGGGACAGCGAGTCCGGCGTCGAGTGGGTCGAGACTGACTCCGAGACGCTGCTCCGTCTCGCGCCGGTCTCCCCGTCGGACCTACCCGAGGAGGTCCGTCTCGAACGCGTCAGCCAGGGCGTCGTCGTCGAGGACGAGCGACGGATGGTCGCCTGAAAGGGACTGTTGCAGTTCGGTAACTCGCCGACGCGGGGTCGGCGAACGCCGGTAACAGTTACGACATCCCTAGGACTGACCGCGACGACGCGTCGCGGCGGTTTCAGGGTCGGAGCGACCGCTCAGTCGTCGCCAGCGACTCGTACCCGTCTTCGGTGACGGCGACGAGATCCGTCAGCGCGACTTCACCGCCGTCGGGGTCCGTTACGGCGGGCGATATCGCGAGCACCGTGCCGGCCGGAAGCGGGTCGTCGCTTCGCAGGTCCGGCCGCTCCCGCGGAGCGAGACCGACGCCGTGGCCCGCCGTTTCGGGGAGCGCGTCGTCGGCGAAGCCGTACGCGCCGCATTCGACCATCACTTCCTCGCGTATCGTCGACGCCGGGACGCCGGCCTCCAGTTCGCGCAGCGCCGAGTCGAGCGCTCGTTCGACGGCGAGCTGTGCTCGGCGCTCCCACCCGCCTTCGCCCTCGACGACGAACGTCCGGGCGAGCGCTCCGTAGTAGCCGCCCGGTTCCCGCGGTGCGACGCGGACGACGACCGTCTCGCCGGGTTCGATACGGTCGTCCGGGTCGCCGGCTTCGGGCCCGAGCACCACCCGCGACTCGACGCCCGGGCACGCGCCGTTCGAGCGGACCGCGTCGTCGATGGCCTCCCGGAGCGTTCGGGTGGTCACCGGTTCGTCACTGCCGTCGCGCCACAGCCGTCCATCGGCGACGGTTGCAGTCCGCAACAGTTCGCGGGCGCGCTCGACGCCAGCGACGGCGGCCGCCTGAGCCGCGGCCGTTCGCTCCCGTTCCGCGGCGTCTTTCGTCTCGCGTGCGCGGGCGACGGCATCCGTCGACGCCACGTCGTAGCCCGCGTTCTCGGCGTACAGCGCTGCGTCGTGCGGGACGTTGCGCGGCGTCAGCACCGGCCCCGCGACGCCGCATTCGTCGAGAACGGCGACGGCCTGTTCGCCCACCGGAGCATCGTTGACGCGGACAGCCGCCGCCGAGTCCTCAGTCCGGACGGTCGACCTCGCCGCAGCGTCGAGCGCCGGCGAGACGCAGAGCGTCGCCTGTCCGTCGGCGTAGACGAACGCCGCCTCGCCGTCCGGCAATGGACCCGCACAGTAGCGAAGCGCCGGCTCGGCGGTGTGGCCGGCGTGGAGAAAGGCGTCCGCATCGCGCTCCGCGAGAGCGCCAGACAGGAACGCGGTCGAAAGCGCCGCCATCGCCGCCTACTTCGCCTCGATGGGCTCTTTGGCTTCGTCGATGAGCTTCTCGATGTCTGTCTCGATCGGCTCGTTGTGTAGCAGGACGTCGATGGGGAGCGTCGGCGCGCCGTCGACGAGGTTCTCGAGGAGGACGAGCCGTTCCCGTGCCCGACTCATCCCGACGTAGAAGACGCGGCGCTCGTTGTCGGTCAGCGTCGGCACGGGGCTGGTCGTCTTGGTGAACACGTCGCAGCCGTCGATGTCGGACGGGTCGTCGACGGTCGCGGCCATCTGCTCGACGACCTTCTCCGTCAGGTCGGTCCCCACGAACACGTGGTCGGCCTCGCGACCCTTCGCGCTGTGAATGGTGCCGACGCGGATCCGGTCGCGGTCCATGTCCTCGTACTGACCGGACGCGAAGTACGCTTTCATGCTCTTTTTCTGGAAGCTCGTGACCTTCCGGACCATGTCGGACGCCGACGCGGGGCCGGGCATGAACGGGACGTGGTCGCTCACGACCGCTGAGTCGATAGTGATCTCGGTGAGGTCGTCTACCTCGGCGGCCTCCTCCCGCTCGTCGATGTGGTCGAACAGGTCGTCGCGGTCCTTGGTGCCGAACGCCGAGTCCTGAAGCATGTCAGCGAGACGACGCGCCTGCAGTCCCGTCACGTCTTTCCCCTCGTCGATCCGCTGGACGGCGGTGACGTACTGGTCGAGGCGGTCGGTCCACATCCGCTGGTCGGTGAGACACTGGAACGGGACGCCCTCGGTGATGAACTCGTCGATGAACCGGAACATCTGGTAGCGCGCCCGGAACAGGAGCATGAGCGAGCCGTCGTCGGTGTTTATCGTCTGGCGCACGTTCCGGACGAGGTCGAGCATCGACGGGCTCTCGACGGCCTCGACGACGCCGCCCTCGGTTCGCGGCGACAGGTTCTTCTCCTGACGCTGGTCGATGTGTTCTATCTCCTGTTGGACCGTGTGGAGGATCTTAGATGGGAGGCGGTAGGACGTGTCGAGGATAACGTCCTCACCGTTCTCTTCGAGCAGGAGCTGCGGGTCCGCGCCCTGCCAGGCGTAGACGACCTGGTCGTCGTCACCGGCGATCAGCACTCGTTCGAGATGGGGCTTCCACTCCTCGTACACCCTGTACTGGAGCTGCGTGATGTCCTGGAACTCGTCGATGACGAGATATTCGACGTTCGGCTGCAGCGAGCGCTGTTCTACGCGCTCTAGCATGTCGGCGAAGCCGACGAGGTCGTTTTCGCCCTTGTAGGAGCGCCAACCGCGGATCGTCTCGGGGACGTCGATGCGGTCGTCGTCGCTCGGCCAGGTGGGTGTGTACTTGTTCCCTTCCTGGGAGCGCTCGTCGACCTCCGGCGGCAGTCGGACCGTCTCGTCGTCCCACTGGAACGGGACGTCGTACCAGTCGGCCACCTCACGGTTGGTCCGCTGGAGCCACTGGCTCGTGGCGATTATCTTGTTGCCGATGGTAGTCGACCGGGCGGTACGACGGCCCGCGCCGCCGTACTCGTCCTCGAACTCGACCCCGAACTCTTCACAGAACTCCTCCTTGTCGGACTCGCCCACGACATCGCTCCGCGAAAGGTTGAGCAACTCGTACGCTTTCGCGTGCATCGTACAGACGTTCCCCTTCAGCGATCTGGGGTTCTCGTCGAGTCGTTCGGCCAGGCGTTCGCGCACCTCGGCGGCGGCGGCCCGCGTGTAGGAGACGACGAGGACGTCCCGCATCTCGACGTCGTCGTCCTCTAGGATTCCCTCGACACGGTCGAGGAGGGCCGTCGTCTTCCCGCTCCCCGGACCACCGAACAGCCGGGTTACGGCCGTGTCGGACTGAGTCATTGTCACATTCCAGGCCCCCAACGACTATAAGGGTCGTGGGTTCGTCTTCGGACCGCTGATCGGCCATAGAACCGCGTAAAACCAGCGAGGTCAGTTGTTCCGGGGGGACCGGGCATCGCGCACGTCACTCCCGTCCCGTATCTTGTCTTTACAGTCCGGACAGACGCGCGGGTCGTCGACGCCACGTGGCGTAAATACTCGAGCGTACGCTTCCGTGACAAACGCGCCGCAGTTCTGACATTCCGGCATTTCTCTCTCCACCGCTACCTGAGGAAATAATATCTTATAATTCTGTCGACGGATGGGTACTCTCCGGTCGCTGGTACGTTACTCGGCCCGAGAACCGGCCGACTCGCTGCTCGGACGGGACCATACTGACTCACGGCTGACAGCACACTGGACCGAGAAAAAACCGAGTCGCGTTTCGCCTGTTCACTCCGACGGGCCCCATCCGCAAACGGTACACTCCGTCGCGGAAGAGTCGTGGATCCCGCCGCACTCCGGACACTGCTTCTTGTTATACTCCGTCTCCCAGTCTACTCGCTCTGTCTCGTGGCCGCGCTGCGAGAGGAACTGGTCGAAAACATCGTCGTCGCCGGTGTCGGGTGCGGAAGCCATACACGGTAAGGTATGGCACACCACGCATATAAATCGTGAGGGTCCGACAGACCTTGCCGGGACGCGGGAACGAACAACTGATTGTGTGAGTGTCACCCCCGTCCCGCGATGCGAACGAGACCGGTTTCCCGGCGTCGCGTCACTCTTTGACGTTGCCGACCACGTAGTCGCCCGGACCGTCCTCGATGCGGACGAGGGCGTCTCCGCTGTCGAAGTCGGCGAGCGTCGGCGCACACCCCATATGGCCGACGGTGCCCCACCCGCACGTTTCACAGACCGCGGTCTCCCGCCGGAGTTCGCCGTCGGCCGCGGATGCGTAGCCGCGTTCTATCGTCTCTCCGCATTCGGCGCAGGTGAGCGGGTCGGCCAGACCGTCGTAGGTCGTCACGGTCGTTCGTCGTCCCCGCCCGCGCTTTCCAGTTCGTTATTCCACGCCTCGTAGCCGCCGGCGAGCGACGCCACCGTGGTGTCGGGGCCGACGGCCTCGTGGGACTCCAGCAAGCGGCCCGCCTGCACCGAACTCTCGCCGATCGGACAGGCGATCACGACGTCTTCGCCCCAGTCGCGCCCCTCGACGGCCGCCGTGAACTCGGGGAACGGAACGTTCTCCGCGCCCGGAATGTGTCCCGCTTCGAACGCCGCTTCCGGGCGGATGTCGACGACCGACACGCTCCCGTCGGTGTCCAGTTTCGCTGCCAGTTCGTCCGGCGTGATCTCCTCGACCATCGCGCGTTTCTAGGCCTCGTCGCGCTAAACGTCTTCGGGGCGCGGCCGGGTTCGGGCCGCTACCCCTTCGTCGACCCGTTCTGGCGGACGGTTTAAGCCCGCAGGCCCGCAACCGTCGGACATGACCGATCTGAATCTGGACGCGACGCAGCTCGACCGCTACTCCCGGCACATCATCATGGACGAAGTCGGGCCGGAGGGCCAGAAGCGCCTCCTCGACGCGTCCGTCCTCGTCGTCGGGGCTGGCGGACTCGGCTCGCCGGTCGTCCAGTATCTCGCGGCGGCGGGCGTCGGTCAGTTGGGCATCGCCGACGACGACGCCGTCGAGCGGAGCAACCTCCAGCGACAGATAATCCACGGCGACGACGATGTCGGCCGCCCGAAAGTCGACAGCGCAGTCGACTACGTCACCCAACTGAACCCGGACGTCGACGCTGTCGCCCACGAGACGCGCGTCACCAGCGACACCGTCGCGGATCTCGTCGACGGCTACGACTACGTGGTCGACGCGAGTGACAACTTCCAGACGCGCTATCTCGTCAACGACTACTGCACGCTCACGGACGTCCCGTTTTCCCACGGCGCTATCTTCCGGTTCGAGGGACAGGTGACGACGTTCCCCGGCGACGACGACTCGCCGTGCTACCGCTGTCTGTTCCCCGAAGCGCCTGAGGAAGGGACGGTTCCTGACTGCGCCTCCACGGGCGTTCTCGGCGTTCTCCCTGGCACAGTCGGCTGCATCCAGGCGACCGAGATGGTCAAGCTTGTCATGGGAATCGGCGAGACGCTGGACGGACGTGTTTTGATGTACGACGCGATGGACATGTCGTTCGAGGAGGTGCCGCTCCGCAAGAACCCCGACTGTCCCGTCTGCGGGAACGACCCCGCCATCGAATCCGTTCGCGACGTGGAGTACGCCGAGACCTGCTCTATTTCGGCGGACTGATCCGGATCCGAGCTCACCGCTCTTCCGGCGGCTCGTCGGCCGCCGATACCTCTGTCTCCGGTTTCGTCACCCGCAGAACTCGAACCCGGGTGCCGTCCATCCGCTCGACCTCGATGCGGGTCCCGTCGTGTTCGACCGCGTCGCCTTCGTCGGGGACGCGGCCGAGACGGTCGTAGACGAAGCCCGCGACGGTTTCGAACTCCTCGCCCTCCGGGACCGAAACGCCGAGTTCCTCGTTCAGTTCGTGGACGTTGAGGTCTCCGCGGACGCGTACGGTCCGCTCGTCGAGTTCCTCGATCGCCGGGCGCTCCGTCTCCTCCAGGATGTCGCCGACTATCTCCTCGACGATGTCTTCAAGCGTGACGAGCCCCTGGGTCGTCCCGAACTCGTCGACCACGATCGCCAGATTCCGATGCGCTTCGCGCATCTCGATCAGTAGCTCGTCGACGTCTTTCGTCTCGGGGATGTGGAGTACCGGTTCGGCGAGGTCGACGGTTACGGTCGTCGTCCCGTCCCGCCCAGCGCGCACGAGATCGGGCAGTTCGACGACGCCGACGACGGTGTCGAGCGTC
This sequence comes from Halostella pelagica, assembly GCA_005954745.1. Classification (GTDB taxonomy): domain Archaea; phylum Halobacteriota; class Halobacteria; order Halobacteriales; family Natronoarchaeaceae; genus Halostella; species Halostella pelagica. The sequence goes on from CP040678.1 coordinate 374,986, forward strand.
TCCTCGTACACCGGGAGCCTGTCGTGTCCCTCGTCGATACAGACGTCGATCGCTTCGGCGACGGTCGCGCCGGCCTCGACGGCGGTCACGTCCAGCCTGGACCGCATCACCTCCTTCGCGATGCGGTTCCTGAACTGGAATATCCCGAGCAGTAGCTCGCGCTCTTGCTCTTCGATGACGCCCTCTCGCTCTCCAGTTTCGATCAGTTGTTGGAGTTCGGTGCGGGTGATGTACGGGGTCTCGATCGCGGCCGTGGAGCCGGTCAGCCGGTTCACGATCCGGGTGAGGTAGTCGAAGAGGACGACCAGCGGATACATCAGGTACTGGGACAATTGCAGCGGACGCGCGATCCGGCGTGCCCACGATTCTGTGTGTTCGACGGCGTAGGACTTCGGCGCGCTCTCGCCGAACAACAGCACGAGCGCGGTGATCCCGAACGTGGATACCAGGACCGACTCGGCCGGCGAGAAGTGGAGCGCGAGGACAGTCGTCGAGATGGAGGCCATCGCGATGTTGACGACGTTGTTGCCGACGAGGATCGTCACGAGCAATCGGTGCGGGTCGGCCTTGAGATCGCTGACCAGCGCGGCCCCGGGGCGGTCATCGGCGACCATTGCCTCGACCTTGTGGTCCGCCAGCGAGAACATGGCGATCTCCGAGGAGGAGAAAAAGGCCGAGAGGGCGATGAGAACGGCGATGGCCCCGCTCCCGCCTATCGTTATCGTTCGCGTCGTGAGTTCGACTCCGAACTGCAGCGGGACGGTCATGCCCGGGGCTACGAGGGTCAGCCCCGTAAGCGATGGTAGTTACGGCTACCGCCGGTTTCCGGAGGTAAACGCTTCAGTCGCGCTCAACGCGAACCGCTTCCCGCCTGAACTCTTCGCCGGTCCAGCGCCACGCCCCGACGCGCTCGTCACGCAGGTCGACGACGACGTAGGACGCGCCGGGCCAGGTCGCCTCCGCGCGGTCGGTCGGCGACGGTTCCGACGGCCCTTTCGGATGGGAGTGGTAGAAGCCGACTACGTCCCCGCCGTCTGCCTCTATCGACTCGATGCGATCCAGTTGTTCCGCCGGGTCCAGTTCGTACCGCGTTCGACGCATCTCGGCGACGTTCTCGACCGGCAGCGCGGTTTCGACGCGCCGGGGGCCGTCCGCGGCGCTCCCCCCGCCTTCCTCGCCGCCTCCGGTTCCGCCAAGCACGCCGCAGACCTCCTCGGGCGCGCCGTCGCGGGCGTGGTCGAGGACGGCGTCGTAGGCGTCGCCCGAGAAGACGAGGGCGGCGCTCGCGCCGCCGCTTTCCGCCTCGTCGTCACTCATCGCTGCGTCGCCGCCGTCGCCGGGAACGCTGTCGCGACGTTCGCCGGGGGCGCGTCGAACAGGTCGGGGTGGACCAGACCGGCGAGGTGCTCCAGCGAATCGACCAGTCGCGGTCCCGGACGGTTCAGGTAGTTGTGCCCGTCCATCGCGTACGTCCGCCCGTCTCGAACCGCCGTCAGGTCGCTCCACGCGTCCCGCTCCGCGAGTTCTTCGGCGTTCTCCGCCGTCTGGTCGAGGTCGAACCCGCAGGGCGCGGCCACGAGTACATCCGGATCGTACTCGCGCACCGCGGCGAACTCGCGGGGTCGCGAGCGGTCGCCGGGGTCAGCCATCTCGTAGTCGCCGCCCGCGATATCGACCAGTTCGGGCACCCAGTGGCCGGCCACCATCACCGGGTCCATCCAGTCGAGCACAGCGACGGCGGGCATCGACTCTGCCGCCTCCGCGCGTGTCTCGACGGACTCGACGCGTTCTCGCAGTTCGTCGACGAGCGCCGCGGCGCGGTCCGCCCGGTCCGTCGCCGCGCCGATCCTGCGAACGTCGTCGTACAGGTCCGCCAGACTGTGCGGGTCGCTCGTCAGTATCTCGGGGTTCGCGTCGATGGCTTCGACGGCGCGTTCGACGAGTATCTCGTCGACGGCGCAGACGTCGCAGATCCCCTGTGTGACGACCAGGTCCGGGTCCACGGCGTCCAGCGCGTCGACATCTATCTCGTAGACGCCGCCGTGGTCGTTCTCGGCCGCGACGACCTGCTCGTTTATCTCCTCGCTGCTCGCCTCCGGGTCCACCCGCGAGCGGTTCATCGACGGCTTCTCAGCGGCCGCAGGCGGGTGGTCGCACTCGTGCGAGACGCCGACCGGATCGACGCCGAGTGCGTACGCTATCTCGGTGGCCGAGGGGAGGAACGTGACGACGTTCATACCGGTGCGTTGGGAACGAACCCCGTTAAACCGTCCGCCGCGACGGGCCGGACTCTCACTGTCGGTCGGAACTCCGCGAGGAGATTCGTCTCCGAGATGGCGACATGCTTCGGCGGCCTCCGTCCGACAGTATAGTAGCGGTTGCAAGTCATCACACGTTCAATCGCACGACGGCGTGCGATCGGATGTGTAAACAGTTGCAAGCGCTACTAATCAGAACTTCCGGGGGATCTCGATCCAGACGAGACACCAGAGGGCAGCGCCGAGAAACGCCAGTCCGAATTCCGGCAGGAGCACGTACTGCAGTCCTTCACTCCCACCGGGGACGAGCGCGCTCGCACTCGACACCGAGCGGGCCTTTCCCCAGGTGCTACCGACTGCGATCCCGACGAGCGAGAGGCCGAGAAAGCTCGCCAGAAGCAACAGCGCCACCTTGGCTCGAATGGACCATACCTGGATCGTTGTGCGGACTTCGTTCGCGCCCATACTCCCCGTAACACCGCTATAGATGTTTGTTATGCGCCGTTTTCCACGTTCACAAACCGACAGGGGCCGTACAGATGCTCCGTCCCGTATGGCGGTATTCCCTGAAATATTCGTGAAAAGTCACCGCCGTCGCCGCTTCTCGGCGGTGCCGATGCGGTTTCCCGGCGGAGGACACCGGGAACACTCATACACCTCTCTCAGTTCATACCGGGAAGAGTCCATACTCCATCTCTCAGTTCGTGCCGGGAATAGTCCCTTCCCCGTCTCTCAGCCCGAACCGAAGACAGCCGACGCTGCGCGTCGTTACTCCAGTTCGTACAGGTCGGTGTACTTCTCGGTGACGTAGTCGAGGAAGTAGTCGGCGGTGAAGCCCTCGCCCGTCGCCGCCTCGATCAGGTCCGGCGTCGTGTACCGACTGCCGTGTCGGTGGACGTTCTCGGTCAGCCAGTCGTGGAGCGGACCGAACTCGCCCTCGCGGATCTTCCCCTCCAGGTCGTCGATGTCGTCCTCGGCGTTGGCGTACAGTTGCGCCGCGAGGACGCTCCCGAGCGAATAGGTCGGGAAGTAGCCGAAGCTCCCGTGGCTCCAGTGGATGTCCTGCAGACAGCCCTCGGCGTCCGTCTCCGGGCGGATACCGAGGTACTGCTCGTACTTATCGTTCCAGACCTCGGGGACGTCCTCGACGTCAAGTTCGCCCTCGATCAGTTCGCGCTCTATTTCGAAGCGGATGACGATGTGCATGTGGTACGTCAACTCGTCCGCCTCGACGCGAATGAGGTTGTCCTCGTACACCTCGTTTGCGGCCTCGCAGGCCTCCTGCGGCGTAACGTCGTCTATCTGCGGGAACCGCTCTTTCATCACCGGGAGGAACCGCTCCCAGAACGCTTCGGAGCGCCCGACGTGGTTCTCCCAGAGGCGCGACTGGGACTCGTGAACGGTGAGGTCGCGGGACTCGCCCAGCGGCGTGGCGTAGTCCTCGTCGGGCAGGCCGAGCGTGTAAGTGGCGTGGCCGAATTCGTGGACCGTGCTCGTCAGTGCGCCGAGCGCGTCGGACTCGTCGAACCGCGTCGTGACGCGGGCGTCGTACTGGGTCCCGGTCGAGAACGGGTGCGGTGCCGTGTCGAGGCGGCCGCGGTCCCAGTCGTAGCCGAGCGTGTCGAGCACGTCGCGGGCCAGTTCCTCCTGCGTGTCGATGTCGAACTCGCCGTCGAACGCGTCGAACGCGAGGTCGGCGTCAGATTCGCGGATATCGTCGATCAGCGGGACGAGCTCCTCTCGCAAGCGCGTCAGCGTCTCCTCGGCCGTTTCGAGGTCGAGATACGGCTCGTACTCCGCGAACAGGACGGCGTACGGGTCCGCGTCCGGGTCGATCTGTTCGGCGTACTCGCGCTTGAGTTCGACGAGGTCCTCCAGGACCGGCGCGAAGAGCGAGAAATCGTCCTCTTCTTTCGCTTTCTCCCACTTCGGCAGCGCTTCGGAGGTGGTTCGGGATATCTCCTCGACCAGTTCCGTCGACACCTGCGTCGCGCGGTCGTACTCGCGTCGGACCTCGCGAACGACGGCGGCCTGCTCGTCGGACAGGTCCGCGGCCTCTAGTTCGTCCAGATACTCGCCCATCTCGTCGTCGGTGAGTAGTTCGTGGCTCACCGCGGAGAGCGCCGACAGCTGTTGGGACCTGGCCGGCGTGCCGTCCTCCGGCATCATCACTTCCTGGTCCCAGCTGAGGACCCCCCGGGCGTTGCCGATGTTGGAGATGCGTTTTACTTTCGCGAGGAACTGCTCGTACGTGTCCGAAACGTCGTCAGCGGCGGCTTCCGTTGCCATCATCGATTCCTACCGCATCCTTCACTATCAATCCCCTGTTTCAGGGTCTCGCGCGGGTTCCGCTCCGAACTGCTCGACGACACCGCGGTAGATCCGGTAACAGCGATCCAGCGCCTCGACGGAGACGCTCTCGTCTTCCGTGTGCGCCTCACCCGGTTCGGCGGGACCGCAGACGACGCACTCGACGCCAGCTTGCGAGAGCCATCCCGCGTCGGTCGCGTGCGGTTTGACGACCCCGTCCGGCGTCTTGCTCTGGGACTCCCGGGCGGCCGCCAGCGCCCGGTCGACGAACCGTTCGTCGGCACAGCGCATCGGCGGCAGGTCCTGGTCTACCGTCCACTCGACGCCGTCGAGCGCTTCGACGCGCTCCAGGGGCGCTCGCTCGCCCGGCACGGTTCGCTCGTCCACGGTGACCTCGCAGGTCTCCGGAACGACGTTCCACGCCGTTCCGCCGTCTATCTCCGTGACGACGACGCTTCCCTCGACGCGCTCGCCGGCGATATCGACCGCTGGTGCGTCCATCTCTTTGACCACGTCGACGGCGTCGCAGGAACGGTAGACGGCGTTTACTCCCGCCTCGGCCTCGCTTGCGTGGGCCGCCTCCCCCCGAGCCGTGATCGTGGACCCCCGGCGGCCCTTGTGCGCGATGGCCACGTCGGTCACGTCCGGCGCGGAGTAGCCCGTCGACCCCTCGCCGACGATAGCGTAGTCCGGTGCGAACCCCTCGCCGATGGCGTGGCGCGCGCCCTCGCCGCCGATTTCCTCGCCGACGAAACTGGCGAAGACGAGTTCGAGGCCGTCGGGCGGGTCCGCGTCGCGGAACGCGCACATCGCCGCCGCGACCGCGCCCTTCATGTCCGCCGCGCCGCGGCCGTACAACCGGCCGTCGCGTTCCTCGACGACGTACGACCCGTCCTCGGCAACCTGATCGTCGTCCGGCGGCACCACGTCGTGGTGTCCTATCAGCGCCAGCGACGCGTCGCCCGCTCCCTTCCGGGCGATCACGTTGCCGGCGTCGTCGCGGCGCACGTCCGCGTCGGTCTCCTCGCGGAGCCAGTCCTCGATGGCGTCGCCGGCGGCCGTCTCGTCCTCGTGAGACGGGACCGCGACGAGACCGCGCGTCAGGTCCATGACCTCGTCCATGGCCGTGTACTCGGTCGGACGCGGAATGAGGGCTTCGCTCCCCTACGTCGCCCGCTCTCTCGCCAGCGCGCGCAGGCGTTCGACCCGGTCGTCGGTCTCCGGGTGCGCGACTGCGCCGACGGGGACCGTACGGAGCAGTCGCTCTATCCACGGGCGCTCCGCGGCGACGTACTCGCGGATCGGCCCGACCTCGGTCTCGTCGCCGATCCCGCCCGGGAGCAGGCACAGTTCTCCGAGTGCGCCCGCGCGCCGGTAATCCTCCTCGGGTCGGTCGCCCGGCGAGAGCGCCGCGAGCGCGCTCGCAAGCGCCGCAGGGTCACCCGTGATCCGCGCCGCCGCGCGGTCGGCGGCGAACTCCCGATACCGCGCGAGGACCCGAGGAACCGGTCCCAGCAGGACGTAGTAGACCACCGCGGCGGCGAGCAGCGGGACGGCGAAGAGGGCGAGCAGGAGGAGGACGGTTCCAACGGCGATGATGCCGTCGAACACGGTTCCTGCGACGCCAAGCACCGCTGCGACGACCGGGTCACCGATTGCCGGAGGAACGACCCGTCCGGGACTGACGAGCGGAAGTGGGTGGGTCACGGCGTCGTAGACCGTCGTGAGAGCGCGATAGACCAGCAGTCCCAGCGTGCCTATCGTCACGAGCACCGTCCCGGACATGGTCACGACGAAGCAGGTCACGCCGGTCCAGAAGATCGCTCGGTCGAGTGCGACGCCGGCGGTGCGGGCGAGTCGCACCGGCGCGACGGCCATCGTCATCACCGTCGCGTCCCGGTTGGCCACGTGCGCGAGTTCGTGGGCCAGCACCGCGTCGAGTTCGTCGCCGTCGAGCGCCTCCAACAGCGGGCGTGTGACGACCACCGTCGCGTTCCCCTTCCGGCCGACGGTGTAGCTGTTGGGTCGCGGCCTGTCGGCGACCACTACGTCAGGGGCCGGCACGCCGACCTGCTTCGCGAGTCGCGTGAGCCGTGCCCGCAGGTCACGGCGGGCCGTCGCCGACTGATCGGTCGCACGCGTCCCGAGCGGCCGTCGGCTGACGTACTCGTACTGGGCGAGCATGAACGCCGCTGTCAGGGGGATCACTGCGGGCAACCGCCAGAAGGGCGTCTCCCGCAGGAACGCCACGAACCGGACACCGTGGGGACCGACGCTCGTCCAGTCAGGGACGACGAGCAGTGCGACGATCACCGTTTCGAGAAAGAACGCGACGAGTTCGAGCACGAGCATCACGAACGCGAGGTTCGCGACGCAGACGAGGACGGCGGCGACCGCGGTCCGGAATCGGAGACCGGCGGATCCGGAGTGCAAGCGGCGCATGCGGCCGGCTTCGAACGATCTCCACTAAAACCTTCCCCGCCTCTGACGGCGACTCCGCGTTCGCCGTCGCCCGCTCTCGGAGCCGTACATCTCTCACCCCGCGTCGACGGCGTCGCCGGCTGCCGTCTCGTCCTCGTGGCTCGGTATCGACACGAGTTCGCGGAGTTCTCTCACGGTGTCTTGTTCGAGCGGCCGGCACAAGAAGCTACAGTAGCGCGTCCAAGTCATCACACGCTGGGTCGTAGAACATGTGCGATCAGATGTGTAACAGTTACAAGCGCTACTGTACACCGTCGGCTGTAAGCCGTTGAACGATTTCGCTACCGCGGTCAGGTCTCTGACGCGGTAACCCAGTCGCGGCCGTCGATACGGCCCGCGGCAGTGTAGTCCTCGTGGGAGGAGTCTTCGAGAACGTCCGTGAACGTGGGCATCGCGTTGCTGAGTGGGGCGATCGACGCCTCTTCGGTCTCGGTTTCGAGCACGTCGCCGTCCTGACGAACAGCACCGGCGATAGTTGGCTCGCCGATCGCGTCCCCGTTGTTTTCGACGCGAACGCTGACCTCGACGGCATTGGAGTCTGTTACGGACGTTTCGACGCTGGTAACCTCCAGATCGCTCTGTTCGCCGGTGGTACAGCCGGCGAGGGCAGTCGGAAATGCAGCCGCGCCGACTACCGTTAGCAGTTCTCGGCGGTTCATATTATTCATACGTCTATCATTCTACTACGTCCCATGGGTGGGAAATTATCACGGATCGACGCTATCGTACGCGGCAAGATTGCTAACCGTTGCGGTCTTTGTCGTCTTGAATACTGTTCCCGAGACCCCACAGGGGCACTGTCCATTGATGTAATCGAGATATCCCCATTCGAATCGCGACCGCGTCTCGATATAGCGAGTGTAGCCCGCGGCGGAGCCGTTCTCGACTTTGAAACTGGCCGCGGCGACGTTAGTGGTGTGGTCCGGGAAATACTGATTTTCGCTGTCGTCCTGTTCGTGATCGCTGAGGGGCAGATCCCAATAGTACCGTTCTTGATCACCATTGTAGTCATCATTGTAACTTACATCGATATTTTCGGCGTTGCTACTGAGCGCATATCCAATACCGTGGTGGCGACGCTACCGTAAACCCCGGATGCAGCGTTCACGATCTCAAAGACACGTCCTATGATGCCATCGTCCAGGTCCGAGTCATTGTCCCTCGTCGTTCGGCTGTAATTTCTCTAGGGACGCTGATGAGACGTCCACGTCAACACCGGCGAAAGCCACCGTCGCGCCAGCGACGCATGGCTCTCGCCGCATCGAGGGATCTCAAAAGACAAACACACGCCGTATCTCAGAGCGTTCCAACTTCGTTACCGAATCCTTCGCAAACCAGGATGAGAAACTCTCATAGAAATCGTTCAATCCATCCTCTGACTCACCAACAACGTGCTTCATATGTGATTAATATATTATATAAATTAAATTATATATGTGGCTGATTTCACTGCTAACAGTCCCTTATCCAGGGCAAGAAGTTCGAAAACAGAAAATTCCCAATCCCGTATCTTGACTGGGCCGAAGTGGATGCTTTTTGGAATGCAAAAAGTATCGTGGGTGGTTCTCTACACACTTCAAGCATCTGTATATCACTTAGTTTAATTAAAAATCCATTATGGTATTCTTCTATGGAATACTATTAAGCAAAGATAGCAGTAAATTTAATAACAATGACTTACCAAATATAGTTTGCATGGCACGTGCAGATATAGCCGTCTTCCTGACAGAAGAGGCATACAACACAGATTCAATAATGGACGAAAAGGTCAAAAAGTACCTCTCAGACGCATTCGAAAGCGTTTCATACGACATCGGGCTCGTCAACACCACCCACAATCCCGACCCTCCCACTGAAGACGCGTCGGACAACACTCCAATAACCGACACAGTTTGTGGAAATGATGAAAGAGACTACAATGACTTACTTGAATGGTGGTATGACTATCACAGATGTAACGTCCTCCCAGATGCTGCAGACAGTAATATCCTGATCACCGACGGGACAAACCTCGCTGGCGAAGGATACGTAGGCGGCCAAATGGCCGTCGCGTCTGGACATCAGATCAAAAACATTGATTTTGATGACCCAGTCCCGAATCGAGCAACTGGAACCAAGCATTTCGCCATGACCACAGCTATCCACGAGATTGGGCATAACCTCGGCTGCGTCCATAAGGATGGCTACCACGAGATCGTGAACAATAACACCGAGTACAACCAGACGCTCCTGATGCACGATTACTCAGAGAAACACCATCACAGCGATAACAACTGTAATAATTACCTTGAGAACGTGGAGGATTCGATGGACAAGTACGTCAAATACGCCTTCTCTGACTGCGCGGAAAGCTCCATGGACATTTCAGCATGACACGAGATAATCCCAATCCGGGCCACACGCACCGTCGAACAATCCTCCAGGCCCTCGGCGGCCTTACCGTCACCGGTGCACTCGCCAGCACGAGTGCAGCATCGAGCGGAACGTCCACTGACCAGATCGGCTTTGAAGAGATGGATGCAGAATCCAAAACCATCTTCAAACAACTCCTGTCAGGTAAGGATGTGACCAAACAGGGGAGTCAGCTTCCCACCGACCTCCTCCTCTATGATCAAGTCCGCTACGACCAATCCGTCTACCGAATCCAACGCGTGTACAGCAAGGAGTCAAGGTATCACGTCACATTCGATAAGACGTCACGTGACGCCGTTGCAGAACAGGTGAACAATCAAATCGGCGCCACCGCTGACACCGCCGAACAGCATATCAAAGCCGAAGGAAAGATCACCAAACGGGACCTCTCTACACCCGCGAAACAATCGCTTACGCTTGAACGGGACAGAACCAGCGTGAAGGAGCTCCCCTCAGAATTCATCGAGAACACCTTCCTCGAAGTCAACGAGACGATATACCGAATCCTCGCGGGGCACGCTGATGTCGCCGTGGTGACCTTCGCAGCTATCAACAACCAGTAACGCAGATAAAAACATTTTTCAGCAATCATAGAATTTAACACTTACGAAATCAAAATCGACATATGCAGAACCGATACATCACGATAACGGTCCTGATGTGTTTGCTGGTTTCCGGGTGTCTCGTCAGTCCACAACCCCCCGCTGAATCGCCAACTACAGAACCAACCACGATGGCCGTCGATTATCCTGACGTACCAGAATCAGACTCGAACAGCTCGCTACTGAACTTCTCGAAAGCAAACGAGCGTGCGCTGGCGACTGAACGGGCTCGAAACTCCACGTCCGGGGAGATTCAAGCAGTAACGATCAGCATCAACAACGCTACGATCAGTGAACGGTCGGCGAATGGGACCGTCGTTCACCTGGAGTACAACGTCGGGCTTCGTGTTGAATCGAACACCGGCGAAGTCTCGTCAGCTGATACCCAATACACGGTGAACTACTACGTGGCCAACGACAAGGAAGTCCATCGGGCAAGTACGAAAGGCCTCCACCGGCCAGGCCCTAACCCACGGACGAACGGGACGACCGTCACCGCAATTTAACTCGTTTTCCCGGGCCAAGATAGACACGTCGGGCGGCCCGGGCGTACCCGTATCAGACCCGCTCGTACACCGGCTCCTGTTCGTCGATGGTTTCAGTCGACAGTTTCTCGACCGCCTTGGCGACGTGTCGCGCGCTTGCCGCTTGCTCCTCGCTCGCGCTCGCGACCGACTCTGCCTCAGTGGCGACCGCATCCGCGGCGTCCGCGAGGTCTTCGACCGTCTCCGAGAGCGCGGTAACGCTGCGGGCCTGCTGGTCGGCCGCCGCCGCGACCTCCTCCATACCGGCCGCGGAGTCCGCAACGATGTCCTCCAGGTCTTCGATGGAGTCGACAGCGGCCGCGACCTGTTCGCGTCCCGCCCCAACCCGCTCGTTTGCCGTCTCGATGGCAGTACGCGACTCCGTTGCTCCCACACGCACAGACTCGGCGGCGTCACTGACCGCTTCGAGGTCCTCCCGCGTCTGCGAAACGAACGTCTCCAGTTCTCCGGCGATGGTCTCTGCCGTTCCGTCTCCGGACGCGCGTTTGGCCTCCACCTTCGCGTTCGTCGCCAGCACTGCGGTCCGGTCGACGACGCTGTCGACGCTGTCGACGACGTCCTCGATATCCTTCGCGCGCTCTTCGACGGTCTCCGCCGCATTCAGTAACTGCTCGGTCGTCTCTTCGACGGTCTCTAGCGCCTCTAACGCCCGCTCACCGGCGTCGACGCCGTCGGCAGCCACGTCGACCGCGCCCTCGCTCGTCTCCCGGACGTCGGCCGCGACTGACGCGACTTCTTCCGCGGCCGCGCTGACCTCCTCTAGGTCCGCGGCGGCATCGTTCACGCCGTCCGCCTGGTTCTCGGCGTGGTCGTAGATAGTCGATGCGCTCTCGGCGACCGAGGCGGACGACTGTTGTAACTGGAGGACCGGCGGTTGAACGTCGTTCTCGACCTCGCTGCCGAGCGCGCGCTGCTCTTCGAGTGCGCGCTCCAGTCGCTGGTTGTACGACTCGACGTACGTGTCGCTGGCCACCTGGAGGTCGAGGTTCAGGATGCGCAACACGGCGAGTACGTCCTCCATCCCGTCGTGTATCGCGTCGCGCACCGTCTCCTCCAGCGAGGCGTCCAACCCGTCGTCGCCGTTGCTCTCGCCGCTGATATCGCGGAGCGCCCCGACGACCCGGTCCAGTCCGCCGTCGGTTTCCTCGCGCTCTGTGGCCCACTCTTCGATCGCTTCGACGACCTGCGTCTGGACGCGCTCGTCGACTCGCGAGAGTATGAGATCGTAGTACAGGCCGTACTGCCCCACGTAATGCTTGAGAGGCATGTCGAGTATCTCGTGGAGTTTCCCGATGCGCGCCCGGTTCGTGAAGTAGTCCTCGTCGTACTCGCCGCTCGCCAGCGACACCAGGTACGCCTTCTGGGTGCGCTTGAGGTCCTCGACGCCTTTCGGTGACCGCTCGAAGATCGCCGTGGTCTGGTCGTACTCGGTCAGATTGTCGTAGAAGGCGTCCGCGATGGCGTCCTGATTCTCCCGGAGCAACGGTTCGAGGTCCGAGAGGCGCGCTACGTCTTCGTCGTCGAATCCGATGAACTCCTTTCGCCACCTGATCTCCTCCTCGTCCAGCCCGATCTGGTCCGTGAGCCCTGCCGATTGAACGAACCGATTCAGTCCACCTAATCCGAACTCCTTCGACGGGTCCATGACAGCGTGAAATCAGTTCGAGTACGAAAATGTTCGACGGCGTTCCCAAAAAGTGAGAACGAGGTGACAGTATACCTGTACCGCCTATCGCCGCTCTTCGAACTGATGCTATACTGCTTTCGTAGCGCGACCGCCTTGGCGTACCAACACGCCGCTACGGGTCCGTGCCCTTATGAACCACGGCGACCGTATTTACTCTCATGAACGTTGTTCCGGACACGAGCGTGGTCATCGACGGCCGCGTGTCCGAGCGAGTAGAAGACGGCGACTTCGAGGGCGCGACGATACAGGTCCCCGAGGCGGTCGTGGCCGAACTGGAGGCGCAGGCCAACGACGGCATCGACAGCGGCTGGGACGGCCTCTCTGAACTGCAGCGACTCGCGGAACTGGCCGACGACGGGACCGTCGACCTGGAGTACATCGGGACTCGGCCGGACGCCGTCGAGCGCGGCCACGCCTCCGAGGGGGAGATCGACGCGTTGATCCGCGAACTGGCCGCCGAACACGAGGCCACGTTCGTCACGAGCGACGTCGTCCAGAGCGAGGTCGCACAGGCCAAGGGGTTAGACGTCGAGTACATCACGCCCCGGACCCGCGACGTCGGAACCCTCTCGATCGAGGAGATGGTCGACGACCAGACGATGAGTCTCCACCTTCGCTCCGGGGCAGTTCCGATGGCGAAACGCGGCGAGATCGGCGAGATGCAGTTCGAGGAGATCGGAGACGAACCCACCTCCGAGGAGGAGATGAAGGAACACTCCCAGGAGATAATCGAGAGCGCGAAGCAGTCAAACGAGGGGTTCGTCGAGCTTTCGGACGACGGTATGACCATCGTCCAGTTCCGGGACTACCGCATCGCGGTCGCCGAACCGCCGTTCGCCGACGGCTACGAGATCACCGCTGTCCGGCCCATCGTCAAAACCGATATCGAGGACTACGAGTTCGCCGACGAACTCAAAGAGCGCCTGCTCGAATCGAAACGCGGCGTCCTCATCTCCGGCGCGCCCGGGGCCGGGAAGTCGACGTTCGCCCAGGCCGTCGCTGAGTACATCGCCGACCACGATTTCGCGGTCAAGACGATGGAGAAACCCCGCGACCTGCAGGTCGGCCCGGAGATCACCCAGTACACGGAACTCGGGGGCGAGATGGAGGCGACCGCCGACTCCCTGCTGATGGTCCGCCCCGACTACACCATCTACGACGAGGTGCGCAAGACAGACGACTTCGAGGTGTTCGCGGACATGCGCCTGGCCGGCGTGGGCATGATCGGCGTCGTCCACGCGACCCGCGCTATCGACGCGCTCCAGCGACTCGTCGGCCGCGTCGAACTTGGCATGATCCCGCAGATAGTCGACACGGTCGTCTACATCGAGGCCGGCGAGGTGTCGAAGGTGTACGACGTGACCACCGAGGTGAAGGTTCCCGAGGGCCTCACCGAGGAGGACCTCACCCGCCCGGTCATCATGATCCGCGACTTCGAGACGGGTCAACCGGAGTACGAGATCTACACGTTCAACCGCCAGGTCGTTACCGTCCCCATCGGTGAGGGCGAGGAGGACGAAAGCGGCGTCGACCGCATCGCACGGCAGGAGATAGAACGCGAGATCCGCTCCATCGCTCGCGGCCACGTCGACGTCGAACTCCAGAGCCAGAACACCGCCGTCGTCTACGTCGAGGAAGATGACATCTCCACCGTCATCGGCAAGGGCGGCGGCCGCATCACGGACGTGGAGAACCGTCTCGGGATCGACATCGACGTCCGGACCCACGACGAGAAACCCGGCGGGCGGAGTTCGGGCGCTGGCGGTAGCGGCGGAAGCGGCGGTACCAGTAGCGCCGGCGGCCGTGCCGGCGACATCGTCGAACCCGAGGTCACGTCGCGGCACATCGTCATCCCGGTCGACGGTCACGCTGGCGAAACCGTCGAAGTTCAGGCCGACGGCGAGTACCTGTTCACAGCCACCGTGGGTCGAGGCGGCGACGTACAGGTCACTCGAGGGAGCGCTATCGCCGAGGAACTCGAACGGGCGATCGACGAGCGCCGGAGTATCAGCGTCATCTCACAGTAAGCGAGAAAGCGGCGGAAGAAGGCGTCAGAAACGAATTATTCGGCACATCGGCAGGGCTCGGCGTCGTCGGACGAGTCCGACCCCTTCGCGTCCGGTCCGCCGTCGGCTTCGACCGCCTGTTCCTCCGTGAGTTCGTAGAGGCTCTGCCGAGCGTCGGCGAAGTAGACGTCTTCGTCGACGATACCGATATCCTGGAGTCGTTCGAGGGCGTACCGAACCGTCCGCGCCGATAGCATCGATTCCTGAACGATCTGTTTCTGCGTGAGCGGCCCGTCGTATTCGAGCACTTTGAAAACTAACTTCGCACTCGGCGGAAGGTCTTCGAGCTCCTCGTCTGTACCAGCCATCGTTACGATTCGAAAGGACCCAGAAGCATAAAGATTGCCGCATCGGTCTCTCGAACCCCTCGATCACACGGTTTCCCGGTTATCGAGACAGTACTATCTGTCGGAACGTCGGTGCCGTTTGGAGCTGTTTATCCGCAGGATAGTCAGTCAGATCTGCCGTTGCCCGGTGGAGCTCTGCCGTTGCCCGGTGGTGACGTCCGTCGAGCGCCCGCAAGCGAACTGTTTTTCACCGCGGGTCCCCGACCGTTTCGTATGGCGACCGAACAAGCCGAATCTGAGGAGATGGATTCTCATCTCCGTTCTATCACGGTCACGTCGCTCGCGTCCATCGGCGGGATCGCGGCGGCGCTGGTCTCTTCCGCGATGACGGCAGACATGGCCCCGGCGGACGCGGCTATGCACCAACCCGCACAGGCCATCGTCCTCGTGGTCGTCCTCGTACAGATCCCTCTCTACCGGGCCATAGGGGCGTACGGCGAGGAGGGTCCCGGAATAAAGGACTACCTCTTCATCGCCTTCATGACGTTTGCCCTCTGGTTCGTGACGTGGGGAATCATGCTCGAAACCGGATTCGGGATCTCGTTCTAACATGGCGAGCGACAGTATCGCCGTCGTCGACCTCGACAGATGTCAGCCCGACCGGTGCAACTACGAGTGTAAGAACTTCTGTCCGCCGAACCGCACCGGGAAAGAGTGCATCACGCTGCGGGGCGAAGACACCCGCGAGGGCGACCCCGACCAGATCCACATCAGCGAAGAGATCTGCCTGGGCGAGACCTGCGGCATCTGCGTCGAGAAGTGCCCGTTCGACGCTATCGAGATCATCAACTTGCCACAGGAGCTTCAGGACGACCCGGCTCACCGCTACGGCGAGAACGCCTTCTCCCTGTACGGCCTGCCCGTTCCGCAGGAAGGCCAAGTGACGGGTATTCTGGGTCCGAACGGCATCGGGAAGACGACGGCCGTCCGCATCCTCGCCGGCGAACTCGTTCCCAACCTCGGCCAGCACGAAACGGAACCGGACTGGGACGACGCTCTGGACGCTTACCGCGGAACCGAACTGCAGGATTACATCGCGTCCGTCAGGGACGGCGACGTAACCGTCGCGCGAAAGCCCCAGTACGTCGACCAGATCCCCGGCCAGTTCGACGGCAACACGCGCGAACTGCTCGAACAGACCGACGAGCGCGGCGACCTCGACTACCTGATCGACCGTCTCTCGATCCGCCCCGTGATGGACCAGAACATCGACAATCTCTCCGGCGGCGAACTCCAGCGAGTCGCCATCACGGCCTGTCTCGCGCGGGAAGCCGACTTCTACTTCCTCGACGAGATCACACCCTATCTCGACATCGGCCAGCGCGTCACCGTCGCCCGCCTGATCCAGGAACTCGCCGAGGAGGGCGACAAGTCGATGCTCGTCGTCGAACACGACCTCGCGATTCTCGACCTGCTGGCCGACAACCTCCACGTCGCGTACGGTGAACCCGGCGCGTACGGTGTCATCACGTCGCCTAAATCCGTCCGCAACGGCATCAACGAGTATCTCGCCGGCTATCTCGACAACGAGAACATGCGTATCCGGCCGGAGGCCATCGAGTTCGAGCAGCACGCTCCGCGACCTGTCTCCTCCGCCGACACGCTCGTCGAGTATCCGGACCTCTCGATGAGCTACGGCGAGGGCGAGTTCTCGCTCGACGTCGAGGGCGGAGAGGTCCGCGAGAACGAGGTTCTCGGCATCGTCGGCCCGAACGGTATCGGGAAATCGACGTTCGCCCAGATGCTCACCGGCGACCTCCAGCCCGACGAGGGCGATGTCGATTTCGCGCTCGATATCTCCTACAAGCCCCAGTACATCGAGATCGACCAGCCGATGCGGGTCGACGCGTTCCTCTCCTCTATCACCGACCAGTTCGGCTCGTCGTACTGGAACACCGAGATAGCCCAACCGCTCCAGCTAGAGCGGATCATGGAGCAGAACCTGAACGACCTCTCCGGCGGCGAGCGCCAGCGGGTCGCTATCGCGGCGTGTCTGTCCGAAGACGCCGACATCTACCTGCTCGACGAACCGAGCGCTCACCTGGACGTCGAACAGCGCGTCCAGGCGACCCGCGCGATCCGGCGGTACGCCGAGAGCCAGGATGCGACGGTGCTGGTCATCGACCACGACATCTACATGATCGACTTGCTGGCGGACCGCCTGATGGTGTTCGACGGCGAACCCGCCGAGCGCGGCCGCGCCGGGAAACCGCAGGACATGCGTTCTGGAATGAACGACTTCCTCGCGAATCTGGAGATCACCTTCCGACGCGACGAGCGCGTCGGCCGTCCGCGGATCAACAAGCCCGGCAGTCAACTCGACAGCGAGCAGAAAGACAAGGGCGAGTACTACTACGCGCCCTGAGGTCCGTCGCGGACGCTGTCAGTTCGCAGCCGCCGGTTCCGGCTGTCGGCCGTCGCAACTGTACTTCCCGTTTTTCGAGAGTTCGTCCGCTAGCTGTGACGACAGCGTCAGCACGGCTTCCCTGTGGTCGCCTTTCGGCCGGTGGACTTGCGTCGGACTGACGCCCAGCGACTCGTACTCCTCGAACGTCTCGTCGTCTATTTCCGCCGCGTATCGCACCCGGCGGAGTCGAAGGAGCGAGTGGAGATGGATCAGTTCGGTCTTTCGCAAGGTGTCCAAGTTAGGGATTCGAGGAGGAAAACGAGGTGGGGCATCTCTGCCGAGATCGCAGGTACAAACCGCGACGGCGTCAGAGAACCTGCCGCTGACAGGAGCCACACAGCGTCTGCTCTTTCACGTCGACTTCCCGGACGGTCGGCGAGAAGTTCATGACGCAGCGCTTGTTGTCGCAGTGTTCCAG
Organism: Halostella pelagica; assembly: GCA_005954745.1. Taxonomy (GTDB): domain Archaea; phylum Halobacteriota; class Halobacteria; order Halobacteriales; family Natronoarchaeaceae; genus Halostella; species Halostella pelagica. Next base: position 392,519 of record CP040678.1, read on the forward strand.
ACCGAGCGTGTGGCCGACCTCGTGGACGATCTCCTTGCGAACGCGGTCGCCGAATATCTCGCCGGCGTCCTTGTTCGAGAAGCCGCCGTCGCTGGATGTCTGGAGACGATACGTCGAAACGACGCTGCCGTTGCCGTCGAGATAGGCGAGGCCGAAGACGTAGTTTCGACGCCGGTAGAAGAGGTCCTTCGTCGTGACGGCGATGTTCTTCTCGCCGCTTCCGACGCGGCTGGCAAGTTTGATGAACTCCTCCGCGCCGTACTGGTTGCGGTTGCTGTCGTACGCGCCGTTGGGGATAGATTGCGACTGCTGGACAGTAACTTCGCAGTCGTAGACGCTCCGCAGCCCGGCGGACGCCTGCCGTTTGACCCTGGCGGGCACTTCCCCGACCGGCACGATGTCAACGAGCATGCACAGTAATTAGGGCGCGCCGGCAATAAACATCCCGCCTGTGTCCCGCCCTTCGACCGACGCGCTCGCCGACCACCTCGCTCGATACGAACACGTGGTGGAAGTCGGAATCGGCCGGCGAACCGACGTGGCGCGAACGCTCGCCGACCGCGGCGTTACCGTCACCGCGACGGATGTCCGCGACCGTTCTGTCCCCGACTGCGTCTCCTTCGTCGTGGACGACGTGACCGATCCGGACCCGGCCGTTTACGCCGATGCCGACGCGGTCTACGCGCTGAACGCGCCGCCGGAACTCCACCGGCCGCTCCGCGATGTCGCCGACGCGGCCGACGCCGCCTTGTTCTTTACCACTCTGGGCGGCGACCCGCCGTCGGTTCCCGTCGACAGGGAGACGGTGCCCGGCGACACGCTGTACCGTGCGCGGGGGACTGGCCCGGGTGCTCCGCCGTAACGACACGCCCTTATCCCAGTCCCGCCTCCGCCCGGACATGAACGCCGACGCAGTCGTTCTGGACGTCGACGGCGTCCTCGTCGACGTGGAGGACTCGTACCGCCGCGCGATCGTCGAGTCGATCGAACGCGTCTACGACCGCACGATCCGCAAGGCAGACATTCAGCAGTTCAAGGACGCCGGCGGGTTCAACAACGACTGGGAACTCACCGACGCCGCCGCGCTGTACGTCCTCGCCGCCGGGGAAGGGTACGGCGAGAGCATCGGAGCGTACACCGACGCTATCGCGGCCCGCGGCGGTGGCGTCGACGCCGCGGAGGCGGTCATAACCGACGCGCTCGGCGCGAACGCGACCGAACGCGTCCGCGAGGCGTGGGACCGCGAGCGACTCCGCGAGGTGTTCCAGCAGCTCTATCTCGGTGCCGACCTCTACCGCGCTATCGAGGGCGGCGACCCCGACACCGAGACGGACGGGTTCATTCACGACGAGCCGGTCATCGCCGACGAGTCGACGATAGCCGCGCTCACCGACCGCTACGACGTGGGGGTGCTCACCGGACGGCCGGAAGCGGAGGCAAGCATCGCGCTGGAACGCGTCGGTCTGGACGTCCCCGCCTCGCATCGGTTCACGATGGACGACTGGGAGGCGGGCAAACCTGACCCGCACGCGCTCGTCACTCTCGCCGAGCGCTTCGACGCGGGGACCGTCGTCTTCGTCGGCGACACGTTAGACGACGTGCGGACGGCGGTCAACGCGGCCGAAACGGACCCGTCCCGCGACTACCGCGGCGTCGGCGTCCTCACCGGCGGTCTCACCGGGGAAGAGGGACGAGAGAAGTACGAGGAAGCGGGCGCGTCAGCCGTCGTCGACTCCGTCAACGATCTTCCGGACCATCTCGGATGAGGACGCCGAGGACGAGACCGTAGACCAGATGGTGCCACAGCGTCTCCAGGGACGCTTCTCGGGACAGGTCCCGGCCGAACGGCCCCCAGCCGACGAACGGGAAGAAGACGGTCTGTTGTATTACCCACAGAAACGCCCCCCAGGCAGCGCCGCGGACGGCCCCGCCGCGCGGTTGGAGGAGCGCGAACGCCGCGCCCATCGTCCCGCCGTAACCGAGGTGCGAGACGGTGGCCGCCAGTAACTTCGGTCCCTCCGGCGCGTCCTCGCCGACGATCCGTTCAGTCAGCGCCCGCGGAAACGGCGTCGGGAGCGCAGTCAGTCCCTGTCGCCGGCCGGTGATCGCGGCGGCTGTCTTCCAGACTGTCGCGACGACGCCCGCAGCGAATCCTTTCATATGTACTCCCGCCTCGAACGCCGTACCACGGCCAGCCTGATAGAGACTGTTGTGGGTTAGCTCGGTAGTTCGCCGCCACGGGGTCGGAGAATACCGTGAATCAGTTACAACAGTCCCTATGAAAGCCGCTCGACCGAGCGCTTTTCCCTCTCGCCGTGGCAGGTCGCCCGTGACAGATCCCGACCTCGACGCGGTGCAGTCGAAACTGGAGCGCGCGACCGGTGTGACGGCCGACGAGGCGGCCCGTCTGCTCGCCGACGCTCAGGACGATATCGACGACTTGCGCGGTGCGGCGGACGTCGACGAGGACCGCCTCGATGCCCTGGCGGCGGCGGTGTCCCAGCGGTTGCGGGAACGCTCCGAGCGCGACGCGTACGACGGCGGCGCTCCCGACGGTGCCGCGATGAACCCCGAGGACGAAGACGCTCCCTGACACTTATCCCGGCCGCGGACCGAGTGGCCGGTATGGACCGCGCTACGCTCGAACATCGCGCCTGGACGGTCGGCCTCTCAGCTCTCGTCGGAGTGGTCGTTGGGGGCTCCGTCGCGGCCGATCCCGCCTCCTTCCTGCTGGTCGCCGCCGTTGCCTTCCTCATCGGCCTGCCGATAGTCTCTCGGGTACTCGACCGCTCTATCGGTCCCGACAGCGACCAGCCCGGTCGCCTGACGCTGTTCTGGGGAACCATCGTTCTCGCCATGCCGCTGTTCTGGGTCATGGACGCCGTTGCACCCGGGGGGACGGTGACGCTCGCTCTCCGAGGTGTTGGAATCGCGCTCGTGTTCCTGTTCGCGACGTGGCTGGCGTACTACGGCGGATACGACCGCATTCGGGAGGACGTGTCCTGATGGCGGACTGGGGCTGGCTTTCGACGTTCGCGAGCGGCGCCTACCTCGTCGCGGTCTTTTCCTCGCCCGTCGCGGACCGCGTCGGGACCACGGGCACACCGGCTGTCGCCTTCGCCGCTCTGGCGTTCGTCGCGCTGTGGCGCTTGTCGACCTGGCTCGACAACGGCGGGTACGAGCGCCTCGGCGCTGCTTCCGACGGCGCGGGAACGTTCTTCTGGCTGGTGGTTCTGTATCTCCCCTGGGGGTTCCTGCCGACGCTCGCCGCGGTCGACCGTCTCGTCGTTCTCCCGTACGATATCTTCTTACCCGCGACCGTCGCTTCGTTCTCGCCCGTCGCGGCCTGGCTCGCGTTCTACGGCGGTGCCGACCGCCTCGGAGTCGACAGCAGCACGTTCGACAGACTGATCGGCGGCTGGCTGGCTACGCTCGTCGTTGGGGCGAGCGCCGCTCTGTTGCTCGACGTGTCGATCGCTGAGAACGCTGTGGCCGTCGCGTTCCTCGCCGCGCAAGCCGTCGGCTTTGCTGTCGCGTTGGCCGGTAGAATGCGCGTCGCCGCCTGAACACCCAACGCTTAATCTCCGAGGGGCTAACCAACGGGTATGCGAATCGCTCTACTCGGCGGTACCGGCGATATCGGTCAGGGACTGGCGCTCCGTCTGGCGTACGACACTGCCCACGAGATACTGATCGGGTCGCGCGACCCCGAGAAGGCACGCACCAAAGCCGAGGAGTACGAGACGGAACTCGACAGCCGCGGCGTCGACCCCGACGTCAAGGGCTTCGAAAACGGCATGGCCGCCGACCGCTCGGACGTGGTCGTCGTGGCCGTTCCGCCCTATCACGTCTCCGACACCATCGAGGACGTGGCGGACAGGCTCGACGACGACGCCGTCCTCGTCACGCCCGCGGTCGGCATGAAAAGCGACGAAGACGGCATGCACTATCATCGCCCCGGCGCGGGGAGCGTGACGGCCGTCGCCGCCGCCGCCGCGCCCGATTCCGTGTCCGTCGTCGGCGCGTTCCACAACCTCGCCGCCGACCGCCTCGCCAACCTCGACATCGACCTCGACGTCGACACTCTCGTCGTCGGCGACGACGACGACGCGAAGGAGACGGTGACGATGATCGCCGAGCAGATAGACGGCCTCCGCGCCTTGGACGCCGGGCCCATCGCAAACGCGGCCGAAGTCGAGAGCGTGACGCCGTTGGTCATCAACATCGCCCGGTACAACGAGGGCATGCACGACGTGGGGACAACGTTCCACTGAAAGCCCTTGCTCGACCCTGGCGGGTCTCGCTGCGCCCTTTCACTGTCCTCCACGACGCGCGAGCGGAGAGCGCGTCGGTCCAGGCAGCTAGTTCGCGCGGCGCTGACGGCCGTCAGCGCACGCTTCGAGTGCCTGCCTTTCCCCGCACGCTGGCGATAAAACGCCAGCGCGGCCGGTCGGCTGTGTGGCGGGTGGTAACACACACCGGGAAGCCGCCGCTTCACCGTCAGAGAGTCGCTCTGGCGAGTCTCTGCTCACTCTGATAGCGGAGAGTCCGTAATCGAACGGAGAGGCTGCGGCCCTTTTGGCCGAGCTTTTTACCGGGAGAGTGCCCGCAGCGCCTTCGGGGCGAGGACACCCCACCCGAAAAAGGTCGTCGTTCTAGGCCCCGGCGTTCTCCAGTGCGGTTTCGATGTCGTCGCGCTGGGTAACGCCGACGAATCGTTCGACGATTCCGTCGTCGTTTTCGACGATGAGTGTCGGCAGGGAACGGACCTGGTACTCGTTGGCCACATCCTGGTTCTCGTCGACGTTTATCTTCTCGACCTCGAAGCGGTCCTCCCAATCTTCTTCAAGTTCTTCGAGGATCGGGTCCTGCGTCTTGCACGGACCACACCAGTCTGCATGGAAATCCTTCAGTGTTACAGTCATACTGCGCTCGGCGGAAATACCCGCGCGTCGCGCATAAGGGTTTCCCACTCTTGTACAACCGTGGCACAATCAGTTGGACGCACTCGGTTGCTGACCGATATCCGACCGATATCTACCTGACAGTAGTGGCGGTACCGGTGCGAAAGGTTTACCCTGTCCCATTGCGGACTACTCGAACATGAGCAGCGGCGAAAACAGCGGCGGGCTAATGTCCAGTGCGGGACTAGTCCGCTACTTCGACGCGGAAGACCGAAACGCGATCACCATCAACCCGAAAACAGTCGTCGCCTTCGGCGTACTGTTCGGCGTCCTGATTCAGGTCCTGTCTCTCATCGGATAACGAGTCCGTGCGGGTTTTTTAGCCGCGGCACGTAGTAGGCGCAATGACCTTTACAGCCGGAGTCGTCGCCGTACAGGGCGACGTGAGCGAACACGCCGCTGCGATCGAACACGCCGCCGAGCGCCGCGGCCGGACCGCCGAGGTGGTGGAGATACGTGACGCCGGGATAGTTCCCGACTGCGACGCCCTCCTTATGCCGGGCGGGGAGTCGACGACCATCTCGCGCCTGCTCCACGACGAGGGGATAGCCGCCGAGATAGTCGACCACGTCGACGACGGCAAACCGGTCCTGGCGACGTGTGCGGGGCTCATCGTCGCCTCGCGAGACGCCGGTGACGAGCGCGTCGAAACGCTCGACCTGATCGACGTTACCGTCGAACGCAACGCGTTCGGCCGTCAGAAAGACAGCTTCGAGGCCCCGCTCGACGTGGACGGTCTCGACGACCCGTTCCCGGGCGTGTTCATCCGCGCGCCGGTTATCAGCGAGGTCGGCGGGGACTCCGGCCGTGACTCGGAGACGGGCGGCGAATCGGCTGGTGTAGCGGTCCTCGCCGAGTGGGACGGCCGCCCCGTCGCCGTCCGCGACGGCCCCGTCATCGGGACTTCGTTCCATCCGGAACTGACCGACGACGACAGGATCCACGAACTCGCCTTCTTCGCCGAGACGCCGGCGACCCAGTAGGGGAGACTTTTCTCCCTGGGGTCCGAGGTTCGTGTATGGACGCGACTATCGACGCGGTACGCGTCGCCGGGACGCCCGACGGCCCCGTTCCTGTTGCCGTCCTCGCCGTCGAGGAGGAATCGGACGTTCTCCCTATCTTCATCGGGTTCGACGAGGCGGCGAGCATCGCGCGGGGCTTAGATGCCGAGGACATCGGGCGACCGCTGACTCACGACCTCCTGCTCGACGTGATCGAGGAACTCGGCGGGCGGGTGACCGAAGTCGTCGTCAGCGGCGTCGAAGACGGCACGTACATCGCCGACCTGCACGTCGAGACCCCCCGCGACGAGGCAATCATCGACGCCCGTCCAAGCGATTCGCTGGCGCTCGCTGCGCGGACGAACACCCCCGTTGAGGTCGACGAGTCCGTCTTCGAGAGCGGACGGCAACCGCGGGATGAGTTCGACGCGCTCGACGACATCCGGGAGGTGGCAGACCTCGCATGACCCAAGAGAGCACCGCGGAGATACTGGACGACCTGTTCGCCGTCATCGAGGACCGCAAGGAGACGCTGCCGGAGGACTCCTACACCGCCTCGCTGTTCACCAGCGAGAAAGGCGAAAACGAGGTGCTGGAGAAACTCGGCGAGGAGTCGACGGAACTGGTACTCGCCGCGAAAGACGACGACTACGATGAAATAGCCCACGAGAGTGCCGACATCGTCTATCACCTGCTCGTCCTGCTGTCGATGAAAGGGATGGACATCGAGGACCTGCGTGCGGAACTGGCCGAACGGCGGTGACGGAGAGTCGCTGAACTCAGTAGCGTCGGTCGGCGCGGATGCGTTCCTTTTTCGCACCTGAGTCCCCGAGTACGCCACCGACCGCCCCGGCCAGCGCGCTATCCAGCGCCATCAGCACGGCGATGGCAAGGGCGACGAAAAAGACCGCGCCGCCGACGAACGGCCCGAGCGGCCCGAGGCCGATGGTGCCGACGACGGTCGCGCCGAACCCGAACGTGATCGCCAGAACGATGCCGCCGAGCGACCCGGCGAGCAGGCCGTGCCACGCGCCGCTGAGCAGTCCCCCACCGGCCATGTAGCCGGCGATGAACCCGCCGACCAGGCCGGCCGCTGCGTGGCCAACTCCGGGAGCGGCCAACGCGAACAGTCCGGCAACGATCTCGACCAGAAACCCGGTTATGACTGCGCGCCAGTTCATGTCTGGACGTAGGCGGTTCACGAATAAAGCCTTCTCGGCGTTACGGTTCCGTCAAGGGCGAGAACCGCGCGACGCGAACGCCGTTCGTCCCGCGCACGAGTGGTTCAGACCCGATAGGTAGACAGCCGACCCACTCCGCCGCCGCTCAGACGCGTGAATCCGCGCGCTTTTACGCTCCGGAGACGTATTCACGCCCATGATTTTCGAGGACCTTCCGACGACGCCCACGTCGGAGGAACTTATCGACAAGGCGTTTTCGCGGGCGTCGCGGTCGGGGCGGGCCAAGAGCGGATTCCAGGCCCAGCAGTCGATGCTTCAGACGGCGGCGAATATCCTTTCGGACAACTTGGAAAACGTGGTGACCGCGTGGCCGGACTTCGAGGACATCGACCCGTTCTACTACGAACTCGCCGACGCGATGGTGGATGCCTCCGAGTCGCACTCGGATGCCGCGGGAGACGCTGACGCGCCTTCCGGCGTCGACGAACTCCGTAAGAGCCTCTCCGAGGTTACCTGGGCGAGTCGCAAGACCGACGAACTCCGCGAGGAGTATCAGGGCCGTATGCGCGGCGACGTAGACACGGCTCGAAAGGTGCGAAAGCAAGCGTTCGCCCGCCTCGCCGACGTGGTCGAGGAAGTCGAGGACGACCTGCTTCGCCTCAACGAAGCGCGCGAACAGTTGCGGAAGCTTCCGGACATCGACCCCGACGCCCCCACTATCGTCGTCGCGGGCTACCCTAACGTCGGGAAATCGTCGTTCGTCAACGAGGTGACAAACGCCCGCGGCGAGACGGCGTCGTACCCGTTCACGACGAGAGGAATCGGCGTTGGTCACTTCGACCGGGACCACATCCGCTATCAGATAGTCGACACTCCGGGACTCCTCGACCGACCGCCGGAGGACCGGAACGATATCGAGTCACAGGCGGTCAGCGCACTGGAACACCTCGCGGACTGCGTCCTCTTCCTCGTCGACGCGAGCCTCGACTGCGGCTATCCGCTTGACGTCCAACTGGAACTCAGAAACGCGGTCGAAGCGCAGTTCGAGGACGTCCCCGTTCTCACTGTGTGTAACAAGTCCGACCGTTCGCGTGACGTCGACGCGGACTACTACATGAGCGTCGCAGACGGCGAGAACGTAGAGGGCGTCCTCGACGCCGCCGTCGAGGAGATCGGTTACGAACTAGAACTACCGTTCGACGAGTAGCGCCGGTCGGTTACTTCTACAGACGAACAAGGCGATCGGGGTCGTACGGAAGACGAAGTCTTCCGTGATGACGAGAGTCTCGAACTACTTGACTCCGAGGCGGTTCACGATCCCTCGTTGGGATCGTTGCAGCTTTGTGCCGGTTTTCACCGGCCCGACATGGGAACTACCGGACTGGCCTACAACAGTCCCTATCAGGCGTCCGTCGCGTTGTAGGTCACCTGGACCTGCGCGCTGACGCTGACGGGGCCGGACTCGATGCTCGTCGAAGCGTCGCCGCTCGCCGCGGTCTGTGCCTCGGCGTAGTACGGCCGAACGTCGACGTGACCGGTCGAGGCCGAGGTGACGCCCGTGATCGTCAGATTGGCGTTCTTCGCCAGCACCTCGGCGTCACTTCGCGCGTTGTCCATGGCGTTCGAGAGTGCTTCCTCTCGGAGTTCGTCGCGCGTCTCCTCGGAGAGAGTGAACGACACCTGACCGACGTTCGTCCCGCCGTTGTTGACGGCCGTTTCGATGACCGTGCCGACCGCGTCGGTGTCGTTGATCTCGATCTCGAAGGAGTGGGTGCCGATGTATCTGGTCGGACCCTCGGACCGTCGCGATTCGTGGTCCTCCCGGATGATATACCGGCTGGTCTCTATCTGGTCGTCAGTGATACCGATCTCTTCGAGCGCCGCCCGCATCTCGGAGACGTTCTCGGAAAGTCGCTGACGCACTGTCTCGGCGTCGCTAGCGCTCGCCTCGACGCCGATATCCAACACGGCACGGTCGGGGTCCGCTGTCACCTCACCGCTCGCGGACACGCTCACCGACTTCGCCGGTTGTTGTTGTTGCTGTTGGGCGCTTGCTGCTGGTGACGTATCTCCCTCCGGAGAGGCATCGTTACTACTGCCGATCGTCCCCGCACAGCCCGCGGTGACGAGCATTGCCACCACTGCGAGCGTCGCGAGGAGACGTTTTCGGGTCATACGATCTTCACTGCGACCCACCTAACAAAGTAGTTCACGGAGGGTGAAATGGGTGTTTGAGCCACGGGCCTTGGGTCGTGGATGCGGTCGGTCTCGCCGCCACCGACGACGGTTGATCGTCATCCGTTCCGTTCGTCACGTTGCCGGTAGACGAAGTCTGGTACGTCTGGAACTGCACGTGAACGGTGACGTTCTCCCCCGTCTCTTCGGCGATGGCCGCTTTCAAGTCGTTCGCCAGTTCCGGATACTCAGTGCCCTGTGGATGACTGATGCTGACCGTAACGTTCTCCGGCGCGTTGAACGGTTTGACACCGGTGTACTCGACGCCGACGGAGACGATACTGGCCCGGTCGTACTGGTCCGAATCGACGACGTCGTGTGCCGCCTGATTGACCGATCGCTGGAACGTGATCTGCTGGCCGGTCCCGACCGCCGTCACGCCGACGACTGCGATGAGTAAGACCGCGGTCAGGCCGAGTGCAACCGTCTTCCGCCGCGTCTCGCCCGAGAGGAACGCCCGCCACTGCACACGCTGGTAGCCGAGCGCCCAGAGCGTGACGAACACGGCGACGTTGATCGCGATCAGCGTGGCGACGAGGAGAAACAGCGTCCCGAAGGCAATGACGTTGTACTCCCAGACGAGGGCGATACCGGTGGTAGCCGCCGTCGGAATAAGCGCCGCGGCGATCATCACGCCGATGAGCGACGTCGGTCCCTTCGTCGTCAGGCCGAACGCGGCGGCAGCACCCGACGCCAGTCCGACGACCACCGAGAACACGCTCGGGGAGATCCTGAGCGCGATCGGCTGGATCGACGCGATGTCGAGTTCCGCCGGGACGAACCCGCCGGCCCTGAGCAACCAGGCGAACAGGAACGCGCCGCCGACAGCGACGACGACGCCGAGCCCCTGGAGCCAGATGCTCTCCCGGAACATCTTCTCGTCGCCGGTCACCCCCCCGACGCCGGTCGTCAGCACCGGGCCGACGATGGGGGCGATGACCATCGACCCGACGACCACCGCCGGCGACCCGACGAGGAGACCGGCAGTCGCGATGATGGCGCTGAAGAAGATCATCGCCACGAACGACGTCGGGTCCCGGCTCATGTCCTGGGCCTTCGATTTGAGTTCCGGTCGCGTCAGCGGGTCGAAATCGGAGGCGAACCGGTCCTGCAGTTCCTCGGAGTGGGGTGTCGTCGCAGTCTCCGCGTTGCCGAGGACGGTGTACCCGTCTTCGGGGAAGCCGGCTTGCTCCAGCGTGTCCCGGATGGTCCCGACGGCGTCCGTGGGCAACGGGAACTCCACGATCCAACCGCCGGCGTCGCTCTCGTTACGACTGATGACGTAGTCGACGTTTTCCGACTCCAGCGCGGCGGTGACGGCGTCACGTTGCTCGTCGGAAACGAGGATCTGGATGAGACGCACAGCAGGCCAACGCCGCCCGGTCGAAAAAGGACCGGGGGTCGTTGTGTGCGTCCGGGTCGCGGAAGCAGTCGGTTACCGCCCCGAACAACCGGCTAAGGTCACGTTACGGTCTGCCCCGGGACCGCAGAACTGTGCGCTCCGCCGTGTTTGTCGCGCGCCCGGGCGAACGGAGAGCGCTCGGCGGCCCGGACTGGTTCGGCGACTCGCTCGGACGACCCGCCCGCGGTCTGGACCGTAACCAACTGCACCTGAACGCTGACGTTCTGTCCGGTCGTGTCCCTGACGCGTTCGACGATCCGACTCGCCAGTTCCGGGTGGTTCTCGTCGCCCGGGCGACCGACGGTGATAACCACTTGGTCCGTTTGGGACCCGAGCGGGCCGCCTTCGCGGGTTATCTCGACGTCGATGAGAGAGAGATTCGCGTACTCCTCGTCGCTGAGGACGGCGTTTACCTCGTCCCGGACCGCCTGGTCGCTGGTCGCCGTCTGGAACGACGTGAGAGTGACGCCCGCCAGAAAGCCCGACAGGAGGAGCAGGCCGACGAGAAGCATCCCGATGCGCCGGACCGTCTTGGACCGAGCCTCGTCCGCCTCGAACCACTTTCCGGGACGATACCCCATGTACCAGAGCACGACGAGCGCCGCGAGGTTGATGGAAAAGAGGTTGACGAGAACCAGTACACCGGCCCCGAGAACGACGTCCGAGAGGCCCCACGCGATACCGATCCCGACGGCAGCGACGGGGGGGATGAGTGCCGCGGCGATCATCACGCCGACGAGCGCCGCCGAGACGCCGCCGGAGAGGCTCATCGCCCCGGCTATCCCGCCGCCGAGAGCCACCGCGAGCGAGAGCAAGTCCGGCGAGAGGCGTCCCTGCACCTGGCCGAGTTCGAGGACGTCCAGCCCCGGCGGCACCAGATACAGCGACTTGACCAGCAACGCGAACACCGTCGCGGCGATAGTCGCCGCTGTGAATCCGACGACCTGGAACTTCACGCCCTGTCGGAACAGGTCGTTGTCGTTGATGACGGTCCCGACGCTGGTCGCCATCGCCGGGCCGAGCACCGGCGCGATGACCATCGACCCGACGACCACCGCCGGCGAATCGAGCAGTAGGCCCGCCGTCGCGACGACGGCGCTTACGATAGCCAGCGTCAGATAGGTCCGGACGTTCGGCATGAGGTCCGCCGCTTCCGACTGTATCTCCTCGCGAGCGATCCGCTGGTCCGATTCGTTTGTGTCGTTATACTGCTCTTGCAGTTCGTCGAACCGCCGCGAAATGACTGTCTGAGCGTCGATAACGATCGTGTAACTGTCCTCGTCGATCCCGATCTCGCGGAGCCGTTCCAGTATCGGTTCGACCGCGTTCCGCGGTAGCGGGAACGAGACGACGGCGGTGTACTCCCGGCCGCTCGTTTCGTCCGTGAGGGCGTAGTCGATACCCTCGTCGTCGAGGGTTTTCAGAACCGCCTCACGCTTTCCCGCCGGGATCATGACCTCTACGAGACGCACGTGCGCCGGTTTGGGGGCCGTCGGCAAATAATCCCGGGAAGGGAGATGACCGAGACAGCAGTCTTAACCGCCAGCGCGCGCTACCTGCGGCCATGTTTGATGACCGACCGGACCGTGACGCCGAAGTCGTGTTCGCCGGCCGGTCGAACGTCGGCAAGTCGACGCTGATGCGCGAGTTGACGGGCCACACGTTCGACACCGGCCAGAAACCCGGCGTCACCCGTTCGCCCAATCACTACGACTGGGCTCCCGAGGACTTCGTCCTGACTGACCTCCCCGGGTTCGGATTCATGTCCGGCGTCGACGAGGACCACCGGGAGGCGATCAAAGACGGCATCGTGGAGTACATCGAGGACCGCGCCGACAACGTTCTCGTCGCCGTGATAGTCCTCGACGGCAAGAGCGCCGTCGACATCATCGACCGTCACTCAGGTGAGGACGACGTCCCCTACGTGCTCGATATGTACTACTTCTTTCAGGACCTCGGGATCCCGACGGTCATCGCCGTCAACAAGATGGACAAGGTCGACGACGAGGACGAGCGACTCGACGAGATCTGCGACCGCTTCGGTCTCTACCCGCCGTGGCAGCAGTGGCAGGAGACGGTCGCCCCGATCACCGCAAAGACCGGAAGCATCGAACCGCTGGAGGAGGCGATCCGCCACCACCTCCACGAACAGGAGCGGGACGACCTGTTCAAGTTCTTCTGAGCGACCTTTTTTTCCCGTTCGGGTGGCCTTCGGCCACCTCTCACGCAAAAAAGCTCGGCCAAAAACCCCGCTCGCGCCTGACGGCACTCGCGGATCTATCGCTAGCCCGACGCCCTGCCCTCCCCCGTACCTGGACACGCGCCGCGTCGCGGAGCGGTCCAGCCCGGCCGCCGCAATCCAGCCCGGCCGACACACGCCAACCCGGCCGCGGCGAGCGCTAAACGACGCGGTTGTGGAACTCCTCGTCGGCCCCGATCCGGTCGACGTTCTCTCGGACCAGTTCGGCGATATTGCGGAAGTAGTCGCGAGTCTGGGCGGCGGCGTGGGGCGTGACGATGACGTCGTCCATCTCCCACAGCGGCGAGCGCTCCGGGAGGGGTTCCGTCTCGAACACGTCCAGCGCGGCACCGGCGAGGCGGTCCTCGCGGAGCGCTTCCACGAGCGCGTTCTGACGGACGACCCCGCCGCGCGCGACGTTGATCAGGAACGCGTCGTCCCGCATCGCGTCGAGTTCGTCGGGGCCGATCAGCCCCTCGGTTTCGTCGTTCAGCGGGACCGCGAGGGCGACGAACGTCGCATCAGCGATCGTCTCGCGTAACTCGTCGGCCGGTCGGACGTGGGAGACCCCCGGCACGTCCTCCGGCGTTCGCTTGACGCCGGTGACCTCCATCCCCAGAGCGTCCGCGCGTTCGGCGATGCCGCGGCCGAGCGTCCCGAGGCCGACGACGCAGAGCGACTCGCCGCGGACGGTGAACGGGCCGTCCCAGTCCGGATGTCGCCACTCCGTGCGTTCCTGCTGTGCGACGTAGTCGTGTAGCTGACGGGCGAACATCAGCACGTAGCCCGTCACCGTCTCGCCGACGGCGTCGCCGTGAATGCCCGTGCTGTTGGTCAGAGCGATGCCGCGCGCCTCGAACTCCTCCAGCGGGAAGCGGTCGATTCCTGCCTGTACCGAATGCACCCAGTCGACGGTGTCGAGGTAGGCATCGCGGTGCGCGAACGTGACGACGCCGTCGCACTCGGCGAGTTCCTTGCGGTCGTCGCCGACGACGGCCACCTCGGCGTCGATGTCGGCGAGTGCGTCTGCCAACCGCTCAGGCGGGAAAATGACGCTCACGGTCTCGTTGATGCCCAGTCGACGGAGTTGCATGCGTCGGTGTTCGCGGAAAGCGCCGTTCAATCTTGCGGCGACGCGGCTGACCGCTTCAGCCGGGAGACGCGGAGCCGCCGCTCAGAGGGCGAGGAACGGCGGCTCGGGAAAAGGCCTCGTCACAAGGGGCTCGGTGGGGGTAACCCTCGTCACTGCCGCCGACGGTCAGTAGCCGGTCGACGAGTTTCACTCTTGCGCTCGCGCCGCCAGGTCGCGGAGTTCGTCGGCCACCTCGCCAACCTCGTCTGGCGTCAGCGTGCCGCGTTCGGTTACGACGCCGTCGACCAGGTCCGGTGGCGTCACGTCGAACGTCGGATTTCGCACGTCGAGCGGCGCGTCGCCGTCGTACACCGCGGCCCGGTCGCCCGATTCCAGCGGGACCGTCTCCGCCGTCGCCACCTTGTCGCTGGCGGCGACGGCGAGAAACGGCACGCCCTCGCGGTCGGCGGCGAGCGCCGCGACTCGCGTCCCCGTCTTGTTCACCACGCCCCCGTCCGGTCGCACCGTGTCGGCACCGACGAGAACGGCGTCGACAGGTTCCTCACGTAGTACGTGCGCTATCGCGGCGTCGGTGTGCAGCGTCACGGGGCAACTCTCCGCCAGCGACTCGGCCACGCCGACGCCCTCGTTGCCAGGCCGGGACTCCGCGACGAACAGCGCCCGCGCGTCGGCCTCGCGGAGCGCCGACAGGACGGTGCGGGAGCGCGAGAGCGTCAACACCGCCGCGTCGTCCGCGCGCTGGGCGGCCCCGCTCGCGGCGTCCGCGTCGGCGCGGAGCGCGCGGTCTATCCCCTCGGTGGCGGCCGCCTCGATCCCTTCGGGCGTCCCGTCGCTCTCGGCGATAGCGCGGTTAACGCGGTTGTGTAGCGCCGCCATGCTCGGACGAGCGCGGCGAAGTCGCGCCGCGAGGTCGACGAGTTCGCCGGAGCCGTCCTCGCTCTCATCGGCGACTATCGCCGCCCGGTCGCGGAGCACTTCCAGCCCCCGCAGTGAGATGTACGCGGACCCGTGTTCGTCGTCCGCCGCGACCGAGCGAACCGTCGGCGCGACGACCTCGTAGGCGCGCCAGCGGCCGGGCGGCGTCTCCCGGCGGAGCAGTTCCGTCGGCGCGGCCCACTCCGTCCCCTCGAACGCGTCGCTGGCGACCGTCCCGCCGAGGGTCGATTCGCTGTCGGCCGAACGCTCGCTCGCGTCCTCTTTCAGTAGCGGGACGCTCACGTCGAACAGGAACGGGTGGACTGCGGTGTCGTCGTCGGGATAAACCGGCTGTCCAGTCCGGACGAGCGTCGCGTCGGCGAGCCGTTCGACGGCGTCGACGGCCGTGGTTTCCGGGTCTGCGCCGGCCGTTTCGTGAACGATGTCCCAGACATCGCCCGCACCGTGCTCCGAGCCCTGTCGCCCCGCGGCGTCTCCTCCGTCTTCTGTGCCCTCTCCCTCTCTTGTGTCCTCTCCCTCTCTTGTGTCCTCTCCCTCTCTTGTGTCCTCAACCTTCTCCGTGCCCTCTCCGTCTCCTGTGCCCCCGGCTTTTCCGGCTCCGGTCGCGCCGCTGTCGGTCCGCCGTCCGAGCAGAATCTCGCTTCCCCTCCGGACGAAACACGCGACGTACTCTGTCATATCGCGGCGTACTCGCTCCACCGGGAACTTCTTTCGGGGTGCGGGCCGAAAGACCGGATATGCCGACCGTTGCTATCGTCAGCGACACCCACGTACCGACCCGCGCCGACGAGGTGCCGGAGTGGGTCGAAGACCGTGTCCGCGAGGCGGACCACGTCATCCACGCCGGCGATTTCGACGCGGTCGATGCGTACGACGAGTTCCGCGACCTCGCCGCCGACCTCACCGCCGTCCGCGGCAACATGGACCCCGTCGACTTGGACTTACCGGAGACGGCCGCGGTCGAACTCGGGGGCGTCACGTTCGTCGTCGTCCACGGCACCGGCGCGATGCGGAACTACCGCGAGCGCGTCGCCGGCATCGTGGCGGACGAGGCGGCGAACGTCGCGGGGCCCGTCGTCGGCGTCGCCGGGCACACGCACGAGCTGATGGACGAACCCGTCGACCCCCCGGAGGGCGGGCCTGTCCGCTTGCTCAACCCCGGTAGCGCGACGGGGGCGGACCCGGCTGACGAGGCGACCGTGATGACGGCCGAGGTGGCGGACGGCGACGTGGACGTGACGGTGCGAGAGAAGTGACGGCCGGGGCCGTCCGTCACTATCGCCGGGGGAACCTGCCCCCATCCGCGCGCTTTTTATCACGTCGCGCCGATTTCCGCGCATGGAAGTGTTCGCTGTCCCGGGTCTCCCAGAAGTGCGCCCGGGCGACGACGTCGCGACTCTCATCGAGAACCGGACGGACATCCGGGACGACGACATCGTACTGGTAGCCAGTACGATAGTCTCGAAAGCCGAGGACCGTGCCGCCGACCTCTCGGCGTTCCCGCCGAGCGAGCGTGCGGAAGCCATCGCCGAGCGGATCGGTGATCTCACCGACGAGGAGAAAGACCCCCGGTTCGCGCAGGCCGTTCTGGAGGAGAGCGACGAACTGCTGCTGGAGTCGCCGTTTCTCCTCGCGAAAACGCGGTTCGGACACGTCGGCGTCAACGCCGGCATCGACCGGTCGAATGTACCGGGCAACGACCTGTTGCTCCTGCCGGAGGCCCCGACCGAAAGCGCCGAGCGGATCCGGGAGAACCTCTCCGTCGACGCGTCAGTCGTCGTAACGGACACGAGCGGACGGCCGTTCCGGAACGGCCAGCGCGGCGTCGCCATCGGCTGGGCGGGGATGCCGGCGAGCCGAGACTGGCGAGGCGAGGTCGACCGCGACGGTCACGAACTCGAAGCAACGGTCGAGAGCGTCGTCGACGAACTCTCGGCGGCGGCGAACCTCGTTACCGGCGAGGGCGGCGGCGGAACGCCGGTCGCGGTCGTCCGCGACTGGGAGTTCGGCGACCACGGCGGGAGCGACGAACTGTTCCGCGACCACGAGAGCGACCTCGTCAGGCAGGCGCTGGCCGCGTGGGAGTACGAGGGATGACCGGGTTGCGAGAGGGCAAACTATGAAAGGGATCGAACTCACGCCGGAACATCCGACAGACCGAACCGTCGACCTTGCGGAGCGCGCCGAAGCGGCCGGTTTCGACGCCGTGCTGGCGAGTTGTCATTACAACAACCGGGACCCGCTCGTGACGCTGACGCGGATAGCGGACGCCACCGACGGGGTCCGTCTCGGCCCGGCGGCCGCGAACCCGTACGACGTCCACCCGGTCAAACTGGCCTCGCAGATGGCCACGCTCGACGAGGTGAGCGACGGCCGCGCGCTCTACGGCATCGCGGCCGGCGACCGCTCGACGATAGCCAACCTCGGATACGACCACGACGACGCACTGCGGCGCGTGCTGGAGGCGTTTACGGTGGCCAGAGACCTCTGGGACGGGCAGACAGTGTCTCACGACGGGACGTTCACCGCTCGCGACGCCTCGCTGAACTACGACGCGGAAGCAATACCGGTGTACGTCGGGGCGCAGGGACCGCACATGATTCGTATGAGCGCGAAACACGCCGACGGCGTCCTGTTGAACGCCTCACACCCCGCCGATTTCGAGTGGGCATCGGAGCGCGTCGCGGAGGGTTTCGCGGAGCGGCCGGACGACCGCGGCGAGTTCGACGTGGGCGCACACGTAAGCGTCAGCGTCGCAGCGGACGCCGACGCCGCACGCGAGGCGGCGCGGCCGCCCGTCGCCTTCATCGTCGGCGGGGCCGCGCCGCCGGTGCTCGACCGCCACGGCGTCGACGACGACCTGGCCGCGGAGATCGGCGAGTCCATCGAGGCCGGGGAGTTCTCGGACGCCTTCGCCGCCGTGACGCCGGAGATGATCGACTCCTTCGCCGTCGCCGGTACGGAGGAAACGGTGGCCGAGCGGCTATCGGATATCGCAGAGTACGCGGACAGTATCGTCGCGAGCGCCCCGCTCGGCCCGGACTTAGACACCGCAGTCAGCCTTGCTGGGGCGGCGATCGACCGAGCGACTCGGGAATGAGTAGGTCGACGAACGCGCCGGCCGTGAGGTAGCCCAGAACGGCGCTCGACCCGATAATCAGGAGCGCGCCGATAGCGAGCAACACGGCGGATGCCGGACCGAACGTCGCGACGTTCCCGAAGAGATCGACCATCTCGGTGACGTTCTCGATAATCGAGACCATACCGGCCGTTCGGAGTCCTGGTATTTGTGTCGTTCGTCTCCCGATCCCACAGTCCTATGAACACCCGCTTCGTACGGCGACCCGTGCCAGAGGACGCGTCCCTGAACGATTTCGAGGACGGTTCGGGTTCGGACACCTCAGACGACGGTTCGGGTTCGGACACCGCGGACGACGGTTCGAATCCCGCTACCGACGAAGCTATTGACGACGCCGACGCTGATCCGGCCGCCTCGACTGCCCGGTCACGAGACCCGGCGACTGCGACGTACCGCTGGTCGCCGAACGGTGCCGAGTGTCCTGATTGTGGAGCGGTTACCGAGCGGCGGTGGCACGACGGCGAGCGGTTCGTCTGTCCCGCCTGCAAGGACTGGTGACGGCCGGGGACCCCCGATGTCGTGTCGCCCTTATACTACATTATTAATCGCCAGGAACGGCAACGTTACATGCCTCGGCCCGTTAGTGATGCCCACACGAAGGCGGCGGTCGGGGCGAGCGTACGGGAGGTTGCGCCCGTCTCGACCGTCCCCGCTCTCAACGCATGACCGACGCAAATGGACCTGAGACGACGGCCCAGCGGAACCGGGAGGACGACCTCGACCCGCTCTCGGTCGACGACGCGGCGCGAGCGAGTAACGCTGTGATCGACAACGTCGAGGAGGTGATCGTCGGCCATCACGAGGAGATCGAACACGTCCTCACCGCCGTTCTCGCCGACGGCCACGTACTCGTAGAGGACGTACCCGGCGTCGGCAAGACGATGCTCGCTCGGGCGCTCTCTCGGTCGATCGACTGCTCGTTCAACCGGGTCCAGTTCACACCCGATCTCCTCCCCTCCGACGTTACCGGCGTCAACGTGTTCAACCAGAAAACGCGCGAGTTCGAGTTCCAGCGCGGACCGGTGTTCGCTAACCTCGTTCTCACCGACGAGATAAACCGCGCGCCGCCGAAGACCCAGAGCGCGCTGCTGGAGGCGATGGAGGAGGGGCAGGTGACCGTCGACGGGAAGACACGACCGCTCCCGGACCCGTTTACCGTCGTCGCCACGCAAAACACCGTCGAGCAAAACCGCACTTACGAACTCCCACTGGCCGAAGTCGACCGCTTCATGAAGAAGATAAACCTCGGCTACCCCGACCACGAGGAGGAGACGACGATGTTAGACCGCGTCGTCGGCGGCCACCCCATCGACGACCTGTCGGCCGTCACCGATGTCCAGACGGTCCGCCGCGCGCGGGCGACGGTGTCGGGAGTGACGGTCAACGGCCCGATCCGGGAGTACGGAAGCCGCCTCGCCGGCTACACCCGCGAGAACGCGGCACTGGGCGTGAGCCCCCGCGGAACCATCGCGCTGCTTCGCGCCGCTCAGGCCCGGGCCGTACTCGGCGGGCGTGATTACGTCATTCCGGACGACGTTCAGGCCGAGGCCCCCTCGGTGCTCGCACACCGCGTTCGGACGGAAGGCGGAAGCGCTCGCGACGGCGGACGTATCGTCTCGGAAGCACTCGACAACGTCTCGGTCGAATGAACCTCACACGACGCGGCCGGGGACTGCTCGGTCTCGTGGTCGTCGCCCTCTGGATGGCGATAGCCTACGGCGCGCGCTCGCTCAACGCCGTCATGGTCCCCGCTCTAGTCGCTCTGGCCGGCGCGGCCATCCAGGTTCGACGCGTCGACCGCCCGTCGTTCGAACGCGACGCGCCGTCCGACGGATTCGTCGACGAAACGCACACCGTGGCCCTCGATATCGACGCCGGAACGCCGATCTCCGGCGTGGTCACGGACGCGGTCGACGACGGCATCTGGGCACCGGAGACCAGCCAGGAGACGACGCTCGGGGCGACAGACGTCTCCTACGACGTGACGCTGACGCGCCGAGGCCCGCAACGTCTCGGCCCCGCGACCGTCACCGTCACCGACGTGCTCGGACTCGTCGAGCGGACCTTCCAGTACCGGGAAACCGATACGATACTCGCGTATCCGGAGGTGTTCGAGGTCGGGGGCGAGGGGTTCCTGTTCGACACTGACGACGCCGGCTTAAACCGCGACGAGTTCGACTCCGTTCGGGAGTACGCTCGCGGGGACTCGCTGCGCGACGTTCACTGGAAATCCAGCGCCAAGCGCCCCGACGTGGACCTGCTCGTCAGGGAGTACCACGGAAACGACCGACCGGACACGGTCCACGTCGTCGCGGAGGCGGCAGACGCCGTCCACGACCACGCCAGCGCGATGGCGACCGCGGCGGCGAGTGTCTCACTCGCGCTCCTCGACGCGGGCGTCCCGGTCGCGCTCGACGCTCCCGACGGGTCGGTGGATGCGGGCATTGGCCGGGCCCAACGAGAGGCGGTGCTTTCGCTGCTCGCACGGACGGGTGCCGGCGTCGTCCCGCCGGAGCGACGCACTCCCGCCGATGTCGTCATCACCGCCCCGGAGGAGGGAGAGGTCACTGTCGAGGCCGACGGCCGGAGCGTTCCGTTCGACGACCTCGCGGTGGTGTCCGGGAACGCGACGCCGTCGGCCGCGCGGACTCGAACACCGCGACAGGAGGTGTCGCCGTGAGCGCCCGGACTATCCGCGATAGGATGACGACAACATCCACGAGCGGGGGCGTGTACCGTGCGGTCGCAGTCGGCGGGCTTCTCGCGCTGACTGCGTCGTACGTCGTTGTCCTCCACGACCTGGCGACGGTCGTCGGCGACAGTGGACTGCTCTTCCCGGTCGTGGTGGCGTCGCTGGTCAGCGGCGTCGCGCTCTCCCGGGTCGTCGGCGAGCGCACCGCGGTGTTACTCGGTGCCGGACTGGCGGCCGGCGGGTACGCGTACTACCTCGTCGTGACGCCCGGTGGACTCGACGTACTGATCACGGCGACGGACCGCATCGTCTCCGACGCGATAGCGATGCTGACGGGATACTCTATCCTCCGCATGACGAAAGCGCACGTCTGGTCGCTCGGGTTCGCGCCGGCCCCGGTCTTTCTCTCGTGGTTTCTCCTCGCCCGCCGTCGGTACGTCCTCTCCGTGACGGCGGGCGGAATCGCGTTGCTCGTTCTGGTGCTGACCGGCGACGCCGGGACGATACCGACGCTCGTGGGCGTCGTCGGAGCCGTCGCCGTCGTCGGGTTCGGCGAACTCGAACGCCGCGGCGGGACGTTGATCCAGGCGGACGTACTTATCGTTCTGGTCGTTCTCATGGCCGTCTCGTCGCTGTGGCTCCCAGCCGTCGGCGGGGACGGAAACAAGCCGCTCTTTCTCGTTCCCGGTGGCGGCGGCGGCGCTGGCGGCCTCGCCGAGTCCACGGACCGCATGACTATCCAGGGTGAAACGGAACTGTCGACCGAGGTCAGATTCACCGTCGAGAGCGACCGCTCCGAGTACTGGCGCGTCGCCACGTACGACCGCTTCACCGGTCGGGAGTGGATCCGGTCCGGAACGTCGGCCGACCTGGACGGCCAACTCAGCGGGCCGCCCGGTGAATCCGTCACCGTCGAACAGCGCGTCGAGGTCAAGACGGCGATGCGGGCGATACCGGCGGCGGCCGAACCTGTCTCGCTCCGCGGCAATGCGAGATCCCCCGCGAGAGTCACCGCTCAGGGCGGCCTCATGACCAACTCGCCGCTCTCTCCGGGAGACTCCTACATGGTGCAAAGCGAGGTGGTCACTGCGTCGCCGGGCGAACTCCGAAACGCCGGCACTGACTACCCCAACCGGATCTCCAGTCGTGATTACACCCAACTCCCGGACGACACGCCCGACCGCGTCGGAGAGCGAACGTCGGAGATTGTCGAGGGACTCGACAACCCGTACGACAAGGCCATCGCTATCGAGCGGTATCTGGAACGGAACAACGAGTACTCGCTCGAAATCGAGCGGCCGGACGGTAACATCGCCGACAAGTTCCTCTTCGAGATGGACGAAGGGTACTGTACCTACTACGCGACGACGATGACGGTGATGCTTCGCGAGGAGGGTATCCCCGCGCGGATGGTAACCGGATACACGCCGGGTCAGCAGGTCGAGGACGACACGTACGTCGTCCGCGGCGTCGACGCTCACGCCTGGGTCGAGGTGTACTTCCCCGACCACGGGTGGGTCCGGTTCGACCCGACGCCGAGCGCCGAGCGCTCGGATGCCGAACGCGACACGGTCCAGGAGGCCCGCGAGAACGACGCCGACGGCGTCGACACCGAACAGAGCCAGGGCGAACCGCTCCGGCAGACGACCACTACCGACACCCCCAGTACCGCCTCGTCGATCGAACGCGCGAACCGGTCGCGGTACGCCGTCTCTCCGGACTCGGCCCGGGACGAAAACCTGCCGCAACTCGGCGGCATCGACGGAACGACCGGCAACTCGGTAAACCGCACAGACGCCTCGTCGAGCGAGTCGACGACCGCCGACCCGTCCGCGAGCGGCGACGACGACGGGTCGCCGGTCCCGGAACTGCCGCCCCCGGAAACGATGGCGTGGAGCCTGTTTCTCGGTCTCGGTCTCGTCGCCGGAGCGCACCGAACGGGGCTGACCGAGAAGGCGTACGGCGTCGTCCGCCTCTACTGGCAGGGGTCTCGGGGTACCCCCGAGGAAGATGTCGAACGCGCAGTCGAACGGCTCGACGCGCTACTCGCCGACGAGTATCGGCCCCGCCGACCCGGGGAGACGCGACGGGAGTATATCGATGCGCTCTCGCTCGCCGGTCTGGACGACCGCGCCGAGCGAGTCGTCCGGATCCACGAGCGCGCCCGGTACGCCGACGGCGTCCAACGAGACGAGGCCGAGACGGCGATCCGGTTGGTCGACAGTCTGGTCAGGGAGCGAACACGCGTCGTCGGCAAGTACGTCCGCTCGTGAGCGGTTTCCGTCGAGGGACGAGTTCCCGACAGTGTTTAATAGGGCGATTTCGTACGTGAAAACGTAATGTCGGAAGTCTGCTCGACGTGCGGGCTGCCTGAGGAGCTCTGCGTCTGCGAGGACGTAGCCAAAGAGTCTCAGCAGATCTCCATCCGCATTGACGAGCGCAGATACGGTAAGGAGGTAACGATCATCGAAGGATTCGACCCCAAGGACGTGGACCTGGACAGCTTATCGTCCGACCTCAAGTCGAAGTTTGCCTGCGGTGGGACGGTTGAGGACGGGCAGATAGAACTGCAGGGGAACCACTCGGGTCGCGTGGGGGATTTCCTCCGCGACCGCGGTTTCAACGTGGCCTGACACTCCTTCGGTGATCGGCCTGCGAGCCTGTTCATCCAGAACGACGTAGTATTAGAACGGCGCGTCGGGCCCCTCGGTTTCGTCTCCATTCGTTTTTTCGTCGAGTTCGTACTCCCACGCGTCGAGGCCACCAGCCATGCTTTCGACGGATGTCGCGTCGACCCCCTCGTGTGATGCGACCAGGCGGGCGGCCTGAACGCTCGACTTCCCGTGGGGACAGACCGTTACGATGCGTTCGGCATCGGCCAGTCGGTTCACCTCGTTCGGGAGTCGCTGGAACGGGACGTTGACGCTTCCCGGGATGTGGCCCCGCCGGAACCCCGCCGGCGAGCGGATGTCGACGACCGTGACATCGGCGTCGTCGGAGAGCAGCGTCTGTACCTCGTCGGGAGAGATCTCGCCGTCCATGTCCGCCCGTCTGAGAGCGCCGTGAATAAGACCACCGATATCGCCCCTCGTGTGGTACTCTCTAACGCGAATTTCCGGCGGTACAGGCCTCGTACCGTTCGAAACGCTCAAATAGGCTCTGGCGGCTAGCTAGGATCACCATGGCAACGAAACAAACCGATTCACGTCTGGCGCTGCTTCACCCTTTCATAGCTACCGAACCGAAAGACTACGAAGAGGACCGAGACGTTCCGGCCTTCCACTGGCCTCTAGAGTAACCCGTCTTCTTTTGCGAGTAACAGCCCTTCGACAGTCGCATCGTTCGTCGGCAGCGTCCGCGCGACGGCGAGCGCCTCGTCGACTGGGACGCGCTCAACCGAGAGGAACTCGCTCTCGTCGAGTTCTCGACCGACCTCGGTGAGTCCGTCTGCGAAGACGATGCCTCGTTCGTGTCGTAGTATGCCGGTCGCGACGTCGTAGCGCTGTAGTAGCGTCGTCTCGTCGGCGGCGTATCCGGTCTCTTCGCGGAGTTCCCGGGCGGCCGCGCTCTCGTAGCTCTCTCCGTTCTCGCGGGGAACGGTCCCGTCGGAGTGTGCGTCGCCGTCGGTGTGGGCCTCGACGATCCCCGCCGGCAGTTCGAGTTGCGTCTCCCGGACGGTCGGTCGGTACTGGTCGACGAACACGACATCCCCGTCGGTCACCGCGACGACGACCACAGCGGGCGGTAGCTCGGCCCAGTAGTAGCGTTTCTCGGTCCCGTCGGGTTGCTCGACGAGGTCGTATCCCCCGGTGTACCACGGCGTCTCGTACTCGACGCGCGACTCGATGACGGGCCAGTCGTGGTCGTCCATGGTCGTGTCTGGCCGCGGACGGAAAAGGTAGTTTCGCCCTCGTACTGACGCATGTGACCGTTTCAGCTGTTTCGCGGGGACGCACTCGCCGGAGCCTTCACTGTCGCACGGCCGTCGGTTTCAGAGCCACTCGGCGTAGATACGGCCGAACGCTTGCCGCCGCAGGGTCGCGACGGCGGCTTGCTCCTCGTTCTGGAACGTCGCGGCGACAGCCATGTCCGCGAACTCGGCGGCGTGCCACGCGACGTTGTCGACGTTGTCGCTTCCCGTTTCCACCACCTCGCCGTCGAACGACTCGGACCACTCGTCGAACTCCGCGCGCGAACCGACGTGTACCTCCAGTAGCGACGCGAACAGCGCGTCACGTGCCGTCTGAACCACGTCGGTTGTCACTCGCTCGTCGTACTCGGCCGCGTCGAACTCCATTGCTTTCGCCACCTCCTTGACTAACACCTGTGCCGTCGGCCCGAGAACGTCGCTCAACTGGTCGACCTCGTTTTCGCTCTTCGGCGAGAGAAACCCGGTAGTTTGCATATCTGCGACTCTCTCGGGGTCGTAGTTACTCCTTTCCTTCGCCGTCGTCGTTGCTGGTTTCGCCGTCCGCGTCCTCCTCTGAATACATGCGCTCCGTCATCGCCCGTGCCTCGGCGAGGGCCTCCTGTGCGTCGCCGGTCAGGTCGCCGCGACCCGCTCCGCTCCGCCCGCCGCCGACCTGCCGTTCCAGTTCCTCCTCGAAGGTCGCGCCCCCGTGATCGTGGTCATGTGTCGTGTCCTCGAACACCTCGTTGTACTCCGCCGCTTCGGCGTGTTCCGCGACGCGGTCGCCGAGCGTCTCCGGGTCGTCCTCGTCCCACCCCGGCGCGTGGTCGTCCAGCCACGTCTCGTGGTCCTCGCGGCCGAGCATGGCGGTGAACGCGAGGTGGTTCGCGAGGTGTTCGGCGTCTGCCTGAGGCGTCTCGCAGACCGGACAGGCGTATCCCATAGTCGGACGCAGCGCCTCCAGCGGCAAAACGGGTTCGGGTAGTCGACGACGGAAGGCCGCCGGACGCTTTCAGCACTCTCAGCGTCTTCAGCGCACACGTGTTACGTTTTTCCGGACCGGTGTTGTACGTCTCGGGCGACCCATGCGTGTCGTCACTACTCGGGAAGCCGAGTCGGGGAACACGGGCTGTTATCACATCGTAGACGAGGAAAACGACCAGAGCCTCTGTGGGGCGGTCAAGGAAGACCAGTTTTTCGGGGGCGACGCACACGAAGTCTTCCCGCGAGACGTGGCCGAAAAGCGGGACCTCAGGCCGTGCGAGAAATGTCTCTCCCTTCTGGAGAGAGCCGACACTGCCGGTCGGAGTTGACACCGCCGGTTGCCCCTACCGGACAGTGCCGTCGAACCCCTAGGAGAGTTCGCGGACGAGGATCAACGCGTCCTCGCCGTCGTCGTAGTACCGTGGCACGCGCCGCAGCGGCTCGAACCCGAACTTCTCGTACAGTTCCCGGGCGCGGTCGTTGGTCTCTCGCACCTCCAGCTTGACCGTTTCCGCGGACTGACCGGCGAGCGTCCGCAGCGCCGCTGTCAGAAGCGTCTCGCCGACGCCCTCGCCCCGCCTGTCGGGGTGGACAGCCAGGTCTTTGACGTGGCCCAGCCCTCGGCCGTGGTTCGGAACGAAGTCGGCGACGACGAAGCCGATGACCTCGCCAGTGTCTATCACGGTGTCACCGTCGCCGTTGTCGGTCGCTCGGTCGGTCGCGACGAGAAACCCCGGCGCGTCGAGATAGCGAGCGAACGCGTCGTACGGCCACGGCTTCGAGAACGACGCCTTCTCTATCCGCACGACGGCGAGCAGGTCCGCGTGTTCCGCCTCGCGGATGCTGACGTTGTCCTGGTCGTCGGGGACGGTCGTCACGGCTCGCCGTACGTGACCGTCCGTAATTAGTCTCTCGGCATTTCGGTGGGACTGCGTGCGATGCCGGCGTCTTCGGTGGACAGCGGCGCACCTGTGCGAGCGATCCGGGAGTGCGACGACCAGTTGGTTGCAGTCCGTGTTCGAGGTTCTCGAGAGACTATCGAGTCACTCACCTGTTTGACAGCGTGTAGAAAAAAAACCGCCGACCACAGACATGGCAGGCGCTCGGCCCTTGCGGGCACTCGCAACCGTTTAGTCGTCGGCAGGAGCCGCACCGCTTCCGCCTTCCGCCTGCTCTTTCGTCCAGGCCAGCTTGCCGCCGGCCGAGAGGATGGCACGCTCGCGCTCGGAGGCGTCGAGACGTGCGGTGGCCTCCCAGTCGTCGTTCACGCGAACCGTGAACTCCTCCTGGCCGCTGTCGACGGCCTCGCGGACGTCGTCGACGATCTCGATGTCGTCGCCCTGCTCGATCTGCTCGTAGTCGTCCGCGTCGATCTCCAGGGGAATGAGACCGAAGTTGAAGAGGTTCGCCTTGTGGATCCGGGCGAAGCTCTGTGCGAGGACGCCCTCGACGCCGAGGTACATCGGACACAGCGCCGCGTGTTCGCGCGAGGAGCCCTGTCCGTAGTTCTCGCCGGCGACGAGGAAGCCGCCGTCAGCCTCCAGCGCGCGGTCAGCGAACGTCTCGTCGACGCGGCTGAGCGTGTACTCGGAGAGCTTCGGCACGTTCGAACGGAACTTGAGGATGTCCGACGTGGCCGGAATGATGTGGTCCGTCGTGATGTTGTCCTCCATCTTCAGGAGGGCCTCGCCCTTGAGGTTCTCGCTGAGCGGGTCCTTCAGCGGCACGTCGCCGATGTTCGGGCCCTTGATGAGCTCGTCGTCGATGGCCTCGTCGGGGCTGATGAGGTCGGCGTCGCTCTTGCCGTACTTGTCGCCCATCTCGAAGCCGGGGTCCTCGAGGTCGCCGAGTTCGTCGGCCAGGTCGCGCGGGTCGACGATCTCGCCTTTGATCGCCGCGGCGGTGGCGACCTCGGGCGAGCAGAGGTAAACGGAGTCGTCCTCGATGCCGGAGCGACCCTCGAAGTTGCGGTTGAACGTCCGCAGCGAGACGGAGTCGCTGGCGGGGACGTGACCGATGCCGATACAGGCACCGCAGGTCGCCTCGGAGAAGTTGACGCCGGCGGCCATCATCTCGGCCGTCCAGCCCTCGCGAGCGAGCATCTCGGATGCCTGCTTGCTACCGGGCGCGACGATCATCTCGGTGTGCTTTGCGGTTTCGCGGCCCTCCAGCATCTTCGCGGAGGGGAGGATGTCCTCGTAGCCGCCGTTCGTACAGGAGCCGATGATGACCTGCTCGACCTCTTCGCCCTCGACCTCGCGGACGGGGACGACGTTGTCGGGCATCGACGGCGTCGCGATGAGCGGTTCGAGGTCCGAGAGGTCGACGACGATCTCGTCGGCGTAGTCGGCGTCCTCGTCGGGGCCGATCTCGACGTACTCGTCTTCGCGGCCGAGGATGCCGAGGAACTCCTCGGTCTTCTCGTCGGTCGGGAAGATCGAGGTGGTCGCGCCGAGTTCCGTCCCCATGTTGGTGATGGTGGTACGCTCTGGAACGGTGAGCGTCTCGACGCCGGGGCCGGTGTACTCCAGCACCTTGCCGACGCCGCCTTTCACGGAGAGGCGACGGAGGAGTTCGAGGATGACGTCTTTGGCGGTCGCCCACTCGGGCAGTTCGCCTTCGAGGCGGACGTTGACGACCTCGGGCATCTCGATGTAGTACGGTGCCCCGCCCATCGCGACGGCGACGTCGATGCCGCCGCTCCCGATGGCGAGTTCGCCC
This sequence comes from Halostella pelagica, assembly GCA_005954745.1. Taxonomy (GTDB): domain Archaea; phylum Halobacteriota; class Halobacteria; order Halobacteriales; family Natronoarchaeaceae; genus Halostella; species Halostella pelagica. Next base: position 421,016 of record CP040678.1, read on the forward strand.
AGGCCGCCGGGCGTCGGGGTGTGAGAGTCGCTCCCGAGCATCGTCTTGCCGGGCGCGGCGAAGTTCTCCTTGTGCACCTGGTGGCAGATACCGTTACCGGGTCGGGAGAAGTGAGCGCCGTAGGTGCCGGCGGCAGAGCGAAGGAAGCGGTGGTCGTCCGTGTTCTTGAAGTCGAACTGGTACGTCTGGTGATCGCAGTACTGCGCTGCGATCTCGGTCTGGACCTCGTCCAGCCCCATCGCTTCGAACTGCAGCCACACCATCGTCCCCGTCGTGTCCTGCGTGAGGACCTGGTCGATCTCGATGCCGATCTCCTCGCCGGGCGTCAGCTCGCCCTCGACGAGGTGGTCATCGAGAATTTTCTCTGTAAGGGTTTGTCCCATAGCGGCCGAATATCATCCTTCCACGGATATAAATCCCGCGAGTTTCCGTGCATTCATCCGTGTAGGATCCGCCGTAAGGAGGCAATTTTCTCGAAAGGGGCGATTCAAATATTACGTCCGATCACTTTGGTTCGGGGTAAATCCGTGACCGTTTTGTGTCTCTCCAGACCGTGTTCTCTCTATGTTCCGTTCCGGAGCCTTCGTCGCTGAGCATATCGGTCCAGTCGACGACGAACAGATACAGCCAAACGGCGTAGACCTGACGGTCGATGCGGTGTTCGAACAGGTCGAACCCGGCCGCATCGGCCGAGACGGCAAGACTGTGGGTGACCGTGAGGACGTGGACCCTGCCGGCGACGCGTTCGTTCTCTCGCCGGGCGGCTACGTTCTCCGCTACGGGGAGACGGTCAAAATACCGTCAGACCACGTCGGATTTATCTATCCGCGGTCGTCGCTGTTGCGTAACTCCTGTATGCTGAACACTGCAGTGTGGGACGCCGGCTACGAGGGCCGCGGCGAAGGGCTGCTCCAGGTCCACCACGAGATCGCCCTCGAACGGGACGCTCGGGTCGCACAGATCGTGTTCGCACGGGCGAACCACGAACACACCTACGACGGTTCGTATCAAGGCGAGAACCGCTAATATATGTGTTCTAGTTAATAGGTTTCTTGAGGACGGGAGTATAACATGAACATTGATGAAAGAGAGGGCGCTCATTGATCACCTTCGGCGGTTCGGTTTCTCCGAAACGGAGATCGAGACGTATCTGACTATCCTCGAACACGGATCGGCGAAGGCGAGCACGATAGCGGAGGACGCAGACGTTTCGAACCGGTACGTGTACAACGTGGTCGAACGGTTCGAAGACCGCGGCTTCGTCGAGGTCAACGACCACGTTACACCGTCGACGATCGTCGCCAGACCGCCGTCCGAGGTGGTAACCGTCCTCCGCGAGGACCTAGGGCGCATCGAATCCGAACTCGAGGACCGATTCAACGCTCCGACAGAACTGCAACAGGACGTTCAGGTCATCAAATCACGCTCGACGGCCTACAACCGAACCGTCGTTCTGATCGACGGCGCTACGGAGGTGCTGACTCTCTCGCTTCCCGCGTCGGTCGTCCCGAAGGTGCGCGACGCCCTGCTGGCGGCGGTCGACCGCGGCGTTCTGACGTTGGTGCTCGTCACTGGCGTTGACGATTCGGTCGACGAGACTGCGTTCGACGGGATCGGCAACGTCGTTCGCGTCTGGAGCGAGACGGCACCGATGCTGCTTACGGTCGACCAGCAGTCCGCTCTGTTCATGCCGAGCGAACTGATATCGGGAGAACAGACAGATAACGGCGCTATATCCCTCGTACAGGACCAGTTAGTCCCGGTCCTCACCAGTTCTATTCTCGGAAACTACTGGCAGATATCGGACGAAACGTGGGTCGCTGAACCGTCGGAACTCCCTCGGACGTACTCGATGTTCCGGCACGCAGTCCTCGATGCGGCGCTCCATCTCCGTGACGGCGGACCTATCGACGCTCGCATCGAAACGAGGGACGGAGAAACCATAGACGGCCGTATCGTCGACGTGCGACAGGGTCTGGCCGAACGGACGACGAGCAGGTTCCCGATAGAGAACACGATAGTGGTCGAAACTCCGTCGGGGCGAGTTACGGTCGGCGGACACAACGCGTTCGTCGAGGAGTATCAGGCGGCGGAAACCGTCCTCTCTCAGGGCGACACTCGAAAAAATGGGGCCAGCTAGACTGCCGACTCGTTCGTCTCGACCGGCGGTTCGATAGTCACGTTCTCGTTGAAGTTGTCGAACGTCATAACCATCTCCTGGTGCATCGTGCGGCCGTCCATAGTCATATCGATGGTCATCTCAGTCTTGACGATACGCATGCTGTCTGTCGCGACGTACTGGGTCGCGGAGATGTTGCCGTACTGGATCCCGGACCGGCTCATCTGCTGTTGCATCTGGCTATCCATCTCCTGCATCGTCGCGTTCATCAGTGCCTCGCCGTCGATTTCGAGGACGATGACGTACACTTCCTGCCCGTCTATCGTCGTCGTCTTCTCGTCTCCGAAACTCACGTTCGACGCGTTCAGAAGTTGCCGCTGCTGACGCACCTGCGAGCTCTGGTTCCACATAGTATCGGCGTCCATCGGGCCCGCCATCTCCGAGAGATTCCTCGTCTCCCACGACTGGCCCTCGGTGGATATGTACATGGTATCACCGATGAGATACGAGGAACTGTTCAGTGTGATGTTCTGACCCTGTGCACTCGTCATCACTACCGACTGGTTCTGTCGGAGTCGTTGTTGCTCGATGTCGGCACTACCGTTGCTCTGTGATGCCATCGTGATGTTATCGGCCTCCATCGTCATCTCCATCGAGAAGGTGTAGGTGTCGACGTCGGCCATCGCCTCGGCGGCGGCCTGCTGGACGGCCGTCGCGTTGTCGTACTCTTCGGCTGGGGTCGTGGTGTCCGCGACGCTGTCGCTGGCACCCTGCCCGATGCATCCCGCACCGGTGACGAGGAGGGCCAAAAGGGCGACGAGCGCTACTCGTTTTCTAAGTTCCATTCCCTCTGATTATTCTCGGCTAGAACGCTTAAAATTTCCTCCGTCGGGAGTTTGAAGTCATTCCACGGTCCCTGGAACCGTCCTGTTTCTCAGGAATCTCTCAGTACGTACTGTCCACTCGACACGACTGAAAGTCCAAACGAGAGCCACGTTCGCGTCGTTTCTCGTTCTCAGCGATGCCAATTACCGTCGGGTGCGACTGTCACAGTGAAACGACCGGGCTCGTCAGACCCCTCTGGTTTCTGTGCGAAACCCTCAAACGTCAGTCACCACAACATATTTGTCCCTCGACAAACGGACTAACACCGTGCAAACGGACGACGGGTCGGCGACGGCCAGGGTGAGTGCGGTTCTCGTCATCGTGGTCGTCGTGTTGCTGTGTGTGACCCCGGCCGCGGCAGCGGCCGCTCCGGGCGAAGGAGGTGGCGGTCCGCCGGAGGAAAACGGCGGTGGTCAACCAGACGAAAACGGCGGCGGTCCGCCGAACGACGATGGCGGCGGTCCGCCGAATGAGACTCCTGCGAACGGCACGGCAGAGGCTACTGGAAACACGGCAGAGAACGCTTCGCCGGACGCGAACGGTTCTGCCGGCCCGGCCGACGATTCTAGTTCACCGCGAGACACTGGTTCCGCGGGCAACCAAACCGGGGGCAGTTCGGGATCGACCGGGAACGACACCGCTCCGGAAGCCAGTAACGGGACACCGGGCCACTCGACCGCCGCCGGTACAGACGAGAACTCCACTGGCGAAACTAACGGGTCCAACGCTCGCAGCGGAGAGTCCGGAAGCTCTCCCGGTTCGTCCGGGGATGCGCCGGAGCAACAGGGACAGTCCGGGACGAACGAGCCAGCACCCGGACAGAGCGGCGAATCGACGACCAATTCGTCTCCGCCGGGACAGAGCGGAGATGCTCCGACCGGTAATACGTCGCCGCCCGGGCACGCTGGTGATAGCTCGGCCAGTAACGGTACACCGCCGGGCCAGAGCGGAGAAAACAAGGGAGAAGACACGTCTTCGCCGGGCCAGAGCGGGGAGACACCCGCCGACGATACGTCGCCGCCCGGCCACGCTGGTGATACCCCGGCCAGTAACGGTACGCCGCCGGGACAGAGCGGAGAGACTCCCGCCGGCGATACGTCGCCGCCCGGCCACGCTGGTGATTCTCCGGGTACTAACGGTACGCAGCCGGGCCAGAGCGGGGAGACACCTGCCGACGATACGTCACCGCCCGGTCAGACTGACGACGCTCCGCCGGATCACGCTAACTCGACGCCGTCGGACGACAATGCGCCGTCCGACGACAACGCCACTCAGGACGACGATGTGCCGCAGAACAGCACGCCGTCGGATGACGATACGCCGTCAGACGACGACCCGCCTTCGGACGACGCCCCGACACCCCCGAACCCGAAGAACGAAACGGACGACGCTGTGCCTGACGAGTCCGGGCATACTGCGAACGAAACGGGCTCGTCCGACGCGAACGACACCGTCGACGAGACACCCGGAGGAGTCGCAGTGTCGGACGACGTTGCTTCTGACGGCGAATCGACAGACGATACGACGGACGCGGACTCCGCGGAGACCGAAACTGACGACGAGAACTCCACGAACGGATCCTCGTCGGCGAACTCCGACACCCCGAAGCCGTCCTCGCCCTCGGACGAGCCCGCTCCGGCCGGCTACGGGGCCGGTGTGATCGCTGTCGGGGCGGCGGTTCGACATGGTAACAGTGCGGTGGTCCATCTCTCGACGACGTCGACGGCCACGACGACGCTCGCGCCGGAGCAACACTGGGCCGTCCGCGGCATGGCGGGCCTGTACAGCAAGTACGACGATTCGGACCCGCTGGACCACGACGCTCGCGGCCGCCTTCACGAGACTATCGTCGAAGCGCCGGGGACGCACCTCTCGGCGCTGTGTGAGCGCACCGACGTATCGCTGTCGACGGCGCGGTATCACCTCCGCGTGCTGGAGGGCGAGGGGCTGGTGTCGAGCGTCAAAAACCGGGGCAAGCGTCGCTACTTCCCGGCTGACTCGACCGAGCGGGAACTCGCCGCCGCGATGGCCGACGACGCCGCCGCGTCGGTGCTGGAGACGCTCGCACACACCGGTCCCGCGACGGTGTCGACGCTCGCGGAGGAACTCGACCGGGACCCGAGTACGGTCACCCATCACCTCAAGCGTCTCGACGAGGACGGACTGGTCGCCAGAGAACGGGACGGTCGGGCCGTTGTTAACCGCCTCGCATCCGACGTAGCCCCCGTCATCCAGTCGCCCGCGGCCGACGTTGATTCGCCGCGCCAGCCCGGTAGCGCGGACTGACCGGGTCGCCCCTTTTGTCGCTGCTGGTCGTACTGGACGCCATGTGGGACCGGTTCCGGCGTTTGCTGGCGGTCGTCGTCGCCGTCGTCAGAGTCGTTCGCCGGAAGAACATCACGTTCATGGCCGGGAGCATCGCGTACAACGCGTTCGTCTCGTTGCTGCCGCTCCTTCTCATTCTGTTTCTCGTCGTCGCGGCCGTCGGTAACGACCCGCTGGCCCTCTACGTCGTCGAACTGACCGAGCGGTATCTGACGCCGAACGCGCAACTGTTACTGGCGAGCGCGCTGACCGACAGGACCGGGCAGGCGGGCCTCTCTGCTATCAGCGTCGTGACACTGTTGTGGGGGACGCTGAAGATATTTCGAGGACTCGACACGGCGTTCGCCGAACTGTACGCGTCGGAGGCGGAGTCGACGCTGCTCGACCAGTTGCGGGACGGCTTCGTCGTGCTGTTCGCGGTGCTTTTCGCCATCCTCGCCGCGGGTGTCGCGGGCGCGGCGTTCGCGCTGTTCCCGGCGGTTCCGTACGTCGGGTTTCTGAGTCCGCTAGTCCTCGTTGTCGGACTCTCGCTCGCTTTCCTCCCCATGTACTACGTCTTTCCTGACGCCGACGTGACCGTGCGAGAGGTGCTTCCGGGAACCGTCGTCGCGTCCGTCGGATGGGCGCTGTTAGAGGCGCTCTTCCAGGTGTACGCCGCCGCGGCGAGTACGTACGAGGTGTACGGTACGATCGGTGCCGTCCTCCTCCTGTTGACGTGGCTGTACTTCGGCGGCCTCGTACTGATGACCGGGGCCGCCGTCAACGTCGTTCTCGCCGGCCGCGTCGACGAGACTGTCGACACCGAGGACATCGCGAACGCCGACGTCCGAGATATCGCCCCGTGACGTATCGAATCCATTACCATACTCGGCGATACCGACAAACCTACAAGTCGTACTACCAGTTCGCCGACTAATGAGTGCGATACTGGCACAGTGGGTGGTCCCCCTCGCCGCCATCGTCGCGACGTCTATCACGGTGTATAAGTTCTGGATACAGCGGCCGTCGCTGATCGTCGACGCCGAGGTGACCGGTGCGGTTCGAACCACCGACGGCGTCGCTCTCGACCTGGAACTGTACGTCGCCAACGTCGGCCGCGATTTCGCGGAGGACGGGTACGTCTCCGTCACTGCCGGCGACTGGGTGCTCGACGCGGCGCCGGTCGACGGGCTCTCGACGACGACCTGCGACGACGAGACGACCGCCCGGGACGGTGAGTGGAAGGCGTTCCTCGACGATATCGTGTACCGGGACACAGGATTCAAACTGTACGAGGGGAGCGCGACGCTTCCGGACGACGGCCGGTACCGTCTCTCCTACACGACTGCCTGTCAGTCCCAGCGCCCCCGAACCGGTACGCTGGACGTGGTCGTCGAGGGGGGTTCGGCGACCGTTCGGGACTGACAGTCACGGAGCGTCTCACTCCGCGTTCACGTCTACCCATCCACCCTCACGAGCGGACTCGTAGGCCGCCTCCGTCACGGCCGTCACGCGCAGGGCGTCGCGGGCGGTCGCCGGTGGGTCGTCGCCGGTCCGTACGGCCTCGACGAACGCCGCGGCGCGAGTCGTCAGGTTCTCGCGGTCGATGTACGGTTTGTGTTCCGTGTTCTCGGCGTCGACAGTACGCAACTGGCGCGTCTCCCACTGCCGACCATCCAAGTACACTGCACCCTCGTCGTCCCAGACGTGGACGTGTTCGCGTGTGCAGGGGGCGTCGCCGTTGACCGAAACTGTCGCGGTCGCGCCTTCCTCGAACGCTATCTCCAGCGTCGCGCGAGTGTCGACTCGCTGGTCGTCGTCAGCGAACGTCATGTCCGCTCGAACCCTCGACGGGGTCAGGTCGGTAATCCACAGTAACCCATCTAGCAGATGGCTCCCCGTGTCGTAGAGGTAGCCGCCGCCGGAGAGGTCGGGGTTCATCCGCCACGTGTCATCGAACCGTTCGGCCCAGTCCTGCGTGATCTCGGCGGTCATCCACTGCGGTTCCAGTTCGTCGGCCCAGCGCCGTCGAGCGGTCCGGAACGCGGTGTTGAGGTGGCGCTGGTAGCCGACCATCAGCGTCCGGTCCGACTCGTCCATGCGGTCGGCCAGTTCCCGGGCGTCTGACAGCGACGTGGTCAGTGGCTTATCGCAGTAGACGTGAAGGTTTCGCTCTAGCGCACGGACGACCTGGTCGTAGTGCAGGGTGTGTGGCGTTCCGACGAGGACGGCGTCTAACGCCTCGTTCTCTAGCATCCGCTCGTATTCGGCGTAGCGCGCGTCTGTCGGCACGTCGAACTCGTCGCCGATCTCCGACAGCGTCTCTTCGGCGATATCAGCGACCGCCGCGACAGTCGCTCCGCCGTGGCGGTGGAACTGTCCACCGACTGTCCGTCCGATGTATCCGAGCCCGACAATGCCGACCCGAAGCGTCCGTTCGTCCATCTCACTCGGTGTGCTGGGGTTCGCCGGTCTTTTCTTCCTTTGCGATCGTCCGCCCCGCGATCCAGGTGAGGAGTGCCAGCAAGAGGAAGTGCCACGCGATCAGCGCCAGTGCGAGCGTGGTGAACAGCGGCTCCCACCCCCACGGGTCGAACGCGATAAAGAGGACGAAGAAAAACGCCAGTATCCCCAGTGGAATGAAGTTCACCGTCAGGTCCAGCATCGTTTCGCGGTCGATGTAGCGCTCCGTCACACTCCTCTAATCTACGAGAGCGAAAAAAGGCTTAGTTCACAATTCACTGCCGGATACTTGCGTATTCTGCCTGATATGAGCGGTCACTCTCTGTCGGACGACTGCATGGTTACCGTCCCGGTGTAGCCACTCTCGTACGTCGTATGAGTGCAAAATGTGTGAGGGGTGGGGGGGGGTGGGGAACGAGGGTCTGGAATGTACCCTCTACCCGATCTATTGGGTGGGTGGTATATATGTTATTTGGCCAATGGTTTGCGAACGAGTAACGCGGTCCAGTCCGAAGAAATGGGCGGTTTTTGTCGGTTTGTCTCGGTCTCAGCCGTCCAGCAGACATAGCGCTGGAGTGATACAAACGGAGTATCCGCGACTGCTAAGTTTCGCGAAAACTGCTCGGTGGGAAGCAATCGCCGTTCTCCGCACGCTACCGGACGCGCCGATACTCGCCGTGCGGTTCTTGACGCTTCGTATCGCAGACGTACGTATGGACGGCGATAGTCGGGGATCGGTGGCGGCCGCGCTCCGTCGGTTACGGCCCCGTCCGCGGACGGTCGACTGGTCGCTTTTCCTCGTGGTCGTGGTCGAAGTAGTCACTGGACTGGTCTCGTTTACCGTCGCCAGTACTACCTGGTGGCCGCTGTTCTGGCTCCACCGCGCCGTCGGGCTATCGCTGATCGTCCTCCTGACATTCAAGTTCTCCCGAGTCGCGTACCGACTGACCGACAGCGACGAGTGGCGTCCATCGACGGCGCTATCGCTGTTGACCGCCGTCGCGGCGCTGGGCGCGATAACGACCGGCATCGTCTGGGTGTTCGGCCTCGACGTGCGCCTCTCGTACTGGACGCTGCTGTCCGTCCACGTCGGGTTCGGACTGGCGCTTGTACCGCTCGTTCTCCTGCACGTCCGGACACGGTTTCGACCGCCACGCCGGGCCGACTTCGAGGGCCGACGCACCGCGCTCCAGTACTCGGCGATGCTCGTCGGCGGTGCGGTCGTCTACCGCGGCCAGCAGGCGATCAACCGCGCGCTGAAGACGCCGGGTTCGGACCGCCGGTTCACGGGGTCCCAACCCCGCGACGGCGACGGGAACGAGGGGTTCCCCGTCACCTCGTGGGTCGCCGACGACCCCGCCCCGGTCGACAGGAACGCCTGGTCGCTGTCGGTCCGCGGCGAAGTCGAGGAAGCGGCCGATCTGTCGTACGCCGACCTCACGCCCGACGCCGAGCGCGAGGCGCTGCTGGACTGCACAAGCGGGTGGTACACCGTGCAGGACTGGCGGGGGATCCGAGTCGGCGATCTGCTGGGCGACGCCGGTCCGACTGACGACGCCGAATACGTCCGCTTCGTCTCGGTGACGGGGTATCGGTGGAGTCTCCCGCTCGCAGAGGCGCGGGATGCTCTGCTGGCGACACACGTCGGCGGTGAGCGCCTGAGCCACGGCCACGGCGGGCCACTGCGTCTCGTCGCGCCAGGTCACCGGGGGTTCCAGTGGGTGAAGTGGGTCGAGCGGGTCGAGGTCCGCCAGTCGGGTGACCCGGCGCAATGGATCGTGACGCTGATCAGCGGGCTCGACTGAACTCACAGACTGAGTATCTCGGGGACGGCGCTCTCTGGCCTACGCTGCAGCCAGTGACCGGCCGGGTCCCGTTACTTGGTCCGGCACGTCCGCGGGCTGCTCAAGCTCAGCGCGTTCGCGGACCGTTTAAGTTCGACGTGTTCGTGGACCGTTTAAGATCGGCGTGTTCGGGCCGTTCGAGATCCCGATCAACCCGGTCCGGGACCCGCCCCCGATAATATAAAAAATAGTACAAAACCGAATTTCCGGAAAACACCATTACACTGACCGTACAACGTTCAGTCGATGGCAGAGTCACGGCGGCTCATCTGGAAGTACTACGCCTATCGCGCCAGCAGCGCCGCCGGATTCTACCTCCCCGTTAGCATCCTCTACCTGAAGGACCAGGGTTACAGCCTGGCGTTCATCGGTCTCGCGCAGGCGGTGTTTTCGTTCGCGCTTCTGGCCGCGGAGATCCCATCGGGCTACCTCGGCGACCGTATCGGTCGGCGGGGTAGCCTCGCGCTCGGGAACGCCCTCCGGGCGACCGCGATGGTCGCGTACGTCTTCGCGGGGTCGGCGCTCGGAATTCTCGTCGTGAAAGCGGTCTGGGCGATGGGGTGGGCGTTCCGTTCGGGCACTCAGAGCGCGTGGCTCTACGAGATGCTCTCCTCGCGCTTCGACGAGTCCGAGTACGCCCGAATCGACGGCCGCGGTAGCACTGTCCTCCTGATCACCTCCGGCGTCGGTGCCGTCGTTGGTGGACTGCTCTACACCGTCGGAACCGGCCTCCCGTTTCTCGTGAATGCGGGGCTGGCGACCGCCGGCATCGTCGTCCTGGCCACGTTCCCCTGCGTCGAGTGCGAGAACGACGCCGACGACGTGTTCACCGTCCGCGAGGCGACGCAGATGCTCCGCGTCCAAGTCGGCCGCTCCGAGGTCCGGTGGTTCGTCGCCTACGCCGCGCTGTTTGCCGGCCTCTTCGGCGTGACCCGCACGTTCGAGCAACCGGCGCTCGACGCCGCCGGCGTCCCCGTGGTCGGTATCGGACTCCTGTACGCCGGGTTCAAGGCCGTCTCGGCGGTCGCGGCCTCCGCGACCGGATGGCTGGACGATACCCTCGGGATCCGCTCGACGTTCGCGCTGCTCGTTCCAGCGTTCGCCGTTACCTACGCCAGTGTCGCTCTCACGCCGCTCATGCTGGTTCCGACGCTGGTGCTGTACCGCGCAACCCAGACCGTTCTCCGTCCGCTACAGAATCAGTACCTCAACGACCGCCTGGGCGACCTCGGTCGGGCGACGGTGCTTTCTGGCGTGTCGATGGCGCTGTCGCTAGCCAGCGGAGTTGCGAAGCTTCTCGGGGGAGCAGTTGCCGGGTCGGTCGGTGCGGTCGGCGTCCTCCCCTGGGCCGGCCTGACCGTCGCGAGTCTCGCCGGCCTGCTCTGGTTGGCGACCTCACCGGTTCGGGACGGCGGGACCAAGGCGGGTGCGACGGCCACCGCCCCCGCGGACTCCGACTGAGATCTTCGGCCGCTACCGACTGCTGTCGCGTACCGTTTGGCGGTATACTGTCAGCTGTAATTCCTTGCAGAGTATCGGACTCTCGGGGGTCTGAGTATCGTTCCGAAGGTACAGCAGACAGTATTAGAACGCGTGAGACCGGTCGCACTCGCGTCCGTCAGTATGACGGTAGTTCCGTTGGACTCCGGATATCAGTCGGTAGTCCCTTGACTCCGGATATCAGTCCAACCACTCGTGCGAGAGCAGGCTGTACTGATAGGCATCGACCCACTCCCCGTCGTAGAAATTGTCTTCACGGAAGTGGCCTTCGCGTTCGAACCCGATCGATTCGAGCGTCTGGATCGAGGCGTCGTTCGTGACGAGTACTCGGGCAGTCACCTTGTGGAAGCCACACTCGCGAAACACGTAGTCGAGGACCAGTTCGACGGCCTCGGAGACGTACCCCTCGCGGCGGTGTTCGGAGGCTATCCAGTACATCAGACTCCCCGAATCCCCGTCACTCACCCACGGGAACGCGACGACGCCGACGGGTTCGGGTTCCTCCTTGTCCCCGTCAGCGCAGACGAGAAAGTGATACTCCGTGTCGTCGTCGAACAACTCTTCGACGTCGCTGCGACTGCGAATCGTCGTGTCTGTCAGCGGGACGCGCGTACTCGGCTCGTTCCGTCCGCGCTGGATGAACTCGTAGTCCTCTTCTTCGACCGGATGGAGAGAGACAGTATCCCCCCTCGCGAACGCTGGTCCTGGCATATCCTGTGGTTAGGCTGTATCCGAATTATATGTTCGCTGAAATCTATTTCCGTAGTCGAACTGTCATACGGGAGCACGGCGGGGCTCCGCCGAGTGATCGGGTCCGCTTCTCGGATCGGCGCTTCGTGAATCGGTTCGGTTAAGGTATATGCGACACAAGCGGGAGGCGTGGGCGGATAGCCTAGCTCGGACAAGGCATTGGCTTCCGGAGCCAAAGATCGCGGGTTCGAATCCCGTTCCGCCCGCTCACTGTTTGTACTACCGGCCTGATCGGTTCTACTCCGTCGCGGACCGTCCCGGCGTGATTCTTCGACGACGTACGTCTGTCGCTCTGGGGGTCACCTCCCCGGCTGTTGCAGTAAGTGCGTCTCCGTAGGATGACGTAGTGAGGTCTATCGTTCATCTGTCGCCGGTTTCCGGACGCTAATCCTCCGCGCTCGCAGCGGGAGCCGACACCGTCTCGTCCTCGTCGACGACGCGCTCTTTCCACGTGCCGCGCGTGAACCACAGCCCGGCGGCGAGCGCGCCGACGATGTTGCCGAGCGCCATGCCGACCCAGACGCCTGTCGCGCCCCATCCGGCGACGAACGCGAGATAGTACACCGTGGGGACGCGGCCGATCCAGAGTGCAACCATCGAGAACGCGAGCGCGGTCTTGGTGTTGCCAGCGCCGCGGTACGCGCCGAGTAATACCTGTGTCACGGCGATAAAGGCGAATTCGATGCTGCGGATCCGGAGGTATTCGCTGCCGAGGCGGACCGTCTCCGCCGCGCTGTCGGTGTCGGCTCCGATGAAGACGCTGACGATGGGTTCCGGGACGGCGGCGGCGATGACGCCGGCGACCAACAGTACGCCGGCACCGGTTTTCACGGCCAGCCACACCGCCCGCTCGGCGCGGTCTTCCTTCTGTGCGCCGAGGTTCTGGCCGACCATCGTGTTCGTCGCTCGGCCGAGTCCCATCGCGGGGAGAAACACCAGCGAGACGAGGCGGTTGCCGAGGCCGTAGGCAGCGACGACGGGCGGCTCGAACGTGACGACCATCGCCGTCAGCGTGATCATCGCGAGCGCGCTCGTCGACTGTTCGAGCGCGCTCGGCGTGCCGATGCGAACGATCTCCCAGACGATGGAGAGGTCGGGGAGCAGGTCCCCGACGGCGACGTCCGGCCCGGCCGACGTGAAAAAGAGAACGTACAGTCCTAGGACCGACCCGACGCCGCGTGAGAAGATGGTCGCGACCGCTGCGCCGACGATGCCGAGTTGGGGCGCTGGACCCCAACCGAAGATGAGCACGGGGTCGATGACGACGTTCACTGCGACGGAGACGAGCATCACGCGCATCGGCGTCTTGGTGTCGCCGTAGCCGCGTAACAGCGCCGAGAAGACGAAAAAGACGAACAGGAAGGGTAGACCGAGGAAGAACACTTCCATGTAGTCGGCTGCGAGCGGGACGATCCGGGCGGTCGTGTCGGTCTGGCTGGGTAGCAGTGCGAGTAGGTCCCGCGTCGCCAGATAGCCCAGCGCGCTCAGACCGATAGCGAGGAGCGTCACGAACGAGAGCGTCTGGCCCGCGACGGTGCCGGCGGACCGCTCGCTGTCGGCACCGGTGTACTGGGCGACGAGGATGCTGCCGGCGGTCGTGAACCCGCCCGCGACCGAGATGAGGAGAAAGATGAGCGGGAACGCGAGGCTCATCGCTCCGACCGCGTCGGCCGACAACTGTCCCAGCCAGAACGTGTCGGTGACGTTGTAGGCGACTTGCAGGAGCTGGATCACTACGATCGGCCAGGCCAACCGGAACAGCGGCCGAACGAGTCCGCCCTCGGTAATCGATCCGTCGTGTTCGTCGACGCTCACTGTATTTCGAAACGAAACCCCCGTAGTTGAACCCTTTGATCCGGCGAACGATGCCGATCAGAGAAGACCGGTCGGTATCTCTACTCGAGGCGTCGGCAGTTCGACAGACTGGTTCATCTCCCGAGAGCGAACCTGAATGCCGACCGATTCCGGCGAGTCCGTGACGGTTGCTGCGACTCGAATATCGCCCCCTCAATCAACTGCTTCGGGTGTCGATACCGTCGACTCGTCCCCGACGACCGTCCGGTCCGGTAACTCGGGATTCGGTTCCCGACCCAGGGTGAGAAGACGCTCGGTCAGGGTGAGTTCCTCCGCGCTCGGGTTGGATTTCTCGATCGATTCGTACTCGACCGCTACGCCCTCGGACTCGGCGGCGATGCGGACGGCGCACAGCTGATAGGACGGGAAGAAAACCGGCGGCAGGACCCCGATAATCCCGTCGCGGCGGTGGAGGCGCTTGAGCCACGTCCCGCTGTTGACGAGCAGACCGCCGTCTGTCTCCCGCGTCGTCGGGCGGTGAGTGTGGCCGTAACAGAATATTGCAGTGTCCGGGCGCTCGGCGAAGACGTCGCGGGCGGCCTCGACGTAGGGTGCCTCGGCGTCGACTGTCAACGCCGTCTCGAAAACGCCGAACCGCTGGATCGTTTTGCGAACGTCTCGTCGGATGAAATACAGCGGGATCCCGACGAGTACGAGCAGTCCGGCGATGGCCACGTTGACCGATAGCAGGAACCAGACGGCCGTCCCTGCGGTGCCGAACTGGCCGAGAAACGAAACGGTTCGGTCGACCGGCATCGACCAGACGCCGGCCAGGTCCAGTCCCGCCAGCACCGAAAGGAGCGCGCTGATGTTGAACAGGAGGAGAAACGGCACCAGAGCGTACCGGAGGAGAGGGTTCATCTCGCGGTAGAAGTACTTCGAGATCAACCAGACCGGCATTCGCTCGGTAGGGGTGACGGCTTGTACGTCCTTCAGCCAGTTGTACCGTCCCCGGTGGGAGAGCTTGCCGGCCCGGCTAGTCACGAGCGTGTTGTAGAAGTATCCCAGCGGGGACGCGTGGGGGTTCCCCCAGTCCTCGATCCGGTTGTTGGGGTCCCGCTGGTGGCCGTGCTCGAAGTGGATCGCTTGGTCGCCGACCTCCCGGGTGATCGACTCGTCCTGAACCAGATTGACGTTGTACTCGGCGAACCGCTCGACGTACTCGTCGTAGGCGGCCAGTTCGTGGTCGTGGTTGCCCGGCAGGAGCGTGATCGGCACGCTGTCGCCAGTTGCTCGGAACTGATCGAACAGCTTCGGGTACGTCTCCTCCAGGCGGTCGAACTTCGCCAGTCCCTCTATCGCGGTGAACTCCCAGAGCCCGAACGCGTCGCCGTTTATGATCAACTCCGCGTTCTCCTCGGCCGTTTCCAACCGTTCGAGAAACCCGAGTAACTCGTCGAGAAACTCGGCGTCTTCCAGTTGCTCGTCCCCGCCGATGTGCAGGTCGCTGATGACGTAGTAAACCGGCTCATCGGCCGTCGCTTCGGAGCTTTGACTCATTATTAGTAGCCGTCTCCCGGCCGGTGGACGGTCGATTCGGCGGCCGGGACTCGCTTACGTAGGTATGAGGAAACAGTCGTATATATTGCCCGCTTGACGCCGCTTCGCGGCTGGGGGTTTCGAAAACGGAACTTCGACACCACCGAGCAAGCGAACCGGCGCGTCTGACCGCGCTACGGCGTTTCGTTGGTTTCCAACGAGAACTCGCCGCGGGGGTAGGCGACGCAGGTCAGCGTGTACCCATCGCCGAGTTCGTTCTCGTCTAACATCTCCTGGTCGTCGTGTTCGACGAACTCGGTGGCGTCGCCGTCGGGGATGCGTCCGCCGCAGGAGACACACTGTCCCTGGCGGCAGGCGTACGGCAGGTCCCAGCCCTCGTCTTCGCCGGCCTCCAGCAGCGTCTCGTTGTTGGCGACCTCGATAGTCTCGCCCTCCTTGACGTACTCGATCTCGTAGTGTTCGATCTCGTCTTCGGGGATGTCGCCGGGACCGGAGGTTTCCTCGGCACCGCCCTCCTCACCCTCCGCCAGTTCGCCGCCGGACTCGCCCGCCGCGACCGCACCGGCACCGCCGCCACCGCCGATAGCGCGGTTCATCGGTTCCGGGAAATCAGTCTCGGGCACCGATTCGGCCCGCCGCTCCAGGAGTTCCTGCGAGATGTCCTCGTTCGCGGTCCACTCGGTGCCTCGGGAGAAGTGCAAGATCACTGCCGTCACCGTCAGCAGCAACCCGAGACCGAGCCCAATTTCGTTCACCATATGCGTCGAAGTTGGAAATCCTGGTTTAACTCTGTTGTGATTATTTGCGCCGTGTAGCGGTCGTCCGGTGGGGCGTGATCTCCGGACTCGTCCCTTTCCCGCGAACCTCGTGACGGCCGAAGCCTTCCCCTGCGGTATGGCTTCCCCGTCTCACTCGCCGCGAACTACCTCGTGACGGCCGAAGCCCGCCCCTGCGGTATAGCTTCCCCGTCTCACTCGCCGCGAACTACCTCGTGACGGCCGAAGCCATACCGCAACCGATTCGCTAACCGACGCGAAAACCGCTCGTCTCGACTGGCGAACCGCTCGGAGAGCGCCTGATAGATGAGCGGCAGCGCCACCTCCTGTTCCAGCGCCTCCTGTACGGTCCACGTGCCGGTGGACCCGCCTTCGACGTGGTCCGCGACGGTACCGAGGTCGTTGCCCTCCTCGCGGAACGCTTCCTCGCAGAGTTCCAGCAGCCACGAGCGGATGACCGCCCCGTTGTTCCACGTGTTCGCGACGCTTTCGAGGTCAAGGTCGTAGCGGCCGTTCGCGAGCAGTTCGAACCCTTCGCCGTAGGTCTGCATCAGGGCGTACTCGACGCCGTTGTGGACCATCTTCACGTAGTGGCCGCTCCCGGCCGGGCCCATTCGGTCGTGGCCGTCGGGTCCCGTGGCGACGGCGTCGAAGACGGGCGTCAGTTCGTCGTAGGCCCACTCGGGGCCGCCGACCATCAGCGAGAAGCCGAGTTCCGCGCCCGCCGGACCGCCGCTGGTGCCGCAGTCGAGATACGCGGCTGCGGTGGACTCGGCGCGGCGGACGGAGTCCTCGAAGTGGGAGTTGCCGCCGTCGACGACCACGTCATCGCCGTCGAGGTGTGATTCGAGGTCGTCGAGGGCGGCGTCGACCGCCTCGCCGGCGGGCACCATTAGCCAGATCCGCTTGTCCTCGCCCAGTCGCTCGGCGAGGTCGGAGACGGAGTCGGCGGGCGTCGCGCCCGCGTCCGCCGCCGAGGCAACGGCTTCCTCGTCCAAGTCGAAGGCGATAACGTCGTGACCCGCGTCCAACGTCCGCTCGACGACGATCTGTCCCATGCGTCCGAGTCCGATGACGCCCAGTTGCATGGTGGGGGCTGTCGGGCGGGCGCAGGTAGTGGTTGCGGTTCGTCAGAGCGATACGTGCGGTTCGTCAGCGGCGCACCTACGCGGTCCGCGGCGGCGCGTCCGTCAGTAGGACAGACTGTCAACGCGTTCGTATCCGACGGCAGTGACGACGACCGTCGCACCGCCGTACTTGACGTAGACGCCGCTCTCGTGCGGTTCGTCTCCCGACGAGACGTAGTACGGCAGGTCATGCTGGAGAACGTCGACGAGTTCGAGCGTGTCACGGCCGGAGAGGTCGACTGCCTCCCACTCGTCGCGGACGTCGCGGTCGACCGCGCGGCGGATAGCCGCCCCGACACCCGGTACGCCGTCGAGTATCCCGTCACCGTCGTAAAGCACCGTCGCTCGCGCCGGCACGTCCTCGACGACTCGCGCTGCGACGCTCGTGACGGCGTCTGCCTCGCCACTGGTACGCCGCCGGGCGAGTCCGTACGCGGCCGTGGTTACGATGATTCCCAGCGAGAAGAGCAGATCACGCAGGTCCCGATTCATACCGGACGGTTGGAACTATCATATATTAATCTTTTGCGTGGCCGAACGTCTGGGGAAGCCGTACTGACGTACGGCCGTAAGTCTTCCCGACTGATTTCGCGACATCAGCTGAGCATACCCGGTTCCACGGGACGAGGGGCTTCGAGATGTCGAACGAAACGGGCGAATTAGAGAAGCGCGCCCGTCGTGATGAGGCCGGCGTCGACGAGCAGGAGGACGCCGACGACCGCAGCGGCGCGAAACAGGCCGATGTTCTCTCTGGCCGGCGCTCTGACCTTCTTCATCTTCAGGTCCGCCGTCAGTTTCGAACTCCCGACTTCGACGAGGCCGGCAAGCACCAGCCACAGCGCGAGCATAGCGAGGACGAGGTTCCCGTTCGTCGTCTCGAGCAGGCTCTTTCCGGGGTATCCCTGGGCGGCCATGTGGCCGCCGGTGGCGAACAGGAGGGCGGCGCTAACCCGCGAGATGGTCTTCAGACTGCCTACGAGACGTTCGAGCGGGTCCGCGTTGAAGTGACCGTCGCGCGCTGCCGGCAGGACTGCGAGCGTCACGAACAGAACGCTACCGACCCACAGTGCCGCAAACAGGAGATGCGTCGTCCGTATCGCCGCGTCGACCAGTGACATTACTGTACTGTTCGGGCCGAAGGGTTTCAGTTTTTCCAAGGAGCCGAGATGTCAGCCAGGAGACGGTGACCCCGTCGCCGGCGGGTCCGCCCCGGTTCGTTGCCCGTATCGGGCCGTTTATGACGAGCGCGATAACATTTACTCGCATGAACGCGATATTTACCCTGCTTCCCTGCTCACGTCCCCCCCTCTTCCGTCGGACTGCGTTCGGAGGTGACGCCGCAGTACGGCGTGTGGTGCGCCCGTGAAACGACTGCCAACTCCGCGGCGGAGCGCGCTCGTCGCCCGCGTCGAGGTCAGGCGGACGCTCCGCTCATTCGTCGAGAACCGGACCCGTCTGGCGCTGACCGCTCTCTCGGGCGTCTTCGTCCTGGCCGTCGTGGCCGCTGGGTCGTACGGCGTCTATCTCGCCGGTCAGGCGCTTCGTTCGGGTAGCGACCTCGGCGGGTTCGACGTGACCTCTACGCTGCGCGGTGTCGTCGGTCTCGTCTGGGTTGGGATCTCGGCGCTCGTCGCCGCCCGCGCCGTCGCAAAGCGCGGCACGGTCCCCAAGGCCGACGGCCTGTTGACGACGATCCCGACGGCGGACGCCGTCGGCGGAATACTCCTCTCCGAACTGATATTCGTCCTGCTGTGGACGCTGCCGCCGCTCGTTCTTCTGACCGGGAGCTTTTCGTACGGTGCCGGGACGCCCGGCCCGTTCATCGTGATGGTCCCGGTGGTCGCCACACTCGGCGCGCTAGGGGTCGCGACGGGGTACCCCGTGGGCCTGCTTGTCCGGCAGGCCGTCACGCGCTACGACGTGCTGGCGAAATACCGTCAGGTCCTCTTTGCGTTCGCGTTTCTCGGCTACTTGGCTCTCGTCTTCGGCGGCGGCATCAACGAGATAGCGGCCGTGTTGCTTGACCCCCTCGCGCGGACGCCAGTCGGGTGGCTTGGCGACCTGCTCCTGGTCGGGATCCCCGGTATTGACGGGTCGCTCGCCCGCGCAACCGTCGCGCCCGCCGCCGTCCTCGCCGCAGTCGTTCCGGCGCTCGCCGTCACGGTTCGAATCGCCGCCGTCCACTGGTTCTCCGACCCCGCCGGACCGACATCCGAGGACGATAACGACGCTGGCGGGCGGTTTGCCGACGTACTCCCGGCGCTCCCGATAGCGCTCCCGTCCTCCGCGTTCTCCCGCCCGACGCGGGCCGTGGCCGGCGCGGTGGTCCGTCGAGCGGTGCGCGCACCGATCAAGCTTTCGTACGTCATTTACCCGCTGTTCGGCGTGATACCAGTCGCTCAGTCAGCGATCGAGCAGGGCCGCATACCGGCGTCGCTCCCGTACGCCCTTGCGTTGTACGCCGCGTGGGCGTCGGGCGTACTCGTCACGCTGAACCCCTTCGGCGACCAGGGGGCGGTGTTGCCGGGGACGCTGACGACGCCGCTTTCCGGCCGGCAGTTCGTCGCGGGACACGTCGTCGTGGCCGCTGGGCTGATGGTGCCACTGACCGTCATCCTGACTGTCGGTAGCGGTCTCGCCAGTCCGCTCTCGCTCGCAAGCGTCGCGGAACTGGCCGTCGGTGCCGGCGTCCTCGCGGCGCTGATGCCGCTGCTGGCGACCGGTATCGGGGCACTGTTCCCGCGGTACGGCGCGGTCAACGTCGTCGGGAACCGGAAGGCGGTGATGCCGAGTAAGCGGGCGTTTCTGACCTACTCCGTGACGATCGCCGCCGCCGGTCTGGCGGCGGGGCTGACGTTCGAAGCACCGCTCCGAGAGACCGTCGCAGTTCTCGTGACGGTTCTCGTTCCCCGGATTGCGGTTTCGCCGGGGACCCTGGAAACCGTCGGTATCGTCGCACTGGCCGCGGCGCTCGTCTCGCCGTTCGTTTCAGTCGCGTACGCTGTCCGCCGGTTCGAATCGTACCACCTACACTGACTCCCGTGCGGAGAGGTTGCCCCAGGACACTACCGTCCCGGGACTGACGCGGAGGACCGGACGCGACTCGATAGCCTGATCCACGTACTGGTCGTACTTCTCACGCAGCGCCCGCACCGCCGGTTCGTGGCCGTCGTCGTTCGGCTGTCGCAGTTCCGCTGTGCCGCGGATCTGTACCCAGCCGAGTTCGTCCCAGTTCTCCGCGTAGTGGTCAACGAGAAGCGTCACCCGCGGGTCGGCCCGGACGTTCCGGACGCGACGCAGTTCCGTCGCCTCGACTGCCTTCGGTTTCTCGTCTAGCGGCGAGACGACCGCTCCGTCGACGAGCGCGTAACAGACCGGGACGGCGTGTGGCGCGCCGTCTCCCGTCACCGTCGCCAGGCGCGCGACCCGCGCTCGTCGGACGAACCGGCGCTCTGATTCGGAGAGAGTCATATCCCGAGATACCGCTCGCTCCCGCTTAACGCTCCGCACGCGACGCCGACTCTCACTCCATCCACTCGGGCGCGAACTCGACGATTCGCTTGCGGAGAACGGTGTACACCAGCGACGTGAGAAGCGCGGCGAGGACCGCCGTCCGGATGGAGCCGTCGAACGTTACGAGCGCCGGCACCGAAACCAGCGCGCCCAGAACGAAGTCCTCTGGCGACCCGTCGTAGCGGACCCACCGCCGGGGCCGAACCCAGGTCTTCGTCGGATGGAGAAACACCGCGCGGTCGGAGGTCCCCTCCCACGGTTTCAGTTCGAGGCCGCCGCCGAAGGCGTCGCTCGCCGAATGGACCGCCGCGGAGACGAGAAACAGGGCGGCGGCGATGGTCGTCGTACTCGGGGCAACCGCGGCACCGACGACCGCAGGGACCGCGAGACCGCTGTAGTACACGGGGAAATGCAGCGTCTTGCGGTGGGCGGCGAGTAGGTCCAGGTCCGGGAATATCCCGCCCGCCGCCCCGCCGACCGCCGCGGCGACTGCGAACTCGGGTGCGACCGCGACCACCGCGCTCGCCAGCGCCAGACCGACGAACGCGTGGGTGGTCACCATCATGGATCGCGATAGGGCCACGACGGGCAAAACGCTGTCCGTTCGGTCGCGTCCGTCGACAAACGGGTGACTGCGGCCCGCGGCTTTTTGCCGCGCGCGCCACGATCTGGTCACATGAGCCAGATCACCCTGTACGAACTCGACGGCTGTCCGTACTGCGAGAACGTCCACGAGCGCCTGCAGGACCTCGGTATCGAGTACGAGAGCGTCTGGGTCGAGGGTCTACACTCGAAACGCGACGAGGTGGCCCGCGTCTCCAATCAGCGCTCGGTGCCCGTGCTCGTAGACGAGGAGTACGGCGTGACGATGGGCGAGTCCGAGCGCATCCTGGAGTTCATCGAGACGACGTACGCCTAAGGGGATCCTCACCGGCAGACCCTATCGAACGCGCTAGCGCAGTTTGCTCCGCGATAGAACTCCTTTAGGAGGTGTCCGTTACCGAGAACCGGGCCGGGCGTGTGTGTTCATCGTGTTCGTGTGTCGGCCATGGTCCGTCGGCAGTACCGCCAGCGGCAACCGTCGTTCAGAACTCCGTCACCACGGGTATCCCGACCGTGTCGAACTCGCTCATCGCGGCGACGCGGTCCGGCACGTCCGCCAGTGCGATGGTCTCCGAGACGATGGCTCCGGGGTCGAGTTTCCCGCGTTCGACCATACGGAATATCTCGTCGTAGCGGGTCGGCGGCATCCCGAAGGACCCGAGGAAGTCGATCTCCTTCATCACCATCGCGTCCGTCGGCAGCGGTATCTCGCCGCCTTCCTCGCTGGTCGTCAGGCCGATCTGGAGGTGCTGGCCGGTCCGTCCGAGGCTGTCGAGCGCGTTGCGACACGTCTCGGCGACGCCGAGGCCGTCCACGGCGAGGTCGACGCCCCCGCCGGCAAGCGCTTTCGCGTGACTCCCGACGTTGTCGACCGCGCTGGCGTCGAGCGTCTCGTCCGCGCCGAGGTCGGCGGCGGCGTCGAGCTTCGACTGCTGGATGTCGACCGCGACAACGTTCGCGCCGAGCGCGTCGGCGATGTGTACGGCCGAGAGACCAACGCCCCCACAGCCGTGGACGGCGACCCAGTCGCCCGCCGACAGGTCGGCGCGATGGGAGAGTCCGTGAAACGCCGTTGCGAACCGGCAGCCGAGGGCGGCCATGTCGACGGAGTCGACGCCGTCCGGGAGTTTCACCGCGTTGTAGTCCGCGGCGCGGACCGGAAACGCCTCGGCGAACGCCCCCGGCGCTATCGATGCGAACCCGAGCGGGAGGACCGTCTCACAGACGTTCGCGCGACCGTTCCGACAGTGGTGGCAGGTGCCGTCGGAGAGCGCGAACGGCACGGCGACGCGGTCGCCCTCCCGGAGCGTCTCCACGTCCTCGCCGACTTCGGCGACGACTCCCGCGGGTTCGTGTCCGAGGACCTGGCCGGGTTGGGCCTGCGCACCGACCCACTCCCAGTCGCCCTGCCAGGCGTGCCAGTCGCTCCGGCAGACGCCGCAGGCCTCTGTCTCCACGACGACCTGTTCGGGGTCGGGGTCGGGTCGCTCGA
The DNA here is from genome assembly GCA_005954745.1 of Halostella pelagica. GTDB lineage: Archaea > Halobacteriota > Halobacteria > Halobacteriales > Natronoarchaeaceae > Halostella > Halostella pelagica. Next base: position 443,746 of record CP040678.1, read on the forward strand.
CCTCTTCGATGACGAGCGGTTCTCCGTGCTCTCGGAGGACGGCGGCTCGCATACGGTCCGTGACACCGCGCACCACGAAAAATCCGGCGTCGAGTCCGGTCTCGGCCTCACCCGTCGCAGTGGTCCGACTCCGCGCGCCGCCGGGACCGCACCGGTTAAGACCGCCCGCTCGCCAGACGTACCCATGCGACTGGAGGAGTACTGGGGCGTCGGGCCGAAGACCCGCGAACTGCTGGAGACGGAACTCGGCGTCGAGGACGCCGTGACCGCTATCGAATCGGCCGACGTTCGGACCCTGACGGAAGCCGGGTTGAGTCGCGGCCGCGCCACGCGCATCCTGCGGCGCGCGAACGGCGAGGCCGGCATGGACGTCCTGGCGACGAGCGACGGGCGGTCGGTGTACAAGGAACTGCTCGAACTGGCACGGCAGTACGCCGTCACGCAAGACGCCGCGGACAGGATTCAGGTGTTGACGCCGACGCCTTCCCACGAGACGCGAGTGAAGCGACTCCACGCCGTGCTCTCGGCGCGCGACACGTGGACCGATCTCGACGAGGAGACCCGCGAAACCGTACTCGACGCGTTCGCGGAGTACGACGAGACGGGCGGCGGCGAGCGACCCGCAGTCGAAGCGGCGCTGGCGCTGCGCGAGGCGGACGTGACGGAGGGCGCGTTCGACGCCATCGCCGCGGTCGATCCAGACGCGCTGGCCGAGGCCGCCGACGCCCTCGCCGCGCTGGACGACGGTCGCGTCCGCGATGGCGTCGACGACGACCTGGACCGCCTCCGCAACGCGCTGACGGCTGTCGAATCGGCATCGTCGAGTCCCGTCGAAGTCGTCGACGCGGTCCGCGACGGCGACGTTCGCCGCACCGACGCGTTCCGGGACTCGTTCGTCGACCACCTCGCGGGCAAACCGGGCGTCACCGCGGGCCGCGTCCGGGAGGCCATGCCGGACGAGGCGGCGGACGCGACGGATTTCGTCGCGCGGACGCTCCGGGCACTCGTCGACGACCTCCGGGGCGCGGTCGAGGACCGCGAGGCGGCGGTCGCCGCGGACCTCCGGGAGGAGATCGAGGCGGCCCGGGCGGACGTCGACGTCGCGGTGGAGGCGGTCGGCGACATCGCCTTTCACCTCTCGCTCGCGCGGTTCGCCGAGGCGCACGACCTGACTCGGCCGGAGTTCGTCGACGACGGGGTCGCCGTCGTCGGTGCCCGTAACCTCTCGATCGCGGCGAGCGACGAGGCGGTACAGCCGGTCACCTACGCCCTCGGCGACCACGACGTGGACGAGGTTCCGACGTCCCGCGATACGGCGGACGCGGCGGTCGGCGTTCCCGGTGAGGAGCGGGTGTCCGTCCTGACCGGGGCCAACAGCGGCGGGAAGACGACGCTACTGGAGACGCTCTGTCAGGTGGTCTTGCTGTCGGCGATGGGTCTGCCCGTCCCGGCGGAGCGAGCGGCGGTCGCGGATTTCGACACCGTTGTCTTCCACCGGCGGCACGCGAGTTTCAACGCGGGCGTACTGGAGTCGACCCTTCGCTCTATCGTCCCGCCGCTGTCGGCGTCGGACCGGACGCTGATGCTGGTCGACGAGTTCGAGGCCATCACTGAACCCGGCAGCGCCGCGGACCTCCTGCACGGACTGGTCCGCCTCGCCGTCGACGAGGGCGCTCTGGGGACGTTCGTTACCCACCTTGCGGACGACCTCGAACCGCTTCCCAACGCGGCGCGGACCGACGGCATCTTCGCGGAGGGGTTGACGCCCGACCTGGAACTCGAAGTCGACTACCAGCCCCGCTTCGGCACGGTTGGGCGTTCGACGCCGGAGTTCATCGTTTCCAGACTAGTGGCTGACGCGAGCGACCGAACCGAGCGGGCAGGCTTCGAAACCCTCGCGGAGGCGGTCGGTCACGAGACGGTCCAGCGAACGCTGGCGGAAGCGTGGGAGGAACGGCCCGCCGACGGTCGCTGATAGCAACCGTTGTAACTGTGTACCGGTGCTCGCCGGTGATGTCGCCGAACTACCGAACTGACTTCCAATACCCTCTGAGGACGGCGATACGACTGGTCGGCGAGTACGCGAAAACGGGCGTGGTCACGGCGAACGTGTTACCGCTTGTACGTTCGCAGTTGAGCGCGGTCGGCGTTCGGCCGTTCGGTACCGGTCACGCTGGTGAGCTTCTTGTACCCCCAGGTGAGCAGTATGAGGCCGATGACGAACCAGGCCGTCGCGCCTATCAAATGCGTTTTCGGCGGCAACGCTGCTCCGAGGAGCGGCCCCCGCATGATGAACCACGCGGCCATAAGCGTTATTAGTAATCCTGCGATGCTGACAGCGACGTTGATGCGTTTTCCCATAGTTACACAACCCCCCTGCGACGGCCACCCCGGACCGTCACATGGATCGCATTACCCGCTACGTACCTATTACTACGTAAATGTATGCCAAATTGTAATGCAAAAAGAAAGATTGGAAATTCTAAATAAGTCGGATCAGATATGAAATCGCACAGTCAGATCGCGGTCGCCGTCCGAACGAAGACGGACAGTGCCCTGCCTTGGTCATAGCGCATCGGCTCCGCGCCGCGTCTACTGTAACTGACGGCCGCTTCTCCGACACGTCGATGACGTACAACCTGAATAGGATACCACTCAAACTCTGTTGGGTTAGAACAAGCACAATTGTTTTACGTGCTACTGTACTTGCTTTACGCATGCCACGGGTGGAGCTACCCCACGACGCGAAAGCCGGGCCGACGAAATCCGAGGTGCGGGCCGTGTTGCTCGGAAAGTTGGCGCTCGGACCGTCCGACCACTTCGTCGAAGTCGGGTCCTGTACCGGGGCCGTGACGATAGAGGCGGCACGACGCGCCGGCCGCGTGACGGCGATAGAACGCAAGGAATCGCGCGCGGAGACGACGCGGAAGAACCTCGCCGCGAACGGCGTCGACGGCGTTGAGGTCCGCATCGCCGAAGCGCCCGAGGGACTGCCGGACGACGCGGACGCGCTCTTTCTCGGCGGGAGTCGCAACTACGAGGCCGTCCTCGACCACGCCGTCGAGGCGGGGGTCGAGACGGTCGTGATGAACGTCTCGCGGCTCGAAGTCGCGGGCGCGGCGACCGAAGCGTTCCGCGAGCGCGACCTGCTCGACGACGTCGTCCAGTTCCAGGTGAGCCACGGCTACGAACTCGCCGGCGCGACGAGTTTCGATTCGGAGAACCCCGTGTACATGCTCGTCGGCGGAGCGAGCGACGGACCCGTTGAGGGCGACGCGGGAGGTGCCGGCAGATGACCCTCTACGGTGTCGGTCTCGGCCCCGGCGACGCCGAACTGATCACGGTCAAGGGCAAGCGAGCGCTCGAAGCGGCGGATGTCGTCTATTCGCCCGGCCGCCTCTCCCGGACGGTCGCCACCGAACACGTCCCCGAGGAGCGCATCGGCGACCTCGACTTCCCGATGACCCGCGACGAGGAGAAACTCCGGCGGGCCTGGAAGGAGGCCGCCGCCGAGATAGCGCCCGAAGCGAGAGAGAGCGACGCCGCCTTCGTGACGCTCGGCGACCCGAACGTCTACTCCACGTTCGGCCACCTGCGCCGGACGATGGACCATTTCCACCCCGATGTCGACCTCGAACTCGTCCCCGGCGTCAGCGCGGTCACCGCGTTCACGACGGCGCTCGGCGTCGAGATAGACGCCGGTGCGGGTCTGGCGCTCCGCGAAGCCGCACAGGGGGCGTCGCCGACCGGACCGGACCGGATGGTTCTGTTCAAAGTCACTGACGCACCGGCCACTCACGAGGGACTCGCCGACGCGGGGTACGACGTGACGTACGGCCGCCGGCTCTACATGGAGCAGGGCGAGACGCTCGTGACGGAGGACCCGGCGGAGATCGCCGAACGCGACTACTACACGCTTGCCTACGCGGAGAAGGCCGACCTGTCGGTCGACCGCGCAACGGCGAAGTTCGGCCACAGCGAGGAACGCGCGGAGGCGGCGGAACACGGGGACGAGGTCGAGCCCCGTAGGTCGGACCGCCGCGACGAGGGGGTGCCGTCCGATGACTAACGATTCCACTGACCCGCAGGCGGCGATAGACGAAGCGAGCGAACAGCGCCAGCGCGAGCGCGACCCACGCGTGTACGAACACACTGCGGGCGACGTACAGGAGGGGATCCCGTTCATCGGCGCGGGTCCGGGCGACCCCGGCCTGCTGACCGTGACCGGGAAGGAACTGGTCGAGGACGCGGACCTCGTGGTCCACGCGGGGTCGCTGGTCAACAGCGAACTACTCGACGAGTACTGCGCCGACGCCGAACTGGTCAACTCCGTCGGCAAGGACCTCGAAGAGCTGATCCCGCTGATGCGGGACGCCTACCAGGACGACCGTGAAGTCGTGCGCCTGCACAGCGGCGACCCCGCCATCTACGGCGCGGCGCTGGAGCAGATGGACGCGCTGGAACACGAGGGCGTCCCCACCTACTTCGTCCCCGGCGTCACCTCGGCGTTCGCCGCGAGCGCCACCTTGCGGACGCAACTGACGCTGAACGAGACGGCGAATCACGTCGCGTTCACCCGGCCGCAGGGGAAGACGCTGGACCCCGAGGACGACCACATCACGGAGTTCGCCGAGATGGGCGACGTGACGACGTGCATCTACCTCGGCACGCACGCCGTCGCGGACACGATGGACCGCCTGCTCGACGAGGGCGTCGACCCCGACACGCCGGTGACGGTAGTTTATCACGCCTCGTGGCCCGACGAGGACATCGTCGAGGGAACCGTCGCGACCATCGGCGACCGCCTGGAGGACGCGGGCTACCGCGCTTCCGCGATGGTGATAATCGGGCAGGCCGGAACGGGTGCGGGGTACGAGCGCTCGTACCTCTACGGCGACTGGGCGAACCGCGGACAGAACGACGGCGAAACCGAGGCTGATGACTGACAATGAGTACTGACGCCAACGACACTGACGGGGACGCATCGACCGACGACAGCGGCGGGCACTGTAGCACGCCGGACAGCGACGGCGAAGTCGCCGAGGAGATAGCGATCATCTCCTTCGAGCGGAAGCTAGACACCGCCGAGGAGATCAAGGAGGGCATCGGCGACCGCTACGACAGCATCGACATCATCGAGTACCACGGCGACGTGTTCGAAGAGCACTGGGGCGAGTACGACTGCTTCGTCGGTCTGATGGCGAGCGGCATCGCGATGCGCAAGACCGCGCCCCTGCTCGACGACAAGTGGGACGACCCCGCCATCTGTGTCGTCGACGAGGAGTTGACGTGGGCTATCCCGATCACGGGCGGGCACCACGGTGCGAACCAGGTCGCGGACGACCTCGCGTCGATGGGCGCGGTTCCGGCGATGACGACCGCCAGCGAGGCCGCCGACAAACAAGGCGTCGAGAAGCGGGCGAAGGCGCTCGACGCCCACGTGGTCAACGGCGATTCGACGGTGGCGACGAACCTCGCGGTATTGGACGAGGAACTCGGCCCCATCGAGCGCCTCGACGGCCCGAAGGCCGTCCTCGTGGGCGACGACGTGACCGTCCTGAAACGCAATCTGGACGACGGCGTCGTACTCGGCACGGGGAGCGTCTCCGACGCGGACAAAGAGCAGTTCCACGCGGCGTGGGAGCGGGCGCTCGACGAGGCGGGCACGGACTGGGACCACGTGGAGTTCGTCGCCACCGGTACGCGCAAGGAGGAGGAACCCGGCCTGCTCGAAGCGGCCGAGGCGAAGGGCCTCGGCGTCATATCGTTCGAGAAAGAAGACCTCGAATCGTACGAAGGGCCGACCCCATCGCGCTCGAAGGAACTGATCGGTTGGCCCGGTATCGCCGAAGCGAGCGCCATCGCGGCAGGCGCTGAACACGAACTCCTGCTGGAGAAGATCAGCCACGACGACGCCGTGACGGTCGCGATCGGACGGTAGCGGCGATACTGGCTGCTTTCTCCCCGTTATTCACCGGCTGGAACCGGTCGGCGGACCGCTGGGTGTTACGAGTGAGTCTCGGTACGTATCCCGTCGACGACCTGCAGAACGGCTCCGAGTCCGGTGCAAATGAGGCCGGCCGGAACGAACACCAGGCCCATGCTGAACGCGCTACTGATCCGCAGTACGTAGTAGCTTCCGGTGAGGCTCCAGAGTATCGATAACGCGTACTGGGAGACCAGCAGGAACACGGCACTGCCACCGACAGCGGCTCCGAGCGTAAGCAGTCGCAGCGGCCATTCTCTCGGGGTGCACGTTTGAACGACGAGATACAGCAGTCCCGCCTCGGCGAGCGCGAGGACTCCAGCCACCAGATAGATCATGACGAAGATACCGGCGAGACCGGCCGCGAACCCGTCTCCGGGCGGGTTTTCGGGGATGGTCGCGAACGTGACCCCGGCAGTGACGAGGGCGAACACGCCGAGAACGGCGGTTCCGATCGCGACGATGCGGGGCGTTGGAGGGAATCGCATGAGCGTAATTCCGGAATAGAGACAATAAGTTCTCTGAAAGCGGGAAGCGTCCCGTCCCGACGAGGTGCGGAGCGCAGCGCTACTCCAGTAGCCGACCGCGAACGTCGCCGTCCGGGATCTCACAGCGGTCCTTCTCGCCGAACCATCGGTACCGATTGGCGGCCACGAAGTCGTAGATCCGGTCGCGGATCGACCGCGGGACGACTCGGGCCAGTCGCAACAGCGCGTACACACCGCCCAGATGCGCGGCGATCCTGATCACGGCGTCCGTCTTCACGTAACAGTCGTCACCCTCGATCAGCACGACTGACTCCAGTTCGTCGGTCGGGAGGTCGTGTTCGGCGAGCAGGGCTTTCCCGACGTCCGACTGGAGCGGTGCGAAGCGGAACGTCGCCTCCGGGTCCCGCGGTACGATGAACTGGACGAACCCGCTGCAGAGATTACAGACGCCGTCGAACAGGACGACCGGGCCGCCGTCCGGTTTGTCCGCGGTCATCGATCGCGTTCCCTTGGTTCCCGTGATAATTGCCCTTGGGATCCGTGATAATTGAGGGTTTCGGGCGGACGCCGCGCGTTCGTTTCACGATACAGAAAACTTATTTACACCTGGGAGGGAGGCTGGCGAACGGGTCGCCCGGTACGTATGGATTCACGCACGCCCTCCCTCCCCGCGAACGACCTTGACCGTATTTCACACGCCCTCGCCCGGCGGTTCGAGGTCGACCTCCGGGCGCTCGCCGCGTTCCGAGTCGCGGTCGGAACGCTGGTTATCGTCGATCTAGTGCTCCGGTCTCGCGACCTCGTCGCCTTCTACACTGACGCCGGCGTCCTTCCGCGAAGCGCTCTGTTCGCTGACTACGGAACCCTCTACTCGCTTCACGCCCTCTCCGGAGCGGCGTGGGCGCAGGTCCTCCTGTTCGTCCTCGCGGGCACGGTCGCCCTCGCGATGGTCGTCGGATACCGGACCCGGGTTGCGACCGCCGTCTCCTGGGTGCTGCTCGTCTCGCTGCACCTTCGCAATCCGCTGGTTCTCAACGCCGGCGATACCCTGTTGCGAATGCTTCTCTTCTGGGGAACATTTCTGCCCCTGGGCGAGCGGTGGGCGGTCGACGCGGACCGAAACGACCGAGAACGGTCAGTGGTGGCTTCTATCGCGACAGTCGCGCTGTTGCTTCAGGTCGTTCTCATGTACGCGACGAACGCTGTCCACAAGACCCGGAGCGACGCGTGGACGAGCGGGAAAGCGGTCGCCTACATCTTCCAGGCCGACCACTTCACCATCCTGCTTGGCGACGTTATCGCGGAGCATCACGCGCTGCTGGAACTGTTCACATACCTCTGGATGGCGATGATCGTCGCCTCGCCGTTGCTCCTCTTGTGTACCGGTATTCCGCGGGCGGTGCTTGCAGCCGCGTTCGCCGGCATGCATCTCGGGATGCTCGTCACGCTCCGTATCGACCTATTCCCGCTGATCGCCGTCGCTGGGCTCGTCCCGTTCTATCCGCCTGTCGTCTGGAACGCGGTGGAGTCTCTGGCGGTCCGGACGGGAGCGGTTTCCTGGTTCCGCCGCCGGTCGGCGTCAGTCGAGTTGTCCACCGCAGTGTCTACCCCCGTCGAGTTCGTACGGGACTGCTCCGCTGTTTCGGTCCTCTCGGACGGGGTCACTCGGGCGTACGGAGCGTGTTTGACGGTCGTCCCGTTCGTCTTTCTCGTCCTCGTCGTCACGTCGAACGCCGCGGCGGTCGGCTACGCGACGATGCCGGACCACGGCGACCGGGCGTTAGACGCCATCCAGGGCGACCAGAACTGGCGCATGTTCGCGCCGAACCCGACGCGGACGACGAAGTGGTTTGCGGCCCCCGGAACGCTGGAGAACGGGACGGAGGTCGACGTTCTCCACCGGTCGAGAGTGGACCTCGACCGGCCGGCGAGAGCGCAGGACGCGTATCCCACCTCGCGGTGGCGAAAGTACCTCTCTACCGTCCAGTCGGCCGACAACGAACGCCACCGTTCGTATCTCAGTAACTACCTCTGTAACCGCTGGAACGGGCATCACGACACCGAAGTCCGCGACGTTTCCCTCTACTTTCTGTACGAACAGTCCGACCCGTACGACGGGTCCACGTCTGGCGGGAACGTCTCCATACAGGAGTACGACTGTTCGGGCGAGTTCGTTCAGAGCGACGGCTAGTCTCTCCGTTCGCAGTTCACTCTCACTGGCACTCCATCAAAACAGAGTTGCGCTAAAACAAGCAAAATTGTTTTATGCGAAACTAGCGTTGCACTTGATATGCGACACAGCAACGGTACGCTCGCGCAAGCGGCGGTCGGGAGGTCTCCACGGGCATGACCGAGGAGTCGACTGCGGCCGCTTCCGACGACCTCGGCAAGGTCTACGTCGTCGGTATCGGCCCCGGCCTGCCGGGCGACATGACCCAGCGGGCGAAAGACGTCATCCAGAGCGCCGACTGCGTCATCGCCTCCAATCTCTATCAGGAGTTCCTCCGCAAGGACGGGACGCTCCCGCCGGAGACGGCGACCGACGGCGGGACGGCGAGCGCCTCCGCCGGCGCGCGCTCGGACCAGGAGGTGATCCGCTCCACGATGGGCCGCCAGATCGAACTCGCCCGGGAGGCGTTCGACCGCGTCCGCGACGGCGAGACGGTCGCGCACGTCTCCGGCGGGGACCCAAACGTGTACGGAAAGTCCGACCTCCTGTTCCTGATGGCTCAGGAAGACGAGGTCGAGGACGTTCCTATCGAAATCGTCCCCGGCGTCACCGCGGCACTCGGGGGCGCGGCCAACCTCGGCGCGCCGCTGTCGAACGACTTCTGTACCATCTCGCTGTCGGACAAGTGGCGCGGCTGGGACGAGATAGAGGAGAAGCTACGGGCTGCCGCCATCTCCGGGTTCGTCATCGTCCTGTACAACTGCTGGCGCAACTACGAGCGGGCGGTCGACATCGTCCGCGAGGAGCGCGCCGACGACGCCGCGGTCGCCATCGTCAACGACGCCGGCCGCGGCGACGCCGGCCGCAACGGCGAGAGCCAGACGATCACGACGCTCGGCGAGGCCACGGACCACGACGACAAGGTCGCCGGGATGGGCACCTCGCTCGTCATCGGCAACCACGAGACGGAGGTCTGGAGCAACGACTACGAGCAGTTCCTCGTCACCCCGCGCGGCGGGCGTGACGTCGACGACTTCTGAACCATGAGCACTGACGACACCACGACCGAATCGGAATCGAAGTGCGGGGCATCGAAAAACGACACGAGTACTGAAAGCGAGTCGAAATGCGGGGCGAGCGGGAGCGATTCCGTCTCGTCGTCTTCCTGCGGCGCTTCCGGCAGTGACGAGGAGGAGGAGGTCGGCTCCACCGTCGACGACTTCGACGCGGATCCCGGCCGCCTCGTCGCGGTCGGCCTCGGCCCGGGCCAGCCCGAGGGGATGACCTCCCGCGCGAAGGCCGCGCTCGGGGACGCCGAGCACATCGTCGGCTACACGACCTACGTCGACCTGGTGCCCGACGAGATCACCGACGACGCGGAGGAGATCTACTCGACGCCGATGTGCGGTGAAGTGTCGAGAACCGAGGAAGCCATCGACCGCGCGCTGGCGGGCAACGACGTGGCGATCATCGGCAGCGGCGACCCGAACGTCTACGCGCTCGCCGGCCTCGCGCTGGAGATAGTCGAGTCGAAGGGGGCAACGGCGTCGATGCTCGACTTCGAGGTGGTGCCCGGCGTCCCCGCCGCGCAGTCCTGCGCGGCCCGCGTCGGCGCGCCGCTGGTCAACGACACCGTCTCCATCTCGCTGTCGGACCACCTGACGGACATGCCGACCATCGAGTCGCGCCTGCACGCCGTGGCGAAGGAGGGGTTCACCATCGCCATCTACAACCCGTGGAGCCGCAAGCGCCGGGAGAACTTCGAGAAGTGCTGTGAGATCCTCACCGAGCACCGCGACGCGGACACGCCGGTCGGCATCGTCCACGCCGCGGGCCGCGACGACGAGGAAGTCGAAGTCACCACGCTCGGTGAACTCGAAGACCTCGGCGAGACGGACCTGATCGACATGACGACCACCATCCTCGTCGGCAACGAGGACACCTACGAGTGGGACGGGCGGATGGTCACCCCGCGCGGCTACGAGACCAAATACGAGTACTGATGTACCGAATCACGATCGACAAGGACGCCTGCGACGGCATCTTCGCCTGCCTGACGAGGGACCCGCGGTTCGTCGAGGACGACGACGGCCTCGCGACCGTGGACCCCGCGGCCGACCCAGTTCCCCCTGAAGGGTCCGACGACGGCACGATCCGCGAGGAGGACGGCAAGATAGTCGCGGAGTTCGACGACGACCGCGCCGACGAGGCCCGCGAGGCCGCCGCGGCGTGTCCCCCGAACGCGATCACGGTGGAAGATATCTAATGTCACTGAGCATCGGCAAGCCAGACGACATGCTCGCGGCCCACCCCGAGACGGCGTACTTCTGGGGGCGGGTCGCGGGCGACGGCGACCTCGAATCGGACTGCGTGACCGTGCGGACCAACGACGAGACGGCGGCCCGACGCCTCGCCGCCGTCGCCGGCGCGGAGCAGGTCGACCGCCGCATCCTCGAGCGCGAGTACGCCCACGACACGTCGATCACCCGCACCGAGGACGAGTACGCGGTGCAGGTGTTCGGCGACCTGGCGGACCGCGCCGGCGCGGCGTTGGGCCTGCCGGTCGACGGCGAGCCCGGCGGTTACCGCTTCGGCGCGTTCGCGGACCACGACCGACAGCTCCTGCGCGGCCTGCTCGAAGGCTGCGGGACGGTGTGTTTCAAGTCCGACGACGGGGCGGTAGGAGTGTCGTTCGTCCATGAGGACCGCCGCCTGCTGGAGACGGTCCAGTCGCTGCTCGACGACGCGCCGGTGGACGCGCCGTACGGCGACCCGGCGGAGACGTCGTCTGGCCACTGGTTCGGCGTGGACGACGACGCCGTTCCCGATCTCGGCCCGTGGCTGTACGACGGGAGCGAGGACACCGGCCTGTTCGCGCCGAGCCGGCGGCGGAAACTGCGGCGGAGCCTCGACCGGATATGAGCCGGACGACCGACGCGGCGGGCGGGTTCGACGACGAGGCGGTCCTGCTCGTCGGGCACGGCTCCCGCCGCGAGAAGTCGAACGAGCAGGTACGGGAACTCGCGGCCGACCTGGAGGGGCGACTCGGCATCCCGGTCGACGCCGGCTTCCTCGAACTCGCGGAGCCGGCGATCCCGGACGCTATCGGCGGGCTTGCACCGGCGGTCTCGGAGATAACGGTCGTCCAGCTATCGCTGTTCGCCGCCAGCCACGTCAAAAACGACGTGCCGCTAGCGGTCCAGGGAGCGCGCTCGGACCATCCGGGGCTGACGCTCAACAACGGCGCGCACCTCGGCATCCACCCCGCCATCGTCGACCTGCTCGACGACCGCGTGGCCGCCGTCGAGCGCGATCTGGGCGTCGACCGCGAGGCGGACGACGTGGCAGTCGTGCTGTGTGCCCGGGGGTCCTCGGACCCGGACGCCAACGCCGATGTTCACAAACTCGCCCGCCTGCTGTACGAGGGCCGCGATTTCTCTCGCGTGGAGGCCTCGTTCATCGGCGTCACGGAGCCGCTGCTCGACGACACGCTTCACTCCGTCGCCAAGCACCGCCCCGACGCGGTCGTCGTCGTGCCGTACATGCTCGGCGACGGCGTGCTGACGGGGCGCATCCGCGACGGCGCGGGCGAGTTCGACGCGGAGTACCCCTACGTCGACGCGGCCTGTGGCGACCCGCTCGGCACCGACTCCCGACTGCTCGACGTGCTCGGCGACCGCTGGCAGGAGGCCAGGACGGGCAGCGTCGAGATGTCCTGTGACACCTGCAAGTACAAGGTCGAACTCGACGGCTACGAGGAGGACCAGGGCGGCGCACGGGCGATGCTCCGCGCGCTGACCCACCAGGAGACCCACGCCGACCGGGAGAACGTCGACGACGACCCGCACGTCCACGACGCGCCGGAGAAACACGTCGCCGTCTGTACGAATCAGACCTGCGCCGCCGAGGGGTCCCCGGCCGTCCTCGAACGCCTGCGCCAGGCCGCCCGCGACTCCGACGAGTGCGACGCCCGCATCACGCGGACGTCCTGCCTCGACCGCTGCGGCGACGGTCCGATGGTCGCCGTCTACCCCGACGGCGTCTGGTACGGCGGCGTCGAAGCGGACGACGCCGATCGCATCGTCTCGTCGCATCTCGACCGCGACCGGATCGTCAGCGACATCGTGGACCAGACGCTATGACTGTGCGAGTCACCCGCACCGTCGGAAGCGGCCGCCCTCGCACGCGGAACGAACGGCCCGAACCGACCGACAGACACTTTATTTCACTCTCCGAAGCGTTCGGCTATGCCCTCTTTCGACGAGCGATTGGACCGGATGGTCGAATTTCTCACCTACGGGGTCGGCGTGTTGGTCATCACCGGTCTCCTCGTGACCGACCCGACGAGTCTCCCGGGGTTGCTTCCGACGACTGTCGGCCTGGGGCTCGCCGTCCACGCCGCGTGGAGCGACCGGTTAGACGAGTTCGGCTACGCGCTGATCGGATTCGTCGTGCTGGTCGCCCTGCTGGCCGTTGTCGCCGGTGCTATTTCGGCCGTCGGCGTCGACGCCTCGGGGGACGGCCGCTCCGACGCGCTGGTCCCGTTCGTCCTCACAGTCTCGCTTCTCGTCGCCTACGCGGTGGCTCTCCGCTGGCGACCGCGAGTGTCGCTCCCGACTCCGTAACGCAGTCGTCCGGTTTCGACGGACCGCATCGCCGAACGACCCGACCGACCGATACACATCCATGACTTGTCACGAACTCGAAGCCCTACGACTCGGACTGATGAACGTCCTCGGCACCGAGGACCGAAGCACCCGCGAGCACGCGGAGAACGAACTCGACGGCGCACTCGACGGCCCCATCGAGGGCCTCGCGAACGCTGATTCGCTCTCCGAGATCGAGCGTCATCTCGACGCGGCGCTCGTGGATCTGGAGGAGGAAGTCGCCGAGGCCGACAGCGATTCGCAGGAGTACGACTACCTCCGCGGCCGCCTCGTCGCCGTTCGCGACGCGGAGCGTGCCGTGGGGCGACTCACCGCGCAGGGCGAGAGCGTCCTCGACGGCCTCGGGGACGCTCACCACGTCTTGCACGAGACGTTCCCGACCGATGAGTGACGCCGCCGACCCGACCGAGACGCCCGCCGCGCCCGACCACACGAGCGTCGACCTCGGCGACGTACCGGCGGCAGGGTCGCGCCACCGCGGTCGCCGGTCGAGCGTCCTGTTGACCGGCGACCTCGTCGTCGCTGGCACTGCAAACGGCGATATCCGGGCGTTCGACCGCGAAAGCCTCGACCGGCGCTGGTCCGTCGATTGCGGCGGAAAACCGGTGTCTCTGGCGACGCTCGACGGGGGCGAGGGTTCCGGAATCGTCGTCGGTGAGCGCGACCCGTCCGGCGCGGTCACCGCTCTCGACGCGACCGATGGGAACGCCCGCTGGCGCTACGAGACGGCCGCCGACGTGGGTGACCCGCAGAAGGAAACGCGGTTTTTCTACCCGTTCGTCGCCGACATCGTCACCGACGGCGACCGGACGTACGTCGCAAGCCGGCGGTACGAGCGCGACGGGACTGAATCTGGCCCCGATCGCGTCTTCGAGAGCGTCGTCTACGCGTTCGAGGCCGACGGCTCGATCGAGTGGACGTTCGAGACGGACGCCTCCCCTATCGCGCTCGACCGCCGCGACGACCGTCTCGCAGTCGCGTTCAACCGCTGCCTCGACGACCACCAGCACGGGCTGGTCGTGCTGGACGCGGAGAGCGGCGACCCGCTGGTCGACTGGGACCCCGGCAACGAGGGGCAGCGGCGCTGCGGCGACGTGTCCCTCCTCGCGGACGGCGTCGCGGTCACCAGTCACGGCGACTACCGCGGCTACGTCCTCGACCGCGACGGGGCCGTCCGCTGGCGCGCCGACCTCGCGACGCCGGTCAAGCGCGACGGCGAGACGGTGTACGCCTACCCGAACCACGTCCACGCGACGGACGCGGGGGTCGTCTTCGTCACGGGCAACACCTACCCGGAGGAGGGCCGCGAGACGGAGGCACGCCACCCCCGCGATCACACCGCCTTCGGCTACTCGCCCGACGGCGAGTGCCGGTGGACCGACGGGGTGGGCGGGTTCGTCACCGGCCTCGGCGCGGACGGCGACCTCGTCGCCGCGCCGGGTGCGCAGAACTTCCGGGAGCGCGACCCCGGCGACCACGCGCTCCGCGCGTTCGACGTGACGGAGGGCCGCCGCGAACTCCTCGACGCCGCGGGCGTCGTCACCGCGGCGTCGCTTTCAGGGGACACCGTCGCCGCCGTCGAGGAACCAGTCGAGTATCACGACGACGGCGAACGCCGCGGCGCGCACCGACTGCACGTTGGGCGCGTCTGATCCGGAGTCCTCCCGCGACACGCTCTCGACGCCGATCCTCCGGTAGTCGCCCAATTATTGTTGGAGTTTCAAAATAAAACCAGGTATTTCACTTCCGATGATATCTCTGCATATCCGAAGTTAATTCAGCCCAGAGTACCGACGCGACGAGACGCTCCGTCCTGCGCGCTATGGGGGCCGGGACGGCCGGGTCGGCCGCGCTGGGGCGCTCGGTGTTCCGGCCGGTGCGACCTCGACGGTCGACGCCGTCGAGGAGTTAGAGGGCAGGCGAAAGCGGCGACTGAAGCGGCGCGTTCTCAGGTCGCGTCCCTTCGGCGAGTACCGCCGCGCCCTCGCCCGGATCGATGCGGTACGCAACGCCAAGCTATCGCCCGACGACCTGACGGCGGAAGACGCCTGCGCGACGGTCGGATACCGCTAACGGCCCAAGACTCTTTTCGGCTCGTCGCGAAAACAACCCCGTCAGATGTCGACCGAAACGCCCCGCGGCGGTCGTAGTGACGCCCCCTCCGTCGGTCAGATGGACTACGCGTACGTCACGGTCGGGCGGTCGTGGGCGGTCGTCGCCCCCGTCCTCGCGGCGTTCGCCGGCGGAGCGTGGGGTCGGTCAGACGTGCGACTCGCCGCCGTCTTCGGCGTCGTCGTGTCCCTGTTCACGGCCGTCCTCCTGGTACTGCGTCGCCGCGTCCGCCGCCACACCGCCGACCCCATCGCCGAGACGGGGTCGTCCGACTTGTCGGCGACCCAGCGCGACTTCGCCGAGCGCTGGCGGGCAGTGAACCGGCGCGTGGTCGCGGCCGCTCTCCTCCTCCCGGTCGCCGGCGGGATCGGGGCGGGCGTCGCGGTAGTCGCCTGAGGCCGTCCCGGCGATACGCTCGCCTCGCCGGTGAACGACCGCGGGGACCTCCCCGACGCGCGGCGGTCAGGGGACGGTTCTTTCACCGACCACAACCCTTGTAATCGCTGCCGAAGTATCCCCTCGCGTGCAACTACCGACGGTCGAACGGATCCGGACCTACCCGATCAAGTCGCTGGACGGCGCGGAGCGCGAGCGGGCAGAACTGGTGTCGGGCGGCTGTCTCGCCGGCGACCGCGAGTTCGCTATCGTCGACAACGAGGGGGAGTACGTCAACGGCATCCGGACGCCCGACGTCCACGGCCTCTCCGTCTCAGTCGACCGCGAGAGCGAGACGGTGGTCATCGGCCGTAGAGGCGAGAACGAGCGCCGCGAGTTCGACCTGAACGACCGTGCGGACCTGAACGCCTGGCTCTCCGACTACTTCGGCTTCGACGTCACCGTGGTGCGCGACGAGACCGGCATGCCGGACCGACCCGACCGGGGACCGACGGTGATCAGCGCGGCGACGCTCCGAGAGGTGGCGTCCTGGTTCGACGGCGTCACCGTCGACGGCACGCGTCGCCGCTTCCGCGCCAACGTCGAGATCGGCGGCGTCCCGCCGTTCTGGGAGGACAGGCTCTACGGTGCGGACGGAACGCGGTCCTTCGAGATCGGAGACGTTCGGTTCGAAGGCGACGGTCCCTGCGGCCGCTGTGCCGTTCCGACCCGCGATCCGGATACGGGTGAACGAACGGAGGGGTTTCAGGAACGGTTCGTCGAAAAGCGCGAGGAGACGCTTCCCGAGTGGACGCCGTCGGAGCGGTTCGACCACTATTACAAGCTGATGACGAACACGCGCGTTCCCGGACCCGGCCGGGGAGAAACGATCAGCGTTGGCGACTCGGTACGGATGCTGTCGGACTGACGCCGAGGCGGTCCGCCGCCGGGCCGAACTCTCCGTCGAGCAGCGCCGGCACCTCGTCAGGGGTCACGTCGGAGTACCACTCGTTTCGCGGCTGGATCGCTATCGCGGTTCCGTCCTCGCTACAGAGGCCGAGACAGGTGGTCTCGGCGACGTAGACGTGCGACCAGAACACGTCGCGCTCGCGGAGCCACGACTTCACCGCGTCCAGCACTTCGCGGCCGCCGACGTCCGCACAGCAGGCGTACTCGGCGTCGCGGTCGTTCGTGCAGACGAGGACGTGATCGGTAAATCCCTCCTCGCGGACCTCGTCAGTGCGGCGTCTCACGGGGGATCGTCAGTTCCGAGGCGGCGGTGCGGTCGAGAAGCCAAGTGTGTGCGGTCGCCAGCGTCATCCAGAGGAGGACCTGCCCGACGACGACCAGGCCGCGGTACGCCGTCGCCAGCCCGTCCGGGATCGGGCCGGACGAGGAGGCCGTCGGCGCGAAAAACGCCGCGGCGACGACGAGGCCGAACGGAAGGAGGGCGGCCGCCGCGCGAGCGACGGTCGCGGTGCCCTCGGTCCGCCGCCAGGCGAGCGCCGACAGCGCACAGGCCAGCGCTCCGAGCGCCATCATCCCCGCGTAGATGACGAGTCTGGCGTCGCTCCCGAGCGCGTACTCCGCGCCGGGTGCCTGCGGCGGCAACGCCAGCCACGGCGCGCCGGAGACGGTGACGAACCCGGCGGCCGCGAGCAGGTAGTTCCGCGTGTCGGTAGCACCCGGTAGCGCGGGTTCGAACAGGTAGTACACCACCCCGAAGGCCGCCCCGAGCAACAGGCCGAACAGGCCGCCGCCGACGACGCTCGGTGCGGCCGCGACGAGGTCGATGCCGGACTCGTGGCCGTGGCCCGCCTCGAACGTCTCGGCGAACGCGATCGCCGGCGTCGCCACGAGCGCGACGAACAGGCCGTACGCGACGCCTGCGACCGCTCCCGCGCCGACGCCGCGTTTCAGGGCGTCGTACATCAGTGGCAGGTGACGCCGGCGGCGTGCCGGAAGTTGTGCATCGCGTCGTGGGCCATCGGGTCCTGCAGGAACATGAGTGTGAAGCCGAGCGCGGCCGCGAGGCCGATCGCCAGCGCCGCTCGCGTCGGCGTCAGTTCGGTGCCCGCGCGTTCGATGCGGTCGTGAACGGTGTCTGCGGTCTCCATTGAAACTCTACTTTCAATAGAACAAATATGATTGTAAAACTTCCGCCTCTCGTCGCGTCCGTCTCGGCCGTCGGTCCCTTCGACCGTCGATCACTCCCGGGCCCGGCGGACACCCGGCTACTCTCGCGCCCGGCCGACCGCCCGCTCGACGCGCTCGGGGGTGAGCGCGGAGAGCGGCACCCGTTCGCCGCCGGTAGCCTCGACAACGTCCCCGGTCAGGCCGGTACGGTCGTCCCCGCCGGCGTCCACGGCGACGACGTGTGCGCCCCGGTCGGCGAGCGCCTCGGCGGCCGCTCGCGTCTCCGCAGTGGGGTTCTCGCTCGCGTTCGCCCGCCCGTCGGTGACGAGCACGACGACGCTCGTCCCGGGGTCGGCCCGCGCCACGACTTCGCTCGTCGTCCGCAGGCCCGCCGGAAGCGGCGTCCGGTCGCCGACGGGCAGTTCCTTCAGGTGCCGCGCCGCCAGCGTCACGCTGTCCGTCGGCGGCAGGAGCACCTCGGCGTCGTCGCCCGCGAACGCCACGACGGCGACGTCGTCGCGCTGCTCGTAGGCGTCCTGCAACAGTTCCAGCGCGACACCCTTCGCCGTCCGCATCGGCCCGCGCATCGACGCGCTCGCGTCCAGCGCGAACACGACTAAGGCGTTGCTCTCGCCCGAGCGCACCGACTGCCGGAGGTCCCGCGACTCGACGCTGTCCGACCCGCGCGCCGCGGCCGCCCTGACGGACGCGGCGGCGTCGACGCTCCCCGATTCAGCTCGTTCGGTGCGGACTCGTGCTCCCTCGTTGTCCGCGCTGGGGGTCAGGTCGGCGCGGGAGCCGGTGCCGCCGGCGCCCGTCGCCGCTGTCGCCGCCTCCGTTTCCACGCCCGGCGCGACGGCGTCGCCGACCTCAGCCCGGGTCTGACCGGGGATCAGCGGTGTGCCGTCCACCCCGTCGTCACCGTCGGGGCGGTTCTCGTCGTTCCCGTTCTCCGGGTCGCCCGCTTCGCCATCGTCAGTATCGCCGCGGCACCCGTCGCGCTCGTCCGGACTGTCGCCGTCGCTCCCGCCGGCTGGTCGCGGTTGGGGTGCGTCGCCTGCGCCGCCGTCCTGGCCACCGGTATCGTCGCTCTCGCCGGGTTCGCCCGATCCGCCGTCCGACCCGTCTCCGTCCTCAGCCGGTTCGTCACTCTCTCCGTCGGCGTTGCCGGAACCGCCGGCCTCGTCGCCGTCCGCGCCGCTCTCGCCGTCGCCATCGTCACTGTCTCTACCGTCTGCCGTGTCGTCGCCCGCGTTCTCCCCTTCGTCGAAGTGGTCGTCCACCACGTCCTCCGGGTCGGGCGCGTCCTCGAACGGTTTCGACTGAAGCCGGTGGGGCAGGGTCAACTCCGCGGCGCGGCGTACGTCGCCCTCGATGACGCTCGCGCGGCCGGAAAGCGCCGCGATGGTCCGAGCGGCCCGTGCGGTGGCGATATCGCCGCGGTGGCCGTCGACGCCGGCATCCCGGCAGAGCTCTGCGATCTCCGCCGCGAACTCGCGGGGGAGCGTCACGTCGTCTATCAGGTCGCGGGCGGAAAGCAGCGACTCGCGGTGGTCGGCGGTGGCGTCGTCAGCGGCCGCCCACGAGTCGTTCAGCGCGCGGTCGATGATCTCCACGCGGTCGTCGACGTCCTCGCAGCCGGTCACCGTCGCCTGGAGCGCGAAGCGGTCGCGTAGCTGGGGTCGCAGATCACCCTCCTCCGGGTTCATCGTCCCGACGAGGGTGAACTCCGCGGGGTGGGCGACACTGACACCGTCACGTTCGACGCGGTTGACGCCGCTCGCCGCGGCGTCGAGCAGAACGTCCACGAGATGGTCGTCGAGTAGGTTCACCTCGTCGACGTAGAGGATGCCGCGGTTTGCCCGGGCGAGCAGGCCGGGATCGAACTCGGGGTCGCCGTCCAGCGCGTCCGCGACCGACAGCGTGCCGACGACGCGCTCTCGCGTCGCGCCCAGCGGCAGGGTGACGAGCGGGACCGGGCGCGTCTCGACCGGCGGGTCCGCGCGCTCGCGGCAGTCCGCGCACTGCCGGTCGGGGTCGTCCGGCGGACAGCCGTAGGGACAGTCCGCGACGGCACGCTGTTCCGGGAGGAGGTCGGCCAGCGCCCGCACCGCGGTGGACTTGGCGGTCCCCTTCTCGCCGCGAACGAGCAGGCCGTCTATCGCGTCGTTCGCGCCGACGACGAGCAGCGCCTCCTTCAGCGCCGCCTGCCCGACGACCGCCCCGATCGGCACGGCCGTCGACAGCTTTTTGCCGCTCGCTAAATCAACCATACTTGTATTAGTAACAATAGAGGTTTAACAACGTTATGCCTACCATCGCCATCTACACCGCGACCGAGAACGAGCTCGGGGCCGTCCAGCGCGCCGCCGAGCGGATAGACGCGGATCTGGTCGTGCGCTCGGAGAGCGACCTGGACGACGAACCCGACGTGGACGAGTTCGTCGAGGCCGCCGCCGACGCCACGGCCGCCGTGTTCTGGCTCCACGGCGCAGAGGACAGCATGCCCGGCTACGACCGCGCCGTTTCCCGTCTGGCGGAGGCCGGTACGCCGCTGGTCGTGAAAGCCACCGGCGACGCGTTCGCGTTCGAAGACACCTCCGCCGCCGCCGAGCAGCGTGAGGCGGTCTATGAATACCTCGACCGCGGCGGCGCGGTCAACGTCGAGAACTGCGTGCGCTACCTCGTCGACGAGTTCGCCGACGCGGAGCGGGAGTACGACGAACCCGTCGCGCTTCCGACCGAGGGCGTCTACCACCCGGACCACCCCGGGGCCGAGTACGAAGAACTGCGCGCCTCGCTCGACCCCGACAGTCCCACGGTCGCCGTCTGGTTCTACGAGTCGCACTGGACCCACGAGAACACGCGGTACGTCGACGCGCTGGTCCGCCACGTCGAGGCGCAGGGCGCGGACGCGCTCCCTGTGTTTTGTAACCCGGCGACCGACACGGAAGAGCAGGAAGACGCCGAGTGGGTCACCGACGAGTGGCTCACGGACGACGAGGGCGACCCGGTCGTCGACGCCGTCCTCTCCTCCTTTATGTTCTCGCTGTCGATGGACGAGCGGGGCCGCAGCGCCGCCGACGAGGGCGATTCCGCCGAGGACGTGTTCCTCGACCGCCTCGGCGTCCCCGTCCTGCAGACGATCACGACGATGCGGTCGCGCTCGCGCTACCAGTCCTCGGACACGGGCGTGATGGGCTTCGAACTCGCGCTGTCGGTCGCGCTGCCGGAGTTCGACGGCAACGTCATCACCCACCCGATCAGTGGGAAGGAGCGCACCGACGACGACGCCGGTATCGGCTCCGCACCGAAACAGCACTTCCCCATCGAGGACCGGGTCGACCACGCCGCCCGCCTCGCCGTCAACTGGGCGCACCTACGCCACGTACCCAACGACGAGAAACGGGTCGCCGTCGTCCTGCACAACTACCCGCCGAGCGACGACGGCATCGGCACCGCGTTCGGCCTCGACAGCCCCGAGAGCACGGTGAACCTGCTCGACGAACTGGGCGCGCGAGGGTACGACCTCGGAGGCCGTCGGCCAGAGTCCGGCCAGTCGCTCGTCGAGACGCTCACCTCGCAACTGACGCTGGACGACCGCTGGGTCGCGCCGGAAGACGTGCGCGAGCGCTCGGTCGACGTGGTGTCGCCGGAGCAGTACGCCGACTGGTTCGCCGAAACCGACGAGCGATTCAGAGAGAACGTGGTCGAAGAGTGGGGCGAGGCCCCCGACCGCCCGTTCGCCATCCCGGGCGTGGAGTTCGGCAACGTCCTCGTGACGGTTCAGCCCCCGCGCGGGTTCGGCATGGACCCGTCGAAGGTGTACCACGACTCGGACCTCCAACCGCCCCACGACTACGTCGCGTTCTACTCGTGGCTCCGGAACGAGTTCGACGCCGACGGCGTCGTCCACCTCGGCACGCACGGCAGTCTAGAGTGGCTCCCGGGCAAGACCGTCGGTTTGAACGGCGAGAGTGCACCCGACCAGCTTATCGACGACCTACCGAACGTCTACCCGTACATCGTCAACAATCCCGGTGAGGGGACGCAGGCCAAGCGCCGCTCCTACGCCGCCGTCGTCGACTACCTGACGCCGGTGATGTCGAACGCTGGGACGTACGACGAGATAGCCGAACTGGAGGAACTCGCCGACCGCTACCGAGAGGCCGGGATGGAGGACGCTCGCACCGACGACGGCGAGCATCTCGAACAGCTGATCCGGGAGACGGTGGACGAACTCGACCTCGCGGTCGAGTTGGGTATCGCCGGAGAGATAGACGAGAAGGCCGACGTGCGCGGGCCGGACGAGGCGGGAACGACGCTGGCGGAGGGCGACGTGGACGGGGACGAGGCGGACATCGACGAACTCGTCGAGCGCGTCCACGAGTACGTCACCGACGTGAAGACGACGCAGATCCGCCTCGGCCTGCACACGATGAGCGAACCGCCCGCTGACGACCGTCTCGTGGAGTATCTTGTCGCGCTCACCCGGCTCGAAAACCCGGGCGCGCCGAGCCTCCGCGAGAGCGTCGCCGGCGTCCTCGGCGTCGACTACCAGACGATGCTCGACGAACCGGGCGCGTACGACGAGACCCTCGGGATGACCTACGCCGAGGCCGCCGACGAGGTGTACGAGACGAGCGTCGACCTCGTGGAGACGCTCGCGGAGTACGAGTTCGACCTGCCGGCGAACGAGCAGGAGGCGGGACCGGATGACGAGGTGAACGCCAACCTGCTCGTCGTCGACATCGAACCGCTCGGTGACGGTCGCGCCAAGCGCGGCGCACACGACGACCTACGGGAGGCGCTCACGTACATCTGCGAGGAGGCGCAACCGCGTGTCCAGGGGTCCGAGGACGAGATCCCCCGCACCGCAGACGCGCTGGCCGGCGAGTACGTCCCGCCGGGCGGCAGCGGTGCGCCGACCCGCGGCGGCGTCGACCTCCTGCCGACGGCGCGGAACTTCTACACGCTCGACCCGCGGAAGGTGCCAGCGAAGAGCGCGTGGCAGGTCGGCAGCGAGGTCGCCGACGGCGTCGCCGAGCGCCATCACGCTGAGGAGGGCGAGTACCCCGAGGAGATCGGCGTCGTCGCGTGGGGCACGCCGACCGTCCGCACCCGCGGCGAAACCATCGCGCAGGTGCTCGCGCTGATGGGCGTCGAACCGGTGTGGACAGATGCCGGTCGGGTCGACGACGTGGAACCGATTCCGCTTTCCGAACTGGACCGCCCGCGAATAGACGTGACGACGCGCGTCTCCGGGCTGTTCCGTGATGCCTTCCCTGCCGCGGCGGGCGTCATCCACGACGCGGTGGAGGCGGTGGTCGACCTCGACGAACCGAACGAGATGAACTACGTGAAAAAGCACGTCGAGGAGGAGGCCGAGCGCCTGACCGAAGAGCGCGGTCTGGACGAGAGCGACGCCCGGGCGGCCGCCACGCACCGCGTGTTCACGACCCGTCCCGGCGGCTACGGCGCGGGGACGAACAAGGCGGTCGACGAGGGCAACTGGGACGACCGCTCCGATCTGGCAGAGGTGTACGTCCAGTGGGGCGGCTACGCCATGGGCTCTCGCGGCAAGGTGTCGGAGGCCCACGACGCCTTCGAGCGTCGCCTCGGCAGCGTCGAGGCGACCGTGAAGATAGAGGACACCGCCGAGCAGGACGAGTTCGACTCCTCGGACTGGTACGCCTTTCACGGCGGGTTCATCTCCGCCGTCGCGGAGACGGCGGGCGAGGAACCTGCCTCCTACGTCGGCGACTCCTCGGACCCGGACAACGTCGACGTGTACACCAACGAGGAGAAGGTCCGCAAGGCGATGCGCGCCCGCGTCCTCAACCCGCAGTGGCTCGATTCGATGGAGGAACACGACTACAAGGGCGCGGGCGACCTCTCGACCACCGTCGACGTCGTCCTCGGCTGGGACGCGACGACCGGCGTCGTCAGCGATACGCTCTGGGAGGACGTGGCCGAGAAGTACGCCTTCGACGCCGACCGGCAGGACTGGCTCCGCGACGTGAACCCGTGGGCGCTGGAGAGCATCACCGACACCCTGCTGGAGGCGATCGACCGCGACCTGTGGGACGCCGACGACGAGACGGAGGAGCGCCTGCGCGACCTGAACCTGCGGGTCGACGGCGACCTGGAAGCGCGTGCCAGTGGGACGGACTCCACGGAGGTGGCAAGCGATGACGACTGAGGGAGCCGCAGACGCCGACTCCGAGTCCGACGACGGCGACTTCGAGGAGTACGCCGACCTCGGCGCGACGACTTCGAATGCGATGGAGATAGCGGAGACGAGCATGGACCGCGTTCGGCGGATCGTGCCGGACGAGACGCTCGCGGACCGGATCCGCCAGAAGTCGGTCCACGCGACCGGCGACCCCGAGTTCCAGCACCTCGTGCGCTTTACCGGGACCGACGACAGCGAACCGGTCCGGGTCGGCGCGCGGGCGGTGCTGGACGAACAGCCGATCGTCACGGACATCACGATGGTCATGGAGGGGATCACAGGTCGCGGCCACGATTGTCCCGTTCGGAAGGCCATCGGAAACGGTACGGAACTCGCCGCCGAGACGGGGATGACCCGAACCGCGGCGTCGGTCCTGGAACTCGACAAGGAGGGCGTCTACGACGGTGCGATCGCCGCCATTGGCAACGCCCCGACCGCGGCGCTGGCGCTCGCGGACTGCATCGAGGACGGTACCCGCCCGGCCGTCGTCGTCGCGACGCCGGTCGGATTCGTGAAGGCCGCCGAGAGTCGGGAACGCCTGCGCGAGGTCTGCGAGGAACACGGCGTCCCCGCCGTCACGAACGTCGGCCGGCGCGGCGGCAGCGGCCTCGCCGCGGGCCTGACGAACGAACTGGTACACGTGGCGAGCGACGCGAGAGACGGCGAGGTCACCCTCGCGGAGCGCGACCCGTGAGCGACTACGACCTCGACGCCGGCCCTGACCCGGCGACGTTCGCGGCGGCCGAACCGGAGGATCCGGCCCCGGAAACTCCCGTCTACGCCGTCGGTATCGGCCCCGGAAACCCCGAGTTCCTGACGCCGCGGGGCGAGCGAGCGATCCGCGATGCGGACGTGCTCGTGGGTTTCGAGACCGTCGTCGAGTTCGTCGCTGACCTGACCGACGCCGACCTGCTGACCTGCGGGTACAAGGACGAGGCGGCGGCGCTGGAAACGTTCGCGGAGCGCGTCGCCGCCGGCGAGCGCGGCACCGCGGTGCTGATGGGTGACCCGAACCACTCCGGCTACCAGTTCCTCGGCAAGGTAGACGACGCGGCGGACCGCCCCGTCCGCGTCGTTCCCGGCATCTCCTCGCTCCAGGTCGCCGCCAGCAGGGCGCGGACGCCGATGGAGGACAGCGAGTTCGTCACGCTCCACAAGAGCGGCGACCTGACCGACGACCTCGACCGACTCCGCGCGGCCGTCGGCGACCGCCACCTGCTCGTCCTGCCGCGGCCGTTCGACCTGATGCCCGGCGACGTGGCGGCAGAGTTGCTCGACGCCGGCGCGGACCCGTCACTTTCGGCGCTCGTGCTGGAACGGCTGACTCACGACGACGAGTCGATCACGCGGACGACGCTCGGCAGCCTGACGGAACACGCCGGCGGCAGCGGCCCCGAGTCGACGCCGTTTTCCGACCTGTCGGTGCTGGCCGTGCGGCGGTAGGTACGACCCGCCCCCGCGACGGGCCTGCGACTCGCGTCGCCTTTCGCGGTCCCCGACATGACTCCTCGCCCACAGTTGCCTAGGACTACCCGTGTCCGCGGGCTATCATCGCACATGGTACAAGAGGACATCGGACAGGCGACTATCGTGTACGAGGGACCGGACGGCGACGCCGTCGAGCGGACGGTCGACAACGAACACGTGGCGTACTTTCAGGACCACTGGATCATCAAGATAGACGACGAGGAGACGGAAGAGGAAGAGCGGATGGAGGGGAGAGACACGGTGCGGCGGATCCCCGCACAGCGCGTCTACTACGTCGAGCGGTCCGTCGAGGAGTTCGAGGAGGAGGTCAAGACGATCAGGGACCAGGTGCAGTCGATCACGGAAGACCTCCGCTCGAAACTGATCGGCGGGGGGCAGTCCAGTCAGCAGAGCGACCGGGAACCCGAGCGCATCGAAGTCGAGCGCGGCGATACCGAGTCGGGACGGAAGTAGGTGACGCCGACGGACGACCAGACCCGGCGCTATCGACGCCCGTGGACGACGAGCGGCGAGCGCTCAGCGACCAACGCGGACCGAACGGTCGGGTCGGCTACTCGTACGGATGGCTCTCGTCCCCGTCCGGGACGGTGTACGCCTCGATCCACGGCGGGCAGTCGCGGCCAGTCCACTCGAACAGGCCGCGTTTCTCGTTGGCGTAGTAGAGGCGGTATGCGTCCACGTAGTCGGTGGCCTGCCACTCGCCGGTGACCTGCGGCGGGTCGGACGCCTCCTCGCTCGGCCAGTCGAGTCCGGCGACAGTCTCCTCGTCCAGCGACTCGACCGTCGCCCACGACCCGTGTTCTTTCTCGGGCGGGTGGTCGTACCGATGACGCCACTCCTCGTGAGCGAGGCGGACGTACTCGCGGAGGCGGTTCCAGTTCGCGAGCGAGTCCGCGGTCCAGACCGTAAGCGGGTGGTCCGGGTGCGTGAAATAGAGGTCGTCGGACCCTGGGTAACCGTTGAGTTGGACTGCCGTCGTCAGCACCATCGAACACTCGAAGACGCTGCTCAGCACGTGTTTGTCCACGAGGTACTCGACGGCGCGAGCGGTGTCGCGGTCCAGCCAGAACGCGTTGACCACACGGGCGGTAGGCGACAGCGACGATTATGTCCGTCGCCACCTCTCGCCGTTCCGAGCGATTCCGGGGCCTCGCGTCCGTCGCTGTACGCTCGGGACGCTTCCGGTGGACTGGACGGTCGCGACGACGATCCGGCTATGTTGACGGGCCCTCCCGCGCGGAAGACCTGCGCCGCGGCATGACTGTCGAGATTGTTCCGGACGAGTGAGACGTGCTTCCGGCCGTCGAGGGGCGCTCCGGTCCCTCGGCGGGGCCGCGGCGACGTAGCGTCCGCTCCTCAGTCGCCGCGGCCGTCGGTCGCCATCGGCCGGGCGTTCATCGCCAGCGTCGCCTCGAACGACGACGGGTGCGAGCCGCCGGCCATGACGCGTTGCGTGTCGACCGCCGCGCGCATTGCGTCGGTCACGCCCTCGTGCGTCCCGAGCACGTCGGCGTAGGCGATGCCGCCGCGGTCGAGTTCCAGTTTCCGCGGGATCTCCTCCTCGGTCGCCCGCCCGCCGGTGAGAAACAGCGGCACTGCAACCGCGTCGTCGCCAGTGACGTTGTACCGGACACACTCCACGGCGGGATTTTGCAGCAGATAGCAGGTCTCCACCTCGTCGTAGGTGCCCCGATCCCTGAGACGCGAGGCGTGATGTTCGACGGTCTGTCGACCGTACGGGAGCGCGCTGTTACCCAACCCGACCAGAACGAGCGAGTCCGCGCGGGGGGAACGCGTGGCGGCGCGGTCGCAGATCGCTCCGGTGACGCCCGGACTGCGTCCGATCGGCTCGCAGTAGTGGACCTCTCCGGGGCAGTACGACAGCGCCGCCGGGATGTCGTCCGTCGTCTCGTAGGTGTGTGCGATCGTTACCGGCAACGCGTACACCGTCTCGGCCTCGATGTCGGTGAACTCGTCGGCCAGTTCGTGAACGGGGTCGTGTTCGTAGTAGGCGGTCCGGACCGAGTCGGCGATGTCGGACTCTCGGAGTCGCCGAGCATGGGTCCCGACCACGTCGCGGGCTTGGGTCGTGTCTCGGGCGATGAGAAGGAGCGCGTCTGTCATTGTACTTTGTTCAACTGAGTTTGCTTTAGCGCAACTCAGGTTGACTAACGGATCGATGGAATCGGTTAAATAACTTGCGTCTCGGGAGGTTTCGGCGATCGTACCCCTTTCACGTCGTGCGATCCGGCCCTTGTCACTCCTCGACGCGGTCGCTCGCCTCACGAAAGAGGCCGTCGAGTATCTCCGGCGTCGTGGGGTGGTAGGCCCGGTCCGGCAGGTCGCGCACGTCCAGTTCCATCTCGACTGCGACCTGCATCGTCTTCGCCATGACGTCCGCGTGGTAGTGCAGTCCCTGATAGCCGAGTACCGTCCCGTCGTCGGGGTCGACGACGAGCGTCGCACGTCCCTCTGGAACGTCCTTCGACTTGAACACCCCGTCGTCGCTCGCCTCGCGCGTAACGGCGACGTGGTCGACCCCCTTTGCTTCGGCCGACTCGACCGAGTGGCCCACGCGGGCGAAGGGGTAGACGCCGAGGCCCGAGAAGATGACGTGGTGGTGGACGTTCTCGTACGAGGAAAGCGTCTGTTCGCGGCAGTGCCACAGGATGTTCTCGGCCGCTTTGAACCCCTGTTCCTTCGCGACGTGGAGGATCGGTTCGTGCCCGTTCACGTCGCCGACGACGAACACGCGCTCGTCGTCGCGGGCCTGCATCGTGTCCTGCACCCACCCCGCCCCCGGATCGAGCGCGGTCTCTTCGAGGCCGAGGCCGTCGATGTTCGGCCGGCGGCCGGTAAAGAGGAACAGTTCGTCGGCCTCGACCGCCTCGTCGACCCCGTCGCGGTCGAGATGCAGACGCACGCCGCCATCGTCGGTCGGTTCGAGCCGTTCCTCGTACGTCTCCGTCAGCACGTCTACGTCCCACTCCTCCTCGTAGAGGTCGAGGAGTTCGTCGCCGTACTCGGGGTCAGCCTCGTCCAGCGGGCGCTCGTCGTGTTCGATCACGGTGAGCGAGGTGCCCGCTTCGGCGAGATAGGGCACTAACTCCAGCCCGACGTAGCCGAACCCCATCACGACGCCCGACTCCGGGAGATCCGTGGCGTCCAGCACGTCCGCGCTCGTCGCGTAGTCCACGTCGTCTATCCCGTCGATATTGGGTACGTTCACGGTCGACCCCGTCGCGATCACCACGTAGTCGGGCTCTATCGTCCGGTCGCCGACCGCGAGAGTCCGGTCGTCGACGAACCGCGCCGCCTCGTGCAGGAACTCAACGTCGTCGCGCTCGGCCATCTCGTGGACAGCCTCGCGGCGGTGCTCCGCGAACCCGAGTACGTGGTCGTCTTTCGTCTCGACGACGCGCTCTAAGTCGACCTCGGGGAGGTCCCCGGTCAGGCGGTGGTCGTGACGGGCCTGAAAGCGGTGTGCGCCCGCCGAGATGACCTCCTTCGACGGCATACAGCCTCGAAGAATGCAGAGGCCGCCACCGGGTTCCCCGTCGTCGATCAGCGTCAGTTCCACGTCCGACTCGTCTACGAGTTCGCCCGCGGCGGCGACGCCGGCGCTCCCGTACGCGCCGATAATGGCGACGTGTGGCATAGGAGAGCGTGCGGCCCCCTGCCGCTTATCCGTTCGGGGAACTGTGCGTCAGGGGCGCACGACTCGAACTCCCGTGCGTGTCGGAACGAAAGCGGCGGTGCCGGCCGGACTGAGGCTGACAGGGACGGCGGTCGTAACGCCGACTACCGCGAGATCTGATTGAGTTTGTCGCCGATGACGGACTCGACTTCCCGTTTAGTCACTGTCGCGACGTCGCCGGGGATAGTGCGCTTGAGCGACGCGGTGGCGGCGGCGTACTGGAGCGCACGCGGTACGTCGTCGCCGGTCAGGCGGCGACCGAGGAACGCGCCGACGAAGGCGTCGCCCGTGCCGATGGCGTCGACGGTGTCGGTCTCGTACACCTCTTGGTCGTGGACGACGTTGTCGTGCCAGGCGAGCGAGCCGTGTTCGCCCTGCGTGACGACGACCGTCTGGAAGTCGTACTTCGAGGCGAGGTGGTGTGCGAGTTCCGGTGCATCACCCTCGTATCCGAGCACCGTCTCCGCGTCGCGGAAGGGGATGGCGAGTATGTCTATCAGTTGAAAGAGCTTCGTCACCGTCTTGCGCGCCTCGCCCGGGGACCAGAGCTTCGAGCGGTAGTTCAGGTCGAATGCGGTCGTCGTGCCGGCCTTCTTGGCGACCTGAAGGAGGTTCGCCGTCGTGTCCCGAAGCGTGTCGGACAGCGCCGGCGTGATCCCGCTCGTGAAGAAGGCGCGGGCGTCTCGGATGGCTTCGAGGTCGAACTCCTCGGCGCTCGCCGTCGTCACCGCGGCGTTCGCTCGGTCGTACACGACGTTCGTCCCGCGGGGCGCGCCGGCTGATTCAAGGTAGTACGTCCCCTGGCGGCCCTCGTCCGACCAGACGACATCGGTGTCGATTCCGTACCCGCGCAGGCCGTTGTCGACGCGACGACCGAGCGGGGAGTCGGGAAGTTTCGACATCCACGTCGAGACCGCTCCGAGACGCTCGGCGGCGACCGCGGCGTTGCTCTCCGCCCCCGCCGCTCGGAACTCCAGTTCCGACGCCGTCTCCAGGCGCTCGTCTCCGGGCGGTGAGAGGCGGAGCATAGTCTCGCCGAACGTTACGAGGTCGCTCATGTGTTCTTTCCGGGCGCTGGAGGGCGCTCGGCCGATTCACGTCGGTCGATCGTCCGGTTCATACCCCCGCAAACGGACGGGACTGGTATAAGTCCCCCCGATCGCTCGTGTTTCGTAGCGGTTCCGGGGCGCTGGACACGTTCGCGTTCCCCGGGCGGCCTCGGTCAGGCCTCGCGGCGGCCGCCGTGACCGGGGTAATCCCGCTCGAACCGCTCCGCGAGGTCGTCCTCGTCGAGTTCGATCACGACGGGGCGGCCGTGCGGGCAGGCGTAGGGGTTCTCGCAGCCGTCGAGCGCCGTCAGCAGTTCCGTCACCGCGCCTTCCGTGAGCGAAGTGTTGCCGGTGACGGAGGGATAGCAGGCCAGGTCCGCGATGAACTCGTCCGCCAGCGACTCGACCGTCTCTCGCCCCGACGCCTCGTCTGCCGTCGAGACGAACGTCGCGAGCACGTCCCGGACGCGCGCCGGGTCGAGCGTCTCGTCGAAGACGGCGGGCACGGTCGTCACCTCGACGGTGCGGTCGCCCGCGCGGTTCGCGTAGAAGCCGAGACTCGCCAGCGCGTCGGTGTACTCCTCGAACAGCGCCGCCTCGCCCGCCGTCAGTTCGAGTTCGACCGGTTCGGCAAGCGACTGAGCCGTGGTGTCGTCCGCGAACGCTTCGCGGAGGCGCTCGTAGTTCACCCGCTCGTCCGCCGCGTGCTGGTCGACGAGCGCCAGACCGGTCTCCGTCTCCGCGACGACGTAGGTGTCGCTGAACTGTCCCAGCACCCGCATCGCCGGGAGGCTCTCGTACTCGCGGGTCCGGTCGACGGACTCGCCGGCGAGCGTTCGCTGGTTCGTGCCGCCGCCGAACTTCGACGACGCGTCCCGCCCAGCGCCGGCGGAGTCGCGTTCGGCTCCGTCGGCGTTCGTCCCGCCGGTCGCCGCGTCGTCCGCCGAGTCGACCCCCGGACCCTCCGGGACCGCTCCGTCCGCCGCGGCACCGTCGGCTTCGGCCGTCGGTTCCTGCGTCTCCGCGGATTTCGGGGCGTGCGCGGCTCCCGATACCTCCGCCGTCCCCGAAGTCGATCTCCCCGGATCAGGGTCCGCAGTCCGTGCTGGTGACGCGGCTCCCCTCTCGGTAGAACCGTCACCGGGCGAACGTCCGTCGAGTTCTACGGCGTCCGTAGAGCTTTCGTTCGTTTCCGCCGTCATGCTTCCACCCTCCACCGCTGTCGCGTCACCGCCGTCGTCCGCCGTCGATACGTCGCCAGAGCCGCTCTCGTCACCGTACGACGTAACGTCGGCCGCCGTCTCGCCGGCGTTCGGGCTCCTGACGCCGTCCGCGCCGGCACCGCCGTCCGCGCTGGTTCCGCCGTTCGCGTCGGCACCGCCGTCCGACCCCCCGTCGACGCCCGCCTCGGACCGCGCTCGGCCGTCCGACGGCGAATCCGGGCTGACGGTCGCCTCGTCCGGTGCGGACCGGCCGCGCGGCGCGTTCGAGCGGACGAGACCGTTGTCGAGCAGCGCCCCCTCGACGGCCGCCTCGACCTGTCGACGGAGGCCGGCCTCGTCGCCGAATCTGGCCTCCATCTTCCGCGGGTGGACGTTGACGTCCACGTCGGCGGCGGGCACGTCCAGAAAGACGACGACGAACGGGTAGCGGTCCGACGCGAGCTGACCGCCGTAGGCGTCGATCACGGCCTCGCGGACCGCGCTCGCGGTGACGTACCGCCCGTTGACGAACGACGAGACGTACTCCCTGCTGGAGCGGTTGGTTTCGGGGTGGCTGACGTACCCCGACACCTCGTCGAGCGGCCCCGCCGGCAGGTCCTCGGCCGAGGCGTCGACCGAGATCATCGACTCCGCCACTTCGCGGCCGTACACCGAAAGCAGCGCGGCCCGGAGGTCGCCCCGTCCGGTCGTCGAGAACGTCTCGCGGCCGTCGTGGGAAAGCGACACCGCCACGTCCGGGTTCGCCAGCGCGTATCGGGTGACGACGCGGTTGACGTGCGCGAACTCCGTCGCCTCCGTCTTCAGGTACTTCTTCCGCGCGGGGGTGTTGTAGAAGAGGTCTGTCACCTCGACCGTCGTCCCGGCGGGTCGGCCGGCGGGCGAGACCGCTGTCACCTCGCCGCCCTCGAACCGGAGTTCCGTCGCCGCGCCGTCGCCGTCGCGAGCCTTCGTCGTGATCGTCGCCCGCGAGACGGCTCCGATAGTGTGTAACGCCTCGCCGCGGAACCCGAGCGTCGATAGGTCGGATTCCAGGTCCTCCACGTTCCGTATCTTGCTCGTCGTGTGTTCGCGGACGGCGGTCCGAACGTCGGTTTCGGTCATCCCCGTGCCGTCGTCGCTGACCGCGATTCGCTCGGTGCCGCCGCTCTCAACGGTGACGTCGATGCGGGAGGCGTCCGCGTCCAGGCTGTTCTCGACCAGTTCCTTTACGACGCTCGCCGGTCGCTCGACCACCTCGCCGGCGGCGATGCGCTGGACCGTCGACTCGTCTAGCTTCCGGATGTCGGAGTCCTCGGTCGCGTCGCTCACGGCGGAGACACCTCCGCAGTCGCGGGTCGGGGAGTCATTGCCGGCGGTTCCGTCCGAGACTACTTGAACGTGCGGGAGCGGCCGGCGGTCACTGCGGGACGCGCGTCGGGAGCGTCCCGCCGATATCGCGCCGCATGGCGAGGACACGCGAGTAGTCTTCCTGCGACAGCACGCCGACGACATCGCCGTTTTCCTCGACGAGCGCGCGCCCGCCGTCGGCCCGGTTGAACGTCGCGAGCGCCTCGAACGCGTCGGTCGACGATTCGATGCGGGGGACTTCACGCGCGACCGACCGCACGCTGGTCGTCTCGCGGTCGCCCTCGGAGACGGAGCGGAGGTCGGAGAGCGTCACGACGCTCGTGACCGACCCGTCGACGCGCACCGGGTAGCTGGTCCGCCGGTCTCGAAGCATGCGGTTGACTAGCTCCGCGACGGACGAGTCGGCCGGGACGGCCTCGGCGTCGCGTGTCGCGACGTCGCCGACGGTCAGCCCTTCGAGGAGTTCGTCGATGAGGACGGTTCTGGACTCGGTCGTGGCGGCACCGTAGATGAAGAAGGCGAGCAATAGGAGGATCACGTCGAACGCCATGACGCCGACGACGGCGAAAAGCACCGCGAAGACGACGCCGATCCGGCCCGCGATCCGCGTCGCGCCGGCGTAGGAACGGTTCCGTGCCAACAGCGCCCGGAGGATCCGGCCGCCGTCCATCGGGAAGGCGGGAAGCATGTTGAACACCGCGAGCGCGACGTTCGTGATCGCCAGCCATCCGAAGACGAACCTGACGACCGGCAGCGACGACGGCGTCGCGAGCAGGGCGACGTAGCTCACACCAGCGACGAGGACGCTCGTGAGCGGGCCGGCGATGGCGATCCAGAACTCACGGTCCCACTCGCGCGGGATGGCGCTCAGCGCGGCGAGGCCCCCGAGGATCCACAGCGTGATCGACTCGATCGACAGCCCGTACCGCATCGCCACCCACGAATGACCGAGTTCGTGCAGGAGAACGCTCGCGAACAGGCCAACGCCCGCCGCGACGCCGATGATCCATGGTGTCGTTCCCGCTTCCAGCGTTCCGGGGTCGAACTCGACGCCGGTTAGCCCCTCGATGACCCCTTCGTAGGCGGATATCTGCCCGCCGCTCCCGATGAGCCACGCCAGTACGGGAAGAAAAACGAGCAGCGACACGTTGATCCGGATCGGGATCCCCCAGATCCGGGCGACGGTGAAGTTGCGCATACGTATCGAAAGGTCGAGACGCGGATAAGTCGTCCGCCAAGTACGCGTCACTCTCGGCAGAGTCCGTCGGCGCAGTCGAGACGTCGTCGCCGACGGTTCCGTTCGGACTCACTTGACCGCGCGGTGCGGGGGTGTGGACAGTGACAGGAACGGCGGATGGCGGGGAATAGCCGGCCGTTTACTGAAACCGGCGTTTGTGCCTTCCGAAAGGATTTACATCCAAATTCGGTACGGAAACTATGGACAGACGTGCTTTCCTCACAGCGCTTGCGGCCGGGACGTCCGGACTGGCCGGCTGTTCGCTCTCCACGGGCAACGGCGACAGCGTGCCGACGAACGACGGGACTCGGACGACAGGTCGACCGACGGATGCTGGCGAGACAGACACCCGGCCCGACGACCACTCCCAGCCCGAGGGGTGGGCGAGCGTCGTCGAACTGGAGACCGGGCCGCGAACGTACGCGTTCGGCCCGACGTCGATGCACACCGACGACAGAGCGCGCATCGCGCTGTGGTTCGATAGGACAGCAACCGCCGACCACCCGGCAAGGCTTCGCGGTTGGTTCGAGAACGGAAACGACTTCGCGAACACGTTCCGAATCGAATGGATCCCCGTCGTCGGCGGGACGCACGGGCGGCAGCCCGCGGGGTACGACCACGAGGCGCGCCTCCACTTCGCGCCGACCGAGAACAACGACCTCGCGGAGACGGTGCCGGAAGTCATTCGTACCGACGACGGCTACTGGCGAGTCAAGGATATCGGTCCCTGGATGACCGAAACCTACCGTATGGACCCCGGTGAGCGCGTCGAACTGGAGTACGTTCTCGTCGGCGAGCGAGGGATGTCGGGCCGGCCCACGGGCACCTACGAGTACCGGGGCGACGACCAGTCCGCCAGCGTGACCGTCTGGAACACGGACGCTCCCGGCCCGGAGGCCAAATCGCGGTTCGCCGGGCGGTCCGTCCCCGCGTTCGACAACGACCGAACTGTTCAGTGGTTCCACGAGGCAGACAGCACGACGCCCGCGTTCGTCCGCCCCTCGGCCGAGCGGATCGAACTCGACGGACGGATCGATTTCGAGATGGTCAACAACAGCCACGAGGAGCTAGGGTGTGGCCACTGGAACCTCTACAAACTCGTCGACGGCAGGTGGTTCCACGTCGGGCCTGCCTTCCACACCGCGGACTGTCGAAGCCTCCCGCCGGGCGGGCGCGAGCAGTGGTCGCTCCGAGCGTTCAACGGCGAGGCCGTCCCCTGCGGTCACGAGAACTGCGGGTGTCGCGGCCTCACCCGGGGCTACCTCGGCGGCGGCGAGTACGCCGTGGTCGCCGGCTACGGGCACCCGGCCGACGAGAGTGCCGCGCTGGTCGAACTGACGGGTGATCCGGTGACGCTGGTGCCGACCGACGACGCCACCGCCGAGCAAAACGGCAACACCGTCACGGTTACGACGGACCGATACGGCGACGGCGAACACCCGCCGGACGCGACGTTCGCGGTAACGCGGACTGTCTCGGCCACGGAACGGGTAATCGCCGAACAGGTGATGGGTTCCAGTGGCGGCCTGTCCCGCGGTAGAGGCCTTCGGAATGCGCTCTCTGCCATGACGGCAGACGTCGACCGCGTCGTCGTTCGTACTGACGAACATGTCGCTAACGCCGTTTTTGGATCCGACGAGTCGACGCGGCGGTTCCGGTTCCGGGGCGAGGACTACGAAGTCAGCCGAGACGCGGCCGCCGAGTGACAGCAATGCCGTCCCGTCCGCCGAGTGACAGCAATGCCGTCCCGTCCGCCGAGTGACAGCGATACCGAACTGTCCGCGGAGTAATGCGGACGCGCCACTCTCAGCGCCTTATACCGCGGTGTCTCTACTCGCTCAGGCGCTCCTGCCACTTCTGGACTTTCGTCATCAGTTCGACCGGCGGCGTCTCGTCCACGTCGATATCGGTCAGGTTCTCCAGAACCGCTTCCGTCTCCGGGTCGAGCGCGCCGGTGTCCGCCGTACCACCGGCGTCAGTGGTATCGGTTGTGTCCGCGCCGTCCGCGCTCGCCCCGGTCGTCGCCCCGCCGTCCGCGGTCGCCGGTTTCATCTCGCCGCTGCCGACGTCGAAGACGACCTGTTTCGGTTCGCCGCCGCCCGCGTCGCCTTTCGCCTCGACGGCTTTCTCCTCGCGGAGGCGTTCGAGTACGTCCCGCGAGCGGTCGACGACGGGGGCGGGAACGCCGGCGAGGTCCGCCACGTGGATGCCGTACGACCGGTCTGTCGGGCCGTCGCGAATGGTTCGCAGGAAGGTGACGTCGCCGTCGGTCTCGTCGGCCGCGACGTGGACGTTTGCGACGCGGTCTAAGTGGTCGGCGAGCGCCGTTAGCTCGTGGTAGTGCGTCGCGAAGAGGGTCTTCGCTCTGACCTGGTTGTGTAGATACTCGGTCGCGGCCCACGCGATGGAGATGCCGTCGTACGTCGCCGTTCCCCGTCCCACCTCGTCCAGAATGACCAGCGAGTCCTCGCTGGCGGAGTGGAGGATGTTGCTCAACTCCTGCATTTCCACCATGAACGTCGAACGCCCCTGCGCGAGTTCGTCAAGCGCGCCGACGCGGGTGTAGATCCCGTCGACGAGTCCGATCTCGGCCTCGCGGGCGGGGACGAAGCTCCCGACCTGCGCCAGCAGCGTGATCAGCGCGACCTGGCGCATGTACGTCGACTTCCCGCTCATGTTCGGTCCCGTCACGACGAGGAACCGCCGGTCACCGTCGAGCGCGGCGTCGTTCGGGACGAACTCGGTCGTCTGCTCGACGACGGGGTGGCGACCCTGTTCGATCCGGAGGTCGCCGTCGCGGCGGAGCGCCGGCCGCGTCCAGTCGTTCTCGACGGCGTGGGTTGCGAGACTCGAAAGCGCGTCGAGCGTCGCCACGGTGCGGCCGACGTCTTGGAGCAACTCGGCGCGGTCGGCGACGTCGCGGCGGAGTCGCTGGAACAGTTCGTACTCCAGTTCGCCGCGTCGCTCCTCCAGACGAAGGATCTCCCGCTCTTTCTCCTCCAGTTCGGCCGTGACGAACCGCTCGGAGTTTTTCAGCGTCTTGACGTTCTCGTAGTGGTCGGGCGCCCGGTCGGCCTCGCTCTTCCCGACCTGAATGTAGTAGCCGTCCGTCTTGTTCCGGTCGACCGTGACGTGCGCGAGGCCGTGTTTCGATTTCACGCGCCCTTCGAGCGTGTCGAACCACTCCTGGAGTTGCTCGTGGCGCTCGATCACCTCGTCCAGTTCCTCGTCGTACCCCGTGGTCAGCAGACCGCCCTGCCTGACGGTCGACGGCGGGTCATCGGCGAGGGCCTCGTCCAGCGTGTTCCGGAGGTCGGCCGCCGTGGCGCGGTCCGGGCGGGTGACGATATCGGAGAGCGGCGACTCCGAGAGTTCGGGGTCGTTCTGGACGACGTCGACCAGGTCCGGCAGGAGGCCGAGCGTGTCGCGCACCCGCAGGAGGTCGGTCGCGTCGGCGCTCTCGGAGCTGGCTTTCGACGCCAGCCGTTCGAGGTCGTAGGCCGTGCCGAGCGTCTCCCGCAACCCCTCGCGGGCCATCACGCCGCGGGTCAGCGCGGCGACGCTGGCCTGTCGCCGTTCGAGCGTCTCCAGGGAGCGACGCGGCCGCTGGAGCCACTCCTTCAGCAGGCGGCCGCCGGGGCTTGTGACGGTGTGGTCGATCGTGGCGAACAGCGACCCCGATCGGTCGCCCTGCATCGTCTCCGTGAGTTCGAGGTTGCGCTGGGTGGTCGCGTCGAGTTCCACGTGGTCGTCGCCGTGGTACTGCTGGAGGCGGGTCATCGACGCTAGCACGCCCGTGCCGGTCTCCTCAACGTACGAGAGGACGGCGCCCGCCGCCTGCACCGCCGGTCCGTCGTCGTCGACGCCGACGCTGTCTAACGTCTCGTCGCCGAACTGCTCGCGGGTGGCGTGGCGGGCCCGTCCCGGTTCGAACGCGGCGGCGTCGTGCAGCGTCACCGCGGCGTCGACGCGCTCCCGGACGGCGGAGACGAACTCGTCGTCGTTGCGAACGTCGGGTCCGGGCAGCACTTCGGCGGGGTCGAAGCGGTACAGTTCAGTCAGCGCGCGGCCGGTGGCGTCCTCGCCGCCGACGTCCGTCACGAGGAACCGGCCGGTCGTCACGTCGGCGAACGCGAGGCCGTAGCCGTCGTCCGCGGCGACGACAGCCGCGAGATACTGCGCGTCGGCGGATGTCGTCTCCAGCAGGGTGCCGGGCGTGACCACGCGCTCTATCTCGCGGGCGTGGCCGGACTCTGTCTCGTACTGGTCGGCGACGGCGACGCGGTAGCCGCGTTCGACGAGCGCCTTGAGATACGGCGTCAGGTCGTCGACCGGGACGCCAGCCATCGGATACGACGACCCGTGCGAGGATTTCTGCGAGACCTTCAGGTCGAGTTCGTCGCTGACCGTCTCCGCGTCGTCGGCGAAAAACTCGTAGAAGTCCCCGCACTGCATCGTCAGGATGTCCGCGTCGGTCTCCGCTTTCAGTCCGAGGAATTCCCCGACTATCCCCGTCGCCTCTGTCATATCCACCCTTCGGAGCGTCGGCGGCTAAAACCCTCCGGGTTCCGCAGAGTATATTTCCCTCCCGTCGTGGTAGTACCATCACAGTGGTATCCAGACGGGAACTCCTCCGGGCGGGGTTCGCCGCCGTCGTGTTCGTCGCTTTGCTTTCGGTCGGACTTAGCTACGCTGTCAGGTCGACGGACCGGGGCGACGATGTTGGGGTCGTCAAGTGGTGGGTCGACCTGCTCGGCGCGTGGGAGGCGTTCGTCCCCGACACTTTCACCTCGACGCTGTTTTCCCTGCTCCCCGTCCGGGTGGGATTCGCCGAACTCGCCGGTATCGCCGTTCTCTCTCTCACGCTGGTCGCCTGGACCGGGGCCGAGGCCCGCTGGGCCGGATGGACCGTCGAGTCCGCGTTGGCACAGGTTCGGTCGTTCAGCGGCGGCGAGTCAGCGGACGAGTCGCCGTCGGTGGAGGCCGAAGACCCGTCTCGTCGCACGGACGACCGGGAAAACGAGTAACTGCTGGACTGCAGTCACCGACTGACGGCCTGGTTTAGCGAACGCACTCGCTCGACTATCGTCTCGATGTCGGGCGCGACCAGTTTCGCTATCTCCTCCTTACCGACCTCGCCGCGGTCGAGGACGACCGCGGGGCTTCCGTCGGCGGCCCGGAACGCCTGCCGCGCACCCCAACCCATCGTACTCCCTTCCGTCTCCTTCACGTCCTCGGGTTCGGCGTCGCGGTCGTACTCCGCGACGGTCCAGCCGAGGTCGTCGAGCGCCGCTTCCACGTCGCCGTCGAACCGGCAGTTCACCGCAAAGCGCAGGTCGGGGTCGAACTCCCGCGCCGAGAGCAGGAAGCGCGCGACGTGACTCGACGCGCCGAAGCGCACGCCGCGGTTCGGCTGAACGCCGCTCATCGTGCGAGTGATCCGCCCCTCGACCGCGGCGGTCTCCGCCGTCTCCTCGGCGTACGGTGTCGCGCCGACGACGTTCATCCCGACCTCCGGAACGACGGCGCTCACGTCGGCATCGACGAACTCCCGGACGACGCTGTGGACGGCCTCGGCGGTCGGCTGTCGGTCGGCGCGCTCGCGGAGCGCGGCGAGGTGATGCACCGCTCCCGGGCCCTCGCCCATGTCGTGGTGGTAACGGATCGCCCGCTCCATGAACGCGACGCCCTGCTCGACGACGTCGACGAGCGATCCGCCGTCCGTGAGATCGGCCGCGATCGCTGACGACAGCGTGCAACCGGACCCGTGCGTGGCTGCGCCCTCGACTCGCGGGTGTTCGAACGTCTCGACGCCGTCGGCGGTGACGAGAACGTCCCGGACCACGTCGGCGTCAGCCTCGACGTGGCCGCCCTTCACGAGCGCCGCCTCCGCACCCATCGAGACGAGCGCCTCGCCGGCCTCGCGGGCGCTCGGTTCGTCGACGACCTCGATACCTGTCAGCACAGCCGCCTCGTCGGCGTTTGGCGTCACGAGCGCCGCTTCAGCGACAAGATCCTCGTACGCGCTCTCGGCCTCGCGTTCGAGCAGGCGGTCGCCCGACGTTGCGACCATCACCGGATCGACGACCGCCGGCGCGTCGTCCGCGGCCACGCGCTCGGTCACCGTCTCGATCACCGCTGCGGTGGCGAGCATCCCGGTCTTGACCGCCCGCACGTCCATGTCGTCGCGGACGGCGTCGAACTGCGACGCCACCTCCTCGACGGGCAGGACGTGCGTGCTTTCGACACCGGTCGTGTTCTGTGCGGTGACGCTCGTCACCACGCTCGTCCCGAACGCGCCGCGGGCCTCCATCGTCTTCAGGTCCGCCTGTATCCCCGCGCCGCCGCCCGAGTCGCTCCCCGCGACCGTCAGGACGACGGGACGGTCGACTGGTGCTGGCTGTCTCATATCCGGTGGTATTACCTGGTGATACAAAGCAGTGATGGAGTCGGGGAGTAGTCGCCTTCTGTCCGTAGTAGCTCTCACTCCCCCGCCAATCGCTCGTACACCGGCCACGACGAGTCGCCCTCCGGCTTCGGCACCGCCTCGCCGTCGGCGGCGACGCCCTCCCCTTCCAGAACTTCGCCGACCTCGGCGGCCGCGAGGCCTTCGCCCCGCAGCGCCTCCAGCACCCGCTCGACTGCTTCTGGCGGCGCGGTCACCAGCAGCGTCCCCGAACTCGTCGCACACCACGGGTCGAAGTCGAGAGCGTCGGCGACCTGCCGCACGTCGTCCGGCAGTGGAACCGCGTCGCGGTCGAACTCGATCCGGACGCCGGCACCGCTTGCGAGTTCGTGGAGCGCGCCGTGAAGGCCACCCTCCGTCGCGTCGTGCATCGCAGACACAGGGCCGGCAGCGGCAGCGGCGACCGCGCCGCGGACGTGGTTCGCTCCCGGAAGCCGGGCGGCGGCGGCGTCGACAGTCACGTCGTCCGCGGGG
Organism: Halostella pelagica; assembly: GCA_005954745.1. Taxonomy (GTDB): domain Archaea; phylum Halobacteriota; class Halobacteria; order Halobacteriales; family Natronoarchaeaceae; genus Halostella; species Halostella pelagica. The sequence goes on from CP040678.1 coordinate 484,896, forward strand.
ATCTGTCCGGAGTACAGCGATGCGAACAGCGCCGTCGCCTCGACCCCCGCGCCCGTGGTCACGAGCAGGCGGTCGCCCGGGTTCGCGCCGTCCGGCCGGACGATGTCGTCCGGGTCGCCGACCGCCATCGCGGTCGCGCCGCCGATCCAGGGGAACGAACACCCGGCGTACCGGGCGGTGTGGCCGGTGACGACCGCGGTCCCCAGTTCAGTCAGCGTTTCGTCTATCGCAGTCCAGACCGCGGCAAACGAGTCGTCGTCCATCTCCGGCGGCAGGTGGAATGCCGGGGCGAAATGCGACGGCGGAAGGCCGGAGACGGCGACGTCAGCGAGGACGATGCCGAGGGCGAACCGCGCCGCGCGCTCCCACCCGAGACCGGGGAGGATCGAGATGGGGTCCGTCGCCGTCACCAGCGCCGTCCCGTCCACGTCGACGACGCCGAAGTCGACGCCGGGGCGGGGGCCGAGCGCTACGTCACCGCGGTCGCTCCCGAGGTGCGGGTAGATGAATTCGTCGAAGAACTCTCGGTCGACTTTCCCGGTATCGCTCATACCGTGGGTCCGGTCGGCGGCGGCAAAGTCGTGCTGATTTCCGGGACCGGTCGAGCGGTTCGCCGGTGCCCGACGCTGCGGAGACGGCTGAGGTTTTTGTAGGATACCGCGGCCACCTCGTCTCCCGTGGCCCACAGAGCGCTCGTCGCATACGAACGTCCGAACGGCAACTACGACCTGCACCGATCGCGCTGGGGCGGGTCCGACCTGTCGCTCGCCCGCCGGATCGCCGAAGATACGCCGTTCGGCGGAGCGCAGACCGGTGCCGCGCGGGTCAGACGCGGCCCGTCACTGGGATCCAGTCCGCGTCCCGTCGACCGTCGCCCCGTCGTGACCGACCTCGGCTTCGACGGCGTGGTCGACGCTGTCGACTTCCGCCAACACGAAGCGTTGTTCGTCGTCGCGACGGACTACGACACCACCGCGTACCTGTCGCTGTGGTTCGGCCTGCCGAGCGTCAGCGAGCCCTCGCTCACTGACGGTCGCGAGGGCGCCGATGAGCGAAGCAGATCGAACCCTCGTTCGACTTCGTCTCACGAGGACGCCGCCGGAACGAGTTCCGGCGAGCCCTCGCTCGCTGACGCTCGCGAGGACGCGGGTGCGCTCGTCGCTGCCGACCCCGACGGGGGGCCGTACGGCGGCCCGCGCCTGCGCCGGTGGTTTCGAGCGACGAAGGCCGTGGTCGCAGACGTGGTTGCCGAGGGGACGGTTTCCCGCGACGAGGCGGCGGCGTATCTCGCCGACAGGGCCCGGGAACACGTCGGCGAACGACGGGAGGTGATCGTGCGAGAGTAGGACGATACTCGCCTCGTTCCCCACGCGGTTTCAGTTCGCGATTCCCCGGCCGGGTCCAGTCCGGATCCCGATGCAGTTCCGTTCCCTCACTCGCACCGCAACGCGGTCCGCTTTTGTCCGCCCGGCCCATACCCCGATCCAGTGACTGCGAGCGGAGGACGAACGACGGATGTGACGCTGCGAGCCCCGACGGCCGAGGAGGCGCTGGCGACGGTCGAGGACGGCGTCGAACGGGGGTCACTCGTCACCCTGTTCGGCCGCTGTACCGTCGACTACGACGGTCGGGCGTCGAGCGAACTCGGCCCCGGCGACCGCCACGTGATGCTCAAGCCCGACGGGACGATACTCGTCCACACCGACGAGGGACAAAAGCCCGTCAACTGGCAGCCGCCGGGTTGCACGCACGCTCCCGGCCTGACCGACGACGGCCGACTCCGGGTCCGTAGCCGCCGCTCCACGCCCGACGAGGAACTCGTCGTCGAGTTCGAGCGCGTCGACCAGGTGTCAGCGTTCGACGTGACGGACGCGAACGACCTCTCGCTCGAAGGGACGGAGGAGGACCTCCGCCAGCGCATCCTCGACGACCCGTCTCTGGTCGAACCCGGCTTTACGCCGCTCGCGACCGAGCGCGAGACGCCGGCCGGTGCGGTCGACATCTACGCGGAGGACGCGGACGGCCGCACCGCCGTCGTCGAACTCAAGCGCCGCCGCGTCGGCCCGGACGCTGTCGGCCAACTCGACCGCTACGTGGACGCGCTCGAACGCTCGCTCCACACGGAGGCGAGCGTCCGCGGCGTCCTCGTTGCGCCCTCTGTCACGGACCGCGCGCGCCGTCTACTGAACGAGAAAGGACTGGAGTTCGTTTCGCTGTCGCCGCCGTGAGTCAGGTGCGTCGGAGCGTGTTCCCGAATACGTAGCCGACGCTCCCGAAGACGATGCCGTACAGCAGTGCCATCTCTACCGGGTAGGTGGCCGCGTACTGCGGCGTGATCGGCGCACCAGTGTGGGTGACCGCCCACCCGAACGCCGGGGCACCAGCCAGCAGGGCCGCCGGAACCAGTCCGGCCCCGAGTACTGTGGCGACCGCTGCCAGGACGACGAGCGCTGCGCCGGCGAGGAGGAAAACGCCAGTCACCTCTCCAGCGTACGTCGGAAGCGAATGTTCGATCCACAGATAAGCGTCTCTGGCGGCGACCTGCTGTGCGGAGACGACTGCCAGCGTGAGGGCGGCGACAGTCACGGCGACGGCAGTGCGGGGCCGACCGATCAGATTCGACCGCAGGGCTGCCGCGAACTGATTGACCGCTCTGTACGTCTGCGCCGCAGTTCCTTTCGTGTACACGCTGTTCCCTCTCGGTTCTCTTCTCTCTGTCGTGCAAAAACTCTACTCATCGACCGATGAAACCACTGATACTGTCGGCTGTGATCTCTTGGAGAATATCGAACCAGCAGGGATCCGAGTATCGTTCTGAAGGTACAGCCGACAGTGTGAGGTGATATCTACCGTCATCTCCGACGCCGAACGACTGTCGACAGCCCATCGCCTTTGTGTTCCCGTCGCGTACTGTGTCCGATGACCGGCGACGCCGCGGAGGAGGCGGGAGACGGAGCCCGTCGACTCATCCTGAACCCCACGAGCGGCACGGCCGACCACGTCGAACGGACCCGCAAACTCGCCGCGGAGCGGGGATTCGACGTGGTCGAAACCGAGCGCACCGGACACGCCGTCACACTCGCTGCGAGCGCCGCCGCCGACGGAGTCGACCTGCTCGCAGTCTGCGGCGGCGACGGCACCGTCCACGAGGCCGTTCAGGGGCTGGTCGAGGCGGACGCGCTGGGCGACGTGACGCTCTCTGTCGTTCCCACGGGGACGGCCAACATCATCGCGTCGGCTCTCGGCGTTCGGGACGTGGAACACGGGTTCGCGGTCACCGACTCCGGCGAAATCAGGCGGATCGACCTGGGGACGGCCGGCGACGAACCGTTCGTGATGTCGGCCATCGCGGGGTTGCCCGCGGACGTGAGCGCCGCGGCGACTCACGGTTTGAAACAGCGCTTCGGCCCGTTCGCGTTCGTCGTCGGCGCTGCACAGAAGGCGCTGGAGTTCGACGGTCTGCGGGTGGACGTGGAGGCCGACACAACCGAGGGCAGCGTCGAGTGGCGCGGCGAGGCGCTGGCGGTGCTCGTCGGCAACGTCCGGCAGTTCGCGAAGACGGGCGGGCAGGCGAACGCCGAGGACGGACTGCTGCGGGTGACCATCGTCGAGGAGATGCCGCCGGACGACGCCCTCGTCGAGGCGATCGAGCAGCGACTGCTCCACGAGGAGACGTCCCACGTGACCGACCTGCGGGCATCCGAAATAGATATTTCCAGCCTCGACGGCGGCGAGGTACGGTTCAGTCTCGACGGCGAGATCCGGCCGTTCGAAGACGTGCGGATCACCGTTCGCCCCCGTGCGCTCCGAGTGAAAGTAGCCGAGGAGTACAGCGTGGCCGCGGACGACGCGTCGTAATGCGGTCCGCCGTTCGCCGGTCTCGTCGCGGCGCTGTCGACGTGACGTATCCGATGCGTCGACGACGGGGAGCGGTTCTGGTCCACGGCCCGGTGGACGGGACGCCCACCGGACCCGCCCGAAAGGACGATTAGTCCAGTTCGCGCTTTAACTCGTCGAGCAACTGGAGCGCCTCCAGCGGCGTCGTGTCGGCGAGACTCGCCGAGCGCAGGCGTTCGGCCACCGAGAGCGGCACGTCCGGGTCGCCGTCGGCGGCGACGGGCGGGTCGCGGTCCGCCGTCGCGGACGCATCGTCGGGCACGTCGGCGGTCGACGGGTCGCCGACATCCGCGGGTGACTCGCTCTCGGCCGCGCCAGCCGCAGTTGCCGTGGCGGACCCGCCCTCGTCAGCGCCGGCCAAAAGCGCCCGCGAGCGCTCCACGACGGGGTCGGGGACGCCCGCCATGCTGGCCACTTCGACGCCGTAGGAGGCGGTCGCCGAACCCGGCCGGAGTTCGTGGCTGAACGTCACGGACTCCCCCTCACGCTCTGCGGCGAAGTGGCGGTTGAACGCGCCGGACAGGTCCCTCGCCACGTCGGTGAGGTCGTGGTGGTGCGTGGCGAAAAGCGTCGTCGAGCCGACCTCGTCGTGGAGGTACTCGGTGACTGCCCGCGCGATGGCGAACCCGTCCGTCGTGCTGGTGCCGCGGCCGACTTCGTCCAGTAGGACGAGCGAGTCGTCGGTGGCGGCCCGCAGAATTTCGGACAGTTCGGTCATCTCGACCATGAACGTCGACTGGCCGCCGGCGATGTCGTCGCTCGCGCCGACTCGGGTGAACACGCGGTCGACGATCCGGAGTTCGGCGGCGTCGGCGGGGACGAAACTCCCGACCTGTGCGAGGACGCAGATCAGCGCCACTTGACGCATGTACGTCGACTTCCCGCTCATGTTCGGGCCGGTGATGACCCCGACGAAGGCGTCGCCGTCGAAGGAGGCGTCGTTGGGGACGAACGACTCCTGGGTACGCTCGACGACGGGGTGACGTCCGTCCTCGATCCGGATGCGGTCGTCGACCATCTCGGGCCGCGAGTAGTCGTGCTTGGCGGCCACCTCCGCGAGCGCCACGAGAGCGTCGAGTTCCGCGACCGTGTCGGCCAGGCGCTGGACGCGCTCGGACTCCGCGGCGACCGTCGAGCGCACGTCGCGGAACAGTTCGTACTCCAGGTCGTCGGCGCGCTGTTCGGCCCGGATTATCTCGTCCTCTCGATCCTTCAGTTCCGGGGTGTAGAACCGCTCGGAGTTCTTGAGCGTCTGCCGGCGCGTGTAGTCGTCCGGCACGCGGTCCAGATTCGGGTTCGTCACCTCGATGTAATAGCCGTGGACGGAGTTGTGCCCGACTTTCAGCGAGTCGACGCCGGTGCGCTCGCGCTCCTGCGCTTCGAGGCTGTCTATCCACTCTTTGCCCGACTGCTCCGTCTCGCGCAGTTCGTCGAGTTCGTCGTCGTAGCCGCGCGCTATCAGGCCGCCCTCGGTTATTTCGGCGGGCGGGTTCTCCCGGATCGCCTCGCCGACCAAGTCACGGACGTCCGCCAGTTCGTCGAGGTTCCCGCGGATCGCTCGAAGCCGCTCCGTCTCGGCGTCCGCGAGGGACGCTTTCAGCTCCGGCACCACGTCTAGCGTCTCCTTCAAGGAGCGGAGATCCCGCGCGTTCGCCCGGCCGCGGGAGACGCGAGCGATGAGCCGTTCGATGTCGTACACGTCCCGCAGGCGGTCGTGTACCGACTCGCGGGTCCGGACGCGTTCGGTCCACTCAGCGACGGCCGCGTGTCGGGCCTCGATGCGGTCGCGGTCGACCAGCGGTCGCCGGAGCCAGTCTTTCAGCTTCCGACTCCCGATGGCGCTCGCCGTCTCGTCCAGCACGTCGACGAGGGTCGCGCCGTCCGCGCCGTGGACGCCCCGGCGCTCGAACAGTTCGAGGCTTCGGAGCGCCACCGCGTCCATCAGCATGTACTCCCGCGGGTCGTACCGGGTCAGGTGATTGAGATAGTCGAGGTGGCCGTCCCGTCCGTCGGGGGACGACTCCGACTCCCGCTGCGCCCGCAGGTCGTCGGCCGACTTGCCGCCGCCGCGCGTGTACTCGGCGTAGGCGAGCAGCGCCCCGCAGGCCCGTATCTCCGCGTCCGATGCGAGCAGGCGGTCCGGCGAGCCGAAGTAGGCGGCGACTTTCTCGCGGGCCGCGTCGCTCTCGAACGCCGCCTCGTCGTACGGCGTCACCATGCAGTCTGCGGAGAAGACCTCTTTCGCCCCGACGCACACGTCCGGACCGGTGATAGCCTCCGGCGGCGCGAACCGGCCGACCTCGTCGGCGACGGTCGACACCGAATCGGTGCCGGTCACGTAGAAGTCGCCGGTCGAGACGTCGAGCAACGCGAGGCCGTACTCGGCGTCGTGGCTCGGGCCGTCCCGTTTCGACTCCGCTCGACCGCCGTCGACGGGCGACTCGGTGAGACAGGCGACGAAGTTGTTGTCGTCTGTCTCCAGCAGTTCGTCTTCGGTGAGCGTTCCCGGCGTGACGATGCGCGTCACCGCGCGGTCCACGACGCCGCTTGCCTCCTCTGGCTCTTGCACTTGGTCGGCGACGGCGACGCGGTAGCCCGCATCCAGCAGCGTCTCGACGTACGACTCCGCGTTGTCTATCGGGATGCCGGCCATCGGATACGTTCCCGTGCTGTCCTCGCGTTTCGTCAGCGTTATCTCCAGCAACCGAGACACCGTCTCCGCGGCCTCGCAGAACGTCTCGTAGAAATCGCCGACCTGGAAGAGGACGAGCGAGTCGTCGTACCGCTCGCAGAGGTCGTGATACTGACTCATCATCGGCGTCAGGTCCTCGCTCTGCTCCGCCATCTTCTCGGGCGATCCCAGCGCCGGGTCCATGGCTGTCCACCGTGTCCCCGGGGAAATATACTTCTCGGAAACCGATCCGGGTCGCCCGCTGCCGGTCGTCATCAGGACCGCTCCGCCGTCTCGGTCATTCGTCGTCGGTCGTCAGCGCCGCCGTCCTCCCGTCATTGGCTGTCGGGGGCGGCTCCGATCACTCGCCGTTGGCGGCGTCCGGACTCCGGAACACGGTGCCGTACTCGCCCGGCAACTGGCTCACGGCGTCCTCGAACTCCGCACCGCTCGCCGCCTCCCCCACGGCGTCGGTCACCGCCCGCGTGTACTCAGCGGCGGCGTCATCGTCGACACCGGCCCGGTCCGCGACGCGGGCGACGAACTCGTCGACGCCGAACCCCGGAGGGTCGCCCTCGGCGTCCTTCAGCGGCACGTCCAGGTCACCGGGAACGTACGTCGCGAGGTCCCGGGCCTCCCCGCCGGCCAGTCGTTCAGCGAGCGTCTCCAGCACCGCCGCCGTCGCGGTCCTCGCCTCGTCGCGGGACTCAGGACCGCCTCGTTCCGCGATGGTGTCGTAGAACTCGCCGGCGGCAATCCCGACGCCCGGTTCGAGTACCGTGTCGAACTCGCCAGGCAGTTGTTCGCGTGCGTTCGCCAGTTCCGCGTCGCTCGCGTGTTCACCGAGCGCGGCCGCTATCGCCCGCGCGGCCGCCAGCGGGTCGTCCACGTCCGCGCGCTCCTCGACCCTGTTTAGGAACTCTTCGCGCGAGAACTCCTCGGCCTCGTCCGGGTCGACGTTCGTGAGCGCGTCCCCAACTTCGTCGGGGAGTTCGGCGGCTAGATCTTCGGCCTCGCCACCGGTGATCCGCTCCGCGAGCGTCGTCAGAACCGCTCGTGTCGCCTCTGCGGCCGTTTCGTTCGACGCCGGTTCCCCTTCCAGTTGGACGGTGCCGTAGAAGTCGTCAGCCCCCATACTCGGACCCACGACCGCCTGCGGTTTCAGCGTTGACAGCCCTCGGCCGGGTGACACGCCGCCGCGATAGTGTGCCTGCATCGCCCACCCCCGAAAGGAGAAAACGCGTGGAACAGCTACGAACGGTGATGACCGATACGACAACTCCGGGACCCGACGCCGATGTCGACGCGCCCGTCCACATCGACACCGGGGCCGAACTGGACGCCCTCGTCGAAGAACACGACGTCGTCCTCGTCGATTTCTACACGAAGGGCTGTACGCTCTGTCAGGCGGTCGAGCCAGTCGTCGGTACGGTCGCCCGCGCGACCGACGCGGTCGTCGCGATGTGCAACCCGCGGACCGACCTCGACCTCGTCGACGAGTACGACGTGCGAAGCGTTCCGACGCTGCTTCTATTTGCCGACGGCGAAGCGGTCGACCGCCGCGCCGACGGGTTCGTCGAAGCCGACGAACTCGTCGACATGGTCGAACAGTTCACCTGACGGACTCACGCACCGTCCGCGGCCGCCCGAGGTCGTTACCGGCGACGGCGTAGGGCGACCAGCGCCGCAGCCGCGAGCGCGACCGCGGCCACGACCGGGCCGAACCCCGGCTGGCCTTCAGTCGAGGCCGCCTCGACTTCCGATCCCTCGCTCGTCGCAGCGGTCGTCTCGTCGGACGTCTCGGTCGCCGCTTCGCTGACGGATACCGTCGCCGTGGCGTTCCCCACCGCGACGTCGTACGTGCCCGCCTCGTCGAACGTCGGTTCGAACGCGACGGTGACCGACCCGTCTTCGGGGACAGTCGCGTTGCGGGTGGCCCGCTCCTCGCCGTCGACCTGCAGGGTCACCGTCGTCGACCCGTCGGTCGCGCCGTCGTTCGTCACGGTCGCCTCGACGGTGGCGGCGTCGCCGACCGTCGCGTCGTCGCTCGTGGTGACGTCCGCCACGTCGACTGCCGGGCGGTCGACGCCGACAGCGAAGACGGTGTCGTTGCCGACGCCGCCGGCGTCGACGTCGTAGGCTCGGCCGCCGATGGCGATCTTGCTCTCCGTCTCAACGCGTTCCCAGCCGTCGTCGGAGTGAACCATCGCCGTCACGTCCGACGGGTCAGCGTCGAGGGCGGCGAACTGTTCCTCGCTCATCGTCACCCGGAACGACTCGTTTTCGAGCGGCAGGTCGTGTGCGACCGAGAGGTACGACACGGGTTCGAAGCTCTCCGCCGACGCGTCCTCACTCACCGGCGATGTCTCGCTCGCCGCGACCGACAGGGTTCCGTCGGCGTCCGCGGTGAGCGCTGTCGACAGGTCCTCGAACGCGACCGCGGTCGTACCGACATCGTGCTCTGCGAGGGCGATGTCGACCGGTTCGCCGCCGTTCCCGTTCAGCACGGTTGCGGTGACGCCGTCGTCGTCGCTCTCCACGTCGACGGTCATTATCGGTTCGCTGTTGGAGACGGGCACGCCGCCACCGGCGCTGCTGCCACCGTTGTCGTCGCTGTCGTCTTCGTCATCACCGTCGCTTCCGTCGTCGCCATCGTTTCCGTCGTCGCCATCGTTTCCGTCGTCGCCATCGCTTCCGTCGTCGCCATCGCCGTCATCACCATCGCTTCCGTCGTCGCCATCGCCGTCATCACCATCGCTTCCGTCGTCACCATCGCCGTCATCACCGTCACTACCGTCGTCACCATCGCCGTCATCACCGTCACTACCGTCGTCGCCATCGCCGTCATCACCGTCACTACCGTCGTCGCCGTCACTACCGTCATTCCCATCGCCGCCGTCGCTACCGTCATCACTATCGTCGCCGTCACCTCCGTCGCCGCCATCGTCACCGTCGTGAGTGACACCGACCGGTGCAACGATGACGGGGTCGTTCGACAGATGTCCGCCGCGGATCCCGAGGGCGGTGACGGCGTTCGAGTCGCGGTCGACCCCGTTCGGTTCGTCGAACTCCGACCACGATCCGGCGTCCTCGTCGTACTGCCAGAGCGTCAGCGAGGACTCGTCGACGCCCGACGCGTCCTGGTAGTGGACGGTGAGCGTACCGAGCGTCATGTCGCCGCCGCTCATGCCGACCTCGACGTACGCGCCCACGTCGGAGCGGTTACCGGGAACGTCCGGGGTGGACGGAGCCGGCCGCAACGCGACACTACGCCCGCCGTCGAACCCGACGGACACTCTCCGTTCGCCCCCGCCGATCGTGAAGTTCTCGACGCGGTAGTTCGCCTGCTCGCCTATATCATTCGTGTAGAACGCGTTCAGGCTGTTGTTGGCCGCGTAGTTGTCGACGAGCACGTGGCCCGTGCTCTCCTGCTCGAAATGGAACCCCCACTTGTTGTCGGTCGCGACGTTCTCGCGGTATTCGAGGTCCTCGGACCGGAGGTCAGTGAATCCGAGCGAGTTGCCTCGGGCGACGCTGTCCTCGACAGTGACGTTGTCTGAGAGTTCCGTTCGAACCCCGTAGAGGTTGCCGAGCGTCGTCACGTTCCGGACGGTGCTGTCGGACGTCCGGTCGTAGTAGACGGCGAGACGCCAGTTCTCGACGGTCATGTCCTGCACCGTGACGTTCGTCACCGACCGGCCTGCTCCGTTGACGTACACGCCGTCCGTCTGGTCACCGGACGGTCCGGTCTGGCTGAGGTAGTGCCCGTTCCCGTCGAGCGTCACGTCGCTAGACCGGATCTCGATGCACGGTCCCGACTCACTCGTGGTGATATCCCGCGTGAGTTCGTACGTGCCCGGTTCGTCGATGACGGTACAGCCGTCGACGTTCGCGGCGGGAGCGGGTGCCGCGGCCGCTCCGCTCGCGAGCGCCGTCCCGACTCCCGCGGTCGCGGCGGAGAGGACCATCAGCGCTGCCGCGAACGCGACACAGAGTTTCCGAGCGGCCGTCATGCGTCGTCACCATTGTCGATCTGTCGGTTCGCGCCGTCGACGGCGGTCGTCAGGGATCGCCTCATCCGTCGCGGCGGTTCAGTTCGCCGTTCTTGCGTACGATACGGTGTCATGCTACCGTCCGAGTATCGGACAAGTACGGCCTTTGTTACGTTCGGCATTCGACCAATTAAACAGCGCCTACGTCCGCGAAAACGGCGACTACGGCGGCCGTTCGTTTCGGCCGGCTGACTCGTCGCCAGGTTCTTTGCAGGTCTCGCCGAACCACCGGCACGACTATGACTGCGTTTCCCACGGACCCTGACGGGAAGCTTCGACGCCTGTTCCAGCGACACCTCGACGTGGGACTCCACCACGGCGCACAGCTCGCAGTGTACCGACAGGGGGAGCTCGTTCTCGACCTCGCGGGCGGGACGACCGGACCCGACGGGGACGAAACCGCGGCCGACCAGCAGCACCTCCTGTTTTCGTGTACGAAGCCGTTCGTCGCCGTCTGCGTCCACCAGTTAGCCGAGAGCGGCGACCTCTCGTACGACGACCCGATCGTCGACCACTGGCCCGGGTTCGCCGACGACGGGACGGCGAAAGCCGCGGTCACCGTCCGGCAGGTGCTCAGCCACCACTCCGGGCTCACCGAGAGCGCGTTCGACGACCGCCCCGGCCTGTGGCACGACTGGGACGCCGCCGTCGCGGCGATGGAGGACGCCGAACTGACCCTCGAACCGGGGACGGCCGCCTACCAGACGCTCACGTACGGCTGGATCGTCGGCGAACTCGTCCGGCGCGTAACCGGGACGCCGGTCGAGGAGTACGTCCAGGCCAACGTGTTCGACCCCCTCGGCATGGACGACACGACGCTCGGTGCCGACGACGCCGACGACGTCGCGACGCTCGTCGGGTTCGAGGAGTTCGACCGCTGTCGCGACCCGGGGGAGGGGCTGGAGACGCTTGCGCCGCGGGAGGCCGCGGCCGCGTTCAACGACCCGTCGGTTCTCGAGTCCGTCGTTCCGGCGTCGACGGGCGTCGGAACGGCCCGCGACATGGCGCGGTTCTACGGCTGTCTGGCCGATGGCGGCGCGACAGACGGATGCCGGCTCCTCGACCGCGAGACGGTCGACGCGATGACATCGCTCCACGGCGACACCCCCGACGACGGGACGCTCTCCCGACCGATGCGGTACGCGCTCGGCGTCTGGAACGGCGGCGCCGTCAACGACGGGTTCGGCACGCTGAGCGGTCCGGAGACGTTCGGCCATCTCGGCCTCGGGAGCGTCGCCGGATGGGGCGATAGCGCCGCCGACCTCGGGTTCGCCTACGTCACGAACGGGATCCGCGAGGGGTCGTTCGAGCACTGGGCGCGGGCGAACACCGTCGCGGACGCGGTGCGACAGACGTACGGGTAGGCGTCTCGCGCTACGGGCCATCGCCGTCCGCCGCGCCGCCGTACGCCGTGACCACCGCGTCCTCGCGGTCCGCGAGATACGCCTCGATATCGCCCCGCCGCCACCCCAGCGGCGAGAGGACGCTCTCGGCCGCCCGGAGCGCCCGGTCGCGGTAGTAGTCGGCGTCGTAGCCCTCCGGTTCCTCCGCCGCCAGCGCGACCCGTTCTCTGGTGTCTCTCTCGTTGTCCACTACGACGTAGTCGACGGACTGGCCGGGTTCGACGTCAAGTCCGGCGTCGTCCGCGCGCTCTACCGCCGCCGTCGAGTGCGTGTAATGAGCGTACTCCCCCGATTCCTTCGAGACGCGGTTCGAGACGGCAAGGTCCGCGGGGTCGACCCGTTCCGCGTCGAGTCGCTGGAGGTACTGCGCGAGGACGCCACAAACCGGTTCCGGCTCGCGATACCGGTCCAGTGCCGCGATCAGGTCGCGCTGAACGTCGGCGACCCACTCCGGCGTCGACCGCTGGCGACACTCGACCCCGCGGTACTTGAACGCATCCTCGCCGCCGTTTCCCCCGTCATCCCTCGCCTCCGCACCGCCTTCCGTGCCGCCCTCGTTCGCCCGCTTCCCGAAGTACTTCGTGAGCGCTCCAGCGTTCGAGTCCCGCCGCGGGACGAACGCCACCCAGTCGTACGCCGACTCGTACTCCAGGCGGACGCCGACGTCGTCGGTTATCTCGGCGGCCAGCGCGTCCAGCGGCCGCCGCTTTGCGCCCTCGCGCGGCGTCACCCAGACGCTGTCGACGATACCGTGAACTACCTCCCAGCCGCCGGCTTCGAGCGCCGCCTTCGCGTCGAGCAGTATCTCCCGGGCGAACGCGTTGATCGCCTCGTGGCATTCGATCCGGCCGAACTTCGCGTTGCTGAAGCCCTGATAGCCGAAGCAGGCGACGAGGATCCACTTCAGTGCGGCCGACCGACCCGCTAACGTCTCCCGGCGCTCCGGGTCATCCGTCGACCGGCGCTCCCGCTTGATCCCGTCGCGGGCGTCGACAAGCGACGACAGCACCTCTGGCAGATACCCCTGCTCGTCGCAGACGGCGTAGCCGAGCCCCGGTACGTCCTCGCGGTCGGGGTGGCAGTCACAGCGGACCGTCTCCGGGCTGACGTTGCGCGTGACGATGATGTTGGGGTACAGCGAGGCGAAGTCGAGTTCGTGGACGTCCTCGTGGACCCCGACGCGCGGCGAGAAGGTGTAGCCGCCGCGGTCCGCGTCCTGTAACTGCCCCATCGTCTTGAAGAACTCCGCGCGCCAGGACCGCCAGGGGACGAGGACGTTCCGGTCGAGCGCCTCGCGGACCTGGATCGCCGTGAGGACGTTCCCGATGGACGCCCACGCGAGTTCCTGGAGCGGCTTGCCGGACCGCGAGACCAGGTCGAGACAGCCCACCAGGTTCGTCTCGCGATAGAAGAACGTGTTCTCGCGGTCGATAACCGCTCGCCCGGGGATGCCGTACCGCGCCGGCGAGTGGCCGACCCGCCCGTAGCTCTCGTACGTCGACGCCCCCGCGCGCTTCCGGTAGCCCGGACGCCGCCCTAACTGGAAATCGACCCCTCGATCGTGGGCCGTCTCGAACAGGATCGGTATCAGCCGCGCGGTGCTCAGAACGAGCACGTCCGGGTCGGCGCTCTCGACTCGTTCGCCCACCCGTTCGACGACGGTTTCGGGGTTGCCCGCGACCGTCTCCGCGCCGCGCGGCCCATCCCCGTTCGCCCCTTCCCCGCTCCGCACCGTACACTCCGTTATCTCCGGGTCGTCGCCGGCGAGTTCCGTCGCCGGGACGTCGATGGCGAGTGTCCGGAGCGACCCGTTCGGCGTCGGGTCCGCGTCGGTTTCGAGGCAGTACCGAAACGCCGGCGTGAAGTCGACGTTGAACAGGCGGAACGTCCCGGATCGCTCCCAGCTTCGCAGTTGGCGCGCGACCGACCGCACGGCGTCGACGCCGGTCACGTCGACCCGGAGCACGTCCGTCGGGTCCTCCCGGAACCCCGGCCGCCACTCCTCGCGGGCGGTCGCGGCGACGTTCGGATGGGCGTCGACGTGTTCGCGGTTCTCAGCGACCGTCGCCCAGTCGTTCGCTTCGAGGTAGACCGTCGGCGTGTAGTCCGGGTCGTGCTCGCACTCGACGCCGTTGCCCGTCCGCGACCACGCGTAGACGGCGTCGTCACGGAAATCGACCGTGAACATTTCTACCGCGTCGCGCCGGCGTTCTCGCCGTTCCCATTTGCGTTTTCCGTCTTCCCGTTTGCGGTCTCACCGGTCCCAATCGTGCCCTCACTGGTCCCGTTTGCGCCCTCGGCGCTCCCGTCGCCGTCCGCGAGGTCGTCCAGGCGCTCGGCCAGTTCGTCCAGTCTGCGCTCGTGTTCCAGCGCGACGGAAAACAGCGCCGGGACGATGGGGTCGGGGTGGTTCAACAGACCGCTTGCGTCGGCGTGGCGGTCGGCGTGTGCCCACAACCGGTCGAAGCGGCGCTGTTCGTCGTGGCGGAGGCCGCGGCGGTACGTCTCCCACCGCTCGGCGGTGCGCCGGAGCAGGTCCCGATAGGTCGGATTGGTTCGGCCCATCTACCGCACCCCCTCCGCGCCGGCGGACGAGACGCTCGGTTCGCGGTCCTCGTCCGGGGTCGCCGTCGCGCCGTGTATCGGGTCTCGGGCTTCGAGGATCCGCGTCCAGTACGCGAGCGTCGTCTGGACGGTGCCGTCCGGTTCGCCCGGGTAGACAAGCGTCTCGAACCCCTCGGTCCGGAACCGCGGGCCGAACTCGGTCCGCTCGCAGGCCACGGTCGTGTCGGCGGCGGCCGCGGCGGGCGCGCCGAACTCGTCGTCCCGCCGTCGGGTGACGAGAACCGGCAGGTCGCGCTCGCGGGCGAGGCGGCCGACGGTCGCGAGACTCCGCAGGAACAGTTCCCTGCCGTCCTCACGGGGCAGTTCGTCGCCGCGGTACTGACCGTCTATCGCCGGCAGGACGACCAGCGACGTGTTCGGCGTTACCCGCTCCGGCAGTCGCTCGACCAGCGTCGCGTGCTGGGTCGGCGTGAACCCCCTTGCGACCCGGACGCGGTCGAGGACGCGCCGACTCGGCGCGAGGCGACCGAGCAGTTGCGACTGCGCGTGGCCGTGGCTGTCGACCCACAGCGCCTCGCCGCCCTGCAGGAGCAGGTGGTCGAGGACCAGCGCCTGCAGGGGACCGGTCGCCCCCTCCTCGGTCGAGAGAAGCGTGATCCCCGGGTCGAGCGTCGGCAGTTCCGGCACGTCGAGGCGACCGCCCCGCGCCGCCGTGAGTGTGCTACCGTCTGGTGGTGGCGTTCGGACCATACCGATACGTTCCGCGGCTCGCCGCATAAGCCGAGGCGTGGCGTTTCCAGAAGTTCCAGAAGTCGTCGGAGAGTTCCCGTAACCACCGTACGTGGACGGGATCGAACGTCGAAATCGGCCGTTTCCAGAAGTTCCAGAAGCCGCCGTCACGGTCGATTCGGTCTCGCCGCGAACAGTGCGATTCGCCCCGCGTCAGTTCAGGCTCCGATACACGCGGGCGCGGCTTGTTCCCTCGATCTCGATCAGGTCGTAGCGTGCCATCTTCTGCAGGTAGTTCCGCACCGTCCGGTCGCTCTTCGGGTCCGCGACTCGTTCGCGGTAGCGTTCGTACACCGCGTTCGGTTCGATCTCCCCGGCATCCTCGACGATGTCGTACAGTATCTTCTGGTGCCGGGTGAGGTTCTCCAGGTTCCGCTGGTGGACTTCCTCCCTGGCGTCGGGGATCGCCGCCTCGACGGTCGCGGCGGTGATCCGCTCGTCGCCGTCGCGGTCGGCTTTCCGGGCGGCGCTCCGGAGGACGCTGATCCCGACGCGGGCGTCGCCCGCCGCCGCGTCGGCGATCCGTTCGAGTTCCGCCGTGCCGACGGCGTCTGCCGCCAGTCCGCGACGGGCGCGAGCGTCGAGGATGGCGACTAACTGGTCGAGCCCGTACTTCTCGAAGCGGATCCGCTCGCTCCCGCGGAGACGACTCGTCAGCCTGTCATCGATCTGGCCGAACAGTTCGGCCTCGCGGTTGGCGATGAGCACGGGCGCGAACTGCGGCAGTTCGTGGAGGTCGTACAGCAGGCTCGGGTCCTCTAGCTGGTCGACCTCGTCGAGGACGAGCATTCGCGGCGGCCCGTCGTACGCCTCCAGCCGAGCGAGGAGTTCGTCCCCCGGCGTCGACTGACGGTGGACGTCCATCGTCTCGTTCATCCCGTCGAGGACGGCGTAGGCGCAGCGGAAGAACGTGTAGTGCCGCCAGCAGTTGACGTACTGGAACTCGACGTCTAACGTTTCCTCTCGCAGGCGGTCCCCGACGAACTGCGTCACGCAGGTCTTGCCCGTCCCCGTCGGCCCCGTCACCAGCACCGTGTCGGCCGGGTCGCCGTCGGTCAGCGGCCGGAGTACTTCCGAGAGGTAGTTCACCTCGTGGTCGCGGTGCTCGACCTCCCGCGGGACGAAGTCCGTCCGGAGAACCCGAGCGTCGCGGATCATCGTCGGACAGTGCTTCCTCGACCGACATAAAGTCGCCGGGCGTCCGCTCGCGGCGTGCGGCAGACCGAGACCCGCCTCACGCCGGGTCAGGGAGGGAATACGCGACGCCCGTCTCCGCCTCGGAGACCGCCCACAGGCGGCGGCCGACCGACCCGTCGTACGACCGGTCGTTGGAGCGCTGCTTCTCAGGGGGTCCGCGCATGTTCAGCAGGCCGCCCGGGCCGACGTAGTCGCCGCCCTCGACGGCCGGCGCGGTGGCGGCGTACAGCAGCGGGAACGCGCCGTCGGCCGCCGACTGGGCGAAGACCCGGTTGGCGACCTCCATCAGCCACAGGCGGAGCCGCGACCCTGCCATCTCCGGGCCGCGCTGCTGGAGGTTCGTGGCGGCCCACCCCGGGTGGCAAGCGACGCTGCGGACGTCCGCCCCCGTCGCGTCGAGCCGGCGATCGAGTTCGTAGGCGAACAGCACGTTCGCGAGCTTGCTCTGTGCGTAGGCGTCCCACTCGTCGTACGACGACTCGCCGTGGAGGTCGTCGAAGTCGATCCGGCCGCGCTCGTGGACGCCGCTGCTCTGGGTGACGACCCGCGTCTCCCCGGGCGTCTCGCGAAGGGTGGGGAGGAGCAGGCCCGTCAGCGCGAAGTGTCCGAGGTGGTTGACGCCGAACTGTCGCTCGAAGCCGTCTGCCGTCTCCCGGCGAGGGATCGCCATCACGCCGGCGTTGTTACAGAGCACGTGCAGCGCCCGCTCCTCGTCCGCGACCGCCTCGGCGAACGTCCGCACCGAGTCGAGGTCCGCGAGATCGAGTTCACGCACCGTCAGCGACGCGGCCGGGGCGTCCTCGCGGACGGTCGCCTTCGCCGACTCGCCGCGGCCGACGTCGCGACACGCCATCACGACGTGTGCCCCCTTCCGCGCGAACGCCCGCGTCGCTTCGAGTCCAATCCCGCTGTTCGCGCCGGTGACGACGACCGTTTTCCCGGACAGGTCCGGCATCGACGAGGCGTCCCATTCACTCATACGCTCGCTAGGGACCGGCGCGAAATCTATCTGGCGTCACCCGCGGAAGTCGCCGGGACCGTCGCCCGCGGCTACTCCTCCGTTTTCCCGTCCCGCCGGTCGCGCTCCCGCGCGTTCGTATCCCGGTCGGCGGGGTCGCCGTGGCCGCCGCCGCCGGGCGTCCGGACGGTGACGGTCGTCCCCGCGGGCACGTCGACGGTCGCCTTCGCGGGCACGCGCTCGCCGCCGACGAGGTTCTCGCCGGTCGCGCCGTCACCGCCGCCGGCGACGCCGCGGGGGCGGGTTCGCCGGCGCTCGGTGAGCAGCGACACCGTCGCGTCGCGCTCGACGGTGAGCGACCGTTCGAGGCCGAGACCGCCGCGGTGCTCGCCGTCGCCGCCGGTGCCCGGGCGGAAAGCGTAGCGCTCGACGCGCAGCGGGTACTCCGCCTCCAGCACCTCGACGGGGGTGTTCAGCGTGTTCGTCATGCCGACCTGCACGCCGTCGGTCCCGTCGCCGGCGCTGGTCGCGCCCGCGCCGCCGCCGATGGTCTCGTAGTACGCGAAGTCGCCCTTGCGGGAGCCGACGATCAGGTTGTTCATCGTCCCCTGGCCCTGCGCCGGGGCGCGCTCCGGGACGGCCTGCGCGAGGGCTGCGAACACCACGTCTGTGACCCGCTGGCTCGTCTCGACGTTGCCCCCGACGACGGCGGCCGGCGGTCGGGGGTTCAGGAGCGACCCCTCGGGCGCATCGACCGTCACGGGGTCGTAACACCCATGATTCGGGGGAATATCGGGGTCGGTGAGACAGCGCACGACGAAGTAGACGGCGCTTTTCGCGACCGCGAGGGGGGCGTTGATGTTGCCGGTCACCTGCTCGGCCGTCCCCGTGAAGTCGACCCGCAAGCGGGAGCCGTCGACGGTGACGGCAACCTCGATCGGCACGTCGTCGTCGGTGACGCCGTCGCCCTCCATCGCGTCGCGGGCCTCGTAGGTGCCGTCGGGGATCTCCGCGAGTTCCGCCTCGACCCGGTCGCGGGAGTAGTCGATCACACCGTCGAACGCCGCGAACAGCGTCTCTCCGTGCTCGTCGAGCAGGTCGCCCAGACGCTCCTCGGCCCGGTCGTGGGCGGCCAGTTGCGCCCGGAGGTCGGCCCGGCGCTCGTCCGGCGTCCGGACGTTCGCGAGGAACAGATCCATCACGTCGTCGTCTATCTCCCCGTCGCGGACGAGGCGGACGCCCGGCAGGCGGACCCCCTCCTCGTAGATCTCCCGCGCGCCGGCGGGCATGCTGCCGGGCGTCGACCCGCCCACGTCGGCGTGGTGGGCGCGCGAGACGGCGTAGCCGACCACCTCGCCGCCCTCGCTGTCCCCGCCATCGTTCACTCCGCTCCCCTCGTCGCCGGGCGCGAGCGGCGAGACGAGCGTCACGTCGGGCAGGTGGGTGCCGCCCGCGAACGGGTCGTTCAGGGCGTACACCTCGCCGGGTCGCGGGTCCTTCTCGTCGACGGCGTCGACAGCCTCGGGCATCGCGCCGAGGTGAACCGGGATGTGCTCGGCCTGCGCGATCATCCGACCGTCCGCGTCGAACAGCGCGGTCGAGCAGTCCTGGCGCTCCTTGATGTTCGGCGAGTACGCGCCACGGATCAGCACCTGGCCCATCTCCTCGGCGACGCCCTCCAGTTGGTTGCGAAGGATCTCCAGCGTGACGGGGTCGACCCGCTCCGTCCCATCGTCCTCCGTCGCGCTGCTATCGCCGTTATCTCCCGTCATGCGTCTCCCTCCGTGAGAACGAGCGAGCCGTCCGCGCGCACCTCCGCGTCCCACGCCGGCGGAACGACCACGGTGCTCTCCGCCTGTTCGATCACCGCGGGGCCGCCGACCGTCCGGCCGGTCGGTAGCGCGGCGTGGTCGTACACCGGCGTCTCGTACGCCGACCCGTCGCCGAAGCGCGCCTCGCGGCGGTCGGTCAGGGCCTCGCCCGCCGCCTCGCGTTCGGCGGCGGGACCGCTCCGGGCGGCCGTCGCCGTCGCGCGCAGGTTCACGAGGTCGACTGGCTCGTCCATCCGGTAGCCGTACGTCGACTCATGGGAGTCGTGGAAGCGCTCTGCGGCGCGGGCCGGGTCGAACGACCCCTCCACGTCCACGGTGAGTTCGAAGCTCTGGCCGGCGTAGCGCAGGTCGGCGTGCCGGCGAACGACGCTCGACGCCGGGTCTCGGGCGTCGGCGAGCACCTCGCGTTCGAGGTCGTCGTACAGGTCGTCGACTCGGTCGGGGTCGGTCTCGTCGAGCGCGACGCGGTGGGTCCGGACCGCGTCGTGCTTCTCGTCGGCTGCGAGGAGGCCGTAGGCCGAGAGAACGCCCCCTGCCGGCGGGACGACGACCGTCCCGACGCCGAGGTCGGCGGCGAGCGCGCCGGCGTGCATCGGCCCCGCGCCGCCGAACGCGACGAGGCCGAACCGCCGCGGGTCGTGGCCGCGCTCGACCGTCGCCGAGCGGATGGCCCGCGCCATGTTCGCGTTGGCGACGCGGTAGACGCCGCGTGCGGTCTCGACCGGGCCGTCGAGGCCCGCCTCGTCCGCGAGAGCGGCGAGCGCGTCGTGTGCGGCCTCTGCGTCGAGCGAGAGATCGCCGCCGAGCTCCGTGCTCTCGCCGACGTAGCCGAGGACGAGGTCGGCGTCGGTGACGGTCGGCTCCGTTCCGCCCTTGCCGTAGCAGGCGGGACCCGGCTCCGCGCCGGCCGAGCGGGGGCCGACGCGGAGCGCGCCGCCCTCGTCGACCCACGCGACGGAGCCGCCGCCCGCACCGACGGTCGTCACGTCGACCATCGGCGTGCGGACGGGTCGGCCGTTGATCTCGGCGTCAGTTGTTCGCTCGGCCTCGCCGTCGCGGACGAGGCTCACGTCGCTGGACGTGCCGCCCATATCGAAGGTGACGAGGCCCCGGAGGCCTCGCTCGGCGACCAGTTCGCCCGCGGCGGCGTTCGCGCCGACGACGCCCGCCGCGGGGCCGGACATCGTCGTCGTCACGGCGTTTGCCCTGACCGTCGCCGCGTCGGCGATCCCGCCGTTGGCCTGCATGACGAGCGGTTCGGGCAGCCCCGCGTCGACGGCCTCGCTCGTGAGCCGGCCGAGGTAGCTGTCGATCGCCGGCGTGACGTAGGCGTCGACGACGGTCGTCGACGCCCGCTCGTACTCGCGGAACTCCGCGAGGACCTCGTGAGAGGCCGAGACGGGCACGTCGAGTTCCTCGTCGAGGACCTCCGCGACGCGCCGCTCGTTCTCGGCGTCGGCGTACGCGTGGATCAGACACACCGCGACGCTCTCGGCGTCCACGTCGCGGATCCGCGCCGCGACCTCGCGGACCGCCGCCTCGTCGACCGGTTCCTCGACGCTGTCCGGGGTCGCCCGCTCCGGCAGTTCGAAGCGGCGGCGGCGCGGCACCAGCGGCTCTGGCCGCCCCGCATCGAGGTCGTACAGGGCCGGCCGGTCCTGCCGACCGATCTCTAACACGTCCCGGAACCCTTCGGTCGTGACGAGCGCCGTCTTCGCGCCCGTCTCCTCCAGCAGGGCGTTGACCGAGACGGTCATCGCGTGGGTGAACTCGCCGATCGTCGTGGGATCGACCCCCGCCTCGTCGCAGGCCGTCCGGACGCCATTCATGACGCCGACGCTCTGGTCGGCGGTGCTTGGAACCTTCGCCGTGACGAGGTCGTCCCCGGTTGCGAGGACGACATCGGTGAACGTCCCGCCCACATCCGCTCCGAGTCTGGGTCGGTCCGTCATCGGCCCTCCCGGCGCTCCGTCGCGTTCGCGCGTCGCCGCGGACCGCACCGCTGTCGTGCGGATATTGTGTCCCCCGGCCCACGGCACCTACCGCCGCGGGAGTGCCACCTGCACTCGATGAACATGGTTCGCTCGTCGGCGACTGGCCAGGTATAACCTACGGCTCGTGGCTGTGCGCTGTCGACGCACCCGAACGTCTTCCTTTTGTGTCCGAATCGCCTATCGGGGGGTATGAGCAAACAGCAGGAAGCGGCAGCCATCACGGTGTTCGCCGACTACGTGTGCCCGTTCTGTTATCTCGGGCGCGAATCGCTGCGACAGTATCAGGACTCTCGCGACGAGGAACTGACGGTCGACTGGCACCCGTTCGACCTGCGTGCGCAAAAGCGCGACGAGAACGGCGAGATCGACCACGAGGTCGACGACGGCAAGGACGACGACTACTACTCGCAGGCCCGCGAGAACGTCGAGCGCCTGCAGGAGGAGTACGACGTGGAGATGGTGCAGGAACTCGTCACAGACGTCGACTCGCTGGACGCGCAGGTCGCCTCCTACTACGTGAAAGGGCACTACCCGTACGAGACGTGGGCCGAGTTCGACGAGGCGGTGTACGACGCCCTCTGGAAGGACGGCCGGGACATCGGTGACGAGGACGTACTCACCGACCTCGCCAGCGAGGCCGGCGTCGACCCCGACGAAGTCCGGTCGGCGCTCGACGACAACACGCTCCGGAGCGAGGTCGGGGAGGCGTTCGACGCCGCCCACGAGCAGGGCGTCACCGGCGTCCCGACGTTCGTCTTCGAGGGTCACGCCGCTCGCGGTGCCGTGCCGCCGGAGCAGTTGCGCCGCCTCGTCGAGGGCGCGTAATCGGACCAAGGCTCTTTCGACTCTTACTTCCTCAGTCGCTTGGTAAGCGCTCTCTTTTTTCGCCCTGCCCCGCGGATCTCCGCAAAGACCATCGTCGTTTCTGACTTCGCGGGCGTGCGGAGTCCGTTCCACTTTGCACCGCGTCGT
The DNA here is from genome assembly GCA_005954745.1 of Halostella pelagica. Classification (GTDB taxonomy): domain Archaea; phylum Halobacteriota; class Halobacteria; order Halobacteriales; family Natronoarchaeaceae; genus Halostella; species Halostella pelagica. Next base: position 507,226 of record CP040678.1, read on the forward strand.
AACCACTTTGTACCGCGTCGTAACGGTCTTTGACGTGGAGCGGAAAGCGACTGATATGAAGCGCGAAACGCTCTCAGTCACCGGAATGTCCTGTACCGGGTGCGAGCAGAACGTCGAAAGCGCCCTCGGCAACATAGACGGTGTGACGCGTGTCGAGGCCGACCACGACGGGAACACCGTCGAGATCGTCGCCGAAGAGGACGTCGAAGACGACGACCTCTACGCTGCCGTTGAGCAGGCGGGCTATGACGTCGCTGTCTGATCGGCTGCTATCTCTGTGTTTTCTCCTCCGACCTCGCTGACCGTCGCTCGCCGGGCAGTATCTGCCCCGTGTGGAACGGAGTACGACACGAGGTACCGCTTCTGTCGGCAGTGCGTCGGCGAACTTCCCTGCGCGTCGCCGTACGGAACGAGAACCGACGCACCGCGGGGCCGAGAGACGTTCTAAGCGGCTATTCGTTGCCGGACGACTCGGTGCGGTACTCGACCCGATCGACGGTCCGTTCGACGCGGCTTCCGCCGAACAGGCGGTCGAACACCCACAACACGGCGAGGAACGGCAACAGGGGGAGCAACAGGATCGCCGTCATCGCGGCCAGCAGATACCCGATCACGCTCATCTCCGCGCTCGGTTCGTAGTCGGAGGGTTCGGTCACGCTTCTGGGCATACGTGTAAACGTACGAACTACCCGCTATTAACTGTTGATCCGCCCGAACGCCGCCGCTCGGGCCGTTCGGTAAAACGACCGTCACGTGTGGCCCGTCGCCGGAACGGAGCGGTCCGCTGGGAGTCGGTCCGACATCGAACGTGCTCCGCGACGCGGAGGCTACGAGGGCGGGACCGTCCTGCAGTCGCGTCACGGGCAACTCCGTCGCCGACCTCGTCCCAAGGTTTTTGCGGAAATAGACGCGTCGTTCCGTACGGTTAGTCCGATACAGACGATGAAAGACAACCAGAACCGCGACCGCGGCGTACTCACTCCGGCCGACAGGGCGTTTCTCCGCGGCGAGACGACGCTCCGAAGCGAGCAGTCCGCCTACGACGCCCGGTACCGCATCCGCCGGCGCTTGCGAAACGCTATCTACGACCTCGCGCTCCTGTTCGAACACGCGGAACCGCGCGACCGCGAGGGGGTGTTTGCGGACGACGCGCTCGACGAGGCGCTGGTCGACGCGCTCGCTTTCTTCTATCTCGGCCTCGGCGACGGCGACCGCTCGCGGAAGGCGACGTTTCTGGAGTCGATTTACCGCGCCGAACGCAAGCAGGCGGACGGGCAGTGTACCGTCAGCGCGACGTTCGACGTGGAACGAACCGACGCTCCGGTCGACGAAGTGATCGAGAAAATAGAGCGCGGCGCGTACAACGAACTCTCCGAGGACGAGTTACGTGCGTTCGCCCACTACTGCGGAGAACGCGAGAATGTCGACCCGAGCGACCTCGAATAGGCCGCTGCGGGGTACAGGTGCCGAACGTCGTCAGATGACGTCGTCGAAGTCCTTGTGACCGCGGATGTCGACGCCGTCGGTGGTGATCTCGGCGAGGAAGACGCCGTTGCCGGAGCCAGTGTCGCGCTCGACGGCACTTTTGACGCTGCGAGCGGCGATGGTTTTGCCTTCCTCGTTGGAGAGGCCCTCTTCGTACTCCTGCTCGAGGACGCCGTAGGCGATCTGCATGCCGGAGCCGGTGACGGTGTAGTCGTCGGCGACGACGCCGCCGGCGGGGTCGATCGAGTAGACGTGGTGGCCTTCCTCGTCGACGCCGCCGAGGATCGGGTGAATGGCGAAGAACGGACCGCCGCGGGCGAAGTTCCCCGCGAGCGTCGCCAGCGCGTTGATGCTCATGGGCTCGCCGCGGCGAGCCTCGTAGAGGTTCGCCTCGGCGCGGAGGCTACTGATGAACGACTGTGCGCCGCCGACGGAGCCGACCAGCGTCAGCGCCGCCGTGTCGTGGATCTGCTCGACCTTCTGAACGTTCTTGTTCGAGACGAATCGACCGCCGAGGCTCGCGCGCATGTCCGTCGCGATGATGACGCCTTCCGCCGTCGCCAGCCCCACCGTCGTCGTCCCCGTCTTGTTCACGTTCTCCAGGTCGTCCAGGCTGTGGTCGTTCGTCGGCATCTCCCCCACCTCGGGTTCGGCCGGATTCGCAAGTCCGCTGTCGATAGTGTTGTTGAAGTTGTCGTGCATGATTTACTCCTCCTCGTCCTCCTCGTCGAGCAGGTCGAGTTCGTCGAGGTGCGCCTGCACGCGCTCGTCGTCGAGTTCGCTGTACTGTTCGGTTTCGACGTCGACCGTGGCGACGCCGACGCCGCTGGCCTCGAAGTCGTCGTCCGAGACGGACGCGAGCGCTTCGAGCGCGAGGTCGATACCGGCGTCGAGGTCGGCGCTCTCTTCGTAGTTCTCCTCGAGGTACTCCTGAATCTCGCCCCGGTCGCGGCCGACGGCGAGCGCTTTCCACTCGTTCGGCGTCCCGCTCGGGTCCGTCTCGAACAGGCGCGGTTCGCCGTTCTGGATCCCGCCGATGAGCAGTGCCACGCCGAACGGGCGGGCCCCGCCCGTCTGGGTGTACTGCTGGATGTGGTCGGTGACGTTTTTCGTCAGCGTCTCGACGCCGATCGGTTCGCCGTATCGCAACTGATTGACTTGGGCCTGCTGGCGTGCGAAGTCGATCAGCTGTCGGGCGTCGGCGACGTGGCCGGCGCTCGCGATGCCGACGTGGTCGTCTGCCTTGTGTAGCTTCTCGATGCTGTTCGGCTCCATCAGCCGCGAACGGAGCTTCTTGTTGACGACGAGGACGACGCCCTCTGCCGTTCGAATGCCGATACTCGCCGTGCCGCGCTTGACCGCTTCGCGGGCGTATTCGACCTGATAGAGACGACCATCCGGGGAGAAGATGGTGATCCCACGGTCGTACGCCTGCTGTTGAGATTGTCCTTGCATGGTAGAAGTCCGATGTATCTTTCACCTCGGGTTAAGGCGGGGCCATTCAAGTACCTTTTGTGTGTGATGGCTATCTCCGCCCGGAAGTTAGCCGGCTTCGGACTAACTCTTCCGTCGGTGCGTCGACGTGAGTCACTTGGATCTGCAAGGACAAAAGACCGTCACTGCCTGCAAGGGTCACCGATACGTTCGGGTGCTGGATCCGTTCCCACGGGGTGACGAGTGATCCCCGCTGATACGTCCGTCTCTGGGACGAACCTGTCGTACGGCGGTGACGTTGCGGAAGGCTTTTTCGTGTAGTGCGATAACAAATAACGTGCCGGATGCAGGCCGACCGGACGACCTATATCCGGCCGTGTTGGGCGGGTAGAGGAAAGGGCGAAACCCACAATACCAGACCGAGGGGATAGCCCGTCGGAGGACCGCAGCAGCCCGTCGCTCCGCTGTGAGCGCGGAGTACGAAGACCGAGTACCGGACTGCGCGCGAGGGCGGTCCGTGAATCGGCGGGGGTCGTACGGGCTGTGGAACGTGCCTCCCGTCCGGCTTCTCCGGCACTTACCGCGGCGTTCGTACCGACGCTTTTGGTTCGTCGCGTCGTTTACTCCGTCGTGCTCGAACTGTACCAGGCAGAAGGCTGTCCGCACAGCGAAGACGTCCGGGAGAAACTCACCGATCTGGGCCTGTCCTACGTCGCGCACAACCCGCGCCGGCCCGGCGAGGACCCGGAGGTTCTCAACGACCAGACGTACGAGCAACTGCAAGCCGTCGGCGGCAAAGACCAGATACCGCTACTGGTCGACCACCGGTACGGTGAAGTCATCGCCGAGAGCGACGACATTCGGGACTACCTCGCGGAGCGATACAGCGACGCGCGGTGACGGTCGAACGTCAGCCGGTGACGATAACGATATAACGGCGTCCGGAGACGGTTCTCGGCGAGCAAGCGGAAAGTGACTCTTTTATTGCATCCCGCAAAGCGTCAGTCCATTCACGGTGCCATAAGTTATGAGTATGCAACAAAATAAATAGGAGAATTCACGGAACTGATCACAGACTGCTTCAAAATGTGTTGTCTGAACTTCACTGGGATAAGATTTTAGTGGGGCTCCGTTGTAGTGATCACTGAGGGTGGTGACAGTATGACGGATAGTGTCAACGATGGCCGCTCTACGGCCACAGGTCGGTCACTCGGAGTATCGCGCTACGACCTCGTTCTGGCCGTCATCCCGGCGGCGTTCATATTCGCACTGCTGATAGGCTATCTCTTCTCGCTTCCGTCACGTACCGCGCTGATCGCCGCCTCGGTAGTCGGCGTCGGTGCGATGTTCGACGGACTCTTCCGGAACCCGCCCGAAAACACCGGTTCCGCCTGATTTCGTCCGTCGGCACTGCCGAACGCCGGTCGTACGGTCCGGAGTGTGCCCCCACAGATAAGCCGGTCTCTGCCGTAGTTCGTGTACCAGCAACCCGGAGCCGTAACCGGGGTGTGGGGGATACCAATGGACAGTGTCAATCCGGCGACCGAGGAGGCTCTGGAATCGTACGAGACACACGGCGAGGGAGACATCGACGACCTACTCGACCGCGCCGACGAGACGTTCGAGGAGTGGCGCGAGCACACGATAACCGAACGCGAAGCGTTGCTCGAACGCGCCGGCGAGGTGTTGCGTGACAACAGCGAGGAGTACGCCGAACTGATGACCCGCGAGATGGGGAAACCCATCGAGCAGGGCCGGTCGGAGGTCGAGAAGTGCGCGTGGGTCTGTGACTACTACGCCGAGCGCGCGGGGGAGTTCCTGCAGGACGAGCGCGTGGGCGGTGAGACGGGCGCGGACACGTTCGTCGCCCGCCAACCGATCGGCCCCGTCCTCGCCATCATGCCGTGGAACTTCCCCTTCTGGCAGGTGTTTCGCTTCGCCGCGCCGACGCTGACCGCGGGCAACGTCGGCCTGCTCAAGCACGCCTCGAACGTGCCCGGCTGTGCGAAAGCCATCGAGGGCGTGTTCGAGGAGGCCGGCTATCCCGAGGGCGTCTTTACGACGCTCATGGTCGGCTCGGACGCTATCGGCGACGTGATCAGCGACGACCGGGTGCGCGCAGTCACGCTCACGGGGAGTGAAGGTGCCGGCCGGAACGTCGGCGAGACCGCCGGAAAGAACCTCAAGCACCACGTGCTCGAACTCGGCGGGAGCGACCCGTTCGTCGTCCTCGACGACGCGCCGATAGAGCGGGCCTGCGAGGTCGGTGCGAGGGCCCGGATCATCAACTCCGGACAGTCCTGTATCGCCGCGAAGCGCTTCATCGTCCACGAGGATGTGTACGACGAGTTCCTCGACGGGTTCCTGAACGAGATGGAGAGCCTGCGGACGGGCGACCCGACCGACGACGACACTGACGTCGGCCCACAGGCCCGCGAGGGCCTCATGGAGGACCTGCACGAGCAGGTCGAAACGACCGTCGAACAGGGCGCGGAGGTCCGGATGGGGGGCGAGCCGATGGACCGCGACGGCTACTTCTACCCGCCGACAGTGCTCACCGACGTGCCCGAGGGGTCCCCAGCCGAAAGCGAGGAGCTGTTCGGGCCCGTCGCGCCCGTGTTCTCCGTCCCGGACGAGGAGACGGCCATCGAGAAGGCGAACGACAGCAACTACGGGCTGGGCGCGAGCGTCTGGACCGAGGACTTAGAGCGCGGCGAGCACGTCGCCCGGCAGTTCGAGTCCGGCCTCGCGTTCGTCAACGAACTCGTTCAGTCCGACCCGCGCCTGCCGTTTGGCGGCGTCAAGGACTCGGGGTACGGCCGAGAACTGGCGAAACAGGGGATCCGCGAGTTCGTCAACGAGAAGACAGTGTGGGTCTCACATGGCCCGAGCAAGGAGAGTGATCTCGTCGAATGATACAAGCCGCCGACCTCCTCGTGGAGTGTCTGGAGGAGGAGGGCGTCGACTACGTCTTCGGCATTCCCGGCGAGGAACTGGAGGACATACTCTTCGCTTTGCGGGACTCCAACGTCGACTTCTTCCCGGTCCGTCACGAGCAGGGGGCGGCGTTCATGGCTGACGTTCACGGGCGCGTCACCGGCGATGCCGGCGTCTGCCTGGCGACGCTCGGACCGGGCGCGACGAACCTGATCACCGGCGTCGCGGACGCCCACCTCGACAAGAGCCCGCTCGTCGCCATCACCGGTCAGGGCGGGTTAGAGCGTCTGCACAAGGAAAGCCATCAGGCGTTAGACATCGTCGATACGTTCGAACCGGTCGTCAAGTGGAACACGCAGGTCAGCGCCCCCGAAACCGTCCCGGAGTCGGTCCGCAAGGCGTTCAAACTCGCCGAGTTCGAGAAACCCGGCGCGACACACCTCGAAGTACCGGAGGACGTGGCCGCGGAGGCGGTCGAATCGACGCCGCTCGCGTCGCGCGAACGGGTCCGTCGTCCCGACCCCGACCGGTCATCGCTGGACGAGGCCGCGGACCTGATATCGGCGTCGGCGCATCCGCTCGTCCTCGCGGGCAACGGCGCGGTGCGGACCCGCGCCGCAGAGCAACTGCGGGCGTTCGTCGAGACGACTAACGTCCCTGTCGTCTCGACGTTCATGGGGAAAGGGGCCGTTTCCGACGCGGACGAACACTCGTTGCTGACGCTCGACTCCGGGCCGTCGGCCGAGGCGACGACGGCCATCGAACGTGCGGACTGCGTCGTCGCCGTCGGCTACGACATCGCCGAACACGACCCCGAGAAGTGGAACCCCGTCCACGACAAGACGGTGGTCCACGTCGACCACGAACCGGCCGAGGTGTACCGCCATTACAACCCGGACGTGGAAGTCGTCGCTGACGTGTCCCGGACGCTGGAGGAACTGACCGACCGTCTCTCCACGGAGTGTTCGACCTGGTGGCACGACCTTCGCGAGCGCATCGCCGGCGACGTTAGCGAGTGGCCCGACGCCGGCGACCCCGTCTCGGTGCGCCGCGTCCTGCCCGTCCTCCGCGACGCGATGAACGACGAGGACGTGCTGATATCGGACGTGGGCAGCCACAAGATGGCCATCGCGAAGCACTTCCCGGTGTACGAACCCAACACCTGCATCATCTCGAACGGCCTGGCCAGCATGGGGATCGCCGTCCCCGGCGGGATCGCGGCCGACCTGGCGCTCGACGATGATGTCGTCGTCGCGACCGGCGACGGCGGGTTCCTGATGAACGCCGCCGAGATAGAGACCGCGAACCGCCTCGATTGCTCGTACACCATCGTCGTCTTCCGCGACGACGACTACGGCATGATATCCGAGCATCAGGAGGAACACCGGGACGAACACTTCGGCACGAGGATTTCAAACCCCGACCTCGTGGACTTCGCCGAGAGCTTCGGGATCGAGGCGTACCGCGCCGACGACTGGGGGGAGATCGAGGCGACCCTGAACGACGTTATCGGGGCCGACGAACTGTCGCTCGTGGAAGTGCCGCTTGGATAATCGAGTTGGTCTCGCCCCGCTTACATTCCGAGGGCGGCCATGGCGAACCCGACGACGATTAGCGCGAAGATCAGCAGCGTTACCACCATAAAGAACCTGTCAGCGCCAGACATACGTTCGACTACGGCGACGTGGGGGATAAACGTGGTCCCGAAACGGGACGACATCCACCGACAGTTAAGACGATCCAGTAGTAAAATTATATAAGAAATGTCTGTACTCTTCCGAACCGAACGCACGTTCGACGCTCCGCCCTTCTGCGGTTGGACCCCGACGCAGTCGCCCTCGAATCCCGAAGAGCAACCGACGCTCCGGAGCTTCGGAGTACTGATCTATCATGGGTAGGTTCGCACGCGTTCGGCGTCTTGTCGACCGCTGGAACGACCTGCTCGCGGTGCATCCGTTTGTCAGGATCGCTCTCCTGGTTCTCGTCCCGCTCGTCACCGTGACCGTGACAGCGTACGCGCTGGGAGACGATCTCATCAGTGCGACGCTGCAGGGGCTCGCGTTCGGCGTCACGTACGCAACCGTGACGGTCGTCTTTCGTAGCTTCTCCTCGTCCGACTGACTTCTGATGGTCCACTCTCGCGTCCCGCGCACATGCCCTTCTCCGTTGTCTCTCGCTCGGATCGCCCGACGAAGGGAACCGACGACGCGTTCTGACGGGAGATCGGATTTCGGCGCATAGTCGTCGGTGGCTGATCTCTGTATCGGCGAGCCTAGCCGTCTTCCAACCGCCGCTTTGTTTTCCGGGACCGGGAGCCAGTTCGTCGAGCGACGGGAGACGGAGGACCTGCCGTAAGAACATTCACTAAAGCGGACGCTCGTCGCCGCGAAAAACGGGAGAAATCAGCCGGCCGCGTTTACTTCCCGCGTCCCTGGTCGCTGCTGTTGCTCGGTCGAGTGTGCTCCGAGCCCTTGCCCTTCTCCGAGAGCCCGCGGTTTTTGGTGCCGGCGCTCGTGAGGCCGCGGAACGCGCGGTTCTTGTGCGTGTCGTCGCAGATCCAGTTGAGATCGTCGTCGTTCTGGATGGCCGGATGCTCGGGGTCGAGCATGATTACTTCGAACCACTTCTGACTGCCGTCCTCTCCGACCCAGTAGGAGTTGAGGACGCGCAGGTTGCGGTATTTCCGGCTGGAACGCTCCTCGGCGATCCGCTGGAGGTTCTTCCGGCGGGTGATCGCGTTGACACCCTGACGCTTCGAGCGTCGACCGGCGCGGAACCGCTCCTTGCGGGCCGAGCCCTTACGGACGCTCACGCGAGCGACCACGACGCCCTGTTTCGCCTTGTAGCCCAGTTCGCGGGCCTTGTCGAGGCGGGTTGGACGGTCGACGCGTTCGATCGCGCCCTGGTCGCGCCATTCCTGCTTTCGTTGCCACTGTAGTTCGGCGAGGTCACCGTCGCCGGGGTCTTTCCACGCTTCCTTGATGTGGGAGTAGAAGCTTCGTGCCATCTATATCACCACGGGCGTTTGTGGTTCAGCCGGTTGACCGGCCACATTCCGTCCTGAGTGTACAGGTGCCCGCTGGCGCCCGTCGTCCAGCGAGTTACTGCTTCTTCTCGACTTCCGAGTTTAAGGGCTTCGAAACGCTCGGCCGCCCGGTGGGGCGACGCTCTGCTATCAGAGACGCTCTGTCGCCGTTATCGCGCGAAAGCGACTGCACCAGGTCGTTCGACTCGACCGATCGAGTTATTGTTCCGAGGCTGTCGTGTCCCGCGGGTCCACGGTGACGGAACCGTCGCTCGACACGACGACTTCGTACTCCGCGTACTCGAATTCGACTCGACCTTCCGGGCGCGGAACCCCACTCGTCGGCGAAAACAGCGCGTCGAGTGCGTCGAGGTCGATAGCGGTGTGTAGCGGTGGGTCGAGATCGATCGGGTCGACACCTTCGGCCGCCGCGATGGATTCGATCACTTGCGTGCTCGGTTCCCAAGTGGTCGATAACTCGACCTCGCTGTTACTCATTACCCTACCTGCACCGCACCATTGCTTAAAGTCAGTGGCCGATTTATCTGACCAGGACGCGATTTCATTCAGACAAAGAAGGCGTTTTTTGTACTACGAGATTCATGTCCACCCACGAGAATGAGCGACGGTAACAGGGACGATCGGGACGGGAACACCGGACCCGGTAGTCGTAATCTGTCGTCCGCTCCGTCTCTCGACACCGTCTTCGACCTCCTGTCGGCCCGACGTCGCCGCTACGTCATTTACTATCTCGTCGACATGGACGACGACACCGTCGACTGCGATTCCCTCGTGGAACACGTCGCATCGTTGGAGGCTGACACTGACCCGTCCGCGGAGCGGATCGACCGGATTGCCGCCGACCTGTATCAGATTCACCTCCCGAAACTCGACGACGCGGGCGTCGTCGACTTCGACAGCCGGTCCGACACCGTTCGGTTCTGGGGCCAGCCGTCGATAGAGGAGTACGCCGAACACGCCGCGATGCAGGAACTACCCGACTGGTACGGCAGCCACTGACAGACGAGGCACATCCTCGTCGGACGGCACGCGACCGGCGAGCATCCAACTGTTCCGCTGACACTGCCGCCGTCAGCCGTCACCCTCGGACTGATACGGTTCCCCCACGGCGTGACGCGGGAGGAGGTTCATCAGTTCGTTCTCTAGGTCGTCGGTGCTGTCGAACGTGTCGTCGCTTGACTGTGAGATGATGTCGCCCATGTTCTCTTCGCCGTCGGCGAGACTGAGGGTCACGTCCGCGTACTCCTCGACCGCCGTCTCACGAGAGACTGGATAGTCGAGGGCCGAAACCACGGAGTCGATATCGTTGAGTTTGACAGTGCGTCCCATACGGTTCGAAAACGCGCGCCAGACGCTTAGATGTATAGTCGCGTTTGCGACTGTTTACATACCAGATCACACGACTGCGTACGACAGGTGCGTGACGACGTGCAAAAGTCTCCGTCCCTTACGCGTCCGACGAGACGCGGGCGTTCGGGATCACTCTCGTCGGCCGGAACGCCGATACTGCACTATCCCTCGTAGCCCGCGTACTCCATGAGATCCGCGAAGATGTCGGTGTCCATCGCGGACTCGTAGACGACGCCGCCGACCATACCGCCGGGGTACACCTCGCCGTTCATCGCGTGGCTGACCTTGTGGCAGTGCATGAGGTAGATGCCGGGGTCGGCGTCCGCCTTGAACTCGATCGTGTGTCGCTCGGCGGGCGCTATGTTCGTGATGTCCATTTCGTGTCTGGCCGCTTCGGGGATCGTCCCGCCGTCTTTCGCCACGCGCTCGAAGCGGTGGTTGTGAATGTGGATCGGGTGGGACATGTACCCGTTGTTAGCCATGTGAAGGCGGACCGTATCCCCCTCGGAGACGATGATCGGCGACCCGTCTTCCGGGTGAAGCGTCCGCGGCGCGACTTTGCCGTTGATCGTAAACACGTCGGGGTCGCGCTGGCGCGGGCTGTACTCGACGTCTTCGCCGGCCATCCGCCGGTTCAGCCGTGAGTCCCAATCCTTGAACGTCAGGAAATGTTCCTTGTCCGCGCGTTCGTACCCCTTGGGGTCGACGCGGAAAATGCCGTACATCCCCATGTCGATGTGGCGGTGGGTCTGGTAGTGGCAGTGATAGAGATGCGTGCCGGGAACGTTTGCCGGGATCTCGTACGTGTGTTTTTCCCCGGGCGGAATGGTGATACCCGTCGTTGTGGGAACGCCGTCGTTCTCCCAGGTCTTTCGGACGCCGTGGAAGTGCACCGTGTGCGGGTGCTTTCCATCGGTGTTGTCAAACGTCACCTCCATGTCTTCGCCCTCCGTCGTTCGCAGGATCGGTCCGGGGACGCTCGGTTCCCGGTCGTCGGCCTGGAACGCCCACACCTGCGGCAGTTCGACGGGGCCGCCCATCGATTCGCCGGGGTGTGCGAGATGGCGGGCAGGCTGTGAACTGAGCGTCACCTGTCCCCCCTGTTCGTCGACATCGACGACCTGGGGTGGGGAGGTCGTCGGCAGATCGCTGGGCGACTCGGTCGCCGCTGCCGTATTTCCTTCGTCACGTTGACTGGCGGGAGCCGTACATCCGGCAACCGCACCGAGGCCGGTTGCGCCAGTCGCCGCGAGAAACGCTCGTCGAGAGATACCGTCGCCGGGGGCACCGATTTGGGTCATGGCTTCACCTGCAACTTCGAACCCCCCATAAAAAGGAGCGTCTCAGATTCCCGGGATCTGAGAACGGGGGCTGTCGCCACAAACGCCAGTCGCACGGACGGCCTCCCGTGCGACCTGTCTTCGGTGCCACGGCCAGGTGATAGTTAGACGGCGGTACGCCCCAGTTTGGGATTGCATCGCAGCCTCCCTCAGTCCGACCCCGCACGTGTTCGTTCCCATCTCAACTACTGGACTAACCCATTTTCTATATCGAAATGAAGTTTATTCTAACGCCGTTCGGATCCCGCCGTCGTCGCCAGCCGCCACAGCATCCGCGAGTGCGGCGCTATCGACAGCCTCCGGAAGTAACTGGGGATATTTCCGCTGGAAGTAGCTGACAACGTTTTCCACGTCCCGTTCCAGGAACTCCTCGGCGTTCTCGTGGTCCGTGGGTATCGACTGTGGCCAGTCGAAGATCGTGACTCCGCTCTCATCGACGAACACGTTGTACTCACTCATGTCTGCGTGTACGCGCCCGTGCGCGTACGCCTCGCTCATTTCTTCCAAGAGCAACCGCAAGACTGGGACGACCTGTTCGTCTTTGAGTTTCGTGCGGGAGAGCTCAACCCCGTCTATCTTCTCCATCACGATAGCGTGACGGTTCTGGTCGATCGGTTGCGGCACCGCGACATCTGGATACACGGCTTCCAGCGCCTCGTACTCGCGTTCGGCCGCTTTCCGGGCAGTGTAGAGCCAGGAAACGTGGTCTTTGTCCGTCGTGTAATCCCGTTCCCGCATCACCTCACGGAAGTTGGTAAAGCCCTCTCGGTGAAATTTCAGCGCCATGGGCTTGTACGACTGTACTTCGAAGACGTCACTTTCCTTCCCGACGCCGAGTGACGACCCGAACCCTTCGATGGTCTCTCGCTCGGCGAACGCGTGCAACGCCAGCGCGTCGTACCCTTCGAACTTCAGGCGATACCCCTCGTACTGGATCGTGTTCCGCTCGATGAGGTCGTAATCGAGACACCGGTCTATCCGGTAGTCGACGTTTTCTTTCGTCAACCGCGAGAACTCGGGCAACTTCTCGCGTTTTACCCACTCCGAAAACCGCATTCCCTGCTCGACGCCCGAGAGAAGGTGGAAATCCTCCGGTTCGAGTTCCGGGAGGATCCCGGCGACGTTCTGGACCATACCGTATCCGTAGCGTACGGGCAGGTTTAAGCCCCGTGCGTTGTCCGTCGGATGTGTAAACTACATTCCGATATACACAATGTACGGGGCGTGGCTCGTCCTGCTTCGATCACGGCCGAGTACCGCCGTCAGCGTGGCTGGTGAACTGTCGCTTTGCTCGCACGAACTCGACCGGCCTCCAGTAAGCAGGGCTTGACCGACAGCACTACAGTTACGCGTCGGTCCACTGCGTCGCATTCGTCTCCAAGGAGACACCTGTGACGGTGGGTCTGCACCGGCTTTTTGTCGGAACCCGACGTACGCCACGGCATGGCCGACGACTCAGGATCTCTCCGGTCTTCGCTCGCAGACAAGGACTGGCGTTTCGTCAGCGAAGAGTCCCGTTCGGGCGCGATGAATATGGCTCTCGACGAGATAGCCGCCGAAACGGCGTCAACCGGGGGGATCAGGACCGTCCGGGTGTATCAGTGGGATCCCAGTTGCCTCTCGCTCGGATATCGACAGGATCCCGAATCCGTAGATTGGGAGTACTGCGAACGAGAGGGGATAGACGTGGTCCGGCGCCAGACGGGCGGCGGCGGCATCTATCACGATTCGTTCGGCGACATCTCTTACTCGATAATCGCGCCAGCGGACGACCTTCCCGGTGACCTGATGGACTGTTACGGACTCCTCTGTGAACCTATCGTCGAGGCGTTCCAACGGATGGGCGTCTTCGCGGAGTTCGCTGAGGACGACCTCCCGGCGATCCACGACCCGGCTTGTTACCTGCGGGCGGTCCACCCCGCTCACGACCTGCTCTGTGGCGGTCGGAAGATAAGCGGGAACGCTCAGTATCGCCAGCGTGACGCCGTCATACAGCACGGTTCGATCAACTTCGACCTCACCGAAACCCGCCATCTCGGCGTCTTCTCGGAGCCGGACACGTCGCCCGAGGAGTTCACTGGTCGGGTGACGAGCGTGACAGACCACGCGGATGTCACTCGGGAGGCGGCAGTCGAGACGCTCGAAACGTGTCTCGCCGAGTGGGCGGACGCCGAAGAGGGCGGCTGGTCCGACCAGGAACTCGACGACGCCGAACTGCGCGCGGATCGCAAGTACGACAGCGAATACTGGAACCGTCACCGGGACGATCCGACCTAGGAGTCGTTCGCTATTCCTCGACGCCGCTGCTACCGGGTGAAACACTGCCAGCACGGCTGCAGTCAGTGCGACTGCTTAGAGTCACTGTTAGCCCGTCGGAGTCGAAGTGCATTTGCCGGTTCGGTCACTCTCCGAACACATGCGAGTCGGAGCACACGTGTCTATCGCTGACGGCGTTCACCTCGCCGTCGACAGGCAACGCGACGTCGGCGGGAACTGCGGACAGATATTCACCCACTCCCCACAGGTGTGGCAGGATCCCAACGTGGGAGACGACGAGGCGGCGGCCTTCCGCGAGGGTACCGGTGAGAAACTCGACGGACCGTGGGTGATCCACTCCTCGTATCTCGTCAATCTCTGTACGCCGAAAGACGACCTCCGCGAGAAGTCGATCGACGCCATGCAGAAGGAGGTCGACGCGGCGGACAAACTCGGCATCGAGTACGTTAACGTTCATCTCGGCGCACACACCGGCGCGGGCGTCGAGGGCGGCCTCGACAACGCCGCCAGCGCGCTGGACGAACTCGATATCCCCGATGGGGTCACCGTCCTCGTCGAGAGCGACGCCGGCAGCGGCACCAAGCTGGGCGGCGATTTCGAGCATCTCGCCGAGGTCCTCGACCGGTCAGAACAGGATCTCGACATCTGTCTCGACACCGCCCACATGTTCGCCGCGGGCTACGACCTCTCGTCCGCCGAAGGCGTCGAGGAGACGGTCGCCGAGTTCGACGACGTGGTCGGACTGGAGCATCTCGAATGCGTCCATCTCAACGACTCGAAGCACGAGTGCGGCACGAACAAGGACGAACACGCCCACATCGGCGAGGGCCTCATCGGCGAGGACGGGATGCGCGCGTTCGTCAACCACGAGGACCTGCGCGACGTGCCGCTGGTGCTTGAGACGCCGAACGAGGACGGGAAGGGATTCGCCTGGAACATCGAGCGAGTCAAGGAGCTGCGGGAGTAACGCGCCCCGTGCGCCAGTTCACAGCCGATTACCTCGACGAGACGCGTCGCGGGATGTGGGAGGACCGCAGGGCCCTCGACCCGCTCGAACTCGGGGACGCGGACCGCGTCCTCGACGTGGGCTGCGGGACGGGTGAGTTGACCCGCGTCCTCGCCGAGGAGTCGCCGGGCGAGGTGATCGGCGTCGACGCCGACGCCGACCTGCTCGCCGTCGCGGCCGACCATGCCCCGGTCGTCGCTGGCGACGCGACCCGCCTCCCGTTCCCTGACGGTTCTTTCGACCTCGTCGTCTGTCAGGCCCTGCTGATCAACCTCCCTGACCCCGCGGCGACGGTCCGGGAGTTCGCGCGCGTCTCGCGGGACCGCGTGGCCGCGGTCGAACCCGACAACGGTGCCGTTACCGTCGACTCCAGCGTCGCCGCCGAATCACGACTGGAGGGACGCGCCCGCCGCGCGTACATCGACGGCGTGCCGACGGACGTCTCGCTGGGCGGGACCGGAACCCGCCGGGTGTTCGACGAAGCCGATCTCGATAGCGTGGAGACGCGTCGCTACGACCACGAGCGGACGGTCGCCCCGCCGTATTCGGAGTCTGCGCTCTCCGCAGCGAAGCGGAAGGCGTCGGGCGAGGGGCTAACGGACGACCGCACGACGATGCTCAACGGCGACCTCTCCGCCGAGGAGTTCGACGACCTGCGCGCCGCGTGGCGCGCGATGGGACGGGACGTCATCGAGCAGATGCAAGACGAGGACTACCGGCGAACGGAGGTCGTCCCCTTTTTCGTGACCGTCGGACGGGTGTAGGATACCCGGACAACTGTCGGTGGTCGCCGGACGGTTAGACGGTGAAGTTTGGAAGTTACCAGTCGCCTCGCCTCCGTTTACAGGCGTTTCCGCATCTCCACAACGGTTCCCGGAACCTCGCCGCCGAACTCGTGGGCCCGTTCGGCGACGCGGTCGTACCCACACGCCTCGTAGAAGGAGACGGCGTTTTTCGACGCGTAGAGGCCGAGCGTCTCGGTGTCGTTTTCGCGTGCCGCGTCCTCCAGTTCGGCGAGTAGCGCCGACCCGACGCCTCGGCGGGCGACGGACGGGTGGACGTAAACCGCTTTCACCTCGGCGTCTGCGGGCGGTTCGAGATACTCGCCCGGATCGAACGCGAGTTCGCCGAACCCCTGAACTTCGCCGTCTACTTCCGCGACTACGAAGCGGGTATCGCCGGCGTCGACCGGATAATCGTCGGGCCCTGCGCTGGTCCCCCAGGCCGCGACCTGTTTCTCGTCGTAGGCCGCGGGGCCGAGGCCGTCGACGGAGTCGAGATGGACTGCGTTGACCGCCGCAGCGTCGGCGGGCGTGGCTTCGCGGACGTTCATGCGGCGTCGTACGGGCGCGTCGGAGATATACGCGGCCGTTCGGCAGTCTGTTGTGTCGAACCGCGGCGTCGCTCGGCGGCGAGCGCAACGCCGCCGGGACCCCGCGTCGGAACCGGAAGGGTTGAACCCTCCGCGTTTGAGAGTGCGGACAAGGAATGCGCGTCAGCCACTACTTCGAGTGGGAGGACCACATCACGGGCGGACACGCCCAGTCGGTGCGGAACCAGCGGAAGATACTGGACCGGCGGGGGATCGAGTACACCACCGAACCCGACCTGAACGCCGACCTCCTGCACCTGAACAACATGGGGCCGCGCTCCGTGTATTACGCCCGGAAAGCACGCCTGAGCGGCGTTCCCGTACTGGTCCATGCACACCAGACCGCGGAGGACTTCCGGGAGAGCTTCGCCCTTTCGAACCTGCTCGCACGTCCGATGCGCCCCTACCTGGAGTACGCGTACTCGCTGGCCGATCACCTCGTCTGTCCCTCCGAGCACAACCGCCAGGTGTTGGAGGGGTACGCGGACGCTCCGAAAACCGTCATCAGCAACGGGTTCGACCCGGATATGCTGGCCGGATACGCGGACCTCCGCGAGGAGTACCGCGACAGGTACGACCTCTCCGGAACGGTCGCGTTCATGGTGGGCCACGTCATCGAGCGCAAAGGCCTCCGGTCGTTCGTCGAGACTGCTCGCGCGATGCCCGATACGGACTTCGTCTGGTTCGGCTACCTCAACCCCACCGGAGGCGGGGGTCTCGACCGCCTCCTCCGGAAGCGAGAGACGACGAAACTCGTCGAGAACGCGCCGGACAACTGCACGTTTACGGGCTACGTCGAGGACATCCGCGGGGCGTACGCCGCCGGCGACGTGTTCTTCTTCCCGACGAAAAACGAGAACGAGGGGATGGCGCTGCTGGAGGCGATGGCCTGTGGGAAACCGCCGGTCGTCCGCGATATCCCGACGTTCGAGTGGCTCACGGACGGAACGAACTGCTTGAAAGCGGACGACGACTTCGCCGGCGCGATCAAGCAGGTGCAAGACTCTGACCAGCGCGAGCGCCTCGGCGCGAACGCGGAGGCCGCGAGCGAGTCGTTCGAACTCGACACTGTCGCCGACGATCTCGTGTCGCTGTATCGGAGCGTTGTCTGAGACGGATACGCCATTCCTCCGTGACCTGTTCAGTCACCGGGGCGGAAAGTCTCAGAAAATAAATGTTAATGTATCATGGAGATTATTTATTACGCATCAGTACAGATCCCCGCAAGATGACAGGGGTGTACGCGATACTCGGGGGATCGAGCGGCGCGGGGGCAACAACTACCACGGCGGCGCTGGGGGCGTCGCTCGCGGAGGGACCGCTTCGGGTCGGCATCGTCGACGCCGACCTGGGCGGGGCGGAACTGACAGAGAGCATCGACGTAGCGGTCGACGGACCGACGATCGAGTCGGTCCTGGCGGGGCGGGCGACCCTGCTCGACGCGACGTACAAGCGGTCGAGGGACTTCGCCGTCGTTCCCGGTGCGTCCGACCGCGACTGGCAGCGGAACGCGAACCTGGGGATCGCCGCGGATATCGTCGACGTGGCCCGCCAGCGCTACGACGTGGTGTTGCTCGACGTCGGCGTCAGCGACCGGTTGGAGGCGATGCTGTGGGCGTCACTCGCCGACAGAGCTGTGTTCGCGTCGACGCTCGACGAGGAATCGCTAACGGCCACCGCTGAGGGGCGACAGGCCGTGGAGTATCTAGGGACGCCGGTCGAAGGCGTGATCGTGACCCGAATCGATGCCGGCGTGACGCCGGACCTGTCGGCGATAGAACGCCACGTTTCGACCCCCGTACTCGCCGCACTACCGCACGACGAGAGCGTCGTTGCGAGTTCGGCGGCCGGGGTTCCGGTGATCGAACACGACCCGGACAGCCCGACCGCGGAGACGTACTGGGAGCTGGCGGCGCGCATCGCCGCGGACGACCTGTCCGCGGACCCGATCGTCCCGTCATCGCTGTCAAACGGTCTCGACGAGGGCACGTATCACTCTCCGGGAGCGACGAGTGCGGCGGAGGCGGGGAGCGAACGAGCGTCCGAGACGACGCAGGAAGCCGATCAGCCGACGGCGGCCGCTGCAGGCGGGACGGAGACGGCCGCGGACGGCGAGAACGGCGATTCGAATCCGGCGTTCGACTGGGTCGATTCGGACGGGTCGGCCGGAGCCAGCGGCGAGGCGGCCGACGCCGAATCCGGTAGGTCCGGCGGCGGAAAGGGCAACTCCGTCGCCGGAGTTTCCGCCGATCAGACCGGACAGACAGCAGGCGACGACGAGGAAGATCCGGTCGCCGCGGCGTTCAAAGACCGGATGCAAAACGCTCGTGAGCAACGCGAGACCGAACGCAGCAAGGAGGTCGGCGAGGAAGGCCTGCTCGACAAGTTCTTCAGCTAAACCACGTCGCCGCGAACGGTCGCGCCCTCCTGCTGTTCGCGCCAGGCGTGAATCTCCTTTGCGGCGGTGTCGGCCTGGTCGGGTTCGAGCCCGAGCATTTCGAGCGATTCCGACAGCGTCGGGAACGGCAGTTCGCTGTTGCGGAGTTTCGAGAGCGCGTCCTCGCTCCGAGTCCCATCGACCCAGAGGCAGGCCCCGCGCGGGTCGAGTATCTCTTCGTAGGCTTCGCGGTCTACCGCCCCGCGCAAGCGCTGCGTGACGTTGTCCTCGAAACTGGCGTTACACACTTCGAGGTGGATCGGTTCGTCCTCGTCTATCAGGTGTGCAGCGAGACATTTCTCCGGCGCGGCGTGACCGTTTGGGTTCGCCCGGAGCAGGTCGGGGTGGTCCTCGGCCCAGTCCGCTCGGACGGACTTGCCGACCCCCTGTATTCCGTGGCTGTCGACGAACTCCCCCTCGCGGTCGCTCTCGCCGTCCAGCAGGATGTCTTTCGTCAGGTAGACGTCGAGGCGTTCGACCGGGTCGAGACCGAGAGCGACGTCCCCGTACACCCACACCTCGCGGACGGGGACGGGCATCCGTTCGCTCTCTACGGCGTCGACGATGGCTTCGACGCGGTCGATGGCGTCGTCGCGGTCCAGTCCGCTCATCGTTTCCCGGTAGTCGCCGGACGCGCAAAACGTCTTCGTGCTGGTCCCGCAGTAGCCGTGCGCGCAGTCACCGGCTTCTGGACGGCGGAGTACGGTCTCCCGCATCGCTTTTGTCGTATTACGGAGAACCCGACCGTATGGAACAGCGCACGTTCGACGACGGCGGAGACGAGGACCTGGTGTTCGTTCTCGGCTGGGGGAACAAACTGTACCACGAGAACGTCCGCTGGCTGATAGACGAACTCACGGGCGCGGGATACCGCGTCCACGTGTTTCGGATCCCGACGGCTATCTCCGACTTCCGGAGCGAGTACCTCGAACCCGTCGCCGAGTTCGTCGCGGAACTGGACGGGTACCGCCTGCTTTCGCACAGCACCGGCGGCCTGATCGCGGCCCATCTCGACGGCGCTGACCAGCGGGTCTATCTCAGTCCGTTCTGGGGGTTCCCCGAGGGTGTGCTCGACGTTCTCGGCCCGTTGTTCGCGAAACTCCCGACCAGCGTCGAATTCCTGCCGGCGAACACTGACGCGGAGAACATCGGTGACCTGGCGACCGACCGACAGATAGCGACCGGGGCGAACGCCGCCGCGCCGTCGTGGATACGGGAGTGCCGCGAGGCACAGCGGACCCTTCCGCCCATCGACGACGACGCTGTCGTCTTCTGCACCCTTCGGGACCGGATCGTCAGCACGCGCGCCATCGGAGACCGGGTTCCGCCGGAGCGTATCGTCCTTTACGACGGCGGTCACGAACTGTTTTCCTCGTCGGCGCGCGACCGCCACCTCGACACGCTCCTGGCCGCTCTGGAGGACGGTTCGGCCGCGCTCTCGGCGTGACCGGTGATGCCGCAGTGGCGGGCGGACCAGCGTCGACGACAGCCACCCGCGAACGCGCCGAGGCGAAACCGTGATGGGCGGCGCGAAGGTACGTGTCGGTAATGGACTGCACCAAGTGCGACCGCGAGGCGGTGATGCACGCGGCCTACTCCGGGTCGCACCTCTGCGAGCACCACTTCTGCGAGTCGGTCGAGAGCAGGGCTCGGAGCCGGATCCGCGAGGACAACCTCCTCCCGCGGTCGGCCACGCCGGACGACCCCGAGACGTGGGTGATCGGTCTCTCGGGCGGCAAGGACAGCGTCGTCCTCGCGCAGATCCTCGACCAGACGTTCGCCGAGGACCCCCGCGTCGAGATGATCGCCTTGACCATCCACGAAGGGATCGAGGGCTACCGCGACAAGTCCGTCGATGCCTGCGAGGAACTCGCCGCGGACCTCGGTATCCGCCACGAGATAGTGACCTACGAAGAGGAATTCGACGTGAAGATGGACGAGGTCGTCGAGACGGACCCCGAAAACATGGCTGCCTGCGCGTACTGCGGCGTGTTCCGCCGCGACCTCCTCTCGAAGTACGCCGAGGAGTACGGCGCGACGAAACTCCTGACGGGCCACAACCTGGACGACGAGGCCCAGACGGCACTGATGAACTTCTTCGAAGGCGATATCCCCCAGATGGCGAAGCATTTCGATGCCAGCCTCGGCCCGTTCGGCGACGGCCCCGACACCCGCGGCGAGCAGGCCGATTTCGTCCCCCGCGCCAAACCGCTCCGGGACATCCCCGAGAAGGAGGTCGCCCTGTACGCACACTTGCGCGACCTCCCCGCCCACATCACGGAGTGTCCCCACGCCAGCGAGGCCTACCGCGGCGAGATTCAGGAGTTGCTACTCGACCTCGAAGAGAACCACCCCGGGGCTCGCCACTCGATCATGGCGGGGTACGAGGAGATCGCGGCCATGGCCGCCAGCAAGTACGGCGACGCGAGCGAACGCGACCTGGGAGAGTGCGCGGAGTGTGGCGCGGCGACGACGAGAGAGAAATGTCGAAAGTGTGCTCTCGTGGAATCGGTCCATGCCGTTTAGGGCGTGACTGTGCACGAGAGCACAAGCGCTCGTGGAATCGGTTCATGCCGTGTAAGACGGACTGTCACACGTCGTTCTCGTTCCGCCGTCTTTCCGGCGAGACAGCCGCCCAGTCCGCTGAAAACGAGCCGATAGGCGACTCCAGCGGCGGCGAACCCGACCCCGAGTATGCGTCCGAAGCCCACCAATAGCGTCGCTCGTGGGGTGCGAAATAGAGGGGCCGAAGCCCCACGAGTCTCCGTCGAAAAAACGGGTTATCGGATGACGTCGAGGCCGTTGTTCTGTTCGACCGTTTCCCGGCCGCCGTCGCTCTGTGCGCCGTTGCCGTGAACGGCGTCGTTCCCGAGGTTCTGACTCGCGTCGAAGTCGGATTCGTCGACGCCGTCAAGGCTCTGTCGGGACTTGTTGGCCTGCTTCTGCGTGGTCGGGCCGAGCACCTGCGCGCTCTGGACGCCCGTCATGATCGCCATGACGCGCACCTTGCCCTTGTAGTTCTCCTGAATACGAGCGCCCCAGATAACGTTCGCGCTCGCTTCCAGGCGTTCGGTGATGTTGTTGGCGATACCCTCGGCCTCCTTCAGCGTGAGGTCGGGGCCGCCGGTGATGTGGACGAGTCCGCCGCTCGCGCCGCGGTAATCAACGTCGAGCAGGGGGTGACTCATCGCGTCGTTGACGACCTCCTGGGTCTTGTTCTTGTCCTGAGTCTCCCCGACGAGCATCACCGCGACGCCGCCCTGGTTCATGATCGTCGTCATGTCCGCGTAGTCCAGGTTGATGAGCGACGGTTGAGTGATGGTCTCGCTGATACCTTTCACCGTCTCGGCGATGATCTGGTCCATCACCGAGAAGGCCTTGCCGATCGGGAGGTTGGGAACGTAGTCGAGCAGGCGGTTGTTGTCGAGGACGATGATCGAGTCGGCCTCCTCGCGGAGTTTTTCGAGGCCTTCCTCGGCCTTGACCGTCCGCGCGCGTTCGACGTTAAACGGCGTCGACACCATGCCGACGACGATGGCACCCTGCTCGCTCGCTATCTTCGAGACGACGGGCGCAGCGCCGGTACCGGTGCCGCCACCCATCCCGGCGGTGACGAACACCAGGTCGGCGTCGCCGAGCACTTCCTTGATGGTCCCCTGAGCCATCTCGGTGGCTCGTTCGCCCATCGAGGGGTCGCCACCCGCGCCGAGACCGTTCGTGAGCGACTTGC
Source organism: Halostella pelagica (assembly GCA_005954745.1). GTDB lineage: Archaea > Halobacteriota > Halobacteria > Halobacteriales > Natronoarchaeaceae > Halostella > Halostella pelagica. Next base: position 529,640 of record CP040678.1, read on the forward strand.
CCACGAGGATCTTCGTGTCGGCCTCGATCATCTTCAGGTGCTGTTTGTCGGTGTTTATCGCGACGGTCTCCGCTCCGTCGACGCCGATGTTGTACAGGCGATTGACGGTGTTGTTGCCCGCCCCGCCCGCTCCGACGATGACGATCCGCGGGTCGCCGAACTCGTCCCCGTCGGTGTCGACATCCATGTCACGCTTCTCGGCTTCGGCATTCTCGAGCGCGTCCTGAACGATGTCCTGCATAGTTACACCTTCGCCCAGTTGTGTTTGCTCGAGCTATCCTGGGTCTTCTCGCCCTGCTCGTTGATCATTTCGCGGACGGCCGACCGGATCGCTTCGCTCCGGTTCGGAAACTCCCCCGTCTCGACTAGCTGTTCGACCTCGTCGATCTGCTGTTTCGGAATTCGCAGTGTCACACGCTCCATTGTTAGATTCCCCTTTGGTAAGACGGATACGTGCGATTCCCCTCACACGCGTGGTGTCTTACACGTCATAACTCCACGATGGGAGTACGATACTGCCGTATGTTCTCGCCGTGTAAGACGACCGTCTTACGCGAATCAACACACCAGCCGATATGTAATAAAAGTATCGCTGATCGTATGACAACCGGAGAAAACAGCGGCGTAGAGCGCCGATACTGCCGGTCAGGCGGAATCGAGTACGTCGGCGGCCGGCGTCCGACGACCGCAACTGGGACAGAAGGCCCAGTCCGTTCTGAGCTCGTCGCCGCAGTCACAGAACACCCTGTGGGTCGCTTTTTCCCCGCAGTTCGGGCAGTACACGTGGTCTGAACTGACGTTCTCGCCGCACTGGCCGCACGTATTACTTCCGTCGGGGGCCGGGTCGCGAGCGTCGGACGCGTCGCGTTCGTCAGGCGCGGCCGTCTTACGAGCGCCCGCCTGGGACTGTTCGCTCGCCGCGCGGTCCCCGTCGAGCGAGATGTTTACGTTGATGTCCTGTCCGCCGCCGTTCGCTGTCCGCTCCGCCAGTCGCCGCTCGACGAGCGTATCGACCCGTTCCGCGACGATGTCGTCGATGCTCCCGCCCTCCGCGCCGCGGTCGCTCCGCTCCGCGCTCGCGCCGTCCCGGCCCTCGAGATACTCTCGGAGGGCGCGGCGCAACACCTCGCTCTTGGAGGCGTCGAACCGCTCTAACTCGTCGACGAGAGTGTCGTCGGCGCGGAACGTGATCTTGCTCATGCGCGTCTCTCGTCAGACAGATGTAGCGCCACCTATTTCAATCTTCCCGCGATGTCTGACGCTCGTCTGTCGACGTGCGAACCGAATAATAACCCTTAAGTCCAACAGAGGGACTACGTGTAATCGCCTGCCCGCCCTTAGCTCAGACTGGTAGAGCAGTCGACTGTAGATCGACTTGTCCCCCGTTCAAATCGGGGAGGGCGGACTTCCTAACCCTGCTTTCCAGATTCACAGGATAGCGCCCCGATTCGGCGCTATATCGCTCCGAAAACGCCTCGGGGTTCACTTGGTCATCAAGTCCAGTCGTAGCCATCTGGTGGTTCATCGTGGCCGAAGAGGGGAACGCGCTTAGACCTTAGCGTAGTAGATGAGTCGTACTCTACCTCCTGAGGGCTGCTCTCTACAGTCGCAATCTCTTCAGCATTCACTGAGAGGAGCGAGAGGCGCGTAAGAATGAATCTTCCAGCGTGACCCAGGCCAATCCCCCTCTTTCAGCAGAATTGTCAGAGACACGCGCTCAGTTCCTTCTCATCGAATCAGCTCTCATGACCCTCTCCTGAGCTATATCTTCCTACCACGGATGTAGTCCTCTACATCCTCTAATAGACGTTCCACATCATTGGGGTCTGGGTCTTCCTCATTTGCGTGGGCGCAGTCTGCTCGAATATCGGCAAGATGTTGGAGGTGCTTCTCAGGCGTGGAGTCAATCTCATCGGCCTCGTATAATTTCTGAGCCAGAGCCGCAATTCCATCGTTGTAGTTGTAGCTGATTTCTGCGCTAGCATTCTCGCACTTCATTAAGAGGTATCTCTCTAAAGCGATACCTGCGACCACTCCACTTGCTCTAACCTCTCCCTCCTCAAAGAGGTCTCTCGCAGTATCAAGCTCACTTTGGGAGACCTCTTCGGATATCTGCCGTCTTACCTTCAGCTCTTCAACTCGAATCTTGGATGGGATTGACTGGAGAATACTACGCTGGGAATCAAAATCCGCGTTTTGAGCATTCAGTACCTTTTGAGTATCTGAACGAGCGTCTTTGTCCAACTGAAGTCTCTCTTTGAACTCCGAGTAATGTTGCTCAAAGTCCTCTTGGCGATTCGGGAGATAGTCAGAGATGAGAGGGGTGGCTGAATTGTACCAAACCTCGTATTTTTGCAATGCCTCTCGTTGAAGTCCTTCTAGCTCGTCAGAGGGGGTATCCCAAAATCTACCTCCCACGACTACCATATCCCCAGGTCCGTTAGCCGAATGGGTCCCAATTCGATTGAAAAAATCCGTATATAATGCTTCAATAGACTCGGCATCATCCTCTAACCGTTCAACTTCTTTCTCAATAGCTTCAACTGGGGCAGCCATATGGTACACTCGAAATCATAATCGCTTAGTCTTTTTCTTGACCTGAGCAGCCCAGTCCCATTGACCTATGAATTAGCTCTCTTCGTTTTCCTCAGGCGATTCCAGAACTATCGAGCAGAAGACGATTGATCGCTATTCAATCGCTTTCTCGCCGCGCTCAGTAGTTTAGAGCAGAGACGGATTCAATCTTCAATCGGTGTGACCGCTTTTCCATCAAGTGATTCGATTATCTCTTCATGAGATTTTCCACTGTTATTCAATTTCAAGAACTCAGAAAGGGTCCTCCGGGTGATGTCATGAAGATTCGAGACGAAGTCATGACCGACATCGGTTTGTCCACCATGGACTAAGGTACTTCGTGTACTATACGCTTCTTTGAGTGCTTGTTTGATTTCTTCCGCTTTCTCTCTCGACTCCCCGAGTAATAGTGCACCTCGCTGAGAGAGTCGGAACGACATTTCCTGTTGTTCCCCGGTCTTCAGATATAACGCTTCCAACGCAATTACCGAATCCAACAGTCGGTCATTTTCATTTTGTCTACGGAAGGAGTGGGAGAACTTATCTAAAGCAATACGATAAGTTTCCGGGGGGTCGTCAATTTGCTCACTCATTACGGTCCAGAATTCTTTAAACTCTTCACAGTCCTCGGAATCCATCTCGTACCTTGAGCCGAAGAATCGTATGTTTGGCTCCCCTCCGGAGGTTTCGTTCCCCTTATGGAACGGCGAAATAGGTTCGGTGAATATACGTTGATATCTCACATCTCCATTTCGCTCGAACAATCGAAGGGTCAAGACAACATCTTGGAACGCGTCTATCGCTTCCTCAGCGCGTAGCTCCGTGAATTTGGGAACCTCATAAGTCTTCTCGATAACATAGACATCTTTCGAATCACCAGTCACCCGCCGTCTAATCGGGGGACTTAAATTCTCAACCTCGTCCTCGTCGAGGGTGCGAAATATCAGGTCCTCCTCTAGTTCCAATCGGTCTTCCTCCATCCAGAAGTTGTCCAGAATGGCCTGTGACTGATATTCGACTTCCTCTGCTTTGAGATATTGTTCAAATTCAGCATAAACCTCTTTGAATACATCTTCATTAAAAGAGAAGTTCCCCTGCTTTTCCAGATACCTTGTGAAAAGCTTAGGAAGAGAATCGTTCTTGATGTGGTCTTCTGGGTCATCCACATCCTCTATGATATCATTCTGCTTCGCAAGACCCAATTCCTTTTTATATAAATCACTTGACGCAAATGCGCCTGCACAATCGGTGTAATGGGGGAGCTCAGACCATCTTGATTCCATAGAGTCAGTCAACTTATAGAACATTCCATTATCGACTTCTCTAGGGTGAGCCCTCACAATCCGTTCACCACTATCTGTATGATGGACAATCTCCCTTCCGAACATATCCTCCTGCATCATCTCCGCCAAACTTCCAAATATTGCCATCGAAGATTGGAAGTAGGTTTTCAGATTATCATACAGATTCAGGTCCTCAAAATCCCGCTCTACCTCAGTTTCCTTACTTTCGCTCATAGGTGCGAAGAGGACACGCCACCCACATAAATCCTCCCAGCAAAATCTCAAGTTTAGAGAGTTCCAGAATACAATCGAACGATAATCGACTATACTTCTCTATCCTCGACAAAAGCCCTCCACGACTCGAGCGCATCCGCTTTCTGACTCTCCGGGTCATCAAGAACGCCGACTTCCTTGAGCATCCGGAATATCGTCTTGTCGCGTTTACGAATTTCATCGAGGAGGGCCGCTTCCTTCTCGTGGCTTCCGTGTTCGGTGAAGATAGTCTCAGTCAGGCCGGAAACGTTCTCGACGTAGTCGCTGGCTTTGCTGACGATGTGGAGTTCGATAGCGATTCGCCGGGTCATCACTCTATCCAGATAATCGACGTCTCCCGAGCGCGCTCGAATTCGGTCCTGAATTGAAGCGGCGACATCCCGGACATACTCCTTCTGCTCTCGCGGGAGGGATTGGAAGTAGTGGTGAGGGTCAGCGTTCAGGGCATGGGTCTGAGCGTTCTGGTTCCCTTTCGGCGCTCCAGCCGAAGCCCCTCCATGGTACTTACAACGCCCTTCACCGAGATGGTCCGTTCCCTTCCCGGCGGTGGCGTTGCAGTAGCCCGCGAAAACAGTCTCCTCACTCTCGTCGTCTCGCTCGACTTTCTTCCCGTTGCATTGCTCATCTGGCTCGATTCTCGGAACCTCGTCAGGCTCGTTGCCGAGATACTGCTCTTCTTGCTCGATGGTCATGGTCTATGGAGTTGATGTATGATGTGAGGGGAGGGCGTCGGCGTTAGAGCGTTGAGCATTCCTTCCCCACCATTCGGGAGGGGGATGACTACAGGGAATCTACGAATCAAATCGTTTCGACTATTCTCCATCGGAAACATCGGGGAACTCCTCTACCACCAAATATGCGTATTCCCGACTGGCTTCCCTGAGGGGCGTGGGGATTCATCCAGTAGCTTGAATGCCTCTTCGGTACTGACTCCGAGTTCTTCGGCGACTTCCTCGGTCGAGACGGCGGGATTGGTGACGGACTTCTCCATCTTCACGATTGTATCTGCATCCTCGGGCGTCACTTCTTGAGATTCACTCATCGTTTCCCCCGTGGTCCCAGCCACCGACCGGAACATCCTCGGGATTAGCGTCTTTGCTGTTCGTCCGATGACCCCCCATGACTTCGAGTTCTTGCTCCACCGTCAGACCTTCGCGGGATGCCCGAGAAATTTCAGCCGCGCTCATGTCATCATTGAGTCGTGGGTCTCTACCTGGTTCGACTCGTTCTCGCTCGACCGTCGAGGTATGAGGGGAATCACTCTCGATGAATCCAGACACCGGAATTTCGACTTCCTCCGTCACCGTATTCGGCCCCGACCCTCGGCTGGCGTTCGTCCGAGATTGGTCTGAGTCGAAGAGTTCCGAAGCGACATCGTCATTGAATCGCTCCTGTAGCACCTTCTCGACCTCTTCACGAACCTTCTGCTTCATCGCATCACTGGACATTGCTTTGCTCATACTCAGATATATGGCAAACAACTTAAACAATATTCCGCCGGATATGGCCTCAAACGGGAGGAAGAGGACACCTATCTACGATTTGGGACGAACTCAATCCGAGGAAGCTTTCCCTCTCAGACTGTACCTCGCTACCTCCGGCGATTCCGAGAATTCTCCCTCTGTCGATGGGAGTTCTTCGGGTTCAACGTCTCCTCGGCGCAGATACTCGTTATGCATCCGACTGGAGTGAGTTCGGAGTGGGGTCTCTTCGAGGAAGACCTTCTCACAGGATGGGCAGGGCCAAATCTCAGCCATATTCGGACCTTCGACTGTGAGGGGGATAAACTGTCTCTGCACTGAGAGGAGCGAGAGGCGCGCTCTAATAGATTTGTCGAAGAGATGGCCCTTTCCGTTGCCCAAGCCCTTCGATTCACTCTCTGCTTGCCCTCGCAGCGAGAACTGGCGCTGGATGGATTCCGGGGCTGTACTATTGGAAACCTCGTTCATTTTGACCACATCTCCCACAGTTTCCCGTGCCATTCCATCGTGCATTTCCGATGAACCAGCCGACGAAATCAAGCGGTTGAGGTGGATTTCTTCATATATCCCTACTTGAGTAGGGGATGGCGTGATTCTCTGACCTTCTCGACCAACCTCGATAAATCTGGATACTCACGTCTTCTATTGCGTACTAACGACTTCTGAGCCAAAGAGTCGAACTTGTGTTCGCCAGCAGTTATGACAGTTCGGAGGTCAATCGAATATATGGCGAAAGAGCAGACAGAGGTTACGACAATCGGCGTTCAGAAAGACACGCATCGAGAACTGAAGGAAGCCAAGCCCGAAGGGGAAACCTGGTCCCGCTTCCTGCAACGAGCGGTCAATTCCCTCGATTCGGACAAGGCGTTCACGGATGGACAGGAAGAGCGCCTTAACGAACTAATCTCGGAATCAGTCCGGGACGAATTCGAGGAAGAGTGCGAGGAGCTGGTCGATGAAGCGTTAGACGACTTCCTCGCTAAGTAGGTCAGGACGATGAGAGGAATTGTATTCAGGGGCTTGTGGGACCCCCGAACAATGGGTAACGAGGTCGACGCCGAAGGAGGGAACCTTCGACATGAGAAAATCAGACTCCGACAGAGAAAATAGTTCCGCGCCGGAAACAGTCGAAAGCGTCCCTAAGGAACTCGTAGGGCGTGATATCTGGATTTGCTGGCGATTTGAGCAGGGAGGGAATAAGAAGCCTCCATTTGACCCAGATACAGGTGAGAGAGCTTCGGTTCAGGAGCCTAATACTTGGTCTGACTTCGAGACGGCTCTCGCCCGATACGAGGGGGGAAACTACGATGGCGTTGGATTGGTCCTAACTGAGAACGGGCCTATAACGGGCTTCGATTTCGATGACTGCCGAGACCCAGAGACGGGAGAAATCGAGCCAGAAGTCGAGGATATCATCGAACGCCTCGATTCCTACTCCGAGATATCCCCCTCCGGAACAGGTATCCATACGCTCATCATCGGAGAGAAGCCGGAGGAGTATGGGAGTAAGGGAGGTGAATATATCGAGGTCTACGACTCCGATCGATATTTCACCGTCACTGAAGACCATCTCGATGGAACGCCGGAATCCATCGAATCCCGCGAGGATGAACTCCAGAGGGTTTGCGAGGTCTATCTAAACAAGACATCTTGTGCGGAGGTTGAGGAGGTTGATACTCCAGATATCGACGCCGATGATGGTCTCATCGAGATAGGGGAGAACGCCCTTCATGAACTACAGGAGGAATCCACACCAGTATTCAGCGACGTGATGGACTTCCTGCAAGGGGGTATCTCCAAGTTCGATAGAGCAGAATTGCTCAAAGAGGATGGTCTGATTGACGTTAGCGGTCAGGAATACATCGGAATCTCCCTCCTCTACTCGACGGTGGAGCGATACTGCGATGAATCCGAATCGAAGGTCAGGGAGATAGTTTGGGCTACCTGGACTCACTACTGCCGAGAACATCCGGTTACGAGACATAGCCAGAAACGACGATGGCTGACGGATACTGACAAATACAGGTCTGAAATCTTCAATCACGCAATCTCGATGGCCGACGGGGAGAAGTTCGAGATGATGGTCGAGGAGAAGGGGAAGGAGACACGCCGAGAGAACAACGAATACTCGAAAATGACCTACGATGCGATTTGGGATGCGCTCTCTGAGCAGACTCCCTCTCCTCAGGAAGTAGAGAACCTACTCGCCGCTTCCCCCCAACTGTATAATGATATGGACCCAGAGAATCCGCAGACGAAGTCGAGGATTCCTGACGGTCACGCGAGCGAAAATCCAGAGGTTCACGAACTGTATCCGAGCAAGGAGGAAATCGTCGACCGTGCGGTTGAAATTGATAATGGATACAACGAGTGGGCTACTTACGAAGAGGCACTTCGCAGACTTCAATCCGAATATGGTCAGGTCAAGGCGGCGAGGATAGGTTCCTCAACGTGGGTCTACTATGCTGTTGGTCACCCTGACCCTCCTGAGGCATCCTACGTCTTACTCGAAGGGGAGCAAATGGAGCCAGAGAAACCGTATCTCTTGCAGTCCTTCGATGAGCAAATAGAATCCGAGGGGGATTCCGAGCCGGAGATTATGACCGATGGAGGAGTGAACACGGAGGTTCCCGAAGCGAAGCAAGACCTCGAACGAATTCGGAAAGCCCGCGAAGGTAGCGAGGAAATGACCGAATCCCCCGAGACCTTCACTTGCCCCATCGAGGGATGCTCTCGAACTGTCATCGGCTCCCCCGATGCTCTCCGGAGTCATGTCCGGCAATCCGGCGAGGAGAGCCATCGCCATAGACGGCTGAATGACGCGCTTAAAATCGGATTTGATGAGGAGGGATATCACGCGGAGTGGGGGCCACAACTCCCTGAGGATGGTGATGAGGGGCGAGAATCGATATATGAGCCAGATGACCTGTGGAGGCCCGGAGTTCCAGAGAGTGAGGTGAACCAATCATGAGTACGACCGACGACCAAGATTCAGATGCACCATGGCGAGATGAGGAAACGCTCCGACGAATGTACTGGGAGGAAGGTATGTCCTCGCAGGATATCGGTGATGAGTTGGGATGCTCCTATGGGGCTGTCCTCCGTTGGATGGACAAGCATGATATCCCTCGTCGGGACCGACTCGAAGCCTCTCATCTCGCTGGTGGCCTTGAGGCGGCCCAAGAAGCGAGGAGAGTCCCGTGGGTTCCCTATACCATCTCAAGCGGCTATGAGATTTGGCGAGACTCTAAGACTGGGAATGATGTGAGCGTCCACCAGCTCCTCGCAATCGCTAACGGAACTGACCCTCACGAGGTTTTCAGGGAGGGAACTGTGGCCCATCATCGGAGTGGTCATCGGCGGGATAATCGCCCCGAGAATATCGAGGTAATGGGGCGAGGAGAACATACCAAGGCCCACATGGCCGACGAATGGACCGAGGAGGATGGCTTCCCTGTGCTGGTCAATCCCCGCGATGAGCAGACGTAATCGGGACTGACTAACCTATCATCCATCTAACTTTCCTGTACGACCAATCTGAGGAAACAGGTTCCTCATACTGCAATACCACGTCGCTGAACCTGTATGCCATCGAAGAACCATGCAGATGGCGGAGAAGAACGAGATACCTGGAATGAGGATACCCCCTATAGCCTTTCAGTAGAGGGGTCTACCGAACTCCTTGGCGCCCCGCTCGAAATGGTCGGCTTCTGCTGGACAGAGGAACATGGAGAGAGCTACGAGGTGGAGTGCCCGTACTGTAACGGGGAACTACACCATCATAATGCCTCCAACCACCATCGGCTCGCATTAGGTGGGATTAGTCCAGCGAGGTGTAAGGCGTCCGGAGAGCGCTACTATCTGGTATTGGTTCCGGATACAGCGAGACTCCCGTATGAGGTAATTCATCGAGCCCGGCAGGAATTAACCAACCTACCTGGTGATGAACTGCAACAACCTCTAGTACCGAAGGGGATTGACCCTCGGGTAGTTGATGACCTACTTTCCTACTGGACGGACGGAATCTTCTAGAAACCATAGAATCCACTCAGCGCCATCCTCTGCGGCGCTATCATGTATTCGATGATTCCCGTTGCCAGCGGGAGAATGTCGCCTCTGAGTGGCGAGGAGAAGCGAGAAGAGCGGATAGATTAGTTCGAGGGGTTATCGAGTTCTATATTCCTTACCCGACTTCGAATCTATTCGGAGTCACCCATTCGTAATATTTCCGAGATAGGCGTGACCGTTGGAGCGAGAAATGCCATTCCAATGTTAAGCTTCTCAGATAGCATTACTACCCCCACAATTGCTTCATCCATCCTCTCTAAAATAGTCTCAAATTCTCTCCCAAACTGAACCATCCCCAATTTATGGACTACCTCACCTCTGAACGTTCGATTCCGTGCCAGAGACTCTCGTAGTTCTGGGGAAATAATCTCTGTCCTCTCAAGAAACATCTCTCGTTCCTGCTGGTGAATTTGGTCAACAAGTTTTGCGACTGCTTTCGAGCCTTCTCGCTCCTCATCAAACGTCTGGACGACTAGGTGCTTAGTAGGTAGTTCGATAAATTCACTAAATAGGGTGAAAAATAGCACAATATCATCACTAAGCAGGTTAGTTATCATCACCTGTTTGGATTTGTCCCACTGATTATCAGTTAACCTAATCTCATTCATCCGTTCCTTCTCTAATTCCTCCTGATTGGGTACAGGGTGTAGTAATATCTCCTTGTCGTCAAATTTGGAGAAGTACTCTTTCAGGCGGGTATGTTTTTGAATTACCTCCTCTCGTAGGATGGCTAATTCGGTAGGGACATGTATCTGCATTATATCGTCCCCCGCTTGCTCTATCCCTGGTTCATACTCCTCTCCATAAGCCACGACAGAGATTTGCTGGTGGATATGGCGAGTTCTTTCTGACCAACCCATCGATTTCATAGGCGTCGCAACTGACTCTCCTTCTGGCAAATCTACAACATCTATTGCACCATTTATTATTTCATACAGGCTATACTCATTCCTCGTCATACCTCAACAGTGTGAAGCCATGATTGAAATATGTCGTAGAAATCAGGCCGCTCTATTTCCCCGAGAAAATAAGTCTCCTCCCGAAAACCGAGTTAGGAACTATATCCCGTCGAGGTAACCACGCCTCTGTTCGACTTTCACCTCCTCAGTTCTCCGGTCGTAGTGCTTATCCAGAACATCTTGCCCCACATCCATCCGGTCGGAGACGACCTTCTCGGGAACGTCCTCGGTCAGGAAGTGAGTGATGGCCCCTCTCCGGATTGAGTGGGGACTGACGCTCGATGGGCACTTGCTACGATATCCGTACTTCGTCGCCTCGCAGTCCCGTTCTCTCCGGTCATGTGGGCAATGGTCGCCGTAGTAGCAGGGGCGAGTGACGGTATAGACTCTCTCGCGCATGGTCGATATCGTCAGTCGGCCTTGCTCCGAAGCGAAGAGGGGTTCTCGGTCGTTCTCATCAGTGACCTCGGGGCGATTGTGGTCAATCCAGTCTTCGAGAACTTCGCAGAGATACTGGCTCAGAGCGACCATCCGCTCCCCCTCGGATTTGTTCTTGAGAGGTGTCTCGGAATCTGGTCGATGGGTGAGACTGAGACGTTGCTCCTCGGAATCGAAGTCCTCGATATCCAGTGAATAGACCGCTCCGATTCGGAGTCCAGTATGCCAGAGAAGTTCGACCAGCGTATGGGAGCGAGAGGCATACTCAAATCGGCGGAGATATTCCAGCACGTCCTCGGCCTGTCCGGAGCGAAGCGTCTCCTCTCGGCGCTCCTCCTCGTTCGATGGCGTCGGGAGGAGAATCTTCTCGTGAAGCCCCTCCTCGACTGCATCGATGGATTCGCACCACTTGATGAAGACTCGAAGCGATTTCAGTTGCGTCCGGAGGCTGACCTTGTTTAGGTCCCCATCCTCCTTACGCCAGAGCCGGAACTTATGGAGAGTCCGACCATCGAGTTCGTTCAGATTGTCGAGTCCGTTATCCTCGGCCCAGCGAATGAGATGCCGGAGTCGATAATCGTCTGCCTGTACCGTCCGTTCTGAGACTTGTCCACGCCGGTCGGCCAAGAACATCTCCTTGGCTTCCGAGGGCGTGAGGGGTTCGAGTTCCTTCGTCATGATTTCCTCGAACCACCAGAAAGCGTGAGGATTGTCCCTTTATTTCAGATACTTGTCCCCCGTTCAAATCGGGGAGGGCGGACTTTTCCTGCGAACATCGTGAGCAGTGAAAACTCTCTCCCGAGCCGATCTGAAGCAAGCACCGCGAGACGTGGCTCCCCGTCGAGATATTCTTCGCCCTTCCCGGTGATCTCGTAGTGACGCCAGTCTTGGGAGACGGGAGCGACGAGACCGGCCCGAGAGAGCGGGATACAGCGTTCTTTCACCCGTCTCTGCGAGGCGCACAGTGAAGCCTCATTGGTGATGTGGGAGGGCGTCGCCGTTCTTCTGCGCGGAGGAACTCCAGCGTAAGATCGTTGAGGACAGATCCGCAACAGCAACCGAACTCCGTTCTGTAAGACGCCGACTTTGAAGCCGCGTCTCCCAATCGTATACGAGGGATCGATGTACTGCTTGTCGACGAGGACCGACGAACGGCGAGTGCGGACCGCCGATAGTTACCGATTACTGGCCAGACGGCCTCGCTCCACTACCGCGCTCCGGCGAGCCAGCCTGCAAGCGCCAGCGTGCCCAGACCGAACGCGCCCGTGATGAGAACTGGTTCCCATTGCGAGGTCCCGACGAGAACGGCCAGCGCGAACAGGAGCGAGAGCGACCCGAGGACGGCGAGAACGCCGGCCAGTCCGGTCCGCCAGCCGGGGACGCCGGTTTCGTCCGCCCGCGAGCGGACGGCGGCAGCAGCCACGGCACCGGCCAGCCCCAGGCCGATGAGATACGCGGCGAACAGCACCTCGGAGTAGTCACCGGCGAAGCCGAAGGCCGCCTCCAGTACGCCGAATCCCACGATGACGAGATAGCCCGGTATCTGGAGGGGGGGCGAATTCGACGTTGGACGCGAGAGCGTACGACCCGGTGATGACCGCAGTTGCGACCACGGCGTCGCGGACGAACGGGACTCTCCGTTCGGGAAACACGTTCGATACGAAGCGTTCGACGACGAAAACTGTTGCCCTCGTACCCGATCTGCGCTTGAGGATCTGTCACCAGACCGCTGATGACCCGCTTCGTAGCGTCCGGCGGCGGAGAGTAGTAAACGCCGAACTCGGTCCTGTGACGCGATTCAGTTCCGCTCGTCGCGAGTGATCGGCGATTGGAACGTGATCCCTCGCGCCCGCAGGAACCAGCGGAATTCGAGGCCGGTCCACGTCAGACCGGTGAGGACAGCGACGGTAGCCGCGCCGAACTCCGGTCTGCCCATCCACGTCGGACCGACGTAGATGATGGCGTTGACGACCCGAGAGGGCAAGAGTCCGCGGACGACGTCGGAGACGGTTTCGAAGATACCGAGACTGAACCCGCCTCCGCCCCCGTCATCGCCGGCGGTCCGGGAGTCGAGACCGAGGGCCGTCGCGCTCTGTCCTCCTGCGCTCTCGTCGCCGGTCTCGAGGCGTTCGGCGTCGTATGGGTGCGAGAGTTCGACCTGCCAGACGATGTCGCCGGACTCGTTCACTTCGATCACGCGCTTACCGTTCGTGTCGGTGATGAGCGTGTTGCCGTTCGGCAGGCGGTCGGCGTCGCGGGGCCACTGCATGCGCTCGTCGGACCACACCCAGGTACGGTTCCAGGACCCGTCCTCGCGCTGGAACTCCTGGACGCGTGCGTTCTCGGAGTCCGCGACGATGACGGCGGGGCCGCCGCGCTCTTCGGGGATGTAGTCGGGGTTGTGCTGTTCGTACTGGATGTCGTGGTTACCCTCCTCGCCGAGCGTCCAGTTCTCCTGCATGCCGGTCTCGGGGTCGATGAAGACGACCTGGTCCTGGTTTCGCAGACTGGCCATGACGCGGCCGTCGTTCAGGACTTCCACGTCGTTGAGATGCGCCCAGTCGCCGGGGTACGGACCGCCCTCTTCGACGGGGAACTCGCTTTGGGCTTCCCAGGTCCACTCTATCATCTCCGTTTCGGTGTCGACCATGTACACCTCGTCGTCGACCATGTCCGCGAGCACGACGTGGGACTCGTTGACTCGGTCGGCGTCGTGCCACTCGGCGGCGTTCTCTTCCGGAACGTAGCGGGCGTACAGTTCAGTGACCTCGCCCGTCGTGAGATTCGCCCGCTCGATGACGTTTCTGGCACACGGCGGGTCCTGACACCGCGGTCCTGCGGTGTGAATGGTGTCGGTCGCAACGTACTCCACGGTCATCGACTCCCCTTCCACGGGATCGACGTCGAAATACTTCGTGTGCGTGTTGTTGTAGTACGCGACGCTCCCGTTCGGCGCGTAGGCGATTATCGTGCCGAATTTGGCTGATTCAGTGACGACAGTGTGGTTCTCCGTCGGCGGGGCCTCGGGGACGCCGTCTTCGGTTGCGGTCGTGACCCCCGTCACGGCACCGTACGCCAGGTATGCTCCGCAGAGGATAACGATGACGAGAAACGCGATGCGAAGCCGTCGACGCGTGACCCTCGAACGGATCCGGTCGAACGGGGAGGAGTCAGCGGTTTCACCGTCCATACCTACCCCTCAAACGGGACTCTAAAAGAACTGTCCACTTCGGGTGAGTCTCGTGTGCGTTTCCGATCCGTGATAGCAGTCGAGATCCGGAGCGGTCGTAGATGTCGCAGTATTTCGGAGACTTGCGAAACGCTTCTACCTCGTTATAATCAGTTCGTAATGTCGCTCCAGTCGACTCGTTCGACCCGGAACCCACCGCAGGAGGGACAGACTTGATGCTGTAACTCGAACGGCTTCCCACAGCCTTTGCATTCGTACGTGTGATCCGGGGTTTCGCTCCGGAACACCTGCCGCAAGTTCTCGAATACGCTCATTCGCCAGTCCTCCCGTAAGTGTTCTCACACGATCCCGTCTGATATAAGAGGGCATTTTCGTTCAATCGGCTAAGGGAGTCCATTACTGGGGTCGATTGACGTTTATTCTGGCGGACGGGACTATCCAGTGGCTACGGTCGTACAGCGACACGTGTCGACGCCCACGGTTTAGCGTCACGAGTCCGAGCGGCTACCCGCGAGATCGGTGCGCCGGGCCGTCGTAGCGTTCGTTTACTCGGACGGTTTCGCGTTCGCGGAAGTCGTGTCCGCTCGTATCGGGAACTGGCTCGGCCGCGAAACGATGGTAAGCAGGAACTTTGTTGCGGACAGATCGGTTCTTCGGATCGGAACTCCGTCCGAGGCGAACCACTGATAGAGTCGACGGACGGCCATCTCACAAGGGACAGGACGGCCTGATAGGAACTGTGTGAATTCACATTCGGATACCAGTCCGACTTCCGAATCTCGTACTGTTCTCTCACCTACCGGACGTATACGAATGCTGTCAGCTATCGCCTGTGAGCGGATACCCAGTAGCGACACTACTGGAGACAATCAGGACAAACAGTGTGGTGAAATCCGCTGCGGTTACAGTCCGGTTCGCGCTTCGATCTGTTCTCGTCCCGCGCCGTTTTTGACTGCGGTCGCGCCGACGCAGTCAAGACAACCGTACACCTCGTCTTCGTTTCCGCCGAACACTCTAACGAAATCCGGTGTTACGAACGAACCACAGTTGTTACATTTGGGCATTCTAATTCACCCTGCCAGCGACAACTCACAGTATGGGCATAGTTATACACTGGATACTGCCGATTAAACTGTGCCTTACGACCTGATCTGATGCCGAAAGTGACAGTAGTAGAATTGATTCTGGCGATACTGATCCACATATACTCTATATCACACTATATATTATTCCTTACTGTTAATATGTAGAATAATACTACTGTCGGGCTGTCCTAAATGTGGACTGCGGTCGCCGATAGCGCAAAGCGAACCCCTTTACCTGCCGGGCCTCTTGGTGTGATATGGACTACGAAGCTAGCCTCGACCGCGCCCTCGACGCGGTCCCTGATTACACCGGCTCCGACGAACGACTGTCGGTGCCCGACGCAGAGGCCCAGAAAGACGGCGCGTTCACGCGACTCACGAACCTCGGCGCTGTCGCCGACGCGCTCTCGCGCGACCCGGAACATCTACACAGCGTCATCCAGCGCGAACTCGGTACGGCCGGTCAGTTCGACGACGGCCGCGCGCGGTACAACGGTTCGTTCACCGGCAGCGACTTCGACGCCGCGATCGACAGTTACATCGACGAGTTCGTCACCTGTTCGCAGTGTGGACTCCCCGACACCAAACTGACGATGGAGGACCGAACCCAGATGCTCCGCTGTGAAGCCTGCGGTGCGTTCCGACCGGTCACGAAGCGGTCGAACACCGAGACTACGCAGAACCGCGATGCGGTCGAGGAGGGTCAAACCTACGAGGTCAAGATCACCGGCACCGGTCGCAAGGGCGACGGCGTCGCCGAGAAGGGCAAGTACACGATCTTCGTCCCGGGCACGCAGGAGGGTCAGGTCGTGAACATCTACATCAAAAACATCAGCGGCAATCTCGCGTTCGCCCGCCTCGCGAACTGACGCCGGTTCGCTTTTCGACTTCAGAGGCCCCTGCCGTGCGCTCTCTCGTGTATTTTCCGCTCGATAGCGATGTCCGTACCGTCGGGAGAGCGAGACGCCGAAAGAGGACGCCCGTGCGCCGGGTTCTGATTCCTGTAAACGGTGAGTTCTTGTGCTCTTGGCCACGGGGTACCTGATTGCCGGACGCTGCCCGAGGGTGGGATTCTAGGGCACAAGTGAGTGATGTCGGACGGGAACGTTCGCCGCTGGTCGTCAACCGGTCCTGTTCGCCGGATACCGCACGCCGAACTCGCGTTCGAGAACGTCATCCCACTCCTCTGGGGCGACCGGTTTCTCGCGGGATTCGCCGCCGGTCTTCTCGGTGAACGTCTCCGTCGAGAGCCGTTTGTACCCTCGCGTGCTCGCGATAGCGACGACGGGATCGCCGGTAAACGGCGATTCGGGCGCGCTCTGGAGGTACTCGCAGGTCGCCTCGAAAAAGCCGGGGGGCCGCGGCCGGTCGCGAAACACGTACCGGTCGGTCCATCCGTCGTCACCCTGTTCCTGGTACTGCGTTAGATACTCCGCGTCGGGGCGGTTGCTCTCGACGACGCGCCACTCGACGTCGGCGGCGTCGGCGACGACAGTCCCGTCGAGGGGGACCGGACGCCGGATCTGTGGGGTCCCTGTCCCGACGTCCGTCACGTACCGTCGGTCGAACTCGACGACGTGAGTGAGGTGATTCGCCGGCGGGCGGGCCGTGCCGTCGTTGACGACGCGGGCGGCGACGCGGTCCGCATCGAACCCGAGTTCGCCGAGGAGCCACCCGAACAGGCCGTTGAGTTCGTAACAGAAGCCGCCCCGGCGGCGTTCGACGACCTTCTCGTAGAGGTGGGCCCGGTCGAGCGAGACCCCCTCGCCGTCGGGATTCGCGGTTCCGTCCGGTCGCTCGTTGGGAGCGCCCGCTCCGCTCGACTTCCGGTCTCCGAACGGATGTCCGGTGATAGATAGCGTCTCGAACGGGACCGCGGTGACGTGTGCCTCCTGAAGTCGTTCGAGCGACTCGCGGTCGGGACGCGGGATATCCGTCGCGCCGAGGCCGATCCGTTCGAGGTAGCGTTCGGAATTCATCTGTCGCGGTCAGTCGACGGTCGCGGGGTCTGCCGGGGCCCGAGTGGCCTCGGGGTAGCGCTCGACACCCGCGTACCGGACCAGTTTCTCGCCTAACTCGCGGACGCGGCGCTCGACGTCGCCGTCGCGTATCTCGTCGTCACCGACCGTCGATCCCGAGTTCGGGATGGCGACCTGCTGTGGCAGCGGCCACGCGTCGAGCGTAAGAGCGACCTCCCGCAGGTGTTCGAGCGTCGCTCGCGGAAACCCACCGCCGGCAACGGCCAGTGCGGCGGTTGTCGTTCCGTCGAAGTCGGCGCGCTTGCAGTAATCGAGGGCGTTCTTCAGCGACCCCGAGAAGGACCCGTGGTACACAGGCGTTCCGAAGAGGACGGCGTCCGCCTCGCGGACGCTCCGCCGGAGTGATTCCGCGTCGCTCGCGTCGGCACCGTCCCACCCGTACGGCAGGAGTTCGTGGTCGCGGAGGTCGATCAGTTCAGTCGTCGCGCCCGCGGCCGCCGCCGCGTCCAGCGCGGTCCGTAGCGCGACTCGTGTCTTGCTGTCGTCGTTCAGGCTTCCGCACACCGCGACGACATGTGGATTCCTCGGCATCGGTCTCTACTCCGTACTACCGACGATACCCACTAAAGCGCTCCCTGAAACGAATTTTTGATCGATATTTTATATTAATCCGGAGTAAAAAGTGACAGAGTCCGCGGTCACTGCGAACCGGACGCGGAACGGTCAACCGTTCGCCGAAAGCGCGTTGCGGACGGGTGCTATCAGGCCTCGTCGAACAGTTCCTCGCCCTCGACCATGTGCTGCTCGACGGCGTCCATGTCGAGCGTCACGCCGAGTCCGGGTTCCTCCGGGATCTCGATGTATCCGTCCTCGATGACCGTCTCCTCGACGAGGTCCTCCCACCAGCCGAGTTCGTAACTGTGGTACTCGACGGCGAGCGAGTTGGGGATGGCCGCGCCGACGTGGGCCGAAGCCATCGTCGCGACGGGCGAGGAGACGTTGTGCATCGCGACTGGGATGTAATACTGGTTCGCGGCGTCTGCGATCTTTCGGGTTTCGCGCATGCCGCCGACCTTCGGCATGTCCGGGGCGATCATGTCGACGGCCTGGTTCTCGATGAGGCGGCGCTCCTCCGTGACGCGGTAGCGGTTCTCACCGACGGTGATCGGCGTCGTCGTCGATTTCGTCACTTCCTCCTGTACGTCTAAGTTCTCCGGCGGGACCGGGTCTTCGAGCCACCAGACGTCGTACTCCTCCAGCGCTGCGGTGAGACGCTTGGCCGACCCGGCGGAGAACGTCCAGTGGCAGTCGAAGGCCACGTCGGCGCGGTTCTTGACGCGCTCGGTTACTTTCTCGACGATCTCGACCTTGTGTCGGACCTCGGGCGGGCGGAGGTGTCGATTCGCGCGGTCTTTCTCGTGCCCGCTCGGTACGTCGAGATCGAACTTCAGCGCGTCGTAGCCCAGCTCCTCGACGACGCGTTCCGCCTCGTCGGCGCAGGCGTCCGGGTCGGCCTCCTGTTCGGTGTGACAGTCGCAGTAGACGCGCATCTCGTCGCGGTACTTCCCGCCGAGCAACTGGTAGGCCGGCACGTCGAGGATCTTGCCGGCCAGGTCGTGCAGGGCCACTTCGATCCCCGAGATGGCCGTGACTGTGACGCCTTCGACAGAGCCCTCGCCGGACATCTTCTGGATCAGGTGTTCGAAGAGGCGGTCGATGTCGAGGGGGTTCTCGCCGACGACGAACGGTTTCATCCGCTCGATGAGTTCCGGAACGCCGGCCCCCCAGTACGCCTCGCCCGTGCCGACGATGCCCGCGTCCGTGTAGACGCGAACGAGCGTCCACGGGAAGTTCCCGTCGACCATCGTCGTCTGAACGTCCGTGATCTCGACGTCGCGCCCGCCGCCGCGTTCTCGCGTCACTCCCATCTCCGGTGCGGAGAGTTCGCGCATCGTGTACTCCGCGTTCGGGTCGTGCAGGTCCGAGTAGTCGATCCCCATGGTGGATCGTTTACTCACGCGGAAGTAAAGGTTTGAGATACGCGTCCGGGACAGTTACGGGCGCTGAGATGACGGATCTCTCGTGAGTCACGCGCCGTCCAGTGCGGCGAGTCGGTTCAGCGCGTAAATCGTACGCAGCATCTCCGCGCTCTTGCCGCGGTCGAAAACGAGTTCGTCCGTCGAAAGGACGTGATCAAGCGCGTCCCGCGACGCGTGGTTCGGCGCGGCCCCGATGCCCGCGTCGTTCTCCGCGACCCACTCCATCACGCGCAGGTCGCTCTTGCTGTCGCCCATCACCAGCGCGAACGGGGCGTCGATACCGAGGACGTCGAACGCGGTCCGGACGCCGACGACCTTGTTCAGTTCGAGGCTCCCTATCTCCGCGGCGTCGGCCTCGTAATACGCCACGTCGATCCGCTCGAACACGTCCGCGACGGCGTCGGGTATCGACTCGGAGTGCGTGTCGGGATACTCGCCTCGCTGTTCGAGCACGCTCCGTATCTCCGGGTCTTGTGCCGCGTAGTACGTCCGGGCCCATCGGGATGCCCTGTCGTCCGTCTCGACTCCGTCGACCCGCCCGGCGACCGCCTCGCCGAGGAGGTCGAGTTCGTACACCAGTCCGTCGTCTATCACTTCGCCCGCCCGTTCGCCGCCGATCTCGAAGTTCGGTTTGAGCGTGACGTTGAACTCGTTGCCCTGGAGGTGACACCCGCGGCGGAGGTGGTCCGGTGCCTCCCGGAGGATACGTGAGCGTACTTCGTCGAACACCTCGACGATATCGTCGTCGAGGTCGTCGTACAGCAGTTGCTTCGTCTCCGCACCGTGACCGGGCGTGAACACGCCGGTCCCGGCCTCGTACACGATGCTCAGGTCGCCCGAGTGGACGATCTCCGAGCCGAGTCCCTGGATCATGAACCCCTTCACGTTCTCAAGCGTCTGTCCCGTGCAGATGACGATAGGCACGCCGTCCTCGTGGAACTCCGTCAGCAGGTGGAGCGTGTCGCGCGGGATCTCGTTGTCCGTGCTTCCGGCGGAGCGAAGCGTCTCGTCGACGTCGAGAACGAGGACGTTGACCGACCGGCCGTGTTTGGCGAGGAGGTCGAGGGCGGTAAACGCCTGGTCACGCGTCGCGTGCGCTGCGGTCTCCGCGAACGTCTCACCGGCGGTAAACGACTCTCGGATCTCGTCTTTCCGCTCGCTGAGTTCGTCGCTCGCGTTCTGCCAGTGTTCGAGGGCGACCCGGGAGTCGACCGGCGGAAACACGTCGACGAACTCCTGATAGTCCCGGAGCGTCTCCGTGTCGAACTCGTCGTAGAGTCGATAGAGGTGGTCGTACCGTTCCATACCGTATCACGTGTCGGGACCGGCATAAACGTGGCCGGACGGAGTCGTTACCCGCGAACGCCCCCGCTCCGTCCCGGCCGTGGCGGTCAAGGTTGACTACTGTTGGTCCGCTCGGAGAGAACTGAGGTGAAACGGAACTTTCAGTATATTTACTCAGAATAGAATAAATACTTTTCACCTTCCGTGCTAACGGGTAGGTATGGATGCTGTCGTACTCAGGGAGGGCGAGCAAACCCCGACCGTCGTCGAGAAACCGAAACCAGACCCGGAGCCCGGAGAAGCGCTGGTCGAAACTCTGCGCGTCGGCGTCGACGGCACCGACCACGAGGTCATCAATGGCTTGCACGGCGGCTTTCCGGACGGCGAGGACCATCTCGTGCTCGGTCACGAGGCCGTCGGCGTCGTCGTCGATCCGAACGGGACGGACCTGACTGACGGTGATGTCGTCGTTCCCACCGTCCGGCGCACACCGGGAAAGAGCAACGAGTTCTTCGAGCGCGGCGAACCCGACATGGCCCCGAGCGGGCAGTATCGGGAACGCGGTATCGAGGGGGCTCACGGGTTCATGGCGGAGTATTTCACCAGCCCTGCCGACTGCCTCGTCACCGTTCCTGCGGCCATGGCCGACCTGGGTTTTCTGGTCGAACCGGTCAGCATCACGGAGAAAGCGCTCGAACTCGCCTACGCCTCCCGCTCCGCGTTCGACTGGAAGCCGGAGTCCGCCATGGTGCTCGGCAACGGCAGCCTCGGGCTGCTGACGCTGGCGATGTTCGAACACACGGAGGGGTTCGACCGTACGTACTGTCTCGGTCGCCGCGACCGCCCTGACCCGACCATCGACATCATCGAGGAACTCGGCGCGACGTACATCGACTCCCGGCAGACCGCGGTCGCCGACGTACCGGACGCTCATGAGGGCATGGACGTCGTCTACGAGGCAACCGGCTACGCGAAGCACGCGTTTGAAACGATCCGGGCGCTCGAACCCAACGGCGTCGGAGCCCTCCTCGGCGTCCCCGACTCCTGGGAGTTCGAGATAGACGGCGGCGCGCTTCACAACGAGTTCGTCCTCCACAACAAGGCGCTCGTCGGCAGCGTCAACTCCCGCGTCGAACACTTCGAAGCGGCGGTGGAGACGCTCGAAACGCTGCCGGAGTGGCTCCTCGACGACCTCGTTACCGGCGTCTACGGCCTCGGCGAACTCGACCGCGCATTTGACGACGACGACACGACTATAAAAACAGCGGTCGAATTCAGCACATATGAAGAACGTTGACGATCTGATAGAGAGCGCCGCCGAGTTGGCGGAGCGGGGGCTGTCGAAAGGCGAGATAGCCGACGAACTCAACGTCTCGCGCGAGACGGCGAGTTGGCTCGTAGAACGGAGCGGGACGACCACTCCGCCGGCGATGGCGTCCGCGGAACCGTCTGCCGGCAGTCCGCACGATATTCACGTCGACTGGAGCGCCATCGGCCGGGACAGCAAGCGTCTCGCGTCCGTCGGGTCGGCGATGGCCGACCTCCTCCAGAAGCGCGGGGAAGACGTGGACCTGACCATCGGCATCGAGAAAGCCGGCGCGCCGCTCGCGACGACCGTAGCCCGCGAACTCGACACTGACCTCGGAACGTACGCCCCTCGGAAACATCAGTGGGAGGAGGGCGATATCGAGGAACTGGGCGGGTCGTTCTCTCGGAACTTCGCGCAGATACGAAACCGCGAGTGTTACGTCGTCGACGACACGATCACCAGCGGGACGACGATGACCGAGACGGTCAAGGCTATCCGCGAACAGGGCGGCGAACCGGTCGCCTGTGGCGTACTCGCGGACAAGCAGGGCGTCGAGGAGATAGAAGGGGTCCCGGTGTACTCGCTCCTCCAGGTCATCCGTGTCGGCTCCGAGGACGAGTAGACGGGCCGACCGTTCCGGAGACTGCGTGACTCCGTATTATACAGCGGCGATAGGCGAGCAAATTTCGGTCCTACATCTAGAGAATGAAATAGCAGTCCATATAAGCGCCGGAGTCCTACACACACACAACCAACTGCTGTCGCGGACCTCGAACACAATCAGCTATGTCAAACCACGTTTATCGACTTCACTCGACACTGGAACTGCCGCTCGAAACAGTCCATGACCACTTCGAGGACGCTGATCTCCCGGACGGGATAGAGGACATAGAGATAACCCGGCGGAACAACACCTTGATCCTGAAAGCCGTCGCGGACGACAAGAGCATCAGCAAGTACACGCCGACGGCACAGTTGAAAGCCAGCGTAACCGAAAACAGGGTGTACGAGGAAGAACCCGAGGAGCGACGCCAGAGCGGCCCGCAGTGGGGCGAAGAGGAGGAAGAGGAGATCGAATCCGAACTCGTCGAGTACGCCGCGTTCAAGGGCGACCGCGAAACCGTCCTCCAGAACTCGACGCTCCAGTACGAGATGTTCCTGGTCCTCTGTGACATCGCCCGGCAGGCCGAGAAAGGAACGCTGACGGCTATCACCGTCGAAGAAGACGAACTTCAGGCGACCCGCATCGTCGACAGCGAGGACCGCCCGGCATCGATAGAGGTCGTCGAGGGGCCCGGAGACGGCAACAAGGGCGAAAGCGGCGTCAACTGGCGCGACAACAAGTTCATCTCGGACTGAGTTCCCGTCTCCCGCGGCTATTCTCCCGTAACGACCCGTGTGGTACCATCTCGCAAGCGATCAGCGATAAGCGTCCATCAAACTTTTACCGCTCCTAATTATATCTAATTACGAGATGGCAGAGAACTTCCCCGACTACGTTAACGTCGACTACGAGGACGGCGAGGGCGAAGACCCCGCCGACTACCCGTCGGTAAACCACAAGATCGAGAAGGCCATCGAGGTTACGAAGACAGGCCTCGAAGAGTACGAGAACCCGGTCGTGATGTGGACCGGCGGCAAGGACTCGACGCTGACGCTTTACTTCGTCAAGGAGGTCGCCGACCGCTTCGACCTCGAAGTTCCGCCGGTCGTCTTCATCGACCACTACCAGCACTTCGACGAACTCATCGACTACGTCGACCACTGGGCCGACGAGTGGGACCTGGACGTCATCTGGGCCCGCAACGAGGACATCGGCGAGTACGTCGACGAGAACGGCCTCGAACCCGGCGACGACATCCCGATCGACGAACTCTCGGAGCACAACCAGCATCACGTCCGCAACATTCTGGAGTACGAGGAGGACGAGTTCCCGTTCCTGCTCGACACCTACGTCGGCAACCACCTGCTGAAGACCGTGGCGCTGAACGACGCCATCGAAGAGCACGATGTCGACGGCATCCTCTCCGGCGTCCGCTGGGACGAACAGGAGGCCCGCGCCGACGAAACGTTCTTCTCGCCGCGTCACGACCCCGATATCTACCCGCCGCATGACCGCGTCCAGCCGATCCTCCAGTTCGCCGAACCCGACGTCTGGGAGACGTTCTGGAACTTCGTCGTACCGGACACCGTCGAGGACTACCCGGACGAGGGGTACGTCCCGCAGGGTCAGGACGACCTCCCCGAAGGGATCGAGAAGGAGGACGTTCCCGTCTCACCGAAGTACTTCGCCGGCTTCCGCTCGCTCGGCAGCGAGATCTCGACCGACAAGTCCGCCGAGGAGCCCGCCTGGCTACAGGACATGGAGAACACGACCGAGCGCGCCGGCCGCGCCCAGGACAAAGAGGACCTGATGGAGCGCCTGCGCGACCTCGGTTACATGTAAGACGACCTTTTTTGACGCTCAGGTCGCCTTCGGCGACCACTCGCGCAAAAAGCTCGGCCAAAAAACCCCGGGCGCTCTCTACGTTCGCGCCCGGTGAAACGGCGGCTTCGCCGCCGTACGACTGCCGCAGCGACCCACGCTCTCCGTCCGCGCGGACGCTTTCTTTAACGGCTAATCGGCGACAGCCTGCCCTCCCCCGTACGCTCACCCGCTCGCCGCTCTCGGCGAGCACGTTCGCGCTGGCCCAACCGGGGGTGAAAAACCACATCGCGAAGCGCACACCACCCCCTCGGGATCGGTGCGTCCCTACAGAACTCGTCTAC
Organism: Halostella pelagica; assembly: GCA_005954745.1. Lineage (GTDB taxonomy): Archaea > Halobacteriota > Halobacteria > Halobacteriales > Natronoarchaeaceae > Halostella > Halostella pelagica. The sequence continues at coordinate 554,371 of CP040678.1, forward strand.
TGCTCGGTTTCGCGGACGACGCCGTGGTCGACGGTCACCGTCTCCCACTCGTCGTCGGAGTGAGCGCCCTCTCGCTCCCGGGCGCTGGCGGCGACGCGGATGAACTCCGCGTTCTGCCGGGCTTTTTCGATAGTGTGGCCGCCGCAGTAGCTCAGGCCGGAGCGGATACCGGCGGCGAACTCCTCGGCGACGTCGACGAGCGGACCCTTGTACTCCGTGAGTCCCTCGACGCCCTCGTCGGCGTCGACGTCTACCTCCTTGTCCGAACGGTCCTCGTTCGCCGCGGTGGTGGCCATCCCGCGCGAGCGCTTGTACGTGCGGCCGTCGACGTCGACGACCTCGCCGGGGGCTTCCTCGGTGCCGGCGAAGAGGCTGCCCATCATCACCGAGTCCGCGCCGGCCATCAGCGCCTTCACCGCGTCGCCGGAGGAGCGGATACCGCCGTCGGCGATGATCGGGACGCCAAGGTCGTCGGCGACCGCTGCGCAGTCGTCGACTGCGGTGAGTTGCGGGACGCCGGCACCGGCGACCTTCCGCGTGGTGCAGTGCGATCCCGGTCCGATGCCGACTTTCACGCAGTCGGCACCGGCGCTGTAGAGGTCGCGGACGCCGTCCGGCGTTGCGACGTTTCCGACGACGAGATCGATGTCGCCGAACTCCTTCCGGAGACGGGAGACGACATCGAGACACGACTCCAGGTGGCCGTGAGCCACGTCGACCATCACGCAGTCGGTGCCCGCGTCGAGGACGGCTTCGGTTCGCTCCAGATAGTCTTCGTTGATCCCGATCGCCGCGCCGACCTGTTCGCCGGCGTCCGCCACGGCCCGCACTTCCGCCGCCTGTTCCTCGATACTAACGAACCGGTGGATCGTTCCGAACCCGCCGGCTCGCGAGAGGGCAATAGCCGCCTCGGACTCCGTGACGGTGTCCATCGGCGCGGACAGCAGGGGCGTTTCGAGTTCTAACTCGTCGGTGAGGGTTGTCGATATCTCAACGTCGTTTCGGGACTCGACGGGCGACCGCTGGGGCACCAGCAAGACGTCGCCGTACGAGAGTCCCGTTCGCAGGTTGTTCATACCGCCACTTGTGTATCGCACACAACGGCAAAAGCATACCGGACCGTCGGACTGCTGTAAGTCAGTTCCGGATAGTGCCGACACGGGGTCGGCGAACACCGGTACACAGTCACAACAGTCCGTATCAGTGCGTCGCGCGGTACTGTCCGTGTGCGACGCCGATGGCGAGACAGATCGCACCGAACACGACCATCGAGGGTAGCACCATCATCAACACGATCCGAGTCGTCATCATCGGTGTGACGATCAGACTTCCCACGCCAACGGCGATCAGAGCCACGAACGCGGCCGCCGTCTTGGACAGGTCGAACTCCATGTCCGTCATCTACGGGCGAGAAACACCTAATGGTTCCGAGATCAGCAGCTCACTTCGGCCTGATCAGGTCGGCGAGCGTCACTAACCCCCCGAGGATCCAGCCCAGGGGAACGGCGATGCCGAACCACATGCCGACGTAGCCCAGCCCCGACAGCGAGTATCGGGACCGAAGGAACTCGTTGATCCCGCCGACGTACAGTACGTTGTCGAGGAGCCAGATGGCGAGCGATTCGCTCTGGGGGAAGATCGTCTGTGCGAGCGTCGGGGAGTAAAGCGCCGCCACGACGGGCGGGAGGAAGACGGCGGTCATGCCGAACGGATAGCCGAGAAACACCGTCGTCTTCCGACCGCCGATCCGGGAGAACACCACGGCGAGCGCCGCCGATATGGTGGCCACGACGCCCGCCGCGCCCACGGCGAGAAAGCCGGTGCGCGAGAAGCGAAAGTGTGCAAACACCGTCAGTGCCCCCCAGATGAGAACGGAGACGGCGACGACGCCGAGAATGCCGATCCGAGTCGCAGTCCCGTCCGCCTTCCGCGCGTAGAACCGCGCCATGAACCCGAACAGCGCGAGCGGGTACAGCAAGGCGACTATCATCACCCCTAACGCGGCCCACAGACGATAGCCGATCCAGCCAGTCGTCGTGTTCGGCGTCCACTTGCCGAGCACCGAGTGCGTGGACGTGCGCTGCCGGGGGAAAACGAGTTCCATCCAGGTCTCGTGTAACCGGCGCAGATCCACCGATATCGCGTGAAAGACACCACCTCTGGTCTTTGACCCGGTAGCCATATGCACGTAGACAGGATCGCTCGGTTTCAACTTTCCGGCCTTCGGACCTACCAGGGAGCGAAGCCGGGGTCGACCTGCCGCTCCTGTCGGTCGATCCCGTCGATAGTCTCGATGTCGTCCTCGTCGAGTTCGATCGAGAGGCTACTCCAGTTGTCGCGGATGTGGTCCTCGCTGGTGGCCTTCGGGATCGGCGTGGCTCCCTTCTCGAGCAGCCACGCGAGACTCACCTGCGCCGCGCTCGCGTCGTGTTTCTTCGCGACCGCCTGGATCTCGGGTACGTCGAACACCCGGCCGCGCGCGAGCGGCGAGTACGCCACGAGGTTCACGTCCTCCCGTTCGGCGCACGCCTGGAGGTCCTCCTGGGGAAGCAGCGGGTGCATCTCGACCTGATTGGCGAAGATAGGCGCGTCACAGACCTCTGTTGCCTCCCGGACCTGCTCGGGTAGGAAGTTGCTCACGCCGACGCGGTCGATCAGGCCGTCGTCGTACAGTTCAGCGAACGCCGCCAGCGTGTCCTCCGCGTCGTACTCCCCGGACGGCCAGTGGACGTACAGCAGGTCGAGGTAGTCGACGCCGAGACGATTCAGACTCTCGCGCGCCGTGTGGATCACGTCGTCGTACGAGAGGTTATCAGTCCAGATCTTCGTCGCAAGAAAGACGTCGTCGCGGTCGACGTCCGCCGCCGCTATCCCGTCGCCGACCTCGACCTCGTTGTCGTACGCCTGCGCGGTGTCGACGTGGCGATACCCCGTCTCCAGTGCGGTCTGTACGCTCTCGCGACACTGGTCCGGGTCGGTGTTTTGCCACGTACCCAGGCCGAGTCGCGGCATGCCATCGACGGACGGAACACTATCCGGTGTCTGTTGCTCTTGAGACATACTGCAAGGAAGTGGCGTCACGCAAAAATGGGTTGTGAATGCGGAGAGAGACGACGGGGATGGAGAGGCGAAGTAGAACTACGAAAGGGCCACAGCCTGCGGCGCTCGCGGCACAAAGGTCGTTTCTAATACTTCGGCTCAGCGCCGGTTATCTCGTACACGTCGTCCATGATCGCGTCCCGGCGGTCCCGCCACTGGTCGAACCCGTCGGGGGAACTCGGGTACTCGTTGTACACCTCTTTCAGTCGCTCTGCGCACTCGTGGACCTTGTACAGTTCGTACAGCGTCTCCCAGTGCCCGAACGTCTTCAGGATGGTCTTGAATTTGAGGCCGAGACTCATCGACGAGGTCCCCTTACTGCCGAGCGCGTCGACGAGTTGCTGGCCCGGGAGCGAGGAGACGACGGCGACGAGTTCGTCGACTTCGTGAGCGCTTCCGAAGATGTTGTACAGGTCCATCGCGGCGAAGCGCTTCCCGAAGTCCTGCATGATGCGCTGGTTGTACTCCCAGAGGTTCGCCTCGCCCACGTCGTCTTTCTCGATAGCTTCGATCGCCTGTTGTGCGGCCCAATGTCCCGCTTTCGCCGCTCCCGGAATACCGCCGCCTGTGGTAGGGTTGACGTGGCCCGCGGCGTCGCCGACGGCGACGAACCCGGGTCCGGTTGCGGAGTCGTACGGCCGCCGTGTCGGGAGCGCAGCGCCGAGTTTATCTTCTACCTCCGCGCCGTCGAACTCCTCACGGTTCTCCAAGTCGCGTTTGAGAACGTCGACCAGTTCCATCGGTTCCTTGTTCATCTGGAAACCGAGACCGGCGTTGATCTCGGTTTCCGACCGCGGGAAGTACCAGAGATATCCGAGTTCCTCGGTCGGCTTGAAGACGATTGCGTCGTGCCACTCGACCGGGTCCTCGACGTGAACGATCTCGCGATACGCGGAGCAAAACTGCGAGTAATCGACGTTCGTGTCGAACGTCGCGTCCTCCAGATCGGCCTTGTCCTGCAGAATAGAGAGCGCTCCCGCACCGTCGATGACGACGTTCGCCTCGTAGGTCAACGCCTCGCCTTTGCGCTTGGCGCGAACGCCCGTGACGCGCCCGTCCTCCTGTATCACGTCCTGTACGACCGTGTCGTACTCGATATCGGTTCCGATGCGGTCGGCCTCTTCCAGGAGAACTTCCCCGTAGCGGGTGCGGTCAAGAACGGCACCCGAGGCGGGCAACGGGATATCGATGTCGTCGCCGGAATGAGGGTTCTCGAACACCGCGCGCTCGATGTTCTGGTTCTGGAACGACTCCTCCTTGAGATACTCCCGGTCGATCACGTCCGGGAACGTGTTTTTCCCCTTGATCGCATCGCCGCAGGCGATATGACCTGCCTCCTCCTCGGACTTCCGTTCTAACAGAGCGACATCTACCCCGCGGTCCGCCGCCGTCGCCGCGGCGAAGCAACCCGCGGTCCCACCACCGACGACGACGATGTCGTAGGTTTCAGTCATTATTGTCGCAGTTTCGCGTCCATCTCATAAAAAACGGGAGGGAACGAACTCCGCGGTCCAACCACACCGATAGCCGGAAGGAATATACCCGGGTACCACTCTGTCTCTGTACGATGTCGGGACCGATAGACCGGAAACGCGTCGCCGTTCTCGCGGTCGCCGTTTTGCTCGCTTCGAGCGGATGTATCGGATTCCTTCTCGGGAACGACTCGCTCGAATTCACCGCGTCGAACGTGACAGTGAGCGACGATGCCCTCGACGAAACCGGCTACTCGCTGAACGAGAGCCACGCCCTCGTGGAGAACCGAACGCTCGAAGACGCCGGCGACCGAGAAATAGTCGTCGAGAGTCACGTTAACGCCTACTCGAAGCACGAAACGATCCTCGACGACAGACGGGAAGTCGGCAGGTTCACCGCCGTCGCAGTGCCGGAAGTCGAGGTGCTCGGGCGGTCGTTCAACCCCCTCGACGACATGTCTAACGCGGACCTACTCGACGAGTTCCAGTCGCAAATGACTGATAGCTCCCGGGACGCCGACTTCTCGGTCGACGAAGAGAAGCGTCTCGACGGCGTCCTCGGCGAACAGGTGAACGTGACGCGTTTCACCGGAACGACCCGATTCAACGACAAGGAGATAGAAGTCGCGGTGTACGCCACGAAAGTCAAACACGACGGTGACTGGGTCGTCATGCTCGGCGCACACCCGACCCAGCGGCCGGAGGGAGAACAGGACATCGAGACGCTGATGCAGTCGGTCGAACACGACGGCGACGACTGATGCGGCGTTTTCTTTTATTAGTAGAGCCGTCGCTGGCGAGTGTCGAAAGCTCTGTTCTCTCGAACCGAAAAAAGTCGTTTTAGTCCGAACGGAAAGGCCGTCGTTCTAGTAGAACTCCCGAACCAGGTCCATCGCGTCCTCGGGCGCGCCGTCGGGTATCTCGGACATGTTCGAGCCGATCCCGTGCAGGTCACTGTACGGCACGGAGTTTTCGTCCTTGTAGATGACTCCCTGATACTCCTTGTCGCCTTCCAGGATCTTCTCCTTGGCTGCCTCGCGGTCGTTCGGGTCGTGGTCCTCGTCGGCGAGGTCGACGATGGAATCGCGGAAGTAGTCGTAGGTGTCGACGTCGTTGAACGTCACGCAGGGGGAGTAGACGTTGACGAAGCCGAAGCCGTCGTGTTCGATGGCTTCCTTGACGATCTCGGTGTGACGCTGGGAGTCCGACGAGAACGACTGCGCGATGAAGGTGCCGCCGGCGGCCAGCGAGAGCGCGAGCGGGTTGACCGGGGGCTGTTTCGGACCCTCGGGGGTCGTGCTCGTCTCGAAGTCCTCGCGCGAGGTCGGCGAGGCCTGGCCCTTGGTGAGGCCGTAGATGCGGTTGTCCATGACGACGTAGGTCATGTCAACGTTTCGGCGGACGGCGTGGATAAAGTGGCCCGCGCCGATGGAGTAGCCGTCGCCGTCGCCGCCCGCGACCATCACTTCGAGGTTCGGGTTGGCGAGTTTGACGCCGGTGCCGACCGGGAGCGCGCGGCCGTGGACGCCGTGCAGGGCGTACGAATGCATGTACGTGCCTATCTTCCCGGAACAGCCGATACCGGCGCAGATGAACGTGTTGTCCGGGTCGTTGCCGGTTTCGGCGAGCGCTTTCATCATGCCGTTCATCGTGCCGAAGTCCCCGCATCCGGGACACCAGGTCGGCTGCTTGTCGGATTTGAAGTCCGTGAATCGAACGTCTGAGCTCATGCTTTTATCTCCTCCGTCAGGGTTGCCGCGATATCGTCTGCCAGCTCGTCCGCTTTGAAGCGGATGCCGTTGTACTTGTTCACGCGTTTCAGTCGGGTAAGGGTATCGTGCTCCAGCAGGTCGGCGAACTGACCCTGCTCGTTACACTCGACGACGATGACGTCGTCGGCGCTTTCGACCTCCTCGGAGAGGTCGGGACGCGGGAAGATGTACGGTACCGAGATGAAGCGTACGTCGATGCCGTCGTCTTCGAGGTACTCTAGGGCCTCGACCATCGCCCCTTCGTTCGACCCCCACGAGATGACGAGCGTGTCGGCGTCTTCGTCGCCGAACTCCCGGTAGTCGAACTCCTCTTCTTGCTTTGCCGTTTCGACTTTGCGGTTGCGCTTGTCGACTTGACTGACGCGCTCGTCGGTGTCTTCGGTCCGGCGGCCGAGTTCGTTGTGTTCGAGACCGGTCGACATGTGCGCGCCGCCCTCGGTGCCGGGGAACGCGCGCGGACTGACGCCGTCCGCGGCGTCGTAGTGCGGCTGGAAGCGGTCCTGTTCGTCGAGGTACTGGTCGATGTCGTCCTCGTCGACGACCTTTCCGCGGTCGATTTCGACGGCGTCCATATCGAACTCCTCGGGGCGGAACGTCTGTTCCGTCACCGCGAGCGCGAGGTCAGCGACCAGATACACCGGTAGCTGGTACTTCTCGGCGAGGTTGAACGCTTCGACCGTCTTCTGGAAACACTCGGCGACGGTCGTCGGAGCGACGACGAAGCGTGGCACTTCACCGTGACCGCCGTAGAGGGCCATGTTGAGGTCGCCCTGCTCCTGCTTGGTCGGCATCCCCGTCGAGGGGCCCGAACGCATCACGTCACAGATGACCAGCGGTGTCTCGCTGGTCGCGACGAGGCCGAACGTCTCCGTCATCAGGTCGATGCCCGGACCCGAGGTTGCCGTCATCGCGCGAGCGCCGGAGCGGGCCGCACCGAGCGCCATGTTGATCGCGGAGAGTTCGTCCTCGGCCTGGACGACGTGGCCGCCGTACTTGTCGATACGACCGGTGAGATACTCCATGACGTCCGTCGCGGGCGTGATCGGGTAGCCGGAGTAGAACCGACAGCCGGCGGCGATAGCGCCCATTCCGATCGCCTCGTCGCCGTTCAGGAGGACGTAGTCCTCGTCGGTGGTGTCGAGGCTGTACTCCGGCAGGTCGTCGTAGTTCTCTTGGACGTACTCCTGACCCAGTCGAGCGGCCTGCTTGTTGTTCTCGACGAGTTTCTCGCCCTTGCTGGCGAAGCGCTTTTCGAGCGATTCGTCCAGGTTCTCGATGGGGAACGAGGCTATCTCACAGGCGGCACCCAGCGCAACGATGTTGCGCATGATCGCGCCGCCGGCGTCCTCGGCCAGCGACTTCAACGGAACGTCGACGCCGGTGACACCCTCGGGGATCTCGGCGTCCCAGGAGCGTTCGCCGTCGTAGATGACGATGCTGTCGTCGTGCAGTTCGTCGAGGTTCTCGTCGATGGTCCGCTGAGTCAACGCGACCAGAATGTCGAGTCGGTCGACAACGCTCTGGACGCGGTCGGTCGACGTCCGGATCTTGTAGGCGGTGTAGCCACCGCGGATCCGTGACGCGAAGTCTTTCGATGTGAAAACGTGTCGTCCTGCTCTGGAGAGTGCCTGCGCAAAGATCTTCCCGGTGGAAGCGATGCCGTCGCCAGCCTCCCCACCTATCGCCCAGTTCAGGTCGTCGGCCATATTGACGTATGAGTAGCCGTTACCAAATCAAAAGCCTTCTGAAACACCGACCTTACACGTCGGCGAGTAAACACGGCGACAGGGGGACTGAATCCTCCGTGTCCGCGGAAAGATACCGACGATACTGGCCCGAGCAGGCGGTTCGAACGCAGCGGTCCCTGTGGTCGAAAGGAAGGCCTTTGTCCGGCCCACCTGTACGGTCCCACATGAACGCAACGCAAGTGCCGGTCCGGAACGTGCGGACCGTCGGCGACGAGACGGTCGCACTGGAACTTGAGACTCCGCCGGAGTTCGACGCGAAACCCGGTCAGTTCGTACTCCTGCGGGCGACCGTGGGCGGCGAGGACGTGTCACGTCACTACACGCTGTCGTCGGCCGACGTCGAGGAGACCTTCGAAATCACAGTCGGAGTCGACCCCGAGGGCGACCTGAGTCCGTGGCTCGCGGACCGCGAACCCGGCGACACGGTCACGGTAGAGGGGCCGTTCGGCACGGTGTTTTACGAGGACGAGGACGTCGTGTTGCTCGCCGGCGGCCCCGGCGTCGGCCCCGCCGTCGGCATGGGCGAGCGAGCACTCGCGGACGGTCACGACGTGGCCGTCGTGTATCAAGACGACAGTCCCGCGCACGAGGACCGCCTCGCGACACTCGCCGCGGGCGGCGCGACAGTCATCATCACCGACGGTGAGATCGACGACGCCGTCGCGGAGGTCGTCGACGGCGGGCAAGTGTACGTGTTCGGCTTCCGCGAGTTCGTCGACGACTCCGTGGCGGCTATCGACTCGGCCGGCGGCGACTCCGACGACGCGAAGATAGAGAACTTCGGATGAGAGCAACTGACCGAGATCACTCACGTCGACGACCGGGTCCCGCAACTGCACCTCGGTGAAAGAACGTCGGGTTCTAAGTACCGCTGTTTCTTAGAAATCCTACATGTCTTTGGCGGAGCGGACCAGAGGGGCGGTCAACGGTCATTTCGCGCGCCTCCGGTCGAAGTACGGCGAATTCCGGGTAACCGGCGACACCGTCGAACTGCCGCGCAAGGAGTTCGAGGTCGCCCGCAGACGCGCCCGTAACGGGTACGTGGGCGGTGCGAGCGCGTTCGTCCACGACGACGACAGTCTGCTTCTGGTCCGGACCCGGGATACCGCCGACGCCTGGTGCGTTCCGGGGACGGCGATGGAAGGCGTGGAAACGCTCGAAACGGCGGCGGCCCGCGCCGTTCGCGACCACACTGCCGTCGAGTGCGCTATCAGCGATCTCTTCCAGGTGCGACGGCGACAGACGGTGGCGTCCGACGACCCCGACGGGCCGACGATACACAGTCTATGGGCGGTGTTCGATGCCGACTACGAGGCGGGAACGCCGGTCCCTGCGGACGAGTCAGTAACGGACGCCGCGTGGTGGTCACGACCGCCCGAAGCCGTCCACACGAGCGCTCAGTCTCGGATCCGGCAATGGGCCAGCGGGGCGAACCGGGTCACGCGGTGACGACAGTTCGCACCTACAGTCCGAGCGCCATCCTGAGCCTGTCGAGCAAACCCCCCTGAAGATCGAACACTGTCTCCATCTCCTCGTTCGAGAGTTCGAAATCGAACACGTCGAGATTCTCGGCCATGTGGTCGCGACTGCTCGCTTTCGGAATAGCCGCGACGCGGTCCTGCTGGAGTAGCCAGCGCAGTGCGACCTGCGAGGGCGTCTTGTCGTAGCGGTCGCCGATCTCGGCGAGCGTCTCGTCGTCTGCGACTTTTCCCTTGGCGAGTGGACTGTACGCCGTTAGCAGAACGTCGGTGTCGATACAGAACGACAGCAGGTCCGTCTGGTCGGTGTACGGGTGGTACTCGACCTGGTTCGTGAGGATCGGCGTCTCCGAGGCGTCGATGGCCGCCCGCAGTCCGTCGACAGAGAAGTTACTGACGCCAATATGGCGGACTGTCTCCGCCTCCTGTAACTCGTTCATCGCACCGATAGTCTCGGCGACTGGAGCGTAGTCGCGCGGCGCGTGGATCAACAGGAGGTCGACGTACTCCGCGTCGAGGCGGTCGAGACTCGCCTCGAAGGACGCGTGAACGTCGTCGGGCGAGAGATTCGACGGGTCGATCTTGGTCGTGACGAACAGGTCCTCACGGTCGACCGGGTGGTCGCGAATGGCCGCGCCGACCGCCGCCTCGTTGTCGTACATCTGGGCCGTGTCCAGGTGTCGGTACCCGAGGTCGAGAGCAGTCTCGACGGCGTTCCGGCACTCCTCTCCTTCCATGCGGGCCGTCCCGAGGCCGAGCATCGGTACGTCAACGCCCTGGACGGTGACGGTTTCCATCGCTCGACGTACGGGCGCGACTCCAAAGAAACCGGTCGGTCCGCGTGACCGCTGTGGCGTCCGGTCAGTGCTCGACGAACTCGACGAGGATACCGCCGGTTGATTTCGGGTGGAGGAAGGCAACGTCGTGGCCCCACGCGCCGGGGCGGGGTTCGTCGTCGATCAGGTCGACACCGCGGTCGCGCGCGGCGTCCAGCGCCGCCTCGATGTCGTCGGTTTCCAGGGCGAGGTGGTGGATCCCCGGGCCGTTCCGGTCGAGATAGCGCGCGACGGTCCCATCGTCGATCGGTTCGAGCAACTCGAAGTAGCCGTTACCCAGGTCGAGGAAGACGACCCGGAGGTCGTCGAGGTCTTCCTCGTGGACGACCGGCGCGTCGAAGAGGTCGGCGTACAGGGCCGCGAGGTCGTCTGCGTCTTCGGTGGCGAGGCCGGCGTGGTCGAACTGCATGGCTGGGAGAACGCGGAGGAACTACTAATAGGAAGCGAACAGGCGACGCTCGGGTTCTCGGCGCGACGGTGCATCGCACTCCCGCGCTGGGTCGTGCGACCGGATTCCTACTGACGGACGCAAATCACTGAAGAATTTCGCGGGGGCGTCCCCGCGAAATGTCTGAAACAGTTACGTCCGACAGTATCAGGTCACGCCGACGGGTGGCCTCGCCCTCGTACAAAAACCTGGGGTCAACCGACAGTAGCGCTTGCAACTGTTTACACATCCGACCGCATGCAACCGTGCGGTCGAGTGTGGGCAACTCGCAAGCGCTACTATAGCGTCCCGCCCGGACGATGCTCCCCGAAGACATCGCGAAGCACGTCACAGACCTCGCCGACCGTCGCGTACGCTTTCACGGCGTCGACGATGTACGGCATCACGTTTTCGTCGCCCTCGGCGGCCTCGCGGAGCGCGGCGAGTGCGGCCTCGGTCTCCTCGTCGTCCCTGTCGCTTTTGGCGGTCTCCAGTCGGTCTATCTGCCGGCGTTCGTCCTCTTCCGTGACCTCCTGAATGTCCATCTCGGGCTCCTCGTCGGTCTCGAACTCGTTGACGCCGACGATGATTCGGTCGCCTTCCTCTATCTCCTCCTGACGCTCGAACGCGGTGTCTTGGATCTGTCGCTGGACCCACTGTGATTCGACGGCGCGTAACATGCCGCCTTTCTCGTCGACGGTGTCCAGAATGTCGAACGCCTCCGATTCGAGTTCGTCGGTGAGGTTTTCGACGTAGTAGCTCCCGGCGAGTGGGTCGATGGTGTCGGCGGCCCCGGACTCGTGGGCGAGGATCTGCTGGGTGCGAAGCGCCGTGCGAACGCTCTCCTCGGTCGGGAGCGCCAGCGCCTCGTCCTTGCCGTTCGTGTGGAGGCTCTGGGTGCCGCCCAGGACGGCGGCGAGCGCCTGATAGGCGACGCGGACGACGTTGTTCTCGATCTGTTGGGCGGTGAGCGTCGACCCGGCGGTCTGGGTGTGAAACTTCAACTGCTTCGACTTGGGATCGTCCGCGTCGAAGCGCTCCTCCATGATCGTCGCCCACATCCGTCTGGCGGCCCGGAACTTCGCCGCCTCCTCGAAGATGTTGTTGTGGGCGTTGAAGAAAAAGGAGAGTTGGGGAGCGAACTCGTCGACGTCGAGGCCCGCGTCGAGCGCCGCCTCGACGTACTCGATGCCGTTACCGAGGGTGAACGCGAGTTCCTGTGCGGCCGTAGACCCCGCCTCGCGGATGTGATAGCCGGAGATAGAGATGGTGTTGAAGTTCGGCGTCTCGTCGGCACAAAAGTCGAAGATGTCGGTGATGATCCGCATCGACGGCTCCGGCGGGTAGATGTAGGTGTTGCGCGCGACGTACTCCTTCAGTAAGTCGTTCTGGATGGTGCCGCGCAGTTGCTCGCGGTCGACGCCCTGCCGGTCGCCGACGGCGATGTACATCGCGAGCAACACGGACGCGGGGGCGTTGATCGTCATCGATGTCGACACCTCGTCCAGCGGGATGCCGCCGAAGACGGTTTCCATGTCGTGCAGCGTGTCGATCGCGACGCCCGACTTGCCGACCTCGCCGGCGGCCATGGCGTTGTCGGAGTCGTACCCCATCTGGGTCGGCAGGTCGAACGCCATCGAGAGACCGGTCTGGCCCTCGTCGAGCAGGTAGTTGAACCGCTCGTTCGTCTCTTCGGGCGTCCCGAAACCCGCGTACTGCCGCATCGTCCACAGGCGGCCGCGATAGCCGGTCGAGTAGACGCCGCGAGTGTATGGCTCTCGCCCCGGATACCCCAGGTCGTCGTCGTAGTCCATGTCCGCCACGTCGTCGGGCGTGTACAGCCGGCTAACCGTCTGCCCGCCCGTGTCGGTGGTGAACTGCTCCTTGCGCTCCCCGAACCGCTCGACCGTCGGGTCGACGTCGTCCGCCTCCCACTCGGCCTTCGACTCGCGGATCGCTTCGAGGTCGTCCGAGTCGAACATTATTTTAACGGAAGGTTTCCACCGACCTTAATGGTTGACGGATCGAGCGGGTCGGCGGCGGTGCCACACGTTACCGGGTGTCGGAAACCGCCACCGGTCCGTTTTTGCTCGTGGACGACCGAGTTGCGAGTATGTCGACGCCCATCCCCGACGACGACGGCGATACCGACAGGCGACGGGCGGCGCTGTACATCGCGCCCTTTCTCGCTTTGGGTATCGGGAACCTGGTTCTGATCCTTCAGTGGGGCGTCAATCCGCTGTGGGGCTTCGCTATCCTGCCGCCGATACTCTTTATCACCGTCATCGGGTGGATAGCGTTCAAGGGCGGGTTCGTCCACGACCGCGAGAACGAACTGGCCGAGTGAAAGGCCACAGTCGCACTCACTGAGCCACCGGCGGAAACCGATCTCACCGCCCGGTATCGTACTTGTACGACGTGTTTTCCGGATCGATACCGAAGTCCTCCGCGGACTCCTCCGGTTCGTCGTCCGCTTCTACCGTCGCGCCCTTGAATCGCTGGCGGAACCGATCCGGCATCACGAACTCCGAAACGGAGAGCACCATCGCGACGGCCTCGGGCGCGATGTCGTCGCGCTTACTTTCGAGGCGGTCCCGTAGCACGGCGGGCAGTTCGTCCTCGGCGATCCGCTCGAAGCCGAACTGCGCGAGGTAGGCTGGTTCGTCGACCAGCGAGTAGACGAACGAGAACCCCTCGTCGCGGGCGTGCTCGACCAGACGCTCGACGACGTGCGCCCCGACGCCGTTCCCTCGCCAGTCCTCGACGACGCCGATACTCGTCAGCTCGCAGACGTCGTCACCGTCCTCGACTTTGTGGATCCGGATGCGGCCGAACCCGGCCTTCTCCCCAGTCTCCTCGTCCAGCGCGATGACGTAGTCGCGGGAGCGAAACGCCGTTTCGTCCAGTCCCATCGCTTCGATGTGGTCGAGCAACCAGACCTCTTCCCTGTTTTTGGCCTCCCGGACGTACATGGATGGAAGTTTGTCCCCTGTGGTAAAAAGGGTGCCCCGACGCGGTCGGAAAAGTTCTTGGTCGATCCAATAAGAATCCCATACGAGGACCAACCATGGAATCACTTGCTGACGTGGACGAGGTCGTCCACACGCCGACACAGGAGTTCGTCGAATCCACGAACGTGTACGAGTTCATGCGGGAGTACGGCATGGAGGACTACGACGAACTGATCGCTCGGACCACCGGCGATGTCGAGGGGGTCGAAGAGTCCGGCGTCGACTGGTTCTGGGACGAAATGGTCGACTACCTCGACATCGAGTTCTACGAGGGGTACGACGAGGTCCGTGATGACTCGGACGGTCCCCAGTTCACCGACTGGTACCCGGGTGGAGAGATAAACATCGCACACAACACGCTCGACCGCCACGCCGACCCCGAGAGCGAGACGCGGAACAAGGTGGCCTGTATCTGGGAGGGCGAGGACGGAGATATCCGGGAGATCACGTATCACGAACTCGCGCGGCAGTCGAACAAGGTCGCAAACGCTCTGGAAGAGCGGGGCGTCGGGACCGGCGACACCGTCGGCCTGTACATGCCGATGATCCCCGAGGTGATCTCTATCCTGTACGGCTGTTTCAAGGTCGGCGCTATCGCCGTTCCGATCTTCTCCGGGTTCGGCGTCGACGCGACCGCGACTCGCATCGAGGACAGCGAGTGTTCGGTCATGTTCACCGGCGACGGCTTCTACCGGCGCGGCAGCGAGGTGACGCTGAAGGGTGCTGCGGACGAGGCTATCGAAGAGGCGGGACACGTCGAACACACCATCGTCTACGACCGATTCGGTAGCGAGGCGGACGCCGAGAGCGACACCACGGGAGACAGCGGGACCGAGGCCTCGATTCCGTGGAACGACGACCGCGACGAGTGGTGGGACGACGCCGTCGAATCCGCCGACGACGAGTACGAGACGAAGGAACTTCCGTCGGACCAGGAGGCGATGCTGCTCTACTCGTCGGGGACGACGGGGCGACCGAAAGGTATCGTCCACACCCACGCCGGCGTCCTCGCTCAGTGCGCCAAGGAGATCTACTTCGGCTTCGACCACAAGGACCACGACCGTTTCTTCTGGGTCAGCGACATCGGGTGGATGATGGGGCCGTGGACGCTGATCGGCAACCAGCATTTCGGCGGCACCGTGTTCATGTACGAGGGCGCGCCCGACTACCCCGAACCGGACCGCTTCTGGGAGATGATCGACCGCCACGGCCTGACGGTGTTCGGCATCTCGCCGACCGCCATCCGCGCCCTCCGCAAGCAGGGCGACCACTGGGTCGAAGGTCACGACCTCTCGACGCTCCGCCTGTTGGGGTCGACCGGCGAACCCTGGGACCCGGAGTCCTGGCAGTGGTTCCACGAGAACGTCGGCGGCGGTGACGCGCCGATCATCAACATCTCCGGCGGCACCGAGATCTGCGGCTGTTTCCTCATGCCGATGCCGATCCAGGACCTGAAACCGTGTACGCTCGGCGGCCCCGGTCTCGGCATGAACATCGACATCGTGGACCACAACGGCGAGTCCATCGCGGACACTCACGAGCGCGGATTCCTCGTCGCCCGCGACTCCTGTCCCAGCATGACGAAATCGCTGTGGGAGGGCGACGAGCGCTACCTGGAGGAGTACTGGTCGAACTGGGACGACCTCTGGGACCACGGCGACTGGGCGCAGAAGGACGAGGACGGCTTCTGGTTCCTCCACGGCCGCGCCGACGACGCACTGAACGTGGCCGGCCGCAAGGTCGGCCCCGCCGAGGTCGAGGGGGCGCTCATCGAACATCCTGACGTGAATCAGGCCGCCGCCGTCGGCGCGCCGGACGACACCACCGGCACCGCCGTCGTCACGTACGTCGTCACCGAGGACGGCGTTGAGGAGACCGACGAACTGCGCGACGAACTGCGGGCGCAGGTCGGCGAGGAACTCGGCAAACCGTTCCGCCCGCGCGAGGTGCTGTTCGTGGACGAGTTCCCCAAGACACAGAGCGGGAAGATCATCCGCCGCGCCATCGAGGCGACGTACACCGGCGAGGACCTCGGCGACATGAGCAGCATCGAGAACCCCGACGCGCTAGACGAGATAGACGCGGCGCGGTAGCGTCGCCTGTCCAAGCACGGAGAGGTGGACATACCAACCTCCGGGTTTTGGGTGGTCCGGTTCGTTTAGTGACGTATGGGTAAATCTGGCACGCACGAGCGCCTCGAAGCACGGCCTATCGACGACGACTCGCTCATGTTCGTTGACGACGACCACTTCGTCGAAGAGACGGTCTGTCTCGTGACCGGGGCCGGGTCCGGTATCGGCCGGGCCACGGCAGTCGCGATGGCCGCGAACGGAACGACCGCCGTCGCGACGGACGTCGACGAGTCGGGACTCGCCGGAACGGCGGAGTTGGGCGACGAGATAGGCGTCGACGGCCGCGTCGAGACGGTCGCCGGCGACCTCACTAACGACGACGATATCGAGCGCATCGTCGAGACGGCGGCGGACCACGGAACGCTCCGCTACCTGGCGAACGTCGCGGGCATGCAACACATCGACGCCATCGAGGACTTTCCGATGGAGCAGTACGACCGGATGCACGACGTGATGCTACGGGCACCGCTGTATCTCGCGAAACGGACCATCCCGCATATCCGCGCGACCGACGACGGCGTCGGTGCCGTGGGAAACATGGCGTCGGTCCACGGCCACTACGTCACGTCCGACAAGGTCGGGTACAACGTCTCGAAGTTCGGCCTCCGGGGGCTGACGCAGTCGATCGCCGCCGAGGGGGGAGACGGACTGCGCTCGTTCTCGATCAGTACGGGGTACGTGAAGACGCCGCTTGTCACCGACCAGATACCAGACACCGCGGAGCAACGAGGCATCTCCGTCGACGAGGTCATCGACGACGTGATGCTCGGCCAGTCCCGCGTCACGGAAATGATGGATCCCGTCGACGTCGCCAACCTCTTCGTGTTCGGCTTCTCGAAACACGCGACGCATCTGAACGGCGGCGACCTGCTGTTCGACGGCGGCATGACGCTCACGTACGAATAGACGGGTTCGCGGCGTCTGGCCCGCCGTAGTCGGGGGAATACCGTCCCGCTACGACTCCCACTCGCGGCGTAACAGGCCGTACTGGATGCCGTCGCGGTACGCGCCGTCGACGTACCACGCGTTCCGCAGACGCGCCTCCTGCGTGAAGCCGAGCGATTCGAGCAGGCCGCGCGACGCCTCGTTGAAGCCGTACGCGCCCGCGCTGATGCCGTGGACCGGATGCGAGCGAAACACCGCGTCAACGACGAGTTCGACGGCTTCGCCGGCGTAGCCCTCGCCGTGGTAGTCCGGGTCGAGCCAGTAGCCGAGCCACGCCCGCTCCCTGTCGACGCCGCGGGCGTGGACCGCGCCGACGGGCGTCGTCTCCTCTTCGTCGGGGTCGCCAGCGGCCGCGCCCTCCTCGTCGAGACAGACGAGAAATCCGCGCGTTCCCTCGTTCTCGGTGTCGTTTTCGATCCGCTCTCGCACTTCGGCTTTCGTCTGGTGCGAGTCGATGCCGAGTGAGAACCGAACGCGAGGGTGGGTCGCACACGTCTGGACGAACTCCGCGTCCTCGCGTTCGACGGCACGCAGAGTGACGCGTTCACCGGCGTCGATGATCGGCCCCGGCATCACTCCCACTCGCGGCGCAACAGGCCGTACTGTATTTCGTCGCGGTACGCGCCGTCGATGTAGCGGCACTGTCGCTGCCGCGCCTCCTGCGTGAAGCCGAGTGATTCGAGCAGGCCGCGCGACGCCTCGTTGAAACCGTACGCGCCCGCACTGATGCCGTGGACCGGATGCGAACTGAAGATGTCGTCGACGGCGAGTCGGACCATCTCTTTCCCGTAGCCCTCGCCGTGGAACTCCGGAAGCAGCCAGTACGCCAGCCACGGCCGGTCGCCGTCGACGTGGCGCGCGCTCACCGACCCGATCACCGTCGTTTCGTCCTCGCCCGGGTGTCCGGCGGACGGGTCGTCGTCTACGCACGCGATGTACGCTACGGTGCTGTCGCTCTCTAGCCACTCTTCCATGCCCGATTCCAACTGTGCGCGACTGCTCGGAAAGACGGACCCGAGGGAAAACCGGATCCGGGGGTCTGTTTTCGACCGCTGGAGGACCGCGGCGTCCTCGCGCTCGACGGTACGCAAGACGACGCGCTCGCCGGCGGTGACGACGGGACCGGGCATCACCGGCCCTCCCACTCCTCGTGGAGCAAGCCGTACTGATACACGTCGCGGTACTCGCCCTCGACGAACAGAACCTCGCGGTTACGCCCCTCCTCGACGAAGCCGACCGCTTCGACGTGCTCGCGAGTCGCCTCGTCGCCAGCGACCACTTCGACGCCTATAGTGTTCGGGTCGTACGTCCGAAGCACCGTGTCGACCGCCAGCGAGAGCGCCTCGACGCCGTAGCCCTCGCCGCGGAACGCCGGCGCGACCCAGTGATTGACGCCCGGCCGGTCACGGTCTACGTGGGTCACGGCGACGAACGCCACAGGGGTCGTCTCGTCCTCTTCGGGATGTCCCCAGGGTGCGTCGTCATCGTCAACGCAGGCGAGATACGCCGCCGTGTCGCGCTCTTCGAGGTCGCCTTCGAGCAGTTCCTCGACCTCTGCGTGGTTCTTGTGACCGTGTTCCTGAAACCCGACACGCGCCCACGGGTCCGCGAAGAGTCGCTGTACGAACTCGGCGTCCTCTCGTTCGACGGTACGCAACACGAGGTCGTCGCCGGCCTCGACTATCGGCCCCGGCATCAGTCGTCCTCCCACTCCTCGCGGAGCAGTCCGTACCAGACGACGTCGACGTG
Source organism: Halostella pelagica (assembly GCA_005954745.1). GTDB lineage: Archaea > Halobacteriota > Halobacteria > Halobacteriales > Natronoarchaeaceae > Halostella > Halostella pelagica. Next base: position 573,040 of record CP040678.1, read on the forward strand.
TTCGCCGTTCCGGAACCGCGCGTCGCGCAGTTGTCCCTCGTGCGTGAACCCGAGGTTCTCCAGAACGCCCACGGAGCCTTCGTTCGGTGCGAACGCCTGCGCCTGCAGTCCGCGGATCTCGTGTGCGTTGAACGCGTAGTCCACGAGGACGCCGACCGCCTCCGTACCGTACCCCTCGCCCTGATACTCGGGGAGGATCCAGTACGATATCTCGGGACGCGTGTGGTGGAGGTTGCTCAGTCTCACTTTCCCGATGGGGGTCGGCTCGTCCCCGTCTTCGAGACAGACGAGGAGTCCGACGTTCAGCGGGTCACCCTCGTCGTCTTCGATGTTTGCCTCGGCTTCAGTCTCGCTCTCGGGGCGGTTCAGGCCAAGCGTCACCCCTACATCCGGATGGTTGTGTCCTCGCTGAATGAACTCTGCGTCCTCGTGTTCGACCGTCCGGAGGGCGAGACGGTCGCCGCGACGGAAAACTGTCCCTGGCATGTCACAAAGATGAGACAGGGGCACTAAATCGGTTTCGGGAGAGTGGGTCGCATTGACGAACGACGGCTCGCCGCCGGACAGCGCGGCCATCGCGCAACTGGAAACGGCAGGGGTAGTCGACCGCGGGCCCGCTCAGCCGTCCGCAGGTCCGCTTAGTCGTCCGTCGGGGCCGCCCCGGTCGCTTCGTTCCCGACCCAGGTACCGCCCGTGAAGTCGACCGCGTGGTTCCACTTGGCGACCAGCGTCGTCACCGCAAGGTCACCGCTGATGTTCGTCATCGTCCGCATCCGGTCGAGGATGGGGTCGACGCCGGCGACGAAGCCGACTATCTCCAGCGGAAGCCCGAGTTGCGTGAGCACGAGCGTCAGCATGATGAGGCCGGTTCCGGGGACGCCCGCGGCCCCGACGCTCGCGAGCACGGCGATAGCAACGACGGTTAGCTGTTCGGTGATTGTCAGCGAGACGCCGGCGATGTTCGCGGCGAAGATGGCGACGACGCCCTGGTACATCGCCGTCCCGTCCATATTGATCGTCGCGCCAAGCGGTAACGAGAAGCTGTAGACGCTCTCGTCGATCTGGAGGTTGATCTCCGCGTTAGACATCGTCACCGGGAGCGTCCCGCTGGACGAACGGATGCTCAACGCGGTGATCAACGCTTCCTTCCCTCCGACGAGGAAACCACGCGGCGACTCGCCGACCAGCAGCGCGATGATGCCGCCGAGGTGAACCACGGCGATGTGGATCGTCACCGCCAGCGCCACCGCGAAGATGAGCATGGCAAAGGGGACGATAGCGTCGACGCCGGCCTGCCCGAACACCGCCGCCATCAGGGCGAACACCCCGATAACGCCGTACTCCATCACGCCCCAGACGATCTTGAACATCGCCTCGGCACCGGCCTCCATGATGTCGAATATCGTCTCTACGCCGCGACGGACGTCTCCCTCGTCTAGTTCCTCCTGGAGCATCGCCAGCGCCAGGCCGAACACGATGGCGAAGAAGATGGTGGGCAACACGTTCCCCTCCGCCATCGCAGCGATCGGGTTCTCCGGAACGATGCCCAGAAACACCTCCACGATGTCTGGCGCTTCCGCCTCCTGTGCCTCCGCGTCCGTGAGTTCGAGGCCGGTACCCGGGTTCAGCAGGTTGCCGACCGCCAGACCGATGAACACCGCAAATGCCGACGTGATCGCGTAGAGCATTACGACCTGTCCGCCGATCTTTCCGAGACTGCTCGGCGAGAGTCGCCGAGCGCCCATTACCAGCGTGAACACGACGATGGGGATGATGAGCATGCTCAGCAGGCGAACGAACAGGTCCCCGAGCGGTTGCAGTCGCGTCGCCGGGTCACCCACAGCGAGTCCGAACAGTGACCCGAGGACGAACGCCGCCCCGATCCGGTACACAATCGGGATCGAACGGTACTGCCGCCAGTATCGCATCGTGCTACTAGTTGACATCCCTCGGCCTTCTGTTTCATCATACCCTCATATAAATTCACGTGTAGAATGGAGGGTATACTATTGGCTGTCCCTGTTTCAGCTAGTTCGTGGGGCCGTTCGCGCCGCGGCGACCAGTCCGGTCCCGACCAGTCCGACCGCACCAGCGGCGACGAACGCCGGCGCGTAGGTGCCCGTCGCGTCGAACGTCAGTCCGGCCGCCCAGGGTGCGACCAGACCCGACACGGCGAACGAGAGCGAGACGAGGCCGAAGACCGCGTTCGGGTTCGCGGTCCCGAACAGGTCCGTCGTCAGCGGCGAGAGGAGTGCCCCGTTCCCCCCGTAGGCCACACCGTAGACGACGGCGAATGCGTACAGTCCTACCGCCGATTCGACAAGCGGCAGTGCGAGCGTCGACGCGCCCATCGCCGCCGAGCACGCGACGAACGTCCGGTGTCGACCGACCCTGTCCGCACCCCACCCCACGGCGATCCGGGCGACGCTCGTGGTCGCGCCGATAACGGCCAGCGCGAGCGCACCGGCTCGCTCCCCGATGCCGACCGCGCCGGCGTGGGCGACCACGTGAACGAAGACGACGTACAGCGTCGCGTAGACCAACACCCACCCGACGAACACGAGCAGGAATGTCCGCGAGGCCGCGACCGCGACGACCTCGTCGCGATAGACTGACCAGTCCGTGGGCGGGCGTTCCGGGTACCCCGTCGGGAACTCCACGCTCGCGTCGATACCTTGACTCGGGGGGTCGTCTGCAACCAGTGTCACTGCCACCGCCAGCAGGAGCGCCGCACCGAGAGCCACCGCCAGCAGGGCCGCCCGCCACCCGGCCGATGAGACGAGGACGCTCGCCGCCGGTGCGACCACGAGCATCCCGACGCCGAGACCGGCAGTCGCCACGCCGGCCGCGAGGCCGCGGCGTCGCCGGAACCACCGCGGGACGGTGGCGTACGAGACGACGTACACCGCGCCGAGGCCGACCGCCGTCAGCACTCCGTAGCTGAGAAGCAACGTCAGAAGCGACCGCGCCCGCGTCACGAGCAGAGTCCCCGCGACGAAGAGGCCGCCGCCCAGCCTCAGCAACCGCCGGACGCCGTATCGGTCGGCCAGAACGCCGATCCCGGCGGCTGAGACGTAGATGACTGCGGTCTGGACGGAGAACACGAGCGACACGTCGGCGCGAGACAGTCCCAGATCGCGCTGGATCGGTTCCAGAAACACGCTGTACGAGTACGAGACGCCGAAGACGACGAGCGCGCCCAGGAAACACCCGGCGACGACCGACCACCCGCGGTAGACCCTCGCGCTATCGACCATCTATCCGTCCGTGGTCTCGAAAAGATTTAAAACTATTATTGTTGCCCTTTTACTAGGTATGTCAACTGATACCACTTCAGCGGACGGCGAAAACGCGATAGAGCGCGCGGGGCGGCGACTGGCGGACGTCGTCGAACGGTGGATGCCGAGTCCGTTCCTGTTCGCGATCATCCTGACATACGTGGTGTTCGTCGTCGGGATCGCGGTCGAGAACACCGGCCCCTTCGAGATGGTCGAATTCTGGGTCGACGGGTTCTGGGCCTTCCTCACGTTCGCGATGCAGATGGTACTCATCCTCATGACCGGTTTCGTGATAGCGTATCACCCACGGGTCAACGACCTGCTCCAGCGATTGGCGGCGATACCGAACGACGGCAAGCAGGCAGTCGTTCTCGTCGGCGTGTTCGCGATGGTGCTAGGGTGGATCCACTGGGGACTGAGTCTTATCGTCGGCGCTATCTTCGCCCGCGAGATGGGCAAGGCCGCCCACGAACGGGGAATCGAGGTCCACTACCCGCTGTTGTGCGTGGCGGGGTACATGGGTCTCGGCCTGACGTGGCACTGGGGTCTGTCCGGGTCCGCTCCGTTGCTTCTCAACACGCCGGGCAACGAGTTCGTCGAACTCGATATCCTCGGCGGTGTCGTCCCCACCAGCCAAACCATATTCAGCGCGTACGCGCTGACCTTGACCGCCCTCTCGATCCTCTTCGCAGCGGCCGTACTGTACCTGTTGACGCCTGGTCCGGAACGGTCCGAGGGCATCACGGAGTTCGTTCCGGAGACCGAACTGTTCGGCGCGGTATCAGACGGCGGCGAGCGGTCCGACGGTCCGGAAACCTCCTCTGAGGACCGCTCTGACGGGGGCGAGGCGGTCGACGACGAGTCGGCCGCTGCCGAACCGGTCCCCGCCGAACGGATCGACAACAGCCGTATCCTGGGCGGAGTGATCGCGCTGACCGGCGTCGCGATGGTCGTCTACACGCTGGCAACCCAGGGGCTAGACGGGTGGAACCTCAACGTCGTCAACTTCGCGTTCCTGTTTTCCGGCCTGTTGATCTACCAGCGCCCGGCGCTCTACCGCGAGCGGTTCGGCGAGGCCGCGGAGGCCGCCGCCGGCATCATTCTGCTGTTTCCCTTCTTCGCGGGTATCCAGGGGATGATGAACGCGTCCGGCCTCTCCGAGACTATCGCCGAAACGCTGTTCGCGGTGTCGACACCGGCGACGTACCCCGTCATCGCCTGGATCACCGGCGCAGTCGTGAACATGTTCGTCCCCTCCGGTGGCGGCGAGTGGATAGTCATCGGACCGTCCGTGATCGAGGCGGCACAGGACCTCGGCGTTCCGGTCGGCAAGGCGACGATGGCCTACGCCGTCGGCGACGCTCACACGAACCTGTTCAACCCGTTCTGGGCGATCCCGCTGCTCGCTATCACGGGCATCAAAGCCCGCGAGATGTTCGGCTACGCCATCGCGATGCTCATCGCGCTGATCCCCTTCCTCGCCGTCGTGTTGTTTGTCCTGCCGTACTGATCGAGGGCCTGCCGTTTTCTCTCGGCGACGCGTCGTCGACCGCTCCCATTGGCTTCTGGCGTGACGAAACCGACCGTAGCGCCGCTGATAGCTTACTTTGTACTACAAAGTGGATTACAGCACAAATTTTATTGTGAGCCAGACCGATCGTGACGGTAGGCTCATGGCAGTGGAAACGTACGAGACATCGCACGACGGCGGGTGGGCCAGCCAGGTCCACGCGTTCACGGAACGATACCTGCGGGAGATAGCTCGGAGTCGCGTAATGCTGGCCTGGTCGGTCGGCTTTCCCGCTGTGTTTTACCTCCTGAACCTCGCGCTGTTTATCGATCTGAGCACAGTTCCCGACGAACTTCTCGGCCAGGTGAAAGGTGCGGTCGTGATCGGGTTCGGGACGTTCACAACGATCATCGTCTGCATCAGCGTGTTCGCGCAGTTACTGGTCAACGACATCGAGGCCGGTCGGTACGAGCAGTTCCGGTCGCTTCCCATCTCACCCACTGCCGACCTGGTCGGTCGCATTCTGGCCGGCGTGATAGTCGCGCTCTCGGCGTTTCTCGTGATGCTCGGCATCGGCGTCCTGACCGGTGCCGAGTACGGCCTCCGCGACCCTGCATCGTTACCGCTCGCGTTGGGGGCGTTCATCGCTTTCGCGGTCCCCTGGCTGACGCTCGGACTCCTTCTCGGGGCTGTCCTGAGTGACGCCCGCTACGCGACTGTCATCTCGACCGTCGCCGCGCTGGTGCTTTACTTCGTTACGGGGTTCAACGGTGCCGAACCGTCCATGTTTGCCGCCGACGCGACGCTTCTCAACTACCTCCCGAACACCCTTCCCAACCGGTTTCTCAACTATCATCTAACGACTATCTCGAACTGGGGGGCGTCCGGCATGACGCCGCCGCCGGTGCCGACCGGTCCCCGGTGGGTCGGTCTGCTCGCGGCGTACGGTGCCGGGAGCTTCCTCCTGGCACTCGGGATCATGCGTCGTCTGATCTACAAACGGGGTGTTCTGCCGTGAGTACCCCCGCGCTCCGCGCCGAAGGCGTCCGGAAGTCGTTCGGCAACGACGGCGTCGTCGACGACGTCGACCTCTCCGTCGAACCCGGCGAGATCCTACTGCTCATGGGCCCGAACGGTGTCGGTAAGACCGTGCTGCTGTCGTGTCTCGCCGGGAGTTCGCGACCCTCCTCGGGAACGGTGACAGTCGACGGACGAACTATCGGCGAGGACGGCGGCGAGACGCTGAGTTTCATGCTGCAGAACGCGATGAGTATCGGACGCCTCACCGGACGGGAGAACGCTCGGTTCTACTCGCGTCTGCATCCTCGCTTCACCGACCGATGGCGTGAGGATGTCGCGGCGTTCGAACTCGACGACGACCTCGACAAACTCGTCGAGAACTACTCGGAGGGGATGACCCGGAAACTCGAACTCGCACTCACGCTCAGCGTCGACGTGCCGCTCTACCTGCTCGACGAACCCACGGCCGGTATCGACCTCGCGATGCTCCAGCGCTTCCACGACCGCATCCTCGACGCCAACGACGAGGGCAAGACCTTCGTCATCGCGAGCCACCGCCCACAGGACGCCGAACTGGCCGACCGTATCGCGTTCATGGTCGACGGGACGGTGACCGCGACCGGTCCCCCGGACGAACTGCTTGCGTCGGTACCGCCTGTCGTCCGCGTTGCCGGACCGCGTGCGGCCACCGCCGCGAAGGACCACTTCGTCGGTGGCGAACTGTTTCACGCCGGATCGGAGGCCCGCGGATTCCTCGACCCGGAGAGCGACGTAAGCGACATCAAAGCCGTCCTGGCCGACGCCGAGTCCTCCGGTAGCGCTCGTGTGACGACAGCGGATCCGACGTACACCGACCTGTTCAACTACCACGTCCACCTCGACGGCGAGACGAACTGATAGGCGACGACGGCTGCGACCGCGGCCACGGTCGATCCCCGCGTCCGTGTTTTCTGGGCGGGCCGCGGCGTCGTGTCAGGTCGATCGAAGCGGAACAATCATACTGCGTCCCCCGCAACCTCCGGCGAAGCGACTGACGGCACATCATGTCAGAACAGGACGTCGACCCCCAGGACCTGCAGCGCGAACTGGACCAGATCAAGGGCGCGATGGGAATCGAGGAGCGATACCCCGGCCAGCGCCGGATGTGGCTGGTCTACGGCGTCGTCATCGGTCTCACGGCCATCATCACGAACGTCGCGTTCACCGCCGACCTGCCCAACGCCGCGTACATCGCGCTCTGGTACGGCATGGTCGGCGTCATCGCGGTAGCACAGTGGCGACTCGTCTCGAACGCGTCGACCGAACGCTCCTCGTCGGGGCTCGACTGGTGGATCCTTCTGACCGCGCTGATAGTTTCGCTCCACGCCATGTGGACCTCGCTGGGGCCGCTGATAGCCGAAAACTCCACTGGTGCCGCCCGCGGCGCGCACTACTTCAGTCACGTGCTGATCTTTCTCGGACTCGGACTGCTCGTCGCCGGGAACATACTCAAAGCCGAACGGATCCGGCGGCGCGACAGGTTACCGTTCTACGCGGGCGGGGTCTGGATGCTCGTACTGGGTGCGCTGTTACCCCACTCTCGATACCTCCAGCTAACCGGCTACGCGCTGTTCGGTGTCCTGTTTCTGATCCACTCTGTCGCCGCGTACGCGCTGACCAAGTGAGCCCATGGAGTTCGACAAACTCGTCCACCAGCCGACTCGGTTGCAGATATTCGCCTACCTCTACCGACACGGCGAGACAGGGTTCACCGAACTACAGGAGGAACTCGGGATCACGGAAGGGAATCTGGCCAGTCACCTCGGCACGATGGAGGACTCGGACGCCGTCGCAGTCGAGAAGGAGTTCGTCGACCGCAAACCGAAGACGACCTACCGGCTGACCGACGGGGGCGAGACGGCCTTCGAAGACCACATCGACAGGTTAGAGGCACTGATCGATGGGTTAGACGAGTGACCGCGCGGTGACGGCGTCGCGCTTCCTCGACCGTTCTGCGGCGACTACCGCGGTCGCGCTTCCTCGACCGTTCTGCGGCGACTACCGCGGTCGCGCTTCCTCGACCGTTCTGCGGCGACTACCGCGGTCGCGCTTCCTCGACCGGGATCGCCCGGTCGCTCTGGTCGTCTCCCGCGACGGAGGCCGTCGCGTCCACCTTCGTGCCGTCCGCGCCGTCGAACGCTATTGCCCCGCCGACGAGCAACGGCGCGACGACGCCCGCGACGACAGTGCCCGGGTCGGACAACGGCGCACGAACCGCGACGCGGTCGTCCGCGGTCAGTTCGTAGCCGTCGACGATCCGCTCCGCCGCCTCGAACAGGTCGCGGTGGGAGTAGGTCGCGTCACCCGTCGTCAACACCGGCGCGGTCGGGTCCCGTTCGACCGGGGGGAACGACGGGTTCTCGCTCCAGACATCCCGCTCGAAGTGCGCCACGGCCGGCTCCGAGGGTTCCGTCCCGTAGCCGACGCGGTTCGTTCCGGCGGGTACCGCGGCGTCGTCGGCATCGGCCCCCGGGAGGACGAGCGCTTGGAGGTCGCTCGCCTCGCCGTCGTTCCAGCGTGAGACGCTGTCGAACAACGTCACGCCGCCCAGTAGCGCAGTGCCGAAAAACGAGAGTAGCGCTTGCGGGGCCTCGTCGTCGGCGACGAACACCGTAACGCTCTCCCTGACACCCTGGTGGCGCAGGAAGTTGCCCGTCTTCCAGGCCGTCGTACAGAAGCGGTGGTAGTCGTACGTCGGCCCGTCAGCTATCGAGAGCGCGGTCGCCTCGCTCCGCCGGTCACGAGCGACCAGATCGTCGAGCGTCTCCATGCCTGCGGCTTGGGACGGGGCCGAGAAAAGCGCGCCGGGACGCTACCGCGGTTCAGTCTGCTCGGCGACGCGGTCGGAACGCGTGACGCGTCGGCAGTCGAACAGTTGTTCCAGGGTTCGTAGTTCGTCCGGCCGTAGCCGATGCGTGTCGACAGTACAGACGAGTTGGGTACCGTCGTCGGCAATGCGACGGTGGAGCAGGTCGAAGAAGGCGAAAAGCGGGAAGAGGTCGCACTCCGGAACGAGTCCCGGGAGTTCGTCGATGGCAACCCAGACGCCCGCATCGTTCGCCTCCTCGATCGCCTCTGACACCGAAACGCCCAGTTCCGAGAGCCCCATCGACCCCCCTCCCCCCTCGGCCGGATCGATGGTGACGAGTTCCGCAGTACGGCCCCGATACCAGGACCCGACGGTAGTGGCCGCCTGCTCCGGTGCGACAGCGACGACTGTCTCGCACTGGGAGAGCGCGTCGAACGCCAGTTCTCGCTGCCCCGTACCGGACGGTCCGGCGACGAGGAAACTCTGCTCCGACGACGGGTCCGGTTCGTGCATGTACTGTGACATCCGGCAGCAGGTGATCCGGAACCACCTACCTTTGTTACACGTCGCCTAACGGACAGTAGAGAGCATCAAACCGGGGATCGCGACGGCGGCCGAGGCGTTCAAAACGAGTTCTTGATCTTCTCGAAGAACCCCTGTTCGACATCTATCTCCTCGCCTCCGGCCTCGGCGAACGCTTCGAGCGCCTCGCGCTGTTCCTCGTTCAGGCTCTCCGGCGTCACTACCTGCACCGTGACGTAGAGGTTGCCGTGGCCGCGCCGACGGAGGCGGGGCATCCCCTTCCCTTCCAGCTGGAACGTCTCTCCGCTCTGGGTTCCCGCGTCCACGTCGAGTTCGACATCGCCCTCCATCGTCGGAACCGTGACCGTGTCGCCGAACGCCGCCTGCGGGAACGAGATTGCGTGGTGGTAGCGGAGGTCGTCGCCGTCGCGTTCGAAGTCGGGGTGGTCGGCGACGGACACCTCGATCAGGAGGTCGCCGTTCGGCCCGCCGTTCTCGCCCGGCGCGCCTTCGCCTTCCATCCGGAGAGTCTGTCCGTCGCGGATCCCTGGGGGGACCTCGACCGACAGGGACGCTTCGCGGCGGACCTTCCCCTGGCCGCGGCAGTCGCTACAGGTCTCCTCGTAGAGTTCGCCCTCGCCCTCGCACTGAGGACAGGTCGTCGTCTGCTGGACGCGGCCCAGCGGCGTCTGTTGAACCTGCGTTGTCTGCCCGCGACCGTTACACTCGGGGCAGGTCTGACTCTCGGTTCCCGGCGGGTGGCCCTCGCCGTTACAGGTGTCACAGCGCTCCGGTCGGCGAACTGTGACTGCCTTTTCGACGCCCTCGTACGCGTCTTCGAGGTCTATCTGGAGGCGCGTCCGCAGGTCCGACCCCTGTCGCGGTCGGTCGCGTCTGCTGCCGCCGCTGCCGCCGAAGAACTGCTCGAAGATGTCGCCCATGCCGCCCGCGCCCCCACCGCCGCCGAACGGGCCGCCGCCACCGCCGAAGGGTCCGCCAGCTCCCCCGCCGCGGCCTTCGTCGAACCCGCCGCGTTTCTCGGCCTGTTCGAACCGCTCGTGGCCCATGCGGTCGTACGCGCGGCGCTTCTCCTCGTCGGTGAGCACTTCCTTCGCCTTCTTGGCTTTCTTGAACTTCTCCTCGGCGTTCGGTTCGTCGCTGACGTCCGGGTGGTACTTGCTCGCCATCTCGCGGTAGGCCTTCTGTATCTCCTCCTCGGACGCGTCCGTACTCACGCCGAGAACATCGTAGAAATCCTCGCTCATCAGTTGAGCGATCCTATACGGTTGAGCTACTTGAAAAGACTGGCTCGGGACCGTCAGGCGAACTGTCATCGTCTCTACGTAAACGCCCTTCAGGGAACCTTGATATCCGTATTTGCGGTATGGTGACGTATGACAACCGAATCATCAGAGTACGTCCGCGTCGCCGACCGCGACGACCTCGTCGAGGAGGGTCGGGCGGTGACCACAGTCGAGGGACAACCGATGGCGCTGTTCCACCACGAGGGGGAGATCCGCGCCGTGAACAACCGCTGTCCGCACATGGGGTTCCCGCTGGCGAAAGGGACCGTCGAGGACGGGATACTCACCTGCCACTGGCATCACGCGCGGTTCGAACTCTCCTGCGGCGACACGTTCGACCCGTGGGCCGACGACGTCCAGACGTACCCGGTCGAGGTCCGGGACGGCGACGTGTACGTGGACCCGTATCCTGAACCCGACGAACCGCCGGTCGAACACTGGCAGAACCGTCTGGAAGCAGGACTCCGCGACGACCTCCGCCTCGTCATCGCCAAATCCGTCATCGGCCTGCTTGCGGACGACACCGACGAGCATAGCTCGTCGAGCCCCGGGACATCGTCCCGGAACGTCCCGTACACAGACCCCGTCAGAACCGGACTGGAGTTCGGCACGGAGTACCGCGCTGACGGGTGGGGGCCGGGCCTCGTCATCCTCGGCGCGATGGCGAACGTGTACGACGACGTTCGCCCCGAGGACCGCCGCCGGGCGCTCTACCGGGGTTTGCTCGAAGTCGCGGACGACACCAGCGGCGAACCGCCGCGGTTCGAACAACCGACGTTTTCCAACCCCGCTCTCTCGAAGGACCGCCTGAAACAGTGGTTCCGGAAAACCGTCGAAGTACGCGACGACGACGGCGCGGAGCGCTGCCTCCGCACCGCCGTGGCGACGCTCGACCCGCCGGAAATCGCGGAGATACTCTACGCCGCGGGCACCGACCACGTCTACCTCGACTCCGGCCACACGCTCGATTTCGTCAACAAGGCGCTGGAGACCCTCGACCACGTCGGGTGGGAGCACGCCGAGCAGGCCGTCCCGACGCTCGTTCCGCGGTTCACGCAGGCGCGCCGCAGCGAGGAGCAGTCCGAGTGGCGACAGCCGATCGATCTGGGCGAACTGGTGTTCGAGTTTCACGGCGACCTCCCCGACCTGCTCGACGCGCGGGACGCCGGCGGCTGGGAACCGCAAGCGGGGTTCGTCGACACGCTGCTCTCCGACGACCCGCACGATATCGTCGACGCCGTTCGCGGGGCTATCCGGAACGGCGCGACCGCCGAGCAACTGGCCTCTCGCGTCACGTTCGCGGCGGCGACGCGGGTCGTTCAGTTCGCGACCACCAACGAGTTCAACGATTGGAACACGGTCCATCACACGTTCAGCTACTGCAACGGCGTCCACGGCGGGGCCCGGCGCGTCGACGCGCCCGCGCTCTACCGCGGTGCGCTCCACGGCGCGATGAGCGTCTACCTCGACCGCTTCCTCAACACGCCGCCCGCGCCGATACCGGACGGCGACCCCGACGCGGACCCGGAAACAATCCCCGAGAAACTGCTGGAGACGTTCGACAAGGAGGGCGAAGTCGACACCGCCGGCCGACTCGTCGCGGACTACCTCGCGGCCGACGGTGACCCCGCCGCGCTCAAGGCGACGCTCGGGCGGGGACTCCTCCGTGAGGACGCCGGGTTCCACACGCTCCAGCACGTCGAAGCCGGGTTCGAGCAGTTCGACCTCGCGGACGACCCCGACGAGGCGAGCGTGTATCTGATGGCCCCGGCGCGCTACATGGCCGCGCACTTCCCCACGCGGCGCTCGGCCGAGCAGACGTTCACCATCGCCGAGCGACTCCACCAAGGGGAGCGGATCCACAGGTAACGACGACCTTTGTCACCTTTGGGGGTGAACTGTTCTTCCCTTTAGATCCCCTGTACGGTTTCGATGAGGCCTACTGATTCGAGGACCATCCACGCGAGAAACAGCGCGTACAGGCCCAGGAAGCCAACGGCCTCGTTGTTGGTCAGTTCGAGATCCGTGCGGGTGAACACGATGAAAACGATAGTCGCGAACGCGAGAAACCCCATCGTCGGGATCGCCGCGAGGAAGTTGATAGTCGCTGACCCAGCTAGGAGGACGCCGACGGGGATGGCGACGAGCAGGTTGAACGTGTTGCTCCCGAGGACGTTCGTGAGACTGGTGACGTCCTCGCCGTTCGCGGCGGCGCGAACGCTGACGAACGCGTCGGGAAGGCTCGTCGCCGCGGCGATGACGGTTATCCCCCACAGGAAACTCGGCGTGTCGAAGATCGCTCCGAGAGTAAGCGCCGCCCGGATTATCCCTTCGACGCCGACTGCGATGAGGACCAGCGCCCCCGCGAGCGTCGCCCATTCCCGAAGCAGATTCACGTCGACGACCTCGGTAGCCGCGTGGTCGCTTGCGTCCTGCTGGTGGAGGAAGACGTAGACGCCGTACGTGGCGAGCGGAATGGCGGCGAGCGGCGGCGTGAGTATCGCGGCCCCGTTCGTCCCGCCGGGAACGTATGTCGCTCCGAGCGCGAACACGATAAAGAGGACGAGAACGCTGATGATGTAAAACTGGGCGTCCTTGTGGACGATGTCGCGGGTCGCTTCGAGTTGGTCGCTAAACAGCGCGGAGAGCGCCGGGATCACGAGGAGGTTGAAGATGGCGCTCCCGACGATGGCCCCGACGCCGAGGGAGAACTCGCCGTGGACCAGCGTGCTGATCACGACGGAACTCAGTTCGGGAAAGCTCGACCCGACGGCGACGACGATAGCGCCGTGTACGGCGACGGGCAACCCGTAGTACTTGCTGAGGCGTTCAGCTGACCCTTCGAGGAGTTCGCTCCCCTTCCAGATGACGCCCGTCGCAATCACTGCAAGTGCAAGCGAGACGAGGATGCCGTTCATCTGTTGGTATTTGTCGGTTCCCAGTGAAAGACGTGTCTCATCCAGACGCGTGAAACAGAGACGGCACTGCGTTCGTTTTCGAAACGTGACGTAAGCAAGTCTGCACTGGCTTTCGTCTCGTGTTCTCGCCGACTCGCTACTGCTCGTCGTCGTCGCCTAACTGAAAAAGTTCGCTCCGCTCACGTTTTCAGACTCGGAAGCATCGGAGATGCTTCCAGCCTTCGGTCGCTCGTTTCTCTCACTCCCGAAGACACCGGGAGAGCAAAGCTCTCCCGAGCCGACGAGAACGACTCGACTCGCTACTGCTCGTCTTCGTCGTTCTCGTCGACGTCTTCGAAGTCCGCGTCGACGAACTCCTCGTCGTCGCCGGGCGCGCCGCCGGGGCCGCCCGCGGGACCGCCGGCCGGGCCGCCGCCCATTCCGCCAGCGCCAGCACCAGCGCCGCCTGCGCCGGCCTGGGCCTGCTGCTGGTACATCTGCTTGCCGATCTCCTGAAGTTCCTTGCTCAGGGTCTCGGTAGCGTCCTCGATTTCCTCCTTGGAGGCGTCGTCGTCTTCGAGGGTGGCTTCGACGTTCTCGATCTCGGCTTCGATCGCTTCGCGGAGTTCCGCGTCGACTTCGTCCTCGTTCTCTTCCAGCAGGGTCTGTGCGCGCTGGACCGACGCTTCGGCCTCGTTACGGGCCTCGATGCGCTCGCGGCGGCGCTCGTCCTCTTCGGCGTGTTCCTCGGCTTCCTCCTGCATCTCCTCGATCTGTTCGTCGGACAGTCCGGCACCGCCCTCGATGGTGATCTCCTCGCTCTCGCCGGAGCCCTGGTCCTTGGCGGAGACGTTGACGATGCCGTTCTCGTCGATGGAGAACGTCACCTCGATCTGCGGCGTCCCTGCGGGGGCCGGCGGGATGCCGGTCAGGTGGAACTCGCCGAGCAGTTCGTTCTCCTCGGCTATCTCGCGTTCACCCTGGAACACGCGGACCTGGACGGAGGTCTGGTTGTCCGCCGCGGTCGTGAAGATCTTCGACTCCTCGGTCGGGATCGTCGTGTTCTTCTCGATGAGGCGCTCGAACAGACCGCCCTTGACCTCGATACCGAGAGAAAGCGGCGTCACGTCGAGCAAAACGATATCGTCGACGTCGCCGGAGAGGACGCCGCCCTGGATTGCCGCGCCCAGTGCAACCGCCTCGTCCGGGTTGACGTTTTTCTTCGGCTCCTGACCGGTGAGTGACTCGACTTGCTCCTCGACCTGCGGCATTCGGGTCGACCCGCCGACGAGCAGCACCTCGTCGATGTCGCTCTCGTCGTAGCCGGCGTCTTCGAGGGCCTGCTCCGTCGGACCCACCGTCCGCTCGATGAGGTCAGACGTGAGCGACTCGAACTTCGCGCGAGTCATCGACTTTTCGAGGTGGATGGGGCCGTCGTCGGTCGCCGTGATGAACGGCAGATTGATCTCGGTTTCCTTGCGCGATGAGAGTTCGATCTTCGCCTCCTCCGCGGCGTCTTTCAGTCGCTGGAGAGCCTGGCGGTCCTCGCGCAGGTCGATGCCGTGTTCGTCCTCGAACTCGTCGGCGAGCCAGTCGATAATAGCGCCGTCCCAGTCGTCACCGCCGAGGTCGTTGTCGCCGTTCGTCGCGACGACTTCGTAGACGCCGCCGCCGAGATCGAGAATAGAGACGTCGAACGTTCCGCCACCGAGGTCGTAGACGAGGACGGTCTGGTCGGACTCGTCGTCGAGACCGTACGCCATCGAGGCGGCCGTCGGTTCGTTGACGATCCGGTCTACTTCGAAGCCGGCTATCTCGCCGGCGTCTTTCGTCGCCTGACGCTGGCGGTCGTTGAAGTACGCCGGGACCGTGATGACGGCCTTCTCGATCTCGTCGCCGAGATACTCCTCGGCGTCTCGTTTGATCTTCTGAAGGATCATCGCCGAGAGTTCTTCCGGCGTGTACTCCTCGCCGTCTATCTCGACGGTGTAGTCCTCCTCCCCCATGTGGCGCTTGATGGACTGGATCGTCCGTTCCGGGTTCTGGACGGCCTGGTTCTTCGCCGGCTTTCCGATGAGTCGCTCGCCGTCGTCGGAGAACGAGACGACAGAGGGCGTCGTTCGTTCCCCTTCGCTGTTGACGATGATCTCCGGGTCACCGCCTTCCATCACTGCGAACGCACTGTTTGTCGTACCCAAGTCTATTCCGAGAATCTTGTTACTCGCCATCTTGAACAGTACTTGCTCACTCGTTGGTTTAAACCTTGCTACACACCCTGAACCGCCGAATAAAACTACGACGCAGCGCCTGGATTAAAGAAATCCGTGGGGAGTCGAACCCCCTCGACTTATATACGCGCTGTCAGTTGTCGCTCCCGTCTATCGCGTCGCTAATCTGGTTGTCGCTCGCCTCCGAAACGTCGCCGGTCCCTCGCTCGTCCGCGTCGTCGGACCCTTCGATTTCGCCGCCGAGTTCGATCGCTTCTGCCTCCTCGTCGGCGTCCACCTCGCCGCCGTCCGTTTTCTCGCCGGAATCGCCGTTCGAGTCGGACGGTTCGCTCTCGTCGGCGTCCGGATCTGCCTCGACGTCGGCACTCCCGCCGCTCCCGTCGCTGACGGTGACCTGCGCCGTTTCGAGGACTTTCTCGCCCATCTCGTAGCCGGGTTTGTACACCTCGGCGATGGTGTCTTCCGGTTGGTCGCTCTCGACGCGCATCATCACCTCGTGTCGCTGGGGGTCGACCGCCTCGCCCGGTTCCGGGTCGACTTCGGAGACGTTCTCCCCGTCGAGCACGCGGTCGAACTCCTTCAGCGTCATTTTCACGCCCTCGCGGATGCTCTCGACGTCGTCGTGGTCCCCGTCTACGGCCCGCTTCAGGTTGTCCCGAACGTCGAGCAGTCGCTCGACGAGGTCCTCAGTCGCGCGGTCGCGGATCTGGTCCTGGCGCTTCTTCGCGCGTTTCTTGTAGTTCTGAAAGTCCGCCTGCTTGCGTTTCAGGCGGTCCTCTAGGTCCTCGATCTCCTCGTCGCGCTCCTCGGTCGCGGACTCCAGTTCGTCCACCCGCTCGTCGAGTTCGACCGCTTTCGAAAGCAGTGCGCCGACCTCCGCTCCGAGTTCGTCGTCGTACTCGGCGACCCTGTCCGGGAGGTCACTCAGCGTCGGTTCTGCCCCTCCGAGTTCGCTGTCCGTCGTTTCGGACTCTGCCGGTGCTGACCGCTCCGGTTCGGACTCTATCGGTTCCGATCCCACCGATTCGGACTCCGTCGCTTCGGCGTCTTCCGGTTCCGTCTCCGCGTCTTCCGTCTCGGCGCCGGGGTCTCGTTCCCCCGTCGTGGCGTCCGGTCCCTCGTCTTCGCTCATTGCCCGAACGAAGACGGCCGGCGGGTTTAATACTTCATACTGACGGCCGTAAGTCATCGCCCGCTGTCGCAGAGACGCCTGTGGACTCTCCGGTCCGGGGAGGGCCGACACGTCAGAACCGGACGGGGACCGATTTAAACCAGTAGCGCCAACGAGCGGGCGTGGCCGCACTCACGCTTCGCTACGAGAACGGGACCGTTCGGATCGAGGGTGACGGGTGGTGTCCGCCGTTCGTCGAGAGCGACCCGCGGTCGGAAACCCGCCGGGCACCGGGATTCCGCTACGCCGACCTGCTGGCGGGCCTCGACGGTCGCGGCGTCACGTACGAGGACCGCGTGCTCGATGTCGACCCGCTGTCGAACCTCGACTCCGCGTACGAACTCCGGGCGTATCAGGCCGACGCGCTGGACGCCTGGCGGGATGCGGACGAACGCGGCGTCCTCGAACTGCCCACCGGCAGCGGAAAGACGGTCATCGCGATCAAAGCGATCGAAGCCCTCGCGGTTCCGACGCTCGTCGTCGCCCCGACTATCGACCTGGTGACGCAGTGGCGGCGCGAACTGGAAACCGAGTTCGACCGCCCCGTCGGACAGCTCGGCGGCGGCGAGCAGCGGCTGGAACCGCTGACAGTCTCGACGTACGACTCGGCGTACCTGCGGGCCGACGACATCGGTAACCGCTTCGGCTTCGTCGTCTTCGACGAAGTGCACCACCTCGGCGGCGAGGGGTACCGCGAGATAGCTCGGCTCCTCCCCGCACCGCCGCGGATTGGACTGACGGCGACGTTCGAGCGCCCGGACGACGCCCACGAGGTGATAGAGGAACTCGTCGGTCCCGTCGTCTACCGCGTCTCGCCGGAGGAACTCGCCGGCGACCACCTCGCGCCGTACGACGTCAAGCGGATATCCGTCTCGCTCAGCGACGCCGAGCGCGAGGAGTACGAGCGCCAGCAGGACGTTTTCACGGATTACCTCGCGCGGTCGAACATACAGATGCGAAGCGGGAGCGACTATCAGGAACTCGTCAAGCGCTCCGGGAACGACCCGGAGGCCCGCGAGGCGTTACTGGCCAAGCAACGCGCTCGCGAGATCATGATGGGTAGCGAGCGGAAAGTCGACCGTCTCGCCGATATTCTCGACGACCACCGCGAGGACCGCGTCATCCTGTTTACGGCCCACAACGACCTCGCCTACCGCATCTCGGAGCGGTTCCTGATCCCCGCGGTGACCCACCGCACGAGCGCCGCCGAGCGACGCGAGATCATCGAGCGGTTCCGCGACGGCACTTACTCGCGCATCGTCACGTCGAACGTGTTAGACGAGGGCGTCGACGTGCCGGATGCGAACGTCGCCGTGGTGCTCTCCGGCAGCGGCAGCGAGCGGGAGTTCACGCAGCGTCTCGGACGGATCCTGCGCCCGAAAGCGGACGGAGGGCGAGCGCTCCTCTACGAGATTGTGAGCGAGGAAACGGCGGAGGAGCGCGTGGCTTCTCGCCGTCGATGACCTTGTGTCATCGGAACGTGAGAAGTCACGTGCTTAGCGTGGCCTCTCGCCGTCGATGAGTCCGTCTCAGTGGGACGTGAGAGGACGCGCTTAGCTTGCGTATCGTCGGAGTACGGCTTCGGCAGCAGAGACGAACTCACTCCTCGATGGGCTCCCAGTGCGGGGCGATCCGCTTACTGTCCGCTTCGAGATATTCGCTGCGCTTTATGTCGAACACGAACTCGTAGGTCTCGCGCTCGCCGGGGTCGAGGCGGACAGTCTCTCGTTCGGCGTAGGTCGTTTCGTCGACGACCACTTTGAAGACGAGAACGGCCGCCTGGGGTTCTTCGGTCTCGTTCGTGACGGTAGACGTGACCGAGAGGTACCCGTCGTCCGTCTCGCCGTAATCCGTGGCGACGAAGGTAAAACCGTCCCCGGGAGAGGCTGTCGCAGTCAGATTGAGGGTGACGTTCCCCGACTCGGACGCGGTGGGGTAGTCGTCGGATTTGGGCGGCCCCTCGCGTGCCGACCACTCGTCGCGGTTCTTGCCACACCCCGCGAGCCCCGCAACGCCAGCGACGCCGAGCGCCCGGAGGAGTTCCCGCCGTTTCATATCCGCCACGTGGTAGCAGGGGGACGTATGCTTTGCGACCCGGACCGACCGCTTTTGACGCTGGCGCGTCGACTACCGGTCGGATGCTGACGAAGGACCTGCTTCGAGTCTCGCGCGCCGGCGGGGGCTACCGACCGCAGTTCGCCCGCCGCGAGCACAGACCGCTCGCCGCGAAAGTTCTCGGAACCTATCAGGGCCACGTCGGCGAGCAACGGAGCGACCTGCAGGACGCCCTGACCGACCTCGAACGCGAGAGCGAGGATTTCAAACTCGTCCGCGGCTTCGCGAAACTGCTGGAGCGGGAGGCGACGTTCGAGACGCGCGCGGGCGTCGACCCGGAGCGGGCGCGTCGGGAAACGTTCGCCGCCGCGGAGGCGGTCGGCGTGGTCGCTGAAGCGGAGCGAGACGCGGCGCTGTCGCAAGCCGCGGAGTCGCTGGGTGCGGACCCCGCGACGGTCGAGACGGCGCTTTACGCCGACCGGGAGGACCGCCAGGTGCTCGCGTCGTTCGACGCGCGCTGGGACCCGGACGACCTGATCGCGCAGTACAACCTCTCGGTGGCCCAGACGGCCCTGTTCGACGCGACGGAGGTCCGCGTGCGTTCCTCGGACCCGAAGGCGCTCGTTTCCGCGGTAAAGCGCCTCCGCCTGATGTACGAGGTGTTGCGAACCGACTCGGGCGAGCGCGAGGTAGTCGTCACCGGGCCGACCCGCCTGTTCCGGTCGACGCGGCGCTACGGGACGCGGTTCGCTCGCTTGCTTCGCACCGTCGCGAAGGCTCGGGAGTGGCAACTGACCGCGACGATAGACGACCGGGGCACGGAGCGGGAGCTATCGCTATCCGATTCCGACCCCGTTCGGCCCATCGACGTGGAACCGGTGACCGACGTCACCTACGACAGCGGCGTCGAGGCGGACTTCGCGACGCGGTTCGAGTCACTGGACCTGGACTGGAACCTCGTCCGCGAACCGGAACCGCTGGCGGCCGGATCCCGCGTGATGATCCCGGATTTCGCGTTCGAGTACGAGCACGCGAACTTCCGTCTCTTCTTCGAGATAATGGGGTTCTGGACCCCCGAGTACGTCGAGAAGAAACTGTCACAGATGGACGCCGTCGAGGACGTGGAACTGCTCGTCGCCGCCGACGAGAGCCTCGGTGTCGGCGAGGCGATCGAGGCGAGAGACCATCGAGCGATCCTCTACTCCGGGACCGTCCGAATCAAGGATGTCCGTGACGCACTCCGACGGTACGAAACCGACCTCGTGGCCGAGAGTGCGGCGGCGCTCCCCGACGAACTCGTCCCCGAAGAGGACGTAGTGACGCTGGAAACGCTCGCCGACCGCCACGGCGTCAGCGAGGCGGCGATAGAGGGCAAGGCGTTTCCCGATCACGAGCGAGTCGGACGGACGTTGGTCCACCCGTCGGTGCTGTCGGACCTCCGCGAGCGGATCGAGGCCGGGATGGAACTCGACGAGGCAACCGCCGTACTCGAGGAGGCGGGTATCACCGACGCCAGCGCGGCGCTCGCGACCCTCGGTTACCGCGTCGAGTGGACTGGACTCGGCGGCGGAACGGTCCGCGAACGGTCCGAGTGACCCCGGCAGGTATAGGGAAGAACGGGGTTCGATTTTCCCATGCCTGAGGACCGCTGCGGGTACGTACACGACGTCACAGCGATTCCAAACGTCGGTGAGACGACCTGCTGGCGTCCCACCTGGGGAGACCGCGACCGGTGCGTCTGGCACGCTGACGAGGACGGGAAACCAGCGAAGCTCTACTTCAGCGTCGTTACGTTCGCCACGCTCGGGTTCGGCGATATCAGCCCGGTTGGAAGCTTCGCGCGCTTTCTCGCCGGCGTGGAGTCGCTGTTTGGGTCGCTACTGCTCGCCTTGCTCGTGTACGTGCTGACCATGACGCCGCGGTGAGCGGGCGATACCGCTTTCCCGTCCGCTCAGAACTCCCGCCGCCGCCCCTTCGGGATCCGCGAGCGGAGTTCGCCGTGCAGGTAGAGGCCGACGCCGAGCGGGGCGTCCTCACCGGCTATCTCGTGCGCCGCGATGAGGTAACCCCAGTCGCCGTCCCAGTCGAGTTCCTGGTCCTCTCCCGCGACGAACCGCTCGGCCTGCTCCGGGGAGAGTCGGAGCACGTTCCGGTCCGCGTCAGCGCCGAATCGCTGGACGGCCTCCGTCGTCGGCTTCCAGTGTTCCTGACGGGTCCGCATGAACGTCAGCCCGAGACCCTCGATCCGGATCGGCGAGTCGACATCGCCGGCGAACGCCCAGACCTTCCCCGCGCCTTTCTCCCAGAACGTGACCCCGTCGAACGTCTCGGGCGGGACGCCGAAGCGTTCGTCCCACCAGTCGAGAACCTCTCGGCGGGAGGCGCGGCCCTCCACTTCTCGGTCCGCGGGCGTCTCGGGGAGACGGTCGAACTGCTGGCCGTCATTGGTGCGGCCGTCGTCCGCCCGACCGCCGTCGGTCCGCAGTGGTTCGTCGCTCATGCCGTCACCTCCAACTTCGCGACGAAGAACCCGCCGGTGTCCTGGAAGTGGGGGTAGATGCGGGCGGCCTTCCGGACGCTGTCGTCGAACCCGTCGCCCTCCCACTCCGTGATGCCGGGCGCGTGTTCGATGTCTATGTCCATCTCGACGACGCGACAGTCTTCCTCGGCGATCACGTGGTCGAGAGCGGCCTCGTTCTCCTCCGGCGCGAACGTGCAGGTGGCGTAGACGACCGTGCCGCCCTCGCGGGTGGCCTGTACGGCGCGTCGGAGTATCCCCTTCTGGACGCCCGCGACGCTGTGGACGTGGTTTAACGACCACTCGTCGAACGTGTCCGGGTTCTTTCGAACCGTCCCCTCGCAGGAGCAGGGGACGTCGACCAGCGCGCGGTCGAACGGTTCGCCGTCGAACGGTTTCAGCGAGAAGTTCCGCGCGTCCCGGTTCGTGACGGCGACGTTCGAGACGCCCAGACGTTCGGCGTTCGACCGCAACGCCGAGAGGCGACCGAGGTTGTTGTCGTTGGCTACGAGTGTCCCGGTGTCCTCCATCAGGGCGGCGAGATGGGTCGTCTTGCTTCCGGGCGCGGCGCAGGCGTCCCAGACGCGCTCGCCGGGGTTCGGGTCGAGAACGACGGCGGGGAGCGACGACACCTCCTCCTGGCCCTGGACCCAGCCGTGGAAGTACGGCCAGGTGTTGCCGGGGCGGTCAGTCTCCACCGTCATGACGCGGTCGTTCCAGTCGGCCTGCTCCCAGCCGACGCCAGCCTCGTCGAACGCGGCGGTAACCCGCTCGGTCGACGACTTGATCGTGTTGACGCGGACGGCCGAGGGGAGCGGCCGCTCACACGCGTCGAGGAAAGCGTCGAAATCGTCGACGATGGGGCGATACCGTTCCAGTGGTTCCATTACCGGCGGATTCGCCCGGCGGTCGCAAGTGCGTTTCGAAGCGACCGTTCGCGGCCGCTGTCTCCTCCCCGCCGCGGTTCGCGACTACCCCCACGGTTAAGACTCGTCCCCGAAACGTCCAGTGTATGGCGCACGTCAAACTCCGCGGCGACGAGGCCGACTTCGAGGGAGCGTGGCTGGTCGAGGGAATGCCTGGCGTCGGTCTCGTTGGGAAGATAGCGACCGACCACATCGTCGAACAGTTCGACATGGAGTACTACGCGAGCGTACACTGCGACGGCATCCCGCGGATCGGCGTCTATCAGGACGGCGACCGGGCGGTCCGTCCGCCGGTCCGTCTGTACGCCGACAGGGAGCGCAACCTCCTCGCGCTCCAGAGCGACGTGCCGGTCTCCGCGGAGACCGCAACCGACTTCGCCACCTGCGTCACGACGTGGCTCGAAGAGACGGGCGCCAAGCCGCTGTACCTCAGCGGACGCCCCGCCGAAAAAGACGGAAGCGCCCCGGACATGTTCGGCATCTCGACGGGCGACTCCGGCGGGATACTCGACGACCTGGACATCGGTACGCCGACCGAAAACGGGGCTATCGCGGGGCCGACAGGCGCGCTGATATCGCAGGCGGCCGAGCGTAACATCG
This sequence comes from Halostella pelagica, assembly GCA_005954745.1. Classification (GTDB taxonomy): domain Archaea; phylum Halobacteriota; class Halobacteria; order Halobacteriales; family Natronoarchaeaceae; genus Halostella; species Halostella pelagica. The sequence goes on from CP040678.1 coordinate 595,917, forward strand.
ACGGCGTCGGTCTGATAGTCGAGAGCGACCCGCAGTTCCCGGACCCGGAGGCGGCGCGGGTACTTATCGACCGCGGCATCGGTCCGGTCGCCGATATCGACCCGAACGTCTCCGACCTGGTCGACCGCGCCGAGGAGATCCAGAGCCAGAAGGAGCAACTCGCACAGCGGATGGGCGAAGCGAACGAGCAGGAGAGTTCGCAGGCTCAGCCGCTGCGAATGTTCCAGTGAGAGGGAAACGTTGTAACTGTGTCGCGGTGTTCGCCGACCCGCGTCGGTGAACTGCCGAACTGACTTGCGAGAGCTATGGGCCTCTCCGGTCCGACCGTCGACCGCCGAACTATCGCCGACTGCGATCGTAGTTTCTTTTGCGTCTGGCGGAACGACTGTGAACTATGAGCGACCTCGAAGCGGCAGTTGAGACGTTTCTCGACGATACGGACACGGTGTTCGGGGAGTACGAACAGGGTTACATGGACGCCGACGTTGCGCTCGACCGGATCGAGGACCACGTCGAGGAACTGCGCGAGGCCCGCGAGTAGAGCGGCGGTTCCGAACGATCCCGGTCAGTCACACCATTTATCGTGGTCCGGTTTGTGTGAACAGAACATCATATGGCTCTCTCGGAGCAGCGACTCCTCGTCGTCGGCGACGAGACGGTCGCGGACGGCGTTGCCGCGGCCGTTGACCGGTCCGTCACAGTCGACGACACCGCGGAGGCGCGCGCCGAACTCGATGCGGGCCGCTTCGACGGCGTTCTGGTCGAGAACGGCGTCGACGGGGCGACGGACCTGATCCGTTCGCTCGCCACCGCCGACGACGCCCCCGGCGTTCTGTTCGTGACCGACGGAGAGGAGGGGGTAGACGAGGCGTTACACGCTGGCGCTACGGACTACTTCCGCGTCGACGATCCGCCGCGCGTCGCCCGGGGCCGTGTCCGGGATATCACTACGTCCCGGGCGGCCCGCGACAGGGAACTGGAACGGTACCGGACGCTCGTCGAGACGGCCGGCGACGCGATGTACGCGCTCGACGAGAAGGGGCGGATCACGATGGTCAACGAGACTCACGTCGAGTTCACGAACAAGCCGCGAGAGGCCCTCATTGGGTCGCATCCCGGCGAACGCATCGGCGACGACGCCGTCGCGGAAGCGAAGTCGTTGATCGGGGAGATCCTCAGCGACGACGACCGGAAGCGCGGGCGACTGGAGTTCGAAATCGCGGACGCCGACGGCGAACTGCGGCAGTACGAGGACAACCTCGCCGTCCTCACCGACGACAACGGGGAACTCACAGGCTCAGTCGGCGTCATTCGCGACATCAGCGACCGGAAGAGACGAGAGCGGGAACTCGCCCGCTACCGAACGCTGGTCGAGGCCGTCGGCGACCCGATGTACATCCTCGACGAAGAGGAAGTCGTGACGATGGCTAACGAGGCAATGGCCGAGCATCTCGACTACGACCGTGCGGATATCGTCGGGACACACACGAGCGAGTTCGTGGCCGACGGGGACTACGAGCGCGGGACCGAACTGCTCAGAGACCTGTACGAGGACGACGAACGCGACTGGGGGACCTACGAGATGGAAAGCGTCACTGCGAACGACGAGCGGATACTTACCGAAAACAACGTGGCAGTCCTCACCGACGACGGGAACTACGCGGGGTCGGTCGGTGTCATCCGCGACATCAGTGAGCGCAAACGCCGGATCGAGGCGCTCCGAGGGCAGAACGAACGTCTGGACGAGTTCGCCAGCGTCGTCGGCCACGACCTGCGTAACCCGCTGAACGTCATTCAGGGGCATCTGGACCTCGCCCGAAAGACGGGCGAAGCGGAGCACTTCGACGCGATCTGCGAGGGGGTCGACCGGATGGAGGACCTCCTCGATGAACTGCTTGCGCTCGCTCGCCAGGGGAAAGTCGTGAGCGACCCGGAGACGGTGTCGCTGGTCGAGGTTTCCCGGAACGCCTGGGACGGCGTGGCCACCGGCGATGCGACGCTGGAGTTGCCGGACGGCGACCCGACGGTCGAGGCCGACGGCACCCGCCTTCGGGAACTATTCGAGAACCTCTTCCGAAACACGGTCGAACACGCGGGTCCGGACGCGACGGTGCGCGTCGGCACGACTGGGGCGGGTTTCTACGTGGAGGACGACGGTCCCGGAATCCCCGTATCGGACTCGGAACGGGTGTTCGACCGGGGGTACACGACGGCGGACGACGGCACTGGGCTCGGCCTGAACATCGTCAAGCGGATCGCCGAGGGGCACGGGTGGTCGGTGTCGGCGACGGTAAGCGGGGACGGCGACCGCACCGACACCGCCCGGTTACTCAGGGGCTCCGGGGACACCTCGGACCGGGAACGTGACTCCGAGATCGGCCGACACGCTACCACCGGCGGAACTGCGCCCGACGGAGATGCGGGCGGTACGCACCGGATGCAGTCCGGCGGTGGCGCACGTTTCGAGTTCCGGACGACCGTCACGCGTCGATGACGGGAGACGGGCTACGTATCGATGACGGGAGCGGACCACGAACAGTTAAGCGGGCGGCGCTATCGGTATACTCCATGACGGAGTTCTCACAACGGGTCGAACAGGTGTCGATGAGCGGGATACGAGAAGTGTTCGAGGCTGCGAGCGAGGACGCGATCAACCTCGGTATCGGGCAACCGGACTTCCCGACCCCGAGCCACGCTCGGCAGGCCGCCGTCGAGGCCGTCGAGAACGGCAACGCCGACGCCTACACGTCGAACAAGGGGACGCTCGGTCTCCGCGAGGCGATCAGCGCGAAGTACGACCGCGACGGAGCGTTTTCGGTCGACACCGACGACATCATCGCGACCTCGGGCGGGAGCGAGGCGCTCCACCTCGCGATCGAGGCTCACGTCGACCCCGGCGAAGAGGTTATCTTCCCGGACCCCGGGTTCGTTTCCTACGACGCCCTGACGCATCTCGCCGACGGCACGCCGAAGCCAGTGGGACTGCGCGAGGACCTCACTCTCGACCCCGCGACGGTCGAGGACGCGATCACCGACGACACTGCGGTCTTCATCGTCAACAGCCCTGCGAACCCCACCGGTGCGGTCCAGAGCGAGGACGATATCCGCGAGTTCGCCCGGATCGCGGACGAACACGACGTGCTCTGTATCTCCGACGAGGTGTACGAGTACATCGTCTTCGACGGCGAACACTACTCGCCGATGGCGTACGCGGAAAGCGACAACGTCGTCGTCGTCGGCGCGTGTTCGAAGACGTACTCGATGACAGGATGGCGACTCGGGTGGGTGACCGGGTCCAACGAGCGGATCGAGCGGATGCTCCGCGTCCACCAGTACATGCAGGCCTGCGCCAGCGCCCCGGCACAGTTCGCCGCCGAGGCGGCTCTCACCGGCCCGCAGGAACCCGTCGACGAGATGGTGACCGCCTTCGAAGAGCGCCGCGACGTTTTGCTTGACGGCCTCGCGGACATCGGCCTCGACACCCCGACGCCTCGCGGCGCGTTCTACGCGATGCCGGAGGTGCCCGAGGGCTGGGTCGACGAGTGTATCGACCGCGGCGTCGTCGTCGTCCCCGGCGAGGCGTTCGGAGAACACGGCGAGGGCTACGCCCGCATCTCCTACGCGACGGGCATCGAGACGCTGAAAGAGGCGCTAGAGGTCATGGGCGAGGCGACGCGAGCGGTTCGCTGACGGAACGAACCGCTCAGTGTCAGTCCGGCCGTGTAGCCGGCCACGGGTCCGGTCGAATTCTCCGAACGCCCCGAACGTTATGTTCGGTCGAGTCCATGTTGAACCTATGGCCATCTCGCGCCGCGGTACCGGACCGGAACCGGCGCTTCGAGCGCTCCTTTCGCAGGTTCACCCGGTGTTCATGCTCCCGCCGCTGGCGGCGTCGCTGTTCGGCGGCGTCCTCGCAAGCGGCGTCGCCCCGGTCGTCGCGGGACTGCACGTCGTCGCGGTCTTCTCGGCGGTGTACACCGCCCACGTGAAAGACGGCTACGTCGACTTCCACGTCCGCGGCGAGGACGACGACCATCCGCTCACCGAGCGCGGATGCAAGGCCGCTCTCGCGGGGGTCTGCGTCCTGTTCGCGGTGTGTCTCGTCGGCCTCTGGGCGCTCGTCGGCGTCGGCGCGGCGCTGGTGACCCTGCCGACGTGGCTCATCGGTTACCACCACGCGCCGCAACTCGACATGAACCCCGTGACCGCGACGACGGGCTACCCGCTCGGCATCGCGTTCGCCATCGTCGGCGGTCATTACGTCCAGGCCGGCACGGTCGGCGCGACGGCGCTCGCGTTCGGCGTCGTCTTCCTCGTCTTGCTCTCCGGCGTCAAGGTGATAGACGACGCGCAGGATTACGAGTACGACCGATCCATCCGCAAGCGGACGGTCGCCGTCCTCCTCGGTAAAGAGCGGGCGCGGACTGTCGCGTTCCTGCTGATGGCGACCGCTCTGCTCGCCGTCGTCGCCTTCTCCGCGGCGGAACTGTTCCCCCCGTCTAGCGTCCTCGCCGTTCTCGCGTTCGGCGCTGTGGCACTCGTCGCCCGCCGCGCGGACCCGGAACTCGCCACGATGTTGCTCGTTCGCGGGTCGTACGTGTTTCTCGCCGTCCTCGTCGCGGCGGTGTGGTTCGAACCGTTCGCGTAAACCAGTTTTATCCCGAACGACGGCGAACCAACGCGGATGAGCGACTGGCTGGACGACTCCGACGCGCTGGCGGAGCAGTACGCGGACGCATCGAACCTGAACGCGCGGGCGGCCCTCCACGAGCGGTACAGCACCGCGGACCGCGACCTCCACCCCTGGCTCTTCGACCAATTCGACCTGCCGTCTGAGGGCCGCGTCCTCACGCTCGGGTCCGGGCCGGGAGCGCTCTGGTCCGAGAACTGCGAGCGGATCCCGGACGGGGTAGACGTGACGGTGACGGATTTCTCGCCGGGGATGGTCGAAGCGGCCCGCAACAACCTCGCGGACTGCTCGCACGGGTTCGATTTCGAGGTGATGGACGCCGAGAACATCTCTTTCGGCGACGAGACGTTCGACATCGTGACCGCCAACCACATGCTGTATCACGTCCCGGACCGCGAGGCGGCGTTCGCGGAGATCCGTCGCGTGCTGAACTCCGGTGGTCGCCTCTACGCGTCGACCAACGGCGAGTCGAACATGCAGGTACTGTACGACGTGATGGCCGAAATCGCCGGCGAGGCACTGCCGCGGGCCGCGGGGTTCGAACTGCAAAACGGGGCGGCACAGCTCGACCCGTTCTTCGAACACGTCGAGCGCCGGACGTACGACGACGCTCTCGAAGTGACGGCGGTCGAACCGCTGGCCGAGTACGCGCTTTCCCGCGACGAGTTCGACGAGTCGGACCGCGACCCTCTCCGGAAGGCGTTCGCCGAGCGGTTCGAGGACGGCGTCTTTCGAGCCGAGAAGGACGTCGGCGTCTTCGTCGCGACGGCGTAACCGACTGCCGTCGAGTCGAACGCCGGGCTCCGAGAAACGGGGCGGCTACTGCAAAGCGGGAGGTTCGAACTCGTCGTTCCCGCAGCTACAGCTACCGTCAGTTCCGACCGGTCGCAGGTTGTCGTCGTCGGTCAGCTGTGCAGGATAGATAGTACCGCACTCGGTACACCGCGCGAACGTCTGTGGGATCCCCCCGGCCTCTGGTTTGCGTTCCATTTACCGACCGACCGACCGTACGACAGCACGGATTAAATGGTATCGTGAGGATGATAGTGAACGCAGGACTGTTGTGATTCTAGTCACAACAAACGGCCGCGAGGAGTAGAACGGAGGGCAGTAGAGAGGAGACTGGGAGGACAGTAGTGAGTAGAATGGACGGAGGCGGCGTGTCGAGGGGGAGGCCTGCGGCGTAGAACCGCGCTTTCTCAGCGGTCTCTTTCGTCCTCGACGAGCGCACAGACCCGCTCCGCCGACCGACCGTCGCGGTGGTCGAACATCTCGTCGCGGACGCGCCGCCGATGGTCGGCGTCCGCGGACGGGTCCTCGAAACACCGGTCCAGCGCGGCCGTCAGGCCGTCGAAGTCGGTAGCGACGGGTCCCGGCGCGTACTCGTCGTACTCGAAGTAGAGGCCGTTCGCTTCCTCGAACGCCGGCAGGTCGTACGCGTAGAACGCTACGGGGCGGTCGAGCAGGAGGAACTCGAAGTAGATAGAGGAGTAGTCCGTCAGGAGCACGTCGACGTGTTCCAGCAGCGGGTACGGGTCCGCGTCCGACGGTAGCCGACGGATCTGATCGAAGTCGTCGAGGTCAACGTCGGGTTGGTCTGCGGGGTGAAACTTCAGCAGGAGCGCGGCGTCGCGGTCGGCGAGGTAGGCGTCGAGCGCCGCGAAGTCGAGAGCGGACGCCGGTGTGCGGTCCGGGTCGTTTCGGTACGTCGGGAAGTACGCGACGACGCGTTCGACGTCGAGGTCCGCGATGTCGTCCAGTACGCGCCCGTCGAACCCCACCGTCGCGCCGGGAACGTCCCGCCACAGCACGTCCGTCCTGGGGTATCCCGTTACCGCCATCCGCGAGAGCGGGAGGCGGAAGGCCGACGCGAAGTGCTCCGACACACCTGCCGAGGTTACCGTCACCCAGTCGAACTGGCGGTAGACGTACCGTTTGGCGAGACGGTCCGGGAGCGAGGCGTCGGCGTACGCCGCGGAGTCGGTCGAGATTCGCTTCAGCGGCACGCCGTGCCACAACTGGACGACCTCCGCGCCGCCGGTGGGCCAGATCGGAACGTCCGTCAGCGCCCCGGTGACGAACACTCGACCGGCCCGCAGAAGCGTCCAGATGCCGCGAAGGCTCGACGCGCGGCGAGCGCCGTACCCCTCGGCCCGGAGTTCGGAGACGAGGTCCTCGTCCTCGGTGATCCAGACGGGGCGAACGTCGGTGTCGTCCCGGTTCGCGACGTGCAGGAACTGATACTTCGTGTTCCCCTCGAACCCGGTTCCGCCGCGCGAGCCGAACGCCCACACGTCGTCGCGCCGCGGGAGCAAAACGGCGAGACGGTGCGCAAGCAGCGACAGCAGGACCCCGAACGCGCCCATCCGCTCACTCCGGAATGGTCCGGGCCTGCCACATCTGACGCGCCCGCTGGAGGTCCGCGAAGTCGTCTATCTCGATCCAGTCGTCGCCCACCTCGACGATGCCGACGTCGATGTCGTCGAACGTCTCCCGAAAGGCGGCTTCGTACCACTCGTTTACCCGCCCCCCGTCGACGAACCGGTCGAGCGCGTCGACCACCCGCTCCGCTCCGCGCTCGTCGAATTTGCAGACGCCGATGTACTCGCCCGTCGCGCTGTCTATCTCCTTGCCGATGTCGACGACGGTGTCTCCGTCGGTGTCGACTTTCATCTCCTCCTTGCCGAGGTCTTTCTCGGCGTCGACGACGAGTGCGGACCCCTCCGCCGACTGCAGGCGGCCGAGGGCCGACCGCGGGAACATGGTGTCCGAGTTGATCAGCGTGAACCCGTCCCTAATGCGGTCGCGGGCGAGCCACAGCGAGTAGAGGTTGTTCGTCTCCCTGAACCGGTCGCTGTGGACGAACGACACCGACAGATCGCCGTGGCCGACGAGAGAGGCCCGGATCTGGGCTTCCTCGAAGCCCGTGACGACGGTGAGGTCCTCGTACCCCGTCGCGGCGAGCGCGTCCGTGATATGGTCGAGGATCGGTTTGTCGTCCACTGCTAACAGCGTCTTCGGCGTGTCCTCGGTCAGCGGCCGCAACCGGCGACCCAGGCCGGCGGCGAGTACGACCGCGTGGCTGTCTCCCCCCATGAGAGAAGCGGACAACGAATACGGTCAAAAGGGTCGGGTATGTCAATGGATGTCAATTGAGATGTACGGACGGAGATGCAGGGGTCGGCGGAGAGACGCGAACGAAGATGGAAGGGATCGACGGCCGACTCTCCGTCGGCGAACGCGACCGAGAACGGACTGTCGGCTCACCTCACATACTGCCGGACGGAAGTCAGTGGAGAATTCCGTGGGGACGCGCCCGCGAAATATCTGAAACAGTTACGTCCGACACTACCAGTCCCTTTCCCGAACTGTGACGGGCCGAAACACACCCTGCGAAACGTAAAGTGGACGCGGCGGAGGATCGTCGTATGGAACTCGTCGAAGCCGGTGAGGAAGACCTCGACACGCTCGTCGACCGCTGGTATTCCCTCGCAAAATCGATGGAACCGTACGACGAACTGAATGAACTCGCTTATGGGGAAATCACCGAAGTCCCGGACGACGGCTTCCGCGACCATCTCGACGACGACGAAATCACCGACTACCTCGTCGTTCACGAGGACGAGACGATCGGCTTTGTTACGCTTCGCGACGGCAACCACCCTTCCCGACAGTACTCTCAGTATCTCCGGATCGTGAACCTCGCTATCGACAGAGACCACCGGAATCAGGGTCACGGCTCGAAAGTCGTCGAGCGCGTCGTCGAGATGGCCCGCGACCAGGGGTGCGACCACGTCAAAGTCTCCTGCGAGTGGCAGAACGAAGACGCGCGCCGGTTCTACAGGGGTACGGGGTTCCGACCGAAACAGGTCGACTACGCACGACCGTTAGAGTGACTCAAACCGGTTCCCGTACTGGCACCGTACCCGGCTGAAACGAGATAGAACGGCGGTTTGGCGTGTGCTGATTCCGTTAGTTAGTGCTCACGATCTTGATAACGTCGGCCTCTTCGAGTTCGTACCCGTCACTGATCTCCCGGCTGGTCTTTGCGTTCACTGCGTGGAGGTAGCCGTCGCCGATATCGCTGTGGACGGCGTAGGCCAGGTCGACGGGGGTCGACCCGCGACGGAGAAGGAAGGCGTCGGGGAGCATGGTCCCCGTCGCGTCGGTCCACTTGGATGCGTCCTGAACGGGGTAGGCCGTCACTCGGTCGAGTAGGTCGTAGACGGCGTAGTTCAGGGCCGCCTGGACGCCGGTGCCGTCGTACTCGGCCGTCGCCTCGCGCAGGCCTTCGAGCGCCGTGCGCTGGTCGTCGCTCACGTCGCCGACGATGTCGAACGTCCCGTCGCCCGGGTCGTAGTCGACGACGCCCGCGTCCGCGGCGTTGCGAAGGGCGAGTTCGCCCTCTGCGGTGGTCGGGATGACGGGCTTGTCCAGTTCGAGCAACCGCTCGACGTTCTCCTCGGGGGCGACGTCTATCTTGTTCGCGGCGACGATGATGGGTTTCGTGCGCCTGCGAACGTCGCGTGCCAGCGCCTCCCTGTGTTCGTCGGTCCACTGCTGCGGTTCGTCCGGATACTCGATCGAGCGGAGGCTGGCGGCCACCTCGGCCTCCGTCGCACCGAACCCGGTGAGCATCTCCGCCAGCGCGTCGTCGATGTCGAAGTCGGGCGAGCGGGACTTGCGCATGACCGACTCCCAGTTCCGGTCGACGATGCTCGCGAGCCACAGGTCCATCTCCTCCTCGACGAAGTCGATGTCGTCCATCGGGTCGTGGTCGCCGATCTCGACGGGTTCGCCCTCCTCGTTGGTCGCACCGCTCGCGTCGACGACGTTGATTATCGCGTCGGCGTTCGTGAGTTCGTCGAGGAACTGGTTGCCCAGGCCCCTCCCTTCGTGTGCCCCCGGGACGAGACCGGCGACGTCTAACAGTTCTACGGGGACGTAGCGCTTCCCGTCACGGCAGTTGTCGCTGTCACAGCGACGGTCGCGGTCGAGACAGGGACACGTCGTCCGGGCGTGGCTGACGCCGCGGTTCGCGTCGATCGTCGTGAACGGGTAGTTCGCGACGTCGACATCGGCCCGCGTCGCCGCGGTGTAGAACGTGGACTTGCCGGCGTTCGGTTTCCCGGCAAGCGCGATCGAGAGCATACGGGCCCTACCGCCGACGCCGAAAACTGCCTTTCGATCCTGCCGACCATCGGCCACCACGTGAACACCTCACAATCATGAATGTACATGATGAGCAATACCGTTGGTAATTGGACTTCTCAGGTAGTCTGTGGTACAGCGCCGTAACTGGCCTGTATACGCCAATATTGAACGGCCTAGAATGTACGTCGAATGCGGCGGTAGATTGTGCGGGATTCGCAATATCGGCGAAAGGTTTAAGTAGCTTTCGCCCTTGTCTATGGATAGGAAGCGTGGCTTCCGGTCTTCTTCGGGTTTTTCCCCACCGGCAGTCGCTGCCCTCTCACGGTACAAATCAATGACTGAAACAAGCATCCATACCGGCAACCAGAGGCGAGTAACGGACACTGAACGAAAAGAGGAGACTACAGAGGAGACCGAACACGAGCAGGTCTGTCCCGAGTGTTCGGGCGACCTCGTCACCGAAGGCAGCGAGACGATCTGTGCAGAGTGCGGTCTCGTCGTCGAAGAGGACAACGTCGACCGCGGTCCGGAGTGGCGCGCGTTCGACGCCAAGGAAAAAGACGAGAAATCCCGCGTCGGCGCACCGACGACGAAGATGATGCACGACGAGGGGCTCTCGACCAACATCGGCTGGCAGGACAAGGACGCCTACGGCAACTCACTGAACTCCCGCCAGCGTCAGAAGATGCAGCGCCTGCGCACCTGGAACGAGCGCTTCCGAACCCGCGACTCCCAGGAGCGCAACCTGAAGCAGGCGCTCGGCGAGATCGACCGGATGGCGTCGGCGCTCGGCCTCCCGGAGAACGTCCGCGAGACCGCGTCCGTCATCTACCGCCGCGCACTCGAAGAGGACCTGCTGCCCGGCCGCTCCATCGAGGGCGTCGCGACCAGCGCGCTGTACGCGGCTGCGCGGCAGGCCAACACGCCGCGAAGCATCGACGAAGTCGCCAACGTCAGCCGCATCGACGACCAGGAGTTCAAGCGGACGTACCGCTACATCGTCCGCGAACTCGGTCTCGAAGTCCAGCCGGCGGACCCCGAGAGCTACGTCGGCCGGTTCGCAAGCGACCTCGACATCTCGGACGAGGCCGAGCGGCGCGCTCGCCAGTTGCTCCAGAACGCGAAAGAAGAGGGCGTCCACAGCGGCAAGTCGCCCGTCGGCCTGGCCGCGGCGTCCGTCTACGCGGCCCCGCTGCTGACCAACGAGCAGATCACCCAGCGCGAAGTCAGCGAAGTGGCCGACATCAGTGAGGTCACCATCCGCAACCGCTACAAGGAACTGCTCGAAGCCGAAGGCACCATCACGCCCGCCTGATGACCGCAGTCGTTTTCACCGGCCCGTCTCTTCTCTCGGCCGACGCGTAACGCAGACGGAGACTCCGTCTATCGAACTCAGTGGTGCGTCTCGAACCATTCAGCGCCCAGCTCCGCGACCGTCTCCAGTTCGCCCTCCAGCGCGACGCCGTCGACGGGGCTGTCGAAGACGCCGTCTTCGCCATTTCGGTTCACGGCGACTCTCCCTGAAGGTACTGCATCGCTTCTTCGTCCGTCACCTGGCCGAAATCGCGGTAATACTGGCCGACGGCTCTGAACCCGCGCGGCGTTTCCAGCGCGTACACCGCGTCGGCCTCCGCCCGGAGTTCCGCGATCGAATCCGGCGACCCCACCGGAACCGCGAGCGCGACCCACGACGCCTCGGCGTCGCGGACCTGTCTGAGGCATGCGATCGCCGTCGCGCCGGTGGCGACGCCGTCGTCGACGACTATCACCCGCTTTCCCCGCAACTCCACCAGGTCCTCCCGGTACGTCTGCGCTTTCTCGTGTGCGTTCTCGGCCTCGTTTCGCCGCTCCTGTTCGACGTACTCCTCGGTGATGCCTAGCCTGTCGATGAGGTCGTCGTTGCGGTAAATGCTCCCGTCGGCCGCCGCCGCACCGACGGCGAGTTCCGGGTTGTCCGGCGCACCTATCTTCTGGACGACGACGATATCGAGCGGTGCTTGCAACCTTTCGGCCACGGGTGCGGCGACCGGCATCGCTCCCCGGGGAATGCCGAGGACCACGTCGGCGTCGACGCCTTCGCGGACGAGCAGGCCGGCGAGTTGCTGCCCCGCGTCAGTTCGGTTCTGGTACATTGTTTCCCCCCGATCGAAACAAACCACCTGTCGCAAATATACTGTCGGGCGTCTCTGTTTCGGTGTTCTGTGCGGAAATCCGGCGAAGTGATGCGCGGCTTCACGTCCGTCAGTACGAACGGACCCGTTGTCGTTCGTCTCTCCCAGTCCCGGCGTCGTACCACGACAGTAGTGTTAGAATATTAACAAAATTTATAAGTCTGAGAAGTACAAAAAACACAGGAAGATGTCATTTTCTGTAGATCAATTCCCGATTCCATCTTTCACCGACGAGCTACAGATCCTACTGATAGAGGACGATCGAGCGTTTGCAGATCTTGCGGAAACGCGATTACGGAACAAGCTACCCGACGCACGGATCATCGTTCGGACCGACCCCGAAGCGGGACTCGAACTCGTCTCGTCGGACGATATCCATTGCGTCGTCAGCGATTACGACATGCCGACGCTAGACGGCATCGAACTTCTCAAGCAGGTCCGGAACGACCACTCGATGCTCCCGTTCATCCTGTTCACCGGGAAAGGAAGCGAAGAAGTCGCGGACGAGGCCATCTCCGAGGGCGTCTCGGACTACCTTCAGAAAGGCGGCACGTCCGACGTGTTCGAAATTCTGGCCAACCGCATTCAGAACCACATCGACAAGTATCAAACCGAACAGCGGCTCAAGCAGTGTTTCCAGGCTCTCGAATCCACGCAAGAGGGGATCGGAGTCATCAGTTCGGAGGGAACGTATTTGTACCTGAACGAGGCCTACGCATCCATCTACGGACGGTCGAAGGAAGACCTCATCGGACGGCACTGGGAAGAACTGTATCCCGACGAGGAGGTCGAACGGTTCCACGACGATATCCTCCCCGAGTTGAAAGACTGCGGCCACTGGTCGGGTACCGCAGTCGGCAAACGCTCCGACGGGAGTTCGATCTCGGAATCGCTCGTACTCACTCACCTCGAAGACGGGGCACACATCTGTAGTGTCCAACGGCAGACTGACCAGTAGGACGTTTCTGAAAAGCGCAGACCACGGCCAGCGGTTCGACTGGGACGAGTTCGTCGACCGCGTCTGCGACCGTGCGGACGTCGAGGAGTCGGACGCTGTCTTCTACGCACAGGCTATCGTCGCGCTGGTCGGCGACCTCGTTCCGAGAAGCGAACTTGACGACGTACGGAACAGCCTGCCGGACGAGGAGTTCGACAACCTGTTCGGACTCGTCAGCGAGGAGGAGAGGTTCGAGCAGGGGAGCGAGCGCCGCGAGCGAACGAACTGATCACTCGATCTCGCGGCCGTCCGGGCGAAACATCCGTATCTCGTCGCTCGCGCGCATTGCGCCGTCGACGGCGGCACCGTCAGCGAGTTCGAGCGACCCGCAGGAGACGTCGCCGAGAACCTCGGCGTCGGGGGCGAGTTCGACCTGGCCGTTCCGCGTCGTCACGTCGCCGTGGATCCGGGTCCCCTGGCCGACGTGGATGTCGCCGCGGGCGCGGAGGCTTCCGAACACGTTGTTGTCCTCGCCGACGGTTATCTCCTCGGCGCGGATGTTGCCGTGGATCCGGCAGTCGTCGCCGATGGTCGCGGGCGTCGAGACGCGCCACGCGTCGTCGTTGACGGTCGCGTTAGGCGGGACGACCAGCGGTTCGTGTTCGGGGTCATCGTCGTCGAATATTTCGGAGACGAGTTCCTGTGCGGCCTCGTCCTCGCCGATGCGCAGGAGTTGCGAGAGGTAGACGAACAGGAAGACGATGGTCGGCATCGGGTTCCGGATGACGATCCAGCCGTTGGCTTCGAACCCCTCCTCTATCTCGACGTCGTCGCCGATGTCCAGGTCGCCGCTGACCATCAACCGGCCGCCGACGTGGACCCGTTCGCCCAGGTAGGCGTCCTCGCCGACGAGGACGTTGCCGGCCACGTCACACCACATGTCGAGGCGAGAGTCGCCTTCCGCTTCGATATCGCCGCCGAAGCGGACTCCTTCCCCCGCGAGGACGTTCCGTCCTCGGACGCCGAACTCGACGGTGCTTCGGTTCCCGACGACGACGTCGCCGTCGGTCACGAGGTCGTGCTCCTCGACGGTGGTCCCGTCCGGGATGGCCAACTCGTCGAGGGGATTCGTACTCAAAGACACACTACACCCACTCCGTCCCGTGATAATAAACCCCCCGCGACCGTCTGACGACCGTCTGACGACGGCGCTGATCGACGGTCCGCCGCGCCTCGTCTCTCCGCGTTCCGCTTCTTCAGGTTTTTATCCGCAAGCGTCGTATCGGACGATATGACTACGCTCTCCTTCGACGACAAGGGTGTCGACGTGGTGTATCAGGGCACCGAGTTCCGTCTGGAGAAAGCCCTGATCGAGGACGCGATTCAGAAGGACTACCACGACGCGACCGACCACGAGGTGTTGCAGATAGTCGCGGAGAACCCGGACCTCAACGGCGAACCGCGCCGTATCGGTGACATCCTCCGATAGCGGCCGGACGCTCCCAGCGCTTGGGGTGTGACTGGCCGCTCCCAGCGCTTCGGGACGACCGCTCGCTTACAGCGCTTCGGGGTCGAACCGACGGTTCTGTCCCTCCCACGCCTCGTGATCCGCCGTTCGCGTGTCGAGGTACACCTCCATCCCGTTCCCGTCGGGGTCGTCGAAGTACAGCGCCTTGCTGATACCGTGGTCGACCGGCGTGACTGTCACCTCACGGTCGCGCAGGCGACGGTAGACGGCCCGGAGCGCATCAGCCGTCTCCACTTCGAACGCCGCGTGGTACAGACCGATGCCGGGCCCGGGTCCCGGGGCGTCCTCGCCGACGCCCTGAAGGGCGACGTCGTGGTGGTGTTTCCCCCACGAGAGAAACGCGAACTGGCCGTATTCGTCCTCGACCTCCAGGCCCAGAACGTCTGTGTAGAACTGCACGGAACGGCTGACATCCCGGACCTTCAGATGGACGTGGCCGACCTGCGTCGGTCGCGACTCGCTCATACTGAATCTCCGACGTGATGGCTGAAAAGTCGACTGGCCGTTTCGGGTCTCTCTCGGTTGCCGCGTCACGCGGCGGATCCGGCGTCCGTGAACCGGCACGGGAGGACCGCTTACTCGTCGTAGCGGTCCGCGGCCGATTCGAAACCGAGTTCCGACTGTTCCTTGCTCCGGCGTTCCTCCTTGGCGGCGATGGCGGCCGTGTCCGGTGACGCGTCGTCAGTGACTCGTGCCCAGGACTGGTGGACCTTTGCGTGACACCAGCGACAGAGGTAGACGGTTATCTCGTGAGAAAGCGTGTCGCCGGCTTGCGAGTACGAGAGGTGGTGCTCTTCGAGCAGCGGACGCTCGTCCGAGTGCGCCATCCGGCGCTCGTCTAGGCCACAGCGGATGCACTCGCGGTCGCTGTTGCGCGACCGGAAGTGCGGGCAGTCCGCCCACGCCCAGTCGCCGCCTGGAGACTGGGCGCTGTCGACCGCCGTCTCGTCGCGGTCGCTATCACCGCCCGGGCCTCGGCCGCTCGCCTCCTCTCCGGGACACGACACGTCGGCATCGGGGTCGACCACGGGACAGGCGAACTCGTCCTCGCGGCGTTTCCGGGCGAAGTCGCGGTCCTGTTCGGGGTGGTCGAACGCGAACCGACAGCGACCGTCGTCGGTCAGGTGGTCGCAGACGTCAGCGTGTTCGTACGGGTCGTCGACCCCGACGGAGGTTCCCTCGGGCGTCTTCTCCATACCCGGGGATCGGCGGCGAGCACTTTGACACTGTCGGACGGGCGCACCGAAACGCTTTTTCGCGCTCCGGAAGACCCCCGTTCGTGCGACTGGTTCACGATCCGGGCGGCGGCGGAAACGACAGCAGAGAGGGGGAAGCCAGCGGCGAGAGCGACTATCACGGTCCCATCCGCACGCTCGCGACGAACGTCGAGACGGCGGACTCGTTCGGGACTCGGCTGCGCGGTCTGATGTTCCGCTCCGAGGTGCCGGCAGACTACGCGCTCGTCTTTCCCTTCGACGGGACAAAGCGCCGCGGCATCCACACGCTGTTCGTCCGGGTACCTATCGACGTGATTTGGGTCGACGACGGCACCGTGACCCGAGTCGAGACGCTCGCCCCGTGGCGAAGCGTCGCCACCGCGACGGCAGACACCATCGTCGAACTCGCCGCGGGCGGCGCTGCGGGCGTAAACGCCGGCGACACGGTCCGTATCGACGCTTGATCCGCCGCGTCGCAAAATCTGTCACAACGAACGGTTTATACGTCCCCTGGCGATAAGGAGCAACTGGTTACTCATGACCGGTGGCCGATTTATTCGGGGTTCCTCCCGAATCAACTAATCTCAAAGACGGTGCGGACGTACAGCTTCTCGATACGACGTTACGTGACGGGGAACAGGCACCCGGCATCTCGCTCACGCCTGACGAGAAGGCAGAAATAGCGGCGGCGCTTGACCGCGCCGACGTCTCCGTAATCGAGGCCGGAAGCGCCTGTACCGGCGAGGGCGAGCGCCGGACTATCCAGCGCGTGACCGACCTCGGTCTGGACGCGCGGATCACCAGCTTCGCCCGCGGGGTCCGCAACGATATCGACCTCGCGATAGACTGCGGCGTCGACGGCGTTAACCTCGTCGTCCCCGCGAGCGACCGCCACATCGAGACGAAGGTCGACACGACCCACGACGAGGTCGTGCGAGACACCGTGGACCTGGTCGAGTACGCGAAAGACCACGGCCTCTGGGTCGAAGTCATCGGCGAAGACGGGTCACGCGCGGACCTCGACTTCCTCGAACGCCTCATGGACGCGGCGCTCGACGCGGGCGCGGACCGCGTCTGCTACGCCGACACCGTGGGCCACGCCGGCCCCGAACGGGCGGTCGAGGCCATCTCTCGCCTCTCCGAACTGGGCCCGGTCAGCACGCACACCCACGACGACCTGGGTCTCGGCGTGACGAACGCACTCGCGAGCGTCGCCGCGGGCGCGGACCTGATTCACGCCACGGTCAACGGCCTCGGCGAACGTGCCGGCAACGTCGCGCTCGAAGAGGTCGCCATCGCGCTCGACCACTCCTACGACATCGAGACAGTCGACACGACGCAACTGTACGACCTTGGACAGACTGTCGCCCGCGCGACGGGCGTCCAGACCGCTCCGAACAAGGCGGTCACGGGCGCGAACGCGTTCACCCACGAGAGCGGCATCCACACCGACGGGACGCTCAAGGACGACCAGATGTACGAGCCGTACCCGCCGGAGAAGGTGGGCCGCGAGCGCCGGATCGTCCTGGGCAAACACACCGGACGCGCCGGTGCCCGCGCCGCCCTCGACGAACACGGTGTCGACGTCTCGGACGAGGAACTAACAGAGGTCGTCCAGCGCGTCAAGGAAATAGGCGACCGCGGCAAGCGCGTCACCGACGCCGACCTCCTTGCCATCGCTGAGGAAGTGACGGGGCGCGACCGCGAGCGCCGCGTCGAACTGAAGGGCCTCACCGCCGCCAGCGGCGGCGGCACTCCGACCGCCAGCGTCCGCCTCGAAGTCGACGGCGAGGAGCGCCTCGCCAGCGGCACCGGGAGCGGACCGGTCGACGCCGCCGTCACCGCCGTGCGCGAGGCGCTCGGCTCCGCCGCGAACGCCACGCTCGAATCATACCACGTCGACGCTATCACCGGCGGCACGGACGCCGTCGTCACGGTCGAGGTGGAAATGAGCCGCGGCGACCACTCCGTTACGGTGGCCGCGAACGACGCGGACATCACGGGCGCGAGCGTCCGTGCGATGGTCGACGCGCTCGACCGCCTGCTCACCGTTCCCGGCGAGGACGGCCAGCCCGTTCTCGCGGACGACTGATAGGAACTGTTGTAACTGTGTACCGGTATTCGCCGACCCCGTGTCGGCGAAATACCGAAATGACTTACAACAGTCCCTATGAGCGGACATCGTTTCGTTTTTTTGAGGCCAGTCCACTATCGTTCGGTCGAGTGGATAGCAGGCCTGCAGGGAGTAATATCGGCCGTCTGAAACCATATTGTCGGTATTTCGTCGATATCTGGTAACTACCCCGTCAGCAACAGATCTGTGTTTGTGACGTAGTATCATACGGATCCATGTTGGCCACGCTGACAGGGGATACCAGTGAAACTAGCACTCATCGCAGTCGGCCAGGCCGGCGGCAAGATCGTCGACGAGTTCTTGGCGTACGAGCAGCAGGCCGACGCGGACTTCATCACGGCGGCGACAGCGATCAACACTGCCAGACCCGACCTGGAGGGACTCGACTACGTGCCCGTCGAGAACCGCGTCCTCATCGGTCAGTCGCGGGTCGGCGGGCACGGCGTCGGTGCCGACAACGAACTCGGGGCGGAGATAGCCGCCGAGGAGTCGACGGAGATCGTCGCGGCGACCGACGACGTACCGGTGAGTCACGTCGACGCGTTCCTGGTCGTCGCGGCGCTCGGCGGCGGCACCGGAAGCGGCGCGGGCCCAGTCATCGCCAAAGAACTGAAGCGAGTGTACACGACGCCGGTGTACGGACTCGGTATCCTGCCGGCCAGCGACGAGGGGGGTATCTACACACTGAACGCCGCCCGCTCGTTCCAGACGTTCGTCCGAGAGGTGGACAACCTCCTCGTCTTCGACAACGACGCCTGGCGCAAATCCGGCGAGACGCTCACGGCGGGCTACGACGAGATCAACGAGGAGATCGCGCGTCGCTTCGGCGTCCTCTTCAGCGCCGGCGAGACGAACACCGACGACGCCATCGCCGAGAGCGTCGTCGACGCCAGCGAGATCGTCAACACGCTGAAAGCCAACGGCGTTTCCACGGTCGGCTACGCGTCCGAGGAACTCACGCCCGAAGAGGAGGACCCGGGCCTACTCTCCCGGTTCACCGGCGGGTCGGCGGAACCGGACCCCAGCGAGGCGGAAAACCGGATCAACAGTCTCATCCGGAAGGCGACGTTGGGACGGCTGACGCTGCCGTGTGACGTCGACAGCGCCGAGCGGTCACTGACGGTCGTCGCCGGACCGCCCGAGCACCTGAGCAGGAAAGGTATCGAGGAGGGGCGTCGCTGGCTCGAAGAGGAAACCGGGTCGATGGAGGTCCGGGGCGGTGACTACCCGCTCCAGTCCGACTCCGTCGCGGCGGCCGTGTTGCTCTCCGGCGTCACGGAAGTCCCGCGGGTCACGAAACTCCAGATAATCGCCAACGAGACTCAGGAGAACATCGAGGAGACGACGCAGGGGCCGGCGCAGGCTGAGGAGCAGTTGATCGGCGAACAGGGCGAGGACCTCGACCCGCTGTTCTAACAGTTCTCCACGCGGACGGCGAAACCGTCCGCTACTGACACTGTTCGACGGCGATACGCTCGACTGACGCGAGCGACACACAGAGCGGTCGCTCGCGGCGTAATCTCGTTGAAAAGCGCCGAGGAGGAGATTTGAACCACGCGGACGGCGAAGCCGTCCTCTACTTCAAATCTCCACGTCCGTAGATTTCACGACGCTGGCGACTCGCTCCGCTCGTCACGTTGCGTCGTGAAAAGCGCCGAGGAGGAGATTTGAACTCCTGTGTCCTTGCGGACAGTTGCTCTCGAAGCAACCGCCTTGGCCGGGCTAGGCTACCTCGGCTTCATCCTTCGGTTCGGTGGTTTCGATGTTATGGGTTTCGGTTCGGGACCGGTTCCGCGAGTCTCCGCCACGAATAATAGGAGGGAGTGCGCACGGGACCCATGGACGTTCGCGAAGCGAACGAAGAGGCACAGGCCGTTCTCGATACGGTCGGCAAGGCGGTCATCGCTGACCGCGAATTTCTGGAAACGGTGTTGCTCGGCGTCCTGGGCCGCGGACACGTGCTGCTCGAAGACGTTCCCGGCACGGGGAAAACGCTCACCGCCCGGTCGTACGCCGAGGCGCTCGGACTCTCGTTCAGTCGCGTCCAGTTCACGCCGGACCTGCTCCCGTCCGACGTGACCGGGACACACGTGTTCAACGAGGACACCGGCGAGTTCACCTTCAACGAGGGACCGATCTTCGCCAACGTCGTTCTGGCGGACGAGATCAACCGCGCGCCGCCGAAAACTCAGGCCGCCCTGCTGGAAGCGATGGAGGAGGGTCAGGTGACCGTCGACGGCGACACCCACCCCCTGCCGGAGCCGTTTTTCGTCATCGCGACCCAGAACCCCGTCGAGCAGGAGGGGACGTTCCCGTTACCGGAGGCCCAGATCGACCGGTTCATGGTCAAGACGAGCCTCGGCTATCCGGAACTCGACGGCGAGGTGGAACTGCTCGAACGCCGACGCTCCCGCGACACCCAGAGCCCCGACGCCGAACAGGTGCTGACGACTGATACCGTCCGAACCTTGCGGTCGGTACCGGAATCGGTCCGGATCGAGGACGAACTGCTAGAGTACGTCGCGAAGGTCGCCCGGGCGACCCGCGAGGACCGCCGCGCCGAGGTCGGCGTCTCCCCGCGTGGCACCCAGCGACTGTTCGAGACGGCCCGCGCGCAGGCGGTGCTCGCAAACCGCGACTACGTCACACCCGACGACATCAAGCGCGTGGCGCAACCGGTGCTCGCTCACCGTCTCGTGCTAACGCCCGACGCGACGGTCAATGACGTCGACAAACGCGCCGTGATAGAACGCGTTCTCGACCAGGTGCCGGTGCCGACGATCGATTAGTTCCGTAGCACCGACGTCAACGCCACTGCCGAGAGGAGGAGAAAGACGAGCGCCGACAGCGGCATTCCGCCGCCGGCCACCGAATACAGGGCGAATCCGGCAAGCGATACGCCAAGGCCAAGCACCGCACTCCCGCCGACGTGGACGATCTCCGCCCGTCCGGTCGACGCTTCCCGGCCGAGTTGCTCGCCGAGGCTGACTGAGTTGTCGAGGAGGTCCCACGCGACGACGGCACCGCTCACAACGAGGAGGACCACGACTGTCGGTGCGTTCTGGATCCCGGCGACGATCCCGCCGAGAAAGAGCAGTCCACCGGACCAAAACGCCGCGCGTCGCCACCCGCGAAGCATCGTGACGACCGCGGCGAACATGGACAGGACACCGAAGGGTGCCGCGAGTCCGGCGTACACGCCGGCCAGAAGGGTGAGAAAGCCGATCATGACGACTGCGGCGACGCCGCTGTGCAACGGCGGCAGGCGGTCTATCTCGCCCGTCATCGCGACCACCGCTGGGCGGCGCGGGCAAGCGTCGTCTCTACGTCCGTTCCCTCGGGCAGGTCGGCGACGCGGATGCCCGCCCCGCGCAGCGCGACGATACGAGCGATCCGTTCGGCGGCGACGAGTCGGTGTCCCGCGGTCTCGGTCGTCGTCGGGTCCGGGCTTATCACGGTGACGAGATGCCCGTGTGCGTCGAGAAGCCGTGCGAGGCGAACGATGCCATCGTCGCACAGCGGCGAGAACAGGATCACCTGCGCGTCGTCGGGGAGGCGTTTTCGAAGCCGCTTCGCCTGAATAGCGAAGTAAAACTCCCCATCGGGTATCTCCGCCGACAGAACCGGGTTCGACGTGAACAGTTCCTCGGCTCGTGCGCGCTGATCCGACCCGAGCCCCGGCGGAAGCCAGGCGTCGCCCGGACCGAACGCGGCGACCCCGACCCGGTTGCTCTCTTTGAGCAGTGCCGGAAACACCGACATCGCGGCCTGCACTGATCGGTCGACCGCGTGCGGTGCGTTCTCCGACGGTCGAAGATACGCGGCTTCTCGCGAATCGATCACGAGGACGGCCGTCGCGGACCGCTCCTGCCTGAACCGCAGCGTTGCGAGTTCGCCGGTCCGCGCGTGGCGGTTCCAGTCGATTCGGGAAAGCGAGTCTCCCGGGCGATACTCGCGGGTCGAATGGAACTCGATCCCCTCGCCGCCGTCCCGAGTTTCGACGCGGCCGGCGTGTCTCGTGGTGAGCGCCCGGAGCGCCATCGTCGAGATGGGTTGGAACTCCGGCTCGCAGACGATCTCGTCGGACGTAGACAGGGTGACACGGCGCTCGACAGTCCCGCTCATCCCACGCGCTATCGCGAGCAGGTGGTCGAACGTGTGCGTCCCGCGGCCCATCGTCACGGTGTAGTCGAACGACGCCGACTCTCCGGGGCGAAGCGCCGTCCCGAGACGCGGAACGCCGTCGGTTACTACCAGCGGTTCCGGCACGCCGTCGACGAGTCGGAGGTCGGGAAGGAACGACTCCCCTTCGTTCGTCACGGTGACGACGACATCCACCTCGTCGCCCGGTTCCGGCGACTCGTCGGAGAGGGTCCGCGAGACCGACAGCGCCACGTCGGGTACCGTCCCTGCCTGTGCGTACGCGGCGTAAGCGACGCCGATAGCCCCGGCGAGCAGTAGCGACGGTCGACTCAACACTATCCCAGCACCGCCGGCGGCGAAGGCGACAGCGCTGATTCCGCGCCAGCGGTGGGTCGGTTCGTCCGAGGACTCGACGACAGGTGAAGCGGCGTTTTCGTCCGTCCCGGCGCGTTCGTCCGCGTCGAGTTCCGCCGTTTCGCCGTCGCCTTCCGTCTCTTCGGAGACATCTCTCGCGTCCTGATCCGGTACGTCAGTCGGACCTTCAGATTCGGTTGCGGATGCGCGGGATATCATTCTCGGTCCACCCCGTGGAGGTCGGCGATAGCGTGCGCGGCGTGTCGTCGCTGTCGGTCGAAACGGAGGCGGAACGACATCGTGTGGCGGATTCTGGTCAGAACCGGTGTCGACTCCGGAACGTGGTCAGTGAAAAACGCGGCGGCAACGGGGTCGTCCGTCCAGGTCCCGCGTTCCAGTGCGTCGCGGGCCTCGTCCTCGGAACAGTCTTGAGCGTACACGATCCCCTCGATAGCGGCCGTTTCGAGGCGTTCGTCGATCCGCTTTTGCCGATCCGAATGGCGACGGTCGTGCGACCGGAGGTTGTGGCCGAGTTCGTCGCCCGGCGTCGGCAGCGTCGGTCGGGTCTCGGGATCCGGCGTTTCGAACTCCACGACCTCTTTTCGTCGGCGGAGCTGTACGGCCCGAAACCCCTGTAAGAGCGCGATAGCGCCGACGATAGTGACGAACGCGTTAGGTGCGTTGATGAGGCCGGCGTACTCCGGGACGAACACCAGTACGAAGCCCAGCGCAGCGGTCACGATGCCGATAGTCGCGACGAGTCCGCTGATCCTTCGGCCCATCACCAGTCACCCCCGTCGTCGGCGTACTCCGATTCGATCCGTCTGAGCGCCGCCAGCGCGCGCTGTTCGCGGTCGTCGGTCGGGTCTTTCCCGCCGTATCGGACCTCCTCGAACAGTTGGGTCAGTTCGTCCACGTCGCCATCTGTCATCCCCGCGTCTACCGCCGCGTCGGCGAACTCCGCGGGTGTACTCGACTCGGGCCGGTCGACGTCCAGATGGCCGGTCATCTCCCGCCAGGCGCGGTACACTTCGTTTTCGAGGTCATCGGCGTCCTCGATTCTGTCGGCCGCTCGGCCCGCGGCGTTGCCGATCGCTGACCGTCGCTCCGCGTCCGTTTCCTCTGCGTCCGCGTCCTCGTCCCCGGTCGTATCCCTGCCGCTAAACACGTACAGGCCGACCACCATCCCGACGGTGAGAACGAGGACCACGAACAGGAGGATGGACGGGGCGGTGGGGTCAGTGATGTCGCCTTCGCCGTCCGTACCGAGCCCGCCGGATCCGCTCTCGCTCATGTTGATATCACCGTCGATGGGAGCCGGTGGCGTCACGTCCGGCTGCGCCGGCCCCGCGCAACTGCCCATCAGGAACGCGAGGAACAGGAGGAGGATGACGGCCAACCCGACAGTGAGGCCGAACGCGACAACCGCGTCGTACTTGTGAGTGAGCCCGACAGCCGTGACGACTAAAATCCCGCCCGCGATCCAGAACGGCGTAGAGCCCGACAGCAGATCCACGCAGAAGAACGGAACCCTCGGTACGTCAACACTACCGCCGCTGCCGCCGTCGCTACTACTTGACCCCTCTGAATCATCCGTCCCGTCGTGTCCCGCCCCTTCCGGTTGTGGTCCACCGCCGCTTTCGGTGTCAACCGGCGACGTAAGCGTCGCGGCTGCCACCGAAATGGCGAGAACGCAGATGATAGCGACGAGAATCGGACGGAGGGCCTCTCTATCCACAGGCGGTTTTGAAACACCGATGACTTAGGCTTTCTGCTTGTTTTCGGTGGAAAATAGAGGCTGCCATGGCAGCGAACCTGTCTCGACAGGTTAGTACTGTCACGACGGCGCATTATTGGCCACTTAACGAAGTCGCGATCCTCGGGTGGCAGGAGCCGACAGATCCGGACCCTTTTGTCGCCTTTCGTCGGATCCCAGACCGTGACCCGAGCGACAGTGTGGAACGAGTTCCGCCACGAACGAGAGCACGACCAGGTCGCGGAGATATATCCGGACGGAATTCACGTCACCATCGCCGAGGCGCTCGAAGAGCGCGGTATCGACGCCGAGACAGCGACGCTCGACGAACCGGAGCACGGGCTACCCGAGGACACTCTCGACGACACTGACGTGTTGCTGTGGTGGGGCCACGACGCGCACGAGGAGGTGAGTGAGGCGGTCGTCGACCGCGTTCAGGACCGTGTCCTCGCAGGGATGGGTCTGGTCGTACTCCACTCGGGGCACTTTTCGAAACCGTTTCGGCGGCTCATGGGCACCAGCGGGACGTTACGGTGGCGCGAGGCCGCCGAGACGGAACGGCTCTGGACGGTGAACCCCGGCCACCCTATCGCCGACGGCGTCGGGGAGTACTTCGAGGTCGACGAGGCGGAGATGTACGGCGAACCCTTCGATATCCCTGCCCCCGACGAACTCGTCTTCACCTCGTGGTTCGAAGGTGGCGAGGTGTTCCGCTCGGGCTGTTGTTTCTACCGCGGGAACGGCCGCCTGTTCTACTTCCGACCCGGCCACGAGACGTATCCGGTGTACCACGACGAGACCGTCCAGCGGGTGCTCGGTAACGCCGTCGAGTGGGCCGCTGACGGGAGTGACGCGCCAGCGCCCGGCGTCGAAAACGTCGACCCTATCGAACCGATCGACACAGACGACGATCGGAGCGTCCACTGACGCATTCATCGGGACTACTGTAACTGTGTACCGGTATTCGCCGACGCGGGGTCGGCGAACTACCGAACTGACTTACAGCAGTCCCTATCAGGGCCGCACATCCCCGGAGCCACGGTCGTTCACCGACCGATTCAGGATCGTGGACTAACCGACCGGGCCACAAACTCTCTTCCGGCTCGATAGTGTACTCTCCGGCCATGGCGATGGAAAACGACTCCGCGCCGGATTTCGCCCTGGAAAGCACCGCAGGTGGAACCGTCAGGCTCTCGGAAACGCTGGAAGACGGGCCGGCTATCGTCCTCGTCAACCGCGGGCATTGGTGTAGTTTCTGCGCGGAGCAGCTGCAGACGTTCAGCGAGGTGTCCTACGATCTCTGGATCAACGAAAACGTCGATATCCTCCCGGTCGTGACCGACACCGTCCCGAAACTCCGGGAGATGCGCGACCGGTTCGACTACGACTTCCAGTTGCTCGCCGACCCTGACGGCGATGTTGCGGAGCAGTACAGCGGTACCGAACAGACCAGTCACGGAATAACGGGTGTCGCCGCAACGTACGTCGTCGACGAGGGCGGGACGGTGCGGTACGAACAGGTGGCGGACGACCCCGCCGACCGGACGTACGGCAACTGGATCCGCTACTACATCCGCAACGACTACGAGGACCCATTCGGGGAGTAACGCCGGATCCACGGACCGAATCGCCGAAGATAACCGCCTGCCCTGAAACGGTCAGATCATGACCGAGAACGCATCCGACGGTCCATCTCCGTACGACCACGTGCGAGCGGAGGACGGATCCCTTCCGGACGGCATCTACCGCGTAGTGGGAGTCGGGGCCGACGACGTGACACTCCTTTTCGTCGCCGACGCCGCGGGAAGCCGGGTCCACGACGGCCGCGTCTTTACCGTCTCGCACGAACAGTACGCGGACCTTCCCGCGGCACCAAACCCCGACGACGACGGTCTCTTCCGCCGGTGGGGCCTCGTCGCCCTCGCAGGGGTGCTGTTCGCCGTCAGCCTCTCGTCGACTGCAACCGAGACGCTCGGCGTCTCGCAGTCGTTCATCAGAACCGTCGTCATCCTTCTGATCGCTCTTGACGTGGTCGATAAACTGCGATGAAGGCAGTCGTCGCAACGGGCACGACGAGCGCTGTCGCGGCGTGGAGGTGACGTGGTGAACGGAGATAAACACCGCACCGCCTGCCTGGACTCGTCTTTCGGCGTGTTTTATACTTCAGTCACGATAGAATATTTTAATACCATTATGTGAAAGTTTAAATGCGGGGCGGCAGCAGGCCGGGGTATGTCTGATTCACCGTCACTGGAACTCACGTCGGGTCAGAACCAGCGCCACGACGACGCCAACGAGGCCGTTCCGCCGCCGTTACCGCCCGACGACCCCGAGGCCTGGTACGCACCGACCGTTCGGGCCCAGTACGAACTCCGGCCTGACGTGGTCGCGACCGTCCGAGAGACCGACGACGCGTTCGCGTACGACGTGCGCGAACCGCATCTCTCGACCGCCGACTGGCACGCGGTCGAACGTGTCCACGACCACTTCGACGGAGCGAACCTCCGTCGCCCCAGAACTCGGGAGGGCACCGCCGAGCGGATCGCCGACGGGTTCGCCGAAAAGTACCGACGGGCTCTCGAACGGTTAACGGACGAGACGCCGACGGCGCGCCGACGCGTGTCGTACTACGCGCTTCGGAACCTGTGCTGTCTCGGCGACCTGACCCCGCTCGCACTGGACGACTCGATCGAGGTTGCGGACACCGCGGGGGAACGGTTGGTTGTCCACACCGAGGACTACGCGCCAGCGACGACGGACCTGTCCGCCGACCCGGAGTACATAGAGCGATTCGTCAGCGAGCGGATCGACACGTACTCCGTCCCGTTTCGCGGGTTCGACGTGCCCGTCGTCCTCTACCGCGAACGTCTCCTCGGCAACGACGCGTTCGCGGTGAAATACGCCGTTCTCGAACCTGATCTCCTGCCCGGAGACGAGGCGCTCGTCGAAGAGTGCAAGGAGCGCATCTGGGAAGCGAACGTCGACGAGGTTATCGCCCCCGGGAGCGGCGGCGACGACGGCGACCCCCGCGAGGCGTTCATCCGGGACCGCTCAGCGAACTTCCTCTCCCGGAAACTCACCGCGCACAACACCCGCGAGTGGCTAGACGCCGCCGAGTATCGCGTCCGGTCCGCCCTGTCGGAGTACGGGTTCGGTGTTCCGCCGGTCGACGGCCGCTACGCCGACGACCGACTCTCCGATCTCGTCTACTACGTTCTGCGAGACTACGTCGGTCACGGGAAACTGACGATCCCGATCCGCGACCCACATCTGGAAGACGTCGAGGCGAACCGGGTCGGCGAACGCGTGAAGGTCGTCCCGCGGACGGGTGTCGACCACGATGGGCGAGTCCCGACGAATCTCGTCTTCGAGGACGAACGCGAGTTCGTCAACGTGGTCACACAGATCGCCGCCGCCGACGGAACCGAACTGAACGCCAGCAACCCGAGCGCGAAGGTGAACGTCCGACCGGAGGGCGTCGACGACGACGTGACGATCCGGTGTGCCGTCGCACTACCGGTGATCAGCGAGGACGGCCCGCACGTCTCTATCCGGAAGCAGGCACCCGACGCGATGACGCCGGTCGACCTGATAGACCGGGGCAGCCTCTCGACCGAACTGGTCGCTCTGCTGTGGCAACTGTACGAACACCACTGCGTCGTGCTGTTCTCCGGGCCGACCGGCGTCGGCAAGACGACGCTGATGAACGCACACATGCCGTTTATATCGTTCGAGGACCGGCCGATCAGCATTGACGAGGGGTCTCGGGAAGTACGACTCCCCCACGAGACAGGCGTCTCCCTGACGACCCGCGACCACGAGAGCGACTTCAAGCAGGTGTCGATGGCCGACCTGATGACAGAATGCAACTATCTGAATCCGGACGTGGAAGTGATCGCCGAGATAAACACGCCCGAAAGCTTCCGGACGTTCGCGGAGACCCTCAACACCGGCCACGGCGTCATCGGAACCACCCATGCGGAAGACATCGAGAAACTCGTAAACCGTGTCGTCGAACAGGGGCTTCCCCCGTACCTTCTGGCCGAGATCGACCTGGTCGTGTTTCCGAAACACGTCGACGGTGACCGCTACGCCGGCCGCGTCGTCGAATTCCTCAGTGAGCGAGAGTACCAGCGCCTAGACGATAGCCGACGTACCGACGACGACAGCGGAACGATCGAGAAAGGTGGGACGACGATCTGCTGGAACACGGTCGCCCGGCGCGAGAGCGACGGGACCTTCAACTTCGGGTATACCCATCCGGACATGCCCGGCGGGAGCGAGACGCGGCGGAACGACGTTCGCGTGTTTCACCGCCTTGCCGACAGGACTGACCGCTCGGTCGAGGCCGTCGAGGCGGAGTTCCACCGGAAGCACGGATACGTTCAGTATCTCGAACACGAGGGCGTTCGAGATTTCGACGCGCTGTTTGATTTCCTCGCCGACCTGGAGACGAACGAGGCGGCGACGGTCGAACGAGCGACCAGTAGCCGGCGGCCGGCCGGTACTCCAACGAGCGATCCGACGGTGCCCTCGTCACAGGAACGGCCGGACTCCGGGGGCTATCCCGAGGAGAGTATGAACAGATGACGGGGGCAGAGAGTCCGACACGGTCGGACCTGGCGCTCCGGTCAGCGGGAAGTCCGTCCGCCGTTTTCGACCGCGTGCTGTACGCTCTGTTCTCGCGACACGCCGACCGGGCGCGCCACGACGGTGACCGGAAACAGTACCGTGGCACCGACCTCCGCGTGAGCTTCGGCGTGTATGTCGCCAGGGTGTACGGCATCTCCTGGCTGTCGTTTGTCGCGCTCACGTTCGTCGGATTCGCCCTCGGAATGACTGTTCCGGACCAGACGGTCGCGGGGGTCAACGGGTTCTTGCAAAAGGGGATACCGGTACTAAACCGGCTGTCGGCCCCGTCACTGCCACGGACAGCAATCGCACTGGTCGTCGCGCTGGCGGTCGGCGGTGTCGGCAAGCGCGCGACGGTCGCGCTCGGCAGTCGGTATCTCAGTTGGCTTGCGCGTGCGCGGCGAGCGAGTATCCGTCGGACGCTCCCGGGCGCGGTCAGATACCTCCACGCGCTCTCGACCGGTAGCGGCGGACAGCGAGCCATGCTTCGCAAGGTCGCAAACAACCGGAACGCGTACGGCGAGACCGCCGTCGCCGTCCGCAAGGCGCTCAACAAAGCTGCCCTCACCGGAAGCCTCGACGAGGGATTGCGGATCGTCGCCCGCGACACGCCGTCGAGGAACGCCCTGGCTCCCTTCCTCATGAAGTTCCGCGAGCACGCCGACCAGGGAGCCGACGAACTGGCGAGTTACCTACGTCTGGAAAGTCGGATGCTGTCACATCGACAGCAGCGATCGAGGGAGCAGGCCGCTGGCTTTCTCGAACTGATCGCGGAACTATTTATCGTACTGCTCGTACTGCCGGCCCTGCTCGTTATCGTGCTAACAGTGATGAGCGTGCTCTCACCGGAACTGAACCGACCGCTTACGACTCCACTGGGCTCGACCACGACCAGGGGTGCCCTGGTGTACGGAAGCGCCGGATTCGTTCTCGTCGTCGGCGGACTCGCGGCGGGACTCGTCGGTGCGCTCCGTCCCCCGGGACAGTCACTTCCGTCGTACCGACGGCCGGGGGGAACACTGGCGACGTTGAGAACGATCGGAACGAACCCGTCGAGCGCTGTGGTGGTCAGTGTTCCGTTCGCGGCCACTGCCGCGGGATTCCTCTGGTGGCTATCGTACGACCTCGTTAACGTGGCGTTGTTGGGGTACGCGGCGTTCGCAATTCCGGTCGGTCTGGTGGCCGCTCGCCGAGCGCGCCTCGACGACGCGAAAGACCGGGAGATAAAGGACTTCATTCACGCCGTCTCCGGCCACGTCAGCCTCGGGCGCCCGTTCTCGGAAGCGACCGCCATCGTCGCGCGCGATGTCGACCTCGGCGCTCTCGATGACGACGTTGCTGACCTCGCGTTCAACGCGAACCTCACCACGTATGACGGCGATCTCAGAACCGCCGCACTCGACCGCTTCGTCGAACGAGTCGGAACACCGCTCGCCGAACAGACGATGGGCCTGGTCACGGGTGCCCTAGACGCCGGCAGTGACGCCGAAGACGTCTTCGACACGCTTCAGACGGAAGTCGGCAGGCTCTATCACGAGAAGAAGGCGCTCCGGGATTCTATGCTGGTGTACGTCGCTGTCGGCTGGACGACGGCACTGCTCGTCGTCGGGATCGTCGTCGCGGTCGACGGCTACGTCATCGATGGGTTCACGCAGTTGTCCTCGGTGTCGAGCGTTTCGGGAGCGTCGACGCTCGATCCGAACGCGATAGAACCCGCCCGCGAGCGACATCGGTTCTACGTCGTGACCCAAGCGACGATGCTTGCGAGCGGGTGGTTCGCTGGCATGGCGAACCGCGGACGGTACGATGCACTGCTCCATTCGGGCTTGCTCGTCTGTATCGCGTACGTCGTCTTTTCGGGGGTGGGAATGACATGAGAGCGACGTCCGGTGGTCAGCGAGACCCGAACCGCGGTCAGTCCAACGTGATCGGCGTCGCGATACTGCTCGGCGTCACCGTCGTTGCGCTCGGTGCGCTTACTGCAAGCATCGGTGCAGTCATCGAGAGCAACGCCGCGACGGCCGACGCCGACCGCGTCGCGGACGGTCTGGACGAGGCGATACGTCCGGTCGAAACGACCGGGCACCACCGCGCTAGGGTGTCCGTCTCCGGCGGAGGGTTCCGTACGGAGCCGAGAGAATTACGCGTACTCGACGAGACAGGTGTCGTAACGACGACCGAAGTCGGTGCGTTAGTGTACGAATCCGACGGCCGGACGGTCCGGACGGTCGGCGGGGCGATCCTCCGCGGCGGAACCGGCGGGTCGGAGATGTCGCGCCCGCCACAGATAACAGCAAGCAGACGGTCCGGTGGTGTCCTCGTGATCGGTGCCGCCCGTCTGAACGCCACCGGCGTCAGCACGGGTGGGACCGGTCGGACCGACCTCGTCTTTCGGTCGAACGTCTCTCACGACCGTCGGGCGCTCGGGGACGCGACGTATCGAATCGCGATAGAGACGGAGACGCCGACCGCATGGCGGTCGTACTTCGAAGACCTGAACGCGACCGTCGTCACCGTTGACCACGATTTCGACGACGACGGCGTATCAAGCGTCGTCGCGCGGTTCGAGGGTGACAGGACGGCGTATCTGATCGTTCACGACCTGCGTCTGGAGGTGAACAATGGCTGACCGGGCGATGACGCCGGTCGTCGGGAAAGCCCTCGAAGCGACGATAGTCGTACTCTACATCGGTCTGTTGACGACGACGCTGTACGGCGGCGCTATCCCGGAGTATCAGACCGCTGCGGCAGAGGAAGTCGGGGACCGAACGCTGTCGAGAGCGAGCCACGGCGTCCAGCAGGCCGTCCCGGTGAGTGGCGCAGTACAGGAGGCGCGGATCCGGGTCGACCTGCCTGACAGGATCCGGGGAGAACCGTATCGAATTCGGGCCGACGGTGAATCGCTCGTTCTCGACCATCCCCACCCCGACGTGGGTGGTCGCTCTCGACTGTCGCTACCGGATTCTGTCGTTGCGGTTAGCGGCACCTGGCGGAGCGGAGCCGCGACAGTCGTGGTACTCGAACGTGTCGACAATGGGGTCACCCTCCGGCTGGAGGACGGGACATGACTCGCGGCCAGGCAAACATGCCCGCCCTGCTCGTCGCTTTGCTGGCGTTGACGGCTGTTGCCGGTATCGGAACGCTCGTCGCCGACGACGCCTTCGGAGGCGCGACGCGCGACGCCGACGGGCAGAGAATCGCGACTGGACTCTCAGAGCGACTCGTCAGAGCTGACAGCCCGCTCGCCGACCGCGCGAACGTGTTGAACGGGAGCGAAACGGCATCGTTGACGGCCGCTGAGCTGGAGTCGCTGTTTCCCGTCGTTCAGAACCGCTCCGTCCGAGTTTCCCTCGACGACGAGACGCTCGCCCAGACGGGGCGGGTAGACGGCGGAACGACTGTCCGACGGATCGTCCTCGTCGAGCGGCGTGAGGCGGTCACGATAACGCCCTCACTCGGTT
The DNA here is from genome assembly GCA_005954745.1 of Halostella pelagica. Taxonomy (GTDB): domain Archaea; phylum Halobacteriota; class Halobacteria; order Halobacteriales; family Natronoarchaeaceae; genus Halostella; species Halostella pelagica. The sequence continues at coordinate 628,094 of CP040678.1, forward strand.
CGAACAGCGAACAGTCGGTGACGCTTCCGCGGCGGACGGAAAACGTGACGGTAGAGCTATCACCGCCCGTCGGAACGACGGTCCGGACGGTCCGTGCGAACGGACGGGTCGTCCTACACGACGACTCCGGCCTCTCCGGAACCGAGACGGTCTCGGTGTCGCGCTACGAGACCACGGCGCTCACCTTCGAAGCGACGGACCGACTTCCGGACGGGAGCGTGACGGTGACGTACTACCCTTCACAGACCCGAAAGGCGGTGTTGGCGGTGACCGTCGATGGATAGAGCACAGCTCTCACTGCCGGCTATCGAGGTCGGTGTCGGAATCGTGCTCGTCGTCGGCGTCCTCACGACGTTCGCACTCGGAATCCCCGACGCGGACACGAACGAGCCCCAACTCGACGCGTACGCGGAGGACGCCGCGACCGTGCTCGCGAGCGAGTCGCCGCGTCATCAGGGTGCCACGCGGCTTGCAGAGGTGGTCCGCGCGCCGGAGACGTTCGAGCGCGAGAAGGCTGCGCTGGAACGCCGGGTCGACCGAATCCTGCCGGATAATCTGCTGTTCCGCGTCGAAACGCCGCAGGGAGCTATCGGGTACGAGAAACCGCCCGGGGTCGCGGTCGGATCAGCAACGGTGACGACGACCGGCGGCGACGTGACCATCCGGGTGTGGTACGCGTGACCCGCGAAGACCGCGGCCAACTCGTGCTCGTCGCCGCGGCCGTCCTCGCTCTCGCACTGGTCCCCATCGCGTTCGCGTACCTCCAGTTAGGCTATCACGCCGATGTCCGAGCGAGCGTCGAGTACGACGACCCCCAGAGAAACGCCGAGCGCTTGCTCGAACGAAGCGTGTACGAGGCCAGCGCGGACGTCCAGGGCGAATACGACTGGTGGCAGCGAGAGAACGTGGTCAGAGACGTCCGCGACGGTCTCCAGCCCGGTCTGGAAACGTTGCGTTCGGCCCGCGTGGAGTCGGGGACAGCCTACGAAGTGAGCTACAATCGGACGGCCGCCGAGCGGTGGGCGGGGGATAACTGCCCGTCGGGTTCGAGCCGGGAATTCGGTCCTTGCGAGGCGATAGACGGCGTGGTCGTTCAGGAGCGCGCCGACGAGACGGAGGTCCTCGCGGTAGTCGTCGACGTTCGTGTGACGACCGAACGCGGATGGTCACAGTCGACAGTAGTGGTGCGGTCGGTCGGGGAGACGGCGGACTCGTCGTAGTTTAAATCCATACTGTCGGCTCGCCACGTTCGCCACGGCCGAGGAACGGTCCGCAACCGGGACGGTCCACCCGTCGGTCCAGTTACAACCCAACCAGCGGCGCGAACACGGCCACTGCAACCAGTACGACCGTCAGAACGCTCGCGGAGTGGACGACGAGTACCCGCATCGGCCTCCCGAACGCACGGCCGCGCAGCGCCGGGACCCATTGCAGTGTGATAGCCAGCACGCGACCGCCGTCCAGCGCGGTGACGGGAAGCGCGTTCATGAGCGCGACGTTGGCGTTGAGCAGGGCGACCCAGAAACAGAGGTTGGTGAGCGCGCCGAGCGACGCCACCGACGCCGCCGACGGTGCAGCGCCGTCGACGAACACCCACCCGAAGTACGTCACGTACGCCTCCGTGGGCGAGGCGGCAAACGGCGAGCGGAGCACGGCGAACGCGGCGGCGGCGACGAGCAGGTTGTGGAAGGTGCCGATGGCGTAGACGCGCAGTTTCGAGCGCGCGGACGCCGCATCGAGAGCCTCGTCCGGAAGCACGTAGGCGGCGAGGGGGACAACGCCGAGAAAGAGCGCGATACCCCACTCGGTGACGGGGATTCCCTCGGCGCGGCAGGCCAGCGCGTGGCCTGCCTCGTGAACCACCGTCGCGACGAGGAGTGCGGCGACGATGTACGGCGCGGCGGCAACGGGCATGAACGCGTTGAGTCCGGGGATGGCGATGGTGTTCGCCGGGTCGTTCAAGGCGGTCGCGCGGGACTGGCCGAGCGCCAGATACGCTGCGGTCGCGACGAGTGCGAGCGCCGTCACCTGCAGGGAGACGAGAGTGACGACGCCGATGTCGCTCCAGCGCTTCCAGAGCGGGCGGTCGGCGATGCCGTCGAGAGCGGTCGTCCCGCGCGAGGAGTGCCAGTAGAGGGTGAGAAAGCCGACTTTCAGACCGCGCGGGAGACGTTCGTTGATCGCCGTCTCCAGAGCGGTGACGTGACTCGATAGCGTCCGATTCATCGTTCGCCCGGTCGAACCGAACGGCCGTATAGTTATCGCCGCGAAACGGTCGGAACGAACAAGCGATAGACACGCCCGTTCGAAACGACATTTCAACTACTGCACCGATCATCTTCTATTCGCAAATTACCGGAGCAGTAACGGCGTCTACGCGTCGATTCCGCCCCGTCTTAGGTTTGCTAGGAGTTCACACTCCGCATTCCCTAGTATTCACATTCGATGACGTTGAGAGGTCACAGTGAGTGGGTATGGGGGAACACAATCCCGCGAACGGAACGCTGGTATCGATCGTCATCACTGCGGTACTTCTCGGTAGCGTCTTCGCCGCCGTACCGGCCGCAGGTGCAACAACGGGGGTATCGTCGGATCAGGCGGCTGCGACGGACGCCCTTCAGGAGAACGACACGGCTGACGACGTGGATACGTACGCGGTTTCGCAGGGCGGTAACTGCATCGAAGTTGTCCCGTACGGTGACGGGAGCGAGTCCGTCGAGGAGTTCTACCGCTACGGACTGCACTGGGGGCAGTACAGTTCCCAGGGGACTCTCGAAATGCAGGACGTAGACGAGAGTCAGTTGCTCATCCACGACGGGAGCGAAGGCGCGAGTATCGTCTTCGTCCACGCCGAAGCCGGCAGCGAGCGCGGCGGGGGCAAGGCCTCGGTGACGCTGACCGACGTCTCGCCCGATAGCGAGTGGGCCGTCAGGGACGACAACTACACGTACAACAACTCGGACAGCTTCAGCAAGGACGGCCGGGAGGCGCGTGCCGACTGGGTCTGGGAGGAAAACCGGACTGACGGCGGCGCGTACCGCGGATTGGAGGCGGGTGATTACGAGGCGGTTACTATCGAACCCGGGTTCAACGTGAACGCCCGTCACGGGTCGCTCGATACGCCGTTGGCAATCGACGTGTGGCGTCTCCGCAGCGCCGACGGCGAAACGGTCCAACTGGCGTTGAACGAACCGGTGACGGTCCGTCCGGGGTCCTGTGAAGGGGTGTCGACAGTGGTCACGACCGACAGTGACGACCGCTACAACGCGACGGCGCGCAACACGGTCGAGAGCAACAACGTGACGTTCGACACGTCGCTTACGGCCGCGACGGACGGCGTCACCCTCGACCGAGCGACTGTCGACCACGCGGACGGCCGCTCGTGGTACCAGCTCCAGCTCCGCGCGTCGAACGAGAGCGTCGTGCCGGACGGTAGCGCGCCCGAGGAACCGCTCCTGTTCGTCGAATCGAACAGTCCCCAACTGGACGACAGTCGGGACGGCGTGCAGTACGCGGTTGACCTCGACGCGGAAACGCTCGCGGAGCAGGACGTTCGAGTCAGCGATGTCGCGATGTTCCAGTACCGCGACGGGGAGTGGCACCGCCTCGACCACCGGACGGACCGTCAAGGGGACACGTGGGAGCTCCGTTCGACTGACGCCGACGGGTTCGGACCCGTGGCCATCACCGAACTACAACCCGACTTCCGAACGCAGGACGTTACGGTGTCGGAATCGAAGATAGACGTCGGCGGGACGGTCGAGATAACGGCCACGTTGGTCAACGAAGGGGGCGGTAACGGAACGCACACCGTCGGACTCACGATGTTCGGGGAGACGGTCGACCAGCAGTCGGTCGCTATTCCTCCCGGGGAGACTCGGGAAGTGACGTTCACCCGGACGGTCGAATCACCCGGTACGTACACGATCGAGGTCGGTAGCGGCAAGGCCGAACTCCGCGTCGAGGGGGACGGTAGCGGGGAGAACCAGAACAGCCTCCCCTCGTCGGGATCGATCCCGACTGAACTACTCGCCGGCGGCGTTATCGCTCTCCTCATCGTCGTCGGCGTCGGCTACCGCGCCGGGTAGGTTCGCGAGTTCGTCGGCGAGCCCCCACTCCTGAGCGCGGTCGCGCGCCTCGGAACGTGCTTGCTCGCGTATCGCGGTTATCTTCTCTTCGTCGTCGAGAAACGCGGCGACTGCGTCCGGTCCGTCGGCGGCGGTGTCGCTTCCGCCGACGCGGTCCGCGGGGGCAGCGTCGCGGGTTCGGTCTGCGAGCGTCGGGTCGCCGGCGAGGCGTTCCGCTGGGAGTCCCGGGGCGACCCGAAGCGGCGGTGTGTCGTGAATTTCGGCCAGGTCGGTCGCGTCGAGTTCGAAGAGGTCGACGCTGTAGGGTCCCGGGACCGCGAGGTCCGCGAGCGCCGTTGCGCCGCCGGCGTCGGTCCTCGTGTGATAGGCGAGAACGGGGACGCCGGCCTCGAACGTGAGCACGCCCTGGCCGTCGGCGTCGAGGAGGAGCGCGTCCCGCGGTTCGAACACTGCGTACCCGGTAAGGTCCGTCTCCAGTGCGGTCGACAGCGTGGTCCCGGGGTCGGCGACCACCCGCGAACGCAGGAGTTGCCCGCGGGGGAGTTTCATGGCCTGTCCGGGACGACAGCGCTTCGGAAACGGTCCGCCACGGCCGTGGAGTCGCCCGCCCGCACGTCCAGCGTGTCGGCCGCATCGCGGTACGCGGCGGCCGCGGCGGAGTCGGGCGCGTGCGCCAGCAACGGCTCTCCGGCGTCACGTGCGCCGTGGACCGCGTCGCTCTCTGGGACCGTCGCGAGCGTCGGCCCGTCGAAGTACTCCTCGGTCCGGTCGGCGATCCGCTCGACGGCGGCCTCGTCTCGTACCTTGTTGAAGAGAACGCCCGCGTTCCCCGTGCCGTACGACCGGGCGTATTCGCCGACCTTCAGGGCGTCCGAAAGCGCCGGAATAGTCGGCTGAAGCACGGTGACGATGCGGTCGGCCAGCACGATCGGGAGGACGGCGCTTTTCGACCCCAGCGCTGCCGGCGAGTCAAGTAGAAGAACGTCCGTTTCGGCCGCGAGCGACGCCACGACATCGCGGAGACGGTTGGGGTTCGCCGCCTCGAAGTCGGCCAGGTTCGTCCCGCAGGGGACGACTCGCATTCCGAACCGTTCGTACGTCGCGTCGTCGATAGCGGCGTCAGCCCCCTCGATCAGGAGGTCGTGTAACGTCACGTCGGCGTCTTCGAGTCCGGCGTGAAAGAGCAGGTTCGCAAGCCCCGTGTCCGCGTCGACGACCGTCACGTCGTACTCCTCCGCGAGCGCCATGCCGAGAGCGAGCGTGCTCGTCGTTTTCCCGGTCCCACCCTTTCCGCTCGCCACGGCGAACGCCTCGACCATTGCAGTTCAGTACAGGCGGTACGAGTGTTAAAATTTACCTTCCGGGTCGGTTCTCAGTCCTCGAAATCGGTGGCGGGCGTATCGGCCGCTCCGAACGCCCTCAATGCGTCGAGATCGCAGTTCTCGGCGAGCAGATCCGCGGCGTCTTCGTACGGCGTCGGCATCTCGCCCCTCCCGGGTCGCGACGCGTCGAACAGCGTCTCCAGAAACGCTTCCCGTGCCGCCTCGTTCTCGAACAGCCCGTGGAGATAGGTCCCGAGTACGTCACCGCGGGCCGCACCGTGACCGTCGAACGGCCGCGCTACGTCATCCACGGGGGTCGTTTCGCCCATGTGGATCTCGTAGCCCGACACCTCGGCGTCGGCGTCCGCCAGCGGCCCCGCACCGTCCAGATGGCGGGTCGTTCGCGTCACACGCTTCTCGGGCGAGAACTCTGTTTCGACGGGGAGGAGACCGAACCCGTCCACGGTGTCTCGCTCGTCCGTCGACTCCACTCCCGCGTTCGTGATCCGCTCCCCGAGCATCTGATAGCCTCCACAGAGGCCCACAATCGGGCCGTCGAAGGCGGCCAACTCATCGCCGAACCCTGCCTCGCGGAGCGTGAGCAGGTCGTCGACGGTGTTTTTCGTTCCGGGCAGGACGACCGCGTCCGCGTGCCTACTGGCACGCTCCGAACTGGCGGCAGTCATAGCCCCGTCGGCGTCGTCGAGCGACGCCTCGGGGGGAATGAACGCCACGCGGACACCGGGTTCGCGCGCCAGCGGTTCGAAATCGGTGAAGTTAGAGATGCGGGGCGTCCGGGGTACGGCGACGGTGACCGCACGGTCTTCGTCCACCTCGTCGTCAGCGCCGCGAACATCGCGCTCGCCTACGGCGGGCAGCGACACGCTGTCCTCTTCGGGGAGCCCCGGATCGTCGTACGGGAGGACGCCGAGAACGGGGACGCCGGTTCGCTCCTCGAACGCCTCGACGCCGGGAGCGAGCAGTGACTCGTCCCCGCGGAATTTCGTGATGACGCAGCCGACGACCCGTTCGCGGACGTCGTCGGGCATCAGTTCGAGCGTCCCGACGAGGCTGGCGAAGACGCCGCCGCGCTCGATATCGGCGACCAGAACCACGTCGGCGTCGCCGAACCGCGCCGCCTCGACGTTCGCGAGGTCGCGGTCGTGGAGGTTGATCTCCGCGATGGAGCCGGCACCCTCCGCGACGACCACCTCGTGGTCGCGGGCGAGTCGGCAGTGAGATTCGACCGCCGCGGCGCGGGCCTGGTCCCAGTACTCCTCGTAGTACGATTCGGCCTCGTAGTGGCCGACCGCTTCGCCCTGGATCACGAGCTGGCTCTCGCCCTCGCCGCGGGGTTTCAGCAGGACCGGATTGTGGTCGGTGGTCGCCGGCACCTCGGCGGCACGGGCCTGTACGTACTGTGAGACGCCGATCTCGCCGAACGCGCCGGATTCGCCGTCGCCCGCTTTCGGCACCGCCTGGGCGTTGTTGCTCATGTTTTGCGCTTTGAACGGAGCGACGTCGACGCCCTGTCGCGCCAGCAGGCGACAGAGTCCCGCCGCGACGGTGCTCTTGCCGACGTGACTGGCGGTGCCCGCGACGAGGACTGTGTGTGCGTCGGGCGTCTCGCCGTCCGGGGACGGTGTCTCGCCGTCCCTCTCCTCTGTATCGTCAGCCATCAGTACTCGGTGCCTTTGCGCGCCCCCTGTCCGTCATCGATAGGGTGCGTCTCCTTCCGGACCTCGGTGACGAGGTCGGCGCGGTCGGCGGCGTAGTCGGGGCGGTCGTGGCCGCCCGTCAGGACGAGTTCGAGATCGTCGGGTTTCGATCCGATCAGATCGACGACCGTCTCTGGATCGACCAGTCCTCGGTTCGCGGCGTACAGAATTTCGTCGACGATCAGCATGTGAACGCGCTCGCCGTCGATCTGAGGGTCGGCGAGCAGGTCCCGCAACCGCGCGACGCCGCCTTCGGCCCGCGCCGCGTGTTCGTCGTCGTCGCTACCGTCGTGAAAGCCGTGCCAACCGTAGTGGCCGCTGTTCTCGTAGGAGAACCGTGGGAACGCCTCGATAGCGTTGTACTCCCCGCGAACATCCTCGACGCTCCCCGCGCCGCCTTTCATGAACTGGAGCATGTGGACGCGGTAGCCGTGGCCTGCGGCGCGAAAGCCCATGCCCATCGCAGCGGTCGTTTTGCCCTTGCCGTCGCCCCAGAACGCCTGAACGAGTCCGAACTCCTCGGGGGATGCGGGGTCGATAGGCTGTTCGTCGACGGACGCGGCCTCTCGTGCCGACGAGGGCGAAGGAGTATCGTCAGTCATGGTGTGTCGTGTCGGTTCGTCGCGTCGTGTCGCGTCGCACCGACTCCTAGTTCGTATCTCCGCGCCGGGGATAAACAACGTTCCGGGTATGCGACGACTCGTTGCGGAGCGGGGCGATGGGCCTCCGTCTCGCGTCTCGGGACCAGCGTTTACCTGACTCCGCGTCGGAGTACGGATCGATGGAGGGGACTGGAGCGTATGACGGCGTGCTGATATACGACGGGGAGTGTCCGCTCTGCTCGGCTGCGGCCACGGCATTGCGCCGCCTCCGGACCGCCGGTTCCGTCTCCTGGTACGACGATGCGGCGCAGGCGTTTCTCGCGGCGCAGTTCGGGGAGACGCCGTTCGCCCTGGTTTTCGTCGACCGCGAGACGGAGGCGGTCTACGCCGGCCGCGCCGCGGCGAGCGAACTCTGCGACCGGGCGGGGCTACCGGTACTTGTCCGGGACATCGTCGGCGAGAACTACGAAGCGATCGCGGACGGTATCCGTTCGGTCGCCGGACTCGACGGGTCGCCGGACCCCTATCACGGCGTCTATCCGCTGGCAGACGACGCCGCCGAGCGGTTCGACGCCCTCGCCGACGCCGCGGACGGGACCGTCCACGTGCCGCGGACGGAGCAGTAGAGCGCGCGTTGCTTTTCTAAACCCGAACTACTGTTTCACGGTTGGTAAAATATCGTTAAGTATCACGGTATCGTATTTGCTTTGGGGGATATCTAATGTCAGACGAAGACCCAGAACACGCCTCGGGGAGCATCTCCCCGGGCGATACGAGCCAGCGAGTGGGGATGGAAGTACTGCGCGAGCGAGGACTGGAACCGGAGGAGTTGCGCGAGAAACTGATAGACGCCATCGGCGCGGAGTTCACCACGTACTACTACTACACGAACCTCCGGATGCATCTCGCGGGCAACGAGGACTACAAGGAGATCACCGAAGACGCCCGTCTCGAGGACCGCGCACACTTCGAGTTGGTCGCCCCGCGCGTCTACGAACTGGGCGGTCACCTGCCCAACGACATCCGCGACTTCGCCGACCGGGCGTCCTGCCCGGACGCGGAACTGCCGGTGCCCTACGACGACGAGGGGGGGCAGTTGCAAATCGAAGATCTCACCGCAGAGGACGTGCTCGAAGTGCTTCTAGAGGCGGAGCGCTGCGCCATCCGCACCTGGTCGGAGGTCTGTGATATGACTCATGGAGTCGACCCGCGGACGTACGACATGGCCCAGCGCATCCTGCAAGAGGAGATCGAACACGAGGCCTGGTTCGTGGAACTCCTGAGCATGGAGCGCGACGGCGAGATCAACCCCGCCGGCCATTTCGTCCGCGGCGAACCCGGCGACGCGCCGTACTCGACGAACCGCCGGTTCAACGACAGCGCCTGAGAGGGACTGTTGTACGTCAGTTCGGTCTCTCGCCGACACGTGGTCGGCGATACCGGCACACAGCCAGGACCGTCCTTTCGAGTGGCCTGCGATCCGACAGGAGCCGCCATCCTCTTTTTCCTCTGTCGATAAACCCTCACGTGAGTAGTCACACCGTCGAGTTCGTCGTCCCGGACGAGTGCGATGTCGAACCGTCGGGCGAGACGGTCGCAATGGAGGTCCACGAGGACCAGTACCTGCTTGCGGCCGCCAGGAGCAACGGCCTGTGGCTCCCGGCGGACTGCCAGATGGGGTGGTGTACGGTCTGTGCCGCTCGCCTCCTCGAAGGCGAGGTCGACCAATCCGACGCTCGTCGCTACTACGACGAGGACCGAGAGGCCGACCTCGTGCTGACCTGTGTCGCCAGGCCGCGCTCGGACCTCCGCCTGCGCGTCTGCCAGGAAGAGAGTATGCTAAACCACCGTTCCGACTTCGGCTTGCCGCCCGGGCGATCGAAGCGGTAGCCGGACCGGCGTCGAAGCGGGGAACGCCAGCGCGGTCGCCGCCCGTCACAACCGTTTGATGAACGCGTCGAACGCCCCGCTTTCGGGGTGGATGTGCGCGTACGTCCCGAGCGTACTGTACTCCGTGAGTCCGTCGCGCTCGTCGTCGATGCCGTCGCCGCGCACCACGTCGAACGCGAAACGGGCGTCCCGGTCCACGTCGGCACTGGAGTAGTGGAACTCGTGTCCCCGCAGCGTCTCGCCCGCGTCGGCAGTGAGCGCATCGTCCCGCGCTTCCAGTTCGACGTGGTCGAGCGCCTGATAGCGGTCGTGCATCGACACGTCCGCGGGGAGGATACCGGCCATGTCGTGGCTGTCGGCGTCGTCGCCGGCGGGTTCGAGCGAGCGCGTGAGCGCCATCAGGCCCCCGCACTCGCCGAGAATCGGTAGGCCGTCGGCGGCGCGGTCGGCCAGCGTCGAAAGCGCGGGGGACGCGGCCAGGTCCGCTGTGTGGAGTTCGGGATACCCGCCCGGCAGGTACACACCGTCGCATTCGGGCAGGTCGTCGCCAGCCGTCGGTGCGAACGTGACCACGTCGGCACGCTCCCGGAGGCGCTCTATCGTCGCCGGGTAGTAGAAGCAGAAGGCGGCGTCCTGTGCGACGGCGACGGTCGGGTCGCGGTTCGCGTGCGTCACCGCCACGTCGTCGGTCGGCGGCCGCGCCGGCGCGGAAGACAGGTCGACCAGTCGCTCCGTCCGAACGTGTTCCGCCGCCGCGTCGAGCGCGTCCTCGGGGAGCGACGCCTCCCCACCCATATGCAGGCCGAGGTGGCGGTCCGGTATTTCGAGGTCGTCGTTCGGCGGGATCCGCCCGAGGTACTCCAGGTCCTCCGGAAGCGCGTCGCGGATCCCCTGTTCGTGGCGGCCGCCGTGTGCGCGCTGGACGAGAACGCCGGCGACGTCGATCTCCCGGCCGATCCGGTCGGCGTACTCCCGGAAGCCGAGCGCCGTCGCGGCGACGCTTTCCATCCCCGCTTTCGCGTCCGCGACGAGGACCACGGGTAATGAAAGCGCCTCGGCGACCATCGCGGTGCTGGAGCCGTCGCCGTCGTACAGCCCCATCACGCCCTCGACGACCGTCAGGTCGCCCTCGCCGCGGTAGTAGTTCCGGTGCAGGCCGTCCTCGCCTTCCAGCCACAGGTCGAGCGTCCGCGACGGCCGGTCCGCGATCGCTTCGTGGTGGCTCGGGTCGATGAAATCAGGCCCGGCCTTCGCGGGCTGGACCTCGTACCCCTCGCGCCGGAGCGCGCGGATCACAGTCAGCGTCGCAACGGTCTTGCCGACGCCGGAGCTCGTACCGCCGAGAACGACGCCGTTCACGGCTCGAACACCTCCACGTCCGTCTCGGCGACGGGAGCGACGCCGTATCTGGCTCCGTCGACGGTGTCGGGGACCTGCTCGTCCGAGTACCGCGACGCCAGACTCGCCCGCACGGCGTCTCTGACGCAGGCCCGGGCCGACGCGCCGACCGCCGTGGCGCTCCCCGAGAACCGCGCGCGGTCGCCGTCCGGGTCACAGGCGGCGACGACGGCGTCGCTCGTCGTCCCGGGGAACCCAGTCTCACGGAGCAGAACCGTCGCCTTCGCCTCCGCGGCGACCGCGACGAGATTCGCCAACGCTCCGGACCCGAGCGAGCGTTCGGTCCCGACGAAGACGTTGACGGTCCCGGGACGCGGCCTCTCGTCGGAGGTGTCGGCGTTGCTCCCGTCCGCATCGGACGGGTCGAGCGGCGCTGGGTTCGACACCCCGACCGTCGCGACGGCCGAGACTGACCCGTGTTCGGCGACGCGGGCGTGGCGCTGGGAGACGCCGGTCAGCAGTGCGGGACCGCTCACGTCGTCCGCGTCGCTCGCTTCCGGACCGAATCCGGCGTCCCGTCGCCGTTCGGCGACGTACGCGGTCAGGTCGGTCCACTCCCACTCCTCCGGTACGGTCACGTTGTACGCGGCGTTCGCGACCGTTTCGCCGCCGTCGAACCCCGTGCTGAGCCAGCGGGTTCCCGGCCGGCGGAGACGGGTAACGCCGTCTCGAACGGCCGTTTCAAACATCGGCCATCGCCTCCAGCAGTCGGTCGTTCTCCGCGGACGTTCGCACGGCGACGCGGACGTGCGAATCGAGGCCGCGAAACGTCGTCGCGTCCCGGACCGCGATCCCCCGTTCCCGCAACCGGGCCACCAGCCCGTCCACGTCGCAGTCTCCCACGTCGACGAGCAGAAACGGCGCGTCGGACGGGCGGACGTCGTACTCGTCGTCCAGCGTCTTGCGCATCCTCTCGCGCTCCCGGTCGACGCGGCGACGGGTGGTTTCGGCGAACGCGGACTGCCGCAGACAGTGCGCGCCAACCGCCGCTGCCGGTGCTCCGAGCGTCCACGCGCGTCGGGCGTTTTCGAGACGGCCGAGTTCGTCTCCCGTCGCGGCGGCGAACCCGGCACGGAGACCGGGCAGTCCGTACAGTTTCGTCAGCGACCGCGCGACGACGACGCCGTCCGTTCCGGCCATCGACGGGCGGTCGGTGAAACCGAGAAACGCCTCGTCGACGAGCAGCGTCGTTCCCGCAGCGTGGCACCGCTCGGCGAACGCCCGCAACTCGTCGTGGTCGTACGCGTCCCCCGTCGGGTTGTTCGGGTTACAGACGATAGCGAGCGCGCGGCCCGCGGGGTCGGCGTCGAGGACCCCGTCCTGATCGACGAACTCGGGGGTCGCGCCCTGCAGGCGTACCTCGCGTGCGTACTCGCCGAAACTCGGCGCGGGGACGAGAACGGAGTCCCCCGCGTCGACGGTCGTCCCGATGGCCAACCGGATCGCCTCTAAACCGCCCGCGGTGGGTACGATACGCTCCAGGTCGCAGTCGAGCGAGTCGGCGGCGGCGCGGCGGAACTCGCCGTACCCGTCGTCCGGATACCGCCGTGCCGTCTCGAACGCCGACTCGTAGACGGAGACGGTGTCCGACGGGCACTCGGGGTTGACGTTCGCGCTGAAGTCGATCAGGGTTTCGTCGTCGCTGCCGCCGTGGGGGACCCGTCCGGTCGCGGCGGCGGCCTCGGGGTTCATGGGGACCCGGACCCGTTTCTCTCACCGAGCAGTCCGTCGTAGACGGTTGCGATCCGGTCTCTGACCCGTTCCATCGAAACGCCGGTGCGGTCCGCGAGCGAGAGCGCACCACCCATCCCGACGCCTTCCTTCGCCTCGCCGGCGACGTAGCGCTTCATCGCGACGTGGTCGCTCTCGTCGAACCCGGGGTCTGTCACGGTGAGGTCGAGGTCGAACGCGTCCGCCGCGCCGTCGAGGTCTACGCCCTCGTCCTCGGCGACGAAACTCGTCGTGGCGAGCGCCAGCGGCGCGTCGACGTCCGCGTGTCGGACCAGCGCCGCGGCGGCGAGCATCTGCGTCCCGCCGGCGAGCGTCACGGGCGTGTCCGAGCGAAGTGCGCCGACGGTCAGACCGGCGACGGTCGCCAGCACGGGGTCGCCGGCGTACCGCGCGGCGTACGCCGGTTCGCCGGACAGTTCGCCCGGTGTGAGGCCGTTTACAGCAAGCGCCTCGTCGACCACGTCGCGCTTCCGTTCGATCGGGTTCTCCGGGAGCGACGAGGAGACGCCGACCTCCTCGCCGAGCGCGGTGAGGACGCCGAGCGCCGTCGTCGTCCCGCCGGGGACTGTCTCACCGATCACGAGTTCGTCGTCCGGGAGCGCCCGGCCGAACTGTCGGGCGGCGGCGAAGGCCCCGGGCGCGGTGGGGACCGGGTCCTCCTCGCGGATGTCGTCGCCCGGGCGTGCGCCGACGGTGACGGTCGGCGCTGCGGTGTTTTTCGCGAGGCCGCCGTCCACGACGGTCAGGTCGAACCCGACGAGGTCGCGGACCGCCCGGGTGACGACGGCGGGCGTCGGACAACCCGTCGGGCTCACTGGCACCGACGGCGCGCGGACGGTGTCGCCGTACGCGAGAACCTCCGCGTCGGCACTCGGGGTGTGGACCATCAGGTCGGCGTCGGCACCAGCGGCGCTGATACCCTCGATGGCGGCGGTGCGGGTCGTCCCCGCTGCGAGGACGAACCTCACAGGAGCGCCTCCGCGATCTGTGCGTCTCTCTGCCGGTTCACGTTCACTGCGAGTCGTGCGTCGTATGTCGTGTACATCGTATCTGAATCCTCCGTCTCGGCGACGACGTTGACGCCAGTCGGCGCGAGGCCGTCGAACTCGGTGTCGCAACTGACGCCGAGTAAGTCCTTGAGCGCGGCGGGAACGCAGACCGTCATCGACCCGTCGTCGCCGGAGTCACGGGCCGCGCGGTACGCCCGGAGGGTCGCGTCGACCGCATCACCGCCGAGCAGCGGCAGGTCCGAGGCGACGGTCAGGACGGGCGGGTCGACCGCATCGTCGGCGAGCGCCGCGTTCAGGTCGGCGACGTACCCGTCGCCCGCCGTCTCGATGGCGGGGAGTCCGAGGTCCTCGGTCGCGTGCGCGGCGGTCTCGGGTGCCTGCGGCGAGGTGACGGCGTAGGTCGTCTCGACCGCGCTATCCGCCAGCGCGTTGGCGACGCGGTCGATCATCGGCCGCTCGCCGACCGGAAACAGCGGTTTCTCCGCGTCCGAATCGAGTCGCGTCCCCTCCCCGCCGCAGATCAGGAGAGCGTCCACGCGACCACCCCCGCGTGCAGACCGGCGACTCGGCCGAGTTCGTTCACAGCGCCGAAGACGTCACCGCTGACGCCGCCGAGCGCACCGCGGGCCCGGCGCATCACCGCGACGGCAACGGCGAGCGCCCCGGCGAGTGCCGCTGCCGCGGCCGGCGACGGCCACGACAGTGCGACCGCCGGCGCGGCGGCGAGCGCGGGACGTGCGAACGACTCCGGCGTCGCGGGAGCCGTCAGCGCTGACCCGAGTCCCTCGTGCGTCGCCGTGCCGGCGCAGGCGAGCAGCGCCATCCCCGCCTTCGCGCCCACCTCGCTCGCGACGACGACGGCGACCGCCGTCGACGGCGATGAGCCGGCGAGGTCAGCCAGCGCGAGGCCGCCGAGCGCGAGTCCCGCGAGGACGACCGCGACCGCGAGGACCGCCCCCACGCCGACGGTCGTGTCTTTCATCGCCTCTCGGCGGCGGTCCGCGTCGCCGTGGACGACCGCCGCGTCGCCCAGGTCAGCGACGCCGTCGAGGTGATTGATCCCCGTGACGGCGTACACGGCGACGACGTACGCGAACGCGACGGTCGGGGCCAGCGGGGCGACCGCCGACGGGACGGCGACGAGCGGAACCGTCGAGGCCAGTGTGACGATCGCGAAGGGAGCGGCGACGAGCGCCCCGACGAGATAGCCCGCGAGGGGAAACGTCGCCGGGGCGGTCTTGAACGCCTCCCAGGCCCGTTCGTCGCGCCCGACGGGCACGCGCGTCAGGAACCCGACCGCGCCGCGTAGCGCCGCGACGCCGTCGCCGACCCGGGAGACGGGTCCGCTTAGAGCCACGCCACCACCCCCGCGACGGCGTAGGAGAGCACGCCCGCCCGCGAGACGATGCCGACGCCGCGGTGCGCCTCGTCGACGGACGGGAGCCGCCCCATCGCGTTCAGTTCGTACGCGCCGGGTTTCTCCAGGCGGACGTGGAGCGCGCCGGCGAGCGTCGCCATCGGCCAGCCGGCGTTCGGCGACTGCGGCGTCGCCGCCCACCGCCGCGCCGAACGCAGCGCATCGGGGTCGACCGCCGCGACGGCGACGGCGACCGCGGCGATCCGGGCGGGGAGCCACATCACCACGTCGTCCAGGCGCGCGCTTGCCCAGCCGACGGGTTTCGAGCGGTAGCCGAGCATCGAATCGAGCGTGTTGACCGCTTTGACCCACGCGGCGGCGGCGGCCGCGAGCGGCAGCGACACCGTCGCAACTGCGGCGAACGCGAAAAGCGGGGCGACCAGACCGTCCGCGAGGTTCTCCGCAGCGCTCTCGACGGCCGCGCTCCGCAGATGTTCCGGAGAGAGGTCGCTCGGGTCGCGGCCGGCGAGCGCTGGGAGTCGGTCGCGAGCGTCGGCCGGATCCGCCGCAGTCGTGTCTACGACGCCCCGCGCTTCTTCGAGGAGCATCCGGAGACTGGTCGACGCGAAAAGCGCCAGCCCGGCACCCACAGCGCCGGCGAACGGGTGGACTCGAACCGCGGCGAACACGACCACGCCGACAGCCCCAGCGGCGATCGCGGGGAGCACCACCGCGGCGACGCTCCCAACCAGCCGCGGCCGCGACCACTCGCGGTCGAACAGCGCGACGAGTCGGCCGAACCACACCACCGGATGCAGACTCTCCGGCGGTTCGGCGACCGCACGGTCGAGGGCGAACGCGAGCGCCACGGTGAACGGTCCGGTCAGCGTCAGAGCGAGCGGACCGGTTAGCGACGGACCTCCCGGATCAGCCTGAAGCAGTTGGACGCTCGCCGTCACACGTTCTCCTCCAGCCATACCGGGAACTCGCTCAGCGTGACGTCCTCGACGGAGACGAACGTCCCGCCGCAGTTCTCGACCCCGGCGTCGGTTCTGGGGTCATCTCCTACGTGGATCAGGTCGGTGAGGTCGACGCAGGCGCGCCGCCCGACGGCCTCGAACGCCTTCGGGTGCGGCTTTCGCCAGCCACAACCGACGCTCGTCACCACAGCGTCGAACCGGTCGGGGTCTATCTCCGACCGAACCAGCGCGCGCCGGGCGAGTTCCGGCACGGAGCAGTTCGAGCAGAGAGCGACCGGTCCGCGGTCGGCGGCCGCCGCGACGGCGTCGCGGGCACCGTTTAGCGTGGTCACGTCCGGGTCGAAGGCCGACACGACGGCCCGGCGAGCGGCGTTGCCCACGGCGGCGTCGACGCCGCGACTCGACAGGGCCGCGGCGACGTGTGCGGGCAAGGGCACCTCCGCGCCGTCGGGCGCGTCGACATGGCGCTCCCGGTAGGCCTCGTCCCAGTCTTCCGGGACGGGCACGTCCCTGGCGGCGAGTTCCCTGGCGACGGCTGACGCGGGGTCGGCGGGCCTGTCAGCGTCGACGAGCGTGCCGAAGAGGTCGAACGATACTGCCACTACTCCGAGACTAGTGCAAGCACACTTGAATTCTCCGGGGTGACGCCGGGACAAGCGGAAAAGGGGTGACAGAATCAGACCTGCCTGCTGGACCGGCCCGTGGCGCACGCTCACCGTATCGTGTTCGCGGCGAGGTCCCGCGGGAAGTAGGTGAGACGTTCGGTACCGTCTTCGGTGACCGCGACGGTGTCGGAGTGGCGGTAGCCCGCGTCGTCGGTGTACAGTCCGGGTTCGATGGTGTATACGTGTCCGGGTGCCATCTCGCGGTCCCCTTCGTCGCGCCCGTCGACGGCGGCGCAGTGGTCCTCCCATCCACGGTCGAGATACGGCGGTTCGTGCGCGCCGAGGCCGATGTTGTGCCCGACGTGGTGTTGCGCGAGGTCCGCGACGCCCTGTTCCTCGAAGTAGTCCCACACCGCCTCGTCGACGTAACTGACCGAGACGCCCGGGCCGAGCGCGTCGATTGCGACGGACTGGGCCTCGCACATCACCTCGAAGTAGTGTTCCTGCTCGTCGGTCGGGTCGCCGACGAACATCGTCCGTTCGAGTTCGGCCATGTAGCCGTCGACGGCCGCCGTCGCGCCGGTGATGAGAACGTCGCCGTCCTCCAGCCGTCGGTTGGCGGTGTGGCCGTGCGGGAGTCGCGTCTGTTCGCCGCTGATGAACCCCGCCGTGACGGGGCCGTCGCCGCGGGTCCGGGGCACGTAGCTGTCACCGAGCGTGTCGAGCATGGCGCGGGAGGCTTCCAGCGAGGCGCGCTGGCTGACGGTTACGGGATGCGCGCCGACCTCGGCGTGGTCGGCGAGGTAGCGGTGGCCGAGGTTCGCCCAGCGCGCGGACTCGCGGATCAGGTCCACCTCGGCGTCCGACTTCGCCCAGCGCAGACGGTCGACCCAGGACTGCGTTTCGACCTCGACGAACTCCGTGAGCGGCGGGCCCTCGTACCCCATCGTTCCCGGCGCGCCCTCGGCGTCAGCGGCGACGCGGTCGGCGGCGAGGTCGTCGAGCATGCCCGCGACGGTCTCGACGGGAGCGCCGCCGGGGTAGTCGAAGTAGTGATAGACGGCGTCGATGCGCTCGTTGTCCTCGACGCGTCCGACTTCCAGGCGCGGCACGGTCACCGCGACGCGGTCCTCGGTTGCAGCGAGGACGACCGGTCGCTCCGTCTGAATGTGGTCGAAACCGGTGAGATACTCGATGCTCGTCGCGCCGAACCAGACGCCTGCGTCGGCGTCGGCTTCGGCGAGGCGGTCGCGGACGGCCGCCAGGCGGGACGCGTACTCGCTCTCAGGAACGTGGGTCGGCATGCGGGTGTCGTCGGTCGGGGCGAGCAAAAACGTTCGCGTCGTGGAGGTTCGCCGTACATCTGGCGTTCGCCGTCCGTCCGCGGCGCTCCCGCGTTTCGGCGTCCGGTTTCGGCGCTCGACGGGAAGAGATCGCTGGACAATGGGGGCTCGCTGGGAAACAGGGTTCACTGGACACCGGCGCGAGGGGACGCTACGAGCGAACGATATCGAACTCGTGTTCGCCCCGTTCGTTCGCCTCAGCCAGTGCTTCGACCGCCGCGTCGAAGGTCTCGCGGTCGTCGACCGAGATCCGCTCGGGCATCGCGTCGGGGTCGTCGACCAGCGAGAACAGTCCGAGCGTCGCCTTCCCGAGCGCGCGGGCCACGCGGCTCTCCGACGCCTCGACGCGCTCCGAGGGCGTTGTCCAGTCGAAGACCAGATCGGCGCGAGCGTCGTCGACGTAGACGCGTCGGAGGTTGTCCAGCCCCGGTGACTGCTCTGGGGCACGGAACTCGTAGCAGCTGATGGCGTACTCGTCCCATTCGACCAGCGGGTCTTCGGGGACGACGACCGACGGCGTCCCGACCAGCGCCTCGTTCGCGCGTGCCGGCGCGTCCGGGTCGACGTCGGCGTTCAGGTACTGCTGGGAGTGATGCGGAACCGACCGATAGAGACACTCGCCGTTTCGGACGACGAAGAGTTCGCCGACCTCGTACACCCGCCAATGGTTCTCGCCCGCAGCGCCCCAGTTGTCGGGGCTCTCCGACTCCTCGACCGTCAGCGCGTCGACCAGTGCGTCCGCCCCGTCCGGGAGATCGACTCGGAACTCAGGGTCACCGCTCCCGTTGCGGACCTCGTCGTCCGGGACGCGCTCGAACCGTTCGTCGAGCAGCCGCTGGGTGTGCGGACTCAGGTTGCCGACTGACGTTCTTCCCCGGAGTGAGAGACGGGCGGCGTCGCCACGCTCCGCGACTGCCCCTGCCACTCGGTTTAGCGCTTCGACGCGTTGCTCGTCGGTGCCCCGACACAACACTCTGTGCGTGACTGACCCACTCCCCGGATCCATAAGTTCGATAGCGTATCCGGTGAAAATATGTGTTTCGGCATGGTCCGACCGCCGAGACTACGTTACTCGGTTTCGCCCATCTTCTCGTCGGACTTTACCTTGCGGCGCGCTCCCAGGCGACGGGGTCGACGCGTCGGGCCACGAGGACGAGCGTGACCGCGAGCGTCGCCGCCCCGACGGGAACGAGCCAGGCGAACACCGTGAGTAGGACGCCGCTAGCCTGAACGCCGAGGGCGAGCAGGATAACCGGGCCGCAGCAGGCGGTTCCCGACAGCAGCGCCGGGACGGACGCGACCAGTCCGGCCGTCGCCCGCGGCCCGCAGGCGCTCGGACGGGTCAGCGCGAGGTACGACAGTGCCAGGTTCGCGCCGACCAGCGCGGCGAGGACGCTCCCGACGAGTGCATTCCCGGGCGAGAACAGCAGGCGGACGTGCCAGAGGTCGACCAGCGCCACGGCCTCGAACGCGAACGGACCGACTCGCCGAAGCGCGGCCCCGACCGGGTCGCGAGCGACGACCAGACCGGTTCCCACACCCGCCCGTGGCACGAGGTCGCCGAGCGCGAACAGGTAGGCGAGCAGGTAGGCGGTACCGGTCGCGACGGCGACGGCCGCGCCATCGCGGCGGGACAGCGCCTCGCGGACGACTGTCGCCGCGTGCCGAAGCGTTTCAGTCATGGAGCGTCGTCGAGGGGTAGAACCCGGCCCAGGCGAACCACATCGCGTCGTACGACAGGACGCGGTCCAGCGGGAGGTCGGACGGCGGATGCGCGTCGCCGTCCGGACCGACGATATCACTGTTCTCCGCGCGGAACGACGCGGCCTCCGGGTTCCGGTACACGTAGCCGACGTCCAGCGACGGGTCATGAACCGCGAGGAAACGGGCGTCTCCGGCCGCCGCGGCAGCGATGCCGCTCTCGCGGAGCGCGTCCTTCTCGAACGCCGCGACGCCGTCGGTCGTTCGCCCCCCGACGACGACGGCTTTGTCGCCGAGGCGGTCGTCGCCGGAAAGCGGTTCGAACATCGTGCCGTCACCCGTGTAGTACCCGCTTTTGGGATTGTAACTACCGTACGGATCCATCCCGTAATCTCTGACGTGGCCGGTGTCTTCGGTCAGCACCGCCGTCTCGGGGTACGCCGCGCGCCACTGCTCCCAGGTTGTCCACGCGACCGGAAACTCCCGAAGCGTCTCTCCGGCGAGCGGTCCCTCGACGGCCGTCGCCAACATCTGGGGCCATCGGCTGTCGGTACCGCGGTCGTACATCACGAGATTGCTGTTGAGCAGGTCGCCGGAGACGCCGAACGTCGTCTCCCCGCGCTCGAACCCCTGTGCCGTCCCCGTCAGCGGGCAGTAGGTGACGCTGACGGGGTCGCCGCCAACCTCGTCGTTGACTATCTCGTGATAGACGAGGATATACTGCGGGTAGGCGCGCGCCTCGCCACCCCTCGCGATGCCGAAGACCACGTCGCGGTCGACGAGTCGACCGTCGGCGGCGTCGGCGTCCTCGAATCTCGGCTCGTCGACGGAGGGGATCCCGTCCTTCGAAACGCCCCCGGAGACGACGTTCTCGGCGAGCGCCGTCGGCTCGTACTCCACGGGCAGAGCCCGATCGGCAAACGGCGGTGGAGTCCCGTCACCGCCGCGGTCGCCGCCGGTCAACTGGTTGACTGCGTCGAGACAGCCGGCCGTCCCCACGACGGCCGTCGCGGCGAGGAACGCCCGCCGTGTCCCGTGTGATATCATGTCACTGTTTCGGTCCGCTGCGGAAGTAACCCTATCGTGAGCGTGTGCACCGCGCGCACGAGCGGCTGCCAACGCGACGGCCGACCCCTCTGGGTCAGGCTGTCAACAGAGCGGCTTCGGATCCACGCCGAGTTCGGTCAGCGAGTCGGCGTAATCGTCGTACGCCACCTGGATCACGTATTCCGCCGTTGCGGACGCGCGTTCCCAGTCGTCGGCGTCCTCGCAGAGTTCGTCGAGCAGGTCCGTCCCGTCGTCGATGACTGCCCTCGTCTCTTCCTTGAGGTCCCGAAAGAGGTCCGCCGTCGTCCGGTCCGCCTCGTTGGTGAAGAAGTTGATCACCTGCGTGTGCGTCCGGACGCTGACCAGCGGCCGCCCGACCATCCCGCCGGCGACCCGGCTGACGGCGTCCTCGCGCCCGCGGAGGTACGCGTGCATCGGACCGCCGTCAACCGGTTCGAACTCGTTCGGCAGGCGCTCCGCGACGCGGTCGTAGTGGTCTCGCTCCTGAGCGGCGACCGCCTCGAAGGCCGTGCGGGCGCGGTCGTTCTCCTCGTCGTCGGCCCACTGACTGAACGTCCGCTCGGCGGCGTGTTCGCTGTTCCCTGCGGCCGTCAGCACGGTCGTCTCGTCGAGTTCCGCGTCGGTTAGCGCGACGAGCAGTTTCGACGACCCGAGTCGGTCCAGTTCGGTTCGCTTGTCGTTCTCGACCGCCTCTCTGAGTTCCGCGGCGTTCATGCTCGCAATTATTACCGGGACCCGCTTGAACGTTCCCGTCGGCGCGGCCGCCGTCGGTCGCCGGCGATTTATCTCGCTGTCGGCCGTAGGGCAAGTATGAGCGACGCCGACACGATACCGCCACGGGAACTGGCAGAGCGAGTGCGCGCCGGCGACCACGTCTCCGTGCTCGACGTGCGAAACCGCGACGAGTTCGACGCGTGGCGCGTCGACGGGTCGAACGTCTCTGCGGCGCAGGTGCCGGAGAACCGCTTCGTCCAGGCCGAAGTCACCGGCGGCGCGGCCGATCTGGTCGACGGCCTCGCGGAACCGATCGTCGCCGTCTGCGGCCGGGGAGAAGCCAGCGACTACGCGGCCGGCCTCCTGCGCGAGGCCGGGGTCGACGCCGTGAACCTCACCGGGGGGATGGACGCCTGGGCCAAGGTCCTCCTCGCCGCCGACGTTCCCACGGACGGGCCGGCGTCGGTCGTCCAGTACCAGCGGCCCTCCAGCGGTTGTCTTGGCTATCTGGTTCACGACGGCGAACGGGCGGCAGTCGTCGATCCGCTCCGGGCGTTCGCGGACCGGTACGCGGCGGACGCCGACGCTCGGGGTCTCGACCTGTCGTACGCCGTCGACACGCACGTCCACGCCGACCACGTCAGCGGCGTTCGAGCGGTGGCCGAGGCGACCGGTGCCGACCCCGTCCTGCCCGCGGGTGCCGAGGACCGGGGTCTGGCGTTCGACGCGACGCTCGTCTCCGACGGGGACGCGCTCGAACTGGGTGACACCGCGCTCACTGCACTGCACGCCCCCGGACACACCAGCGAGATGACCGCGTTCCGCGTCGACGGCGTCGCCCTGACCGGCGACAGCCTCTTCCTCGACGGCATCGCCCGCCCGGACCTGGAGGCGACGGCCGACCCCGAGGACGCGGCGGCGCGACTCCACCGGACGCTTCACGAGCGACTGTGCTCGCTTCTGGACGACACCACCGTCGCGCCGGGCCACTACGAACTCGACGCACGCCCGGAGGCCGGCGACGCCTTCGCCGCGCCGCTCGGCGACCTTCGGGACTCGGTACCGGCGCTCTCGATGGACGAGACTGAGTTCGTGGCACACGCCACCGGAACGTCCGCCCCGCCCGCCAACCACGACCGGATCATCGCGGTCAATCTCGGCCGCGAGTCGGCGGACGACGAGACGGCGTTCGAACTCGAACTCGGACCGAACAACTGCGCCGCGAAGTGACGCCCCAGAAGAGTTATGCCGGCCGCACCTGAGACGCGCCGTATGAGCGAACGCGACGCCGTAGAGCGGTCCGACGCGCCGGTAACGATGGACACGCTTGTAGCGGACCTCCGAGACCTCGGTCTCGAAGCGGGCGATACGGTCGTCGTCCATTCGTCGCTCTCGGCGCTGGGGTGGGTTGCGGGCGGCGCGGCGACGGTCGTCGACGCCCTGATCGACGTCGTCACCGACGATGGGACGCTCGTGATGCCGACGCACTCCACGCAGCTCTCTGACCCGAAGTCGTGGGGGAACCCCCCGGTACCCGAATCCTGGTACGACGACGTCAAGGAGGGGTCGGCGGCGTACCGCCCCGCAGTCACGCCGACGCGGGGGATGGGCGCTATCGCCGAATGCTTCCGGAACTACCCCGGCGTCCGGCGGAGTCGCCACCCCTGCCACTCGTTCGCGGCACGGGGAGCGGACGCCGTTACAGTCACCGAGGGTCACGCCTACGACTACCCGCTCGGGGAGGAGTCACCGCTCGCCCGGGTGTACGACCGCGACGGGTTGGTGTTGCTCCTCGGCGTCGACCACGATACCAACACGTCCCTGCATCTCGCCGAACACCGGGCGACGTACTCGAAGACTAAGACGGTCGACGGCGGACCGATCCTGGTGGACGGGGAGCGCCGCTGGCGGGCGTACGACGACATCGAGGGCGACACGAGCGACTTCTCGGACCTCGGGGCGGATTTCGAAGCGGCGACGGACGTTTCGACTGGCGCTGTCGGCGAGGGGTCGGCGACGCTCTGTTCGCAGGTCGACCTGGTCGACTTCGCCGTCGAGTGGTTCGCGGAGAACCGCGAGTGACCGTCCGCGAGAAGCGGTCGGCCCACAGAAGGTGACTGCGCGACGACCGGTCAGTCGTCCGCCGCGGCGGGGTCGCCGCCGGCGTCCGCGTCGACGTCTCCCTCGATGCTCGGGGGGTACTTTCCGCGGTCGAGTTTCAGATCCGACTGCGGGCGAGCCATGCACGTCAGCGCGTACGATTCGGCCTCCTCCTCCGTGAGACCCCGGGCGGCCGGTTGCGTCACGTCGCCCTCGAGGATCTTCGCGGAACAGGCGAGACACATCCCCACTCGACAGGAGTACTCCTGAGCGATTCCTTCCTCGATACAGCGGCTCAGGATGGTCTCCTTGCCGGAAACCGTGATCTGCTCGCCGGTCCCGACGAACTCCACCGTGTACTCGGTCATAACGTCGGATACGAAAGGCCCCGACTAAACTCTTTATCACATCGTGTCCCCGCGAAAACGACGTATCCGGGTGTTCGCGTGGCCGAACCGGCGGGGGTACATAAAGAGTTTTCCTGTTCCGGGGTACACCAGAAGTCATGACCAGTAGCGAGGCCGGTACGGGAACCTCACGGACGGCCGGGACGCGACTCTACGACGTAGTGGTCGTCGGCGCGGGAACATCTGGCTGTTACGCCGCGGCGACTATCGCGAACGCGGGGTACGACGTCGTCATCGTCGAGCGCAAGACCGAGGAGGAGGCCGGACACATCGCCTGCGGCGACGCGCTCAAAGGCGCAGACGAGTTCCCCGAGGCGATCCCGAAGTCGAAGCTCGAACCTGCGATGACTAACACGGACGTCGACCACGGCCGGTTCGAGATCCCGCAGGAGGACACCGTTCTGGAGATCCCGGTCCCCGGGAAACTCGCGGTCATCGACCGCTGGGAGTACGGCCGCGCGATCATCGACGGCGCGGACGAGGCCGGCGCGCAGTTCCATTACGACACGGTCGTACAGGACGTGGTACAGGACGATGACGGACGCGTCACGGGCGTCCGCGCCACGCGCCGCGGCGAGCCGCTGACCTACGAGTCAGACGTCGTCATCGACGCCGCGGGGGCGCTTTCAATCCTGCAGGACAAGGCCGATCTGGAGGACGCGTCGTTCGACACGAACGTCGATTACTCGCAGTTTTGCTCCGCGTACCGCGAGATCGTTCACGTCGACGAACCGGTGGAGTGGGACGACGCCCTCGTGTTCAAGCCGACCGAGCGCGCCGCCGGCTACCTCTGGTACTTCCCGCGTACCGACACCGAGATCAACGCCGGCCTCGGCTTCCAGATGACCGAGGAGCCGATGCAACTCGTCGACGACCTGAAAAAGGACCTGCGGGACCGCGAGGAGTTCGCCGGTGCCGAGGTCGAGGACAAACTCGGCGCTGCGCTCCCGACCCGCCGACCGTACGACTCGGCGGTCGCGCCCGGGTTCATGGCCGTCGGCGACGCCGCAGGCCACGTCAACCCCACCACCGGCGGCGGCATCGCGGGTGCCGCCTACGCCGGGCAGTACGCGGCGGAGACTGCCGTCGACGCCATCGAAGACGGCGACGTGAGCGAGGCCAACCTCTGGGAGTACAACGAACGCGTGATGGACCACTTCGGGTCGCGGTACGCCGGACTCGACGTGTACAACATCCTCTCGACGGCGGTCGATGTCGACGAACTGATGGGCCTGCTCGCCGCCTTACCCGGCGACAAACTCGCCGAGGCGCTTTACTCCGGCAGTACGTCGATAGGCTGGAAGCTCAAACTCCAGACCGCGCTGAAGAGTTTCGGCTACTACGACATCATCTGGACGTTCTACAAGACGAAACAGTGTGCCGACGATATCATCGACCACTACGAGGACTACCCCTCCTCGCCGGACGCCTTCGACGCCTGGCAGTCCCGTCGCGACGACCTGATGGAGGACGTGTACGCGACGACCGGTGCGGATCCGAAGTACTAGAGCGGGCTTCCGCTCTGGACGTTGAACGGCACTGTCGACGCGGTGCCCCGCGTCACCGTCGCGATCCGCAACACGTAGGCGAACAGCACGGTTATCGGGAGAAACGCCGTCGCCGTTAGCAGGAAGATGGTGATCTCGAGAAACGGCGTCTGGAGCATCGGCCCGACGTTCTGCCCGTAGATCCACACCGAGATGAGCGCGGCGGCGATCGCTGGCACCCCGGTGTACAGCAGTTTCTTCGAGAGGTCCGCTAGTTCCCGTTGCATGTACAGCGTTTTGAAATACTTCCGGGCGACCCCGGCGTCCTCTAGGAGTTCCAGCAGTTCGTCGAGTTCGTCGAGGGCGTCGTCCGGAAGGTCGTCCCCGTGATCGCGACGGATCTGACGAGTGGTCCGGATATCGTCGCTGTAGTCGATCTCCATGATCGTAAGCAACGTGTCGAAACTGTCGTACTCGTTCCCCTCGATGGTCTCGGTCGCGAGGTCAGCCTGTTGTACGATGGAGTCGACGAATCGGTCGACGTCGGCACGGACCTCGTCGGAACACCCGTCGAGCGAGTTCCGGAGAGCGACTGCGCGGTCGCGCTTCACGTCGGTCAGGAAGTCGAGGAACTCCCCGGGCGTGGTCGGACTCACCTCGTCTCCAAACGCGTGCTCCTCCACTTCCTCCCGGTAGTCGATCACCTCGCTGACCCGATCGCGAACCTCATCGGGCGTGCCGAACTCTCGGGAGATGATCAGTTGGTTGATCG
Organism: Halostella pelagica; assembly: GCA_005954745.1. GTDB lineage: Archaea > Halobacteriota > Halobacteria > Halobacteriales > Natronoarchaeaceae > Halostella > Halostella pelagica. The sequence goes on from CP040678.1 coordinate 654,387, forward strand.
AGATGACGATGGTGATGAGCGTGATGTTGCCGCCGATGAAGTTCGAGAGCGACCGCGTCACCGAGTCGGGGTTCGTCACCGCGATCACGCCCGCGAGGCGGAGGACGGTGATCACGGCGAGAAAGGCGACGACGACGACGGCGGCGACCCGGTTACGGCTACCGGAAAGCAGGAACCACCGGCGGAGATCCCCGCGTCCCCAGCGCCGCAGTTCGTCGGGCGTCTCTTCGGACCTCGACATACCGGTCGTAGAACGCGTAGCGTGAAAAACGGCGGCCGGGTAGAGCGGTCGTTTCCCCGCTCAGGGTCGTTGTTCGGCCGTCGCCGCGATCGCATCAGTCAGCACGTCGATACCGATGTCGAGCGTCGCCTCGTCCACGTCGAACGTCGGCGTGTGGTGGCCGCCCGGGTGGTCGGTGCCGATGGCGGCGTACGCGGCAAGACCGCCCTGTTTCTGCACGTGACGCATCAGATACGTCGCGTCCTCGCTCCCGCCGAGGTCGTCGCGGCGCGTCGCCCGGTCGACATCGTGGTGTTTCGCGGCCACCCCCCGAACGATATCGACCAGTTCGGAGTCGCTCTTCGCGCTGGGGGCGTCCGCCATCGTTTCGAGGGAAACCTCGCAGTCGTGCATCTCCGCCGCCGCGCGGATCACGCGGTCGGCGTGGTCGGCCATGTACTCCTTCAGGTGAGTTTTCTCGCCGCGGACCTCCACTTCCATTTCGGCGTGTTCGGCGACGATGTTCGCGGCGGTCCCGCCCTCGATCCGGCCGGCGTTGACTCGCGTCGCGCCGTCCTCGTGGCGCGGGATCGCGTAGAGGTTCTGGACGGCGGCGGCGAGCGCCTGGTTCGCGTTTCTGCCGGCGTTCGGCTTCCCGCCTGCGTGGGCGGATTCGCCGGCGAACGCCACGTCGAAGTGCTGGACGGCGAGGAAGCCGTCGATACCGGCCACGACTTCGCCCGTCGGGTGGTCCAGACCGACGTGGAGAGCGAACAGGTAGTCGACACCGTCAGACTCCGTGTGCTGAGCTGTCGAGTCCTGCTCGACTACCCCGTCTAGGTGGCCGCTCTTCGCCATCGCCTTCCCGCCGCCGACGACTTCCTCTGCCGGTTGGAACAGCACTTTCAGGGTGCCCGAGAAGTCGGTGTCTGCGATGGCGTCGAGGACGCCGACGCCGATAGTCGCGTGGGCGTCGTGGCCGCAGGCGTGCATCGATCCCTCGTGTTCGGATCGGAACCCCTCTGTCGCCGGCAGATGGGTCGCGTCGTCGGTCGATTCCGTGATCGGGAGGCCGTCGATGTCGACTCTGAGCGCGACGGTCGGCCCGTCGCCGAGGTGGCGCTCCGCGATGAGACCCGTGTAGCCGCCCGCCAACTGCTCCAGAACGTCCTCGTCCGCGCCCGCTTCGCGAGCGCGTTCGTACGCCGCCTCGATGGCATCCTCGTCGGGGACGCCCATGCGCTCGTCGGTCGCCAACGCGTCCGGCCCGATGTGAAGGGCGTCAGTTCCGACGCGCTCGACCGCTTCGACGATCCGGGCGGTCGTGTAGAACTCTCGCCACGCCTGCTCTGGGTGGCGGTGCAAGTCGCGTCTCAGATCGACGAGTCGGTCGTCGGACTCCTGTTGTGACATACCGCGTTTCTAGACCGCCCCTCACTTAATCTGCCCGCCGTCTTCCCCGGGCGTCGTGTACGGGCCTGCTCGAGTTCCGTTTCGGTTTACTGTAGTGCGTAAAGCAGCGAATACATCATGCAAAAACGTTAAAATAGTTTGACGATGGTATCCGTGTATGGCAGTCGGACCACCCGACGACGACGACACAGATATCGAACGGGAGATAGAAGAAGAGGAGACAGCCCGGGGGAAAAACGACATCGAGTTTTACGGCGGCAGGGCGATGAGCGCGTTTCCGATCGCCTTCTTCATCGCGTGGGCGATAGTCCAGAGCGGTCTGTTGCGCATCGGCGACACGACGGGTCTCGTCGCCGGGATGCTGATCGGTCTCATCCTCGGTCTGTTGTTCGTGAAGGGGTCGTGGAAGACCTACGCGAACACCATCTTCGAGGGGATGACCCAGCGGGTCGCCGCGACGGCCATCGTCGCGTGGCTCTGGGCCGGCATGTTCGCCGACACGATCCAGGCCGGCGGATTCGTCAGCGGTCTGGTGTGGGCGGCTGACACCGCACAGGTCGGTGCGACGCTGTTCCCGGCGATCACGTTCATTCTGGCTGGACTGCTCGCGACGGGGATCGGTACCGGATACGGCACGACGGTAGCGTTCACCGGTCTGTTCTTCCCGGCCGGGGTTCTCCTGGGAGCGAACCCCGTACTCCTGTTCGGCGCTATCCTCTCGGGCGCGGTGTTCGGCGACAACCTCGCGCCGGTCAGCGACACGACGATCGTCTCCGCAGTCACGCAGGACTCGGACATCGGGGGCGTCGTCGCCTCGCGGTTCAAGTACGCTATCGTCGCCGCAGTGGTAGCGTTCGCGGCGTACGTCGTCGCCGGGAACGTGATGGAAGGGATCGAGATCACCGGCGACGCCGCCCAGATCCTCGTCGAGGAGAGCGAACCCGCCGGTCTACTTCACCTGGTCTCCATGAGCGTAGTGATCGCCACGGCCGTCGCCGGTCGGCACATCGTCGAGGCGATCTCGTGGGGGATAATCACCGCGGTGATCTTCAACGTCGTCTTCGGTCTCGCTCCGGTGTCTGACATGCTCCTCTTCCAGGCACCCGAGGACGCACCGATCGCCGAGCAGGTCGAGTTCCTCCCGTTCGTCGAAATCGTCGAGAGCGGCGAAGAGATAGTCAGCGGTAGCATCTACTCCGGTGCGCAAGGGTTCTTCCCGCTGATCGTGTTGACGCTCCTCATCGTCGCCGGCGCGCAGATCATGATCCGCGGCGGCGGGTTCGAGGCGCTCCAGAACTGGCTCCTCGACAACGTCGCCACGTCGGTTCGCCGCGCCGAGACGACGATGGTCGGCGGGACCGCGCTGGTCAACGGGATGATCACGATAAACACTGCGGCCGAGATCGCCATCGCGCCGTACATCGCCCGCATCGGCGAGCGGTTCAACATCAACGGCTACCGGCGCGCGAACATTCTGGACGCCAACACGTCGGCGCTCGGCTACATCTTCCCGTGGTCGGGCGGCGTGCTGGTCGGCTACGCGCAGATAACTCAGTTACCGGGTGAGTTCGAGTGGTTCACGCAGGACATGGTGGTCAATCCGGCGGACGTGTTCCCCTTCGTGTTCCACGGCTGGTTGCTCGTCGCGGTGTTCCTGATCGCGGCGATCACCGGATTCGGTCGGGAGTACGTTCACGACCGTGAGAGCGAGGAGGTGGCTCGCCTATGATAGAGAAGTACACGAGGGGCTGGTCGTTCCGCAGTGCAACGCCGTCGTTCGAGCCGGGACAGGAGATATCCGCCTTTCTCACCGGCGTCCGGGGTGACGATGTCGTCGCACGGGTCGGCGATTCGACGCTGGTGGTCGACGGTGCGACCCCCGACGACGTCGACAGGAAAGCGCGGATCAAAGTGACCGAGTTCGACGACAACGACCACGACGGACGAGCGGAACTGCTGGAACTGGTCGGCGAATCGGCGTTTTAACTCCCGCCTAGCGGGTTCACCTGTTCCAGTTCCGCTTCGACGTGGACGGACGATGGGAACTCCCGGTGTGTCACTCGCCGGGCCAGTTCGTCGTGTCCGTGGATCTCGAGTTCGCGGGCGTACACGACGTAGTCCCAGTCCGAAAACCGGCCGCCGCCGTCGACCCGTTTGTGCTGTGGGACCCGCAGTCTCGACGGCGGTTCGGAGTGGGGGCCTTTCAGTTCCGCGCCTTTGCGTTCGGCCGCGGAGCGGATGTCCTCGACGACTCGTTCGAGGGCGGCCCGGTCGCCGCTCTGGAGACGGAGTTTCGTGACGAAAGTCATCGTTATCGTAGCTGAGGGCCCTCCTCGGGTAAAAGCGTACCGTGACAGCACTGGGGCAGTCCCGGGTCCACGCTCCGGTATTCTCTTAAATGGTCACCGTTTAGGTAACGATAATGACGGTCGAAGCGACGAGCGCCGGCGCGATCCTCTTTCGGGATACGCGTGGTCGGCGCGAGTACCTCCTCCTGAAGAGCCGCCCCGGGGACTGGGAGTTTCCCAAAGGCGGCGTAGAGGGAGACGAGGAGCTACAGCAGACGGCGATACGAGAAGTACAGGAAGAAGCGGGTATCGAGGAGTTCCGCCTCCTCGACGGGTTCCGCAAGGATTACGACTACGTCTTCGAAGCCAACGGGAAGACCATCCACAAGACGGTCCACCTGTTCATCGCGAAATCCTTCGAGGCGAGCGCGGAGCTCTCTCACGAACACCGCGACCTCCAGTGGCGGGATTACGAGCAGGCGTTCAACACGGTGACCCAGGACGGTCCCCGCGAGATACTCGAGGACGCACACGAGTTCCTCGACGAACGGCTGGAGGACGACGAAGACGACGAGGAAAGCGAAGAATAACCGCTTAACGGGGATACGTGACCGGCGGGACGCTCCGCTCGGTCGACCGCGGATAGTGGCATCTGCGGCGTCGAGAACGGCACCGGCGGACCGAACCCGAACACCTTAGCCGACGCGGCGACCACGGACTACCGTGTTACCCGGCGGTGACGCGGAGTTCGTCTTCGAGTTGCGGGTCTGTGGCTGGGCAGAACGCCACTGGCCCCCCGAGAGCGATGCGACCGACGACGCGACCAGCGATGCGACCGACGACACGACCCATTTCGTCGCCCGCCAACTGGGCACCAAGCGGCGGCGCTGGGACACGGTAGTCGTGGAAACTGACCCGGCGGCCCTGAAGCGACGCGCCCGGTTCGGGCGCGACAGGCTGGACTCTGATCTCCTCCACGTCGTTCGTAACGCGCCGGTCGAGTGGGCCTGGTACCGCGACGCACTCCCGCATCCGGGCTACCCCTGGCAGTACGTCCGCGAGGCGGTCCACCGCGCCGACGACCGCGGCGTTCTCGACACTCGGCGGAACGGCAACCGGATCGAGATCCGGCGGAAGTGTCCCTACCCGGACTGGGTCGACCGGATCGTCGCTATCGAAAATAAGCCAGACCTCGACGCCCGCGCCGCCCGCACGCTTCAACCGCAACTCGAGCGCGACATCGCGCTCTCGCTCGCGGACGAAGTGTGGGTCGCCACCCGGGAAACGAACAGACGAGTCGAACCCGCGATGCTCGAAGACATTCCTGTCGAAGCAGGCATTCTGACGGTCGACGGTTCCGCCGATTCGGCGACGGTCGGCTGGCACCCTCGATCACTTTCGGTCGGGGAGGCCGGGACGCGAATCACCGACCGGCCTTCGAACAGCGAGTACGACCAGTCAGCGGCGCGGTTCGAGTACGTCGACCCGGACAAGAAGGCGACGAAGCGCCTGGAAATCGCCGAACGGGCGTACGAGCGAGGGTGGCGCTCCTACGCCGATACGATGCGTCCGGACTGCCGTCAGTTCGAACTGCGCGCGGAGAACGGTCAGCTTCTGCCGTGGTGCGCGGCGAAACACCGCTGTCAGACGGCGGCGGAGTGCTCCGGGACATGTTCGTCGTACGAGCCGGAACCGCCCGCCTGGCGACAGCGCGGATGGCCGATCGAGGGCGGCCCAGGCAAACGCCTACAGCAGTTGCTCGCGGAGCGCCGCGACCGGAAACGGCCCGGTGAGTAGCGCCGGCCGGCCGCAGGCCGACGGAACTACGTTCGTCTATATATCCGGTGATAGCGAAACGTTCGGTTCTTATACACGGCTAAGAGGCTGAACTACTTCGTCCCGAACGAGGACAGACCGCGGTAGTTCAGGGAACCCATGATAGAAACAAATCGCGCCGACCGCCAGAACGGAGTCCAAGCTATCGGTTCCAGTACAACCAGTCGACGCCACGAGTACGAACGGTACGTGCTGTGGTACACGTCATGTGAAGACGGAGCCGTATCGCTGACGGATCTATCGACGGATCTCGTCTCCTGGGAGGAGACCGTACTGGGAGTCGAAAACCGGGCCAAGCGCCTCGACAGCGTACGGATCAAACTGTTCCACAAACACGTCCCTCGGCTGACCGACGACGGCGTCGTCGACTGGTACCGCGAGGACGGGACGATATACGTGGAACGCACCGCCGACGAGTGATGCCGTCGGCGGTCGTCGCGACAACCCGAACTCGCTGTGCGGTCGTCGGACACTAAGACAGGATCCATCGAGACTGCTGTAACTGTGTATCGGTATTCGCCGGCCCAGGTCAGCGAAACACCGAACTGACGTACAGCAGTCCCTATCAGTGGGCGGCGCTACGAGCGTTCGCGCTACTCTCCGGCCACTTCCACGTCGACTTCGTCGCGTTCGACTGCGAGCCTGAACGTCGGCACGGTCCGGTACTCCACCTCGACGACGTCCTTGCGCCGGAGACTCTGTAGCGCTGACCGAACCTGTTCTGTCCCCGGGTCAACGTCGAACGTCTCGCGGAGTTTGTGCAGGACGGAGACGACGCTCTCGGAGCGCTCGTCCGGTCCGGCGAGTACCTCGAACACCTGTGACTGCAGCTCCGGCACCCGGATCACGTCGGGCGTCTTCCCCTCCACCGCCTCGACGCCCGGCTCCACGTCGACGAGGTCAGCCGCTTCCGCCGTCGCGCGGATGAGGCTGTTGTCGTCGCGGTAGTAGTACTCCCCGAGTTCGTCTTCGAGGTACGAGTGAACCTCGCTACCGCTCTCTACGCCCCAGCGCTCCTGCAGTTCCGCGTTTTTCGTGGGTTGTAGCTCCACGACATCGGCGAGGCGCTCACGGGCTTCGTCCGAGAGAGTCATTATCGACGCTAAGCGGAGGCGCTATTTCTGTTTTCCGTACCAGTTCCGTCCCGGTCCGTTCAGCTGACGTATCTAGCGATATGTAAAAGTCCCTCGACCACGTTACGGGAACACATGACACGAACAGTCACCCGAAACCAGATGGAATCGCTGCTGGACGACCTCTCCTATCCGGTGATGCGCATCGACGCCGCCCGTGAGTTCGCGGACGTGACGCTCCAACTCGGTGACGGCGAAGTGAACCTCGGGGGACTTGTCTCCGAGACGAAAAACGACGCGTTCGATTCGATAGACGACCTGAAAACCGAACTCGACGACGTTCTGGAGTCCGACCACGACGACGTTCTCCCGGGGGAGGTGACGGGTCTCTCCGGCCGGTCCGAGAGCGACGGGTAACCACGTGGTTTAAATCAGTTGGACCGTCTATCTGCACCCAGTAATGGAGTTTTGCGACGAGTGCGGCTCTATGATGAAAGCGGAGGACGGACTCTGGGTCTGTTCGAGCTGCGGTAACGAGCAGATAAAGGACCCGGACGCGAACTACGTCATCACCGACGACCAGGAGGTCAGCGAGGTTATCGAATCCAGCACGGAGGAGAGCGGCCTCCCCACCACCGATGCGCGCTGTCCCGAGTGCGACAACGACCAGGCGCACTGGTACATGCAACAGATCCGCGCCGCCGACGAGTCGGAGACGCGGTTTTTCATCTGTACCGAGTGCGAGCACAAGTGGCGCGAGGACGATCACTAACCGCGACCTTTTGCGCTGTGTAGCGGGAAACACGCCGCGTCGCGGCGGTTTTCCTTGACTCGGCAAAAGCTCGACCAAAATCACGGCGTCGCTCCCGTCGCAGCGCCGAGGCGCTGCGGTGCCCTCCTTGGACCGCTCACTCACTTCGTTCGCTCGCGGGTGCATTGCTTGACGACTACCTGCCCTTCCCCGAGTCGTGCGGCGCTCGCCGCGAGGGCTCGCGCCGCGCTCCCGGCCCGTAGATGGTAGTCTGTAGCATCGAACGAACAGGTATTTATATCGGTTCTGCATATCCCGCAGTCCATGACCTGGCGCGAAATCCGGCCGCTGGCGCTTGGGGCCGTTCGACGGGGGGACGAACTCATGCTCGCGGAGCATTACGACCCCGAGGAGGAGTACACGTTCTACCGGCCGCTCGGCGGCGGCATCGAGTTCGGCGAACACAGTGAGGAGGCAGTGGCGCGGGAGTTCGACGAGGAACTCGGCGTCGAACTCGACGAGATATCGTACGTCGACACGTACGAGCGCGTGTTCTCGTTCGCGGACAGCGCCGGCCACGAGATATGGCGCCTGTACGAGGTGAGCATCGTCGAGGACTGGCCGTACGAGCGAGAGCGGTTCACGGCGGAAGAGCCGGAACTCGACGAAACGTTCGAGGTCGTCTGGAAGGACACGTCGGACTTCGAAGACGGGGAAGAGATCCTCTACCCGCCGGAACTGATCGACGACCTCACTCGCGCCGGGCGATAGTCAGGTAGCCGGTGTGGCCAACGGGACTCGTCGACGGACGGGACCCGCGGTCGTCGAAGTCCATCTCACGGTCGATGGTTTCGAGGGTCCGTACGTCCGCCAAGCCGACCTCTCTGGCCGTCATCGCGACTTCTCGCGTGTCCTCGACGAACGGCGAGTAGACGACGATGAAGCCGCCACGAACGAGGAGGTCGGACGCGTGTTCGACCACGGCGGGCGCGTCCTCGGTGTCGAGCGTTATCACGTCGAACTGGCCGAGGTCGTCGAGTACGTCGGTGACGTCGCCGGTCCGTACGTCGACGCAGTCTCCGACGTCCGCGGTTTCCATGTTCTCGCGGGCGACCGTTGCGAACTCCGCGTCGCGTTCGAACGTCAGCACGTCCGCGCCGATGCGTCCGAGATACGCCGCGAGGACGCCCGTGCCGGTGCCGGCGTCCAGCACCCTGTCCGCGGCCTCGACGCCCACTTCACCGACGATCCGTCCCACGTCGCGGGGAACCATCGGCGCACCGGTCCGGTCGAGGTGGTGAAACAGGTCCGGGCCGCGCAGGCGTCGAACCTGGAACTCGTCGCCGAGATGCGTCTCCAGCGTGTCGCCCGGCCGGACGTCCTCCGGCACATCGAGCACGCCGAGGTCGGTCTGGAGTTCTTCGCCCGGTTCTCTGAGATACTCGCGGTCGCCGTGAACGAGGACGACCGTCACTCTAGGCTGTCGACGGCCGCCGCGAGGTCGCCGTCGTTGTCTTCGAGCGCCTGACGCGCTTCGTCCTCGCCGGCACCGGTACGCTGTGCGACAATCATCACGTCGTCGTCAGGTATCTCGCCGGTTCCGTCGCTCTCGCTTTCGGTTTCGTTGCCGCTCTCGATGCTGCCGGCCGCGCCGGAATCGCGGGATTCGGGTTCGCCGACGACCTGATAGGTCTGTTGACCCTGCGCGTCCATGCGGGTCACTTCGGCGTCGTCGAACACGAGGTCCTCGTCTTCGGTTCGAATGATCACTTCTTGGGCGTCGAGTTCCTCGAAATCGATGCCCATCTGTTGCATCATCTGTTTCATCTTGCGGGGATCCATTCCCCCGCCGCCTCCTCCGAACATACTCGGAGGGTCACGTTACTCCGAGAAAAGACTGACGAACGTCATTCGCCGCCCGCGCCGACGCGCACCTTCACGGCCATCCCCGATTCGAAGTCGGTCATCGCGTCGGCGGAGAGTTCCGCGCGGCCGACGCCGAGCAGTTCGCCGGACCCGTGGACCACGAACACCTCGTCGTCGGGGCGGACGGCCGGATCGACCTCGTCGACGAACTTCGCGAAGACGTTGCGGCCGTCCCGGACGAACGGCTCACTCTCGTCGCCGACGACGACCCGCCCCGCGGGCGGTTCGAACGCCGCCGCGAGGCGACGGCCGCCAGTGAGTCCGAGCGTGAATCGACCGTCGGTCCCGTGCGAGACGAGGCGTCCCCCCGCCGCAATGACCTGCTGGGGGCGGCCGGTGCTGGTGCGTTTGATCTCCAGGTCCTCGTCGGGCGGAAACAGCGCCGCTCCGGCGCCGCTACCGAACTGGTAGTCTGCGACGGTGCGGAGGCGGGCGAGGTCGCGAGCGTCACCGGTCATCGGAAGGTGTTTCGCGCCTGCATCCGAAAGCCCTTCGACACGCAGTCGCCGGGCCGCCTCGAACGTCATCGGGAAATCGCTTATACGGATTCACGGTTATTGTCAACTTATACCACGCCGTCGTCGGGCGGTTTCAGAGAAAGCTATAAACCTTGAGTCCGTACTAACTGTCACTATGAACACGAAAAAAGTCGCGTTGGGGGTCGTGCTGCTGGCGGTGAGTAGCGCGATTCTCCTGGCTACTGGTGTACTGCAGGAAAGCGCCCTACTCATTCCGGCCGCTATTGCCTCACTCGGCATGGCCGCGGGCGCTTTGCTCGTCGGTACTGCGGGTAGCGGTCGCCCGGTGTAGTTTCTCCGCGCCCGGACAGCGAGGACGGCGGCCGGCGTTTACAACAGGAACGTATCGGACCGTTCGCTCAGGTCGATGAACTCGTCAGCGGCATCTAACAGGTCCTCGGACGCGGACTCGTTGAAACCCATCGCCTCGACGCGGACGCCCTCGTGACGCAGGTGCGAACAGAGTCGGGAGAAGTCGCCGTCGCCCGTACAGAGTATTATCGTGTCGACGTGAGACGTAAGCGTCACCGCGTCAAGGCACATGCCGACGTCCCAGTCCGCCTTCTTCGACCCGTCTTGGAACGTCTTGATGTCCTTTATCTTCGTCTCGTAGCCGATATCGGTCAACGCGTCGAAGAAACTCTCCTCCTCGGGCGAGTCCGCGCGTATGACGTACGCGATGGCTCTGACGAGTTCGCGGTCCTGCACTCCCTTTTCGAGGAGCGCGGAGTAGTCGATGTTGCGACTGTAAATGCTTTGGGCGGTGTGATAGAGGTTCTGCGCGTCGGCGAGCATCGCCACGCGCTGGCCTGAATGGATATCTACCATACCCGAACGTGTGTCGGGGGCCAGTAAAATGGCTTCGGGGACGGACGTAGTAGGGCCCGCCCGCTTACGCCCACGCAGTCGTTGCCTTCACTTCCTCCCTGTCGTGGGCGGCGTGGAACACGTCGACCGGCGACGGCTGCTGGTTTAACTGGAGGCGGGCGCGGTACTCGATGGTCGACTCGCAGCTTCGGGCACAGGTATCCGACGGGTCCGTCGACACCCGCAGGATCGCCGACTCCTCATCGGATCCGGCGGGCGGACTGAACACGGAGACAAACAACGGTTCGCAGGGATCGTTTGTCCGAATCCGGCCGGAGACGACGATCACCGCGTTCGAACGGAAGTCGACTGTCGCGGCGTTATCCGTCCCCCGGCAGCGGGCATCGATTCGGTCTATCGTCTTGTCCTCGGCACGGAACTTGTAGTTGTCATCGGAGCCGGTCAGCGCCGTACAGCCGGAACAGAGCGCTACGGCCGTCGTGAGGATCGTCCTCCGTGGGACGGACGAAAAGGACACGGATCGACGGTTCGCGCGCCCGGTGAAATTATTTTTGGTTTAATTATGGGGAAATAATGTGTCCGGGTCCGGCGTCGTCAGTAACTCCGGAGCTTCTCGATACGCTTCTCGACCGGCGGGTGCGTCGCGAGGATCTTCTTCATGAGGCCGCCTTCGCTGTCGAAGATACAAAGTGCGCTCACGTCGTCGCCGACGCGGCTCTCACGACCCTGGGAGCCGTGCTGGATCTTCTCTAAGGCGCGAGCGAGGGGTTCGCCGCTCCCGATGTACTGCGCCGCGTCGCTGTCGGCCACGTACTCGCGGTACCGCGAGATGGCGAGTACGAACAGCATGACGAACATCTGGGTGAGTATCCCCGCGATGTAGCCGAGCACGAAGTCGGCGATGTCGTTGTCGCCCGAGAGCATCACCGCCCACTGGACCGCGATCCCGAAGATGGAGGCTATCGACTGCCCGAGCACCATCGTGATCACGTCGCGGTTGTCGATGTGTGCGAGTTCGTGCGCGATGACGCCTTCGAGTTCGTCGCGGTCGAGGAGTTGGATGAGTTCCCGCGAGACGACCACGACGCCCGCACCGCGCCGACCGGTCGCGAAGGCGTTCGGCACGCCCATGTCCGCGACCATCAGCTTCGGTTTGTCCATGTTCATCTCGAAGCAGATATCCTCGACCGTCTTGTGGATCCCCGAGTACTGCTGTTCGTCCATCTCTTCGGCCCCGACGCTTCGGAGCGACAGCCACTTGCCGACCTTGTACTGGAAGACGGCGAAGAGGACGGTACCGACGAGAACGAACGGCCATGCGCCCGTACCGAACAGCAGGAGCGCGAACCCGGCTCCTGCCAGGTAAAAGGCGAACAGAATGGTTCCGACGAACGCCATCCTGAGCTTGAGTCCTATATGTCTCATGCCCGAAAGTATCCCCCGAAGCGGTATAAATTTCTTGGTGAGACTGTCGAGAGTTATTCTGTCAGCCGGGCGGTATACTCCCGAAGAGAAACTATCGTGGCGTTTGCAACTGTTTCAGATCACACGACTGTGTGCGATCAGGTGTGTATTGGCTTTCAGTGACTACTGTACGGCATGGTCAACGTCCACGGCGGGGCGCGCTGTTGCCGCTCTCGCGGAGGCAGGTTTCGCGGAGTGCGCAAGTACTAAGCGTGAGCGTTCCCGATCCGTCGGTAATGGCAGACACCGCTCGTCCGCAGTTCGTTCGGTCGACGAGTGGTGCGGCCGCTATTCTGAAACCGAAAAAACGCGCGTGACCAGCGCTCGCGGCGAGGGTGGCGTCCTCGTCCCGGGTGCGTTCGAGGGCACCGCGCAGTAACCGTCACGCGGACCACCGACACCCGACACACTCACAGCAACGATCATGACACGCGATATCGACTTCAACGGCGTTTATCCGGCGCTCACGACGCCGTTCGACGCGGACCAGAGCATCGATTTCGACCAACTACGCGCGGACGTACGGCGACTCGAAACCGCCGGCGTCGACGGCGTCGTCCCCGTCGGCTCCACGGGGGAGAGCGCGACGCTCACCCACGACGAACACGTCGAGGTCGTCGAGGCCGTCGTCGAGGCCGTCGAGGACGTTCCCGTCATCGCGGGCACCGGGAGCAACAACACCCGCGAGGCGCTCGAACTCTCCGAGCGAGCGGCCGACGCCGGTGCGGACGCGCTCTTGCTCATCTCGCCGTACTACAACAAGCCGGAACAGCAGGGCCTGGTCCGGCACTACGAGACCATCGCCGACGCCGTCGACCTGCCGCAGATAGTCTACAACGTCCCCTCGCGGACGGGTCGTAACGTCGACCCCGACACCGCCGCCGAACTGGCGACCCACGAGAACATCACGGGCTTCAAGGCCGCGAGCGGCGACCTCGGCCAGATAACCGAGATCGTCGAACGGACCCGCGACGAGCAGTTCGCCGTGCTCTCTGGCGACGACGCGCTGACGCTGCCGATGATCTCCGTCGGCGCTTCGGGCGCTATCAGCGTCGCCGGGAACGTCGAACCGGAGCGCACCTGCGCGATGGTCGGCGCGGCGCTGGCCGGCGATTACGAGCGCGCCCGGGCGATCCACCACGAACTCGGCGAACTGTTCCGCGCGCTGTTCGTCGAGACGAATCCCATCCCGGTCAAGGAGGCCATGCAGATCCGCGGTCACGGGTCGGCGCGCGTTCGCTCGCCGCTCACCCGCCTCTCCGAGACGCATCGCGACTACCTTCAGGACGTTCTCGACGACCTCGTCGACGAGGACCTGGAGGACGAGTACGCGGAGGTGGAGCGGTGACCGTCCGACTCGCGATCACCGGCGCGACCGGTCGGATGGGCCGGGAACTGATCGCCGAGGCGAACGGCCGCGACGACGCGGAGGTCGTTCTGGCGGTCAACCGCGACCCCGACGAGGGGACGGTCGAGGGCGTCGAAGTGGATGATGCCGCCGACTTCCCGGCGCTCGTCGCGGACCGAGAACCGAACGTCGTCGTCGACTTCACCGGTCCCGAGTCCAGCGTCGAGTACGTCGAGGCCGCGGCCGACGCCGGCGTCCCGGCCGTCGTCGGCACGACCGGCTTCTCCGACGACAAGATAGACGCCCTCCGCGCGGCGAGCGATGAAGTGCCGGTGCTCAAGGCGGCCAACTTCGCCCGCGGCGTTCAGGCGCTGCTCGATGTCGTCGGCGACGCCGTCGCGAACCTGCCGGGCTACGACGTGGAACTCGTCGAGACCCACCACAACGCGAAGCGCGACGCTCCCAGCGGCACCGCGAAGTCCATTCTGGGGGAGATAGAGGGCGCTCGCCGTACCGCGGACGGGCAGACGGGCGAACAACGCGTCCACGGCCGCGAGGGCGAGGCTCCGCGAGAGGACGGCGAGATCGGCGTTCACGCGCTTCGGGCGGGCGACATCACCGGCGAGCACGAGGTGTTGATCGCCGGGAACCATGAGGAGGTGCGGCTCACCCACCGCGCGGAGAGTCGCGGCGTGTTCGCCGCGGGCGCGGTGGACGCCGCGGTCTGGATAGCGCAACAGGAATACGGCTGGTACGACTTCGGTGACGTACTGGAGGAATCAGCATGAGTCAGGCGACGCTTCAATCGGATATCGAGGACCTATGGCAGCGCTACCAGAACGACGATATCGACGCAGAGAGCGCGGGCGCTGACGCCGCGGACACGCTCGAAGCGTTTCTGGATGCTCTGGAGGCGGGCGAGGTGCGTGCCGCGGAGAAGCAGGGAAGCGACTGGGTGGCCAACGAGTGGGTGAAAGAGGGGATCCTGCTCAACTTCGGCCTCCGCGAGACCGAACCGCGAGAGTACGGCGGCGTCCGGTACCACGACGTGCTTCCGCTGCGTGACACCGCGGACCTCGGCGAGCGCGGCACGCGTAACACCCCGGACGGCACCACGATCCGCCGCGGCGCGTACCTCGGTGAGGACTGCATCATGATGAGCCCGAGCTTCGTCAACGTCGGCGCGTACGTCGGCGACGGCACGCTCGTCGACTCGGCAGACACCGTCGGCTCCTGCGCGCAGATCGGCGAGAACGTCAAACTCGGCGCGAACACGCTGATCGGCGGCGTGCTCGAACCCGTCGAGGACGCCCCCGTCATCGTCGAGGACGACGTGTCCCTCGGCGCAGGCTGTCGAGTCACCAGCGGGTTCGTCGTCGGCGAGGGGTCGGTCGTCGGGGAGAACACGCTGCTGACGCCGCGGATCCCCGTCTACGACCTCGTCGAGGAGGAAGTCGTTTACGGCGAACTGCCGCCCGAACGCCGGGCGTTCACCCGCTTCGTCGAGTCGTCCGTCGGCGAGCACGACCTGTTCGAGGGCGGCGCGTACAAGCCGGCGGTGGTTGCAACGGACATCGAACAGCAGACGCTGGAAGCGTCCGCAAAGGAGGACACGCTTCGGGAATGAGCACGGCGAACCCGGCGGTGCGCAGGCTGGACGACTGGGACGCGGAGCGACTCCGCGCCCTCCGCGACGAGTACGACAGCCCGCTGTACGTCCTCGACCTGAACCGCGTCCGGGAGAACTACCGCCGCCTCGCGCGGGCGTTCCCCGACGCCGACGTACGCTACGCCGCGAAGGCGAACACGCTCAGACACGCGCTCGCGGCGCTCGGCGAGTCCGGCGCGGGGATCGAGTGCGCCTCGGCGGGCGAAGTCGCGCGGGCGCTCGACGCGCTCCGCGGCGTCGCCGACGACCCCGGGGCTCGGGTCCAGTACACCGCCGTCAACCCGCCGGACGTCGACCTCGACACCGTCGTGGGACTGTGGAACGACTTCCCCGCCCTCACTGTCACCGTCGGGGCCGAAGACACCGTCGACCGCCTCGAAGAACGGGGGTACGACGGCCGCCTCTGCGTCCGCGTGAACCCCGGTGTCGGCGCGGGCCACCACGAGAAGGTCCGCACCGGCGCGAACGCGAAGTTCGGCGTCCCGTACGACCGCGCGACGGACCTCCTCGCGGACGCCGCGGACCGCGGGTTCGACGTGGTCGGGATCCACGCCCACGCCGGCAGCGGTATCTCCGGCGACGACCTCTCGGCGCACCGCGAACTCGTCGCGCGGATGGGCGACCTGGCGCGCGACTCGCCGGTCGACCTGGAGTTCGTGGATATCGGCGGCGGGTTCGGCGTGCCGTACGGACCGGACGAGAACCCGCTCGACCTCGACGCGGTCGCCGAGGCCACGCGCGAGGCGCTTGGCGACGTGGACGCCCGACTGGCTATCGAACCCGGGCGCTATCTCGTCGCGGACGCGGGCGTCCTGCTGACGGACGTAAACACGGTGAAAGAGACGGCGGCGACGACCGTCGTCGGCGTCGACGCGGGGATGACGACGCTGCTCCGGCCGGCGATGTACGACGCGTCTCACCGCATTCGGAACCTCGCGACGGACGCGGACGGCCGCGATACCGTCTCCCAGACCGTCACGGGTCCGATCTGCGAGAGCGCGGACGTGTTCGGCTCGGACCTCGACCTGCCCGCGCCGGAACGGGGCGACGTGCTCGCGCTCGGCAACGCCGGCGCGTACGGCTACGAGATGGCGAGCCAATACAACTCCCGGCCGCGCCCGGCGACGGTCGTGCTGGACCGCGGCGAGGCGAGTCTGGCACGCCGCCGGGAGACGGTAGACGACCTGACCAGACTGGAGGAATTATGATCCGCTACGAGAAGTACCACGGAACGGGTAACGACTTTGTGATCGTCGACGCGAACGCCGATGTCCCGGACTGGAGCGCGTTCGCGACGGCCTACTGCGACCGCGAGACGGGCGTCGGCGCTGACGATCCGGACCGGGAGACGGGCGCTGACGGCGTGCTCGTCCTCGATCTGGACGCCGCCCCGACAGCACCCGAAGTCGAGATGCGACTCTACCAGCCGGACGGCGGCACCGCCGCGATGTGCGGCAACGGCGCGCGCTGCGTCGCGCGGTGGGTCGCCGACCGCACAGGCGCGGAAGAGGTGATCATCCACACGCCCGCCGGCACTCGTCGCGCGGAGGTCCACGGCGACGAGGTCGCGGTCGAGATGGGCGTCCCATCGTTCGATTCGGCCGACATCCCGCTCAACCGAGATCGCCCGCTGGTCGAGGAGCAGGTCGAAGGCTGGGAGGTGACGGCGCTGACGACCGGCGTCCCCCACGCGGTGATCTTCGTCGACGACGTTTCGGACGTCGACGTCGAGGCCGCCGCGCCCGCCGTCCGCCACGCCGACGTGTTCCCCGAGGGCGCGAACGTGAACTTCGCCGCCGAGACCGCATCCGGCTTCGACCAGCGAACCTTCGAGCGCGGCGTCGAGGGCGAGACGGACGCCTGCGGCACCGGTGCCGTCGCCGTCGCCGCGGCCGCCCGCCGCATCGGCTTGACCGACGACGAGTCGGTGTCAGTTTCGCCGCCCGGCGGCGACCTGACCGTGCTGATCCCGCGTAAGGGGCCCGCGGTGCTTCGCGGCCCCGTCACCCGCGAGTTCGAGGGCGAACTCTCGCCGACCCCGACCCAGCCATGACGTTCGACCCCGTCGACTTTCTGACGGACGCGGTCCCCATCGACTCCACCGAAACCGTAGAACCGATGCGGGAGTTCCTCGTCGGGACGCTTTCCGACCACGGCGTCGAGGCGAGGGTCGACGACGCCGGCAACATCGTCGCCACCCGCGGGTCGGGCGACCCGCACGTCGTGTTGAACACACACATCGACACCGTGCCGCCGCACGTGCCGTACGAGCGCGGACCGGCACGCGAAGACGAGGCGACCGGCGGCGAGGTGATCCGCGGCCGCGGCTCCTGCGACGCGAAGGGGCCGCTCGCCGCGCTTCTCTCTGCGTTTCTCGCGGTCGACCCCGACGGCGGGCGAGTCACGCTCGCGGTCACGCCGGACGAGGAGACGCTGTCGACGGGCGCGGCGGTGCTTGACCTCGCTGCCGATTACTACGTCGTCGGCGAACCGACCGGTCTCGACGTGTGCAACGCCGCGAAGGGACGGTTCCAGGGGACGGTCACGCTCGGCGGCGAGAACGCACACGCCGCGGAACCCGACGACGGCGTCAACGCCGTCTCGGCGCTCCGGGAAGTCGTCGACGCGCTGGAAACGTTCGACGGCCGCTCGGACGCGCCGGGCGTCCACGCCGACCTCGGCGGGCCGACGCTGACGCCGACGACCGTCGACGGCGGCACCGCGACGAACCAGATACCCGCCGAGTGCGAGGTGGTCGTCGACCGCCGGAGCGTGCCGCCGGAGACGAGCGAGGGGTTTCGGTCGGCGATTTCGGCGCACCTGCGTGACTACGTCCCGGACGACGTGACCGTCACCTTCGACCTGACCGACCGCGAGAGCCCGTTTCTCGAAGCGTTTTCGACGCCGGCTGACGACCCGCTGGTGACGACGCTGGCGGCGGCGGCCGGCGGCGAGGTGCGGCCGTTCACCGCCGCGACGGAGGCGTCGTACTTCGCCGCGGACGCACCGACGGTCGTGTTCGGCCCGGGCTATCTCGCCGACGAGGAGGGTGCGGTGGCGCACTCGGACCGCGAGTACGTCCCCGTCGACGAGGTTCGCGAGGCGGCCGAGGCGGTGGAGGCGACGCTCGACGCCCTGCGTGACTGAGCGGTCGTCCCGAGCGGTCCACGGCCACGTTTTTCCCCGCAGTGGTCGACGCTACGAGCGTGACCCATCACGACCTCACCCACCCCGTCAAGACCGATATGCCGACGTTCCCCGGCGATCCGTCCGTGTCGGTCGACCCGCACGCTACCGTCGAGGCGGACGGCTACCGCGTCGGAGCGCTCTCGCTCGGAACACACGCCGGCACCCACGTCGACGCGCCGTGTCACACCGAACCCGACGGCGAGACGATAGACGACTACCCGGCGGAGACCTTCGTCTTCGACGCCGTCGTCGCCGACCTCCGCGGCCGCGACCCGCGGTCGGCGATCCGTCCCGACGACCTGCCGGACGCAGACGCCGAGATGGTCGTCCTCCGGACGGGATGGGCCGACCGCTGGGGCGAGGCGGCGTACTTCGACCACCCGTTTCTCTCGCCGGCCGCCGCGGACTACTGCGTCGAGCGGGGGTACCACGTCGGGACGGACGGCGCGAGCGTGGACCCGTCCCCGTCCGCGAACGCGACGGCGGACGAACCGGCGGGCGTTCCGGCCCATCACGCCCTGCTCGGCGCGGACCGGTTTATCGTGGAGAACCTGACGAACCTCGGCGACCCACCGGCCCGGTTCGAACTTCGGGCGTACCCGTTGCCGGTGAGCGACGGCGACGGGTCGCCGGTCCGCGCCGTCGCGGTAGTGAAGTGAGCGCCAAGCGCCGGCGGCCCGGCAGGGCGAACTGACTGTTCGGGACGGACCACCCCCGACCGCGGTCCGATGAACGGTAAATTCATCCGTTCACTGGTTGAAAATCACTGAATGGCCGCTATCGAGGTAAACGGCCTCACCAAGGACTACGGTGAGGTGCTCGCCAACGACGATGTCACGTTCGACGTCGCCGAGGGAGAGGTCTTCGGCTATCTGGGTCCGAACGGAGCAGGTAAGACGACGACGATCCGCACGCTGATGGGGTTCCAGTCGCCGACTGCGGGGTCCGGGACGCTCCTCGGCGCGGACGTGCGGACGGAAGAGGAACTGCTCGCGGCGAAGCGTCGGATCGGCTATCTACCGGCGACGCCGTCGTTCGACGAGACGGCGACGGGACAACGGGTGCTTGACCTGCACGCGTCGATAAAGGGCGACGAGCGTCGCGACGAGTTGCTGGAACTGTTCGACCCGCCGCTTTCCCGGCCGATCCGGGAGTATTCGACGGGAAACGCCCAGAAGCTCGGTCTCGTACAGGCGTTCATGCACGACCCCGACCTGGTAGTGATGGACGAACCGACCTCGGGGCTGGACCCGCTGATGCAGCGGCGCTTCGAGGAGTTCGTCCGCGCCGAGCGCAGCGCCGGGACGACGGTGTTTCTCTCCTCGCACGTGCTGAGCGAGGTGCGGCGGCTCTGTGACCGCGTCGGCGTCATCCGGGACGGCCGCATCGTCACCGTCGAGAGCGTCGCCGACCTGCTCGGACGGTCGGGCAAGTCGGTGCTGGCGCGGGTCGACGACCGGGTCGCGGCGGACGACGTGACGCTGTCGGGCGTTCACGACCTGTCGGTCAGGGACGCGACCGTCCCCGACGATTCGGCCGCCCCCGGCTCCGTCACCGAGCTAACGTTCACCTACACCGGCGACGTGAACGAACTGGTCGACTTCCTCGACCGCTTCGACCTGCTGGAACTCGACGTGGAAGAGGCACCGCTGGAGGACGTGTTCATGCGGTTTTACGGGGACGACTGATGCTCGAAATTGCCCGCTACGACGGCCGAAAGCGCCTGACCGGAGCGTTGGCGATGACCGTCGGCATCGCCGCACTGACGGCGATGTACGTCGGCCTGTTTCCGTCGATAACGTCGGCGGCAAACCTGGACGAGATCATCGCGGCCTACCCGCCCGCCTTTCGCGAGGCGTTCGACATCCGGACGATGAACACCATCGAGGGCTTTCTCGCCACGCAGCTGTACGCCTTCGCGTGGGTGATCCTGCTCGGCCTCTATTTCGCGTACGCTGCGGCCGGGCTGGTCGCGGCCGACGTGGAGCGCGGCCGGATGGACATGACTCTCTCGCTACCCGTCTCGCGGGGCCGGGTCGTACTGGAGAAGTTCGCCTCGCTGAGCGTGCCGCTTTTCGTCGCCAACGCGGCGATGCCGGTCGTCGTGTTCGTCTCCACGCTCGCCATCGGCGAGGAGGTGGCGATGGAGCGCGTGCTGATGGCCCACGTCCTCTCGGTGCCGTACCTGCTCGCCTGCGCCGGGATCGGTCTCCTCGCATCGGTCGTCGTCGACCGTGCGTCGGTCGCCCAGCGGGCCGCCGCGGGAGCCGTGTTCGCGCTGTTTCTCGTCGAATCCGTGGTGGCGGGAACCGACCTCGAACCGCTGGGCGCGTTGTCGCCGACGCGGTACTACGTTCCCAGCGAGATACTGGTCGACGGAACCTACGACCTCGGCGGGGCGGCGGCCCTGCTGGCTGGGACGGCGGTTCTCGTGTTACTGAGTCGCGAGTGGTTCCGACGGAGAGACGTGTAAACGGCTTCAGCGATGCCGAGCGCGAGCGGATACGCATGCGATTGCGGATGACCCGCTCGCACCTGTTCCGCCGCCCCGACGGTGACAGCCGAACTCGAGCGACCGAGCGTCAGAGACGTCTGTCCGACAGCGTGAGAGCGCCGCCGGCCTACCGACCGCCGTCAGCGCCGTCGACCAGTTCGTCCGCGATGCCGGTGTAGCTGTCCGGCGAGAGCGCCCGCAGTTCCGCGCGCGTCTCGTCGTCGACGTCTAAGTCGTCGAACAGGTCGCGGAAGTCCTCGATGGCGACCGACTGCCCGCGAGTGAGTTCCTTGACCTGCTCGTACGCGTCCTCGTGGCCCTCCCGCCGGAGGATGGTCTGGACCGCCTCGCCGATGACTTCGGGCGTTGCGTTCAGGTCGTCGCGCATCACCTGCTCGTTCGGAACGACCGTTTCCAGGCCAGAGAGCGCCTTCGAGTAGCCGATCAGGCAGTGTGCGAACGCCGCGCCGATGTTTCGCTTGACCGTCGAGTCAGAGAGGTCGCGCTGGAGGCGGGACTTCGTGACGTAGTCCGCGAGGAAAGAGAGGTCGCTGTTTGCCTTCGAGAGATTCCCTTCGCTGTTCTCGAAGTCGATGGGGTTGACCTTGTGCGGCATCGTCGACGACCCCGTCTCGCCCTCGGTCGCTTTCTGTCCGAGGTAGCGGTCGCTGACGTACAGCCACACGTCCAGGTCGAGGTCGAGGAGAACGTTGTTCGCGCCGCGGAGGGCGTCGAACAGCTCAGCGAGGTCGTCACAGGGGTTGACCTGCGTCGTCAGGGGTTCGTATTTCATCCCGAGCCCGGTGACGAACTCCTCGGCGAACGCCTGCCAGTCGACGCCCGGGAAGGCGGCGACGTGGGCCGCGAAGGTGCCGCTCGCGCCGCCGAGTTTCCCGCTGATGCCGTCGAGCGCCCGCCGGATACGTCCGGTGGCGCGCCCGAGACGAGCGGCGTAGACGGCCATCTCCTTGCCGAACGTAGTCGGCGTCGCGGGCTGGCCGTGGGTCCGGGCGAGCATCGGCAGGTCGCGGTACTCCCGGGCCATGTCGGCGACGGCGTCGCGGACATCGCGGAGTTCCGACAGCAGTACCTCCTCGACGGCGGGGCCGACGAGCAGTCGGTGCGCGAGGTTGTTCACGTCCTCGCTGGTGAGTCCGAAGTGGATCCACGCGGAGACGTGGTCCATCTCGTCGGCCAGATGGTGACGGATGTAGTACTCGACGGCTTTCACGTCGTGATTCGTCGCCTCGAACTCGCCGTAGCCCTCGGTCTCTAGCTGCTTGATCAGGCGGGCGTCCTCCTCCGCGAAGTCCTTGTACAGGACGCGGAGCGTCTGTCGCTCCCCGGTGTCGAGTTCCAGCGGCGTCGCGTCGAGGTCAGCGAGCGCGACCAGATACTCCACCTCGACGCGAACGCGGGCGCGCATCAACGCGGCCTCGCTCGCGTAGGGTGCCAGGGGCGCAGTCCGATTCGCATAGCGCCCGTCAAGCGGCGATACGGCGTGCAGGGATTCGGTCATACTCGTGGGTGCCGCGCGCCGAGGCAAAAGGATGACGAAACGCGAAGTGGCACGGACGTGGATATATGAATGGAAAACACAGACGATAATTCGGAAATTGTTCACGTACGTGGGTACAATTTCGCTCTCGACCGCAACTACTTTCCCGTCCGCGGGCTCGCTTCGAAACATGAACGTCGCAGGAATCGCCAGCAACCGCGGTCGAAACCTGATGCACATCGCCGACGAGTCGCCGGGCGACGCCGAGATCGCCGTCGTCCTGACCAACGACGCCGACGCGCCGGTTCTCGACGAGGCGGAGAAACGCGGCATTCCGACGGAGGCAGTCGAACGCACCGACGGCGAGGACCGCCGTTCGCACGAGCGCCGCGTCGTCGACGCTCTCGACGACTACGACGTCGACCTGGTCTGTCTCGACGGCTACATGCGCATCCTCTCAGACGAGTTTCTGGAGGCCGCACCGACGACCCTGAACGTCCACCCCTCGCTCCTGCCGTCGTTTCCTGGAACGGACGCCTGGGGAGACGCGCTCGACGCCGGCGTCGACATCACCGGCTGTACTGTCCACGTCGTCACCGACGCTACGGACGAGGACGGCGAGGTCGTCGACGAACTCGTCGACGCCGGCCCGGTCGTCACGCAGGAACCGGTCCCGGTGTACGAGGGCGACGACGAGGACGACCTCGCGGACCGAGTGCTGTACCAGGGCGAGTTCAAGGCGTACCCGCGCGCTGTCGAGTGGTTCGCCGATGACCGCGTCGCGGTCGACCACGACGCCAACGCCGTCAGCGTCGAGGGCGACGAGGCCGCCGACCTGCCCGACCGCCGCGTCACGAGCGAGGACCGCGCGGCTGACCTGCGATACGGCGAAAACCCCCATCAGGACGCCGCGCTGTACGCCGACCGCACCTGCGAGGAGGAAAGCGTCGTGGATGCTCCCCAACTGAACGAGGGGGCGAAGGCGCTCAGCTACAACAACTACAACGACGCCGACGCCGCGTTGAATCTCGTCAAGGAGTTCGACCGCCCCGCCGCGGCCGTCATCAAACACACCAACCCGGCTGGCTGTGCCACCGCTGACTCGCTGGCCGAGGCCTACGACCGCGCGCTGTCGACCGACGCCAAGAGCGCGTTCGGCGGAATCGTCGCCCTCAACCGCGAGTGCGACGGCGCAACCGCCGAGCAGGTCGTCGACTCGTTCAAGGAGGTCGTCGTCGCACCGGGCTACACCGACGACGCGCTCGACACGCTGTTCGAGAAGGACAACCTGCGCGTGCTCGACGTCGGGCGCGGAACAGACGAAGGCGAGTTCGGCGAGATCAGCGAAGCCCACACCGAAAAGGACCTCGTCGGCGGCACGTTAGTCCAGGAGCGCGACCAGCAGGCGCCCGCTCCCGAGGACCTCGAAGTCGTCACCGAGCGCGACCCGACCGACGAGGAAGTCGAGTCGCTCCTGTTCGCCTGGCAGACGATCAAACACGTCAAATCCAACGCTATCCTGTTCGCGACGGGCACCGAGACGGTCGGCGTCGGCGCGGGACAGGTCTCGCGCGTGGACGCAGTCGAGATAGCGAAGATGAAAGCCGAGACGGACGCAGAGGGCAAGTCGGCCGACGGGGCGGTGATGGCCTCCGACGCGTTCTTCCCGTTCCCGGATGCCATCGAGGCCGCCGCCGAGGCCGGTATCGAGGCGGTCGTACAGCCGGGTGGTTCCGTCAACGACGACGACGTGATCGAGGCCGCGAACGAACACGATATGGCGATGGTGTTCACCGGCAGTCGGGCGTTCCGTCACGACTGAGCGGGACGCTATCGCTCTAGCAGCGTTTCGCCGACTCCCGGTCCGTCGGCGACGAGGCGACCGAGAGCGAGGATGGCCTGAACCCCGAGAGCAAGTGCGGCCGAGCCCCGAAAGCAATACCGAGACCACGGGTCGCAACACCCCGTTCCGAAGGGCTAAAGCGAGCGGCGGTTCCTTTCGCAGATATGGAGTATCACGAGGCGGCGAACTTCCTCTACGATCTGCGGCGGTTCGGCCCTCGACCGGGCACCGAGTCGACCGCGGATCTGCTCGACCACCTCGACATCGCGGACCCCCCGCGGTTCGTCCAGATCGCCGGGTCGAACGGCAAGGGAAGCACCGCGCGGATGGTCGAAAGCGTCCTCCGCGAGACGGGGCTGTCGGTGGGGCTGTACACGTCGCCGCATTTCGAGGACCTGCGCGAGCGCGTCCGCGTCGACGGGCGGAAAGTCCCCCGTACGGCCGTGGTGGAGTTCGCCGAGACGGTCCGGCCCTACGTCACCGACCGGGCGGCAAACGGCGAGTCGCCGACGTTCTTCGAGACCATGACGGCGCTTGCCGTCTGGCAGTTCGCCCGGCGGGACGTCGACGTGGCCGTGCTGGAAGTCGGCATCGGCGGCCGCCTCGACGCGACGAGCGCCGTCGATCCGGTCGCCAGCGCGGTGACCACCGTCGCGCTCGAACACACGAGCGTTCTGGGCGATACGGTCGAGGAGATCGCCCGCGACAAGGCCCACGTCGCGCCCGACGACGCGCCGCTGGTGACGGGAACGTCCGGGGACGCCCTCGACGCTCTCCGGGACGTGGCCGGCGATGTCGTTACCGTCGGCGGCGTCGACGCGAACGACAGCGGGGGCGACACCGACGTAACCGTCTCCTATCAGGGGCGGGCGAACCACACCGAGGCAGGGATCACGATAGACGGGTCGGACTGGCGGGTCGAGACTCGCATCCCGACGCTCGGTGCGTACCAGGCGACGAACGCGGGCATCGCGAGCGTTCTCGCCCGGCAGGTCGCCGACGTGGACGAGACGGACCTCGCGCGCGGCCTCCGCAACGCGCACTGGCCAGGTCGGTTCGAGGTGATGAACGACTCCCCGCTGGTCGTTCTCGACGGCGCTCACAACCCCGACGCCTGTGAGCGGTTAGCGGCGACCGTCGACGAGTTCGACTACGACGACCTCCACCTCGTCTTCGGCGGGATGCACGACAAAGATCTCCGCGGGATGGCGGCCGCGTTGCCGACGCCCGACACGGTGACGACCTGCCAACCGACGCTCGACCGCGCTGAGGACGAGGACGTGCTCGCAACCGTATTCGAACGGGCGGGCGCTGGCGAGGTTCACTCCCGGAACTCCGTGGCGGGCGCGCTGGAGCGAACGCTGAAGCAGGCCGACGGGAACGACTTCGTTCTCGTGACCGGGTCGCTTTTCGTCGTCGCCGAGGCGCGGTCACGCTGGACGAGCGCCCCGATCCCGAAGACCGTCCGCGATATCGACGACGCCCGAGAGACGCTCGAAGGCGCGGACGTCACGCCGCCCGGCGTCTGGCGGATGCGCGGCAAGGGCGTCCACCGCGTTCTGAAGGTTCGCGTTCAGCGCCGGCAGGCCCAATATCTGAAAGAGGAGATGCTGTCTCTCGGCGGCGAGTGTGCGATTTCGGGCCTGAACGAGCAAGAGGACGTCGTCGTCGACGCCGTCCTGATGGGCACGCTGGCGCAGTTCAAGCGCCTCGCCGAGAAGTTAGCCGACCAGCCCTACGGCCTCTCCGTGTTCGCCGACCAACTGCGGGATGCGCTCGACATCGAGACGCCGCCGCTGGAGCGTGAGTACCCGTGGAACGACGGGACCGCCGTGATGGGTATCCTGAACGTTACGCCGGATTCCTTCCACGACGGCGGCGAGTACAACCGCGTAGACGCCGCGGTCGAACGTGCCGAAGAGATGGTCGCAGACGGTGCTGATATCATCGATGTCGGCGGCGAGAGCACCCGCCCCGGCGCTGACCGCATCCCGGCGGACGCGGAGATCGACCGTGTCGTACCGGTGATCGAGTCGATCCGCGATCTCGACGCGATGGTCTCTATCGACACCCGAAAGGCTGCTGTGGCCGAAGCGGCCCTGTCTGCGGGCGCGGACATCATCAACGACGTGTCCGGCCTCGACGACCCCGAGATGCGCTTTGTCGCCGCCGACCACGACGCGCCGCTGGTCGTCATGCACAGCATCGACGCGCCCGTCGTCCCGGACCGCGACGTGACGTACGACGACGTCGTCGAAGACGTGATAACCCAGTTGCGCGAGCGCGTCCTCCTCGCGGAGAAGGCCGGACTCGACCGGGACCAGATCGTAGTCGACCCCGGCCTCGGATTCGGGAAGTCGGCGGCGGAGAACTTCGAACTCCTCGACAGGACCGACGAACTCCACGCCCTCGACTGTCCGGTCCTGATCGGCCACTCCCACAAGTCGATGTTCGAACGGGCGGGGTACGAACACGGCAACCGACTGGACCCCACCATAGCGGCGACCGCGCTGGCCGCCGAGCGCGGCGCTGACATCGTCCGCGTTCACGATGTCGAAGAAAACGCCGCCGCTGTCCGGGTCCACGAGGCGCTCGGCGGCGATCCGTACGACGGCGAGTAGCCGTCCGTTTTTCTCCCGATTCCGGGTCGTTCGTCCCGGATTCCTGTCCTGTGGCCGTATCGTAGAAAAACGCTTTGACAACTGTTACCGTATCTCTTGACTGGAACAATGACTGCTATTGCCCGTCTCGAAGTCACACCGCTCTCGGACGACAGCATGACGAAGGAGATAGTGCAGGCACTCGAAGCACTGGACCAGGAGGGCCTCACCTACGAGATGACG
The DNA here is from genome assembly GCA_005954745.1 of Halostella pelagica. Lineage (GTDB taxonomy): Archaea > Halobacteriota > Halobacteria > Halobacteriales > Natronoarchaeaceae > Halostella > Halostella pelagica. The sequence goes on from CP040678.1 coordinate 681,588, forward strand.
CCGACGGGGACGGTCATTGAGGCCGACTCCGCAGACGAGGCCTTCGAAGCAGCGAAGACAGCGCATCGGGCCATCGACGGCAAACGAGTCATTACGGAGGTCGAAGTCGACGACCAGCGCGACCGCTCGCAGGACATCGGGGACCGTATCGCCGCCGTCGAGAACGAACTCGGTCGACCGCCGCGGAGCAGCTAGAACAGCCCCACTCTCTCCTGGCGGTTCCCGTACCAGTCGAGATACTGTTCTAACACCTGCCCGCGGTCGAACGAACTGAGCGACTCGTCGACGGTCAGCCGTTCGAGGTCGCCCGCATCGGCGATGGCGGCGGCGAGTTCCTGTTCGCTGGTCGTCCGAAACCCCCGCGTGCGGTTCTCCACGAGTTCGTGCGCGCTGGAGTCGGCGTGGTACTCCACGATACCGATACATCCCGACGCGAGCGCCCACAGCAGTTCCGTCGGAAACGCGCACTGTACGGCGGTCTGGACGAACACGTGCGCTCCCCGATAGATGGCGATCCGCTCGTCGCGAGCGCAGGAGCCAGCGAACTCGACCCGGTCGTCGATGCGGAGGTCCCGAACCTGCTGTTCGTACGCGTCGCGTTGCGGGCCGTCGCCGATCACCGTCGCGGACCAGTCGCGGTCCCGCAGCTCCGCCAACCCGAGCAGCATGCTCTCCAGGTTCGCGCCCTCGTCGAGGCGGCGGGCGTAGACGATGTTCCCCCGTTCGACCGGGTCGATGTCGCGAATGCGCTCGATGTCGATGCTGTCCGGTATCGCGCGGACATCGTTCTCGTCCGCGCCTATCTCGCGGACCTGTGTCTTGATGAGTCGCGACGGCGTGACGATCCCGTCCGACCGATTCACGGCCCAGCGCCGCGCTCTGGGACTCCCCGCCTCGGACTCGTCGTCGCCGTACCACTCGGTGACGAGCGGACACCGCGACAGGGTCGCACCGACGCTTGCCGGGGTCACCTGCGACGGCGGGAGCGCCCCCGCATGAACGACATCGGGGTTGACGATTCGCACGACGAACGGCAGCCGAAGCAGAAACGACCGCCGCGCCTCCGGTCCGACGACGACGCCGTGATAGGTGATATCCCCTTCCTCCCACCGGTCGCCCGAGTCCTCCCACCACTTCGAACAGAGGACGTGAACGTCGTGACCGCGGTCCGCGAGACCGTTCGCGACGTTGCGCAATCGCCGAAGCGCGTCGCTATCACGCTGTTTCCAGGTTTCCAACGAGACGACGGCGACCCGCATTTACACTGGGTCACGCACGGGGGTACTAAAAATCCCGTTCGTTCGGGGGCGATGGTGGTGGGCAGCGTTCGGCGTGCTTTGATAGCGTTAATACCAACCCGTCACCGTCATATTCGAACTTGGCAATGTCGCCTGCTATCGTCCTGTAATCGTCGATCCCAACCGGAATTAAGTGAGTATCTCCAGATATACCCTCACAAACAGAGCGGTTTCCTCTTTTGTGAATATGATTCGTGGCCGAACAACTGCAAATGATAGTACTATCCGCAGTGTTTCAGAACGAGGTATACCCTTTAATAATTGACACCTACAGTCCCTATAGAGCGGACCTTACTCAGGCGAATTAGCTAAAAATAGTTAGTGATATATCTAAAAGGAGAGAGGGCCAATAGCTATATTTTAGCCATTGGACGGACAGCGGAACTCTACGTTGCTGATCGCGTGACCACCTAGATCTGACGCACTGATAGTACCGCTTTCAGCGGTCATTGTCACAGTGTTCCCACCACCGGAGGCTACGACTTCAACCGGGCCGACGTTAGATTGGAAGGTAAGCTCTTCCACTTCGTTATCTTCGTCCCACTCAGTGATGGTTATCGATACCGCGTTTTCATAGTCTCCTTCAACTACCCAGTTCATGGGTTGAGATTCTGACGTCTGATCGAGATTGTCATACTTGACGAGGAGCTCACCCGGACCAGTAGGACACTCACCTGCCCCTTGGTCGCACTGAATCTCGAACTGCAGGTCTCCTTGGCGGTCACCGTTAACGAAGACGTTGACGGTGCCTCCATCTTCGAGTTCGTCGCCACTGAGAGCGATGTCGGTGGTCTGGGTCGCGTCGTCACCTTCCTCAAAGGTGACTGCACCGACAACGTCGCCCTGAACTTTCAGTTGGACGTTGACCGGATATTCGACCGCATCCGGGTTGTTCAGCGTCACGTCCACCACTGCACTACCGTCGTCGAGACACCTGTAATCGATGCTGATGTCCGGCTGTTCAGGCTCTGGTTCGGGCTGGTCACACTGGATCTCGAACTGGAGATCACTCAGCCGCTCGTCGTTGGCGAAGACGTTGATAACGCGGCTGTCTTCGAGTGCTTCGCTACTGAGAGCGATGTCGGTGGTCTGGGTCGTATCGCCACCTTCCTCGAAGGTGACTTCTCCGACGACTTCACCCTGGACTTTCAGCTGGACGTTGACCGGATACTCGACCGCGTCCGGGTTGTTCAGTGTCACGTCCGCCTCTGCACTACCGTCGTCGAGACACCTGTAATCGATGCTGATGTCCGGCTGTTCCGGCTCTGGTTCGGGTTGGTCGCACTGAATCGTGAACTGGAGATCACTCAATCGCTCGTCGTTGGCGAAGACGTTGACAACGCGGCCCTCTTCGAGTTCCTGAGCGGTCAGGTCTAACGCGACAGTCTGGGATGCATCGTCACCTTCCTCGAAGGTGACTGCACCGACAACGTCGCCCTGAACTTTCAGTTGGACGTTGACCGGATACTCGACCGCATCCGGGTTGTTCAGCGTTATCTCTGCTTCCGCACTCCCGTCGTCGAGGCATTGCGGAGTAATGCTGATGTCCGGCTGTTCAGGCTGTTCACCGTCGTCTTCGTCACAGTCGATTTCCACGGATTCGGTCGCGATAACAGCGCCGGCACCCGGACTGACGATGTCGACGGTCTCGACCTCGTAGGTGTCGTCGTCGAGATTATCGAAGGTCTCGCTATCGCCGGCCTGGATCGTCGCCCCAGCGACGCTGTTGCCGTTGGAGTCGTACACGGTGACTGTCACTTCCTCGTCGTTCGGGTTCGTGACCGTGATTTCACCCTGGCCGTCCACGCACTGCGTGGTAATATCGACTCCCTGCGGTTCGTCGTCATCGCCGCAGTCGAGCGAATCGAGGTCGAACGTCTCCGATGCGATGGGACTGTTCTGGCCGCTCACGTACGTCTCGACCGTCAGCGTCCCTTGCAGGCCCCCGATAGAGAACGTCCTACTTTCCCCCGGATCCAGATTGTAGTCAGCTATCTGGACGAAAGTGACGGTAATGCCGGTGTTCTGATTCGCATTCTCTATGGTGATCGTCGGGACCCCGTCGACGCACTCCACCGTGATATCAGCTCCCTTCGGTTCGTCTTCTCGCTTCGTCGTGGTTTGTTCGGTCGTCGTCCGCTCAGTAGTCGTTTCCTTGGTGGTCCGTTCAGTGGTTTCCTGCGTCGTGGTTTGTTCGGTCGTCGTCCGCTCAGTAGTCGTTTCCTCGGTAGTCTGTTCGGTGGTGTCCTCGGTTGTTCGCTCAGTGGTGTCCTTGGTGGTCTGTTCAGTGGTCTCGGTCGGCGTTTCAGTGTCAGTCGGCTCCTCGGTCGTCTTCTCCGGTTCTTCCTCGCCCTCGACCGGACACTGACCGTTCACGATGTACGCGGCACCGCTGTTTTCGGCGTCGCTGTCGTTGCGCGTCGCGCCGACTGCGATGTCCTCGTTGCCGTCGCCGCTAGTGTCGTTGACGTCCGAGACGGCGATACCGGCGCGGTCGCCGGCACCTTCGCCGTGGAGCGTCGCCTCGGCGGTTTCGAGACTGCGGTTCTCCGCGAGGTTCTCGCCGCCGTAGACGAGGTAAGCGCTCCCATGTTCGTTGCCGTTGGAGTCGCTGAACGGCGCGCCGACGAGCACGTCGTCGTACTCGTCGCAGGTCACGTCGCCGGACCCGGCCGAAGAGACCGACCATCCGGCGCGGTCGCCGTCGTCCTCGCCGGCGAGTCGCACGTCGGCGTCGCCGAGGTTCAGTTCGCTCGGCAGGTCGCCGCCGTGGACGACGTAGGCGGCACCGGCGGACGCGCCGGTGCTGTCGTTGAACGGCGCGCCGACGACCACGTCGCCGACTCCGTCGCCGTTCACGTCGCCGGCGTCGGAGAGCGACCATCCGGCCAGGTCGCCGGACGACTCGCCGCTCATCTTGACGGCTGCGTCCGCGAGCGAGGACTCGCCGTCGGCCTGGATCACGGCGTAGGCGGCACCGGCGTTGGAGGCGGTGCTGTTGTTGAACGGCGCGCCGACGAGGATGTCAGCGGCTCCGTCGCCGTTCACGTCGCCACCGTTCGCGACGGCCTGACCAGCGCGGTCGCCGGCCGACTCGCCGCGCATCGTCGCGTCGGCGTCAGTCGCCGAGAGCATCACGTCGCCGTCGATCTCGAAGGTGTATGCGGCACCGGCGTTCTGACCGGCCCCGTCGTTACGCGGCGCGCCGACCGCGACGGCGTCAGTGCCGTCGTCGTTCGGGTCGACCGCGGCGACCGAGAGACCGAACTGGTCACCGGCCTCGGCACCGGTGAGTTTCACGTCGGCGTCGGAGAGGTTCATCGTCCCCGTCATGTCCGCCGCGCCGTAGACGACGTACACCGCTCCGGCGTCGTTGTCGGGGTCGTCGTGCAGCGGCGCGCCGACGATCAGGTCGCTATCACCGTCGCCGTTGACGTCGCCCGACGCGACGCTGTATCCGGCCCAGTCACTGGCGCTCTCGCCCCGGAGCGTCAGGTCGGCGTCAGCGGCGTCGTACTCGCCGTCCTCGACGGGACCGGTGAAGAGGTACGCCGCCCCGCTTCTGGTGTCAGTGCTGTTGTTAAACGGCGCGCCGACGATGACGTCGTCGTTACCGTCCCCATCTACGTCGCCGGCGGGAGCGATCGACGCTCCGAGTCTGTCGTCAGCGCCGTCGCCTCGTATCGTTACATCGGCATTAGAGAGGTTTGTTTCTCCGGAGAGTGTTCCACCCTCCTGTTGCTGTACGTTGTTCTGTCCGGAGACGCCGGCGTCCGCACTGTAGTCGCCGTCGCTGGCTACCGCGCCGATCGGACCGACTCCGATCGCGATCGCGCTCAGCGCGACCAGCGCTGCGAGAACGACTGCGCGTCTCCGTTCGTTTGCATCTGTCATTGGTACTCTTCCCTCTTTTGGCGTCAATTCAGGGCCCCTTTGTTATGATCTGAGTCCCTTCGGTTCCGGTTAGATTATTTCCACGATCGGTCGGCGTCGATCTGAGTAACGGCGGGATATGGGGTGAGGTAACACACATTGACTGACGGCCGTATCTGTACGCCTTCCTTTGGTAACGACGGATGTACATGACGACGTGACCTGAAACGGTGAGGAACAGTCGCAAAACTATTCATTACCTCGTCGGTGGGTGAAAGACCGCTACCGAATATCGCCGTCGGCGGTTAACGGTCGACGACTGCCCTGCCGACTCGTCGGACCCGAACTGCTTTCTTCCGGCCGAACGGAGTGTTCCCGTGAGCTACGACATCGAACGCTATCTCAACGTCAGGAATGCGTACGGTGCTTCGTTCGACTCCGAGGGCGAGCGGCTCGCGTTCCTGCTCGATACCGTGGGAGTGCCGCAGGTCTGGACGCTCGACGAAGCGGGCGCGTGGCCGGAACAGCGCACGTTCTACGACGAGCGAGTCACCTTCGTCTCGTGGTCGCCGGAACGCGACGAACTCGTCTTCGGTATGGACGAGGGAGGCGACGAGCGCACGCAGTTTTTCCGCCTCGACGCCGCCGACGGAACGGTGTCCGCGCTGACCGAAACCCCCGAGTCGAAACACCGATGGGGCGGGTGGAGTCACGACGGCGAGCGGTTCGCGTTCGCCTCGAACCGACGGAACGAGGCCGTCTTCGACGTCTACGTGCAGGCGCGCGACGAAGCGGGAGACGACGCAACGCTCGTACACGAAGGCGACGGCTGGCTCTCGCTCGGCGGGTGGAGCCCGGACGACGACCGTCTGATCGTCCACGAGGCACACTCGAGTTTCGACCACGACCTCCATGTGCTCGACCTCGAATCCGGCGACTTGACGCATCTCACCCCGGAGACGGACGACGTTAGATACCGGAGTACGGAGTGGGCCCCCGACGGCGACGCGCTCTACCTCGTTACGGACGAGGGGAGCGACACGCTGTACCTCGCCCGTCTCGACCTCGACACGCGCGAGATCGATGTCGTCGAAGACGGCGGGCAGTGGAACGTCGACGGCGTCGCGCTGGACGACGAGACCGGGCGACTCGCCTACTCGCGCAACGTCGATGGGTACACCGAACTCACCGTCGGCGAACTGGTGAACGAGACCGATATCGACGAGTTCCCCGACCCCGACCTGCCGGGCGGCGTCTGCGGCGGCGTCGACTTCGGACCGGACGCCGAGCGCTTCGCGATCACCGCCAACGGCGACGCGACCAATCCGAACGTGTACGTCGTGGACGTAGAGACGGGCGAGGCCGAGCGCTGGACCGACGCGCCGACCGCCGGCATCCCCCGGGAGTCGTTCCGCGAGTCGGAGCTAGTTCGTGTGGAGAGTTCCGGTGTCGACGGGAGTCGACAGTCTGACCGCGGACCGGTGACTAATGAGAGACTGGAGGTACCGGGCTTTTTCACCCTGCCCGAGGTCGCTGATGCGGGCGAGACTCCGGTCATTGTCGACATTCACGGCGGCCCTGCGAGTCAGCGCCGGCCCTCCTTCAACGGCGTGAAGCAGTACTTCCTGAACCGCGGCTACGCCGTCTTCGAACCGAACGTCCGCGGCTCCTCGGGGTACGGTCGGGAGTACACTCACCTCGACGACGTACACAAACGCATGGACTCGGTCGCCGACGTGAAAGCGTGCGTCGAGTGGCTCCGCGACCACCCCGCGGTCGACCCTGACCGGATCGTCGCGAAGGGCGGCTCTTACGGGGGGTTCATGGTACTTGCCTGTCTCACGGAGTATCCCGACCTCTGGGCCGCCGGCGTCGATATCGTCGGGATCGCTAACTTCGTCACGTTCCTGGAAAACACCGGCGACTGGCGGCGAGAACTCCGAGAAGCGGAGTACGGCAGTCTCGACGATGACCGAGAGTTCCTGGCCGAGATCAGCCCTATCAACAACATCGAGAACATCGAGGCCCCGCTGTTCGTCCTCCACGGCGAGAACGACCCGCGCGTGCCCGTCGGCGAGGCCGAGCAGATCGCGGACCGGGCAGTCGATCAGGGTGTCCCGGTACGAACACTGATCTTCGAGGACGAAGGCCACGGGTTCACGAAACTGGAAAACAGAATCGAGGCCTACTCCGCGATCGCCGACTTCCTCGACGAACACGTGTAGCGATGGAGTGGGACTCTATCACGACGGCCCACGACAGTGAAGCGTCTCGCTCGCGTCGGCTCACGCTCGTTTTGACGGTATAAATTAAGCTAAGTGGATTCCGTAAATACTATTGGTTGGACGAGTGACAGCCACCACAAGAGAACCCTGGCTCTCGGTTACCCGTACCAACTAAACTATGACTGCTATCGAAACCGACTCACTGACGAAGCGGTTCGGAGAGGACGTGTTAGCCGTCGATGACCTCACCCTAACGATCGAGGAGGGCGAGATATTCGGCTTCCTCGGCCCGAACGGTGCCGGGAAGTCGACGACGATCAATATGCTGCTCGATTTTATCCGGCCGACTGACGGCTCGGCGACGGTGCTCGGCCACGATGCTCAAAAGGAATCCGGTGCGATCCGGCGCAAAGTTGGCGTCCTCCCGGAAGGCGCGAACGTGTACGACAGACTGACCGGCCGCGAACACGTCGAGTGGGCGATCCGGACCAAAGGTGTCGACGACGACCCCGACGAGATCCTCGACAAGGTCGGTCTCGACCATGACGACGCAACCCGTCAAGCCGGCGGCTACTCGAAGGGGATGGCCCAGCGCCTCTCGTTCGGTATGGCGCTTGTCGGCGACCCCGAACTGCTGATCCTCGACGAACCTTCCTCCGGGCTGGACCCGAACGGTATTCAGGAGATGCGCGACCTCATACGCGAGGAGGCCGCGAGCGGGACGACGGTGTTTTTCTCCAGTCACATCCTCCCCGAGGTCGAGGCGGTGTGTGACCGCGTCGGCATCATGAACGAGGGGCAACTGGCGACCGTCGACACCATCGAGAACCTGCGTGACAGTTCGGACGGCCAGGCAACCATCGACGTCGAACTCGGCGGGATTCCGGACCGGATCGACCTCTCCAGCGTTGACGGTGTCGTGCAGGCTGATGTCGATGACGGAACGGTGACTGTCGTCTGCGAGGACCCCTCCGTGAAAGTCGATGTCGTGACGACACTCGCCCAGCAGGCCGAAGTCGTCGACATCCTCTCCGAGGACACGTCGCTCGAAGAACTGTTCAACACGTACACGACTGGCGACGCCGGCAGTTCCGAAGAGCGCGTCTCCGATCCCGCCGAGGTGACAGCATGAGCATCGCGAACGTCGTCCGAAAGGACTTCAAAGACGTCCGGCGCGCGAAACTCGTCTGGGCACCCGCCGCGCTGTACACCATGTTCATGCTCCTGTTTTTCTGGGGGCAGAGCAACGGACCTGCCAACCCTAACTTCTACAGCCTGATTCAGGGGCTGGCCGGGATCGGCGGCGTCATGCTCATCCCGCTCATCGCACTGGTGGCGGCGTACCTTTCCATCGCCGGAGAGCGCGAGTCGGGGAGCATCAAGTTCCTGCTCGGACTCCCGAACTCCCGGTCCGACGTGGTTCTCGGTAAACTCCTCGCACGGTCTGCCGTGGTCGCGACGGGTCTGTTGGTTTCGTTCGCCGTCGCCGTTCTCGCTGCGATGGTGTTCGTCCCGGACATGACGTTCGAATACGCCGACTACGCCGTGTTCGTCGCCCTGACGCTGCTGTACGCGTTGACGTACGTCGGAGTAGCAGTGAGTATCTCCGCCGTGTCGTCGAGTCGCTCGCGTGCGATGGGCGGCGCTATCGGGTTCTTCTTCGTATTCAACCTCGTCTGGAACTTCCTCCCGGTGAGCCCGAGAAATATGGTTCAGTTCCTGGCGGACAAACTCGGAACGGACGTTTCCCAGAACACGCTCGATCTCATCTGGGCGTCGAGTCCGACAGGCGCGTATTTCGGGTCGCTACAGTTCCTCGACACGCCCCAGTTCGCCGGCGGGATGTCCGGCAGTTCGCCTTTCTACCTCGAAGCGTGGTTCATGGTCGTCATCCTCGTCGCGTGGCTGGTCGTCCCGCTCGCGCTGGGTATCTGGCGGTTCCAGCGCGCCGAACTCGGCTAACTCACCGCCTCCACATCCGTTTCACGAACCCATGACAGCAATCAAATCAGTTCCGATGACGAACCGTCTCGACGAACGCTCCGAACGCGAGAGTGACGTGGTCACGGATGAAACATTGTCCGACGCGGCGGTGGTCGCATGAGCATTGCGAACGTCGTCCGGAAGGACTTCAAGGACGTCCGGCGCGCGAAACTCGTCTGGGCTCCCGCCGCGCTGTACACGCTGTTCATGCTCCTGTTTTTCTGGGGACAGACCCAGGGTCCGGAGCCCGACTTCTACCAGGTGCTCTGGGGGCTCGTCGGCATCGGCGGAGCGCTGCTCGTCCCCCTCACCGCTCTGGTGGCGGCGTATCTCTCTATCGCCGGCGAGCGCGAGTCGGGGAGCATCAAGTGGCTGCTCGGACTGCCGAACTCGCGAACTGACGTCGTCCTCGGCAAACTCCTCTCCCGTTCGGCCGTCGTGGCCGCCGGTCTCCTGTTGTCGTTCGCCGTCGGCGTAGCCGCGGCAGCGGTACTCGTTCCCGACATGACGTTCGAGTACGACGAATACGCGCTGTTCGCCGCCGTGACGGTGCTTTACGCGCTGGCATACGTTTCGGTCGCCGTCGCCATCTCCGCCGCGTCGTCGAGTCGGTCCCGAGCGATGGGCAGCGCCATCGGCTTCTTCTTCGTGTTCAACCTCGTCTGGAACTTCCTCCCGGTCGGACCCGTTCAGATGATCGGGTTCCTGTCCGACGAGTTCGGCCTGGAGGTCTCGGACAGCGTCACCGAATTGATCTTCAGTATCAGTCCGACGGGCGCGTACCTCAACGGCATCCTGAAACTGATCATGCCGGAGCGGTTCAACGCTCAGGCCGGGGCCGTCGTCACGGACCCGCCGTTTTACATCGAGGGATGGTTCATGGTCATCATCCTCGCGGCGTGGGTCGTCGTTCCGCTTGCCCTCGGTGCCTGGCAGTTCAACCGTGCCGAACTGAGCTAAATCGGTTTAACACCCGACCCAGTACAGAAATTCCCACGCTATATGCAACAAATATTGTGAAGTGTATTTGAATACCAGCCCCGTCCGATCCCGTCTCAGATGACGCCCGTTTTCCTCGCCGCTTCGCGGGCGGCCCGCTCGTTCACGCCGTCGCCGAGGATCGTGTATCGGTCGCGTATCTCGTGGGCGGTTGTCAGCGCCTCTATCACCGTCGCGTCGTCGATACCGAGTTCGCCGGCTGTCGTCGGTGCGTCGATGCTCGCCAGCGCGTCGCGGATGTCCCGCCAGATGCCGCGCTCACCCCCATGGAGATACGCGGTCACGATCGACCCGACGCCGACCTGATGCCCGTGTAGCGCCTCGTTGGGCGCGATGCGGTCTAACTGGTGCGAGAAGAGGTGTTCCGCGCCGCTGGCGGGCCGCGACGACCCGGCGATGGACATGGCGACGCCGCTGGAGACCAGCGCCTTCACGACGGCCCAGGCGGACTCCTCCAGACCGGGACGGACGGTGTCGGCGTTGTCGACCAGCATCTCGGCGGTCATCTCCGCCAGCGCGGCGGAGTACTCGGAGAACCGGACATTTTTCAGGCGGTTGGCTAACCGCCAGTCCATCACTGCGGTGTAGTTGCTGATGATGTCAGCACAGCCAGCGGTGGTGAGTTCCCACGGTGCGTCGGCGAGTATCCCCGTGTCCGCGATGACCGCGAGCGGCGGTTCCGCGGCGACGCTGTGACGGGTGTCGCCTTCGGGGACGGAACCGCGGCCGCTTACGATGCCGTCGTGGCTCGCCGCGGTCGGAACGGAGACGAACCCGCGTCCGATATCTTCGCTCGCCATCTTCGCGATGTCGATCGGTTTGCCGCCGCCGACCCCGATGAGAAAGCCGGGATCGACATCGCGGGCCTTGTCGATGACTCTCTGTATCGCCTCGAAACTCGCCTCTTCGACGATCACCGTCTCGGGGTCGTTGCCCCGCGCCGCGAACGACTCGGCGATCTCCTCGCCGGCGATCGTCCAGGGAGTTGGGCTGCTGACGATGAGCGGCGTCCCCGTCAGGTGGAGCTCGTCGACCGCGTCGACCGTCTGGTCGAGAGCGCCGTGGCCCACAACGACGTTGCGGGGCAGGCGGATCCACGTCGACTTGTCGAACATACCTGTGTCCCTCTCGGCGGGGGATAAAGGGGTTTTCGTCGTCGCTACTCCGAGGAACGACGCCTCATGGGGACTGTTGTAATTCAGTTCCGTATTTCGCCGACGCAGGGACGGCGAACACCGGGAAGCAGTTACAGAAACTCCCGGATTACAGCGTGTCCAGAACGCCGAGAATGCGCTCTTCGGCCTCGCGGCTGGGGCCGTGTTCGCGCCCGTCGCGGTCGCTCTCCAGGTGGTCCTCGACGCTACGGGCCATCGCCTCGTCGAGCGGCGTCGACTCCCACCCGAGGTCGGCCAGTTTGTTCGTATCGAGGATGTGCGGGTACTCCCGGTACAGGATGAAGTCGTCGAGCGCCAGATCCGCCGTCGCGAGTTCCCGCGCGCCGGCGTGGACAACTTCGACATCGGTCCCGAGGGCCGCGGCGATCAGGTCCACCATCTCCTCCAGCGTGACCATACGGCGGTCGCCGACGTTGTACGCCTCGCCCGATTCGCCCGACTCAGCGACGACGCGGATCGCGCTCGCCACGTCCTCGACGTAGGCGCGGTGCCAGACGTTCGTTCCGTCGCCCGGCACGACGACGCGGTCGTACTCGTTCGCGCGGTCTATCCAGTAGTCCAGGCGCTCGGTGTAGTCGTGCGGGCCGTAGACGATGCAGGGGCGGACGCTCATGGCATTCACGCCGTTGTCGGCCGCCGCGAACACGGCCCGGTCCCCCTCGGCCTTCCGCGGGCCGTACGAGGAGTCCGAATCGTCTCTCGCCTGTTCGTCGGTGCATTCACAAAGCGGCGTTTCCCCCTCGCGCTTCGGCAGGTCCTCGCGACCGTAGGCGGACCCGCTGGAGACGAACACGTAGGCATCGACGTCGTCGAATATCCGCGTCGCCGTCCGCACCTCTCTCGGCTTGTACGCGACGCAGTCGACGACGACATCCGGGTCGACTTCGCGGGCGGCCGCCGCCAGGTCGCCGTCGTCCGTCCGGTCGCCCTCGACATGAGACACGCCGTCCGAATCCGCAAACGGGTTCTCGTGGTTGCCCCGGTTGAAGACGGTGACCTCGTAGTCGTGTTCGCGGAACTCGTCGACGACGTGGCGGCCGATGAAACGCGTGCCGCCGATGACGAACAGGTGGTCCATGCGTCCGGATGGGACGACGGCGGGCAAAACGGTGACGAATCGGTCGGTTGATACTGTCGGCTGTAACTTGGTGAAGATAATCGGCCCCCTGAGTTCCGAGATTCTCCAAGGGAGTACAGCCGACAGTATGAACTCCCGGCGGCCCCCAGCCTCGCCCGTGCCCGGAACGTACGTCCTCGTCGTGGCCCTCGACGAACCGGCGACCATCGAGGTCGGCGCGCTCGGCGACCGCGAGTTCGACGCCGGAACCTACGCCTACGTAGGCAGCGCATTCGGCCCCGGCGGGTTCTCCCGAGTAGAGCGCCACCGCGAACTCGCGGCCGGCGAGCGCGACGCCAGTCACTGGCATATCGACTACCTGCTCGGTCACCCCGAAGCGTCGCTCGCTGAGGCAGTTACCTTTCCCGACGCCGACCTGGAGTGTCACCTCGCCGGCGCGCTCCCCGGCGAGCAGGTGTCTGGCGTGGGGGCCTCGGACTGCGACTGCGACGCGCACCTACTCGCTGCGCCCGGCCGCGGGGCGCTACTGTCGGCGGCGCGAGCGGAGCGTGACAGTCGGAACTGACCGGTGACGAATCGGCCCGTCGCCGACGACAAAAGACGACTGCGACCGCCTACTCTCAGTCGTCGGTCGACGCCGCGAAGCCGGACGACCCCGCCGTCGTACCGACCGTCGCGGGTTCGGGCGGTGACTCGCGGATGTCGTCTGCGCCCTCTTCAGTGATGACGCGGTGGTACGCGTCGGGCATCACCTTCACGAACCGGGAGAGCGACTCCTCCCAGTTCTGGAGCAGTTCCGCGCCCCTCTCGCTGTCGGTGTAGGCGACGTGGTTCTCGACGAGGCGCTTCAGCATGCGGCGGTCTTTCTCCTCTAGCGTGTCGGCGAGGCTCACCATTCCGGTGTTTACCTTCGACTCGAAGTCGCCGGACTCGTCCAGGACGTACGCGATGCCGCCGGACATGCCGGCCGCGAAGTTCTTCCCGGTGTCGCCTAACACGGCGACGGCACCGCCGGTCATGTACTCGCAGCCGTGGTCGCCGACGCCCTCGACGACGGCCGTGACGCCGGAGTTGCGGACGGCGAAGCGCTCGCCGGCGACGCCGTTGACGTACGCCTCGCCCTCCGTCGCACCGTAGAGCGCGACGTTGCCGATACAGACGTTCTCGTCGGCCTCGTAGTTCGCGTTATCGGGCGTCGTCACCGAGAGCGTCCCGCCGGAGAGACCTTTGCCGACGTAATCGTTGGCCGCGCCGGTCAGGTGCATCGACACGCCGGACTGGAGGAACGCGCCGAAGCTCTGTCCGGCGGTCCCGCGGAGGTCGACGTCGACGGTGTCTTCCGGCAGACCGGCAACGCCGTACCGAGTCGATATCTCGTTCGAGAGCATCGCGCCGACCGCGCGGTCCGCGTTCGACACGTCGGTGACGATCTCGACCGGTTCCTGGTTCTCCAGTGCGGTCTCGGCCGCCTCGATCAGGTCGTGGTCGAGTTGCTCGTCTATCTCGTGGGTCTGTTCGCTGACCTTCCGGCGCTGGTCGCCGTCAGGCTCGGCGAGTACTCCGGAGAGGTCTACGTTGCGGGCCTTGGGATGGTCGATGTCGTCGCGCTGGGAGAGGGCGTCGACGCGGCCGACCATCTCATCAACCGTCTCGAAGCCGAGTTCGGCCATGATCTCGCGGAGTTCCTGCGCGATGAACGTCATGTAGTTGATAACGTGTTCGGGCTCGCCCGGGAACCGATCGCGGAGTTCCTCGCGCTGGGTGGCGACGCCGACCGGGCAGGTGTTCTTGTGACACTGTCGGGCCATCACGCAGCCGCTGGTGACCAGTGACGCGGTGCCGAAGACGTACTCCTCCGCGCCGAGCAGTGCGCCGACCGCCACGTCGCGGCCAGTTTTCATGCCGCCGTCGACGGAGACGCGGATACGGTCGCGCAGGTCCGTCTCGACGAGCATCTGGTTCGCCTCCGCGAGGCCGAGTTCCCACGGCAGGCCGGCGTTCTTGATGGAGGTGCGCGGGCTCGCGCCCGTCCCACCGGAGTGACCCGAGATGTGGACCACGTCGGCGTTTGCCTTTGCGACGCCGGCCGCGATGGTGCCGATGCCCGCCTCCGAGACGAGTTTGACGTTGATATCCGCCGCGGAGTTGGCGGCTTTCAGGTCGTGGATCAGCTGTTTCAGGTCCTCGATGGAGTAGATGTCGTGCAGCGGCGGCGGCGAGATGAGACCGACCCCCGGCGTCGCGTGCCGGACGTGGGCGATCATCTCGTTGACCTTCATCCCGGGCAGGTGGCCGCCTTCGCCGGGCTTTGACCCCTGCGCCATCTTGATCTGTAGTTCGTCGGCGTTCGTGAGGTACGACGACGTGACGCCGAAGCGGCCCGACGCCACCTGCTTGACGTTGCACTCCTTTTCGGTGCCGAACCGCTCGGGGGGTTCGCCGCCCTCGCCGGTGTTCGACTTGCCGCCGAGGCGGTTCATCGCGATCGAGTTGTTCTCGTGAGCCTCCGGCGAGAGACTACCGAGACTCATCGCGGCGGTCGAGAAGCGCTCGACGATGTCGGCGACGGGTTCGACCGCCTCGATGGGGATCGGTTCGCGCCCATCGGTGTCGAACTCCAGCAGTCCGCGCAGCGTCTGCAGGGTCTCGCCCTGGTCGTTGATCTGCTCGGCGAACTCCCGGTAGGTGTCGTAGTCGCCCTGTCGGACGGCCCGCTGTAACGTGCCGACGGTTTCGGGGTTCCACTGGTGGTGGATGCCGTCGGACCGGTGTTCGTACTCGCCGTAGCGGTCGATGTCCGCGCCGTCGAACGCTGATTCGTGGCGTGCTTCGAGGTCCTCCTCGATCTCCTCGATGCCGATGCCGCCGGTGCGGGACTCCGTGCCCGCGAAGTACTCGGCGACGAAGTCGTCGTCGAGGCCGACCGCTTCGAAGATCTGTGCGCCCTGGTAGCTCTCGACCGTGGAGATGCCCATCTTCGCCATCGTCTTCAGGAGGCCGTCCTCCAGCGCGCCGACGTACGCCCGGACGGCGTCCTCGACATCGGCCCCGTCCTCGCCTGCGACGAGGTCCGAAATGGTCTCGTACGCGAGGTACGGGTTGACGGCGTCAGCTCCGTAGCCGACGAGCGCCGCGAGGTGATGAACCGCACGCGGGTCGGCGGACTCGACGACGATCCCGGCGTGGTTGCGCAGGCCGTTCCGGACGAGGTGGTGGTGGACCGCGCCCATCGCCAGCAGGCTCGGGATCGGGACGCGGTCTGGCCCGGTCGCGCGGTCCGAGAGCACGACAACATCGTGGCCGTCTTCGATTGCCTTGCGGGCGTCGTCGCGCACGTCCTCGACGGCGGTTCGCAGGTCGGTGTCCGGGTCGTAGGTGATGTCGACCGTCGCCGAGGTGATCCCGTTCGCGGAGACGTTTCGGACGGCGGCCATCTCCGCGTCCGTGAGGACCGGCGAATCGGCGACCAGTTGCCGGGCGTGTTCCTGCGTCTCGTCGAGCAGGTTGCGCTGGAAGCCCAGCCGCGACTCCAGGCTCGTGACGAGTTCCTCACGGATGTAGTCGAGCGGCGGGTTCGTCACCTGCGCGAACAGCTGTTTGAAGTAGGTGAACAGCGGGCGGTTGTAGTCCGACAGCACCGACAGCGGCGTGTCGTCGCCCATCGACCCGACGGGGTCTTTCCCCTGTTTCATCATCGGCTCGATCAGGTTCTCCAGTTCGTCGTGGCTGTAGCCGTAGGTCGCCTGGTGAGCGCGGAGGTCCTCGGCACTGGTCCGGGGCTCGTAGTCCTCGGTGTCGGCGACGGTGTCGAGTTGGACCTGCTCCGCCTCGACCCACTCGCCGTACGTCTCGTCGGTGAGGTCGTCGAACACTTCCTCGTCGGGAACGACTCGGCCCTCCTCGGGGTCGGCCAGGAACAGTTGGCCGGGTTGGAGGCGGCCGCGCTCCGCTATCTCCGCGGGGTCGTGTTCGAGCGCTCCGGCCTCGCTGGCCATGACCAGCGTGTTGTCGGTCGTCACGTCGTACCGGCAGGGTCGCAGGCCGTTCCTGTCGAGCACCGCGCCGATGCGGTCGCCGTCGGTCGCCGCAACGAGAGCGGGGCCGTCCCACGGTTCGACGAGCGACGCGTGGTAGTCGTACCAGTCGCGGCGGCTCTCGTCCATGGCGTCGTCTCCCCGCCACGCCTCGGGGATGAGCATCCGAAGGGCGTGTGGGAGGTCACGGCCGTCCTCCATCAGGAGTTCGAGCGCGTTGTCGACGGAGGCGGTGTCTGACTGCTCAGGGTCGTTGATGACGGGTTTGACCGTCTCTATCTCCTCGCCCAGCGTCTCGCTCGCGAGGTCAGTCTCGCGAGCGCGCATCCAGTTGATGTTGCCCTGGATGGTGTTGAACTCGCCGTTGTGGATGACGTTGCGGTACGGGTGTGCGAGATGCCACGCGCCGAGCGTGTTCGTCGAGAACCGGGCGTGGACCATCGCGAACGTCGACTTCACGCGCTCGTCGGTGAGGTCGGGGTAGTAATCGGCGACCTGGTCGCCCTTCAGCAACCCCTTGTAGACGAGCGTCTTCCGGTCGAGCGAGCAGACGTAGAAGCGGTCGGATCCGGGTGGCCGCTCGTCCTCGATCCGGTTCTCAAGGGCGCGTCGCGCGACGTACAGCGCGCGGTCGAACTCGTCAGTCGTGAGAGTCGGCGCACGGACGAAACACTGGCGGACGTCCGGTTCGGAGTCGACTGCCGTCGCGCCGAGGCCGGCGTTGTTCGTCGGGACCTCCCGCCAGTCGAAGACGTCGAGTCCGTACGTCGCGAGCGTCTCCTCGACGACGCCGGTCAGCGCCGCCGCGTTCCCGTCCGCGGGAAAGAACATCGAACCGACGGCGTAGGTGTCCGGAACTGACCCGTCGAGAACGTCGTTGAAGAACTCGTGTGGGGTCTGTAAGAGGACGCCGGCACCGTCGCCTGTGCGTTCTTCCGCGCCGGTGGTGCCGCGGTGTTCGAGGTTTTCGAGTAGTTCGAGGCCGTCAGCGACGACGGCGTGACTGGTTCCGTCGTCCAGGTCCATGACGACGCCGACGCCGCAGTTGGACCGCTCGTCGGTCGGGTCGGCGAGTCCCTCGGGGCTGTCGGGGGATGGCTGTACACGTTGCTCGTTCATGGACAGTTCTGTGCTGTTCTCGAATAAGAGGCTACTCCTAAATGGCTAAGTGGAATATAATCCCACACTAGGTAATATATATCATACAAGTCCGGACACGGATATCAGGCGCGACGTACGTTCGCACGGGTACTGGCGACGGTGTCGCGGACCGACCCCGGATCGAGCGGGCAGTTCCGAGTAAGAAGCCGTCAGAGGCCGCCCGTTCGTTTCTCGCGGACCGCCCGCTCGGCACGACGCATCAGTTGCGCGTGACTGTCCCGAAGCGGCTCGCCAGGGTCGGACTCCCGGCGGACGTACGTGCCGTCCGACCGCATCTCCCAGGCGTTCCGGGTGTCCGACAGCGCCGTATCGAGGATGCGGTCGAGTTCCTCACGGAGTCGCGGGTCGTCGATCGGAACGACCGTCTCGACCCTGTTGTTTAGGTTACGGGTCATCCAGTCGGCCGAGCCGATGTAGTGTTCCGGCTCGCCGCCAGCATGGAACCGAAACACCCGGGAGTGTTCGAGGAACCGACCGACGATGCTGTACACGTCGATAGTCTCGCTGACTCCCGTCAGCCCGGGCCGGAGTCGGCAGATGTCCCGGACGACGAGGTCGATGTCGACGCCCGCCATCGAGGCTTCGTACAGTTCCCGGACGAGATCCGGGTCTTCGAGGCGGTTCATCTTGGCGGTGATGCTGGCGGGTTCGCCCGCTCTGGCGCGCTCGGCTTCGGCGCGGATCAGATCGACGAACCGCTCGCGCATGTTCCCCGGCGCGATCAGGAGCTTCCGGTACTCCTCGTGGAGCGAGTAGCCGGTGAAGTAGTTAAACAGTTTCACGAGGTCCTGTCCGACGCCGCGGTCGGCCGTAAGCAGTCCGAGGTCCTCGTACGTCTTGGCCGTCTCGGAGTGGTAGTTCCCCGTCCCGACGTGCGAGTACAACTGGACGCCGTCGCCCTCGTCCCGGACGACCAGTGACGTCTTCGTGTGAGTCTTGTAGCCGATAGTTCCGTAGGCGACGTGGATCCCCTCCTCCTCTAGACGCTTGGCCCACTCGAGGTTGTTCTCCTCGTCGAACCGGGCCTTCAGTTCGACCATTACCGCCACTTGCTTGCCGTTACGGGCGGCCTCGATGAGGCTTTCTATCACCTGCGAGTCGCTCGCAGTTCGGTAGATCGCCGCCTTGATGGCCAGCACGTCAGGGTCTCGGGCGGCCGTCTCCAGGAACCGCTGGACGGTCGCCTCGAAGGAGTGATAGGGGTGGTGGATCAGCACGTCGTCACGCCGGATTTCGGTGAAGATGTCGCTCCCTGCCGCGTCGCTGTCGGTCAACCGGGGGTGCGGCTGGGGCGTCCACTCGTCGAGTTTGAGATCCGGGCGGTCGAGTTCGGTCAGCGCCTCGAAGTCACGGAACTCCAGCGGCCCGCCCAGCCTGAACACCTCGCGGTCGTTGAGGTCGAGTTGTCGCTGCAGTATCGACAGCGCCGCCGCGGGCATGTCCGCTTCGACTTCGAGGCGAACGGCAGTCGCGAACCGCCGTTCGGCGATCACCTCCGCTATCATCTCGGTCAGATCCTCGGCGACCTCCTCGTCCCGTCCGACCTCCGCGTTACGGGTCACTCGAAACATGCCGGTGTCGACGACCGTCACGTCCGGGAAGAGGAGGTCGAGGTTCGACCGTACGATCTGTTCCAGCGGGACGTACCGCTCGTCGCTGACCTCGACGAACCGGACGTGGTTTCGGGGGATCTTCACCCGGGAGAACGTAAGATCGTCTCCGGGCTCCTCGCGGGTGAGCACTGCGAGCGAGAGGCTCTGGTTCGAGATGAACGGGAACGGATGGGCCGGGTCGAACGTAAGCGGCGTCAGCGTCGGTAGCACGGAGTACTCGAAGTAGCTCCGGAGTTCCGACCGCTCCGTCGGCGACAGGTCGTCGTAGTCGGTGATGTGAATTCCGGCGTCGGCCAGGGCGGGCCGGATCGATTCCCGGTAGCACTCAACCTGGCGTTCGAACATGGGTCTGGCCGTCTCTAGCACCTCGATCCACTGCTCTTCCGGCGTCCGCCCGTCGGGCGTGCGCTCCGTGATGCCGGCGGCCATCTGCTGTTTCAGGCCGCCGACGCGCTTTCGGAAGAACTCGTCCATGTTCCGCGTGAAGATGTCGAGGAACTTCACCCGCTCCAGCAGCGGGTTCTCCCGGTCGAGCGCCTCCGCCAGCACACGCCGCTGAAAGGCGAGTTCGCTCAGTTCCCGGTTGAGGTAGTACGCTGGGTCAGAGAGGTCGATCCCGGCCGGGTCGGACGCGTCCGTTTCAGCGACGGGAACAGACTGCCCGCCGTCCGACGTGACTACGTCCGGAACGAGAGCCGTCGAATCGGTCGCCCGGTCCGCATCGGCCCCGGCGATATCCATCGACCGGCAGAGCGGACACTTCGAATCGGCAGCGGGCACTTCCGTGCCACAGACAAGACACCGACGAATCTCCGGACACTGGCGGGTTTCCTGACACCGGCGAGTTTCCGGCTCTGTTTCGGCTGTGCCGGTCGTCTCCGACGACGCCGGTTCGTACTCCGTCAGGTCACCCCCCAGTTCGACGGGATCCGCGTCGTCGTCCACCGCGTCTGGGGTGCGTTCCTCGCTCATCGATGTTCGGCCTCGATGGAGGACGGCGAGAGTATCTTCTCGTCGCTCCGGGTTTCGTACGCTCGCTCGGCGGGAACGCTCACGAACTCGTCGGCGTAGTAGTCGTACGCCGTCAGGTCCCCCCCGTAGACACACCCCGTGTCGAGACCGAGTGCGGCCTCGCCGACGAACGGAGCGTCGAGGACGGTGTGGCCGAAGAACACGCGGGGCGATCCGGCGTACTGTTCGAACCAGAACGGGCCATCGTACCCCCGGCCCACCGGGATCGAGCGCCGGGTTAGCAGGCCGTCCACGCTCTGGTCGACGAGCGGCCGCCGCGGGTCGACGCCGCCGTGGACCACTAGCGCATCGTCCCACGATATCGCGACGGGTAACGTCGAGAGGAAAGCGGCGTCGTCGTCAGTGAGTTCCGGAAGCCGCTTGTCACCGCGTAGCACCTTGTCCTCGTTGTTCCCGCGGACGCTGATCGCGTTGGGGGCGCTCCTGACGTGCCGGAGGACGCCCGGACTGTCCGGCCCTTTTCTGATCAGGTCGCCGACGAAGACGAGTAGGTCGTCGGTCGTCGGTTCGAGGGCGTCGAGTAGCGCCTCCAGTTCCCGCCGGCACCCGTGGACATCGCCGACGACGTAGATGTCATCCCACCGGTCCGGATCGATGCGTCTGTGTCGAGTAGCGACTTCGCCGTCGAACTGGATTTCAGTCATTGCTTTTGTCATCACCGAGGCGAACTCCCGCGACCGCCGCCCCGACGGTGTCACTACTGTCATCCCTCAGTAAACATTAGGAATTTTATATTATTGGTTTATATCGTACCGGACCGGTCCTTTCGTCTCAATACCGCTATTGAGTGGTACGTTCTGCACCGGGGGCTGGTGGTCTAGCCGCTGGTCGACGTAGCGGTGGCCTCAACTATCGGACAGTCGCCTGTGCGAAGTCGATGGCGAACCCGGCCGCCTCCGGCGGCGACGGCCGCGTCCGAGCGATCGAGTATCACATAGTTCTGTCCGACAGTATCACCCCTCGTTCGAAATAGATGGATGGAGAGGCTCACACTGACGGACGGAAGTCAGTGAAGAATTTCGCGGGGGCGTTCCCGCGAAACATCTGAAACAGTTACGTCCGACAGTATCAGCCGTCGTACGGTACCGAACGCACTGACAGCATTTACGTGACGAGCGGCCCGCACTTCACACGATGTCGTTCGCTTCGGTCCTCCGCGCCGCCTGGTACGTTCCGCTCACCCTCGTCCTCGCACCGGGCATCCTGACACACGAGTACGCCCACGTGGCGGCCTGTCGCCTGACCGGCGTGAGAGTCCACTCGACGCCCTCGCTGAACCCCTTCGGAAAAGCGGCGTTCGTCGACCACGCGCCGACCGACCGGTTCGGGGCCGATTTCGCCATCGCCGTCGCGCCGTTCGCCGTCAACAGCGCCCTCGCCGTCGCCGCGTTCGGCGTCGCACGGGCGCTCGGGTCGTCGCTGTCGCTCCCGTTTCTCTGGCTCGGCGGGTGTTTCGCGTGGACCGCGATACCGAGCCCGTCCGACACCGACGGCCTGCTCGACGCGGCCGGCGGCCTCCCGCGACTGGCGCGGCCGGTCGGCTACCTGCTCGCAGCCCCGGTCCGCGTCGCGACGCTGCTCGCGGTCGAGGGGATCGGAAGCCTGGTCTGGACCGTCGCGCTGTACGTGGTTCTGGTGGGGTGAGCGTCAGTACGACTTCGCGAAGTACGCCGTCTCCGTCGCCTCGTCGCCGCAGACGCCACACTCGTCGCCGATCTGTTCTTCGCCGTCGTCGTCGCCTTCAGCCGACTCCGCGGACGACGCGCCGTCCTCGTCGAGCGGAAGCATGACGATCTCGGCGGCGATCTCCTCTTTGATGGCCGTCTCGCACGCTTCGTCGCCGCACCACGGCGTCTTCACGTACCCGCCGTAGCGGCCGATCGTGCCCAGGATGTCCTCGGGGCTGTGGGCCTCGCGGACGTTCTCTTCCAGGTTCTCCTCGGCGGCGGCGTACAGCTTGTCGTACACGGTGTCGAAGTGTTCCTCGACCGTGTCCGCGATCCCCGAGCGGTCCTCCTCGACCGACTCGCCGTCGGGCCGGTGGACGACTGTCACGCGCTCGTCTTCGACCTCGTTGGGGCCGATCTCCAGGCGGACGGGAACGCCGTTCAACTCGTGTTCGTTGAACTTGAACCCGGGGTTGCGACCGTCGCGGTCGTCGAGTTCGACGCTGACACCGGCGTCTTCGAGTTCGGCGGCGATCTCCGCGGAGTACTGGAGCACGTCGTCTTTGGTGTCTTCCTGCCAGATGGGGACGATGGCGACCTGGGTGGGCGCGACCGTCGGGGGCAAGACGAGCCCCTGGTCGTCGCTGTGCGTCATGATAAGCGCGCCGAGCGCGCGCCACGAGAGCCCCCACGAGGTGGTGTGGGCGACTCGCTCCTCCTCGTCTTCGTCGATGAAGGTGATGTCGAACGCCTCGGCGAAGGACTGGCCGAGGTAGTGGCTGGTTCCGCCCTGAACGGACTTGCCGTCCGGCATCAGCGCCTCGACGGTCGTCGTTGTGTCCGCGCCGGGGAACTTGTCGTGTTCCGGCTTGCGCCCGCGAAGGACCGGTATGGCCAGTTCGTCCTCGTAGATCCGCTCGTACTGGTCGAGACGCGTCATCGTCTCCGTCCAGGCCTCGTCCTCAGTCTCGTGGGCGGTGTGGCCCTCCTGCCAGAGGAACTCCTTCGTACGGAAGAACGGCTTCGTCTCGGTTGCCTCCCACCGGACGACGCTGCACCACTGGTTCAGACGCAGGGGCAGGTCGCGGTGGCTCCGCGTCCACTTGGCCATGAACGGCGCGATGATGCTCTCGCTCGTGGGACGGACGGCGAGGGGCTCTTCCAGTTCATCGTGGCCGCCCTTGGTGACCCACGCCACCTCGGGGTCGAATCCCTCGACGATGTCTTTCTCGCGTTCGAGGTAGCTCTCCGGGATGAACATCGGGAAGTAGGCGTTCGTGACGCCCGTCTCCTTGAACCAGCCGTCGAGACGGTCCTGTATCGCTTCCCAGAGGGCGTACCCGCGGGGGCGAGTAACGATGAATCCGCCCATCGGCGCGTAGTCGGCGAGGCCGGCCTTCTGGACGACCTCGGCGTACCAGTCGCCGGGGCTGTGCTCTTTGCTCTCGGTGATTCCGAGTTCCTGCTCGCCACTCATGGTTCTTCGTCGGGGGACCGGAGTAATAAACGCGCCGTGTTCGGGATCGACTGAGAGGCGACCTCCGAACACGGTCCGGTCGGATTTCGGGGACAAAGAACTATAGTTTCTGGGTGAAAACACCTGAAAGTATATGGTCCATACCGATCGCACCCTCGACGCAGAGTCACAGAACGTCACGTCGACCTCCCTCGACGAGATATTCGGAACGCTTGCCAACGAAAAGCGTCGCTTTACTCTCTACTACCTCCGCGAACGTCCGACCACGACCGTCGACGAACTCGCGGACGTTCTTGCGACGAAGGCGCTGGTCGACACCCCGACGCTCTCGCTGTCCGGATACCGCGACGAGATGCTGATACGCCTCGACCACGTACACCTACAGAAACTCGAAGCTACGTCGCTCGTCACCTACGACCGCGAAACGGGGCGAGTCACGCTGGCAGCCCTCCCACCGGTCGTCGAATCGGTTCTGGATCACGCGATGCCGATGGAACGCGTCGACCTGGCCGACGCGTTCGGTGTCGAAATCGGGTGAGGATCCGACCGGGGACGAGCAATCAGAGCGACAGAATGTGGAATCTCTGTCGGTGAGATATGCAAGCGTATTTCCCGCTAGGTGTGGTATGTTATAACCTTGCAATCCAACGGAGCGATATCTGCCCACTGAACGAGGATTCCCACTACGATGACCGTCACTGTCGGCGACCCGAACGACGTGTTCTGCGCGTTGAGCGATGCCCGTCGCCGTCACGTGCTATATTACCTACTGGAACACGACGACGCATCGCTCGACGAGTTGGCCGATGTCATTTCGGGCTGGTTGACGGTAGGCCGTGGAATGACCACTACGCCGCACCGGCGAAACCGGATCCGTACCGACCTCCACCACGTTCACCTGCCGATGCTGGCCGACTTCGGGTTTCTGGAGTACGACTGGGAGTCTCACCATGTCGAACTCCGCGACCTCTCGGACGAGATCCAGAAGTTGCTCGACGAGTCCCTTTCGGTCGAACGAGCACGAACGACCGAGACGCCGTCGCCACTCCGGTCACAGGGTGGATGAGTCGTGTTACTGCGGGACTTCGTCGACCGGATCGAACGACAGCGTCGCACGGTAGTCGAATACTCGCCGTCGGACTCGTCCGATCTGGAGGCCCGACTCTCACTTCGAAACGTCGACGTGACCCACCGCCGTCTCCCCGACACCGGAACCGGAGGGTTCGTCGTTGTCCGACGAGACGACGAGTTCCGGGGCACGGTGCCTCTCGAGACTATCGAACGCGCCCGTTCGCTGCCCGAGGGCCCGACTAACGCGGTCGACGACGCCGCCTTTCAGGAGTATCTCGACCTGTTCGACAAGACGGTGTTTGCGTCGTACGACCGCAGGCAGATGCTCGCCACCGCTCGCGAGATAGAGGACCGCGCCTGGCGCGTCGGTCGCGGAACGCTGTACGTCGGATTCCAGTCTCTCCCGGCCCTGAGAGACCAGGTATCGCTGTACGAATCGCTCGGCGAACGGGACGACCTCGCCGTCCGCGTTTACATTTCCGACGAGTGGGACGCGCCCGACATCGACGGTGTCACGGTCCAGACGGAATCAGCCGACGAGATCGGCGATTTCTGGTTTCTCGTCTTCGAGGGCGGCGGCGACGACGCGAACAAGTCCGCGCTGATCGCCGAGGAACGCACGCCCGACGAGTATTACGGCTTCTGGACGTACGACCCCGAACTGGTCGACGAGATAACGGCCTATCTCCGCGAGACGTACTAATCCACGCGGAACGGACTCGGGCCCTCGGTCCAGTTCCACCCCGGAAGCCGGGTCTGGAACCCCGCCGCGAGCGCGGCCTCCAGGTCGTCGCTCCCCGCCGTCGCGTCCTCGGGATGGTGGATGACGTCCGCGTAGTGGAAGGCGGCCTCACCGAGCAGTCCGAGCGGTTGGCCGCCGGCGATCATGCCTGCGAGTTGTCTGCCGAGCAGTTCGTCAGCGACGAACCCCGGATAATCACCCTCGACGTCCAGTTCCCGGAGCGTGACGACGAACGCCGCGACGTTGACCGCGAGGTCGCCGTCAGCGAACACGGCGTCGACCTCCGTTCGGTACATCTCGGCGGTCACCGGATCGACGTCGGTGTCGAATATTTCGGTGAACTCCGCGCGGAGGTCGTTCAGTAACGGGACGACGACGTCCGCGCGCGAGCGCACCCAGTCGCGCTCGTCGGCGACAGTGTCGGGTGAGACGTGCATCGCCGCCCCGTACGGACGCGAGCGGCTTATACTGTCGGCCGACTTCGAAAACCGGAGATTCCAGCCGGCGGGGGACCGTCTCCGTCGATGCGCACCCGGTATTGCGAAGGCTTTTATAACAAGGAAGTAATATGCCCGAGTAAGCGGGTTCTCTCAGACCTTCCCGCAGCAAGTGGGACCCATCCCCGAGCGTATCGCAGAACGCGCCGCCCACAACATCACCGGGACGATATCCCTATGTATACAGTGTTACGACACAGTGGCGAACCGTCAAACAGCACGTCGACCAACGGCGTCGCTTCGACGGATCACCGTGCACTCGGTTCGGCGATGGCCCCGCGGACGAACGGGAGAACCTCGATAACGGATACGCTATCCAGCTCTCACTATGAGTTCAGTTGACCAACAACTCGACGATTTACGCACAGAGATAACGAGCGAACTGCCGAGCGACATCTCGGTGTCCGACGTGAAATACGAGGGCCCCGAACTCGTCGTCTACACCCGTGACCCGAAGAAGTTCGCGCAGAAAGGAGACCTCATCCGCCAACTCGCGAGTAAACTCCGCAAGCGGATCACCGTCCGGCCCGACCCCGACGTCCTCTCGAAGCCCCGCGACGCCCGCGAGGAGATCATGGCGGTCATCCCGGACGACGCCGGCGTCACGGATCTCGATTTCCACGCCGACACCGGCGAAGTCGTTATCGAGGCGGAAAAGCCCGGAATGGTGATCGGCCGCCACGGGAGCACGCTCCGAGATATCACCCAGAAGGTCGGCTGGACGCCCGAAGTCGTCCGAACGCCGCCCATCGAGTCCTCCACAGTGTCTAACGTCCGGAACTTCCTCAAGCAGGAACGCGACGAACGCCGCGACATCTTAGAGAAGGTCGGCCGCCAGATCCACAGAGAGGAGATGTCCGACGACGAGTACGTCCGCATCACCACGCTCGGCTGTTGCCGCGAGGTCGGCCGCGCCTCCTTCATCCTCTCGACGCCCGAAACGCGCATTCTCATCGACTGCGGCGACAAGCCCGGAGCCGAAGGCGAGGTCCCGTATCTGCAGGTGCCCGAAGCGCTCGGCGCGGGCGCACAGAACATCGACGCCGTCATCCTGACGCACGCCCACCTCGACCACTCGGCGCTCATCCCGCTTCTGTTCAAGTACGGCTACGACGGTCCTATCTACACGACCGAACCGACCCGCGACCTGATGGGCCTGCTCCAACTCGACTATCTGGACGTCGCCGCAAAGGAGGGCCGCGCGCCCCCGTACGACTCCGAGATGGTGCGCGAGGCGATCAAACACACCATCCCGCTCGAATACGGCGACGTCACCGACATCGCGCCGGACGTGAAGCTCACGCTGCACAACGCCGGCCACATTCTCGGCTCCGCAGTCACTCACTTCCACATCGGCGACGGCCTCTACAACGTCGCGTTCTCCGGCGACATCCACTACGACGACACGCGCCTGTTCAACGGCGCGGTCAACGACTTCCCGCGCGTCGAGACGCTCGTGCTGGAGTCGACCTACGGCGGCCGGAACGACTACCAGACCGACCAGGAGGACTCCGAGCGGAAGCTGAAAGAGGTCATCAATCAGACGTACGACCGCGACGGGAAGATCCTCATCCCGGCGTTCGCGGTGGGACGTTCTCAGGAGATGATGCTCGTCCTCGAAGAGGCAATGCGGACCGGCGACATACCCGAGATGCCCGTCCATCTCGACGGGATGATCTGGGAGGCCACGGCTATCCACTCGACGTACCCCGAGTACCTCCGCGACGACCTCCGCGACCGCATCTTCCACGACGACGAGAACCCGTTCCTCGCCGACCAGTTCAATCACATCGACGGCGGCGAGGAGGAACGCCGCGAGGTCGCCGACGGCGGTCCCTGCATCGTCCTCTCGACGTCGGGGATGGTCGAGGGCGGTCCGATCATGTCCTGGCTCCGCCACCTCGGCGGCGAGGCGGACAGCACGCTCACGTTCGTCGGCTACCAGGCCCAGGGGACCCTCGGCCGACGCATCCAGAACGGCTGGGACGAGATCCCGGTCGACAACCGCGGCAACGGCCGCGGCAACACTCTCACGCTGGACATGGAGGTCGAGACCGTCGACGGCTTCTCCGGCCACGCCGACCGCCAGGGGCTGGAGAACTTCGTGAAGACGATGAATCCCCGCCCCGAGAAGGTACTCTGCGTTCACGGCGACGAGTCCTCGACACAGGACCTCTCGTCGGCGCTGTATCACGACTACAACATGCGGACGTTCGCGCCGAAGAACCTAGAGACCTTCCGCTTCGTCTGAAAGCCCTTGCGGCGGACTGGCGTCCGCCGCTGCGCCCTTTCAATGTCCACCGGGAGAGCGAAGCTCTCCCGAGCCTTCGCTCACTTCGTTCGCGAAGACGCCAACGAGCGCCGGAGGCGCTCGTTCCAGGCCCGCCAGTTTGCGCGAGCCTCCGCGGTCGCGGAGGCACGCTCCGGGTTCCTGCCCTCCCCCGTGCGCTCGGCATGAACGCCGAGCGCGGCCACCGCTCCGCGCCGCCCTTGACAGCTACCGCTCCGCATCGCTTCCGAAGTCGTTACCTCGCTGCCCTTCGTGCCGTCGCCTATGACGAACGCGACGATACTGTTCGCGCTGGCGGCGATGGTCTCGTGGGGCGTGTGGGCGGTGCTCGCCGACGTGGCGACGCGATACATCGACCCCGTCTCCGCGATGATCTTCTCCTACGCGACGAGCGTCGCCATCGCGCTGGCGTACGTCTTCGCGCGGGACCAGCCAGTAGCGACGGCGAAGACCGGCGTGGCAGTCGCCCTGGGTGCTGGCGTGTTCGCAGGCATCGCGGCCGTCGCCTTCTACGCGGGACTGGAGCGAGGGCAGACGAGCATCGTCACTACCGTCAGCGCGCTGTATTTCGTCGTCGCGGCGGTACTCGGCGTCGCCGTGCTGGGCGAATCCGTCGAGGCGACGGACGTCGCCGGCGTCGGGTTCGCCGTCCTCTCCGTCGTCCTGATAGCGCGTTAATCCGCGTCGGTCCGCGCCTCCGCGGGGTCCTCTACCTCGCCCGTCGCCGGATAGACACCTGTCTGGTCACAGAGGTCCTCCATCGGACACGCCTCCGGCCCCTCCAGACAGGCCGGCTTGCGCGCCGTACAGTACTCGCGGCCGAACTGGATCATCGCCGTGTGACCGAAGCCGCACTTCTCGGCGGGTACGTCCCGCTCCAGTTCCGCGCGCACTCCTTCGTGGTCGGCGTCGGCCGGCGCGACGCCGAGTCGTCGCGCGATGCGGTGGACGTGGGTGTCGACGGGGAACACGCCGCCGCGACCGCCCGAGAACAGCAGGACGCAGTCAGCCGTCTTCGGGCCGACGCCGGTGACCGAAAGGAGCGTGTCGCGGACCGCGGACGGTTCCCCCGACTGCACGAACTCGTCGAACGCAGTCTCGGAACCGTACTCTTCTAGGACCCACTCGGCGGTCTGAATGATGACCTCCGACTTCTGGTTGTACAGGCCCGCGCCGGAGATGGTTTCGGCGAGTTCGGACTGATCGGCGGCGGCGAGTCGCTCGGCGAGGTCTGCCCCGCCGTACCGTTCCATCAGCGCGTCGTGGGCCGGTTGGCTCGCCTTGTCGCTGGTGTTCTGGCTCAGGATAGTTCGGACTAAACACTCGAAGGCGTCGCGACCGCCGTACGCTTTCTGCCAGTACATCTCGCCGAGGCGGTCGACGACCGCCTCCGCGCGGGTACTCGCATCGCCGGCTGCCGTCTCGGCGAACTCGGTCCACCCCTCGTCGCCGCCGCTGATGTTCTCCGTCGGCTCAGCGTCCTCGGACATGCGTCGTAGTACGGGACCGAGCGCACAACTATCCACCGTGTTCAGTCACTCGCTCCGCGGTGAGGACGACGATGCCGCGGTCGGGTTCGTCGGGTGTTCGGTCGATAACTTCGTACCCCCGTTCCGCCAACGCCTCGCGAGTGTCTGACTCTGGCGTGCCGAAACAACCGTGGGTCTCGACGACGACGGACCGCGGGCGGGCGGTCATCGATTCGATGATCGCGGCTTCCGCGCCCTCACAGTCCAGTTCGAGGACATCACAGTCCGGGAGTGCCGACGGCGAGACTCGGTCTGTTCGGTCCCCTTCGCCGTCGATTTTCACGCCAGGTCCGACGAGTTTGCGACGGACGGAGACTCTGTCTTCGACCTCGTTGAGCGACGCGGTGTGTCTGGCTATCTCGAACCGGTTGCGTGCCGGTTCGTACGTCGTGACGTGTCCGTCCGGCCCCGCGGCGCGAGCAGCGGCGACGCTCGTGACGCCGTAGCCGCCGCCGACCACGACGACCTCGTCGCCCGGTTCGACGCGCTCGCGCGTCGCGTCGACGACGGCCGCCTCGTAGTCGGGAAACGTGTCGGTCAAGTCGAGCAGACGGATGCGTCGCGACGCGACGCCGTTGAACACGCCGACTTTGTACGGCAGGTGCGGGCGGACGGCCCGGTTGTACGCGGTCTGGGCCTCTTCGCGGAGTTTTCCCGCCAGTGGCACGGTCATTCGGACGCTATTCGACGAGCGGCCACAAATAGGACGGGTACGGCCTTAAGTGGCCGATCGTGGTACGAGTGGATATGTCTCTGGGGGACTGGCTGGGGGAAACGTACCGTCGGTTCGGAGCGGAGGACCCCGTCACTGCGCTTCGGGAGTCGACCGACGAACTGTACCGCGGCGGGTTACGACGCCTCGACGCAGTCTGGCGGTTCGCGCCCACGGTTTACGACCGCGAGTGGGACCTCCTGGTCGTCCTCGACGGCTGTCGGGCCGACCTGATGGCTTCTGTGGCGTCCGACTACCGTTTTCTCGACCGACCGCGGCGGGTCGCCTCGCCGGCGAGCCACTCACACGATTGGCTGGAGCGGACGTTCGGCACGGCCGACGAGGCGGCGGTCGCGGAGACGGCGTACGTCACCGCGAACCCGTTCTCCGACGAACTGCTCGACCCGAACCGGTTCGCCGCACTGGACGAGGTGTGGCGGTACGCCTGGGACGCCGAGCGGGAGACCGTCCCTCCGAGACCCGTCACCGACCGCACGATCACGCTTCTGCGCGATCGCGACCCGGAACGGGTCGTCGCCCACTACATGCAACCGCACTTTCCCTCCATCCCCGATCCGGGTGTCGGCGCTGGGTTCCAGCGCGAGGACGCGGGCTGGTTGCCCGGTAACGCGTGGGAGAAACTCCGAGACGGGGAGGTATCGGAGGAACGGCTCTGGACCGCGTACCGGAACAACCTCGAACACGTCCTCGACGACGTCGCCGTTCTCCTGGAGAACGCCGACGCGGAGCGAGCAGTCGTCACCGCCGACCACGGCAACGCCCTCGGCGAGTGGGGCGTGTACGGCCACCCGCGACGGATGCCGCTCCCGTCGCTGCATCTGGTCCCGTGGTACGAGACGACGGCGACCGACGCGGGCGGTTACGACCCCGCGACCTACGACCAGTCGGCGGGGGTGTCAGTCGGCGAGAAACTTCGGGACCTCGGTTATCTGGCGGACTGACGGCGTCACGCTACTTCGACGGTGACAGTCAGTTCCGCGCCGTCGGCCAGCGCGTCGACGAGGCCGCGGTCGAACCCGTTGGCGGCGAACCCCGCACCGAGCAGGAACGTCCGGTCGTCCACGTAGTCGCTCGTGCGGCCGACCATGCTCCGGTCGCTCGTCAGTTCGAGATCGGGGTCGCCGCGGCCGCGGACCGTCTCCGAGTAGCCCGCGGCCTCGAAGGTAGCGGTGATCGTGGCCTCGGGGTCGCGGCACGCCTTGACGAACGCGGGATCGAAGTCGGCCGGGGAACGGTCGGCTTCGACGGCGAGGATACAGTCGCCGGCTGGGGTGAGATAGTCGTCCGTCGTCACCTCGAACGTGCTCGTATGCGCTGCGGTCACGTTCTCGTGACCGCGAGCGTGTACGGTTTCTTTCATGGACGGCGCTTGCCGACCGGCGCACTTATACTGTCTGCTGTAAACCGCGGAAGGATTTCGGCCAGATAAGATGTCCGAAGTTACAGCCGACGGTAGTGTCGCAGTCACTGAAACGATTCACACGCTGATCGCATCGCTGACGTACGAGCAGGTGTGCCTTGACTTTCATACGGACTGTTGTAAGTCATTTCCGAATAGCGCTGACACGAGGTCGGCGTATACCGGTAAACAGCTACAACAGTCCGTATCAGTTGCTACTGTAGCGGGAGCGTTTGACGACCGTCACCGTGACGGCTCCGCAGTCGCACTCGTAGGCGCGGCGAACGCCCCCGTCTCGCTCCATCTCCAGCATCAGAGCGTCGTCGCTGAGCGCGCGGTCGCATTCGCCGTCCTCGCACGTCGGGGAAAGCCGTTCCAGCATATCCGGACGTTCACCACCCCCGTACGTTAAAGCGACCCGTCCCCGGAGTGAAAGTGAAAGTGAAAGCGGAGACACGACGTAAAGACTATTTCACCCGGGTCCGGTGTCGTGGGTAGTGATGACGGGCGCGTGGACGGCAGCGGCGGTCGATCCGCACGATGACGGGGAGCCACCGGACGCTGACGAGTGGGTTGACGTGACCGTCCCCGGGAGACCGGAACGGTTCGCCGGCGAGGACGCGGTCGCCTACCGGCTCCGATTCGACGACCCCCGCGCGAGCGACACGCAGCGGACGCTACTCGAACTTCGAGGGCTGTTCGCTCGGGCGAGCATCTGGATGAACGGCGAGTTACTGGGCGAACACGACGCGTACTTCGTACCGGCTCGGTTCGAGTTCGACCCGGCTGAGCGAAACGAACTCGTCGTGGAGTGTCACGCCCCGCAAGACGCTTTCGGCGGCGTCCAGACGACCGACCTGCTTCCCGAAGACGCCGCAGTTCCGGGTATCTGGTGGGACGCACGCGTCCGCGTCCGCCCGGAGACGTTTCTCGACGGGATGACCGTCAGGCCGCGTATCGAGGACGACGGGGCTGTCATCGAAGCGGCGGTGACGGTCGATGCCGCCGCAAAACTCGACGACCGAGTCACCTTTTCGACGCGGCCGGAGGGGTTCCGCGGTGGGGGGACGATGGAGCAGGCGAGCGTCACCGCTGCGGCGGGCGAGCGGACGACGCTGACCCGGGAGATACGGGTGCGGGACCCGTCGCGGTGGTGGCCGCACGACTACGGCTCGCAACACCGCTACACCGTCCGCGCCAAACTCGGCGAGACGAGCGTCAGCGAAACGACCGGTCTCCGGACGGTCGAGTACGGCGACGACGGTCTGTTCGTGAACGGTCAGCGCGTGAGCGCACGCGGGGTTAACGTGTTACCGTCGGACGACCCCGTGACGGATGTCGAGCGCGCGGCCGCGGCGAACGCTAACCTCGTTCGAGCGCACGCACACGTGCCGCCGCACGACCTTCACGAGGCGTGTGACGACGCGGGAGTGCTCGTCTGGCAGGACCTCCCTCTCACGGGCGACCGCGAGTACGATGTCGACCGGGGTGAAGTTCTCGCGACGGCGCTGGCCGACGAGTACGGGCATCATCCGAGCGTCTCTCTCTACGGCGTCCACGATGACCCGCGGTCGCCGTTCGCGGCTCCCGTCAGCGGCGGACGAGTCGGCAGATACCGCTTCCGCTGGCGGGCCTGGCGGACGGACTACGACCACGGCTCCGACGATGCGGTTGCGGACGCGTTTCCGGCGGACGCACCGGTCATCCCCGTCGCCGGACCGCCGGGGACAGCGCCGGACGCCGCACACCTCTACCCGGGGTGGAAGTACGGCACGGCGACGGACGCCGAATGGCTTCTCGACCGATATCCGGATCTGGGCGACATCGTGGGCGAGTACGGTGCGGGGTCACTCGCGTTCGGCGGCGACGCTACGGGAGGAGACGACGTGCCGGGGTTCGACGCCGACGCTCACGAGATGAAGGTCGGCGACGACGACCCCGAAATGTCGCAGTCCTACCAGGCCGCGACGCTGAAGACGGTGACCGAGACGCTCCGCCGACGCGGCACGGACGTACTCGCGGCGTTCGCGCTCAGGGATACAGCTCCGGACGCGGGGATGGGTGTCCTCGCTCACGACGGCTCGGAGAAACCCGGGTACGAGGCGCTCACCCAGTCGTTCGAGCCTGTCCAGGCCGTTCTGGATTCGCCGCCGGAGGCCGGCTCTGTCGGGGTTACCGTCGTCAACGACGGGCCGGACGCGGTCGAACCGACGCTCGCCTGGACCGCAGGCAACGCCGAGGGAACCGAGGACGTGACCGTCGACGCTCACGATACGGTCGCCGCCGGGACGGCGGACGTACCGCGGGACGCGGAGGCGGTCGAACTGCTGTTGACCCTGTCCGATCGAACCGTGTTCAACGCCTACCGTTTATAACTCGCTCCCATCGTGTGACAACCGTTTACACGTCTCTCTGGCCGCGTGGCAACTGTTTTCAGGGGATAACCGACCGGTACTTTTATACCTATCACGGGACTATTAACGGTTACCAGAACGTCACCGGCGTTCCGGTAGAATCGCTCGCTCGACCAACATGACAGGGAATCCTTATCCACGGTCAGTTACACACGGTCAGCGACGACTATCTCCGCCGGTGCGGGTATGGCACAGAGGTTTGACTAACACATGGTAGACGAAACACAGAACGTAGAACTCACAGAGGACGATCTCGAAAACAAAGCCAAAGGGCAGCTCATCAAACTCGCCGGTCAGCTCCGAGACCGACGGAACGACCTGAACCAGATGGCCTCGGAACGAGCGTCCAACCGCGACGATCTCAACGCGAAAACTCGCGAGAAGGTCGACGAGGCGCAGGAACACCGCGAGAAACGCGACGAGCTCAACGAACTCGTTCAAGAGCACAAAGAGCAGCGCAACGAACTCAACGCGAAGGCGAACGAGCTCTTCGACAAGGTCGAGGAGATGAAATCCGACCTCGAACTCGACGAGGGCAAGGACCTCGAAGAACTCGAAAGCGAGATCGAGGACCTCGAGTTCAAGCAACAGACCGAGGTGCTCTCGACGGAAGACGAGCGCGAACTCATCGAGAAGATCGAGGACAAGCGCGAGGAGTACCAGCAGCGCAAGGAAAAGCTCGACCAGAACGACGACCTCGAGGAGTACGTCGAGAAGGCGGAATCCGTCCGCTCGGAAGCCTCCAAACACCACCAGAAGGTCACTGAACTCGCGGACAAGGCCCAGGAACATCACAACGAGATGATCGAGGCCTACCGCGAAGCCGACGACATCCGTGACGAGGCCGACGAGATGCACGAGAAGTTCGTCCAGGCCCAGGAGGCCGCCGACCAGCACCACGAGGACTTCGTCCGCGTCCAGAAGCGACTGCGCGAACTCGACAAGCAGGAAGAGGAAGAGCGTCAGTCCGAGCGCGAGAAGAAAGAGCAGGAAGCCAAAGAGGAAGCCGAGGAGATCTACCAGAAGTTCAAGGACGGCGAGACCCTCGACACCGAGGACCTGATGAAGCTCCAGAAGACGGGGCTGCTGTAAACGGCTACGATTTTGCTGTTCTCTCTGCTGTGTACGGTTCGGTAGCGCCAGCGCCGGCGAAGTCTCAGGGGAGTTGTCGTAACTGCGTTACCGGTAGTTGCTGAGCCTACATCGGCGGACTCCCGAACTGAATGACAGCCATCCCTCTCAGTGAATTCACCGATCAAGCGGGGCGATACCGCGATCGGTTTTTCGTGAATGTGGTGAGACGGGAGACGGTCTGTATCGGGATTTCACGTGTTAGCCTCCGCCCCGAGTTAATATTTCATATAAAATCGTCGCTCGGACCTCGGAACTGTCTAGCATTTACAGGTTCTTCCCCGGATCTAATTACGGACAGGATTATAGGCACATGGTAACAATTAACATGGTTCTGGCTGCGGATCACGCTGGCCGAACTACACGAACCGACACATCAGTTGTGTATCCTTACCTCCTGTAGCGGTCCTGTCTCGCCTGGGTACGGCGCTTTTGTTAAGTGTTGAAACGGTTACGGCGGTTTATCTCCGGATGAGGTGTAGCGATCGTTGCGGCGCGCCAGCAACAGGTGAAACAATGACGGGATCTACGGAGGGGGAGACAGGGGAATCGTCAGACGAACTGTTCAGTGAATGGTCCGGCTTCGAGCGGCGGTCTCTCCTGAAAGCGCTCGGCGTGGGAGCGACGCTCTCGCTCGGCGGCGGAACGGCAGCGGCCACGGGTGTCGGGGTCACAGGCCAAGAGGACGGGGGAGCCGACTCGGACCAGATCGACCCGGTGTTCGGGTATTCGACGACGGATATCGAGGAAATTCCCGAGGGGCTCGAACCGGACCACGAGGTCCAGCTACTCGTTGCCCCGCCGTCGGGGCCGACCAGCCCGCCGTTTCTCTACTTCGAGCCGACTGGGCTTCAGATCCAGTCCGGCGATATCGTCCAGTTCTCCGTGATGAGCCCCGACCACTCAGTCACGGCATTCCATCCCGATATCGGCCATAGTCGGCGGGTACCGGAGGGCTCCGAACCGTTTTCATCGCCGGTCCTCGGCCCCGGTTCGGCCTGGCTGTACCGGTTCGAGGAAGAGGGCGTGTACGATATGTACTGCGGCCCGCATTTCCTTCTCGGCATGGTGATGCGGCTCGTCGTCGGCGACCTCGCCGAGGAGGACATCCCGGAGTACGCGACGAGAGACGAGGGCGTCGCGGGAAGAGAGCAGTTCGAGGCTGGGCTCAATCGAGCGAGCGAGCAGAACGAGAACTGCGAGTGGCCGTTCGTTCTGCCGGCCGAAGTCCTCGGAGCGGACGCGCTGGACACGATGAACATTCAGGAGGCAGGCAAAGTGCAGTTCAGCACTATCGCCGAGGAACTCGGCTACGAGTTCGTGCCGCCGGAAGAACGGGAAGCGCCCGCCGACAACGAGACGGTAGAGGGCAACGCCACTGCTGATGGCAACGTGACCGGCGGTAACGCCTCGAACGGGACCGACGGAGGCTACGGCGGCTAATACTGTCGGACGGGACTTCGTGACGAGATTCGACACACCGGATATCGACAGTCTTCGTGGGTCCGTCCGACAGTGTAAGGTGTCGTGTCACGTCCTGTGTGTCGGGTCTCTCCGTTTTTTAGGTCCGCTGGTGACCGGCCAGTCCGCCGGGACCGCTCACGACGCGTACTTCCGGAGGGTCTACCCTTTTCTGTTGCCGCCCGCAACACGACGGCAGGTGATCCCATGGAAGGCACGCTACGGTCGCTCGCGCAGATCGGAATCGTCGTCGTCGGAGCACTCGTCGCCGCCGCGGTCGGCGTTGCACTGTTCGTCGTAGTGCCGGACCGAGTGTCGTCGGTCGGTCTCGTCGGCGTCGTCCTCGTCATCGCGACGGCGTTCGTAGGCTTGCGGATAGCGAGTAGCCTCGCGGAGACGGTATTTCCCTCGTACAACG
The DNA here is from genome assembly GCA_005954745.1 of Halostella pelagica. Lineage (GTDB taxonomy): Archaea > Halobacteriota > Halobacteria > Halobacteriales > Natronoarchaeaceae > Halostella > Halostella pelagica. The sequence goes on from CP040678.1 coordinate 718,888, forward strand.
TCGGCGAAGTCGAGGTAACGGGGCCGATCACCGCAGACGGCGGCGGGATGCCACTACGGCCCGGCGGGGCGTCCGCGGACGACCTCGTCGAACAGATAGAGCGGGCGGACGCCGACGGCAACGCCGAGGCGCTCGTCGTGACGCTGAACACGCCGGGCGGCCAGCCGGTCGCGAGCGACGAGATCCGCCGCGCAGTCGCGGAGTTCGACGGTCCGACGGTCGCCCACGCCAAGGACATCTGCGCCAGCGGCGGCTACATGATCGCGTGCGGTAGCGACGAGTTCGTCTCCCACGAGGACAGCCTCGTCGGTAGCATCGGCGTCATCGCCAACCAGCGGAAGTTCGCCGACTTCGCCGACCGCTACGGCGTCGACTTAGAGCGGTTCGTCGGCGGAGAGTACAAAGACACCTTGGACCCGATGAAGCCGCTCTCCGACGACGAGCGGGCGTATTTCCAAAACGTCATCGACAGCAGCTACGAGAGTTTCGTCGACCTCGTCGCGGAGAGCCGCGACGTGGACCGCGAGTTCGTCGCGGACACGGAGGCCCGGATCTACCACGGCCGCCAGGCCGAGGCGAACGGACTGGTCGACGCGCTCGGCGACCGCAACGCCGTCGAGGACCGCCTCGCCGAGCGCGCTGGCCTCGACGAAGTCTCGGTCAAACAGTTCGAACCCGAACGCGGGATCGGCGAGAAGCTCAGTATCGGCACACAGGCAGTCGCCCGGGCGTTCGGCCGCGGCGTGGCAGGCGTTATCGCCGACCGCGACGGCTCAGCCGTGGAGTTTCGATTCAAGTAAGTCGGGGATTTTTATTCTACCGCTGCGTGGTCGGATACACCGTGACCACGCTCGTGGTGTGTGTCGACCGTACGGACGACATCGTCCGGAAGACGGGCCTGTCGACGCCCGTCTCCGGGTGGGAGGCGGTTCATTCGCTCGTCACCGACGTCGGTCTCGCTGACCCGGAAGATTCCAGCGTCAACTGTCTGCTCGAATCGCTTCGCGTCGCCCGCGACCTCCGGGACGACGACGACGAGTCGGTCGTCGCCGTCGTCTCCGGCGGGAGTGACAACGTCGTCGGTGCGGACCGGTCGGTCGCGAGCCAACTCGACGAGTTGGTGGCGGAGTACGACCCGGATTCGGCCGTCGTGGTAATCGACAGCGCCGAGGACGAGCGACTGGTTCCTATCGTCGAAAGCCGCCTCCGTGTGGACTCCGTCGACCGCGTCGTCGTCCGACAGGCCCGCGACATCGAGTCGACGTACTACCTGCTCAAGCAGTTTCTCGCCGACGAAGAACTGCGTCAGACCGTCCTCGTCCCGATCGGTCTCGCCCTTCTGGTGGCCCCGATACTGTCGATGCTCGCGGGGCCGGCGATCGCCGTTTCTGCTATCACCGCCGTTATCGGCGTGTTTCTACTGTACAAGGGCCTCGGCGTCGACGAGTACCTCACCGACCTCGCCGTCCGGGTTCAGGAGTCGCTTTACTCCGGGCGAGTCTCTATCGTCACGTACGTCGTCGCCGCGGGCCTCTCGCTGGTCGGCGTGTTCGTCGGCGCGCTCGGCGTGTCGAATCTCGCTATGGAGGGTGGCGTTCTCATCCCGGCGATGCAGTTCGCTCACGACAGCGTTCCGTGGCTGGCGATGGCCGCTCTCGCCGCAAGCACAGGCCGTCTGCTGGACGTCGCCATCCAGAAAGACAGCGTTCGGAGCTCCTACCTGAACATCCCGTTCGGCGTCGTCGCAGTCGGCCTCGTCGTCCGCGGGTTCTCGGCGTACTTCCTCGAACGCGCCGACATCCTCGACCCGTTTCAGGTCCCCGCGCTCCAGTTAGGCGTCGTCTCCGTCTCGTCGTTTTCCCTCTCGGCGGGCGAACATCTCGCGGTGTTCGTCGTCGTCGGCGTGCTCGTCAGTCTGGTCGGCGTCCGGGTCGCCTCGTATCTCGGCGGCACCAGCATCGACGAGGACGAGTTCTCGCGTAGCGACAGTTCGTAGCTGGTTTACCCGCCCCGCCGGTAGGTCGACTATGAGCGACGAGAACGCGGGCGCATGGATCAGCCTCTTCTCCGGCGGCAAGGACTCCTCGTGGGCGCTGTATCAGGCGTTGGAACGGGGCTACCCCGTCGACCGCCTCGTCACGGTCCACCCCGACGACGATTCGTACATGTATCACGTGCCGGCGACGGACCTCGCGACGCTCGCGGCGGAGAGCGTCGGTATCCCGCTGGTCGACGTCCGTCCGGACGACCTCGGTGCGGCGACCGCGGACGACTCCGGGCCGCAGGGCGACGCCGAACTCGAACCGCTGGAGGCGGCGCTCGTCGAACTGGACGAGGAGCTAGACGGCGGTATCGCAGGCGTCACCGCGGGTGCCGTCGAGAGTGAGTACCAGACCAGCCGGATCGAGGCGATGTGCGACCGCCTCGACGTCGACCTGTTCGCCCCCCTCTGGCAGCGCGACCCCGAGACGCTCGCCGAGGAGATGTTAGACGCGGGGTTCGAGATCACGGTCGTTCAGGTCGCGGCGTACGGCCTCGACGAGTCGTGGCTCGGCCGGACGCTCGACCGCGAGGCGCTCGATGACCTCCGGGACCTCAACGAGGAGTACGGGGTCCACGTCCTCGGCGAGGGCGGCGAGTTCGAGACGCTGGTGACCGACGGCCCCCACATGGACCGGCCTATCGAACTGGAGTACGAGCGCGAGTGGGACGGGTCGCGAGGCACGCTGAAGATATCCGACGCGCGGTTAGGGTGAGATCAATCCCCGTTCCGGATCTCGGTGTGCGCGCCGATGAGCGCGCCGGCCAGGTCGAGGTTGTGGAGGTCGGTTTCGCGGTCGATGATCGAATCCCGAATGTCCGCGCCGTGTAGCGACGCGTCCGGGAAGATGATCGAGGAGTCGACGTTCGAGTCGACGAGTTCCGCGCCGCTCATGACGTGGACGTTCTCGCCGACCGACGTGTTTTCGATGGTCGCGTCCTCGGCGATACGGTTGTCGCCGTTCAGGTGCCACGCCACCGCGTCGAGGTAGCTCTCCGGCGTGCCGATGTCGAACCACGCGTCGTCGAACGTGTAGGCGTACACCGGTTGGCGGTGCTGGAGCCACTGGACGAACCAGCCAGGTTCGTCCGGATTGTTGTCGTTGGCGAGATACTCGTCCAGGGCGTCGAGCGTGTCGGCGGTGAACGCGTAACAGGCGATAGAGACGAGCGTGCTGTTGGGGTCGTCGGGTTTCTCCTGAAAGTCGACGATCTGATCGCCTTCGAGGTCGACCAGTCCGTACGACTTCGCGAGTTCTTTCGACCCCACGTCGTAGGCGGCGAGCGTCGGTTCCCCCTTCCGCGCGAAGAAATCGATGAAGTCCGAGATATCGAAACTGATCAGGTTATCACCTGCGATGACGAGCAGGTCGTCGTCGACGCCCTCACGGTCGACTAGCTGTGCGAGCGCGCCGACGACGCCGAACTTCTCGTCTTCCTCCGCGGTGTCTTCGATGGAGAGTACGGGTTTGTCGAACTCGCTCTCCGCGAGGTGGCGTTGAAAGTCCTCGGCGAAGCGTTCGTTCGTACTGACGTAAACGTCCTCGATACGGTCGTCGTCCTCTAACTCCTCGAAGATCTGGTCGATGACCGTCGAGTCGCCGATCGGCAGAAACATTTTCGGCCGATTCTTCGTGATCGGCCAGAGGCGAGTGGCATATCCCCCGGCAAGTACGACAGCATCCATACCTTGACCGTCAACGGCGCGTGGTAAGTCCTTTATCCTTCGTTATATACTGGCGGTTCCAACAACCGGCGGCCGTGCCGCCGATAGCACCACCTTCTATTACCCTCGGACCCGTTGCGGGAATCGATAAATGAAATCGGAAGACGAGATCCGGGCGCGGATCGAGGCGCTGGAGGACAAGTACGACGCGAACGACCCGCCGACCACGCCCGTCGAGGACGAGATGGAAGTCGAACTCCTCCGCGCTATCGCGGAACTGGAGTGGGCGCTCGACGAACGCGACGAGCCGCCGTATTTCACGCGGTAGCCCACGACGTTTTTTCGACTCGGGTTCGTCCGCTACTCTCTCGAACCACTCGGCCAAAAAAGCTCCTTCGTCGCCTCGCATGCATCGCGCCGCGCTCTCGGCCTCGCCTCTCCGGGTCACTGTTTTATCCCCGGCGGTCCGAGTCAGCGATATGCGCGAGGCAGATGCTACGACGCGCGAGCGGATGGCCGACCGATTGCGCGACGAGACCCTGTCGCTCTCCGCGCTCGCGACGGAGTTCGACACTACCGCCGATGTCGCCCTGAACCACGTCCAACACGTCGCGCGCTCGCTCGACGGAACGGACGAACAACTGCTCGCCGCGCCGCCGGAGTGTCGGGACTGCGGCTTCACCGACTTCGACGACGTGGCTAACCGCCCGTCGCGCTGTCCCGAATGTAAGAGCGAGGCCGTAGAGGAGCCGTCGTTCAAGGTCGAGTGAGCCGGAACCGTCCGGGCCGTTTCAACTGTAACTGAGGCCGGTACGCCCCTTCCTCAGCGAGCGTCGAAGACGCAAGCAGGGAGGATACACCGCCCGCACGTCTTGTTTCAGTTCCCTGAGAAGTCGATCCGAGCGCCCGACGAGAGGTCAACGTCGTCCGACGGCCCGAGCGAGTCGAACTCGAAGCGGTCGTCGGTGAGGTAGACGCCGCCGTCGACGACGGTCACGTCGACCGAATCCAGCGTCGCGCCCTGGCAGGGGCCGTGCGTACACTCGCCGTCGGACGCGCGGAAGGTCGCGCCGTGTTTCTCGCAGAGTATCTCGCCGTCCCGCATCGTCGCGCCCGACCCCTTGTCGAGGCGGACGTCGGTCCAGTGCTGGCAGTAGTTCCGCCAGGCCGCGACTGCGTCCTCGTCGGCGCTCTCGCGGCCGAATCGCGTCAGTACGACCTCCGACTCGTCGAACCCTTCCCGGACGGTACAGAGGAGCGTTCCGTCGCCGGGCACGTCGTCTACGGCGGCGATCCGGTCGTCGTCGTTCATGTGTTCCAGTGAGCGGCCGCACCGTTTGAATCGTCCGAAACGGGACGCGTCGCTAGTAATGGCGGCGCTCGACGAGTTTGTCGAACAGCGTCGAGAGCAGTCGTGTGACGGGGCCGCCGCCGACCTCGATGCCGTCGACGGTGGCGACGGGTCGGACCTCCCACGTCGTGTTGGTGAGAAACGCCTCCTCGGCACTGCGGACGTCCTCCGGACTGTACCGACCCGTCTGGAGGGGAACGTCGGTCGCGTCCTCGACGAGGTCCGCGACGACCGCCCGAGTGACTCCGGGCAGGAGCGGCAGGTCCTCGCTCGGCGTGTGCAATCCCTCGTCGTCGACGAAGAAGAGGTTGCTCGTCGCTCCCTCCGCGACGTTGCCGTCGACGTCGCGCAGGAGCGCCTCGTCGGCTTCGACGAGTTCCTGCCGGGCGAGTATCCCGTTCAGGTAGTTGTGCGTCTTCGCGTCGGCGGGCATCGCGGACTCGGGCGGTTTCCGGGTCTTAACAGTCTGAACGTCGGCCGGGGCGTCCCACACTGCCGGCCCCTCGGTGCCGCCGCGCGGGAGTTCCTTTGTGATGATCACCACCGTCGGGTCCACGTCATCGCTCGGCGTCAGTTTCCCCGGTTGGACGCCGCGCGTGACGGAGAGGCGGACGTACGCGTCGGTCAGCCCGTTCGCGTCGAGCACCTCCTGCACGCGGACGCGGAGGTCGCCGTCCGAGAGGCCGTGGTCGATACCGAGCGTCTCGCAGGTCCGTTCCAGCCGGTCGACGTGGGCCCGCCACTCGAACACGTCGCCGCCGTAGGCCCGCAGCGTCTCGAACGCGGCGTCGCCGTACTGGAACCCGCGGTCGCGGACGCTCACCGTCGCTTCCCCTGCCGGAACGAGGTCGCCGTTCACGTGGTACTGCATACGAAGTTCCGTATCAACTGTTTGCCGACGCCGAGCGACCGCGCGGTCGCACCGCCGTCGACGGGGTGGTTCTCGCTCGTTGCGGCGCTGTCGCCGGCCGACGCCGTCCGCCCGGCGGTACCGGTGAGGATGCTCTCGGGGTGGAACTGTACGCCGACCTGCGGTTTCGACTCGTGGCGGACGCCCATCAACACGCCTCGGTCGTCGTCGGTACGCGCCGTCTCGACGAGCGGGTCCGGCAGGTCGCCGCGCTCGACGGCGAGCGAGTGATACCGCCCGACATCGAAGGGGTCTGACAGCCCCTCGAAGATACCGTCGCCGTCGTGAGTGACCCGCGACGGTTTCCCGTGGACGACCTCCGGGGCGTGGCGGACCGGCGCGCCGTGGGCCGCACAGAGCGCCTGGTGGCCCAGGCAGACGCCGAGTGCCGGATACTCCGTCTCGGCGAAGAGCGGCAGTGAAACGCCCGCTTCCGCCGGCGTGCCCGGCCCGGGCGAAACGACGACGCCGTCGGGGTCCAGTTCGCGGATCCCGTCGATATCTATCTCGTCGTTTCGCCGGACGACCACGCCGTCACCGTCGCCGCCGCGGTCTCTCACTGCTTCGCCGACGAACTGCACGAGATTGTAGGCGAAGGAGTCGTAGTTATCGACGACGAGGATCACGGCTCATCGCCCTCCGTCTCGACGCCGCGTCGCTCGTCCGCGGGACCGTCCGCCGACTCGACACTCAGTTCCGCGCGCTCGCCGAGCGCCTCGTCGACTGCGGTGACCAGCGCGCGGGCCTTGTCCAGCGTCTCGTCGTATTCGCTGTGGGGGTCGGAGTCGTGGACGACGCCCGCGCCGACGCGGAGGTGGTACTCGTCGCCGCGGCGAACCAGTGTCCGGATAACGATGTTGAGCGTCGCGCGCCCGTCGAATCCGAAGATACCGATACTTCCGGTGTACGGGCCGCGTCGGGTCGTCTCAACCTCGTCGATGATCTCCATCGTCCGGGGTTTCGGCGCGCCGGTGATAGTCCCGCCGGGAAACGTCGCCGCGATAGCGTCTGCGAGCGTCGCGCCGTCGCGCAGCCGGCCCGTGACGAGCGAGACCAGATGCATCACCTCCGAGTACCGGTCGACGCGGCGGTACTCCTCGACTTCGACGGAGCCGTACTCGCTCACTTTGCCGAGGTCGTTCCGTTCGAGGTCGACGAGCATCGCGTGCTCCGCGCGTTCTTTCTCGTCCGACAGCAGGTCGGCCGCCAGCCGTTCGTCCGCCTCCGCAGTCTCGCCGCGGGGCCGCGTCCCCGCGATCGGTTCCGTTCGGATCCCGTCGCCGTTTCGCTCCAGCAGGAGTTCCGGGCTGGCGCTGATGAGGTCGGCACTCGGGAACTCCAGCAGGGCCGAGTACGGCGCGGGATTGACCGTCCGGAGCGCGTCGAACGCGGCGACCGGATGCACCGCAGCGGGTGCGGTCAGACGCTGGGAGACGTTCGCCTGGAACGTGTCGCCTTCGCGGACGTACTCCTTGACGGTCCGAACGCGGTCGGCGTACGCCTCGCGGCCGCAGTCGCTCTCGAACGTCGCCAGGTCGGCGGTCACTGACGGTCGGCCGACGGAGGGGTCGCCGTCGCGGACGGCCGTCGCGAGTTCGAGCGCGCGTTCCCGGCCGCGTTCGTACGCCGCGTCCGCGGCCGCATCGCCGACCCGCGGACAGGCGGTCACCCGAAGCGTCACCCGGTCGCCTTGCCGCGGCTCTTCCCACGCCGCGATCCGGTCGTACGCGGCGACCTGCAGGCGCGGAAGACCGCGGTCGTCAGCGGCGAGTCCCGGCAGGTCCTCCAGTTCCCTCGCGATGTCGTAGGAGAGCCATCCCACGACGCCGCAGGGGTACGGAACGTCGCAGTCGCCCCGGACGAGCGTTTCGCCGTCGAGGAGTCCGTCGAGCGCGTCGAGAGACGGCGACGCCGCGGCCGGTCCGTCGTCTCCCGACGCCGCCCGCGGTGGCGCTGGCGCGGTCTCCGCGTCGGGGGAGACGGTCAGGCGCTCCACTGGGTCGACCCCGAAATACCCCCATCCAGACTGCCCGCCGGTGGTCGCGAGATAGGCGTCGCCACCGTCGTCCTGTCGCGCGCGACGGTACGCTGTGAACGGGTCTTCGACGGCGACGCGGACCTCGACGGGAACGCGTGCCCCCGCCGGCGCGTCCGCCGCCGCCCGGCGGAACGCCCCGCGGTCGGTCGCCACGGTGGGGTCGGTCATAGCAGAGAAGAGATCGCCGGTCACGGATCGTCTCGCGGGTTACCGGACCTCGGCCCGCTGGACCCACTCGCTCAGACGCTTCTCGGAGAGATCGGTCTCCTCCGCGAGGGACTCCGCGTCGGCCTCAGCCAGTTGGTCCACGGTGTCGATACCGACGTTGGAGAGGCGTTCGGCGTACGCCGGGCCGATGCCCTTGATCACGTCCGTCGGTTCGCCGTCAGCCGATTCGCCGCCCGTCTCCGTCTCCGTCGCCGCTTCGTCGCCGGATTCGTCGACGGCGTCCTCACCGTCTTCGACGTCCGACTCCGATTCGGCTGTTGGTTCTGACGCCGCTTCGTCCGCTGTCGCGGGCCCGTCGTCCGCGTCCTCCTCGGCCTCTTCGATAGCGTCGGTCGGTTCAGTCGCCGGTTCGTCGTCAGTCGGTTCGGTGGGCGTCGCCGGTTCGCTCTCGGCGGACGCGCCGGCGGTTCCGGCCTCGTCGCCGGTCCCTTTCACCGCGTCCTCCGACTCGGTGTCCGGCGTCGCCGGTTCGCGCTCAACGGTCACGCCGATGTCGCGCTCTCGGTCGGCGTCGGACTCCGAATCGTCGAACCCGAGCAACGACTTCAGCTTTTTCAGCACCATTGGCTGACAATAGATTACCGCCCCACTTAAACTCGTCCGCCTCTGGCCGGAGAGCGCGGCGACTACTGATACAGAGTACGGCTACCCGTTCGTACTGAGTATGATCCGCCTATTCGGGCCGGGCGTGGTTGCCCGGCCGAGCGTCGGAGCGTCCATTCGGCCGACACGGGTCCTCTCGCTCAGAGTCGGGAGCGCAGCGCCGCGTTCATCGCGTCGACCGGTGCCTCGTGGCCGGTCCATCGCTCGAACGCCGCTGCACCCTGATACAGGAGCATCCACGCACCGTCGACAGTCGCCGCTCCGGCGTCTTCGGCGTCCCGAAGGAGGCGGGTTTCCAGCGGCGAGTACACTGCGTCTAACACGGTTAAGTCGCCGTGAATCGCGCTCGCCGCGACGGGCGAGGCGTCCTCCTCCATCCCCACGCTCGTCGCGTTGACGAGGACGTCCGCGTCCGCGAGCAGGTCCGGGACGGCGTCGAGTTCGTGACCCGACGCGTTCGGCACCGACTCGGCCAGGTCGCGGGCCGACGATGCGGTGCGGTTGGCGATCCTCACCGACGACCCGGCGTCCGAGAGCGCGAACGCGGTGGCACGCCCCGCGCCGCCGGCACCGACGACGACCGCCGTCGCGCCGTCGAGATCCGCACCGTGTTCGACGAGCGACCGGCGAACGCCCGCGGCGTCCGTGTTGTGTCCGGTCGGACGGTCGCCGGTGAAGTCTATCGTGTTGACCGCACCGATGCGCGCCGCGAGGTCGTCCACGTCGACGACATCTACCACGTCCTGTTTGAACGGGATGGTGACGTTCAGTCCGGTCACGCCGAGTGCGTCCGCGCCGCGTACCGCGTCGGCGATATCGTCTTTCGCCGGTTCGAACGTAACGTACCGCGCGTCAATATCGAGCGCGTCGTAGGCCGCCTCGTGCATCGGCGGCGAGAGCGAGTGAGAAACGGGGTTTCCGACGAGTCCGAATACGTCCATACGCTCCGGAGTGGGTCTGTGCGCATAACTCATACGCTCTCCGGACAACGCAAGAACTACGGTTCCTCTGCATGACGACCGATCTGATGAACGATCGGTTACGACATCCGCTTGTCGCCGTAGTGGTCACAGTTATCGCGACGCTCCCCTGGGTTTTCGTCTACCTGATGAACAGTACGGAGGCCCTCGGTCACGTACAGACCGTCGCGATAAGCGGTCTCTCCGTTCTCGGCGCGTCGTTCCTCCTCGCGTGGGGAGCAGAGACCGCCGAAAAGGACGTGCCGCGCGCGTTCGCTATCGCCGTCCTCGCGATCCTCGCGGTCGCGCCGGAGTACGCGGTGGACGCGCTCTACGCGTGGAATGCCGGACAGGGGGAGGTGGGTGCCGGCGACCTTGCCGTGGCGAACATGACCGGTGCGAATCGGATCCTCATCGGTCTGGGCTGGTCCGGTATCGCGCTGTTTTCCATCTATCGGGCGAAGGCGAGCGGCGACGTCGCCGTCGAGCACAACGACGGCTTTCTCACGGACACCGTCCTCCTCGACCGGAGCATCGCCACTGAGGTCTGTTTCCTCGTGCTGGCGACGATATGGGCCTTCTTCGTCCCGCTCAACGGCGGGATTGACCTCCTCGACATGCTGATCCTCGTCGGCATTTACGTCGCCTACATCGGGATCGTCATACGTGGCGACCCCGAGGAGGAAGAGGTACACGTCGGCGTCCCGGCGTACCTCCAGAAAACGCCTTCATCGGTCCGGATACCGTCCGTACTCCTCCTTTTCGGCTACTCCGGCTTTCTCATCTTCACCGCCGTCGAACCGTTCGCGCACGGCCTCGAAGAGATCGGCGTACAGTACGGCATTCCCGAGTTCTTCATGATCCAGTGGATCGCGCCGCTTGCGAGCGAGAGCCCGGAACTCATCGTCACCGCGTATCTGGTGAACAAGGCGCGGACCACCGCGGCGTTCAACGCGCTCATCTCGTCGAAACTCAACCAGTGGACGCTGCTCATCGGGACGCTCGGCATCGTGTTCAGCATCTCGCAGGGCGCGTACGGCGTGCTGGAGTTCAACTCGACGCAGGCCGCTGAGATATGGATCACCGCGGCTCAGAGCTTCTTCGCCCTCGCCGTGCTGATCAACTTCCGCATCTCGATGCGCGAGGCGGTCACCCTCTTGGTCCTGTTCGTCTCGCAGGTCGGCATCGAGTATCTGCATATCCGGGGGACCATAGAGTTCATCAGCACCTACGACCTGCTCATCGTCTACACCGTCATCTACATGCTCATCGGCGGCGCGATGTTCGTCACCAGAATGGACGACGTTCGGACGGTCGGCAGACTGGCCCGGGCGAACGCCCTGAACGAGCAACCAGTCGCCGAGTCTGACTGACCGTACTATCAGCTAAAACGCACGTACAGACCGTTTCGACACGCTTTTTCCCCGGGCACGGGATACCTCCGGCAGTGATAGCGATCGTCGTTAGCCGCGCCGATGAAGCCTCCGAACACATCGGCGAACGCCTGCTGGAACTAGGTGAGTGGAAACGCCGCGTCGACGATAGCCGCCCGGACGCGGACGGCGGCGGCGCATGCTACCGGACCGACGGGTTCGAACTCCGGGCGTTCGATGACCTCCACCTGAACGTCGAGGACGCCGTGGCGGCGTTCGACGACCCCGACGCACTCGTGTTCGCCTCCCGGCACTCAGGCGAGACCGGACCGCTCCTGACGGCACATTTCACCGGTAACTTCGGGCCGGCGGAGTTCGGCGGCGAGGCCGGTGCGCTCGCGGAAGCGTGTCCGAACGCCCACGCCCGGTGCGTCGAGTCGTTCGCCGAACACGCGCCCGAGGGGTACGGCGTCGGGATCGAGTGTACGCACCACGGCCCGAGTCGCGTCGGCGTCCCCTCGATGTTCGTCGAACTCGGCAGCGACGAGGCCGAGTGGCGCGACCCCGCGGGTGCCCGCGCCGTCGCTCGGGCCATCCTCGACCTGCGCGGGACGACCCCGCACCGCGACCGAACAGTCGTCGGATTCGGCGGCGGTCACTACGCCCCGCGGTTCACCCGGATCGTCCGCGAGACGGACTGGGCGGTCGGTCACATCGCCGCGGACTGGTGCGTAGACGCGATGGGATCACCGGAAGCCAACCGCGACGTGGTTCGGTGGACGTTCGAACGGAGCGGCACAGAGTACGCGGTGGTCGACGGCGACTACCCGGAACTGGAGCGGACTATCGAGGACCTGGGCTACCGCGTCGTCAGCGAAACCTGGGTGCGAGAGGTCGACGACCGACCGCTCCCGCTCGTCGAACGGGTCGAGTCGGCCCTCGACAGCATCGACGACGGACTACGGTTCGGCGACCGCGACGAACCGGCCCCGGGCGAATTCGATGTCGTCTCGCTCCCCGATGAACTGCTCGCCGAGGCTCAGGCGATAGACCCCAACGCCACGCGCGCGGCCGTCGCGTCCGCTACGGTTGCGTTCGAGACGGTCGAGAACGGCACCAGGGCCCAGGGGCGCGCGGCCGTCCCTACCGGGACAGACACCGCTGATCTCGCGGACGCGCTGACGGCGATACTGTCCGAAAAGTACGACGAAGTCGCCCGAAACGGAGACGCTCTCGTGGCCACTGAGACGGTGTTCGACCCGGAACTTGCCGCGAAACTGGGCGTCCCCGAAGGGCCGGCGTTCGGTGCCCTTGCGGACGGCGAGTCCGTCACCGTCGACGGCGAACCGATCCCCCCCGAGGTCGTTCACACCGAACGGACACACCGATTCGATCTTTAACCGAACCCTAACTTGTCAGACGCCTGTCCGACCCGCGGGGGGAAAGGTAATTAACCTGCATCAAATAGTGGGTCCCAAGAATGGACTCGATCGTAGACGAAGCAATCGACGAAGCCGAAGAAGACGGGGCCGGCCCACAGGAGGACCCGGGGGCTCACAACGTGAACCCGTCGGGGAAGATGACCGACGACGAGCTAGAAGACGTTCTCCAGGAACTCCAGACGAACATCACCGTCGTCGGCTGCGGCGGTGCGGGCGGCAACACCGTCGACCGGATGGCCGAGGAAGGCATTCACGGCGCGAAACTCGTCGCCGCGAACACGGACGTTCAGCATCTCGTCGGCATCGAGGCGGACACGAAGATCCTGATGGGCGAACAGAAGACCGAGGGGCGCGGTGCCGGGTCGCTCCCGCAGGTCGGCGAGGAAGCCGCGATCGAATCGCAAGAGGAGATCATCGACTCCATCGACGGGTCCGACATGGTGTTCGTCACCGCCGGTCTCGGCGGCGGAACTGGAACCGGTAGCGCTCCCGTCGTGGCGAAGGCGGCCCGCGAGTCCGGCGCGCTGACTATCTCCATCGTGACGACGCCGTTTACCGCCGAAGGCGAGGTGCGCCGTACCAACGCCGAGGCGGGCCTCGAACGCCTTCGCGACGTGAGCGACACGGTCATCGTCGTGCCGAACGACCGACTGCTCGACTCCGTCGGCAAACTCCCCGTTCGGCAGGCGTTCAAAGTGGCCGACGAAGTGCTGATGCGCTCGGTGAAAGGGATCACCGAACTCATCACCAAGCCCGGGCTGGTCAACCTGGACTTCGCGGACGTCCGCACCGTGATGGAACGCGGCGGCGTCGCGATGATCGGCTTAGGCGAATCCGACTCCGACGCGAAAGCGCAGGACTCCGTCAAGACCGCGTTGCGGTCGCCGCTGCTCGACGTCGACATCTCCGGCGCGAACTCGGCGCTGGTCAACGTCACCGGCGGACAGGACATGTCCATCGAGGAGGCGGAAGGCGTCGTCGAGGAGATCTACGACCGTATCGATCCCGACGCTCGCATCATCTGGGGCACCTCCATCGACGAGACGCTGGAAGGCTCCATGCGGACCATGATCGTCGTCACCGGCGTCGAATCACCCCAGATCTACGGCCGTAACGAGGCGGCCCAAGAAGAGGCCGCACAGCAGGCCGAAGATATCGACTACGTGGAATAACGTGACGATCACGGATCCGCTCCGCCCCGTAGCAATAGATAGAAAAAGGCGCGTCCGTAAGCTCTCTCCATGAAAGTACCATACGACATCACATCGTACGTGCGGGTGCTCAAGCTGGCGAGTACCCCCTCCTGGGACGAGTTCTCCCAGATCGCAAAGATCGCCGGTGCCGGCATCCTGCTCGTCGGCCTGCTCGGCTTCGTCATCTTCCTGCTGATGACGTTCGTCCAGGGGGTCTGACCATGCCGGTCTACGCCGTCAAGACCACCGCGAGCCAGGAACGAACCGTCGCGGACATGATCATGAACCGTGAGGAAAACGACATCCACGCGGCACTCGCGCCCGACTCGCTGACGAGTTACGTGATGGTCGAGGCGGAGGACGACGCCATCATCTCCCGCGTTCTGGAAGAGATCCCTCACGCGCGAAGCATGGTCCCCGGCGAGAGCGACATCTCCGAGGTGGAGCATTTCCTCTCGCCCAAACCGGACGTGGAGGGGATCGCCGAAGGCGACATCGTCGAACTCATCGCCGGACCGTTCAAAGGCGAGAAGGCGCAGGTCCAGCGGATCGACGAGGGGAAAGACCAGGTCACCGTCGAGTTGTACGAGGCGACCGTCCCGATTCCGGTCACCGTCCGCGGCGACCAGATCCGCGTACTGGACTCCGAGGAACGCTAACGTGCTCCGCTGATCCCTGATTCGCTCCGCTCGTCAGGGCTCAGAAAGCGGTAGTCGACAGAACGCGGTCCCGGTTCGGTTTTCAGTGAGCGAGCGTTTTCTACAGTCCGACCGAGTAGACAAACAGCCGATGTAGCCGTCACCCTACTCCTCGTTCAACTGGTCGACGACGCGCTGTAAGTCGGCCTCGTGTTCGATGGCTTCTTTCACCTGTTCGCGCTGGCGCACTTCTTCGGAGTCGGCACCGTAGGCGCGGACGTACTCGGCGCGGGTGTGTTCCTCGAAAGCGTGGCGAATAGCGAGATAGCCGTCGGGGACGACGACGCCGCAGACCTTACACTCGCGGCGCTCGTGTTCGTTCGTCTGGTGGACGATCGCGCTCTCGGCGTCGTCGAACACGTCTCCGCATCCGTCGATACCACATTCCCAGACCATTGCCCGAACGTCGGGTCCCTGCCGTAAAGGCTTTTCCGACTGACGAGGCGTCGAACCAGAACCCATAATGTGACCCCCCTAAAAGTGGTGTGCGTGACAGCGAGCGACGAGTGGCTGGTCGATATGCACGTGAAAGTGCTCGACGACGAGGTAGTTCGGCGCGCGAAAGCGAGCGGGTTAGATGCCCTGGTGTACGCGCCGCACTTCACGCGCCTCCCCGAAATCGAGGCGACGGCGTCGGCGTACTCCGACGACGAACTGCGCGTCTTCCCCGCACGCGAGGTGTTCACTGGCACGTGGCGGAACCGACAGCACGTCCTCGCACTGGGGCTCTCCGACCCAGTCCCGGATTTCATCACGCTCGACGGGGCGATGACCGAGTTCGAGCGCCAGGACGCGACGGTGCTCGTCCCGCATCCAGAGTTTCTGAACGTCAGCCTCGACGAAGCGGCGATCCAGCGCTACCGGGACGAGATCGCCGCCATCGAAACGTACAACCCGAAGGTGACGGACCGGAGTAACCGCCGAAGTCGGACCATCGCCGCGCGGCAGGACCTGCCGCCGTTCGGATCGTCGTACGCTCACCTACCGGGAACCGTCGGAGCGGCCTGGACGGCGTTCGACGGCGAGGCTCTCGGCGACGAGGTGACGGAGTCGTCGCTGACAGCGGCGCTCGAAGCGGGCGATGTCAGCCGAACCGGACACCGAAACGGACTGTCGCACTACGGCCGACGCCTCGCCGAGCGGGCCCACCTGGGCTGGGAGAACACCTGGGCGAAGGTCGACCGACTGTTTCTCTCCGGCACCGAACCGACGCATCCCGACCACATCGCGTACGACGGGGCGTTCGACGACGTGGCGGTGTACTGACCGCCGCCGGCACTGTCGACCCCGAACAGTAGATTCTTTGACGACCGCGCCGTACGGGGATGCGTGCCGATCGACTGGCTCTGGTCGGTTCCCCGGTGGTTGCTGGTCGGCCTCGCGCTCGGTGCGGCGTTCAGTCTGGTCGTCGCCGGCGTGTTCGTCGCCGGGCGGCGACTGTTCCCCGAGTCGACGACAGGACCGACGGGACCGACGGACGGGTTCACCGGAGAGAGCAAGCGCCGGGCGGAGATACGCGACTACCTCCGTGAGATCGGCGAACCCTACGTGGAGGACCACGCCGTGCGGGGACAGCGTGTTGCCTTCTATCTCCCCCACCGCGACGTCGCGGTCACGTTCGACGCCCACGCGTACTTCAGGATCGACACCACGGACACCGACGCCGTCCTGATCGAACACGAACTGCCCGGTGCCCATCTCGGCGGTCGTCTCCCGTTCGACACGCCGGAGCGAGAGCGAGAACCGGACATCGCGGACGGGATCTGTGCCGCGTTCGAAGCGCTGGGGCTCCCTCCCGGTGCGAGTGCCGACGAGGTGAAGGCGGCCTACCGGGAGCAGGTCAAAGAGACGCATCCCGACCACGGCGGCGACGAGAAATCGTTCCGGCGAGTCAGAGAGGCGTACGCGAGAGCCAGAGAGTACTCGAAACGGGCCTGATCACGTCGCGTCCGACACTTCGTACGCGACGTCGGCGTCTCGGAGGGCGTCGGTCACGCGCCCGACGTTATCGGCGGTCGCCACGACGACCGCGTCCAGACCGCGACTCGCGGCGTCCGCCGCGACCTCGCCGGCCGCGAACGTGGTGTCCGGGCTGACATCCGCACGCCGGAGCGCGGCGACCGCTTCCACGCCGGCGGCGGCGACCGTGTCCGCGGCCGCACAGCCTTCGACAAGCGCTGTCCCGTCGACCGCGCGACTCCCGCCCGACCGAACCGGCGGCACCTGCAGGACGGTGACGGTACCGGGGTCGAGGTCGATTATCCCTTCGAACCCGGTGACGCCGACGTCCTCGTCTTCCGCGGCGCTCGTCGTCGCGATACCCGTCGCTGGACCCTCTCCGCCGGGCGTCGCGTGAAAGAGTCCGTCGCGCATCGAGAGCGTGACCGTCTCGCCTTCATCGATGTCCGCGGTAGCGATAGCGGCGTCTTCCTGTACGCTTCCGAGAATGTCCTCGGTGACGTGTTCGGCGAATCGCTGGACGTCCGTCGCCGCCTGTAGTAACCAGTCCACGCCTTCTTTTGTCACACGGTAGCGCGACCGGCCTTCCTTCTCGACCAGCGAGTCGTCGACGAGTTCGCGGATGTACTCGCTGACTGCCTGGCTGGTGACGCCGACCGACTCGGCGATCTCGCCCTGGCTTACGGCGGGTTGCCGGTCCGCGATCTCGACGAGGATGCGAAACCGCGTCGCGGCCCGCTTGTTCTCTAGGACGTCGGCCATGTCCCCACAGTCGTCGCCCCCGGATAAAAACCCTGACGACCGACACGCCCGACATCGCCGGATCGGACCGGGGTGGGACGCGGTCGTGCGCCCGCGACGGGATGCCGTCAACATTTTATTTAGACGTTCCTATGGATACAGACGTGATCGCCCTCTCTATTCCCGGGGTATTTGCTCCCCTCGCGTCGGTCTCCGACGCGTTAGCCTGGACAGTGGTGGCCGCCTTCGTCGTCGCGTCTGCGCTCACTTGGGCTGGCCGCCGGACTGCGGCCCGCTATCTCGCGAGCGCCACGTGGGTGCTGTTCGGCGTCTTCTGGCTGTCGGTGTTCCCGACGTTCTGGTTCGAGATGAAAAGCGCCATCGAGGGGTCGCTCTCCCTCGTCGCCGTCCCGGCCTGCGTGTACACGGGGTATCTGCTGTACGACGGCCGCGAATCGCTCCTGACGCTGTCGCACGCGGTCGGCGTGATGGGTCTCGTCTACCTGCCCGCCGAAACGGTTCCGCTGTTCCGGCGGTTCCTCGTCGAGACGGTCGCGGCCCAGACGTACGCCGTCATCACGGCGCTTGGCTACTCGCCGGAGTTCATCCCCGTGGACAAGGACGTCGCCGTCCAGGGGTATCTGAGCATGTTCGTCTTCGAGGACGCGACGGGCCACACGTACACGACCCACATCGTCACCGCCTGTACGGGCATCGGGAGCATGTCTATCTTCGGCGGCCTCATCGCCGCGGTTCGAGCGCCGCTCCGCCGGAAGGCGAAGGCGCTCGGCATCGCGGTGGCGATAATCTGGGTGCTGAACATCGCCCGCAACGTGTTCATCGCCGTCGCCTTCGGCCGGCAGTGGTTCCAGCAGGAGATATTCATCACTATCGCGACCGAGTACGCGGGCTATCAGGACCCGAAACTGGCCTCGTACTTCATCGCCGACCGCGTCGTTAGCCAGAGCCTCTCGGTCGTCGCGCTCGTCGCTATCACCTGGTTGGTCGTCCGCGAACTGCCGGAACTGTTAGACGTTATCGAGGAGGCGCTGTTCGTGGTGACCGGGACGGAGTACGACCTCGCCGACGCCCTGGGTCAGCCAGTTCGCGCGGACGGCGGCCCGGACGAATGAAGTTCCGGGACCGGGCGTGTTACTTCCCGGGGGCTGACGCTCTCGTTCTCTCCGACGTTCACGTCGGCAAGGCCACTGCCTCTAACGTCGAGTTCCCGCTGGGCGAGCGGTCGGACCTCGCGGACCGCGTCGACGCCTTGCTCAACGAGTTCGCCCCCGGCGAGGTGGTGATCGCCGGCGACCTGCTCCAGGCGTTCGACCGCGTTCCACACGGGGTGACCGAAACCGTCGACCGAGTCCGTGCGACGGTTCGAGACCGGGGGGCTGACCTTGTCGTCACGCCCGGCAATCACGACAGGCAGATAGACGCGGTGTACGACGGACCCGCACCCGACGAGTACCGCCTCGCGGACGGCGAGACGGTCGTCTGTCACGGCCACGAGGAACCGTCCGCGGACGCACGGCGGTACGTCGTCGGCCACGACCATCCGGCGGTCGAGATAGAGGGCAAGAAACGCTACTGCTATCTCGTCGGCGAGCGCCTCTACCGCGACGCCGACGTCGTGATGCTCCCGGCGTTTACACGTCTCGCGGCGGGCGTGACGATCAACGGGATGCGGACGCGGGACTTCGCGTCGCCGCTCGTAACTGACGCCGACGCCGTCCGACCGGTGGTCCGGGACCCGGACGCGGGGGAGACGCTGGAGTTCCCTCCGCTCGGCCAGTTACGGCCGCACCTCTAGGTCGTCTATCGCCGCTTCCGCCGCGCGACGGCCGCTCTCCATCGCCGCGTTGATCGACGACCACCCGGTGTAGTCTCCGGCCAGATAAACCGGCCCCTCGGGCGTCCGGACGCCGGGGAGCGACTCGCGGAACCCCGGCGGCTGGCGGAACTGGGCGAACGGGACCCGCTCCGTCCGCACTAGCTCCAGGTCGGCGAAGCTGTGTTCGGGGTACCACGACGCCAGCGCCTCGTGAGTCAGGTCCGCGAGTTCGCCGTCGCTCTCGGCTCGCTCGCCGAGGAAGGTGACCGAAAGCAGCGTCGTATCGTCCGGCGAGTACTCGGGCGCGACGGCCGAGAGGTCGACGACGTGGTTCGGGTCCTCGCCGGCGGCGTTGAGGATCAGGCGCTTCCCGGCGTCGATCCGCTTCGCGGCGGGATAGGCGTAGTACTGAGTAACGCAGCCGCGGGCGTCGGTCGGAACGGACTCGATGCCGGTCAGATCGCGGGCCGACTTGGGGTCGGTCGCCACGACGACGGCGTCGGCATCGACCGATTCCCCGTCGAGCGCCGCCGTCACGCCGTCGCCGGTCCGGTCGACAGACTCGACCTCGGAGTCGGTCTCGACCGTCGCACCGGCCGCCTCAGCCCGGTCAGCGAGTTGGCGGGGGATCGCTCCCATCCCGGTAGCGGGGACGGCTATCGCCCCGTTCGAGAGCGCTCGAAAGGTGTACTCGAAGACGCGTTTCGAGGTCGAGAGCGAGCGGTCGAGCGTGATCCCGCCGTAGAACGGCGCGGCGAAGTGCTCGACGAACCCCTCGGAGAAGCCGTATTCGCGTAGATACCGGCCGATAGACGCGTCGGAGCCCGCGAATATCTCCTCGCGGGACCTCTTTGCCAGTTCCCGGCGGAGTTTCAGCGTCAGGAGCTTATCGCGGACGGTCACTTCGCGGTTGAACAGGGACTCCGTCAACGCGCCGAGGTCGCGCAGCGGGTCCGAGAGAATAGAGCGTTCGCCAGGCCGGGCGATACACGCGCCCGGTGTGAACCGGCGGAGGTCGAGCGTGCCGAAATCCAGTTCGCGCTGTGCGGCGGGGTAGGACGTAAACAGCACCTGAAACCCGCGGTCGAAGACGAACCCGCCCTCCCGATGGGTCCGGACCCGACCGCCGACGGTCCCCTCGCGCTCGTACAGTGTAACGTCGACCCCGGCCTCGGCGAGATGGCGCGAGGCGACCAACCCTGCGAGGCCGCCGCCGGCCACGACGACAGTCGCGTCTTCGGTCATGCCAGAGACGTAGGGCGGCCGCTACAAAACGGCTGTGAGACGTTCGTCTGTTCGGACTACGGGACGGATGCGCTGACAAACGAAGCGATGTCGCGGAGCAGTCGGCCACTTGTACCCGAACATAGGACGGAGAGATGTGCGGTGAATGTCACCTACTATGCAATTGACGGAACTCATTTAACCAGCCACTTCCGCCTAGAGGGTGTGTCACCGCCAGAATCGCATGGCGATGTCCACGCCGAAACACTGGCGCTCTTCGACTCACGTGACGACCCGTCCGAACCGCTCACGACTCGGGAAGTCGCCGACGCTCTCGACTGTGCGAGCGGGACTGCGACCGACCGTCTGGAGAAACTCGTCGACAACGGCGACCTGAGGGTGAAACGGGTGGGCGATGGGGACGCCATCTGGTGGCGACCTCCGTGGGCTAGTCCCTTCCCTGAAGTGCCCAGTCCGGACGAGAGCGGACTGCCGTCGTTAGTGAGTGACGCCTTGGACAGCGCTAGCATCGGCGTGTTCGTTCTCGACGCGGACTTCACGGTCGCGTGGGTAAACGAAGCGGCCGGCCGCTACTTCGGCATCGACCGATCCGACGCCATCGGGCGAGATAAGCGACAACTCATTCGTGAGTCGATCACTGACGCCGTCTCGAACACGGACGAGTTCATCGACACGGTCCTCGCTACCTACGACAACAACACGTACGACGAAACGTTCGAGTGCCGGATCACCCCCGGCGACGACGGCGAGAGCCACTGGCTCGAACATCACAGCAAGCCCATCGAATCGGGGCGGTACGCCGGCGGCCGCGTCGAGTTTTACTACGACATCACCGACCGGAAACTGGCAAACGATGAACAGCAACTCCAGTTGTCGGTGAGCCGCTCGATCGCGAACGCCGAGTCGCTTGAGGACGGCCTGCGAACGGCGCTCGAAGACGTCTGCGAGTGGACCGACTGGACGGGCGGGCAGGCGTGGGTCCCGAGCGGCGACGGGTCAGTCGAGCGATTGACCGACGCGTCCGTCGAGTCGTCGGCGTTTGCAGCCTTCGGCGAAGCGTCCACTGACCTCACGTTCGGTCCCGGCGAAGGGATACCGGGCCGGGTTCTGGAAACGTCGGAGCCGGTCTGGTTCCCGGACGTATCGGCGGTTCCGGAAACCGTCTATCCCCGTACCGATCTGGCGGACGAAGCCGGGATGAAAGCTGGTCTGGGCGTCCCCGTTATCGTCGACGGCGAGGTCGCGGTCGTCCTCGAATTCTACATGTTCGAACGCCGGACGGCCGACGAGCGCCAGGTCGACACCGTCAGTTCGGTCGCCGCGGAACTCGGCAGCTTCGTCGCCCAGAAACGGGCCGAAGACGCTCTCAACCGCGAGCGAAACCTCCTCGAACAGATGATGGAGTCCGCACCGGTCGGTATCTCGGTACTCTCGTCAAACGGCGAGATCGATCGGGCTAATTCGCGTTCACTGGCCTTACGCGGCCTTTCTGACGAGGATATCGGGCGGTTCCACGTCGGCGACCAGACGTTTTACGACCAGGCCGGTGAGCCGATACCGTTCGAGGACCAACCGTTTGCGAAGGTGATCGAGACCGGCGAGCCAGTCTACGACTGGACGGCTCAGGTCGAACTTCCGGACCGTTTCAATCGATCTATCTCGATCAACGCAGCGCCGATCCTGAACAGCGACGGGGACATCGAACAGGTAGTGACCGTCGAAGAGGACATAACGGAAATCCGGGAACAGTACCGGGCGATAACGGAGGCGGCGAGCGACGTAATCATCACCGTCGACGAGACCAGTACGGTCCGGTCGGTAAATCCGGCTGTCGCCGACGTGTTCGGATACAGCCAGGCGGAACTCACCGGTGAATCGTTGGCTAAACTCATGCCCGAGGACCTGACCGAACAACACGACGAAGCATTGCGGCGATATCTCGAAACGGGTGAGCGTACCATCGACTGGGACTACGTCGAACTTCCCGGAGTGCGCGCGGACGGAACGGACGTCCCGCTGGCGATTTCGTTCAGCGAGATCGAGCATGAGGGTGACACGCTCTTCACCGGCATCATCAGGGACATCACCGAGCGAAAGGAACGCGAATCGGAACTCGAACTGTTCCGGAATCTCATCGACCACTCCAACGACGGGGTGTTCGTCATCGACCCCGAAACGGCGCAGTTGCTGGACATCAACGATACGGCCTGCCATCGACTCGGCCGCGACCGGGCGGAACTGCTCGACATGACGGTACTGGACATCGAGACGAATCTCCCCGACTTCGATGCTTTCCGGGACCACGTCAAAGAACTCCGGGCGAAGGACTCACTGACGTTCGAGGGGGCCCACCGGCGGGCGGACGGAACTACCGTCCCCGTAGAGGTCAACGTCACTCACGTGGAACTCGACCAGGAGTACATGCTCGCCGTCGCCCGAGACATCACCGAGCGCATGAAGTACCAGCGAAAACTCGAGGAGTCCAACGAGCGCCTCGAACAGTTCGCGTACGCGGCTTCGCACGACCTCAAAGAACCGCTTCGGATGGTTTCGAGCTACCTCCAGTTGATCGAGAAACGGTACGCCGACGAACTCGACGAGGACGGACGGGAGTTTCTCGACTTCGCGGTCGACGGGGCCGACCGGATGGGCGAGATGATCGACGGATTACTTGAGTACTCCCGAGTCGACACGCAGGGCGAACCGCTCGAACCGGTCGAACTGGATGCGGTCGTAGAGGATGTCCTCGAAGACCTACAGTTCCGTATCGAGGAAAGCGACGCCGAGATAACGACGGAGTCACTGCCGCGCGTAGAGGGCGACGCCAGCCAACTGCGGCAGGTGTTCCAGAACCTCGTCAGTAACGCGATCGAATACAGCGACGACGGACCGCTGCGGATCCACATCTCCGGCGAAACCGAGGGGAACAAGCAAACGATCTCCGTCTCCGACAACGGGATCGGTATCGACCCCGACGACACCGAACGGATATTCCGGGTGTTCCAGCGACTACACAGTCCGGAGGAACACGCCGGAACCGGCATCGGTCTGGCGCTCTCTCGGCGTATCGTCGAACGCCACGGCGGCGACATTTGGGTCGACTCCGAGCCCAGAGAGGGATCGACGTTCTCGTTCACGCTGCCGCCGGCTGAGGACTGATCCGCGCGGCTCGCCGTGCCGTTGAGGTGATCCTGACGAGACTGTTTTCAGACCCGACCGCACCGCCGACGAGGCCGACGCGACGGCGACGGAGAGACAGGACTTAGGTGCCGGCACGGCAACTCCCCGCTATGGACACGACGGAGGCGTTCGTCGGACTGGAGTGCCTGGACTGCGGCGAGACGTTCGACGCCGAGACGGCGACTCACCGCTGCCCCGACTGCGGCGGTATACTCGACCCGACCTACGACTACGACGCAGTCGAGTTAGACCGCGACACGCTCGCCGAGCGACCGTTCGAAACGATGTGGCGCTACGAGGAACTGCTCCCGTTCACGCGGGACGCTGCCGTGACGATGGACGAGGGGGCGACCCAACTCGTCGAGTGTCCCGCCCTGGCCGACGAACTCGGCGTCGGGCGCGTCCTGCTCAAAGACGAGGGGCGTAATCCGACCGGGACGTTCAAGGACCGCGGGCAGACGGTCGCCGTCACCGCCGCCGCACAGCACGAGGCGGAGGACGTGGCGCTCGCCTCCGCGGGCAACGCCGGGCAGGCCGCGTCGGCGTACGCCGCCCGCGCTGGCCTCGACTCGCACGTCTTTCTTCCCTCGCGCGCCGGGTTCACGAACAAGGCGATGGTGAACGTCCACGGCGGCGACATGACCGTCGTCGGCGGTCGCATCGGCGACGCCGGCGCGGCCTACGATGACGCGATGGCCGACA
This sequence comes from Halostella pelagica, assembly GCA_005954745.1. Lineage (GTDB taxonomy): Archaea > Halobacteriota > Halobacteria > Halobacteriales > Natronoarchaeaceae > Halostella > Halostella pelagica. The sequence goes on from CP040678.1 coordinate 743,053, forward strand.
ACGACGACTGGTACTCGCTACAGACGTTCCAGACGCCTTACCGCCACGAGGGGAAAAAGACGATGCTGTACGAGATAGTCGAACAGGAGGACTGGACGGTTCCGGACGCCGTTGTCTACCCGACCGGCGGCGGCGTCGGCCTCGTCGGCATGCACAAGGGCGCGAAGGAACTTCGCGATCTGGGGCTGACCGACGAACTGCCGGCGATGTACGCCGCGCAGTCGGCGGGGTGTGCGCCTATCGTCGACGCGTTCGAGCGCGGCCTCGACCGCCACGAACCGACGGAGACGCCCGACACCATCTGCGGCGGTATCGAGATCCCGGACCCGGGCGCGAGTCCGCTGATCCTCGATGCGCTCCGCGAGAGCGGCGGCGGTGCGGTCGCGACCGACGACTCCGAGATCCTTGAGAGCGCCATCGCCGTCGCCCAGAACGAAGGGCTGGAGATGGGAGCGACCTGCGCGGCGGCGGCAAGCGGCGCGTGGGAGCTCTCGGAACGGGGCGAGTTCGACGAGGACGACACCGTTGTTCTGCTGAACACCGGCGCGGGCAACAAGGACGACGACATCCTGCGGAGCCACCTGATGGGACAGGGCGTGTAACACGGACTTTTGCGCTGTCGTTCGGAAACCGCTCCGCTGTTCCCGCGACGACGAGACGGCTCGGCCGTCTCGAACCACCGCGTGCCGAGCGGTCCGCCGGCGGCGGGCCGCTCGCAGTCCTCGCAGAACGCTCGACCGAACTCACTCCTCTCGCTACGTTCGCGCCGTTCAGTGGTCGTACTCAAGATCCCGAGATCCGTGGCATCGCTGGGCTCTGCGATTGCCGCTGAGACCGCTCCTGTGTTCGTTCGCGGGTACATCGCTTGCAGCAGGCCTGCCCTCCCCCGTCGACGCGCGCCTCGGCGGTCGGCGACGTGCGTCCGGCCGACCTCTCAGTGACACAATGTTTTGACTGCAAAACACTTATGTTTAGATGTGTCTAATCCTTGGTTGAGAATGTTGAGCGACGTGATGGAAGATTATCTGAAAGCGATCTACTACCTGGAGCGGGACGAGGGCGCGCCCATCGGAACGTCGCGGCTCGCGGAGTATCTGGACGTTACCGCGCCCACTGTCACCAGCATGGTCGACAGTCTGGAGGAGCGCGGACTGGTGGACCGCGAGAAGTACAAGGGCGTCGAACTGACGGCGGACGGCGAGACTGTCGCGGTGGAGGTTGTTCGCCATCACCGACTACTGGAGGCGTATCTCACCGAACACCTCGACTACGACTGGTCCGAGGTCCACGACGAGGCCGACGCGCTCGAACACCACATCAGCGAGGAGTTCGAGCGCCGGGTCGCGAACGCGCTCGGGGACCCGGAGGTCGACCCGCACGGCGATCCGATCCCGAGTCCGGATCTGACACCGCCCGACGAGGGAACCGGAACGCGCCTCGACGAACACGGCGAGAACGAACGGCTCAAAGTCGAACGCGTGAGCGACCGGGACGCCGACGAACTGGCCTACCTGCAGGACGCCGGCGTCGTCCCCGGAACGGTGCTCGAAATCACCGATGTCGCGCCGTTCGGGATGGTGACCGTCGATGTCGATGGGGACGAACAGAGCCTCCCGGAGTCCGTCGCCCGTTCGATCCGCGTGTCGGTTGCGACCGATAGCGACGAGTCGGTAGTCGAGGAAGCATGACAAGTTGGATCGACGTGCTCGTCATCGCGTTCACGGCCCAACTGCTCGCGCTTCCGGGCGAGAAGGGACAGTTCGTCATCGCCGGGCTTGCGACGAAGTACCGCCCCGTCATCGTCGTCGCGGGTGCCGCGTGTGCGTTTGCCGGATGGACCGTTCTTGAGATAGCCCTGGGTCGGGCGCTTCAGGGGGCCCTCCCCGAAACGTACCTCGACATCGCCACCGCCGTCCTGTTCGTCCTGTTCGCGGGGATGCTTCTCTACTCGATCCCCGAGACGGACGCTCCGATGGTCACCGACGGCGGCCTGCTAACTGATATCGACGTCGCTGGCGACGGTCGGGCCGCCGGGTTCGTTCCGTCCTTTTCTGTGATGGCGCTCGGCGAGTTCGGCGACAAGACCCAACTGATAACTATCGGCCTCGCCGCGCAGTACGCCGCCGGGTCGGCTATCTGGGCGGGCGAGATGCTGGCTATCGTCCCCGTGAGCATGGTCAACGCCTACTGCTTCCACCGCTTCGCTCACGCGTTGGAGGAGTACAACGTCAAGCGGTATCTCTACCTGCTCTCCGCGGTCGTCTTCCTGGCTTTCGCCGCCGACATCACCGCGGACCTGACGTTCGGCGTCTCCGTGCTTCCGCTGTAGGCTCCCGTGCGGACGAAGCGGCGACTCCGGCCGCTGTCGGACGGTTTTTCACGGCTCACTGGGGTATGTATGGGTATGTCGATGCTGACGTCTTCCGTCGCCGGAGTCGTCTTCGGAGTCGCCCTCGCCGCTCCGCCGGGCCCCATGAACGCGATTATCGCCGAAGAGAGCGTTCTGCGGGGATGGCGGTCGGGGTTCTGGGCCGGACTCGGCGCGATGACGGCGGACGCGGTCTTCTTTGTGCTTGCGCTGTTCGGGGTCGTCGCCGCCGTCGAGCGCCTTCCGACGCTCCGAGCGGTGATGGTCGGCATCGGCGGACTGTTGATGCTCTACTTCGCCTACGGCGCGTTTACGGAGGCGTCGGGCGGGTTCACCGGTGACGCGGCAGAGACGGACAAGGGGTTCCGCAAGGCGTTCGTACTGGCGCTGACGAACCCGTACCAGATCGTCTTCTGGCTGACGATCGGCGTCGGCCTGTTAGAACCCGGAACGCTCGACGTGTTCGCTCCGGTGCCGTACGTCGGCGAGGCGCTCGCAGGAACGTTCGTCGTCGAAACGGGATCGCCGGCGCTTCTGGTCGGATTCTTCGGCGGGATCGTGCTCTGGGTCGTGGGATTCCCTGCGGCGCTCGTGAGCGCCGGACGACGGACCGACGCGTTCGCGCCCGCCGTGGCGTACGTGAGCGCCGCCGTGCTGGCCGGGTTCGGCGTCGTCTTCCTGTCGGATGCCGCCGGAACGCTGCTTTAAAACGCCGGTTCGTCTATCGCGGACACTTCGTCCGAGAGCCACTCCCGGAACCATTTGACGCGCTTGAGTCGGCGGTAGGCGATGCTCTCGGCCGTGTCGGTCTGGACGCGGTCGGCGGCGTCCCGACCGCGTTCGAGGACGCGTTCGACCATCTCGGCGGCGTCCATGTGGGTCCGTGCCTCGTACCCCATCCGCAGCAACATCAGCGCGGTCCCGTTCGCGCCGACCTTGTCGAGCAGGTCGGCCTCGACGAGACACTGCGTCTCTAACGGCAGGTCCGAGAGGTCGCCCTGATAGGAGTGTTCGGCGACGGAGTTACACACGGCGTCGACGAACGACTGCGGGTAGTCTCCGCGGGACTGCAGATACTCGCGGGCGACGCGGGCACCTTCCTCGGCGTGGATGTCCTGTTCGGCGTCCAGTTTGGCGACGTCGTGAAACAGTGCGGCGACGCGAGTGACGTCGACGTCTGCCCCTTCGGCCCGTGCGATCTCCTCCGCGAGTTCGACGACGTTCAGGATGTGGTTGTGGCGGTAGTCTGCGGAGTGCCAGGGATACCATCGCATCCGTCCCCCCTCGTCCTCGTTTTCGACACTGGCCGAGAGATACTCGAAGACAAAGGCGGCCATCCGGTCGAGTTCCTCGTCGGTAACGCGGGACTCCTTTATCTCAACCCCCACGATACCACCCCCATAGCGTAGATCCGTTACTCATTGGTGTGTATACAAACGTTTGTTCGACTCTTTAGCGTTACGACACCTCGAATGATACTGTCTGCCGTCCCTGTTTCGACTAGGACGGCCCCGCAATTTTCGGGGCCGTCCCCACGAAACGCTTCGCTGACAACCGCACGTCAGTGTATAAGTACCGTCGAATCCTGGCATCGGACGTGACCGAACCGCTCTATCTCGATCTATCGGACAAGTGCGAGTTCGAGGCGACCGTCGAGCGCGTCGCCGACGACAGCATCGTCCTCGACAGGACGCTGTTCTATCCGGAAGGCGGCGGACAACCTCCTGACGAGGGGACGCTCTCCGCCGACGGCCGGACGTGGCGCGTGACGGATGTCCAGAAGCGAGACACTATTTATCACGCCGTCGACGGGGATCCGCCGGCAGCGGGGACAGCTGTCTCCGGCGAACTCGATTGGGACCGCCGCCGGGCGCACATGCGCTATCACACCGCCCAGCACCTCCTCTCGGCGCTGTTGCTGGTTGAGTACGACGCGGAGACGACAGGTAATCAGCTGTACGCCGACCGGGCCAGGATCGACTGCGCGTACGACCGCTTCACAGAGACGGATCTCGCGGACATCACGGCGCGGATGAACGAACTGATCGAGCGGTCCATTCCGGTCGAGTGGTACGGACTGGACAGGGATGTAGCAGAGGAACGCCTCGACCCTGACCGCACCCGGATCCACCTGCTGCCCGACAGCATCACCGAGGTCCGGATCGTGGAGATAGGGGAGTACGACCGCACCGCCTGTGCCGGCACTCACGTCTCGAACACCGCCGAGATCGGTCGGTTCGAGGCGACGGGTCGGGAGACGAAGGGACCAGAGGAGGAACGGCTCTCGTTCGCCCTGTCGTCGTAGTTCCTCCCGCCCGCCGACCGCGAACCGCCACAGCGTTTTCCCCGCGGCCGGCCGAACCGTCACGCATGAACGTGCGACAGGTCATCCCGCGCGACGCCATCCCGAGCGTGGACGACCCCGAGTTCGTCGACGAGTACGACGGTGATCCGGACGACCAGGTCGTCGCGCTTACGGACGCGACACCGCCGAAGGCCTATCCGGTACGGTACCTGCACTATCACGAGATAGTCAACGACGTGATCGCGACGCCCGAGGGCGACCGCCCCGTCGCCGTCACCTGGTGTCCGCTCTGCGGTAGCGCCGTCGTCTACGACCGCGAGGTCGGCAGGGGGACCTCTGTCGACTCCCCGATGGGATCGGACGGCGGATCGAAAGTCTCGACTTTCGGAGTCTCGGGAAAACTGGCCGACGACGACCTGGTGATGTACGACCGCGAAACCGAAAGCGAGTGGAAGCAGTCGAGCGGCGAGGCCATCGCGGGCGTTCTGGCGGGGGAGAGCCTGCGGGTTCTCCCGGCCGCGATGACGACCTGGGAGCGGTTTCGCGATTCGAACCCGGACGGCGTCGTTCTGGCGCCCCCCGGCGGCGAGAGCGAGGCCAGCGGCGAGGGTTCCGACCCCGAACCGATCAAGTACGACCAGGCTCCGTACGAGTCGTACTTCGAGACTGAGGGGTTCGGTCTGGCGGCACACCGTGGTGGCGACGGAGAGCGTGAGTGGGATCATCCGAACCTCGACCCGAAGGACGTCGTCCTCGGAATCGAACGCGGCGGCGACGCCCTCGGCGTTCCCCGTCGCCGCGTCGAGGAGGCCGGCGGCGTCGTCCACGTCGCGGTCGGTGGGACGGAGATAGCGGTCTTCTCGACGGCCGATGGCATCCACGCGTTCGAGACGGGTCTGCAGTTCGACCCCGTCGACACCGACTCCGCGGACGAAGAGCGGTTTTACGCGGACGGCACGCGCTGGTCCGGAGCGACCGGGGAGAGCCGGGACGGTCGGTCGCTGGACAGGGCCCCGACGCGCCGCCTGTTCGCGTTCGCATGGCGCGACGACCACGGGGACGCGTTTTTCGGGTCAGATGACCGCGACGCGTCGTAGGCGCTGGCTTCCGGTGCCGTACACGGTGCATTACTAATGCGATACCGCTTCTTGAACTGAGTGTGCCGTGGCTGGGTACGTGCGAGAGCCCACCGGCTTTGCCGGCCCCGGGAACGGGTTGTAGGTTCGACTCCTACCCGCGGCGTCGCTGTGACGGTCCGTTCGACTGAGCCGTAGCAGTCCTACCGGAACCGCTCACCAATCTCTGTTGTCACTCTAGTCGCCATGGCTGTTGTCACTCTAGTAACAACAGATCTGTTCGGATCGTTCGAATGACAATCAGCTTAAAAGAGGCCTGCCAGTACCCGATAGGTAGTGATGGACCGCTTGCAGCGATTTAGCGGGACTGGAACCGTCCGAACTGATGGGGGTGATCGTTCGGTCGACGAGTTGAGCGAGGCGCTCGCTGACCCACGACGACGGATCGTCGTTAGCGCGCTTCTCGACGCCGACAGTTCTGTCCCTGTCGCAGATATCGTCGACCGGATCGCCGACGAGAAACAGAGGGATACTGACCGCGACGGTTCGCCGCCGGACCGCCAGCGGATCCGGACCTCGCTCGTACAGGTCCACATCCCGAAGCTCTTCAGGGCGAACGTCGCGAGTCACGACGACGACGCCGGGACAGTCGTCCCGAAACCGGCGTTGGACGACACGCGGGCGTTGTTGAAACCAGCTGATAGCTCTGGCGGGTCGGTATAACTGATTGTATGAGGGACTACTAGTATGACATCCGACGATGACGCTGTCACGGCGCTCGAATCGGTTGGTTTGACCGAGTACGAGGCTCGCTGTTTCGTCGGGCTCTCTCGGATACGCAAGGGCACCGCCAAGGAGATAAGCCAACTCTCGGACGTGCCACGGTCGCGCGTGTACGACGCCCTCGAACGCCTGCACGAACGCGGCCTGGTCGACGTCCAGCAGTCCGAACCGCGGGAGTACCAGGCGGTCGAAACTGAGACGGCCCTCTCCGTGTTCGACCGCGACTTTCGGACGACTCTGGACGAGGTCGACGAGGCGCTGGGCAACGTCGACACCGACCGTCGGCTGGAGAAACAAGGTGTCTGGGCAATCGCGAATCGGGACCACGTGATCGACCGCACCGAGACCCTCCTCGACGACGCCGAGACGGAAGTGTATCTCCTCGTCGGTCACGAGGGGGGCGTCGACGAGGAAGTGTTCGACAGGATCGACGAACTCGCACGCAACGACGTCGATGTCCTCGTCGAGGTCCCGTCCGAGTCGGCCAAAAAACAGGTTCTGGACGTGATCCCGGCCGCGACGGTGTCCGTGTACGAGTCGCTCGACGTGATGCCACCCGAACAGGGGCACAAACCGAGCCACATCGTCATGGTCGACCGCAACGCGATCCTTCTGAGCGCCGCACGGGAGGGTGACCTGCCCGGCGTCATCGAACAGACGGGCATCTGGTGTCGCGGCGTCGACCACGGACTGCTGGTGTGGATCCGCGGTCTGTTGACCGCGAGGATCGACGACAGTGACGCGTTCGATTACCGCGGAGAGATCGGACTGACCTCCGACGAAGACGCGGCGAGAACCGAAGACGGATCCGACGGGGGCTGACCGGCGACGCGGGTCACCGTACCGACGTGTCGTCCCGCCCCAGAGACCTACAGCGAAACCGACGACAGGTCAGCGTCGACATCGTCGACGTGTTCGTTGAACGCCTCGACGAACCCGACGACGCCGTCGAGGTTCGCCCGGAGGTCCGCTGGCGACGGTGGGCCGTACTGCGAGAGTATGTAGATGCCGCCGTCGCCGCCAACGCGGAGGTACGAGGTTTCGGACCCGTCTCGCTTCAGTTTCCAGCGTTTCCCGTCGACTCGGGCGGTGAACTCGCCGTAGTCGCTCCCCTCGTACCGGTGGAGTTCACCGGCCATCGCGTTCGCTACCTCGCGGACCTGTGCGACGATCCTGTCGCGCTCGGCGGCGACTTCCTGAGTTGATTCCACCGCCGGGAACGACGCGGATACGTCGTCCAGAGTGCCCTCTAACGACCGTACGTACTCGTTCCACGCCGCGACGAACGCGTCGTAGTCCTCCATCGCCTCTGCGAGTTCGTCTGGATCCGGTGGCTGTTGTGTCGATACGACGTACGTCTCGCCGCCGGAACGGCCGGAAAAACGGAGGTATTGGAGGACGCCGGCCTCGTACTTGATCGCCCACTCCCCGGCGTCGGTACTGAACGTTTCCGTTCCGTAGTCGTCGCCCCGAAGCAGTGCAAGTTCGCGTGCTATCTGGCCCGCGTGGTCGGTTACACGCGCGACGACCTCGTCGCGTCGCTCTGCGGCCGTCTGGGCATCAGCCACGTCCGCGTCGGTTCCCTCAGTCATCCGTTTCGAGGACGGGTGCTGCGGGGATAACTTCGTCGGACGGTTCGCTTTCGGGTCGTCGCGGGAACTCAGCAGTCGCTACCGACTTCCGTACGGAAGTCAGTCGGACGTCTGTCGCTTCTGCGACTGACTCCCGCTGGCGGTGTCGTACGGCACGTCCACGCGGACATCGCCCGCGCCGTCGACGGTGATACTGTACTGTTCGTACCTGAACTCGACGGTAGTCTCGTCCGGGTGAGAACTCCGGAGGAACGCGTCGAGCGCGTCGAGGTCGATGGCGTCGTAAAGCGGCGGTTCGAGATCTGTCGGGTCTACGTCTTCGATGCTTGCGATCCGTTTCGCGATTTCGACTCCGACTGGCCCCTCGCTGTGCATAACACCTCTTCTGCCCGCCGATACATAAATCATGTTGGCCGTTTGATATTCACCACCACAGAAGGTGAAAACCTGCACGCAAGCGTCTAGTTGTCCCGGGGCAGACTGACCGCGTCGGCACGAACCGAACGGCTAGAGCGGAGCAATCAGACCTGTTCTCTAGCGGTTGCGAGGACGGCCCGGACGGCCGCTGCGTCGTTTAGCTCGCACCGCTTTTCGTCGTGGTCGTAGCTCACGACCCCCGCCTCGGCCAGTCGCGGCAGGTGATTATGGCAGAGCGCTATCCGGGCGCTGGACAGCGAAGCCGAGTCCCGACGCTCAGCGATCCGCTCCGCGAGTTCGCGGACGGTGACCGTCACGTCCGATTCGAGTTCGTCGATAACGGTCCGTCTGTGCGGATGTGCGAGCAGATCGAACACTTCGTCGAACTCTTCTACCGTCCATTCGCGGGAGACCGCGGTGCGGTTTTCAGCGTTCATATATCTTCACCTTCCGGAGTGGTGAATTCCTATGATCTAGTTCACGGCACAACCTATAAAAACTTCACCCCAACTATTTAGCGTTCCAGAGAGCGAACGCTGTCTCCGTCGCTATCGACCCGACGCGATGAGGCGCTCTCGGAGGCGGGGCAGCGACTACCGCTCCGAGAGACTGCACCGTCTGAGTTCGAACGCTCCGTCGGTCCGGGCCACTTCCGCGAACAGTTCGCGCTCGTCTCCGTCGTCCAGAATATCGACGTACCGGCACGTCCCGTAGCTGTCGAGCCCGGTTTCGCCGCCGCTGACGGGTGCAGAGAGCGCGGGTTCGTCAGGGGTGGTGTCGACCGGCCGCCGGAGGTCCCGAGCTATCGCGACGCCGGTCCGGAGGTTCCACGTCGCGCCGTAATCGCCGGTGGCGCTTCCGTCGTAGAAGACGAGCCACACGGGGGCGTCCGGCGCGGGGCAGACCGCAGTGACGCGGGTGTGGTGGTCGTGCCATCCACTCCGGCCGAGGACCGGGTTGGTTTCCGCGCGCGTCCAGGTTTCGCCGTCCGCGCTCGTCGCCAGGTGGGCCTGCTCGGAGACGCCGTCGTGGCCCGCGTAGAACATGTAGTAACGGCCGCCGAGCGTGACGATGCAGGGGTCCTTGACGGTCTCCTCGTCGGTCGTTCCCGTTTTCGGGACGAGTACGTCCCGTGCGGTGCCCGGATCGAATCCGGACGGATCCGCTGCGGCGTCGAGTTTCTGAACGGTCCAGTCGTTTTCGCCGTGTTCCACGGGAAGATAGCAGTGCAGGTCGTCGGTCCGCGGGTCAGTGACCAGCGCGGGGCGCTCGACGCTGACCGCGCCGAGGGCGTCCGCCGTGAGACGGACTCGCTCGTCGAACTCGTTCGGTGCAGTCCGCTCGTACACAGCAACAGCGTAGCCCCGCCTTTCGGGGTCACGCCACCGGACGGCGAGATAAGTCGTTCCGTCGTGCCGGTGGACGCAGGGCGCTCCGACCCAGTGGCCCTCGCCCCCGTCCGGCGGTTCGAACACCGTTTCCGCGCCGTCGAGGTCGACCGCCGGAAGGCGTGCGTACCCGGTCATCACCGGTCACCCTCGGGTGCGGCAGCCTCCGATTCGGCCTGCTCACCCGTCGCGATCCGCTGCCCCGTGTCGGCGTCGAAGGGGTGGAGTCGCTCGGGTGGGAACCGGACCGCCAGCGTTTCGCCGACGCTGACGGAACTGCGTCCGGGGACTCGGGCGGTGATTTCCGGACAACCCGCCGCTTCGAGGTAGACGTACCTGTCCGCGCCGCGGAACTCGTCGAAGGCGACGGTCGCGTCGAACCAGCCGTCGTCCCGACGCCGCTCGGGTTCTACCTCGACGTGTTCGGGGCGGATACCGAGCACCACCGCGCTGTCGTCCTCGATGCCGCCGACACCGACGGGCACGGTCTGTGAGTCGTTGGTCTCCTCGCCTGCGGGTTCGACTCCCGCGGTCGCGGCCTGTGGGTCGGCAGCGTCTTCGTCACTCCCTATCTCCACTGCGTCCACGTCGGAATCGTACCGTCCGCGGAGGAGGTTCATCGCGGGACTACCGACGAACCCCGCAACGAACACCGACGCGGGCGACCGGTAGACTTCCTCGGGGGTCCCGACCTGCGCTATCCGGCCGTCCCGTACGACGGCCACGCGGTCACCCATGGTCAGCGCCTCGGCTTGGTCGTGCGTGACGTGAACCGTCGTGACGCCGAGGTCGTCCTGTAGGCGGGCAATTTCCGTCCGCATCCGCTCGCGGAGGCTCGCGTCGAGGTTCGCTAGCGGTTCGTCGAGCAGGAACGCCGCGGGTTCGGTGACGATCGCGCGACCCAGCGCGACGCGCTGTTTCTGCCCGCCCGAGAGTTCGTCGATGGACCGGTCTACCAGCCCGCCGATCTCCAGTATCTCGGACACGTCCTGAACGCGGTCGTCGGCGTCGTCGTACCCCTGCATCCGGAGGTCGAACGAGAGGTTCTCGCGGACGGTCAGGTGCGGAAACAGCGCGAAGTCCTGAAAGACGAGGCTGACGTCGCGCTTGCGGGCGGGCAGGTCGGTCACGCGTCGCCCGTCGATCACTACCTCGCCAGCATCGGGGTGCTCCAGGCCGGCTATCGTCCGGAGCAACGTCGTCTTCCCGCATCCGGACGGGCCGACGAGGACGAGCAACTCCCCGTCGCGGACGCGGAGGTCGACGCCCGTCACCGCCGTCACTCCGTCGTACGATACGTCGATACCGTCGAGTTCGATTTCGGTCATGGTCGGTCACTCTCGGTGTCTGTCGCCGTCATCTCCGCCCTCCGCCGAACCGGCCCGAAAGCCCGGCGACGAACTGGCGCTGGAAGGCGGCGACCAACACCAGTACTGGGAACATTGCCCAGAGGCTCGCCGCGCCGAGAAGCGGCCAGTTCACGACCCCTCTGCGGGAGATGAACTCGTAGAGCCCCACCGGGAACGTCCACACCGCCTGGCTGGACGTGAACGTGAGCGGGATGACGAACTGGTTCCACGAGACTACGAACGCGAAGACGGCCGTCGCACCGACGGCGGGGCGCGCCAGCGGGAGGACAACGAGAAACGCCCGCAGTCGCGTCGCGCCGCCGACGCGGGCGGCTTCTTCGAGTCCCTCCGGGAGGGTGTCGAAGTACTCCTTGATCAGCCAGATACCGACGGGGACGACCATCACGGTGTCAGTGACTATCACGACGGCCAGCGTGTCGAGCAGGCCGGCGGCCGCGAACATCTGATACAGCGGCGTGACGAGGGCGAGCAGGGGTATCATCTGGACGAGTAGTACCGCGAGCATGAACGCTCGCTCGTACCGCAGGTCGTATCGGGAGAGCGCGTACCCCGCCGGCGTCGCGATGACGACGGCCAGAACCACCGTCAGGGCGGAGACGACGACGCTGTTTACGAAGTACGTCGGGAACGCGGTTTCGGCGAGGACGGCAGTCAGGTTATCGAACGTCACCCGGCCGGGAAACAGCGTCGGCGGCACTTCGATCCCCTCCTGTGGACGGAACGCGGCCGAGAACAGCCAGTACAGCGGGAGCGCGATGAACGCCGCGCTCGTCGCGAGGGTGACCACCGTCGCGACACGGGCGGCCGTCCGCTCCGGGTAACGACGGGCGGCACGCAGTCGGTCGCGAGCGTGATACCGCAACTCTATCAGACGAGACCTCATCGCACACCCCCGTTGCCACGGTCGAACGCGACCAGATAGAGCGCGACGACGGCGACGTTGAGTCCGAACAGGATCACCGCGACAGCGTTGGCCCGCCCGAACGCCCCCACATCGAACGCCGTCTCGTACATGTACAGCGACAGCACCTCGGTCGCATGGAGCGGACCGCCGCCGGTCATGACGAAGACGATGTCGAAGACGTTCACGGTGAACAGTGTGACCAGCACGAGGTTCATAGCGACGAACGGCCACAGCAGCGGGACGGTAACGTGGCGGACGGTCTGGACCGGGGACGCGCCTCCGACGTCGGCGGCCTCGTACAGTCGCGACGGGATGCTCTGGAGGCCACTGGTCTGGAAGATGAGCGAGAACGGGACCCCGCGCCAGACGGTGGCGACGATGACGGCGGCCATCGCCCACCGGGTGCTGTTGAGCCAGGTCGGCGGGGTCGCGACGCCGAGCGCCCGCAACGTCTCGTTGACGAACCCCATCCGCGGGTGGAACATGAACTGCCACGAGAAAGCGACGATGACGCCCGTCGTCGCCCACGGGAGGACGAACGCCAACCGGAACAAGCGCGTCAATCGACCGCCGAGCCACCGCCGTTCGAGCAACAGCGCGAGCCCCAGGCCCACGGCGACCTGTCCCAGCACGCTCGCGCCGACGAACACGACGGTGTTTCGCATCACCGTCGCGAAAACGGGGTCCGAGACGACGGTGGCGTAGTTCGACAACCCGACGAACTGCTGGTCGGACAGGTTGATGAGTACCACCTCGTGGAGGCTGAGTTCGACTGCCCGGACGACCGGATACACGACGAGAGACGCGACGAGAGCGAGCGCGGGGACGAGAAAGAGATACGGGAGACGACGGTCGACGGCCTCGAAGACGCGTTCCGGTAGAGTGAGGACCGGTTCTCGGCGGTCGGCTATAGCGCCGTCCGGTTCTCGCCGAGCGACTGTAGAGCCGTCCGGTTCTCGGTGGTCGGGTCGCGTGGTCCCGGCGTCGTCAGTCATCCGAGTTTCGACCGTACCTCCTCTGCGGCCGCGTTCAGCGCTGTCTCGGGCGCTTGCTCGTCGAACGCTACCTGCTGGAGGGCGGGGCCGAGCGAGTCGGCGACGACCGGCCAGTTCCGGACGGGCCGTAGCCTCGTTTCGGACAGGATGTCGCGGACGGTATCGGCGTAGAGGATCTCGGCCCACACCTCGTCCTCGTCCTGAAGCGACTCTCTGGTTGGGATCTCTCCGGCCTCGGCGGCGAGGTGTTGCATGAACTCCCGCTCCGTCGCGATTCGGAGGAAGTCCCGTACGACGCCGGGATGGTCGGTGTCCTCGAACGCGGTCCACACGTGGCCGCCGCTCATCGTCGCCGTCTCTCCCCCCGCCGGCCGAGGTGTGGGCGCGAAGCCGAACCGCTCGACCATCTCGGGGTTTTCGTTGCCGAGGTTGCGCCAGAAGTAGTCCAGCCACGACCCCTCGACGACGGTGATGGCGTACTGCCCCTGAAGGAACTCGCGGGCGGTCTGTGCGCTGTTTCGATACGCCGGGTCCGGCGGACCCACGCGCCGGCCGTTGTAGAGGTCGTCGAGGAACGCGGCGGCCGACGCGCCCGGCGATTCCTGAAAGCGGGGTTCGGTGCCGTCGTCGCTCATCACGCTCCCGCCCGCCGAGAAGAGGTTCACGGTCCAGCGGCCGCCGTTGACGAACTGGGTCGCGCCGTACCTGCCGGGCGGGTCGTGGAGAGTCTCGGCGGCGTCTAACAGTTCCGGCCACGTCTCCGGCGGCGATTCGGGGTCGAGACCCGCGTCCTCGAACGCCGCTTTGTTCCAGTACATCCCGCGAACGTCTGTCGTCGTCGGAAAGGCGTACTGATGCCCGTCGAATCGAGTGGTTTCGACGAACGGGTCGAAGAAGTCGTCGAGGTCGGTGTCGTCCGCCACCGCGTCCAGTTCGAGGAGAACGCCGGCGTCGACGAACGCGCCGAGCCAGATCTGGTCGAGCGCCGCGATGTCGGGCGCGTTCCCGCCGCCGACGCGCGTCTGTAACTGGCTCCGCATGTTCTCGTAGGGGATCTGGGTGAACTGGAGGTCGACCTCGTCGTCGTACGCCGCGTTCAGTTCGTCGACGATAGGTTGGAACGTCTCTTTCGTCCGTGCGCCGGCTACCTCGACGTATTCGAGCGTGATACCGGTACCACCGCTAGTCCCCAGAATCCGCGAACACCCCGAGATCCCCGCGAGGCCGCTACTCCCCACTGCAGCGAGTAGCGACCGCCTGCTTGCGGTCGGCCGCTCGGCGGAATGTCCAGCGGCAAACATCTTCGTCAACCACAGGAACTCCCTCCCGCATAAACGTAGGGAATCGGACGGCGATGCGGCTGTTGACCACCACGTGTAGTGGTGAATATAAAAACCCTTTTGGCGCTCCCCTCGGAGTCGAGACTGTGAATACTCTGGTGGACGGCGTGACGTACCTCGTCGCCGACGATCGATCCGACGCGGGAGGGCTGTACCACGGCGATACGCGCTATCTCCTTCCGTTGGCCGTGGATGTTGCGGGGATCGATCTGACGCTGGTCAGCGACGACCGCCGCCCGCCGACGCGACGGACGAGACGGTACGCGAGCGTCGGAACGACGGTAAACGAGATCTCCGACACCGTCACGACCAAGCACGCGACCGTCGCCCTGACCCGCCGACAGACGGTCAGCGAAGGCGCGGTAGTCGAGCAGTTCGACCTGCACAACCACTTTCCGGAGGAGCGAACGTTCGAGGTCACGGTTCGCTTTGACGCCGATTTCACCGACATCTTCGAGGTCCGCGGGATCCACGAGGCGACCGACCGAGCGGTCAGTACGACCGTCGACGACCGCACCGTCACGTTTGCCTCCGACCAGGCGGACGGGAACGGGGGGACGACACCCTTGGAGACGACAGTTACGTTCGACGCCGAACCGACGCGTCTCGACCACTGCACGGCGACGTTTTCCCCGACGCTCTCGCCGCAGGAGCGCTGGCGTACCACCGTCGAGGTTGTCCCCCGCGGCGAGTCCACCGTTCGGGCGACGCCGTCACCTGCGGGCGACGGAGCGGCGGAAAGCGGTGAGGGGGCAGTCGGCGAGACGAGCAACGGCGACAGTGACGAACCACTCAGCGAGACGAGTAACGGCGACGCTCACCGCGAGCGCGTGGCGGCTGACGAGGGGAGGCCGGAAACCCCGGGAACTCGCCGCGACGGCCCGTTCATCCTGGACGGGCCGATCCGTACCGGGAACGCGGAGTACGACCGGATCTTTCGACAGGCTCGCCGGGACGTATCGGCACTGACGACCGTCACCGATCAGGGGCCGGTGCCCCTCGCCGGCGCTCCCTGGTTCGTCACAGTGTTCGGCCGCGACTCCCTGCTTTCCTCGTACTCGCTGTTGCCGGTCGCGCCGGCGCTCGCCCGGGGAACAGTCCGGTATCTGGCGGCCCGACAGGGCACCTGTACCGACCAACGCCGCGATGAGTCACCGGGGAAGATCCTTCACGAGATCCGGCGTGGAGAACTCGCCCGGACCGGCGCTATCCCGCAGACTCCCTACTACGGCTCCGTCGACGCGACGCCGCTGTGGGCGGTACTGCTCCACGAAACGTGGCGATGGACCGGTGACGACGAACTCGTGACGGACCTGTGGAGCGCTCTCGACGCCGCTCTGGACTGGATCGAACGGCAGGTTGAGGCCGTCGGGGACAACCCGTTTCTCTACTACCGGGAACTCGGCCTCGGCGGCGTCGTCCACAAGGTGTGGCGCGACAGCGCGAACGGGGTCCAGCACACGGACGGCACGCAGGCGTCGCCGCCGCTCGCCAGCGCTGCGGTACAGGGGTACGTGTACGACGCGCTGACGAGAGCGGCGGAGTTGGCGTCCGTCGTTCGCGGCGACGACGAGCTAGCGAGCGATCTCAGGGCCCGCGCGGCGGCGCTCGCGGCGCGGTTCGACGAGGCGTTCTGGATGCCCGACCGGGAGTTCTACGCCGCCGCGCTGACCGCCGACGGACGGCAGGTCGACACGGTCGTCTCGACGGTCGGTCACTGTCTCTGGTCGGGCATCGTCCCGGACCGCCGGGGCGACGCCGTGGCGGACCGCCTGCTGGACCCTGCCCTGTTCTCGGGGTGGGGCCTCAGAACTCTGAGCGCGGACGACGACGGGTTCAGCCCCGTCTCGTACCACGCCGGCGGGGTGTGGCCTCACGACAACGCGCTGGTCGCTCTCGGTCTGGCACGTTACGAGCGCCACGACGCCGCCGAAACCGTCGCCGCGGCTCAACTCGACGCACTGTCTCGGATCGACGGAGAGAGCGCGCCGGAACTGTTCTGCGGGTTCGACGGCGTCGTGGACCCCGTTCCGTACCCGTCCGCCTGCCGGCCGCAGGCCTGGGCGGCGGCCGCACCGTTCGCCTTCCTTCGGGCCGTGTTCGACCTCGCCCCGGCATCGCTCGATCCCTGTTCCGTCCGGGAGCCGGACGCGTTCAGTTCGAACGCGGCCGTCCCAGTTGTCGATGCGTGGGAATGACCGATACTTGCGGCTGTACGTCCTTGTAGACGTTCGCCGTACCGATCCGGCGAAGCCCCACAATCGATTACAGCCGACAGTACGTGATACCATTGACCACTGTCTTCGAAGGTTATTTGACCGAACCGGGTAGTGCACACAGCATGAACCGAGACCGACGGCAGAGTTGTCAGCGCGGGGGAGGGACCGGGGGAGCGTAGATGGACGACTCGATCGTCGACCTCCTGCAAGAGATCGGTCTGACTGAGTATCAGTCGCGCGCCTACGTCGCCGCAGTGAGTCTCGGCACCGCTCGCCTGTCGGCGTTGTCCGACGAATCGGACATCCCGCAACAGCGGATCTACGACGTGGTCGACGACCTCAAGAAACTCGGCCTTCTCGAAATCCACGAGGGGAGCGGTGGGAAAGAGGCCGTGGCCGTGCCGCCGGAAGTGGGGCTGACCGAACTGAAAGAGCAACGCTTGGACCGGTTCGAGTCAAACGTCGACACCGCGATAGCCGACCTCGGACAGCGGTTCGACGAGGTCGACACGTCGATGGGCTTTGTCACTGTCGTGAACCACGAATCGTCGACGCGTCGCCACATCCGTGATGCGGTAGAGAGCGCGGAGTGGTGGCTCTTTCTCTCGTTGCCGATGGACTGGTACGCCGACCTGCGCGGGGACATCCGCTCGGCGCTAGAGCGCGGCGTGACCGTCCGCTTGCTCGTCCAGGCGGACGATAGGGCAACGGTCGAGGACGCGGCGTTTCCCGACGGGTTGGTCGTCCGTCACCGACCGTCGGCTGACCTGGTCGTCGCCGCCGACCGGGAGTACGGCGTCTTCCGCGGCCTCGCGTCGCCTGCCGTGACCCGCCCGTCGCTGATCACGAGAGACGAGAGCATGGTCGAGATGTTCCAGCGGTACAGCGAGCAGTTCTGGATGGGGTCGAAACGGATTCAGACTGGGTTCTCTTATCCCCGGCGCTATCTCACACCCTGGCGAGCTATCATCGACCACATCGACCTTATGGGTAGTCAGCAGGGCGAACCGGAACAGTCGGACGGACAGGAACCGCAAGTCAGCGGTGACATCAGTGTGTACGTCGAGGGTCACAACACCGACACGGGTCGCAGCGGAACCTGGGAGGGTCAAGTAGTGGACTACGTGTTCGAAAGCTCGTTAGACGCCGAGGAGACGTTTGTCCTTCCCGAGGTGGCGCGTCTCGTCGTCGAGACGGACGACGGTCAGGTGACCGTTGGCGGGTGGGACGCGATTCTGGAAGACGTCGCCGCTCACGGGCTCGAAATTCGTCGCCCGTAACGCGAACGTTCGGCAGGGGTGCGGGTCGATGGGTTCGGGTCCCTGATCGGAACTTCCGTTCTCTCCGGAGGTCGACACCACAAGGAATTCGTAGCGGTGCTTCCCAGAGGGCGTATGGAATTGGACCGTGACGCACACCCTCCGCGTCGTTGGCTCGTCCGGGGCGCCCTCGCAGTGTTCGTCTGCGTCCTCCTCGCACCGGGCGTGTACGCCGCGTTCAACCCGCAGTCAGTCGAACTCGCCCCCGGGACAGTCGAGCGAACGGCCGATAACGAGACGTACGTCAGCATTCAGGGGTTCCACTTCGACGGCACCGGTGACCCCAAAAAGCCCGCCCGTCTCGTCGCCGCCGACGAGAACGCCGAACTCCTCTGGAACTTCGACGGCGAGGAGGTCGGCGCGCGCTGGTTCTACGACGTTGACCCGATGGCGAACGGGAACCTCTTCGTTACTTCCACCAATCCCGGCGGAACCGTCGTCTTCGAGTTCGACCCGGAGACGAACGAACCGGTCTGGACCGAACAGTACGACCTAGAGGACACCCACAACGTGGATTACATCTCCGACGACCGGTTGCTCGTCGCCAACATGCGCGAGTACGAGAACGGCGTCAGCAACGACCGCCTGTTCATCGCGGACAACGCGACCGGCGAGACTGAATGGAAATGGCAGTTCCGCGACCACTACTCCGAGGACACGGACGGCGGGTTCGGCGAGGACTGGACCCACGTCAACGACGCTGAAGTGATCGGCGACGGCGACCGGTACGTCCTGGCGTCGCCGCGGAACTTCGACCAGTCGATAGTCATCGACCGTGAGACCGACGAGATCGTCATGCGGCTCGGCGAGGACGACAATCACGATATCCTCTTCGAACAGCACAACCCGGACTACTTCGAACGGGCGGACGGGACGCCGGTCATGGTCGTCGCCGACAGCGAGAACGACCGCGTCGTCGAGTACGAACGGAACTGCGGCGACGCGGACCCCCGACTCGGAGCCGGGACGCCGCCGGATGAGTGTTCGTGGGAACGAACCTGGTCGGTCGACGGGTTCAACTGGCCCCGCGACGCCGACCGCCTGGAGAACGGGAACACGCTCGTCACGGACACGCTGAACCACCGCGTCGTCGAAGTGACGCCCCAGGGCGAGGTCGTCTGGGAGTTCCACGCCGGGTGGGCCCCGTACGACGCCGAGCGAGGGGAGAAAGGGTCGAACGGACCGGCAATAAGCGAACAGGGTGCGTCGGGGAGCTACACGGTACACGGCGGTGACGACGAGGGGCCGGCGGGCCGCTACACCGTCGCCGACGCGATCATCGACGTGGGCTCGGGAACGGTCATCGAGGACGAGACGAACGAACTGGCGACCCGCTGGGCGCATATCGAACCGTGGGTCCGACCGGTGTGGATGGACTCGTGGACGGCGCTTTCAGTGGCTCTCGGTGGCGTCCTCACCGTCTTCTGGGGGCTCAGCGAGGTAGTCCTCAACCGCCGTCGCCTGTTCGCTGCCGTCCGCAACCGCTTCGACCGCTTCAGCAGTCAGGTACGCGACTGAGAACCGGAGCAGTCCGCTTTTTCGCTTTACTCCCCGGTTCGTTCTCGGCTTCAACACTGGCGACTCTCCGACACATCTCTCGCGTCCACTGACGACTTCCCACACCCTCGGCTGACGGCTCCGTGTAAACGCTCGAAACGGCAGGTGTACTCCTCTCCTCAACTCCACTGGCGGTACGCCAGTGCCGCCAGTGCGACCACCACGACGCTCCCGGCTGCGAGGGGAACGACCGGAATTTCGGTTCCGTCACCCGTGACGATACTGCCGTTCGACATCGAAACGCCGCTCGTTTCCTCCTTCGAGTCGCCGTTCGTTTGACGGGCGAATTCGTACATCGACGCCGCGCACTTCTCGATGTCCTCGCCGGTGAAGTTAGCGCCCCCGCGGGCCTCGTAGCTCCCGTTTGCACCAAGTTCGCGCATCGTCGGGCCGTCGGACTCGTCGACGTTACCCCGCTCGGCGTCGTACGGTTCCCACGGCGTGTACACCTCCCAGACGACCTCGCCCTGGGGGTTCACCTCGACCAGTCGGTGGCCCATCCGGTCGGCGATGAGCGTGTTCCCGTTCTCCAGGCGGTCGGCGTCTCGCGGTTCGTCCATCCCTGTCACCGCCCAGACGCGGTCCCACGACTCCGTCTCGTCGTCGTACGCGTACTCGACGACGCGGTCGTTCTCGCTGTCGGCGACCAGCACGGTTCGCTCGCCGTCGGGGCCACGCAGGTGGTCCGGGTTGTGCTGTTCGTTCAGTATGTCGTAGTTGTCGTCCTCGCCGAGCATGAGGTCTACGTCGCCCGTCGTTCGGTTGACGAACGCGACCTGGTCGAAGTTCCGAACCGAGATCATGAACTGGTCGTCGCCGACGGCTTCGACGTCGTTGAGATGAGTCCAGTCCTCGGCGGGACCGCCGCCGCTCTCGGGGAACACCTCGGGGTGGTCCTCGAACCGCCACTCCCAGACGACCTCACCGCGGGTCCGGTTGTACACGAGGAGACGCTCGTGCCCCTCGCCCTTGTCCGCGATCACTATCTCGTGTTCGTTGAGTCGGTCGGCGTCGTGGGCGTCGATCACATGCGGGTTCTCGTCGCTTTCCGGTTCTTCGAACCGCTCCAGCCAGACGTACTCGTTCTCGTCCGGGTCCAGACGGCCGACCAGCGAGACGCCGTGTTCGGTCGTCGCGAACAGGAGGTCGCCGTTGTCCATCGGGTCGACGTCGTAGGCCCACGAGCGGCCGTGAGCGGACGCGTTCCGCGCCCACTCGAACGAACCGTTCGGCGCGAACGAGACGAGCATGGCCGGTTTCTTCACGTATCCGTCGTCCGTCAGCCGGATCCCCTGGATGCTTATCAGGGTCTCCTCGTCGGGTTGCTCCGTCATCGTCCCGACGCAGGGGTTAGGTGGACCGTCAGGGCTCGATTCCTGTGTGGCGTCCGCCACGACGGTGGCGGGCATAGCCATCGCCGGGACCGACAGCACGACCACTATTCCGAGTAGGAGGGTACGCATATACGGTCAGTGAGAGGCATTCGTAATGAATCTTCTCTGACCGACCGCCGAAAACGACCCGCCCGCCGCGAGACGAATCCAACGAGGGATACCAGAAGGGATGGCGCGACGGATCCAAATTCCGATGCGAGGCATATCGACAGACAGCAACGCGACCGGATCGCGTCGAAAGGCAACACTGTGTTCGTTCCCGGAACGGACGACGAATCGGCCGCGTACTGGCTCGTCCCCGAAGACGGCGAGGAGTTCCCGGCCGGGAGTCATACGGACTGTTGTAAGTCATTTCCGGATAGCGCCGACACGGGGTCGGCGCATACCGGTACACAGTTACAACAGTCCGTATCATGGGTCGACCTGCCACGAGTGCGGCAAAAGACGCGGCAACACACCGGCTCTGAGGACCGTGCGACGTGTCCGAACTGCGGGACGACCACGCGGTGGAGGGGATCGGACCGTAACCGACAGCCCGAACCGCGGCCGTCGCCCCGCCGCGCTGACTCTACCGCGATGTCGGACACGTTTGACCGGATCTCCACCGCCGGGCTGTCGCTCTGTTATTACGACAGCTTGATACGAGGGGCGGAGAAATCACGGTTCAGTGCCGAGTAGCGAGCGTCCACAGGGAACAGTCGAGACCGGCAGGACGACCGCCAGCGACCGATCAGGGACGGGTCTGATCGTGGGAGCGAGCCTCATGTCGATCGCCCTCGGTGCGTACGAACTCGTCCCGGCGAGCGTGACGCCGTTGATCCGGAAATCTCTCGGCGTCGGTCCGTCTTCCGCGGGACTCGTCGTCAGCGTCATGTTCGGAACTGCCGTCGTCGCGAGCGTCCCCGTCGGTATCGTCCTCGACCGAACCGACTCCCGCCGGGCGGTCGCGGTCGCCGTCGGCGTCCTCCTGGTCGCCGGTATCTGGGGCTGGTTTGCCGCAACCGCTGGTTCGTTCCGGTCACTGCTCGCCTCGCGGGTGCTTGGCGGCATCGCCTACGTCGTCGTCTGGAACGCCGGTATCGACATCGTCGGCCGGGCGTTCGACGCCAGCCGCCAGGCGTCGGCCGTCGCGACGTTCACCGCCAGCGGGCCTATCGGCTTCGCCATCGGACAGGGAACGGGTCCGATCGTCGCCGCGACGTTCGGCTGGCCGGCAGTGTTTCCCGTATTTACCGGCCTCGCCGTCGTCGGACTGGCTGTGTTCTGGCCGACCAGCCGCGGGCTGGGACGAGCCACGGATACGCCGACGCCGACGCTGCAGGATCTCCGGTCCGTCGTCACGAACCGACAGGTCCTGCTCGTCTGCGGGCTCGGGTTTCTCGGCTACGCGCTCTATCTCTTCGTCAACAGCTGGGCACCGTCGTACTTCGCAGAGGAAGTCCACCTGTCGCTGGCGGTCAGCGGCGCGCTCACCGCGCTGTTTCCCGCGGTCGGCGCGCTCTCGCGAATGACCGGCGGCCTCCTGTCTGACCGTTTGTTCGGCGGTCGTCGCAGACCGGTCATTCTGCTTTCGTTCCTCGTCGCCGCGCCGGTCATCACCGGGTTCACCGCCATCCGGACCGTCCCCGTGGTCGTCGCCGCGCTCCTCGTTGCGGGGTTCGCGATCCAGCTCTGTCTCGGTCTCGTGTTCGCCTACGTCCGCGAACTCGTCGCGCCGGAAGTGGCCGCCACGGCCGTCGCCCTCCTGACCAGCATCGGCCTCGCCGGCGCGTTCGTCGCTCCCATCGCCGCCGGCGCGCTGATCGGAGCGACGGGCTACGGGACGGCGTTCGTGGTGGCGGGAGCCGTGGGCGTCGTCGGTATAGCGCTCGCGTGGTTCGCACCGGAACCGTAGTTTCGACAGCGGAGCGTTCGGCTGTCTCCGAAGTGATCTATGAACGGTGTTATTGTCCTGAGCGGGTCAAATCCGCTCGTCCTTTGGGTTCGGAATCCGCGAGGAGACTCGCCGCTAGCGTAGTTGCTCACGGCAGAAGTAGTCCCGGGCGGATTCGAACCGCCGTCGTGGGCTCCAAAGGCCCATATGATTGGCCACTACACCACGGGACTGCACTGTCTGCTTTCCGGTCCCGCAACGCTTCCGCGTTCGCGACTTCTACGGGACTTCGGATAACAGTACTCGCCTGGTCCGTTTATGAGTTACCGTTTCGTCCGACGGAACCGCCGCTCAGTCAGCGCTCTCGACGACCGGTTCGAGATACTCGCACTTGTCTTCCCCGGCATCGAAGCAGTCGGGACATTCCTCACGGCGGTCGATGATGGTGTCGAGTCGCTCCGCGACGGTGTCGTCGATGACGCTCTCCAGGGCGCGGGCCTCGCCGCGGAAGTCCTCGACTTCGAGGACGTTGGCGAGGAAGCGCTCGATGATGCAGTAGGTCTGGAGCGCGTCCTCGGCCTGTGCGATGCCCTCGTCGGTGAGCGTGACGCCCTTGTACTTCTCGTGGTCGGCCATGCCCCGCTCTTCGAGCTTTCCGATCATCTCGTTGACGCTGGCGGGGCTGACATCCAGCATGTCTGCGAGCGTTCCCGTCGCTGCCGGACCGTCCTCCAGTCGCTGTGCGAGGTAGATCGCCTTTAGATACTGGTCTCCCGTGTTCATGCGTTACCCCCTCGCCGCCGATGTGTGTCCCAGTTCATTCTCGCCGCTCCATGATCTCTGTGACTTCTTCGACGCCCTCTTCCTCCTCCGCTCGGATCGACTTCAGCGTGTCGAGGAGTCGGTCGCGGTCGACGGCGTAGTCGGCGTCGCTCGCCTCGACCGCCTCGATGAGGTCGTCGTAGAACTTGTAGGCCGTCTCCTCGTTACAGAGCGCATCGTACAGCACTCCGTCGAAATCGTCCGGACTCGTCTGGCCGTACTGGGCCTCGACCAGTCGTTCGATCTCCTCGTAAGCGACGGTGTCCGCGTCGAGTTCTTCGACCAATCCTTCCAGCCGTTCCCGGTGCTCCTCGGACTCCTCGGCGGCGTGTTCGAGCAAGTGGACTATCTCGTCGCCGAGTTCCTCCCGTTCGTCCGCAGCGAGGGATTCGAGGTGGCGATAGGCGCGCGCCTCGACCACTTCCTCCAGCACGACACCTATCTGGAGGAGTCGCGCGAGCTGGTGGTCAGTCGAGACGCGTTGACCCAGACTCATATCTACCGTTCAGTGCGGGGGTCACTTAACCCTCCCTACTTTACCGAACTGCGAAACCGGGGAGAAAACAGGTCGCGTCTCGGTACTCGCGGGCTACGCCGGCCGTGTTCCCGCGGTCACGAAATGGCCGCTCTACTCGCGCAGCCTGGCTGCGACGAGATCCGTCAGATCGTCGCGGAGTTCGTCGACGGCGACCTCTTCGAGCACTGGCACGAAGAAGCCCTCGACGAGCATGTTCTCCGCGCTCTCGGGGTCCGTCCCGCGGGTTTCCATGTAGAACAGGTCTTCGTCGCTGACCTGCCCGACCGTGGCGCTGTGAGACGCCTCGGTGTCGTGGTTGTTGATGATCAGCTTCGGGGACGCGTCGGCCTCGCTCTCGTCCGAGAGCATCAGCGTGTTCTCGCGCTGGTAGGAGTTGGTGTCCCACGCGTCGCTGCCGACGTCCTGAACGCCCTCGTAGACGGAGCGCGCCTCGTCGTCGAGGGCACCGCG
This sequence comes from Halostella pelagica, assembly GCA_005954745.1. Taxonomy (GTDB): domain Archaea; phylum Halobacteriota; class Halobacteria; order Halobacteriales; family Natronoarchaeaceae; genus Halostella; species Halostella pelagica. The sequence continues at coordinate 767,763 of CP040678.1, forward strand.
CGTCACGAGGTCGGCCGTCGTGTGCTCGGCCTCGTGCCAGACGCGGGCGTTCACGTCGAAGTGCTGGTCCCCGTGACCGAAGAACGCACCGACGATCTGGCTCTCCGAGGAGTCGCCTTTCAGGTACGTCTCGACGGAGCTTTTTGTCAGCCGGGAGCCGATGTTGCCCTCGATCCAGTCGATGGTGGCGTACGTGTCGGCGTGACCGCGCTTGAGCGTGTAGTTGTACGTCTCCTCGTCGACGTTCTGGAGGGAGCCGTACTGGACGTTGCTGTTCTCGCCGGCCGCGACCTCGACGATGCCGGAGTAGTAGCGTTCGCCGTCCACGTCCTCGCCGGTGGACTGCCGTTCGAGGATCGTGACCGAGGCGGACTTCTCGGTTACGACGAGCGTGTAGTTGAACAGCGACTGGCTGTTCATCTCGGTGCGGATCTTCACGTCCTCGGCGTCGACGCCTTCGGGGACGTAGACGACCGTCCCGGTGCTAAACAGCGCCGTCGACAGCGCCGTCAGGTAGTTGTCCTGCGGGTCGACGACGGAGCCGAAGTGCTCCTTGAGGAGTTCCTCGTGTTCGTCGACGGCCTCGGCGAACGGCAGAACCTCTGCCTCGTCCGGACCGACCTGGTCCTTGTTCTCGGCGGCGTTGAGCGGGTCGACGAACCCTTCGAAATCGAGGTCGTGGAGGTTCGTCCACTCGCGGCCGGGCGTCCGGATGACGCTCGGCATCGCCAGGTCGTCCAGCGCGTCGAGCGCCTCCAGCCGCGTTTCGAGGAGCCACTCCGGCTCCCCGAGCGATTCCGAGATCTCTCGTACCGTACCCTCGTCGAGGGCGGCGTGTACCTGCGTACTCATGTTATCCGAGGCTCCCTTCCATTTCGAGCTCGATGAGGCGGTTGAGCTCGACCGCGTACTCGATGGGCAGTTCTTCCGTGATGGGCTCGATGAACCCGGCGACGATCATCTGCTTGGCGTCGTCGTCGTCCAGTCCGCGGGACTGGAGGTAGAAGACGTCCTCGTCGCCGATCTTCCCGACGGTCGCCTCGTGGGCGACGTCGACTTTCGACTCCTGGATCTCCATGTACGGCATGGTGTCCGACGTGGACTCGTTGTCGAACATCAGCGCGTCGCACTCGACGGACGTGGAGGAACCCTCCGCGCCGTCGGCGATGTGGACGAGACCGCGGTAGTTCGTGCGGCCGCCGTCTTTCGCGATAGATTTGGACTCGATGGTGGACTTGGTGTTCGGCGCGTTGTGGTACACCTTCGCGCCGGTGTCGATGTCCTGGCCCTCGCCCGCGAAGGCGATGGTGATGTGATTGTCAGTCGCGCCGCGGCCCTTGAGGATGGTCGACGGGTACAGCATGGTCGCTTTCGAACCCATGCTACCGGAGACCCACTCCATCGTGCCGCCCTTCTCGCAGATGGCGCGCTTGGTGTTCAGGTTGTACGTGTTCTTCGACCAGTTCTGCACGGTCGAGTACTGAACGTGGGCGTCCTCGCCGACGAACACCTCGACGCCGCCGGAGTGGAGGTTGTGACTGCCGTACTTCGGGGCGGAACAGCCCTCGATGTAGTGGACTTCGGAGCCTTCCTCGGCGATGATGAGTGTGTGTTCGAACTGGCCCATCCCCTCGCTGTTCATTCGGAAGTACGCCTGAACGGGCATCTCGACTGTGACGTCCTCGGGGACGTACACGAACGAGCCGCCGGACCAGACAGCGCCGTGCAGCGCGGCGAACTTGTTGTCGCTCGGGGGGACGCACTTCGTCATGAAGTACTCCTTGACGAGTTCGGGGTGCTCCCGAACGGCCTCGTCCATGTTACAGAAGACGACGCCTTTCTCCTCCCACTGCTCCTGCATGTTCTGGTAGACGACTTCGCTCTCGTACTGAGCGCCGACGCCCGAAAGCGCCTTGCGCTCCGCTTCGGGGATGCCGAGCTGTTCGAAGGTGTCCTGAATGTCTTCGGGGAGGTCGTCCCAGTCGTCAGCGCCGGAGCGCTTGTCGACGTCCGGTCGGATGTACGGTACGATCTCCTCGATATCCAGCTCCGTCAGGTCCGGCTGGCCGGGCCAGTCGGTCGGGAGCGGCATCTCGTGGTACTGCTTCAGCGAGCGGAGGCGGCGCTCCAGCATCCACTCGGGCTCGTCCTTGTCGTCGCTGATCATCCGGACGACTTCTTCGGTCAGTCCCTTGCCCGAGGTCACCGCCGCGCTTTCTTCTTTCTTGAATTCGAAGCGCTTCTCGGTGTCGGTCTCTTTTAGGTGGTCTTGTTCTGAGCTCATTGTTGATATTATCGTTTAAGGTTCTGGGCTTATAGCGTTGGTTCTAGTTGAATCCGGTTACGCCGTCTCGTAGAACTCTTCGCGCACCCAATCGTACCCGTTGTCTTCGAGCTTCTCTGCGAGTTCCGCACCGCCGCTCTTGGCGACCTTCCCGTCCAGCATGACGTGGACGTGGTCGGGTTCGACGTAATCTAAGATCCGCTGGTAGTGAGTGATCTGGAGAATGCCGGTGCCCTGCTCGTCGCGGAGGGCGTTGATGCCCTTCGAGACGTCCTGCAGTCGGTCGATGTCGAGGCCCGAGTCGATCTCGTCGAGCACGGCGACCTCGGGTTCGAGGATAGCTGCCTGGAGGACCTCGTTTTGCTTCTTCTCACCGCCGGAGAAGCCGGCGTTGAGGTAGCGCTGGGCGAACTTCTCGTCCATGTCGAGCTGTTCCATCTTCTCGGAGAGGATCTGCTGGAACTCGGCGACGCCGACTTCGCCCTCGTCCGCGGGACCTTCCATCGGGGAGGTGTCGTAGCCCGCTTCCTCCTCTTCCTCTTCGTGTTCGTCCTCGTCCTCGAACAGCTCTTCCCGCTCTTCGAGTTTGGCGTTGAGAGCCGTGCGGAGGAAGTTCGTCATCGTGACGCCCTCGATCTCGGCGGGGTACTGGAAGCCGAGGAACACGCCGAGCGCGGCGCGCTCGTTCGGTTCCAGGTCGAGCAGATCCCATGTACGCTTGTCCTCCGGGATCTCGAACGCCCCGCCGAAGTCGCCGTCTTCGAGGTGAAGGAGCACCTCGCCCTCGGTGACTTCGTAGGCCGGGTGACCGGCGATAACCTTGGCCGTCGTCGACTTTCCGCTTCCGTTCGGTCCCATCAGGGCGTGGATCTCGCCCGACTTCACCTCGAGGTCGACCCCGTCGAGAATCTGCTCGTCTACGCCCTCTTCAGCGACTTCCGCGTGGAGATTGTTGAGTTCTAATGTTGCCATGCTGGATGTTCCTCTGGTGTCTGAACGAAGGTCAGTGCGCCCCATAATGCTTTCGCATTTCGCCGTATTCGATTTCGTTGTCGGGAAAATAGATTTTCTATTACGGAAACGATCACCGGCCGTTTGCCTGATCGATCCGGGTCCGTTCGGACACGCGAACGTGTCACATGAAACTGCTCAGCCCCGTCTGCTCCTGTCCTGACTTGACCTCGTCCCAGGAGATATCGAGAGCTTCGAGGATGCGTGCTATCGGTCCCTTGAGCGTCTTGTCGAGCATCTTGTCCCAGTCGATCTCGAACTCCTCGGGGATCTGGTCCGCGTACTCGAAGCAGATGACGTCCGGGTCGCTCTTGAACGCGCCGTACACCGGGTCGCGTTGCGGGTCGAACCCTTCCTCCGCTTCCAGACGGCGGAAGAAGTCGGGGTGTACTTTCTCCAGGTAGAGCCGTTTCGGTTTGCTCCCGCGGGCGAAGTTCGTTCCGAGCAGGGCGTTCGCGTACTTCGCTCCCCGGACCTGCGCGGTGTCCGTGTCGTAGTTGTTCAGACGCTTGCCGATGCCGCCGGGGATCCCCACGTCGTCCAGATTGACGTTGCCGCTCTGGTAATCCTCGATGACCTCGTGGACGTAGTCCTTGACGGCTTCCTTGTCCTTCCCGTGGACGATCATGTCGATGACCTGCTTCTGGACGCGTTTCGTGATCGGCGCGATGTCCGAGCGCTGGTACTCGAACCCCGTGATGTCGACGTCGTCGACTTCCTTGCCCTCCTTCCAGACGATGTGGCCCGCGTAGCGTTTCTTCTTGCCCGCCTGGAAGAAGCGCCGATAGAGTTTCTCGAACTCGATCTGGAAGCGGTGTTCCCGAGCGTTCAGTTCCTCGCTCGCGAACTCGTCGTACGACCCGTTGATGTGTTCCTCGATCTCGAATGACTGCTCGATGGCCTCGTCGACGGAGATGTCGCCGCCGAGTTCGAGCATGACGCTATCGGTGTCGCCGTACGCCACGTCGTAGCCTATCTCGTTGGCCGCTTCCTCGGTGAAGTTGATCACCTCGCGACCCGTCGCCGTCACCGCCGCGCCCATCTCCTTGTCGTAGAGGCGGAACCGGTCCCACCCGAGAACGCCGTACAACGAGTTCATTATCACCTTCACCGCGGCCTGCTGGCGGTCGAACAGGTCGTACCGCTCGCTGTCGGGGTCGTGTTCGCTTCGCATCGCCTTTTTCTGTTCGCGCTCCTCCAGCAACTCGTCGACCATCTCCCGGATGATTCCGTCCGGTTCCTTCCGGAAGTGGGTGCCGTTGGGAGCGACGAACGTGTCGCCGTCGTACGTCTGGGGGTCGACTTTCGTCTCCGGTGACGCGTTCGTCGTCACCATGCACATCGGGTACAGCGACTTCAGGTCGAGGACGGTGACGTTCTCGCGGACGCCCGTGATCGGTTCGAACACCGCGCCGCCCTCGTAATCCTCGCTCTCCTGTTGTCCCTTCGAGGGGAGGGCGAAGTTGCCGTGGACCTTGTGCAGAACGTACAGGTCCACCGCGTCGCCGGGCGTCGTCGCGTCCTCTAGCTTACACCCGACGAACGCGCGCACCTCGTCCCAGAACGCGATGATGTCTTGCTTCCGGTCGAGTTCGACGCACAGTTCCACGTCCTTGACGTTGTATTCGAGTAACTGCTTCGGGTCGTTCTCCCAGAGGTCGCCGATGTCGCCCGTGTACCGCTCCTTGCCGACGCCGAGTTCAGTCTCGCCGACGGCGTCCAGTCGGTACGACTCCAGTTCGGTAAACTGCGTCCGCTTGTAGGCGTACAGCAGGTCGAAAACGACCCGTCCCTTGATGTCCGGGCCACCCCAGTCGCTGCGCCACACCTCGTCGACGCGCGAGAGGCGGTCGATGGAGAGGTCGTACTCGTGGTCGTAGCTCTGGAGGACTTCCATGCGGTCGAGGAAGTACGGAGCGTCGAAGTCCTCGAAGTTCCATCCGGTCAACACGTCGGGGTCCGTCTCCTCGATATAGCTCACGAACGCGTCGAGCATCGCCTCTTCCTCGTCGAACGTCCGAACCTCGATGTCTGCGTCCTCGCGCATCGGGTCGTAGTCCGACAGCGACTCGGGCGCGTCGACGCCGCCGACCGGCGCGTCGTACAGCCAGGCGACGTACTGCTCGTCGTACGTGTCGTAGCTGGTGAGACAGATGATCGGCTCCTCGCCGTCCTCCGGGAACCCCGAGCGGTCGTCGACCTCGATGTCGAAGACGTTCACTCGCGGGTCCGAATCGCCCTCGACGGGTTCGACCTCCTCGTGCGGGACACGTATCGTGTCGTCGTTCGCACGGCGCTCGGGGACGCGGATCCCGTTACCGATGTCCTTGTCGATGAGAAACCGGTTCGGGAAGAGGATGTCCGCCTCGTAATGCTCGAACCGGTCCCGGATGTTCCCGACGTCTCGGGGCGTCCGGCCGTAGATCTTCGTCAGTTTCTCGCCGCGGATGCTCTCGTGGCCCTCCTCCCAGCCGGTGATCCGACCGTCGTCGAGTTTCTCGTCGTCCAGCGTATCCGTCGGCGCGTAAAAATACGGCTGAAAGCCCAGAACCTCGACGTGTTCTATCCTCTCGTCCGCAGTACGGCCGAACACGTGGATGATCGGTCGCTCGTCTTCGCCGCTTCCGGCGATGGTGTAGTCCACCTGCATCACCGTGAGATCGACCGTCCCCCGGGCGTCCGGGACTGCCTCCTCCAGTGGATCGACGACCTCCGAGGTCGGCTGTCCGCCGTTGCCGGCGACGGCCTGCGCCTCCCCGGCGGGACGCTCGCCGCCTCCGTCCTCGAACTCGCCGAGCCCTGTCTGGCCCGAATCAGTCATGTACTGCGGGTTAGAACCCGCCGATAAAAACGTCTGGGTTACCGTCCTCGGCCGTCTTCCGACGGCCGGGTTTCGTCTCCCCTGCCGGAACGTGTAACACAGACGGCAACAAGACCTTTAATGTGGTAACACTTAACATAATCTGGAGGAGAAGATGTCTGACCACGCAAGCGCTCACGGCGAGCACAGTGCGGACCTGCCCGAACCGGACGGCGTTGACTCGGTCGAAGCGTACGAGACCGAGAACGGAGTCGTATTTTACGACGCCGAGAACCCGCTTGCGTGGCTCGAGACAGCCGAGACGGTCTCGCTTCGCGATCAAGCGTAGTTCGGTCCGGAACGCATAACCGGCCGACTGACCGATCTTCTTTCATGCGAACCGTACGCGACGAGTCGGGCGACCGATACCTGCTGTTGAAGCAGTCGGGCGAGAGCAGTCGCGTCCGCGACCCGGCGACCGGCGAGGAGCGCTACGTCGACAACGATGCTCTGAGCGTCGTCGAGGGCGAGTCGCCGCTCGCGACCTCGGCCCGTGGCGTTCCCGAAGACGTCCGTCGGGTCATCGCCGCCGTTCACGACGACCGCTCGCTGGGGCTGCTCGCCGAGATAGCCGACCGCGGCCCGGTCGGCATCCGCGAACTGCTCGACGCCTACGACCTCTGCGAGAGCGACCTCCACGGCCTGCTCGCGGAGTTTCGCGCCGCCGGCCTGGTCGAGGAAGCGCGCGTCGCCGGGGAACGGGGGTACGACGCGACGGAGACTGCGACGGCCGCCCTCGACGCTCTGCGGGACTGATACTGACGGAACCCCGTCAGCGTGCAAACCGCTGGGAACGCGACGACAGATACTGAACTATTCGACGGCGGCTATCTCGGGGCGCTCTCTCGTCACCGTCGACCGGTTGCTCGTCGCGTCTTTCTCCACCCGAACGATGTCGTCTGCGGCTCCGACTAGCTCGTCGTCGTGGCTCACTACGACGATCTGTTCGACGCCTAACTGCCGCATCGAGTCGATGAGGTCGACCAGCCGCGACACGTGCCCGGAGTCGAGGAAGACGGTCGGCTCGTCGAGGATGAGCGGCGGCATCGGTGCCGCACCCTCGATGCCCTCAGACAGCAGGCGGTAGATGGCACAGCGCAGGCTCAGGTTGAACAGCGCGCGCTCGCCGCCGGACAGCTGTTCCGGGTCGAGCGTCTCGCCGTCTTTCTGGTAGACCGTGAGTTCGTACTCGCCGTCGAGTTCGATGTGCGCGTAGGAGTCGTTCTGGTAGACCAGTTCGAACGTCTCGTTGACCATCCGCTCTAACGTCTCGACGTTCCGCTGGCGGAGTTCCGCCCGAAGGTCGCCGTACATCGCCTGTAGACGCTCGGCCTCGTCGTACAGTCCCGCGAGCCGTTCGCGGCGCTGTTCCAGCGATTCCCGTTTCGCTCGTAGTTCGTCTAGCTCGTCGAGTTCGTTTTTGACGCCGCCGATATCGCTCCCGAGTTCGTCGCGTCTGTCGCGCAGTTCGCCGAGTTGCTCCGTCACGTCCTCGATGTAGCCGCTCGCCCGTTCTTTCTCCTCGCGAGCCTCCGCTACGCGGTCCTCGTCGACGGCGTCGTCGAGTTCCTGTTTGCGCTCACGCTTCTCCGAGAGGCGTTCGCGACGCTCGTCGTTGAGTTGGTCCTTGCTCTCGCGGCGTTCCCGGACCTCCTCGATGGCGTCACCCGCGTCCTCGATGGTTTCGACCACGGCCGAGAGCGACTCCAGACGCTCGCGTTGCTCCCGGATACCGCCGCGCTGTCGGTTGATCGCTGCAATCTGTTCGCGTTTCTCGTTCGCAGCTTCTTCCGTCTCCGCGGCCGTCTCGCGTTTCTCAGCCGCGTCCTCGTCGAGTTCGGCCGCTCGCTCCCGGAGTTCGTCGCGTCGGGTGCGTTTCCCGTCGACCGTCTCCTCTTTCTCGGAGAGCAACTGCGTCAGGTTCGAGCGGTTCTCTTGCATGCGCTCGACGGCGTCTTCGGCCTCGACGAGCGTCTCGGCAGTCTGGATGTCGTCGTCGAGCGCATCGATCTGGTCCTCCAGGTCATCCCGTTCGGCCTCCAGGTCGTCTATCGTCTCGCGGAGGTCGTCTATCGATTCGACGTGGGGCGAGTCCTCGACAGGCTGACCGCACTCCGGGCATTTGCCCTCGGCGAGGAGCCTCTCGGCCTCGTCCAACTGTTCGCGTTTGGCGTCTAGCGTCGCCGCTATCTCCTGTTTGTCTGCCCGGAGGTCGTCGCGCTCGTCCTCCAGGTCTGCGAGGCGATCCCCAGCCTCGCCGAAATCGACCGGCGCGTCGTCGAAGACGGCACGCTTCGCGTCGATGTCGTCGTCGAGTTCCTCGACCTTCTCGCGGCGTTCGGCGACTGTCGCTTCCGCCTCGTCTATCTCGTCGTCGAGTTCGGCCGCTCGCTCCCGTTTCTCCGTCGCCTCGGCTTCGAGTTCGTCGGCCCGTTCGCTGAGGCTTTCAGCTTCGCTCTCGCGGTCGTTGATCGCAACGCGGATCTCCTCTAAGTCGTCGCGAAGTGACTCGTCACGCTCGTCTAACTCGCCGAGGCGCTCCTCGATCCGTTCCGAGTCGGCCTCGTCGAGATCCGTTTCCGCGAGCAGTTCGTCGCGCTCCTCGCGGGCCGTTTCCCGGCGCTCGCGGTGCTCGACCAGTTGTTCCGTGAGCGCCTCTCGTTCCCGCTCGGTGTCGGCGATGGTCTCGCGAAGCTCCGCGATGTCGTCCTCGATGCGTTCGAGTTCCTCGCGTTTCTCTTCGTGTTCGGCGAGGATCTCCGCTGTCTCCTCTAATGACGCCTCAGCCTTCTCTTTCTGGTCCTCGAAGCGCTCTATCTCCGCCGTGACCTCCTTTCGCTCCGTTTCGAGTTCGTTCAGGCGCGCCGGGAGGTCTTTCCCCTCCTTTGTTTCGATGCGGTCTTCGAGACCGGAGAGCTCGCCGCGGAGTTCCGAAAGCACGTCGTCGATGCCGAGGCGGGCCTCGCTGGCGCGTTCGCGGTACTCCTCGAGTTTGCCGAGTTGGAGGAGGTCGTCGATCATGTCCTGACGGTCGCTCGGCGACGCGTGAATGAGTTTGTTGACCTCACCCTGGCGGACGTACGCGCAGTTGACGAACGCCTCGGCGTCCATCCGCAGCAACGACGTTATCTCGGCTCGAACGGCCTGTGCGCCCTCTATCGTTTCGTCCGGGGTTTCCAACACGCACGTCGCGGTCTTTGCGCGCTCTCCCGAGAACCGAACGCGGCGCTCGATACCGTACGCGCCCCCGTCGTGGCTGAAGTCGAGTTCGACCTCGGCCTCCTCCTCGCCGTTGGTGATCACGTCTTCCAGATTCCGGTCGTCGAGCGCCTTCGACCCGTACAGCGCGAAAAAGCACGCTTCGAGCAGGGAGGACTTCCCGCTCCCGTTGACGCCGTGGATGACACTGACGCCCCTGTCGAGGCGCAGTTCGGCGTCCGCGTAGCACTTGAAGTTCCGGAGACGCACGCGCTCGAACTTCACAGGTACTCCTCCATCGACGACTGACCGTCGCTGTCGGCGGACGCGGCTGCTTCTCCGTCGTGGGTCTCGTCGGTTTCACTGACCGACTTGCCATCGTCCGGCGCTACTTCCTCGATTTCTTCGGGGGCTTCCTCGTCGGGTCCTGAATCGAACGCCGCGGCGTCCTCGTCGAGCAGGCCGCGGACGCGCCGGGACACTTCGTCTCGAACGTTCGAGTCGGCGACCTTGCTCGCTCGCACGGTTTCGTCGATGTCGTGGGCCGCTTCGCTGAGTCCCATCTCCCGGACTCGCCTCCGGACGGCGTCATCGGGGTCGGCAAAGGATACTGACACCTCCCCGTCTTCGTCGTCCCGGTCCCGTCGGTCGTTGACCCGTGCGACGAGCGCGCCCGCTTCCGTGGCGAACTCCTCGATCACGGCGGGCGTTATCGGCTCTCCGTCGCCGTCGACGGTGACGAGGACGACGGCGTCTTCCAGTTCGTGCTGGCGTACCTGTTCTCGAACGCGCTCGACGCCCTCGTTCTCAGCGAGTTCGACATCGACGAAGGCGAAGTCCCGGGTCGCGTCGAGGCCGCGGCGGGTTATCGCTACGTCGTCTCCGGGTGAATCCATCCCCTCGTCGGCGGTGCCGAACCTGACGATGTTGTACCCCCTGTCCTCGCGTTCGTCCGCACTTGCCCGTTCCGTCGACCCGCAGTAGGTCACCCAGGCACCCTCGACCTTGGACTTGCCCGGCGTATGGTTGTCGCCGAGTAACATCGCGTCGAAATCGACGGTCGCCTCTGAAAGCACCGTCTCCGTGTCCCAGTCAGCGTACGCGAACGGTTCGAACAGGCCGTGGGCGACCAGCGCCGCGTGGTCGGCGTCGTGTGGTTCGAAATCGTACGCCAGATCGTCGCGGCGCGACTCGGGCACGTAATCGAGCCCGTAGAACGCGGTGTCGTCTATCACGAACGGTGCATCGTCGAGCCGAGTAGCGAGGCCGAGGTCCTCGAACAGGTCGAGCCACTGGCCGTCTCGTTTCCCCTCGTGGTTTCCGACGACTGCGAGAAACGGGATGTCAGCGTCCCGAAGCGAGCGCAACGCTGCGACAGTCCCTTGCAGGTCCCGCAGGTCGGGACGGCGGTCGTGAAAGAGGTCGCCGGCGTGGACGACTGCTGCGATGTCGTCTTCGCGTGCGTCCTCGATAACTTGCTCGAATGCTCGCAGGAAGTCCCGCCGGCGCTCGGGCGAGTGGTACTGCTGGTACCCGATGTGGGTGTCGCCCGTGTGAATCACCCGTGTCATGTATCCCTCCTTTGGCGATCTCTTCTTAAATCGGTTCCGCGACCGCAGTGAAACTGATCGCTGCCCACAGTGCAGTGACGTGCTTCCGCTGGTCCGCGCTCGTCAGTTGCGACGCGGCGAAACCGCTGAAACGACGCAAGCGCCCGTTGGCCGCGACGTTTCGTCTCGCGGTCCGGCACACGTTCGACGGCCCGTCGCAACCGGGTGAGGCCGACCGTTTCGTCGAAGGCGGCCGCGCGGTCAATATCCTCGACTGCGGCGGCGGCGGTGTCGATCACGTCTCGGTGGTCCGCCGTCTCGCTGTCTGGTTCGTTCGCCCCGCTCGCGGTGCCGTCGGCAGTCCCGCGTTCGTCTTCCGGATCGGTACTCGCATCGCTCACACAGGCGTCGCGGGCTAACGCGGCGAGCGCTCGTTTCGCCGTCGGGACGTCGACCACGCCGGGTCTGGACCCGGCATGGTATATAAACTCTGCGAGTGGCTCACTATCGACTGTAATCCCTCGAATGATATCGGACCCCAAGGGTTAGAGTAGCGTTCCGAAGTTACAGCCGACAGTCTCAGCCGAGGGCGAGTTCTCCCTCGGAACGGACAATCATTCTAGAGCGAGTGTGTACAGTCGCTTGCGCGCGTCGGAGAAGGAAAAACGCGAATCGACGACATCTGCGTCTTCGAGACGATTCAGCGCGTACCGAACGGTACGGGGCGGTAGAAGGGTTTCTTCCGCGAGTTGACTCTGTGTAAGCGTGTCGTTGTACTCTAATACCTTCGCCACGAGTTTTGCGCTCGGCGGCAGGTCGCGAACGTCGTCCCAGGTACCTCCCGTTTCACTTTCTTCTGGCTGTGCTGACTCTGATGCTCCCATCGGTACCTGCACTGTTGTGAATACAGGCTAATAATATTTCTCCTTTCTATATATTACTGTTGGGTATTCATACACGAACGGGGTGGCGGTAGTTTTGTGATGTGTCACCGTTGTTTGTGGGTACTCACCCGCAGGCTTTTATGAGTCAACCCCTTATGCCGTGGTGATGACCGACACCGTGGAAGACGTCGATCTCCCGTACGACGAGGAGGAGGCGTCGCAACAGGAGAAAATAGAGGCGTTACGCGAACGCCTGGAAGTTCTGGAGTCTCAAAACGAGGAGATGCGGGACAAACTCCTCGACGCGAACGCCGAGAACAACAAGTATCAGCAGAAACTCGAACGACTCACCCACGAGAACAAGAAGCTCAAGCAGTCGCCGCTGTTCGTCGCCACCGTTCAGGAAGTCACGGACGAAGGCGTCATCATCAAACAGCACGGCAACAATCAGGAAGCGCTGACCGAGGTCACGGACGAGATGCGGGAGGACATCGAACCGGACAGCAGGGTCGCGGTCAACAACTCTCTCTCTATCGTGAAGGCCCTCGACAACGAGACGGACGTCCGCGCTCGCGTGATGGAGGTCAGCGAGAGCCCCGATGTCACCTACAGCGACATCGGCGGCCTCGAAGAGCAGATGCAGGAAGTCCGCGAAACCGTCGAGATGCCGCTCAACAAGCCCGGCGCGTTCGACGAGGTCGGGATCGAACCCCCGAGCGGCGTCCTCCTCTACGGCCCGCCGGGCACCGGTAAGACGATGCTGGCGAAAGCGGTCGCGAACGAGACGGACGCCACGTTCATCAAGATGGCCGGCTCCGAACTCGTCCACAAGTTCATCGGCGAGGGCGCGAAACTCGTCCGCGACCTCTTCGAGGTCGCTCGCGAGCACGAACCAGCCGTGATCTTCATCGACGAGATAGACGCGATCGCGGCAAAGCGGACGGAGTCGAAGACCTCCGGCGACGCCGAGGTCCAGCGGACGATGATGCAACTGCTCTCGGAGATGGACGGCTTCGAGGACCGCGGCGAGATCCGCATCATCGCGGCGACGAACCGCTTCGACATGCTCGACCGCGCCATCCTCCGGCCCGGTCGCTTCGACCGTCTCATCGAAGTGCCCAAGCCCGACAACGAGGGTCGTGAGATCATCTTCCAGATCCACACCCGCGACATGAACACCGCAGACGACGTCGACTTCACCGCGCTCGCCGAGATGGCACAGGAAGCGAGCGGGGCCGACATCAAGGCCATCTGTACCGAGGCCGGGATGTTCGCCATCCGCGACGACCGGACCGACATCCGCCAGTCCGACTTCGAGGAAGCCTACGAAAAGATCGAGTCGGAGTCCGAGGAAGAGACGGTGTCGAAGACGTTCGCCTGACGCGACCTTTTACGCTGTCGTTCGGAAAACCCGAATCGACTTCCGCGGTGACGAGACGGTGATCGTCTCGAACGACTTCGCGCCGGGTTCGCTCGACTCGGCAAAAGCTCGACCAAAACCACTCCTCTTCTGCTTCGGTCCGTTCAGCCATCGGATCGGTCGCGGATCTATTGCTTGACGGCTGCCAGCCCTTCCCCGTCATCGCGCGACGCTCGACGAACCGCCGAGCGCCGCGCTCCCGACCGTCGGTCGGGGTCGTCGAGACTGCTGTCACTGTGTGCCGGTGTCCGCCGACCCGGTCAGCGAACTCCCGAACTGACGGACAACAGTCCTATCGGGCCTACAGCGAGACGAACAGCAGGTACGGCAGGCCGAACAGTATCGCCGTCATCGCCACGAGGATGATCGCGTAGCCGACTCCAGTACCGAGCGCAGTCATCCACGCCGGATGGTTGAACTCGTCGAAGGCGTTTGGCATGCTCCGACTGTCGTCTGGCCGGCGCTTAATCTTACCGCTTCCCCGGAAGCGACTCCGGACCGCTTTTATCCGCTGACCGGGTATGAGTGCGTAATGACGAGGATCGTCGTGGTTGACAACCACGGACAGTTCACGCATCTCGAACAGCGCGCGCTCCGCGACATGGGAGTCGACACCGACCTCATCGACAACGACACGCCGCCGGAAGAGATAGACGCCGACGGCGTTGTCCTCTCCGGCGGCCCGGACATGGACGACATCGGTCGGAGCGCGGAGTACCTGGAGGCGGACGTACCGGTACTGGGGATCTGTCTCGGCATGCAGATCATGGCGGACGAACTCGGCGGGCGAGTCGGCGGCGGCGAGTACGGCGGGTACGCCGATGTCACCGTCGACATACTGAACGAGGACGACCCGTTGACCGGGTCGCTCGCGCCCGAGACGCGCGTGTGGGCGAGTCACGCGGACGAGGTCAAAGAGCTCCCCGACGGGTTTGAACTCACGGGACGAAGCGATGTCTGTGACGTGGAATCGATGAGCGACGCGGACCGCGACCTCTACGGCGTCCAGTGGCATCCGGAGGTCGCACACACCGCCGAGGGCGAGGAACTGTTCGAGAACTTCCGGCAGATCTGCGAGAGCTACAGTACCGCTCGCAAGTCGTCTCACGCCTGATCGAACGCCGGTAACTGAACGCGAGGACGGGTGCGATCGACACTACATCTTTACTATCTACGGGCGAGAACCCGAAACTAATGACAGCGACGCAAGGTGACCTTGCGAGTCTCTCCCGCTACGTCTTTCGCGCGCCGCGGTGGCATGCGAGCCTGGCGTTCGCGCTCGTCGTCGCCGCCGTCACGGGCGTCGGCGTCTTCGACAACACGTATCTGCTGGAGGACGTCTGGCAGGGGGTCTTCTTCGTCGGCGTGCCGACCGTCGCGGCGAGTTTCCTGACCAGCAGCGTCGACCGCTCGCTCGGCGGACAGCTAACGCCGAACCGGTCGTCGCTACTTGCGCTCATCTGTGAGGTGTTCGTCGTCGCCGTGCTGGTCGGTGCCGGCGTCGTCGCCGCGCTCTCCCCGTTCGGCCTGAACTTCGTCTTCGACGCTTTCCTGGCGGCGCTCGCCGGGATCTTCGCCTTTCGCCTGCTCGTCGTGATGGCGGTGTCGAGTCACGGCGTACTGGTCGCTTCCATCCCGGCGAGCATCCAGACCGCCGCCGCGGCCGTCATGCTGTTCGTGTACAGCGGGACGATGCGGTATTTCGCGGTCGAGGGCCGTCTGGTCGAAGCGTTCCTCTCGCGGCAGGGGCAGGCACCCCCCGAACTGAACGTCGTCGTCCCCAGCGACTTCGGGCTACTACTCGCCATCTGTATCGTTTACGGCGCGGCGGTGTACGCGTTCGTCCGGACCATCGACCGGCCGTGGCAACGGAGTCTGGGCGTAAGCGTGCTCGACTTTCTCGGCGGGTTCATCGGCCACATCGCCGACGGGACCCGCGAACTCGAAGACTTCTTCGAGGAGATCGGCGAGGAGGCTGTCGTCCCGGTCACCGTCTGTTCGGTTCGCCGCCCCGGTGGCGACGAGAAAGCCCGGTTCGTCCTGCCGATGATCCACCCGGGTCCGATGGGCGAGATCGGCGGGGGTAACCTGCCCGTTCGAGTCGCCCAGCAGGCGGAGGGGCTCGGGTTCCCGCCGCACGCGACCGCCGGCCACGACTTCAACCTCGTCACCGAGCGGGAGGTCGACACCGTCGTCGACGCCGCCGACCGCGCGATGGCGGACATCGACTACACCGACCGCGCGACCCGGAGCGTCCGCGTGGACGAAGGCGACGCCTCGCTGTTGGCGCAGGCGGTCGGCGACGACCTCCTATCGACTATCACCTACTCGCCCTCCTTCGCCGACGACGTTTCCTACGCCGTCGGCCTCGCGGCGGCCGCGGAAGCCCGGTCCGGCGGGGTCGAGGACGTCCTCCTCGCTGACGCGCACAACTGCAACGACGGCCTGCAGGGCGACGACCTCGGTCACGTCACCCCGGGAAGCGAGCGAGCCTTCGAGACGCAGGAAGCCGCCGCGCGGGCCGGAGAGACGCTGGTCGACGCGCCGCGGGCACCGCTTCGCGTCGGCGTCGCCTGGGACGAGACGCCCTGGGAGCCCGACGACGGGATCGGTCCGCTCGGCGTCAGAGTGGCCGTGTTCGAAGTGGACGACCAGTTAACGGCGTACGTCCTGATCGACGGGAACAACATGGAACCGGGCCTGCGCGACCGCCTCGTTACGGACATCACCGGGGCCGATCAGATCGAAGTGATGACGACCGACACGCACGTCGTCAACCAGGTCGAGGCGACGAACCAGGTAGGCGAAGCGATTCCCGACGGAAAACTGCTCGACCTGATCAGCCGACTCGTCGACGAGGCCGTCGACGACGTCGAACCGGTCGAGGCCGGGATAGCGAGCGAGCGCGCGGCCGTCACCGTGTTCGGTAACGACCGGACGGAGACGCTCGCCAGCACTGCCAACGCGATGGTGTCGATGGGTGGCGGTCTCGCGGCGGCGACGACACTGGTCGCGATGATCGTGAGCGTACTCATCTTCCTGATCGCGTAACACGACCGTTTTCGGCGTCTGGAACGCTCCGCGTGCCGCTCGTCCACGGATGAAACAGCGGTAGCTGTAGGATCGCGCTACGAACTACCGTTACGGCAGCGAAAACCCCCTCAGGCCGAATCGAAGAGATCGTCGACCGCGCCGCGCGCGGCGAGCGCGGCGTCGTCTGCGACGCGGTCCTCGTCGGCGTCTCCGTCAGGGGCGTGGACGTACACGTCGACTTCGAGGATCTCGTCCTCGAACGTCACCGTTACGTCCAGGTCGTCGATATCTGAGTTTTTGAACCGCGATAAAACGACGTTCTCGGCCGCCTCGGCGGCGGTCTGTACGACTTCGTCGTCAGTCGGCATTTATGCGCCGCCGGCGCCGCCGCCCATTCCGCCCATCGGGCCGCCGCCACCGCCGCCACCGAGCATCTGCTGGAGTTCCTGCTGCAGTTCCTCGAACTGCTCTTGTACGCGCTCCTCCTGCTTTTCGAGGGTCTCGACGCGGATCTCGAGGCTCTCGGACTTCTCTTCGAGGTCGTCCTGTGCCTCGTCGTAATCGGTCGCGACGAGCAGTTCGCCGACCTCTCGGTACATCTGTGTGTCCTCGCTGATGTCGCCGAGTTCGTCGAGAGCGTTCTGTGCCTCGGTCAGTTGCGTCTCAGCCTCGTTTTTCTGGACGGCGACCTGCTGGGCCGTCTCCTGAAGGTCCTGCAGTTCTTCGAGTTTTTCCTGTGCTTCCGGCGGCAGATTACCCTGCATATTCTGAGGGTCGTTCCCCGCATTGAAAAACCCCCGCTTTATCACTTCGGCAGAAGAGGCGATGCCTGTCGTTACTGTTAAGGGCGTTATTTATGAATATAAATAGGCATGAGTAGCGACGACACGAGCCGGCAGGAGCCTCCCCGCCCGGCCCCGTTCGTTCGGGGCGACCAAGACGAAACGCGATCCGAGACGCTCTCAATGAGTGCAGTGTTCGAGTTGATGGCGGAACGTCGTCGCAGATACGCCCTCTACCACCTCGTCGACGCGGACAGCCCGGTCGATTTTGACGACCTCGTCGACGCCGTCGTCGACTGGGAGACGGGCGATCTCGACCCGCCGCGCGGCCACGAGAGTCGGGTGTTGTCGTCGCTACACCACTCACACCTGCAGCGTCTGGAGACGGAAGGCGTCGTGGCGTACGACGCTGACACCGGTCTCGTCTGGTATCTCGGATCTGAAAAACTCGAAGCCCAACTCTCGGAGAGCAGAGACGCGGAACTCCCGTAACCTTCCCTACGTCAGACGGTCTCCCGGAACCGCGCGTTCGAGCGTTCGTTCCGCCGCGTCGACGAGCGAGAGCCACGTGTTCAGGCCTGCCCGGAGGGCAACGAGGTCCGACGCTTCGACAGTGACGGTCACCGTTGCAGCGGTCCGCGACACTGTCGTCGTCGAGCGGTCGCCCGCTATCTCGCCGACTTCTTGGCAGACGCTCCGCTCGACGATTCGAGCGCGTTCGGGAGACGCGTAGTCGAACGCGAGCGTCGTCTCGTGAACGAACGACGCCACGTTACTCGACGTCGACTTCCTTGACGTCGCGACTCCGCTCTTTCAGCAGTACGCGGTGACCGCAGTAGGGACACCGAACTCCGCCGTACTCGTCGAGTTCGACGTCGCGCTTACAGCGAGAGCACTTGTAGCTCATTCTTCGTCAGCCAGTGCGGCGCGGATCGAACGGGTAACAGTTCGTCCGCCGGGGGTCTGGGGTCGGTACGTCCCGCCCGCGAACTTGTACCCGCACTTGCCGCACTGCCAGATGCCTGTTCCCTGTCGGTCGACGGCGTCGGTGCCGCAGTCCGGGCAGGTGTGGTCGTCGTTCATATCCGACTCTATCTCGGCGACTCGGCGTCGGGCGACGCGACCGTAGCGCGCACCGAAGCGCCCAGCACTACCGGTTCGTCGTTTTCCGTCTTCGGCCATAGTACCGTCACGTAACCGAAGCGCGCAAATAAAGGCTACGAGTTGGATTCCCCGTCCACCGGCAGCGTCAAGATCTCGTGGGTGATGAGACAGAGCGCGCCGACGAACCCGACGACCCAGAGAAACGATCCCCCTCCGCCCGTCCCGAGCGCTCGTGCGCCCGCTTCGAGAACGATCCCGCTCGACGCGACGAGCGGGATCGCAACGAGCACCGCGTCGTACCGAGAGGCCATCGTCTAATTATATCTAATTACAGCTAAAAAGGCGTTTGGGGACTCGCAAGAGTTGGACCGACCCCGACCGCCGACAGAGCCGCTGGGGTTACTGTAACTCCGCTTCGGCGAGTGCGTCGTTCAGGTCCTCTCGAACCCGCTCGCCGGTGTCGCGGTCGCGGGCCGTCGTCACTACTCGGTTTTCCTGAACGCTCGACCCGTTGCGGATCAACAGGCGGACGTTACCGTTCCCGTCGGACCGGGTCGCTTTCGCGCGGAGACCGGACTGCGACCCCTTCCCGCCGGCGTCGATCGGACCGGGTACTATCTTCTTGACGTGCGGATGTCCCGCGACAGTCTGGACGGCGCGCCTGCCCGCCCGCCCGCCGATGAGCGTGGTGTGCGTGCCGCCGATCTTCTCTCTCGGTGCGGCGTCGACGACCTCCAGCGCGGCGGTTCCCTGCCTGTCGAGTACCGCCTGGACCGGGTCCTCCTCCTCGACGCGGTAGAACTCGTGGTGGAGTTGCTCCCGCGTCGATCGCAACACTTCGCGGTGACCGGCGGCGAACACCTCCTCCGGCCGCTTGCGCCTCACCTCGTCGGCGATGCGCCCGGCGAAGTTTCGGAGTTCGATCACGCCGGTCTCCTCGCCGTCCTCGGGGCTCGTAGTTATCGTCGTCGTCGCGACGACGGCGTCCTCGTCTAGCATCGTCACCGACGCTCGGTCCCGGTCGATGTCGAGAACGACCGCGTCGGCGTTCGGCGTCCGGCAGACCAGACAGTAGTCGCCCGGTCGCTCCAGCGGGGACGCGCACTGCCGACAGTCCATGACCGATGGTAACTGCGCGCCGGATAAAACACGCCCGCTTCTCGTCTCTCCGGGCGGAGTCGTTCACTCGAACCCGGATCGACTACCCGACGTCCTGGCCCGTCGCTGATCGTGTGCCGACCTCGCTTCCGCAGTTGCGGCAGTACCGAGCGCCGTCGGCCAGAACGACGCCGCACTCCGGGCAGGAGTGCGGCCCGTCCGAGTCGTGGGGGAGTTTCTCGCCGCAAGTTCGGCAGAACTCGGCATCTGCTGCGGCCGCTTCGCCGCAGTTCGGACACGCGCGGGCCGACTCCCACAGGACCCGCCGTTGCGAGTCGTTCAGGTACTTGTAGGCCGCGTAAACCGCATTGAGGACGCCGAACGACCACCAGGCGGTGAGAAGAGCGATGACGACGTGGACGCCAAGGTCGCCGTAGTTCCGGTTCACGAGGACGACGCGGTCGGGCGACTCGTCCTCGATAGCCCATCCTGCCTGCAGCGCCTGGTCTATCTCGCGCCGAAGCCGTTCACTTCGCATATGTGCCCTTCCACACGAACGAATAAATGGGTCGGCCAGGTTCAGTCTCAGCCCCGTTATGTCGCCGACCGTCCGCGCGGCGAAGCGACCACCGTTATGATGTTGCGAAAGTCCCGTTCGCCATCACCCGAGATGTAGCGGATCGCCTTTCAGATACTCGCGCAGGACGACGGTCGCGTACGACCCTTTCGGCAGAGTGAACGAGAACCTGAGCGGGTCGCGCTCCACGTCTAGATGGGTGTGGACCAGGACCGCCCGTCTGGTCCCGGTCGACTCGAACTCGCCCGGCAGATCGAAATCGGCCGGCGCGAGGTCGAGGTCGTCGAGAACGTCCCGTTCGATCTCGCCCGGTTCGCCGTCCCCGAGTTCCGTCTCCGTTCCGATCAGGGGTGCAGTGACGAACGCCCTGCGGCGTTCGCAGTGGCGGGCAACGGTGTCGACGCGACGCTCGGTGACGCGCTGGAGGCGGTCCGTGTCGGGCAGGGCGAGGCCGTCCGGCGCGTCGGTGTCCGCGAAGCAAGCGACGTCTCCCTCCACGGGGCGGTCGAACGGGAGACCGTGTTCCAGTCGCTCGCTCAGGATCCGGTTGAAGGCGTACGACTGCGCGGCGTGGACGAACAGGCGCTGGAGGTTCGACGGGACCGTCTCCAGCGCCGCGCGGAAGTCCGCCGGGTCCTCGCCGCCGTTGTCCGCGAGTTCGTGCAGCATCGACCGCTCGTAGCCGAGGCGGCGCGGGAACTCCTCCAGCGCGGCCGTCCAGTCACGGTTCTCCTCGACGAAGCGGCGGGCGTCCTGCGTCCCTTCGGGTTCGCTCTCGCGGGGGTTGCCGAGGTAGGCCATCACGGCTTCCTCCCACTCCTCGCGGACGACGCACAGACCGACCTCGTGGGTGACCGGTCGCTTGCTTCCGAACCGCTGCTGGCCGAAGAAGTTGGGGACCGCGGCCGACCCGCCGCCGAACTCGCGGAGAGTCGCGGTGATCGCGTCCGCGTTTTCGGGCGCGTCCGGGTCGGAAACGACGATGTCGAACGCGTTGCCAGCCAGGTCGCCGAACTGGATGGCTCGCCCGGCGCGGCCAACGACGTCTATGGCAGCGTCGCGGATGTCGGGGAGGTCGGCCGGTTCGACTCCCTTCACGCTGAACAGTTGCGTCGTAACCGCGTACTTGTCCTTGGTTCCGGCCCAGGAGACCCGTTCGCGGCTGATCCCTATCGCGTCCGAGAGGCGCTTGGCGAAGTCGTTCGTATCCCAGCCAGAGAGAGTGACTCGGAGAACCAGATGGTTGTACGTCCCCGAGTCAGCGTCGACCGGTTCCGTGTCGAACCGTTCGAGTTCCTCGACGCGGAAGTCGGTTTCCTCGGCGCGGAGTCTTCCGCCGGTCCCGTCCGCGTCGCTGACGTAATACTCCATGCCGACTGCACGCTCGATATCGTGCGGCGACCGCATCAGCGACCACCTCCCGGCGAACGACGGATTGCGTCCATAGAGAGTGGTGTCGCCGCGGGGCATAAGGGCTGACCGGTCCGCGCTGGAACCGACGTGAAGTCTCGCGCTCTGGGCCGGCGGTCGCAGTCAGAGTACACTGTCGGCTGTCCCTGTTCGTACAGGAGTCGCTGAGTCAGTGTACCGGATCCGGTTGCTGATGCTGGCAGATATTCGACAATAGCCGACAGCGTCTCTTACTCGTTCGATGTCGTCATCGCCTGCACAGTGACGGACCCGTTGGCCGCGACGGTGACGGCACAGCCGTTCGATTCGAAGGTGACGGAGCCAGTGTTTCGGCTCGTCGACGACGTGTCGTCGAAGATCGTTTCGAGCGCGTCGGGGTCGACGGCGTCGTGAAGCGGTTCGAGATCGAGGAGATCCGCGTCGAGTTCGTCCGCGATAGCGTGGAGAACCGACTCGGTTACGCTCCGGGAGTCCTGTGGGGCCTGTTCCGTACCGAGTGTCGTACTCATCACTCCTTCCGAAGAGCGGCACGGGTATAGTGGTTCCATCTTGCTCAATAGCCTCGCTGGAATCGGATGGCTATGAGTATAGTATCCAGTGGGATCAGACTCTTCCGACGTGCCCGGAATGAAACAGCCAAGATGGAATTTAGGGAGGAGAAGCGCCCTCTCGACGCCGGTTTCGTCTCGGACGTGACTGAGGCGGACGGTGCTGACAGGTCCGCGCTCTAGAACAGCGAGAGGTCACCAGTTACTTTGTCGACGATGGCCTCGTCGCCGGGACCCACCGCCAGTGCTGTGACGGTACCAGGGTCCAACTGAGTGTGGCCGGCGTCGCGAACGATGGCGTGGGGCAGTCCCTCGCGCTCCGCGACGTCTGCGAGTTCGAACAGTTGCGACTCGCCGCTTCCCTTGAGGACGACCTTCTTCTGGCCGTCGCCTTTCCATCGCTTGCGGGTCCGCTTGTCCGCGTCCTGGTAGGCCGAAAGCGACGCATGTGCGACCTGTGCGGCGAGTTTTCCCTGTCCCATGCCGATGTCTGTGCGAGCGACGATCGCCTGTTTCATGCCCGGTACGATGGCGGGAACGCCTTTAGCCCTGACCATCGCTCTCGGGCACCGTCGAAGCCCGTCGGAAAGCGGCGCTCGGGGAGTCGATCACTCGGTCTCGTCGTACACATCTCCGACATTTTCCTTCAGTTCGTAGGTCAACACCCGCTCGGTAAACGTCGCGAAGCCGTGGTCGATCCCGTCGCTCCACGCCGCGGTTTCGTTCGGCACACCCGGGAGCTGTTCGTCGTGCGTAGCGCTCACCAGCACCGGTCCCCGGTCCGCCATTAGCAACCGCCCGATCTGCGGGCTCTCGCTCATCGAGGTGAACCACTCGATCAGTCCGGTGGTGAAGATGACGGCATCTATTTCGGCGTCGTTGATGCGCTCCCGAACCGATTCGACGACGGTACCGACGTGGAGGGTGACGCCGCGCTCGGTGGCATCGGCGAGCGCGGCGACGACGTCCTCGTCGAGTAACCCCTCGTCCAGCAGTATCAACACCAGTTCGTCGCTCGCGCCGTCGACGATATCGATCACCCGACCGGTCACCTGTTCGTGGTCGCTGATCGCCCACACCGCCTGTTGGGCTTCCTTGTACGCCGGCTCCAGCTGTCGGAGCGACCGTTCGACCGTCTCGAAATACGACTCGTACTCCTTCCGGAGTATCCTGATCGCGCTGTCGATCGAAACGCTCTGGTACGTCCGCGGTTCGCCCTCCTCCATCGCCACTAACCCTTTCTTCTGGAGCTTCTCCACTGTCTCGTACACCCGCGACCGCGGAATGTCGGCGACTTTCCCCACCTCTTTGGCCGTCCCGTGAGGGATCCGCGTGAGCGCGACGAAACACCGTGCTTCGTATGCGGTCAAACCGAGCTGCTCAAGTGCGCTTATCGCGGCCTGTGCCTCGTCCATATCGTCCGTACGGGACGTGTTCGGTAGTGCCTTCGGGTGGTGTTTCTCCCGGACGCCGTCCTCTCCGTCTTGCGAGACGACCGCCGCCGCTACGTCACCGCGACGCCCGGACCGGGAAATTTAGGCCCCTCCGTTCGCTCCTTCACCGTATGATACTCTCGGACGCGGACATCCTCCGCCGGCTCGAAGCGGGAGACCTCGCCGTCGAGCCGCTGGAGGACCCCGACCTACAGATCCAGCCGGCGAGCATCGACCTCCGACTCGGCCGCGAGTTCCTGGAGTTCCAGCGAACGAACATTCCCTGTATCCACCCCGACGCGGAGTGGGAGGTAGACGAGTACGTCGACGAGACGGTCGTCGACGAGGGCGAGGAGTTCATCCTCCACCCCGGCGATTTCGTCCTCGGGACGACGAAAGAGCGCGTTGACATCCCGGCGGACCTCCTCGCGCACGTACAGGGCCGGTCTTCGCTCGGCCGCCTGGCGATCGTGGTACACGCGACGGCGGGCGTCGTCGACCCGGGGTACCGCGGCCAGATAACGCTCGAACTGTCGAATCTCGGCACCGCTCCCGTGGCGCTGACGCCCGGCATGCGCATCTCACAGCTCATCTTCACTGAGATGAAATCCGCGGCGGAGCGCCCGTACGGCAGCGGCCGCGGGTCGAAATACCAGGACCAGGACGGGCCGCAGGCGTCGCGCATCGGCGGCGACCGGGAGTTCGGCGGCGACCAATGAAGTTCATCGAGGAGATCGTCGTCGAGGAGTTCCTCCCGACGTTCCGGTCGATGCTCGCGGAGGACCTGCGCGATCGTGGGCTGACCCAGAGCGAGGTCGCCGAAGCGCTCGGGATCAGCCAGTCGGCCGTTTCGAAGTACGCCCACGGCGACGTGGCACGCCGCGAGGTGATCCTGGAGGACGAGCGCGTCCGCGAACTCGTCGAACGGATCGGCGAGGGGATGACCGACGGCGAGATGCGACCGGTGCAGGCGCTCGTCGAGACGGAGGTGTTGATCCGGCGTCTGGAAAACGGCGACGTACTGGCGTCGCTGCACGAGGAGGCCGTCCCCGAACTCTCGGAGTACGGCGGCGGCTTCAACATTCACGACCCGGAAAGCGAACTCCGGACGACGGAGCGCGTGCTCGCATCGGTCCGGCGGGGGCTGCGCCGCCTGGAAAACACCAGCGGGTTCGCCACGCTCATTCCCGACGTGGGGTCGAACCTCGTCGCTTGTACGCCCGGCGCGACGGACGTCGACGACGTCGCGGGCGTCCCCGGTCGGATCTTCGACGTGAAGGGTCAGGCGACCGTGCCGGGCGACCCCGAGTTCGGCGTCAGTGAACACGTCGCCACCGTCCTCCTCGCGGCCCGCCGCGCGGGCAGCGACGCACGGGCGGCGCTGAACGTCCGGTACGACCCCGACATCGTCGAACGTCTGGTGAACGACGGCTACCAGACCGTCGAGTTCGATGGCGAAACGTCCACGGAAGAGGCGGTGAAAGCGGCGCTCTCGGACGTGGACGACGCCGACGCGCTCTACCAGAGCGGCGGGTACGGAATAGAGCCGATCGTCTACGTCTTGGGGCCGGACGCCGAGACGGTCGTCGAGCGCGTTCGAGGGCTGGTGTAATGTCGGGGGCGTCGTCCGCGCAGGCGTTTTACGGCCGCTGGGCGGCGCTGTACGACGCCGTCGCCAGACACACGCCCGGCGTCGCGCGTCTCCGCGAGCGGGCCGCGTCGGCGCTCCGACTCTCCGCCGGCGACACCGTCGTCGAAATGGGCTGCGGGACCGGCGCAAACCTCCCGTACCTCCGCGAGCAGGTCGGTCCGGACGGGACCGTCGTCGGCGTCGATTTCACTGGCCCTATTCTCGACCGGGCGCGGGACCTCGTCGAACGGCGCGGGTGGGAGAACGTCCACGTCGTCCACGGCGACGCGACGAGGCCGCCGATCACCGACGGCGTCGACGGGATCCTCTCGACGTTCGTCGTCGGGATGCTGGCGGATCCGGCCGGAACCGTCGACGACTGGTGTGACCTCCTGAACGCCGGCGGTCACCTGGTTCTGGTCGACGCCGCGGAGAGCGACCGGTGGTACGCCGCGCCGATAAACGCCGCGTTCCGCGCAGTCACCGTCCTCTCGACGCCGCCGACGCTCAGGGTTCGGTACGAGAACTCGCCGCACGAGCGACTCGTTCGGCGGGTCACGGACGCCAGAGACGCGCTTCGGGCGCGCTCGGCCGCCGTCGCTCACGAGGACCACTGGGCCGGGATCGTTCGCCTGACCGGCGGCCGGATCGACTGATCCGTTCGCGTATCTGGCGGTGGTCGCGCGAACTATTCGGCGGATATGGCGGTGGTCGCGCGAGCCGTCTGACGAACCCTGTGCGACCACCCGGCGGCGACCGCTCTCGATAGTTGGTCCCGGCCGGTCGAAAGGTCGTGCCCGGCGGTAGTATTTTGGTCGCTCTAGTCGATACTGACGTATGGCGACTCGTAGGCGTCTCGCCGCCCTGATACTCGTCCTCTCCGTGGTCCTCTCCGGATGCGCGGCAGATTCGGCCGCCTTCCAAACGACGGCCGACGAAAACGACACGAACACGACCACGGAGACGACGGTCGCCCCGACGACGACGGAAGTCAACGTCACGGAAAAGTACTCGGTCCCCGTCGAGGGTGACGACCTCCCGGTCGACGCCGACCGAACGTTCGCCCGCGTGCAGGCGCTCGTTGGGACGAACGTCGAACCGCAGTCAGTGACGGTCCGTGAGGGGACGGCACGGTCGAACACTGCCGACTACTACACGTCCAGGTCGTTCTTCCGGATCATGGGTCTCGACGAGACGAACTACTCGACGAAGGGTGCAAGCGGGGTAACGTACAGGGACGGAGAAGTGCGGCTCACGACCCGCGAGGCGTCCGATGCAGAGGTCGAACGCGTTCTCGCCCACGAGTTCATCCACACCGTTCAGATGCGGTCGGGGATGACAGAGAGTCTGAACAGGGAGTCTGCAGTGAGTCGATCGACGGACGCCTCGCTGGTTCGCCAGGCGCTCGTCGAGGGAGGCGCGGTGTACGTCACCGACAGCTACTCCGAGCGGTTCCAGTCGCCGACGGTACATCAGTCGGACGTCGTCGCGGAGGAATACGAAAGCGGTCCCGCCGGCAACCGCTATCTCTGGGCTCCCTATCACTTCGGCTACCGATACGTCGCCGCGACGGTCGACTCGCCGGACGAACTCGACACGGCGTACGAAAACCACCCCGAGACCACGGAGCAGTTAATCCACAACTACGGCCCGGCGGAGGAACCGGCCCTCGACCTCGAACTGTCGACCGACGATTCCGGAAGCTGGTTCCGAACCGACGCTGACACGAAAGGAGAACTCGTGACTCGCATCGTTCTCCGGAGCCAACTCTCCCGGGCGCGCGCTGCCGCGGCGGCGTCCGGGTGGGGGAACGACCGCCTGTACGTGTACGAACACAGTTCCGGCAGAACGACAGGGATCGCCTGGGCGCTCCGCTGGGACGATGCCGACGAAGCCGACGAAGCGCAGGCGGCCTTCCGGTCGTACGCGGCGAAACACGGCGACGACTCCGAGGCGTCGGTACAGGTCGAACGCGTCACCCGTGAAACGCTGGTGGTGTTCGCCGGCGACGACGAGTTCGTCGACAACGCTTACGCCGCCGGCAGCGACGACGAGGTCAAGGTCGCCATCGACAACCGAACGACCGCCGGCGCGGACGTGGCGTTCCCGGCGGTACCCGCACTGAACGACGGTGGCGGGACCACGACTGGCGTCTACAGTAGTCCCTGAAACGATTCATACGCTGATCGCATCGCTGTCGTCCGATCCAGATCTGCATTGACTTTCAGTGGTTACTATAGGCCGCTTCGGCAATGTGACGCGTTACTCCGTGTGGTCCGGTCGCCGTCCAGCCCGGTCCGCGGACCGAGGGGCGAGACCACCACTGTTTTGTTCAAACGAGCCGTTTTGGCAACTAACATGCGTGTGAAGGCTCTCGTCGTCGTGTTGCTCCTCCTCGTGTCCGGATGTTCCGCTCCGTTCCTCGGTGACACCACCACCGACGCCGAGACGGAGGTCCTGAACGAGTCGACGGTCGACGCCACGACGACCGATGCTCCGATGACCGAAACCACGACTACGACTGACACTCTCGGTGGGGGCGAATACGACGTAACGGTCCAGAACGGCACGCTCGGTGTCGACGAAGACGAAGCGTACGGACGCACTCAGTCGCTGCTCGGTACCGACATCGAACCGCGACCCGTCGAGGTACGTAACCTGACCGAGCGCCGAGGGTTCGCTCCCGGTGCAAACGACTTCTTCGCGACGATGGGCGTCGGGAACGCGTCGTTCGACGAGGACACGGCCGGCGGCCTCACGACGACGAGCGGTGCCGTCTACATCCATCCCGGGAACGGTTCGCCCGGAGAGGTCGAGCAGGTGCTCGTCCACGAGTACGTCCACGCGGCTCAGTTCAACGGGAACATGCTGCCGTGGATCGACGCCCTCGAACAGCCGCGATTGACCAACGACCTCGTCCAGACCCGCCTCTCGCTGGTCGAAGGCGGAGCGGTGTACGTCTCCGACGTGTACACCGACCAGCATCTCGATGTCGCCCCGAGTTCGACTCGGATCGCGGACGAGTACGACTCCGGGTCGACGGCGGAACGGCTGTTCCTGGCCCGGTACCACTTCGGCAATCAGTACGTCGCCAACGAGATCGACGACCCGTCCGAACTCGAGACGGTGTACGAGGACTACCCGCGCACCACCGAGCAACTCCTTCATCCGGGCTCCGACGACGCGGAACGGGACCTGAACGTGGCTGTCGACGACGCCGGCGAGTGGCGCACTGCCGGTAACGACACGATAGGCGAACTCACCACGCGCGTCCTCCTCTCCGGCGAACTCGACGACGACACCGCGAGCCAGGCCGCGGCGGGGTGGGGGACCGACGACGTGGTGATACTCCGGAACGACGACCAGCGGGCGTACATCTGGGCCTTCCGCATGGACGACACGAGCGAGGCCGACGAACTGGCGGCCGCGATGGAGACGTTCGCGGATGCCCGCAACGCCGATAGCGACGCGATGTTCGCGGTCGATCGACTGACGGGCGAGACGGTCGTTCTGACCGCCGCGCCGGACTCGTTCGACGCCGCGGTCGAGGGCGAGAACGGCTCCGTGACGGTGACCGTCGAGTAGGAGAACCGCGCTTGTGGCCGCTGACCGTACGCTTTCGTCGCCGAGACCGGTCAGAACGGGCAACAGTCACGGGGAGTGAACCTCGCAGATCCGGACTGTGTCTCCGTACCAACCCGAACATTTACTTCGTCCGTGACAGTAATGCCGAACAGAGCTGACCGATGATCGTTTCTCTCTGCCCCTGAGTTGGCCGTCGTCTCGCTTCGTCCCCGAGGCGGACCAGCTCCGGCTTTCGTTGCATCAGTAGCCTACCGACTATCAGAGAGATATCATGCCAAGACCGACATTCATCGATTGCGACCGCCTCGACCTCAAGCCGCCCGACGAGGAAGACATCGAATTCCTCCGAGAAGGAGTGAATCACCCGAGAGTCCGTCAGTACATCAGCGCGTTCAGGACGCCGTACACGGAGGACCGCTACCGGGACGAGCTGTGGCCGATAGATAGCGACGGGGACGGCGTCTCGCTACTCGCCGTTCCGAACGACGGCGAGTTCTCGGGGGACCCGGTGGGGTCGGTACAGTTGTATCCCCTTAACGACGCGGACGGCTACGCGAACTTCGGCGTCTGGTTCCATCCGGCGGCGTGGGGAGAAGGATACGCGCTCGAAGCCGGCGCGCACCTCATCGAGTACGGGTTTCGGGACCTCCGGTTGCACCGCGTCTCGGCGACCGCGATGGCCCGGAACGAGGCCTCCAGAACGCTCTGCGAGCGGCTCGGATTCGTCCACGAAGGTACCACCCGTGAGACGCAGTTCGCCGACGGCGAGTACGCGGACGTCGAGCGATACGGACTGCTGGTCGACGAGTGGGCCGGCCCCGAGGAGATACTCGACGGGTGACGGCGACGGTAGGTCACGCCTCGTACCGCTCGGCGTGCCTCGCGCAGAACTCGGGGTCGCGTAACTGCGCCTTCATGACGCCGTCCTGACGGTGGGGGTTCGAGAGGCGACAGCGCTCGTCGTCGCAAAAGCCCTCGCCGGTCGCCGCGAGATGGACCGCCTGCAGGACGTACCCTTTGAGTGCCTCGGTCGTCCGCGGGTCGCCGTCGACGAGGAACTCGCCGTCGACCTGGTTCTCTAGCACCTCGCGCGGCGGGGCATCCCCTGACAGCATCGCGTGCTTTTGCTTCTCGCGGTAGTACGACTCGGGCTTTGCGGGGGCCTCGTAGAGCCCCGGCACGGACACCAGCGAGGGCTGGCCGAGCACGTTCACGCGCTTGTGCCAGCGGCCGTCGTGGTCTCCCCAGGTGCCGACGACGCGGTCCAGCAGGGCGATGTGGAGGCTGTCGAGCGCGCGTTCCTCCCGCGGAAGCGCGGCGTTCAGCGCCCGCTGGACGGCGACGCCGTCGTAGAGCACGCCGCCCTCGCGCTCGGGGTGGTCCAATGCGCGCTCCTCGTATCGGACGATCCCCAACATTGTGTTCCCGGTCTCGCGGTCGTACGGGTCGAGAACGCGCGCCTCAGCGAACTGTTCGGCCAGGTCACTGTCTGATCCTCCGCGGTGGACATCGAGAAACCGTTTCCGGACGCGCACGCCAGCCTCGACTCGCTCTCGAAGCCAGTCAGCGACGGCATCGGTGTCGACCGGCGGCGCTCCGTCGTACGCCGGCGGCCGGTAGAGCGTGACCTCGTCGATCATATGCCTCGGTGGTACCACTGGATGAAACAAGTTGCGGTCCGGCCAAAGCGGATCGCGGTCCGGGTCTTTTTGCGTTCGACGACCGGAGTGTCGGTATGGTCGACGCTCGCGAGTACCACGAACGGACGAAACACAGTCCGCGGAGCGTTCGCGAGGACGACTTCGTACTTGACCACGACAACCGCCCGCGGCCGTACAAGACGTACGAGGACCTGCCGAAGCGCTCGCTCCCGGCGATTCGGCCGGCGCAGGGAGCGACGCTTAGCGCGGTCGCCGAATCTACCGCGGACCCGCTTGTAGACGCCGAACAGGTCCCGCGGACGGACCTCGACCGCGAGACGCTGGCGACGATCTGCTACCATGCGAACGGCGTCGTAAAAACCATCGACCATCAGCGGCGGACGCTGCGCTTCCGGGCCGCCTCCTGTACGGGGAAACTGTACCACGTCGACCTCTATCTCGTCTGCGGCGACTGCGACGGACTGCCGGCGGGCGTTTACCACTTCGACCCCTCGACGTTCGCATTGGATGTCGTTCGCGAGGGCGATTACCGCGGCGTCCTCGCCGAGGCGACCGGAGGACAGAACGGGGTCGCGAACGCTCCCGTCACCGTCGTCACCACGTCGACGTGGTGGCGCAATGCCTGGAAGTACCGCGACCGAACCTATCGCCACGCGTTCTGGGACTCCGGCACGGTCCTCGCGAACCTGCTGGGGGCGGCCCACGCGCTCGACTACCGGGCCGAGGTCGTCGCAGGGTTCGCCGACGACCCGGTGGCGACGCTTCTCGGCATCGACCCGACCGAGGAGGCACCGCTGGAACTCGTCCCGGTCGGCGGCGCAGGTAGCACGAAGGAACCTCCCGCCGGCGCGCCGGCGGTCGACCCCATCGCCCCCGAGACAGTACCGCTGTCGGCCGACCCCGTGGACTATCCGCTGATCCACGACGCCTGGGAACAGAGCGCGCTCTCCGACGGCGACGCCGCACGCGAGTGGCGGGAGCGCTGTCGCGAGGCGCGCGGTGCGAGCACTGTCGAAGCCGTGGACGACGGTGGCAGCGAGCGCGTCGCCCTCGACCCGGTCGACCACGAGACGGCGTCGGCCCGGCCGCTCCACGAGACGATACGACGCCGCGGGTCGTGTCGGGAGTTCGCCGACGAGGGACCGTCCCGGCGACAGGTCGGAACCGTCCTCGACCGCGCGACCCGCGGCGTTCCCGGCGACTGGAACGACGGACGCGCGTCGGGGCTCGCGTTCAACGACGCCTACGTCCTCGCGACGGGCGTCGAGGGCATCCCCGACGGGACCTACCAGTTCCGCGGCGACGAGTCGGCGCTGGAGCGTCTCGGCGACGCGGACCGGCGGACGAAACAGCATCTCGCCCTGGACCAGCGCTGGGCCGGCGACGCCCACGTGAACGTCTACCTCCTCGCGAACGCCGACGAACTGGTTGACCGACTGGGCAACCGCGGCTATCGCCTCGCCCAGTTAGAAGCCGGCATCGCACTCGGTCGACTGTATCTCGCGACCTACGCTCACCGCGATCTGGGCGGGACGGGTCTCACGTTCTACGACGACGAAGTGACGGAACATCTCTCTCCGCGCGCGACAAGAGAGACGCCGATGTGTCTGTTCGCGTTCGGCCGGCGGGACGACTGACCCCGGACCGTCGGCCGGCGGGCTACAGTCGCCGCTCCCGGCCCACCGTCTCCAGCGCCGTCTCGACGTCCACGTACCGCGTCTCGCCGTCGCGGGACTCCAGTTCGACCTCGCCGGTCTCCAGGAAGCGGTTCCCCAGCACGACCTTCGTGGGGATCCCGAGCAGGTCGCTCTCGGCGAAGCGCTCGCCGATGGTCCGGTCGCCGTCGTACAGGAGGACGTCGTCGCGGGCCTCGTGGATCCGGTCCGCGGCCGCCCGGACCTCGCCCTCGTAGCGGAGGGGGATCACCGACGCGGCGAAGGGGGCGACGCTCCCCTCGTCCGTGACGGGCCACCGACAGCCGTCCGCGTCGGCGTACTGTTCGATGAGCGTCTGGACGACCCTCGTGACCCCGATCCCGTAACTCCCCATCTCAACGTGGACCCGCTCCCCGTCGGCCAGATCGACCGTCAGGTCCATCGCCTCAGAGTACCGCGTCCCGAGCCGGAAGACGTGACCGACCTCGATGCCCTCGCTCGCGCCGAGCGCGCCGCCGCAGTCGGGGCAATCGTCGCCCGCCGCGGCGTCGTCGAACGTGGGGTGCTCGTCGGTGAGACCGTACCGGCAGTCCGCCGACCCACAGTGCAGCAGGTCGCAGGTCCCCTCGTCGACGGGCGCGACGAACTCCTCGGAGCCGGTGCCGCCCATGACGCCGTCGTCGGCCTTGCTCACGACGAACGCGACGCCGAGCGCCTCGAAGATCCGGCGGTAGGCGTCGCGGACGCGCTCGTACCACTCGGCCAGGGAGTCGCGGTCCGCGTGGAGGCTGTAGGCGTCCTTCATCGTGAACTCCTTCGTCCGGAGCAGGCCGTTTCTGGCGTGGTCGTCGCGGTGCTTCGCGCCCACCTGATAGAGCAGGATGGGGAGGTCGTCGTACGACCGCACGCGGCCGTCGACGAGGTCCACGACGCCCTCCTCGTGGGAGGGCGCGAGACACATGTCCGCCCCGTCGCGGTTCTCGAAGGTGAACATCTCGTCCTCGAAGTTCTCCCACCGGCCGCTTCGCTCCCAGGCGGACCGGTACTGCAACTGGGGCAGGCTGATCCGCTGGCCGCCGATGGCCTCCATCTCCCGCTCGACCGTCCGGATCACCTTCCGCCGGACGCGCTCGCCAGCGGGGGCGAACGCGTACACGCCGCTTCCCAGTCGCTCTACCAGGCCGGCGCGGTGCGCGAGCTCGACCGCCTCCCGGTCGTGGTCGCCGGCCTCGCGGCTGGTGGGGAGGTACGCCTCGCTACGCCGCACGGGACTCACCCCCGTTCGCGGCGGTCGTCGTGCTACGGCTACTCGTGACGATACGACAGAACCAGTGCGCTCGCTCCTCGATACGGCTATCGCGGAACCCAGCCGCGGGCCACACCGGACCCGCGGTTGCTACGGCGAGCGTGCGTCGTTCGAAGCATGCGGTAGCGGCTTCTCGGCTATCCGGCAAAGGCGTTCGGGTGGTGTGGTGGTGTCTGACACCCGGACGTGGATGCCCGTCCGCCGCGACCGAACTCCCCTCGACGAGCGCCGTCGGGCGACGGTCGTCCGGCCGACGACGATTACGCGCGTAACCGCGACTGCGCCAGCGCGAGCGCCGTCGTCGCGATGACGCCGCCGCCGAACCCGAGTCCGGTGGTCGCCGCCTCCTCGGCGCTCAGAAACGTGACGACCGTGACGAGTCCGAGCACGAACGCCGCGGTCCGGACCGAGTCGGGGACGCTTTCGAACGCCGACTGCAGACGTTGGTTCGCCTCGATAGCCGTCAGCGCCGCGCCGGTCGCGGCACCGGCGGCGGCGAACGCGACCGGGAGGGACGCTACTTGCTGCGCGCTCGCGTAGAGGTAGCCGCCCGACGCGAGGGTCGAACCGACCGCGACGAGCAGAGCGATGCGGGGCCAGGAACTGCAGGTCGACTGGGCAGTCCGTCGTGTGGTTGTGGTCATCGAATATCAAAAATGTGGGGAGGCGTGTTTATTATTAGGGATCGATCTGTCCTCGAATTATCCTCAGCGAGTGGGATGTGTCGGCGCGGTGGATACGGTGGTCAGCGCGCTCCTCGAACGTTGCCAGCCTGCGGCGACTTTCGCGCTGTACATCGTCTGGTTCCACCCGAACTTGCTGATGTCGTACTCCTGCGCTCCGAACGTGATGGTGTCGGTGTCGTCGTCGCCCATGAGCGACGCCTCCCGCTTAGCGCTCTCGACGCTAATGGTGCTCGGGGAGTCCGTCAGGCTCTCGTACTGCGTCGGTTCGACCCGGGCGTAGGGCGCGGCGTCGTCCTCCGGGTCCACCTCGAAGACGTAGTTCTCGGTCGTCGCGTCGCTCATCGTGTCCGATCCCCCCAACCCGGTTAAATGACAGTTGAATTAGAACACGAGCGGAGTCCGATCGTACTGTTCGTTTCGGCCTCCGAAGCGTAGTGCACTCGCGAGGGCACCCGGGGACAGTGCCGCTCGGAGGGGGCTGATCGCGGACGGGTCGACCGAGTCGGCGCGTCAGTCGTCGGCGAGGGTGGCGCGACTCGTCACGTCGACGTCCTCGGCGTCGATGCCGAGTTCGTCGATAGCGGTCTGTGCGGCGCGCTTGCCGGAGATGAGCATCGCGCCGAACGTCGGGCCCATCCGCGGCAGGCCGTAGGTCGTCGCGGTCGCCATGCCGGTGACGACGAGGCCGTCGTGGGCGAGACCGGTGTGTTCGACGACGGCGTCCTCGGACTTGCCGACCCACATCGAGTCGTGGCCGGGCGAGTCGTGACCGGGCGCACCGTAGGTGTCGTCGCCGGTGCTGTCCATGCCGCTGGCTTCCTCTTCTAGGCCGGGGGCGTTCAGGACGCCGCGCTCGTCGAGTTTCTTGACGGCCATCGCTTCGTGACCGGTCGCGTCGATGACGAGGTCGGCCTCGACGGCAATGGGGTCGACACAGGTGATCTCACGCGGGAGCGCGTGGACCGGCGTCCAGTTCATGACGATACCGCCGACGCGGTGGTCCTCGCGGATCACGATGTCGGTGAACTCCGTCATGTTCTGCATCTTCGCGCCGGCGTCGCAGGCGGCCTTGATGAGGCCGGAACAGGCCTCGGGTCCGTTCGCGACGTAGAGCCCGTCGGAGTCCTGGGACTGCTTGTAGTCCACTTCGAGTTCTTCGAGCACCTGCTGGGCCGGGTCCCGAACGGTGACCTTGTTCATCAGGAAGCCGCCCAGCCAGAAGCCGCCTCCGAGGTAGTTGTTCTTCTCGACGACCATCACCTGCACGCCGCGCTCGGCGAGTTCCTTGGCCGCCATCAGCCCCGACGGTCCGCCCCCGACGATGATAACGTCCGAATCCGAGAAGTCCATGAACTCCTCGGTCCACTCCTGTCCGATGGCGCGCGTGACCTCTGCCTCGCCCACGTCACTGAACTCGTCGAACTGATCTGATTCGCTCATACTACTTAGTAATACTACGGAGTGGTTAAAGGTGTTGCGTTGTGACGCGCTGCCGGCAGTGAGTCAGGTTCCGTCCCCGTCATTCTATGGCTGTAGTGGGAGTACAACCAATTCGTATTCTAAGTTTGTCAATATCGTGTGCGTACCGATCTCATTATTGAGCCGCTGATCCGTCTATAATCTCGATTACCTGTGGACATCCGTGATGTTTATATCATTTAGAAAACACTCTTCAGTGCGGGGGAAGTACGTCCGTGTATGTACTGGAAACACCCCCGAAACGAGAGCGATGCAGAGCACAAAAAGCGCGAGACGAAGTCCGGAACGGACTGGTCGTTCATCGCGGCGATGATGGGCGCCTCGTAATCTATCTCAGTTCTCCGCGCACCGTCGGTAGCGGCAGACTGAAAGTGTCGGGTTTCTCACCTCCCATCGACCGGTAGAATCCTCGCCGCTCGACCGCATTCAGGCGGGCATCTCCATGAGGTCGCGGTCCTGGTCCGACGGATACGTGTCGCGGCCGAGCGCCGCGTTCGCCGGACAGTACTGCGTCGTCGCCGTGTACAGTAGTTCGCTCCCGCCGAGAAGCGTAAGGACCCGAACCGCGCGGGAGCGGTTCGCGGTCAGCGCGAGCAAAACGAGCGCAGTTCCGGCGATGAGGCGCGCGATACGTTCGGTATCACCGACGTTTTTCGCCATGGTCGTGATTCCACGACGAGCGAGAAAACTGTTTGCCGGGAAAGATGGCAACTCTACCCGGCGGTGGACCGACGTAGGTTTGCCGAACGAAGCCCGTATCCCGTAATCGGGATCGTTTGCTGTCTTCCCTTCCTCCGAATGTTCTGCTATCCGAAATGCTTTACTTTCTGGTAGTGTCTGGTGGAAATATGACCGACCGCTCGTGGCTCTCTGCAGTGATACTCGCATTGCTCCTCCTCGTCGCCGGGTGCGCCGCGCCGTACGCGTCCGATACGGCGACGGAATCTCCGGATACCGAGACGACTGATCCGTCACAGCGCACGTCAACCGAGACGGCGCGCGACGCGACATCGTCGGACCCATCCGACGAGAAGCCCGGTTCCGAGCCGGGAATCGACTCGCCGAACGGAACGGGCACCGCGGTCGGACAGAGCGAGCAAGTAGTCGTCAAAAACGGGTCGTTGTCCGTCAACGCAACCGAAGTGTATCAGCGCGTCGAGCGCCTGATGGGCGTCGACGCCGACACCCCGACAGTGCAGATCAGACAGCTCGGCGCTGCTGACTTCTCAAGGGGACGAGTCTCTCCGCGGTACCGTGCGCTGGGTTATCAGTCGGACCCCGGAAACGGGTCACGGTGCGGGAGTTTCGCCCCGGCCTACGCGGCAAGCGACGAAGTTATCATCTCGCCAGGCAATCTCACCGAAACCGGCGCAGAACTCGTTCTCGCCCACGAGTACGTTCACATCATCCAGCGGAACGTTGAGGGGTACGACAACCTCAGTGCCGTCGGCAGCCACGGGTTGAGACACGCCGTGACCGAGGGCACCGCAGTGTACGTCGCAGACGCCTACGCCCGGGAGTACGACAAGTCGTGGCACGACACGACGCCGCTCGGCATACGGGAGTGTCTCTACCGAAGCGTGGGCGACACTGGGCGGGAACTGTCCGGGCGCTACTACTTCGGCGGCCGCTACTTCGACCAGCGCCTGAACTCGTCGACGGATATCTCGTCCGTCTACCGCTCGCCGCCGAACACGACGGAACAGCTCGTGCACGGTCTGGCTCCGTCGGCCGAACCGCCGGTGGATCTGTCCGTGACGTTCGAAGGAACCGAGTCCTGGCAGGCGAACCGCCCGGAACGGATGGGTGAACTCGGCGTCAGAACCTGGTTGCACACGGAACTGTCGCAAGACAGCGTGGACACCGCCGCGACCGGCTGGGGTAACGATACCCTCGCCTCGTTCGGTGAGGAAAACCGGACCAGCGTCACCTGGGTGACTCGGTGGGACACGTCGTCCGACGCCGACGAGTTCGCCGACGCGGTCGATGATATCGGCGGAGAGTTGGAGACTGCTGATGTCGCCACCGTACGGCACGTTCGCGTATCGGAACGAACCGTCGTCGTGTTCGCGGGCAACGAGTCGTTCGTCGACGGTGCCGAAGCGACCGGAAATGGCGGGAACGTGACCGTCATCGCGCCCCGCGGGCCGTCGGACGAGATCTCGTCCGCTCGCCGGGGGCCGCCGGTCGTCTCCTGAGGTCGGGACAGCGACGGCGGATCTACCGCGGTCGAAGCGAGAGAGCCATCCGTCAGGGCAACGAGTCGCCGCGGCGTATCCGCCGTTCGGCCGCGTCGAGCGCCTCGTCAGCGTCGAACTCGTCGACGATCCGGCGGAGTTCGGACTCGTCGGCGTCCGCGAGTTCCCTGGCGTGGCGCGTCATGTTCGGCACCGCGCGGAGGACGTTGTCGACGACCGGAACGGCGGCGACCTGCGGCGAGCGCGACAGCGGGTTCAGGTCGATCACTATCTCGGTCTTGCCCATCTCGCCCAGCGCCTCGGCGCGGTCGCCGTCCTCCAGAGGGACAAGCACGACGTCCGCGGCGTAGATACCGTCCTCGTCTACTTTCGCGCGCTCGTGGTTCAGACCTGGAATGCGGGCGTCCGCCGTCAACCCCTTCACGCCCTCCGCACCGTGTTCGCGCAGGTGATCGGCGATGGCCTCGATCCGTTCCTCCGTGCGGTTGAACAGGTTGACCTCCAGGTCCGCGTCGACGGCGTCGGCCAACTCGACTATCTCGGCCGGCACGAGCGCGGCCACGTTGCCGTTCACCGAGAGGACGGGGCGGTCTGCGAGCAGGAGTTGCGCCGCCGCAGCGCGTTCCGCCTCGTCCGCGCTCGGGGTCGTCTCCTCGCCGAGCAAGTAGTCGAACGCGCTTCCTCGACCCTCAGCGTGTACGCCCTGCAGGTGCGTGATCCCCTTTTCGACCCCGGACTCGATGCGGTGTCTGCTTACCAGATCCTCGTACCGCGGGTGGTCCTTCGGGATCTCATCCTCGTCGGTGATGTCCGCCGGAACCGTTTCGTCGTCGCTCACGGCCGAACGTGTGCGAGCGTTTCAAAAAAGTGCCGCGATCGAATCCGTCGCCGTCCGCGGTGGTTCACTGCGCGACCGTCTGGTGTCCGTCGGCGGCCCGTTCGCGGACCGCCTAGATACTTCCATTGCCTCCTCTATCCGAGCTAGCTGAGTAGCACCTTCAACGCGGTATCGCGCCCGCAGAGTGGGTGTGACAGACTTCCGGGTCGTACCCCGCATCCGAGAGTCCGGTTCCGAGCGCGAACACCGTCTCCCCGAGCATCGCCATCGACGCCTCGCCGTCGACTTCGCCGACGTCGCGGATCGCATCGCGGACCGTCTCGGTCAGCAGTCCCGCCTCGCGGGCGAACCGGCGCGAGGCGTAGATGAAACTCGTCAGCGTCGGCTCTCCGACGACGAGAGAGAGCGCTTCCGTTCCCGCCTGCTCCAGCGCCTCGGTGTTGCCGCCGATCACCGTCTTCGTCGGGAGTTCGCCGAAAGTGACGTACTCTACCCTGGCGCGCCGCGGGATCCCGTCGAGCAAGTTGTCCTGCGGTCCGCCCGGTTCGAGACGGATCGGGATACCGCCGCGAGCCTGCGCGACGACGTCGCCCAGTCCCGTTCCGGACTGTACCTCTGCCCCGTGGGCGATGGTGATAAGCTCGTTCTCGGAGAGCTGTCGCGAGAAGCGGCGGTTGGCGGCGAGCGCCGTTCCGAGCGCCATCGCGCCGGAGACGCCGAACCCAGCGCCTATCGGTACCTCGGCCTCCGCAGAGACCCGCGCGGACACGTCGAGCGCGTCGAGGACGCGTTCGACGGGTTCCATCTCGATACTCGTGTCGTCCAGGTACACTTCCGTTCGGTCGGCGGGGCGGACCTCGACCGTCACGCCGTCCGAGAGCGTCAGCCCCGCGCCCTGCGAGCCGGCCTTCGTCGGGTCGTCGTGCTCGTGAGGCGTGAAAAAGCCCGTGATGTGTCCCGGAACGAAGGCGCTCGCCGCGTCGTCGCTCATTGCAACTACATCGGAGCGACCGTCGTTAACCGTTTTCCATCTGCTCCGCGGCGCATGCGTCCAGCAGTTCCACGACCGGCGAGACCCGAACGGACGAACGAGAAACACGATAGCTAT
Organism: Halostella pelagica; assembly: GCA_005954745.1. GTDB lineage: Archaea > Halobacteriota > Halobacteria > Halobacteriales > Natronoarchaeaceae > Halostella > Halostella pelagica. The sequence goes on from CP040678.1 coordinate 807,101, forward strand.
CGCGACGGCGATAGCCTCCGCCATCAGCGGTGCGAGCAGTCCGGTGACGACCAGCGCCAGGTCGTAGAGAGCCAGCGCTATCTGTAGCCACGTGCGACGAACTGCGAAAGACGCGTTGAGCGTGCTGAGACGGCTCCTATCAGGCAATCACGAACGACCTTTTTGCGATTCGTCGTGGTACCAACTGACTGTACGTTCGACAAGTGCCCGTCTCAGATACCTAATGCTCCGGCACATCTTCTGCAGACGAGCGGCCGTTGCGAGCGCTTTCGTCGCTGTGGATTGCGCGGAGCGCGACGACGCCCGCGAGCAGACGGCAACCGCGGCGAGAGAGCAGCCGCCCGTAGCCGACAGTGTTCCGGACCTGCCGGTCGAGGAACGCGTGGCCGAGTTAGCGCCCGAGTATCTCGAACCGGTGAGCGACGCGCCGCCGGAACTGGCGGTAACGCCGCTCGACAGTACTAGCGGCCCGTTCGGGACGTACTACGATTTCGCGGACTGGGCGCGGGCGTACGCAGACGGCGAACTGTCCGCCATCGAGTACGGCGAGATGGTCGCCGGCACCGTCGAGACGGAAGCGGCCATCGCTATCGCTCCGGCTCGGAGACCTCTCCGTTCGAACACATGAGTTCACCAGAAACCCACCAGACTCCGTACGAGGCCATCCTCGACCAGGAGATAGAGACGGGATTAGAAGAACTGAACCGATCGGCGACCGGCATCTTCCTCTCGGCGCTGTCGGCCGGCCTCGACATCGGATTCGGCCCGCTGTTGATGGCGGTGATGGTGACGTTGGCCGGCGGCAGTTACAGCGTCGCGACGACGGAGATACTCGTGGCCAATATGTACGCCGTCGGCTTCATCTTCGTCGTCCTCGGCCGCTCGGAGCTGTTTACCGAACACACGACGCTCGCGGTGCTTCCGGTGCTTGGTGGACAGGCGACGGTCAAACAACTCGGCCGCCTCTGGGTGCTCGTCTACTCGGCGAACGTGGTCGGCGGCGCGGCCTTCGCCGTGCTGATGGTCACTATCATGCCGTCGGTCGGCACGATCGAGCCCCACGCGTTCGAGGAGATCGCGCTGACGTACACGACACAGGACATCGTGACGCTGGTCGCAGGCGGCGTCCTCGCCGGCTGGATGATGGGGCTGGTCTCGTGGCTGGTCAGCGCCGCCCAGGAGTCTATCAGCCGCACCTTCTTCGTCTGGCTCGTCACGACAGCTATCGGACTAGCACACCTTCCTCACTGCATCGCCGGCAACGTCGAGATAGTCGCCGGCCTGATGGCGTCGTCTGAGGTCGTCTTCATGGACTACGCGGAGTTCCTGCTCGCCGCGACCGTCGGCAACGCTATCGGCGGTACCGTCTTCGTCGCACTGCTGAAGTACGGCCACGTCGTCCGCGGTTCGCAGTAGAGCGGTCCGAAAATCCGTACCGTCCCGTCGACCCGGCGTCTTGGTCAGAGGCTCAGACGCTGACGGTCTCGCGGGAACGCCGTTGGACTTCGCTCCGCTCGTCCAACGAGTACCCGCTCGACAGGCACGTTCTCCCCTACGGCGAGAGACGCTGACGGTCTCGCGGGAACAGCACCGCTTCGCGGATGTTGTCGAGACCGAGCATCGTCATGACGAGGCGCTCGCCACCGAGACCCCATCCGGCGTGCGGCGGCATGCCGTACTTGAACATCTTGGTGTAGTACTCGAACGCGTCGGGGTCGAGTCCCTGCTGTTCGAACCCTGCGACCAGGTGGTCGTATCGGTGTTCGCGCTGACCGCCGGAGACGAGTTCCATCGACGGATGCATCAGGTCGAATCCGGTCGAGAGCGTTTCGTCGTCGTCGTGGTCCTTGATGTAGAACGGCTTGATCTCGCTGGGCCAGTCGGTGATGAAGTAGTGTTCACCGACTTCCTCGCCGAGAGCGTGCTCGCCCTCAGTGGGAAGGTCGTCGCCCCAGACGAGTTGTTCGTCGAGTTCGCCCGTCGCGTTGATGCGCTCGATGGCCTCCTCGTACGTGAGACGGGGGAAGTCGCCCGAAGGCGCTTCGAAGTCCTCGTAGCCGAGCGTCTCCAGTTGCTCCTGGCAGTTCTCGGCGACGCCCTCGTAGGCGGCTCTGACGACCGCTTCGCAGGCGTCCATCGCGTCCGAGTGGTCGTAGAAGGCGCTCTCGAAGTCGATCGAGGTCGCCTCGTTGAGGTGTCGCGGCGTGTTGTGTTCCTCGGCACGGAAGATCGGGCCGATCTCGAAGACGCGTTCGAGGCCGGAGCCGACCATCAACTGCTTGAACAGCTGCGGGCTCTGGTTCATGAACGCCTCCTGCCCGAAGTACGTGATCGGGAACAGCTCCGTCCCGCCTTCAGTACCGGTCGCGACGATCTTCGGCGTGTTGATCTCGGTACAGTTCAGGTCGCGGAACTGCTCGCGGACTGCGCGGAGGACCTCGGCGCGGATCTCGAAGATGGCTTTCGACTCCTCCATGCGCAGGTCGAGCGTCCGGTTATCCAGTCGCGTCGAGATGTCGGCGTCGACCTTGCCCGACGGGTCGAGCGGCAGTTCCGGGTCGGCCGGAGCGACGACTTCGACGTCCTCGGGAACTATCTCGACGCCCGTCGGGGCGCGCTCTTCCTCCTCGACGGCACCGGAGACCTGCACCACGCTCTCGCGGTTGACGTTGACGCCAGTCTCCACGAGGTCGTCGTCCATCTCGTCTTTCTCGAACTTGACCTGGATCTTGCCGGTCGTGTCCCGAACGATGAGGAATGCGATGCCGCCGAGGTCGCGGATCTCGTGTGCCCACCCGGCGACGGTGACAGTGTCGCCCGGTTCGGCGTCCGCGGTGTAAGTCCTGTTCTCCATACCATCCCGTTCTGCCGGCCCAGTCTTAAAAACCGTCTTTTCACTCGTCGCCTGTCAGCCCACCACAGTGGAAAGAACTACTTTCCGGGGACTGATTACCCGGACGTATGAACGAGGACCCGCTCGACGACCTCGACAAGCGGATCATCCACACGCTTCAGAGGGACGCTCGCAAGACATCCGCGAGCACGATCGCCGAGGAAGCCGACGTTTCCGCAAGCACGGTCCGAAACCGCATCCGAAATCTGGAGGAGACCGGCATACTCACCGGGTACAACCCCGAGGTGAACTACGAGAAAGCGGGTTATCAGTTGCTGACGCTTATCATCTGTACCGCACCGATCCCGAAGCGCGAGGAACTCGCGCAGGAAGCCCTCGAAGTCCCCGGTGTCGTCGCCGTCAGGGAAGTCATGACCGGCACCGAAAACGTCCACGTCGAGGCGATCGGCACCGACGGCGACGACCTGAGCAGGATCGGTCAGGACCTGAACGCGATCGGCCTGGAAATCGTCGACGAGGACCTGATCCGCAACGAGTACGAGAACCCGTTCCACGGGTTCGAGGTCGACGGACTGTAACTGCTTTTTTCGCACCCTCCGGAGTTCTGATCGCTTTGACAGAACTCGTTCCCTCTGCAGGGTCCCGGCCACACGTACCGCTGAGCGCCGGCCCCCGGACGATCAGTCCTAGAGGACGATGCAACAAAATAAGGTAATTATACTACCGAATCCGCAATTCAATCGGGTTGTTTATCGTGTTCCGGGGACTACAACCGGGTACGGAGACAGACAATGTCATCGACACAGCCACGCCTCTACCGGTTCGTAACCGCACGGATGTCCGCTCACAGACCACACCGCGTTCCGGACCGAGGCCATGGCTAAGAACCAACAGCTACCCGCCGGCGAGAACGAGAGGTCCGCGGCCGACTCGGGCATCTACGTCGTCGGCGACGACAGTATCGCTATCGGTCTCGCCAGAAAACTGGCCGACCGCACACCGACTGTATTCGTCAGCGCGGACGATTCGTTCGCCGAAGCCGCCGAGCGCGCCGACCTCGACGCACGACGCGCGGACGTGACCGACCCGTGGTCGCTCGACACCGTCGGTATTCGGGGCGCTGACATCGTTGTAGCTGCCTCCCGGCGTGACGACCGGAACATTCTCACCGCACAGATCGTCCGAACGAGGTTCGACGTGGACGATGTCGTCGTCCGACTCGACGACCCGACCAACAGCGACGCGTTCAACGATATCGACGTCCGGACGGTCTGTCTGACCTCGGTTCTCGCGAACGAGATAGTCGACCAGTTGACGCAGTAAACCATGACGAAGGAACTAGAACGAGATCTCGGGTTGTTCGCAGTGATCGCTATCAGTATCGGCGCGATGGTGGGGAGCGGGATATTCATCCTCCCCGGCCTCGCACTCAAGACAGCAGGGCCGGCCGTCATACTCGCGTATTTGCTCGCCGGCGTCCTCGTCTTGCCCGCGGCGCTGAGCAAAGCGGAGATGGCGACCGCGATGCCGGAAGCCGGCGGGACGTACATCTACATCGAGCGCGGAATGGGGCCACTGCTGGGCACGATCGCAGGCGTCGGTACCTGGTTTTCGCTATCGTTCAAAGGCGCGCTCGCGCTCGTCGGCGGCGTCCCGTACCTGCTCTATCTGTTCGACCTCCCGGTCAAACCGGTCGCGATCGGACTTGCGGCCGTCCTCATCGCGGTCAATCTCTTCGGCGCGAAACAGACCGGCCGCCTCCAGATCGGTATCGTCGTCGTGATGCTCGCGGCGATGGTGTGGTTCGTCGTTGGCGGGCTACCCTCCACGACAGCGTCGTACTACGGCGGGTTCTTCGACAAGGGGTCGAACGGCCTCCTCGCGGCGAGTGGTCTCGTCTTCGTCTCGTACGCGGGCGTGACCAAGATCGCGAGCGTCGCGGAGGAGGTCGAAGACCCCGACCGGAACATCCCGCTCGGGATCCTCATCTCGCTCGTCTTCACGACGCTCCTGTACGTACTTATCGTCGTCGTGATGGTCGGTGTGACCCCGCCCGACCTCCTCAGCGACTCCGGCGTCCCGATGATCCACGCGGCCGAGGCGACGCTCGCCTGGCCGGGCGTCGTCGCTATCATCGTCGCGGCGGTCCTGGCTCTCATCAGCACCGCAAACGCCGGTATCCTCTCATCGTCGCGATACCCCTTCGCGATGGCGCGGGACGACCTCGCGCCCGAATCGCTCACAGAGATCCACGAGAACTGGGGGACGCCGGTCCGGGCGATCACGCTCACCGGGGGCGTGATGCTCGTACTCATCGCGTTCGTCCCGATCCTCGAGATCGCGAAACTGGCGAGCGCCTTCCAGATCATCGTGTTCGCGCTGGTCAACGGCGCGGTCGTGGCGTTCCGCGAGGGGAACGTCGGCGAGTACGACCCCAGTTTCGAATCACCGCTGTACCCGTGGACACAGATCGCGGGTATCCTCGGCGGCCTCCTGCTCATCGGCTATATGGGAACTATCCCGCTGGTCGGTGCGGCCATCATCACCGTCGGGTCCGGACTGTGGTACTTCTACTACGCCCGCGACAACGTCGACCGCGAGGGTGCCGCGACGGACGTCGTCCGGCGCTCCGTCGGCAAGCGGGCCGTCGAACGGACGAAGTCGACCTTCGAGGACGTCGACGGATACGAAGTACTGGTCGCCGTTACCGAGACGACGGACGAAGCGCGCGAACGCTCGCTCATCCGGATCGCCGCCGACATCGCCCGCGAGAACGACGGGAGCGTCACGATCGTGCGGTTCGACGAGGTTCCCGACCAGGCGCCGCTGCAACAGGCGTCGCAGACGCAGTCCCCGGCGGACGTCGAGTTCGAACGTCGTACGTCGGACCTCACCGCCGAGTTCGACGTTCCGGTACAGTACGGCGAGATCGTCAGCCACGACACCGAGCGAGCGATCGTCAACTTCGCGGAGCACGAGGAGGCCGACTTCCTCCTTCTCGAACGAGCGGACGACCCGCTATACGCCCCGCTTCTCGGTTCGAACATCGAGTGGGTCTCGCGCCACGCTCCGTGCGACGTGTTGCTGATCGAAGAACGCGATCTGGCCGGGATCGACGCAATCACCGTCGTCACGGACCGCGGTCCGTTCGACCCGCAGAAGATCGCCATCGCTGACGCGCTGGCGAGCGAGGCCGGGGCACGCATCGACCTGCTCTATCCGGTAGAGCGCAACGCAACGACGGCGCAGCGAGAGACCGTCGAGGACTATCTCTCGGAGCTTGAATCGCTCTGCTCCGTGCCGGTGAAACGCTCGGTTGTCCCGACCGACGACCCCACGGAGGACTTCGTCGCTGTGACGGATCCCGCCGACGTGTTGATCATCGGAACGGACGGCGGCCGGATCCACGGGAACCTGTTCGGACGGCCGGCGGACTGGATCGTAGATAAAGTCGACTGCACGGCGATCCAGGTCCAGCCAAACGGCTCTCGGCCGGGGTTGTTCCGTCGCCTCTTCGAACGGGTCGTGTTCTGACGAGTCGGGCCGCCAGTATCAGTTCGCGTCTTTGGCGCCGTTTACCGTCGCCGCGACGGCGTCGACGCCGTCCGCGTGGACCAGGTCGCCGACGACCACCACGTCGGCGTGTTCGGCCATTCCGTTCGCGGAGTCGTAGTCGTGGATGCCACCGCCGTAGAACAGCGTCGCCTCGTCCAGCGCGCCCGCCGCGGCGCGGACCGTCTCGGGGTCGCCAAGCGTGCCCGAGTACTCGACGTACACTATCTCCTGACCGAACATCTCCTCGGCCACCTCCGCGTAGGCGGCGACGTCGTCGGGACTGAGGTCACAGTCCGCCTCCGTGTACGTGGCGACGCTCGCCTCGGGATTCATCACGATGTACGCTTCCGTCGTGATGCGGTCCCACGGCAGGTTTTCCTCTAAGCGTGCCCACTCCTTGTGTGCGCCGACGGTCCAGAACGGGTCGCCCGCGTTGAACACCGTCGGGATGAGATACCCATCGAGGGCGTCGTCGTTGACGGCCACCTCCGGCGCGCTCGGTTCGAGATACAGCGGCACGTCGTACGTCGCACAGGCGTCTATCACGCGTTGCATCTTGTCGGTGGTCATGCCGGTCGTCCCACCGATCTCGATGGCGTCAGTCCCGGTCGCACAGACGTCCTCGTACGTTTCTCCCTCGACGAGGTCCTTGTCCGGATCTATCTTCACGATGTGGTCCCAGTCGGCCCACGGTGCGGTCATATCCGTTCAATCAGAAAGGTCGGCTAAAACCCCTTCGAAAGGTTCGGTTCGCGGGACGTGCGCGTCAATATTTTCTGCACGGGGGTCTGGGGTGAACGTATGGAACGCGAGACGATCCAGTCAGGAACGGAGTGGGAGTCGACCGTCGGCTATTCGCGCGCTGTCCGGGCAGGTGACGAGATCCACGTTTCTGGCACCACTGCGACGGACGACGACGGGGATCTCGTCGGCGTCGGCGACCCGTACGCCCAGGCCGAGCAAGCGCTCTCGAACGTCGAACGGGCGCTGGAACGACTCGATGCGACCCGTGCGGACGTGGTCCGAACACGGCTGTTCGTCACAGACGTAGACCGGTGGGACGAGATCGGTCGCGCGCATCGGGAGTACTTCGACGACGTGCGCCCGGCGACCAGCATGGTGCAGGTCGAGCGATTGGTCGACCCGGAGATGGTCGTAGAAGTGGAGGCGGTGGCGAAAGTGAAGACGGAGTAGTCGGTGCGTCAGAGTCCCGAACCTCGGAGGTATCCGGTACCGTTGACCGCGTTCAGCCCTCGATGTCGTCTACATTCCGTCCGGTGAACGTGCGCGAACCGTACCGAACGATGACGTACCGAGCGTCGTCGGGTATATCGACTGTGATCGAATCGCCCTCCTCGACGGTCGTTCCGGACTCGCCCCAGTTGACGGCGTTTTCGCCGGACTGAGTCGGGAACGCGACGGATATCTTACCCGCGTCGACGGGTTCGCCGCCGTCGTGCGTGACCTCTACCTTGTCACCGTCCACCCGCTCGAGTTCGACGGACACGTCCGGGAGAACCGTTTGTCGGGTCATCTCGACCGTCTCGCTACTGCCGGTCCACTCCACCGACACCTCGGAACCGATATCGGCGTCGAGTTCGATGCGGTCACCCTCGGACAGTTCGTCGTACGTTTCGCCGAACTGGGTCGACGCTCGTTCGTCGTCGACCAGCACTTGATACTTGCCGATATCGCTCTCTATGGCGGACCGGCCGTGGTCGCCGCCGTACACGAGGTACGTCGTCTGGTCCTCCCGGCGGACGTAGAAGTACCCCGGCGGGCGGACGTGGAACGAGAAGACGCTCGTCCCGTAGCTCGAATTGCCTTCCGTGACGGTCGCCATGACCGACACCCAGTCGTTGAGAGTCACGTCCTCGATGACGATCTCGTCGCCCGTCGTCAGCGTCTCGTGGTACTCCGAGAGCGGCACCTCGTCGTTCTCGCTGCTCCGCCGATCGTCGCGCGAGCGGTGCTGAAGTTCGAGGCCTTCCGTATCGGCCTGCTGTTCGCCGGTGTACGTGATCGTCAGTTCCGACGTGTCCGGATCGTAGTCCGGTTCGAACGCCGATCTGTCGTGAACGATCTCCCGAGCGAGGTAATCGAACGTCTCCTCGTCGTCCGGGTCCTCCCACCGGACGCGGACGTGCGAGAACGGGGCGGCGGTGACGGTTATCTCGTCGCCGTTTTCGACGGTATCGTACTCGTCTTCGAACTGTACGGGCGCTTCCTCGCCTTCGACCTCGATCGTCAGCGTCGACGCATCGACGGCTTCGTCGCCCCGGTGGCGGAGCGTCGCTTCGCCAGTCTCGTCGTCGTATTTGACCCAGAGCCGCGCGTCCGGCGACGCCTCGTAATCCGGCCGGGGTGGCCGTTCGTACACGACGGTCACGACGCCGCGACGGCCGTCCTGCTCGATGCTTTGCTCTTCGACTCCGTCGCCCCAGTTGTCGTCGACCATGGACTGGAGCTTGCTCTCGTCGACCGAAGACTCGTCGTCGAACAGCACAACGGTCGTGATCCGTCGGGTCCGTTCCTCGATCTGCGTCGTTGCGTACGCGGTCGCGTCGACGCTGTCAGCGTCGAGCGAGTCGGCGAGGCCCGCCCGGTTCTCGTCACTGTCGCCTCTGAAGACCCGGACGTACTGTTCGTCGGTGAGAGGTTTCAGAACCGCAGTCACGGACTCGTCCTCGGAGAGGTTCTCGATCGAACCCTTAGCGGCGGCCCGTGCGGCGTCGAGACCGGCGTCCCACGCACCGCCGTCCGTCAGTCCGCGCGCGCTGATGTGCCGACCGTCCGTCGTCGTCGACGCCGTATTGTCCGGCGCGTCGATGTCGGAGCTGCTGAACGACCCAGCAAGACAGACGATCTGTCCGTCGCGGTCTCCGTACGTTGCGGCGACGGCCCTGTCGATATCCGACAGGCCGAGTCCGTACTGCTCGGAGAGGCCCGCGCCGTAGCGGCCCTCTTCCTCCGGCGAGAGCACGTATACGCGAGTCGCCTCGTTGCCCTCGATAGCCGAGGGAACCGCGCCGAGCGCGGTGACGAGCCCGTCCGGGAGGGACTCGTTCTCACCGTCCTGGCCGTCGGTAGTCGTCGTCTCGTCCATCGATCGCGTGTCGTCTGCACGGGACAGACAGCCCGCTGCAAGCGTGAAGCCGCCCGCTACGAGCAGACTGCGTCGGTTGGTGGGGACCATCGGCTACGTCTTCTCTATCCACATAAATAAAACCAACTATGATATCGCCTGAGCAGAAGTTGGCATCGCCTTACGCTTCCGCCTGCCAGTCTTCGATCCGGTCGGCGCTGACGCCCTCGACGTCCGCGGCGACCGCGTCGGGGTCGGCGTCGGTCAGGTCGTCCAGGCTCTCGATGCCGGCCTCGACGAGTTTCTCTGCGGTTTTCGCTCCCAGACCGTCGAGCGCTTCGAGATCCGTGCCGGAGTCGCTCTCGCGGGCCTGATACTCGCGGTAGTTGCAGATAGGACAGCCGAGTTCCCAGGGCTCGTCGTCGCCGTTGTGGATGTGGAGTTCCGGCAGGTCGTGTTCGTCACAGCGGTCGTCGGTGACCTCGAGCTCGCCGCGGCGCGGGAGCGGCAGCGAGTAGTCGCAGTCCGGGTAGCGGGTGCAACCGACCAGCCGGGAGCCGTTTCGGAGCTGTTTGATGACGAGTTCGCCGTCGTGGTCATCGTGGCAGTTCGGACAGTCGCCGATAACCGGTCCTTCGCCTGCCTCGTCGGCCTTGCACTGCGGGCAGCCGTGGACGAACGTCTGCCGCCCGGCGAGCATCTTCACGTGCTGGAGTTCGTGCTCCTCGCACTGCTCGTCCAGGATGAGCGGCTTACCCGTGTTTGGCAGCGGGAGCGTGTACTCGCAGTCGGGGTAGCCGTCGCAGCCGACGAACGCGGATCCGTGAGAGCTACGGCGCACGAGCAGGTCGTGGTCGGACTCCGGACAGGGGCCGAGCGTCTTATCGGCTTTCAGCGATTTCCGGAGGTGATCCCCGATCTCCTCTCGGGAATCGATCAGCGACTCGAACACCGTCTCCAGCATCTCGCGGGACTCGTCCGTGACGTTGTCGAGCGTCGCCTCGCCCTCCGCAATCGCGGTCATGTCGGCCTCTAGCTGGCTGGTCATCTCCTCGCTTGTCACGCGGTCGGCGAACTCCTCGGCCGCTTCGACGACGGCCATCGCTAGCTGGGTGGGTCGCGGCGGGTCGTTCTCGACGTAGCCGCGGTCGTACAGCTTTTCGATGGTGTTGTGGCGGGTCGACTTCGTCCCGATCCCCATGTCCTCCATCGTCTCGATGAGCCGAGACTGGCCGTAGCGTCGGGGTGGCTGGGTCTGCTTTTCCTCCATACGGACGTCGGTAACCGACAGTTCTTCGCCCACGTCGACGTCGGGCACGTAGTTCTCGCTCGTGGAGAGGTACGGGTAGACGTCGTGGTAGCCCGGTTCGACCAGACGCTTGCCGTTGGCCTTCAGCGTGAGGCCGTCCGTGACCGCGACGACTTTGAGGTGTTCCCAGGTCGCGGCCTCGGCGACGGTTGCGAAAAACCGCCTGACGACGAGTTCGTAAACCTCCCACTCGTCGTCGCTCAGTTCGCCTGCGCTGGGATGTTCGCCGGTGGGGTGGATCGGCGGGTGGTCGGTCGTCTCCTCGTCGCCGCGGGTTGGGTCGATCCCGTCGAGTTCGAGCAGCGACTCGGCGTCGTCGCCGAAATCGCCGTGTCCGACGAACTCGTCGAGGAGCGCTTCCGGATCCAGGTCGTCGGGGTAGACCGTGTTGTCCGTCCGCGGGTAGGTGATGAACCCCTCGGTGTAGAGGTCCTCGGCGATACTCATCGCGCGCTGTGCGGAGTAGCCGAGGCTGCCGGCCGCGCGGATGAACTGCGTGGTGTTGAACGGTGCCGGGGGCGCGTCCGTTCGCGTGCGGCGGTTGACGCTGTCGACGGTGACCGCGTCCGCTTCGGCCAGCGTCGCGTGCGCCGCGTCGGCGTCGTCCTCGTCCCAGACGCGTTCGGCCTCGTTGCCGTCCTCGTCGCGGTAGAAGTACTGAGCCTCGAACGCGTCGTCTTGCTCGCCCGTCGCCTTCAGCAGGTCTGCGTACAGTTCCCAGTAGTCCTCGGGGTCGAACGCCTGGATCTCGCGCTCGCGGTCGACGATGAGTTTCAGCGTCGGCGACTGCACGCGGCCGACACTGATGAAGTCCTCGCCGAGTTGCCCCGCGGTGAGCGAGAGAAAACGCGTCAGCGCCGCACCCCAGATCAGGTCGATTATCTGGCGGGCCTCGCCCGCCGCCGCGAGGTCGAAGTCGAGGTCCTCGGGATTCGCGAACGCGTCAGTGACTTCGTTTTCCGTGATCGATGAGAAGCGGACCCGCTTGATCGGAACGTCCTCGTTCACGTCGCGGACGAGTTCGTACGCCTCCTTACCGATGAGTTCGCCCTCGCGGTCGTAGTCCGTGGCGATGGTGACCGCGTCAGCCTCCCGGGCGAGTAGTCGGAGCGTCCGGACGATGTTCTCCTGAGTCGGCTTCTTCTCGATGCTCGCATCGATCAGTTCGACCGGCTCAACGTCGCGCCAGTCGCTGTACTCGTCGGGGAAGTCGACGCCGACCACGTGGCCGGAGAGGCCGACGCAGCGCTTCCCGCCCCACTTGTAGACGTTGACGCCGTTGCGCCGTTCGGCGTCGGCGCTCTCGCCGCTCAGGATGTCCGCGATCCGTCGCGCGGCGTTGTCTTTCTCCGTTATTATCAACTCCACCGCGTACCACCCCGTCGTCGATCCTGTGTCGTCATTCGACACTGGTTAGGCCCACGCCGGCCCTAAACCTTTCGGGGTAAATCGCCGGAAAGCGCGGGTGTGCGGGCGTATGCGCTCGGATACGTGCGTCCGTGCGCGACGACTAACCGGTGGTCGTTGATGGTGGCCGTCGGATGTCGCTGATGGTGATCATCGTATGTCGCTGATGGCGGCCACTGACCGACTGCATCGGTGATCGCTGACAGTCAGAGACCGCTGGCCGATACCGATAGCTGACGGCGGTCGGTCACGGCGTTCGACCGGCGACGCGTCACAATCAGTCGTCCAGTTCGGCGCGCAGCAGTTCGTTGACGGTGCCGGGGTCGGCGCTCCCGCCCGTCTCCTGCATAACCTGGCCGACGAGGAAGTTGATCGCGCCGTCGTCGCCGTCGTAGTAGTCCTCGACCGCGTCGGGGTTGTCGGCGACCGCCGCCTCGACGGCCTGTTGGACTTCGCCTTCGCCCGTTTTGCCCAGCCCCTCCTCCTCGACGACCGAGTCGGGGTCGGTGCCGTCGTCTAGCATCCGACGGAGCACCGTCTCGCGGGCGTTCTTGGCGGTTATCTCGTCCTCGGCGACGAGTTCGACCAACCGGTGGACCTCGTCGAGTCGGTTCTCGACGTCCGTTATCTCTATGTCGCGGTAGTTGAGTTCCCCGAGCAGGTTGTCGGCGACCCACGTCGCCGCGAGGTCCGGGTCGAACTCGCCCGCCAAGTCCTCGTAGAAGTCCGCCACCTGCTTCGTCGAGGTGAGTTTCGACGCGGCCTCCCCGCTCAGGTCGTACTCGTCGCGGAACCGCTCGCGGCGTGCGTCGGGGAGTTCCGGGATATCGATCTTCTCTTTCCAGTCGGCGACCTGTAGCGGCGGCAGGTCGGCCTCGCGGAAGTAGCGGTAATCCTTCTCCTCCTCCTTCGAGCGCATCGAGACGGTGATGCCGCGGGACTCGTCCCAGTGGCGCGTCTCCTGTTCGACTTCGCGGCCGCGCTGGACGGCGTTTTTCTGGCGCGTCTCCTCGTAGGCCAGCGCCTTCTCCGCGCCCTTGTGGCTGGTGATGTTTTTCACCTCGGTGCGGTTGGCCGCGTCGAGCGCCGACTCGTCGATGTCGCCGTCATCGCCGACCTCCTCGCCGGGAACCAGACTGAGGTTGGCGTCGACCCGGAGGCTGCCGTCGCGCGTGCTGTCGAACACGCCGAGATACTCCAGCACTTCTTCGAGTTTGGCGAGGAACGAGCGTACCTCGTCCGCCCCGCGGAAGTCGGGCCGCGTCACTATCTCCATCAGCGGCGTTCCAGCGCGGTTGTAGTTGATAAGCGTGTACTCCGCCGTGTCGATGCTCCCGCCCTGGTGCTGGAGGCTTCCGGGGTCTTCCTCCAGATGTGCCCGGCGAATGCCGACGGTCCGGCGCTCGCCGCTTTCCGAGAACTTCAGTTCGCCGTCCTGACAGATCGGCGCGTCGTACTGCGTGATCTGGAAGTTCCTCGGCAGGTCCGGGTAGTAGTAGTTCTTCCGGTGAAAGGCCGTTTCCTCCGGGATATCGGCGTCTATCGCCTTCCCGATTTTGACGGCGGCCTCGACTGCGCCCTCGTTGAGAACGGGGAGGGCACCCGGGAGGCCGAGACAGACGGGACAGGTGCGCGTGTTCGGTTCGGCGTCCGACGCGTCGGTCGAACAGCCACAGAAGATCTTCGTGTCCGTCTCCAGTTGGACGTGGACTTCCAACCCGATGACAGTCACGAGTTCCTCAGATCGGGCTGCCTGTGCGGTCATTACGCCTCGGTTCGGTGCGGGTCGGTTAAAGGCTAACGGGAACAGTCGCTCCGTCTCGCGCCTACTACCGTCCCGGCCCGGTAGGATAATGTCATAATTCTTTTATATGTCTGACACACGTTTATGGATCCGGAACTGTCCTTTTACTCGTATGGCCGGTAACAGAGTCGAGGAACTGGAGGCGACCGTCGCGGAACTGGAGTCGACGGTCAAAGGACTGACCGAGGAACTGGTCGAAACGAAAGAGCGCATCCGAGTACTGGAGTCGGAACTCGACGCCGAAACGCCGTCGCGGTCCGCCGACGTACGGGCCGCACCGACCCAGGAAGCCGCTCCTGACGAGGTTCAGGAAGCGGCGTCCGAAGCGGCTAAGGAGGGTGAACCCCAGGGGGAAAACGAGGAGGAAGAAACGGACGACTCCGGACTGGGCGACGACATCATCGTGGCGTAGTCGGGGGTTCGTCCGCCCCACGAGCAACCCATGCACATCAAAGAGCTCGTCCTTGAAAACTTCAAAAGCTTCGGGCGGAAGACCCGGATCCCGTTTTACGAGGACTTCACGACCGTCAGCGGCCCGAACGGTTCGGGAAAGAGTAACATTATCGACGCGGTGCTTTTCGCGCTCGGCCTGGCCAGAGCGCGAGGTATCCGCGCACAGAAACTCACCGACCTGATCTACAACCCCGGCCACGAGGACGGCGGGTCGGCCGGCGGCGGCGCTCGCGAGGCGAGCGTCACGGTCATCCTCGACAACGAGGACCGGACGGTCGAGCGCGCACAGGTCGTCAACGCCGCCGGCAGCGAGGACGTCGGCGACGTCGACGAGATAACGATCAAGCGACGCGTCAAGGAGACCGAGGACAACTACTACTCCTACTACTATCTGAACGGCCGCTCCGTCAACCTCTCCGACATCCAGAACCTGCTGGCGAGCGCAGGCGTCACGCCGGAGGGGTACAACGTCGTCATGCAGGGCGACGTGACCGGCATCATCAACATGACGCCACACGAGCGCCGGGAGATAATCGACGAGATAGCCGGCGTCGCGGAGTTCGACGCGAAGAAGGAAGACGCCTTCGAGGAACTGGAAGTCGTCGAGGAACGCATCGACGAGGCGGAGCTACGCATCGAGGAGAAGGCCCAGCGCCTCGAACAGTTGAGCGACGAGCGAGAGGCGGCACTCGAATACCAGTCGCTTCGGGAGGACAAAGAGGAGTACGAGGGCTATCTCAAGGCCGCCGAACTGGAGGACAAGCGCGAGGGTCTGGTAGAGACGCGCGAGGACGTCGAGCGCAGAGACGCCGAACTCGACGAACTCCAGCGCGCTCTGGACGAAAAGCAGGGCAAAGTCGTTCGCCTGCAAGAGGACCTAGAGGATTTAAACGCCGAGATAGAGCGGAAAGGCGAGGACGAACAGCTCCGGATCAAAAGTGAGATAGAGGAGATCAAAGGCGAGATATCGCGGCTAGAGGACAAGATCGACGCGGCCGAGGAAGCCGTCGAGGACTCCGAACAGACCCGCCGCGAAGCGTTCGTCGAGGTCGACCGGAAACAGGAGGAGGTCGGCGAACTGGAGAGCGACATCCGCGAGACGAAGTTGGAGAAGTCGTCGGTCAAGGCCGACGTTCAGGAGCGGGAGTCGGAGATAGAGACGCTTCAGACCGAGATAGACGCCATCGACACCGAGTACGACGAGGTGAAAGCCGAACTCCAGGAGCGAAAGGAGGAACTGGAGGAGCGCAAGACGGAGAAAAACGACCTCCAACGCGAGCAGGACCGCCTGCTCGACGAGGCGCGACGCCGGTCGAACGCGATAAGCGAGACGGAAGACGAGATAGACGACGCCCGCGACGAGTTGCCGGAACTCCAGGCCGAACTGGAGGACCTGCGGGACGAACTCGCGAAGGCACGCAAGAACGAGGACAACATCGCAGGCGTCGTCGAGGACCTCAAACGCGAGAAGCGCGAGTTACAGGACGATATCGAGGACGTGGAGGACAGCCTCCAGGCCAAACAACAGGAGTACGCGGAACTCGAAGCGCGCGCCGACGAGAGCGGCGACTCCTCGTACGGCCGCGCGGTTTCGACTGTGCTAAACGCCGGCAAGGGCGGCGTCCACGGCACCGTTGGCCAACTCGGGAGCGTGGACGAACGCTACGCGACGGCCTGCGAGACGGCGGCGGGCGGCCGCCTCGCGAACGTGGTCGTCGACGACGACGGTGTCGGCCAGGAGTGCATCGAGTATCTCAAATCGAAGAACGCGGGGCGGGCGACGTTCCTGCCGATCACCGAGATGCACAACCGCTCGCTTCCGTCCGCACCGAACGACCCGGGCGTAGTCGACTTCGCGTACAACCTCGTCGATTTCGCCGACGAACACGCGGGCGTGTTCTCGTACGTCCTCGGCGACACGCTGGTCGTCGAGGACATGGACACGGCCCGCGAGTACATGGGCGACTACCGCCTCGTGACGCTGTCCGGCGAACTCGTCGAGAAAAGCGGCGCGATGACCGGCGGGTCGAAAAGCGGCTCGCGCTACTCCTTCTCGAAGACCGGGAAGGGCCAGCTAGAGCGCGTCGCCGAGGAGATAACGGCCCTGCAGGACGAACGGGACTCGCTCCGCGAGGACCTCCGCGGCGTCGAGGAGCGACTCGACGACGCGCGCGACCGGCAGACGGAGGCCGCCGACCAGGTTCGGTCCATCGAGAGCGAGATCGAATCGACCGAGACGGAGTACGGGTCGGTCGAGGAGCGGATCGCCGATATGGAGGACGAACTCGACGAACTCCGCGCGGAACGCGACGACGTCGACGACCGGATGCAGGAGATCGAAGACGAGATCGGAGAGAAAGACGAGGAGATCGCGGCCGTTGAGGGGGAGATCCACGAACTCGAAGACGAACTCTCGGATTCGCGGATCCCCGAACTCACCGCCGAGATCGAGGAACTTGAGGGCGAGATAGACGAGTTCGAGCAGCGGCTCTCGGACCTCGACGGCGACCTGAACGAGTACCAGCTAGAGAAACAGTACGCAGAGGAGTCCATCGAGGAACTCCACGAGACCATAGAGGAGGCCCAGAACCGCAAAGCCGAGAAGGAGGCCGCGATAGCGGAGTACGAGGCCGAAATCGACGACCACGAGGAGAGACTCGACGGGAAGCGCGAGGCCGTCGAGGAACTGGAAGCGGAACTCGCGGAGCTGAAAGGCGAACGCGACGACCTCAAAGACGATCTGCGCGAGGCCAAGGCGGTCCGCGACGAACAGAGGGAGAAAGTCGACACCGTCGAAACCAAACTGGAGAGCCTCCGCGAGCGCGAAGAGCAACTGGAGTGGGAGATTGAGGAACTCGAATCCGAGGTCGGCGACTACGACCCGGAGGACGTTCCGGACCACGACGAGGTCGAGGCCAACATCGCGCGACTCGAGACGGAGATGGAGGCGCTCGAACCGGTGAACATGCTCGCTATCGAGGAGTACGACGAGGTGCAGGAGGACCTCGACGAACTCGAAGCGGGCAAGGCGACGCTCGTCGAGGAGCGCGACGGCATCCGGGAGCGTATCGACTCCTACGAGGCCCAGAAGAGAGAGACGTTCATGGAGGCGTTCGAGGCGATCAACGAGCAGTTCGAGGATATCTTCGCCCGCCTCTCCTCCGGGTCGGGGACGCTCCACCTGGAGAACGAGGACGACCCGTTCGACGACGGCCTGACGATGAAGGCCCAGCCCGCGGACAAACCGATCCAGCGCCTGGACGCGATGTCCGGCGGCGAGAAGTCGCTGACGGCGCTTGCCTTTATTTTCGCGATCCAGCGGTACAACCCCGCGCCGTTCTACGCGCTGGACGAGGTCGACGCCTTTCTCGACGCGGCGAACGCCGAACGCGTCGGCGAGATGGTCGACGAACTCGCCGGCGAGGCGCAGTTCGTCGTCGTTTCGCACCGCTCGGCGATGCTCGACCGCTCGGAGCGCGCCATCGGCGTAACGATGCAGGACGACAACGTTAGCGCGGTGACCGGTATCGACCTGAGCGGGGACGGGGTGCCCGCGGATGACTAATCAGCGAGCGGACGACGCGGCCCGCGAGGAAGGCGACGAAGACATCCCGTTGAACATCGCGGGCCACGACGACCGCGACCCGCCGGGGACGGACGAGAGCGCGCTCCCCGGCGGCGAGAGCGAGGACGGCGACGGGGAAGGAACCGACAGCAACAGTGACGCTTCCGCAGGTGTCGACGAACTCGTGCCCGAGGAGGAAACCGACGAGGACGAGGTCGAACCCGTAGAGTTGCTCGTCCAGTTGGCGAAGGAAGACGAGATAGACCCGTGGGACATCGACATCGTCGCGGTGACCGACAAGTTCCTCGACCGACTGGACGAGGTCGACCTGCGAACGTCCGGTCGGGCGCTGTTCTACGCGAGCGTTCTCCTGCGGATGAAAGGCGACGGCCTGCTTTCGGAGGACGAACCGGAGGACGACGAGCCCGAACCGTGGGAAGCGCCGCTGGAGGGCGGGGGCGAGGCACCCCCGCCGGATCATGACCCGGTCGAAGGGTTAGAGCGCGAGATGGAACGCCGACTGGACCGAAAGCGGGCCCGCGGGACGCCGGAGACGCTGGACGAACTCGTCCGAGAGCTACGGGAAGCCGAGCGCGACTCGCGATGGAAGGAGTCCCGCGAGTACGACACCAGCGACTCCGCGTCGGGGTTTCAGCGGGGCACGCAGACGCTCGACTATCGCAGCGGTGACGACATGCGCGTCGACGACGAACCGACGCAAGACGAGGTCACGAGCAACACGCACGAGGAGGACATCGAGACGGTGATCGACGACGTCCGGTCGACGCTATCGGAGCAGTACGACGCCGGCCGAGACGAAGTGCTGTACGCGGAGATAGAGGACGCAGGCGGCACGCGCGTTCAGACGTTTCTCGCTCTGCTCTTTCTCTCGAACCGGGGGCAGGTTCGCCTCCAGCAGGACGAACTGTTCGGCGACCTCTGGGTGCAGGACCCGAACTCGGGGACCGCCTCCGACGGAGCGGTCGCGGACTGACCCCGCGGCTGTAAGTCGTGAGAAGAATCGACATCTCAGCGGTGCGGACGTTCTTCAGTGGCGTACAGGCGACAGTACGACCGAGCGCCCGACCAGCGGGCTGCGTTCGGGTCCGGATGCGAAAATCCATGTTAACACTCACCATAACACTGATAGCCTAGCGTCGCGTACGTCCGCGCATGACTCCAACGAAAATCCGTGAACGTCTCTCCGAAGTCGACGACAAAGTCGACCCGGAGGAGTACGTCGCCGCACTGCAGTACGTCCGGGGGCACCCGGAACGAACGGCCCGAGAGTAAGCAGGTGTTAGTCGGGGTTGTCGACGGGGAACTGCGTAAACGGTCGACTCTTTTTACTGGGTCAACGGCGACTGATCGAACGGGGGAAAGTATGGCAGATTCACCAGACAGAGATACGACGGCCGACACGACAACGACCGGTGACCAGCGAGCGACGGGCGACCGTCGAACCGTCGACGACCGCACCGTCGACCTCCGCGGATCGAAACTACTTGCCGGTCTCGCGTCGCTGATCGGGGCCTGGATAGCCGTCTCACCCTTCGTGTACGGTGACCTCGGTGGGGCCACGCAGTTAGACGCCGCCGGGTGGAACAACATCATCATCGGCGCGGCGATATTCCTCGTCGCCGGATACAACTTCTACCGGATGTCGCAGGATATGAACGTGAGCGAGGCGGCCGCCGGACTGACTCTACTGCTCGGCCTCTGGATCGTCGTCTCGGCTATCGCCGTGTTCGACATGGGGACGACGGGACTGTTGTGGAGCACGGTCGTCAGCGGTCTGGTCGCCGCGGCTATCGGCGGGTACAACGCGTACAAAGGCCGGCAGGCCCGCGATACTCGGACGGCGGCCCGGACGACGTGATCAGTCCGCCGTCCGCTCCGTGGTCGACCAGGCCTGCGTGACGCGGTGGGATGCGATGTGGTACTGTGTAGCGAGAACTGCGAACGCGACGAGCGACAGCGCGAACAGCGCCGGGTAAACCAGAGAGACGTGGTGGTAGAAACCGTTGAGTAACTGTGCGACGGCGACGAGGACGGGAACCACCGAATAGGTGATTGTACGGCCCGGATCCGCCCGAGCCAGCGCGAAAAAGTCCGATTCCATCATGGTAAGCTTCTCTTTCCGAGGGAAGGTGACTACTGCCATGAGCCTTCTGGTCGGGTAATCGTCGCAAGGGTGAGATGTCCCCGTGCGGAACGCGTCGCGCGAAGCGAACGCATCGTCGCCTGCGACTCACACTTGCGACTGGACGCCGCTGACGAACGTCGACGCCTCGGGGTAGAGATTCTCTGTACGGGAGACAGCCGGCAGTATCAGCGGTAGTCGTCGACGAGCAGGTCGACGCGCTCTCTGGTCTCCTCGGGGACGGCCTCGGAGGGCGTGTTGATAGCGCCGTCGAGCGTCGACCCGCAGTCGCACGCTCGGTCGTCGGGCAGTTCTCGGACCGCCCGTTCGACGACCTCTTTGATGGCGCCCTCGTTCGCCGCGGCGTTTTCGAGCACCTCCTGCAGGCTCACTTCGCTGTCGGCCTTCCAGACGTCGTAATCCGTGACGCCGGTTACCGTCGCGTAACACAGTTCCGCCTCCCGCGCGAGTTTCGCCTCCGGGATGGCCGTCATCCCGACCACGTCCCAGTCCTGCGCGCGGTAGAACTCGCTCTCGGCGCGCGTCGAGTACTGCGGCCCCTCGATACAGACGTAGGTACCGCCGACTTCACAGTCCGCGTCGGTCGCACGGGTCGACTCGCCGAGATGGTCGACCATGTGGGGGCAGTACGGTTCCGCAAACGCCGCGTGGACGACTATCCCGTCGTCGAAAAACGTCGGGGTTCGGTGTTTCGTTCGGTCGAACGTCTGGTCCGGGACGACCAGGGTCCGCGGCGGGAGGTCCTCGCGGAGGCTCCCGACCGCATTGCTCGACAGCACGCGTTCGACGCCGAGTTGCTTCAGCGCGTGCACGTTGGCGCGGTAGGGAACCTCCGTCGGTGAGTACTGGTGGTCGCGGCCGTGTCGCGGCAGGAACGCCACCTCCCGTCCGGCGAGTTCCCCGACCGTGATGGGCGCGCTCGGGTCGCCGAAAGGCGTCGAGATGTCTTCCTCTCGGACGTTCTCCAGCGGAAGGGCCTCGTAGATGCCGCTGCCGCCGATAAAGCCTATCATGGCCGGGACTGCGTCCCGGGACTACAAAAATCGGTCCCTCGTCGCGGGGCTTCGACACTCGGAGTTCCCGCTGGCCTCCGCAACGCGCGCCGGGCCGCCTCAGTGTGCGAGCGTCCAGGTCCCGTCCTCACCCTCGATTTCGCCGCGGCGCTCCATCTCGGAGAGCACCTCGTCCAGGCGGTCCGGTTGCGCTATCTCCATCTCGATCCGCTGGACGTCGTGGTACTCTGCGAGGTAGTGACGCACGTCCTCGCGGTCGAACGTCTCCTGATCGGCCTTCTCCATGACGCCGACTGTCAGTTCGATCATGTCCTCGATGAAGTTCCACGGATAGACCATCCACGTCCACTCCGTCAGTCGCTCGCCGACGTACTCCGGTTCGAACTCGCTGGTCTGGAGCAACTGGAGCGTCGCGGTCCGGACCTCGCCGGGATTGCGCTCTCTGACGTACTCGTCCGCGCGCTTTATCGACCCGCCAGTGTCGGCGATGTCGTCGATGATGAGTACGTCCTTGCCTTCGACGCTCCCCTCCGGCATCGGATAGCGGACCTGCGGTTCGTCGGCCTTCTCGGCGGTGCCGACGTAATGTTCCATCTTCAGACTGGTGAGATCGTCGAGGCCGAGGAAGTCACAGATGCACCGCCCGGCGAACCACCCGCCGCGGGCTAACGCGACGATCACGTCGGGTTCGAACTCGTCGTCCCTGACCTCGGAACTCACGTCCCGGCAGAGCCCGTAAATGTACTCCCAGTTGGTGATCGTGCAGTCGAAGTCCTCCGGAAGGTCGCTCATGGACGGCAGTCGCGCGCCTCGACACTTAACCGTTTACAGGAAAGCGAGAGAAAGGTTTTATTCCGAGAAGCAGAGTCGGTTCAGATATGGTCGTCCGCCACAGTACGACTCGCCGTGCAGTCGTCGCCGCAGTCGCCGCCGCTCTCTCCGGGTGCGCGTCGTCCGACGAGTCCCCGTCGACGGAGACTACCGCGAACCGGTCATCTACACCGTCTACCACCGGTGAGAACACCACTACCGAACAGGAGTCGACCGACCCGCCCGAATCGCCTGGCGAAGTCGCGAGAGCGTTCGTGACGCGGCTGAACGAAGGTGAGTTCCAGGACGCGGCGGACCTGTTCGACGATGCCCTCTCCCGGCAGGTGTCTGCCACGCAACTACAGGGTATCTGGTCGCGACTCCAGGCGTCGCTCGGGCCGTTCGAGGAGATATCGGCCGTCGAACGTCGCTCGGACCCGCCGCGCGCCGAGGTCATCGTCAGAGTCACGTTCGAGAACGGTTCTCGGGCCGTTCGTCTCGTCGTCGACGACGAGAACGCTATCGCGGGACTGCTGTTTCTCGAACCGTACTCCCCGCCGACCTACGCCGACCAGTCGGCGTTCACGGAACGCGAACTCACCCTCGACGGGGACTGCGAACTCGGAGCCACGCTCTCGGTTCCCGACGGTGACGGCCCGTTCCCGGGCGTCGTGATCGTCCACGGGTCAGGCCCGCAGGACCGCGACGGCACTATCGGCGTCAACAAGGTGTATCAGGACCTCGCGTGGGGGCTCGCCTCGAACGGCGTCGCAGTCCTCCGGTACGACAAGCGAACCTACGAGTGTTCAGTGTCGCCCGAGGAGGCGACGGTCGACCGTGTCGTCACGGACGACGCGCTCGCGGCGGTCGCGAAACTCCGCGACGCCGCCCCCGTCCGGCCGGACGGCGTCGCCGTCGTCGGCCACAGTTTCGGCGGCGCTGTCGCGCCCCGTATCGCCGAGCGGGACGGGAACCTGTCCGGGATCGCCATGCTCGCGGGGAACGCCAGACCGTTGTATCAGCTTCTGCCCGAACAGAACCGGTACATCGCGGAACTCGACGGAACCGTCACCGACGCCGAGCAAGAGCGGATCGAGCGGTTCGAGGAGGCTGTCCGCCGCCTCGACGAGGGCGAGGTCGACCCGGAAGAAACGATAGCGGGGCAACCGGCGCGGTTCTGGCTCAGCGTGAAAGAGTACGACCAGGTCGAGACTGCGGCGGGCCTCGACATCCCGCGGCTGGTCTGTCAGGGGAAGCGGGACTGGCAAGTCAGCCCCGACGCGGATTTCGAGCGGTGGCGGTCCGCGCTGGGAGACGAGGCGACGTACCGGCTGTACGACCGACTCAACCACCTGTTCATGCCGGGCGAGGGACAGTCGACGCCGGTGAATCAGATACAGACGGGCAACGTCGCCGAGTCCGTCGTCGACGACGTTGCGGCGTGGCTACCCAGCGATACGTAGAGGGTATCGCGCGTCGGTCGGCGTCCGTCGCGAATCCGCTATCGCACTTCGTTGCGACCCGGCTATCGCACTTCGCGTTAGGTCCCTCGCACCAGATTCATGTCGGGGCCGGGAGACACCACGAGCATGGACAGCGTACGCGCCCTGCAGGTCGACGCCTTCACCGACGAACCGCTCTCGGGAAACGCCGCGGGGGTGGTTCCGGACGGCGACGGCCTCACGGAGGCACAGATGCAGGCTATCGCCCGCGAGTTCTCTCTCAGCGAGACGGCGTTTCTGCTCCCGAGCGGTCCCGCCGACCGAAAGGTGCGGTATTTCACGCCGTCTCAGGAGGTGGACCTGTGCGGTCACGCGACTATCGCCGCCCACGCGCATCTCCACGAGGACGGCGTGATCGAGGCGGGCACGCACACGCTTGAGACGAACGTGGGCGTCCTCGACATCGAGGTCGCCGAGGACGGAGCGGTGTGGATGACGCAGGACGACCCGACGGTCCGTCCGGTCGACGTCGACTACGAGCGACTCGCGACCGTTCTCGGCGTGCCGGTCGGATCCCTCCAGGACGTCGGCGCGGACATGCCGTCGGCAGTCGCGTCCACGGGACTTCCCTTCCTCGTCGTCCCCGTGAACTTTCTCGAACACGTCGGAAACGCGGACCCTGACATGGCGGCCGTCGAGGAACTCTGCGAGGAGTACGACGCGACTGGCCTCTACGCGTTCACCTTCGACACGCTGGAGGGGGATGCGACGTTGCACGCGCGGATGTTCGCACCGGGGGCAGGCGTGTCCGAGGACCCGGTCACTGGAACGGCGAGCGGAGCGGCGGGCGCGTACCTTCGTGAGGTCAGCGCCTTCGACGGCGAACTGCCCGACGAGATGGTGTTCGAACAGGGCCACTTCGTGGACCGCCCCGGCAGAGTCCGGGTCCGCGTCGGCGAGACGGTCCGCGTCGGCGGCGACGCCGCCACTGCGATAGACGGAACGCTGTCGGTGCCGGCCGCGGACGACGACGACGACATACTGGAGGCGTAGAAGACGTCGGACGGTTGCGCCGCGGTCGAGGAACGCGGCTATGCGTCGATGGGCGACGGAGCGACTGGCCCCTTCACTCTGATAGTCGCTGTCACTTTTGCTTGCACGGCGGTAATCGAACGACTGAGAGCCAGAACTGCTGGAGAGACTGGATCGCTTCGATGAACTCACTGGGGTCGACCGGTTTCGTCAGGAACGCGTTCGCCTGCAGTTCGTAGGACTTGACGATATCCTCCTGGGCTTCCGAGCTTGTAAGAACAATTACTGGAAGGCGCTTCAGGTCGGGATCGTTGCGGATCTCCTTGAGCACCTCGTCGCCGTCTTTCCGCGGGAGATTGAGGTCGAGGAGGACCACATCCGGACACGGCGCGTCCTCGTAGTCCCCGCGTTGATGGAGGAAATCGAGCGCTTCGACCCCGTCGGTCGCGACGTGGAGTGTGTTGGCGATCTGACCCTCCTTGAATGCCTCTTCCGTTAGCCGGACATCTCCCGGATTATCCTCGACGAGGAGTATCTCTGCTCGGTCAGCGGAAGAGTTCTGTTCACTCACTGTATGTGCTTTCGGCGGGCAGGGTGAATGAAAACGTCGATCCCTCCCCAACCGCTGAGTCGACCCATATCTCCCCGTCGTGGCGCTCGGCAATGCGCTCACAGAGCGCGAGCCCGATCCCCGTCCCCGAGTGGGTATCCGACGCGTGGAGGCTCTGGAACACATCGAATACCCTGTCCGCGTCGTCCGGGTCGATGCCGATCCCCTCGTCGCTGACCGATATCACCCACTCAGAACCGTTCCGTTCGGCCGAGACGTCTATTCGAGGGCGCTCCTCGCCGCTGTACTCGATGGCGTTGGAGAGTAGGTTCTGAAACACCTGACGCAACTGCCCCTCGTCACCCTCGACGCATGGAAGTGGGTCTGCCGTGATCTCGGCGCCGCTCTCCTCGATCCGCACTTTGAGAT
This sequence comes from Halostella pelagica, assembly GCA_005954745.1. GTDB lineage: Archaea > Halobacteriota > Halobacteria > Halobacteriales > Natronoarchaeaceae > Halostella > Halostella pelagica. The sequence continues at coordinate 832,573 of CP040678.1, forward strand.
CCGAGCGGACATCGGCGAATATTTCCTCCAGTTCGACGGCCTCGAACTGGTTTCCTCGCATATCGACCCGAGAGTACTTGAGCAGTCCTTCGATCATGTCGCGCATTCGGTCGGCCCCGTCGACTGCGAAGTCGATAAACTCCTGACCGTCCTCGTCGAGTTCGTCGGCGTACCGTTTCTCGATCAACTGGAGGTAGCTCGACACCATTCGAAGAGGCTCCTGAAGGTCGTGGGAGGCCGCGTAGGCGAACTGTTCCAGGCGCTCGTTGGACGTTTCGAGTTCGTCGATCAGCTCTTCGAGTCGCTGCTCGCGCTCGACCTGTTCGGTAATGTCCTGTGCCGCCCCACGGAACGAAACGACGTCGCCGTCGACGGTCTCCGGTATCCCCTGAAGCCGAAGCCAACGCATCTCTCCACTGTCCGTACAGACTCGGACATCTGCGTCGAAGGGGTCGCCGGAGGCGAGCGCGTCCTCGACGGCATCCTCGACGATCGGCTGGTCGTCCTCGTGGTACATGTCGATGGCCTCGTTCAGCGGTGGTTCCCCGTCGTCGGGCAGATCCAGAACTTCGAAGATGTGGTCGGTCCAGAACACGTCCTGCGTCTGCGGGTCGATCTCCCAGCCGCCGACGTCCGCGATACGTTCAGTCTTCTCGAGCAGGTCGAGTGTCCGTTCGAGTTCGGCTTCGCGTTCGACCTGCTCCGTGATGTCCTGGGTGAAACTTAGCCCGGCGAATATCTCGTCGTCGGCGTCGCGTAGCGGTGTCACCCACACCTGCCAATGTCGGCCCCCGAATTCGGTTCTCGCGCTATCGGTCGTGCCGTCCTCGACGGCGGCGCGGAACAGCGGTTCGAGATCCTCGACTGTGTCCGGCGGGAATATCTCCGTCATTCTTTCGCCTTCGAGCCGGTTCGAGCTTGGCAGGGTGTCACCGAGTACGGCCCCTGCAGTCAGCGTGTACCGGAGGTCCGGGTCGTACACCCCGACTGCACCGTTCGGGAAGTGCTCGGCGAGCGTCCGGTAGCGCCGCTCGCTTTCCTCTAACTGACGCTCGCGCTCCTTTCGCTCGGTGATGTCCTGACCAGTACCGACGATGCGGCTGATCTCGCTGTCCTCGTCGTACACTCTGGTTCCTTTGGCGTGGACCCAGCGGATTTCGCCGTCGGGGCGGACGATCCGGAACTCCCCGTCGAAATCATTCTCCGGGAGCGCCGTGAACTCCTCCCGAACGCGCTCGTGATCGTCGGGATGGACCACATCGAGAAACGACAGCGGCTCGTCGTACAGGCTCTTCCGATCGATCTCCCACACTTTCTCGAACGCGGGGTTGATGTAGATGAACTCCTCGGCGTCAGGCGTGGCCATCCAGACGACCTCCTCTAAGTTCTCCGCGAGTATCCGGAACTTCGCCTCGCTCTCGCGAAGTTCGTGTTCGGCCTCCCGTCGCTCGGTGATGTCCTGTACGACGAGCATTCCCGCGGAGACCTCGCCCTCGCTGTCCCTGACGGGGAGCGTGTTGGCGTGGAGATACCGGCCCCCGTATTCGACTTCGAAGGTGTTCGTTTCGCCCTCGAGGGCGGCCAGGTAATACGGCTCGATATCGTCGAGCAGGCTGTCCGGATGAATGTCGTAGATGTGGCTTCCGACGCGGTTCTGCGGTGAGATGTCGAGCGCGTCTAGGAGTTGTCCACCGACAGCGGTGTAACGCAGGTCTCGGTCGAACAGTCCGACCGACCCGTTCGGGAAGTTCTCGACGAGCGTCCGGTACCGACGCTCTGACTCCTCTACCTTCCGTTGCTGTTCGATCCGTTCAGTGATGTCCCGAACGACGCCGACGTGTCTCTCCTCGCCGTCGCCAACCTGAAGCGTCGAGAAGGTTCTCTCTGTGGGGACGGAGGTACCGTCCGCCGTCTGGATAACCGCTTTCATCGTTCGGTCGGTCCCTTCTCCGTCCATCGTTGTCCGCATCTCTCGGGACTGTTCGATCGCGTCCTCGTCGACGAGCGAGGCGTGTTCGCCGACCAGTGTCTCGTGGTCGTAGCCGGTTAGGTCCGCGTACGCGTCGTTAACCATCGTGAACCGTCCGTCATCGTCTTTCACGTAGATCCCGTGGTCGATCGTTTCGACGATCGTCTCGTATCTTGCCAGTTCGCGCTCGCGCTCCGTGCGCTCGGTGATGTCCTGAGACATCCCGAGTGCGGCGAGTATCTCGCCGTCGTCGTCCCGAACCGGGACGAACTGGAACTGGAAGACCCGGTCACCGAGTTCGGTCTCGAACGTATTCGACTCTCCCTCTAGCGCGGTCTCGTACCGCGGAGCGAGGTCGTCGGCCAACTCCTCCGGGAGCGCCTCGTGGACCGACTGCCCCTCTATCTCGTCGATGGGTACCCCGGCCACGTCCAGCGGACTCCCGCCGACCGTCCGATAGCGGAGGTCCTCGCCGACGAGGGAGACGGCCCCGTTCGGGAAGTGCTCGGCGAGCGTCCGGTACCGGCGCTCGGATTCCTCGAGTTCGCGCTCGTGCTGTCTGCGTTCTGTGATGTCGCGGTCCGAGACGATCAGCGACACGACCTCGTCCTCGTCGTTCGTGACGGGTCTGAAGACGCCGTTGAGGACGTACTCCGTGCCGTCCGGCCGTGTGAGGTCGGCCTCGAAATCGACGTACTCGCCGCCTGCGGCGCGCTCGACCCACTGCTCGACGTCCGACTGTACTCCGTCGTCTTCTTGCCACCACGGCGTCTCCCAGAACGCCTCGCCGGTGACATCGTCGAGGTCGGCGTCGATGTACTCCATCGCCGTCTGGTTGATATCGAGCACCGTCCCGTCGGGTTCGAGCAAACCGGCGAGGATGTTCGGGTCCTCGAAGACGGCTTCGAACTGGCGCTCTTTCCGACGGAGTTCCCGCTGGTACTCCGTCTGTTCGGTGATGTTGCGAACGACGCAGACGTATCGCCCATCGTCAAGTTCCGTCAGGGATAGATCCTGCGGAAACGAACTGCCGTCCTTGCAGAGTGCGGTCGCCTCGCCCCGCCAGCTACCCTCCTCGAACAGCGCCGGCAGAACCTCTGATTCGAAACGTTCGATCTCGTCGTCGTCGTAGCACAGTCGCCAGGATTCGCCAAGGAACGTCTCGGGGTCGTCGTAGCCGTAAATATCGGCGTGGGCCTGGTTGGCGAACACGTACTCCTCGTTCTCGTCGAGGATCGCGACCCCGTCGACGGTGTTCTCTCTCGCCGCCGAGCGGGCCGCGAGTTCTCGCTCGCGCTCGCTCTCTGTCTCGCCCGTTCGGGACCGTTCGTCATGCTCGCTCTCCGTTTCGCCCGTTCGGAACCGTTCGTCATGCTCGCGAACGGTCCCGACGACGCCCTGTACGGTGTCGTCCGCTTCGAGCGGGTTCACCCGTACCTCACAGGGAACCAGTTGTCCCCCGGCAGTTCGAACGTCAAGTTCGTACCGTTCGCCTCGGTCGCCGGGATCGGTGCGGATCCGCTCTATCTCGCGTTCGAGGGCCGGACAGTCGTCGTGGAGTTCGGAGACGTGTTCGCCGAGGAGGTCCTCTCGCGCGTATCCGGTCATCTCGACCAGAACGTCGTTGACCGCGGCGAACTGACCGTCGGCATCGAGTTGATAGACCCCGTCGCCGATCGCGTTCACGAGCGTTTGATAGCGTTCGCGGGCCTCTGTGTCGTCTATGTCGCCCCAGAACGCCGTTCCAGAGGCCTCAGCCCGTTTGCTCATATGGACGGTAAAACACTTCGAGATGGATAAGGTTCCTGTCCGGTAATCGTACCACGGAGACGCGAGTATTTCTCGACGGAACCCGCTCCGGGCTTCGGACACTACTCCTCGATCCGGCGGACGACGGCGATATCTGTGTACCCCGGCCGCGGCCGACACGGAAAGCGTATTGTGTTCCCGGGCGTCGCCGTGCGTATGCCTGGAGCACGCGTTACGAGCGGTGAGCGGGTCACGCTCCGGACGATCGAACGAGAGGACATTCCGTTCCACCAGCGGGCCTTCGCGAACCCCGAGATCCGGTATCCGACCGGCAACCCGGTCAGGAACCGGGAGCAGACCGAAGTATCGGACCAAGACGACGGTAGCGACAGCTTCCTCGTCTGTCTCGACGCGGACGATGCCGGCCCCGGACAGCCGGACGAGGACGACGTGCAACGGATCGGCGCAGTGTACGTCGGAGACGTCGATTACCGGCGTCCGGAACTGGGCTACTGGCTCGCTCCGGAAGCCCACGGCGAGGGCTACGGCGCGGAGGCAGTCTCGCTCGCGATCGACTACGTCTTCCGGACGTACGACCACCCCGCCGTGGGTGCGGGGGCGTACGACTTCAACGACGCGTCCCGCGGCCTGCTGGAGTCACTCGGGTTCACTGAGGAAGGCCGCATCCGCAAGGACCGGTTCGTCGACGGGGAATACGTCGACCTGGTACAGTACGGGCTGCTCCGTCAGGAGTGGCGTGAACGGGAATAACGGACTCGTATCGGCCGAGACTGCTACAGTTCGGCTCCGCAGTTCATACAGAACGACACCGACTCCTTGTTTCGGTGCCCGCAGTCGCCGCAGGCGACACCGTCCGCTGCCGCGTCGCCGTCGTCGAACGCGTTCGTCGCGTCGCCGGTGTCGCCGGCGCTGGTCGCGGTTTCGTCGTCCGCTGTCGCCGCGCCAGCATCGCCGGCAGCGCCGTTGTCCGCCGAACCGGCTTCGGCGTCCGCACCGGCATCTGCCGACGCCGTCCCGGTTCGAACTGTCTCGTCGTCTCCGTGGGCGGCCGGCGTCCCCGTTCGCGTTCCGGTGGTCGGCGACCCCCCGTCGGGTTCGTCGGCGACGTTCGACTCGTCCATCTCCTCGTTTACACCGGCGGATGGTCCGGTCGTTTCACCCACGGTAGTTCCCGGACCGGACGACCCGCTCACAGTAGCTCCCGTTCCGGTCGTCTCGCTCACAGTAACCCCCGGCCTGGACGACCCGCTCACACCGGCGTCCGGTCCGGTCGGACCGGACGGATCGCGCCGGCCGTTCGGTTCCGCAGCGGCGGTGTCGCCGTGAACTCCGTCGTCGACGGCGGCCCGGATCTCCTCTCGGATCACCGTCTGGTCGACGACGCTCGTCTCCTCGTCGATGACGCTTGACATCGTCCAGTAGAACGCGGCGGACTTGCCGATCTGCCAGACGAGAACGCCGACGACCGCCGAGACGGCGGCGAGCGGTACGTTGGCCGCCGCCCGAGCCTCGTCGACCGCCCCCGTGTTCCCCAACTCGTTGAAGAGGATATCGAGGGACTCACCGAGGCCTGCCGATATCCCGGCGATGGCGATCGCCATACCGACGACGAACGACCCCGACGCGAGGAGGCGGTAGTACGCCGCCCATCTCACTGCCACTTTCGTATCCATATCACATATGACAGTACTCGTCCGTTAAAACGTCTTTGTCGGGATAGATACTGCCGGGAGACACGGTAGACCGGACGACAACGCGGATCCGCGGTGCGGAAGACGTACTCGATACTGAGTAGGAACTCTGACATCGAAGAACGTACTCGCTTTCGAGTTGGAACTATTCCCCACCGTTCGCAAAGTACTTTACTGGCGTCGTGGTGTTTTCGGACACAGTATGCCAGTATTGTCACTGGAGGAGACCGGGGCCGAAGACATCGACGCCGTTGGCGGGAAGGGAGCCTCACTCGGCGAACTTACGGGTGCCGGGCTGCCGGTGCCGCCCGGATTCGTCGTCACTGCTGGAACTTACAGGACGTTCATCGAGGAGGCAGGTATCGACGAAGAACTGTTCGAGGTGGTCGACGTCGACGTGGAGGATTCCGCCGCACTGTCCGAGGCCGCGGACCGCGCACAGGAACTGATCCTTGGCGCGGAGTTCCCCGAGTTCCTCCGGAAGGAGGTACTCGGCGCGTACGCGGATCTGGGTGACGGGAACGCGTTCGTCGCGGTGCGCTCCTCGGCCACCGCGGAGGACCTTCCGGACGCGAGTTTCGCGGGCCAACAGGAGACGTACCTCAACATCACCGCGGAGGACCTGCTCGACCGCGTGCGCGAGTGCTGGGCGTCGCTTTTCACCCAGCGTGCGATCTACTATCGGCAGAACCAGGGGTTCGACCACAGCGCCGTCAACATCGCCGTGGTCATCCAGCAGATGGTCGACGCCGAGAAAAGCGGGGTCATGTTCACCAGCCACCCGTCGACGGGCGACCCTCGAATGATCATCGAGTCCGCGTGGGGTCTGGGTGAGGCGGTCGTCTCCGGGTCGGTGTCGCCGGATAACTACGTCATCGACCGCGAGAGCGGGAGCACCGAGGAGATCACCGTCGCGGAGAAGAAAGTGATGCACGTCCGGGACGAGGAGACCGGCGAAACGGTCGAGCGGCCCGTCCCCGACGAGAAACGCGAACAGCGCGTCCTCTCGGACGAGGAACTCGACAGCCTCCGGCAGATGGGCGAACGAGTCGAGGACCACTACGGCACGCCGCAGGACGTCGAGTGGGCCATTTACGAGGGTGACGTGTACATGCTCCAGTCGCGGCCGATAACGACTATCGACGACGGCGACATCGGCGAGGCCGAGGAGTCCCGTATCGACGGCGACATCGGGACCGACGCCAAGGCCGAGGCGTCCACGGACGGGAGCGGGGCCGTCAAAAGCGCGAGTAACGGGTCCGACGCTCGCGACGACGTACTCGTCAGCGGTCTCGGGTCCAGTCCCGGCGCGGCGAGCGGTGCGGTGCGTATCGTCGGTAAACTGGACGAACTCGACAAGGTGGGCGACGGCGACATCATCGTCACCGAGATGACGACGCCCGACATGGTGCCGGCGATGAAGCGGGCGTCCGGCATCGTCACGGACGAGGGCGGGATGACCAGCCACGCCGCCATCGTTTCACGGGAACTCGGCGTCCCCGCCGTCGTGGGTGCCAGCAACGCGACGACGGTGCTTTCCGACGGCCAGTTCGTCACGCTGGACGGCGACAAAGGGGCCGTCAGGGAGGGCCACGAGCAGCAGGAAAAACAGCGGGAACCGATCGAGGACGCACGCCCGGAGACGCCGGTGAAGCCGATGACCGCGACGGAGGTCAAGGTAAACGTCTCCATCCCCGAGGCGGCCGAACGCGCGGCGGCCACCGGCGCGGACGGCGTCGGCCTGCTTCGGATCGAGCACATGATCCTCTCGCTCGGACAGACGCCCACCAAATACATCGAGGAAAACAGCGAGCGCGCCTACGTCGACGAGATAGTCGACGGCGTCCAGCGCGTAGCCGAGGAGTTCTACCCGCGCCCGGTCCGGACCCGGTCGCTCGACGCGCCGACCGACGAGTTCCGCGAACTCGAAGGCGGCGAGGACGAACCAGAGGAACACAACCCGATGCTCGGCTACCGCGGTATCCGCCGCAGCCTCGATACGCCGGAACTGTTCAAACTCGAACTCGAAGCGTTCCGGCGACTGTACGAGATGGGGTACGACAACATCGAGATGATGTTCCCGCTGGTCAACGACGCTGAGGACGTGCTCCGGACGAAGAAGCTCATGGAAGACGTCGGGATCGACCCCGAGAAACGAACGTGGGGCGTGATGATCGAGACGCCCGCGTCGGCGCTCGGCGTCGAGAAGATGGCCGAAGCGGGCATCGACTTCGCTAGCTTCGGCACGAACGATCTCACGCAGTACACCCTCGCGGTCGACCGTAACAATGGGAACGTCGCGGACCGCTTCGACGAACTTCACCCCGCCGTTCTCAACCTCATCGGAACGACTATCGAGACCTGCAGGGAGTACGATGTCGATACGAGCATCTGCGGACAGGCCGGATCCAAGCCGAAGATGGTGCAGTTCCTCGTCAACGAGGGCGTCAGTTCCATCTCGGCGAACATCGACGCGGTTCGCGACGTGCAACACGAGGTCAAACGCGTCGAGCAGAAACTGATGCTGGAATCGGTCAGATAGCGCCGGACGGAGAGCCGTCCCGTTCGGAGCCAGTTCTTTTTGTCTCTCGGCGCGCGAGAAACGTGTAATGGAGAGATCGTGGGCTATCGTTTTCGTGGTCGCGCTGGTCGCTCTCGCGGGTTGCGGCGGTATCTTCGGCGACGGACCATGGCCCGACGATGCGTCGGCGCACCCGCCGGGCGTGTCGCCGTCTGGTCTCGAAGACCCGAGTTCGCTGTCGTCGGCGCACAACGAAAGCCTGGTCGACGAGTCGTACGAACTCACCGTACACCAGGAGGTGACGTTCATCCGGGACAACCGGAACGTTACGACCGGCTCCGAACGCGTTGTTACGATGGCTGACGACGGCGAGTTTCTCGTCGAAGCGAGAACGCACGGTTCCGAGACGGTGAACGAGACGGTCTGGGCGAACGGGTCGACGGCGTACGTCCGTACCGAACAGGACGACGAGGTCCAGTACGACCGCCGGGACGCGTCGCGGTTCCGGTCACAGCTCTCCGGCTACAGCCTGCTCTACGAATACCTCGCCGCGGGCGAGTTCGATGTCACGTCCGTCGACCGACGCGACGGCCGGACGTTCGTTACACTGCAGGCAAACGAGTTCTCGGGGGGAGGGATCGGCACTAACTTCCAGACCGTCCAGACCTACGAGGCGAGGGCGGTCGTCGACGAGAGGGGGCAGATCCACGAACTGACAGTCCACATCGAGGGGTCCCAGAGCGGGACGCCCGTGGTGCTTGACATCTCGCTCCAACTCGACACCGACGGCTCAGCCGACGTATCGCGACCGGACTGGGTCGACGAGGCGCGAGAACGCAATCACTAAACGGCCGTCGCGGGTATCGGTACCCATGCGAGCCGAGCCGCAGGACTTCGGCCGGGTTCTCTCTTCGATGTGTACGGAACCGCATCCGGCCGCCCGCGAGGCAGCCGAGCGCTTCCTCGCGACGAACCCCGGCGACCCCGGAACGTACGAGACGGTTTCCGAACTGGAACAGCAAGTAGTCGACGCGCTCGGGACGATAACCGGTGTTGACGACCCCGCTGGCTACGTCGCAAGCGGCGGCACCGAGGCCAACATTCAGGCGCTCAGGGTTGCACGTAACGTCGCCGGCGGCGCGCCGAACGTCGTCGCCCCCGAGAGCGTTCACTTCAGCTTTCAGAAAGCTGCGGGCCTCCTCGACGTGGACCTGCGGCTGGCACCGCTCGACGACGACTACCGCGCCGACGTAGACGCCGTCCGCGGCCTGGTCGACGACGAGACGGCGCTCGTCGTCGGGGTCGCCGGCACGACGGAGTACGGCCGAGTCGACCCGATTCCGGCGCTGGGCCGGGTCGCCGGCGAGATCGACGCCCTGTTACACGTCGACGCCGCGTGGGGCGGGTTCGCGCTTCCGTTTACCGACCGCGAGTGGAACTTCTCGCACGCCCCGGTCGACACGATGACTATCGATCCGCATAAACTCGGCCAGGCGGCGATCCCGGCCGGCGGGTTCCTCGCCCGCGATGATGCGTTACTCGACGCGCTCGCCGTCGATACACCGTATCTGGAGTCGACCAAACAGGCGACGCTGACGGGGACGCGCAGCGGCGCGGGCGTCGCCAGCGCGGCGGCGGCTATCGAGGAACTGTGGCCGGACGGTTACCGCGAGCAGTACGAACGCTCCCTGGCGAACGCGGAGTGGTTAGCCGACGCACTCGAAGACTGCGGCTACGACGTCGTCGATCCGGAACTACCGCTGGTGTCGGCCGACGTGCCGACGCCGGAGTTCGAGGCGCTGCGGGACGCCGGATGGAAGCTATCGCGGACCGGCGACGACGAACTCCGCGTGGTCTGCATGCCACACGTCACTCGGGAGATGCTCGAGGCGTTCGTCGACGACGTGAACGCGGTTCGTCAGCAACGAAACGTCAATACTTAGGGGGTCCCCTTCACATCTCACGTACGTGACGTTCCCCGCCGGCCCTGCGGTCGATGCCCTCCTCACATCAGCCCTCGAACCCGTCAGAGTTCAGCTGATCGGCCCCGATTTCAGCGCCGTCGAAACAGCTGTCAGGACAGCGACAGGAGTGAGCGGTCTATTGTTGATCCTGCTCTACTCGTTTCTCATCGCGTTCGTCCTCCCGCTCCCGAGTGAGGTCGTTCTCATCCCCGGCTACGCCGGGATGGGGTTCGCGCTCCCGTCCTCCGTCCAGTTCTCGCTCGTCATCCTCGTCAGCGCCATCGGCAAAGCGGCCGGAAGCGTCCTCGCGTTCCATCTTGGCCAGGAAGCGAAGCAAGCCGGCCCGGTCGTCAGATACCTCCGCCAGTCCCGGTTCGAGATAGTCGAGTACTCGGAGAAACGGGCCGTCGAACTGGCGCGAGAGTACGGGTACGCGGGGCTGGCGCTCGCGCTCTGCGTCCCGGGGTTTCCGGACACTATCTCTATCTACGCGTTCGCGGTGCTAGAGCGCGACTACTACCGGTTCGCGGTAGCGACGTTCGCCGGGAGCGTCGGTCGCCTGGTCGTCACGATGGGGGTAGCCGGTAGCGCGGTTTCTATTTTCGGCCTGTGACCGTCCGCCAACGATGTGGCGTCTTCCGGTTCCGACTACAGGCGGGTGCTCGTTCTATACGCACGTCGTGCCGGGCCCCGTCGGGTGGCGTGTCGCGACCGGACCGGTCAGACACTGTCGGCCGCGCGTCGTTGAACGGGTTCGCTGGCCGGCCCACCGGCTACACACAGACAGTGATAGCCGGCAGTAAACGGTCGCTCCGCGGCGCAAGCGCCGGTTCGTCCAGCCGGTACCGATAGCAAAGCGACGCGTTCACTGGGGTGCATGCGGACGACCGAAATCGGCGGGTTTTACACCCGCAACGCAGAGAGAGCATAGTATGAGCCACGATGAGTTCCCTACTGACGACCCTGCAGTGGTGACGTGCGGGCTGCCGTACGCGAACGGCGACCTGCACATCGGACACCTGCGGACGTACGTCGGCGGCGACGTGTTCTCGCGCGCGCTGGAGACGATCGGTCAGGAGACGGCGTTCGTCTCCGGCTCCGACATGCACGGCACTCCCATCGTCGTCCAGGCCGAACAGGAGGGCGTCGACCCCGAGGAGTTCGCCCTCGACTGGCACGAACAGTACCGCGAGACGTTCCCGAAGTTCGCTGTCGACTTCGACAACTACGGTCACACCCACGACGAGACGAACACGGAACTCACGCTCGAAATCGTCGAGAAGTTGGAGGAGGAAGGGTACGTGTACGAGAAGGAGATCAAAGTGGCATGGGACCCCGAGAACGACCAGCCGCTCCCCGACCGCTACGTCGAAGGGACCTGTCCCTACTGCGGCGAGCAGGCCCGCGGCGACGAGTGCGACGAGGGGTGCGGTCGCCATCTCGAACCCGGCGAGATCGAGGATCCGGTCAGCACTATCACCGGCAATCCCGCGGAGTACCGCGACCGGACGCACAAGTTCTTCCGCGTCTCGGAGCTCTCGGACTACCTGACCGAGTTCCTCGACCGCCTCGGAGGGACCTCGAACGCCCAGAACCAGCCCCGCGAGTGGATCGAGTCCGGCCTGCAGGACTGGTGTATCTCCCGCGACCTCGACTGGGGGATCGACTATCCGGGCGAGGAGGACCTCGTGCTGTACGTCTGGGTCGACGCGCCAATCGAGTACGTCGCCTCCACGAAGCAGTACACCGAGCGCGTCGGGAAAGAGGAGTACGACTGGGAGGAACCGTGGAAAGGCGACGGAGAGATCGTCCACATCATCGGCCGGGACATCATCCAGCACCACACCATCTTCTGGCCGGCGATGCTCCGTGTCGCCGACTACAACGAGCCCCGCGCCGTCATGGCGAGCGGGTTCATGACGCTCAACGGTCAGGGCTTTTCCACCTCGCGCAACCGCGCGGTGTGGGCCCGCGAATACCTGGACGAGGGGTTCCACGAGGACCTCCTGCGGTACTATCTCGCCACGAACGGCGGGTTCCAGCAGGACGTCGACTTCTCCTGGGAGAAGTTCCAGGAGCGCGTAAACGGCGAACTCGTCGGCACCGTCGGCAACTTCCTCTACCGGAGCATGCTGTTTGCGTACCGGAACTACGAGGGGACGCCGGACGCTGACGTGTCGGACGAGGTGCGCGAGCGTATCGAGGACGCCGTCGACGAGTTCCGCGGGGCGCTCAACGACTACTCGCCTAGGAAGGCGAGCGAGGCGGCCATCGACCTCTCGCGGTTCGGAAACGAGTACATCCAGCGAAACGAACCCTGGAAGCTCGTCGACGAATCGCCGGACGAGGCCGAGCAGGTCATCCGCGACTGCGTCCAGATCGCCAAGGCCGTCGCGGTCCTGATGGAACCGTTCACGCCGGGCAAGGCCCAGCGTCTCTGGGAGCAACTCGGCGAGAGCGGCGGCGTCGGCGATGCCACGGTCGAGGCGACGCTCGAAGCGCCTCCCGAAACGTTCGACGAACCCGACGAACTGTTCGACCAGATCGAAGACGACCGCGTCGAGGACCTCAACGAGAAACTCGAATCGCGCGTCGAGGAGGCGACCGAAAGCGACGAAAGGGTTGACGAGGAAAGCGAAAACGAGATGTCAGACGAGGACAGCGCGGACGCCGACTTCGAACCGCTCGCCGACGACCGCATCAGCTTCGACGAGTTCAAATCGGTCGACATGCGCGTCGGCCACATCGAGGACGCCGAGGGGATCGAGGGCGCGGACGACCTCGTCCGCCTCGAAGTCGACGTCGGCCCCGAGACCCGCCAGATCGTCGCCGGGCTCAAGCAACTACACGACGTCGACGACCTGCCCGGGACCGACGTGGTCGTCCTCGTCAATCTGGAAGCGGCGGAACTGTTCGGCGTCGAGAGCAACGGTATGGTGCTCGCGGCGGGCGAGCAGGCCGACCTGCTCACCACCCACGAGGACGCCGAGCCGGGGACGAAGATCCGGTAGAGCATCCGGCAGTACGCCGACTGAAATTCGTTTTCTAACGCGTTACAGTCTGTACGTATCGATCCGCCGCGCCGCGACGAGGTACGCGACGGGGACCGCCGCGAGGACGAGGACGACGAGGAACCAGCCGACCGATTCGAGCGTCGACGCGGACGGTGTGAGACCGAACGGCAACCGCTCGGACAGGAGGACGCTCCCGATTCGACGGGCCGTCAGCGAGGCGGTGAACACGGCACCGACCTGACCGACGGTCAGCAGCAACGAGAACAGGCCGAACGCGGCCTTGCTCGGGAGGACCGCCGACCGTGACGCCGTCACATCGATCGATTCGAACCGGGGAAACAGCGCCCCGAACCCCGCGGCCAGGACGGAGCCAGCGACGACGCCGACGGGAGCGGCGACAGTGACGGCTACCGCCTCCGCGCGGGGAACCCCCGCGGCGGTCGCGGTCCAGGCGGCCCCGAGCGTTGTCAGCGGTGCGACGAGCAGTACTGCGGCGAGGACCGTCCCGCGGACCGCCGTCCGGCCGTCCGACCGTGCGGTCAGTAGCGTCGGTAGCGTCGCGCCCTGATTGCCGAGCACGTTGAGCGGCGACGCGGCACCCGCCGCCCACGCGCCGTAGAAAACCACCAGCCAGGGCGCGTACCAGGGGAGCGACCCGCTTGTGAGCAACTGCTCGAACAGGGGAAACGCGAACAGCAGGGGCACCGCGACGAACAGCGACTGCATCGGCGCGCGGTATGCTCGCACCAGCGTCACGGCGGCGACCCCGGCGGTGCCCTGCCGCCGACAGACGGTCGATAGCAGCCGTCCGAGGCGTCCTGCCGGAGCAGTCCCCGCATCTTCGGGTTCTGTCGCCTGCGTACCGTTGTCTTCCGCGCGGTCGACGTACCACGCGTACCGCGCGGCCCTCACGGTGGCGAGGACGCCCACGGGGAACAGGACGGCGGCCAGCGACACTGCGCCGACGGCCGCAAGCGACGACGCCGACGCTCCCGGCGTGGTGAGCAGTGCGAGGTCGTCGAGCCATCCCAGCGGCGAGGCGAGGACTGCCGGTTCGATGGTCTGGGCGACGGTGACGAACTCGCCGCTGAACATGAGCCAGAAGTAGATCGCGCCCGCGGCGACGCCCAGGACGGGCTTGAGCCGGGAGAGCGTCTCGGACCGCCGGAAGACGCCTTTGAGGAACAGCCCGACCGGATACCCCACTGCACACGACGAGAGCAGGACGACGGCACCGGCCGCGACGCCGCCGGCGAACGGGAGCGGCGTCCCCGCGCCGACAGACAGCCCGGCGTACACGACGGCGACCGGGTAGGCGATCCAGGGGATATACTGGGCCAGACTCGACAGGAAGAGACCGCCCGCGACGTCTTTGGGCGGCCGGATCGTCAACATTCCGTCGGCGTTGTCTACCTCGCCGTAGGAGCCGACGCCGCTGACGACCATGAACGCCGCCAGGAACACCCAGGTTGCGGCCGCGGCGAGGGGTGCGTGGGTCAGAGCGCCGTCGTCGCCCGCCGCGAGCGACGCGCCAACGTCCCGAGCCGCGTCGAACGCGAGCGGAGACACGACAACGAACCCCAGGACGCCGACCGCGAGGAGCGCGAGCCAGACGTCCTGGTCGCGTATCTTGCGGGCCGCCCGACGGAGTTCGGTCTTGGCGATAACGGCGCTGATGGCAAGTGCCGGAAGCGCCCCGTCTCGGGACGACTTGGTTTCGCCCGCGGAACTCATCGTTTAACCGTTCTTTCGCCGTCGTCCGCGGCGGCGTCCTCGCGAGTGAGGTCGAGAAACGCCGTTTCGAGGTCCACTTCGTTGGTGGACTCCGCGCGCTGTTTCAGCGCCGAGGGCGACCCTTCGGCGACGAGTTCGCCGTCGTCGATGACTCCGACTTCGTCGGCGAGTTCGTCCACCACGGGGAGGATATGCGTCGAGAGGAACACCGTCATGTCCCTTTCGGCGAGTTCGGCGAGGGTGTCCCGCATCGTCCGAGCGGCGCGCGGGTCGAGGCCGCTCGTCGGTTCGTCGAGGAGGACCACATCCGGGTCGTGCAGTATCGTCCCGATGACGCCGACTTTCTTTCGCATCCCCGTCGAGTACGATGACACTCGCCGGTCGGCGTCGGCCGCGAGGTCGAACCGGTCGAGCAACCGCTCGATGCGGTCGGTCGCCTCGGCCTCGGGGAGTTCGTGCAGGCGGGCGACGTACCGGAGGTGTTCCCGCCCAGTGAGTTCGTCGAACACCGGCGGATCCGCGGGCAAAAATCCGATCCGCTCAGTGATTCCTGCGCGGTCAGTGAGTGACGCGCCGCTCACCGTCGCGGTGCCCGCCGTCGGCTTCGTCAGCGTCGTTAGCATTCGCATCGTCGTGGTCTTGCCCGCACCGTTCGGGCCGAGGAAGCCGTACACCGTCCCGGACGGGATCGACAGCGACAAGTCGGAGACCGCCACTTCCTCGCCGTACCGTTTCGTGAGTCCGTCGGCGACGATGGCCGCGTTGGTCATCGGTTATCACCCGACTGGAGACGCTGTGGACCGCACGAGGCACCGAAGTGCGTCGGTGAACGGTCATCTCTGGAGGTCCGTTCCATGGTCGAATTAAATTCAACGGGGCAACAAATGCATTCCGTACCGGCCCGGAGAAAACGCTCTTCGATACTGCCTTCGGGGGTTGTGGGAGGCCGCGGCGTCAGATATCGTCGACGAGTTCGGCGAAGTTATCGGTATCCTCTATCGCCATCGTCTGGGTGTCGAGGCCGTGGCGCTCGATGGACAGCGCGACCTGGAAGGCGTCGTCCTGGTCCTCTACATCGTATATGACGATGAAATCGTACTCGCCGAGCGTCGCATAGGACTCTTTGAGTTCGGCGTCGTGGTTGTTCTCTATCTCTGCAGCGATCTCCCCCCACAGCGTCGCGAGTTCCTGTACGTTCTGGAAATCGCGGTCGGTAACCGTCGTCATCGCTGCGTATGTTGGCATGAGCGGGACTGCAACGGCAACGCGGAAAACCGTTCTCCCGAGGGCACGCGGAACGCCGTCCTTTTTGACGCAGACGGCGTAGCCGGAACGCATGAGAAACGCGAAGATCGTTTGCACCCTCGGGCCGGCGTCGGACTCGCGGGAGACGATCCGGAATCTGGCGGACGCCGGTATGACGGTAGCCCGCCTCAACGCGAGCCACGGCTCGCACGAGGACCGCGCGGCCCTCGTCGACCGAGTCCGGTCAGTCGACGACGAGACGGAGAACCCGCTCGCAGTGATGGTCGACCTCCAGGGGCCTGAGATACGGACCGCGCCCATCGACGACACTGTTCACCTCGACTCGGGCAGCGAGATCCGGTTCGTTCAGGGCGAAACCGCGACGCCCGAGGAGGTCGGCCTCTCGCTGCCCATCGAGGGCGTCGAACCCGGCGACAGCATCCTGCTCGACGACGGCCGCATCCAGACGACTGTCCAGCGTGTGGAGGGCGACGCGGTCGTGGCCCGCGTCGACGATGGCGGCGACCTCGCCGGTCGGAAGGGCGTCAACATCCCCGGCGTCGACCTCGACCTCGACGTCGTGACGGAGAAAGACCGCAGGGACCTCGAACTCGCCGCGGAGCGTGACGCCGACTTCGTCGCGGCCTCGTTCGTCCGCGACGCGGACGACGTGTACGAGGTCGGCGGCGTTCTGGAGGAGCTAAACGCCGACATCCCGATCATCGCCAAGATAGAGCGGGCGGGTGCAGTCGAGAACCTCGACGGGATAATCGACGCCGCGTACGGCGTAATGGTCGCCCGCGGCGACCTCGGCGTCGAGTGCCCGATGGAGGACGTGCCGATGATCCAAAAGCGCATCATCCGGAGCTGCCGCGACGCGGGCGTGCCGGTCATCACCGCGACGGAGATGCTCGACTCGATGGTCCACGCCCGTCGGCCGACCCGCGCGGAGGCGTCCGACGTGGCAAACGCCGTCATCGACGGGACCGACGGCGTGATGCTGTCGGGAGAGACCGCCATCGGCGACCACCCCGTTCGCGTCGTCGAGGCGATGGACCGCATCGTTCGGCAGGTCGAACGCAGCGCGGAGTACGAGGAACTGCGCGAGCAGCGCGTCCCGGCCGCCGCGGACGCCCGCACCGACGCGCTCGCGCGGTCGGCCCGCTACCTCGCGCGAGACATCGGCGCGAGCGCTATCGTGGCGGCCAGCGAGTCCGGATACACCGCGCTGAAAACCGCGAAGTTCCGCCCGGGCGTCCCCGTCGTCGCGTCGACGCCGAACGACCGGGTCCGACGGCAACTCGCGCTGTCGTGGGGCGTCAACGCCCAGTATGCGCCCCTCTCCGACGAGGGGGCGGACGCGGTCATCGAGAACGCGGTGCAGGCGGCGCTGAACGCCGGCGTCGCCGAGAGCGGCGATACGGTCGTCGTGCTCTCGGGCATGATGACTGAACTCGAAGGCGCGAGCACGACGAACATGCTCAAGGTCCACGTCGCCGCCGAGACGCTCGTGACGGGCCGGAGCGTGGTCGGCAACCGCGTTATCGGCCCGGTCGCACGCACCGCGGACGGGGACCTGTCGTCGGTGCCGGAGGGAGCGATCCTGACGCTCGACGAGACGTTCGACGGCGAGTTCGCCGGAGACACCGCGAAACTGGGCGGCGTGGTGGATGCCTCGCCCGGCGTGACCGGCTACCCGGCAATGGTCGCGCGGGAACTCGGGATCCCGATGATAAGCGACGCGACGCTCGAGGTCCCCGACGGAACTGTCGTCACGCTCGACGCCGAGCGCGGCGTCGTCTACGAGGGCGACGTCGCGTCGGCAGAGGCGGACCGAATCCGCTGACCGCGGTGTCGACCCGCGGACTTTTCACTCCGGCGGGGGAACGACCAGCTATGACCGCAGGTCCGGGAGCCGACGGCGGTGACGACGCCGCACTCGACGAAAGAAGCCCCGCGTCCGACGGCGAGAACGGAGCGGGAGACAGCGAACCCACCACGCCCGACGAGCGGAGCGACGCGCCCGACGATGAACGAACTGACCGCGACGGGGAGTCCGACGGGTGGAAGTTCGGACTCGACGAGGTTGACGAGGACGGCGTCGTCGACGACCGAGAGTCGATAGAACCGGGGTCGCCGACGCTCGAGAACTCCCTTTTCGTCCTCCTCGGCGCTCTCGTTACGATCGGGATCATCGTCCGCGTAGCGATGGTTTTCGCCGTCTGACCCGCGCGGACTGCTTGACGCACCAGTTCCGGGACGTCCCTGCAAAACTGTTAATCAACAGGGGTTCTAACAGTCTGACATGGCCCCGACTCTACTGCAGGTCCTGGGCGGTGAGGGCAGTCTCCCCCTCCTGTTGACCGTCGCAGGATTTATACTCGTCATCATGGAGGCGTTCGCCCCGGGCGCGCATTTCATCGTTCTCGGTGTCGCCCTGCTCCTGGCTGGACTCCTCGGTCTCGCGCTCGGCAGTCTGGCATCGCCGCTCGTTCTCGCCGGTCTCGTGTTCGCTATCGGGGCGGTCTCGCTGTTCGTCTACCGCGAGTTCGACTTCTACGGCGGCAAAGGGGCCGGCCAGACGAGCGACTCCGACGACCTCGCCGGCAAGACCGGTCGCGTCACCGAGCGAGTGACCGAAACGGGTGGCGAGGTGAAACTCAAAAACGCCGGGTTCAATCCCTACTACCGGGCTCGAAGCCTGGACGGCGACATCGACGAGGGCGAGGAGGTCATCGTCGTCGACCCCGGTGGCGGGAACGTCGTCACCGTCCAGTCGGTCGAAACTGACCAACGTGACAACATAGACCGTGAACTCGCCCGCGAACGCGCCGGCGAGAGCGACTCGCCCGACGACGCACCTGCGGACGACGATACCGATCTTGACGGCTCAGACACGGACTCCATCGAAACGGACGCCGAGCGAGAGAGTACGGGCTAACGTCAGCGGTCAACGCCTTTCAACACGGGAACGCTTTTTACGTCCCTGTCCTAAGGTAACAATATGTCGTCACTGACAATCCTGCAGTCGGGGCTCACGCCCAGTCTGACGCTCGTCGCCCTGCTGTTTCTGGTGCTAGCGATCGTCACCGTATACAGCATGGTCGAGATCGTCGACGCGACCGAGAAGCGAGCGTTGACGGTGTTCGGCGAGTACCGGAAACTGCTCGAACCCGGTATCAACATCGTTCCGCCGTTCGTCAGCAACACGCACCGCTTCGACATGCGGACACAGACACTCGACGTCCCTCGACAGGAAGCGATCACGCGTGACAACTCCCCCGTCACGGCCGACGCCGTCGTGTACATCAAGGTGATGGACGCGAAGAAAGCCTTTCTCGAAGTCGAAGATTACAAGCGCGCCGTCTCCAACCTCGCCCAGACGACGCTTCGTGCCGTCCTGGGCGACATGGAACTCGACGACACGCTGAACAAGCGCCAGCAGATCAACTCGAAGATCCGCACGGAACTCGACGAGCCCACGGACGAGTGGGGGATCCGCGTCGAGAGCGTGGAGGTCCGCGAGGTCAACCCCTCGAAAGACGTTCAGCAGGCGATGGAGCAACAGACGTCCGCGGAGCGCCGCCGCCGCGCCATGATCCTCGAAGCGCAGGGTGAACGGCGGAGCGCCGTCGAAGAGGCGGAAGGCGAGAAGCAGTCCAACATCATCCGTGCGCAGGGTGAAAAGCAGAGCCAGATCCTCGAAGCGCAGGGTGATGCTGTGTCGACCGTCCTCCGCGCCAAGTCGGCGGAGTCGATGGGCGAACGCGCCGTCATCGACAAAGGAATGGAGACGCTCGAATCCATCGGACACGGCGAGTCCACCACGTTCGTCATGCCGCAGGAACTCACCTCGTTGGTCGGTCGGTACGGCAAGCACCTGACCGGCAGCGACGTGAAGGGGAACGGCGACGTTCTCAACAGCCTCGACTTCGACGAGGAAACCCGGCAGATGCTCGGTCTGGACGATATCGACAAGATCCTCGGCCAGATCGACGAGGAGGCGGAGATGGACGTCGAAGCGATGGAGCAGGAGGCCCAGGCCATCAAGGAGGGTCAGGACCCGGCCGATATCCGCGACCCCAACAAGGTCATAGAGGAGATGGACAAGGACTTCCAGGGCGAGGAACGAACCGAGGGCGAGTCGACTGACGACTAGCGAAGACATTATACGCCCCACGGTGCAAGAGCGAGTGAATGCCCGGTTCCCGCGACGTCGACGAGAGCAAGCGTGCCACGCTTCGGCGGTTCGCCGCGTTCGGAGCGGCGAGTCCGCTGACGCGGTTCCGAGACGACGCTGACGACGGGGACCGGAACGACGCCCGCGACGCTATCGCCGGCTATCTCACGACGACGCCGGGCGCACACTTCTCCAAGGTCCGTGACGACCTCCAGCTAGGCACAGGCGAAACCCAGCACCACCTCCGGGAACTGGAATCGAACGGAGCCGTCGAGAGCCGGAAAGACGGCGACTATCGGCGGTTTTTCCCCGCCGGCCGGTTTTCGGAGTTCGAACAGGTGGCGCTGGGCTACCTCCGACGGGACACGGCCCGCGGAATGTTGCTCGAACTCCTCCGAACTCCTGATGCCACCGGGTCCGATCTGGCGGACGCGCTGGACGTTTCACGTCCGACAGTCAGCAAGTACGCGGGCGAACTGGAGACTGCGGGACTGCTATCACGCGAGGACGGGTACGCCGTCGAGGAACCCGAGACGGTGCTGACGCTTCTCGTCCGGTACGCCGACTCGTTCGACGCGGACGCGGTCGCCTTCGCGGCGACGGCGGACGACCTGATCCGGTTCGACCCCTGAAATTTTCCCGCTCGACGGCACACCGTCGGCGAAGGACACCGTTGCCGTACCGGCGGAAATTGGGAACTTGGGCCGGCCGTCCTCGCACATCTCTCCGACAGTACCGGACAGTCACCCTGAACCGGGGGAACGCGGCGAGGAGACCGCCAGCGTGTATCCTCGCTAAACGACGCCGTCCGGATCGTTCGGTGCGCCGGCGAACTCGGCTTCGACAGCAACGAGCGATTCTGGGCGGTCACCGGCGACACGACGGCCACGCTACCGAGTGCGGACGTAGCCGAACGACTGATCCCAGGCGGAACGACGAGCGTCGCTGTCAGGACACGAGAGCCTGATCAGCGCGGAAAAAGCGGAGACCGTTTTGGGGTGGACCGCCGAGCGGTCGTGGCGGGACCTGCGGTGACCGACCAGTAGTTCGTAGGGTTTGTCGTAACTGTGTATCGGTATTCGCCGACCCCCGTCGGGAAGAGACCGAACTGAATCACGACAGTTCCTATCAGACGCTGACTTTCCAGGTCGTACTGGAGGAGTATCCCCACTTCTCGACGTCCACGTCGCACGTTCCGTTCTGGATGGCGGTCATGTTGGTGCCGACTTCCTTCGCAGTCATGTCGAGTTCGTCGCCGATGAGTCGCGATTTGAAGTAGGTCTTCGTCTCGGCTTTCTCGCGGAGATACTGGAGGATGCGCGACTGCTTGTCGTTCAGGTCGGCGGTCGTGGAGGCGGTTGTGCTCATACTTACTCCAATGGTAGTTGCACCCTTAGTGGGTTTGGTACACGAGGTTAATCCGCCGCAGTCTTGCGATTATCAACATCCGTAATCGGCGTCCGAACCGAGAACGACGACCGGTTGGTACGAGAAGGAAACCGGGGCTTACCGGCGCAGTCGAACCGAAAGCAGAGGAGGAGTTCCCGAAGCAGCGGCGACACGATCCGGATTCGAATCGGGTGCAGAGAGTGCGATCACGGCCCCGTTGCGTCTCCGAATCCAGAAAGTTCTTGGTCGCACGCCCGCGACTGGCGACAATGAATCGACGGGCGGTCGAAGTCAGCGTCGTCCTCCCCGCGTACAACGAGGAGGCGACGATCCGTTCCACGGTCGAGACGACCGTGGCCGCGCTCGCGGGCTTTCTCCCGCGGGACGGGTTCGAGGTGATCGTCGCGGAGGACGGCTGTGACGACTGCACCCCCGAGATCGCGGACGAACTCGCGGCCGACGACGAGCGCGTTCGGCATTTCCACAGCGACGAGCGACTCGGACGCGGCGGTGCGCTCGAACGCGCGTTCGAGGCCGCCGAGGGGGAGACGCTGGTCTATTTCGACACAGACATGGCGACGGACATGCGCCACCTCGAAGAACTCGTCGAGAGCGTCCGATCGGGCGAGTACGACGTGGCGACGGGGTCGCGGTGGATCGACGGCCGGGAAGCCGACCGTCCGGCGAAACGGGGCGTACCGAGCAAGGGGTTCAACTTCCTCGTTCGCCGCTTTCTGTCGTCGTCGCTGCGGGACCATCAGTGCGGGTTCAAGGCGTTCGACCGGGACGCACTGTTTGCGCTTCTCGACGACGTGGAGGACGACCACTGGTTCTGGGACACCGAGGTACTCGTCCGTGCCCAGCGGGCGGGCTACCGCATCAAGGAGTTCCCCGTCGAGTGGACGCCGAAAGGCGACACGAAAGTCGACCTCGTCCGGGACGTGTTCGGGATGGGGAGCCAGATCCTTCGCACCTGGTGGCAAGTCGCCGTCAGCCCCCGGATCGACCGCCGCGTAACCGTCGTCACTGGGACGCTGCTGACGGTCGTGGCGATAGCCCTGATGACCCAGTATCTCGACCCGTCGACGGTGCTTTCTCACGTGGCTGCCGCCGACCGCGGGCTGGTCGCTCTGTCCGCGGTGATCTACCTGCTCTCGTGGCCGCTCCGCGGGGCACGCTACCGCGATATCCTTACGGAACTGGGGTATACGGAACGGATAGGCTTCCTGACGGGGGCCATATTCATCAGTCAGACCGGGAACCTCGTGTTCCCCGCCCGAGCGGGCGACGCTGTCCGGGCGTACGTCGTGAAGGCCCGGCGGTCGATCCCGTACCCGACAGGGTTCGCGTCGTTGGCCGTCGAGCGCGTGTTCGACCTCCTCACCATCACGGCGCTCGCGGGCAGCGTCCTGATCGGTCTCGTCGTGACCGGTGAGGCGGGCACACTCCAGTCGGCCGTCCTCGGCACCGACAGCGAAAGCGGGCGGCTCGCAGTCGCCGTGGCGGCCGGGGTCGGCGGAGCGGCAATCGCCGCCGTTGCGCTCATCGTCGCCACCGCGCGCTCGGACCGGAACCTCGTCCGCGAAGGCGTCTCTCGCCTCAGTTCGGACAGCTACGCGCGGTACGTATCGGGCGTGATAGAGCAGTTCGCCGGCGACGTTCAGACGGTCGCGAGCGACAGTCGCTCCTTCGCTCGGGTCGGCGCGACCAGCCTCCTCATCTGGGGGCTTGACGTAGTGACGGCTATTGTCGTGCTGGCGGCGTTCGACGGCGTCTCGCTCTCGCTTCCGACGCTCGTCGCCGTCGGATTCTTCGCCGTCAGCGTGGGCAACCTCGCCAAGGTGTTGCCGCTCTCGCCGGGAGGCGTCGGGCTGTACGAAGGGGCGTTCACCGTGCTGGTCGTCGGTCTGACGCCGATAGGCTGGTCCGTCGCCGTCGGCGCGGCCATCGTCGACCACGCGGTGAAAAACGCCGTCACCGTGGTCGGCGGCCTCGCGTCGATGATCGCGCTCAACGTGTCGCTGACGACGGCCGTCGAAGAGAGCGCCGAGGCCCGCGAGAGCCCCACAGTCGACACCGAATGACGATAGCAATCACTGAAAGTCAATGTACACCAGATCGCACGATTGCGCTGCGATCTGCGTGTAAACCGTTTCAGTAATCACTATCGTACTTGTCCGTGACGAACGGCCCCAGCGCCCCGGCGACGGCGTGGGTCAGCGCTGACTCCCTGTCGATAATACCGTCCGTCAGCGCACCCGCTGCGCCCTGGCGTTCCGCGACGTTCTCGGCGTCGAGCAGGTCGTCCATCACGGGTCCAAGTTCCTCGCCGGCGCGCACGCGCTCTGCCACGTGGTCGGGTAGACGGAGGCTCGGCCCCCCGCCGCGGCCCGTCCGGACGCCGTCGGTGACGGCCGCCCACATGACGAGAAAGAGGTCGTTACCGCCATCGATAGTCGCGACGCCGCCTTCAATGCCGACGCCGAGGTCGTACTCACCGGAACGGAGCGCTCGCCGGGCGCGGTTTTTCGCACCGTCGACCGTCTCACCGTGTCCGCGCGGTTGTTTGCTCACGCCCGATTCGACCGGAACCGGAACGATATCGACGTTGCCGAGGCCTGCAAACGCCGCTTCGGTCGCTTCGACTTTCACCGGGTTCTCGCTTCCCAGGCTGACGCGCATACTGTACTGACGGGATCTCGTCGGTGAAGAATGTCGTGTGGTTGTCCCCGAAACGGCGGAAACAGGGCCATCCGACAGCGACACTCGACTAACGCCGAGTACCTCCGTTTGCGGGGTCGATCATCCTGTTTGAATCTTTCCTTTATTACCGCTCAAACCGCTACGGATAGCCGTTTCACCGGTAACCTCTTCGAAATACCGAAACGTTTATATGAGGTCGTTCCAAAGTCCGTACAAGGAACCACCTCCGGGATTTTTCCATCGAATCCTGCCCGGACAGCTTCCGCCCTCTCGTACAAATGACCGAGAACACCCGAACACGCGCACGCAACCAAGCGGACGAAAGCGAGACCGAAACACAGGACGAGACGCTGTCGTGTCCCGAATGCGGGGGGCAGCTCGTCAACGACGAAGAACACGGCGAGACGGTCTGTAACGACTGCGGTCTCGTCGTCGAGGAAGATTCGGTCGACCGCGGTCCGGAATGGCGTGCGTTCGACGCACAGGAGAAAAACCAGAAGAGTCGGGTCGGCGCGCCCACGACGAACACGATGCACGACAAGGGCCTGTCGACCAACATCGACTGGCGCAACAAGGACGCATACGGCAACTCCCTCGGCTCGCGCCAGCGCGAGAAGATGCAGCGTCTTCGCAAGTGGAACGAGCGCTTCCGAACCCGGGACAGCAAGGAGCGCAACCTGAAGCAGGCGCTCGGCGAGATCGATCGGATGGCGTCGGCGCTCGGCCTCCCGGAGAACGTCCGCGAGACCGCGTCCGTCATCTACCGCCGCGCGCTCGAAGAGGACCTGCTGCCCGGCCGCTCTATCGAGGGCGTCTCGACCGCTTGCGTTTACGCCGCCGCGCGCCAGGCTGGCGTGCCGCGCAGTCTCGACGAAATCGCCGAAGTGAGCCGCGTCGAGAAAAACGAGGTCGCCCGCACGTACCGCTACGTCGTCCGGGAACTGGGCCTGCAGGTCCAGCCGGCCGACCCCGAGAGCTACGTCCCGCGGTTCGCGTCGGGGCTCGACCTCTCGGACGAGGCCGAACACCGCGCCCGAAAGCTGCTCCAGAACGCCAAGGAGAAGGGCGTCCACAGCGGCAAGTCGCCGGTCGGCCTCGCGGCCGCCGCCGTCTACGCCGCAGCCCTGCTGACCAACGAGAAGACCACGCAGGCCGCCGTCAGCGAGGTCGCGGACATCTCCGAGGTCACCATCCGCAACCGCTACCACGAACTGCTGGAAGCGGAAGAGAGCCTCGGCCTGGCGTAGCGACCGTTTGCGCTGCGGTCGCGCGTCTTCGGCGCTCCCGCGACAAAAGCTCGACCGAAACTACTCCCGTTTCACTTCGCTCGCTATGCTCGCGCCGTTCACTCGTCGTGCTCAAAACCCGCGTATTTTTGCCATCGCGGAAATCGAAGGTTTCCACTGAGACCGCTCGCGGGAATCACGCTCGTCCGCTGGCCTGCCCTTCCCCGTAGACGGACACGCTCCGCCCTGCGGAGCGGTCCGTCTCGGCCGGCATAGTCCGCCAAGCGCATCACTGGCAGCTCTCTCCTGGTCCGTCGAATCGAATATATGGTTCCTGACAGTGAGACAGCGTCTCGCGGGCACTCGACTCACGAAACGTATATCCGTCATCGCAACTGGTGTTCTGGTAATGACTGACCCCCAGTACAAGTGTACGAACTGCAGTCGCGAACTGAGCTACCAGACCACCAAACACAACGGCTGTCCGGACTGCGGGTTCGTACCGCTCCACAGCGCGGACTGATCCGAGTCCAGCGACGACGGACAGTCGTTCGGAAGACGATCACGGCGGGCCGTACGCACACCCTGCAGCGAAACATCCCCTTTTTGCCGCACGCGCTCCAGATCTAACCATGAACTTCGACTCCTTCGTCCTCGCGGCGGCGACCGCCGACCTCGACGACGAAGCGGCCGCTCGCGAACACGCAGACGCCGTCGAGTTCCGGATGGACCTCGCGGACGACCCGCTGGACCAACTCGACGCGTACGACGGCGTCCTCCCGATCATCGCCACCAACCGCGCCGAGTGGGAGGGCGGTGAAGCCGACGACGCCGGCCGCCTCGACGACCTCGCGACGGCGTCGGAGTATGACATCGTCGAGGCCGTCGACGTGGAACTGAACGCCGTGCGACACGGCGGCGGCAGCGGCGTGGTCGAACACGCCAGGGACCACGACGCCACCGCCATCGCGTCGCTACACGATTTCGACGGGACGCCCACGGCGGACGAGATGCGGGAGATGCTCGCCGACGCCGTGGCCAACGCCGACGTTGGCAAGCTAGCCGTCACGGCGACCGACCCCGCCGACGTGCTGACGGTGCTGATGCTCACCCGGGAGTTCACCGCGCAGGGCGAGACGGTTGCGACGATGGCGATGGGTGAGCCCGGCCGTCACTCACGGGCCGTCGCACCGGTGTACGGGTCCAGTATTGGCTATGCGCCGGTCCACTCCGACGAGGCGACCGCGCCCGGCCAGTACGACCTGGCGACGCTTCGTGACCTGGTCGAGCAGTTGCGCTCGAAACCCGAAGCTTAACCATCGGCCGGTTGGTATGAGCGGGCAACATGGGTCGTTTACGGTCAGCGGTCGCAGTCGGCCTCGCGCTTCTGTTTCCCGGTCTGGGACACCTGTACCTGCGTCAGTGGGTGCGGGCGATACTCTGGTCGGCGCTCTGGATCCTGGCGGCGCTGCTTTTGCTCCCCGACCCGGCGACGGGCGGAACGTCGGCGGAACGGATGCTGTCGACCGTCGAGAGCATGTCGCTTCAGGCGCAGTTCGTCCTGCTGTCGCTGATACTGTTCAACGTGATCGACGCCTTCGTCATCTCGGTCCAGCAGGCGCGGTACGACCCGGACGCGGTCCACTGTCCGCAGTGCGGCGGGGAAGTCGACGAGGACATCGACTTCTGTCACTGGTGTACGACGCGTCTCGGCAACCCGAGCGAGGAGGAGTCGACTACTTTTCGATGATGCTCTCCTCGACTGCCTCGCCGAAGTGGCGGGCAGTGTCCTCGTAGTAGACTTTGAGTCGGTCGTCCGTTTCGAGGTCGGTGACGGCCTTGCGACCGTCCTCGGCGGCGACTTTGACGGTCTCCGCGTTCTGTATGAGCGTCTCGAAGCGGTCGCCGTTATCGGCTTCTAGTTCGACCCGGAACATCGGGCGCTGTTCGATCTTCGCCCGGCCGACGATGGCCTCTCTAGTGTTTCCGTCAGTGTCGACTATCTGGACTTCGTCGCCGCTGCGGATCTCCGAGAGGTATTTCGTGCCGCCGTCGGGCGTGCGGACGTACGCGTGAACCGCGCCGGCGTTGACGCGAAACGGGCGCGAGGCAACGTACGGCGACTCGGCGGTCTCAGCGTGGACGAACACGAGGCCGCGGGACATCGACCCGACGAGCATTCCCTCGTCGTGGTCCATCAGCGACCCCGTGTCGACGCAGACGCGGTCGGCGCTCCCGGCGCGTTCGACCTCGCGGATGGTCGCCCACTCCAGGTCGAGCGTCTCGCGTTCGGCCTCGTCGCGCACGGCGACGGTCTCACGTATCTGGTCTGGGTCGTCGGTGTCAAGCAACACGGCGTCCGTGCCGATCTCCAGCGTTTCGAAGGCGGTCTTCGCCTCCTCCGCCGTCGTGACGCCGGCGATCAGTTCCGTCTCGTCGCCGATGCGGGCGATGAGGTTCTCCAGCGGAATGATCGTCCAGTCCTCGCCGACGACGATAGTGTAGTCTGCCTCGTCTGCGGCGGCCTCGGCGAACGCCTCGTACTCCTCGTCGAAGATGCGGACGTACGCGCCGTTCGCCCGTTCGTCCTCCCGGCGCAGCGTCGACAGGTCGGCCGACCCGGAGTAGTCGGCAGGTAGGTCGACCGTCCCGTCGCCCTCGCCGTCCTTGCCGACGACGTAGGCGTCGGCCTCCGCCGCGTCCTCGGACTCGGGGTCGTCGATCACGTCCACGTCCCCACCGGTACGGAACGCGGCCACGTTGACATCGCCGAGTTCGCGCACTCGCCCGACGTCGCCTTCGTCCACGAGTACCCAGTCCACGCCGGACTCCAGACCGGCGGTGATCCGCCTGCGTCGCGCATCCCAGTCGCCGACGCTCTCGTCGGCTTTGAGCCACACTGATCGTGTCATATTGCACCACTCGAATGGGGCGGGCATGAACGTGGCGGAATCGGCATTAACGGGTGACCCACAGGTCGGCGACCGTCCCGCCGTCTCAGCAGATCTGCCAGCCGCCGTCGACGTGGACCAGTTCGCCGGTCACGTAACCGGCCTGCTCGCTGGCGAGAAAGAGCGCGGCTCCGGCGAGGTCCTCCGGCCTTCCCGCACGGCCCTGCGGAACCGGCTTGAGAAAGTTGCCTCCCTCCGCTTCCTCGGTCCACCCCTCGTCGATCTCGGTCGCGATCTGGCCGGGCGCGATGCCGTTTACTCGGATCCCGTCCTCGGCAAGTTCGAGTGCCGCGCCGCGGGTGATCATCCTCACCGCGCCCTTCGAGGTGTCGTATGCGACCTGGCCGTGCTGTGCGAGGTTCGAACTGATCGATGCCGTGTTGACGATCGCACCGGGGTCGTCGCGCTCTATCATGTCGTTGGCGGCGACCTGACAGCCGACGAACACGCCGCGGACGTTCACCCCGAGCAGTCGGTCGAGTTCGGTCGGGTCGGTTTCGCGGATCGACCCTCCGCCGAAGACGCCGGCGTTGTTCACCATCACGTCGACGCCGCCGAACCCGCGGGCGGCCTCGACGAGCGAGCGCACCTCGTCCGGCGCGGACACGTCCGTCCGAACGAACTCCGCGTGCCCGCCGGCGTCCTCGATCGCTTCGTGCGTCGGCAGGTCAGCATCGACGTCTTTGGGTTCCTCGCGCAGGTCAGCGACGATGACTGTCGCTCCCGCGTCGCCGAACGCCGTCGCGATGGCCCGGCCGATACCTGAACTGCCGCCGGTTACTATCACTGTTTCGTCTGTGAAGTCGAAGGTCGTCTGGCCCATGGCGACGCGTACGAGCGTGAGCGAGAAAAACGGTAGGGAAACTTACGCTTCGACGGCCAGACCGGAGTCAAGAAGCGCCTCGTCGGCGCTGGCGTCGTCGTGGACGACGTCGGCGATGGCCCGCGCGATGCCCTCCGGGTCGTCGTGCTGGAAGACGGAGCGACCCATCGAGACCCCGGATCCGCCGGCGTCCATCACGCCGCGGACCATCTCCAGCGTCTCGCGGTCGGTGCCTTTGCTCCCGCCCGCGATGACGACCGGAAGGCGGGTCGCCTCGACGACGCGTTCGAAACTCTCCGCGTCGCCGCTGTAGCCGGTTTTGACGATGTCGGCACCGACCTCTTCGGCGAGGCGGACGGCGTGGCCAAGCGCTTCAGGGTCTTTCGAGTCCACGCCGGGGCCGCGGGCGTACGCCATCGCGAACACGGGCATCCCGAGTCGGTCGGCCTCTGCGGTGAGTTCACCGAGATCAGCTATCTGGTCCGGTTCGTGGTCGCTCCCGACGTTGATGTGGAAGGAGACGGCGTCCGCGCCGGCCCGGACCGCTTCCTCGACGGTTCCGGTTACGCGCTTGTCAGCCTGGTCCGGTCCGATCGTCGTAGAGCCGTTCAGGTGGACGATGTACCCCCGTCCGTTCTTGTTGTCGTGGACGCGTGGCGCGATACCTTTCTGGGTGAGCACCGCGTCAGCGCCGCCACGAGTCACCGCGTCGATGGTCGACTCGATGTGTTTCAGGCCCGTTACCGGGCCGAGCGTGATGCCGTGGTCCATCGGGACGATGACGTAGTTCCCGTCTGTCCCGATGCGGTCGAGACGCGCGTCGATGCCGGAACTCATGGTGTGTGAATGATTATCATGTCTGCGTTATGTGTGTTCGGGTTCTGGCACGCGTTGCGCGTAGCCGGACTCCGCGCCCTCCGTGAGTTCGCGGGCCTTCGCTTCGAGGTCCGCCGCCACGTCCTCGGCGGGGCGGGCCTCCCTGTGGCCCTCGGCGACGATGTCGACGAGCGCGGACCCGACGATGATTCCGTCGGCACCGCCCGTGACGATTCGCTCGGCGTGTTCGCCGGTCTTGATGCCGAAGCCGACCGCTTTGGGAACGTTCCACTCTGTCAGCCTGGCGAGCGCGTCGTCGGTCTTGTCGCTTACGTCGTCGCGTGCGCCGGTAACACCCAGACGCGCTTGGACGTACACGTAGCCCGACACCTGCTCCATGATGCGTTCGAGTCGTTCGCCCTCAGTCGTCGGCGCGACGATGAACACGAGGTCGAGACCGAGGTCGTCGCAGGCGTCGCGGAGCGGACTGGCCTCCTCCGCGGGCAGGTCCGGAACGACGATACCCTCGATGCCGACCTCGGCGGCGCGCTCGACGAACGGGCGCGGGCCCGCGTCCGAACCGAACTGGTAGATGAGGTTGTAGTACGTCATGCAGACCAGCGGCACGTCTACGTCCAACTCCCCGACGAACTCGAAATACGTCTCGGGGGTCATCCCCGCCTCCAGTGCGCGGGTCACCGCACCCTGGATGGTCGGCCCTTCAGCGACGGGTTCGGAGAACGGCAGGCCGAGTTCGATCACGTCCGCGCCGCCGCGGGCCAGCGCCTCAACGTACGCCTTCGAGGACTCGTAGTCCGGGTCCCCGACCGCAAGATACGGGACGAACGCGGGGCCGTCCGCGAACGCCTCGTCGATGCGGCTCACAGTCCACCTCCGGTGAACACGTCCATGTCCGGCGCGGCGGCGATGTCTCGTTTCCCGGTTTCCTCGATCACCGATTCGAGGTCCTTGTCCCCGCGCCCCGAGACGTTGATGATCGTCACGTCGCCGAGTTTCTCCGGGTTCTCGTGGGCGAACCCGAACGCGTGGGCGGTCTCGAGTGCCGGGATGATCCCCTCGTCCTGCGAGAGGCGGTGGAACGCTTCCAGCGCCGCGTCGTCGTCGACGGTGACGGGCGTGACGCGGTCTTCGTCGACGAGGTGGGCCAGTTCCGGGCCGACGCCGGCGTAGTCGAGTCCCGAGGAGACGCTGTGAGATTCCATGATCTGGCCGTCGGTGTCTTGCAGGAGTTTGGTGCGCGCGCCGTGGAGAACGCCTTCGTCGCCTGTCGACAGCGACGCGGAATTAGGCGCGACGCCCTCCTCCTCGTTCACTTCCAGCGAACTCCCGCCGGCCTCGACGGCGTAGAGGTCGACCTCCGCGTCTTGGGTGAACTCGTGGAACGCCCCCATCGTGTTCGACCCGCCGCCGGCGCAAGCGAGGACGCTATCGGGGAGTCGTCCGGTCTGCTCGCGGATCTGCTCGCGGGCCTCCTCGCTGATCACCGACTGGAAGTCCCGGACCATCCGCGGGAACGGGTGCGGGCCGACGACGCTCCCGATGACGTAGTGGGTGTCCTCGACGTTCGTCGCCCAGTCGCGCATCGTCTCGTTTATCGCCTCCTTCAGCGTCCCGCGGCCGATCGTGACGGGGTTTACCTCGGTCCCGTTGAGCCGCATCCGGAACACGTTGGGTCGCTGGCGGTTGATGTCGCGCTCGCCCATGTACACCTCGCAGGGCATTCCGAGGTGGGCAGCGGCCATCGCCGTCGCGGTGCCGTGTTGTCCTGCGCCGGTCTCGGCGACGATCCGCTCCTTGCCCATGTACTTCGCGAGCAACACCTGCCCCAGCGCGTTGTTCAGCTTGTGCGCGCCGCCGTGGACGAGGTCCTCGCGCTTGAGATACACCTCGCTGTCGTAGCGCTCCGACAGCTGTTCGGCGTGCTGGAGCGGCGTCGGCCGTCCGCCGAAGTCCCGGAGCCGACGCCGGAACTCGTCCATGAAGCCGTCCTCGTTGTCGAGGACGTAGCGCTCGTAGGCGTCCTCCAGTTCCTCTATCGCCGGCATCAGCGCCTCCGGCACGTACTGTCCCCCGTACTCTCCGAACTTGCTCGTACTCATCGTGTTAGTCTCTCCGTGTTCGCCCGCGGGTCGCCGTCCATGATCGCAGAGCCGACGAGCAGTCCGTCGGCCCCGGCGTCTTGCATCCGCGTCACGTCTTCTCGCGTCGCTATACCGCTCTCGGCAATGAGTGTCACGTCTCGCGGTGCCGCGGGCGCGACCCGCTCGAACGTCCCCAGGTCGACCTCTAGCTTCGCCAGGTCGCGGTTGTTCACGCCGACGATATCGGCGTCCGCCGCGACTGCCCGCTCGAGTTCCTCTCGCGTGTGGACCTCCACGAGAACTTCGAATCCGCGGTCGCGCGCGGCGGCGATCAGGTCCGCCAGGTCGTCGCCGACGAACCGTGCGATGAGGAGGACGACGTCCGCCTCGACCGTGTCTAACTGCGCTTCGCGCAGGACGAAATCCTTCCGCAACACGGGCACGTCCACCGCTGCCCGGACCCGCCGCAGGTTCTCGGGCGACCCGTCGAAATGCTCTGGTTCGGTCAGTACGGACAGCGCCGCCGCGCCGCCCTCGACCATCGCCGTCGCCAACTCGACCGGGTCCGCCTCCGTCTTCCCCTCGGTCGTCGGACTCGTGGGCTTTACCTCCGCTATCACCGGCGCGCGGTCGTCGGCTTCGGTGGCCGCCAGCGCGTCCGGCAGCGACCGGGCGTCAACCGAGAGCCGGTCTCGGCTCTCGTCTCCGCGCTCTCTGGCGGTGTCCAGAATGGATCGAACCGCCGGTGCGACCTCGTCAGCGTTCATCATCGTACATTAACGGACGGATTTGTACATAAGGCTTGCGGGAACAGCGCGGCAGTAAATTAATAATTGGATAGTATAGTGCATAGTACGAGTTGAAAGTAACTAGATATGGACAGACGAACACTCCTCAAATCCGGGGCCGGGATCGCAGGCGCGGCCAGTTTCTCCGGGATCTGGTGGGGCACGCGGGACGATCTATCGGTACGCGTGACGAACACCGCCCGAGAACTCGAGGACGTGACACTGACGGTCCGGACGCCCGACGGCGAGCGCGTGTACCGAGACGCGTTCGAGGTTCCCGAAGATCAAACCGTCGAACGGCACGATATCGTGGGTCCCGGCGAGTACGAAGTTGCTATCTCTGCCGGCGGACACGCGTTCGAGCGCACCTATGACCTGCAGTTCTGTCACGACCCGCTGGTCTACGTCGATGTCGGTCCCGGCTCCCTCATTGGCATGGGTTCACACTGTCGGAGACTGTGGTGAGTCCACAGTTACAACAGCCCCTATCAGACCATATCGCCTTTCCCGCGGCCTGACGGGTTCTGTTCGAGCGTGGGGATCTCGCCCGTCTCGGCGAGGCTCTGGAAGCGGTCGAGCGACTTCTCGGCGATAGTCTCGGGCACGATGTCGAAAGCGTCCATTACGGCGTTGCTCACCGAACCGCCCGGCGGGTCGAAACGGAAGCGGACCGTCACCTCCGTCCCCCGGTCGTCCGGTGCCGGGCCGAAGCGCACCGAACCCTCGTTGGGTAGCGTCGCGCCCTCCAGCGACTCCCACTCTACGAGTTCGCCGGGCCGGTCCGTCACGACTCGTGCGTCCCACGCAAGCACCCGGCCGAGCGGCCCACGAACTTCCCAGTGCTGGCGGTTTTCGCCCGTCGGCGTCACGTCCGCGAAGTGCGCCATGATCCGCGGCAGTTGCTCCGGGTCGCGCCACATCTCGTAGAGTTCCTCCGCCGGCCGTCCGATGGTGACGGAGCGTTCGACTTCCGTCGCCTCGGGGGGCGCGCCGGTCTCGTCGCGTCCGAGAACCGCGCCGCTCGCATCCGCGCCCCGCGCGGTCGAACGTTTCCCCCTGACCCCGCGGTACGTGAGCCAGCCGCCGACGGCCGCAAGCACCGCGCCGCCGAGCGACCGCCGTTTGATGCCGGCCGCGACGAGCGCTCCGCCGACCGCCGCCGCGCCGACTCGTTCGGCGGTGTGAACGTCCACGCCAGTCGGCTGGTCGGCCCGCACGTCCGCCACGTCCCGCGACTCGTCGCCGGACTCTGTCGGCCGCGCGGTCATCGTGATGCCCCCGCGTCGCTCAGATAGTTTCGTCCCGATTCGTCGGCCCTCTCGACTACCGCATCGAGTGATACTGACGGACGGAAGCCAGTGGCGAATTTCGCGGGGACGTTCCCGCGGAATATCTGAAACAGTTCCGTCCGACAGTATGACCCTTTGACGATGGCGCTCAGTAGCATACGGTATCTCCCCCACCGTACTACTCCACAGGACCGGCATTGTATGTTGGCCCGGGGGAACAACGCCACGGCTCGAACCGGGCGAATGTTCAAGGCCTCGACGGTCCTCCACCGGTACATGGAAGACGCCGGCATCTATGCGCGGGAATCGCCGTATCTAGAGCGATTCGTACAGATAGGTATCGCCAGCGGACGGGTTATGAGCGTCTCGTTCCCTTCGGCTCCCGAGGACAACGCGGACGGTGAACACGAACTGCTCGACCGTGTCTTCGCGTATCTCCAGGGCGAAACGGACGATTTCGCGGACGTTCAGGTCGCGCTCACGGTTCCGACCGACCAGCGGGCGGTACTGGAGACGGTCCGGGACGTGCCGTACGGGGAGCAACTGACGGTCGAAGCGCTCGCCCGGATGACACCGGGGCTCAGCGGCGACGAGGAGGACGACCAGCGGACGGTTCGAACGGCGCTTTCGGAGAACCCCGCGCCGCTCCTGATACCGGACCACCGCGTGCGCGACGGGCCGAGCGCCGCCCCGCCGCCGGTCGAGCAGCGACTGCGGTCGCTAGAGGGACTCTAGGCGCGGCCGCACGAACATCTCGAAGAGATACAGCGAGAGGGCGGCGAGAGCGAGCAGCGTCACTCCGCCGTCGCCGATGGCGACGTCCTCGACGATGAGGACGTACCCCTGTACGAGACCGGTGAGGACGAACAGTCCACCGGCGACCCGCAGCCCCATTTCGTCGGGGTTGCGGACGCGCAGCAGTACGCCGAACGCGACCATCACCAGCGAGAAGGCCAGGTCAGTGAGTACGCCCGCCGTCGCGTTGCCCGTTGCGACTGCGACCGCGGCGATGACCAGATAGACCAGACCGACCGCAAGCGTCAGCGTGCGGACGTTCAGATATCCTGTCGGACGTAACTGTTTCATGTATCTCGGGGGGATGGCCCCGCGACAGTCTTCACTGACGAGGTCTCGTCAGCGTATTCGTCCAGCGGAGTCACGTTCGGACCGACTCAGAGCGGCCGGAAGTGCCTTTCGACGAATCCGGGCTACGTCCAGTCGACGCCGACCCCTTCGTGGACGACGAACTCCAGTGCGTTCACCAGGTAGTGTGCGACGACGACGGTGAACAGGCTTCCGGTGACGATGAACGCCGCCGCGAGCACGAACCCGAGCGTTCCCGTGACGGCGATACCGCCGGGGCCCTGCATACCGTGACCGATAGCGAACGCGACCGTCGAGACGACGGCCATCGTCCACGGCGAAACGGCGAAGCCCGTCGAGATAACGCCGATGAGCGCCGCCCGGAACAGCAGTTCCTCGAAGACGGCGATCACGGGAAGGACGGTCCCGAGCAGGACCACCCACCCCGTCAGCGAGTCCGGAGCGAGCAGTTCCCGGAGGCCGTCGTCCGTGTCGATACCCAGTCGCTGGAACAGCATCGCGGTCCCCTCGTTCGCGGCGTAGAGCGTCAGACCGAGGCCAACTCCGATCAACAACGCGGGCCATCCCGTATTCCCCGGTGCCGTCGTGACGCCTAGCGCCGACATCGGTATCTGCGTGTACCAGGCCGCCCCTACGAGCAACGCTCCCAGTAACCCCTGCGAGAACGCGACGTTGACCAGCAACGCCCCGGTGGAGAATTCGATATCGTCCTCGTCAGTCCGGGTCGTCTCGTGGGACGGCGTGCCGGGCGGAAACGGGTTCCGGCTCTCGCCGTCGGACTGACGGGCCCGTGGCTCGGTCGGTGCGTCCCCACCGAGCTCCGGATTCGTTCCCTGTCCGTCACCGTCTACGCTCGGTCTTGGAACGCGTTGGTCGTCCGGGGATTCGTCGGGTGCGGGTCCGGGAGACGGTTCGGACGGTGACTCTGAGGGGGGTTCCCGGGTGACAAACTCCGTGTCGTCGGTGGGGAGGCCGGCCGCATCGCTGTCGTCGGTCATCGCTGACTGCGTCGCTCGGGAGAGTAACAGCAAAAGCGAAAGAACGACGAGCGAAAAACCCGCGAACGCCGTCGCATCGAACTGCGACGAGGTCGTGCTCGCTTCGCTCGCCAAGACCGCCCAGTCAGGCACGGTCGGGCCTACTGCGGACTGGGGCTACCGCGGCCGACCTGCCGTTCGAGGGCCGAACCGGTGATGCTCTTGATACGCTCGACGAGACCGTCGTTTTCGGTTTCGCCGGCGAGTGCGACCTCCAGCACTTCGCTGAGGTGCGAGACCGGGATGATCTCGATCTGCTCCTCGTACTCGTCTTCGATCATCACGTCCTGCTCGTTCGCGGCCGGGATGATAACCGTATCGAGGCCGGACTTGGCGGCCGCCTCGATCTTGTGTGTGACGCCGCCGACCGGGAGTACGTCGCCCCGGACCGACAGCGACCCGGTCATCGCCAGGTCCTGTCTGACCGGCGCGTTCTCAAGCGCGGAGATGACGGCCGTCGCCACCGTGATAGAGGCGGAGTCGCCGTCGACGCCCTGCTGGCCCGCCTGAACGAACTGGATGTGAACGTCCTTCTCCGAGATGTCCTCGTCGGAGAACTTCTTGATGATGGCGGAGACGTTCTGGACGGCCTCCTCGGCCATCTCCTGCAGTTTCCCGGTGGCGATCACCTGTCCGGGGCCCTGGCTGGGTGTGACCTCGGCCATCACGGGGAGGACAATACCGCTGTCCTCGCCCATGACCGCGAGGCCGTTGACGCGGCCGACCACGTCGCCTTCGGAGACGGTGAGTTCGTAGTCCTTGCGCCGCTCGATGTAGTCGTCGGCGAGTTGCTGTTCGATGGAGCGACTGCGGCGCTTCGCCTGAAGCACGTGGTCGCGAGTGGTGAACTCGGCGTCCTCGGCGCGGGCGATGTCGCCCGCGACCCGCACCAGGCCGCCGAGGTCGCGCAGTTTCAGCGTCAGGTGACCCTTGCGTCCCGCGCGGCGCTTGGCTTCGAGGATGACCTCCTCGATCGCTTCCTGCGTGTAATGCGGCAGGCGGCCGTCCTTCTTGACCTCCTGTGCGATGAAGCGCGCGTACTTGCGCCGCATCTCCGGCGTCTCCTCGATGGTGTCGTCCATGTACACCTCGTACCCGTACCCCTTGATGCGGGAACGGAGCGCGGGGTGCATGTTCTCCATCGCGTCGAGGTTCCCCGCCGCGATCATGATGAAGTCGCAGGGGACGGGCTCGGTCTGGACCATCGCACCCGAGGAGCGCTCGGACTGGCCGGTGATGCCGAACTCGCCCTCCTGGATCGCGGTCATCAGCTTCTGCTGGCTCCGGATGTCCAGCGTGTTCATCTCGTCGATGTACAGCACGCCCTTGTTCGCCTTGTGGATCGCGCCGGGTTCGACGCGGTCGTGGCTGGGCGTCTCCATGCCGCCGGACTGGAACGGGTCGTGGCGGACGTCGCCCAGCAGCGCGCCGGCGTGGGCACCGGTCGCGTCCTCGAACGGCGCGGTCTGCTCGTCGGCGGCGTTGACGATGAGGTTCGGGATCATCGCGTCGCTGCCGCGGTTGGAGTAGCGGAAGGCGAGGTAGACGACACCCGCTGCGAGGATGCCGAGCAGGATGCTAGCGGGGGAAAGGAGCGTGTAGCCGAGCACGATCGCGATGATGATCCACATCAGGAACGACCGCATCCGGTTTTTCTTCCGGGCTTCGTCCTTGTGGGCCTCGACGATCTGCTCGCCTTTCCCGGCGGGAACGGTTCGGACCTTCGGCTCGTTACCGTCGTCCGGGTTGTGGTAGACGAGAACGTCCTGCAGGTCCTCTTTCGGAAGGAGTTCGCTCATCGCCTTCGCGAGCATCGACTTCCCCGTTCCGGGGGAGCCGATCATCATCACGTGGCGCCGCTGCTTGGCGGCTTTCTTGACGATGTCGCGGGCGTTATCCTGACCGATCACCTGGTCGACGAGTTGGTCCGGCACGTCGATGTCTTCGGTCGACTCTATCTGGAGGCCGCCGAGGAGGTCGTCCTCGTCGACGTCGTCAGCTATCTCCGCGTCGACCTCACTACCGAGTTCTGTCTGTGACTCCTCGTCACCCGTACCGATATCAGACACTTGCGAGTCTGTCTCGTCTCCGGGCGCCGAAGATTCGTCCGGGCTTGGATCGACGCCGCTTCCCTCGTTCCGGTGGTCCTCGTCCCCATCGCGGGGATCGCGGTTCACCGGTTCGGGAGAAACGTCGTCTGGGTCCGTGTCGTTACTCATAGAATGTCTTTACTGGCTAAATCGAAGGGAGGAGAACTGATATACTTTCCCCCCTCTATCATTTGTTCATCGAATGGCGAAAACGACACACAGAGGCCTACAAACGACAGTATAGCACAAAAACCCGAACTCGCCACCCTTATAAACCGACAGGTCGCACCTACTGAGTATGATACGGGGGTTCTACATCGGCCGATTCCAACCCTTCCACAACGGCCACTTCAACATGGTGCAGGAGATAGCCGAGGACGTAGACGAGTTAGTCCTCGGAATCGGGAGCGCCGGCGACTCCCACAGCAAACACGACCCGTTCACCGCCGGCGAGCGGGTCATGATGGTGACGAAGTCGCTCGTCGACATCGACCTCGTGACCTACGCCGTCCCCATCGAGGATCTGGAACGCAACTCGGTGTGGGTCAGCCACGTCCAGAGCATGAGTCCGGAGTTCGACGTCGCGTACTCGAACAACCCGCTGGTGATCCAACTGTTCGAGGAGGCGGGCGTCGAAGTGCGTCAGTCACCCATGTTCAACCGGGAGGTACTGGAAGGTCAGGAAGTCCGCGAGCGGATGATCAAGGGGAAAAACTGGAAATCGCTACTTCCCGATCCCGTCGTCGAAGTCGTCGAGGAGATGAACGGCATCGAGCGCTTACAGCGCGTGAGTGAAACGGACAGCAACGGGAACTGAGCATCCGAACCGACACAGCATGATTACGCTCGCCTCCGACTTCGGGCCGCCGTATCCCGCCGCGATGAAAGGCGTGATACTCCGGCGGACGGAGGCCCGACTCGTCGACGTCGCCCACGACCTACCGCGTCAGGACGTTCGCGCGGCGGCGTTCTGGTTACGTGAGGTACTCCCGTGGTTCCCGCCGGCAGTCCACCTCGCCGTTATCGACCCCGGCGTCGGCACGGAGCGCACAGCCATGGTCGCACGAGCGGGCGATCACGTGCTGGTCGGACCTGACAACGGCGTTCTGGTCCCGGCAGCGCGGGAACTACTCGGCGAGGATAGCCGGGTAGAGTACTTCGCGATCGACGACGAGGGCGCCGCCAGTAGCACGTTCCACGGCCGCGACGTGTTCGCGCCGGCCGCGGCAGAGGTCCACGAAGTCGGTGTCGACGACCTCGACTCTCTCGACCGACTGACCCCCGTCGACGAGTACGAGGACCTCTCTTTTCCAACGCCGACCGTCGCGGACGACGCGGTCGTCGGCGAGGTGATCGTCGTGGACGACTTCGGCAATGCGATCACCAACGTTCCGGGCGACGTGATCGAAGGCGTCGAACAGGTGCGCGTAAACGGCCAGTCGGTGCCCGTCGGCGAGACGTTCGCCGCCGTGCCGCCGGGGCAGTGGCTGGTCACGGTCGGCAGTCACGGTAACGTCGAGTTAGACGTGAATCGAGGCCGCGGCGACGAGGCGTTCGGTGTCGCCGCAGGCGACGAGGTGCGCCTGACGTTCGACTGACCGTTTCCCTGGTAATCCAGTACCGGTGTGGCCAGGGCGATTCGGGGAATCTGACCGCCGACGGGAGTAGTCTTCTGTGTTTCTCGATTCTCGCGTCCGACTCTGTCCCAGCCTCTGTTCTCCGCGTTGAATTAGGTCGGCCTAAAGATCGGTGGATTTATTCTTTTAGGCTGGCCTAAATCAGATATGCGCCATCAGCGACGCGACCTGTTGCGATCGATCGGTGCGGTCGGCATCGGTCTCGGACTGGCCGGCTGCTCTAGTTCTGACGATGAAACCGAAAATGACGACGAAAACCCCACCGAAGACGACGGGTCCGACGACTCGGATCGCGGCCCCGAAGCGGCCGTTGCGGCGGAGTGGAACGTGTACC
This sequence comes from Halostella pelagica, assembly GCA_005954745.1. Lineage (GTDB taxonomy): Archaea > Halobacteriota > Halobacteria > Halobacteriales > Natronoarchaeaceae > Halostella > Halostella pelagica. The sequence goes on from CP040678.1 coordinate 872,950, forward strand.
GGGCGCGCCTGTACGATGCGGTGGCGCTCGGCGAGGCGGGTGACGCCGCCGCCGGCGCTCGCGTCGCGGGCGAGACGTTCGAGGACTTCGAGAACGCGGGCGGCGAGTACGGCGCTCACGAACTCCTCGAAAGAACTGACGAGGACGCCTACGAGGGGTTCGAAGGCGGACTCGGCGCGCTCCGAACGGACGGCCTCGAAGACGGCGACGTGGCTCGGGCCCGGGACGCGGCCGACCGGGCGAGCGAGTCTCTCGCCGACGCACAGGAGGCGCTCACGGGGGAGGACGCGGCGACGGCGCTCGCTCTCCAGCAGTACGGCGCACGGGCGGCGGATGTCGCGGCGCTCACTACCGCGGGACGAACCGATGCAGCGGCGTCCGTCGGACAGACCGCCCTGGACGACGCCGAGTCGTCCGGCGTGACTGACCGGGCAGAGGACTTCGCCGACGCGCTGTCTGGCGCAGTCGAAGCCGCGAACGGAGGCGACGCGGAGGCGGCGGCGGAGGAGGCGAACGCGGCGTTCTCGGCCGCGATGGCGGCTTCCTACGACGCGACAGATGAGGAAGTAGCGAACGCCGGCCACCTCGCCGCGTTCGGCGCTCGCGGCCGCGACGCTGCGGCACTGTCGGCGCTCGGCGGACCCGGCAAGGCGTTCGGCCACGCCGCAGCGCTGACGGTGTACCGCGTTCTGGCGTCCGACGCCCGCTGGCTGGCGGCCCAAGGTGCGACGGACGCCGCCGCGACGACGGCCGAGGCCGCCTTCTCACACTTCGAGGCCGCCGACGCCCACGACGCGCTGGAAGCAGCCGACGACGATGCGTACGAGGGGTTCGAGGACGGTCTGGGCGACCTCCAGTCCGCGCTCGCCGACGGTGACGGGAGCGCCGCCGACGAGGCGCTTGCGGCGGTCGACGAGAACCTCCGGGCCGGCGTCGACGCCCTCGTCGGCGGCGAGCCTGCGGCCGTGCTCCAGTCGGGGTTCTTCCGCGCGCGCTTCGCCGACGTGCTCGAACTGTACCGACTCGGCGCGGCCGACGCCGCCGTCGCGGTCGCCCGTGGACTGTTCGAGCGGTTCGAAGCGGACGAGGCGGGGTTCCACGAGGCGATGGAGGAGACAGACGAATCACTGTACGACCGGTTCGAACACGACCACCTCGAAAAGTTGGTCGAGGCGATGGAGGAGGAGAACGATAACGGCGTAGAGTCGCACTACGACGGCGTCCAGTCCGCCCTATTGGAGTTCGAGGCGGCCGTCGGCGGCGACCGTCTCGTCGCCGGTGCCGAGACGTCCTTTTTCGCGGGACGGGCCTTCGACGCCGCCGCGCTGACCGCACTCGACGAGCACGACCGGGCGTCGGCGGTTGCCGAGGACGCTCTCGCCGTCTTCGAGGCCGGTGCCGGCGGGTACCACGAAGCGCTCGAAACCGCTGACCACGAGGCGTACGAGACGTTCGAGGAGGAACTGGCCGCAGTCGGCGAGTCGGCGTCGAGCGGCGGCGACGTACTGGCGGCGGCGGAGCGCTTTCACGAAGCCGCACTCGTCGCGCTCGACGCCGTCCTCACGAACGGCGGAGGCGACGGGACGGACGCGGCCGCGCGGACGATGCAGGACGCGTTTTCGGCGTTCGAGGAGGCCCGCGTTCACGACGCCCTCGAATCAGCTGACGCCGAGGCGTACGAGACGTTCGAGGACGCTCTGGAGAACTACGCGGCCGCGCTAGAAGAGGGTGACGGCGCGTCGGAGGCGGCCGCTGCCTACGCCGACGCGACGCTCCGCGCGCAGTTCGCCGTCGTCGGCGCTCCGGACGACGCCCCTCTCGACGAATCCTCCGGCGAAAACGGGGACGACGGCGACGAACAGTCGCTCTCGGGCGGGCCGAACGTCGTCAACGGAGTCCCGGACGACGCTGACCACGTCGTGTCGATGCAGAGGGTCGCCTACGAACCGGAGGAACTGACGGTCGCCGCCGGCGACACCGTCGCCTTCGAACACGCAGCAGGCGAACCCCACAGCGTCACCGCGTACGGGGCAGACATTCCGGACGACGCCGCGTACTGGGCGTCCGGCGGGTTCGAGAGCGAGGACGCCGCGCGCGAGGGGTGGGAAAACGGCGAGGGTGCGGTGCAGTCCGGGCAGTCGTACGTCCGCACCTTCGAGACGGCGGGCGAACACGACTACTTCTGCGTCCCGCACGAGAGGGCGGGGATGGAAGGGACGATTGTCGTCGAGGAGTAGTGTCGTCGCCGAACCGTCGGCCGTCACTCCGCCGAGATGACGTCGTCGATGCGAGCGATCATCGTCGCCGCCTCCACAGCAGACTCGACCGCCTCTCTCTTGACCGCGGCGGGGTCGACGACGCCCGCCTCGACGGGGTCGCCGATCTCGCCGGTTCGCTCCGTCGCGATGATGCCCGCTCGTCCGTGAGCGTCGTACGTCGCCCGCAGGTCGACGAGCGCGTCGATCGGGTCCATTCCGGTGTTTTCGGCGAGCGTTCGGGGGAGCACGTCGACCGCGTCGGCGAACGCTTCGATGGCGAGTTGTCTCCGGCCCTCGGTCCCCGTCGCAGCGTCGCGGACGGCGTCCGCGATAGCGATCTCCGTTGCGCCGGCACCGGGGACGACCCCGCCGGTCTCGACCGCGGCCGCGACGACGTCGACCGCGTCCGTGATCGCGCGCTCCAGTTCGTCGGCGACGTGTTCGGTGCCGCCGCGCACGAAGAGGCTGACGGCCTCGGCCGCCGAACCGCCCTCGATGAACGCCAGTTCGTCCTCGCCGAACGTCTCCGTTCGGACGCGGTCAGCCGTACCGAAGTCCTCCTCACTGAGGTCGTCGAGCGCTCCGATCCGGCTCGCACCGGTTGCGCGGGCGATCCCCTGCGCATCGCCGTCAGAGAGGCTCTCGAACGCGAGAATGCCGCGTTTGCCGAGATAGCCTGCGACGCGGTCGTCGATGTCGCCGGTTGAGAAGACCACGTCCACCCCGGCGTCGTCGAGCGTCTCCGCGTACTCGCGTAGTTCGCGCTCCTCGGACTCTCGGGCGGCGGTCAACTGGTCAACTGAATCCACCGAGAACTCCGCGCCGACGTTACCGGTTCGGACTTCGAGGTCGACATCGAGGACGGCGATAGTAGCGTTCTCGACTTCCGACGGCATCGCGTCGGTCGCCGGATCCTCTTCGAGAACGATCCCCTCGACGAGTTCGGTCGCCGTCGAACTCGCGCCGACGCGAGCGTAGACCGTGACGGCGTCCCGGTCGACGACGCCGTTTCGCTCCGCGTGACGGACCGCGTCGACGACGGACTCCGCGAGGCTGCTCGCGGCGACGCCGCCCGTTCCTTTGCCGGTCATGCTGCTCTGTGCGACCTGCGCCAGCAGGTCGTCGTCGACCTCGACGTCGAGCGCCGTCTCCTCGACGGTTTCGACCGCTATCTCGGCGGCCTCGTGGTACCCCTCGACTATCGTCGTCGGATGGATGTCGTCTTCGAGAAGGGTCTCGGCCTTCGCGAGCAACTGGCCGGCGAGGACGGCGGCGGTCGTCGTGCCGTCTCCGACTTCGTCCTCCTGACTCTCGGCGACTTCGACTATCATCTCGGCGGCGGGATGCTCGATATCCATCTCCTGAAGGATGGTCGCGCCGTCGTTCGTGATGACGACATCGCCGTCGCTGACGAGCATCTTGTCCATCCCTCGGGGGCCGAGCGTAGTGCGGACCGACTCGTTGACCGCTTTCCCGGCCGAAATGTTCGACTGCTGCGCGTCTTCACCGTGTGTTCGTTGGCTGTCCTCCGACAGCACGAACATGGGCCGTCCACCCATGCGCTGCTGTGGGTTCGAATCTGCCATGGTGAATCCTCGGAGAGGAATCGTTTGCGGTTCTATATAAAATTTCTGTTAGCGGAGCTGATGGGAACGGGACACTGAAGGGGGCTTTCCGCCGCTCTGGTCCGTCTGCGGTGGAGAGTGTCTCCGCGGCCGCGTCAGAAACCAACCGGTATTCAAAAATACCGTGGAACGGAAATGAAGAACAGATGTTAGAGTTGGAACACCGATTCCGCGTGGTCGACAGTCACGCGCGCCTGAACACGGACGACGAGTCGGCGGTTCGCGGCCGGGCGATCACGCCGGACAACCTGGAGCGGGAGATGCATCAGGCCGGCGTCGTCCGCTCGGTGGTGTTCCCGGACGTTCCGGACGACCAGCGATATCTGCAGGCAAACAACGCCGTCGCGAGGCTCTCAGTCGAACGGCCGTTCGTCGCGTTCGCACGCATTAACGGGCCGCGCAGTCCCGGCGATTCGACCGGAGCGCGTCTCCGTAATCTCGCGGCCTCACGCGAGGAGTGGCATATCTCCCCCGACGACGTCGAACAGTACGCTTACGACGACCGCTTCCACGGGTTCAAACTCGACCCCGCGACGGACGGCCTACCCGACGACGACGTGTTAGACGTACTGGAGTCCGTTGACCTCCCCGTCCTCGTCCACGGCGGCGAGTCCTGTCCGCCAGACGTGATCGAGGACGCTCTGCTGGATCGCTCGTTCCCCGTCATCGTCTCGCACTTCGGCGGGCATCCGCTGAACCGCGACCTGATGGGCGAGGCCATCGACCTGCTGAAACGCTACGACGACTACTACCTCGACACGAGTTTCGTTCGCTATCGCGAGCAACTGGAGCGCGCCCTCCTCGAACATCCCGACCGCGTCCTGTTCGGCAGCGGCGCGCCCTCCACTCACCCCAACGTCGGCGTCATGGAGATACTGACGCTCGACGTTTCCGAGGACAAGATGCGCCGAGCGTTCTCGAAGAACGCGGCGCGAGTAATCGACGCGCTCGGTGCCGAGAGCGAGCAGTAACGCCCCCACAGCGGCCGTCCGTCTCTCACGTGATCTCCGTCCGATACACGTTCGCCGTCCAGGTCGTCCCGCCGATTTCGATCTCCTCTCGGCCGACGCGGTCGAAATGCTTCTCGTAGAACGCGTTTCCGACCTCGTTCTCGTCGAGGACCTTCTCCTCGATGCGCTCGACGTCTTGCTCCGCCAGGCTCTCGGCCACGCAGTCGAGGAGCCGCTTTCCGAGCCCCTGTCCCCACCAGTCCGGGTCGAGATAGATGCTGAGTTCTCCCTCCACGTCGATATCCGAGGGGCCGCCGGAGGCGTAGCCGACGATAGTTCCGTCGTCCTCGGCGACGAAGAGGCTCCGCTTCGAGGACGCTATCGTCCGGCCGAGAACCTCGTCTGAGTAGTGGACAGCTAACATCTCGTCCAGCGCGTCCTCCGGAAGCACTCCTCTGTACGCACCGCCCCATGCGCGTCGTGCGACCCGCTGGATACCGTCGATATCTCCGCGTTCAGCCGGTCGAATAGTGGCTTCGTCTGCCATGATCCTCTGTGGCACGTACTGGGCAAAAAATCGCGGGGCGAGTTCTCCGAGACGATCGGTTCCGTCAGTGCAAAACAACGCGGGGTTGAGACAGTGCAGTTGGAGACACAGCGGTTCGGACTCCGCGACGTAGAGTCGACCGACAACTCGCCGGAGTTCGGCGGGGTGTTCGTTCCGGGTTCCTGGCCGCCACGATTTGCCGGAAGACCCGTTTTTCTCGTCTTCCGAACCCTCGCTTGCGAGGGCAGAGAGCAGGCCGTCAGGCAGTTACGCACGCAGAGCCACCGTGAGCGAACGAGAGAAACGAGTGAGCGAGCGGGATTTTTTGGCCGAGCTTTTTGCCGGGAGAGGTCGCACTTTGCGCGACCCGACCGGGAAAACGGTCGCTTCAGAAGGTTTCTTCGATGATCTCGCCAACCGCGAAGTTGGATTTGACCTCCGTGATTTCGACCTTCACGCGCTCGCCGACGTCGGCACCGGGGACGATGATGACGTACCCCCGCTCGACGCGGGCGATGCCGTCGCCCTGCTTGCCGATGTCTTCGATCTCGACATAGCGCGTCTCGTTGATCTCGACGGGCGGTTGCGGTTCCGGCGGCGCACCGGTCGATGCGTCATCGGAATCGTCCGCTTCCTCGCTAGAGATGAGTGCGACGCGATAAGTTTCGCCAGGTTTCACGGAACCGGTTTCGATTTCGCGACGCGGGACCTCCACGACGTAGCTGTCGTCTTGGACGGTCACGTCGGCGCTGAACAGACACAGGAGTTCATCAGAGATTTCCAAGGTTAGACCTCCACGATAAATCTTGGAGCCATACATTAAAGAAGTATCGCCGGTCAGCGGGGTTTTTACCGCTTTCGCAGGGTTCCGTCGGGGGATTTCGCCCCTTCGGAGTCGTGTACTACTACCTCGCCCGAAGCTGAGTCCGCCGGTTCGTACTCGTCGCGGACGTCGATCGCCTCGTCCAGTTCGCGGACGGCCCGTTCTTTCAGCGCCGCGGCCAGGTCCTCGGCGTCCTCCCGCGAGATGTCTCGGCCGAGACCCTCGCACTCGTGAGCGCGGACGAGGCCGGACTCGTCGACGGCCTCGCCCATCGGCTGGCTCGTTCCGGCGAGTGCGACGCTGAACGGGTACGTCCGACAGATAAGCGGCCGGTCCTCGTGGACCGTACACCCGCCGACGCCGTCCGCATCTTCGGTGTAAAAGGTGCAGTCGCCGCAGCCGTCGGTTTGGAGCGCCCACTCGAACGTCTCGCCTTCGGTCCCGTCCGCCGTCTCCGTCAGGCCGTACGGCATCGGTCGAGCGACGTCGCGCCAGTCCCGTTCGGTCGAGTCGCCCGGGGACTCGGCGTCCTGCAGTTCGCGTACCTCGTCCGGAAACACCGTCGCAGTGTGCGGGTCGGCCTCGTCGGCCTTGCAGCACGCCCCACAGCGGGTGCACTCGAAGCCGATCGACTCGATGGCGTCGGCGAGGTCGTCGACGTCGAGGTCGCGGGCGCGGTCGAGTTCGGCTTCGAGGCTCTCCATGCTCGTCCGTACTCGCGGGTACTCAAAAGGAGTGCGGTCAGCGAACGGGTCCCGTCACGTCGTGCGGTACCGTTCGTCCTCGCGCCGGACCAATCCCTTCTCGTCTAACGTGTCGAGTACGTCGTACAGGGTCATCCGCTTTATGTCGAGTTCCGCGGAGAGGTCGCCGACCGTCTCGCAGTCCGTGACTCGAAGGTAGTAGTAGACGAGTTTCGTCTGCGACGACTGGAGGTCGTCCGGCATCCGTCGCTGGGCGACGGCCTCGGGATCGGTTGGGTACGACGTGAAGTCCATACCGTTTTGACTGACGCGTCCTCCCGCCAAGAACCTATTCGATTGTTTATTATAAATTCCGCTCTGGAGGCTTACACCTCGTGGACGCCAGTTCCCCGTCCCACTCGACGCGACCCTCGACGGCCAGTTTCTCTAGGTGAGCCTCGACGGTCCGGACCGCCATTTCGCGGACGCCGGTGAGGTCCTTTTCGTACGCTGCGTCGACGATGTCGACCAGCGTTCGCGCGCCGCCGCGAACCGCCGTTTCGATGCGGCGCTCGCGGTCGCGGCGGTGTGAAACGAGACGAGCTAACGTCTCACGAGGTGCCTTGATCGCCGGGCCGTGACCGGGAAGCAGTCGCTCGGGGTTCTGTGCGTGCAACCGCCGAAGGGCGATGAGATAGGCGCGCATGTCCCCGTCGGGCGCGGTGACGGCGACGCTCCCCTCGGCCACGGCGAGGTCGCCGACGAGCACCGTGTCGCCGACGCGAAACGCGACGTGGTCGGGCGCGTGCCCGGGGGTGTCGAGAGGGGTCGCGCCGTCCGTTCCGGGGAGCGATCTCCCCGGACGAAACGTCTTATCGGGGGCGACACCCGCCGTCCGCTCGAACCGGTCCTCGCGGCCGGCGCGACACCAGACAGTGGCATCGAGCGCGTCGGCGTAGTGCGCAACGCCGCCGACGTGGTCCGGGTGTGCGTGCGTGACGGCGACGTGAGCCACGGACCGCTCGTCGACAGCCGCGTCTAACTCGTCGGTCCTGCCGGCCGGGTCAACGAGCAGCGCATCCTCGGATCCAACCACGTACGCGTTCGTGGCACCGCCGGGTGCGCGGTCGTACGGGACGGCTGTCCGCTCTATTCCAGTCATGCTCCGGCGTTCGGTGGCGAAGACAAAAGGCTGGCCGGTCGATGGGTGAGAGAGTCAGTTGTTCAGGAAGTAGACCTGCTTTCGCGCGTCCTGAAACGAGTACCGTGAGTTGACGAGTTCGTCGTCTTCGAGGCGGTTCAACGCGTACCGAACGGTACGGTCGGGCAGTAACGACTCCTCGGCGAGTTGTCCCTGGGAGAGGGGCGCGTCGGATTCGAGGACCTTCGCGACGAGTTTCGCACTCGGCGGGAGTTCGTAGAGACGGTCGCGGAATTCTGAATCTGATAAGGCTTCGTCATCAGTTTCTTTCGAGCGCTCCTCCTGCGTACTGGTGCTCATGGACTCTATTCGACAAAGGTGGTAAGTAAAGCTTGGCTATATGGGGGTCCTAACAATGCACAGAATATTAGGTGTATTATTATCGTAATAGGTGGGTTGTAGAAGACTTTTGTTCCGTCTGTCGAGAGACGATATGTATGAGCGAGATTCCGGAGACGCACCGCGACCTGTTCGAGAAGAAGACGTTCGGGCATTTCGTGACGGACGACCCCGACGGGAGGCCGCAGGTTTCGCCAGTGTGGGTCGACTACGACGAAGAAGCAGGGTCAATGCTCGTCAACACGGCGCGAGGGCGACGAAAGGAACGGAACGTCGAGGAAGGGACGACAGTGGCGCTGTCGATGCTCGACCCCGACGACCCGTACCGCTATCTCTCTGTTACCGGAACAGTCGATGCCGTCACTACTGATGGTGCGGTCGACCATATCGACGAACTCGCACGTCGGTACATGGGTGTCGATGAATATCCGAACCACGGCGAGGAGTCGGGTGAACGAGTCCTCATACGGATACGACCCGAGACGGTCCGTTCCGGCGGGGATTAACGGCCGCTCGGGTTTCGGTACTGGCCCATCGGCGATTCGCAATCGGGACAGTGGACGCGAAGCAGGTTCCCTCGCTCGTGCCTGACGAGACTGTCTACGTCGTGGGTCGTACCGCACGTGGTGCATTTCGGCATACACCGATCTACGGTACCGAATAACAAGGAATTTCGGTCAGTAAGTCGGAACGACTCCAGTACCGTTTTATCCTATGGAACGAGAACTCACTACAGCGTGAAGGGACAGGAGTGGTACCAGGAGTCCGATGTCGCCGAGGAGTACGAAGAAAAGCGTTTCTCGCGCGGGGGAAGACTCATCGACCGTCGCGAGAAGGAAGCTGTTCTCGACGCTATCGGACCTGTCGAGGGCAAGCGCGTTCTCGAAATCGCCTGTGGAACGGGCCGGTTCACCGTGATGCTCGCGGAGCGCGGTGCGGACGTAGTCGGACTCGATATCTCGGGGCCGATGCTCCAGCAGGGCCGGGAGAAAGCCAAGTCGGCAGGCGTCGAGGAGTCGCTGGAATTCATGCGGGGCGACGCCGGGCGCCTTCCGTTCCCGGACGACCACTTCGATACGGTGTTCGCGATGCGGTTTTTCCACCTCGCAGACACCCCTGCGGCGTTTCTCAGCGAGATGCGTCGCGTCTCGAAGGAGCAGGTGTTTTTCGACACGTTCAACCGATTTAGCAGCCGCAGCGTCTACAACTGGCTGTTGCCGATGGGGTCGCGGCTCTACTCGCAAACGGAGGTGCTTTCGTTGCTCGACCGGGCCGGTCTAACGCTCGTTGGCGACGAACACGATTTCGTTCTCCCCTACGGCTTTTACAGGAAGATACCGAACAGCATGGCCAGCGCGTTTCGGTCGCTGGACACCGCAGTCCATCGATCGCCAGTCGGCGACAGCCTCGCTTCCGTTTCCTACTGGAACGCGTCGGTCGTGTGAACGCCTTGGCTGGTATCCAGTGATCTTTTAATCATTCACTCTCCTACAGGGTGGTATGGAGCTCTCGGTAGTCGTCCCGACACTGAACGGCCGAGAGCAACTGAAACGGAGCCTGGACGCGATAAACGACCACGTTCCGGCCGCGGAGACTATCGTGGTCAACGGCCCGTCCTCGGACGGGACGACCGGTATGATCCGCGAACGCGAAGACGTAGACGTCCTCCTCGAACTCTCGGACCGGAACGTCAACGTCGCCCGGAACGCCGGTATCGGCGTCGCGACGGGTGACGCTGTCGGCCTGATAAGCTATCGGCTGGCGGTCGAACCGTCCTGGTACGAGGCTGCCGCCGACGCGCTCGTTGACGGCGCTGACGCCGTTACCGGACCGACACACCGTACGCTGCGCGCCGGGATGACGACCGAGTCCGAGGAGACCCGCACGTACGCCGGTCGTTCGGTCTCTTTCTGTAACGGGGACAACGTCGTGTTCGACCGGGACGCTATCGAGGCTATCGACGGATTCGACGAGTACCTCGAAACCGGCGGGGCCCGCGACGTATCCCATCGACTCGCGGCGGTCGACCGGTCAGTCACCTGGGCTCCCGAAATGAGCGTCCGCGGCGAGTACGGGGCTGACGGCGGCCGAACGCAGTACGACTGGGGGTGGCGGCATCAGTCGGTAGCCTATCAGCTCTGCAAGAACTACGGCGTCCACCACAGCACGATCCGCCGAATGACCGGGCTCGCGCTGAGAGACGCCGCGGGCGTCGCGAAGGACGTGTTCCGCGGCGATGTCGAACTGAGCGCCTGGCTCGGCAACGGTCGAACGGTGATGGGTGGTGTCCTCCGCGGCTGCAAGGACGGGTTCGCGGCCCGTTCGCGCGACGGCACCGCGGCGAAGAATCCAAACGGTCTCGCCGACCGCCATGACCGGGTCGTGGAACTGTACGACTGGCGTTAGGGCCCCCCACGCTGCTCGCGGTAGTTCGGCTCAGTCACACTGTCCCCGTAGCTCCTCTGCCGTTCGCGCTATCTCTGTGACTGGGACTCGACTTCGAGCGCGCGCTGTTGGAGGTGGTCGACGACGGCAGGGTCGACGGTCCAGAGCCCGTAGTACGTGTTCGACCCGCGTTCCGTCGCGACGAGTGCGCCTTTCGCCGCATCGTTGCCAGCGCCGTCGAAGATGACGAGCCAGGTGCCCGTCAGGGCGTGTCTTCCCTCGGGACGGACGGTGAGGGCCTCTCGGCTTCCGGGCGTCCACTCCGGCTGGTCGAACACCGTCACGTCCACTCCGGCGTCGGCGATACTCTCGTACAGGTTCCACTGGTCGTCCATCATCGAGAGGCGCTGGTGGCCCGTCGCGTACAGTTTGCCGTCGCCGGCCCACCACGCCTTCTTCTCGATGCGCTGGGAGAGCGTTCGCATCCCCTCCCGGTCGTCGTAGTCCGCGATGAAGACGGTGTCCGCCGGTTGTGCACCCATCACCGTCCCGTCTATGTCCGCGACCGACCGGTCGCCGTGGAGGATCGGCCCGTCGATCAACACGTCGTCGTGCATGACGGCGAACTCCGTTCCGGTGTCCCTGAGCGTCTCGCCCTGGGTCACCGATTCGACGTCGAAAAAGGCGGAGAGCTCTTCGCCCAGTGCCGCTACCACGTCGTCCGGACAGTCGGAGTTGAAGACGGCGAGCGTCAACCTCTCGGGGACGGTGTCGCTGTCTAGCCGTCGCTGTCTGAAGATATCTCCGTCAGTCATTCCCTTGGCGGAAGCACCACAGCGACTCCAATAAGTTTCGTTGCGAGCGATCCCACCTGTCGAGACGGTGTTAGTCCGCGCGTTCCGGCGACCGCACCGTCGCGAACTTGCCCAGGTCGGCGTCTACCCCGACCTCGGCCGTCGACTCGTACGGACGGTTAACGACGATGTCGCCCGCGCTGCTCCTGCCGACGCCCGGTATCGCCCTGAGTTCGTCCATCGACGCGCTGTTGACATCGAGCGGGTAGGGGACGCCGGTGACGGAACGGTAGCCGTGGCCGACGATGGAAACGTCGATGGTCCGGCCGAGTTCTCGCTCGCCGGGGATACCGACGAGCAGCGGGTAGGTGCCGAGTTGCCGGCCGAACGTCTTGCCGTCCTGATGGTACTCCAGCGTGACGTCCGGCAGGACGGTTCCCGGCGGGGCGACGCGCTGGAGCATCGGATTGTCTATCTCTTCACGGACCTCCTGTTTGTACTGCTTGAACTGCTGCTTGTGGTCCTGTGCGAGTTCCGCGCCCGTCTCGGCCATATCGGTGCCCTCGAACGCCATCACCTGACGGATGTTCACGCGGCGGAGCATCAGCCCCTCGTCGTAGACGCGCTGGAGGAACTGCCTGTTGTGCTCGAACGTCTCCTTCCGTTCGCCTTTCAGTCCGTGGACGAGGTTGATACCGGGCAGGAGTTTCGGAAGGCGGTTCGGAGCGTCGTCGCCGGTCGAGGGGCCCGTCGCGTCGCTCCCCTCTCCCGGCCGCCATCCGGCCTCTTCGTTGACGATCTTGACCGCTTCGAAGCACTCCTCGGCGGAGACGTTGAGATTGTTCTCCTCCTGTACGAGCGGGTCCGCGGATTCGAGACCGAACGCCGCCGTGTCCCCGGGCGTGTTGTGCTCCGCGATGACCCGGATACCCTCGCGGGCCTTCTCGGGCCACTTCACGACCGTGATGGGGTTCATATTGTCGAGGTGAAGCGTTTCGAGGTCGGGTGCCACCTCGCGGATGCCGCCGTAGAGGTCGCGGAGCGCGTCCGGGTTCGGCGCTTCGCCGTCGCCGCCGTAGGCAAGGATGTCTGCCTGGCGACCGAGGCGGAAATGCTGGACGCCGCGGTCGGAGAGCGCGTCCACCTCGTCGACGACGCTCTCGGGCGGACGGAAATCGGGGTCGCCGTACATCGGTTCCGTACAGAACGAACAGCGGTACGGACAGCCGCGAGACGTTTCCAGTTCCGCGATGAGGTAGTCGGGGTGGTTCGGATGCTGTTCCACGATAAACGCCCCCTTGCGCGCCCAGCGCGTCTCCTCGGGGACGCCGCGGTAGCGGTCCTCGAACCCTTCGAGCCCGTTCGAGACGATGTCGTACGCCGCGGCCTCGACGTCGGCCATGGCGAGGAAGTCGAAATCCAGGTCGTCGCGTTCGGTTTCGCTCGCGCCCTCGTTCGCGTCGCCGACGCCGAAGCGGACCGGACCGCCCATCAGCGAGGTGCCGTCGGCGGTCCACGCGAGTTCGCGCACCTCGTCGGGTTCGGCCGGTGTGCCGCCGACGTACTTCCCGGGGACGGTCATCCCCCCGGTGTAGCAGAGCAGGTCCGCTTCTTCGACGTCGCGCCACTTGTGGCGGTCGTCGCGGAGTTCGTCGATGGTGTGGTACGTGATGTTCTCCGACGGGACGCCCGCGTCGACGAGCGCGCCGGCTGTGTACCGGGGGTACGTCGAGACGTACGGCGGGACCCCGAAATGCGCTGGCTCGTCGACGTAACCGTCGACGATGGTCACGGAGAGGTCGGCGGGGTCTGTCATACGTCTCCGTTGACGCTCGACGGGTAAAACGGTGCGGAAACGGACGGTGTGGAATCCGGCAGAGTCCGAGACTCTCGGTCCGGGCGTCGGCAACGCCATACCCTGCCGCAAACGGTTTCCCCGTACCGAGATTACTCTGATCTATGCCAAAGACCGAGGAGATCAAGTGCACGAACGAGAACTGCGAACTCGACATGTTCGAGAACCACTACACCTACGACGTGCCCGACGACCTGAGCGTCGACGACCTCGTCTGTCCGTACTGCGCCGAGACGGAGAGCCTGCAGCTGATCGAACTGTGAGCGGGGCGGCGACGGCCGCTCGCGTTCGGAGAACGCGTCAGACTTAGGCGTCTGCGGCCCGTCATTCGGAACAAGATGACACTGCGTGAGATCGGCAAGTCGGTCAGCGACTCGGTCGTCAAGCGAGTCGGCCGGGCGGCCAGTCGCCTTCAGGAGTCGCGGTCGCTCACGGCGGACGTACTGGAAAGCGACGAGGCGTTTCTGGTCGTGTTCGACGCACCGGGTACCACGAGCAGCGACGTTCAGGTGCGGTTCGTCGACGACGCCGTGATGGTTCGTATCGACCGGTTCCGGGAGTACCGCGAGGGGTACGAGATGCGGTTCCCCGGCCGCGGCCTCTCGCTGGACGGCCGTGCGGAACTGCCCGACGGAGCAGATGTCGTCCCCGGCGAGTCGACGGCGACGCTCACCGGTTCGGGAGAACTCCGCGTTCGCCTGCCGAAATCCGACCCCGTCGGCGGAGACGGCACCACTGGTTCCGAAACCGCCGACGCCGCGACTGACGCGTAATTACTGCCGCGACTGACGCGCAACTACTCGGAGACGGTCATTCCTTCGACGATGTCGAACTCCTCGTCGCCAGTAAAGCGAGTCGGATCGTAGTCGGGGATGCCCCCCTCGCCGAGTATCGCTTCGGCGGCGACTTCGCCGAGCGCCGACGAGCGCATGAAGCCGTGGCCCTGGAACCCGGTGGCGACGTAGATCCCGTCGCGGAGTTCGCCGAGCAACGGGTTTCGGTCCGGCGTCGCGGTACAGAGGCCGGCCCAGGCGTCCGTCACGTCGGCGTCGACGCCGACGCGATGTGCGAGGCCGTCCCGCATCGACGACACGAACGCGTCGTCGCCGTCCCGTTTCCAGTCGTCGGGGTCGCTTTCGACCTCTTCGGTCCCGTCGCCTGCGAGCAGACCGTCGCCGTACGGCCGAAGGTAGAACCCGCCTGTCGCGTCGTAGGTCATCGGCACCGCCGGACCGTCCTCGTTCGAGCGACCGCTCGGCCCGCCAGCCGTCGTTAGCGCCTGTACGCGGTACGGTTTCAGCGCGACCGGGATCCCCGCTTTGGACAGAATCCGTTTCGTCTGCGCCCCGGCGGCGACGAGGACGGCGTCGAACGCGCGGTGCTCACCCTCGCCTTCGGCGGAACCGCCACCGTCTCGGGCCGTCTTCGACGACCTGGTAGTGACACCCGGCGGGTCGGCCGTGAGTGACACTTCGACGCCGGTTTCGATCCGCGCGCCGGCCTGGCGCGCTTTCTCGGCGAGCAGTGGCGGGTACGTCTCCGGGCGTACCCGCCCGGCGTTTCGTGCGACGGCGGCGACGGCGATGTCGTCAGTCCGCAGCGCCGGCCACTCGGCAGACAGCTCTTCCGGGTCGACCAGCGCCGCGTCCCGCCCGTGGGATCGCATTCTGGGGACCTGCTCACGGATAGCGTCCGCGCGGCGTTCGTCGCCCTCGCGCGCCAGCCAGACGTACGGCGTCACCTCGAAGGAGAAGTCGCCCTCCCCCGAGAATTCGCGGAAGCGCTCGACGGCGCGGTCGGCGACGCGAGCGTCGACGCTGTCGGCGAACGCGTCGTAAACGATCCCCGCCGCGCGACCCGTGCTGCCGGCGGCTATCTCCCCGCGTTCGAACAGCGTGACGTCCGTTCCGCGCTCTGCGAGGTCGTAGGCGGCTGTCGTGCCGACGGCACCGCCGCCGACCACAGCAACGTGCTTGGCCATACGTAGCGGTCGGACGGGGTCCACTTACGCGTACCGCCGGAGAGCGACACTGCGGGCGTTACGATGGATGTTGGTGCTTGATACGCTCGGCGACCGTTCCCGGGACCGGCGTCCCGCAGTCCTTGCA
This sequence comes from Halostella pelagica, assembly GCA_005954745.1. Classification (GTDB taxonomy): domain Archaea; phylum Halobacteriota; class Halobacteria; order Halobacteriales; family Natronoarchaeaceae; genus Halostella; species Halostella pelagica. The sequence goes on from CP040678.1 coordinate 888,518, forward strand.
TTTCCAGGTCGGGTAGACGCCGCCTTGCTCCTTCCGCATGTCCTGTCTGTACTGGAGGGTTGCACCGCAGGTACACCGGTGAGTGGCGGTGGACATAGTCGACGGGAGTTCACGGAAGAAAATAAGTGTCGCGCCGCTCCCGACAACGGCAGGAAAACGAGCGGCGAACGCGCCTCCACAGCGGAAAAGGAACGCTCGGTTGGGGACCTGTTAACCGGAAGAGCGTAATTGCCGTCCCACCTAAAGCTGTCACTAGGCGGGTCGACGGACCCCGTGGGAATTGGTCGCTTTCGCCGCGCATTCCGGAGATTTGCGCCGCGCGCCCAAGCCTTATTATTGTCTAGTCCAATCATCTTTCGAGAGAAGTAATTAATGTTAGACAATACCCCAAAGCACGGCATGGGCGACCCGAACTTCGACGCAGAACGAGACGCGTTGACGACGAACTCCGGCGAGCCAGTGCCGGACGACCAGAACTCCCGCACTGCCAGCCCCGAGGGGTCGATGCGTATGGACGACTACCTGGAGCAGACGGCCCAGGTTAACCGGGTACGTACCACGGAGGTAGCCGGATAATGAGAGGGCGTAATCACGACTGGTGGCCGAACCAGTTGAACTTGGAGGTTCTCGACCAGAACTCTCATGAAGTCGGTCCGATGGACGAGGACTTCGATTACGCCGAGGAGTTCCAGAAACTCGACCTCGAAGCGGTGAAGTCGGACCTCGAAGAGCTGATGACGACGCCGCAGGACTGGTGGCCGGCCGACTACGGCCACTACGGGCCGCTGTTCATTCGAATGGCCTGGCACAGCGCCGGCACGTACCGCACCAGCGACGGCCGCGGCGGCGCGTCCGGCGGTACGCAGCGCTTTGCTCCCCTCAACAGCTGGCCCGACAACGCGAACCTCGACAAGGCGCGCCGGCTGCTCTTGCCGATCAAGCAGAAGTACGGTCGCAAACTCTCGTGGGCCGACCTGATAGTCCTGGCCGGGAACGTCGCCATCGAGTCGATGGGCTTCGAGACGTTCGGCTTCGCCGGCGGGCGCGAGGATGCCTTCGAGCCCGACGACTCCGTCTACTGGGGCCCCGAGGAGGAGTGGGAAGCGAACGAGCGCTTCGACGACCCCGGTGAACTCGATACGGGGCTCGGCGCGTCCGTGATGGGGCTCATCTACGTGAATCCGGAGGGCCCTGACGGCCAGCCGGACCCGAAGGCCTCGGCGAAGAACATCCGTCAGACGTTCTCCCGGATGGCGATGAACGACAAACAGACGGCCGCGCTCATCGCCGGCGGACACACGTTCGGGAAAGTCCACGGCGCAGACAACCCCGACGATGTACTCGGCCCCGAACCGGAGGCGGCCCCCATCGAGAACCAGGGACTCGGCTGGCAGAACGATGCCACCGAAGACGGCGAGGTCACCACCAGCGGTATCGAGGGGCCCTGGACGCAGTCCCCGACTTGGTGGGACATGGGGTACATCAACAACCTGCTCGACTACGAGTGGGAGCCCGAGAAGGGGCCCGGCGGTGCCTGGCAGTGGACCCCCAAGAGCGAAGAGCTAGCGGACTCCGCACCGGACGCACAGGACCCGGACGAAGGGGTCACGCCGATGATGCTCACGACCGACATCGCCCTCAAGCGGGACCCCGACTACCGGGAGATAATGGAGACGTTCCAGGAGAGCCCGATGGAGTTCGGAAAGGCGTTCCAGAAAGCCTGGTACAAGCTGATTCACCGCGACATGGGGCCGCCGACGCGGTTCCTCGGCCCGGAAGTTCCGGACGAGGAGATGCTGTGGCAAGACCCTATCCCCGAAGCCGACTACGACCGTATCGGGGACGAGGAGGTCGCCGAACTCAAGGAGGAGATCCTCGGGTCGGACCTGTCCGTCCCCCAACTGGTCAAGACCGCCTGGGCGTCGGCGTCGACGTACCGTGACAGCGACAAGCGCGGCGGAGCGAACGGCGCGCGCATCCGCCTCGAACCCCAGCGGAACTGGGAGGCGAACGAACCGGAGCAGCTGTCGACCGTACTGGAGACCCTCGAAGGGATTCAGGAGGACTTCAACGGCTCGCAGTCCGACGGGACGCGTGTCTCGCTCGCCGACCTCATCGTTCTGGGCGGCAACGCAGCCGTCGAGAAGGCGGCGGCGGACGCCGGGTACGACGTGGAAGTCCCGTTCGAGCCGGGACGAACCGACGCTTCCCAGGAACAGACCGACGTCGAATCGTTCGACGCGCTCAAACCGAAGATAGACGGGTTCCGTAACTACTTCGGAGACGAGTACGACCATCCGGCGGAGGAGTTGCTGGTGGACAAGTCGCAGCTACTGAACCTGACTGCGTCCGAGATGACGGTTCTGGTCGGCGGCATGCGCGCGCTTGACGCGAACTACCAGCAGTCCGACCTCGGCGTCTTCACAGACCGGCCGGGGACGCTGACCAACGACTTCTTCGTGAACCTGCTCGACATGGGCACGGAGTGGGAGCCTGCCTCGGAAGCCGAAAACGTGTACGAGGGGCGCGACCGTGCCACGGGCGAACTCAAGTGGAAGGGCACCCGCGTGGACCTCATCTTCGGTTCGAACTCCCGGCTTCGCGCCATTTCGGAGGTTTACGGAAGCGACGACGCGGAGGAGAAGTTCGTGCGCGACTTCGTGGAGACGTGGGAGAAAGTGATGAAACTCGACCGCTTCGACCTCGAGTAAACGCGCGGTCTTTCGCCGCGCTATCGCTGTAACGAGCCGACTGCGTCGCCGTTCTTTCGTCTCGGCCTGTGACTCTCGACCGGAGTCGCTACGCCCGTCTCTCGAACGCGTCGACCCCGCGGGCGGGATAGCCCACGACAGTCGTCGCACCGGCGTCTTTCAACTCGGCGACGCGCTCACGAACCGTCTCGGGCGTCCCGACGAGCGCGTAATCGCGAGTCGCCCGCAGCAACACGTCCCGAGCGCGGCCCGTCGCCTCGCTGTCGGTAGCCGCGCCGTCGGGAAGCGCGCGGGCGACGGGTTTGCGTCGCGCCGAGTAGTCGCCGACAGCGTCGAGGACCGCGTCTTCGTCGTCGGTCAGTACGGTCGGCGCGTAGATGACGACGTCCGCGTCGAGTCCCGCTGCGCGGAGCGCCCGGAGGTCGCGGGTAGTCGACCGCGAGAGGAGTTCGTACTGGGGGCCGCCTGCCGCCAGTGCGATGCGTTCGACGCTCTCCGTCCCGACCCAGGCGTCGGTCGCGCGCTCTTTCGCCGTTCCGAGGCGAGGAGCGACGGCCCGACTCCGCTCCGCTTCCGAAAGGTAGGCCGGGTGGCCCGCGACGAGGACGCGACGAACGCCCTCGGGTATCCAGTCGGTCAGCGAGTCGTCGCCGAGCGGGTCGAAACCGTCCGCTCGTACCGGCGTCGTCAGAAACACCTCGTGGCCCTCGGCGAGCGACGCAAGGGTTTCGGCGTCCGGGAGGTGTTCGCGGCCCTCGTAGTCGACCGCGACTGTTTCGAACGGGAGATCGCTCGCTCGCTCGACGGCGCACTCAGTCGGTTTGAGCGCAATGGCGTCGAGTCCCGTCGCAGTGGCTGACTCGGACCCAGTCAGCATCGTCGATCACCCGTAGAACGCCGGTTAGAAATACTATCGCCCGTGCGGAACGCGACCCATCGTCTGTGAGACCATGTAGCCACTTCTGAGAGGGACTCGCAAAAGGGTATCGTTCCGTACGAAGATTGGCCGGCGACGGGAGCCGTCAGGTGTCAGCCAACGCGCCCGCGTTGTTGCACACTCCTCTTTTGTCGGAACTCGGACCGGATTGACCACGAGTCGGATCGGACACGAGATCAGACCCGCGAACTCGGGTCGATCCGTTCCGGCGCACGCCAGTCGGTGGTCAGTTCGAAAAAGTCGACGACGATGCGGCCGGTCGCACCCCAGACGGTGTAGCCGTCGACGCGAAAGTAGTGGATGACGACCTCGCCGTAGTGGGGGTGTTCCCGGCGTTCGTAGTCGTAGTTGGCGTCGTCGAGCATGTCGGCGACGCTGAGGACCGCGATCTCCGCCACTTCGCCGTCGTCGGGTTCGTACTCGCGGTCCGGGACCCGGGCGACGAACGGTGTCACTGAGTATTCGGTGACAGTCCGTATGTCGTCGATCCTGCCGAGCACTTCGGTCTCCTCGGGGTCCAGTCCGATCTCCTCTCGGGCCTCCCGGAGCGCGGTCGCCTGCAGGTCCTCGTCCTCAGGTTCGCGGCCGCCGCCGGGGAAACTCATCTGGCCGGGATGCTCGCCGAGGTGTTCGGCCCGCTTCGTGAACAGGAGGTGTGCCTCGCCGTCGCGTTCGACGACGGGAATGAGGACCGCGGCGTCGTACTTCTCGCCGGTCACCGCCCGCGGCGTGTACTCTGCGACACGGTCCAGGTCCAGTTGCATAGCCGTTCGTCCGAAGTACGTGGCCGGTCCCTCTTATCCTCGCCGGTCGAGGTCCGCTCGCATCTCGTCGAGCGACACCGGCGACCACGCCTCGACGTCGTAACTGACGTCGATCAGCGTCTCCAGTCGGTCCCCGTCGCCGTCCTCGAGCGCGGCGTCCGCGTCCGCGCGGAGTCGCTCTCGCGTTCGTTCGCCCAGCGCCTCGCGGTCGACCGTCCGCTCCTCGACGTCCATGATGTGCGGCAGGTCTTCGGCGTTCGCGGGAAGCGTCGGAAACGCAGTCGGTCCGGCGACCAGTAGGTCGTCGTACTCGACGAGATGATAGCCGTCGACGGCCTCGTCGACCGCCGCTGCGCTCTCTGTCTCGTCGAACTCCCTGCCCTCGCGGTAGGCGAGTTCCGAGAGCGCGTTCAGGAGTTCGTCCCGAGACAGCGCGCCGAAAAGATCGACGATACCGGCGAGTTCGTCGTGCGTCAGGTCCATACGCTGGGTATGCGGCTACCCCGGGATGAGCGTTCGGGCTTTACGTCGCGGTGAGTACGGACAGCACCCCACGTTGTCGAAGGTCCCTATCAGCGGGTCTCAGCTCTAACTTGTTCTATCGCCTCAGCGGACGCGTTCGCCACGGTCTCGGGCTCTATCGCCGTTTCCGACCACGCCGGCAGGCGGTCGTCCAGGCTGGGTTCCCGGACGGCGTCGGCGTAGTCGGCGACCTGCTCGCGTTCGGCGGTTGGATCGTACGAGAGGCCGTTGAACGAGGCGTCCGCGGCGTACTGCCGGACGAACTCCGCCGCGACGTCGCGGTAGCGGTCGGCCAGCGTGTCGTAGTCGGGCGTTACGCCGTGGTCCTCGACGACGCGGAACAGCGCGTCCCCCACCTGTCGGGACATCTCGGCGAGGCCGGTCGGGCCCGAGACGGCCCGGTGGTCGTGTTCGTGGCGGCCCAGGTCGACCTGCGCGGTGCCCTCGAAGCCGGCGGCGTCGAACGCGTCGCCGAGCGTCCCGACCTCCAGCCCCCAGGCGCGCGGTGGGCGCAGGGACCGGGCGAGGTCGGCAGTCAGCGCGAACTCGCCGGCCAGCGCGTACCGGAACGCGCCGAGATAGTCGAGGACGGGGGCGTCGTGCGCGTCGGCGAGTGTCCGAACCAGCGGCGCGTAGAACAGGCGGAACAGCCGCCCGTAGAGTCGGTCGTTCTCCACCCGGGCGTAGTACCCCTTCGAGAACGCGTACCCGTCTGAGAGCGGCGCGAGCAGGCGCGGCACGTGCGACGCCGAGTAACTCTTCGCGTCGGCGTCGTGGACGGTGACGTACTCCGCGGACTGGGCCGCGACGCCGAGTGCCAGCCACACGTCTCGGCCTTTCCCGAACCCGTCGTTTAGCCCGGCGTCGTCTAGCACCGCCTCGACGGCGGGGGCGTTACACCACAGCAGGTCGACCGGCGCGTCGAACGACGACAGCCACGCGGCGAACTCCGGGACGCGTTCCGCGGGCGCTCGTAGCGCGACGACGATACGCTTGGGGTCGACCGTCGAGAGCGTCGACAGCACGCGCTCGGCGGCGAGGCCCGCGTACTCCCGGTCGGTCATCGGTACGACGACCGCGGCCCTGTCGGTCGGTGCCGCCGGCGACGGGTCGTCGAACGCGTGCAGCGTCGTGACCCGCTCCTGAACGTACTCCATCACACGTGCCTTGGACTACGGAATGAAAACGCCGACGACTCACACCGGCGACGCACCGCGGGGCAACCGTTCGGTCACGTACAGACCGAACAGGACGACGAGAATGGCCAACAGGCCGACGGAAAACAGGCGAAACAGCGCGTCGAAGGCGAATCCGGCGTCGGTCAGCGCGCCGAGGACGGCGCTCCCGGTCGCCTGTACGAGCATCATCGTCCCGCTGTACAGCGCGTAGGCGCTCGCCCTGTTCTCGTCCGGCAGTGAGTCGAGCAGGTAGATGTCGAGCGCGGGAAAGAGGCTGTGGACGACGTAGCCGAGAATCACGCTGACAGCGACGACCGTCCACAGCGACCCGACCGCTGTCAGCGCCAACAGACTGGCGATGAACCCCCCGAGGATCGTCAGCATCAGCGGCACGTACGGGACCCGCTCGGCGACGCGACCCGTGAGGACGAACGCCGGCACCCCGGCGGCGAACACGCCGGTCAGGACGTTCCGCGCCACCGCTTCGGACAGCCCTTTCACCTCGACGAGGTACGTCACGTAGAAATTGAACACGCCGTTCCAGACGAACCCCGTCGCGCCGATTATCGCGACGCCGGTGAGGATTATCGGCCACTGCCGGGTGAGCGCGCCGACGAAGTCCTTATCGTCGCGGCCGGCCTCGGGCATCTCCGCACGGCGAGCGATCAGGAAGAAGACGACGGTCGTCGCCGCGGCGACGCCGCCGATGAGCCAGAACACGGCGCGCCAGTCGGTTACAAGGAGGACGCCGCCGACCACCAGCGGCGCGCTGACGGCGGCGAGTTGGCTCGACATCCCGTGAATACCGATGGCGCGGCCGACCCGGTCGGGGAACAGTTCGCTCACGAGCGGATTGGCGGCAATGAAGTACGCGCCGCTCGTCAACCCCATCAGCAACGCGCCCGCGGCCAGCGTCGCGAACGAATCCGCGACGGCGGTCACTGCGGTGGCGACGGTGAGTAACGCGCCGGATCCGAGGACGACCGTGTGGCGCGGCACCTTCGTGAGCAGGTATCCGGTGGGCATCCGCGGGACGGCGCTTCCCACCCAGGCCATCGTCACGACGAGGCCGATAGTTCCGCCGGAAAACCCGAACGCCGCTCGCAGCGGTTCGACGAGGGGTGCGAACACCACGCGGGCGATGTTGACGAGAAACACCATGGTACACAGCGACCCGAACAGCCGTCCGCGCCCCGAAAACGACCGGGCTTTCCCTTGGCTCGATAGCACGAGTGAGAGTACATCAGATGCCGCTTCAAGGCTTTCGAAACGAATGGTTCAGGGGTGGTTTTTTGACAGGGTGTCACATACGTTCCGAATATGAAATCCGTTCGGAAGGCGCTTCGCGACGGTGACCTGGTCAAAGACACGTACGGACGGTTGAAGTGCCAGGCGTGTGAGCAGGACCTCACGACGAAAAACGACCCTTCCGAGATAGGGACCGTGCGGTCCTGTCCCGAGTGTGACGGGGAGTGGAAAGAACTGTAACGTCTTGATTCACCGTCGACGGACGGGACGTCCCGGTCCAACGAAACTCCGACCGTTTCTATCTAACTCTCACTGACGGACCTCCGGTCACCGCGACGGTCACTCGAAGACCGCGTCGAACGCGTCAGCACCGAGCGGGTCGAACGTACCGGCGTCGACGTTTTCCTCGACGTGTTCGGGCGAACTCGCCCCGACGAGCGAACAGGTGACGCCCGGCGCGCTCCGCGCGAAGTTGATCGCGCGCTGGGCCGTCGTGTCTCCGGACAGTTGATCGGCTACCTCCTCAGGGATATCGCCAGCCAGTTGCCCCTGAGCGAGGCTCGCGCTCGTAAAGACGTTCAGGCCCGCTTCCCGGGCGAACTGGAGCGCGCTCTGCCGACCTTCTGGCGAATCGTGACTCTCGACGGTGAACGCATCGGCCATCACGACGTTGAACGGTAACTGGATCGCGCGCAGTCCCGTCGAGGCGTTGTCCGCGTCGTCCGCCGCGGCGCGCGCCCGGGACACTACTTCCGGCAGCGAGAGGTACTTCTCGTGGTCCGGCGGAACACGAAAGGCGTCCCACGTCGCGACGCCGTACGCGTGGATATCCCCCTCGTCGACCCGGTGTTCGAGGCAACGGAAGGCCGACTCCAACTGGTCGTACACTTCCTCCCTGGACCGCGTCCGCAGTTGCGTCTCGGGGTTGTGGACGTAGTACAGGTCGATCGTGTCCACGTCAAGATTCGCCAGCGAGCGGTCCACCTGGTCGTCGAGGTACACCGGTGCGATGCAGTGACTCCCCCGAACGAGTTCGTCCGGTTCGATCAGTCCGGTGTCGACGTACTCCTCCCGGACGTACGCACCCGGGTCCGCCGGTTTCTCGCCGTCGAACGGGACGAACCCGCCCTTGGTGGCGACGAGCACGGCGTCGCGGTCGACGTCCGCGTCGTCGAGCGCTCGGCCGACGACGCGTTCGCTCCGCTGACAGCGGTAGTTGATCGCGGTGTCGATGACGTTGCTACCGCGCTCCAGTGCAGTGACGATCGATTCCCGGTAGCCGGCGTCGACATCGTCGGTCGGGTCGCCGAGATACGTCCCCACGCCGATACTAGAGACGACGCCGTCACCGTACCGCCGGAAGTACGTCCGCCCGAACGAATCGCCGAACCTGTCCCGGTACTCCCAGGTCCCGTTTCCCGTGGCCATGTCACCTGGTACGGGCGGGCGAGGAAAAGGGTCACTGGTTTCGAAGGCTGAACGCCTACACTTCGCCGTCGAGGGCACCGAACAGACGGTCGACGAACTCGTCTCGCGAGATGCCCTCTGACGGACCGATCCCCGCCATGTGTTCGATCGACACCTGTCCGCCCCCCATTCTGGCGTGCCCGCCCGCGTCTGCCATCGGGATGTCATCGACGACCGCTCGAAGCGCCTCACCCATGTGGACGCGGTCGTCCCGCGACCGGCCCGAGAGGTGGAGGGTCCCTTCGTGGTCGCCGAAGACGACGACAGCGGTCACCCCTTCCAGACTGGTTAGTTCGTCCGCCGCCTGCGGAATAGCGTCGACGACCGGGACCTCGCCCACGTCACAGACGGCGAACGACCGGCGGACCTCGCGGTCGTAGATGGCGCGGGCTTTCGTCTCCAGCACGTCGGCACTGACCTGCGGGTTCGCGATACGGTCCAGAACCCCCTGGTCGACGCCCGGGTAGAGGTACGCGCAGGCGTCGAATTCGGCCGCGGAACATCCCTTCGTCAGATGGTTCGTGTCGGACTGGATCCCGTAGAGAAGTCCAGTCGCTAACTGCTCGGAGACTTCTATGTCCGCGTCGCTCTCGCCGTTATCGGGGTTCGTCTCCGCTTCGAGCGTCTCGAAGTACTCGGCCAGTATCGTGGCACAGGCCCCGTAGTCGGTTCGGACGTCGGTGAACTCGTCCCCGGTGCCGTTCCCCGGGTGGTGGTCGATGACGGCGAACGGTTCGATCGCCGACGACCCGTCGAACCCGCGCGGGGCGTTGTGGTCGACCAGAACGACGTCGTCGCTGGCGATGTCGCCGGCGCGTTCGACGCGTTCGAAGTCGAGTTCCAGAACGGTCTGGAACGCGCGGTTCTCCTGATGGCGGATCTCGCCGGGATACTGTAGCGTCGCTTCGGTGTCGACCACGTCCGCGAGATCTGCCACTGCCATCGCGGACGACATCGCGTCCGGGTCCGGATTCGGATGCATCAGTACCGACACGTGGTCGCGGTCCGCCAGCGCGCGCTTGAACCGTTCCCCGGGCGTCCGTCGAAGCCACGAGATAGCGAACCCGACAACGATCAGTGCAACGAGGACGCCCACCGCGATCAGGGCGAGTTCGACCGTGCTCAGCGAATCCACCCACCCCTGAACGGCTTCGACCTGCAGAGCGGACGGCCTTCCTCTCAGCGACCTCATATCTTCTGGCTCTTTATGAATGACCAAGAACTTTCCCCTACAGTTGCTCCTTCCGGTAAGTTTCGACCGCGTTCCGGTACCCCTCCCTGAAGGTCGGATACGCGAACGTGTACCCGAGACCATGGAGCCTGTCGTTCGAACACCGTTTGCTCGTTTGCAGTCGCCGTCGAACGGTTTCGGAGAGGTCGTCCTCGGCCAATCGCTCCGCTTTGGTTCGCTTCGCCGGGCGGTCGACGCCGCATTCCGTCGCGAGCCAGTCCGCGAACTCCCATTTCGAGACCGGTTCGTCGTCGACGACGACGACGGCATCGCCCCGCGCCAGGTCTTCCGTCAGGAGATGTCGAACCGCGCCCGCGGCGTCGTCGCGGTGGACCATGTTCAGAAACCCCTCCGTCACCGGCCCCTCGACGTAGCGGCGGAGTCGATACCGGTTCGGGCCGTACAGACCCGCGAACCGAGCGACAGATCCGTCGATCCCGTACTCGCCGGCGAACTCGCGGGCGATCCGCTCGGCCTCGACCAGCACTCTCGTCTTCTCCGTCGTCGGGTCGAGCGGCGTCGTTTCGTCGACCCAGTCGCCGCCGTGGTCGCCGTACACGCCGGTGGAGGAGGTGTACACTAGCCTTTCGGGCGACTGTCGTCGCTCGCCGAACGTCTTAATCGCCGTTCGGAGCCCGTCGACGTACACCCGGCGCGCCGCGTCCGCGCCGCGACCGCCGGAACTCGCCGCGAAGACGAGCGCGTCCACGTCGGGGACGCGTTCGAGCGATCCGGCGTCGGTGACGTCCGCCTGAACGGCGTCCAATTCCGCCGCGCGGACCGCGTCGATGCCGTCGTCCGACCGTCTGACGCCGAGGACGTCGTGGCCCGAGTCGCGCAACTGTCTACCGAGTTCGAGGCCGACGTATCCGCATCCGAGGATCGCGACCTTCATAGGTGACAGTTCGCGCCCCGATACGTAGAAGCTACGACTGCTCGACCGCGGCGAACGGTCGAACTTGCAGAGCCGGTTCACGACAGCCTCATCGCTTTGCTGTGTGGATGGTTCGGCCGAACTGACGCTATCGCTGGTTGCTCGCGATGACGTGCTGGATGTGGACGAACTCCTCGAAGCTCATCGGCGCTCTTCGCTCTATCTTCTGCTGGATCTCTTTCGGATCGAGCTCTAACGTCAGTCCCCGGGAGACAGCATCAACGTCCATCACGCCCGTCGTCATCCCCAGCAGGAGATGCTCGCAGGCTATTTCCCGGACGGTCTCGGCGTCAGGCGCGTCGTCCGCGAACGCCAGTATCGCTGATGCCTCCTCCAGCGACAGTGACGGTGACTCGCCGTCTGCGAGCGCCTGCAGGGTCGCGCGCTCGACTGCGGTCTCCGCTTCGATGCTGTCGACGCCGGCCGTCTCGATGACGCCGGCGAGGTCAGACTCGTACTCCGCCCGGAGGTCCGCCGGCGTCAGTCCGTCGACGTCCATCCGTTGCTCGTAGAACATGCCCGATGATAGGCGATCACCGTACAAGTGGTTATCACATCGCGGTGGCGTTGTGTCCGGCGTTCGGCCATCCCGGAGATTCTTCGACGCGCCCGCCGTCCACGTCGCCGACCCCGCTCCTGCCTGGAGGAACGACGACGAGAACAGTCGTCGCCGCGCTGAAACTCACTCTCGTCGACTGCCCGAGACGCTCGCGCCGCCCGTCGTTGTCGACATCGACTGAAACTTTCGACCCGTCTCGCGAGTACGCGACGGTGCCGCCGGGCGCGGTCGGTGCGTCGCGACCGGTCCGGACGGTAAAGCGAGCGTACCGTCCGGAGATGTCGACCTGCCAGGCGTTCGCTGTCGCGTACCAGAATCCCGGGATCGGCGTGACCGGGACGCCCGACGGGACCGCTCCGCGTGCCCGCGAGAGACGGTCCGCGACGCGGTCGGATGCGGATTCGAGGCCGCGACTCGCGGCGTCGCTGATCCGGGTTCGGACTGTCTCACGGAGCGCATCGGCGGTGTCCCGAACCGGGCCTTCCGGTGGCCTTACGGCTGTTTCCGCTGTCGCGTCCGTCATCGTCACGTCGAGGCGCGTACGGATCCGGTCCACCCAGGCGGCGCTGTCAGGCGTCGCAGTCCGGTCAGCGGCGGCGTCGGCCACCGGTCTTGCGGCCGACCCGTTCGTCACCGCCAGCGCAAGCGTCGCCGTCGAATTCCACTCGTCGTAGCCGCCCGTGACGACCTCACGACTCGCTTCCTCGTCCAGCGAGGTTGCCGCCGCCAGTTCCGCCACCGTTTCGTCCGTGACGTTCCCCAGTGCGGTTTCGACGGCGTCTCTGAGGTCGTCACGCTGGGCCCTCAGTTCCTCGTCGTCGACGGCGGCGAGGGCACGGTTCGTCTCGTGGAGCGTCCGTGCGGCGGTCCGAAGGCTGACGCGCGTCGTATCGTCGACGAACTGCTCGGCGATCCGGTCACCGATCTCGTCGTACGGGAGCGTCACCGCGTTCTTGTTCCGGACGGCCAATGCGTGGTAGGACCCGTCCTGTCGGATCGCCGGTATGCGTTCGTCGTCGATAGATTCGACCGTGAGATACGACGGCGCGCCGTCGACGCGCACCGTCATCGCCCCGCCGTCCGACGAAACGAGATGCCGACCGGGGCGTGTGACCGATTCTCGGGCAGCGATCAGGTCGTCGAGGCGGTCGCCAGCCACGGAACCCAGTTTGTCCAGAACGTCGTTGAACTCGCCTTGCGTCTCGTCGATGGCGTCCGCCTGTCGGTCGAGCAGTTCTATTGTACGGTCGACGTACGCGGCGCGTGCCGCCACCCGCGCCCTGTCGGCGACCCCGTCGTACCGGTTCGGCGCGTCGACGAGGTCGGAACGCCGCGATCGGAGTTCCGCGGCGAGATCCCCGGAGGGGTTCGCTCGCGTGCCGAGCGCCCCTCGTTCGACAGTGACGGTGACGTTGCTGATCCGGTCGCGAAGGCTCCGCAGGTCGTCGTACACCCAGTCGCCCAGACTAGGCGGTTTATCGCCGACGACAGCGGTGCCCGTTTCGACGCCTTCGTTCTCGACAGCCGCTATCGCTAGGTCGTTCGCACCGCCGCTATCAGTTACGAGCTGCTCCACTCCCTGTCTCGCAACGGATCCCAGGTTGGGGCCGTTCAGTGCGCCGCCGCGTTCGTGGACGGCAGCGATCGGGCGGTCCGGCACCCGACCACCGGCAGCGTGTGTTCCGACGACCCGAAGTCCGACGCGATGACGCGTCGTCCACCGGTCGACGGTCGTTCTCGTCTCGTTGTCGCGCGTCCACTCGCGGTGAGCGACGTGGCGCTCGGCCACTACCTTCCGGTACGTCATCAGTTCGTGCCAACCGTCCGCCACGTTCGGCGCGTCGGCACGGCCGGTTTCGACGTCGTACGTCGTTTCGGTCGACGTACCGTTGAGCTGCCACCCCTCCCCGCGGGGCTCCGTCCGCGGCCGAACATCCGCGTACGTGGTGTCGACCGTCGTCGTGAGGCGTGTCTCTGCCGTGTAACTCTCATCGAGTACAGTCCCGATATCCGGGCCGCTGGTGCCTGTTAGCAGGTCGTACATCGCTACGTCGGCCGTCCGGTTCACGCCGACGGTCATCGCCGTAGACGGGGACAGTCGGTTCGACGCGTTGTCGACTTGGGCGGCGATGGAACTGTTCGGCGGGTCCCCCTCTCCGAGAACGTAGTTCACCCACTCTTTGCCCTCCGTGTCGGTTCCAACCAGAGCGTCGGTGATTCCGACCCGCGCCGTACCGCGTGCGAGACCGACCCGTCCCATCGGATCCGTGCGTCCGAATACGTCCCGCTGGGTCTGCAGCGCCGCGCCGTTCGCCGCGAGTTCGACGTGTCGGTTTGCGAGGACGTTACCGATCGGACCGCCGCCGTACTGGGCGTACCCGCGGGCCCAGGTCATGGCGTAGAGCCTCGCGGTGACGCGCCGTCCGAACCCAGTTCCGTCGAGCGCCCCTCGATTCAGTTGGGTCTGATATCGCTCGACTCTGTCGTGAAGCAACAGCGCAGGCGTCGGCACCGTCACTCGGATCGAACGCCCCCTGCTCGATATCTCTTGGCCGTCGCGCTCGGCGACGAGCGTGACACCATCGATGACGACGTCGAGTCGCCCTTCCCCGTCGCGCTCGACTGAGACGCGCCGCTTGGCTTCCCTGAGCGTGCTTGCATCGGTCACTGGCGGGAGCGACGCCCGGACATCGACGCTTCGAACGCGTTCGTCGACGGTGTCGAGACGGGAGTTCACCGTCCGATAGATCCGTATTCTGAGGTAGTCGCGAAACGGCGTGGAGTCGTTCAGAACGCGGCCGTACGTCGTATTGGCTGGCGTTACGACGGGGTTAGCTGCCGCGCGTCTGCTCGCATCGGCAACTGAATCCCTGATAACGGTCTGGGTGGCGGCGTCTCCGCGGTCGAGTGCTGCGGCGGCGTCGATATCGGCGTGTCCCCGGTCCCGGTTCGTCATCGTTACGGCGAGTGTCGCACTGCTGACCAGCAACAGAACGCCGATCAGCGCGAACGGAACGCGGCCACGTCGGTCTTCGGCCAGTCTCATCGCTCCCACGTCCTGACGACGATTCGTACTTCACCCACCGAAACGGCCTCCGCGGCCGACTGCGGCGTGTCGAACTGATCGGTGAAATCACCGACCGTCCGGTCGACCAGCGCAGCGGTGAGGCGCTCGTTCGTGCGCCGGACCCGTTCCGGGTCGTCATTGTCTACTCGTGAGTCGAACAGCGTCGCTGCGCGGCGGTACCGTTCCGCTGTCGCTCGCTTCGTCTGGGGGTCCTGTAACGACACCGACGCTTCCTCCGGCGGGAACAGCGCACCGACGACGCCGCGTGCCGTCACGCGAGCAACTCCTCGGAACCCGTCGCTCGCCGCTCTGACGGCATCGTTCCGGTTAGTAGATGAATCGGACGGAACCGTGAGCGTCGCGACGTGGACGTCCGCGTTCGGCGGTGGCACGTCGCCGGCAGTCACCGTTCCCTTTACCGGCGAATTCGGGTACGGTTCCCACGTCGCCCGGACCGTGACTGAGACGTTCGGGCGGGCGACTGCGCTTTCGACGACGGCGGTCACCTCTCGTTCGAACGCGTCGCTATCGTCCGAAAGTTGGTGACCATAGACGGTCATGTTCGCCACCGCCGCATCGGCGAGGAGTTCGGCGAGTGTTCCCTGTGTGGACCGTTCTACGTCTCCGTTCGGGGTCGCGAGCGTGTAGTCTACTCGTGCTGTGCTCGATCCGACAACGTCGGCCGTCTCGTCGGCGGTGTCCGGACGCGACGGGTCGGTGTCCGCCGGCACGTAGGCGAGCGTCGCGACAGCACCGCTGACGAGCAACAGGCAAAGCACCGCGTCGACGACCGTACTGACGCCGCGGTCGGTCACGACCACACCTCCACGCGGAGGCGACCAGCCCGGATCCGACCCGGCCCGACGCGAACGCTCGCGCTCCGCGACGCCGACACCGCGTCCGGCGGGGCTTCGGGGCCAGCAGTCCAGATCTCGCCTTCGTCTTCGCCGGCCGAGTCAGTTCTGTTCTGCGTCGACACTGATGCCCCGCCCGTCACGGTGATCCGGATCTCCCGACCGTCTGGGGCAGCGTCGAGGCCGTCCGAGAGGTTCGCCGGTGCGAGTACGCCAGCCTCCGAGACGGCGTTCCACACTCGACGAAGCGTCGGATCGGCGCCACGGTCCTCTTCGACGCCCAACGTCGTGTCGACTGCACCGGCGTACAAAGCGAGACCGGTGCCGACGACGAACAACGCAGCGAGGACGGCCAGCGGTTCCGTCTGGGCCCTACGCGCCGACCAGTGTGACATGGAGACCCCTCCAGGTGACGTTTCTGACGATGATTCGGTCGTCGGCGCTCTCCCACGTCGCCTCCCGACTCCTGCTCTCGGCGACCTCCCCTCTGAAGGCGGCCTGTGTGACGAACACCTGCGACGGGTCGGCCCCACGTAACACCTCCTGTAGTTTCGACCCGTCGGACACTGGAGCCACGGGCCCGTGCCTGAACGTCGCACGGGTGGTGCCACCGTCTCCGCGTAAAGCGATCCTGAACGGCCCGAGGAGAACACGGTCGGCAGATATCGGGTGTTCGGCCGTTCCCGACGTGTCCGACGCGGCGAGGGCGTCGACGGTGTCGGCCGCTCCGGACGCGTCGGGCGGGGCGTGCGACGGGAGTTCAGTGGCGACGCCGAAAAACGCCAGACTTGCCAGCGCGACGCCGATAGTTAGGTACCACGTGTCGACAGGAGTGTCGAACATGGCCCGCCTTCGCCGCCCTATCCCTCTTAAACCCTCAGACCAGTTGTCCCCCGACAGCGAACGCGGCGAGATAGACGAGCGTAGCAGCACACAGCGATTTCCCCACGCGGTACCCGACAAGCGGTCGGTCTAACCCGCGTTCGAGACCTGTTCCGACTGCAGCGAGAACGACAGCGAGGAAGAGAACGTAGACGCCGACAGCGAGGCCGAGGCCCGCCGGCGGAAGCGCCGTCCCTCCGAGGTCACTCCCGCCGATCCCGCCGGCCAGTGAGACGGTGACGCCCGCCACGAGCGGCCCGAAGACGCTCGCCGTCGTCTGGAGCGTACCGGTCACTCGGGCGAGTTCGTGTCGGGCCTCGCGTTCGACCGACTGGAGTTCCTCAACGTGGTCTGCCATCGCGACGACAGCCTGACCGGCCGGCCGCCCCTCGCTTGCCGCGAGCGACAGGAGCGCGGCGGTGCTTCGAGTCCGCGGGCTCGGCACGTCAGCGAGCGCTCCGTACTCACCGAGAAACGATTCGCGGACGCCCACGCCGACCTGTCGTTGCCTTCGAACGGCGGCGGTCAGCACCTCGCCCGTTTCGTCCGACAGTTCGTCGCCAGCCTGCTCGATGGCCGTCTCGACCGCAGCGCCCTCACCGACGCGCCGCCCGATCAGGTACAGCGCATCGACGAGTCCTGATTCCACTGCCCGGACGTGCGCTCGAACCGAGGTGATCGGCCGGTACCAGGCGACAAGCGTCGCGCCGACGCCCACGCCGACGAGTGCTATCGGGGCGGTCCAGACCGAGAGAAACGCCGCGGCAGCAACCGCTGCGGCGACCCCTGTGAGTGTCCCGAACGCGAGTGGAGGCCACCGCCGGTCCGGCACGTCCGGGTGTGACCGCGTCACCGCCGGCGGCGGGAACGCGACGGGACGACGGAGGAGCAACCAACCGCTTGCGCCGACGAGTACCAGCGGAAGCGCAACGTCGTACACGACCACGAACAACGGAAGAGAGACGGGCGCGCCGGCGACGCTCGCTGCGGGCACGACGGCGACGAGAGCGAGCGGTAACAGGACGCCGAACGCGTACAGTCCGGTCGCCGGCGCGTGGATGTCGCTTGCGAACGCCGCCATCCGGTCTCTGGTCCCGTCAAGTACCGCAGTCAGGGCGCGGTTCAGCGTCCGCGACCGCTCCCCCGGCGGGGCGTTCGCCGCCGCCGTGAGCAGGTGCGTCGAGCGAACCAGTGCCGGGAACCACTCTTCCCACTCGTCGGCGAACCCGGCGAGGCCCGCTCGCGGCGTCCCCGCCGCACTCCGGACGTGCGCTCGGAGGCTCGTCGCGAGGGGGCCACGTCCGGTCCGCGCGGCGAACGCCGTCGCCGTCTCCGGGGCGGGCGTGATCCGCATCCGCAACACCGCTCGCCCGACGATCCCCGGCGCGTCTCCTAACGCGGCCGTTCGACGGGCGGCCGCGAGAACGACCGGGCCGCGGTGGACCGCGTGGGCCACGCCCAACGCGACCGCCAGTCCGAACACGACCGTGGCCGGCCGAACGGAGGGTGGAACCAGAAGAACTACTGGCGCTGCGAGGACCGCAACGACGAGCGCCGCGCCGTATCCGGCGCTGACCACAGTGTCCGCGTCGACAGTCGCATCGAGGAACCCGAGCGACCGGCGCAGGTCGTCGCTCGCGGTCCCGCCGTACGGCGACCACCGAGCGAGCGTTCGGAGTAGCTCGCTCAGCATGGTCCAGACGACCGATGACGGGCGTAAGCTCGGGTGACGTCCGCCGGCCGGGTTCGCTCTTCTGCCGCGAGTCGAGCGAGGAGGCCCTCGCGGGTCGCGATCTGCTCCCGAACATCCGCGTACGTCTCGTCCGGTCGGGCGAGCGCAGAGACGAGATGGCTCTCTCCCCTGTCGATCCGCCCAGTCGCGGCAAGTTCATCGCCGTCGACGGCGTACAGCGGGGCGAACCGGACACCGTCGTCGCGGTTGATCACTTCTTCTATCGCTCGCACTCGCCTGGCGCGTCCGTCGCCCTCCCGGTACGCTTCGACCGTGACGACGAGGTCCGTCGTGGCGAACGACGAGGCAGGAACGCCGAGATCGGAGACGACGCGTTCTCTGACGCTCTCTCCGCCGCTTCCGTGGATGGTGCCGAGCACGGCGCTTTCGTTCGCGCCGACGCGCATCGCTTCGTAGAGCACCTGTGCTTCCTCGCCGCGTACCTCGCCGAGGACCAGCGCGCCTTCCCCCAGACGAAGGGCGGTTCGGAGCGCTGCGGTCGGCGTGATCCCCGGACCGTCGTCGACCGTGGTTCGAATCGCCTGCACGTCACGCCCGGCACGCCGGAGGGCGCGTGCTGGTAACTCCGGCGTGTCCTCGATGGCGACGACGCGCGTCTCTGCCGCTATCTCCCAGAGGAGCGCACCGAGCGTTGTCGTCTTTCCCGCACCTCTCGCGCCGGCGACTAGACCGGCCCCGCCACGCGCGACGGCGAGCGAGAGCAATCCGGCGGCTCCGGCCGTGAACGTTCCGTTCGCGACGAGCCCCGGGAGCGTCCAGATGTCCTCGCCGTGGTCGCGGAACGCGAACGCGACGCCGTCGCTGACCGGGTCGGTGACGCCGGCGACCCGGATCTGCTCCCCGTCTGTCGTCTCCGCCGCTGCGTCGAGGGTCGGAGCGGCTCGCGAGAACGCTCTGCCGCTGGTTCGACGGAACCGCGAGGCTAACGCGGCCGCACCGTCCGCTGTGAGGCGGACGTTCGACCGCATCGTTTCACCGTCGACGACGACGCGGAGCGCGTTCTCGGTCACCGGCGCGGTCGCGTACACGTCCGAGAGGGCGGGGTCGGCGAACAGGTCTTCGAGGACGCCGAATCCGCGGGAGTGCTTCCGGAGGATCGCGGTCAGCGTCGCCGTCGGAGCGTCTTCCTCGGCGACGCGTCTGACGGCCCGACCCGGTGCGCGGTCGCCGCCGCGAACGGTTCCAGTCGCCAGCGCCTCGTACGCGTCAGCGAGCGTCGCCGTCGCATCGGAAGACAGATCGGCCTCGACCGGCGTCAGATGGTACGTTCGGAGGGCATCGTCCTCCCGAGCGTACACCCTGACTTTCCCCTCGGTGTCTATCCCGTACCCATCGTCGAGCCGAGCGCCTCCCGGCGGTCGCGACCGGACCCGCGACCCGGATACGACGACGCCCACGGACGGGCGAAGGGCGGCCTGGTAGCTCTCGACTCCGGTCGCCAGTTCGAGCAGACCGGTTTCGGCGGCGGCGTCGCTGATCGGGTCCGTCCGGGCCTCGGCGTCTCGCGCCGCTCGCAACGGATCGGCCGTTGTACGGTCGGCAAGCGCGTCGTCTCGGAACGCGACCGTCTCCGCGAAGCGACCGGCTGCGACCAACAGGGCCGCGCTCTCGTCCTCGTAGGCCCGTTCGACGCCGTCGGATCTGGTCACGACTGTTTCCGCATCCCGGTCCGTCAGCGCGGTCACCGCCGTCTCGCGACAGTCCGTCTCGTCGGCGAGACGTCCGTCGCCGTCGCATTCGCCCGAATCGATGATCAGACGGTCGTCCTCGAACGACGGTCGACACCCGCAGGGGCGTTCGTCGTCCGAGCGAAACCGGTCGAAGATCGCTTCCATGCGACACCGTCCCCGCGGTCTGGTATCTAAACCCTCGGACGGTCGACGACCACGGTCCGGTTCCCGTCGTCCCGAACGAGGCGAAGGCGTAGGTCGTGTTCGCCCGCCCGTCGGATGTCTATCGGACCGTTGCGGGGACGCATCGCGAGGTCTAGCGTGCAGACACGTTCCCGCCGGCCGTCGACCTCGTACGTGACTCTCCCGCGCGCCGAGCCGTCGGGCGGAGCGCGGATCGCGAGGAAGTCGACGCCCGCACGCCACCAGCCTCGTTCGGGGATCCGCACCGTGACGGTCCGTTGCGGCGCGTTCGACTCGGTCCAGGCCGTTTCCTCCGTTTCGAGCAACGCCGCGGCGCTCCGTTCGAGTTCGTCGACCTCGCCCTGGAGATGCGTGTCGCTCGCTCGCTCGCGACCGGCGTCAACCGCCGGCAGCGCCGCCGCGACGAGCGCGGTAGCGAGGACGGCCGCGATAACGACTCGAACCGTCACAGTGCGTCTCGCAGGCGGGCAACGATGCCGCTGTCGCGTCCACGCCGCTCGCTGTTTCTGGCGACGCCGTCTTCGGCGGAACCCGCTGGAGCCGTGCCCGCCGGTTCCGACGATCGACTCCCGCCCTCACGCTCGTGGCGGGGCGGCGCTCTGTCGCCGCCAGCCGGCGAACTGTCACCGTCGATCAGTGGTCCGTCGCTGCGTGTTCGCCGTCGGTTCTCGCCGCCCGACTGATCGTTTTGGGTCGCCTTGATGTCGTCGAGGCGGGCTTCCAGCGCGTCGACGCCGGCGACCGCGGCGTTCGCGCGCTGTTCGACGTTTTCGTTCACCGACCGGACGTTTCCGACGTAGCCGCGGACCGCCTGCACTGCGGCGTCTAGCTCCTCGATCCGGTCCTCGGCGGCGTCTAACCGCTCCGCGAGGTTGTCGACCTGTTCGACGACCTCGCCGTCGGCCGCGAGCGAGGTGAGGTCTGCATCTGTCTCCGTGAGCGCGCGTTCGACCGCATCCAGCCGTTCTTCCACTTCGTCGGGCATGGATACGGGTGGTCTCCCCTTCCCGGATAAACCTGTAGCGGGACGCCGCCGAAGGGGGAACGTTCAACTATTGACCCTGCAAAAGGAAACCGTATGAAAGTCGTCCTGATTGGCGTCGGCCAGGCCGGGGGAAAGCTCACCCAGGCACTGGTCGAGTTTGACCAACGGATGGGATTCGATGCGGTTCGCGGAGCGCTCGCAGTCAACTCCGCGAAGACGGACCTCCAGTCTCTCGACCTCGACACCGTTCTCATCGGCCAGGACCGCGTGAAAGGCCACGGCGTCGGCGGAGACAACGAACTCGGCGCGGAGATCATGCAGACCGACGTGACCGAAGTGATGGACAACATCGACGGCCGCATCACCGCGGAGGCCGATGCCGTCGTCATCGTCGCGGGCCTCGGCGGCGGCACCGGAAGCGGCGGTGCGCCGGTTCTCGCGAAAGAACTCAACCGCGTGTACAGTATGCCTATCTACGCGCTCGGCGTCCTCCCCGGGCGCGGTGAAGGCGCGATGTACCAGGCTAACGCCGGCCGGTCGCTCAAGACGCTAGTCCGCGAAGCCGACGCGACGGTGCTCGTCGACAACGACGCCTGGCACGGCGCGGGCGAGAGCGTCGAGGAGGCGTTCGACGCCATCAACGACGCGATCGCACAGCGCGTCGGCCTCCTGTTCGCTTCCGGCGAAGCCGTCGACGGCGTCGCGGAGAGCGTCGTCGACTCCAGCGAGGTGATAAACACGCTCCGCGAGGGCGGTATCGCCGCCCTCGGCTACGCGAGCGCCGAGGCCAGCGAGGACAGCGGCGAGAACGTAAACACCGTCACGAGCGTCACTCGCAAGGCGCTGTTGACGGGGACCAGTCTTCCCCAGGCGGTGACGGCGGACTCCGCACTGCTCGTGGTCGCCGGAAAGTCCGAACGGATCCCCCGGAAAGGTGTCGAACGGGCGCGAAGTTGGGTCGAGGAGGAGACCGGAAGCATGCAGGTCCGCGGCGGCGACTTTCCCCTCGACAGCGACCATCTCGCGTCGCTCGTCCTGCTTGGCGGCGTCGAGCGCGGTCAGCGCATCGAGGAGTTCATGGAACGGGCCCGCGAGGCCCAGGAGCGACAGCTACAGGAGACGGCCGACCACGCGGAGGCCTTCCAGAGCGACGAACTTGACGACCTGTTCTGAACGCACAAGATTCAAGCGGCGGGGGCTGTTGAGACACAGGAAATACACGGTCGAACGGAGAGGTGAGCGCTTCACTCTCCGCCGAGAGCGACCGAATGGACCGCCACATGTCGAGCAAACAGTTCAAGGACCCGGTACACGGGTACGTCGAGGTTGCCGAACCGATAGTGAAGCGTCTCATCGACACACCCGCGTTCCAGCGGCAGCGACACGTCCGACAGCTGTCGGCGACGTATCTGGTGTACCCCTCCGCGAACCACACTCGGTTCGAACACGCGCTTGGCGTGTTCCACCTCGCCAAGCAGGTGTTCCAGAGCCTCCGTTCCCAGCGCCGGTTCGCGGCGGGAGCCTCCGAGGCTCACCTCGACGCAGTCGAGGATACGCTCAAGTGCGCGGCCCTTCTTCACGACGTAGGGCATCCACCGCTGTCGCACCTGGGCGAACACCATCTGGACGCTGCCGACCTCCGGAGCCGTCTCGACGATGCCGGACTCGTCGGCGCGTTCGAGGCTGCCGGCATTGACGTGGGCAGGGCGGACGGGCCGTTTCGCCGCGCCAGCCCCCACGAACTGCTCGGGTGTCTCGTGATCCTGACGACGTATTCGGCGGACCTCCAGGAACTCGGTGTCGACCCGTTCGAAGTGTGTGCGTACATTCTCGGATACAGCCTCACTTACGAGCGGGAGGGCGACCGTCACTTCGGGGTCGCGGCGGAAGTGTTGCACTCGCCTATCGACGTCGACAGGTTAGATTACATCATTCGCGACAGTCGGATGACCGGCGCGGAGGTGTTGAGCGTCGACACGGCGCGGATGATCGATGCCTACACGGCCGTTCCGGACGCCGGACTCGCGCTTCGGGACAAGGCGCTGTCGACAGTCGGCAACTATCTCGAAGGGCGGGTGGCGCTGTACATGTGGGTGACCCAGCACCACAAGTCCGTGTACGCTAACGTCTTGCTTCGGGCGATGCTCGACGAGTTCGCCACGCTGGTCGACGAGCGACCTATCACCGCGGACAAGATACTCGACGACTACGTCGACGACTACTATGCGATGGAGCGGATACGTGCGACGGCCCGCGAGCATCCGGACTCGGTGCTTTCCGCTCTCCACGAGCGGTTTCGCGCCAGGCGCTTTCCGGAGTCGTGCTGGAAACACGGCGTCGGATACGACGAATCAGTCGAGGTCACCGACGACATGGAGGCGTTCTCCGAGTGGTTGCTCCGCAACGCCGACGCGCTCGAAACCGACCTCGCGGCGGTGCTCGACCTGCCGGTTCACGAGGTGTGGATAGAGAAATCCTACGTGCCGGAGTACGAACCAGGGGCGCTGATGGACATCCCGATCGCACATCGAGAGTCGACTCGTTCGGTCGCCGGAACCGGACTGTACGGGAACCGGGAGTTCGAGGGAACGATCCCGTTCGTGTTCGTCCCAGAGGGACACAAGTGGGCGGCGATCGACCACTTGAACGCCGAATTCGCCCGATCACGCGCGGCCGAACCCAGCTAAACCAGGCTCGCGCCGTCGAACTCGCTGCGCTCGTAGTCGACATCCATCAGGTCGAGGATAGTCGGCGTGATGTCGAAGAGGTCGACCTCGCTGATGGTGGCTTCGGGGTTGTCGACGAACAGCGTCGCGTTGTCGAAGCTATGCATCCCGTTGCGCGGACCCGTGTCGAATATCTCGTCGTGGCCTTTGAACCCGGCCTTCAGGTCGAAGCCGTAATTGGGGATCACGGTCAGGTCCGGGGCGATGTCGTCGTGGTCGCCGCGGAACGCGTGTTCCTTCTCGACGACGCGGTCACAGACGGGGTTCCCGTTCGGCCCTTCGAGCGATTCCAGTTTCTCCTTGAGTTCCTGGCGGACGTCCTCGTACTCCTCCTCGGGGACGCTTCCGCGCGGTTCGCGTCCTTCGAGATTGATGTAGAAGCGACCGGGGATGAGCGAGTACGCCTTCGTCCCGTCGGCGATGTCGTCGAGTTCCTCGTGGTCGGTCTCCGCATACTCCAGCCAGCCTTCCTGTTCGAGCCACTCGTTGAAGTGGACCTCGTAGTCGAGGCTGGTGAACCCGTGGTCGCTGGCGACCATCATCGTCACGTCGTCGTCGAGCATCTCCCGGAGTCGGCCGAGATACTCGTCGAGTTTGCGGTAGAAGTCGAGGAACTCCTCTTTGTACTCGCCGTCTCGTTCGTAATGCTTGTAGAGGAAGTGGTTGACGCGGTCGGTCGTCATGAAGACGCCGAAAAACAGGTCCCAGTCGTCCTGTTCGATGTAGTTCTTGAACGCCTCGAAGCGCGCGTCGAGCGTCGCGTGTGCGTTTTCGATGAAGTCCGATTTGTCGTCTTTGTGGCCGAGTTTCGCGTTCGTGTCGATCTTGTAATCGATGCGCTGGAGGAACTCGGCCAGATCGTCGGGGTACGCCGCCTTGTCGATGCCGGGGGAGAGAAAGCCCGAAACCATGCGCTGGACGTTTCGCTGGGGCGGGAACGTGACGGGGACGTTCATCACTGTCGCGTCGCGGCCCGCCTCCTGAATTCGGTCCCAGACCCGGTCGGCCTGCACGTCGCGACCCATCGGGACGTAGGTGTCGTATGATCCGATCTCGCGGTCCTGGAAGCCGTATACCCCGGTTTCTCCGGGGTTCTTCCCGGTAGTCAGACTCGGCCAACAGGCGCTAGACTCGGGAGGGACGATACTATCGATGGGGCCGGCGCTCCCCTCGTCCGCTATCGCGGCCAGGTTCTCGAACTCGTCGAAATGGTCCGAAAGCATGCTGTACGGCACGCCGTCGATGCCGAAGAAGGCGACGCGCGGGTCGTCGTCACCGCGGATTCTATCGAAGAGGCCCATATCTCTTCTACCAATGCACGGCCATAAGAACCTTCTTTTCAAGGGCGAATTCCGCCGTCGGTCGGCGGTACCGTCCAAATTTGCTGGCGCTACACGCCGTTCCGACGGTCGTCGACCGGAGAGTCGGCGTACAGCGTGGCCGTTGCCGGCCATGAATTTTATCAGAACGGGTATGTATACCTGATTATGGTACCGGACGCGGCGTACGTGAAGGTGCTCTACGCTGTTTCGACGTCGTTAACCGTGGTTTTGGGATGGGTCGTCTGGCAGCATCGCGAGAAGCCGGGGGCGATCCCGCTGTTCGGCAGTATTGCCGGCGCGGCGTGGTGGTCCGCGGGGCTCTTCCTCTCGTCCGTGGTTTCGGACCCCGACCTCTCGATCCTGTTGGGTCGGTTCTATTTCGTCGGGGTCGTCACCATGGTCGCCTCTATCGCCCTGTTCGCGCTGGAGTATACGGGACGCGAGCATCTCGTCACGCGCCGAACCGTCGCCCTGCTCTCGATCCATCCGGTCGCCGTGGTGTTCCTCGCGTTCGTAAACCCCGGAAACGTGTTCTACGCGTCGATAGTCGCCGACCCGTCCGCGGTGACTGGCTTCTCGGTAGAGCGGGCGATCGGCTTCTGGATCCACGTCGCGTACTCCTACGGGGTCACGCTGTTCGTGGCCGTCCTCGTGTTCGAAATGCTCTACCGGTCCCGCGCGCTTTACCGGGGACAGATCGTGGTGCTTGCCGCCGCGGTTCTCTCGCCCGCCGCGGCCAACCTCCCCACACTGCTAAACGTCGTCTCGTTCGATACCACGCCGATCGGATTCGTCGCGTCGAACGCGCTGTTCACGCTGGCGATAACGCGCTACCGACTGATCGACCTCGCGCCGATCGCGCGGGACCGCGTCCTCGACACCGTCGAAGACGCGGTGTACGTCGTCGACCGGGACCACCGCATCGTCGACGTGAATCCGGCCGCAAGGGAACTCGCCGAGGGGACGTCTGGCGCGGACGAACTCGTCGGACGTGACATCAGCGATCTCCTTAGCCCGTTACCCGAAGCGTACGAACTGTACCGCGACATCGTCGAGACCGGCGAGGAACAGACCACCGAGTTCCCGTTAGACGGCCGCCACTACGACATCGAGGCGACGACGATAGACGACAGCCGAGGTAGCCACGTCGGCTGGCTGTTTCTCGTCCGTGATATCACGGTCCGCAAGCGACGCGAGCAGGAACTGAAGCGGCGCAACGAGCAGCTAAACGAGTTCGCGAGCGTCGTCTCTCACGACCTTCGCAACCCGTTGAACGTCGCCGACGGCTACGTCGACCTCGCCCGAACAACGGGGGACGTTTCCCATTTAGAAGAGGTCGACGCCACGCTCGACCGGATGGAGGCGATCATCGACGACGTGCTCGCCCTCGCTCGGGAAGGAGAGGGCGTTACTGACCCGACCCCAGTCGGCCTGCAGTCCGTTGCAGAGGCGGCGTGGGGGAACGTCGATACGGCGGACGGAACGCTTCGCATCGTCGACGACGTGACGATCAGCGCGGACCGAGACCGCCTCGCCCGCCTTCTGGAGAACCTCTTTCGCAATTCCATCGAACACGGACTCTCGGACCTCAGTGACGAGAAACAGTTCGTCGGAATCGAGGTCGGAACACTGGGTGAGAGTAGCAAAACGACCGGATTCTACGTCGCCGATGACGGCCCCGGGATCCCCGAGTCGAAACTCGATCAGGTGTTCGAGAGCGGCTACACGACCGCGGAGGACGGCACCGGATTCGGCCTGGCGATCGTAAAACAGATCGCCGACGCGCACGGCTGGAACTGCAGCGCCACTGAGAGCGACCGAGGCGGAGCGCGGATCGAAATACGGGGCGTTACAGCCCGTCTAGACGAACAAAACTGATCCCGGACGACAACGGCTATCGCACTCACTCGTGGTCAGCGAGCGGCCGACCGCAGCGGGGACAGTCCGTCGTCTCCAGGTCGAAGTTTTCGGGAACGACGGTAGGGTGATTCATGCCGACGTTATCGCCGCTCCGGGCGTCTGATTCGTCCGGAGCGCCGTGAGCATCGACGTCGCTAGTAGTGGCCATCGTGTTCGATATCAGTGGTCCCACCCTCAAAAAATTACTCATAATCATAACACATCCCGGATCGCGAGGCGATAACTCGAACGTATTTTGTTGCGGCGGAGCGAAGGGACGGTATGCTCGAACGAAACGTCGGGGGTAACGACCGCCTCGCGCGGATCGGGTTCGGATCGGTGTTCGCGTTCGTCGGCGTCGTCGCGGCGGTCGCGCTCCGGGAGCCGCTCGTCGGCGCGCTGGTTGCGCTCTTCGGCGGTGGTCTGCTCGCCTCAGGCGTCGCCTGTCGCTGTATGGTGAACGAACTCCTCGACATCGACACGGCCGAATAACGGGTCGGGTGTGTTCGCGGTCGTCAGAAACGTCCCCGAGAATCGCCGGTCGGTTCCGGCAGTGAGTTTAGAAGTTCTCCTCGTAGAGTTCCATCGCGTGCTCGATCGCGTCTTTCGCCGCGGCCTTGTCCTCCCAGCCCAGCGTCTCGACTTCCTTGCCCTCCTCGAGGTTTTTGTACGTCGAGAAGAACTCGTCTATCTCGTCGAGTCGCTGTTGCGGGATGTCCTCGATATCTTCGATGTGGTCCCAGCGCGGGTCCTCCGTGGGGACGGCGATGACCTTGTCGTCTTGCTCGCCGTCGTCGTCCATCTTCATCAGAGCGACGGGGCGGGCCTCGATTATACAACCGGGGAACGTCTGGTCCTCCACGAGGACGAGAACGTCGAACGGGTCCTCGTCGTCGTAGTACGACTGCGGGATGAACCCGTAATCCGACGGGTAGTGAACGTTGCTGTGGAGGACGCGGTCCAGAACGACGCCGGGTACGTCCTTGTCGTACTCGTACTTGTTCCGTTCGCCCTTGAGGCACTCGACGACGGCGTAGATCTCTTCCGGCGGGTTCGGTCCGGTTTCCATGTCTTCCCAGAGATTCGTCATACGGAGGCGAATCGAACCGGTGGCCAAAAAGTACTTTCGACACTCCCTCGGAGTTCCGACGACCCGACGGAGATCCACGGGAAGCGTTCACAATCTGTTTGAGTGACCTGAGAGATACCCAGAGACACAATACCCAGTAATCAGTACTGATGCGTGTCGTTTTACTGTGCGGTGGGTCCGTCCTAAATGATAACAAAGGTGATAGTTAAGAAGTGTTAAATAGTTGTGTGACATTTACCGACCTATGTCAGAGGCACAGACAATCACTGACGATTCGGGCATCGTTCGCGACCTAACCGCATTCCAACAGAACATTCTCGTAATACTGGCAGAGGAGCCACGGTACGGTCTCGCTATAAAACGGGAACTCGAGGATTACTACGGGTCGGAAGTGAACCACGGGCGTCTGTACCCCAACCTCGACGAACTAGTCGAGATCGGGCTGGTCGAAAAGAGCGAACTCGACAAACGTACCAACGAGTACGGTCTGACAGACGTCGGACATGAGGCGGTCCTCGACCAGCTAAATTGGACGCTGTCGAAGGTCGTCACGGACGACGAGACCGCAAACGAGATTCAGGATCTCGTCGACGAAAAGCGCTAGAAATCGGTTCCGGGCATCCGTTTTTCTTCGACGTCGAACGCGATCTGTAGCGACTGCTCTACGACCGCCGCCTGTGCCTCAGTCGGCCACACGTTTCGCGGATAGTAGTCGTTGAGGAACTCCCGGATCTCTTCGTCCGTCGCCGACTCCAGCGGACGCGCGTAGTAGTTCCCCATAAAATCCGCAAACGCACGAACGTTCGCCGCGTGATCGTCCCCGTGTGCTTCACGGACCCGTTCGACGACCTCCGCGTTGTGTTCCTCCACGGCGTCCCAATCGTCCGGATGGTCCGCGCCGTCGAGTTGGATCTCCACTGCGCGGTCGGTGTCTTCGATCCGGTCCGGATGGATCTTCCCGTCCGAAACCCACTCGTCGGGGTGGAGAACGAGGACGTCTCGCGCGTCCTCGTTACGGATACGCGCGTTGAAGTCATGCTCCGCGAGTCGTTCGTCGCGGTCCTCGCGGTAGGCGTCAGCCTCGCTCTCGTCGATAGATTCGCGCGCACGGCGAGTCAACCGCGTTGCGTTCTCGATGACGCTATCCGGTAGTTCAGGCATCGTCGAGCGCCTCGTTTGCGAGTTGGTCCGCTCGCTCATTTACCTCTCTCGGAACGTGCTGGAGCGACCAGTCTTCGAACCTGTCCAGCAGTTCGCGGACCGTAACGCGTCGCTCGCGCAGGTCAGGGTCGTTCGTATCCCACTCGCCGCGAACCTGTTTGACGGCCAACTGGGAGTCGACGCGCACGTCGACGGTGTCGAACCCGTACTCCCGCGCCGCTTCGAGCGCTCGGATCAGTGCCTCGTACTCCGCGCGGTTGTTCGTCGTCTCGCCGATCCGGTCGTTCCCCTCGGCGACGATACCGTCGCTCGTAACGATCACCCATCCGACCGCCGCCGGACCGGGGTTCCCACGGCTCGCACCGTCCGAGTACACGTGCGCGCGGCCCCCTTCGTCGCGCAGGACCGCTTCGATGTCCTGTGGGTCGGACCCCTGTATGACTATCTTGTCCTCGTACGCGATCGCCGTTGCGCCCCCGTGTGACGCACGCCACCGTTCGTGATCGGTGTTTCCCTCTTCGACTTTTGCACCCGCGTCGAGCAGTTTTTCCCGCGCGGCCGCTACGTCACACTCGATAACCGGCATTGACCGAAGGTGAAGCGATCCCGAATTTAACGGTTCCGGTATCGAGAGATGACGGCGAATACACCCCGTCGTATTCCCGCGATTCCCGTTATACATCGATCTAGACATTTCATGAAATCTAGGGGACTAACCGAGGGTTTAAGTCCGTTGGTCATACTACTATAAAAGTGCGATGACACGGTCCACCCGCCAGCGGGAGCGCGAGCTTGAGACGGAGGAATCTGAGGAGCAAGAGGGTGTACGAGAGTGCCCCGAATGCGAGTCCGAAAACCTCGTCAAGAG
Organism: Halostella pelagica; assembly: GCA_005954745.1. Lineage (GTDB taxonomy): Archaea > Halobacteriota > Halobacteria > Halobacteriales > Natronoarchaeaceae > Halostella > Halostella pelagica. The sequence continues at coordinate 918,550 of CP040678.1, forward strand.
CTCTGATAGGGGAGAACTCGTCTGCGAGGACTGCGGTCTGGTCGTCGAGGAGGAGAAGATCGATCCGGGTCCGGAGTGGCGGGCGTTCAACCACCAGGAGCGTCAGGAGAAGTCCCGCGTGGGAGCACCCACGACACAAACGATGCACGACAAGGGACTGACGACGACTATCGACTGGAAGGACAAGGACGCCTACGGACGCTCTATTTCCTCGAAGAAACGCAGTCAGATGCACCGCCTGCGCAAGTGGCAGGAACGCATCCGGACCAAAGACGCCGGCGAACGCAATCTGCAGTTCGCACTGAGCGAGATCGACCGCATGGCGAGCGCACTCGGTGTGCCGCGCTCGGTTCGGGAGGTCGCAAGCGTCATCTACCGACGCGCGCTCAAGGAGGACCTCATCCGCGGCCGCTCCATCGAGGGCGTCGCGACGAGTGCCCTCTACGCGGCGTGCCGCAAGGAAGGCATTCCCCGAAGCCTCGAAGAGATATCGGAGGTATCCCGCGTCGAACGAAAAGAGATCGGCCGTACGTATCGTTACATCTCCCAGGAACTCGGTCTGGAGATGAAACCCGTCGACCCCAAGAAGTACGTTCCCCGTTTCTGTTCCGAACTCGAACTCAGCGAGGAAGTACAGACCAAGGCAAACGAGATAATCGAGACGACAGCCGAGGAAGGCCTGCTCTCGGGTAAGTCGCCCACCGGTTACGCGGCCGCCGCCATCTACGCGGCGTCGCTTCTGTGTAACGAGAAAAAGACCCAGCGCGAGGTCGCCGACGTCGCACAGGTAACTGAGGTCACTATCCGGAACCGGTATCAAGAGCAGATCGAAGCGATGGGTATCCACAGCTAACTTCGCCCATCGTCGTCGCTTCCAGTTCTCAAGGACTTGCTACCGGCCGGTCAGTGCTCGCTGATTCCCGCTGTCGGTCGGCGTAGACCACAGGTTTATCTTCGAAGGCGGGACCAGACGGCCCGTGACGTGACCGTCGTCGCGAGGCGATCAGCGGTCGTGCGGTGCCGTCGCCTCGCGGAGCGTGGCACCGCCTGTTCGCCACCTCAGTACTATCGACTGTAACTGCGCGCTCGTCGTCACCGTCCAGACTACGGTCAGGGACTGACGGCAGACGGTAAAGATTCATGGTCGTCAGTCGCTAAGGACCGGTGAATGCGGCTTGACGATTTCATCGAGGATCTGGAACCTGACGCGGCCGCCCGAAAGCGTCAGCTCGCCGAGGAGAAGTCCTACGAGATCACGGACTATCTGGAGGGGTTCGAATCTCGGTTCGAGGAGACGATTCAGGGCGACGCGATGTTCGGTAGCACTTCGCCGTCCATCTTCGTCGGCCGCTCGAACTATCCGAGCGTCTCGACTGGGCTACTCTCGCCCGTGGACCACGAGACGGACGCCGAGGAGTTCGTCACCGACGCCAACTGGTACGAGCAACGCTACGGTATCGATGACGTGTTCCAGCGCCGCACCAACCTGCTCAACTCCCGTCGACAGTCGAAGGTCGACGTCGAGGACGTCTGGGACGGGTTCGTCGGAACTCAACGCGAGGTCGCTATCGCGGACCGACCGGTCGACGTGGAAATCGGGCTCGACGACCGTCCCGAGATAGATTTCGACCTCGGCGAGGGCGTCGCCACGCCGACCGGGCCGAACGCCAGCGCCGAATCCGTCGACCTTGCGGAGAACCCGCACGTCCCGCGCGCCGTCGAGAAGACTCTCGAAGACGACGACTGGCAGGCCCAGGGCGCGATGACCTATCTCTATCGCCGAGGGTTCGACGTGTACGAGATAAACACGATCCTCTCGGCCGGCGCGCTCGGCCGCGGCGAGAACCGCCGTCTCGTCCCGACCCGATGGTCGATCACGGCCGTCGACGACACCGTCGGGCAGTATCTCCGGGGCCGGATCCGGGACGCGCCGAGCATCGACAAGCCGCAGGTCTGGGAGAACGAGTACATGGGCAACCGGTACTGGGTGCTCCTCGCGCCCGGTCAGTGGGAGTTCGAACTCGTCGAGATGAAGGCACCGGGAAGCATCTGGAACCCGGATCCCGAAGGAGACACCTGGATGGCCAGCGCGTCGGAGGGGTACGAGGGCCGCTCGGGATACGTCGACGAGACGGCGGGGGCGTACTACGCTTCCCGTCTCGGCGTCCTCGAACACCTAGAGTCTATCGGCAGACAGGCGAAATGCCTCGTCCTCCGCGAGGTGTCCGACGACTACTGGGCGCCCGTCGGCGTCTGGCAGATACGTGAGAGCATACGAAACGCCTTCGACACCGAACACGGCGAGGCCCAGACTTTCCACGAGGCTGTCACCGCCGTCGCGTCGCAACTCCCGGTGTCACTCGGTGCACTCCGCCGCAAGTCGGAGATGGTTGCGGGCCTGCAGGCGACGCTGTCGGACTTCTGAAACCGGTCTTTATCGGTTCACGTGGACTATCTTGTGTTCGGGGGATTCAATGGGTGCTACCGACGAAGAGAACGGACTCGAATCGCTACCCGGGGAACCGCTGTCGCTATGGCTAGATACCACGCCGGAGACCGACTTCGATCCGCTCGACAGCGACGTGCGCGTGGACACGGCGGTCGTAGGTGGCGGCATTGCAGGGATCACCACAGCGACGCATCTGCAGGAAGCAGGACAGTCGGTCGCGGTCCTCGAAGCTGACCGTGTCGTGGAGGCGGTAACTGGCCACACGACAGCGAAGGTGACGTCCCAGCACGGCCTGATCTACGACCATCTCGTCTCGGACGTCGGCGTGGACGCGGCGCGCACCTACGCGGAGGCGAACGAGGCCGCCGTCGAGGACATCGCGTCACGCGTCGACGAACGAGACATCGACTGCGACTTCCGGCGACAGTCGGCCTACACCTACGTCACCTCGCCGGAGAAGCGCAGATCAGTGCGAGAGGAAGTTTCGGCCGCGAGGCGAGCCGGGATCGACGCCGAGTTCGTGGAGGACACTCCCCTTCCCTACGATGTCGAGTGTGCGGTTCGCTTCGACGACCAGGCGCAGTTCCATCCGCGGAAGTACCTCCTCGATCTCGTCGAGGACGTTCCAGGCGACGGAAGCCACGTCTTCGAAGAGACGCGCGTCACCGACGTGAACGACGGAGACCCCTGTACGGTCGAGACGGAACGCGGAACCGTGCGCGCCGAGTCGGTCGTCGTCGCCACGCATTTCCCGGTCTTCGACCACAACTTCTACTTCGCTCGGCAGTTCCCAAAGCGGTCGTACGTCCTCGCTGCGCGCCTGAATGAATCGCCACCGGAAGGGATGCACTACCGCGACGAGGAGCCGTATTTTTCCGTCCGGACTCAACCCGACGGCGACGAGGCGTTCGTGTTCGTCGGCGGACAGAATCACAAAACCGGCCAGGGCGGCAGTACGGAGAAGCGATACCGGGAGCTCGCTAGCGAGGCGCGCGAGCGGTTCGACGTTCGCACGTTCGAGTACCGGTGGTCGACACAGGACTACCGAACCGCGGACCGGATCCCGTACATCGGCCCGCTCGGACCGAACACCGACGGCCTCTACGTTGCGACAGGGTTCGGCGGGTGGGGGATGACAGGGAGCACGGTCGCCGCGATGATCCTCTCGGACCTGATCACCGGCGAGCCGAACCCGTGGGCCAACGTTTTCGATCCCTCGCGGGTCGACGTGCGCTCGCAGGCGAAAGAACTCGTGACAGAAAACGCGGATGTCGCGAGGGAGTTCGTCGGCGACTGGGCGACGAAACCGCTGACGAGCGTCGTCTCGCTTTCGCCGGGCGACGCGACGGTCACGCGAGAGGGCGGCAAGGTGGTCGGCACGTACCGCGACGGAGACGGAGATGAGTACAAAGTGTCCGCAGTCTGTCCGCACATGGGCTGTCTACTGGAGTGGAACGACGGCGAACGGTCCTGGGACTGCCCGTGTCACGGTTCTCGGTTTACCTACGACGGAGCGGTGATGGAGGGGCCGGCCAACAGCGACCTGCCGCGCCCCGACCGGAACGAGTAGCGGTCCGCCCGGAACCCGCGGGGACTGTTGGAAGTCAGTTCGATAGTTCGCGGGTCACGTCGGCGAATCCCGGTCTACGGTTACACCAATCCCTATCAGAGGTTCGCGAACGCTTCGTCGACCATCTCGCCCGTCTCCGCGACGATGTCGGCCCAGGCTTCGTCGTCGGGAGCCATCCCGACGAGACGTGCTATCTTCATGATGCTGACGTGGTACACCTGCTGGACGCCCGAATCCCGTTCCCAGACGATCACGTTACAGGGGAACAGCCCGCCTATCTCCAGCGTCTCGTCTAGCGCGCGGTCGGCCATCTCCGGATTGCACGCACCGAGGACGTAGTAGGGGTCGCGGTCCGCATCGACTTTCTCGTTCAGTAGCTCAGACGGCGAGAACTCCGCGGGGATCCCGAACCCGGCGTCGGTGAACGTCTCGCGGACGTATTCGACCGCCTTCTCGTGGTCCATCTCCAGTGTCGCGCGTTTGCGGCCGATGTCCTCGTCGGTCAGCGTCTCTGGGTCGTACGGAAGCGTCATAGACGACCGTTGGCGGGCCACCGTCAAAACGACGGCGGGAGCGACGCGGTGCCCGGCTACAGCGGCAGCGGTATCCATCGAAGCCACCGCACTACCGTCTCAGGCGGGAGCAGCGGCGGATGAAGCACCAGCCAGTCGAGCAAGACGAGGCCGGCACCGTGGGCCACCACCGACGGGAGAATGGAGTTGCTCTTGTAGTCGACCGCACCGAACAGCACGTCCGTCGGTCCGGAGAGGAGGAACTCGATCGGCGGCTTGTGAAAGTGATGGATCATGTACACGACGGGGCTGATGAACACGCTCGCAAATCCGATGTCGCGCACGCCGACACAGAGCAGACCGCGGTAGTACGTCTCGGTGGCCAGCGCCAGGACGAACAGTTTGATAGCGTGCGGGAGGAACTCCCCCGGTGCGGTCGTCGTCTCCCACATCGGGTAGAACCCGCGTATCGATGGGAGCGAGGACCCGACGAGGTAAAACGGGAGCACGAACGCCGCGAGCAGCGCTGTGTTTCGAAGTGCGGTTCGGTCGACGCGCCAGCCGATCTGCCGGCCGTGACTCAGTCCCAGAGCAAGGGGGCCGACGATGAAAAGCAGCGTGTCCAGCACGACGCGCCTGTTTATTCCGGGCTCGACCGTCTGCATCCACGCGACGGTCAGTACGGCACCGAACAGCAACGACTTCTGCACCCAGGAAAGCGAAACGGCGAAGCGGCGGACGGCGTCGACGCTCACGTTACTCGTCGGCGGTTGGAACGGGGCCGGTACCGACGACGCTCTCTATCTCGTCGACGAACCCCTGCCGTCGGTCGTAGTACGTCGTCGACGTCTCTGGAAGGACGTCGGAAAGCGTCTGCGGCCCGTCCGGCGTCCGGATGGTGGTTTCGCCCTCCAGGCGGTCTATCTCGCTACGCTCTTTCGGCCAGGTCAGTCGCGAGGCGACGCGGGCTATCGGAGCGCCTTCCACGGGTTCGCCGTCACCGAGTTCGACGGCGGGCGCTTCCTCTTTTTCCTCGTCGTCGTCAGCCATGTTCCTGCGTTCGAAAGCGCAGCGATTAGTCCTTTCGCTTCCGTCGACAGATGTCTGACGTAGTGTTTTGTGTGAGGCGTGTAAATAGGGTGATATGGCTAGCCTCGAAGATGTCTACGAGGGGCACGTAGGGGAGGTACAGAGCGTTCGTCGCCTGTATCTGGGGACGGGACTCTTTCTCGTGGGGGCGGTACTCGCTGTCGTCGGCATGGTCGTCGGTGCGGCGAACCCGCTCTCCGGGGTCGGCGTCTCGCAGTTCCAGAGCAGACTCATCGCCGGCGTCCTCGGCGGTGTCGGCTTTCCGACCGTCGTGTTGGGCGTGTTCACCGTCCTTCCGGCGGAGACGCGCATCCGCGCCGCGGCGGCCATCGGTGCGAGCGTCACCGCCCTCGGCGTTGCCCTGTTCTGGTACGCGTATCCGGACCACTGGGCCGGGTACGGCGACGACCTCACCCTGCACGTCACTACCGTCTACTTCCTGGGCGTGATCACCCTGATCGGCTGTCTGTTTGCGGGTATCGCGACGCTCAAACGGCGGAACGACCCCGGCGGAACGGTACAACTGGAAGTGACGAAACAGGGCGAGACGAAAGTCGTCGAGGTCGACCGTTCGGAACTCGACGGCGGACTCGGCGGCGTCGGGATGCTCGGCGGGACACCGGACGGCGACGTGGAGACGCAGACGAACCGGACCGCCTCGACGCGCACGGGTGGCGAGACGACCCGATCTCGGGGGTCCGGAACTCGAAATAGCACCGGTGCCGGCGCGACCCCCACGAGCGACGGCGGGTCGGCCGCCAGTGATATCACGTCACCGCTCGACGGCGGGTCGACTACCGCCGGTTCCGGACGCCCCGGCGGTCCCGCAGGCGACGACGGCGAAGTGATGGACGACGGGCCGTCGCCGACGGAACTGACGGACACCTACTGCGGCAACTGCGAGCACTTCGAGTACGTCCGCACGGGGCAGGGGATGCAGCCGTACTGCCAGTATTACGGGGAGCGGATGGACGACATGGAAGCCTGCGACCAGTGGGAACCGAACAACTAGCTCCCGTCCCCTACAGCGACGCCAGCGTGTTCTCGACTCGATCCCAGTGGCTCCCTTTCCAGAAGCACTGGCTACAGACCGTACACTGCCAGACGCGCTCTTCGTCCGGGGGCGGCGCGTACTCGGGAGTGTCGTCCTCGACTCGTTCGAGACGACCGTTACACCGGCCGCACCGCTCCGGCACGTCCGTGAGCGCGAGGTCGACGCCCGCCGCGTCGAGTTCGCGCAACTGTTTCTCGACGGCCGTCTCGCGAAGCAGGAGGGAGTCGCCGGCGCGTTCCGCAAGCGTTACATCGCGAGTGACGAGCGTTCGCTCCTCCGCCCGGGCAAGCGCGAGTAACCGGTCGTCGCACTCGATACCGCGGTCGAGTGCGTAGGCCATATCGTGTCCGCACATCCGGAGATAGGACCTGAGACCGCCACACATCACGTCGAGAGCGAGTCGCATAGTTGATCGGATCCGGCGTCGCGTCAGTCCAGGAACTCGCGCAGACCGTCCGCATCGCGTGCGTTGAGCACGTCCCCAGGTTCGGCCCATCCGCGACGGGCGGTGTGGACGCCGTAGCGGACCAGGCCGAACTCGCCGGGACTGTGGGCGTCCGTGCTGACGGCGACAGTCGCGCCGGCGTCGACAGCCTGCTTGACCGCGGCGTCCCACAGGTCGAGGCGCGCGGGGTTGCTGTTCACTTCGAGCGCAACGCCGTTCTCAGCGGCCGCTTCGACGACGGCGGGCACGTCGAACTCGATGCCGCTTCTGCGGTTTATCATCCGTCCGCTGGGGTGCCCGATCACATCGACGGAGGGGTGTTCGATCGCGGCCACGATCCGGTCCGTCGCGTCCGGTTTCGCCTGGTCGAGTGCACTGTGGGGCGACGCGACGACGAGGTCTAGGTCCGCGAGCACGTCGTCCGCGACGCTGATCCGGCCGTCCGCGTCGATGTTCGCTTCGACGCCTGCTAGCACGTCTATCTCTGCGTCCGCCGCGACGTCCCGGATCTCGGCCATCTGCTCGCGCAGTTCCTCGTCTGAGAGGCCGACGCCACCGACCATCCCCGCGCCGGTGGCGTGGTCGGTGACGCAGTGGTACTCGTAGCCGCGCGCGGCGGCCGCCTCGACCATCTCGTCGACGGTGTTTGCCCCGTCGGACCAGTTCGTATGCGTGTGCAGGTCACCGCGAACGTCGCCGACGGTGACGAGGTCCGGGAGGTCACCTGCCGCCGCAACCTCTATCTCGCCGCGGTCTTCGCGGAGTTCCGGCGGTATCCAAGGGAGGCCGAGCGACTCGTACATCCCCTCCTCCGTCTCGCCGGCGACGCGTTCGCCCGCTCGCTGGTCGGAGTCGTCCTCGGTCTGGGAGATATCGAACGCCCCGTACTCGTTGAGTTTCAGGCCGCGGTCGATCGCGTAGTTCCGCAGGCGGACGTTGTGTTCCTTGCTCCCGGTAAAATACTGGAGTGCGCTTCCGAACTCCGCCGGGTCGACGACACGGAGGTCGATCCGAACGCCCTCGGCGCGGACGCTCGCCTTGATCGACCCGGCCTCGATGACCTCGCTGGCGCGGGGCCAGTCGACGAACGCGTCGACCACGCGCTGGTCGTCCTCGCTTGCGACCAACACGTCCACGTCACCGATCGTTTCCTTCCAGCGCCGGATCGACCCGGCGACCTCGCACCGGCCGGTCGCCTCGTGGTCTCTGAGAAGTTCGAGCACCTCGTCGGCGAGCGGTCGCGCGTCGCCGACCCGCTGGCGCTCGGTCGCCGACCGGGCGAAGTCGATGCCGTTCAGGATGTTCTGTTCGGTCTTCTCGCCGAACCCGCTCACCTCGCGTATCTCGCCCTCGCTCGCTGCGCGTTCGAGGTCGTCGAGCGTCTGTACGCCAAGGGCCTCGTAGAGCGTTCCGACGGTTTTCGGCCCGACTCCCTCGACGCGCGTCAGTGCGTTCATCTCGACGGGGAGTTCGTCGCGTAGTTCGTCTAGTTCCTCGATGCTGCCTGTCTCCCCGTACTCGACGACCTTGTCGGCGAGGGCTTCGCCGACGCCCTCGATCTCCTGTACCGCGTCGGACCCCTCGGCGGCCAGTTCCGCGACGGGTCGCGGATGGTTTCGGATGTTCTCCGCGCCTCGCCGGTAGGCGCGGGGCTTGTACTCCACGTCTCTGGCTTCGAGCAGGTCCGCCATCTCCTCGAAGCGGGCGGCTATCTCGTCGTTTCTCATAGGTTACTCCGTCGCGTGTTGGGATCTTTCTGCCCTAACGCCTGCTTGAGGAAGTTCATCCAGCGTTTCCGGTCGGCCATCTCCTTCGTCTCCTCTTCCTGTTCGAGGTCGGTCGGCGAGAGGCTTTCGAGGGCGTTCAGCGCCCGGTCGATGCCGATGATGCTCTCGACGAGTCGCTCTCCCTCTTCGTAGGATATATCCTCGTCTTCGAGGCGCTGCTTTCGCTGCAGTCGCTCGCGCCGGAGGTTCTTCTTCGCGCGGTCGACACGCTCGCGCTCGCCCGCCGGGATCGTCTCGCGGCGTTTGATCTCGAAGACGAACTCGCGGAGGTCTATCTCCTCGCCCTGGACCGCGATGCGGTCCGGAATGTCCGCGCCGACGGTCGCTCCCTCGCGGTCGACCGTCGCGAGGAGTTGTTTGCGCTCGAACTCTTTCACACGTTGGCGTAGGGGCCGCGACCGGCAAAAACCTACGTTTCGGCCGTACCCAAACCCCTTTTGTCGGCCCGAACTAACCCCTCCACAATGGCGACGTGTGATCAGTGTGGTAAAGACGAAAACATGCCGTATAACTGCCGGCACTGCGGTGGGACGTACTGCGCCGACCACCGCCTGCCGGAGAATCACGGCTGTCCGGGCCTAAACGACTGGGGCGATCCGGACGGCGTCTTCGACAGCGGTTTCGACGACAGCGTGCAGGGCCAGAGCGGTGGCTCGAAAAGTATCACCGACCGGCTCGGTCTGAACACCGGTGTCGGCGGCCCGATGAGCTACTTCCGGGGCAACATGACGTTCGTCTTCCTGGGGCTGATGTGGATAATGTTCGCTGTCCAGAAGGTCACGGAGGCGATGCTCGGGCCGGCAGTCTGGATCCAGGGGACCGAAGAGTTCGAACTCTATCGGTCGATATTCACGCTCACCTCCCAACACCCCGAGTACGTCTGGACCTGGTTCACCTCGATCCTCTCTCACGGCGGCCTCTACCACATCGCGGTCAACAGCATCGTGATCTACTTCTTCGGCCAGCACGTGGAGCGATACGTCGGTTCCAGGGATTTCACCCTGCTGTTCATCGTGAGCGGCATCGCCGCCGGCATGGCTCAGGTCGGACTCGGGATCGTACAGAGCACGCCGACGGCGGTTCTCGGCGCGAGCGGTGCCGGTCTCGCCATCATGGGCGTGTTGACCATCCTGAACCCGGACATGCGCGTCTACCTCTACTTCCTTATCCCCGTCCCGATCTGGGTGATCACGGGCGGCTACGCGCTCATCAGCGTTCTCGGCATCGTCGGACCGAGTCTCGCCGGCGCGAACGTGGCGAACGCAGCGCACCTCGTCGGCCTGGCGATCGGCCTGACGTACGGCCAGCACGTCAAGGGCAAAGGCGTGACACAGCCGAGTCGGATGCGGTTCGGCGGCGGCGGGCCGGGGGGTCCGGGCGGTCCCGGCCGCGGCGGCGGTCGCGGCCCGTTCTGACCCACGATGACTCCAGTTCGCCCCGAGTTCGTCCCCGACGCATCGCTCTCCCGTGAGGAGATGGAAGCCCTCCAGCGCGACATCGCTGACGCCGCCGTCTTCGCGGACGACCTGCCGTTCGACCCGGCGACTATCACCGAGGGGCCGCTAGCGACCGCCGGACAGGAGCCACCCGTCGTCGTCGGCGTCGACCAGGCGTTCCTCGACGAGCGCGCGGTCAGCGCCGTCGTCGCCCTCCGCGGCGGCGAGGTCATAGAGCGCGCGTACGCCGCGACGCCGCTTGAAATCCCGTACATCCCCGGTCTGCTCTCCTTCCGCGAAGGCCGGTCGATCCTCGCCGCCTTCGAGGAACTGTCCGTCACTCCCGACCTCGCGCTGTTCGACGGTAGCGGCCGGATCCACTTCCGGCAGGCCGGCCTCGCCACGCACATCGGGGTGACGCTCGACCTGCCGAGCGTCGGCGTCGCAAAGAGTCTGCTCTGTGGCACGCCGCGCGGACCAGTCGACGGCCTTCCGGAGGGGACCCGCGTCGCCGTCGAGGCCGACGGGAACGTCGATGCGCCCGACGGTACGGTCGTCGGCTACGCCGTCCAGTCCCGCCAGTACGAGTCCGGCAACGCGTCGATCAATCCGCTGTACGTCAGCCCGGGACACCGGGTCAGCGCCGAAACGGCCGCCGACTTCGTCGAAGGGGTTGGCGGCGAGTACAAACTGCCGGAACCGACGCGACTGGCCGACAAGTACGCCGACGAGGTCAAAGACGAGGTTCGGTGAGCGGTCAGCGATGTGCCGCGTCGAAGGGGACGGAACGGGACCGGGAGCGGCCACGCGAACGGCACTGTCGCGAACAACCGGGCCGAGCGCCACAGAAACCGCCTAGTTTTACTGTTTTCCGATAGACACTCCGTCCATGGCAAGCGAGGACGTAGACGAGTCCGACGCGGTCGTCGACGAGTCCATCACGCGGGAGGAAACCGTGCTCATCACCGGTTGTTCGTCCGGAATCGGACGGGCAACGGCGAAGATCTTTCTGGACGAGGGTTGGCGAGTGTACGCCACGTCGCGAGACATCACGGACGTGACGGATCTGGCCGAGGCCGGGTGCCAGACGGCCGCCCTCGACGTGACCGACGACGACCAGATAGCGGCCGTCGTCGAGGAGATAATAGACGACTGGGGTCGCATCGACTGTCTGGTGAACAACGCCGGATACGCACAGATGGGGCCAGTCGAGGACGTCTCGGTCGAGGACGTTCACAGCCAGTTCGACGTGAACGTGTACGGCCCGCACCGGCTTGCCCGGCAGGTGCTCCCCCACATGCGAGAGCAAGGCGACGGCACCATCGTCAACCTCTCTAGCCTCGCCGGCCGCGTCTCGTACCCCGGAAACGGCGTCTACTGCGGGTCGAAGTTCGCACTGGAGGCGATGAGCGACGCGCTCCGAGCCGAGGTATCGTCGTTCGATGTCGACGTAGTGCTCGTCGAACCCGGTCCGGTCGAGACGAACTTCTCCAAACGCGTCGAGGACGAAGTGGACACGCTGGAGCGAACCAGCGCGTACGACTCCCTCTATCGGATCCTCGACGACACGGCGGCGATCGGTGGCGGCGGCCCGGCAGCGGTACCGCCGCGGCGCGTCGCGGAAGTGATCCTCAACGCCGCGAGTTCGACCGAACCGGCGGCGCGGTACCCCGTCGGGCCGTTCGCGAACTTCTTCGCGTACGCCGGCGTCTTGCCGGCCAAGTGGCGCGACGCCGCGTACCGCCTCGTTTCGAAACTGGCCGGAGTGCGGTCGTGAGCGGGGGCGGCGGCCGACCCGCGATCCGCGGACGCGACGGTCTGGCGACGACGGAGGCTCGCGACCTCGCTCTCGACTGCGTCGAGGCGGGAATCGAGGCGGGCCATCCCGCCACCGTCGTCAGCGACGCGGTTTCGCTGGACGGCGACGCGCTACGGGTCGCCGACGAAACGTACGACATCGGCGAGTACGACGAAGTGGTCGTTCTCGGCGGCGGCAACGCCGCTGCGCACGTCGCGGCGGCGCTCGAAACGACACTCGGCGACCGCATCGACCGCGGCGTCGTCGTGACAGACGACCCGACTGGGACCGAGTCCGTGACGGTCCGCGAGGGCGACCATCCCGTCCCGAGCGAACGCGGCGTGGAGGCCGCACGAGAAGTGCGTGCGCTAGCCGACGAGGCCGACGAGGCGACGTTCGTTCTGGTCGCCGTCACCGGCGGCGGCAGTGCGCTCCTGCCCGCGCCCGCCGAAGCCGTCTCGCTGGCGGACCTCCGGTCCGTCACCGACGCGTTGCTCGACAGCGGCGCGACGATCAGCGAGATAAACGCCGTCCGCAAGCACATCTCGCAGATCAAGGGCGGCCGGTTGGCCCGCCGCGCCGCCCCGGCGACCGTCGTGTCGCTGATCTTGAGCGACGTGGTCGGCGACGACCCGAGCGTCGTCGCGAGCGGCCCGACCTCGCCCGACGGATCCACGTTCGAGGAGGCGCTGTCCGTGCTGGAGCGTTACGACGTCGACGCTCCGACGGCGGTCACCTCCCGCCTGGAACGCGGAGCGGCGGGCGACACCGCCGAGACGCCCGGCCCTGACGACCCGCTGTTCGCCCGCGTGACGAACCACGGTATCGCGGACGGGACGACGGTGCTCGACGCGGCCCGCGACGCCGCGAGAGAGCGCGGCTACGGGGCGCTCGTTCTCTCCTCCCGGGTCCGCGGCGAGGCCAGAGAGGCGGCAAAGACCCACGTCGCTATCGCGGAGGAGGCGCTGGCGACCGGCGATCCCGTCGAACCGCCGGCCGCGATCCTCTCTGGCGGCGAAACCACGGTGACGGTCCGGGGTGACGGCGAGGGCGGTCCGAACCAGGAGTTCGCCGTCAGCGCGGCGCTGGAACTCGACAGTGTCGCGACTGCCCAAAGCGAGAGCGGAATCGCTGTCGCCGCAGTCGACACCGACGGGAGCGACGGGGCGACGGATGCGGCCGGCGCGCTCGTCGACGAGGCGACGGTTGAGGACGCGGCGTCCGCGCGGGCGGCCCTCGCCGGGAACGACGCGTATCCGTATCTCGATGCCCGCGATGCGCTTCTCGTGACAGGGCCGACCGGGACGAACCTGAACGACCTGCGGGTGCTGGTCGTCGAGTAACTGGTCGTTCTACCGGCCCGGACTGCTAGTCCAGGCAGGCCGCGACGATACGCAGCATCTCCTCTCCGCGAACTTCGTCCGCGAACAGCGGAACGCGCTTGATGTCGTGGCCGCGGAACACGTCCTGTGCCGAGGCGAGCGCGTCCTGTTGAACGTCCCAGCGGCGCTGGCAGAACTCGCAGGAGTCGAGGTCCGGCGAGACGAACTGCGCGGCGTCCACCTCGCTCGTCACGTCAGCGAGGTCCTCCATCACCTTGTTGACGACGACGGTACCGACGGGGATCTGGAACTCGTCTAACTGTGCCAGCAGGCGCTCGGACTCGAAGACGCTCATCTCCTCCGGAACCATCACGACGCGGAAATCGGTCTGCTTCGGGTCCCGAAGCGTCGCGCGCAGTCGTTCGATCCGCTCCGATAGCTTTCGGAGGTCGTCCACGCCGTCCTCGACGTCTTCCTCCTCGACGCCGCCAGCGCCGAACATTCCCTTGACGCCGTCCATCATCCCGCCCAGACGTTCGCGGAGCGAGAGCATCCGGCCGACCATCGTGTCCATCACCTCGGGCAGTTCGAGCAGTCGGAGCGTGTGGCCCGTCGGCGCGGTGTCGACCACGACGCGGTCGAAGCGCTCGTCGTCCAGATACTCGATAAGGGTCTGCATCGCCGCCGCCTCGTCCGCGCCGGGCATTGCGCCGCCCATCAGCGACTCCATCGGGCCGCCCTCTCCGCCCAGCATCTCGCCCAGTCCGCCCAGCGGTTGGTCCCCTCCCGCGCCGCCGGCGAACGCCGCGGTCCCGTCCTCGATGGCGGTGTCGGGGTCTATCTCCGCGGCGTACAGCGGCACGTCGTCGCGGATCCGCGCCGGTCGAGACGGGACATCGGCCTCGTAGGTGTCCGAAAGCGAGTGCGCGGGGTCCGTCGAGACGACGAGCGTCGTCGTGCCGCCGCGAGCGCTCGCCAGCGCCGTCGCCGCGGCCATCGTGGTCTTCCCGACGCCCCCCTTACCGCCGTACAGTACGTAGTCGGCGTCCGGGTCGAGCGTCCTGGCGGTCGCGTCCTCGCGTTCGCGGACGTCGCCGCCCTCCTCCTCGACGTCGTCGACGGGCTCCACGTCGATAGAACTCATACCGGGCGGTAGCCGTCGAACGCTTGTGTACTTCCCGGTTACTCGTCCAGGTCGGACTCCCGCTTTACCGTCGGCCCGCCGGACCCGGAGAGCGGGTTCTCGTCGTCGCTCTCTTCCAGCAACTGCTGGAACTGTTCGTCTAGGTCGTTCTCTGGCTCGTCCTCATCGACGCTCTCGGCCGCTGTCTCGTCGGTCCGAGCCTCCACGTCGTCGAGGCGATTGCCCAGCGCGGACACTTCTGTGTCGAGTTCGAGCAGCGTCTTCTCCATGCGGTCGAGTTGCTCCGGGTCGATGGCGTCCGACTCGCCGCCTCCCGTTTCCGCGGCCGGTTCCAACTCGTCGAGTCGGTCGTCGAGCGCCGTAACCTCCTCCGCGACGCGCTCGACAGTCGGGGCCAGCGAGGCAACGCTCCGCTCGTCGTCCGCGTTGCCGACGCGGTCCTCGACCGCGACAATCCTCTCCTCGACGGTGGCGACGGTCTCTTCCAGTGCGGCGATCCGGTCGGTCAGGTCCCCGACGCGGTCCGCCGTCTCGTCTACGCGCCCGGACACGCCGTCAACGTCGCCAGAGAGGTCATCCACGGCGTCCGTCACCGTGTCGACGTCACCCGAGAGTTCGTCCACGTCGCCGCTCACTTCGCCCACGGCATCTGTCACCTCGGCCACGTCTCCGGAGAGGTCGTCCACGCGACCGGAGACGGTGTCCATCCGCTCGGAAACCTCGCTCGCAGTGTCGGACACGCCGTCTACGCGTTCGGCGGTAGCGTCGACGCGCTCGGTCGTCTCGTCAACGGTGTCCGCGACCGTGTCGACCTCGTTCCGGACCGCCGCGGTTTCGTCGGCGACGGTTTCGCGCACGTCGTCTACCGCCCCGTCGAGCGTCGCCAGTCGGGTCTCCGCCTCCGCGACCGCGGATTCGACCTCTCCGAAGCGGTCGTCGAGCGCGGAGAGTTCGGCCTCGACGGCGGAGAGGCGGTCATCGAGCGCGTCATCGCCGGTGCCGTCGCTTTCGGATTCCCCGACGGCCGCGACCTCGTCGGCCAGTCCGTCGAGTCGGTCCTCTATCGCGGCGAGACGGTCTGCATCGGCCGTGTCGACGTCGGCAACTTCCTCGCTGACCTCGTCGACACGCGCGTTCAGGTCGTCAATACGCTCTCCCAGCGCAGTCGCGTCGGGCACTGACTCGGACAGCGACGCCAGTTCCGTCTCCACGTCGGCGACCCTGTCGGCGGTGTCGTCCGCGGTCGTCAGGCGCTCGTCGACATCGTCGAATCGGGAATCCATCTCGCCGAGTCGCCCGTTGATCTCGTCGTACTGGCTTTCCACATCACCGAGTCGTCCGTCGATTTCGTCGAACCGCCTCTCCGCCTCGTCGAACCGCTGTTCAAATCCGTCGAAGCGCTCGCGTAACGCGTCGAATCCGTCGTCGACGTCGGCGAGGCGGTCGGACAGGTCGTCCATGCGCTCGACGTCCGCCGCCACGTCGTCGACCCGTGACATCTCGGCTTCGAGGTCGTCGATCCGGTCCGCCACGTCGTCGAAGTCCGCGGTGCTCGCCGATAGCTCGTCGACCGCCGACCGAACCGCGTCGAGCGATTCGTCGGTCTCGGCGGCGTCGGACGCGGCCGCCTCCGCGTCGGCGATGCGGGTTTCCAGTTCGTCGATCCGGTCGGCCTCAGCAACGTCTCCTAGTCGACCGTGCGTCCGGTACGCGAGGCCGAGACCGGCCAGGCCGACGAGGAGAACGAGCGCCAGAAGCGCCACTACGATCGGGTCAGGCATCGGATACAACCAGCGAGGTCGGGGGCTTAAGCGTTGTCACGGTGACGGCTTGGATGTCAACTATTCTCAACCGGTGCGGCCCGGACTGGTAATATAAACGACGAGGTACGTGCCGGCCGCTCTTTCGTGTGATGGCTGAGACCGTCCACGCCGACGCACTTGCAGACACCGTCACCGAGTTCCTGAGCGCACTGGTCGACGGTACGGACCTGCTCCGGACCGCGGCCGAAACGTACGGCACCGACCCGGCGGCGTTCGACCGGGCGGTCGATCGCCTCTGTCGCCTGGAGTCGCGGTGCGACGAACTCGTGGCCGACATCAGGCGGTCCGTCACGGACGAGATGCCGCCGTCGTTCGCCCGACCCTACCTGTTCTCCGGTGGCCTCGTGGAGGTAGTCGTCGCGGCGGACCGCGTCGTCTCCACGGCCGAGACGGTCGCGAAGGAACTGTCGGCGATGCGGCCCGACCTCGACGACGCCGTCCTCGCGGGCCTCCGGCAGATGTCGTGGCACGCACACGACGCCACGCGGCACCTCGCCGCGGTGTTCGAGGGGTCTGTCTTCGACGAACCCGACGAGACGGAGTTCGAGAAAAACTCGGTCGCTGACGGTGAAGACACGCTCTCTGCCGTCCGGCGGTTGGAACGCGACTGCGACGCGACCAAGTACGATCTGATCCGGCGGGCGTTCAACGGCGGGACAACGGCCGAAGCGCTAGCGGTCCGCGAACTCGTCGTGACGATGGACGAGGTCGCTAACGCGGCCGAGGACGCCGCCGACAACCTGGCCTCTCTCCGCGCAAAGGCAGTCTAATCGGAGCGACCCTCCCAAAGGGCCGTTCGAACGGTGTACCGGTATTCGCCGACGCCGGGTCGGCGAACTCCCGAACTGGTTTCCAGCAGTTCCTCTCAGTCGAAGTACTCGGCGAGTCGCTCCGCGGCCGCCTCGACGTGCGGCGTGACCAGCGCGAAGCGGATCCACTCCTTGCGGCGCGTGCCGAACGTCTCACCGGGCATCCCCGCCACACCCGCCTCGTCTATCAGACGTTTCACGTTGTCGACCGTTCCGGGGAAGCCGTCGAACCGAGCCATGACGTAGAACGCACCGTCCGGACGGGTGTAGTCGGCACCCGCCTCGTCGAGCGCCGCGGTGAACGTCCCTATCCGTCCTTCGAGCGTGCGGCGGTTCTCGGCGTAGTACTCCGCGGGGGTTTCCCGGAGGGCGTGGAGGACGGCGTACTGAGCGGGACGACTCCCGGCGACGTTGACCAGCATGTGCCGTCCCTTGGCCCGGTCGACCATATCGTGCGGGAACACGGCGTAACCGACCCGGAACCCGGTGATCGCCATCGACTTCGAGAAGGCGTTAGTGACGATGCGGCGGTCGGAGTCGTAATCGAGCGCCGTGGTGAACTCGCCCGAGTAGTCGAAGTGGTCGTACACCTCGTCACTGATCAGCGTCGCGTCGACCGCCTCGGCGATGTCGACGAGTTCGCCCATCGTCTCGGCGTCGTAGACGCCCCCGGTCGGGTTGTTCGGCGAGTTGACCAGGATCAGCGCCGTCTCCTCGCCCGCCCGTTCGCGCACGGCCTCGGGGTCGAGGGTGCCGTCCTCGTCCGCCGGCACGTACGTCGCGTCCCCGCCGAGCATCGTCGTCTTGCCGGGGTAGTACGGGTACACCGGGTCCGTGAGCAGGACTTCGTCCCCGTCCGCGACTTCGAGCGCGGCGGCCATCGCGAGGTAGTTGGCCTCGCCCGCGCCGTTGGTGATGACCACCTGTTCCACGTCGACGTTCCGCCGGGCGGCGACCTCCTCTCGCAACTCCCGCAGGCCTTCGCTCGGCGGGTACTGGAACCGGTCGCCGCTCAGGTCGGCGTACTCGTGCAGGCCCTCGCGGAGCGCCGCGGGCGGCTCCCAGTCGGGATTCCCGCTCACCATGTCGATAACGTCGGCGGCCGCGGCATCGCCCGCGGCCGTCCACGTCCGGTCGCTCGCCTCCGCGTCCGCGGCGTACTGCATGATGTGGAAAAACAGCGGCGTTTCGTACTCCATAGCGATCATGCCACCTCCGACGGGTTCATAGTTCGATACAGGCCAAGAGGCGACAAACCGCTTGCGGAACCCCCCAGTAACGATCGCCGGAACGCACCTGAGAGACGATGGAAGTCGGTAGAATTTTTACGGTAAGCGAAACGATTATATGATATGGTATTTAATTCGATCGGCGACGCCGGCCACGAACAGGTGTCGTATTTCTCAGACCCTGAGACGGGGTTACAGTGCATCATCGCCGTTCACGACACGACCCTGGGGCCGGGTCTCGGCGGGACACGGATCCTCGATTACGACACCGAGGAGGACGCGCTAACCGACGTACTGCGACTCTCGGGGGCGATGACCTACAAGGCTGCCGCCGCGGACCTCCCGCTGGGCGGCGCGAAAGCGGTGGTCATCGGCGACCCCGACGAGATAAAGACCGAGGACCTCCTCGAAGCGTACGGCCGGGCCGTCGACTGCATGGGCGGTCGCTATCTCACCTCCGTCGACGTCAACACGACGGTCGAGGACATGGACGTCGTCGCGCGAACGACGGACCACGTCGTCGGCGCGAGCGGCGGTCTCGGCACCGCCTCGCCGATCACGGCACACGGCGTGTTCCACGGGATCCGTGCCTGCGCGGAACACGTCTACGGAACGGAGACGACGGCCGACCTCGACGTCGTGGTTCAGGGTCTCGGGAAAGTGGGCCGCTCGCTCGCCGAGGCGTTGCTCGAAGACGGCGCGTCGGTGACCGTCTCGGACATCGACAGCGAGAACGTCGAGGCGTTCGCGGACTCACACGACGTGGATACGGTCGCATCCGACGCGGTGTACGAACAGTCGTGTGATATCTTCGCCCCCTGTGCGATCGGTGGCGTCGTCAACGACGAGACGATCCCGCAACTCGACTGCGACATCGTCGCCGGCGCTGCGAACAACGTCCTCGCCGAACGACGACACGCGAGCGACCTCCGGGATCTGGATATCCTGTACGCCCCCGACTACGTCATCAACGCAGGCGGGCTAATCACCGTGGCCAAGGACCACTTCGGCGGCACGCGTGAGGAAGCGTACGAGGAGGCGGCCGCTATCGGCGACCGTCTGTCGGAGATGATCGAACGGGCGGAGGCGCGCGAAACGACGGTGCTCGACGCCGCCGAGGAGTACGCCGAGGAACGGATCAACGCCGTCGAGACGACGACGCCGTCGCTTTCCGCCGAGTAACTGAGACACCGGGAACCCACGGTCTGGGGCCGTCCGTGGCATCTTTACCCTCCGCAGTCGACTGTCGGACCATGGGAAACGCACGGCCGGAGCGCGTCCGAGAGTACTACCGCTACGTCGACGACGAAGCGTACGAGGACCTATTCTCGCTGTTCGCGGACGACATCAGATACGACCGTCCCGGGAACGAACCGATCGAGGGGATGGAGGAGTTCCGACGGTTCTACCTCGACGAGCGAGCCCTGGAAAACGGGACTCACGACGTTCACGCTGTCGTTCCCGATGGCGATATAGTCGCCGTCCGCGGGCGGTTCGAGGGAGAACAGGGCGGGGACACCGTCGAATTCGGGTTCGCGGATTTCCATCGGTTCGACGGTCAGGGGACTATCGTCGAGCGATGGACGTACACCGACCGGGACACCGTTTAACTGCCCGCCCGCCGACCACTCACGCATGAGCGAGCAGTCGATCGAGCAACGCCTGGGCGACCGCCTGCGCGAGGCCGACCACACCGTCGCGACGGCGGAGTCGTGTACGGGCGGTCTCGTCGGCGCGGCGCTGACAGCCGTCCCCGGCGCAAGCGACTACTTCGAGGGCGGGATCGTCGCGTACGCGTACGACGCGAAACGGCACTTGCTGGGCGTTTCACGCGAATCACTGGACGAACACGGCGCGGTCAGCGGGCGGGTCGCCCGCGAGATGGCCCGCGGTGTCCGCGATAAGACCGATGCGACCTGGGGCCTCTCGACGACCGGCGTCGCCGGCCCGACCGGCGGAACCGAGGAAACTCCCGTCGGGACGGTGTACGTCGGCGTCGCCTACGCGGGTGAGTGGGGGACGGAAACCTCGTACGCCACCGCGACGCGCCACCGGTTCGACGGCGACCGCGCGGCGGTCCGCGAGTCGACCGTCGAGCAAACGCTCGCGGACCTGTCCGCGGAACTCGACGGAGCGGGCGGCAGATCCGTCGAGTAAGGGAAACGTTTGTACCCGTCCGGTCGTGACTCTCCGGGTACCGTCATGAACAAGCGAGGACACGTACTGAACGCGATACTTCTCAGCATCGGTCTCGGCTACCTGCTCGAACCGATCGGCGACGAGCGGACGTTTATCACTATCGTCGAGGTCGGCATCCCGGTCGTACTCGGTGCACTCTTCCCCGACGTCGACACGGCGTTCGGAAAACACCGCAAGACACTGCACAACCTCCCGGTGCTCGGCGGGTTCGTCGCCTTTCCGTACTTCTTCGGAAATCTGGAGTTCGTCTGGATCGGCATCCTCACGCACTACGTGTTAGACCTCGCAGGCAGCAAGCGCGGCATCGCCTTCTTCTACCCGTACACGAAGGAGTACGGCCTCCCGACGGGCGTCGCAGTCAGCAGCGACCACGCGGAGATAGCGACGGTGATCGTGACAGGCGTCGAACTCGTCGCTGCCGGGCTGATACTGTATCGCGTCCCCCAGGCCGGGTTAGAGCTGGGGCGACAGATAATCGGGATCTGAGAAACGGCGGCTGCGACCGTCGCGAACGGCGCTCTATCCGATGTACCGGAGGTCCTCGTCGGTCGGGACGTCCATCGACTGCTGTTGTTCCATCTCCTGGATCTTGCTGATGACTTCCTCCATCTCGTCGGCACGCTCCTCTAACGTTTCGTAGTCGAGTTCGAATCCGAGGAGCTCTTCGAGCGTTTCGAGGACGGCCCGTGCGCTCTTCGGGTCGACGAGGTAGCCGCTCGTCTCGCCCATCAGGCAGGCGGCGTCGAACTCGCGGCGACGGCCCAGTCCGAGCAGCAGGCCGGAAACGCCGACGATACCGCCGGCGGGTTCGTCCTCTCGGAACTCGACACCAACCCCTTCGAGGTCGTCTTTCAGGTCCTCGTTGGCCGCCGCGCCGAGGACGTCGTACTCCTCGATGAGTTCGCCGGTCGGGACGCCGCCGAGTGCGAACAGTTCGGAGACGCCGAACTCGTCGGCGATGTCGAGAAACGCCGACGACAGCCGATAGTGACCGATGTTGTCCTGCGCCTGGTGGTCGCCGGTGAGTACGAGAAGGTCCCGGCCCCCGATATCGCCGTCACCATCGTCCGCCTGCGTCTCCGACGCGTTCCCGACTTCGATGGCGTGGAACTCGGCGCAGGTCAGTTCGGCGATGCCCGCCTCGTCGATGTCGACTTGCGGTGGGAAATGTTCGGAGTACACCTGCCTGACGAGCGTACTATCGAGCTCTTCGAGAAGATGCTCGGCGGCGAGTTTGCCGACGTGCCCGACGCCGGGCAGCCCTTCGACGAGTACGGGGTCCGATAGTTCGACCTCGTCGACCGTCTCGATATCGAGTTCGTCCATACGGCTTACTCGCGGGCGCGCCGCTTAAGAGCGCGTCGGTACTCGCCGTACCGGTCTTCGGGACTGAACGGCGCTGGCGCGGAGTTCACCGCGTCTGCTCCGCAGTCGGGACAGGTTTCGGAGAGCGTGTACACCGGGCGGTCGTGTTCGGTCTCCCAGGTCGAACACACCCGGATGTCGGATCTCATTCGTCGTCGGAGCGACGCTCGCGGTGGAAGCTACCCGTGCCGCCGAACTCGGACACTCTGTCGGCGGCGCGCTGTGCGCTCGCCTCTAGCTGGTCCTCGGCCGTGTTGTAGTTCGGGGCCTGAACGCGGATGCGGTACTCCGGCGCGCCGACGTAGGTGACTTCGAGGTCGACCTCGTCGGGGACCTCTCCGTTCCCTTCGGCGGCCTGGAGACTCTCCTTGATGGCGTCAACGCCGTCGCCGTCGGGACACTCGAGGTCGACGTACCCCGTCACCTTGACGTAGGGGACGGAGACGTTCTCCCGCGCCGTCTCGACTATCGCGTCCAGTTCGTCGTCGCTGAGGTCGGTCTCTTCGAGCGCCTCCTCGCCGTGGATGGCGGCCTGCTCGAAGCCCTGATAGAGGCTGCCGTGAGCCGCGAGCAGTTCGTTGGCGATAGCGCCGTACGTCTCGTCGTCGATGTCCTCGCCGAAGGCCAGTTCCATCCAGTTGTCGGCCTTCTGCTCGTTTTTCCACTCCTGTATCTTGTCGGAGTGTTGGTGGTCGTTTACGTCTTTCAGGGACAGGTCGATCTGCTGGGATTCCGTATCGACGTCAAGCACTTTGCAGACGACGGTCTGGCCCTCTCGGACGTGGTCGCGGACGTTCTTGATCCACCCGCTTGCGACTTCGCTGATGTGGATGAGACCGCGCTTGTCCTCGTACTCCTCGAGGTCGACGAAGACGCCGAAGTCTTCTATCTCGTCTATCTTGCCGACGACGAGCTCCCCGTTTTCGGGCCAGCCGCTGAACTTCATCGTGCTTCGACCGCCTCGTCAGCGTCCGACTTGCTGCTCGACTCGCGGTGCTCGACGGTGTCGACGACCTCGCCCTCGTAGTCGGCCTTCCCGCCGGTCGGCCGTGCGAGCGTGTGACCGCAGACGGCACACGACACTTCGGTCGAGGCCTTCTCGAAGACGGTCTGTTCGTTCTCGCAGTCCGGGCATCGTACGGTGTGGAAGCTTCCTGGCATGGTTTAGTCGGTAAGTTCGAGTCGTCCGGCGCGCCATCCCTCGCGGAGGTGGGCCTGGCCGCAGTCGCCGCAGCGGTACTTCAGGTCCGTCTTCTTCGTGGGCTTGTCCCCACCGGGGACTTTCGAGAACCGACCGCGGTTCCCGATCCCTTTCTCGCCTTCCTTCTGCTTCCGGTCGTCCCACTTCATACCGGTGGAACGGCCGCCTCGGACCTTCTCGACTTCGTGTTCGTTGTGTTCGTTACAGTGCGGGCAATACGTGTTGAAACGTCGAGGCATCTCCATAGATATCTACCTTACGGGCAGTTACGGAGCGTCGTTTAAAACCCGTTTGGTTCGTGTCGGCCAACGGTGCAGACGTGCGGTCACGTCGCCGTCAGGTGTCGGGCGTACAGTCGCGTTTTCACGCACTGATAGCACGATTACGTGTGGTCTGGAGTGTGACGAATTGGAAACGCTCCTCCAATTGCGCCCCTTCGAAGCGCTTAATGGGATATCCTCCGAACACGTGCGCATGAAGCGACTCATCGTGTCGGGCGACCCGGGGATCCGCAAGGACGCCATCATCGAGTACGACGGCGAGGAGCAGATCGTCTTTCAGATCAACCGGCAGGGCGAGTGGCACGGTCCCGAAGAACCGCAGATCTGGTGTATCATCGGAACCGAGGACGAGCGAGAGGCCTTCGAGACGCGCGATTACATCCCCCACTGGCTCGACGTCGAACGGATCGAATCCGAGGCGTTAGACGTCGTGAAAGCCAAAAGCGACCTCTCTGTCTGAGCCGTTCGGTCGGTCGAAACAGCGGCAACACTCTACGCTACGGAACGATCCGCGCTCTCCTGCAGTTCCGACTGGTCCACCCGGAAGATGACGACGAACGGGTACTCCTTCGCTTTCGTGATTCCCGGGTCTTCGTGAAGGTCCCGCGTCCCGTAGCGCTGGCGCTCCTCCGGGCCCATGTAGATGTACGTGACGTCGTACTTCCGGAGGAGTGCGGCGCGGTCGGCGGCGGACCCAGTGTAGATCGTCTCGACCTCCTCGACGCGCTGTCGGTACGGTTCCGCGCCGCGATAGCCGACCTCGTGGTTCCAGCCGGCGACGGTCGGCAGTCCGGTGAGACTCGACGCGGGGTTCGCCCACTCGTAGATGGACGTGCCCGGCGCGGAGACGATGTGGGGCTGTCCCTCCCGCTCGTCGAGCCACGCGATGGCGGCCGCTTCTTTCGCGTGGTGGTCGGCGACGTACGCCGTTCCGTCCAGCGTGGGGTCTTCGGTGCCGCTCTCGAACTGGGTATCGACGACGAAGCCGCTGTACAGCGACAGCGACGCCAGCAGGACGACGGCGAGCAGCGACGCCGTCGCGCCGCCGGCCGTCACCTCGACGGTCGGGCTGCCGCCATCTGACGATTTTTCGGCCGCTCCGCCGGCCGAGCGGCCCGCTCTCGGAACGGCCGTCGCCGCGCGGTGCCACAGAGCCCGGACCGTCGCCACCAGGGGTGCCCGGTCGGCGAGCATGACGCCCGCAGCGGTCCCCCAGAGTATCCACACCTGTATGTAGATCTTGAACACAGTGTTCAGCCGACCGGGCCCGGCCTCCTCGACAACGTAGACGAACTCGACGAGCGTCGCCAGACCCAGTGCGCCGACGAGCAGGGCCGTCTCGTATCCGACGTCGCTCTCGGTTCGAAGCAGTATCCAGGCGACCAGCAAGACCGGACCGAACAGCGCCACGGCGGTCAGTTCGTACGGAGCCGTGACGAGAAAGAGGACGGCGACGGTCACCGCAAACAGCGTCGGTAACCGGTCCTCGATGCCGTCCCGGGCGAGCAGGTACGTCACGGTGACCGCAAGAAACGCCCCGTGGACGACCAACAGGCCCGCCGCGTTGCTCCGGTTCTCTGGGAGGAAGCCGACGCTCCGACCGCTCGCGGTCCCCGTGAAAAACGGAAGCGCGAACAGCACGCCCAGCGCCGTGACGGCGGCGGCCGCGGCGACGGCCGTTCCGACGCGGACCCCCTCGGAGCGGAGCGGGGAACCCCCGCGGAGCCGGTCGACCGCCGCCTCGGCGCGCCGGGGGAGTAGCGACGCCGGGTCGGCCGGCGCGAACGTCAGCGCTATCCACGTCAGGCCGCCCACTGCGGGGAAGCTCCACGTGTTGATGACGGCGAGTAGACCGCCGAACGCGGGCACGGCGAGAAAGACCAGCGCGCGGCGACGGCGTTTCTCCGCTGCCGGGGTGAGCCAGTACTGGAACAAAAGCGCCGCGATCAGCAACAGGAACGGCGTGCTGACCATGTGCGCGTGGAGGTCGCCGTTGCGGAAGGCGAAGAAGGGGAACTCGTTGATGAAATGCCACTGGTCGCCATCGACGACCCGCCGGTCGATGATCCGACTGGCCGTCCAGTAGTAGAACGAATCCGGGCCGGCGGCGACGCTCGGGCGCTGGGCGACCTCTAGACTGGCGACCGAGGCGAGCAGCTCTCCGGCCGCTCCCGGTAGTTTCCACACAAGCAGTCGGAGTGGCGTCGAGAGATTACTCGCCACCGCGACGAAGACGACGGCGAACGCACCGGCGGTCCGGGGCGAGCGTTCGCGTGCAGCCGCGATGGCGCGTGCGAGTCCGTAGACGGTCGCCGCGAGCGTCCCGTAGACGCCGGCGAGCGCGAGGTTGTACGCGTACCGCGCGGGCGTCGCCGTCAGTTCCGTCAGTAGCGCGGCGAGCATGTGGCCGCCGTAGTAGTATTTCACCGGTTCGCCGGCGAACCACATGTCCTCCGGCGGGAGCGCGCTCGACCGGAGGAGCGACTTCAGCAGTCCGAAGTCGAGGAACTTCTCGCCGCCGCCGGGTTCGATGACCGGGTTGACCCCCCGGAGAGCGACGAGGAGGCCGAAAGCCAGGGTGAAAACGACGACTATCTCCCCGTACACCCCCCAGTTTACCGTGACACCCCGGTGCAATGCCACCGCGGAGCCGACCCCGATGACGAGAATCCCGGCGGCCAGCGCGACCGGCCCGAACGTGACGTGTCCGACCCAGTAGCCGACCACGCCGAGGAGCGCCAGGGCGAACGGGAGAGCGATTCCCGCGCCTCGGTCGGCAAACCGGTCGAACACGAGCGCGGCGACCGGGAGCGCGAGTGCGCCGAGGCCGAGGAACGCGACGTACCAGCGAGCGATGTATCCGGTCTCTAGACGGAGGAAGTAGCGGGCGACGCGCTCGTCCGGCCACGCGCCGGCCAGTCCGGCGATAAGCGCGACGACGGCTAGCCCCACGAGCGCCGGTTGGAGGTGCCGTACCCAGTCATCGAGCGCGTCCGTTCGCGCGGCCACGCCGGCACAGAGCGCGAGCACGCCGACGGCGGCGACGAACGCCGGCCACGCCAGAAGCGACAGGCCGAACCAGTAACAGAGCGCCGCCACGGCGACTGCACTCAGCGCCAGACCGGTCGCTTCGTCGTTCGACAGTCGCCGGTACAGCGCGACGAACGGACGCCCGACGGCGACGCCGAGGGCGAGATAAACCGCAATCCACGAGAGGACCGCGACGTACTGCATCACTCCGGAGAATGTAGGCCTCCGTGTAAACCCTTTCTCTTAGTGGTCGGACCCGTGCCGATAACCGTACTCGCCGTCTGTCAGCGGGTGGTCTGTTCCGAACAGCGTCGGCCGAGTTCATCCGACCGGGCGGACACGTTCGGACAGCGCTACTCCCGGTCGGAAACAGCCTCGACGACTGCGTCGGTCTCCGCGACTGACGCGAACTCCCCTTGCAAATGCGCGAGGGCGGTGCGATGCACTGTTTCCGGGTCGAACTGCTCGCCGTCGAGCGTCCGCCCGAACGAGGCCGTCGCGTCACGCACGAGGTGTACGTCGAACCCGCGGTTCTCCGCCATGCGCGTCGTCGTTGATACGCAGTGGTCTGTCGTCAGCCCGCAGACGACGAGCGTTTCGTACCCCCGCTCGCGTAGCCACGATTCCAGACCTGTGTCGACGAACGCGCCGTTGACCCGTTTGACGAACTCGACCTCGCCGTCGCGCCGTTCGAGTCCTCGCTTGAACCGGTACCCGGGTTCGTCACTGCGGAGCGGTGACGTCGGTTCCGCGGAATCGTGGCGGACGTGTACGACGGGGAGTCCGCGCTCGCGCCACGTCTCGAGTAACCGGGCGGCGTTTCTTTCGGCGTCCGGATTGTTGCGCGTCCCCCACTGCGAGTCGTCGAACCCCCGCTGGAAATCAACGAGGAGGAGAACCGGTTGCTCACTGGTCCCGAACATCAGTGGTCGACCCCTGGAAGCGTTACGGCTTCAGACTGCCGAGAAGGGTCGCGCAACAGCTCCGACTTCGGATGCTCTCGGGTGATGTCGATAGGACACTCGTCCGGTGCCTGGTCCGGGTCCTCTGACAGCATATACTGGGGCCATTCGCGGTCGCCCTCGACGCCCCAGTCGCCGAGATCGGCGTGCGGACAGACGCCGTCGTACTCTTCGAGACGGCCCTGGATCACGTCTCTGGCGTGTCGCCCCGCCTCCGTCTCTGCCGTTACGTTCAGCTGTTCGAACAGCGCTCGCGGCTGAAAGGTGATCTCCAGCCCGACCGGACAGTACCGGCTGTTTCGCTTCTCGTAGAACGGCGCTCGGCAGGTCGGAAACATCGGCTCGCCGCCGAAGCAGAACTCCCAGTACGGGTCGTCGGGGTCAGTCGTGATATCCTCTGGCCACGGTTCCGGGTCGTGAACGTGGAGAAACTGCAGGATGTGCCACAGCCGCTCGTGATACTTCGCCTCCCCGAGTTCCCGTTCAGGTGGCCTGAAAAACGCGACCAGCGACGCACGGTCGCTGTGGTCCTGATAGGTATCGAGATAGTCGAGCAGCGTCCGCCCCAGACCGAGTAGCGCGTCCTTGTGAGTCGTCGAGGGGACTGCGGTGTACAGCGGGTCTCCGTTTTCGACTGATTCGACCCCGAAAAAGCAGGGAAACGGCGAACCGTTCCGCTCGCCCAACAGCCCGTCCCGGAACGAGTTCCAGTGGTCGGCGACCCAATCGGGAGCGTCGCCGGTGTCGACGCGCTCCGCAACGGTTGCCTGGTCCTGTAGGCTACCGACTATCTGCCCCGTCATAGTAGCCTGAAAGTGCTCTACTCGCATTTATCCGTCGGTTTTGACAGTTACGCGCTACAGGGGACGAACGTCGTCGCCGACGCGAACCCGGCCGCCGTCGATGATCCGACACCGCAGTCCACCGCGGTGAACGAGCGCCTCGCGGACGCCCTGTGTTTCGAGGTGGCGCTCCAGATACGAGCACGGTTCGCACAGCTCTGTCCCGACGCACACCGCCTCGCCGACGCGGAACCTGCGGTCTACGAAGTGGTTGAGCCGAACGCCTTCGGTGGTAATATTTCGCCGGTGCACTCCCGCTTCGAGTTCGATCCCGTAGTCGCGCTCGACGGCGGCGAGAGCCTCGTGTTCGATGAGCGTCAGGTCGCTTCCCGACCGCTCGGCGAACGTGCCTTCTTCGACGAAATATCGGTCGCCTCGGAGGCCGGCGTCGGCGACAGCCTCCGCTCGCTCGTGCGACTCCGGTTCGGCCCCTTGCTCCGGCGCAGTGTGAATCGACTGAACTCGACCACTCATACCAGTGATCGGTACGGGTCGATCTTATATCTGACCGTGAAAGGAGACCTCGTCCGAACGGTACGCTACGGTAGCGACTGACAGTCGATGGAGATCTGATCGCACGACGGCTGGGCGATCAGTGTATGAATCGTTTCAGTTGTTGCTACCCTGTCCGTGCTCCCGCCGCAGACCGTCGAGGACGTACTCCGCGGAGGTGCGCGTCGTCGCAAGCGGCGTGTCGTGGACGTCGCAGATCCGTAGCAACGCAGTGATATCCGGCTCGTGAGGTTGCGCGGTCAGCGGGTCCCGCAGAAAGATGATCGCGTCGATGCGCCCCTTGGCGACTTCGGCACCGATCATCATATCGCCCCCGAGCGGCCCCGACGCCTTCCGTTCGACGTCGAGGCCCGTTTCCTCGATCACACGCTTGCCGGTCGTCCCGGTGGCGATCAGTTCGAACGATTCCAGCGTCTCGTCGTACTCAGTCGCCAGGTCGATGAGTTCCGGTTTCTCGTCGTCGTGTGCGATGAGCGCAACGCGTGTCATACTGTCACAGTCGTTCGGGCGATAGATAGGCGTTCGGTGCTGGGCGTTTACCGAATCATTTTACTCATCCCGGCCGCCTCATGCTGGTAGATGCCTCCGTCCCTCGGCGTTGTCGTGCCGGCCTACCGCCCCGACATCGACGTCCTGCGGTCGTACGTCCGGGCGCTCGACGAGCGCCTCGACCCGGAGGTGCTCCGCGTCGAACTCGACGACCCCGACGCCGGAGTCCGGGACGCACTGACGGACCTTCCGGCGACGGTCAACGCCGTCGCTACGCGCCGGGGAAAAGGCGGCGCGATCACGTTCGGGTTCGAGCGCCTGAACACCGACATCCTCGCGTTCGCTGATGCGGACGGTAGCACGCCGGCGACCTCTGTCGCCGAGGTAGTCGAACCGCTTCGCGCGGGCGACGCCTCCCTTTCCGTCGGCTCCCGTCGCCATCCCGACGCCGACGTGCGCGGCCACCAGACGTTCGCGCGCCGCCGACTCGGCGACGTGTTCGCCTGGGTCGCCCGGCGACTCCTCGCCGCCGACCTCTACGACTTCCAGTGCGGGGCGAAGGCCATCACGCGCGACGCCTGGCGGGACGTCCGAAGCCATCTGTACGAACCGGGCTTCGCCTGGGACGTGGAACTGATCGCGATGACCGCCGCCTTCGACCACCGCATCGTCGAGGTGCCGGTCACCTGGGAGGACATGCCCAACTCGACAGTCTCGCCCGTCGGAACCGCGCTCGAACTCGGCCGCGCGCTCTTTCGCGCCCGCCACCGCGCCCGCCGCGTTCGGGGCGATAGCTTCCACGCCGCCATCGCACGCACGGTCGACGACCCTATCGCGCTCGTCGACCGGTTCTCGCCCGATAACGAGTGATCCCATGATCGATGCCATCCGCCCTCGCCTGCGTGCGCTCCGCTCGGGGGTCCGCTTCGGCCAGTTCGTGTCTGTCGGCGCGTTCGGAGCGGTCTGTGACAACGTCGTCCTCGGAACGCTACTCCATTTCGGTGTCGCGCCGGAACTGGCCAAACTCGCCGGCGCGGAGACGGCGATCGTTCTCATGTTTCTCGTCAACGAACACTGGACGTTCGCAGACCAGGGAGCGCCCGGTGTCGCGTCTTTCGTCCGCCGGTTCCTTACGTCTAATCTCGTCCGCGCCGGCGGCGTCGTCGTCGCCACCGCCGTCTTCTCGCAGCTATATCGGCGTATCGACGTGTCTATCGGGGTCGCAGGGGTCGAACTCTGGTTCCTCGTGGCTAACCTGTTCGGCATCGCCGCGGGCCTGCTGGTCAACTACGTCGCGGAGAGTCTCTTCACGTGGCAGGTTCGTGAGGGGGAAAGGTAGAAACTCCCACACGGCGACCGAATCACAACCCTTAACTAGCGAACCGCGTTACGAGAATGTAGCGGGATGGGATAGCCAGGAGATTCCGGCGGGCTCATAACCCGCAGACCGGTAGTTCAAATCTACCTCCCGCTACTTTTCCAGAATTCAACTCTCAAGCGAGGCGTTTTATCGCCGAGCGACCGCTGAATTCTGGAAAGTGCAACGAGTAGATTTGAAGCAGGGAGCAGCGGAACGACCGAGGTTCAAATCTACCTCCCGCTACTTCTTGTGACTTCACACCTCCAGCGAGGCGTTTCATCGTCGAGCGTCTCGTGAAGTCGCGGAGGCAACGGGCTTTTATTAACTACCTGTGATTACGAAGTATGGCTTCCGGACCTCCGTACCCCGTCTGGCTTTTCGGACTCGGGGTTGTGACGGCCGCTGTCGGACTCGTCTATCTGTTATACATGGGTCTCCGTCAGGACCACGTAACGGGCGACTATCACTTCACGTGGGGCATCGGGGTCGTCTCTTTGTTCCTCCTGGGGTTCGCGCCCGGTCTCGTCGGCATTGGACTGTACGCGACTATCGAACGGGACTTTCCGATCCACTACCTGTTCATGTCGGTGCTCCTCGCAGTCCTCGTCGTCGCTGTGCTCGGATACAGCGTCTCCACTGCGTCGACGGCCACAGTCGGACTGTTGTGAGGTTGCCGGCACGGTCGGAGCGTTGACACCGGGTCTTCAGACACGAAAACCGCCGCTATCGTTCCGCTCCGCCGCGTCAATTCGCTTCGACGCCCAGACGCTCGATGAGCGCGGTTCCCGCCGTGTGTGAGGACTCGGGCCCGCGGCCGGTGATCAGGTCGCCGTCGTGGGTGACGCTCTCCTCGGCGTCGAGTTCGGCGTCCCAGTTCGCGCCGGCGGCTTTCACCTCGTCCTCGACCCAGTAGGGCAGTTTGCGCCCGTCGGGCATGTTGTCGTGTTCGTCGACGATGTCTTTCTCCCAGTCGTTCGGGAACCCGGTGACGTCGCGGCCCTCGACGAGGAAGTCACCGTCGCTGTCGCGCGTGAACGCGAGGATGGCGACGGCGTGACAGACGACCAGCGCGACGCCGTCATCTCTCTCGACGGTTTCGCGTAGCAGCGCGCGGGCATGTCGGTCCTGGTTCACGTCCCACACAGCGCCGTGTCCGCCGGGGAACACGACTGCGTCGTACATGTCCGCGCCCGCGGTGGCGAGTGGCTTCGGATTCGCCATCCGGTCGTCGTTGTGAACGTCCATGACCTCCTCGACGGTGTCCTCGCCGACGGTGTCCGGGTCGATCGACCGGTCGTCGACGACCGGTTTCCCGCCGCTCGGCGTGGCAACGTCGATGTCGACGTCCCGGTCCGATAGCATCGAAAACGGCGTCGCGCATTCTTCCCCCCAGTACCCCTCCTGACTGACGACAAACAGTACCGATGTCATCGGGTGTACTACCACGGAGAAGCGAATAAGTCCCACGCAGGTTCGAACGGATTGTCGGCTTCTTTCGGTCCTAACTGTCCCCGTTGCCGTCGACGATGACGACTTCGCCGTCCTGCACCTCGACGTTTATCAGCGTCTTCACGTGGTGGTCGGTGTCGTCGAGTTTGTTCGGCCCGGCCTTCTTGATGACGGCGACCGTGTCGACGACGTCCGCGCCGATATCCTCCAGCGAGGTGAGGATGGCGTTCAGCGTGCCGCCCGTACTGAGAACGTCGTCGAGAACGAGAACGCGGTCGCCCTCGTCGACGTCGTTGATGTACATCTCGCTATCGCTGTACCCGGTTTCCTGAAACAGCGCCACTTCGCCGTCCAGGCCGTACTTGCGTTTACGAATGACGACGAGTGGGATGTCTGTCATCAGCGACACCGCCGTGCTGATGTGGATCCCCATCGCCGCGGGGGTGACGATCTTGTCTACGTCTTCCAGATCGGCCTTCCGAATGAGTTTGATGACGATCTCCCGCAGTAGCCCGGGTTCGAGCATCGGAACCCCATCGCTGATGGGGTGAACGAAGTAGTGATATCCGTCTTTTTCGATGATCGGCGCATCGAGCAGGGACCGCCGTAACTGATCCATATCGGGGCTACTCGGCCACCCAGTAAAAAATACTGGATGTTGTCTTCACAGAATCCGGTGAAACATCACTTCCCATACCAGTCCGTAAGTTCGGAATTTTCGCTTCTGCGCCGGTCTGAACGACGAGCGGCGGGGAGCAGGCAGAGACGGACGCAGCTATCGCGGTACAGGAGAAACGGTCGCGGCTATCGCGGTGAGAGACGGGAAAGTCGGATTACGACCAGACGGAACTCGTATCGATCCGGACGAATCTCGCCTAGTCGTCGGATTCGAATCCGAGTTCGGGCGGGACCTCCCGTTCGCCGAGACGCATGTTCCGTTCGTGGTAGATATGTGCAACGGCGGAGAACGTGACGACGACCGCGATCACCGTCGCCCAGACGAGGTTCGAGACGAGCGTGAACGGATAGACGTGGCCCCAGAGCGCGGCGACGAGCGCGCAACTGACCGCGCCGAGCGAGAGGTAGTACTCGCGCCAGGCGAACTCGTTGCCGGGCACTATCTCCAGATAGATGTTCAGATCGTCGGTCGTTTCGGTGCTCTCGATGGTGCCGCGCGAAGAGTCGTATTCGACAATTTCCGTCTCGTCCAGTTTCGGGAGGTGCGTCTGCTGGAGCGTCGTGTAGACGCGTTTTCGTTGCGCCGAAGTGACTTCGTCGATGGTCGTATTGTACTCCCACGCGGCGACCTGACTCGCCAGGTCGCCCAGTTCTACCGGCGTGTCGTTTCGCTTCAGATACTGGAGTACGTATCTACGCCGCTGGTTCCGAAGGACGTCGAATATCTCCGTTTTGGAGAGATCATTGTCGTCCTCGTCGGTGGACGAGTCGGACGGTGCTATCTCCGTGCCGCTACTCATCGATTCGCTTGCCATTGTTGTGTCGACACCATCGACGACCGGCGGCGGAGCGATCCGGGGAACGTCGAACAGTGTACCATACGTCCGACCAGTCCTTCCTCCTACATAAGCTATTCCCGTCAACAGATGTCACCATATTATCACATTATTGGATATGTGTAATATTCATATCACTCTTCTCGCTGATCGTAGCGGGTGTAGACCCGCCAGGCGAGAACGGCGATGAGGCCGCCGGCGAGAATCAGACGGCCGCCGAAATTCCAGTTCCCGCGGAAGGCGACGAACATGATTCCGAGACTGAACGCGAGTACGCACGCGTTAGCGAGTATGACGAGTATCCAGAACCACCATAGCAGGTCCGACGGAACGTCCTCGTACTCGGCATCGACGGACGGCACGTCCACCGACGGCACGTCAGGCCTGTCGACGGAAGGCAGGTCGGGACCGAGTTCCTCCTCTGGGGGCGGACCCTCTTCCAGTTCGAACGGGTCCTCGTGGTCGTCCCCGGAGTCGTCTAACATGACCTACACTGGTAGGTCGACACTGATAAACCACGCCGAATCCGGTCGAGAACCCGGCGACCGACCCGCCGAGACGGGTCAGACGAGAAGCACTGCGAGCACCGCCGTTAGTACGACAGTGAGGATCAAGACGCTGGTTCCGATAGTGGTGTCCATCGGGACGTGGCCCTGTTCGGGATCGAAGCCGATCTCCTCTCTGCCTGGTAAGTACCGCGTCACCCGCCGCGGGTCGCGTGCGGTGTCCATCGCGACCTCGGCGGCGGCGACGGCCGCACGGTCGACCGCGGCGTACGTTTCGGTGACGAACCGGACCGTGGCGCGCGTGGCGTAGAACGTCAGCGGTTCGTACGCCGAGTCGACATCCGGAACGCCCGCCAGTTTCGCCAGCGGTTTCTTCAGGAGGAAGAACCCGACGAGAGCGATGACGGCGAGTACCAGCACCTCCTGGATGTGCGGGATCGTGTACGGGTGTGCCTCCTCCGCGCCGTGGCCTGGCAGGATGCCGAACAGCGCGTCGGGGTAGAGGCCGTACGCGACACAGAGCGCGGCGATAGACAGCATTGCGGCCTGCTGGCCGCGGTTAGCGTCGGGAACGCTGTGGCTTCGCTCGCCGTGGTAGAAGACGTAGTAGCCGAGTTTGATGAACGACATGAACGTCCCGACGCCTCCGATCAGGAGGAGATACCACAGCGCGTCGAGATGTTCGTGATGGGCCGCCGTGACAACCATCCCTTTGCTGACGAACCCGTTGAAGCCGGGGAACCCGGCGATAGAGAGCGCCGCGATGGTAAACGCGAGGCAGGTCAGCGGCATCTCCCGGGCGAGTCCGCCGACCTTCTTCAGGTTCTCCTCTCCGGTCCGGTAGATGACTGCGCCGACCGTCATGAACAGCAGGCTCTTGTAGAGGATGTGGTTGTACACGTGGCCGAACGCTCCCGCGGTCGCGAGCGCCCCGCCGATACCGACGCCGGCGACCATGTAGCCGACCTGCGACTGGATGTGGTAGGAGAGCAGGCGGCGCATGTCGTTCTGGAGCAGCGCCATCGACGCGCCGAAGACGGCCATCGCGCCGCCCATGTAGGCGATCCAGAGGTGGCCGTCCGGGAAGGCGCGGTACATGCCGTACACGCCGGTTTTGGTGGTGAACACGCAGAGGAACACGCTCGCGGCGATATGCGGCCGCGGGTACGTGTCCGGCAGCCAGGCGTGCAGACCGACGAAGCCGACGTTGACGCCGATCCCGACGGCCGCGAGTACCTTCGGAACGACACCGGCCATACCCGCTGCGTGGTCTACTCCCCCGAGCGATCCGAACAGGAAGGTGCCGACTTCCGCGTAGTGCCAGACGATCGCGGCCATCAGTAGGCTTCCGCCGATGCCGTGCAACAGGGCGTACCGGAAGCCAGCCCGCACCGCCGGACCGCCGTAATCCCAGACCAGCAGCGTGCTGGTGATAGCCATCAGCTCCCAGAAGAAAATGAGCGTGAGCCAATCGCCGGCGAAGACGGCCCCGAGACTGGTTCCGACGTACGTCAGCGCGTACGCGGTCTGGACGTTCTCGGCGTCGCTGAAGTACGAGTACGTCACCGCGGCAGTGCCGATGAGACCGAAGATGATCCCCATCAGCCGCGAGAAGCCGTCCACGTTGAACAGGACGGCTTCGAATCCGAGAAACGTCACGTCGAGATACGCCCCCGCCGGGACGAGATACGTCCACGCCATTACGACAGCGGTGGCGAGCGCGCCGAGGGCATGGCCGACCCGGCGCGAGAGCCAGGGGAGGAGGAGCGCAACGGCGAGTACCGGCACGGCGGGCGGAACGGCGGTGAACTCCACCATCAGCCCATCACCCCCGTCACGACCAGATCGACGATCTGCAGGAACACGGCCGTGTGCGGCACGACTCCCAGCGCGACTGCGCCGAGGGCCGCCGTCGAGATGGGACCGAGCATGAACCACGTGCTTTCGGTGCGAACGGAGCGACGCTCCCACCCGCCGACCGGCGGCCCGCCGTGGTGGTCGTGGTGGGCGTCAGAGTCCGTCTCGTCGTACCCGTGGTGTTCGCGACCGGCGTCAGGGCGCTCGTCGCTCTCGTCGTCGCGTTCCTCGCCCTGGCGGTCCTCCACCGCTCGCGGATCACTCTCCATATGATCGCTCGGATACCGGTCGACGGCGTACTCCTCTTCAC
Source organism: Halostella pelagica (assembly GCA_005954745.1). Taxonomy (GTDB): domain Archaea; phylum Halobacteriota; class Halobacteria; order Halobacteriales; family Natronoarchaeaceae; genus Halostella; species Halostella pelagica. Next base: position 954,895 of record CP040678.1, read on the forward strand.
CGTCCGCGATCCCGGCGTTCGGGCCGTTGTCCGACTCGCCGTCGGAAGCGGGGCCGCTCCGCCGGTCGTCGTCCGACGACGGTCCCCCGTCCGCCACGGCCGAGGGCGTTGCCTTCCCGCCGAACGGGTTCTCGATGAGCGGCTTGGTATCCGCGTCCGCCGCAGTCTGGAAGAACGCCTGGTAGACAATGGGCCAGAAGTACGCGATGTTCAACACGCCCGACAGCAACAGCGCGACGGCGAAGGCTGCGTACCCCGCCTCGACGCTTCCCAGCAACAGGTACCACTTGCTTACGAACCCGGCGAGGAGCGGAATGCCTGCCATTCCGAGGCTGGCGACGCCGAACGCCGCCATCGTCAGCGGCATCCTCCGGCCGATCCCGGCCATGTCGCTGATGTCGTCGGTGTGTGTCTCGACGTGGATGGCCCCCGCACAGAAGAACAGGGTGAGTTTCATGAACGCGTGGGCGGGGATGTGGAGCAGTCCGCCGGTCAACGCCAACCCCGTGCTGTCGTACGCCCCGACGCCGAGTCCGAGGACGATGTACGATAGCTGGCTCACCGTCGAGTACGCGAGGCGGCGCTTGAGGTTGTCCTGTCGCAGTGCGATGACACTCGCCGTCAGCAGCGTAAACGCCGCGACGGCGGCCAGCACGACGCCGACCCCGAGGTCCGCGACAGTCTCCGGGCCGAACACGTCCAAGACGACGCGCGAGATGCCGAACACGCCGCTCTTGACGACGGCAACGGCGTGAAGCAGTCCCGAAACCGGCGTCGGCGCGACCATCGCGTCGGGGAGCCAGGAGTGCATCGGCATCAGCGCCGCCTTGACCCCGAACCCGCCCGCGAGCAGTGCGAACGCGGCGCGAGCGTACATCGGATCCGCGGCGGCCAGTCCGTCGATGCCGCCCGGCGTGAACGCGACGGTACCGGCCAGCCAGTAGACGAGCACGATGCCGGCGAGGACGGCGACGCCGCCCCCGAACGTGTAGGTGAGGTACTTCCGGCCGGCCGCGCGGGCCTCCGCGTCCTCGTCGTGGGTGACCAGCGGGTACGTCGCGACGGTCAGTAGCTCATAGAACACGAAGAGGACGAGCAGGTTCGACGCGAACGCCACGCCGACGGCGGCGGCGACGCTCGCCGCGAACGAGGCGAAGTAGCGCGTCTGGTTGTGTTCGTCGAGGCCGCGCATGTAGCCGATGCTGTAGAACGTCGTGATGATCCACAGGAAACTCGCGAGCAGCGCGAAGAGCGTTCCCAGCGCGTCGGCGTGCAGGGCGAAGTCGACGCCGAAGACGAACGTTCCCAGTTCGGTGACGTACACGTCCTCGGCGAGGACGCCCGGAACCATGCTGGCGACGACGCCGAACGTTCCGAGGGCGGCCGCGACGGACCACCCTTCGCGGACGTTCGGTCGGCGGTGCGACGCGAGGATTCCGACGATAGCGAGCGTGGACACGAGAACCGCGGCGAGCGGTCGGATTGAGTGGATCTCAGTCATGGTAAGAGCAGTTCGGGAAGGGTCTGTTCGAGCATCTGTGCGAACTCGGTGGCGACGAATCCGAGCGCGACTGCGCTGACCGCGACGATGGCGACGAGCGCGACGATACTGGGTGCGACGGCGGTAGACGCCGCGGCGTCACCACCGTCGGATCCGCCGTCAGCGACGGCCGCGTCCGTCGTCGGTCCGGGCGTCTCCGCCGTTTCGGGGGCCGTCGGCGGACTGCCGGCGAAGTACATCCGCTCGACGAGGCGCGCGAAGTACGCCAGCGTCAGGAGGGTGCTGGCGAGGATGACCGCCGCGATGAACCAGGACTCCGCCTGTACCGCCGCGAGCGCGATGTACCACTTGCCGACGAAGCCGACGGCCGGCGGGACGCCGACCATCGCAAGCGCGAGGACGGCGAATGAGCCGGCCAGGAACGGCCGCCGCGACGCCAGACCGCGGTACTCCGAGACGTGGCGCGCGCCGGTCGCCATCGCTATCGCGCCGGCGGTCAGGAAGAGGCCGCCTTTCATTATCGCGTGCCCGAGCAGGTGGATAGTTCCGCCGACGAGCGCCGACTCCGTCGCCAGCGCGAACGCGGCGACGACGAGGCCGAACTGGGAGACGGAAGAGTACGCGAGCATCCGCTTGACCTCGGTCTGAGTCACCGCGAGCGCGCTGCCGGCGACGACGCTGAGCCCGGCGAGGCCGACAACGATGTTCTGTGCGACCGGGTTCGCGGCGAAGAAGCCGACGGTGAACACGGAGAGGACCATCCGCGCGATGGCGTACGCCGAAACGGTCGAGACCAGCGCCGAGATAAACGCGCTGACGCTGTCGGGCGCGCTGGCGTAGGCCTCGGGCTGCCAGGTGTGAAGCGGGAACAGCGCGGACTTGACGGCCAGTCCCGTGACGATGAGCGCGAACGCAGTCAGGACGAGCGGGTCCGAGTAGCCGACATCGGCCAACTGCTCCGAGAGGTCGGCCATGTTCAACGTTCCGGTGGCGATGAACGCATAGCCGACGCCGAGCAGGTACAGCGACGCGCCGACCGTCCCGATGAGCAGGTACTTCAGCGCCCCGACGGCCGCCCGGCCGGAGTCGCCGCTCGCGACGAGCGCGTAGGCCGCGAGGCCGGTGATCTCCAGGAATACGTACAGGTTGAACACGTCGCCGGTGACGCTCATACCGGAGAGACCGGCGACGAGCAGCAGGTACTCCGCGTGGAACGCCGGCGTGCGCGGTCCGGCCACTCGGGAGTAGACGAGGACGCCGAGCGAGACGACGGCGACGAGGAGAGCGACCGACGCCGACAGGCCGTCGACGACGAGTTCGATGCCGTACGGGACGCCGAAGTTCCCGACCTCGTACCGGACCGTCTCGCCGCCGAGAACCGTGGCCGCGAGCAGGCCAGCCATCCCGACCTGGACGGCGCTCGCCAGGAAGGCGACGCCCCAGGACACGCGTTCGTTCCACTGGCCGAGGACGAGCGCCGCGACCGCCGCCAGAATGGGCACGGCGACGAGCAGGGGGACGACGTCACTCATCGGCGCGCACCTCCCGGAGCACGTTCTCGTCTAACGTGCCGTACTCCGCGTAGATCCGGACGACGAGCGCGAGCGCAACCGCCGTCAGACTCACGCCGACGACGATAGCCGTCAGGATGAGCACGTGCGGCAGCGGGCTGACGTACGTACTGCCGTGGCCGCCGTGTTCGACGACCGGCGGGGCACCTCCCTCGACGTACGCAGACGTGATGAAAAACAGGAAGATGCCCGTCTGGAAGACGTTCATCCCGATCACCTTCTTCACGAGGTTGGAGTTCTCTATCAGCATGTACGTCCCGATGCCGAGCAACAGCACGACGACGACGTAGTTGTATCTCGTCAGTAGCAGGTCCTCTATCATAGCAGATCCTCCTCCTCTCCCTCCGCGGGGTCGAAGCCGGCGGAGATGACGAAGAACAGACCGATGATGACGCCCGTCACGATAGCGCCGATACCGAGCTCGACGAGTTCGATACCGTAGCCGCTGGCGTGATGGATCCCTAGCTGTTCGTAGGCGTGGTACTCCAGAAAGGCCCCGTCGAGTGCGACCGATCCGAAGCCTATCGCCAGGAACACCAGAACGCCGCTCGCGATGAGCCCGAGGATCGCGGTCGGGTTCAACCACGCCCGGACGGCCTCGATGCCGAACGCGAACGCGAGCATCAGGATGACGGTTCCGACGACGACGCCGCCCTGGAAGCCGCCGCCTGCCGATTCCGCGCCGTGGAACATGATGAACAGCCCCAGCGTCAGCACGAACGGAGCGACGAACCTGACGGTGGTCATGATGATGGTACTCTCGACGTACGGAGGGCGGTCGTTCGAACTCATACGAACTCACCTTGTCGGAGGACAACGAGAACGGCGACGCCCGCCGCGAACACGACGACCGCCTCTCCGAGCGTGTCGAACCCGCGGTAGGCGGCCAGCACTGCGGTGACGACGTTCTCTACTTCCGTCTCACCGTACGCGTTGTCCAGGTAGTACTGCGTCACCTCGCCAGCGACGACCGGCGCGTCCGGGTCGCCGATAGCCGGCAGCGACGGCACGGTCGTCAGGAGGGCTGCGGCGAGCGCTCCGCCGGCGGTCGCGCCGCGCCACCCGACCGACTCTAACAGTTCGTCGCTCGGCGGCCGGACGGTGCGAACGAGGGTGAGCAGGAACAGGAGCGTCATCACGCCGGCGCCGACTGCCGCCTCCGTCAGCGCCACGTCCGGTGCCTGGAGGTACACCCAGAGGATGGCGATTCCCAGGCTGTATCCGGCGAACGCGATGATCGATCCGAGTACGTCCCGAAGGAGCGCAGCGGTGACTGCGCTCCCGATGACGAACAGCAAGATCGCGGCTTCGAGCAGTGTCAGCGTCACGCGTCACCCTCCTCGTCAGTGGTCCACGGTTCGATGTCTTGGTCCTCGGCCGCCCGAGCGATAGCGTGGGCGGCGGTCGGGTTCGTGAGGAACATGAACACGAGCAACAGGACGGTCTTGACCGTCGGTACGCCGGCACCGAACGCCAGCGCGGCCGCGCCGAGCGAGAGCACCGCGCCGAGCGTATCGCTTTTCGACGCGGCGTGGGCGCGGGTGTAGAGGTCCGGCAGACGGAGCACGCCCACGGCTGCGACGATGGCGAAGAATATCCCGGCGACCGAGAGCGCGATCACGGCGATGTCGGTCGGCGTCATATGATCTCCCCCCGCTCGACGGTGAACTTGGAGATGGCGATGCTCATCAGGAAGTTCAACAGCGCGTAGATGAGCGCCACGTCGAGGAATCCGGGCTCGTCGAACGCCGCCGCAAGCAGTGCGATGATGACGACGGTGTTGCTCCCGATGACGTTGACCGCTATCACGCGATCCTGCATCGTCGGGCCGCGAGCGACCCGATAGAGTACGACCACCGCGAGCGTTGCGAACGCGCCTGCGGCGGCGATGAGAACGTCGCTGACGAGCGGGGATAACCCGCTCATTCCTCGGTCACCTCCTCGTCCGCGCGGCGTTCGGCTGGGCTCTCGATGTTCGTGGCCTGACGGCCGTAGAAGACGAACCGAACGGCGCGCTCCAGACCCCCGTCTAGCAAGTCCTCACGAGCCGATGTCGTGAGCGTGTGGACGTAGAACCGTCGCTTGCGAACGTCGACGGTCAACGTGCCGGGCGTCAGGGTGATACTGTTCGCCAGCGTCGTCACGGGAACGTCGTCCCAGACAGCCGCTTTGAACTCCACCATCCCCGGATCGATAGGCAGGCGCGGATGAAGGACCACGTAGGCGATGGTGACGTTCGCCTTCGCTATCTCCCAGAGGAGGTACGGCGCGTACACGAGCGCTCGAAGGGCCCGGAGCGGTGTCCGCGAGTCGGGTGCCTCGCTCAGCGAGATCTGCGATAGCAGTGCGGCCGTTACTGCGGCGCTGAACGCGCCGGTGACGTAGTCGAACGTGCCGGCGAACCCGCCGATGACGAGATAGAACAGATACGACGCGCCGAACACTGTCGCGAACTGCGCGAGGTCGCTGCCTCGAACCAGCCGCGCCCGTCGCGTCTTTCGCTCGACCGGTGCTTCTTCGATAGTCAAATCCGACCGGGACAGTTCGTACTCCAGCGGTTGCACCATCGGCGCGCTTCCGGCGGGCGTGTATTCGGGGTCGACGATGACCCGGTCCAGGTCGTTCTCCGCCGCGTAGTCGATCAGCGTCCGGGCGTAGTCGATCGGGCTGAACAGGTACACGTCGCTGGCCCGGACGGCGGTTTCTATTCGGACCTCGGCGCTACCGTCCTCGTCGCCGAGATCCTCCCGGGCCCATACTTCGACCCGATCGAGGAGCGATTCCGGGTCGTCGAACTCTTCGGGGTCGGCGACGCGTCCGGTGATCGGATAGACGAAATGAACGGTCGCCGCTTCGCCGGCCTCGGCGCACTCCCTGGCCTCGCGGACGGCGTAGGCGACCGTTTTCCGGAGTGTGACGGATTCGCCGATAGGAACGAGAATACGACCGCTCGGACCCGTCGTCATGGTACCCCCGGATCCGACGCTCTACTCCAGTGTCTCGGTTGCATAGTCGCTACTCGTTGTACCCTTACCCACCGGATGGAAAACTATTTTTATATTCTTCTACGCCGAGGGAGGCCCGATAGTCCGCCATCCCGCGTTTCAGGGCGCGTAATCCCCGCTTACTCCGCTAATCGTTCCTTACTTCGCCGATCGGCCGCATCGAGAGCTGAATGCGGTGGGACGTAACTGGTAAGTATCCCGTACGAAGAGCGCAAAATCATATATACACACCCGCTGGTAATCCGTGCTTAGTGAACACATGGTCGCCGTAACGATATCCGAACCACACGAAGCAACGTTCAAAGGAGATTTCGGACTCGCAACGTCTGTCTGTGTCCGGTACGACCAGCCGACCGCCGGCACCCGCTCGGCCGAGGGGTTCCGCGTCGACGAGGGCGATTTCTGGTTCTGGGACGATCCGGCGGGCAGGGAGTTCGAGGGGTTCGAAGTGCTCGAAGTCACACCGCAGGGCATCGTCGTGCGCTGGATCCGCGAGTCTATCTCCGACCGCGGCGACCGGGAGCGCAACCCGGACCACAAACTCGACTACGACCATCTGACGTACGAGTGGCTCGGTCAACTCGTCAGAAACGGGACGCTCCGGGTGTTCGGCCGCGACACCGGCTTCGAACACAACTCGCCCGTGCCGCACTCACGGTACGTCTGACGACCGTACCGAGGCGACGGTTTCACCCCGCGCGTTTCTCCCCGGGCTTACGACCGCGGATTCACGATACCTCTTCTGCCAGTTCGTCTGCTACTCGGACCCCTAAGCCCGCCTTACTGCCCGAAAACTCGTTCGTTTCGCCGCTCCGGACGACCAGCGCTCGCGTCTCGGACTCGCCCATCACGCTCGCGTCGTTGGCGACGACGAAGGCAAGCCCGACGCGGTCCAGCGTCTCGCGCGCGGCGGCGACCATCGCCTCGTCGTCGCCGCTCGTTTCGGCTTTGAACCCGACGACAGGGAGGTCCGGGTTCGCGCTCCGAACCTCGTCGATGACCTTCGGCGTGGGGTCAAGTTCGAGCGTGATCGAGTCGCCGGAGCGGATCTTCTCGTCGCTAGCGTCGACCGTGAAGTCACCGACGGCGGCCGCCGAGACTAGGGCGTCAGCGCCGGCGGCGGCGTCGAGCGTCGCGTCGAGTAACTCGTTGGCGCTCTCGACCTCCCGGAGGTCCGCGTAGGGGATCCCGTCGCCCTCTACGCTTTCGGCAGTGACGGCGTGCGGACCGACGGCCGCGTGGACCAGCGTCACCTCCGCACCGAGAACGTGACACGCGCGGGCGACGGCGCGTCCGGTCCGGCCGGATGAGCGGTTAGTGAGTACCCGAACCGGATCGATGGCCTCCGCCGTCGCGCCGCTGGTGACGACGACGCTTTCGCCAGCGAGCGGGTTCGGCGTCGCGGCGCGAGCCGTCGCGAGCGCAATAGCGTCCTCGGTGGCGATTTTGGCTTTCCCCTCCTCGACGCGGGGGTCGACGAAATCGACGCCCCAGGACTCGACGCGGTCGATAGCGTCGAGAACGCCGGGATGGTCGTACATCGGCTCGTGCATCGCCGGTGCGATGACGACCGGTACGCCCGCGCCGAGCGCCGTCGTCGCACACGTCGTGACGGGCGTGTCGTCGACGGCGGCCGCCATCTTTCCGACCGTGTTTGCCGTCGCCGGTGCGACGAGGAAGACGTCGGCCCACCCGTCGCGGCCGCAGAGCGCGACGTGTTCCACGTCGCCGGTGATCTCCGTTACCACGTCGTTCTCGGTGGCGAACTCCACGGCCCAGGGGTGGACGATCCCCTGTGCGCTGTCGGTCATCACGGCGCGGACGCTCGCGCCGCGCCGGCGGAGTTCGTGCGCGAGTTCGACGGTTTTGACCGCCGCGATGGAGCCCGTAACCCCGAGCGCGACGTTGACTCCCGAAAGCATCGTCCCCGGTTTCGTGATACCGGCGGTTAAAACGTCAGGGCTCGGTCCCACTCGAAACGGGTCGTCTGACGTTCAGTCTTCGTCGTCGTCGACGCTCGGATACATCGTCGGTTCCGCGTCCAGCGGCTCCGCGATGTACTCGCGCAGGACCTCGCGGCTCTCGGCCTCGCGCCCGCGACGCTCCGCTTCGTCTATCTCCTCCGTGGCCGGCGGCAGGTCGATACCGCGCTCGGTGAAGTAGCCCTCCGGGGCGACCCAGTCGTGGTAGAAGTTGCTCTCGGAGTCCTGGACGAGGGCGAGGCCGACTTTCGCCCCGTGGCCGGCGGCGACGATGGCCTGGTGAGGTTCGTCCGCAAGCCGGCCAGCGGCGTACACGCCGTCGACATCGGCTCGGCCGTACTCGTCTACGTCCGCGAACGCTTTGCTGCCGCGGTCGATCACCCCGACATCTATCTCGCGCAAATACGATACGTCGGACCACGAGGCGGCGACGACGCGGTCGGCGGTGTAGCGGTCGCCGCTTTCGGCCGTCGCGGCGAACCCGTCCTCTCGCACCGCTAGCTCGGTCACGCGCCCCTCCGCGAACTCGCAGCCCGCGCGTTCGGCCTGGTCCCGGGTCATGCGCAGATACAGGCGAGCGTCGATGCCCGCGGGGAACCCGGGGTAGTTCTCCAGGTGGGCGTTACGTTCGAGGATCGACTCTCCGTCGGAGACGACGAGCGTGTCGAGGCCGGCACGGGCAGTGAAGATGCCCGCGGAGAGTCCCGCGACGCCCCCGCCGACGATCAGAACGTCTCTGTGCATGCGAGTGTGTGGGACGCGAGTAGGCAAGTAGAACCCGGATCGACGGTCGGACCGCCTCGCCCGCAGTCGGCTCTCCGTGACCATGGAAGCGACCGGCGCAAGGCTTACTTACCGTTCTGCGGTAGCCGGTAGCGTGGATACAGTCGAGGTTAGTACGGTGATTCACCTGCCGCCCGAGGACGTGTTCGACTTCCTCACCGACTTCCCACGGTACGCGAACTACTCGGAGTACCTTCGGGAGGTTCGCCAGCACGGCGACGGCTCACCGGGGACCGAGTACGACCTGATGTTCGCCTGGTGGAAGCTGAGCTACACCGCTCGCTCGCGGGTCGTCGAAACCGACCCGCCGAACGGTATCGATTGGACCATCGTCGGGGATCTGGACGCGGACGGACGCTGGCGAGTCGAGGAAGTCGCCGACGAAGCGCCGGCCGACGCCGAAACCGCCTCGCGCGTGTTCCTGCGGGTCGACTTCGACGCCGACTCCGCACGCGGTGGGTCGCTCGGCCTGCCCCGGTTCGTCTCGTTCGACTGGCTGGTCGGGAAAGTCGCACCCAAGATAGAGGGGGAGGCCGAACGCGTGGTCGAACGCATCGTTACGGATCTTGAGGGTGAACGTCGTCCCGTGGATCTGCGGATCCATAGCGCACCGAGCGACGTATAGTAAATCTCTTGCGGCAGCCCCGGTAACGGATTCGAAAATGGTCTGGAGGCCCCACACGTGCGGGTGATCGTCATCGGTGCGGGAGAAGTCGGGTCGAGCATCGCCGCGAGTCTCTCGAAGTCGCACGAGGTCGTCGTGATCGACACCGACGAGGAGCGCGTCGAGTCGCTGACCTACGACCTGGACGTTCTCGCTATCGAAGGGGACGGGACATCTCTGGACACGTTGACGGAAGCCCGCGCGTCGGACGCCGACATGGTCATCGCGAGCACCGACAACGACGAGACGAACATCGTCGCGTGCTCGACGACCGAGACGATATCGGACGCGTTCACCATCGCACGCGTGAAGAAGACCTCGCTGCTGCGAACGTGGGAGAACTCACCCGGCGCGTTCGGTGTCGATTTTATGGTCAGCGTCGACCTTCTCACGGCCGAGACTATCGTCCGGATCGCCGGTCTCCCGGGCGCACAGGACGTAGACACGTTCTCGAACGGGAGCGTTCAGATGGCCGAGTTCGAGGTCGCCGACGAGAGCCCCATCGCGAACCAGAGCGTACAGGAGGCAGACCGCTTCGAGTCGCTCACGTTCGCCGCCATTCTCCGAAACGGCGAGGTGACGATCCCCCGCGGTGATACGGTGATCGGCTCCGGCGACCAGGTCGTCGTCATCGGAAGCCCGGGGAGCGTCCGCAAGTTCGCCGCAACGTTGACGCCCGACCCCGCTCTGGAGGAGGCCAACGAAATCGTCGTCGTCGGCGGCGGCGAGATCGGCTTTCAGACCGCCCGCCTGTTCGAACAGCGAGGGATCAAACCGCGTCTTATCGAGCGCGACCCGGAACGGGCCCGAGAGATAGCGGAGGCGTTGCCGGGTACCGTCGTACTCGAAAGCGACGCGACCGACATCGATTTCCTCGGCCGCGAACACGTCGACGAGGCGGACATCGTCGTCGCGGCGCTCGACAACGACGAGAAGAACTTGCTCGCCTCCCTGCTTGCGAAACGACTGGGTGCCGGTCGTACCATCGCCGTCGTCGAAGCGGGAAACTACGTCGACGTGTTCGAAGCAGTCGGCGTCGACGTGGCTGTCAACCCCCGCGAGGTGACCGCGGAGGAGATAACCCGGTTCACCCGTGAGGAACACACCGAGAACGTCGCGCTCATCGAGGCAGACCGTGCGGAGGTGTTGGAGGTCGAGATCGACGAAGAGAGCGTTCTCGTCGGGAAGCCGATCAGCGAGGCGACCGCGGAGTTCCCGTCGGGCGTCGTCGTCGGCGCCATCACTCGCGACGACGAGTTCATCACGCCGCGCGGGGATACGGTCGTCGAACGGGGTGACCACGTGGTCGTCTTCGTCGACACGACGGTACTTGACGAGGTCTCTCCACTCCTATGAACGTTCGCGTCGACTGGCGGGCGAGCGTTAGTCTCGTCGGGACTGTCGTGAAGTATCTCGCAGTCGCTCTCCTACTGCCGCTACTGGTCGCTCTGTGGTACGGCGATGGGCTGGTTACGTTCGGAGCGACTATTCTCTTCGCCGTGCTGTTCGGTTGGTCACTGGAGCAATTCGACGACGACCCCGATCTCGGTGCGCGCGAAGGGTTCCTGATGGTCGGGCTGACGTGGCTTACGGTCGCGTTCGTCGGTGCCGTCCCCTACCTTATCGCAGGCAACGGCACCGTCGCGCAACCGTCGTATGCGCTGTTCGAGAGCATGAGCGGATTCACGACGACGGGAGCGACCGTGATGGGGGACATCTCCTTCGACACCCACTCCCGAGCGTTGATGCTGTGGCGTCAGCAGACGCAGTGGCTCGGCGGGATGGGTATCGTCGTTCTCGCGGTCGCTATCCTCCCCGAACTCTCAGTCGGCGGTGCACAGTTGATGGACGCGGAAGCGCCCGGGCCCGGTATCGAGAAACTCACGCCTCGAATAGCCGAAACCGCCCGGGTGCTGTGGCTCGTCTACCTCGGGTTCACGGTCGTGGAATTCCTGCTGCTGTACGGACTCCATCTCGCAGGCCACGCGCCGAACATGACGCTGTATAACGCGGTTGCGCACCCGCTGACGACGATGCCGACCGGCGGGTTCTCGCCGGAGGCACGAAGCATCGAGGCGTTCTCGGCGGTCGTCCAGTGGGTGATCATTCCATTCATGGTCGTCGCCGGGACCAACTTCGCGCTGTTCTGGCACGTCGTTCGCGGCGAGTCCTCGAACCTGTTCGGTGACAGCGAGTTCCGCTTCTACGCCGGCGCTATGGGTGCGCTCTCTGCCATCGCCGCGGTGATACTGTTCGTCGGGCCGACGCTGCTCGGTCCGTCGAACCCCGTCGAAGTCGCCGGCCAGGGAGAGTCGTCAGTACGCCACGCGGCGTTCAATATCGTCTCTATCGTCACGACGACGGGGTACGCGAGCATGGACTTCCAGGCCTGGAGCGGCCCGGCCAAGTACGTTCTCGTGTTCGCCATGTTCGTCGGCGGGAGCGCCGGGTCGACCGGCGGCGGGATCAAGATAATCCGCTGGCTGGTGATCCTCAAATCGATCCGCCGAGAACTGTTCACCACCGTCCACCCCGAGGCCGTCTCCCCCGTCCGCCTCGCCGGGAAGGCGCTGGACGAGCGCGCACTGCGAGGGATCTACGCCTTCTCCCTGCTTTATTTCGTGCTCTTTTTGATGGGCGCGCTGCTGCTCGCCGTCGACGCCTCCCGCGTCGGCCTCGAACTATCAGTGGTCGAAGCCGTCACGGCGTCGGCGGCGACGCTTGGGAACATCGGTCCGGGGCTGGGAATGGTCGGCCCGATGGGGAGTTACATTGATTTCCCTGCATCGTCGAAGCTGCTGATGGTCGGTCTGATGTGGATCGGACGGCTGGAGATAATCCCAGTTCTGGTACTGCTCACGTCGGGCTACTGGCGGAGTTGATACTGTTAGCCATCCACCAGTTCCGGATCGATTGGACATCTCCGCGAACTGTAGTCGCCAGTGAAACGGTTCACTCCGTGATCGCCCGATAGCAGACGTTCGAGTGTGATGGCTGTCACTGGCTACCGTAGCTGAAACAGGGCCGCCGGCAGTCTGATCGGAACGCCCCGACTGATGGAACGCAGTGACTGACCGAACGGCGTCCGTTGGCCGGGAGAAAACGGCCGTTCAGAAGAGGTGTTCGCTCTCCGCTAACACCTGTGCGGGGCCGCCGACCTCCCAGATGGTTGTCTGAACGCCGACGTCTTCGAGGACTTCTTTGACCTGTTCGGCGTACTCGTCAGTGGTGTTGACGTAGACCGATGCACCGGTGTCCGTCGAGAAGTAGACCGGAATGTCTTCCTCCTTGCGGAGTTCGCGGACGGCGTTGAATATCTTGAGCGTGGCCGGTTGCCAGTACACCCATCCGGAGGGACCGGTCATCGTGGTGGCCGCGAGCGAAAGGGAGTCGTGTTCCGCGAGTTCGAAGGTACGCTCGAAGTCCCCTTCGCGGAGCGCGTCCCGGGCCTCGCCGATCTGCTCGTGGATGTGCGCGAGGCGTGACTCGAACATGTGGCTGTCTGCGGCCTCTCGGTGAGCCTCCTCGGTTTCCTTGTACGACGGGACGAGACCGATGATCGTCTTTACCTCGTCCTCGAGTGGTGTTTCGATGCGCTCCGAGCGACAGTCGTCGTCGTTGAGTCCGGCGTAGAGGTGGGAGAACCCGCCCGTGACCGCGCGGGCCGCCGACGAGGACCCGCGGCGTGCGATGGTGGATATCTCTGGCCGAGTAGCGTCGAGTTCGGCCGCGTCGGCGAGCGCCATCGCGGCGGCGGCGAACCCGGACGAGGAAGAGCCGAGACCGACGTTCGACGGGAAGGAGTTCTCGCTCTCGATGCGGACCGGGTAGACGACGTGCGCGGCGTCGGAGCGGTCGCGCACCTCCTCGACGACTCGTTTGAGGCGGTCGAACTCGTGACCTTCCAGTTCGTCGCCGTCGACGACGTAGGTGTCTTCCTCGTAATCGATGTCGAACTCGACGGTCGTTTTGGTGTGGCTCGGTGCCGTACAGACGCTGATGCTGTCGTGGTACGGTAGACGCAGTCGTTCGTCTCGCATCCCGTGGTACTTGACGATCCCCTGAATCGGATGCGCCTTCGCGGTCGCTTTCATACTACACCACGGTGTAGTGGCCCCGCTTAAACCTCCCGGATACGGAGGTGTCAGAACGGGGGCGATAGTTTGACCGGTGCCGTGAGCCGTGTCTGACGCCGAAGTACCGGATCGCTTAGGAACGAGGCGCTGTGAGGGTGACGTATGGGAACGCCGCTTTCGCCGCGCGACGCGCAGGCCGAGGAAGTGATCCAACGACTGGAGGAAGAGTACCCCGACAGCACGATCTCGCTGAACTTCTCGAACCGTCTTGAGCTACTCATCGCGGTGATGCTGTCGGCGCAGTGTACCGACGAACGCGTGAACAAGGAGACCGCAGCCCTCTTCGAACGGTTCGACGGCCCCGAAGAGTACGCGAACGCGGACATCGAGGAGATAAACGAACTGATCGACTCGATCACCTACCACAACAGCAAGGCCGACTACATCAAGAGTTCCTGTCGAACCATCGTCGAGGAACACGGCGGAGCGGTGCCGGACACGATGGACGAACTGACCGAACTGAAAGGCGTCGGCCGGAAGACGGCGAACGTCGTCCTCCAGCACGGCCACGACATCGTCGAGGGGATCGTCGTCGACACGCACGTTCAGCGGATCAGCCAGCGACTCGGGATCACCGAGGAAGAGCGCCCCGAGGCGATCGAACAGGACCTACTGGGCGTCGTCCCGGAGCGAAAGTGGCAGCAGTTCACCCACCTGCTCATCGACCACGGCCGGGCGACGTGTACGGCGCAGAACCCGGACTGCGCCGACTGCGTGGTCGCGGACCTCTGCCCGTCGGAGAAAGGCGACGGCGAGGTCGACTTGGCGAGCGGCGAATCCTGGAACTGACCGGGCTACCGCCGGCGGGGGTTTTTTCCCTTCACTGACCCCGACCACAGTCATAAACAGCGGTCCGGCCACCCCGGATTAGGGGAGACACACAATGGCAAACGAAGACGACGAGACTCCGGTCGAGTGAGACGAAGGGTACCCGCACGAGCGCGATGTCACGTTGGCACGGGAGAAAGACGAGGAGGAGAACGCCGAAGCGGAGGGGGCCGAGGACGAAGCCGAGGTCAAACAGGAGGAGGCTCGTCGTCGCACCGAGGAAAGCGGACAAGCGGGACATCGACGAAGGCTAGACGATCCGTCACGACGGGTGCGCGCGGGACAACGAAGAACCGCGACAACCACCGCGACGAAGGGCCGTTCCAGAGCTGAGGCCGTTTCGCCGTCCGCTTTTTCAGACGAGCGGGAATCCGATTCAGAACACCTGATACTTGACGAGGTAACGAGCGACACCTAGCGCGTACGCGATGAGCCAGAAGAGGACGTAGCCGAACACGCCGACGCGAAGTCGGCGTCGCCAGTCGTCGGCGTTCTCGTGGATGTCTGAGAGCGAGACGTCCTGATTCGGTTCGGCGTACAGGTCGGACTGACGCTTCGCCTGCAGGATACGGACGATACCAGTAAGCGCAACGAGGAGCATCGCGTAGGCCTGTAACCCGAAGAACGCGTGAGCCGCGGCGAAGCCGCCGAGTTGGTCCCACAGTCGCGGAACCATCCAGACGACGACGGGCACCGTGTTGAGGACGAGACCGGTAACGATGAACTTCAGATGGTAGATGAGTACCCCCCAGGTGACCGTCTCCGTGTCGATCATAATCCACGCCCCGTAGAGATAAAACGGAAAGCTGAGCGTCACGAGGGCGGCTGCGACGGTCGCGAGGAAGACATCCGACGCCATAGGCCGCGGTTGGGACGGGGACGCGTTAAAACGACCGAAAGTACCTGCGTAGCGATGGATCGGCTCCGAAAACGTACGTGAGTGCCTCATACTGTCGGCTGTAATTCATCGAACAGTAGTTCGACAGCAAACGGTGTGTAAGCAAGTAACGCGGCCATACTTGCCTCGCAGTCTTCCCGTACTTACAGCCGACAGTATCAACCGGCGAGAGCGAGATCGTCTAGATTACAGCCACTGGGACCGAGACGGTCGTCGGACAACCAACAGTATAAGCCTGTGGGGGACCGATCGCCGCATAATGGCCGACTCCCCATCGTCGCCGGAAGAGGATCCGGACGACCGTGAGGCCGCCGTCCCGGCAACGGACGGGGCGTCGAACGCGGACGACTCGCTGGGCGAACAGTCAGTCGGGGGCGATGAAACGGCGGAGATCTCGGAGGCCGAACTCCGCGAACAGGTGGAAGAGCGGTACGATTTCGACGACTTCGGGCCGCAAGACATGGCCGAAATGAGTCCCGAAGAGTGGGACGCCGCCTTCGACGACGACACGTGGATCACCGGCCGGGACCTTCTCGACCGGGTCGAGGCGGACCTGGCGAGTCAGATCGCCGACCGTCAGGTGTTCGCCGTTCTCGAACGAAGACAGCAGGACGGAGAGCAGCGGTTGCTCGCGTACTCTGACGACGGCTACGCGCTGGTGTATCCTGACGGCACCGTCGAGGGGTTCGGTACAGTCCTTCGCGACGTCAAACCGACTATCGCGCTCTGCTCGATGGAGAGCTATACGCCGCCGGAACCGCCGGAAGGGGGCGTTTCACTTCCCGATCCCGAATCGGTGGCCGAGGGGAGCGGCGAACTCGGTAATCTCATGCTGCAACTCATCGCCGTCATCCAGTTGCTCGCGGGCCTCGTTCTGATCGGCGCGTGGCTGTTCGCGGATATCACGGGGCTGGCGGTCATCGTCGCCGCCGGCTTTCTCTTCTTCAGTCTCGTGCTGTTCACGACTGTGGCCAACGCACGCCTCTCGGACAGGTTCCGCGCGGAGGAGTACCGCGACCGTCTGCGGGCGGTCGGTCTGGAGTCCGGCGAGTATCCGGATTTCCTCCCGTTGGAAGACGGAAAGGACGATTCTAACGAGAGCGAATGAACCGCCAGACGGCGGTATGGGGCCGCGAACCGATAGCAAGCGGGGGAGTGAGCATCGGTGGGTTTAAGCGAACTGAATCCTGAATTTCTAGGCGTATGAACAGGCGGGACTTTCTGAAAACAGCCAGCGGCGTGACAGGTACCGCCGCTGTCGCCAGCGTGGCGCCACCGGCCGTCGCGCAGGAAGAAGACGACGGGAACGAAACCACGTCTTCCGACAACGAGACTGCCGGCAACGAGTCCGACGGAAACGAGACTGCCGGCGGTGGCGGTGGCGGTGGAGGGGGCGGAACCAAAACCGTCGAACTCACCGGGGACAACGTGTTCGATCCGGACGAACTGTACATCCAGCCGGGCACGACGGTCGTGTTCGAATGGACCTCCGACGGCCACAACATCCTCGTCGAGAACCAACCGGACGACGCCAACTGGGAGGGCCACGAACCCATCGAAAACGAGGGGTTCACCTACGAACACACCTTCGAAGTCATGGGCGAGTACGCCTACTACTGCAAGCCCCACGCGTCGCTCGGTATGGAGGCAACGATCACCGTCAACGAGTCCGGCCAGAACCCCGCCGCCAGCGGCGAGGGTGGTGGAGAAGTCGACCCGCACGAACTCGGCGTGCCGTTCCAGGCGCACTTCGTCGGCATAGCGACGATACTCGCGATCTTCATGTCACTCGTGTTCTCGTTCTACGTGCTGAAATACGGCGAATCGCCGAACACGAGTAGCCCCAACAGGAAGTAAACCATGTCATCAGAAGGAAGCAAATACGGCGACATTCACCGCTACGAACCGGCGCGGGAGAGCACCGCATCGGCGATAGCTATCGTGTTGCTGACAGTCATCGAAGTCGTGTTCGTCGGACTCTTCACGTACGGTCTGGTCAACGGCTGGGGATACGTCGAAACGGGGAACATGTACCTCGGGTTCATCCTCGCCGTCATCTTCATCGACCTGGCCTTTATCCTCCTGCTGTACCGCAAGGAGTTTCTCCCCGACGTGATGATCGTCAAGAAGCGCCGGCGCAAGTGGGAGGACCTCTACGTCCGAGAGGAGGACGCTGAGGGCGAAGAACTCGGCGGGAACGCATGGGAGCACGTCAAACGCGCAGTCTACCCGTACTACAAAAAGTAACTATGCCAGAAGACGAAGACAAGTATCCGGTCGAATCGGACCGTCGCCGTTTCGTGAAAGGTGTCGTCGGTAGCGCAGCGCTCGCTGGAGTCGGCACCACTGGTGCCGCCGCCGTCAACTCTGCAACCGAGCAGAGCGGCGCAGGGGGCGGCGCGACGACGGCGATGGCGATCGAAAACACGGACGGTCCCGCACCGCGCGGGATGCCCCAGATCCCCATCGAGATCGAAGACGGCGAGATCAAAGGCGTCTGGCCGGAGGTAACGGAGATCGAGCAACAGGGCCAGACCGTCACGATCACTCAGACCAAGAACTACAAGGGCTCCGACGTCACCTACTCCTCCCGCTGGTTCCAGTACTGCGGTGTCCAGTCATACACTGGACTCAAACCGGAGGCCGACCAGGAGAACTTCTTCCGCTACTCCTCGTCACCGCCGCCGACGTACGGCTGGCAGACTGAGGACGTGTCGGGTGGCGACCGCGTGCAGGTCTCTGACTTCGAGGACTACGAGAACTGGGAGAACAGCATCGGTTCGGGCGGCCTCGGCAAGCCCGCTGCGGTGACCTGGCGGTCTCAGGATGTCGACAACGCCAATACCATCCCGGTGACGCTCATCAGGAGCAAACGGATCGAAGAGAAAGCACAGGAAAACGACTGGTTGGCTGCCTCTACCGACAAGGGCTTCATGGCGTATCTGAACAAGTGTACGCACTTCTGTTGCGTCCCCGGCTGGAAGACGAGCGAGCAAGCGTCTCAGTTTAACGCGGAGGACGACGTGTACTGCCCGTGCCACCAGTCGGTGTACGACCCGTTCGAGATCGTCGAAACGACCTTCACGGCGCTCCCGGTCCCCGCGGAGGACTAACACATGAGCTTAGAAAAGAAAGACGAGCACGACCACGAGGCCTGGATGGAGGAGAAAGACCTGACGCCGGTCGAGAAGACGTTCCTGGTCTCGCTGATGTGGCTCGACGAGCGGCTCCGGATCGTCGACTATCTGGAGCTTCTAGAGAACCTCTACTACAAGTCGAACCTTCAGATGCCGAAGAGTCACACGGAACAGTACAACCTGGACAACAAGTTCTGGTACTGGTATCCGCTGTACTCGCTCGGGTTCTTCTCGACTATCGCGTACGTCGTCGCCGCGGTGAGCGGAGCCTTGCTCGGCTTCTACTTCGCACCGGCGACTGCCGGCGAAACCGCGACAGCGTACGAACAGGTCATCTACATCATGACGGACCTGAACTTCGGCTACATGCTCCGGAGCATCCACCGCTGGTCCGCGCAGGTCATGACGGCGGCGGTGTTCCTGCACATGCTCCGCGTCTACTTCACCGGCGCGTACAAGGAACCCCGCGAACTGAACTGGCTCATCGGGATCGTTCTGATCAGCCTGACGATGGTGTTCGGTTACACCGGGTACCTGCTCCCCTGGAATCAGCTGAGCTTCTGGGCCGGGCAGATCGGCGTCGAGATGGCGCTGTCGATCCCGCTGATCGGCGAGTGGGCCGCACAGCTACTGTTCGGCGGATTCACGCTCGGGCAGCCCACGCTGCAACGGATGTACATCCTGCACGTGTTCTTCCTGCCCTTCGTCGTGACCGCACTGATCGCCATCCACATCGGCATCGTCTGGATGCAAGGCATCGCAGAACCACACTAAAACCATGGCAGACGACAACGAAAACACCGAGACACGCACGGACGGCAGCGGGCCGGGCATCGTCGCACCCGACGACGAGGTGCCGACCTGGCGAGAGCGCAAGGAGCGCACGCAGGGCCTGTCCCGCCTCACGTACGAGTACTTCGAGCGGTCGCGCCGAGAGGACCAGGACCTCAGACAGGAATCGAGTTACGTCGAGCGCGACGTGCTCGGCTTCCCGACCTGGCCGCACGAACTCATCCGAAACCTGTCGCTGACGAGTTTCTTCGTCGGCATGATCCTGTTCCTGTCGGCGACGTTACCGCCGGAGATGATGGCGGTGGCGGACCCGAGTACCACGCCGGAGATCATTCTACCGGACTGGTATCTCTACTGGTCGTTCGGCCTGCTGAAACTGGGGCCGCTTAACCCTGAACTCTCGATCTTAGGTGGTGAGAAGCTGATGGCCGACCGTACGTACGGCGTCGTCGCTAACATCGTCGTGGTCGGATTCATCGCCATCGTCCCGTTCCTCAACAAGGGAAGCGCCCGTCGACCGGTCGAACAGCCGTTCTGGGGGGCCGTCGGCGTCGGCGGCGTCGTCTTCGCCATCACCATCAGCGCACTGGCGATCAAGAACCTCCTTCCACTCGACACGCACCTACTGTTCGACATCACGTTCCTCGCGCCCATCGTGGCGACGCTGATATCGTACGCGGTGCTGAAGTCGATGCGCGAAGGGTACATGTTCGACCTCAACCGCCGGTATTACCGGCTCCGGCCGCCGAAATAACGGTCTCATTTTTTCATGACTTCGCCCGATCCGACGGACGACAACGAGCAGGGCGGAGCGCGCGAGATAACCGTACCGCTGCGGCTGTACAAGGCGGTAACGGTGTTCTCGACGCTGCTTGCCATGATCGGCGTCATCGTCGGATTCATCCTGCTCGACTCGGCGACCAATCGTGCAACGGTGGCGCTGTCGGAGGTGAACGTGCCGCTCGCCCTCGCGGGGTTAGCGGCGATCGTGTTCGGCGGCGGCGTGTACGCGTTCGCCACGCGGTTCCAGGCGGCGGGAATGGGAAACGCTAAAGACGACGACGACGAAGGATCAGATAATGGCTGACGAATTCGCAAAAGGATTCGGGATCCTCACCAGTGCGGGGCTCATCTGGATGGTGCTCGCGGGGTGGTTCAACACGCCTACGTTCGAGGCAAAGGAATACCCACAGTTACTCGCACCGGACCCGGCTAATCCGGATACGTACACGGCTATCGCTCTCGAACTGAAAGACGGCCTGTTCTGGTTCGCCATCCTCGGCGCGTTGACGTTCTGGGTCGTCATTCCCGTCGGCCGCGAGCTGTACGCCGCGTACGCGAGCGAGTAGCCGCTCTGCGGCCGCGAAACGACCGATTCCGGGGTTCTCTTCCGTTCTCGTCGTCAATGGTCTGACAGTCACTCGTCGGGCGAGCGATTGGAAAAACACTAATGCGCCAACAACACAGGTTGACGTATGGATCCGTCATCGATGTTCGGCCCCATCGACGCTCTCACCAAAATACAGGTGGAGTTTCTCATCCTGGGATTGGTGATAGTCAATATGGTTACGCGGATTTTGGCTCACCGGACACACGTCAGTCAGGCACGGGACGGCGCGGACGCGATCACGCGCTACGTACCGCACGAACTCGCGAACGTCCTGCTCGTGCTCGGGGCATTCTACTACTTAACGATCGAACACCACGGCGGCATGATACTCTCGATGCTCGTGTTAGGTACCTTCCTGACCGACTTCTTCGAGTTCGAGGCACGGAAAGTCGAGGCCCGCAGGGAGAAACCGCTCGACAAGCCGAAAGCAGCCGTCGTCGGGTCGCTGTTCGTGCTCTCCTATATCGCGTACCAGAGCCTGTTCTACCTCGTGGAACCGCTCTGGAACGGCGTCGTGTGAGCGCGGACCGCGGCGTCTGACCGCTCCAGTTTCTCTCGTCAGTAAAACGACCGACTAGCCTCAACGACGGCCAGTTTGAGTGCGTCCGTCTGGGCGATGCGGACCGCGGTGTCGTGTGGAACTGCCCCGGCGCTGCGGCCGTCGACGAGCAGCGAGACGCCGCCTTCGTCCCGTTCGACGGAGAGGGTAACGTCGTCGTGCGGGACGACCCACCGTTTTGCGCCCGTGACGAACGGCGCGATGGGCGTGACAGCGACGGCGTCCGTCTCCGGGTCAAGCACCGGCCCGCCCGCCGCTTCCGCGTACTCGTGACTGCCGGCGGCGGTCGCCACCACGATGCCGTCGGCCCGAAGTTCGGCGACTCGCGTCGGTCCAGCCGTCACCGAGTACTCGGAGATACGGGCCGGTTCCGACGTGACGAGCGTCACGTCGAACAGCGAGCGAACGGGATCCGCGCCGTCGACGCTCACGGAGAGCACCGGCCGCGTCGCGGTCTCGTATTCCCCGGTGACGACGTCTGCGATCGCTTCGTCCGCGGCGGCCGACGGAACCGAACGGACGCCCGCCCCGGCGTCGACCGGAAGCACCGTCGCGTCCGTGCCGGCGCGGACGAGGTCGACGAGCGCCGAGACGCCGCTGGCGAGAACCACGTCGGCGTCGGCCGCCGCCGCACCGGTGCTCACCTCCACGCCGGTGTACGAGTCGATATCGTCGGCGAGTCGGTCGGCGTCCGCGCCGACGACTGCGACTGGGTCACTGGCCATTGGAAACCCGCACCATTGCCGAACCGTAGCGGCCCGGGGGAGAAAAGGCTGCAGGTTTCGGTTATACTGTCGGCTGTACGTCGGTGAAGAACTCCGGACAGCCCGGACCGTCCGGATATCTTGAACAGTGTCGGTCGACAGTGTTAGTCGTCGTAGGGCCAGTCGCCCGTGATCTTCATCCCTTCCGCGAGGTCTTGTGCCTCCAGTGCGGTGGCTATCTCGTCTGCCGACTTGCGCTCCGCGTCGAACTCCTCGTCGGCGAGTGCCACCGCCAGTTCGGTGAGGAGGACGGCCTGCTCGCGCAGGTCGCGCGGTTCGAGTTTGTCGAGGGTGTCCGCGTACGTGTGGCCCCAGCCCCGCCCGTCATCGCCCGTCTTGCTCATCACGTGGTAGCCGGGGACGCCCCACTGGACGAACGGCCAGTGGTCGCTGTGCGGGCCGAGTTCGGGGACGGTTTCGATGGGGTGGTCGTAGCGGTCGGCGACGCCCCTGGCGGCCGTCTCCAGCGCGTCGAACCCGTGCGTGTAGAGCGCGAGGGTCCGGCCGCGGACGACGCCGTCGAGGTTGAGTACGGCGCGGACGGTATCGCGTTCGACCCGCTCCGACTCGTACTCGGAGCCGACGAGTCCGACCTCCTCCGCGCCGAAGACGACGAAGCGGACTCTGGTGTCCAGTTCGGCCTCGCGCGCGGCGAGCGCTCGGGCGACTTCGACGACCGCGGCCGTTCCCGCGCCGTTGTCCATCGCGCCCTCGGCGATGTCGTGGGCGTCGACGTGGCTGGTGACGAGCAGTTCCTCGTCGGTGTCGGGGCCGAGTTCGGCGTGGACGTTCTGGCTGGTCGCGCCGGATGCGTCGGCCTCGACCTCGACGGTCACGTCCTCGCCCTCGAACCGCCGCGCGAGGCGCGCGCCGACCTCCTTCGAGACGCCGACCGCGGGTATCTCGCCGATCGGGTCGTCCGCGGTGCCGACGGAGCCCGTCGGCGGTAGACACCCTTCGACGTGGTTGCGGTAGACGAACGCCGCGGCGTCCGCCTCGACCGCGTGGTAGTACTTCTCCCGGCGGTGGACGTAGCGGTCGTAGTGGTCCGGCACGTCGCTCCGCGCCATCACTACGTTGCCGGCGACGTCCGCGTCGTCGAAGTCCTCGGGGAGACCGTATCCGAGGTCGACCAGTTCGGCGGTGGTCTCGCCTGCGGGGCTGCGCGGCAGCGCGATGCAGTTCTGCTCGGTGTCGTCGGCCCGTATCGCGCTCTCGCCGCGGGTCCAGCCCTGTATCTCGAACTCGTCAAGACGGGCGTTCCGCGCGCCGACACGGTCGAGCGCGTCGCGCGTCGCCTCCGCGGCGCGGCGTTCACCCTCGCTGCCGGCCATGCGGTTACCGACATCGACCAGGGTTTCGAGATGGTCCCACCCGACATCGCTCGTGAAGGTGTCGCCGATCCACTCGGTCATGTCTGGCTTTCCACCGGGACTCCGCCTAAGCGTTTCGGCTTCCCGAGGTGAACGGTTCCGTCGGGTGCGCGGAACCGCCGGCTCGGAGGAGCTCGCGGAAGGTTTCGGCTGTGAGGCCGCCCTCGCTCTCGAACAGCGGCGTCAGGTCCCAGCGATACTGGCCGGGCGTCTCGCTCCGCCGTCGAGCGTCTTCCCGCAGCTCTCCCGCCGGAGAAAAATACGTTCGGCCGTGCTTTCGCTCAGAGCAGTGAAACTGAGAGTACTCGAACGTGACACGAACGGGGCGTCCGATTCGACGGCAAAACCAAAGTATTCAGTACGGGCCAACGCTTAGGCCCGGGTATGTCAGTAGACGACGCGAACGCGAGACTGTCCCGTCGCGGCTTTCTCAAGGCAGGCGCGGGCGCGACGGCCGCTGCGGGTTCCGCCGGGGTTGCGGCGGGCCAGGAAGACGGAAACGAGTCCGACGGAAACGAGACTGCCGGCGGTGGCGGTGGAGGGGGCGGAACCGAAACCGTCGAACTCACCGGGGACAACGTGTTCGATCCGGCCGAACTGTACATCCAGCCGGGCACGACGGTCGTGTTCGAATGGACATCCGACGGCCACAACATCCTCATCGATGACCAACCGGACGACGCCAACTGGGAGGGCCACGAACCCATCGAGAACGAGGGGTTCACTTACGAACACACCTTCGAAGTCATGGGCGAGTACGCCTACTTCTGCAAGCCCCACGCGTCGCTCGGTATGGAGGCGACGATCACCGTCAACGAGTCCGGCCAGAACCCCGCCGCCAGCGGCGGCGGTGGCGGCCCGTCTCTCCCCGACAGCGCGCTGACGATGGGGATCGCCACGATGGCCGCGATGCTGTCGACGCTCGGACTCGCCTTCTTCTTCCTCAAGTACGGCGGCGACTACGAGACGCCCGAATAGGCAAACGATAGATTTTCACGAGGGGACTGAGTACGCCGACATCGAATGTACATCATCGTCGTCGGTGCGGGTAATATCGGCTATCCGCTGATCGATATCGCCACGAACGACGAGAACGAAGTCGTCGTCATCGAGAACGACGCAGCGAAAGCCGACGAGGCGGCGCGGAATTTCGACTGTCTCGTCCTCGAAGACGACGCGACCGAAATGGCGACGCTCGAAGACGCCGGCATCGACCGCGCCGATGCCCTGATCAGCACGACCGATCAGGACGCCACGAACATCATGGTCTGTCTCCTTGGAAAAGAGAGAGACGTTCCCGCGATCGTCTCGGTCGTTCACGACCCGGCCCACATGAACCTGTTCCGGCGGATCGGCGTCAACACGATGGAGAACCCACAGAGCCTCATCGCCGATTCCCTCTACCGCGCGGTCAAACGACCGTCTATCAAGGATTACATGCGGGTCGGCGACACCGCCGAAGTGTTCGAGATCACGGTCGACGACGACGCACCCATCGCCGGCGAAACGCTGTCCTCAGCCGGCTCGAAGGGGCTGTTACCGAAGGGCGTTCTCATCGTCGCCGTCGAGCGAAACGGCGATGCGGACCCGATCACACCCCACGGTAACACCGAGATACGGGTCGGCGACATGCTGACTGTGTACGCGCAGGACGGTGCGACACCCGACGTAACGGACACGTTCGGTCACTACGAGGACCACGAGTTCGCGTAGATGAACCGAAACGGAAGCCGAATTCCGCGGGCAGTCGAGACGATCAGCCGCGACATCGGGTCGCTGTTGCTCATCGAGGCGGTGTTGATGACTCTCACCGTCGTCGTTGCGCTCGCGTTCCGGGAGTTCTACGCGGCGCTCGCCTTTCTGATCGCCGGCGGGATCACGGCCGGCGTCGGGGGAGGCGCACGGCTCACCTTCGCGGACGCGCCGGACCCCCGGATGAAACACGGGATGGTGATCGCGGCCGGAGGGTGGTTCGCGACGGCGCTGTTCGGTGCGCTCGGCTTCCTGCTGACGGCCCATCTGACGCCCGAAAGTGTCGCGGCCGGCTACGTTCCGGCGGGTGCTGAGTACTCTGAATCCAGCCTGAAATACTTCGAGCACCCGCTGCACGCCTTTTTCGAGAGCATGAGCGGGTGGACCGGGAGCGGCCTGACGATGGCCGTCCACGAGCCGTCGCTCCCCTACGCGCTCCAGTGGTGGCGCTCGCTCATCCAGTGGGTCGGCGGCGTCGGCGTAATCGTCCTCACCGTCTCAATCCTCTCGCGGCCTGGCAGCGGAAGCTACGCGCTGTACAGAAGCGAAACGCGCGAGGAGAAGATCCACCCGAGCGTCGTTTCGACGGTGCGGACCGTCTGGGGGATATTCCTGATCTACACGCTGTTCTCGGTCATCGCGCTCTTTCTGGCGATCTACTGGACGCAGGATTACACCGTGTTCACGGCGTTCTGGCAGGGGCTCAACCACGCGATGACCGGTCTCGCGACCGGCGGGTTCAGCGTGACGGACAACTCGATCGCGACGTACGACTCCCCGCTGATCGAGAGCGTCCTCCTGCCGATCATGACGCTCGGCGCGATTGCCTTCCCTATCCACTACGGCGTGTTGAACGGACGGAATCCGCGCCTGCTCCTCTCGGATCTGCAGACGCGGTGGCTGCTGGTCCTGCTCGGCGCCGGCGTCGTTGCCCTCTCGCTTCAGAACCTCGGCGTCGACCCCGTTTCGTCCGCCGCGTTCGACGGGTCGTCCGACGCCGTCCGCGACTCGACGTTCCAGTGGATCAGCGCGCTGACCTGCACCGGGTTCCAGTCCTCGCCCATCGGTGAGTGGAGCCCCGGCGGCAAACTCGTCGTCAGCGTCGCGATGGTGCTCGGCGGCGCGGCGGGGTCGACCGTCGGCGGGATCAAGATCGTCCGCGGGTACACCGTCGCCCGCGGCATCAAGTGGCAGTTCTCCCGCGTGTTCCTCCCCTCGTCGGCGGTCGTCCACGCGCGCATCGGCGACCGAGTGCTCGGCCGCGGCCAGATGGAACGGGAGTTCAGCGAAGCGGCCATCGTGACTATCCTCTGGGTTATCCTGCTGATCGTCAGCAGTCTGGTCCTCGTGAACGCCACCGACGCGTCCTACGCCAGCGCACTGTTCGAAGTGGCGAGCGCGCAGGGCAACGTCGGCCTCTCCGCGGGCATCACGGGGCCGAACATGCCGGCACTGACCGAGGCGATGTTCCTCCTGAACATGTGGGTCGGGCGCTTGGAGATCATCCCCGTGCTCGTGTTCGTGCGGTCCGCGCTGTACGGTCTCGAACCGTAGCCGCGAATCTCCCCTGCAAGCAGTCCCGGCGTTCCGACCCCGGAACCCATTACCGTCCGGTTCGAACGATCCGGCGATGAAAGTCGCAGTGTTCGGCGGTGGCTACGCCGGCGTATCGCTCGTGCGCCAACTGGAGGACGCACTTCCCTCTAACGTCGAACTCCTTCTGGTCGACGACTCCGGCCACCATCTCGTCCAGCACGAACTCCACCGGGCCGTCCGTCGTCCGTCCGTCGCCGACGACATCAGCGTACCGCTGACCGAGGTCGTCGAACGTGCGCGGGTCCGCAGGGGCCGCGTGACCGATATCGACCCCGAGGCGAACGAAGCGACGCTTTCCGACGGGTCGACGGTCGGCTACGACATCGGCGCGGTGTGTCTCGGCGCGGAGACGGAGTTTTATGGCCTCCCGGGCGTCGAGGAACACGCGACGCCGCTGAAGCGTCTGCCCCACGCCGAGCGGATCCGCGAGGACTTCATGGCGACGCTTACGGACGGCGGGCGGGCCGTTGTCGGCGGGGCCGGTCTCTCCGGCATCCAGTTAGCGGGCGAACTCGCGGCGCTGGCCCGCGAAACCGACGGGGCGGACGTCACCGTCACGCTCCTCGAACAGATGGACGAGGTCGCACCGTCGTTCCCGTCGGCGTTCCGGCGGGCCGTCCGAGACGAACTGACGGCGCGTGATGTCGAGGTGCGGACGGGAACCGCTGTGGCAAGCGCAAACGAGGGCGCGGTCGAACTCGTAAGCGGCGAATCGGTCCCGTACAACACCCTCGCCTGGACGGGCGGCATCCGCGGTCCCGACGCGCTCGGCGGCGACAGGCCGCAGGTGGACGGGCGACTCCGTCTGGGCGGTTCGACGTTCGTCCTCGGCGACGCCGCGAGAGTAGTCGACGCTGACGGCGAGGCCGTGCCCGCGAGCGCCCAGTCGGCTATCCGCGAGGCCCGCTCAGTCGCCGAGAACGTGTGTCGACTCGTCGCCGACGACGACGGCGTTTTCGCTCCCCGTCTCGACCAGTTCACGTTCGATTCGCCGGGATGGTTGGTCAGCGTCGGCGACGGCGCAGTCGCACAGATCGGCCCGTCTATCGTGACTGGCAAAGCGGCGATAGCGCTCAAAGCGAGCGTCGGCGCTGGTTACTTGAGTTCCGTCGGTGCCGTCAGAAACGCCGTGGACCTGGTCAACGACGAACTCGGCCTTGCCGCCGAGTGATCAGACCCCGGGAACGCCGACCGCGCCGAAGGTGGTGAGGCCGGCCGCCGCTAACACGTACAGCACGGCCAGCACGGCGATCCACGCGATGAGGCCGATGAGCGCCGCGTCGACCCACCCGCCGGGATACCGCCAGTTGATTATCGCAAGATACGCAAGCAGTGTGAGGATCGGGCCGAGTAGCGGGATCCATCCGACGAGAAAGCCTACGACGGCCCAGACTATCGCTCCGATCAGTGCTGTCACGATAGCGTACGTGTAATCATCGTAGTCGGCGATGACCCGAGCGCCGACGTAGATGCCGAGCGCACCGATCAGCAGGCTCACGATGAACACGATTAGCGAATCGATGAGTGCCATACTCGGAGAGAACACGCGAACCCGTTTTATAATTCGTTGCTTATTATCGGACCGAAAGGGACAACCTTCGTTTACGCGTTCCCAGATCAGAGATCTGACAGAGAGGGAACGCTGAGTCCGCCATCGTAGGCGTCAATGGCGTTCGCCGCGCATTCGGAGAACAGAAACGAGAGGCGTCGCCGGTCCGCATCGAGACCGTTGACGGTCCCACAAGCCCCCGTCGACGGGTCGTATCCCTCGGTCCATGCGTAGTTGCCTATCATCGGGGTGGCCACGGCCGCGTCTCCGTGCGTTCGGACGCTTCCCTGGTCGTGCGTTAGGCCGAGCGCGTGTCCGGCCTCGTGGAGGAGTACCTGCATTACCCGGGCCGGTCGGGAGTATCGGACGACCGGCGATACGTCCGACACCGGCGGCATCGCGGCCAGGTAGCGCGCACCGCCGACCGCGGCGATGTGGGCGCGTCCGCCCCCGGTTGGAGCCGAGTCCATCGGCCCGTCTGTGACGAGCAGATTCACGTCGTCGACTGGAGACACGTCACCGTCCGCCGCCCCGACGGCGAGTTTCCCGGGCCACTCCCCGCTTACGACCACGTCGTAGCCGTGTTCGCGCGACACGGATACCGTCCCGCCGGCCGTCACCGTCACGTCGTCCCTGACTGCGCCAAGCGTTCGGTCCAGATACCCCGTCGCTCGCTCCGCGACTGGCCCCCGTGACGCGGCGCGCTCCGTGAGCCACACTCGCACGTCGAGGGACCCGTCGTCGGAGCCATACCGTTCCAGCAACGTTCCGACAGTTCCGGTGTGTGCACATAGCTTGAGAAACGAACGTCGATTCATCGGTGCGGTTAGTTATCAGTTCTGAAACCGAATCACGTACCGGATAAGGTAAGCTTTCTGATCGGGACAGTGCGGTCACAGTCGCGCGATCTACGCCCTTACTACCCGCCACATATCAACTGCCAGGTGCCGTTTACCACCCACAAACGCCGCGTTTGGGAGAAAGCAGTCCGAACAGTGATCAGTTTCCAGTACTGGAAAAGAAACAAAGCGTCAGGACGTGGTACGCTGGAACTCATGACCGCAGTCAAAATCATCGAGGTGATGGGAACGTCGCAATCGTCCTGGGAAGACGCCGCGGAAGAAGCGTTCCGCGAGGCACAGAAATCGGTCGAGGACATCAGCGGTATCGAGGTCGAAGACTGGACGGCCGACGTACAGGACGGCGAGATAACCGAGTACAAGGCGACGGTCAACGTGGCGTTCCCGGTTCACAACGACTAACCGGGGTGGGGCCGATGCGACCGTCGGCCTCGCCGTTCCGCGAAGACAACAGATAAGGCGAACCCTCTGGTGACGTATTGTGTGGAACCGGAGCTACAGGTTATCTTTGCCTCGGTACTGCTTCCGTTCGTCGCTGCGATAGCGACCCCACTGGCCTACCGGGTGCTCGGTGAGCGAACCGGCTACGGGGGGGCGGCTGTCGCGCTCGCTTGCTTCGGCCTCGTCGCCTCGCAGATCGGCCGAGAGGGGACCGTCGCGGTGCCGTGGGTGCCGTCCCTGGAGATAGCGATGCGGTTCCGGGTCGACGGGTGGGCGCTCCTGTTCGCACTGCTGGCAAGCGGCGTCGGCGTCCTCGTCTTCGCCTACTCCGCCGCGTACATGCACGGCGAGGACAATCTGGCCCGATACTACGCGACGCTGCTTGCTTTCATGGGTTCGATCATCGGCGTCGCGTTCGCGGCGGACCTCGCCGCCCTGTTCCTGTTTTGGGAACTGACGAGCGTCTGCTCGTTCGTCCTCATCGGCCACAACACCGAGGAGGACGCCGCGCGCTACTCGGCGCGGATGGCGATGGTGGTGACTGTCGGGGGCGGACTTTGTCTGCTCGCCGGCTTCCTGTTGCTCGCCGTCGTCACTGACGGAGCCGCGACGTTCGACCTGGCGTGGATGCTCGCGAACGACGAGGCCGTCCGCACGGCGCTGCGCGAACAGGGGCTGTTCGTCCCGGCGCTCGTCCTGATCGGCGTCGCCGCCGCCGCGAAGTCCGCGCAGGTGCCGCTCCATTTCTGGTTGCCGAACGCGATGGTCGCGCCGACGCCGGTGTCCGCGTTCCTCCACTCCGCGACGATGGTGAAAGTCGGCGTGTACGTGCTCGG
This sequence comes from Halostella pelagica, assembly GCA_005954745.1. Classification (GTDB taxonomy): domain Archaea; phylum Halobacteriota; class Halobacteria; order Halobacteriales; family Natronoarchaeaceae; genus Halostella; species Halostella pelagica. The sequence goes on from CP040678.1 coordinate 985,312, forward strand.
ACGCCTTCGACCGCTCTTTCTCGGCGTCGAGTGGACGCTTCTCTTCGCCACGCTCGGCCTGGCGACGATGACCGTCGGTGCGGCGCTTGCCGTGATAGCGAGCGACATCAAGCGCCTGCTGGCGTACTCGACGGCGAGTCACCTCGGTCTGATGGTCGCCGGATTCGGCTTCCGCTCAGCCGCGGGTGCCGAAGCGGGGGCGTTCCACCTGCTCAACCACGCGCTGTTCAAAGCGGCGCTGTTTCTGGTCGCCGGAGTCGTCGCACACGAGGTCGGGACGCGCCATCTTCCGAACCTCGGCGGCCTCTGGCGCGACCTACCGGTCACCGCGGCCGTTACCGTCGTCGCCGCGCTGAGCATGGCCGGCATCCCTCCGTTTAACGGCTTTTACTCGAAGGAACTCCTCTTCGAGGCGGCCTACGAAGCGGGCCACTCCGCCGGCGGACTGGCGTGGGCGTACCCGGTCGTCGCGGTACTCGCGAGCGTCCTGACTGTCGTGTACTCGCTCCGGTTTCTCTCTATCTTCTTCGGCGACCGACCGTCGGGGCTCCCGTCGGTCCACCGCGCCCCGGTCGCCCTCGTCGGTCCGCCGGCGGTCCTCGCCGCTCTCGCGGCGGTCGTCAGCGTCACCCCGGAAACCGCCGTCGACGTCGTCGTTCAGGCGGCCGCGGACGCGACCGCCGCCGAGGCCCACGAAATGCACGCCGGACTCCCGTCGCATCTGACGCCGCCGGTACTCATGTCCGCGGTCACGGTGGTCGGCGGCGTGGCCGCGTATCCGTACTCTGACCGCCTCGGACGAGGTATCGAGGCCGTGGTCAACGTCCGCGACGCGTTGCGACCGACCCACTTGTACGACCAGTCGCTCACGGCTGTAGAACTCGGTAGCTCGTTCACGGCGTCGCGAGTACACAACGGCCTGTTGCGGACGTACGTCGTCTGGTGTCTGGGGACGGCGAGCGGTCTCTCCCTGCTCGGATACGCGACGGCGGCGGTGCAGTGGCCCGCGATGTCCGTTTTCGACGTCCCGCTCGCCATGACGCTGGTTCTGGTGGTCGCGCTCGTCGCCGGCGTCGCGGTGTCCGTCGCGCCGTCGCACGTGGCCGGCGTTCTCACGCTGTCGATTCTCGGGTTCATGGTCGCCATCTTCTACATCATGGCCAGCGCACCGGACCTGGCGTTGACCCAGCTAGTCGTCGAGACGCTGGTGTTACTCATCTTCCTTCTCGTACTGGAGGAACTGCCGGCCTATTACGCGGACGTGAAGCGGTTCGTCGTCGCGAGAGACGCCGCGCTGTCGCTTCTCGTCGGCGTAACGGCGTTCGTCACGGTGCTTCTGGCAGGGCGCAGAGCAGACGACGAGCAGACGGCTGTCGCGGGGTATTACGCCGAGAAGGCGGTTCCCGAGGGCGGCGGGACGAACATCGTCAACGTGATACTCGTGGACTTCCGCGGATTCGACACGCTCGGTGAGATATTTGTGGTCACTATCGCCGCCATCTCCGTCCTCGTCCTGATAACGATGCGGAACAGAGGTGAGCGGCGGTGACGACGACCATCATGAAGACCACGGCGCGTATCGTCGTGCCGATAGTCCTCGTTGTCGCCGTCTCGCTGCTCCTCCAGGGGCACAACCTCCCCGGCGGCGGATTCATCGGCGGGGTGCTCACGACGGCGGCGTTCGCGCTCATCTACGTCGCGTACGGACTCGACTACCTGGAGATTGGCGTGCTCGGCCGCGAAGTCGAGTCCGGTACCGGGATATTCGAACACCGGAGCGTGACGGCGTACAAGCGGACGTTCGTGTTCGGCCTCGCGGTCGCAGTGGGGAGCGGTCTGGCGGCGCTCGCCTTCGACGAACCGTTCCTGACGCAGACGTACACGATTGTCGAGCACGTACCGATATACCACGAGATAGAGCTCGCAAGCGCCCTTGTGTTCGACGTGGGCGTCTACTTCGTCGTCGTCGGCGGACTGCTCACGATACTCTCGGTGGTGGGTGGCGAATGACCTCGTCTACTGTTCCTCCGACTGTCGTCGGTACCACGGTCGGCCGTACAGGAGGTGAGAGCCGGTGAGCGTCGTCCTCGCCGCCGCCGTCGGCGGCCTGTTCGCGCTCGGTACCTTCCTGTTGCTCCGCCGCGACCTGGTCCGCGTGGTCTGGGGCGTCGCCGTCGTCTCGCAGGCGGCGAACGTCTACCTGATCGCGATGGGCGGCGTCTCGGAGGGCGGGAACTCCGTCGTCCCCGTTCTCTCGGGCCACGGCGAGTCGGTCCCCGAGACGGCGGACCCGCTGGTTCAGGCACTGGTGCTTACGGCTATCGTCATTAGCTTCGGCACGACGGCGTTCGCGCTGGCGCTGACGTACCGCGCGTATCAGGAAAACGAGACGATGGACGTCCAGGAGTGGCAGTGATCATGACGGACCAACTCGTCACCGCGCCCGTACTCGTCGCACTGGTAAGCATCGTGCTCACGCTCTCGCTGCGTCGGTGGCCGCGACTCCAGCGGGCGGCGAGCGTCGCAGGAGGGGTCGGTTACGCCGTCGCCGTCGCCCTCGTCGCGTGGGGCGTGGTTCTCGCGCCGAACGCGCCGGGGGCCGTTGCGTACCAGATCGGCGGCTGGCCGGCACCGTTCGGGATCACCCTGGTGGCCGACGCGCTGTCAGCGTTCATGCTTGTCGTCGCGGCGTCAGTCGGGCTTCCCGCGGTCGTTCTCTCAGTGCTTTTCATCGACGTCGACAACCAGCGCGTGTTCTACCACCCGCTCTTTCACTCGCTGTTGCTCGGTATCGCGGGTGCCTTCCTCACGGGCGACCTATTCAACCTCTTCGTCTGGTTCGAGGTGATGCTGATGGCGAGTTACGTGCTGGTCGCGTTCTACAGCGGCGCGCAACACACCGCCGCCGCGTTCCGCTATCTCGTCCTCAACGTGATAGGCGGCGTCTTCCTCCTGCTCGCCGTCGGCGGTCTTTATGCTACCACCGGAACGCTCAACATGGCAGACATGGCGCAACGACTCGCCGACCCCGGCGCGTACGGTATCGACCCCGCTCCCGTGTTCGGCCTCTCGGCGCTGCTGTTCGCGGCGTTTGCGCTCAAGGCCGGTCTCGTCCCGTTTCAGTTCTGGGTCCCCGGCGCGTACCGGGCCGCCCCGTTGCCCGTGTCGGCGATGCTCGCCGGCGCGTCGAAGAAGGTCGGCATCTACGCCATCATTCGGCTCTACTTCACCGTGTTCTCGGGAACGTCGGCGTCGGCCAGCGTCCCGTGGATCGCCGACGGGTCGCCGCTTTCGGTCCTCGCTCCGGGCCTGTTGATCATGGGCGTCGCCAGCGTTCTGGTCGGCGCGCTCGGAGCGGTCAGCCGGGACACCATCGAGGGGATGCTCGCGTACTCCAGCATCGGACAGGTCGGGTTCATCGCGGTCCCGGTAGCCATCGCGGCGGGTGCCGGGTCCGAGGAACTCAGACATCTCGGGATCGTCGCGGCGCTCGTGTACGCGCTCCACCACGCGCTCGCGAAGGGATTGCTGTTTTTCTCGGCGGCCGCCGTCCGCAGCGCGACCGGAACGAACCGGATGGCCGAACTGAGCGGCCTCGCGAGCCGCTCGCCCGCCCTCGCCGGGGCCTTCTTCGTCGGGAGCCTGTCGCTCGTCGGCGTTCCACCGCTGACCGGCTTCTTCGGGAAGTTCCTCGTATTTGCGACCGCGGCCGACGGGTACGCTGCGGACCCCGCTGTCGGCTCAGGGGCGGTCCTGTTGGTGTTGCTACTCGGCGCGCTCCTCACGATACTTTACACGACCCGCGCGTGGGTCGGGAGCTTCTGGGGACCGAAAACCCCGTCGGTCGAGGCCGCCACGGTCGACCGCGGACAGGTCGCGGTTCTCGTCGCCGTCGCCGCGGCCATTATCCTCCTGGGAATCGGGTTCGACCCGGTGTATCGCTTCGCGTCGGCGGCGGCCGACGCGGCAGTCGACACGAACGGGTACGTCGACGCCGTCGACCCAGCGGGAGGTGACGGGTCGTGATTTGGTCCGGAGGTGACCACGCGTGACCCGGCGATGGCCGGTTGTCGGCGTCCTGTTCGGCGTGTTGTGGCTGTTCGTCCGCGGCGTCGAACTCGCCGTCGACGCCGTTCTGGGGCAGTTCCTGCTCGGCCTCGGCGTCGGTCTGCCGATCGCGTACGTCTTCCGCCGCCTGTACGACGACACGGTCGATCTCGGGCGGACGACGCGGGCCGTCCCGTACGTCGCCCTGTACGTCAGCGCGTTCCTCAAGGAGGTCGTCGTCGCGAACGTTGACGTGGCGTACCGCGTGCTCGACCCGTCACTCCCGATAGAACCGGAGGTCATACTCATCCCGCTCCGGGTCGAAACGGACCTCGGGGTGACGACCATCGCGAACAGCATCACCATCACGCCGGGGACGATCACGCTGGACTACGATTCGGAGGCGAACGCCCTGTACGTCCACGTGATAGACGGACGCGACCCGCAGGGTATCGTCGAACCTATCCGCGAGTGGGAAGACTACGCGCTGGTCATCTTCGACGAGGAGCGAACTCCGGCGGACCCGGCCCCGGAGATCGCCGTCTATCCGGCGGGGGAGTCCGGCCCGCCGTCCACGGCCAGCGAGATCGTCCAGGAGGACTGGGACGGCCCACGCCAGGAAACGGACGCAGACGGCACCGATCGTGACGGGGACGAGGGCGACGGAGGTGAAGACCGTGGCCGCTGAATCCGAACTGGTGACGCTGGCCGCCGACGTCGGTCTCGTCGTCGTCAGCGGCCTGTGCGTCCTCTGTGGCTACCGCGTGATCCGCGGTCCGACCGTTCCGGACCGCGTCGTCGCGCTGGACGCCATCGCGACGAACGTCGTCGCCATCGCCGTCCTGTTCGCGCTGAAAACCGGGCGTGGCCTCTTCGTAACGGTAAGCCTGGTGCTTGCGATCATCGGCTTCCTGTCGACCGTCATCGTGGCCAAGTTCGTGACCGAGGGCGATATCATCGAACGACGAGAGTGAAACAGATGCACGCTACAGACCAGAAAGACGAACGAAGACCGGGGGAAAGACGATGGTCGGAGTGATCCGTACGGCGCTCGTCGTCGCGCTGATCGCCGTCGGCTGTTTCTTCCTCGCCGTAGGGACCATCGGCCTGCTTCGCCTGCCGAACGTGTACAACCGGATGCACGCGACGAGCAAACCGACGACGCTCGGCACGGCGTCGATATTCCTCGCCGGATTCGTCTACTTCGGGCCGGGTACCGCGGGGATGCCGTCGCTCATCGGCATCGTGTTCCTGTTTCTGACGGTGCCGACCGGCGCGCACATGATCTCCCGGTCGGCGGAACGAACGGGCGTGCCCTTCCTCGGAGGCGTCACCTGGCCGGGCAAAGAAGAGGAGGAGGAACTGCGGGAACGGTAGTCGCGCGGTGCCGCGTCTCACTGGCCGGGGATGTGTTCCGGATCCACGTGGCTCTCGTCGTCGAGGACGACACGTAGTCGGCCCTCGTCGATGAGCGAGTTTATCTGGTCGTAGTTGAACTTCCCGTGACAGTCCTCGCTGCTGAGGGTGATGTGACGGTCGGTCTTCTCGATCACAGTCGCGAGCGAACTACCGGTGCGATAGTCGTAGTGGACGGTCGTACCGGGATGGATCGCCTCCGCGGTTACGTAGAGGTACTCGTGCTGGCAAAACACCATACGCCGACACATCACTTTTGATTCATAACTGTTTTGGTGAGTATAGTGACGGCCGATACCGCAACCGATGATATCCGGCTCCGACGAGAAAAGACACGAGTCGGACGAGGCCTGCAACGATATGTGACTGGTAGTTATACTTTTCCAGTGTTTTCATTTTGAATGATGGTTCAGGACTTGATCGTGAAACTCGGCTGGACTGGGTTCAGCCTGCCCTTTCTAGCTGTCGGTCTCTATACGATGAATAAAGGCCGCAAGCAGCGGGCCCGGAGTGAACGGATCGCCGCGACCGAGACGACGCGGATCGGAAACGTCCGGCCCGGAACGGTCGAAGTGAAGGGGACCGCCCGCCCGGCCGAGGACGCGAACGTATTCGACTCGCCCATATGGACCGAGGACGCGCTGGCCACCCATGTCGAGGTCGAGAAATGGGAAAGCAGTGGACAGGGCGGTGGAAACTGGGAAACCGTCCACGAGGAGGAGACGGCGGTGCCGATAGCCGTGGACGACGGCACCGCCGAGGTCCGGGTCGAACTCCCCGCTGACGGCGGGTTGAACGTGGAGCGGACCCGGACCAAAGTCGGCAGCGGGGACGAACCCCCGGAACCTATCCGGCGGTTCCTCGAAACCCGAGACGATATCGACGAGGCCACGCGGCGCGAACTCGGCCCGTTGAGTTTCGGTGAGCGTCGGCGCTACTCGGAAGGGGTGATCGCTCCGGACGAAGAAGTCTACGTACTCGGGACGGCCCGCGAGGAGCAGGCCGACTGGGGCGACCGGAAGTACGTGATCGACGAGCCGACGGACTCTGGGGATTTCGTCCTCTCGGACAAGTCCGAAACGGAGTTGATTCGGGAGGGCAAGCGCGGCGGCCTCGTTCCGCTCGCGTTCGGCGGGCTGTTGACGGTCGTGGGTACGCTGCTCAGTATCTACCCCTGGCTGGCGATGTGAGAGAGATACCCGTCGCAGTGCGTTCGCGTCCGTTCGACTCTCCCCCCGTCAGTTCGAGGTGTCATTTTCCAGTTAGCTACCGACGACAGCAACCGAACAAATGCCGCGCTACTGTCGATGCGACCGCTGTATTCTGCCAAAACGGGAAGAAATTTACAGCGGAACCACCGATAGTAGTGTATGGATTGGGCCCTCCGATTTCGCAAAGGCGTCTCCTCCAGAGTACAGTTGTTGATACTGCTCGCCGCGATCCTGTCTATCGCGACGGCGCAACACTTCGGGATCATCTGACGTCCACGGACGTCCCGAGATCGCGACCCGACGGCCGTACGCAGTACACCGCAGAATTCGATCTGGCGGAGTCTTCTCTCGCGTGCTGAAGATCAGGCCCGCCTCCGTGGCGATGAGAAGCGGTTTCCGCGACCGAACCACCACGCGGCGGTTCGACCACTTACTCCGAACCGGTTGATCGCGGAGGACACCGTATCAATCCAGAGGGGGCTCAGGGGTCGTACGAACAACTGTCGCCGCACTCGTCAGTGCAACCACACTCTTTCTCACCGCAGTCGTCGCAGCAGTCTCCCCGCTGAGACACGGCGAGAGCGACAGCCACTCCGACAACGCCGAACGCAGTACCGGGGACAGACCCGACGAGCGGGACGACGACGGCGTCCTCGCCGAGAACGCTGATGCTGTAGCCCGCTAAAACGCCGGCGAGCAGCATCACGAGGGTGCGCACGCTGATCAGTTCGCGGACAAACGAAGCGATCCCGTGTTTCGTCAACGGGCCGTTCGTCTCAGAGGTCATATCTGATGGATTTGACATCTAGCGTTATAATTCTCACGTGATCACAGTAGTCTCGCAACTCACTCAGCGAACGCAACCCACGTCCAGTCTCTGGCCTTACGTCACGGTCGTTCGTTCTTGGCTGTCGGAGCCAGTTGCAGTTACAGTAGTCACTGAAAGTCAATGTACACTTGACCGCACGACAGCGAAGCGATCAGCGTGTAAATCGTTTCAGTGACTCCTCTAGTTCGTGGAACGTCCCCGCGACAGTTTTCACCGGCAAGGATCCGAATCCGTGAAAGCGGATACCAGAGATACGGAACGGCAACCGGGTCAGTCCGTCCCCGTCGAAACTGCGCCGCGAGCCGATCTGTCACTCCTCAGAACGGAACCGGTTAAGTGGCGGTCGGCCGCTACAGTAGCTATGAACGGTCGAACGTCTCGGCGACGGCTTCTTGCCGCGTGTACTGCGACAGTGGCGGCGTCTCTGAGCGGGTGTATCGCCATCGGGTTCGAGCGGAGCGCGGAAACCACGGTCGAAGAGACGTACGACGCCGGGGACGTGTCAGATCTCGCGGCGTCGACCGAAAGCGGAGACGTCTCTATCGACAGCGCCGACCGGGAGACGGTCGCAGTTCGCGCGAGGAAGACGGGCGCGAGCGACGACGACCTAGAGACGGTCCAGTTGGAGGCGTCGAGGGAAAACGGGACGCTTGAACTCGCCGCCGAACGGGACGGGCCGCGGTTCCGTCTCGGTCCGAAACCGCGGATGCACCTCGACGTAACCGTCCCCGAACAGGTCGGTTCGGTCCGCGTGAATTCACAAAGCGGGGACATCGACGTATCGAGCGTGGCCGCGGCCGACGCCGACACCGTCAACGGCGACGTAACGCTCGCGAATATCGACGGCGACGTGACCGCGGAGACGACGAACGGCGACGTGAACGTGACCAGCGCCGCGGGGAGCGTCCGGGTCGAAACCACGAACGGCGACGTCGACCTCCGAGACGTTCGCGGCGACGTGACCGCAGACACAACCAACGGCGATGTCGACGTAGCGGTCCCGGCCTCGCCCGGTGCGGCCGTGAAAGCCGACACGGAAAACGGCGGCATCACCGTCGAGGGTGACGAGCGGTCGGGGTCGCCGGTTACCGCGTCGGTCGGCGACGGCGAGAACCGGGTCGAGATAACGACGACGAACGGGGACATAGACGTCAGGGCGGTCGAGTGAAGCGCCGCGGCGTCAGAACAGTTCGAACTCCGGTGGCAGTTCCCGGCCCTCGCGGTACCGTTCGAGATAGTAGACGACCCCTGGCTGATGGGCCGCCCCGACAATGAGATGCACCTCCTCGGCGTCCTCGTTGTGGTAGACGACGTAGTCGGCCATCCGCTCGTTGCGGGCGTGCGAGACGAGTTCCAGTTTGGGGTCGTGCCGTCGAAGCCACTCGCGTTCCAGCGGTTGCGGGAGGAACGTCCGGTGGTAGTAGCGCTGGAGTTCGTCGAGTTTCTCCGGGTTCGTGCCGGCCTCTCGGCTCAGTACGTACGATTCGAAATCGTCGGCGATAGCGAGGTCCCCGTGGTTCATCAGGAACCCTGCGGCGACGTCCCCGAGCGCTCGCTCGAATCGTTCGCCGTACACCTCACTACCGGACTCGATAAGCGAGAAGACGGCCGCTTGAAACTCCGAGGCGACCGAAGTCACGTCTTCGCGTAGCGATCCGAAGTCCATGCCGGGGATGTCGTCGAGCGGTGACTCGCCATCGAGTTCGGAACACTCGTTCATCGCCCACCGGTAGTCGTCCATCTCGCAGACGCCGGAGAAATCGCTGAAATACATCTGCCTGATCCCCTGCTCGCAGTAGACGGTTGCACCCCGTTCGAGAAACCGTGAGACGTGGTCGCGGAGAAACGCTCGCTCCTGCGGTGTCCCGGCGTGTGTGACTCCGTGGACGTGGAACTCGGTACCGTCGACGACGACGCACCTTCCTGGGATACCGTCTGACCGACCCTGGGTTGCCTGCTGGCGGCGTTTGGCTGCTTCCCACTCTTCTTTCGCGCGCAGGTACGCATCGTGGTCAGAGTTCACCCCGATGAGTCCGTGCAGATCGGCGAGGCTATCGGCCTCGCGGATCGCTGCGAGCGTTGTTTCGTCGCCTGTTCGGTTACCGACCATCTCGTCTTTACTGCGTGCTGGGTTCACATATAGGTCAGCGATCACCCACCCGTCGTTCCCGCAGTTCCACGTTCGGGCGCTGGACGACCGAACCAGTGTCAACGCTTTGACGCCGCTCGACACCCCTTTAGTTCTATGCCGGACGTAGTCGCGTCAGAGCGGCACAGAGCCCCCGCGCGGTGCGTGTCTGTTCAGTCGGTCGCCGGGGTGGACTGTTCGGCCGACTCGTCGTCGGACGCCCGCCAGCGGAACGCGACTTCCCGCTTTCGGCCGTCCCCGTCGTCCAACGACTGCTCGATGACCGTTATATCTGAGTCCGGTCGCGTGTATCGGCGGGCGGTCTCCGGAAACGCTGTGCCCGCGGTCTGGTCGGGACCGACGAGTTCGTTCCGCAGGTCTCGGAGGTAGTCGCCGAACTCTTCGCGAGACATCGTCTCCTCTCGGTCCGTCTCGTAATCGGCCGCACCCTGTCCCACGCCGCCGGCCTTGCCCGACGAGTGCCCGCCGAGGACAGCGTTGATGACCGCGCCGAGAAGCAACACGAGTCCGGAGAAGTACAGCCACGTGATAATGACGATGACGCTGCCGAAAAAGCTCCCCGAACTCCCGCCCGTAATGGACAGATACACCTGGAACAGCGCCTGAAACGCGGCCCACCCGACCGCGGCGAACGCCGCACCCGGCAGCACGTGGTCCCACTCCACGTCGGTGTCGGGGAAGCGATAGAATATCGGCAGGAACGCGACGACCAACCCGACGACGAGAACGATCGGCGTCAGGTAACCGACGAACGGGACCACGTCGGAGTACCGCGCGAAGACGGCCGTCACTCCCACCGTCGCCAGTATCGCGACGACCATCGCCACCAGGACGACCAGACCGTCGATCAGTTTGTCGACGAAGGAGTTCACTGTCTCCGTCTCGTAGATCTCCGAAAACGCGGTGTCGAGCCCCCGAAATATCTTCAGTGTCCCCCAGATGAGTACGACGAGACCGACGACCGACGCTCCGGAGGCACCCGAGTTATCCCGAAAGATCTGTTCGACGGTGTCGGCTATGGGACCGGGCAGCGAGTCCTGCGCGAGCGTAACGATCCGCTCCTCGAGACCGCTCCCCGCGACCGAAATGACGAACAGCAGTATGAGCAGCATCGGCGCGAGCGAGACGAACGCGTTGTATGCGATTCCCGCAGCCATGAACGTCACGTTCTTCTGCGAGAACTCAGAGAACACCTGTTTTCCCGTGCTCACGGCGCTGGACAGGCTACCCATGTCTCGACGTTCGACGGTGATACGGAAAACGGGCAGTGTGGGCGCTCAGACCTGTCCGGATCGCGATGCTGTATGCCGTACCGCGTGATATAGTAGTCACTGAACGGTAGCCCAGTGTTATCCCCGCCAGGGCGCGCCGTCAAAATCGACCTGGCGGCGAGTCCGGTTGATGGCATCTATCCGTGCTACGTCGGCAGAGTCGAGTTCGATCCGACGCGCTTCGTGGTTCTCTCGCAGGTGCGACTCGGACGACGACCGCGGGATCACGGCGACGTTCTCTTTGGACAGAAGCCACGCGAGGCTGATCTGCGCGGGCGTGGCCCCGTGTTTCTCCGCGATTTCGACGAGTTCGGGGACCTCAGTCACGGCACCTTTCGCCAGTGGAGAGTAGGCGACGAGGTAGTGACCGTCTTCGCGTGCGCGTCGCCGCAAGCGGTCCTGTTGGAGAAGCGGATGGCATTCGACCTGGTGTGCAAATAGCGGTGTCTCTAACCGGTCGAGCGCCTCCGCGAGCAGCGAAGGCGTAAAGTTCGACACTCCGACGGCGTCTATCACGTCCCGGTCGTAGAGTTCGTCGAAGGCGGCGAGCGTTGACTCGGGGTCGTACGCGCGTATCGGCCAGTGGACGTACAGTAGGTCCAGGCTCTCGACGCCGAGGCGCTTGCACGACTCCTGTGCGTGGTCGATGACGTCGTCGAACGCCAGGTTTTTCGAGTGGATCTTCGACGTGAGGAACACGTCCGACCGTTCGACCTCCGCGGTACGGAGGCCGCGTCCGACCGCGGACTCGTTCCCGTACATCTCAGCGGTATCGACGTGGCGGTATCCGATGTCGAGTGCCGTTTCGACGGCGTCGGCGCAGGTCGACGGTTCCAGGTCATAGGTTCCGACGCCGACCCGGGGCATCCCGTCGGCAGTCATTGCTCTACCGCCGTTCGTTCAGTCGGCGGTGTTTCTGGGTGCGCGCCTCCCGACTGACCGGGTACTCCATAACGAACTCCCACCCGGACTGTCGGATCCAGCCGGCGGTGTGGTTGTTCAGTATTGCCTCCTCGTCCGGAACATCGAGACGACCTATCGAACAGTTTCTCGGCGCTCGTCCGGACGTCCGTTCGGTCTGGCTCGGTTCGCATGCCGTGACGAATATCCGAGTAACAGCCATTAATACCTCCGCCAAAACGGGTTTTTGTTACTTATATGGTATATGTGCGGGACTTGAAAGCCGCGTGCGTCCCTGAACTGTCACGCGGATTCGACCTCGCTCTCTGGGGGTTGGAGGTGTGTTTTACCCCACTGTTCGAGCGAGTCGATCACCCGCTCTAGCGACCGGCCGCGTTCGGTCAGAGAGTACTCGACCGCGACGGGTTTTTCGCTCACGATCGTACGGTCAACTAGTTCCTTCTCCTCTAAGTCGTCCAGACTCTGTGAGAGCATCTTGTTCGTGATTCCGTCGACCTCGTCGCTGAGTTCATTGAACCGTAGTTCATCGCATCTGAGGAGTCGGTGGATGATCACTGGATGCCACTTCTTTCCGATGACGTCCATTGCGCAGGTGACCGCACACCAGTCGTCGCCCGCACACCACACGGCCAAGCACTCGTCTTCGGGTACCTCAGTTGTGTCGCTCATACGTCGCCTTCGAAGAGCCGTCAGAAAGTAGTTCCTCATAGATACGTCGTATACAAACGAAACCGCGGTTTCGCAGGCGAAACCTCGTTTCCTGAAACATACCTGATATTTATGGACGGGGCGGCCCTCGGTCGAACCGTAATGTCGGAAGTCAACATCGAATACTGTGTCCCGTGCGGTCTACTCGAACACGCCGTGGAGACGCAGGAAGCGTTGCTCGAAGCGTTCGGAAACGACCTCGACGGCGTCCGGTTGCAGCCCGGCGGTGGGGGAGTCTTCGAGGTCTCCGTTGACGACGAACTCGTCTGGGACAGAGACGACGGCGATGGAGAGATCGACAGTACTGCAATCACCGAAGCGATCCGCGACCGGGTCGCTCACGCCTGACTCGCCCAGCGACCGACCCCATTCACACGACCAATGTTAGAACTCTACCAGGCAGAGGGATGTGGCTACTCCGCCACCGTGCGGGAGACCCTGACCGAACTTGGCCTCTCGTACGTCGTTCACAATCCTCGCTCTGGCGCCGGCGAGACGCGCAACGAACAGACGCGCGACCAACTCCGGACCCTCGGAGGCGACGCTCAGATCCCGTTCCTCGTCGATCACCAGCGGGGCGTGACGATGTACGAATCCGACGACATCGTCGACTATCTGGAAACACTACACGTGACCGACGCCAATTCGGAAGACTGCCCGATCTGTGCCTCGTTGGACAGCGCGAAAGAGCAGTTCGCGACTGTGAAAGTCACAAAGCACATCAAACGGAAAGCACGGCGCGACGAGACCCATCAGCAGTGGATCGACACGCACACGACGAACGGAACGCTCGCGGAGATCCGCGACGCGCTCGGAGAACACAGCGGGCCGAGACGATAGCGGATGTCTCCGAACAGTGACAGCCCGGCAACGTGGCTCCGCAGACACGGACGTCCGGGACTCCGTATCGGGACAGCCGCACTCCTGTTGGGTCCGGGCGTGAGGAAATACCTCACGTACGCACAGTCCGTTTACTTCTTCACGTCGCTGGGGCTTCCGATGCCCGAGCTATCCGTGGTCCTCGTCGGCGCTATCGAGGTCGGGGCTGCACTGTCGCTGTTCCTGAACCGAGTCCCGTGGCTCGGGGCGCTCCTGGCAGTCCCGGTCATGGCTGTCGCAATAGTCACCGCCGGCCCGTCGTGGCAGAACGTCAGCGTATTACTCGCTGGAACCCTCCTTTTCGGTAGCGACCGCCGCGTACTGGGGGCGATCATGCGACTGTTCCAATCATGACACGACTCTCGAAACAGTGGCTCCAGCACAATCAGGTCGGGGTGTACGCTGTCGCTGTTCTCTTCGCGCTCGGGACCGGCCTCGGACGGCCGAGCGCAGGTTCGACACTGGAACCACTCATCAATCCCGTTCTGGCGATCCTGTTGTACGTGACGTTCCTGGAGATCCCGTTCGTCCGGATCCGGCGGGCGTTCCGGAACAGACGGTTCATGCTGGCTGCCCTGGGGATGAACTTTCTGGTCGTCCCACTGGTCGTATTCGGCCTCACGCGGTTCCTCCCGAAGGAGCCGGTGATCCTCGTCGGAGCGTTCATGGTGTTGCTGACGCCGTGTATCGACTACGTCATCACGTTCACGGAACTCGCAGGCGGCGACTCCGAGCAGATCACCGCCGCAACGCCGGCGTTAATGCTCGTCCAGTTGCTGTTGCTCCCGCTGTACCTCTGGCTGTTCATGGGTCAGCGAGTTGCCGAGTTCATCGAGGCCGGGCCGTTCATCGAGGCGTTCGTCGTGATCATCGCGCTCCCGTTGACGCTCGCGTGGGTCACAGAACTCGGTGCGGAACGGTCCGGCCACGGCGAACGGTGGCAGGACGCGATGGGGTGGTTTCCCGTTCCGATGATGGGTGTGACGCTGTTCGTAGTCATCGCCTCACAGCTACCGCGCGTTCAGGACTCGATCCATCAGATAGCCGCTGTCGTTCCGGTGTACGTGGCATTTCTCGTCGTCATGCCGCTGGTCGGTCGTCTGGTGGCAGGCCTACTGGGGATGGGTGTCGGCGAGAGTCGCGCGCTCGTGTTCACGTCCGTGACGCGGAACTCGCTGGTCGTCCTCCCCCTTGCGCTCGCGTTGCCGTCGGGGTACGCGCTCGCCCCGGCAGTCGTCGTCACCCAGACGCTCGTCGAACTGACGGGGATGGTCGTTCTCACGCGAGTCGTCCCGGGCTGGTTAGTACCCGAGACCTCCGATCAGTTCCGCAGTCGCGAGGTCGAACGGAGCGACTGATCGACGCCAGACTCTGGCCGATAGCGCCTTCGGACGGTTGCGTTCGGTGGTGACGAGATGACGACGAGCGCCGATTACGTACCGGTAGTCCCGATTACGTACCGACACTCCGGCAGAGTGACTGAAGTATGCCGACTCTTCCTCCAGTCGTTCGACCAGACCTTCCCGGAACATCTCCCTGGTTCCGTCCGGACCTGTGACCGTCAAAACCCTCTCTTCGTACGGGAGCGATACGGTGATCGCGTAGTCAGCGAACGAACAGCAACGCAGTCTCGTCCGCCGTGAACTGAGCGACTGCTCGGAGCGCCTCGTCGGCTCCTTCGAACCGGATCTCTCCGCCGTCCGTCCGCACTTCGGACCTGAGGTAATGGCCGATGAGACGTGTCCGAACCTCCTCTGATCGCTCCGGTTTCGTCCTCCGTTAGCGTACATCTGATCTCTCGTCCCGCGTCGCTCTGTTCCATGCTACGGCTATACTTTGAACACTGAACTATTTATACTGTCAAGGACGAATCATAGTACGAAGTGTGGTGAACGAAAGCTATGTCTGATACTCCTGACTCAGCGGTCGACGGGGCCGGTTCATCGAATACTGACGTAGACTGCTTCTGTCCACTGGGCGGGGTGATGGATCTCCTGAGCCGTCGCTACGCGATGCAACTCATCTGCGTGGTCGGCGCTATCGGCCCGGCACGATACGGAGAGATCGAGGAGACGTTCGACGGGGTGAGTAGTTCGACGCTCTCGACGAGGCTCGACGACCTAGTCGAGGCCGAGATCCTCGCTCGCGAACAGTACGCGGAGATCCCGCCACGAGTCGAATACGAACTCACGGACACCGGTGAAGAACTGTGTCAGCACCTAGATCCCCTTCTCAAGTGGGCAGAAAAAGCACAGGAGGGATGATTTACGGGTCAGTTTGTGAGGGCTGACTTCCCGGATCTACACCGGGGACAGAGGGCGAGTCGCAAGTAGGGCCGCCGATAGAAGGAACACGGCCGCGGGAACGGCGGTCTTCGACGGTGGGTCGTCCATTCGAATGTGAGTAATCACTGCACCGGCCGTGACTCCACTCAGCAAAAGCGCCCCGACCGCCGTTAGTTCAGGCGTCCAGACGAGTCCCGCGATCAGTCCGATCCCGGCACCGATCTCCGTTAGGCCGGTGCCGATTCGGAACCACTGCGGATATCCGTATCGGCGGAACTCGTCGACCTGTTCCTCCTGATGGGTGACTTTCGCACCGCCCGCTACTAGTCCGACGAGTCCGAGCACGGTTTGCGTGACGAGCGCTGCGACGCCCGCGACGCTCATCCCGCGACCTCAGAGGGCGCGCTCGCCGTCAGGGCAGCGGCGATAGGAACTCCGGACTTGAGGGGGATGGCAACGGTCGTCGCAGCCACGTCCTCCGCCCAGTTTTCGTAGTCCTCTCGGGTGTGGAACGCCTTTACGTACGGGCAGATTGCCCCGTAAACTTCGTCCGTAGTGGGGATATCGCCGGCAGGGATATCTCGGTCCGTGGCCACGCCGAAGGACATGACGGCATCCGACGGAGTGACATCGATATCGCTCTCGGGCGACGCCCGCATCTCGATCGGCTCGTTCGTGGGCGTTTCCGTTCGGATCTCGACCGGTTCGTCGACGAGATGTGCGAGGGCGATTCCGTCGTAGAAGCACCTGAAGTAGTACGTCTCGTCGGCGGTTTCAGCGGAGTGTGGCGTTTCCCCGTCGACGTGGCAGAGTTCGTCGACGGCGATCCCGTCCCCTTCGGTCACGGTACGGATCGCCGAAATCATATCGTCGAACGCCTCGATCGACTCACCGAAGAACCGACTCATGTTTCCTGCAACGTCTACCGGTAGCTGTGCGGTCTTTACTGGCCGCTCTTCGACCCAACCGTTCGAGTTCGGGGTTTGATCAGTCGCCGTATCAACCGTCACATCGGCGCAGTTGCAGTCTTGGTCAGACATACACAACTACATTGATTCTCGAAGTAGTTATACTGTCAAGTCCGAAGTAATGAACTAACTTCGAGCGGTCGAACTCACGGGCAAACTGCGAACCGAACGGCTAGAACTCGTCAGGCGTGCAGATACGCTCTATCGCCGACTGGAGTTCTGTGGGGCGTTGCGATCCGATGAACCAGCGTTCCCCGTTCGTCCGTTCCACTTCAACCCCCTGTCCTCCTCGAAGTCGATACACCGTGTTCCCGTTCGGTGTGCGCCGTACGCCCCAGTGCCATCCGCCGTACGCCGTCCCTGCGTATGAAGTGGCGTTCACGCCCCGAATCTGCGCTGCCGGGATCCGACGAAACGAGCGCTGGACCGGATGCAGACGGACGTTCACCCCGTCTTCCCGGACTTCGGTGACAAGCCTCAGGAGCCAGAACCGTTCAGTGGTCTCTCGGAATATCGTCTCGTCGTCAGTGTTCTCGGCGGAACTCATCGCTTCTGCTATTTGCCGTCGGTCGTGTTCAAACGCCGGATCTATTGCGACAAACGCGTAAGTCTCTCTGAATTCCCTCCGACTTACAGTAGCTGTGTGAACTCGCATTCAATCAGCGTTTGATCGCAGAGGCGTCTTCGAAGCCGCAGACTGCGGAGCGGGGCGCTGAGTAACGGGACGCACGAGCACGGCCTGAACGACGACTGCCCGGACTGTGACAACCTGCGGTCGATAGATTTCGCTAACGGCACGTATGGGAGACAGAAAGCACTCCTTCCGGGTGCGAAATCCCTGCAGAGAACCGCCGTTCGGCAGCCTCAACGATGATCTGTTTCGGTCGGAGGCCGGGTGTACCAGAGTGCCCAGAGGATCAACACGCCCTGGAGTGGGAGTCGACCCCAGCGAACGATGTCTGAGGGGTCGCCGCCGCCCGGCATCCCCTCGATGACGACTCCGTGAGTCGCCATGTAGACGTTTGCCGGAAAGACCGCAACGAGTAACGCGACTGTCGCCCACGCTGCATGCTGTCGAGTTCGGGGAAGCAATAGCCCAACCCCGACGGCTATTTCGGCGATACCGGACAGATAGACGAGCGCAAGCGCTGCCGGGAAGAACGGTGGGATAATCTGGACGTACAACTCCGGCACGACGAAATGCAAAACTCCCGCGACGACGTACGCCGAGCCCATCAGATACAGTAACGGGCGCTTGAAACGGTGCAGAACCTCGTTCATCGTCGGTTGATACTTCTCAAAGCGATGAAATAGTTTCGCTCTTCGACGAGCTGCCCGCCCGATGACCGCCCTGGAAGTGTTCTCCTTCGAGACGCTTACTTTGTCACAAGGCATATTTTCCCTCTTTTTTTATCTGTAGTATGGTTCGAGAACAGTCGTTAGTGGCTATTGCCCTCCTCCTGTCGGCTGTAGCCGTATCCAGCGTCCAGAGTGACCTCATCGTCTCGGTGGCTCGGACCGGTCCACAGGCGGTTCAGACTGTACAGGCGGCGGCCGGTCTCGGGTTCATTCTCATCTCGATTGTCGGTGCAGTATACATCTACTACTACGTCGACTCGTAAACGCCCCTTCCGCTACTGGCGAACGAATAGCTAGACGCCCGCTCAGTACTTCGGTTCCGCACCAGTTATTTCGTAGATAGCGGCGAGCATATCGTCCTATTGCTTGTCCAACTATTTCTTCGCTACTCCTTGATTAGCAAGAGGGCGAAAGGCCCAATTCTTGATTGACAAGAATCTTGGTCAGCCAATACAAGATTGTGGGATGTCGCCCTCGGCGAACGATTCATAGATTCCTCCCGGTTTCCAGATCTTCCGTAGTTGTCGTGGTTGGCACTACTCCTTACGTACTGTCAAAGGAATATCCGAGGTGATATATCGAGAGCCGTGCCACCTCGGTTAAGAGACTAACATCATCTCACTGCTTGCCGAATAATACCCTGTATTCAACACAGCCCTTCTGACAGGCGCAATAAATTACTGTTTTTGGATGTTTGGATATTATTATCCAAGAAGGGCTCTGCTGGCAGAGTGACGCACTGCAGTGATCCCTCTCGATTGTCCAATGTCTGTTCGCCGAACACTTTTATCATCGTGATGTGGATACCGAATAATGACTCAACGCACCCTTGACGAAAGCAGGACTATCCTCGAACTGTCCCCGGAAGAGCGCGAGCAGCGCGACGTGACCGCTGCCGAGGTGCGCGACGCCTTCCTTGAGATCATCGAGGGAGGTGACCAGCAGGCCAAGGTGTTCGAAGGCTGTACGTTTCCGGAACTCGTTCTCGATTATCAGGAAATCGAGAGTGCAACCAAGCGCCCCGTCGTGTTCCGAGACTGTGCGTTCCCGGGCGGTATTCGCGCAGCCCACGCTGACTTCCGGGTGCCGATTCACTTCGAGGACTGCACCGTCACCGGGTTCGAACTCGAGCGGGCTCGATTCGAGTACGACCTTGCGATCCACGCGACCGAGATACGCGGCGAGGTCAATGGATTCGAAGCGCGGTTCGACCGCGACATGGACTGCACCGGGGTGACGTTTGCGGCACCGGTTTCGATGGATGAGGCGACTTTCTCCGACGACACGAGCTTCGACGACGCGACGTTTGAGCAGACAGCGTCGTTCCGAGCCGCGACGTTCGCAGGGATCTCTAACGAACTGAACGACAACGCCAGTTTCGAACGGGCCTCGTTCGAGGCGACAGCGAACTTCCAGCAGGCTACCTTCGGATTCACCAGCTTTGCGGGAGTGGCCTTCGGTGGCCTTGTGAGTTTCGAGGAGGCGCAGTTCGACGGCAACGCGACGTTCGCGGACAGCACCTTCACCGGCGAGGTGGACTTCGACGAGGTGCGGTTCGTCGAGGATGTCTCGTTCTCCGACTGTGTCTTCGAACAGAACGCAGTCTTTCGGGGGACCATGTTCGAAGGCGGTGCCCGCACTCTCAAGGACGATGCCCGATTCGCGGACGCGACCTTCCACGAGGACGTGAACTTCCGGGCGGCGGAGTTCCGCTCCGTGAACTTCGAACGGGCGGTGTTCGGGAAGCGCGCGCTGTTCGAGGAGGTTCGATTCGACGCCGATGCCGACTTCATCGGAGCCACGTTCACCGGTGAGGCGGATTTCGACGAGGCACGCTTTGACGGCGACGCAGACTTCTCCACGGCCAGTTTCGATCGGCAGGCGGTGTTTCGTGGGGCCACGTTCGAGGGCGAGACTCAACACCTAGAGCAAAACGCCGTCTTCGATGAGGTCCATTTCGCCAACGACGTGGATTTCGATAATGTGACGTTCACCTCGGTGGGCTTTTGCGGGACGGAGTTCGGTGGTGTGATTGACTTCACCGGGGCCGAGTTCACCGACGAGTTTGAATTCATAGCCGAGGCAGTCGACGACGACAATTACGTTAACTTCACCGACGCCGTCCTCAAAGAGGGAGTCATCACTCAGCCGGCGGACCACTGGGTCCGGTACGACTTCACGCAGGCCAGTCTCGGAGACATTACGCTGAAGGCCGAGCGAAAAGGTGGCCATCGCGAGATACTCGATTACTTTCGCTTCTGTAACACAGAGTTCAACGAGTTCGACGGCTACGAGTTCGATTTCTCGGCGCACACGTACTACCTCGACCGCAACGACTGGAACCTCCACGCGTTCGACGAGGCCGCTGGCTCCGACTACGAGTACGCGTTGGAGATGACTCCGGAGAACATCGAGACGACCTACCTGAAAGCCAAGAAGGCAGCCTCGGCTGGCGGCTACGTGAAGGCAGCGGGAGAGTTCCGAGTGCAGCGCCAGCGCTACGCCCGACGGAAACACATCGCTATTGTCCGGGACAAAGCGGCGGGCACTCGTGCCCGCCTATCGAACGCTAGCCGAGCGGTTGAGAACTACTTCCTCGACGTATCCTGTGGGTACGGAATGCGTCTCGGGCGTATCCTGGCGGTGTTTCTCGTCACGCCGCTAATTCCCGCAGTACTCTACGCGTTCGGCGGCCAACCGTTCCGGACGGACGCTGGCCAACTCTCGTCAATTTGGGAGGTTACAACCCCCGCAGGCCAGGCCATCTTGTTCAAGAACCTCCACTTCAGCTACATCACGTTTCTGACAATCGGCTACGGAAACATCGGCCCGAAGGGGGCGCTCGCTCGCGTGTTTGCCGGGCTGGAGGTGTATTTGAGCGTCATCCTCGGTGGACTGGTGTTGTACGCCCTCATCAAACGGTCCGAACTGTAGCCCCGATTCCACCACCGACGGATCACCTTGCTTGTCGTTCAGTATCTCACAGGCGAGTCTCGGTACGATTCTTCACTGTGTCGGGGCGGTGAACAACCATACTCTCTCTCGAATCGGTATGGAGTCGAGAAGGGGGCTACAGACGTCGCGGCCGCTCAGAGCTGTCGGTCGATGAGGTCGGTGAGTTGTTGCTTGATATGCTCGGTGTCCGTGGTGTCGATGGTGATGCGGTGGTGACTCTCGTCGGTTCCGAACAGCGACCCGCCGCGCTTGTCCACTTCGACGACGACCTCAAGCCGCTCCCCCTGTCGGACCGGGAACAGCTCGATTTCGTCGAGTCGACTGCTGTAGGGGCCGCTGTGTGGTTTGTATTCGAACTCCTGTGCGAACTTTCCGGGCCCGAACGACCGTGATTTGACGTTGTCGGCGGAACTGCGACGGAATCCGAGGTTCTCCACAGCCTCCAGCAACGCCTCCATGTACGGCCCCGGCAGTACCTCCAAGTAGTCTTTGTCCTTCGGATCGACCGATAAATTGATGTCGAGACCGGTGTACACCCAGACCTGCGTTTTGCCGATGGTTGGCGGCGTCGACTCGGGGATTTGTATCGACCCGGGGTCGATCGTGCGTTCTTCGCCAGCGTTGATAGTGAACCCGTCTGTCAGCTCCGTTTCCGTAATCTTCCCCGTCGAGTAGCTACTCCCCTCGTCGGTCTCGACCTCGTAGCGAGTCATGATGGCGAGGTCGATCTCGTCGACCTCCTGGTCGTCGGAGCCGCCCTCGATTTCTATGCGGGCCGTAATGCTATCGCCGGGCTGTACCGTCTCCGTTTCGAGTATCGTGTCGATCTCAGCTGAACCGATGCCGATGCGGTTGAGGAGTCCCATTGCAGATTACTATAATCCTCTGTCATATATAATATTAAGGTCAGTTCCCGACACGGGAAGAGCGAACCGCCGCTACCCTCATCAACTCGGCATAGCGAGTACAAATACAGGTGTACAACGTCGAAACAGGCCCGGGATCAGTACTTCCCGGCTGAGGGATCTCAGCGCCATCTGAGCTGCCAACGCGCTGTAGAACTCACGCTCTGTATACAATCTGGTCCTTCTGGGTCTGAAACACTCTACACCACAGATACCTCTCCAACGCACGTGATAGCTGTTCGTCAACCGCTAATTGATTTGCTCGAACGGACCTGATTGACTACGCGGATTTCCGCTCTCTCGTCCGTGCGACTATCGAACGAAAGCAATATCGCGGTCGTTCAATCAAAAATAGCCGAGCTGAGTGGCGATTATTACCGTGCGGTTGTATGGGCGCTGCAGGTCCCGGTTCGTCTATCGAACGAATCGGCCTGTCAGGCGTGAGGCCGCCGAATTCGGCCGGGTTAAAATGGCATTTCTGACAGCGCTGGAGCGGTTCACCCGCGATAGCCGAGCAACCGAAGGCCGTTCAGCGAGACGAGGACCGTCGAGCCCTCGTGACCGACCACGGCGAGTGGGAGCGGGATACCTCGGAGAAGGATCGTACCGACCATGAGTGCGATTGCACCGAACGCGATGGCGAGGTTGATGGTAAGCGTCCGTCGGGTCTTGCGTCCGAGGCCGAGAACGTAGGGGATCTTACTGAGGTCGTCACCCATCAACACGACGTCGGCGGTGTCGAGCGCGACGTCGGTCCCTGCACCGCCCATCGCCACGCCGAGTGTCGCTGTGGCGAGCGCCGGCGCGTCGTTGACGCCGTCGCCGACCATCGCTACGTTCTCGTATCGCTCGACCAGGTCTTCGATGGTCGCCACTTTCTCCTCCGGCAGCAGTTCGGCCTGAACCTCGTCGATGCCGACCTCGTCGGCGATCCGCTGTGCGACGCGCTCGTTGTCGCCAGTCAGCATGATGATGTGCTCCACACCGAGCGAGCGGATGTCGGCGATCATCTCGGCAGCGTCAGGCCGGACCGTATCGGTGAAGGCGAGCCACCCCAACACTGTGACCTGGCCGCCGCACTCTCGGGCGACGAGGACGCTCGTTTTCCCTTCCGCCTCTAACGTTTCGAGCCGATCGAGGCCGGGTTCGAGACCATCGATTGACGCGTGTCCGAGAACGGTTTCGAAGTAACTGCGATTCCCGATGTGCGTCGTCCTACCTTCGACCGCTGCTCTGACTCCTTTCCCGGCAGCCGACTGAAATCGCTCCGCGTCAGGGACGTTGAGTGACCGATCGTCCGCCGCGGTCACGGTCGCCCGAGCGAGGTGATGCTCCGAGCGGGCCTGCACCGCGGCCGCGATGGAGAGCAGCCCGTCCTCGGTCAGTGTCTGATCCGCCGTCCCGTCGCGGACGAACACGTCGGTCAACTGCGTATCGCCTTGCGTGAGTGTGCCCGTCTTGTCGAACGCAACCGCATCGATGCGCGCGGCAGTCTCGACGTGTTCGCCGCCTTTGAACAGGACGCCCTGCCTGCCCCCGGAGGCGATCGCCGAGAGGACCGCCGCGGGTGTCGAGATAATGACCGCACACGGCGAGGCGGCGACCATGAGCGTCATCGCGCGGTAAAACGTGCTCGTGAACTCGCTGCCGAACGCGAGCGGAATTCCGATCGCCGCGATCGTGAGCCCGAATACGGCGAGGACGTAGGGTTGCTCCAGGCGGTCGATGAGCCGCTGTGTCGGGGCCTTTTCGCTTTGGGCCTCTTCGACCATAGTGATGAGGCGGCTGATCGCCGATTCGTGGGCCTGCCGCGTGACCTCGATTTCGAGGCTCCCGCTCTCGTTGATCGTCCCACCGAACACCTCGTCGCCAGTTTCCTTCGGTACGGGGACTGACTCGCCGGTGAGCGAGGCCTGATCGACCGTTCCCTCGCCCGACGTGACCACGCCGTCGAGCGGGATTTTGTCGCCGGGACGGACGACGAATACGTCACCGACGGCGACCTCGTCGATGGGAACCGTGACCTCCTCACCGTCACGCAAGATCTGCGCTTCGTCCGGCCGCATCTCAACGAGCGATTTGATCGCCCGGCGCGACCGTCCAATGGCGTAATGCTGCAGCGTGTTCGACAGCGAGAACAGGAAGAGGAGCATCGCGCCTTCGAACGGAGCCCCTATGGAAAGCGCACCGAGTGCGGCGACGATCATCAGAAGGTCGATATCCACTGCGCGGTGGCGGAGCGTCTCGATAGCTCCTTTCAGTCCGTACCACCCGCCGAAGACGTACGCGACGCCGTAGCCGGCCCACATGAGCAGTAGCGGGCCGTCGAGCCACCCTGTCGCCAGGCCGGTGACCATGCCGACCAGCGTCAGCCCGACGAACACTGCTTCCCGTCTGAGTTCCGAGCGAGAGGTCACCTCGTCGGGTGCCGTGTCAGACTCGTCCTGGATTGAGACGTCACGGTCGCGGACCGCTTCCCTAAGCTGTTCTTCGGAGGTGACGGTCTCATCGTAGGTGATCCGAGCACTCCCCGTTCGGAACGAGACATCGACGTCGTGGACACCGGGCCTGTCCCTGAGGTGTCGTTCAAGTGCTCGCGCCCCCGCTTCGCCACGACCACCCCGTCGTTCGATCTGGACAGTACACGTCGATAGTGGGGGTGATTCAGTAACGGTCATGCTGACTCCCTATACCGTGTGTCGGTTTTGCATTATCGGTCTGTCAATTGGAACCACGTTAAGAGAGTGGCTGAAAGAGCACACAATTTTCTTCAGAATAAGATCGAGGGTCTACCTAGATATCTCGCCGTTGGAACAGAACCTGACTCAGTATGAGCAGTCCCAAAAATCCAGCAAGGAGGATTCCAGAGTCCAGTAGGTCATACGTTCCGTCGATTAGAACCGGTGTCGGTGAGTAGTAATGGGTTGGGCTAATGTATTGAATCCACGAGAACTCCTCCGCCGCGCCAACTGCGGACTCAACGAGCCAGAGAACGAACATCAGCCCGATGGCAGCCCGCTCTGCAACCGTCGCCCGATTCACGAGTACCGAGAGAACTGTTCCAATCGCAGCGCAGACAAGGAGATACGGAATCGAGAGGAGATGCGCCAACACGAGATGCATCGGATCAATCGTTTCGCCGATCGCCACCACAAGACCGTACGTGACGCCGCCCACAACTACGTTCAACAGGATAAGTGGAAGCACCATCGATGCGAATTTTTCGAGAAGTAATTGGCTCCGAGAGACCGGGAATGAGAGCAGTAGATCCATTCGATCATTCTCGATGTCACTTGCGATCTTCCCCGCCGCTGAGTATGCAAAGTAGATTCCGAGCCCCACCAACCAGACGAATGTGTAAATCTGCCCTCCTAGCCATCCTTCAATCGTTCCAATCGTTTGAATGCCGAACGCTTCCCTCATCGCAGGCGGCACTGACTCCGCGATCTGCGCGTAGGCGGATGCATCAACGAGAGAGAAATACCAGACGATAAAAGCTACGTAGAGGCTCACACCAATCGTCAGGATCACAGTTCCTCGAAGACGGCGGCTCGTCTCATATCGCGTGGTTTCAAGCATCCGATTGCACCTCCTGGTTGGATTCTCCTTCTCCGTCTGCCCCGTAGTAGTGCATGAAGATGTCTTCGAGCGGTGGTTCACTGATGTCGATTTCACGCACGTCATGTGTCGCAAGTTCGCGGAGGAGCGTGTTGGACTCGCCAGTGTAAATGAATTGGATTCCATTAGCGAACGTCTGCACATAATTGACCCCATCGAGTGCTGTGAGTTCAGTTCTGGCCTCGTCAGTCGTTCGGAGACGGACACGCTTTCCACCTTGTTCCATCAACGTCTCGATATCCTCTAGTCCGACGAGTTTTCCGTCACGGAGTATCCCAACCCGATCACAGATGCGCCGGACTTCGCTCAGCACGTGAGACGAGAAGAATAGCGTCTTTCCTCGCTCGCATTCGTTCCTGGCGAACTCGTTAAACTCCTCTTGCTTGAGAGGGTCGAGACCGGATGTCGGTTCGTCCATTATTACGAGCTCGGGGTCGTGCATGAAGGCTTGGATGATGCCGAGCATGCGTTTGTTTCCGGACGAATATTCGCGGATGGGACGTTCCACCGGGGGTGTGAATATTTCGAGGAGTTCGTCTCGCCGGTCACCACCCTTGACGGACGCGTGATAGTCCAAGACGTCTGCGCCCGTCACTTCCTCGTTGAATCCGAGATGCGCCGGCAAATACCCGATTCGCTGCTTGGCGTCGATGAGTGCGTCCTCATCGTGAACATCTGCACCGAGGACAGTTGCTGTACCAGATGTCGGTTCGAGTAATCCCAGTAATGTTCGAATCGTCGTCGTCTTCCCTGCACCATTTGGCCCGAGGTAGCCGAAGATCTCGCCAGTTTCGACGGTGAACGAGACGTCGTCGTTGGCGAGAACGTCCCCGTAATCCTTTGTCAACCCGTCAAGTTCGATTACCCCCATAGCCCCATCCTTTGCATGCACTGCATTTTGTTGTATCGGAGATTATATTCGACGTACATAGGAGGAAACGTCACGGGACGGTTGGTCTGACTACTGGGCTGGGACTGTAGCCAATCACGGGACGAAGAAAGTGGACTCAACAGAGACCTACTGTTATTGTCTCCCCCCGACGTACTGTCAGTTATGGCCAGAGTGGGTTTCATCCTCGTGGGACTCGTTATGACCTTGGTTCCAGCACGAGTCCGGGAATCGTTCGAGAAATTCGCCCTCAAAAAGTCTGATGAAGTGAGCCCCAGCCCCTCGTTTACGCCAGCGATTAGAGCGGAAGGCGTGATTTTCGTGGTCGTGAGTGTACTGGGCGGGACGGTGTATCGTGTGTCGATGTACGTCCTTGGACTGGCTGGTGCTATTGCACTCTTCGTTCCGAAGCGGGCACTCCGGTTCAGTATGAACATCTCGTACGAAAACCCAGAGACAGTCGAATGGAAGGGCGGACTCGTTCCCGTGATCCGCGGGTTCGGCGTGCTGTATTTACTCATTGCGTTGAACGAGGTCAAAAACCGGAACCAGGGGACGTGACGGTAGTTTCATGTCAGATAATTATATATCCTACCCCGAGTGTGAATCCGATCCGGGCTCAATTTGCGCGTACAGGTAGTACGAGTACACGGCAGTAATCCCGGCTGTCAGGAGCGCTGGAATGAGAAGGAAGTAGATTGTATAGTCGCCGAAGAAGAGACCGACAAGCGTGAGAACAGCGGTGAGTTTGAACAGCCGGCCGCCAAGCGCGTGGGTCCGGGCCCAAACCTCGTCGCTGCTGAGCGTCCACGGCGTCCGAATACCAGCGAACCAGTTCCGCTCGGCGTGTGGGAGGAAGACGCCGACGTAGTAGAACAGGCCAGCCGCGCCAAACAGAATCAGGGCCGTGAAGTCGAATTCGTACCCGAGGTTGAACGCGATGATCCCGACGTGGACGAGAAACATATACCCCATGAAGACGACGACGAACCAGTCGTAGTAGGCTCGGAACTCGGCGATGTTCTCTCGGAGTGGATCAATCCGGGGAATCGCGGCGAACATGGCGAGTAGTCCCGCCGTCAGAACAGGGAATAGCCAGAGTGCCACTTGCTTCGACATGGTGCCGTCCGGTTCTCCGGCAGCGTTCCAGTGCATGACGAGCTCGGCAGGGAGCGACGGAGCTGCGAGCAGGCTCACGATGCCCGAGAATACCACGGCGCCACCCGCCAACCCGAACCGGTGAATTGTCTTCATACACGACGATACGGTCTGTTCCCTGATGAATCAGTAGGAAAGCGCCGGTGAACTGATTGCGGACGATACTGACGACTATATTGAGCACTCGGTGAGGACTACTTCTGGAGAATCCCTATGCAAAATATACGTCCTTTACTGACCGCAACCAGACCAGAGTATCCAATCTGTGGAGGAGTTTAACAGAGCTAAGGAGGGGGCTTTTGAGACTAACTTCCAGGACGCTGAGTCATCCGGAAAGCAACTCATCCGAATCGTAGCGGCAACTCATTCTTTATGCCCGGGTGCTCAACAACCGATAGCACCAGTCCCAGACATGCGAGGAGAGATCAGCGTCTTCCGACCGGTCGAAGCGTACGCAGAGACCGGCTCTTCCAGAGCTCATGGTGTCGTCGCAATCATCTCGTCCTGTGTGTTCGTCGGAACGATCGTCTTTGGCTTTGTCCCGGTCACGAGGGAGATCGAGACCTCCGGTTATTCGACCGCAGATCTACAGGAGGCAACAACTCGGACTGAAGTAGACATCATCCTACAGGCCTTCGAACCGGTCATGGATTCGGTTGTACTCCTTTCTGTGCTGGATTACCTCTTCATCGTCGCTGGGTTCTTCCTCTTTTTCTCGCTTCACTCCATAGTGATGAAGCGACTGTCGTTCGACGATCGCCTAGTTCTGGTTCCGAAGTTCGGGATGATGCTGACCGTCTGTTCACGGCTTCTCGATTCGCTGGAAAATCTCTGGGTTATCCTGATTTACTCAAACCCCGATAGCTATTCCACCACTCTCATCAGTTTGATGAACACCACGCAATCAGCGAAATGGCTGGTGGTCGTGGTCGAATATCCTGCCCTCGGACTGGCGATCGTCCTAGTTCTTCTGGCCCAATTCACACCTCTTTTCGACGTTAAGACGTCCCGGATGTAATCTCAGGCCCGGTCTGACCGAGTACGAGACTGCTGTGTCAATCGGCGATTGGTTTTCTCTCTGGTGGCGAGTTTGGCTGTACGCGAATCCCAGTGGAAACCACTCCCTCCTTCGTCCATCGAACGAAAGCAAAATCAGGCCCGTTCGACAGATGATCACCACGCCGTCCGGTGATTATCTCACACCAAATGTATGGGCGCTGCAGGCTCAAAGCCAATAAACAGCCCGTAGAAACCCTCTCGTTCGGGTTTCCGAACACGGGGATTTCGCCGCGTTCAGAATCGGCGTCGACGCAGCATCGGTTCGCGACTGCAACCATGAGTCTCGAACCACTCGACCCGGAGACCGGCCTCGAGATGTATCTCCGGGACAAGGAGGCCGAGCTCGCAGCGAGTTCGGTCAAGTCGCACAGGTACCGACTCAAGCACTTCCTGCGCTGGTGTGACAAGGAGGACATCGACAACCTCAATGACCTCACCGGCCGCAAGATACAGCAGTACCGCCTCTGGCGGCGCGACGACGGCGACCTCTCCATCGCCAGCGAAAAGACCCAGATGGACACGCTGCGCGTGTTCATCCGCTGGGCAGAGTCCGTCGACGCGGTCGAGCAGGACCTCTCGACGAAGGTCCGCTCGCCCTCGATGACCCCTGAGCAGAACACCCGCGACGAGATGCTCGACACTGAGGAAGCCGAAGATGTCCTCGAGTATCTCATCAAATACCAGTACGCCTCCTGCCGGCATGTCACGGTCGCGCTGATGTGGCACACGATGATGCGAGTGAGCAGCGTCCACGCGCTCGACGTCGACGACTACCATCGTGACGAGCAGTACATCGAGGTACGACACCGTCCTCAGACGGACACCCCGATCAAGAACAAGAAGGACGGTGAGCGTCTAGTGGCGCTTTCGGACGACATCTGCATGCTGCTTGACGACTGGCTCGAAGACCAGCGACCGAACGTCACCGATGACTACGGGCGTGAGCCCCTCGTCGCGACAACTCAGGGACGAGCGAACAAGACTACGCTTCGGAAGTACGTCTATCAGGCAACGCGGCCGTGCTTCCGCGGTGCCGACTGCCCTGAAGAGCGTGACCCAGAAGAGTGCGACGCCGCCATCAAGGATCAGCAAGCGTTCAGGTGTCCCGCAAACGTCAGCCCGCACGCCATCCGTCGAGGCAGCATCACGCACTCGCTCAACAGCGACCTCCCGGACAACGTCGTGAGTGACCGGGCGAACGTGAGCCCCGCGGTCATCGAACAGCACTACGACCGGCGCACCGAGAAAGAGAAGATGGAACAGCGCCGCGACTACCTGGATCGGCTCTAAACCTCTTGCTAGGCCCCGTCTTGATTAGGGGCCACACCCCTCCTTTTTGAATAGGATTCGTAGTCAGTGCCCTGCTGAGGCGCTGGTAGGTCTCATCTAGAGGTAGAGATATTGTACCCGAGTTATGATGGATTATCATGGCTGGCGATGCGCCAGGGTCTGAAACATGGATGGAACAATCAAGCGCGTTTGACAGAGTAAGGTCGGTTGCAGGTGCGGTCCCTGAACCCAGATCAGTACGTACATTGCGGAAGAAGCAAACGTCGCGGAGAGCACAGCACGAGGACATCTTGAGCGACTCGTTGAGATGGGTGTTCTCCTCAAAAGCAATACCGGACGACAAACCCTGTACTCGCCAGACCCCCTTCACACGCGGAAACAGGCTGTTCGTGAACTCCTCGATGACAACGACCACGAGGCTCTTGTTCGATACAAGTCTGAGTTAGAAGGTAGGATTGAGTGGTGGCAGGATGAACATGAGGTCGACTCCCTCGATGAACTACGCGAACAGGCTGCCATAACAGACACTGCTACTGAGACGCGTAATCTCCTAGAGACTGTGACGGATTGGGAACTTGTTGCCTACCGGCTCGGCCTTGTTGAAGAAGCTATAGAGTTCCAGAACTGCTGATTCATCAGGCCCTCTGCGACAAATAGGGTGAAGTCGTAGGCCTTCAAAATACAGTCTCGTTACTACCGATACCTCTCAGTATCTTGGGATCGATTCACCTACTACGCAGGAGTGCTGTCTCCAAGAGCCAGTTCTCGCCGGTCGACACTGATGTTCCCATTGGATCCGATTCGCACTCGATTGTACCCTGGCAAGTGATTATCGAAATACATACTAATCGGAATCGTCGGTCCAGCACATGCGACCGTCACTCCATCAACAGACGTCTGCCACTTACCATCGAACGGGGGCCTGTGTTCGTGGCCGAGGAGTATGAGATCGAGCGACTGTCCCTGTTGTTCGGCGACTTTGACGATTGCCGAAATTGGCAAGTCTCGAATGGGCTCATGCAGACACAAAATATTTGTTCCACGGGTCTGGCCCACGTCGAACTTGAGGTCACTAGGTGACCATCCATCCAGTGTATACCCTTCTTGAATCTCCACGAAGCCGATGTCGGCCGCGTCAACGCCGAACAGCGTGACTATACTCTCGTTTAGATGGGCAGGAGACGTCGCAGAATGATTGACCGCTCCCGACTCGGTCAATGACTTCAGAGCACCTACTGCATCGACCGCGAAGGGGATTTCTCCGCCATTTGCAAGTCGATCGTGATCGCCGAGTATGAAGTGGAATGGAATCCCACTTTCAGCGAGAGAATCAATTGCTGAGAGTGATTTCCCAAGTATATCTTGTTTGACATCATGATCGAAGAGGTCACCAGTATGTACTACAGCATCAACATTTTCATCGACAGCCTGCTGCAATACTGTCCGAAACGCGCGAAGGCTATCGGCCCTATCGACCCATTTGGTATTCCCACCACCGCCTGGCTTCTTCCGGTTTTGATAGCCTAAATGAGTATCACTGATGTGAAAGAGTGTTAGCGATTGTTGAGGCAGGGTGAACTCTTGCAGCCGGTCGTAATCGGGATTGAGCCCACCACTTATTGGCCAAATATGGACGCGCTCGTCGGTATCCGGGTGGCAAGGTAGTCGGAAAGCTTCGTCGCGCTCAATAATTCCAAGCGCCTCGAGCGGTTTTCGTTCAGAAGGTGTGAGTCCCTCAGTAGCGATGGTGGGTAACCCATCACCGAATGCCTTCCTGTATTCCTCCATCGTGAATGAGTTTCGGGCGGACGTTGCCTTCCCGAATTCGGCACGTTTGTCACCGATTAGGTCCCTAAAAATGTGAAGTATTGACTCTGTTTCTCCGGTGATCGCTTCATTTGCTTCAGCCAATCGCGAAACAAGCAAATGATACTCTGTGAGTGCTTGGTATGTATCTGCGATTTTATTGGGTTTGATCGGCTGGCCGTCTGTCACTATCCACTCATTAATAGTGCGGTACTTAACAACACCGAACAGCACGACGAACAATCTCGCAATTGAAGTTGAGTCATGTGGTCATGGTCTACTATCTCCATTTATTATAAATAACAATCCTACCTCGAACCGCTGCACCCACTCGATGATGAGCGCGTGAAGGTCTCATCATCCAAGAAAGTATGAAATAAGACTAGTGAGGAATTACTCGCTCAAGCTTGCTGACGACACGGGACCTGAAAACTCGCCAACTTCAATTGAAGGAGGATTATTGCTCTTCTTGGTTTTTAGAGTGCATGAGCATCTCACTAAGCATTGACTCTGTTCGCTGATTGCCATCAAGATGGTCAAATACCTCTTCAAGGGCTACGAAATTGATGGCGTCTGGTACAGAGTCAGGTTGGCTATCACTCGGAGCAAAAAGGTAGAGGTGATCTGAACGATCTTGATACTTGGTCAGACGCTCAATCCGATCCTTGACGTTGGAGCTTCCACCCCCGGTCATTTCGGCTATGAGAACCGGTCCATGGTTTGGACCGATATGGCCAATGACATCCACGTCCTTCTGCTCCCCTCCTAGGGTTGATGTCCGACGGAACGAGGGGAACATCGATCGGAGATACTCTTCTGCGCAGACCTCAACCTGAGTGGGCGTCAAACTGGAGGCAACGTAGGGAATAGGCTCGCCACGATATGCTGCTTCAACGATCTCTTCATCAATTTGATTCCAATTGCAAGCCGACCAATGCGGTGGGTGTAAGTCGGTATCAAACAACGGTGGGGCATCGGTTGGAGACACCTCAATAGTCGTAGTCTCATCGAATTTCACCCCTTTGAATATCCACTTGTATTCATCCGCATCGATGTCAGCTGTCCCGTACGGTTTGATCTCAATATAATCCTGAAGCGCAGAGTCCGTCGCTGGTATAATACAGACGCTTTCGGCTTTGCCAATGGTGATTCGACTGAGCGGATTGTAAAAGGTGACCGTGAACTGGTCGTTTTCAACTATCTCGCTGAGCTTTCTGATTTCTCTTTGAGCTTTTGACGTCTTGTCGTCATAGTCGGTAGGATCGGCTGACGCGATATTCTCCCAGTGCAGCATCCCGTAGCCCCGGTCGATTGCCTGTTCATTGTAGTGCTTTCTGGAGACTGGACCACTTGCATGGTTAATCCATGCTGGCTTGCTCATGGGACTCTTGACAGATAGACAGACAATAAGCATTGTGAGTGTCACATGAACGACTCCTATCAGAATAATTTTACATCTTCGAATATCTCAGCAGAGTCGATGTCTCTACCACTGAACCTTTATTAGTCGACGGTTACCTTTTCCTGTCGTGTCATTTCCCCGGGCCAAACCGATCGATGACCTCTACGAGGAGGTCGCCGGATACGATCTCGCCGTGGTGCCCGACGCGCCGCTGGCCAGCGCATTGAACCGCCGTATCGACAGGCCACATCTCGGCTCGTTCGCGATCACGCCGCGCCGTCTTGCTGCGGGCCGCCGGGAAGAAGCCGAGGACCGTATCGCCTTCCTCGAACTCGTCGAGCAGACCGACTTGGACTGGAAGCGCGGCGCTTACGCAATCGGGAACATCCTCCAGTGCTGGGAACACCACGGCCGTCTCGAAGCTATTCTCGACTACGACGCCTACGTCGACGACACCACACGCCAAGCTGTCGAGTACATCGCCGACCTCGAGACGACATCGCGGCGACTCACTGAGTATCGCATCGAAGACGATCAGGACGTCGCAGTCGTCGGCGTCGACCAACTGACCCAGCTGGAGCGCTCGATCCTCCCCGACGACTACGATACGTACGACACGTTCGACGACCGGGGGTTCGACCGACCCCCGTTCCACATCTTCGACTCCTCGACAGCGATCGTCGACACCGTCGTCGACGCCGTTACCGAGGAGAACGCCGACGACGTTGCTGTCGTACTCGACCAGGGGAGTGAATTCTCTGCACTCATCGAGTCTGCCTTCGAGGCTGACGACATCCCGTTCTACGGTGGACCCGGGTTCATCGACCATCCCGACCACCGCACGTTCGTCCAGTTGCTTCGTGCAGCATACGGCGGCACCGATACTTGCGTCGGCGAGATTCGGCCACTCCTCTCCCGACTCGGCGTCTCGCTGGACGTTGAACACGACGAGAAACGGCTGTACGAACTCGACGACCAGGAACTGGACTGGGTCGTCGACTTCTGTGACCGCATCGAGAACCGGACCTTCGCCGAGGCACTCGACAGATTCGAGGACAGGGCGGACCGCCGGCTCGATACGTTCCGTGAGGAGCTGGAGACGCTCGGCATCGCCGACACACGCGCGAGCGAGCGTGCCGTAGACCAGCTCGTGTTCTACCTCCAGAGCTACGAGGTCCCCGTCGACCGTGAGAACGAAGGGGTGTTGCTCGCCGACGCGAAGTCGGCCGCCTACGTCGACCGCCCGGTCGTCTTCTACCTAGGGCTCGACGAGGACTGGACGCACTCGGCGCCGAGGCGCCCGTGGGTCGATCAGGACGCCCAGTACACACGCAACATCCAGCAGTTCCAGCTCCTCCTCCAGAGCGGGGCGACCCAATACTACCTCGTCCAGGACGCGAAGGGCGGCTCGCCGGTGACACCGTGTCTCTACTTCGAAGAACTGCTCGACGAGGCGTTCGAACGATTCAGCGACCTCGAATCGGAAACGCATACGCGACGGTCCGATCGTTCCGGTGACGGGTTCGCGAAGGAACCGGTCGATGCCACCCCCACCCAGGTATCGACCATCAGCCAATCGAGTCTCGGCACATACGTCAACTCGCCCCGCGACCACTTCTTCGGCAGGCTCGTCGATGGTCCCGATAAGGACTACTTCAAGGAGGGGAACCTCTTCCACGACTTCGCCGAGTTCTACATCCACCACCCGGACTTCGTCGACGAGGACGTCCTCGACGACGTCGTGGAATACATCCTCGAAGAGACGCGACCGTTCGTCCGCTCGGTCGACGAGGCGACCCGACGGACCAAGTACCGCGCTGGACTGGAGACCATCGTCGCGTTCTTCAATAAGAACAGGCCGGTCGACAGCGAGTTCCTCACCACCACGATCGACTGGGGTACGAACGTCTTCGCCGAGCGCTTCGACAAGCCCGTCGACTCCCCCATCACCGAACGGTGGTTCGAGAACGATGACCTGGGACTGAAGGGCAAGATCGACCTGATTCACTCCCGGTCGCGGCTGGTCGACCACAAGAGTGGCCGGTACAAGAGCGCTGGCCAAGTCGTCAAGAGTTCGGCGCTCGACCCGACGAGCGATTCGCCGAATTTCCAGGCACTGCTGTACCTCACCCACTGGCGCTCGCAGTACCCCGACCAGGAACTCGAGTTCACGTTCTTCCACTTCCTCGAGACGCTCGACGACGTCGTCGCCGGCGAGGTCGACCTTGATGACACGCTAACGGCGGTCTCGTACTACCCGATGCCGTTCGACGAGTACGCCCGCTCCAAGTCCTTTTTCAACGAGTTAGTCGAGGTCGGCTCGAACAACTGTCAGAAGACGCTCTCCCAAGTGGACTACGAGGACTACGCTGCGGTCTTCGATGAGACGGCCATCCCGGACACAACTGACAGTGACGAACTCATCGACTCGGCGTTCGGCGAGACACTGACTGCTCAAATGAAAGACTGTGTTGGCGACTACAAGTACGTCGAGTCGGGCTGTAAGCAGGCGATGCGCCAGCTGACACGTGTTCGGGGGCAAGCCTACTTCGAGGATGACCTCGACGCGTTCGAGGCATTCGTCGACGAGCGCCTCGAGGAGTTGAATCGGCGGCGCGCTGGGGAAGAGCGCTTCCCGGTTGACGGACTCGGCGGCGAGCCGAACTACCGCTACGTGGACAACCGCGATCTCCTTCTGGAGGGTGACCGATGACCGACCTCGAACCGAACGACCAGCAACAGGACCTCATCGACAGCACGGACGGCCTCTACCTCGTCGACGCCGGCGCCGGAACGGGCAAGACGTTCACCGTTACTCGCCGCTACGCGAACATTGTCTCACAAGCCGACGTCGACCCAGAGGACGTCCTGCTCGTGACGTTCACGAACAACGCGGCCGCCGAGATGAAAGAGCGCATCGTCGGGAACTGCCACTACGGGATGCGTGAACTCGTGGACGCCCCCATCCAGACGT
Organism: Halostella pelagica; assembly: GCA_005954745.1. Lineage (GTDB taxonomy): Archaea > Halobacteriota > Halobacteria > Halobacteriales > Natronoarchaeaceae > Halostella > Halostella pelagica. Next base: position 1,021,411 of record CP040678.1, read on the forward strand.
TCCACTCGCTGTGCCACGATGTCCTCGAAGAGCACGGTCACGCCGCGCCAACCTATCTTGGCATCGACGACCGCATCACCGGATCGACGCGCATCATCGAGGACGACCTCGTCGAACAAGCGCTGTTCGGCGAGTTCATCGACCGATTCAGCGACGATCACCCCGAGTACGACGACGTCTTCCGCGCGCTCTCGAACCCCGACGAACTGCTCGACCTCATCAATCAGCTCGCAGCTAAAGGTGTGTTCCCCGATGCTGAGGGATGGTACAGGGACGGCGAGCAGCACCTCGACGGCGACTTCGCCGCGTTCAAACGGCAGTTCGACGACCTGAACGAACCGCGGAACGGCGGGAGCAAGCAGTCGCTGCTCCGGTCGAAGCTCGGCCGGTACGGCCGGAACAAGACCTACCTACCTGCTGCGCCCGAGAAAGCGGAAATTCGCGGCAGCGGCAAGCAGGTTCCTGACGACCTCGCACGGCGAGTCTTCGAAGAAGAACGGGAGGAACTGAAGCAGTTCGTCCAGGACGTCTACCACGAGTACCTGCGGTTTGCGCTGCGGCGGAACTACCTGAACTTCGGGATGCTCCAGTTGTTCGCGTTCGTCCTCCTCTGCGAGAACCACGACCTGCGCGACGACGTCGCGTTCGAGTACGTGATGATCGACGAGTTCCAGGACTCCAGCGAGATCCAATTCAAACTCGCACTCCTACTCGCGGGCACGAACAACATCTGCGTCGTCGGCGACTGGAAACAGAGCATCTACAGCTTCCAATACGCCGACGTCGACAACATCGTCGAGTTCGAAGACCGCCTCGATCGGTTCGTCGACCAGCTGAACAGCGACCACGAACGCATCTCGTTCCCGACGAGGCCCGTCACCACCATCGAACTCGTCGAGAACTACCGCTCCACCCAGGAGATTCTCGACTTCTCGGAATACGGCCTGCGAGTCCCTGCGGCGAATCGAGACGACGTCGACGTCGAGGCGGTCGACGACCGCATCGTCTCGCTGGAGTCGAACGCGGACCACGAGCACACCACCATCGAGGCCATCCAGAGCGACGAAGAGCAGGAAGCGGTGCTGGCGAAGATCCAAGAGATCGTCGGCAACGAGGACTACCGCGTCGAGGACGAAGACGGTGCCCTCCGGGCGCCGGAGTACGGTGACATCGCTGTGCTAACGCGCACTCGTGACTTCGGGCGCGAGTTGCTGGGGACCGCCGAGGAGTACGGTTTGCCGATGGCGTACGAGGGTGGTATCGAGCTCTTCCGAACTGATCAGGCGAAGCTCTTGCTCGCCTGGCTGCGCATCCTCGAAGACGACATCGATCGCGGCTGGGCGGTCGTGCTTGAGCGAGCGGGCTATACGCTCGACGAGATCGACGAAACCCTCGAGCGTGAGGCGTATCCCGAGCACATGGCGACGTTCCGCGAGGAACTGCGGTCGATGGAGACGCTCGGTGGCGTCGCACGGCGCGTGTTCGCCCGCTACGGCTACGACGGGCCGACCGCCGACGTGGTCCTCCACACGCTCCAGTCAGTCCACAACGCGACCACACAGACGCGCGGCGACCTCATCCGGTTCATCGAACGTGCCATCGAGGCCGGGAGTACCCACGAGGTGCACGCCGGTGCCGGCACGAACTCAGTGACGGTCCAGACGATTCACGCCACGAAGGGTCTCGAGTACCCTATCGTCATCCTCGCGAACATGAACAGCGGCCGGTTCCCGCCAGGCGGTGGTGGTGGTGGAGTCATTAGCTACGACGACCCTGTCGGCTTGCGTCAACGCAAGTTGTACTCGGAGGAAGCGCACGGGATGTCACACGTCTACGACAACTGGCAGGCCGACGTCCTCCAGAAGTGCCTGCCTCGCAACTACGACGAGGAACGCCGCCTCCTCTACGTCGCCATCACGCGCGCCGAGAGCCACGTCGTCTTCACCGCCGGCGAGGACCCGAACACCTTCATCGGCGAACTCCCGGTCGAGGTTCAGGCAGTCACTCCCAACGTCGCAGAGAGCACGCAAGAGGAGTCGGAACAGACTGCCCTCCAGGTGGAGATGCCGGTTCCAGAGGGCCCACGAGGTCGCACTCCGCATACGCTCATGCGCGACAACGTCTTCGAGGACGTCGAGGGCGGTAGGGGAACCGAATTCGGAACGCAGGTCCACGACTTCGCCGAGGCGTACGCACTCGATGAGGGTGTCGAACCGCGGAATACTGACGAAGAGCACGTCAAGGAGTTCCTCAAAGAGCTTGACGGCGAGTTGTTAGTCGAAGAAGATGCGTACCTGCCGCTCACGGTTGATGGAGAACGTGTGACTATCTCGGGAGTCGTCGACCTAGTTCACTTGACGCCGGACCGTGTCGACATTGTCGACTACAAGACCGACCGTGGCCGGCACGGTGAAGAAGAGTACCGCAAACAACTGAGCGTCTACTACCACGTCGCCAACGAAGTCTACCCGGCTCGAGAAATCACCACCAGCATCCTGTACACTGAGACGGGTGACCGTCGGAAAATCTCCCTACTCACGTTTGCCGAAATTCAGAATCTGGTCAGAGAAGCTAACATACCCATGAATAACGCCAACGAGAGCGAAATCAAGTAGTCTTCCGGACAAAATGGATCGTGTTCTTGACCGAATTGCGGGGGTCTCACCATACGGATCGAAATCTCCTTCAACTTCTTGACCGTGACCTGCTGAAGACACAGCCATTGAACCGATCGGGGCTCTTTTCCAAAATCGCGTGCGTACCGATTGGTGGTCACGATTGGACGCTATTCTTTGGGCTGGAGTGGGCCTGGGAATTCGCCCGTTGGCTCTGTTTCGAAGACCGTCTGGTAGGTTTGTTCGAATACCTCGTTCAGGACGGTCAGAAGTTCGGGATTGTCGACGCAAAACTCTCGGACGGCGGCGTCTAGTTGCCCAAGATACGACCCGGCAAGGTTCTGCGGATCGAGTGGGTATTCCTTCGAACAGAGTGCGGAAGCACTGCTCAGGCGCGTCTTATCGACGCCGATCGGCTTGAGCGCGTCGTCGAGTCGGCCTGCATACTCAGTAGACGCCAAGGAAGTGAACTCATCGTTGAATGACTGGCAGTCACCCTGAGGGGTCGTGTGGACGTGTCGCTGTGGAGGGAGACGCAGTCTGAACGTGAGGGTGCGATTTCGGAGGGAGTCAGTCGTCGGCGAGTGGCGGAAGTAGAGTCGAATCGTACTGTCACTATCGAGTGGATCCTGGTCCCAATATTCCGGAAGCAGAGCCTGCCACTTTGGTTTGCTGGAGGGGGAGGCGAGCCAGCGAGACTTCTCGAAGTCATAAGAGTCACCGAGTCTGGCCTCCCAATTGGACCGAAGGTACTTGCTGAGGTCCTCGAAATCGCTCTCGAACTGGCTGTTTGCCTTCTCAACTTGCTCGATGAGATCGCTGTACTCGAAATAGAGGTTGAGACGTTCGCTCAGCTGGGATTCGTCGAATGGTGAGTCCATGTTTTCGGTCTCCTTGAGTGATTGTATGAAATCGGTGAGTTGCACGACGCTCCGATGCGGATAGTCGAATAACGAGCCCTGAAGCTGGCGGTCAAACTCGTCGACGATGTCTTTCCAGAGCAACGATTGGAAGCTATCGTCGGTTGCGTCGTCAGCGCTATCGCGCTTGAGGTATGCGTAGTCGGTGTCAGTCAGACGATCGACGACTACCTCATCAGAGTCGAACCAACTGAAGTTCCACCGGTCGGCCTCGGCGTAGGCAGGTGTCTGACCTACACCTTCTGTGGCACCGACCTTCAGTTCGAGAAAGACTGCCCATCGTGGGTGGTCGCTAAGTGCGCTACCCCCACAGATGACCAGGTCGATAGCCACTCCTCCTCCATCTCCTCCGGCTTTCTGAATGTTTGTTCACCGATTTCCCAGTCTAATGAGACAGAATTCCTATCCTCACGAATTACGAAACCACAGCTCTCACACACGCCTTCGAACGCTTCAATTGACTCGTCAACATCTTCGGTGTCACATACCGGGCAAGACTTGGCCTGCCCCTGTTCTGACTGCGTCATAGCTCCTCCCTTGCGAGTGATAAGCTGGAGATCTCGTCTCGGTCAGCACAGCGAGGACAAATCGGACTGCCCTCAGGTTCTGCCTCATCCCACCCGATATCCGACGAACAGCACTGGCAATACCAGTTGACCACACCGTATTCCTCAGCAAGCTCGGGGAATTTCTTTGCAAGAGTCGGTGTTAGCGATTCATTCGTGTTCCCTTCGAGGTATTCAACGACAGCGTCTCGGGGATATCCGCCATACCCCGCAAGCAATCCACTAGGTTCCATGTCACGATGGTTCGCATCGCCCTTCCCGCACCTCGTCCTGTATGAGCAGAACCGGCACTCCCAGTCGTATTCGGGGTCTGCAGGTGGCAGTTCACCGTCGGCACGGTACTGAGTATGTTGTCCGGCCCAGTCCACTACTACTTCGTCCCAGAATTCGGCATCGAACTCAACGTGGAACGTTTTCAGCTCTAGGGATTCCCGGCCACCGTATACCAATACAGCATCGGTGAAGTCTCGATCAAATTTCTCCGACAATCCCACGAGATAGGCATGTACCTGCGCGCGGTGGTGTCGGTTTGGTTCACTGATGTTGTCTACCGACGATTTTGTCTTCACCTCAGTTGGGAGAATTGGTGTTGCGGCAGAATCGACGATTACCGGGTCGGTCGCCCCCTTGATCCGCAACTCTCCTTCGTCGGACTGTACCGTGAAATCGATCCAAATCGAGTTCTGAACGTACATGTCACTTTCTGTAACAGCACGATTCAGAAACGGGAACAGCAAGTCCTCCTCAAACCTCGTACCAAACCAGAAAATCCCACGAGGATCCGGCTGTTCTGCTGGGGCATTCTCCTGTCGGTACACGAGCTTTCGGTGGCACTGGAGGAGTTGGCTTGGACTATGACGTTCAGGAGCTGGGACGCTCCCGGGCCCGTTGAAATACGCTTGCCCTTCTTCAATGTTCTTCCGCCACTTCCGGTTCTGATACCACTCTCGAAACTGGTGTGGGGATAACCGGTCCACTAACTCTACGATGCCACACGAGGATTGCTGGCCCTTTGGGGAAGTACCATCCGAAGTGGTATCGACCATCACGATATCTAGTGTTTGCAGGCAAGTATTTGCTCAATCGCCGATTGAGGTACTGTCAAAATCGACTGGCTCAGGAAGCGAATCACCCCGTAATGTCTGGTAAGTAGCCTGGTTGAGAACGATCAAAAGCGCAGCAATATCGAGATTCGGGCCAGCAACGACTGTCTGCCGATTGGAGTCATAGATTATAATATCCGCGTCAGATAGTGTGGAGAGATGCGTCTGAGAAAGAGCATTGTACACATTCCGGTAGGGCTCTCCGGTCGCTTTCTCCGGTTCGACTTCTTCTTCGATGGCCGCAATTTCTCTGGCCAAGTCCCGAACAGAAAGTGTTCCATCTTCGCTTCTTGCGAGCAACTGGATCACGTGGCACCGCCGCGAGGCGCTAAGCGCGTGATACACTCCCGACAAGACATCGGAGAGGTTCTCATTTCCGCTCATCATTCATTGTGGCTGCGTCGTGGGTCAGTTGACCGAGGCCATTCACGGGGGGAAGGTCCGAACCCATGGAGCCCAATACGTAACCCAGCCAATTAGTTCTTTTGAGAGAAGTAATTATAGTTCTCTCAAGAGAATAAACTCCTAACACGAGACGTGACCCGGAATTAGATAATGAGTGACGGTCCTGGACGGCGTCCGGAGTTTACAGACGATGAGATTCTAGCCGTATTTCGGTCTTCTTTAGACCCTGTTCTCACTACAAGTGAAGTCGCCTCTCAGTTTGATGTCACCCACAGAGCCGTGCGCGACAGGTTAGAAAAACTGGAGGAAGCAGGAAGACTCCAGTCGAAAAAGGTTGGAGCCCGGGCCAAGGTTTGGTGGGATCCAGAATACGTTACAGTCTCAGAATCGGAGTAGCGAAATTCAGACCCGGTACGTTGACGATAGAAACGGTATCCTAGTCACTGATGTAAGACCATCTTCCCGGTTGCAAGCTGAGTTTTGACTAGAATTTATGGGATGATCGAAGTAACACTGGGTATGCCGATTGATTTGGGCCTCTGGCGGGTTGATGACGATGGCACCTTCCGACGTGTCTCTTCTACGAATTTGGAGCGTGAAGAGCGTCTGGAAGAGTTCCTACTTCAAGACCCCAACGTCCTGGGACAGCCCCTGTTAGTTATCGACCGGCAGATAACCACTCAGAGTGGGCAGCGATTAGACATTCTGGCGATTGATGAGGAGGGAGACCTGCATGTGGTCGAACTGAAGCGAGATAGATCACCTCGGGATGTCACCGCACAGATCATTGATTATGCATCTTGGGTGCGAAACCTAGAGTACCAGGATGTGAAGGAGCTGTATGAGGCCTCTGACGAGCATGATGAAACGTTCGAGTCGGGGTTCGATTCCAAGTTCTATCCTGCTCAAGACGCCTCACCTGCGGGTCCTGAGGAGGTCAACAGCCAGCACAGGCTGACAATAGTCTCCTCGGAGTTGGACAGCTCAACAGAGCGAATCATAGAGTACCTGTCTGACGAGTTTGAGGTTCCGATCAACGCGATTCGGTTCAATTACTACAAGGAGAACGGACGGGAGTATATCGCTCGTACTTGGCTGAAGGACCCCTACGAAAAGGAAGAAAGCGAGGAAGATGACGCGCGGGAACCCTGGAATGGTTACGACTTCTACGCGAATTTCGGCGAGAATGAATACCGTAAATGGGAGGATGGACAGGAATACGGCTTTATCACCGGCGGACACGGTGAGTGGTATCACCGAACCATGGGAAAAGCGACAGAGGGCAAACGAATTTTCGTTAATTGCCCTGGAGAGGGTTACATCGGAGTGGGGACCGTCACCCAAGAGAAGACGCCAGCTCCCGAATTCATGGTTGAGGTTGAAGGAGAAGAAGAGGAAATCCCAATCACGGAAGCCCCGCTTGAAGGCGACCTAAGCCGTGATGCCGAAGATCCCGACCTTCGGGAGTACCTTATCGGTGTTGACTGGATTGAGACACGGGACATCGACAATGCGTTCTGGGAGAAGGGGTTGTACGCAAACCAGAATACAGTTACTCGGTTACGAGACCAACAAACGCTCGACCGACTCTACGAAGTCTTCGGCGTTTCACCCCCGTAGCGTGCAGTTCCTACTGAATACTAGAAGACCGGTATAGGTCAGCTGTCTGCTGGTTGACTAGCTTGGTAGACCTCACGCCGAAGGTGCTTCGTGATCGCCTTCTGGACTTCTTCGTTATCCATGAACTTGGCGAAAAGATCCTGATTCTGGTCCATCCGGTCGATGAACATCTCCGTGAGGGTGTCGTCGAACTCAAGCGCGAAGTTTTCCTTGCTGTTCACCTGTGCGGATCGGCGGAGATGGTCGTCTTCCAGTGCATCCTCCTTGATTTGGTCAAGGAAGAGTTGATCAGCCTCTGTGAAATCGGTACCCAGCTCTTTGTTGATTTTATCAACAATAGTTGAGAGTTCGACTTCTTCGTCCTCCTGGCTCCCGGTACCTGTCTCCGTGGGCGACGACACTCCGCCTCCTCCTGACCCAAGTTCGATACTACCCTCGTCCGATTTCTCTAACCGGTAGTACTGGAGAGCGAGTTCATCGCTGAACTCAACCCGCGACTCTCTGGAATCCCGAGGCAATTCTTTGTATAGAAACCGCCCAAAGGTGTACAGTTTCTCCAGCGTGGTGTCCGCGTAGCTCACCACCTGTGACTGGAACTTGTACAGCCGGAGGAACGAACGGAGCTTGGAGCGGAACTGGTCTTGCGTCTCCTCATCAGCGACCATAAACCGGTCGCGTGCCGGCTGAATGAAGCTATTCAGCTTCGCGTGTGCCTGCTCCGTGCCCTTGTTCTCCGGGCTGAAGAACGCCTCCGCAAACTGATCCACCTCTTGCTGGGTGTGAATCTGGAAGGCGTTCAGTTCGGACTCCAGCTGGTAGATGTGCTGTGGGTCGGTAGTCTCCTCGATAGTCGTTTTTTCGTAGTACGGCTGGAACGCATCGTAGATGTCCTCTCGGTCATTCTCGAAATCAAGGACGAACGTGTCTTCTTTCCCAGGATGAGTACGATTCAAACGCGATAGCGTCTGCACTGCCTGAATCCCGGAGAGGTTCTTGTCCACGTACATCGTGTGGAGAAGCGGTTGGTCGAATCCGGTCTGGTACTTGTCGGCGACAACGAGAACCTGGTACTCCGGAGTATCGAACTTACTGGGGAGTTCGGACTCCTTGATCCCGTCGTTCATTCCCTGTTCGGTGTACTCGAACCCGTCGTCCTCTACGGTGCCGCTGAACGCCACGAGAGCACTCAAATCGTAATCGTTCGTTTCGATGTAGTCGTCAATCGCCTTCTTGTACCGGACGGCGTGCACCCGTGATGACGTAACGATCATCGCCTTCGCCTTCCCGCCGATCTTGTGCTGCGCGTGTTCGCGGAAGTGCTCAACGATGATCTCAACCTTCTGTGAGATATTATGAGGGTGTAGCTTCAGGAACTTCGAGACGGCCTTAACGGCCTTCTTTTGCGGAACTTGTGGGTCCTCTTCGATTGCTTTCGCAATCCCATAGAAGGTCTCGTAGGTCGTGTAGTTCTGCAAGACGTCAAGGATGAACCCCTCCTCGATAGCTTGGCGCATCGAGTAGACGTGGAACGGTTCCGGTTTGTCGCCGTCTTCAGGTACGGTTCCGAACGCCTCCAACGTCTTGCCTTTTGGTGTCGCTGTGAACGCAAAGAAGCTGAGGTTCTCTTGGTTGCCCCGCGTCTCTGCGCTCTTCACGATGAGGTCCTCGGCGTCATCGTCCTCATCGATATCCACGCCGGAGAGAATCTGCTTCATCTCGTGTGCCATCTCTCCAGATTGGCTACTGTGAGCCTCGTCAACGACGACGGCGTAGTCCCGCTCAGGAAGTCGTTTCGCGTGTTCGATGACGTGCGGGAACGTCTGAAGCGTGGTGATGATAACCGGCTTGCCGGCATCAATAGCCTCCGCGAGCTCTTGGGACTTCGATCCCTGCTCGCCCTTGATTGCAGTGACGACACCCGTCTTGTGGTCGAGTTCGTATATCGTGTTTCGCAGCTGCTCGTCAAGGACTGTACGGTCAGTGACAACCACGACACCGTCGAAGACTGCTTCATCGGCGTCGTTATGCAGAGAGACGAGACGGTGGACGAGCCACGCGATAGACTTGCTTTTCCCACTCCCGGTTGAGTGCTGAACTAAGTAGTCCTCACCAGCACCGTGTTCTTGGGCCGAATCCACGAGTTCTCGGACGCACTCCAACTGGTGGTAGCGCGGGAAAATGATGGTCTCTTTTTCGTCCACCTTCACACCGTCTTTCCGGATCTCTTCAGTGTCGATGTGAATGAATCGCTGGAGGATTTCCATCCAGCTCTCCTTCTCCCAAACCTCCTCCCACAGGTAGGCGGTTCGATGGCTGTCCTCTCGTGGGGGATTCCCGGCTCCGCCATCGTGGCCCTTGTTGAACGGCAGGAAGTGAGTATCGTCGCCATCCAACTCGGTCGTGTACTCGACTTCGTCTTGATCAACGGCAAAGTGGACTAGAGCACCCCGTTTGAATTTCAGGGCAGGTTCGCCAGGATCTCGATCTGACTTGTACTGTTCCTTAGCATCGATGATGCTCTGGTCGGTGAACTTGTTCTTCAGCTCAGCGGTTGCCACAGGGATGCCGTTGACGCTGAGTGCAAGGTCGATGCTCTTCTTCGGGTCAGTCGTTGAGTAGTAGAACTGCTGAGTGACTCCCAGACGGTTTGCTTTGTATCGTTCTTGGACTTCTGGGTTCAGTCCGGTGTTCGGTTTGAACGCCGCGAGGTTAATCGTCGTCCCCGTTGTCCGCAGGCCGTGGCGAAGAACCTCCAGTGAACCACGTCCCTCCATTGCACTCGTGAGGTCCTGCAGGAAGCGCTTCCGCGCATTACCCTTGTAGGCGGTTTCCAGCTTCTCCCACTTCTCCGGCTGCGTTTCTTTGACGAAGGACACGACGACGTCGGGAAAGATACCACGTTCCCGGTCGAACTCTTCGGACGGCAGGTCCTCGTATCCATCGTGATTCACAAGATGTGACGCGATGAAGTCCTCAAAGCTCTCTTCGTCGTGAATCTTACTCATGCTATACTATACCGGGGCTTGTCGATATTTTGAACACCCTCAACATCAATCTCACCCGTGACAACCGCTCTTGTCAAGGTTTGTTGTTCTTCTTCAAGACGATCGACACTCCGCTTAACCTCGTCCTTAACCTCACTAATCTTCTCATTGATTTCGGAGAGGTAGCTAGCTATCTCTTCTTGTTCATCTTCCGGCGGAACTGGAAGGAGCCCCCTTCGGAGGTCAAACAGGTTGACACCCTCAACCGTTGCACCACGTCTGTTAACTTCCATTTGCTTGAAAAATGGTTCCGAACGTAGAGCGTACAATAACCACTCCGTGTTAATGTCCTCACGTGGGGAGATTCTGGCTGTATCTTGAGTTAGGTTTGCCCCTTCCAACTCCGAGGGTACCTGAACCACCCGACCTACACTCCCCCTGATCTCATAAACTAGTTCTCCTTCACGAAGCCTTGACCTCTCGTATTTTTGGGCAATCTCTGGGGTCGTCTTAGAGAGAAGTTCGGGATCTAACTTCTCTGGTTCACACTGCCCTCCTTTGATGTATGGAACCCCCTCATCCTGATCAGGCCCTGGTTGAACGATTCCATAGACAATGGGGACGTGCTTTTTTCGCAACCTCTTAAGCCGCATAATATCCCAATGCTCTGGCACTTCGCTAAACCAGTCATGTCCGGTACTAACCGTTTTGGTGTCAGATTGGATTCCCCTTGTGACGGCAGCGGTTATTTCTGCTTGTAGCTTTTCGTCTAATCTGTCAACAAGAGTTTTCTTATCATCAAGGATTATTTCCGTTTCAGATAGATGTTTATTCAGGTACCCCACAATTCTCTCCTGCTCAGGAACTGGTGGTAACGGCATCTCAAGAGAACGAATGTCAGGCATATAGATTGTTTGGTGAGTAGACCCTTGCATTAGCCTTGAGAATTCTTGCTCCATTGAACGAAAGACGTAGACCAAGTATTCTGGAAGAACATCATCTCCGCATACCCAGTTTGCAAAGTCCTGGGACGTAGCCATCTCTTGTCCCATGATCCCAGCAAAGCCAACAGAAGCTGTTCGGGATAAAAAGACAGTCCCCTCAGGAAGTAGACGAGCACCGGAATTTGCCAGTCCTAATTCACTGATCTCATTCTCAGTATTATTGAGGTAGAGTTTATGACTATCTCTGAAATTCTTTATATCTGATGTAGTGACCCAAGGAATATTGCAATCTTCCCAGTACTCTTCCTCAGAGCGGCTAGGTGTATGACCTGATTCAAGTCTTGCTACGAATCTGATCTTCACAGTATTCCAATGTGATGGGATTTGGCCAATCCAGTCTACCCCAGACTCAACCAAATCTTCACTCTTGTTGTATTCCATCATAGTACATCCTCAATATTCCCAGAAATCCGATTTTCTAGCTCTCGGATCTCCTGATCAATAGTGTCTACTGACCGTGGTGGTGTATATTCGTAGAAGTAACGGTCAAAGTTTATTTCGTATCCGACAACACCGAGTTCCCCGTCCTGATCATCGTGGTACTTGCTGCTCTCATTTATCCACGCGTTTTCCAGATACGGTGCAACCTCCTCCTCAAAGTAGTCATGCGGGTCCGTTCCTAATGGAATGCGTTCCCGTTCACGTAGGTCGCTATCGTGTTCAGGATCTCCGTTTCCATTCCGACAAATCTCTGCATCCGGGTCTTGCTCGCCCATGACGCGCTCAATAGCGTTGTACACGCTATCCCGGACATCGAGACCTACCATGTTCAACTGGAGTTCGACATCGTTCAGGAACGGCTCCCGGTCCATCCAGACCTTCTCTTTGTCCATCTCCGACAGCGCTTCCTTGATACGTTCCTGGAGGTCTTCGTCACGATTCGTGAATGCCCGTTCATCATCGAGATCCGCGATCCGTTCTTCACTGACTTGGAATCGGAGTCGAAGCGGCTGGTCGATGACAATGCGTCGGTAGCCGAATTCCTCGGAGTCCACGACTTTCGACCGGCCATTGGCTTCCAAGTCACCGAAGATGCGGGTTATCTCCTCAATGTGTTCTTCAGTGAGCCTGTGACGCTTGTCCCCCAGACTTTCGTCCATCTCCTCGTACAGGTCCTGTGCATCGATGAGCTGGACTTTGCCTTCACGGTGTTCCGGCTTGTTATTCGAGAGAACCCAGATGTACGTCCGGATCCCGGTGTTGTAGAATAGGTTCTCCGGTAGCCCGACGATTCCCTCTAACCAATCGTTCTCGATAATCCAGCGCCGGATGGCGGATTCACCGCTGTTCGGACCGCCATTGAACAGCGGTGACCCGTTGAAGACGATTGCAATCCGCGAACCCCCTTCTTCCGGGGGCTTCATCTTGCTGATCATGTGCTGGAGAAAGAGGAATGCACCGTCGTTGACGCGGGGTGTACCCGCTCCGAAGCGACCAGCAAAGCCCTGCTCTTCATGCTCCTTCTCAATCTGATCCTTGACCTTCTTCCAGGAGACACCGAAAGGCGGATTCGACAACATATAGTCGAATTGCCTGTCAGAGAATCCGTCGTTGGTGAAAGAGTTACCGTACGCGATGTTATCGGGCTCTTGGCCCTTGATCAGCATGTCAGAGTTGCAGATCGCGTAACTCTCCGGGTTGAGTTCTTGCCCGTAGACGTGGAGATTCGCTTCTTCGTTGAAACTGCGAACATGGTCCTCGGCGACACTCAGCATACCGCCAGTCCCACAGGCAGGGTCGTAGACAGTACGGACGGCACCCCCCTGTGTCAGCACCTCATCGTCCTCATCAAAGATGAGATTCACCATCAACTCAATAACTTCACGCGGGGTGAAGTGCTCCCCAGCAGTCTCGTTGCTGAGTTCGTTGAACTTCCGGATTAGCTCCTCGTAGATGTATCCCATCTCCTCGTTGGGGACTTCATCTGGGTGGAGATCGATTTCAGCGAACTCGTGGACGATCTGGTAGAGTATGTCGGCTTCATCTAGACGCTGGATCTGATGTCCGAAGTCAAACTTCTCGAAAACCTCCTTCGTCTCTTCATCAAACGAGTTGATGTAGTACTGGAGATTGCTCGCAATCTGGTCCGGGTCATCACACAGTGACTCGAAGGTGTACTCACTCGTGTTGTACACCTTCTCTCCTGACGCCTTCTTCAGCGCTGGTGCGACGTTCTCGATACCCTTGTCCTGCAACTGCTCGTACCGCTCAAGGACGTTCTCCTTGTTCGGCTTCGTCACGCAATCGAGGCGTCGGAGGACGGTCATCGGGAGGATGACCTTCTGGTACTCGGACTGCTTGTAGTCCCCGCGGAGAAGGTCTGCAATAGACCAAATGAAATCCGCCTTCTCGTTAAAGTTCTCGACCATCTAAGCGTGAAGTCGTTAGCGTAGATTCTTAAGTGGTGTGGACAGACCGTCGTACAGCCACCACCGAGTTAGTGCCCGGGTGCGGGGCGAATGTCGCGCCAGCGAAGGTGAACCACGTCGTCCCCGTCCGTCTCCACTATGAAAATGTGGGAGTCTCTTTGGTCGCCAGTCTCCTGGCCAGCGTCGTCCTCAATAATCTGGACCACCGTTCCCTGCACTCCGTGTAGTCGCTCATGATCCGGATCAGACTGGTCGGGGATGTCAACGCGCACGCGATCGCCCTCCTCGAATCGTCGCATAATCAGTGCTGTGCGCGCGAGGTGCCTGATCGTTTCGGTCGTCCGTCACATCCAATGACCCAATGATTAACCACCTTCCACCCGGGTTTAGATGTACGCGAACCGCCGGACGGAACCGGCCTCATTCGGAATCGTTCGACCATCGAACGAAATCAAATTCGGCAGCCAAAGTCACTTTATAAGTGACCCACCGCCGTCTGTCGGATTTGGATCGTTCGGAAAACGAGTGGGCGCTGCAGGCCTTGGTCACGCGGCGTGACAACCCTTCCTTTTAGCGATTTCGGGCGTTGTAGCCGTTGGTTTGGAATGGGTAGTAACCGGGACTCGTGGGGTTCGCTTGACCAGAGAAAACCAACTATGAGTCTCGAACCAATCGACGCAGAAACCGCACTCGAACTGTACCTCGCAGACAAGGAGAACGAACTCTCGGAGGCCTCGCTCAAGGGCCACAAATACCGACTCGGTCACTTCGTTCGCTGGTGTGATGAGAAGGAGATTGAGAACCTCAACACGCTCACCGGTCGCCAGCTCCACCGGTATCGGCTCTGGCGGCGCGAAGACGGCGATCTGAATAAGGTCAGCGAGAAAACTCAGATGGACACGCTTCGCGTGTTCATCCGATGGCTGGAATCCATCGACGGCGTAGAACAAGACCTGAGTCAGAAGGTTCTGTCTCCGTCGATCACCCCTGACGAGAACTCCCGAGACGTGATGCTGGACAGCGACAACGCCTCAAAAGTACTCGCCCATCTGGAGAAGTACGAATACGCGAGTATCCAGCACGTCGCAATCGCACTAATGTGGCACACAATGATGCGTGTCGGTGGCGTACATGCGCTGGACGTCGACGACTATGATCCAGACGACCAGTGTGTGAAGGTTCGTCATCGTCCGGAATCGGGGACGCCGATTAAGAATCAGGGGAAGGGCGAACGGATGGTTGCGCTTTCAGATCAACTCTGCGACGTACTCGACGACTGGCTAGCCGAGAAGCGACCATCAGTCACTGACGAGCACGGACGAGAGCCGCTACTCGCGTCGCGTGAGGGGCGTACGAACAAGACAACGCTTCGAGCGTACGTCTACCGGTGGACCCGGCCCTGCACCTACAGCCCCGAATGCCCGCACGACCGAGACCTCGGTGAGTGTTCGGCATTAGAACGCGACACCGCCTACCGCTGCCCCTCAAGCGTGAGCCCACACGCAATCCGGCGAGGGAGCATCACACATAGCCTGAACAGCGACATGCCGGACAAGGTAGTCAGCGACCGCGCAAACGTCAGCCAACGAGTGATCGAACAGCACTACGACCGGCGCACCGAGAGAGAAAAGATGGAGCAACGAAGGGACTATTTGGATAACCTATAGTTCTACTCCCAGACCGGAATTCATTATTCACGTGGAAGGTAAAGAGCGCACGAATCATGCCGCCTCAACGAGGCTATCAAATCGACTTAACGTATTTAATTACTACACCAGTCCAAATCAACGGACCAGATAGCGGTGGCACTGGGTTCTTTTTCCATCTCGATACGAATTCGTATCTCATTACCGCAGGGCACGTACTGGCAAATGAAGAAAGAGAGGGATATGACGAAGAGTTAAAATCTGAAATACAGCAGGACCCCCCTGAGTTGTCCTATTACCTCCGAGATATCGATGAGATAACGAACGTCTCCAGATTCACCGTTGATTTGTCGGCCGATCATCGCATTTGGGGATTCGACCCTAATGGTGCGGATGTAGCAGCCATTCAAATAGATGAAAATCTATCTCCTTTGACTGACTTCATCGATAGCGACGAGGACGATCATGCTCACCAGTATGGGTCATTTTCCTTGATGGATCGTGAATTCATTGGGAATAAACGACTGAGAACAGATCGTGTATTTACGGTAGGGTATCCTGGCCGGTTATATGATGTACAAACAAAGTTCCCGGTTAAGAGGAACGCGTTGATTGCAACACCACCCCACTTTGATTTCGAAGGGGAGGAGAGGTTCCTTACGGATGCACGGATGGATCCGGGGACCAGTGGAAGTCCAGTTTTAATCGAGGCATCCCAGGTTCTACATCCGTGGGGAGAACATCTATCGCAGGAAACGCCGATCCTGTTGGGTATTCACTCAGGGAACTTTCCTCATGTCGAAAGTCCCGAATCGCAGGGAGAGCGCTTGAGAAACACACGATACTCTGATCTAAATGAGACCTGGCGACCTGAGGCAATTCTTCGCACAATCCAAGATGCAGTCACCAACTAGCCACATTTCCACCTTTCATAGACGATACGATAAGGTTCTACAGCGAATGCGACCTAATACTGGATGTCGATTAGTCGAAAACTGAGATAGACAAAAGCAGTTCCTTCAGTAGTGGTGCCACCGCCAAAGTGCTTCCAGATTCAGATCCAGAAATACTTGCTCCCGGATTTCGCGTGGAATCGGACTCAATATACCACGGTATGCTTGTTTGTCTATCGTTGCTGCGTTCTGTGAATTGGGGTGTTGTGTACCGTTAGAAAGGTAGCTCGTGATTTGGATGTTCGATTCGTCCATTAGTTTCAAGACTATCTCTCCCTCTTCTCCTTGGTCAACATGGCATAGCATCCGGCCTTTCCGATCTGACCGGAATTTCTCGTTGTCGGGAAGGGATTCGTGCCAGTCAATTAGTTTGTCGAAGTTGATATCAACGAATGCTTCTTCACGGACTGAGCGGTCGATACCTTTGAACAACTCCTCAAACTCAGATTCGTTCAACGTCGGCGTATTCGGTGACTTGTGGGCTATGGTTTCATTTTGTCGCAGATACCAGCCGAATCGGAAATTCAGAGTTTCATCCGTGTCTTTCGACATCTCAATTGTCTTGATATGTGTTCCCGGGTCGTAAACAGATACGAATTCATTCGGTTTACTTGGGCCGTTAGGGGTGGAGATTTTCTCTCCAATCTCCAAAGTGGGAAGGACGTTTACTGGCAGGTTGTCATACCAGCAGAGGATGAGGTCGCAGTTATCGATATCGTGCCCATGGTCAATGAAGTCACGGGCGTATACCTCTGCTTCTGCCAGTATTTCTTGTCCGGCTTCATTTTCGAGTTTGTAGTCGGGGAACTTGTCTCGGGATCTTTTGATTGTGAACCCGATTTCTTCCGCATGGAGGCTGAAGGCTTCACGGACGTTAATTTCTGAGTTGATTCCGAAGCTTACTCCCAGTTGATCCATGGCACGGTATTGAATACATCGAATAATTAAACCTACCTGATTTCGTTACCTCACTTCTCATCCACAAGCAGCAAACAATTCAGCTGCTCCTCTAACCACGACCTGTTTTAGAAAGCCGAGGAGGGTTCTTTACTGGAGCCACTCATTGGTCGTGATTGAACCCTGAGTTAGGGTCGTCGTCGGCATTCCGGAACTCCTCTTCAAACCGCTCGCGTTCTTCAGTGTCATCAGGGAGATCGTAGTGTAAATCCTGAACGCGTGGCGAGACGTCACAGCGTTGTTGAACCCCGTCTGCTGAGACACCTCGGTTCTTCTGGTCTGTAATGTACCCCGTTCGGATGTGATGAGGAGCTCGACTACTCGGGCACTTGTAAGCGGAATTGTTCTTTTGCGCCGCTTCGCAGTCGTCAGGGTCACGATCGTGAGGGCAGCCCAAACCCACCTCGCACGGACGAGTCCACATGTAGGCGATCTTCTGTAACATTGACGCGCTTATTCTTCCATCACCTTTGGTGAGCAACGGTTCCCTTCCTTCGTCGTCAGTCTCTGCCGGTCGCTGATTTTTGAGATAATCTTGAATAATCTCAGGGGTTTCCCCGTAGAGAGAGATTTCCCGTTCGTTCCCTTCGTCATTTTTCAGCGGTGTTGTTTCTTGAGTCTCGTACTGGAGAATCCGCTCCTCGTAGTCGAAATCAGGCACATCACGCCCGATCAGCCCACCTTTTCGCGGCCCAGACTGGCACATCAACTCCATCGAAACGTGCTCGACACCGGCATACTCGTATTTCCGAAGGTATTCCAGCGCTGCTTTCGCTATCTCTGGATCGAGTTTCTTCTTATCAACGCCCTCTCCACTCTCGTAATCTATTTCGGGGATTTCAATCCGCTTTTCGAACCGAGCTGGAGCCATCCGGTGTTCGATCATGTATTGGATGAACTCACGGAAGAGATACATATCGTCCCTGAGCGTAGTGCGCGCTAGCGGTTCGTCGCGGGATAGGGACTCATACTTCCGCCACTTCTTGTATCCCTCAACGTCTTCGCTTGTCAGATCATCGCTCGTTTCGACACACGCCTCATCTTCCAAGTATGTCCGGAGGTAGTTCAATTTCCGTTTGTACTGTCCCGTCGAATCCACTTCTTCCAGTTTATCATCCCCAAAGTCTTCCAGGACCTCGTCCATTGGGCGCGATTTCAGCGACAGCTCGGGGAATGAGTCTGCCATACGGTCCACGACAGTGGACGCGATTTGTTCGAGTAATTCCTCTGATGGATCACCCGAGAGGTGTTGTTTGAGGAACTCTACGTCATCGAGGTTGTCGGGCATTGGTCTTTGTTGTTGATTATTGTTTTGTGACGCAGTCTCACTCGAAATCGTCAAATGAGCTGTCGAGGTTGGTGCGGGTGCTGTACTCTGTGTGGGCGTCGTCTGGCAGGATTCGACGGATGCGCTGTCGGAAGAAGATGCGCCTGTACCGTCTCCGTTTTTCTGGGGTGAGGTAGAAGTCTCGGACGGCTTTGGCATCGTTAGCACCCTGTTCTCCGGCGATTTCACCTGCGGTTTCCAGTAGGTCTGACTCCGCATCTGCCAGGATGTTGTAGTAGAATGCCCGGCCGTGCTTTGGAGTGCCCACGTCGCCGTCGACGTCCACGCCTGCTTTCCGGCACAAGTCTTTGAACCGCCGCCGCATCTGTCTGGGACTCAGGAACGACCGATTCGCTGCGTCAGTCGGGAAGAGATACCCATCCCAGTTTGGTTGTTGTGCACGCTCGTCGAGCAAGTTAGCGAGTGCATCGAGGCCGAACATAAGGGAGACTTGCCCCTGTCCGTTCTTTCGGTCGGGTTCCTCGAATTCGATGTACGAATCGTGGATGTCGAGGGTGATCTGGTCTACGTGTACTGCAGGTAGTTCTTTGGTGCGAACGCCCCAGATGCAGTACCCAATCACCAGCATTCGCTCTGCGTCTGTTCCGGCGATGGTCCACAGTCTCCGAACCTGATCCGGTGTCAGGGGCGTCGAGTCGGAGCGCCACTCCCACCGGAACTCGTTTTCGATGCTTTCCATCGGATCGTAGGCGATGCGGTTGGATCGGTCGAGCCACTCGAAGAGGCGATGTGTCGCACGCACGTGGTGATGAGTTGAGTCGTCCGAGGTCAGTTCTTCACGGAGGTTTTTGATGACCTCTTTAAATGTCTCGTAGACTTCGGTCTCGAGTTCGGGGTCGTTCGCTATGGCGAGAATTCTGTCATCGCCGTACTCATCACTGAACCGCCGGAGAACTTCGTTAATCCGTGCGCGTTGTGTTCGTGTTGTGGACGCTTTCCACCCTCGACACTCGACGCGATCATCGAGATATGCGTTGGCCCGTTCGATTGTGGCGACGTCGTCGATGCTCCATTCGTACTCTTCCGATCCGCCCGCGGAAGTGAGTAGAATAAAGAATTCGGGTGTCCCCATGTCGTGTTTCTCTCGAAGGATCCAGCGAAGGTGCGAGTAGCCGTTCTCGGTTAGCCATCGCGCCGCTGGGTAATCCCGGGGTGATTGCGAGTGTTCCGTCTTCCATTCTTTGAGGAGTTCCTCTCCGATTTCCTGAAGGGCGGCCAGATCATGGCTCCAGTTGCGATACCCTTCGGGTTTGTTTGAGTCGTCTTCTGGGCTGTTCGTCATATCTCTGCATAACGGGGGGATTAAAATAGAACTTACCAGAATACAGATATGTTTGTGGCGAGGACTTGTACGTGATGAAAATATGTATCGCCGATAAGTTTTTACGTCCTGATAGAGCGCCCTCTGGCCAGACGCCATTCTCAATAAAATAGCCGCTACGTGGGACTGCGAACGAATCGTCTCTTTAGCCGTGAGACGGCTGATTTCTGGCAGCTCAGGATGAGAATTTGACTGGGCCCTAAATCGCCCAATACAAAGCAACCAGCGGAAGAACGGATACGGTAGAGCCCGATGGTAACGTACGACCTGTCGAGAATGGACGTAGGGTTGATTGCGGAGATGATTGCAGGGCGATACAGTGGTTTTCCGGAGCCGCTTGAGGAGGCAATTACGGCACACGCGACAAGCCGGTCTGGGGGTGAGGAGTATAGCGAAGATGACATCCGAATTCATTCAAAGAGTCGTAATCTGACGGAAGAAGTCCACTTAGGGTTATTAGAGGAAGTTACGCTGCCGGAAGACGGTGATTGGGGGTATTCGCAAGGTTGGATACCTGACGACATCCTTGTAGTGGAGGCACTGACACCAGTGGAGGGCACGCCGAGTCCGAGGGGTTCGAAAGAGGATTTAGACCCGACGACAGACCTGTTGGCGTACTATGCGGTGGAGGTGAAGGCAGTATCGAGTGGGGATCGAGTTCGGTTGACAGAGAATCAACAGGAGATGTTGGCGACCGTGAGCGATGAGGTGGAACGAGTCCATCCAGTTCTCGTAATGGTGGACGTGGGTGGATTGCCGGAGTCGGCCGAGGTGGTAGTTGACATTTATGAGGAGTCGGTTTGGGCAGACGGTCAGATGTCGAAAACCGTCTGACGCCAGTTTCAAAGTAGCTTATTTACGTAGATTTCCGGACGGGATAGGCGGTGAGTACAGAGGCTGTATCGCTCCCAACAGGGCCTGGATATATCTCCTATTGAGGGATTCAACAAAGCTATTTTATCCATAACTGCAGCGACTCACTTTCGCATTCAGAATCGTTCAGTCACTCCCATCATCGTCTCGAACGATACTGTTCGAATACCGTCATAATTACTCACGGTCGTGTTGAAATGTATGTCAAACCCATTCTTCGCTCTGCATCCCACCTCCGTCCCGTCGCTCGATTTCAGCAACACTCGAAACAGCCGTGCGTAATCTATTGTGTGTAACCCTCCGCAGTACAGCGTTTTCTAAATCAATCATATCAAGAAATAGTATGCTATGAATTCAGACAGGTTGGCCGGTAACGGAGTTTCACGTAGCGGTGAGACATCAATCCGATACTACTCTCACGAACAGATGATTCGGGAGCAAAGCAATCTGTATGTGATTTCAGACAGAGTTGGCGTGGTCGTTGTACGTTCCGACTACGTCCGAAGTGTCGTTCGAGTTTGCCTCGTCACCATCATCTGGGATTCGGTGGTGACTCACATTTGGGAGTGCTCCACGATCGTACTCTCCACCAGGGTAGACGGAGACGCAAGTACTCTCCAGCTGGGGGTGCTGAGCGGTGTACAAGGGCTTCAGTACGAGCCTGTCCTGTGTGAGCCTCTCGTAGAGGGAGTCGGGCAGGTCTTTTATTATAGTCACCCGCGCACCGCTTACATCACCTGAGTCCAAATCCTCGTTACTGACTCCGGAGAGTGCAGAAGCTCCCATCAATTCCAGTGATGGTCTGCTTATCGCGTTGTTTGCGAGGACTGCCTTTTGATCTTCCTCGTGGTAGTACCACGCGACCTTCGCACTTTGAACAGTATCCCATCGAGGGCTCCTGAATCCGACTTCACGCACGAGTCGCGCTGGAAGCTGAAGTTGGTTACCACCGATCACCGGACACCGAACTTCAGACGGGAATACTTCGCTAGTCGATCCGTTTTTGCTTGTCTTTGCCATCGGTCTAAACCCGTTAAATGGAACTTGTGAATAAGAACCCTTGCCACTCACGAGAATCCCAGTATCGGGTCCTGAGACCGTATACACGAAGAATTTCATCGTCAGCGCTAATAACGACGGATTCGGTGACAGTATTGAGAGGTGCTGTTCTCGGAATGGAGGCGAACCCAGCCTCAATGGAATCTTTGTAACCGATGGACCGCGAGGTCACGCCGTCTCTGCGATACCATTAGGGTAGTCAGTCCTGTGGTTCTGTCTCCCAGGCAGCGAGTTCCGGAAGGCAGACTTCACAGAACTCGACGACGTGCCAGCGTTCTATGACCTCGGCAATTGATTGTCGCTCCGAATCCCGTTCTTCCTGACGCTCATCGTCGTCATTGTCTAACAGCCCAAGCCCTACCTCGGGGTCGTACCCACACGGCAGGTTTTCCGCGCGGTGTACTTGTGAAGCACGTGTCTCTCCCGTATCCGTGGAGCGGTGTTCGTGTTCGACGAGGGTTGAAAGGGGTTCGTCGCCGGGGTGTTCCCTGACTTCGGGCAGCTCCTCCGGTTGAATTGTCCTGAGATCGGAGACGTGCGCCATCGAAGGATCAACGGTAGCAGCTTCTTGGTACGACGAGTACTCGCTCATGTGAATCGGTCGTAACGAGTACCGAAGTCGTCTCCCAATGGATCCTGCGTGGTTTCGAATTGCATCTGCTCGATAGAGGAGCGGCGTGTACGAATCATGGAACCTGTGATGAGTGTCGAGTTCCAGCTACCCGTCATCTTTGAACCTGTCCCACCACTCCACAGCAATGGGTGCATCAAGCGATGATGTCTCCTCATTCAACGTCGGAGGATCAATAGCTTCGTCGACAGTCATGTATCGACAAAAGCAGTGAGGAATATAAGTCGACGGTGCGGTTTGCTTCTGTTCGCTCTCGATTGAGAGAACTGGTTGGTTGTTACCGTGACCGGTTCAACCGTCTTTCAGCCCGAGACCTAAGCACTTGTTTCGCATAGAAGGCGTCATCTCGGTCGCTGTTAGCCACCTCTTCGAATGTTCTGCGAGAGATCTGCTCCGTCAATAGCTCCCCGTCTTCAACCTTCCAGATGAACGGTTCTCCGGGGTCGAGTTCTTGATCTCGCAACATTCTATCATCCACCCGAAGCGACATCACCAGTTCGTCACCGTATTCGATTGCTTGGCCACGACTCAAGACCAAATTGTCAAGGTATTCGTCACCAGTCGGTGAGGCTGTCGCCCACTCCACTGTCCACCCGGATTCGATATCGTGTGAAGACACACTCGTCAGTAGGTTGTTGAATGACAAAAGCCGTTGAGAGACGGTGCTGGAAAGAGGAACCCACGATCAATAGCATTCTCTCAGGCGGGAGAACACTATTGAAACCGGAGTGGCTCTCGTAGGCTAATGGGTAACATCTGGATGACCAACGGCACCCCTACGATGCCAGGGATTCTGAATCCGTTGACGGCTGCCTGTGATCAGGGATACGTGCCGGACGAGGTCTGGGTTCTATCGAATCCCGGGGTCGCTGATTACGTCGCCGAGGCCACTGATCGGTTCGAGGTAATCATCGATGCGTATGGCGGAGACGCTACTGTCGCAGTGCACGATTTAGAGCACGAGACTGACTTCCGCGGCATTATCGATTTCTACCGGTCTACTATCGAAGCTGCCCAGGATCAGGGAGACACGATTGCTGTGGACGTAACTCCCGGTCGAAAATTCATGTCCGCGATAGCGTTCCAAGCAGGATTCAAGTTCGACGCTGACCACGTCTTCTACTTCCACCGGAAAGCAGGGGGGTATTACGGGCAGTACTACGCCGAAATCCCACGAACAGCGACTGATTTAATCGATTTCAAGGAGGTCCTGTGATGGAGATTGAACGTCGGCGATTAGTGGTGCTGTTGAACGCGCTATACGACCAGGGCGTCGAATCAATCGCGGTGAAACATCCATGTACAGATATCGGTGAGTTAGTGCAGATCAGGTTAGAAGATGATGGCCGGGCGACGGTCCGGTTCACACAGGGGTCGATGACGTATCAGGACAACCGTGACTCGATACTGGCCAAGTACGGTGAACCAGCATTCGATGACCTACCAGACGCAGAGACGTTCACGCGTGCGATGGTTGCCAGCGGTCACGTTGATCTCGCCAATCACGACGATGTCCAAGACTTCATTCACCGGTACGGGTATGCAGACCTCGAAGCCGGCAACGACCCGGTCATCGTTGGAATGGATGCCAATATCATGCCGTGGCGGCTACCAGAAGTACTGGGAATCGATAGTGAGACGGGTGACACTGACGACCGAGATCGACGACCAACGAACGGGTACGCACTCGCAACGGGCGTCAAAGAAGAACTGGATTGGCATTACAAGCAGTACAACACGCACGAATTGACCGAAGCGTTCGGCGAGGAATTCACTCGCCTAGATAACCAGCCAGCCGGTTCCAATCGGGAAGGTCTCCTCGGGCTCTACGAGTACCGTCGCCTACGAACCGACCGGACAGTCGATATCATCGAATGTGACACCGGTGATGAAGCGATTATCTCCGCGTACCAAGAATTCAATCAGAACAGTCGGAAGCAAGCCGTACTATTCAGCAATGATTACGGATTCATCGACAGTAGCATCGATGCCGGCGTACCGGCACACCACGTCAAGTACCCTGTCGATATTCCGCGAAAATCCACGGGCTCGTGGACGCAAGCAGCCGAACTACTCTACTACCTCGCAATCCTGTTCGGAGTGATTCAACTCCCGAAGGTCACCATCTACGGTGTTTGGAACGGGAAAGACGGACGTCACTGGCAACACGAACAGCTCGATATCGACTGTCGAAGCCCGAAAATCGAGCCGCAGCTGGAACGCGACCTTATCATCCTGAGCGCAACCGACTGACAACACGTTCCGACTCGAACGGCTGGCGAAGATCCTTTCGCTGAAGCCTTCTCATATCGGATAGAGGTAACTGGAGGTGCCAATAATGACGTTTCAAGAACGCCTCCGCTCAATCGAAGAGCGGTATGACATAAACGAGAGTGAACACGCCCGGGAACTCGGTCGAATCGTCGCCCACCTTCAGGATTAGCGTTGCTACTGGTCTATTAGCGAATCAACGTAGTCTTCGAGTGTGTCATATACTGGGCCGAATTCGGGGAGGTCTGCAACCAAATCGGGAAGTGTATTCTGCCAGCCGTCACGGATCTCATTCTGTTTCTCTTCGGGCAGCCCGTCCCGCAGGTCGATGTCCAGTCCGTCGTGTTCACACTTCCGCATGAATGCTAGGAGGATAACCGAATTGTCGATGTCGGCTTCCGTAATCATTCGATAGAGGTCGTAGTAGTCACGAGCCTGTGACCGCTGATAGAGTGCTCGCAACTTCTCCGCGAATATTTCCTCCAAGCTGTACGCGGTCAACTCGAATTCTGGGACATCCTCGTAGCTGTGGTGATGATGGACCGAGTCGAACGCCACGTATTCATCGATCATCACGTCCAGACTCGTCGTGTTCTTGTGACCGAGCACAGCGTCATACTGGATATCGATATCAACGTAGTGCGTCGGATACGCTTCTTTCTGCAGTTCACGGTGTTTGGTCACCTCGAAGTCGATACCGGAGGCTATAGTCGCGTCGTCCAATGTGCTTTGCAACTCCGCTTCGCTCCCGTGATACCCTCCCTCGACACCGAAATCAAGGTCTTCCGAGTACCGCCACGTCTCCGGGAAGTACAACTTGCTGAGTGCAGTGCCGCCCTTGAACAGCAGGTTGTCACCGTAGGGACTCGTGTAGATCGCCCACAGAATCCACGAATTAACGTAGTTCTTCTCCGCGTAGCCAAGTCGAACATCCAGCTCTCTGGCCAGCCGTCGGAGTTGCGCTTCGGAAATCATGAGAAGTCACCAGGGAGGAACGACTCCGGGCCAACATTTAGGCGGAGTTGGTACTTGCTGTCCCGGGTTCCCGTCGCTTCTCTCGTCGGGTCGAGCAGTGGGTACCCAGTCGTGAAGTTCTCGACGAGGTCCCGGTACTCCGGAAGATCGATGTTCAACTGATCGGCGAGATACACGAGTCGTTTCGTTGCGGCACCGTTTCCAACCCGCCGCAGGTACTCGACGACGCGTTCCCACGAACAGCGCATGTCGGCGGCGTTCTGCATTGCCTTCGCAAGCTCGCTGATACCCCCGCAGAACTCCGGATGGTCGGCGCAATCGACCAGCGTCTTTTCGATACTCGACATATTCGCCTGGTTCGACCCGACTGCAGTCGGTTGATACCCGAAGAACTTCTGCTCAGTGACCGTCACCGGTCGATACGTGACCCCGTGGATTTCACGTTCCTGGGCGCGTTCTGTCGTCACGACGTACACCGTGCGGGACATCTGCTCTGTCAGCCCATGATGGTTCAGCGCACTCCAGTACCCGATGTACATCGGCTCTACGAGTGCTGACGCGATCACGAACTCGTGTTCGGTATACACGGCGCTCTCGCCCGCAGCGAGCGGCAGGATAAGGTATTTCCCGTGCGCGATCCGCTCAAGCCACCCTTTCTCCTTAAGCGCATACGCCATGTCCTTCGCCGACTTCCGCTGGGTGTCGAGGACGTCCGCGATGTCACTAATACTGATGACCTGCCGGTTCTCGCTTGCGAGTCGTGACAGTGCTTGCGACTCGCGCGTCGACAGGCTCTTCCGTTGAATATCTTCGTCGTTTGTTGACTCCATAGCCGCTCAGCGTACATAGACTCTAAATTCCGAGGTGGATAAAGGTATTCGTTGAGAGTTAGTTCGGTAACAGTTGTTCTTGTAACCGCTCAGCGTACATAGAACCTAAACAAGGTCCCATTGAGTAACTGGAAACTAAGTGTGACCGTTAGTTCTCTCCTCTATGGAATTCCACGTCGGCGTGGACTGGGCAAGCGGATCATGGGTCGTCGTCGAAGCAACCACAGAAACTACCAACATTAGCACAGAACCCTCGTTGCTGAACGTCTGGCACGAGTATGGGGATCGGGCAAGCGAGATCCTCGTGGACATCCCAGTTAACCTAGAAGTTGAGGGAGATAGAGAGTGTGATCAGGAAGCCAAGGACTTCCTCGGTTCTCGTGGCAGTACTGTCTTCTGGACACCGAACAGTGAGGCGGTGACAGCTGGGGACTACGAGGAGGCCGTTACGAGCAATACTCGGGGGCTGGGAAGCCACAGCTGGGGCCTCATTCCACGTATCCAGGAAGTAAACGCACTGCTGGACGAAGTCGAGGCTGCACATGAGACAGTCTACGAGAGCCATCCAGAGGTGTGTTTCAAAGCGTACCACGGCGACGATCTCCCGTCGAAGAAGAGCGATTCCGGTTTCGAAGCCCGGAAAGAGTGTCTCATCAAGCACGGCGGCGAATCCTTCCAACCAGTAATCGACCTCGTTGACGGGCGACAAGCAAACAGCCAATGGCACCACCGAATCCAGTCAGGCCGCGTCGACGACGTCCTCGACGCTGCCGTCCTCGCTCTGACAGCACGGGAATCTGCCGGCTCCTACTCAACCCTCCCAAAAGATGCTGACCCCGTCTGTGACCCTTCCATTGTCTATCCAGGGAACTAACCCATTACCGGTGGAACACGCCGTTCTCTAAGCAACTCGTATCATACCCCGGCG
Source organism: Halostella pelagica (assembly GCA_005954745.1). Classification (GTDB taxonomy): domain Archaea; phylum Halobacteriota; class Halobacteria; order Halobacteriales; family Natronoarchaeaceae; genus Halostella; species Halostella pelagica. Next base: position 1,048,789 of record CP040678.1, read on the forward strand.
GAGGGCTTATCAGTCTCAGCATCGAATTTCTTTAACACACGAGGTCGCATTACATGGCCGTTGAACCACCATATTCGCACGATGCAGGGCCCGCAGCAGTCTCCCCCACCGCACTCCGCATCGTCAGCGGACACATCGAACTCCATCACCGTATGGAGGGCACCAATCCCGAACGTTCCGAGGATGACGAGGACTTCTGGATACTCGGAATGGCCAACGAAGACGTGCCTCCCATTTACAAGCTCCCCAAGTCCTATGCCGTCTACGTCATCGAGTGTGAACACATCAAGAATGTCGAACTCCAGCGTCGTCTCGACGACGATGACAACGCCCACAATGTCTCCTCTGAGTTCCAGACTGCCTACGCGATGAACAACGCCCCCGTGGTCTACGTCGGCTACACTAAGAATCCATATCGGCGCATCGACGAACACCTCGACCCGTTCACGACCGGCGCGAAGTTCACTGACATCTTCCGACCAGTTGATGTCCACAACATCGACTGGTACGACACCGAAGACGAGGCAAAACAGGCCGAACTCGCCACCGCGGACCGTCTCTACCGCAAACAAGGCTACTTCCTCAATCCCAGCGTCCATCCCGACTACCGCGGCGACTGACCTCCGCAAAACCGACCGAGAACCCTCACGCGAGTACCCTTGACGCCCGCTCCCCCCGACTCCGAGAACCGCCCACTCGGCGACCCCACTATGACGAATTCAAGGGCCACCAACCAAATAACTCGCAACCATCACTCTACAATTGGCCTCTCGTGGGAAAACAATATCACGTAGAGAACCATTGACCCGGTAATATGGTCAATATACAATCAGTCGCCGTTTTTAGCTGCGAAAAAGGAGAAGAGATCGAAGACCCTTCTCCAGTTTCTGTCGGGATGCTAGCTTCAGATGATCTCGATACGGAGGGAGGAAGAGAAGTTGAACGAATCTGCACCGCTATGGTTGGAGAGGCACTTGGGCGGAATTACGATAGCTCGGAGACAAAAAACGCTCGAACACACGAGTTTACAGACGGTGCCACAGAAGTATCCGCTCCAGTTGATGGGGTTGAACAGTCTATCCGTGACGTGCTTGATGCGATCAGAAACGAAGACGACATCGAGGAAAACGCACGGACTCTCTCACAACTGTACTTAGACGAGATCCAATCCCGGGCAGACCTTCTCATCACGGTTCACTACAAAAAGTACGATGAGGACTTCGCGGCGATTCTGAAGACACCGTATCTCGAAGGAGCACACGAGATCGATCTTTCTGACTCTGATACTACAGAAGTCTTCATCGAAAACGAACGGGTCATACAGGAGGAAACTGACAAGAGTGTCCTGTATCCCCAGTATGACGTCTATGAAGAGGAGATGGATGAGTCCCAGGCACAGTTATTCCAGGCCAATGGAGCGTCTCATTACTCCTCCTATTGGTATGGCTTTCTCAAACTCGCAGAAAAGAAGCATCCGGACGAACTGGTTGAGCGCGGGCTCAAAGAACAGGCCCGTGAATCAGATACAGGAGCTGCGTTCGGATCCTATCGTGAATTCATCGAAAACGGCTCTATCGAAACAGACGCCGACTCAGCATCATCACTTGAGAGCGGGGATGTCACCGTTCGTATCGCAGGGCGCTCATTACGGGTTTCCTTAGAAGAACTCCGCGAAAGCCGTAATGTCCAGCTCGCCAGAGACGGCGACCAATTTTACCTTGTACTCTCAGACATCGAACCAGAGATTACAGTGGGTAGTGGTCAAGGTCGAAAGTCCGTTTTCGCTGACCTTGACGGAATCCCCGATATAGAAGATGTCTTCTAACCATGTCTTCAACCGAGGTTCTACAGGTTTTTCGAGATATCTGTACTGCCGAAAACATTAGTGACGCATCTGTTACCAACCTCAACTTCAAGGTAGACTTGACATCGTGTACAACAGATGAACTAAGCGACATTCTCAGAGTCCACAGAGATTCTCCGGATCATTTTGGAGCACTTCAAATCCGCGTACTATCGGGAGAGGTACTCTTCGAACGTAGGGGTGGGAGGATTGTAGTAGCAGACACCGGATTCGAGACGCTCTCTGAGGCAGATCTCGACGTAGACTTAGATCACTACCGTGGTGGATTTGACCGCTACCGTGACGAAGACCTCGGACGAGCCTCCGAATTCGTGCACGATTTAGCGGCTGAACTGTCTGATTCTGGGGAAACTGTAGAGCTTCAAGGTCTGCTAAATAAGACCGCCATCGCCGAAGGGTTGTTAGAAGATCAATTCTCGGAGCGCATTATCGAACGCGTTAATCCACATCTTTGGTGGTCTCCGACAACGTTCTCAAACTGGCTGGAGCAGGAAGAAATCAGCAATGCGACACAGACTCTGTATACCTATGAGCGAAGTTTACTCCTCCTGTTCATTGATGACGCTCCGGAACAGTCCGATGTATGTACAATCTGGAGTGCGACCGGTCTGGATCGGTTAAACGGGCGTACGATTGACGACACGTCCGAAGTGTACCGAGATCGAATCGAACACGCACGAAGCACCACCAGTTGGGAAGGGGAACTGATGCCGCTACATCCAGATCAGGTGTTAGGTCTCAGAGCGGTTTTTGGAGAGGCACTCAATTCGATTACGATACATTCGTTGTTAGCAGCCTTCTCGAAGTCAGTAGAGCTCGTCGACCAGGGCGTCAAGTATACAATATCGTATGAACCAGAATTCCATTCAACTCAACAGCCTGCTGAACTACAATCGCCATGGGGAAACGAGGGGATAGAAGCTGTCGAGCAACTCTACTCGAAATTCAAGAAGCATGAGGAGAAAGACGCCTTTCGAGATCTCTGGCAGCTTGCGATTACTGAACAATGCCTTGACGACGATGTAGGCCTTGAGTCACTTCCAGAACTTGCCCCAGCGATCCAATCGGCAAATGAAGACTTGCAGGTTTCCGCCATCGAAGAGAACTTCGATGAATTGAGCGACGTTCTCGAAGATACTCAGACGCTGATGGCTGACTTGACAAACCGGCTTTCGGATGCCGCTGCTGAAACCTCTCGTGACATCCAGCGGCTGACGTTCACATTGCTCGGAGCCATCGTAGCAAACATATTCCTCGTGTTGCGTTGGAGCGACAGAACGCTCGTCCCGTCATTCTCGATCTTCGTCATTGTCCTTCTCGTTGGCTTCTACCTGCCACTTATTCAGGGCCGAATTACCGATCTCGGTGAGACGATAACTCAAGTCGAAGCTGACTACGACTTCTACGAAAAACGAATTCGGCGATTCAACAAGGATTTATTCAATCTCACAGGACTTTCAGATCGGAAAGATGGGTACGTCCAGATGGCAAAGGACCAACGTGACCGGGGTCAGAATCAACTGGAAGTTGTCTACAGCTCCCTCTTACTTGTCTGGACAGTCCTGTGTGCATGGTCAGCCATCAGATTCCAGTTTGGTGGCTTGAAAACGGCTTCCTTGATCACGTCCGCTCTCATTCTCGGAGTGATTTCACTCACCAACGAGGACCGGTATTGGAGTCACCGAAACCACGAATACTTCCACCGTGAATGGGCACTAATCGTCCTCGGCTTAATCCTGATACTCATCGCGCTTCAATGGGGAATCGGTGAGTTTGACCTCCTTTCAGGCCTATTACCGGACTCACTTCCACGGTTCACCAGCTAAACCAGAACGAACAGCGCTAATCTGCGGTCAGTAAAAACATCGTCCACAAGTCGATCTCAATCAATACGTCACGACAAGAATCGCTATTGAAATTGGATCTACCGGTTGTTACAGTTAAAGCCCTTGCTCTACCTCTTGTAGCGCATCAATTGCATGCTGTAGATGCGCGCGCACTTCGTCATCTGCACCGTTCTCACTCACCGCTTGATCAGTATCCTCTACGCTCTCATTCGAGGCCTGCGTTTCGGGGGTGGTCTCAGTCTCCCCCCACGTTTCTGTCCGGCCCAGTGAGTCGGGGTCCTGGTCGGGCACTGCGTCAAGCCGCTGCTGTTCATCACTGTCGTCCTCTACTGTGTCGGTCGTGGCGGGACTGCGTTCCGACCGGTCGCTGTCGGTTGGCCGCCCCCCGCGGTTGAACGCGGACAACGGGAAGTCGTACGCACAGGCGCGCTTCTGCTTGTTGAACGTCGTGCGCCGCGAGACATCGAACACGCTGATGATGTCTTTGCGAGCACACCCGCGGTCGAGTGCCTGTCGGACTTTCTCGTCCTCCATGCGTTGCAGCAACAACTGCGGTTCATCCGGGATGTGCCCGCGAGCTGAATTCTCGATCTGCTCGATGAGACCCCACTCCCCAGTCTCGACGTCCTTATCGACGATCTGCCGGTCGCGGACTTCGACCAAGTTGTCGAGTCCCATCAGCACCCACAACCGCTCACGAACCGCTGACACCGTCAAGTCAGTCGGCACCCCGGACGCAATATCACCCGTTCGCGCCGGACCCGCATCTGCTAAGAACCGCAGGATCTCGATGTCCTGCGGAAGCAACACGCTCTGATCTTCCTCAGTGATCTCAACGGGCGCGTCGTCAGGCGTGCTCTGTTGATGGAACCAGCTGTGGCACGACCGGCACAGCAACGTCAGGTTCTCCATATCGTGCTCGCCCATCCCGTCCGGATTCCGCTCGATGTGGTGGACATGCAGCGTCGCCAACCCGCCCTTTTCTGGGCCGCGTCGCCCGCAGACCTGGCAGCGATGGGAGTACTCGTCAAGCACCGCTTCCCGCGTCTCCGGGTCAACTGTCTCGTGGCATTCCTCAGGCGTTAATCGCTCCGCCGGTTCACTGCTCGATTCGCTCGTCTCCGTTCTCGTCGTGTCGTGCTCGTGTGACTGTGTTTCTGTCATTCGTTGATTTCCAGTAGTTGGTTCTGCAGCTGTTCACACCGCGCGGACGGGAGGTCGTGGAGTATCGCTTCAATCCGCAGCCCGTCGTATCCGCGTCGCCGCCGCGTACCGCTTACAGTGAATCCGGCGGCACCACCCAGTCACGAGTACTGCGAACCCCGCGTAGAACTCGGTCCACATGCATCTCACATCGACCTCGTCGGCGTCAGCGACTTCACCTTGAACTCGGATTTCGAACAGTACCGTTCTGCGACGCGACCGAGCGCCCGTGTTCGCAGTACATCGGCCACGTTATGCAGCACAAGCTCCGCGAACCGCCCGTCCTCGAACGCCGTCACAGCCTCTTTGCTGTCCGCGAACGGGTCAATCTCACCGTGCGAGCCGTCGCACAGCACGTCGTACGCCGTCACGAGATCACTGTTCTCGTCACCATCTACTGTCGTGTTGAACCGGTCCGTGACGAGCGGCATCACATCAGCGTACGGCACGTCCACGAACGGCCACGCCAACTCACGCTTCGCGTGCCGCGTCCGAAGGAACGGCAAGTCGAATCCACCGTTCCATCGCTCGCCATTGTACGCCACGAGCAGCACGTCACCATCACGAAACCGCTCCGCAACGAACTCCGACACCGCGACCAGCAACTCCTGTTCAGACCCGTGTGTAGACACTCGGACGAGCGTCTCCGACACTGCTGACTCAACAGCCGACTCAATACCTGACACGTCCCGTCCGCCAGTCTGCACCAACACGCGGACACCCATCGGCACCGCAAACCCGACCGCCGTCACCTCGTCATCAACGTCGAATCCGGTTGACTCGATATCGAACGCCACTTGCTCCAACACCATCACACACCACCTCCGTCCGACGCCGCGGCCGCACGCTCCGGAACCCGGTCCGCGCCACTCGGCCGCAGACGAAACTCTCCGAACCCGAACTTCGAGTGTGTTCCGACCCGCGTCAGACCGTTCTTCGCTGTCCGAACCCCATCATGACGGTACGCCGATACCAACGGGTCCACCGCATCGGCGTCAACTTCCACCTCTGCATCGATGACCGCATCACGCATCCCGACCACCCGCCCGACCAGCGTCATCATCATCGCCAGTCGATGCATCCGCCTCTTGTTCCTGGGCTGTGCGGAGCCCCGTCGACGGCTCCATCAACTCATCGAGACAGTCAGTATCAGAATCAGCAGTCGCTGAGGACCCGTCACTCGCGGCACTCGCCTCTCCACCGCCAGCCGCAACAATCGACTCCTTCGATGCCTCTCGTTCTTGAGCGGTCCGCAGACCAGTCGCAGGCTCCGCTAGTTTGTCCAGTTCCGCACCGTCCTGATCCACATTCTCCGGTTCATCGTCGCCCGAATCCCAATCGTCACGTCCACCAGTCATACCGAACCACCCGCTACCCCGTCATCATCACCAGGGACGGGCACATCACCATCACGCTGCGCAGCCCGCGCCTGCAACGCCCTGACGAACTCCGGCCGGCACTCCGACCGCCACAACTCGTCCTTCTCCTCCATCGATGACTCCGCGGACTCTCGCTCCACACCACCGGAAGCAACGTTCGACCCCTTGCTCCCTCCATCCGGGATCAGGCGTAGTGACTTCGTCGCCGCCACGCTCACCCCGACCACTTCAGGCGCAAGCAACACCGGCCACGACGACTGCGTCGCCCCATCAGAGCACAATCCGATGCGACCCTCAACGAGCAACTCGCGCACACCAAGCGTGAACACCTCGGGACGCTTGTGCCGCCGGCCACCACACACGACATATCCGACCTGGAACATCACCTCCCCAGCCGATCGGAACGCATACACAACAACTGCATCACCCTCCTGAAGAGGAGAGCCGCACACTTGACACGTCGCGGCCCCTTCCCCGAGCGAAATATAATTTATTTGATATATGTCTTCAATTAGCGAACTGTCGTCGCCTTCTTGTGTTTCTGGATTTGATTTGTTCATGGGTTCTCGGACGGTATTCGGAACCCAGCCTGGGTGCTGCAACACCCGGGCACTTCTGTCGATCAGTGCCCAACGGCTGAGTTCACACCCATTAGTCGCGCGTCTAATGGCATAAACCTTTGGACACTCGACTAATGGAGAATCATCCAGCAGTCATATGTGAAATGGCACTCACACCAGTACCATGGGCGACCGGGATCGGGACGAAAAAAGTGGGAAGTTTACTGAGGAATATCCTCGCCAGGATTTTCTGGAAGCCTTAGCAGAACTCGGACCAAGTGGCACTACAGATATTTCGGATTATGTTGGCTGTGATCGCCGAACCGCTTATCTGAAATTAAAATCGATCGAAGAGGATGGGGAGATTAGAAGCAAAAAAGTCGGAAATTCCCTTCTTTGGGAACTAGACGAATAACTACGCGCCCGTCCTGCAAGATCACTCCAACTCTATCGCTTTACTAGCTGCATCAAGCGGATCGGTGTAAAATACGAGTTGAAGTTGATCCAAGAGTTCATCGGGTATCTTCGCTAGGTCCTCTTTATTTTTCGCGGGGAGTAACACCGTCTTCGCTCCCGAATCAGCGGCTAACTGGAGTGTATCTACTAATGAACTCACAGCAACCAGTTCTCCCATCAAACTCATAGCACCTAGAACTACAGTTTGTGGGCGGACCGGCCGGTCGAGAATGCCGGAGACGATCCCAACAAGTAATCCGACACTTGTCTCACCACCTTCGCTCGCGTCTGCTGGATTGAGTACCTGTACATTGATATTGTACTCATCCAGCGTCTCATCGCGGCGGAGTTCTCGCATATTCGCCTGAAGGTAGTCGCACGCAGTCTCGAACGACTCTTTCATCTTTGTCCCCGGCGTTCCAGAGATGTTCGTCTTCCCGGAACCAGGAAGCGTTTGAGTTTCGATACGGAACGGAGCGTGACGACCTTCGCTTTCGCCGATGGTGTAGACAGTGCCTGCTTGCTGTGTACCGGGCGGAATAAGCGCCTCATCGGCCTCCTCGGGAACCGGAACGTAGAGTTCTTCTTTCGTTTCTAAGTCCAGATAGGAGAATTCGACTGCCCGATACTCCATTCCACCCATCCGCTTCAACTGCTCTTTGACACGGCGTCGCCCCTCCATAGCGAATTCGAGATACTCCCGGAGCTCCTCTTTCGTGTATTCCCCGTGCGGGTGGAGCAGTTTGATCAGGCCAGATACCGTCTTCCGGACGGCCCTTTCGTCTCGTTGGTTCAGGTGGTCCCCGAACGCGAACTCCTCATTGATCGCATCCCCATAGGATTCCTTGCGGAGTTCGCGGACGAACTCGGCGAAGTAATCGACGATGAATCCGAACTGGTCACCGAAAAACTCGGAGCGCATCTTCGGGACTTCCCAGCCGGGGAGGTAGTAGTGGAAGCGATCGATGAGGGCGAGGTCCTGCATATCTTCTGGGAACGGCTCGAAGAGGTGGGAGCTCTTGAGAACGCCTTCGACATCCAGATCGATGTTTCCGACGTAGACCATCGATGCCTGCGCTGTGAGTTCTTCAGTGCCGCGAGAGAAGCTTCCCGACTCCATGTAGTCTTTGAGCATCTGGACTGCTTCAGAGTCGCTGAACTGGAGGCCACCGACTTCGTCGAATGCAACGACATCCCAACGGCCAACAAGTCCAATCCGCCCCGTGTTGAGGTTCAGAAAGAGCTTCGCAACGGTGGTTTTTCCACCCGAGATGAGAATCGAGTGCGGGCTGATTTCCCGATATAGGTAACTCTTCCCAGTTCCGCGAGGGCCCAGCTCGACGTAATTGTAGTTGGATTCGACGAGGGGAAGACACCGAGTCAAAAAGAGCAGTTTCTCGCGGTCGCTGAACGCGGTAGGGTCGTACCCGACGCTCTGGAGGAGAAGGTCCATCCACTCGTCGCGCGTGAATTCTCGTCGACGGTCTTTCAACTGATCCAGGTCAAGGTTCGACACCTGTATCGGTTTGAACGAGTCGATGCCGAACAGGCTCTTGGGGCTGTTCGCGTTATCCGGAAGGTATTCCAGATCGATGATGGCCCAGACACCGCCTCCCAGAAGCTTCGGGTGCTTGCTGACGAGGTGTTCGTTAATTTCGACGTCGTTGAGTCCGAGGTTGACGAACGAGCCGATGTAGGCGTCCTGCTGCTCGTCGAGTCTGACGGTTACTTTGTCGATGACTCGGTATCGCCCTCGCTCACGCACTTCGCTTTTGACGTACTCGGCCTCATCAGGGCGAACGTAATGCTTCGACAGAATTTGTTTGACTTTTTCGAGCCCCTCCTCAAGCGATTCCTCATCGTCTGTGGCGCAGTATTGTCCGATGAGGTATTCGAGAACATAGGTGGGGACGTTTACTCCCGACTTGATATCTTGAACGAGATCCTTCCGGACGACGCGTCCGGGAAAGACGTCGAGAGCTTTCTGATCGACGTCCTCAGTACTCATTATATACCGGAAGTGTAGCCGGGGGCATATTGGTGTCGGTCACGCTAAGTGGAACACCGATACGAATAACCGATCTCCAATTCTGGGCCGTTCCCTTACACACAATTGCTGGGATCCGTCGCTTCTTAGACGTCAAACCCCATATCGTCGTCTCCGAAGAGCAGATCGAGTTCTACCGTTTTCCGCGTGATCGTTTCTCGGGTGTCGGTGTCGATGACTTCGAACTGGACCGAACTCTCACCAGAGATTGCTCCCTGTTTGAGCCGGACACGTTCACTATTGGTTCCCGGTGATATTTCCATTGTTACAGGGTCCGCAACCGGTTCGTCGTCGATGTTCGCTCGAATTTCCAGAATCGGCGCTGGGTTGAACGCGACTTGTCCGCTCTTGGCTTCGATCTCAATAGGGACTATCGAGTTCGTGATCGGGTCTGGGATCGAGACGCCGTAACTGATGGACGCGCTTTCTTCGATCTCGCCAGTGGTCACAGTGAGACACGGAACGAGGAGTTCTTGGAGTGAAATCCCGCCGTGGAAGTACTGCATGTTCCCACCCTGAGCCTTGAAACAGGCGACACTTCGGGGGAAGAGTAACTTGAGTTCTGGAGCGTTGATACCGAGGTCAGACAGCGCACCGGAATCGACCTCGATGAATTCATCTGTATCAACCAGTGGAGCATCACTGTCGGCGGCTGCGAATCGTCGTTTGACCACGGGAGCGAGGTCCGGAGATTCGACTTTGAGGTCGTCGGACAACCGGTCCGTGTAGAGGAACCCGTGGTCGCTCGTGATGACGAACCGAGTGTACCCGGCCTGCTTCAGTCTCTGGACTGTCCGTTCGACGTCGTCGACGTGGGAAGCAACCTGGCTGAACGCCGCGTCGTCGTCGAGGCTCTCGCCGAGTTTGTCTATCGTCCCGGAGTAGACAACACGGGGGACCGGGTCAGACTCGGTTAACTCCTCCAACGAGATGTTGCTCACCTCGTCCATATCTACCACTTCGAAGCCCGCGGCGCTGAGTCGTTCGACCCGGTCTGATTTCCCGGTCATCTCCTCACCGCCACTGGTCACGACGAGGTCATCATCTTCGAGAGAGAGACCGAGTTCTCCAGGTAGGTGTGCGGCCATCCCAACCTCGGTGATCGAGGGCAGTGCCGCGCTGACTGCACTCAAATCTTGTTTGAAGTCAGTTCGCCGCCCGAGATTCTGTTTGATTGCTTCGGCGAGTTCGTATCGAAGTCCGTCACAGATGATGATCGCCGTCCCGTTGTCAAGATCCGCGAACTCATCGTAGAAGGAGGTTTGCGGTGTCCCGAGTGTCGGATCATCGCTCAAGATATCCGCAAGCGGGCGGTTCACTCCCTGAAGGAAAGACATGTAGTGTTGCGTGACCCGCTCCTTCACCGTGGTTTCGTTCGGATACGGGAAGGTAGCTTCCTGGGTTGCATTGATGTAGCGGCGATACGCAGCGTCGACTTGCCACCACCCGTCGTCACTCGTGTACTCCTGGGCGAGTTCCGCCGAAGAGAGCGTCTTGGCTTCGTCGGCATCGATGGTTCCGATACGCTGGAGAGTTTCGACTGCCAGGGCTGGAACGGACCAATCGACAAGGTCCTCGTTGCTCCAGAAGCTGTCCTGGCGCTCAGTGACTGTCTGCTGGAGGTCTGACGCAATATCGGGGAGGTCGGCGTAGGTCTCGTCGGCGAGTCGCTTCATCACCAGTCGGATGAGACCCATGTCGATCCCCTTGAACGCCGTCGCGTCCCAGTGAATCCGGTCTGAGTCGATGACAGCCTTCGCAAGGTCGTAGTCCTCCGCGATTCGCTGTGCGTAGCGCGTGAACTCGGCAGGAGCGTACTGCTGCCACTCGTCGCAGAACGCCGCAGCAGCGCGAGTGTCGTCAGCCGCGAGTTCGTCGTACCGGGACGTCGGTGCCCGACTGGCAACTTCTCCGAAGAGGAGCTGGGTCGCTAGCTCTTTCGGGTCGAGTCGCGCAGAGACACCGTACTCCTCACGGAGCTGGGCGTCCCAAGCGTCGGCCATCGCGTTGTCCTCGATTGTCTCACGGTACTCTTCCGGGTTCGAGAGGTAGGTTCGAACCCAGTCGTCTGTCGCCGGGCCAGCGGTGTCGAAGAGAACGCAAAAGAACGCCAGACGCTGCACCTCGCGGTTCTGTCCCCAATCCTCGTACGCGTCGGGGATCTCTTCGTCGTGTTCTACGAGGAACTGCGTCACGGGCGTGTCGTCGATGTCCTGACCGACACGGTACTGTCGTCCGAGTGCGTGGACATCGCGGAACCACTCGGCGTCGTTACGGGACTCGGGGATGTAGAACAGCCAGTTCTTCTCGTAGTTCGGATCCTCCTCGTGGAGGCGGCGCTTCAGTTCGAAGTAGCTGCCGTCGTAGCGTGCGAGCGTGACGTCGTCGAGTGCAGCTTCGACCTCGTGGAGGACGCCTTTGTACTTCTCCTGGGCGTCGTACCACACCCAGACCGGGTGTCGGTCGAACTTCTGCCTGAGTTCTGTGATAATGCTATCCGCGAGATCTCCCATTGTGTTTCTCTTTTTATCGGGGATTGATTGTTGTTTCGGGAACTGAAGGTGCTTGTGGACGGGCTAGGGAAGTCGCCAAGTGGGATCTCAATCGCTGAGCGCTTGCTCGTAGACGGCGAATCGTCTGGCTGGGAAGTACGAACTGTCTTGGACCCCTTCCTTTGAACTCTGTTCAAATGCCTGGAATTCCTCCTCCACGGTATCGTAGCCAAGAGCCTGAATCAATCCGACCTCGGCAATTGTAAGTCCAGTAAATGTGATTAGCCGCAGCCCTTCGTCGATAGCGAATCTCAGACCACTACCGTACAGTCGGCTGAATACCCCACCCCTATGGTAGTTCGCCCAATGTCTCAAGTTCAGGAGTAGATCGAAGAACGTAGGACAGGGAGCCCCTGGCTTCTCGTGGAACGTCTGTCTATATCTGTAAATCTCCGTGAGTGACTTCCGCGCATTCTCGTTCAGTGCTGAGTCGATATCGGAGGGGCGTCCGTCCCAGTCTGGGTAGGGCGCAGACCAATCGAACCACTGGTTAGAGAAATCTCCCTCTGGGAAGTACACAAATGGGAACACGTACAGTGAGTCCCTGAGTTCGTCAAGCATCTCCGACCTGTGCTTCTTCCACATACGGACGTGGGTCCCACCGCGGCCATTCGCGGTGATGTCGTCGAACCTGGACCGCATGAGCGCACTGAACGCTTTGTAGATCGCGTAGTAAGCCATCGAGATCCGCCACTCGGCTGTCCGCATACGGTCAGCTGATTCACCGTCTATCGGATCGTTCACAGCGAACTCGTCGCGCCAGGCGTTCGAGAGGTTCCTGAGCGCCTGCTCTTCGTCGCCGCCGTCAGAGTCGTCAAAGTAGGACTGCAGTTTGTCTTCGTTTGACTTAGCGTTTGAAACGACATGGTAGAGCACGTGTCCCTGGACAGTTTGAAGACACTCATCACCCCACACCGGGGTGTTGTGCATTACTCGACGAAACTCCAGGCCCCAGCGTGATTCAGGAAAGTCCGGGTGACACTCCGACTCAACTCCCTCTCCAAACGGTCGGCCATACTCGTAGGTGTCGAAGAAACTGGTCGAGAGCGTCTGGAATAACTTCCCGACGGGTTTGCCGTACTTGTAGAACTCTTTCTCGTCTAGAGCCATGTTAGAGGATTATATGAGAAGTGCTTACCGAGAATAGCTGGATTTCAGCTTCGGGAGCCCGGTTTCGAGTACCTCATACTGGTCCCACTCCTTGATGTTCTCCCAAATACCCTTCTCAACATCAACGGTAACACCATCGTCGATCATTTCGTCAATGGTATCTCGGAACTCTCTGATATCGTCCAGGTCATTCTGAACTTCCTCTTTCCTCTTTAGAAGATCCTTGTCTGGATCGTCACCGCTAGTCTGTGCGTTTAGGGTTTCCAGTTCGTTTTCGAGTTCCCCAATACGAGGATCGAGATACTGACCACGAAGCTTCGGAAGCGTGTTCGAGTCTATGCCGTGGTAGTAAACGTAGCAACTGAATCCACCGTTTGGACTTTCAAGTTGCCAATAGATAGGGCTCCGCTCACCTCGCGGTTTGTACTCGTCGACGTGATGATACCGGAAGAAGTTCTCCCTGAGCCAATTAACAGGCTGATCGCCTAGGGCGGATTCAAGCTCACGTTCCGCCTGCACAGAATCCTGAAAAAGTGCGTCGAGAGATTCTGAAAACAGGTTTTTCACTGAGATAGTCGAGTGGTCGAACGCAAGTATCTCGTCATCGGGAGTGGGAATTTCGCTACCGGAATCCCAACGGCCAAACAGCGAACCCACAATCAGGGACACCACCCGACCCGCTGCCGTCGTCTGTTCGTCATCAGTGTAGAGCTTGTTCTCGTACCTAAGTTGAGCCACAGTTAACGGGGAGAGCTCAGTTTCTTCTGCTGCTTCTCGGAGTGTTACCCCGTCTAATGACTGGAGGGTCTCGACCGCTGAATCAATCCGTTCGTCATTTAGGTCAGCTACTTCCAGATACTGGTCCAAGAACTCTGGATACTCAACGTGTACATCACGGTCTACTGGATATTCAGAGGTGTTCTTTGGGAGGTTGGCGTACATCTGCTCTTGCGTCTCAGGGGAGATCTCATATTCCTCAAAGAGGAGGGTGTCGGAAATGCCGTGAACAGTGAGGATGCAAGCTTGGGCAGCCTCCTCAGCATATTTGAGGTCTATTGCACTTGATTCAAGTAATTCCGCTAGAGCTGAACCCTCGAAGTCAGCACTAATCTCTGTTAATTGAGAGAGTGCTTTCCGCTCCCGTACCCCTGTGTTAACCAACTCGGTAAGTTCATCCCGATATTTATATTCGGTTTTTATTGGGAAACGTTTCGCATCACCCACTTCAAAATTCAATCCAGGGTTCAATCCGTTAGCAATGAACCTGTGCAAAGTCGAATTGAGGTTTGCGAGTAGTATCTCGTTGGAAATTTCTTCCGAAAAGATGGCGTGAGCTTTGTGCGAAAAGATCGTATTTTCTGGCTTTAATCGAGATACGAAGTAGTTACCGAACGACCTGAAAGTCGTTCCCTCTTTGAAATAGTAATCCATATTCTGAGGCCTACTGCCATCGTATTCTGCGATTGGGTCACCGCCCTGTTTCCAGTCAACGCAATCTTCAGGAATATCATAGTACTCAGAATCTGTACCACTCTTTTGGAATCGTTTGAAGCGATTCTCTAACTCAGACTGTGAGAGCTCCCAAGATTTCCGGACGAATCGGTCATCGTCACCGGTCGCTAACCCTTGTTTGACCTCTGCGGTATCGTCGATACTTGGATATTCCGAGAATAGACTGAGAGTCTCTTCACCGAACCAATACAGGAATGGGCGTCTGCCAATATCATCGATTCTGCTTTGAGAGAAGACATACACATCATTGTGCTCCTCTCCAGAGCGAAGGGCTTCAGCAATCTGTTCAAGGCCAGATATCTTTTTTTCGTGATTATCATACTGGTCCTGCTCGTGTGTCATACGATAAAACCGGGAATACTGACCATCATTTGGAGGACTGCCACGAAGTACAAATGGAATAGTGAATGGCCGGTCTTTCATGGAGAAAGAATGACCAGACAGGTGGGCTGCTTCAATGAAGTAACTATCCTTCAGGAGCCTCTTGCGCAGTCCTCGGAAGTAGTAGAGAAACATAAAATTCTCCGGTGTGACCATACTAACGTGACCCATCTCCGACGAGAATGAGAGGCAACGCTCAATAAAGGCCCCATAGACGTCGTATTTACCTACGTAGTGATCACCGAGATAGTCCTTCAGTGTCTCCCCCATCTTCTTACTCTGAAGATACGGTGGATTGCTGACGACCGTATCGTATTCCCCCATCAGAACGTCGAGTAGTTCGACTGTTTTCCCAACCTCCGCTGCAAACATCTCCTCGATTGGGTCATTGTGTTCGAGCGCTTCACTAGCGAGGTCCTGTACGCTCTGCATTAGCCGGGATTTGATTTCGTCCCAGGACTCTTCCTCACCTCCTGCAACGAAGGTCGATTGAGAGGTTAGTCCCCCACCGCTAGTGAACTGAGCTTGACCAGTTGCCTCGAACTCTTCCCGGTATTCGTCGAGAACCTCGTCGATGCGGTCTTCGACCTGGACCAGACTGCCTAATTCTCGGATATCACCGAAGCTATTCCAGATTTGCTCTAGTATTTCTCTCTCCAGTCCTGATTCCGCACGTTCAAGTATCTCTTCTTTCCTTTCGCCGTTAATCAGCACGGCGTCTGCTGAAACGATGTTTAATTGCGGAATCTCGACATCCGGCGATTGGTCTTTCGCCTTTAGGTAGAGAGACAGTGCAGCGATTTGCGCGGCTCCCGAATCAATATCGACTCCATAGAGGTTGTTCCGAAGGATTTCACGGGGGATGTACTTCTCAGGAACCTCACTCTCTTCCAGATACATCTGGTAGAGAACGTCGAACGCATAGAACAGCATATGACCGCTCCCGCAAGCGGGGTCAAGCACCGTGATATCCTTGACCGGTTTCGTCTCACGATTAGTCAAGGAGTCTTCTAACGGTGCGAGATAGAAGCAGTTGTCCTCATCGTCAATGTTGGTTCGCCCGTCCTGCATTTCGAGCCACAGCCGTCCCAGAGAATTATCTACCATCCACTCGACGATGTACCGCGGAGTGAACAGCTGAGTCTTCGTAGCGATATCAGTCCCAGCAATCTTGTAGTTCTCCTCGTCGACACGCTCGTCTATTTCTTCGCGTTCCTCCTCACCGAAGTACTGGTACACCCAGCCCAGTGCCTCGTCGCTCTTCCAGGCATCATCGTCGATTGCATCCAAGTCATCGAGAACTTCCTCTCGAACCTGCGCGTCAAGGTCGATGACGGTGTGTTCAGAGTCCTCGAAAATCATCCGAATCTCTGCACCGATCTCTTGGTACGCGAGGTCAAGTGCGGCACCGAAGCCGTCGTCAGGAGCGTTGGTTAATTCCCCTGCGATTTCGGCTACGGTGTGGTGCATATACGACCGGTTGCCGTACTCCGCACGTTCGGTGATGGTTTCCTCGACGAGGCCGCGAACCTCGATAGTCTTCAGCGCGACAAAGCGGTTGAGGTAGGTCTTTGTGGCTTCACGGACGTAATTCGTGATCGACCGCTCCAGATCACCCTCCGTGGATTCAAGTTCTCGTTCGATAGCTGCGTCTATCCTATCGCGGGTATGGAGTTCCTCCGCAGAGAGATGTGTCAACTTATCCAGTGGAAGTTTCTTGTCCTCGTAGATGCCGTACTTTTCGAGCTGTCGTCGGAGCTCGTCTTCGAGCGTGTGCCGCGTGCTGAGGATAGTGCTTCGAATATTCGAGCGCTGATCCGACGAGAGACCGGGTTGAGCGTGTGTCGTGGACATGTATATCAGAGGGTCGCGTACTTCCGCGAAACAGGCGGGACAGCAGTACGCTGTGTCGGAATTCCCGCCCGCGATGACATACAACGAGCAAGTATTCGGCGTGTCTTATAATTGTGGGAGAGCGTTCTGTCCCCGACTAACAAGCCCGGGATAGCTTGTCAAGGAGAAGAATATTCCCGGGACGGTGTGTGAGCTACCGGAATCTGATTTCGACGTCGCCGTCCTGATCGAGGAGGGTCTCGATCTTGTCTCGAAGATCGGCGACTGGCTCATCGACGTCATTAGGCTCAGTAACGACGGTGTTCCCGAAGATAGCTGAAGTGTCTACTTTCTCGTGGATCTTCCCATCATCGTCGTCTTCTTCGAGATCGTCGATTTGCTCTTTCGCTAACGTCTCGAAGTGGTCAACAGTCTGGATGTTCTCAATAACCCAGTTGAGCGACGGACTTGGGTTGATATGGTCCTTACCCGAGATATTCAGATCGACCGTCCTCTCACCTTGACGCTCTGTAAGCTCCGAAAGGGCCGATTCCAGATCAGCGTCGTCGATGTCGTCACCTGCGTACGCCCGGACGTTGTCGATTGATGTGGTATAGGTCTCGTAGCGCTGCTCGTACAGTTCCTCGTACGTAGAGGCGAATGCCTCGGCGGCCGTCCGGTAATCGGTCTTGACGTCGTTCCACTGTTCGATGACGCCCTCGGTGTCCAGCGTGTTCTTGACGCGGTTAGCGGAGTCACGAGCTTCGTCGCTGACATCAACGAGCCCCGGGTGGTCAGCTGCTTCGTCGACGAGCGTCTCCCACTCTCCAGCGATGAAGTCCTGAATCGTTTCGTACTCTTCTAAGTGGTTCTCGCCGTTCGGTTCGCCACAGAAGTCGGCGACCGCTTTCGCTGATTTGGTGAGATCCTCCAGTTCGTCCTCGAACTCGACGAACTTCTTGATGCGCTTAGCGGAAGTGGGTTGCTGGAGCAGATTGTTGAGTCGGTTCTGGAAGTCCTCAACGTCGTCGGCCAGGGGGAAATTCACCCTCCGTAGCTGGGAGAGTAGCGTACTCGTCGTTGACACCCAGTCGTTTGCTTCTTCTCGGATTCCCTCGTCGACTGCCTGGTCAGTGGATTTGACCTTCCGGTCGAACAGCCGGTCGAGTAGCTGCTTGGCGTCGGTTCGAGTTTCGACATCGACGGTCTCTCGCTCGTCGAAGGACGTGGACTTGAACTTCGTGACCTGGGTGAACAGTTCCTGTGCGCCGTCCTCTGTGTACGTGCCGTACGTTCGTTCCTTGTAGGTCGGAATGATAGAGCCGTTCCGGAAGAGGACCGCTGTGGCGAGTCGGACGACCTCTCGGCTCCACCCGTAGGGGGGTTCGCCGAAATGGTTAATAAGGTCGCCACCGGTGCGGTTTTCACCGGCCTTTTCGCGCCGTTGGATTTCGTCCTCGACTTCGGAGGAGATTCGGGCTTCGGCGATGAGCTCACCGTCCTGAACGACACCTAACTCTGAGAACACCGATGGGTTCGACGATCCTTGTAGGTCGCCGAAAATCTCTGAGATGTGTCGGTCTTTGACTGTCGCGGAGCCGTGCTTGAAGCTAGTGAAGACTTTCGGGATGGCGTTATCGGCTTTCCGTGCAACGAGTGAGCCGAGCGAGGTGTTTGTTGCGTCGAATTCGTCGGTTTCCCCGTTGTAAATGAGCTTGCCTCGCTGGAAGCTGCGCTCGAACTCCCGTTTGACTTCGTTCCGGAGGCGCTGGAGATCTTCCTGTTTCTGGCCGAGCGCTTCCTGTTCTTCCTGGCTCAGTTCCTCACCGCGCTTCTCTTTGACGATCGTGTTGATCTGATAGATCGACTTGAGCTTCTCGTAGATATCGTTCTGTTTCGCGTCGTCTGCGACCCAGTAGAGGGTGTCGTCCTCGCTGAAGCTCTGGGTCTTCAGACCATCAGGGTCGATATCTTCGTACCGCTGGTAGATCGGAGAGTACGTTTTGAGGTCGATGTAGCCCTTGGATGTGATTTGCTCGTCGTCGATGGTTAGGTTCAACTGGAACGTCTGACCCTCGTAGTTGACGCGCGAGGTGTCGTCGAGGATATCGTTCAGGAAACGCTTGGACGACCGACGGATGTCGCCCGGCCCGACATCGATTCCTTTGATTTCGTTTTCGAGCTCTTGCTCGGTTTCTTTCAGGATCCGATATCCTTCCTCATCATGGCGGACGTAGCCCGCATCGACGAGGGCGTCGAGGGTGTCTTCCACTTCGCTTTCCAGCTCTTGGGTGGGGCCAAGTTCCCTCTGGAGTGACGTCGCAATGTTGTCGGCAGTGTTCGGGATCCACGGCAGCTGTTGGAGCAAATAAAGTGCTTTCAGAACACGGCGGGAGATTTCATCCGCAGCATTCTGTGGGCTTGCCTCGCGGATGGATTTGACGTCGCTACTGGGGATGTCGTTGCTAATCTCGTCGAAGATCATGTCCATCGTGACGAGGGAACCCAGTTCGTCGTTGTAGAGGTGATCTTCGTCTTTGAGAACGCTTTGTGTGACGTCAATTAGGGTTCGTTCTCCTCCTGTTAACTGGTCGCTCGAACCCTTTCCGAGTGCCTGAAAGATTTCCGGCAGGATATCCAGTTGATATGGGAGGAAGGGGTAGCAGTCGATGAAGTTGTCTCTGGTGATCGACTTTAAACTCTGACCGGAGTCCAGCTTGTAGCGAGCCGAGAGGATTCCCTCGTGTTGGTCATAGAGGTCGCCGAGAACCCCTCTAAACTCGCCTTTTTTGCTGAGAACGCGGTCACGGACGACCTTGTCGAGGTTTTCGGAGGTGAGGTCGAACCGATGGGGGAAGCGGTCGATGACCTTCGACTCCTCGGCTTCCTTCTCAAGGACACCGGGAATTAGTTGCTGGAGTTGCTCTTGGGATGTGACACCAAGGAAGATCTTGCCCTTTCCTTTCTGTCCGAACTCCTCAACGATGCTCTGCAGTTCCAAGAGGAGTTGTCCGTCGTCACCAATAAACTGAGAGATCTCGTCGATGAAGACGAAGTACCGACAATTGTCACCCGTTTCCGCTTCGCGTTTTTCGACATGCCCGACGATATCTTCTGCCAGCGTCGAGGCGTTGATTAGGACGTTGTCCTGAACGTCATCAATTGCCCGGCCAGCTTCGTCCTCACTACTGTACTCGCCGGTTTCAACGAGGGCTTCCTTCATATCCGGCCGGACGAACATAGCCTCGTTGCGCACCTCGGCCCAATCCTTCCCGGTGTTTTTCTCGATAGCATCCACGAAATCGTCGTAGACGTCTCGGGATTCGAGCTCTTGTTCCATCTGCGCAACCCAGGGCATCGACGCGTAGCCACGTGAGATGTTGAATTCCCGGTGAATGATCTCCGTAATCGACTCGCTACCGGATGCATCGGCTTTTGCGCCGATCTGGAACATCAACACCTCGGAGTCGAATTTTTGGGTTACGGAGCCGACCGCGCCGTCGAGCATCTCGTTATTCTCGATTCGATCCCGGAACATGTCGGCTGCCTGGGTGTCGTCGAATTCGCGGTTTTCCAGGACGTGTCCGAGAATCTTCATGAAGTGGCTCTTCCCGGAGCCGAAGAAGCCGGAAACCCACATACCGACGTCTTCCGTCTGCGCGTGTTCGGTATCGATGACGGCCTCTAAGGCCTCCGAGAAGTGCCGTTCAAGCTGTGGTGTGAGGATGTACTCTTCGAGTTCTTTTTTGACGACGGTCGGGTCGTCGTTGTCAACTTTGACGACACGGTCGATCTTTCGATTGATCGGCCGGTAGAATATTTCGTGTATCTGGTGTGATGTGGTAGTGTCACTCATGTCCGATCACCCTTGCGCGGTAATATGTTCCTTCAGATTCATCGAGGAATCTTAAGCTCTTGTCATCGACTTTCGCCGGATAACAGAATACGATTGGCGTATCGTCCGGTGTGTTCGTTTCTAATTGTCCCATCAGAGTGGAGGCGCTAGCGAACGGGTAGAGAATACCCATTCGGTAGACAATAACGGTGTCAGCTTTCTCAGCCTGTTTTGCAATCGCAGACGCCAGTTTTCCCATCTCTCCGCCGTCCAATAGGGATGATTTCAACCCATCAAGTAGCTGGTCTCTATCTCTTCGTTCGAGATCGGCAACTCTGTCCAGAATTTCACGGTCTTTGAGGATTGAAAAGACTAGTTCACGCATATCGATTCCAGCGACATTCTGATTATGGTACTCTAATTTATCGATGAGATTCCGGACTTCCTCATCGACCCCAATCTCGTCAGCTGGGTCGTATGTGAATACAATAAAGGGTACTCCTGCCCGCTTCCCGACTTCGTCTCGGTCATCCCGAACGAGCCGTTCGACCTCTTCGAGCCGTTCCTGAAAGTCAGAAGGCATTGATGAGATTCTCCATACTATCGTACTTTCTCACGAGTCGTTCTGTAGAGCCACGTTTCTCGTAGGTTACGTATTGCGGGGAGATATCCCGAATCCGTCGCTGTACCTCTGACTCATTCATGAGGAACAACTTCCAGTCTTCGTGCTCGATGATTTCCGCCGCGGAGTTTGCGCCTTTCTGGAAGAGCCGATACACTACATAGGCGATGGTTTCATCCGGGATGTATGTGACTGCGAATTCCTTCCGTTGGGTTCCCTCTAGGAGACCAAAGTTACGGAGGGACGTGAGATATTTGGTAGCGGCCTCGTTGATCGTTGATTCTGAACGCTCTCGCAGATCCGCGTAGTTCTCTTGAATCGATTCGATGAATTCGACGATGTCGACAGCTTGGACTGCGAGCGTTCCACGCTCAAATTCTGGATAGAGGAAATCAGTTGTAACGAGTCGAATGAACGGGTCTTGGGCGAATTCGTAGTAAAGACACCAGTCCACCACGTCACTACGAACGCCCGCAGTCACCACCTGCATCAGTGGGGTTTCCGTGTACTCCTCCTTGTCGGGGATATGGCGACGCGTTACTTCCCGGAGAATATTTGTCCGATATTCGTCCGTGTTCTTGTTCAGGATGTTCCCCTCTACGACTTGGCGCTCCAGCCCCTCGTGGGATTCGTATTCGGCGTAGGTACTGAGAATTGTCTTGGTTTCGTCGATATACGTACTGTGGTGGGCGATTTTCGGGTCGAGACTCGGCGTTGCATCTGTATCGTTGCTATCTTCCGGATCGATATGCTCGTTACTCATATGGATATCTCACGCGCTTTCGGATTTAAGTTCTGACTTGAGGGGGTAGTACGGTACACAGAGACGCTCGGTGCTATGTCCGTACGCTTGTAGAAGGGTGACCAGCAGCCGCCACTTCTCTGGTTCAACCTCGGACTGTGTGTACCCATCTTCCTCGATTTGGAATGAACCACCGGTTCCTGGTTCGGTGAGCGTGGTAGACTCCGCTGTGATGTTTGATCCGGTTTGATCGATGATTCGGTCCGTCCACCCTCTATCCAGTGATTGCACAGAGACATTCTCAAGTGCCTCCAGAGGATTGTCGTCGGTAGCTTCGATGTCTTCAAGGGCGGCAGAGATACGCGATTCCACTTGTGGGCCGAACGAAAAAAGAGAGATGGAATCTGCTGGAAGGTGGTCTGATTCTGCTTTCCGCCCGACTTTCGATGCGAGGGTAATTCGAGATTGGAGTTGTGTTTTTGGCGTTACTTCTTCGAGTCGTGCCCGCCCAGTCTCGGACAGAACTCGTGAGTCCCACCAGCCTTGATTATTCGACTCGCCCACGCGCTCTATCAACAGACGTGCGGCGATCAGGTCAAGAAAGAACTCATTATCAATACCCGCGTTACTGAGTGTATCTTTAGTCGAGACGAACGCATCGACGAGATCAGTTGAAGTCATATCTACATCCACAGGAGGTGGTGGCTTAGAACCAACGCCTCCCGTTTTCTTAAGAGCAAACGGTACGTGCCGTCCATCACGGGTTTAATATCGCCAGACAGGATTGGGATAGTGTATACGATGGGTTCTGGGAATGAGTTGACTGAGCTGTATGATTGTCTTTCTGTTCTGTATGGGTCGTTGCCTTCTGGTGTGGATTCGGAGTGGAAGGTTGCGTTACGGTCGGTGTTGTATGGGGCGACTTGCTTGCTGCTAAGGCGTCGTGTTACGGGGCTCAGCAGAAGGAGCGGAATCTGGGAAAGCGGAAGGGGTACGCGCGGCGACACGGGAATGGGGAGCGGGTGACGGAGTTCGCGGCGATCACGGTGGCGGAGCCCCGTGAATCAGACCGCGGGTATGTGCCGACGGGGGCGAGGTTACCGGTTGCGCCGATGTCGGGAGAAGTGCTTCCGGTAAACGTTTCGTCGGAGGAGGTTGATTGGGCGATATCGCTGCTGGCTGAATTTCCTGCTGAACCCGCGGCTGATCGGCCGGGTGACGGGAGCGAGAGATTGCTTGATCGAGAGCGAGTTCGTCAAGCGCGCAACAGAACGAATTCAGGAGTAGGTGCCAATGAGACGACGGTTCTGTTTGTGAGTGATACGCATCTCGGGTACGAGAACCGTGCGGAAACAGGGAGCGGGAAGAAAGTGTCGTGGATTGAAGAGATTAATAGTCGGGACACGATTCGGCGGATTCGAACGATTGCGCTGGAGCGGGACGTTGATGCGGTGATTCACACCGGTGATTTGCTGGATCACGAGGTGGATGCAGTGACGCTTGATGCTGCAGAGTCGAGTTTGCGTGATTTGGCGCTCTGTGATATCCCGGTGTACTGTATTCTCGGGACGCACGACCACAACGCGGCGGTTCCATACTATTCGAACTCTGTGGATGGGATTGCGTGGATGAAAGACCAAGTGCGGAACGAGTATCTTACCGAGTTATCGGCCAGTCCGACGTCGGTTGCTGGCGGGCCGCTTGACGCGTACGGGATCTCGGCAGAGAACGTTGGAATCGATGATGTCGGGACGTACGAGTCACTTGGGTGGCGTCCGGCGGAGATCGCGTTCGGCGCGGCGTCGCCGGGGCCGAATGTGCTGTGTCTCCACGATGGGGTGACGCCGTACCGGGACAGCTCGACTGCAGATGTCGATCTCGATGAGTTGCTCGCGCAGTCACGCGTCTCGTTCGACTGTGTGCTAGTGGGTGATGAGCATCGGCCACGCGACGATGACTTCGAGACCGGGTACTCGTTCGAGACGACGGACGGAACACCAGTGTTGTACACGGGACCGGCCGCACGCGTTGGACCGGCGTACCGTGATCACGACGCGTTTGTGACGGAGGTCACGGTTTCAGCGGAGGGGGTGGCGTGGACGCGGCTGTCAGTGTGACGTGAGAGGAATTGTCTCGTGGAGGAGGCGTGCGGCTCAGTTACAGGGTGTCGTAGAACAATTCAACAGGCGGTCTATTTTGGGTGGAACCGATCGCTGATACATATATCTATAAAGAATCGTTGAAGATGGCACAGCTACAGTCGTGGGCTGAACATTCCGAATGCGCTCTATGCTATAGGTCAATTGGTAGTGCGGTTTCTGGTTCGGCGACGGATCGGTTCGTCCCTTGTTGTTGGCTGACGTGGATGCGGTGGTCGGCACTGTCTATCAGGCCTTCGTCGTGGCTGACGACGATAGTTTGTTTTACGCCGGCTGTGCGCATCGCTTCGACGACGTCGTTAAGACGGTCAACGTGCCCATCGTCGAGGTGCGCCGTTGGTTCGTCGAGGATGAGGGGCGGCATTGGGACGTCGTCTTCGAAGCCTTCAGTCAGGAGCCGGTAAATTGCGCCGCGGAGCGCGAGATTGAAAACGGCGGACTCGCCGCCGGAGAGCTTGGTTGGTGGGAGTTCGCCGCCGCCCTTCTCGATGAGTGTAGCGTCGTAGTCTCCATCCAGTTTGATGTCAGCGTATGCGTCATTGCGGTACAGCGTGTCGAACATTTCTTGAAGTAAGTCTTCGAGGCGGTGAACGTTTTGTTCTCGCAGATCCGCTCGAAGGTTGACGAACATTTCTTCCAACTCACTGACTTGGTTGTTGAGCGCTTTGACGGCGGTCGCTTCGCGTTGCCGTGTGTCGCGTGTATCCCGGAGTTCGTTCAGTTTCTTGAGTTGTTGACCGAGGTCACCGAGGTGTTCACTGACAGCACGCTCTGTGGCTCGTAAGTCCTCAAGCTCTGCATCAAGCGTGTCGAGCTCATCCGTGATTTCCGTGACAGTGTCTTCAGCTTCTTGGAGCTTCTCCGGGTTGAACGAATTCGTTGCGTCGGAGTACGCTCTAATTTCCTCTTGTAGGTCAGTATGCGTGTCGGTGACAGCGGTCGCTTGCGTTTCGAGTTGGGTTTTGGCGAGTTCGAGATCGCGTTCGGCGTTGGTTCGTTTGTCGACTGCCGCTTCAATCTGACTCAGGACGTCTTTTCGTGCAAGAGCGCGGGTAAGGTGTGCAAGAGTGCGTTCCGCTGCCCGGGTGAGAATCGTTGCTGTGAGATGTTGCACGACGGCTTTGAATCTCGTTTCGTGGGCTGCGTGACGCGCCTCTCTGGCATCGAGGTGATGTTCAGCTGCGTCTTCGTGCAGCGGAGCGAGATCGGTACTTGGGTCTACTTGGATTGCGCTGGTGGTCGTGTCCGTGGCTGCAACGGTGACGGTGAGCTCATCCCCGTACAGGTCTTGGGCTGTCGCAAGGAGGTCAGTTGCTTGCTCTTTTTGTTGTTCTAATTCTGTGATGCTGTCGTCAAGTGACTCGACCAGTTGTTCGGCGGAGTCACGTTCGTCTTCCCATTGGTCGCGGTGTTCGACGTTTGGCGCACCGTCGACTGGACGGCCGCACTCGGGACAGTTGCCCTCGTCGAGTAACTGGTCCGCTTGTGCGATTCGTTCGCTTAGTCGCGTTGCCTCATCGCGGTAGTGGTCTTGTTCTGCTTGAAGCCGCTCAATTCTGTGTTCTATGCGTTCAGTTAGGGCTTCGAGGGCAGTGTCTGGAGTTTCATCTGCGGTGGCAATGGTGAACGGTGAGTCGTCGATGTCAGCCTGCAGTTGGTCTCGCTTATCTGCTAATTCACTGCGGCCTTGACGGATATTTGCAATGTCGGATAGGGTTGTAGCGGCGTCATCAAGGGCTTTGTCAACTGCCCGGTTGTGTTGTTGGGTATCTTGTTCGAGACGGTCTGCTTCGCTGCGGGCTTCCTCCGCTGCGGTTTCAAGCGCTTGCAGTCGTTCTCGAATGTTTTTCACGAGGTCTCTGGTCTGGTCTTGGGCGTCCTCAGCGACACTCAGTTCGAGTGATTCCGGGTCCATGTCAAGACCTGGTGTCGGTACTCGAACTAACGAGACCTCGATGTCTACAGTCGGGTTAGTCAGTGGGTCAACGGCCGTTTCATCGACGGCATCCGTTGTGCCAATCGTATCGGCATCGGCGTCTTCTGTCTCGCCCGTCACTGCAGGAGTTAGCGGCGTGGTTGCTGACGAGATATTTGTTAAGAGATCATCAGCTGTCGCTGCTATTTCGTTCGCCGGCTTGTCGTTTGATTCCGGCACAAGAGAGGTTGCTATCTCACGAGGGTCAGTGTCTGGTTGTTGTAAGCGGCCATCCACTGTCGCGTCCGCCACTTCATTTTTGACGGCAGCATCAGCTTTCTCTGTCACCTCTGTAACGATGTCGTCGACAGCACCGAAGTCCGTGGTGAGATCACCGGTTCCGACTGTAAAGAGCGAGGTCAATTCGTCCTGGTGCTGGGTGACGTTGGACTCGGCGTTGTTGTAATCGTTTTGTAGCGATTGGTACTCGGTGACAGCACTCGCCAAGTCTTCCATGTACGTCGCTGCAGTGTCTCTAGTTTCTTCGACGGTCTCTCGTGCGTCTTCTTGTGCGTTAACAATCTCCTCAGCATCTGCTTTCTCACCTTCTAGTTCCTCTATATCTGCTGTGATGGCGTCTCGCCTGTCTTCGAGTGCAGATTCAAACCCGTGCAGTTGCTGTTTTCTGGACTGGATTCGGGGTTCGTTATATTCCTCGATCTGCGTCGTGAGTTCCTGGACTTGATCTTCTTTCGTACCAGCAACGCGGCCGACACCAGTTCCGATGCTATCCATGCGAGCTCGATACCGCTCCAATTTACTCATCTGGAGCAGGTTGTCGATGATTCGCTGGCGTTGTTTCGGCGTGGCGTCGATAAGCCGAGAGACGTCACCTTGTTGGACGTACGCGCTGTTGAGGAAATCCTCAGCGTTTAACCGGAGTTCTTCTTCAATCAGATCATCGATAGCACCGATTTGATCAAGGTCTGGTTGGCCCGGTGGCGTGGTAAGATCCGCCTCTTGATACGTGTCTCCTCGAACACGGATTTCTCGGGTGACCTCGTAGGACTCACCGCGATGGGCAAAGGATAGCGTTACCTCAGCAGTATCCTCATCGGTTGTCACCACATCGTCCATGGTGGTACCACTATCTAATGCGTCACTGCCGTACAGGGCAAAGAACGCGGCTTCCAATAATGAAGATTTCCCGGAGCCATTGTTCCCATACAGGACAGTGACGCCGTCCTCGAAACGCACTGATTCATCTGTGAAACACCGCCAGTTTTGAACGTGGATTCGTTGAAATTGCATGACTTAGTGAAGTAGTAGCGTTAGCTAGTGCTGTTCAGTCGTTGATTTCCTCAAGTGCGTTCTCTAGGAGTTCCTCGCTATCGACTTCGTCACCACCGCCAACAGCAGTCGAGACTGATTCATGGGCTGTGTCTGCCGTCCCACCCTCGCTACTGGTATCGGGAGCATCAGCCCCGTCAACGTGGAGTGCGTCGGGTGATTCGCGCTCAAGGACTGTTGTAACAGTTTCTTGGGCTTTGTCAGTGATGTTACTGTCTGCAGTTTGGTCAGTATTCATCGCCATTTCGAGGAACAGGTCTGCTGTTTCTGTGACGATGATGTCTTCACGGCGTTCTTCGACGGCGGCATCAACATCTGCGAATTCGACCGCTTGGTATTCTCGTTCGTCCTCAAGCAGATCTCGACGATCGCTGACTCGTGTAACCAAGGCTCCGAGTTCGGCACCTAAATTCTCGATTGGGCCGACTGGTACCCGTTCGTGGACAACACGGTCAGGCCCGTCCCCGTTATCATCATCTTCTGGCGGTGAGTCAGAAACCGGCGGTTCATCCTCAACAGCCATTAGCGTCACTTTCAGCACAGAGTCATCCACCGAATCGACTTCCTCTCTAATGGTTTGTTCGACGGTTTCGATACCCTCGCCGCGGTGTAGTGGGACATCAATATAGACGAATTCGCGGGCGTTTTCGATAACTCGACGGTCGATGTGCTCTTCAGGATCGACAGCACCGTTGGGCGGGACAGTTATGAGCGAATATGTCCGGGGGTCGCGCTGGTCTGCCATTGTCCGCTCAGTGGAACCAGCGTAACTGAGTGGGATACGCTTCGACCTTGGTGAGATCGTTGTTGCTTGGTCACTTTCAGGTGTGCTATCTGAATCCGCTGAGTCGGAGTTGTTTTCGGGACGACCACTGCTGACGAGTCGATAATCAGCTCCGTGGTCATCGCCGACGAGCATGAGGTCGAAATCGACCGGGCTTTTTGCTAAGATTCGCTGTGTACTCCAGTCGCCGTGCCCGAATGGTTTGAATAGACCGTGGCCAACGAGGATGGCGCTGTCAGTTTCAGCAGCTTCGAAGTGATAGTCAAGTCGATCGCGCTGCCCGGGTGGGATGTGGTCTAAACCGTAAATCGTCGTATCGGCTACTCGGGTTCCGGTCGCATCTAATCGAGTGGCTAGCCCAATCTCTTGGAGTAACTCAACCCAATTCCGGTCATGAGTTCGTTCGTGATTCCCAACGATCAGTAGAAACGGAATATCCGCGTCCTGTAGACGTTGGAGTTCAGTTAGGACCGTTTGGAGTGGTGTGATGCCGGGTCGACTAGTATGGAATAAATCGCCGGCGTGAACAACGGCGTCAACGTCTTGCTGAATTCCAGCTGATACGACCTCTGCAAATGCGTCAGCGAAATCTTGGCGACGCTCATCCAAATGATATTGTCGATATCCCAGATGCGTATCACTAGTATGTAAGAGCCGTACCATTTCGATGCAAGGCTATTTTCCCGCACGCTGAATAAATCTGCTGGTCAACATGTCGGTATAATGGAGTGACTCTATTGGATCGATTAATTATATACCCATATGAAAAGAAAAAATACAATACTCGGGTTGGACCGACATCTCATCGATACCCCAGTGCTGATAACTGTCACTATCGTCTCATCCGATAATGCAGCGCTTTTCGAAAGGAGATCGAGTCCGTGTCGATATTCCTGATGAGACTGATCCCGATCATCAGGAGTATCACGGGGAGCAGGGGCGAGTCGTTACAGTGTTGAGTGATGATGCGGATTCGGTCACCGCAGACGAGCGGGACGCTCAGCTCTACCGGATTACGTTTGATTCAGGTGAGACAGCCGACTTCCGGTGGCGTGATTTGCGGCCACCAATTGACGAGTCCTCACAAGCATAGTCTCCGGCAACTCTCGATTGGTTTCAGGAGAGGTCTGCCGGGGAAAGGATCATCATCCGCCTCTAACACTGTTTGTTCATGCCTCCGGATCGTCTCCGTAGTATCGTCCCAATGTTTGGGGGTGGGACACAGTACGTTGATACGCTGGCTGCGATTCTTGCGTTCGTTGAAGCGCATCAGCCGACGACGGATGAACTCGTGGGTTGGCACCGTGGTTCATTCCAGAACGTGTCGAGTCGGGATTCGATTATGCGGCGGGTGAGTTATCTACAGCAGGTCGGATTCCTCCACCAAACGAACGACCATTGGGAACTCGGTGATACAGGTCGAGAGTACGTTGAGCAGGGTGATGTGGCGGCGCTGCTACGAATTATGTGTGATCGAAACGTCGGGTTACGGAGTCTCATGTATGCGTTGGCTGCTGGGTCGATGACGCTCGCAGAGGTGAGTGAACAGCAACTCGACACGCATCCGGAGTTAGGGTGGAGCCGTGGAGAGACAGACATGGCGAAGCAGCGGGTGAATTGGCTGCGAAGTATGGACCTGGTTGAGAAGCGCGGCGACGAGTACGCGTTGACGGATGACGGTTTACAGTTCGTTGAGAGTGCGGTGGAGGAGTGGGCTGATTCGGACTGGACACCGTCGGTGAGCGATGCCGGGATGCATGCTGGGACGTACGAAACAACGGTCCACGCTCGGTCGGTCGATCCAGAGTTCCGTGCGACGGTGCTGTCCCGTCATGACCGAACGTGCCCGATTTCTGGGGTGGATCATCCCGGCCTGTTGGACGTGGCGCATATCCTGTCGTGGAGTGACTATCCGGAACACAGGGCTGATCTCTCGAACGTGTTGGCGCTCAGTAAGACGCATCATGCGGCGTTCGATCGGGGGCTATTCACTATCGACCAGGACTACCGGCTGTGCGTGAATCCGAGGTTCGAGACTGAGAGTGATGTGCTCCAACGGACGATTATCGACCGGGAAGGGGAACGGATCTCGATTCCGGATGATAGCTTGAAGCCGAAGTATGTCGCCCAGCACAATACGGCGCTTGAGTGGGTGTGAGTGGGAGGTCCAAGTCGGATAGTGGTTGAGGTGTTTCAATCAGGTGTGAGGTTTCCTTCATCATAAGGGTCATTTTCGGCAGGATACACGGCTACGGAGGAGAGGGCCCTCTGATAAAACCAGGAGACGACCGGGCCCGCGTTACTGGTTTAGAGACTCCGGCTTTGACAGTCGGTGAGTATCTCCAGTAGTTGGACGACAACAGAGACGGGGGGAGGCCTTCGTCCGGGCGTTTCGTGGTGGTGTGACGACGATTGGTCTCGCGGAAACCTCTCAACAGAGGGTTAGACTGATGAAATGCAGGGATCCCCATATCGAATCAGGTGGATTATTCCCACTCATCTATTAGCGTCTGACCAGGTGCAAAATGGGTTTTCTCGTACTCTTCCATCCGGACCCATTCTAATCCATGTTCTCGCAGTAAGTTTTGGATTTTCTCGCCAATGGAAGGGGCGACGAGGATCCCTCGAACTGTAGACTCTTTTGTTTTCTGGAAATGCGAGACATATCGGTGGAGTTGATCGACATCTTCGTACTTTGCAGCTGCTGTCTTAATTTCGAGAACTACGTTATTCCCGTCGGAATCGGCAGCAAAGAAGTCAATACGACCATACGGCGTCCCTCGCTCGTGGCTTATGATTCGGAGGTTGTCTTCGATTGTCTCTGGATTCGATTCGATGTACGCATGCATTTGCTCTTCAGTCCGGTTCTCAACGAGTGCGGCATCATCGTTGGCAACGTACTGAATTACAAGCACTGGCTCATGGATATCAACTCGAATA
The DNA here is from genome assembly GCA_005954745.1 of Halostella pelagica. Classification (GTDB taxonomy): domain Archaea; phylum Halobacteriota; class Halobacteria; order Halobacteriales; family Natronoarchaeaceae; genus Halostella; species Halostella pelagica. The sequence continues at coordinate 1,079,880 of CP040678.1, forward strand.
CTCTCGCCCCTTCCTTTTGCAGCGTAGATAACGGGAATATCGCTTTCAAGAAAGACTTCAAACGAACTTCGGATACCCTGACGAGCGACAGCGCGGGCACCACTGGGCCGGTGGACGGCGACCGCACCATCTCGTTTGCACAGAATGACGCGGTCCCCCGGACCAATCTCGCCTTCTCGGTTCCCTGTGAATTCAACACTGCAATTCGCGTGGATTGTGACGAGATATCCCCGCTCGTGCCCGTTGGAAATGAATTCAACAAGTTCGGCTGGATCAGGCGCTCGCAAAATATTCTCGGTCACTATGAAGTAACCTGACATCTAATGGTAATATAATCATCGGGTGAACGGTGGATTCGGTTATCGTTACGTCGGTGATCAGTCGCTGAAACGGTGAGAATGTATGTTTAGACTGAATCGTATGAGAACATCTTTCAGAATCGGGTTTAGATCACAGATTGCTATAGAGCGTTAGTTGATATTTGCGACGGTCCGCCGGTAGGTGTCGTCGAGATCAGAACCGCCGAGTGCTGTGTAGAGGTTGATGAGGTCCGCGACGTCACTGAGACAGTAGTCTTTGAGGAGTTGCTTGAGTTCGCGGTGGACGCTGGTATGTTCAATGTCGGCTTCGATGTTTTGTACGTATTTGTTGCCGAGGACTTGCCCGATGTGCTTGCCGTGGACAGCTTTCCCGTCTATTCCAGAGAGGTAGTTGTCGGGGAAGTCGTAGTCGTCGTACCAGACGCTGTCGTTGTCGATCCCAACAAGGTCGTAGACTTTCCAGTCAGGCAGGATGTGCTGGTCGTCCCAGAGCTCGGCTTCGTACTCGTCGGCGGCCGCGAGCGCGACATCAACGTGGTTCTCGAACAAGGCTTCTGTGCGTGGTAAGAAGTCTTGGTCAGCACTATCGTCGATGTCGCGGGCCCAGTTCAGCAAATGCGTGCCGTCGAACCAGGTACCGTTGTACGTGAGGAGACGATCTACGCTGCGGTCATCACACCACTCGAAGAGGCGCTCGTAGAGATCAATCGTATACTGGTCGTCCCAATCGCCGCTCCGAAACAACACCTCGGTTTCTGGTGTATCGTTCAGGTCGCCAGCGTACGCGAGGCTGACAGCGAAGAATTCGAAGTACTGGGTGTCGTTCGAGTTGTCGGGCGGCTCTTCGAACGGGCTCGCAGTTTCAATGTCGATGACAAGTGTTCCCATCTAAACAGACCTTCTGACGTAGTGCGCGTCGGACAGTGGCATGTTTGTTGTGGACGCCGCTCCGGAATTCAAACCGCAGAGTAACCGATAGAATCCCTGTCTACCCCTATGATTTTTCTCCTGACCGAGTAATTATTGATTTACTTACGAATGACGGGGATTGCCATTATTACAGCTGGACGTGAGGACGCCTATCAGGATTATCTGCAGTCTGTGAAGGGAGGGCATGACCCTGCTGAGTTTGAGGGACATCTTCCTGACACTGAAGTTGAGGCCGTTACTGATTCAGAGACGGAGAAGGTGCATCTTTGGGGAACCTCAGTTGATTCGAAGTGGCAGTTCGTGGAGGGTGGGGACATCGCGTTAATCTACCGGGATGGGAGGTACATTGCGCAGGCCACTGTTGTTCGGACACGTGATGATCTTGACCTAGCTGAGCATCTCTGGCGTACTGAGGGGAATCCGTGGGATCCTGAAAGTCCGTGGCGGTATTTGGTGTTCTTGACTGGTGTGGCGGAGATTGATGTGGATGTCGAGTCGTTCAACGAGCTTGTTGGGTACCAATATAATTATATCCCGCAGGGGTTCAGTCGGGTGTCGGATTCGCGTATCCGCGGCATAGAGGATGCGTATGAGTCCGTTGAAACCGCGGTTAATGAGTTGACAGGGAGCGGTGTCCGAGTTCATGAGTTTGATGAGGAGCCGTCGCAGGAGGAATCTGAAGAGGAACAGGAACTCGATCTGGGAGAGCGTATCGTTGCGGCGAGTCGGGATGGTGACCAGTATGAGGAGTTGGAAGAGCTTGTCGCTAAGGCGTTCTCTCGGTTGGGGTTTGAGGCACGGTGGATTGAAGGTGGGGACGATACGGATGTCGAGGTTACGGCACCGATTCATGCGGTCGTTGAAGTGAAGGCGCGAAGCAGTGGGACGCTGGCATCGCCAGATGCAACGCGAATCCAAGGGCATAAAGAGCGACATTCGGCCGACAAAGCGATTGTGGTTGCACCTGGCTTCACCCCGGCGGCAATTGAAGATGCGGACCGGCAAGGAATCGTCCTCCTTGCGACCAATCACCTCCAGGCGCTCCTAGAACGGCGTGATGCCTATGGAATCCCGCCAGAAGCACTCGCAACATATCTCACTGAACCGGGTGCATTCCAAGATGACCGCTTAGATCAGATCGATGATGAACTACGGACTCGTCTCGGTGGTACGGAGGACTTGCTCGCCGTGATGGAAGCGCTTCAACGAGCAAATCCAGAGGAAGGGACCGCTGACCGGCTCCGCTTGATTTTGAAAGGCATGTACAATGAGGAGCGGGTTCCGGACCAGCACGTCATTGAACAGTCGCTCAACCTATTGGCTCACCCAAGCATCCAACTGGCAGAGTACGAAGAAGGACAGTACCAGCCGACAACAACCAAAGAGAATGCAGAAGTCCTGCTCCGACGGTTCGGGAATCTCATCACCGAAGTTAGTAAGTCAGGTGAAGAGTGAGCCAGTCAGAGTCCGACCGCTTGATTTAGCGTCCACTCGTTCGATAGGACTTCGTCCTTGTCATCGGTCCCACCTTCCGTGAGCAGTCCGATGTGCCGAAGGTGGTATTTGAACTGGAAGTGAATGCCCGATTTGTACACGGTCGGATCGATAAGCACTGATTCGTCGATGTCACCGTCGGCGGTGAGGACGTCTTCGCGCCTGGATTGGGCGAAGAATACTTCCACGGTGAGTGGTTGGTTGATGCGGCAGGCTTCTCGCGCGACGTCGTCGATGGTTGCGGGTTTGATACCGCGTTGGTGGAGGCGTTCGAGTGCTCCGATGATGAGTTGCGTTGGGTCGTACTGGATGGCGACTGAGCGGGCGAATTGCGCCCAGCGGGGTGCGAGGTCGGTGAACGGTGTGGATCGGCCTTTCCAGGAGGCGAATTCGTCGAGTGCAGCATCGACGGTTCCGTGTTGAGTGCGAGCGAAGCGGACGACTTCTGCGCCGAGGTGCGTGAGTGTCTCTCCAGTGGGCCGGTTGTCGACGAGACCGAGGAGGATTGCGCCGCGGCGACCACCTGACACGCTGTTGATGACGTGTTCGGAGTAGATGTCGTGGGTATCACCTTCTACGGCAAGGGCGAGTCCGTAGCCAAGGTAGTTCTTCGGATGGTTTACCGGGAAGCTGCCTTCGGTGAGTCGTTGCGTTGTGGCTTGGAATCGGATGGCGTCGATAGTGGTGGAGAAGTCACCGACCCCGGTGACGCGGGCAGGTTCGACGAGCGTTGCGTCGTGCGGGCTTTCGACACCAATGACGCCGATGTTAAGATCGCGGGCTAGCGCACGTGCCTGGTCCGAGATGCTTTGTACAGGGGCAGCAACGTACCCGATGTTGACTTCGGACAGGTGGCCGTGAGCCTGATTGATGCCGCGACGGATGTCCGCAGCACTCGGATCGCTATTGTGGCCTTTCGCTTCGATAACAGCAACAGGGGTTGTCGTGGCGTCTGCGTTCAGGACTTCGAGCGCGGGCATCCCGACGCCGAGGAGATCAGGTTCACCGTCGGCAAGGCGAATCGTATTGTATGGCGCAAGACGACTGCGCAGATCTTCAGTGATTTCCCACCCACCCCACGTCGGTTTCGTGAACTGGGTTTCCGTAACAGCGTAGTGGTCTGGACTGGTATCGAGATTCGGGTAGAGTGTCTCTTTTGCGGCAGCGAGAACGGCGGGTTCGGTGAGTGTTGCTGCCATTACGACCGTTAATCTTGCTCAAATATCATTAAACTGAGGTTCGGATATCCCCTTGCGAGCTACTTGGTCTGATTCAGGGGTATTTCTTTGACTGTTCCTCCCTTTGAGAAGCGCTTCGTATTCACGGTGAGGGATATCGAGGTTTGTTCCTCTGGCTTAGCTCTAAGGATTCCCGATGGATTTTGAATGGTTCGAATGAACGGGTAACCAGAGGAGTCTAGTCCGAGATCTGCAACGACATACAGATAATAATTGTCTTGCAGTTCATCGTACGTCGCAGTGTTCCATTCATTTAAAGAAATGGAAACGTCGCCGTCTCCTTTTTGTGATTTAACCTCAATGAGCCGGTCAACTTTGGGGTTGGTGTCGTCGCTATCTGGATGGACAGTAAGAATGTCGAAGCCTGGATATGTGAAGTCGAGACCGATATCATGGGTGAGCCAATCGAGGACGGGTTTCGATTTGATACTTCTCCGTGCTCGCACCATGTGGGAGCGGTCGTCCACATGGAACACGTACTCCTCTGGGTCGTCCACGCCTGTTTCGGCTTGTAGCCGTGAACACTCGAAGCTATACGCGATCTCCCGGCCAACTTGATTAATCGCCTCTCGAATTCCACCTAATCCTGGAGACGACGACGCAGTCTTTTGAGAGTCACTGTTTGACCCGCTACTCCCTGATCCCCCTCCATTTGTGATTATTCCGCCGTCAACACCTGCGCCTTCGATTTCGGTCCCGTCTTCGAGAGTGATCGTCAAATCGTCCGGGTTCCACAGCTGTTCGGCAGGATCAGTATCTGCACCTTGGTTACGAGTCGAACCATCATCACTCTCCCCCGGAGTGTCCCCCGACGAGACCGCCTCTCCGGGGGTAGGAGTCTTTGGTTGCCCTGGTGCGTCACCAGCGCCATCATCACTGACGCTGCCTAGACCAATCGAACTACCGCGCTGCCCAGTTACTGGACCATCAAGCAAATCACGGGGCGCGTCTAGCAGGTCGAGTCGTTGCTCCCGTTCTAGCTTCGAATCTGTCTGGAGAATGAGAACGACATCGCCGATATTCGGATATTCGAGAAACTCGCAAAGAGCCTTAGCGACGGTGTCCATCATACCACGAACACCGTCACTGGAAGCGTGGATATAGGGAGTTCGTCGTACACCGCCGCGTTCGGGTGATTGTATGAACCAAGGCGGTTCTGCGCGCTCACTGTAATCTTCCAGTCGGTACACAACATCCAATGAACCCACGACGGTGACTTCGTCGATGAACCGCTCAAGAGCGTCGGCGTCCTCCGCCTGTTGTGACGGTCGGTCACGCGAAAGTAGGCAACGAATTGCGTCCGTGCGTTCTGTAAGGAAGGTCTGAGCGCTCGTAGTTAATTCGCTGCGTCGACTGGACTCGGGGTCTAGAAGTTCCGTCTCGACAGCGTTCAGTAATGGCTGCATGCCGAAATATCGACCGTACGCTCCCGCCTCATTTTCCTGAAGAATGAATACTGGGGGATCAGACAGCGGTATCTGCTGGCGTTCGCCACGAGAGGTGACGTAGAATGCATGGTTAGCGTCACGAAGCTCGTACTCACCTTCGGACCCTTCACAGACAACAGGCGTTGATTCGAGGTCCCTCTCACTCTCCTGCCAGATTTCCGGTGGATCACGCTTCTGCCGTGACGGCATCACCATCGCCAATTCTCGATACGCGGTTCGGAGCGTTGGCAAAGCTTCGTCAATCTCCGAATTAGTCATCATATCTGCTCGATTCGCCAGCAACTGACAGACGAGTTCTGCGTCTGCAGGTTGGAAATCACTGCTGGCAATCGTGGCTCGGATGCCGAGTGACTGGCATAGCGCATCCGGGGGATCTCCAATTCGTGTTTCGATACCGTCGTGGAGTACTGGAAGTAGAACCGTTCCCTGTTGGTCAATCGTGAATTGTTCGATCAGTGAATCGGTTCGTTGCCAGACCCGTGTTGGCTTATACTGACCGTGGATTGATGGGCACCAGTCGGTTTCTCGAAGTTCCCATAACCATAGGTTTCTCCCAAGAGGGTAGCGTTCAGTCGAATTTGGGACGCCTTTGTTTCGACTGGCAACCTGGTTGGCACTAACAGAGTGACCACCGACACCGACAGCTGTTGCCTCACTGTATCGCATCTCCCACCAGTATGCGAGATGGCAGAAGAGTCGAATGGCCACACTCTCATCGGCTTCGGCGGCATCGCGGATTGCAGGCCAGAATTCCAAGCGGTTGGCACGGTAAATCGACGTGTTGTTGCGCTCACTAGCGGTGCTGTCGTCAACGGCCTTTTGCAGTTGCTCTCGGAAGCGATCCCAGGTTGACTGATGTAGTGCACCTAACGTTGGGTGTTTTTCTGAGGGGCGGCCAAGATCGGCTGTCGCTCCGTATTCGCGTTCTTTTTCGGGATTGAACAGCGGTGTGAGCCGTAGGTGTGGTGTAACTCCGAGCCATTGGAAGAAGGCGAACCACGCGTCACGAACGGTCGTTTCCTTATCCGTCTCTTTCGCGTCCGCCTCCGCCTCAAGTTCCGCATCCGTGAGTAGTGTCTCTGGTGTGGCGAGAACTGGCGGGTCTACGTCGTGTGCTGCATCGAGAACGGGGAGTGGTGATGCCCAATCTGGGAATGACTCATCAAACCAGTCCTCGCCGAAGTAGACTTCGTAGGCAGGCTCCCATCCGTGGTTCTTAGTTGGGACAGGGAGCATACAGAGTCGGTAGAGTTCCTCTTCCTTTCGCGGCTCATGGACGAGTGGGTTCGAGGGTTTTACCGTCTCTCCAGCAAGTTCCCGCAGAACACGGAGTTGTGATATTGATTTTAGGTCAGAAGTGTCACCGATTGGTGTTCTGCTTCGAGGAAGTCGTGGAAGAATAACTGCCTGGGCGAACGACTGGAAATCGAACGTTTCGATATTCCAGATCGAGGCCAATTCCGATTGGAAATCATCTGCGTCTCCGTGTTCTCCGCGAGGACGAGTCCATCCTTCTGGACGATAGATTTGTGGGGCGAGGAACTGAACCCCAGTCAGTTCTACCCGAAGGTCGAAATCTTCGGGCGGGAAAAGTAAGTTCACGGACTCAGTTGAGACGCGATTGATGCGACCATCATCGGTTACCGAGACTGGGAAAACGGGTTCCTCTGAACAGGCGTTGAAAAACCGGTCCCTGATATCTGTATCGCTGGCGACGGACTCAACGCCGATAAGCACATGTAGGACTGGGTCAACTTTGCGGCGAAGCCCGACATCGTCAAATGATCGAATCGGGACCCGTGTAGGAGGGGCAGCAGCAAGTACTGATGGTACTTCGTCGGCGTTTAGGCTCTCAACCCCTAGCGAATGAAGCGTGTGAATACTGGCGTCTTGGAGGAGAGGTACTGCCGGGAAGCGTCGTGATTGCGGATCAATTTTGTCTGGAACTTCGCCATCTCCATAGAGAGAAGCGATCTCAGATCCGATCCAGCGAGCATTCTCGTGTGAGTACGGTAGAATCAATTCCGAGGGCGAATGTCGGTTCTCTGAAACTCGACACGCTAAATCGTCATCGACAGCTGGGAGAAAGTTAGCCTCCCACAATTCCTCAGCAAGTGCCGAGGCGAGGTATGCCGGTGCATCACGAGAAAGCGCATCTTCGTAATACCGGATACATGAAAGAAACTCATCGACTGTCGTCCCAGTGCCAGTTGCGTACTCAAGCACATCAGACGCGATTAATTCTGCAAGTTCATCAAGCAGAAACGCATTATACCCATTCTGCTCGTCTACGACGGGAATTCCGGTTCGTGAACTGTCAGGCTTGAATGCTCCGTTGATCAACAGCGGGAACGGGCTTGGTTCTTCGGTGGGCAGAAACAAATGGATATTAGGTGCTGTATTGAACGGTTTGAGGTGTACTTTGTCCTCTCGTTCTTCATACCGGAGGGCCGCACCGATTTCTGTATATTCGACGGACTCCCAATGGGGTCCTTCGAGCCCTTCTCGGTTCGTAACTGGGATGTCGGCCTTGCGAAACTTGATGTAATGGTGCTGTTCTGCATCGGGGCCCCACTCTGCCTGGGTCCCATCACAGGTTATATCGATTTTTGAACTTGTGACGTTCTCTTTCAATTCCCCAGCAATTCCGGACCTGCTCAGTTCCCACACTAACTCATCTCCATCGATTGCGATCTCCAGCTGCTCCAAATTCCGAAGGAAGAGCATGATTTGTGGGTCGAGATCAGCGAGACGCTGCTTGATTGTCTCGTAGCGACCCTCTCGTAGCTCAAATTCGAACACCGTTGTGAACGGTGAGTCATCAGCTAGGAGTTCCTGTACACGCGTGGGTCGGTCTTCGGGGACAAAAGGTATCGTTAGTACGGGTATGTCACTCGGATTTAATTCACGGTCTAATTCTAGTTCAGAGACGATTGTTTCGTACGCTCTTTGCCGGTCAAATTGGAAATCATAGGTTGTGGAGTACGCTACTGGAGAGTTCGTGATTTCCAAGACGGACGTGAAGCCTCGGCCTTTCTGTCCAATAGTGGCATGCTCGTCGCTTTTTGAGCTCTTCCCGAGGATACACAGTGCTCTAACGTTCTCTTCAGTAAACGGCGCACCTGTGTGAGCCATGTACAATCGATCATCGTATAATTCAAATCTAGCTCGTTGATTTTTTTGCTCGTCTAAGACATCGTCGGCGTTCTGAACTAATTCGTATATAAATCGGCCATGGTAGTTACTTTGATTCTCAGATTCGTTCCCGATATCCCCGTCAATGCGACCTGGCTGACTTCGGTATGCTCCGAGACATTCTTTTCGTATCTCCGACAATAAGGAATCCGTTGAGGGTGCCTGTGACATCAATTACCGTAGCACTATGTCATCCATTCGGAATAAGTACTTTGCCCTCCATCAGCTGCCGACATAATGCTCGATGTGCGTAATTCTGAGGGCATACTAAGTCCTATAAATATCAACAGATAAGTAAAAACAGCCAGAATGGGAGATAGCAGATACTGGTCTCATCCTTCTCAATGACCAGAGATTCGTCTTTTCTGGCTTCCTTTGGCAAGCTGTCGGTAATGATGAACCGGTACGGTGCCTGGTAGTCGAACTCTTGTAGCTCTTCACTGTCGGATTCGGTGTGCTGGCCGGATTCGGGGGTGAACTCTTCGGCGATTGTCTCGGCGTTACCAGTGTGTGGGTGGTAGGAGAGGATGAAAGGGTGGACGTGCCCGTTGCGGTGGAGGATGTAGTCAACGAGGCCGGATTCGGTTTCGGTGTATTCGACGTCGTATGCTCCGACGTTGAAGGCGAGGCGTTTGGCGTGGTCGAAGGCGACTGTGCGGGCGAGTTTGTATTCGAATTCGTGGTTGAGGGTGTCTTGTCGTTCGTACGCTTCGAAGCCGTGGTGTTCCTGGCGTTGGGAGAGGAGGACGAGGTGGCGTGGGTTGCGGAGGTACAAGCGGGTGCGGCGGTAGCGTCGCAGGGAGTAGTCGTGGGATTCGGTGACGGCGATGCCTTCGTCGAGCACGTCGAGGTAATTGTCGACGGTTCGCCTGTCAACGCCGATTTGATCGCTGAGATCGGTGTACTGGAGTTCTTCACCGGCGTTGGTGGCGGCGATGGAACTGAGTCGGTGGAGGTTTTCGGGTTGTTGGATGGATCGGTGCTTGGCGAGTTCTTTGTAGAGGAAGAGGAGGAAGTGGGATTTTGAGAGGTCGTTCCGGATTGACGGGTCGTCTGTTTGGTGGAGGGTGCCGCCTGTTCGGAGGTATGCGCGCGCGGCGTCGTGGAGGTTGTTTCGGTCGTCCTCGTCAAAAATGCCGAAGCAGAGTTCTGAGAGTGTCTCAACAGCTGTGTCGAGACTGGGTTCCGAATTTGTTCCGGAAAGCCCGGTTCGAATTGTTTTGATCGGTGATGGGCCGTCTAAGTCGGGTGATTGGAATTGTTCGAGTTGGGTTCGGAATTTCTCAGTGAATGTGACGCCCAGGCCTTTGCCCGTTTGGACGGTGTCGATGAATTTCATCGGGAGGATGGGCCATGGGCCTTCGAATTCATCGACGGTATCGGCGGTTTCGACGGTGGAGAGGTTGACCTGTGCGCGGACGTTGCCGGTTAGAAATACGTACGTATTGTTGTCGATCAGGTCGAGTAGCTCTGCTTTGCGGTTCTCGTCGAGGTCAAGGGCTTGGACGTCGTCGAGGAGGATGAATTTCTGTCCTTGACGGGGTGCGACGTGGGTCTGGAAGTAGTCGATGACCTGGCTGAGGCGTTTGATGTCGTCGCCTGGGCGTTCCAGCTGATACAGAGAGTCTTCTAACGGGAGATAGAGGATTTGTCTGGGGGAGAGTGCGGAGGTGAGTTCGAGGTCTTGGTTTTGGTGCGGCAAGTCCGTTGTGTCGAGGAGGGCTGCGATGAGTTGGTGGAGAAGCGTGGTTTTCCCGATGCCGGTTTGGCCGTGAATTGCGTAGACGAGACTCTCAACGTCGTCAGTGTAGTGGGCGCTTGTTTCCTTGAAGACGCGATGGAAATCAGAGCGAGGGGTGAGGTCTGTGGCCTGCGATAGTTCCGGGGAAGTGCCGTCATTCCACCACTGGTTGTGGTGTTCGGCGTCGTCGATGAATTCTTCTGCGGTTCCTGTCCCGAGCATAGGGATGATTATTCTGCGCTAGTACAAATATTCACGCATCCTGATGTCCCTATTTTCAATTCTAGCATAAAACCGCTGTTCGCTACGGTTTGTGAGGAAGACTCCCGACCTCGTCGTTGTCTAGTGCTGTCTCCGCAGCGGCCCCTGAACCATACCTGGATGGTTATGATGTTGTGTTCACGCTAAAAATTATTTTTCGTGTTTTAGATTCGCCTAGTGAAAATCTATTTATTCTGGGAGTCCGTTGGTCGGTGTAGATGGCAGTGAAGGACGACATCGAGGATGGGGAACAGATCGATATCTCACTGCGCGTCACAGGGACTGACGAGTGGGATCACGACGCCATCGCTCGGAAAGTTCAGTTGGCGGACGTCGAAGGGACGCCAGTGGAGCTGACTGTGTTCCACAGTAACGAGATCGCGGATTTCGAGTGGGAGGTCGGACGCTGGTACGTGCTGGAGAACGTTGTCGGGAACGAATACCGCGGCGAGATGCAACTCAACCCGGGGTATGACCTGATCGTTACGCCACTCGACGAGCCACCTACTGCAGCCGAGAACAGCGGGGCAGAGAACACATCGGCTGCGCAGTCCTCCGGAAGTGACGCTTGCGAATCTTCATCGGAGGCAGATTCAAGCGATGAGTCGGAGTTCGTTCGGGGGAGTGACGTGACGAGTGAGCCACGGCCGACCGCAGATGGTGGCGGTGAACTGTTACACCAACACCCGTTGTCGGAAGGGAACTACTTGCTACAGTTCGAGCTCGGGGACTTGCCGGAACTCATTGTCCACGAATATGAACTCCGCGCAACCGGAAGCGGCGGGCTCGACCCGGATGACTTCACGAACGGGATTGAGGGATTCACGGCGAAAGCAGCGAACTACTACCAGTCACGGAGTAACAGCCCGGTCACGACAGCTGATGCGGCCCGGCGGCGTATCTACGCGACCGAAAAGCTCCACAGCACGATCTCGATCCACGGGTACACCATCGAACCCATCCACCAAGGCAAGACGACTCTAGAGGCACGCTCGTACACGGACGACGGGCCGCTCCAGGAGTTCGTCAAACAGGATGTGAAGCACGCTGTTGCTGGTCGCTTCGAGGTGTCGGGGATCGATTCGATCATCGAGCCCACCCCGCAGCGAACTGCGAACAGCGGGTTGTTCGAAGCCTATCGGAAGTACAAGTGCCGGATTCGTGTTGATGCTGACGGGACTGTGATTTGTGGCGTGAACGTCGCGTACCACCTCGAATCGACGTTCTCTGCCGCCGAGTGGGTAGAACGTGGACATGACATCGCCGAGGTGACCGTCGAGCACGACACTGACCTGTACGACAGTGCTCGCACGGCAACGGTTCAGGAGGTCATCGATATGGACTACGATGATGTGCTGGACGGGCCGGGCGTCCCGATGTCTGAGTACCACGAGAAGCACGTCGAGCAGGATGTTATCGACTCGATGCGGGCCGGTGACCCAATTATCGCTGATCTACAGTACGGGAGCGGTGATGATTCGATCTTCCCGCAGCTCTTGGAGTACTGTAAGGTCATCCCGACGTTCGATCAACTCGCCGAAGTCGACGACGAGTTCCTACAGGTCATCCACCGGGAGAGTCGGATGAAACCCGACAAGCGGTTCAGTGTCGTCACGTCCTTCGTGGACGGAGTCGGCCCGACACCCTACTTCGGATTTGACCCTGTCCCGCAACCCACGAACACTTGCTATCGAGAACAAGAAATTCGCGGTGGCCCGAACCTCCGTTTTGGTGGCGGGAAAACCGGGTTCTACGGTGCGGATGGGTTGGAGCGGAAGGGCTACGGGGTGTACAAGGAACCTGAGTCGTTCGACATTCTGGCGATGTATCCTGAGGACGAGGAGAGCGCGGCACGCCCCTACGTCCTATCGCTACTCCAGAAGCTCGCGGAGTACGAGGGGGAACCGACGAAGTTCGAACAAGAAACCTACACGCTTGGGTCGGAATTCCACTACTCGCAGGCCGCACAGGACGCGAGCGAGTATGATGCGGCGCTAGTCGTCGTTCCGGATAAGGACGACGCGGCGGAAGCGGAGTACGACGATCCCTATCCGGAATTTAAACGCCGACTCGGTCAGCTCGGCGTACCGAGTCAGATGATCTCCATCGACAACCTCGGTAACGACAACTACCGCGGGAACATCTGTTCGTCGCTTATCGGGAAAGCGGGCGGTGTGCCGTGGCGTATCGACGACGTTCCCGGGGACGTTGACGCGTTCGTCGGGCTTGACGTGACGTACGACCACGCGACCAAACAACACCTCGGTGCGGCCGCGAACGTCATCATGGCCGACGGAACGATCCTCGCATCTGAGGCGGTCACGAAGCAGGCTGGTGAGACGTTCGACGAGGACGACGTGGCGAACGTCATCAAGCACGTCCTGGAAATCTTCGCCGAAGAGGAAGGCCGGCCTCCGCGGCACGTCGTGATCCATCGGGACGGGAAGTTCTACCTTGACGTCGAGAACCTCATCAACCGTCTTGACAAAGCCCGTGATCTCATCAAACGGTTCGACCTTGTCGAGATCCGGAAATCCGGAAATCCCCGTATCGCCGCGTACGACGAATCGAAATCACGGTTCGATATCGCGGACAAAGGCGTCGCCTTTCACGTCCACAACGGCGAGCACTCCTACCTGACCACGACTGGCGGGAAGGAGGGCAGCCCCGGCACGCCGCGGCCGTTGCAAATCGTGAAACGCCACGGGTCGACAGATCTCGACACGCTCGCGGAGCAAACCTACTGGTTGTCGGAAGCGCACGTCGGTTCGCTGAGCCGGTCCATCCGGCTCCCCATCACCACGTACTACGCCGACAAGTGCGCCGACTTCGCCATGAAGGGGTACCTCACCAAAGGCAGCGTCATCCGCGGCGTTCCATACATCTAACCATGCATCAGCACAGCCCCGCCCAACCACCCACGTACCCGTCAACACACCGGTGACCCTCGCATGACCAAGACAGAATTCGAAGCAACGGTCGAGTTCGATGACGGCAGCACTGCTGACCTGGAGATGGCTGCCGACAAATCATGGGATAGTTTCCTGAACTACTTCGGTGACGCCCAGCACGTCTACTGCGTCACATACAGTCAGTCCCCCGCGTTCATCTACAAGATGTTTCAGAACCAGGACCTCGCAGTGGACTCACTGGAAGTCATCGTCGGGGACAACCAACACGACGACTACCGGCGCTCGCTGAAAAACACGAACAACGCGAAGAAAATCGCCGCGCAACTGGAATCGCTGCGCCAAGACGGTGATCTACTGATCCACACCGTCGATTCCGCACGCGTCCTGCTTCACACGAAACTCTACATCGTCGAGAATCAGGACGGGTCTCGTACACTGATCTGTGGGTCGGCGAACCTCTCCAAGCAGGCCTGGCAGGGGAGTAAGCAAACCAACGTCAACATCGCTTGGCGTACCGATGGGGACACGCCCGTCGACGAGTGGTTCGAACGGCTTTACGCGTTCCACAAGGACTACGCGACGCCGTTCATGGAGGACCTCACCGAGGAGATCGAGGACGCCGAAACGGCAGAAGAAGAGGCGAAGATCTACGATATCTGGCTGGGTGGCGACGAGTTCAGTGACGACCCGATCGCCGAGCTGAACGCACGGCTCGACGAAGCAGTTGACGACGACCAGGTCAACACGTACAACGTCGTCACCGACGCCGAAGAAGCAGAGAAAGCGGTGTTTGCCGCTGAAGATACGGACACGGATCCAACCGAAATCAGTCCGGACAAGCGTGTCCGCCTCTCCCCGCAGGGCCTCGAAGACGCTATCTCGAACCTGGATGACACGCTGTCTGCCAATAACATCCGGATCAACGACGGCGAAATCGTAGCGACACCCGCCGGCATCGCGCGGTACAAAGAGACCTTCACTGGGTATCCTGACCTCAACGTCGATAGAAATGAGAAAAATGTCGGATTGCGGGTTGACGACTCCGTCCTTGAACTAACAGCACCATTGCCGGACGATCCGCAGGAAGTCGCTGACGCACTCGACCTAATCGAGCAGTACATCGAAACTGTCGGTGAGTTCGGCGAAACGCGAACGCCAAAGGAGACGCGAGCACATTTCTACGAAGGAATCATCTACTTCTGCTGGGCTCCGTTCGCTAACTACTGCGCCCATCACTACGCCGAATACGAGTCCGCAGAACTGGACAAGGATCTACCGTTCCTGTTCCTCCACGGTGACAATGACAGCGGGAAAGGCATGTTCCTGCGGTTCGGGACGCGTCTCATCTCGAACGGGTACGTGCAGGAAGTCACGACCGGGGACAACTTCGTCAAAAACAACATCGAGCGAGCTCGTGCGTCGGACACCGTTTTCCCGTACATCGTTGACGACGTGGCGAAGTCGAAAATCGACCGTGACATCATCAAGTCGTACTGGGAGGGGAAGTGGGACGGGTCTATCCAGATGCCGACGTTCATTTTCTCCTCGAACGACTCCACGAAGCCGAAATCCGAACTCCGAACTCGGATGAAGACGCTGGATTTCAACGTTAACTTCTCCGAACTGAAGAAGGACGAACGCGAAGCTGCCGCGCAGATCGCGGGGCAGGCAGACAGTTGTAACCTGTTCCCGTGGTTCGCCCACCTGTTCTTGCAGCGGGATATCTCGCTACCAGATCAGTCGGATCGGCTCGCGGATGCTCGGGACGTGTTCGCGGAGCTGTACGCGTATGCCGAGAAGGAACCACCAGAGTACGTGCCGCTGGAGACACCCGCCGAGCAGGAGCACGATCCGGGGCGTCGGAAGTGGATCAGTGCGCTGTCCGACGGGCTGTGTGAACTCGATTTCAAGGACGACGGGCGGATTGTCGCTGATTTCTCGGCACATCTGGACCAGCAGCAATGCTGGGAGTTCCAGAAGGCCACGCCAGCCCATATCCGGGCGGGTATTTACGGGCCGGCGGTTCAGTTTGAAAGCGCGAACAGGTTCCAGAATTGGATTGATGAGCCCAGTGTCATTGAAGATGCACGACGCGATACCGAGGCAGCCGCTGGCGACACCGGTGTGCTGTCTCGGGTCACGCGGCTCGTCCGAGGGTAATAGACATGTCTGATCACTCATCTCCCCGGCAGTTCGACGGGACGTTAGTCACGGTACCGTTCGGGGGCGAAAACGTCGAACGGACAGCGCGAAACGAATACCGAATGCTTCTCGACGAGCACGATTCTGAGGATGTGCTCGTCATCACGGGTGCGCCGACGAGTACGGATACGTTCCGGGAGACGTTAGGTGAGGAGGTCCCCGGTGCCGCGACGCCGTACGTGACTTCACTCGTGGTGCATGCGACTGACGTGCTTAATCAGACTGATGACCGCGTCATTCTCTCCGACGCCCTGCGACGGGAACTCCTGTACCGGTTCCTCGCAGACTACGAGTGGGAAACGGAGTACCTCCAACGGGCGTCTGCGCACCCGTCGTTCATTGAGGACGTGGATGCTGTGATGGGCACGATCTCCTGGCAAACGGTCACGCCTGACGAGACCCCGGAACTCCGTGACATCACGGCTGCACTTGACGCGTTCCACGAGTGGCTCGCCGAGCACGGGCACATGGAGCGCGGGCAACTCATCTCGGACGCGCTCGATGTCCTCACCGGGGATGCCCGTGACGAGATCGTTGATTTCGACGCGGTGCTCGCAGTCGAGTTTGAGGAGTTCTTCCCGCTTGATCGCGCGTATCTCGACGCACTCGCGGGAGACTGCGAGCTTGTCTGTGTTGCCGAAGAGAACGCGAGTGTGCGCCGGACGTGGGTCGAGACAGGGCCAGTCACGGACTACGTCTCGTTCAGCGAGTCCCGACCCGGGACATCGGGGACGCCGTCGACGCGACCAGCTGCGACGGCAGCCTATTTCGCCGAAGAAACGGTTCCGGAAGATCCGGGAGCCGGGTCGGTGTCCGTCCTCGCTACAGACTCCAGTGACGAACAACTCGCTGAGATTGCGAACGAGATTGAAGAGCTCGTCGCGCAGCCGGACTGGGGGTACGACGACATCGCTGTCGCCACGAAGCAAAGCGGCAGTGCTGTTACGGACATTATCGAAGCGTTCGAAGGCACCGGGATTCCAACGGAATCGACGACCGTCACTGGATTCGGTGACGACCCAGCGATCCGAGAACTCCTCGCGGCCGTTCGATACCTCGCCGACGACGAATATGATGTGCCCGACCACGGTCCGACACTCGATACAGAGCGCTTAGACCGCGTCAACGAGGCAGAAAGCATCGAAGACACGATTCGCTGGTGGGCGACAGACGCAGGATTAAAAGAACGGATCGCGGAGCGAGCAGCCCCGCTTGACGCTCGGGCTCAGTTCGGGAACGTCAAGCGAGCGTTCCGCATGGCCGAGTTCCTCGAAGAGACCGAGTTCGTGGAGGCGACGTGGAAATCCTTCAAGGAGATGCTCGAACGAGCCCACGAATACGCACCACAGCAGAATCAGACAAGCGCGACGGATCTCAACGGCGGCGTCCGCGTCGATCACCTGCAAGCGATTAAGAACGAGTCCTTTCGCGCGGTCTTTCTCGTAAATCTCGTCGACAGTGAGTACCCAGGCGACCCGTTCCTGACACGGCTGTTCCCGAACGAGCGGGTCGCGTCGATGCCGGACTACCCTGGTGTCACGGAACTCGATGGGGCGGATGTGGATGCGACGTTCCCGACGACGTCGACAGCGTCAGGACGACCGTTCGCGCAGTACCACACGGAGTATGCGCGACGACGGTTGGCTATCGGTGCGGGCGCGGCGGCAGAGCGGCTCTACTGTTGTCTCTACGAATACGAAGACACGGCGCTCGAAGAGCAGACGCAGGCGTCGCGGTTCC
This sequence comes from Halostella pelagica, assembly GCA_005954745.1. Taxonomy (GTDB): domain Archaea; phylum Halobacteriota; class Halobacteria; order Halobacteriales; family Natronoarchaeaceae; genus Halostella; species Halostella pelagica. Next base: position 1,097,361 of record CP040678.1, read on the forward strand.
TCACAGCGGCGTATGAGGATCTTCCGTGGGTGACCGAGGCCGACGAGCCACACATTACGAGTGAGCAAGCGGCGGAGCAGTACCTGCTGTCGCGGGTTGACGACGCGCTCGCGGAGGTGCGCCGCGCGAATAGTCAGGACGTGACGGTGTCGCTTGACGAGATCGAAGCGGAACTCGGAGAGATTCAGGACCTGCTCGAACAAAGCGGCTCCCGAGGGGACGAGCTCCGAGAAGCGTTGCGTGCACGTGTCGAGTTCGCTAACGGGGAGGTGCGGCGATGAGTCAGGAGTCGCTCTCACCGTCGCGGCTGGCGAACTACGCGACGTGTCCGCGGTTGTACGATTACCGGTACGTACAGGACGTGAACGCGCCGGACAGGACTGAACTCTACCTCAATCAGGGGACGATTTACCACGAGACTATCGAAGACACGTGTGATGAGACCAACCGCGACGATGCCCCGGAGGTGGTTCACGACCGGGCGATGAAGATTTTCGATGCGAAATGGGACGAACACAGCAGCGCGGACGATTACGAATCACGAGCACATCGGGAGTACCAGCGTGCTGAGAACCTGGCTGCCATCGAGTCGTTCTTCGATCCTGACGGCGGGGTCGGCATCGAACACGCCCGTCGCTCAATCACAACCGAGTGCTGGGTGGAATGTGAAGTAGATGGGCGAGGGCTTCACGGGAAAGCAGACAACGTCATCCGGACCGACGAGGGCCTCCACATAGTCGATTACAAGCGGAAAACACACGGGATGCTCTCTGACGGGACAGCCGAGTACCTTGGCGACCACCTTGACGGGGAGGCGCACGAGCCGAAGCGTGTGCGGAACGCGTTCCAGACGGCGACGTACATCGAGGGCGTGAAGAACGAACCGTTCTACGAGGACGGGATGGAGGTCAGGTTCAGTTTCTACGGCCTCCTCAACAAAACGTCGTTCGAGAGCACAGCGTCTGGATATGACGTGTCTGCGCGTGGGTGGCCGCGGGAAACGACGGAGATCTACGAAGACCACTACGAAACGATTTGGGGGCTCATTCGCGCAGCGCACGACGGAATCACGAACGGAGCCCACGAACCAGAACCGTTCAATCTCCTCAACGAGGAGGCGTGCCCGGACTGTGACTATCGAGAGATGTGTGCGGATCGCCTGTCGACGGAGGTGCGGCGATGAGCGACGACGGTGATGACTACCCGTCGTGGTACCCGGTCCCGGAAGAAGATGTATCCCCGGAACCCCAGCAAGAGACGATCATCGATTCCGACGCGTACCCGATGCGTGTGCTCGCCGGTGCGGGGACGGGGAAGACGTTCACGATGGTGCGGAAGATCGAGCACCTCATCGACGAGGAAGACGTCTCGCCGGACCGGATTCTCGCGTTGACGTTCACGAACAACGCGGCGGACTCGATGCGGGAGAAACTTAACGCGAAACTCGGGACCGCGGGGTACGACATCGACGCGTACACGTACCACTCGATCTGTAACGAGATCCTCACTGACTACGCGTACGAAGCCGGGATCGACCCGGACTTCGAGGTCGCCATGGATGCCGAGAAGTACGCTATCGTGCTGGATGTTCTCGACGACATCGAGTACCGGTCGGTCAAACCCAACGTGTACGGCAGCGACGGGTACGCGTCCGGAGCCGCGTCGAAGCTGCTCAGTTTCATCGGGTCGATGAAGCGCAGCGGCATCTCGCCAGATGACATCGACGCGTTCCTTGGGCCTGCTGATCGCGTCTACGATCTCGCCGATCTTCCGGAGCGCATCGAAACGATTGCCAGCGATCATCTCGGCGGCCGGTCTGTGTCGAGCGTGCTGGACTCACTTCCCGATGTGCGCGATGAGCTCGCCGCGGAACGCGACGCATTGGGAACGGACGGGATCGAAGCCAGTACTCGGGATTTCCTCGACCGGCTCGTCGATCTGTGTGATGCGCTTGAAACCGCGTTCGAGGCCCACGAAGATGGCGCGCGTGACCTGCCAGACAACGCGTACAAACTCCCGAAGTACCTGTTCGGAGGGTACGCAAGCGGTGCTCCGAAAGGGATCCCAGACGATCTGGATCTTGAACTCACGGACCACCTCGACTCGTTCGTTTCCGACTGTCTTGCTGCCCGAGATCTCACCGCAGGGTACGCTGCGTACGAGCGAGAACTGGACGAGCGCAATCTCATTGACTTCGACGGCCTGGTGGTCGAGACGGCTGCGCTGATGGACTCTCCGGTTGGTGAGGAAATCGCCGAGCGGTGGGACTACGTATTCTGCGACGAGTTCCAAGACACGGATCGCCTTCAGTTCGACCTCGTCACGTCACTTGTTTCCGACGAGAATCTGTTCGTCGTCGGGGACGACGATCAGGCGATCTACGAATGGCGCGGCGCGAACGTCGCTAATATCACCGACGAACTGGACCAGGCGTTCGCGGCGCTCACGGACGAACCGCTGGAGGAGAACTTCCGCTCCCGTCAGCCGATTCTCAACCTATCGAACGAGGCAATTCAGAAACTCGATCACCGTGAGCGGCACAAGACGCTCACTCGCGTCGACGAACCCGCGTACGATGGAGACACTGTCGCTACCGTCGAATTACCAGACGAAGACGATGCGGACGGTGCACCCCAACTTCGTACCGTTGTCCAGAATTTACTGAGCGGTGCAGCAGAAAATCTCGATGAGGTGTACGATCCAGGCGATATTGCGTTACTCGTGCGAAAGCACGCTCACGCGACACCTGTCATCGAAGAATTCGAAGACGCTGGTATCCCGTACCAAGTTGCTGGCGATCTGGCAACGGAATCCGTCGGCGTCGGCACCGTCACTGCCTACCTGAAAGCGCTCGCACGCCCCGAAGACGAGGTGAGCTGGAATCGCATCCTCCTGATGCGGTACCGGCTGTGCGACGCGGACCTCCGCACGCTCAACGCGGGCGACGACCCGCTCGTGGACACTCTCCGGGAGACACGACTCGACGAGTTCGAGGAGCCCGACCGTGTCGCAGAAGCCCGCGAACACGCCACGGAACTACTTGATATCCGAGATTCGGCGTCGCTCAGCCACCTGTACCGAGAACTCACGGACCGCACGAACATCGAGTGGTATCTCAGCGAGCAGGAGCGTCGAGATCTCGCCCAACTGGAGGACGTCATCGAACAGTACGGGGACAGTGCCGTCCAACCACCACTCACCCCGGAGTTCATCGACTCGCTCGAACACTACGACTCCCTGTTCGACGAGAGTGGCACCACACCCACGAGTCAGCCGGACGTCGCCGACGACGCTGTCAACGTGATGACCATCCACAAAAGCAAGGGCCTAGACTTCCCCGTCGTCCTCATACCACAAGTCACCGCCGACGAGTGGGCACCGAGTTCACGCACGTACGACGCGTTCGAAACCAGTCTCTCGGATGGCCCGGAGGAAGCGTTCGCGCAGGATTTCGTCGAGCGGGATGCCCGTGAGACCCGCCGCGTATTCCACGTCGGGATCACGCGTGCCGAGGACATCCTCGTCCTGCAGGGTGGCAGCGAGGAAGGCGACGATGCTGGGGACGAGGATTCGGTTTCAGAGCTGGTTGACGAAATCCTCCCATCTCGAATCCCATGGCAGCCGGAGCGAGGACATCTCCCGCTCTGGACTGATGTCCAAGAGTGTCTCCCGGACGACGCAGTAGACTGGACTAACACGCTGGCCAGCGAGACGGTCGGGAACGTTGGTGGTACCGTCAATCACAACGGAGAAGAACTCGCAGTCGAAACGGCGCGGGACCGCGTGATAGACCTCGCAACAGCCACCCTCAACGGGAATCTCTCTCCGAGAGCCCAGCGGGAGACACTCCAGGTTGCGTCGCTGACCGGTCCATCGACGCCAGCACCGTCGCTCTCGCACAGCTACACGTCGCTAGCAGCCTACGAGGAGTGCCCGCGGAGCCACTACTTGGACTACGTGGTCAACGCATTCCCCGATTATCAGGAGACAGCGGCTACGAACGGATCTGGTGATGGCGTGTCGCAACGTACAATCGGGTTGTTGTTCCACGATACCGCCGAGCAAGCTGCGAATCAAAATGTGGAACGCCGTGAAGAGTGGTACGAGATCTGCGAGCGGCTCGCCAGTCAGCGCCGCGCTGAGGACGCGCTCCCGGCAGCAAAACAATCCATCGACCGGTACTTCGAATTAGATCTCACGAGTTACGAACTCATCGACGCAGAACGAGAGTTCGAACTGGAGATCGATGGACACGAGCTCGTCGGGTTCATCGACGCCGTCTACCGAACGCCGAATGGTGAGCTTCTCGTCATCGACTACAAGGCGACTGAACGTCACCGCGACTTACACGACGACAAGCAACTCCCGATCTACCTCTTAGCGTGCCGTGATCTATATGACGAGCCAGTGACGCGCGCCGGGTACGCGTACGTCGGTGAGATCGGGCCGAAAGTCGAAGCGCGAACGTTCCGCGAGGGTGACTTGGAAGCGGTTCGGAACGATGTGATGGAATCGATGAACCGTATTGCTGAATTCTCCTTCGGCGAGTACACAGCTGGCGAGCACTGTCAGTGGTGTCAACACAACCAACTGCCCTGCGCACCAGACTCGTTTACCGTTGGCCCAGGGTTCGAGGAGTAAATAGCGACACCACGCGAAGTCTCTCGACGCAGGTTGCAACCACGTTCGGGAATGTGTGACAAGAAGTCGCCTGCGAGGGATTCGATCTGGCACGATCGATCCGTACTTGCAAGTCGGCCGCTGGTGGCACGGGGAAGAGGAAATCAATATCGTCGGGCTGGCATCGAATGACGACTGGGTACTCCGACACCAATCTATGGGAAATTCTTTGACTGGCCGGCTAACTAACTCAGCAGCGGTTCTCGGCTTTCCTCTGCCATGCCTTTGGAAAGCCTTCGTGCCGTACTGGGATTACAAAAACTCCATTGATGAACTCCCCCCATATCGGCCTGCGCGCGCGGTGGTTCACCATTGATTCGCCGCTGACTCTTGGCAATCAGGGCACTCAATTGCCCTAATTGGCGATAAGGTCGTGCTGTCAGTAGGGTGTCCACACTGTGAGTCCGAATTTGGCTTCTAAAGGCCTTTAGCGTTAGAATCTCGGACTCAGAGGGCCAGGGTTTATAACTGGCAGATTCATGATGGCAGGCTACCCCGATGTTAAATGAGACGAACCTTCGACGCTGCCGTACAGACCTCCCAGTAGATCTGGAATTGGCCTTGAGTAAGGCGGAAATGGCAGATATATCACCGATAACTCCTGCTGCGCCTGATCATCAGTGGGTAGATACGGATCACGGGATACCCGAGTTCAGCCGGTCAGTTGACACCGACCGCCTCGCCGAGATCATCACGACGGTCGCTGATCGAGTCGCACCCGCTTTCGCTGATATCCCAGACTCACTCCACAGACGAGTCGATACGTGGTGTCTGTCTCACGGATACAACGATGTGACTACCAGTGCTAGAAGACGCCTCGTCGCCCGCCAAGCCGTGCTCAACCGGTTGCTAAAGGTCACGGTGTATGAGTGGCATCATCGACGTGGTGAGTTGCCGGGGTTCCCAGACGATACATGGGAGATAACTCAAAGCGTTGCAGAGGTTGGGGCGAATCCAGGTTTCGGAGAATACGTGTTGGATTATCTCCTTCTCCATGTCGATGAACAGGAGATGGAGGTCATCGACGAGAATCGAGATCGATTGCTGGCGTCCACGCAACCCGCGGAAGACATCGGACGACTCTACGAGGCAGTAATTCCGAAAGAATACCGGCAGTCGCTCAGCCAGTTCAGGACACCACCTGACATCGGTCAGTTAATGCGGTTATGGGCAGGAGAAAGCGACAACACCGTCGTTGATCCTGGAATGGGGGCTGGCGTCTTATCGAGCCCATTTCATCCGGATTGGCGATTGAGTACCGATTCAGCACGCGTAATCGGGATTGATCAGAGTCAGCTCGCCCTTCTTATGGGAAGCACTGCGCTGACCTTGTACGGGCAACCACACGAACTGCTTGAAACAGATTTCCTCAATATCCCACCTTCGGATCTGCAGCAAAATCTGGATGGGGTCGTCTGTAACCCACCGTACACGAAGGGAGATGCACTCCCGGACTGGTATAAAGAACGGATTAACACGCGACTGGAGATGACCACAGGGCTCGAAATCAGTGCTCGGTCACCGCTCTACACGTACTTTATATACCACTCACGCGCTTTCCTGTCGCCGAGCGATCGTGCGGCCTTCATCACCCCTCAAAGCTTCCTCAGCAACCGATACGGAGAGTCACTCAAACAGTTCCTCCTCGACAACTACGCAATCAAAGCCTTCGTACAATTCAACCCGGAGAGCTACTGTGTCTTCGACAACGCCGACACGACCGCTCTGCTCACGTTCTTAGAAGCGAAGCCCGATAGTGAGACAGGTGGCGAGACCCGCTTCATTCGTGTTGACGAGAAGATCGAGTCGAAGACGATCCGTGACGCAGTCGAGAACGGCGAACCGGGGGAAACTGAGTGGGGAATCATCAACCGTGTCCCACAATCCGAACTTTGCCCTGAGAAGAACTGGCAGGCCCTGTTCGACCCTGTCGAGATCGATACGAGTCACCTCCCGTCTCTTGGGACACTCCTCACCATCCACCGCGGGCCAACAACAGGCGAAGTCAATCTCTTCTGCTTGTCACAGCAGGAAGTCGATGAGAACAATCTCGACGAACGCCACCTGTCGCGGATCGTCCGTAAGCCGAGTCAGATAGATGGATACGACTATCAGGAGGCCGACTGGAAGGCAGCACGCGAGAAGGGGGAAGAAGTCTGGCTCCTGGACCCAGACCAGATACCCGGAGTGTCGAATACGATTGCAGACTTCAAACAGGAGTTCTCGAAAGGGGCAAGAAGAGAAGCGCCTGAGGGATCCGTCATCGGAGATGGGTACTCGGCAGTGCGCGAGTTCCTTCGAGATGGTGTAATGGAATACGGGCTTAGTGACACGAGCACGTTCTCAAACCGTCCGTACTGGTATCGACCTCGACGAAAAGACCCAACTCGCGTCCTTGTTCAAAATGCGAGCCGAGATCAGTTCAAGTTCATCCTGAACGAAACAGAGCTTCGGCATACGAGCGCTTGCTACGGCTTCTACGACATCACGCTTTCAGAGACCGAACTGAAAGCGTTACTAGCGTACCTCAATAGCCACGTCTTCGAAGAGGTTGTTCGTGAGTACAAGCAAACGCGGGATGGGGGGTTCGACAAAATCGAGCCGGATCAATTGGAACAGGTTCCGGCGATTGATCCACCGAAGATGAGCGGTGAAACGGTGAATACGCTGGCTGGGCTGTTCGACGAACTGCGGCAGACAACACGAAAGAACGACGAGTGTAACCCAGTACTGGATCGTATCAATGTAGTTCTTCAGCAAGAACTCTGACTTGACCAAGAACAGGGCTGGTACTTTCGAGTAACAATCTCTGAGATATCGCTAACTGAGAGGTCAGTCACCTACCAAGCAATCGCGCGATGAAGCCAGTTGATTCACTATCGTTCCCGTTGTCTTCTGGACCTCTATTCTGCTGAGAAATTTCAGATCCTGTTTCAGCAGCACCATTCAGTAGCTCCTCAACCGAGTACCCGATCTACTCAGCGAATTCCTCTGGCGCGCCGCAATATCCGCTATACACCCTAGTATTATGTCCCCACAGTGTCATTCAAATGTAAGCGAATCGCATGACACCGGCGACCCCCATCACGCAGCGTGATGAAATCAAATCGACCGAAGAGGGGTTCCTTTATAAGCGCCGTACCGCCGTCTGCCAAATGTTGCCCGTCACGCAGAATGATGGGCGCTGCAGGATTTGAACCCGCGGCAGCTTGGTCCGAAGCCAAGTACTCTGTCCAGACTGAGCTAAGCGCCCTCGGCCGAAAATAGAGCGACGGGACTGTTTAAACCCACTGATTTCCACGTCCGGAGTCCGCGTCATTTATACGCCAGCCATCGGGACTGAGCGGTATGAGTGTCGGAGAGCGCGTTCGCGGCCTGGTCGAACTGACGCGGCCGGGCAACGCCGTTGCAGCGGGCGCGCTGACGTTCATCGGAGCGTTCGTCGCCGTCGGGAGTGGAGCATCGTCAGTCCAGACGCTGGTCGCGGCGGGAGCGACGACTCTGGCTGTCGGTGCCGGCAACGCCCTCAACGACTACTTTGACCGGGAGATAGACGCGATCAACCAACCGGCCCGGCCGATACCGCGCGATGCAGTCAGTCCGCGCGGAGCGCTCGTGTTTAGCCTGGCGCTGTTCGCTGGCGCGGTGGTACTGGCGGCGGCTCTCCCGCCGTTGGCTATCGGCATCGCCGCGGTGAATCTGCTGGCGCTGATCGCCTACACTGAACTGTTCAAGGGTTTGCCGGGGGTCGGAAACGTCGTCGTCGGCTTCCTTGGCGGGAGCACGTTCCTGTTCGGCGGTGCCGCGGTCGGCCGGCCACGGGCGACAGTCGTTCTATTTGTACTCGCCGCGCTGTCGACGGTGACCCGAGAGATCATCAAGGACGTCGAAGACATCGACGGCGACCGCGAGGAGGGATTGAACACTCTTCCGATCGCTATCGGCGCGGAACGAGCGCTGTACGTCGCCGCCGGATTCCTCGCGTTGGCCGTGCTGGCGAGTCCTGTCCCGTATTTCCTGGGAACATTCGGCGCGGCGTATCTCACGGTAGTGGGGCCAGCCGACTTCATCATGGTGTACGCGATGGTCGAGAGCTTCGACGACCCCACTGCGGGCCAATCCCGGATCAAGTACGGCATGTTTCTGGCCGCCGTTGCGTTCGTCGTAGGGCGGCTGGCGATGTAACCGCTGAGTTCACTCCCCGCTTTCCCCGCCCGAACCCAGAGATCTGACCCGGTAGATCAATCCGAAACGGTATAAGGTCGCTTGGCCATCTTTATAACATACGAACGCGATAGGGCAGACAACAGAACGGAATCTCCCGTCTGTTCCCACAGAGGATCCGGCATGTATGACTTGGCTGATGTCCTATCGGACGTCGAACTCTCCCCAGGAACGAATCTCCTGATATCGGGGCCGCCACTCACCGGTAAACGGCGGATCGCCCTAGAGATCCTCGCAAACGGAACGCGACAGGGCGAAGGAGCGATCGTCGTCACGACGAAGGACAGCGCGGATAAACTCGTCACGGAGTACGAACAGCTCGTTCCAGCTATCGACGACGCGCCGTTCGGTATCGTTGACTGTGTGACGAAACAGCGCGGCGTCGGCAACGCCGAAGACTCGTCGAGAATCAAATACGCCTCCTCGCCCGTCGATATGACGGGTATCGGGATCCAGCTTTCGGAGTTCCTGCAGGACTTCTACGAGGCCAGAAACATCAAACAGAACCGGGTCTTGCTCCACTCAGTATCGACGCTGTTGATGTATTCGAACGTCCAGACGGTGTTTCGGTTCCTGCACGTCTTTACGGGGCGCGTCCAGAGCGCCGACGGGCTTGGTCTGTACGTCATCGATTCAACGGCACACGAACAGCAGACACTCAACACACTCAAACAGCTGTTCGACGGCGTTATCGAGGTCAAAGAGGAAGACGGGACTCAGTCTGTTCGGACCGTCGGCGTGTCGACGGTGTCGAACTAACGTCCCTGTCGTCTCGGTCTCGTGACTCGGAAGCACTGGATACCGGATCCGGTCCGGCGAGCCGTCGTCCGCACCCTCCGGAGCAGATCGATCCGTAACCGGGACTGACCAGTAGGCTTTAGCGGACGCGTCTCATCACCGATACTCAATGCCCGTCGAGAGCGACGCGGAGCTACGTGAGTTGCTGGGCCTGCGACGGATCGCGGTGGTCGGCTGTTCGTCCACGCCCGAGAAAGACGCGCACGCGATACCGAGATACCTACAAGACAACGGATACGAGGTGATCCCGGTCAACCCGTTCGAGGAAGAAATCCTCGGTGAGACGGCGTATAACTCCCTCTCCGATGTTGACGAAACGATAGATGTCGTCAACGTGTTCCGTCCGAGCGAAGAGGTCGCAGGGATCGTCGACGAGGCGCTGGAACGCGAGGACGTGAAAGTGATCTGGACCCAACTGGGCATCCGCGACGACGGGGCCGCGCGACGCGCGGAAGCGGACGGTCGCCACGTCGTTCAGGATCGGTGCATGAAAGTCGAACACCAGCGGCTCTGTTAGCCGTCCCACTCCTCAAACGACCGGTAGATGCCCTTCGACAAGTAGCGTTCGCTGGAGTCGGGAAACACCGTGACGACGGAGTCGTACGGCGTCTCTATCTCGCCGTCGCGGATATCGGCGGCGACGCGCTGTGCCGCGACGCTCGCTGCGCCGGCGCTCGACGCGACGAGGTGTCCCTCGTCGCGCGCTAATCGCTTGAGTTCGTCCTGTGCGGAGCGGTCGGTAACGTCGATCACCTCGTCGACTAGCTCGGGGTCGAACAACTCGTTCGTCGTGGGGTCGTGCGTGCCGATCCCTTCCATTTTGTACTCGTCTTCCTCCCTGTCATCGCCGAACAACGTGCCGTACATGGAGCCGTCGGGTTCGACAGCGGCGACGTGCGTATCGGGGTTTTGCTCTCTGGCGTACCGCGCGATCCCCATCAGGGTTCCCGCCGTGCCACAGCCGGCGACGATAGCGCCGACCTCGCCGTCTAGGGCCTCGTATATCTCCGGGCCGGTGGTTTCGTAGTGGGCCTCGGCGTTGAGGGGGTTCGCGAACTGCTGGGGGACTACTGCGTCGTCTAGCTCGTCCGCTAACTGGTGTGCGCGCTCGATAGCTCCGTCCATCCCCTTCTCGGTGGGAGTGTTGATAATCTCCGCCCCCAGTGCCTGCATGAGCTGCTGTTTCTCGACGCTGAACCGCTCCGGGACGACGAAGATAGCGTCGAGACCGAGTTGCTCGGCGGCGATGGCGAAACCGATGCCGGTGTTGCCGGCGGTCGGTTCGATAACCGTTCCGCCGGGCGGCACGTCACCCTCTTCGACCATGCGTTCGAGCATGTACTTGCCGATGCGGTCTTTCACGCTCGCACCCGGATTGAACGTTTCCAGTTTCGCGTACACGGAGACCTCGTCGGGCGACGCCTGTACGCGTACTAGTGGCGTCTGTCCAACGGTGTCTAACACCGAATCGAACGGCTCCCGGTGGGAAGTCATCTGGTAGGCAATAGTTGCCGTGCCCGTTATATTTTATTGGTTCCCGTCACGCGGTCGGCAGTGATCCACGTCGCCGGCCGCTCGTCGGTCGGTATCACGACGGCACAACTCAGGCACTCTCGTCGGATGCATCGTCGGTTTCCGCGGACGCGGCGGCCGTCCCGTCGTTCGTGTTCGGTGTGTCTCCGTCAGTAGCGGCGTCTGACGGCTCCACGTCTTCGATGGCTGCGTCGGCCAGAACCTGATCGACGTCGATGTCACGTTCCTCGGCTAGCGCGTCGAGGACAGCGCGCTGTTTCTCCAGTTCCGTCTCGATATCTCGAACGCGGTCACTGGTGTCGGTGGTCGTCTCTTCGAGCTCCATCACCCGTTTTCGGACGTCTACGAGTTGCTTGTACAGCTGTTCGGCGCGGTCAGCTACCGTCTGGATCTTCTTTGCGGTGCTGCCTAGTCCCATGGACCGAGATAAGGCGACCCGGGGTGTTGACTTTTCGGACTCGAACGCCGCGCTTATGCTCCGGGCGCGACCAGCACTCCCGTATGGTTGACGAGAGAGTCCCTCCGACGGTCGGGCTGCTCGGGACGCTGGCCGTCGTTGTCCTCGCTGGTGCGCCGTTCGTTGCACTCCCGCCGACGGAGAGTTCCGGGCTGGGCGTCTACTACGGATTCGGCTTCGTCGGACCGTGGGGCGTTTCCCTGATAGCGGTAGTCGCTGCCGTCGTCTTCGCCGCCGGTCGACAGGACCGAACTCCGGCGGAGACGGCCGCTGGGGTGACGCTGGGCCTCGGAGTGGTGATGGCTCTGCTCGCGTTCCAGTGGGCGCTTGCAGTCGACAGGTCGGTCGTCCTGCAACTCGGAACGGCGGAGTGGCTCGAACACCACCGCTGGCTCCTCCTCGCTGCGACGCTCGTCGTTCCGGCCAGCGCCGCCTGGTACGCCCGCAAACTGCGTCTGATCTGATCGCTTCTCCCGCTGCCGTCTCACTGCCGTCCCCGACTGATGCGAAAAGACCTTAAGACCGGGTCGGCTATCGTAGGATGGACTAGGTCGGGCAGTTAGGCCCTGCTCTCCACCCGCACTATGGCCTTTAGCGGGGACCGAATTCCGGGTTCGTCCGGTCTGACCGGACGGGGCCCCGGGAGCCAACGTGGAAGCCTCGTCCATCGGGGATAGCAGTCCGCGGCGGTCATCCGCAGGGATGTCCCGCCGTGGTTAACCGGCGGCACTCCGCCAGGCGCGGAAGCGAGCAGCGGACCGTCGGATAGCTGTCGCTCGCTGGGTCGCGGGGTGGAGGAGGCAACCGGGATTCCCCCGTCCGGAACGCCGGGCAACTCCGGCCGTCCGTTCCTATTCATACGCGATGACCTTTTTCGACGAGCGGTGCGCTCTTAGAGCGGAGTCGAGTCTACAAAAGTTCGGAGGAAAATCTGGCGCAAACCTCCGAGCGACGCTGGGTCCGCGGTGAAACGCTCACTGTATTCGCGATACGCTTCTCCGAACCGCGACTGCCCCGCTCATAGTGACTTACAGCAGTCCCTCTCAGTCGTCCGCTGGCTCCACCACGTCCGCGACGTTCGTCAGTTCGAGTCCGCCCTCGATAGTTCGGTTCGGGTATGGGATGTCGATCCCTTCCTCATCGAACCGCTGTTTGACGTTCGTGACGTAATCGCCGCGGATCCCCACGTAGTCGGCGCGACTGGGGTCGGCGATCCAGATGCGGGACTGGAGGCCGACCGAGGAGTCGCCGAGTTCCGTCAGACGGACGGACGGCGCGGGGTCGTTGAGGATGTCAGGATGCTTCTCGGCTTCCTCGACGATGATGTCTGTGGCCGCCTGAATATCGTCGCCGTAGCCGATGCCGAACAGGAATTTGAGGCGGAGTTTGTCCTTGGCGACGGGGTTTTTGATCACGTCGTCGGTCAGGTTGGAGTTCGGCACGGTCAGGAGTTCGTTGTCGAACGTCCGCACGCGAGTGACTCGCAGACTGATGTCTTCGACGACCCCGGAGTTACCGTCCCACTCGATCCAGTCGCCGATTCGGAACGGCTTGTCAGTGAAGATGAAGATCCCGGCGACGAAGTTCTTGATCACGTCCTGCAGCGCGAAGCCGATAGCGAGCGTCGCCGCGGCCGCGACAGTCGCGAGCGACTGGAGGAGACTACCGAATCCGGCGAAGGCAAACGCGGCCGACAGCGCGAGAAACAGGACGAGTATCTGCGTGACTTTCATCAGGGGCTTGCGCGCGTGGGCGTCCATCCCCCGCTGGTTTAGTACTCGTCTGACGAGCGGGTAGATGACGGTTTTTCCGACGACGTAGACGGCGGCGAACGCGACGACGAACTCGATAACGGCCCCGAGTGGATCCGCGTACGCGTCCTGCAGGCCGGCGTTCCGGAGGAGGTCGTCGACGAACGCCATCAGTGAAGGACCGCCGTGTTACCGCGGGTTTCTATCAGGTCGGCGTCGACCGCGTCGGCCAGTTCGTCGGCGAGTTCTTCCGTGCTTGTTCCGCCGCGGGCCGCGCGAAGGAACTTCACCTTCACCAGGTCGCGGTTTTTCAGTTGGTCGTCGAGTTCGTCAGTTACCGCGCCGATACCGCTTTTCCCGACCCAGAGAGTAACGTCGAGGTCGTGTGCTCGCTTTCGGAGTTCCTCGTCGGTCATGTAAGCAGTTAGATGGGGAAGCCGTATCAACGTTGTTGAACGGTCGTCCCGTCGCGGTCAGTACGGATACCTCGCCTGTTCGCCGCAGTCGCACGTGACGACGACGTGACCGTCCTGCAGTCGAACGCGCCCGTTCGACCCGGGGCGGAGGTAGCTATCGCAGCGGTCGCATGTGAACCGCTTGAATCGTCGGGGGAGGTCGACGCGGTTCCGTTCCGCGATGCGTCTGGCCAGACGAACGTACTCCCGGGCTCGGTCCTGGTTCGACGCTGTCGCCGCCTCGTAGGCAAGTGAGTGGAGGCGCTCAATGCGCTCTTCGGGTATCGTCATCGGAAATGGGGGGTGGGGGGATTCCGGGGCGAATCAGGACAAGAGAGAGTGTTATCCTGAAATGCCCCATTGAGATGTACTGGGGGTGGAATGGAAATATTTTTTGTTTCTACTCTGTAATGTTCCCCTGTCTCATTCATCGTTTATTATATCTTATATAGGGCGCGGAACGAACGCCAAATTCTGTTCTGACGGTGTCACGGCTGAACTGACGATACGGGAGAAACGACCCGCTGGAGAGGGCGACGTGTTGCTATGTAATTCTGCAAAACGAAGATGGGATCGTGATCGGTAAACTGTCGCCTGTCGCTGAATGACGGGATTTTTAACCACTGCCCAACCAAATCTCAAGTAATGGATCATCAGGTCGCGGCCTTTACCGATACGTACCTCCCGACGGTAAACGGCGTGACCTACACGATAAAGACCTGGAGCGAGCGGTGGAACCGCAACGGGGGACGAATGGATGTAGTGTACCCCCGGGCAGACGGCCACACCGCCGGCCCCAGGGAACATCCCGTCAGGAGTGTCGCGTTCCCCTGGTACGACGGGTATCGCCTCGGCACACCAAAGGTCCCCGCTGCGGTTTCGAACGTCGATGTCGTCCACGCACACACCCCGTATGCACTCGGGTTGGGTGCGATGCGTCTCTCCCGGCGGACGGACGCACCGCTCGTCGCCTCCTATCACACTCCCGGCGGAGAGTACACTGACTATCTCGCACCGACTGACGGCATCGCGAGCGGTCTCGAAGGGTTCGTCGAAGGGTACGAACGCTGGTTTTTCAACCGTGCGGACGCCGTGTTGGTTCCCACTGCACCGATCCGGGACCACCTGCTCGATACCGTCGGCATCGACTCGCACGTAGAAGTCGTCTCGAACGGGATAGACACTGAGCGGTTTCGACCGACCGATCCGGCGGCCTTCCGGGAGAAGTACGGGCTCGAAGGAGAGACTCTCGTCGGATACACCGGCCGGCACGGGTACGAGAAGCGACTCTCGGACCTGCTCGAAGCGGCCGAGGGACTCGATAT
The DNA here is from genome assembly GCA_005954745.1 of Halostella pelagica. Lineage (GTDB taxonomy): Archaea > Halobacteriota > Halobacteria > Halobacteriales > Natronoarchaeaceae > Halostella > Halostella pelagica. The sequence goes on from CP040678.1 coordinate 1,112,584, forward strand.
CACGGTCGTGCTGGGCGGCGACGGCCCGGCGAGGGCAGACTTGGAAGCCCAAGCGGAACGGACCGACCTCGACGTGCGATTTCTCGGCTTCCTCGACCGCGATGAGATGCCCGCGTTCTACTCTGCGCTCGACGTGTTCGCCTTTCCCAGTCCCGTCGAGACGCAAGGACTGGTCGCGCTGGAGGCCAACGCTTGCGGGACGGCGGTCGTCGCCGTCGACAGCGGCGCACTGTCGGAGACTATCGACGACGGCGTCACCGGCTACCACTTCACGCCCGGAAACGTCGCGGCGTTCCGAGAGAAGATCGAGGACGCACTCGCGGACCGTGAGCGCCTCGGGGAGAACTGTTTGGAACGGCGAGAAACGGTGAGCGTAGACCGGGCGGTTGAACGCCTCGCGGACGTTTACGACAGCGTGTTGTAGGACCGCAACGACTCGCCGAGACCCGTCATGACGGCGACCACGACCCCGGTCGCGAGCAGCGTCGCCGCGACGAGCAACAGGACGCCCATCCAGGGAGACGTCTCGTAGACGGGCGAGACGCTCACGTAGCCGAGTAACGCGAACGGCGCGAGGCTGAGCGCCGTTCGCTGGTGCCGGCGGGGCAGGTCGTGGAGCAGTTTGGCAACTAACACCGCTGTCAGCGACATCAAGTTGAGCCAAACGTGCAAAAGGTTTATAATTGACGGCCCGTTTCAGCGGTTTCCGTCCCAGAAAAAGGATACTGACGGCCCGAGTACACGTGCCGTTTCGCCGCACGCGAGGCCTTCGGAGCGCCGTTCTCAGGTCCGAACGACGTACAGCAGTTTCATCGACCCGATAGAACCGACACGGCCGACGGAGCTATCCGGTAAAACGTGCGGGGAGCCAAAAACGGGGCGTCTCAGTCGTCTTCGAGGGCGTCGGCGATCCGCTGAAGCTGCCGCGTCGCGTCGCGAACTTCGTCGCGTAGCTGGCGGACCTCGCGGACGAGTTCCTCGTTTCCGGCCTCCTGACCGCCGGGGCCCTGACCGCCGGGGCCGCGACCGCCCGGACCGGCACCCGGGCCGCCGCCCATCATGCCGCTCATCATCTGTGCGAAGGGGTTCCCGCCGCCGCCGCCACCCATCCCGCCGGGACCGCCGCCGCCCATCATCTCCTGCATGCGCTCCTCGCGCGAGCCGCCCTCACCGCCTTCGCCGCCCTCACCTTCCTCGGCGCGTTTCTCGCGGATCTCCTCGACGCGTTCGCGGAAGGACTTCTCTTCTTCCTCGCCGCCGTTGTTTTCAGCCGCCGACTCCTCGCCGTTGCCTTCTGCACCCGGTTCCTCGCGGTCGGTGGATTCGTCGTCCGACATACCTCGGGTTTCCGTCGCCGGGCCGAAAAGAGTTCGGTAAGCGTCTCGAACTATCGTCAGGTAAACGCGCCGAGGTTAGACTGGAGATCCCGGTCGGCCGTCTCCGCACGGACGTGGTAGCCCACGAGATCGCGCAGGTCGACTGCGTAGGTCGTCCCGGCGTTCGTCAACAACAGGACGCGCCCCTTGACGCCGACGACCTCCCCCGAGGCCAGCGTCTCGACGACCGGCCGCGCGTCCAGGTCGAGGCCGTAGTCTAAATCGAACCTGTCCAACGCGTCGAACTCGTCGAGGAGGCGCTCCCAGGCCGTATCGTCGACTGACCGGTGGAGGCCGTTTACCTTCCGGGGGACCCGCACCCGGTCGGTCAGGTCGACAGCCAGCCCCGAGACCTCTTCGCCGCTCGCTATCTCGGCCTCCAGTTCGCGTGCGATCCGCCCGTTCGAAACGGTGTGGACGTGCGCGGCGCGGTCCGCCCCCTGTTCTCGAAGGCGGGTGTCTAGCCGCCAGGAGCGAGTGACGCCGACCTTGAACGTCGCCGGGGCGAACGCAGCCAGATACACCGCGTGCTCCTCGTAACAGTCCATCTCGTCTTTGAGACAGGTACCGGTACAGCGGGCGCACACCCAGGTACTCGCGTGCTGGTCACAGTACGGCGCTCCGTCGTTCTCGCAGGCGTAGTGGGTCGTACCGTCGACTGCGCCGGCGCACTGGCGGGTTCCGAGGGCGTACGCGAGCGTCGATCCGGGGGTCAGCGCAACGCGCTGGACCGTTCCGTCCGTCGCGACGAGCAACGCTGGGTGCCGTCCCTCGGCGTCTGCTGTCTCGTCCGACGGCGCGCCCGTATCGTACCCGACGATCTGCACGGCTCGCCGTAGGCGACAGCCGAATAAAGGCGTACTGCTTGGCGTCCGACGATGCGACACGCGACCGCGGTTCCGGCATCCGAGTTCTCTCTGAGCCATCGAATACGGCGAGAAAACAAATGCAAACCTCGTCTCTTGTTATTATATTAACTAGATAGTCGGGTTCTTGTAATTACCTCAACTGGAACTACCACAATGATTAATAATGATCCAGATAGTCGCCGAAAGTTGCCATGTCAGATGGTAACTCACATTTCAGCCGTCGTAGCGTTCTCAAGAAAAGTACCGGTGCGCTCGCCGTCGTCGGGGTGAGCGGCCTCGCCAGCGCGGACCCCGACGACTTCGTCGAAGTAAACGTCGGGTTCGCCGGGGACAGCGGTCATCAAGCGGCGCACAACGCCGCTGATTCCGTGGAGCGCGAGTTCGCGTTCGACGCGATGACGATCCGCATCCCGGCACGGGCCGCGAAGGCCCTGGAGAACCGCCCCGACGTGCGATACGTCGAGGTGAACGGTGAGTGGGAGGCGTTCTCCCAGACGACGCCGTGGGGAATCGACCGCGTCGACGCCGATGTCGCGCACGCGAACGGCGAAACAGGCGCGGGTGCGGACATCGCGATCATCGACACGGGTATCGACTCCGACCACCCTGACCTGCAGGCGAATCTCGGGGAGGGAAAAGCCTTCGTCAAGTGTCGGGGGAACCCGAGGATGTGTCGCCAACCGTGGGACGACGACAATGACCACGGGACGCACTGTGCCGGCATCGCCGACGCGCTGAACAACGACGAAGGCGTAGTCGGCGTCAGCACGGAAGTGACACTACACGCGGCCAAGGTTCTCGACAAGAACGGGAGCGGGTCCTACTCCGACATCGCCGCTGCGATCGAGTGGACCGCCGACCAGGGGTACGACGTGGGGAGCATGAGCCTCGGCGGGTCCGCCTCCAGTACTGTCCGTGACGCCTGCCAGTACGCCACCGACAGAGGCGTCCTGCTGGTCGCGGCGGCGGGCAACGACGGCCCCTGTACGGATTGCGTGGGGTATCCCGCGGGGTACGACACCGTCGTCGCCGTCAGCGCCACGTCCGAGGACGACTCGCTGGCGAACTTCTCATCGACGGGGGCCGAAGTGGAACTCGCCGCCCCCGGCGAGGACGTCTACTCGTCGATACCCGGGGGGTACGACACGTTCTCCGGCACGTCGATGGCCTGTCCCCACGTGGCCGGTGCCGGCGGACAGCTAATGGCCAACGGCTACACGAACGACGAGGCCCGACAGCGCCTGCGAGACACTGCGGAGGACATCGGCCTCGGCGACAACGAGCAGGGTGCCGGCCTGCTCGACGTTGCCGTCGCGCTGGGGCTCGACTCCAGCGACGACTGACGACCGCCGGCCGCCGCTGTCGGTTCCCCTGTTCTCTCGCTGCAGAAAGTCTATACTCTCCCACTCGGTACCATGCCGTATGCCACTCGACAGTTCCCTCGACGTGACTACGGATCGGGACGTTCAGTTCACCTTCATCGTCACTAACTCCGGCGCTGACCCCGTCGACCTTTCCTTTTCCGACGCGCTCGAAGCGGACTTCGCCGTCCTCGACGACGGGTCGGAGCGTTGGCGCTTCAGCGAGGGCCGCATGTTCGCTCAGATGCTCGGGTCGGAGACGTTAGACCCCGGCGGTACCGCCACCTATGAGGCGACGTGGGACGATCCGGACTCGGGGTCGTACACCGCAGTGGCGACGCTCGAAGCGAACGAGACGGAGTGCGAGGCCCGGGCGGAGTTTTCGGTGTAACGGTCGGTGTTCGCCCTTCATATGGAATAGCCGTCCGGGACCGGAACACGGTGTATCACTGGTCACACTACGGCTATATTTATGCAGCGCGTACCTGTTCGTATGGATACCGCTTCTAGCACCCAATCTGACCGGTCGTTCGGATACGTCTCCGTTACCGCCGTCCTTATCGGACTGTTCGTGGTCGGCTACGGACTCCTGCTCGTTCCGCAATCGCTACTCGGCGGGGCCTGGATCGCCGCCATAGGAGTCGCATTCGCGCTTGCAGGCATCTTCAACACCGTTTGGGCCGGTCGGCGCTTCGGTCTCTCTGACGGTGACCGTCGCACCCTGACGGTCACGTCAGTCGCCCTCGCCGCGGTGCTGACCGTCGCTTTCGTCGTTATCAACGTGTGGTGAAGCGTCGAATCAGGAGTGAACGCCGAACCGGGCGCAGTGACGAGTCAAAGTAACGGCATCTCATACTGTCGGCTGTCACTTCGGAGCGATACTCGGGTCTCCGAGGGTCCGAAATTCTTCATGGGAGTACAGCCGAGAGTATCAGTCCAACTGGTCGACCAGTTGCCGCGCCGCCTTCCGGACCGAGTCGTCGCTGGAGAGCGGCGGCTCCCACCCGAGCGCGGAGAGTTTCTCGACGGAGAGGCGCATCTTCGGCACGTCGCCGGTCCATCCGCGGTCGCCGCCGGTGTACTCGTACTCCGGATCGACGCCCATCTCGTCGGCGACGATGTCAGCGATTCGGTTGACGGACGTCGTCGTTCGCGTGCCCAGGTTGTACACGTTGTGTGCGTCGTCGGCGTGTTCGACGGCGTGGCGAATAGCGTCGACGCACTCCTCGACGTGGAGGTACGACTTCTCCTGTCGTCCGTCGCCGAGAATTGTGAGTTTCTCGGGGTTCGCGTCGAGTTTCTCGACGAAGTCCGGGATGACGGACCCGTCGAACGCCGGGCCGGGGATGTTTGCGAAACGGAACGTCCAGACCGTCAGACCGTGGGCGGTAGCGTACGTGGAGAGGAGGCCCTCCTCGGCGAGTTTGCTCGCGCCGTAGATGCTTATCGGTTCGAGGGGGGCGTAGTCCTCCGGCGTCGGGCGGGGAGCCTCGCCGTACACCGTCGAGGACGACGTGAACGCGATGCTGTCGACGCCGACCTGGTCCATCCGTTCGAGGAGGTTGTACGTCATCGCGTTGTTGGACTCGAACTGCGCGCGAGGGCGGTCGGTGTTGACGTTTTTCGACGCCGCGAAGTGAAAGACCACGTCGACGTCGGGCGTCAGGACTTCGGCGACCTGTTCGGGGTCGGTGAGGTCGACTTCCGCGAACGATGCGGCGTCGGGGACCCACTCGACGTGACCGTTCGAGAGGTCGTCCGCGACGAGGACGTCGTTGTCGTCGACCAGTCGCGCAGCCATGTGTGAGCCGACGAGGCCGGCACCGCCTGTGACGAGAACTCGCTTTCCGGAGAGATCCATGCTTCGCCTTTGACCGCTGGAGGACATTAGTTTGTGGTCCCTACTCCCGCTGGTAGACTGTCCATGTCGTCGACTCGGGGTCGTCCGAGGCACCCGAGTGCTATACTGTCGTCCGTCGATCAGTGAGCCGATTCATTGGACCTGCCCAGCGGATCACGAGCAAACAAGACAGTCGCAGCGCTCCGGAGCGTCGCGGAAGCGAAACCCCCTAACCCTCGCTCCGACACTGTCCGACCATGCAGGGGGAACCCGAGGTCGCCGTTTTGCGGCTCGGCCACCGGCCAGGACGCGACGAACGGATGACAACGCACGTTGGACTGACGGCTCGTGCGCTCGGTGCCGACCGCGTCGTTCTCACTCGGTCGTCGCAGGCCCGGGAGACGATCCGGGACATTACCGACCGCTTCGGCGGTCCGTTCGAGGCTGAACTGACTGACTCGCCGAAGGCGACGATCCGCGACTGGCCCGGGCGGGTCGTCCATCTGACGATGTACGGCGAACGCGTCCAAGACGTCGAAGACGAGGTTCGGGCGGCACACGACGACGAACCGGTCCTCGTCGTCGTCGGCGCGGAGAAGGTGTCGTTCGACGTGTACGAGGCGGCGGACTGGAACGTCGGCGTCACCAACCAACCACACTCCGAGGTCGCGGGGCTGGCCGTCTTCCTCGACCGCCTGTTCGACGGTCGCGAACTCGACCGAGAGTGGGCGGACGCCGACCAGCGCGTCGTCCCGATGGAGACCGGCAAGAAGGTCGTCTCGCCCGACGAGTGAGGGATTCGGTGGTGAGCAGACCGCAGGTCTGCGAGCCTCGGAATGCGAACGAAGTGAGCATTCCGGAGGGTTTAAACGATTCACGCTACGATTCTTTGGTAATGGCTTTTGAGGATCTACTCGAAGACCCCGTCATCCAGAAGTACCTTCACGAGCTCGTCGGACCGAAGGGGATGCCGGTCGCGGCCGCCCCGCCGGACGGCGAGGTTACGGACGAGGAGCTGTCAGAAGAGCTAGACCTCGAACTCAACGACGTTCGCCGGGCGCTATTTATACTCTACGAGAACGACCTGGCGACGTACCGACGGCTCCGCGACGAGGATTCGGGGTGGTTGACCTACCTCTGGACGTTCCAGTACGAGAACATCCCGGAAAACCTCGAAGAGGAGATGCACCGCCTGCTCGACGCGCTCGACGACCGCCGCGAGTACGAGCGTAACCACGAGTTCTACCTCTGCGAGGTCGACTCCATCCGGTTCGAGTTCGGCGAGGCGATGGACTTCGGCTTCGAGTGCCCCGAGTGCGGGTCGCCGCTGGAAGCGATGGAGAACACGCGACTCGTCGACTCGATGGACGAACGCATCGATGCGCTTCGCGACGAGTTAAACGTCGAGGCATAATGGTTGTACTCGCAACAAAACTCTACGTCGAGGGCGACGCGCGCGAACGGTCGCTAGACTCGCTCCGGTCGCTCGTAGGGAACACTCTCGGTGACCTCGATGTCACGTACGACGTTGGGATCCGCCACGACGACTTCCCGTCGATCACGGTCGAGGGCGACGACGCCGTTGTCGCGCGAAACCTGCTGCGCGAGGAGTGGGGCGAGATCACCGGCGAGTTCGAACCCGGTGAGACGTACGTCGGGACGCTCGAACGCTGGGACGACGACGGGTTCGTACTCGACGCCGGCGAAGCGATCCGTATCCCGACGAGCGAGATCGACCTCGGACCGGGGTCGCCCGACCAGGTCCGCGAACGGTTCGGACTGGTCCAGCACCTTCCGATGACGTTCGTGTACGGTACCGAGGACCAGCCTCACCGTCTCGCCGACGAGGAGCGCGACCGGCTGTACGAATGGACTCGCGGGACCGGCCGTGTCAACGTCAATAGCGCGACTCGCGCCGAAGTACGCGCGACGGTCAACCGGGCAGGACACGCACAGGACATCGTCACCGTCGAGCGGCTCGGATTACTCGAACAGAGCATCATCTGCGGCGAGGGAACGGACCCGCCGGGGCTGCTCGCGAGCATCGGGGAGTACGTCCCCGCCGAACTCCGCTGCGTCGTTCCATGAACCGTCGGCTGGTCCTCGCCACGGTTCTCGTCGGCGCGGTCGCGCTCACCGCCGGCTGTAGTTTCGGCCCGTTCGCGGACGACATCTCCGACGAGGAACTGGACGAAGACGCCGAGTACGACTGGGAGACGAACTCGACAGTCACGATACGGATCGAAGACAGCGAGTACCAAGCGGTGTACGACGTATCCGACCAGTCGAAACTCTCCGTGTATCAGAGCGGGTTCAGCGGCAACGAACCGGTGAACGTACGGGCGGTCCAGTACCGGTATCCCAACGGGACGTTCGTCAACGGGTCCGAACTCGACGTGTCCAAAGAGGGCGGCGAGACGGTCATCGAACTCCCGCAGGAAAACGGTACGGTCGCGTACACGGCCGATACGCGGCCCAAGGAGTTCGGAACGCCCGTTCTCGTCGAAGGGTCTCACGAGGTCGTCCTCCCGCCGAACCATCAGACGGGGAACTTCATCTTCAGCCACGTCAGTCCCAGCAACCCGGAGAAGCGGTCCGTCGACGACCGTGTTCATCTGCGGTGGGACGACCCCGACCAGAACATCTTCGTCCGGTACTATCTCGAGCGTGACATCTACATCTTCGGCGGCCTCGTCGCGATACTGGGCGTAGTGATGATCGGCGGACTGATCTACTACCTCCGACAGATCCGCGAACTAGAGGCACAGCGCAAGGAGTTGGGGCTTGACGTCGAGACCGAGGACGACGAGTTCGACGACGAACCGCCGCCGGGAATGAGGTAGTCCGCGGGTTTTTACTCGACCGACCGTTAACGGCAGTATGAACGTTGCGGTCGTCACTGTCGGCGACGAACTTCTGGCGGGAGACACGACGAACACAAACGCGACCTGGCTCTGCGACGAACTCGACGCGAGAGGCGTCTCGGTCGAGCGCGTCACCGTGGTTCCGGACCGAGTGGCCGACATCGCGCGCGTCGTCAACGAGTACCGGGCGGAGTACGACGCGGTGATCGTGACGGGCGGTCTCGGCCCGACACACGACGACCTGACGATGAAGGGCGTCGCCGCGGCGTTCGGACGGCCGGTCGTCGAACACGAAGAAGCGCTGACGTGGCTCACTGAACACGGCGGGTACACCCGCGAGGACCTCGCGACGGGGACTGCACATCTGCCCCAGGGAGCCCGCGTTCTCCACAACGAGGTCGGCGTCGCGCCCGGCGCTGTCGTCGACTCGGTCTACGTTCTCCCGGGAGTCCCGTCGGAGATGAAAGGGATGTTCGAATCTGTCGCCGACGAGTTCAGCGGCGTCGAGAAACACGTCACCGTCGTCGAAGCGGACGAACCCGAGAGCGCACTGCTTGACCGGATCGAAGCGCTACAGGAGACGTTCGACGTGACCGTCGGAAGCTACCCCGGCGAATACGTACGCGTGAAGATTTCCGGACCGGATCCGGAGGTCGTCGAAGCGGCTGCCGGATGGCTTCGGGACCGCGTCGACCCGGTAGAAAACTAGCGGTACAGGTACGCCAGCCAGGCCGCGGTGATCAAGAGACTCACTGCGAAGACGCCGTAGCCGACAGCGTCGATCGGTAACACGGTTTCGGCGAGGATCGTCGTCATGGGATGACGTTTCCGTGCCGTTCTCTTAACTCTTGACGAACGGATTGCAGGTAGCGGGCCGAGACCACGGTCGGTCGGCTTTTGACCGTCCCGCCCGAACCGCCGGCCATGCGACGGATCGGACTGGTCGTGAACCCTATCGCCGGCATGGGCGGGCGCGTCGGCCTGAAGGGGACGGACGGGAAAGTCGACGAGGCGCGAGAACGCGGCGCTGAACCCCGCGCACCGGACCGCGCTCGGGAAGCGCTCGACGCGCTCTCCGAGCGGTCGGACGGCGTCGAGATCCTCGCCGCGGGCGCCGCGATGGGCGCTGACGAGGCGCGCGCGGCTGGGTTCGACCCGGTAGTCGTCACTGACCCCGGCAGTGAGACGGACGCCGCCGACACCCGAGAGGCCGTCCGGGAGTTCGTCGAACGCGGAACCGATCTGGTCCTCTTCGCGGGTGGTGACGGCACCGCAGTCGACGTTGCGAACGTCCTCGACGAGCGCCAGAGCGACACTCCGATGCTGGGAATTCCCGCGGGCGTCAAGGTGTACTCCTCGGTGTTCGCCGTCACGCCGGCGGACGCCGGCCGTATCGCGGCCACCTTCGACGCGACGGCGGACCGCGAGATAAACGACATCGACGAGGACGCCTATCGCGGTGGCGATGTCGAGACGGAGCTACGCGCCGTCCGGCCCGTCCCCGTCGCCGACGAGATGCAATCGAGCAAGCAACTCGGCGGCGGGACCGTCGAGGCGCTGGCCGAGGGGTTCGCTGCCGACGTCGATGCCGGCGTGACCTACGTCCTCGGACCCGGGAGTACGGTCGGCGCGGTCAAAGCCGAACTCGGGTTCGACGGCTCCCCCCTCGGCGTCGATGTCTGGCGCGACGGCGAGTTGCTCGTCCGGGACGCGACCGAGTCCGAAATCCTCGACGTTCTCGGTGAGGAGTCCGTGATAGTCGTCTCCCCCATCGGCGGCCAGGGGTTCATTTTCGGCCGTGGCAACGACCAGATATCCCCGCCGGTGATCCGCCAGTCGGCAGTCGAAGTCGTCGCGTCCCGAGCGAAACTCGATACGACCGGCGTGCTTCGCGTCGACACCGGCGACCGGGCGCTCGACGAGTCGCTCCGCGGCTGGCGAAAGGTTCGAGTCGGCCGCGTCGAACAGCGTATGATGCAGGTGCAGTGAACCCGACGATCATTCGTATTATAATACGCCTCGGAATATTAATGGGTGTATAGTCAAGGTTAAGGTCTTCGCAGCCGGAAGAGGGGCGTATGGAAACGCGAAAAGTGCAGCGACTCGGTCCGTCCACGCTGGCGATGACGTTGCCGGCGGAGTGGGCGCAAGAACACGATGTCGAGAAGGGCGACGAGGTGTCTCTTCGGATGGGCGGGAAGGGGACGCTGACCGTCATGCCGGAGTCCGTAAACACGGGCGAGTCGGAGGCGATCATCCACGCCGACGACCTCGACGCCGACGCGGTCGAACGCGCGATCCTCGCACAGTACGTGCTCGGCCGTCGAGTCATCCGCGTCGAACAGTCTTCGGGAGCCCTCGACAGCGACCACATCAACGCCGTCTACAAGGCTGAAACGCAACTGATGGGTCTCGGAGTCATCGAGGAGACACCCGAGAGCATCTCGATCCGCTGTTCGGTCGACCCGGAGGACTTCACCCTCGACAACCTGCTCGAACGCTTAGAATCCACGGGGTCGACGATGCGCGGCGAAGCGGTCAAATCGCTCGCTCACGGCAATCCCGACCTCGCCCAGCGCGCCCTGAACCGCGAGCGACAAGCGAACAAGATCTTCGTTCTCCTGCTCCGTCTCATCTTCACTGCCTACCAGAACCCCAACCTCGCACGCGCCGTGGGGCTCGGCGACGGCTTCCCGCTCATCGGCTATCGCTCCATCGCGAAGAACCTCGAACTCACCGCCGACAACGCCGAGGACATCGCCGAAATCGTCCTCGAATCGGAGGGACACAGTCTGGACGTCGACAGCGGTACCATGCGACGCATCCGCGAGTTCACGGACGACGTCGACGAAGTCACCGCCCTCGCCGTCGAAGCCGCCGTCGAACGCGATTACGACCTGACGATCCAGACCCGAGAACTGTTCCACGACATCGCCGACCGCCAGCAGGAGATCCTGGCCGACCTCCCCGAGATGGAAAACGGGTCGTTGCTTGAAGTCCGCGAAGTGCTCGTCAGTCTCCAGCAGACTGCGGAGTTCGCCATGCGGAACGCCGAGATCGCCGCGAACCTCGCGCTGAACGAGGAGAGCGAGCACACCACCATCAACTAAAAACCCTCGCGAGCACTTGGCAGCGCTCGCGTCGCCCTTTTTATGTCCGCCGGAGGACGCTTCGCGCCCTCCGAGCCTTCGCTCACTTCGTTCGCGAAGACGCCAACGAGCGCCGGCGGCGCTCGTTCCAGGCCCGCCAGTTTGTGCGGTCCTCGCGGTTGCTCGGACACGCTCCGAGCGCCTGCCTTTCCCCGTCCACTGACCGCACTCACTTCGTTCGCGCAGGTCAGTGCGGCCGCGTTGCAATAGTCGTGGTATCGTCTGAGTACCTCACTCTCGCGTATCAATACGCTCGAACCAGCACCGGGCCGTAATCACGAGGATCGCAGGCGATAGCTCTCCGTCTGTACCCCCTCACAGTTAACCATCCGCTCGTCGTCCTGCGTGTGGGGTGGACCAATGAGCGATTCAGAGCAGTACATCGAGTCGTTAGAGGGATTGTTCGAGTACGAACTCGAAGGGATCTACAACATGGAAGTGAAACTCGTCAGCGCGCTGGACGAGATGGCGCTCGCGACGACGAACGGGCACTTAGAGAGCGGGTTCAACTCGCACCGCGACGAGACGGAGACGCAGGTCGAGCGACTGGAGGACGCGTTCGAAGCGTACGGCGTGGAACCGCGCCAGCGGGACTGTCCTCTCGTCGACGCGCTCGAGAAAGACCGCAAGCAGTTCGAGGGGATGGTCCGGGACGACGACCTGAAAAACCTCTATTTCCTCGGTGCTGCGATGAAGACCGAACGGATAGAGATCAGCAGTTACCAGTCGCTTCTGACGACTGCGGACAAACTCGACCTCGGGAGCGAGGTGACGAACCCGCTGCAGGACAACCTCGAAGAGGAAAAAGAGACGTTGCGGAAACTGGAAGGGCTCTCCGAGGGCTCCGAACTGAAGTCTCTCTGGGACCGGTTGACTGGCGGCTGAATGCCATCCCACGGTAACTGGGTTTTCGCGGCGACGCTGGAAACCGAACGTGAAGTCGCTGCGGGTGCGGTCCTGCGGTAGCGGGCGCTGAACGCCCCTCTCAAAGCCGTTTCTACAGCCCGAGCTCTCGGCCGATGACGAGATGCTGAATCTCGCTCGTTCCCTCGCCGATCTCCATGAGCTTGGCGTCGCGGTAGAACCGCTGCGGCGCGAAGTCCGTCGTGTAGCCGTATCCGCCGAGGGTCTGGACGGCCTCCTCGGCTACCTCGCGGGCGGCCTCGCTGGCGTCGAGTTTGGCTATCGCGCTCTCTTTCGTAACGGACTCGCCCCGGTCGTACTTCCAGGCGGCCTTGTGGGTGAGCAGACGCGCGCGTTCGGTCTTGCGCTCCATCGCGACCACCTTGTCGCGGACCGCGTCGAACTTGGAGATGGGCTGGCCGAACTGCTCGCGCTCTTTCGAGTACCCTTTCGCGGCCTCGTATGCGCCCTGGGCCAGGCCCACTGAGAGCGCCGCGATGGAGATCCGTCCGCCGTCGAGCGTCTTCTTGGTCTGGTCCCAGCCGTCGCCCTCCTCGCCGAGCAGGCGGTCCTCGGGGAGTCTGACGTCGTCTAGCTGGATCTCGCAGGTGGGCGAGGCGTTCAGGCCCATCTTGTCCCAGATCGTCGTCACTTCGAAGCCGTCGTCCTCTCGGGGGTCGACGATGAACGTCGAGATGCCGTCGTACCCCGCGTCGGGGTCCGTGACCGCCTTGACGAGGACGGATCCGGCCTCGCTGGCGTTGGTGATGAACTGCTTGGTGCCGTCGAGAACCCACTCGTCCCCGTCTTTCTCCGCGGTCGTGTTCATGTCGCTGGCGTCGCTCCCGCTTTCCGGCTCAGTGAGCGCCCAACCGCCGACGTAGTCGCCTTCCGCGAGCGGTCGGAGCCAGCGCTCTTTCTGCTCGTCCGTGCCGAACAGTTCGAGGGGCTTGCTGGCGAGACTTACGTGGGCCGCGTACGAGAGTCCGACGGATCCGGACACCCGGCCGAGTTCCTCCGTGACCAGCGCGTACATCAACTGATCACCGCCGAGTCCGCCGTACTCCTCGGCGACGGGGACGCCCATCACGTCCAGTTGCGCGAGTTGGTCGAATATCTCCGCGGGAAATCGGTGTTCGTCTTCGATGTCCTGGGCGATCGGGGCGATCTCCTCCTCGCAGAACTCCCGAACGCTGTCCCGGATCATCCGGTGTTCGTCGGACAGGGTGAACTCCATACGCAATAATTGCCGAACTCGAAGATAAAAATACGGGAATCTGTCCCACGGCGGATCGTCCGCCGTTCGCCGCGGCTCTCTGTCCGCCATCAACCGACCGCCAGACTCCTGAAAACTTCCTGTTATTTCCGAGACCTCGGTACGTCAACAGTTGTATGTGTAACAATTCTAGATAATTTTATCCCGGGTGACGGTGTGGGGCCTGTCGTGCGACGCCGAAACTTCCTCGCAACGCTGGTAACTGCGGCCGCCGGAACCAGCGTCGCGACACGACGTAGCGCCGCCACGAGTAGCCCCTTCCAACCGTCGTCACGGATCGACGATATCGGGTTCTACTCGACGGCGAGTCTCCTCGCCGCCGACGGGACCCCGCTGACCGCCGGCGGGACCGTCGCAGTGTGGGCCGAACCGACCGCGTACAACGTCGACGAGGACGGCGACGGCGACGCGGTCGACTATCCGGACGACGTCGAGATACCGCTGGTGGCAGTCGACGGCGATGTCGTGGGCTACGGCGCGCCGTTGGCGAACGACGACGCGAACTTCGACCTCGGTAACGAGGAGTTCGTGCTCAACCTCTGGGACGAACACGTCGACGGCGACCGCGTCGTCTGGGACGAGGGACACGACCAGTTCTACGACCTCTCGGCGTACGACGTGTTCACGGAGTACGCCGAAGAAAACGGCTACGCGGTCGAGGGGACGGACTCGCTCGCCGACGCCCTGGCGGACGCCGACGGTGTCGTCGTCACGTCCCCTAGCCGGGCGTTCGACGACGACGAGACGGCGGCGCTTTCGGAGTTCCTCGACGACGGCGGCGCGCTGTTTCTCATCGACCAGTCCGATTTCAACGGCTTCGACGAGACGGCAAATCTGAACGCGCTCGCGACGGCGCTGGATCTGTCGTTCCGGTTCAACGACGACCAGGTGATGGATCCCGAGAACAATCTCGGCTCGGAGTTCGCACCCGTGACGGGCGAGTTCAACGACGACTTCCCCTACTTCGAGGAGCGCGACGGAATCGGCTTCGAGATCGACCCCGAGGAAACGTACGCGGTCGACGTGGTCGATGTCGCGGACGGCGACACGGTCACTGTCACGTTCGACGACGGCCACGAAGAGAGCATCCGGATCCTCGGCGTCGACACCCCGGAGACGGCGACGAACAGCGCCGCCGAGCGCCTCGAAGAGTGGGAGGGGATCGAAGATATCGAGTATCTACAGGAGTGGGCCGACCAGGGGAGCGATTTCGCTCGCGAGGCGCTGCTTGGCGAGACAGTCGAACTCTCGTTCGACGAGAACGAGGGTGTCCGCGACGAGTTCAACCGCATTCTCGGCTACGTCAGATACGACGCGAACGGCGACGGCGACAGGGCAACCACGTACAACCGTGAACTGATCGAGCGGGGTCTCGCTCGCGTGTACGGGTCAGGGCTCGACAGGCACGACGAGTTCTGGCGAGCGGAGGCCGAGGCCCGCGCCGACGACGTCGGACTCTGGGCCGAGAGCACCCCGGAGAACAGCGACCCGATCCGAAACCGCGACGTAGACGACCTGTTCGTTCCGGATCCGGTCACTATCTCGACGATCGGCCGACGCCTGACACCCAACCGCGTCCCCGTCTTCGCGGAGGACAGCGCGGAGGGTGCGACCGCTGTGACGAACGGCCGGATCCCCCTCGCAGCCGTCGACGAACGGTCACGCGTCGGCCTCGTCGCCGGCCCCCTGATCGACGAGTCGTACGAGGCCGCGGAGGGGTACGGCGTCGATACCGCCGGGTTCGAGAACTTCGTCTTCCTCACGAACCTGATCGACGCGCTCGCCGACCGGACGGACGACGAGGTACTCATCGACGGGGGTCGCGGCCAGTTCGCTTCGGACTACGCCCTCTCGAACGAGGACGCCGCCTACTACCAGCGCTATCTCGAAGGCGTCGGGATCGGCTTCGAGCAGGTGAACGATATCACCGGCGACCGCCTCGACGATGCCCGTGCCATCGTGGTCACTACGCCCGCCGACTCGTTCGACGACGAGACGGTCGGCGAACTCCGCTCGTTCGCGGCGGACGGGGGTGCCGTTGTCCTGCTGGGCAGTTCCGCCGCGCCGACCGACGCCCGGGAGAACCTGAACGCACTCGCGGCCGGCCTCGGGACCGACCTCCGCGTCGGCGGCGGCGGCGTGCGCGACGAAGCGGCGAACGTGAACGACGATCCGTCCGTCCCGACCACGACCGCGTTCAACCGGCGGTTCGACGTGTTTCGCGCGTACGACGGCGCGGCGGACCCGCCGGGACGGGGTAACGGAAATGGCCGCGACAAAGGGCACGGTAAGGGTCGCGACAAAGGACACGGGAACGGCCGAGGCAGTGGGCGCGGTAACGGCCGTGGAAAAGGACACGATAAGGGTCGGGGCAAGGGACGCGATGCCGACTGAGGCAGGGGCGCGGTAACGGTCACAGTCGCGGCCGTCGAACGATAAGGCCAGCGGCACAAGCACAATTTAGCTCGAACGAAACACACGATCGGCGGCGGGCAGCGGGTCACATGCCGCCAAGGCATTTATGCTCGTGCGTCTGTCTCTTAAACAACATGGAAGTACGCGACCTGGTTCGAGGGACCGTCGGGTGGGACGAGACGGAGGCCGTCGCCCGGGAGATCGCGGACCGGACCGGTCGCGACGCGGTGCGCGTCACGTTTCTGGACGCGGATAACTGGCTCTCGACGCCCTGCGTGGTCGACGACGAGTGGTTCGTCAAGATCATCTCCCCGCAGAACTCGATCGTCCACGCGCTGTTTACCACGGGGAGAAACCTCGGCGCGGTCACGAGCGGCCGGGAGGGGTTTTTCGACCACTGCGGCAGTCCCGTCGAGATGGCCGAACGAGAACTCGACGCCGCGGAACGGATGCGCGAGATCGGGGTGAACGCTCCGGAACCGATCGAGGCCTTCGAAGTCGACGGCCTGGGCGTGCTCGTCTTCGAGTTTCTCGACGACTTCCGAACGCTCGACGACGTCTCCCCGGACGAAGCCCGCACGCTCGCACCGGACCTGTTCGAAAGCCTCCGGCGACTCCACGACGACGGCCTGGCTCACGGAGACCTGCGCGGCGAGAACGTCCTCGTCTTCCACGGGGAGATCTACTTCATCGACGCCACAAGCGTCAACGAGGAGGGCATCGTCGACGCCCGCGCCTACGACCTGGCCTCGGCGCTGGCCACGCTCGAACCGGTTATCGGCACCCGAACGGTCATCTCTGTCGCCCGCGAGTTCTACTCCCCGAGCGAACTCCTCGACGCCCGCGCGTTCCTCGATTTCGTCAACGTCCGGCCCGACCACGACTTCGACGCCGAGCGCCTGAAAGGCGAGATCGAGAAGATCGCGGCGTGAGCGGAAAGCGAACCGGCCAGAACGGCTAAGCCGACCATCGCGTAACGACTCCGTCACGATGGCAATTGTTATCGTCGGGACGTTAGACACGAAAGGAGAGGAGGTCGCGTTCGCTCGTGAGATCATCGAGGACCACGGAGCGGACACCCACATCGTCGACGCGGGAGTGCTCGGTGAACCAGACTTCGACCCCGACACGCCGGCCGACGAGGTCGCGGCCGCCGGGGGGACGACCCTGGAACGTCACCGCGAGGAGCGGGACCGGGGGAAGGCGATCGAGGCGATGGGGGAGGGCGCGGCGGCGGTCGTGACCGATCTCTACGAAGGCGGTTCTTTGGACGGCGTCCTCGGACTCGGCGGCTCCGGCAACACCTCGATCGCGACGGCGGCGATGCGGGCGCTCCCCGTCGGCGTGCCGAAGATGATGGTCTCGACGATGGCATCCGGCGACACGGAACCGTACGTCGGCATCTCCGACGTCACGATGATGTACTCCGTCGGGGACATCGAGGGGCTGAACCAGATCACGCGGACGGTCATCTCTAACGCGGCGCTCGGCCTCGTCGGGATGGCGACAAATGACGTCGACGCCGCGGCTGACGACCGTCCGACTGTCGGGATCAGCATGTTCGGCGTGACGACGCCCTGCGTGAAGACCGCCCGCGAATATCTCGAAGAGCAAGGGTACGAGACGGTCGTGTTCCACGCGACCGGATCCGGTGGACGGGCGATGGAACACCTCGTCGCCGAGGGCGTGATAGACGGCGTCCTCGACGTCACGACCACCGAACTGGCGGACGAACTGGTCGGCGGCATCCTGAGCGCGGGCCCGGACCGCCTCAGCGCCGCCGCGGAGGCGGGGATCCCACAGGTCGTCTCCGTGGGCGCGCTCGACCTCGTGAACTTCGGCCCGGAAGAGACCGTCCCTGAGGAGTTCCGCGACCGGTCGCTGCACGTCCACAACCCGCACGTAACGGTAGTGCGGACGAACGCCGACGAGAGCGCGGAACTCGGTGCGACCGTCGCGGAGAAGCTAAACGCCGCGACGGGACCCACGGCGCTGGCGCTCCCGACGGCCGGCCTCTCCATGCTCGGCGTCGACGGCGAACCGCTCCACGACCCCGACGCCGACGAGGCGCTGTTCAATGCGCTCCGGACCAGCATCGACGGCGACGTCGACCTCGTCGAGATGGACACACACGTCAACGACGGGGAGTTCGCGCTGGCGATGGCGCAGAAACTGGACGAGTACATGAGCGACGACGAACCGGAACCCGCCGTCTAGCCGTCGACGGTCTCGACGCCCGTGATCTCGAACCGTGCACCGCCGTCGCGGCCGTCATCGACCTCGAGGCCCCAGTCGTGAGCGGCGGCGATTTCCGAGACGATGTACAGCCCGTACCCGGTGCCGTCCGTCGCGGACGTTGACCCGGCCTCCAGTACGCTCTCCTTTCGGTTCCGGGGGATCCCCGGGCCGTCGTCCTCGACGAAGAAGCCGACGGCGCGCCGCTCGTCCGAGGTTCGGCCGCCGTCCCACAGGGGACCAACGGTGACCGTGACGCCGTCGCCGACGTGTTCAACGGCGTTGCGGAACAGGTTCTCGAACAGTTCCTGCAGGCGGAACTCGTCGGCGAGGACATCGATGCCCTCGTCTTCGACCGTCAGTGTCGCCGACCTCGTCTCGACGTTCGTCCACGCCTGCCGGACAACGGCGTCGAGCGAGACGTTCGTCGCGTCGCCGACGAGTTCACCCTGACGCGCGAGCGAGAGGATGTCCTCGATGAGCGACTCCATGCGGTCGAGACAGGCGTCGATCGATTCGATGCGGTCGGCCGACGCCGACTCCATCAAGGTCAACTCCCCGCGAGCGACGTTCAGCGGGTTGCGGAGGTCGTGTGCGACGATGCTGGCGAACTCCTCCAGTCGCTCGTTCTGTCGCTGGAGTTCCTGCTCCGAACGGATCCGGGTGAGCGCGCCGGTCGCCAACTTCGTCAGCACGCCGAGGATCTCCACGTCGGGTTCGTCGAACGCGTATGGCTCCGTATCGCCCGTACTGAGGACGCCGTGGTCGCCGATGGGGACGTAGACCCCCGAGCGCAGAGCACCTCGGTCGTACTCGTCGTCAGTCCGGTCGAGGTCGTCGAATATCTCCGGTTCGCCCTCGCGGTAAGTGCGTGCAGCGGGCGTATCGCCATCGATCCGGTACCCCGGTCGCTTGCCCGCCTCGGTGACAGTCTGGTCGGTTGCCACGAACGTTCGCAGCATCTCCTCGTCTTCGTCGGCGAGGCGGACGGTCGTCATGACGTAGCCGAGGATGTTCTTCGAGGCGTCGGAGACGATCCGGGCCACGTCCATCCGGGTCTTCGCCTCCATCAGTTCCCTGCTCGCGTCGTGGAGGGACTCGAACTGCAACTCGCGGCGCTTCAGGTCAGTGATGTCCTGGTAACTCCCACGGATGTAAACGACTTCGCCGTCCTCGAACACTGGTTCGCCCCGCGTTCGGATCCACCGCGTCTCGTCGTCCGAGCCGTCGAGTTTGAGTTCGACGTCGTACTGGACGCCGTCGCGTAGCGCCTGGTCGAACGCCGCTTCGATCGTCTTCCGACCCTCGGGGTCGTAGAGATCGAAACTCTCCGCGACGGTCGGTTGGGCGTCGGCCGACAGGCCGTGAATGCGTCGGACCTGCTCGCTCCACCACAGCGTCTCAGTCTCGGCGTTGTACTCCCAGGCACCGACATCCGCGATGTCTTGAGCCTTCGCGAACAGTTCCCCCCGTCGACGCTCCGCGCCGCGCCGTGTGGCCGTCCGCACGGCACGTTCGACCCGGGTAGCAAGAACACCGGGACGGTCTCGGACGACTGCGCTCGGTATATAGCCCGTAACGCCGATAGAGAGCGCCTCGCCGACGAGATCGTCGTCTCCGCCGAGCAGTAGTAGAGGGAGACGGGGATGCCGGTCCCGGACCTTCCGCAGGAATTCCGTCACGGCGGCGGTCGGGAGTTCCGGACCGACGACGACGACGCAGTTGATCCCGCCGGACGACAGCAGTTCTCGCCCGGTAGCGGCGGTCGATGCCGCGCGAACGGTGATACCGTCTCCCCGCCGTTCGAGAGAGGACACCACTTCGGTGTCGCTCTCTGTCCCCGTGATCAGGACGTTGATATTGCCGTCGGCAACAGGCGATATGTCGAGTGGCGTCCCTGGCAATCGTATCAGCGATACGGATGCGACCCACGACCATTTGCCTTGTGGCTGATGTTTCGACGGCTGACAGTCCTCTGTCGGCACGTCTGTTCGCTCGGGTTCGATCAGGAGACGGTCGGCGTTCCGTGACGCGGTTAGGACAGTGGGGGAAGTCCACGAAGGAGTTCCGGCTGTCGAAAATAACGACCGCGGTCGATCTCCCCGTCGCCGTCGACTCACCTCCGGTCGAACTAGATGATTTTATAATTGTGGATGTTCCAATATTTGCCAAGCATGAGCCAACAGTCAAGCGAGCAGGTTCACCGCCACTACATCGGCGGAGAGTGGACGGACGGCGAGGGCACAGAGACGTTCGAGAGCGAGAACCCGGCGACGGGCGAGAGCCTCGGCGAGTTCCAGCGCGGCACCCCAGCCGACATCGACCGCGCGATGGCCGAGGCCGACGCCGCCTTCGAAGAGTGGCGCGAACTCTCCTACATCGACCGCGCGGAGTACCTCTGGGACATCTATCACGAACTCCGCGACCGCCACGACGAACTCGGCGAGATCGTCACGAAAGAGTGCGGCAAGGAGATAAGCGAAGGGAAAGCCGACGTGACCGAAGCCTGGCACATGGTCGAGTGGGCCGCCGGCAACGCCCGCCACCCCCACGGCGACTCCGTCCCCAGCGAAATCCCCAGCAAGGACGCCTACATGCGCCGGAAACCCCGCGGCGTCGTCGGCTGTATCACTCCCTGGAACTTCCCCGTCGCGATCCCGTTCTGGCACATGGCCGTCTCGCTGGTCGAAGGCAACACCGTCGTCTGGAAGCCCGCCGAGCAAACCCCCTGGTGCGGCCAGGTCATCGCCGAAATGTTCGAGGACAGCGGCATCCCCGACGGCGTGTTCAACATGGTCCAGGGCTTCGGCGACGCCGGCAACGCCATCGTCGAAGACGACCGCACTGACACCGTACTATTCACCGGCTCCGCGGAAGTCGGCAACGAGGTCGCAAGTACGGTCGGGGGCACGCCCGGCAAACTCGCCGCCTGCGAGATGGGCGGCAAAAACGGGATCGTCGTCACCGAGCAGGCGGACCTCGACATCGCCGTCCACAGCGCCGTGATGTCGTCGTTCAAGACGACGGGCCAGCGGTGTGTGTCCTCGGAACGGCTCATCGTCCACACGGACGTGTACGACGAGTTCAAAGAGCGCTTCGTCGAAAACGCCAAGAAAGTCGCGGTGGGCGACCCGCTAGAGGAGAACACGTTCATGGGGCCGGCGATAGAGCCGGGCCACGTCGAGAAGATCCAGCGGTACAACGACCTGGCACAGCAGGAGGGCGCGAACGTGCTGGTCGACCGGACGGAACTCGACGACGAGGAGATCCCGGACGGGCACGAGGACGGTCACTGGGTGGGGCCGTTCGTCTACGAGGCCGACTACGAGGAGGACCTGCGGTGTCTGAAAGAGGAGGTGTTCGGCCCGCACGTTGCGTTAGTGGAGTACGAAGGCGACATCGACCGTGCGATCGAGATCCACAACGATACGCCGTACGGGCTCGCGGGCGCGGTGATTTCGGAGGATTACCGGCAGATCCACCGGTTCCGCGACCACGCGGAGATCGGGCTGGCGTACGCGAACCTGCCGTGTATCGGCGCGGAGGTCCAGTTGCCGTTCGGCGGCGTCAAGAAATCCGGCAACGGCTACCCCAGCGCCCGCGAAGTCATCGAGGCCGTCACCGAACGCACCGCCTTCACCCTCAACAACTCCAAGGAGATCGAAATGGCCCAGGGTCTCTCGGCAGACATCAAGACTGAAGGCGACGAGTAATCGGCAAGTACCACAGGGCGCGTGAGAACCGTGATCGCACCCGCAGAGAAGGCGACGAGTGAGCGGTAAGAGCTGGTCGGGCCGTAACCGACCGGCGGTCTATCCTTCGTAGAACCCGACGGCTGAGCGGTGAAGACCCGAGCAAAGGTCGTGTCCGAACTGCGGTCTCGAACTCGCGGACACAGAGGATCCACCGACGAGTACTGCGAAGCGCGTGCCAGCAATGCTCGTCCGACTCACGAGTCGGAGAGCTGCCAGGAGCGGACGGAGATGACCAAAATGACCAGATAGCTTCGCACAGATGCGAACGCGCGGCGACCCCGCTCGATACCGCCGCCGGCGAAGTTACTCCGTGTCGTACGGAAAGAGGACGAGGATGGAAGATGCGGTCGGGACGCCCCGGATCGGAACCGCCCGGGCGGTTCCGGAAGTGGACGTGGACGCGAGCGCGACGGGCTTGCCGGTTCGACGTGAAAAGCGTCGGATACCGGCACACAGGAGTACGGTATGAACCCCAATAAACCCACGGTCTTAGTCGCGGCGACGGTCGCGCAGGGCGGGGAACTCCGTTCGGACGCCTGTGACCGCGTCGGGGTCGGCGTTGGCGGTGACGAGCGTCGGATCGTCGTCGCTACTGGCGACCGGCGTGCCCCAGGGGTCGTAGACGGTCGACCGACCCAGTAGTTCCGCGTCGTCGAACGCGCCACTGCCGTTTATCGTCGCCACGTAGAACTGGTTCTCGATGGCGCGGGCCCGCGAGAGCGTCCGCCAGTGTTCGACCCGCGGATACGGCCAGGCGCTTGGGACGAGCGTGAGCGTCACGTCGTCGGCGAACTCGCGGTACAGTTCGGGGAACCGGAGGTCGTAGCAGGTGGTGACCGCGACCGTGTGGTCCTCGAAAGAGGCGACCTGGACGCGGTCGCCGGGGACGAGCAGTTCGTTTTCGGCGGATTCGTAGCCGAACAGGTGGTGTTTCCGGTAGACGAGGCGGCGCTCGCCGGAGCGGTCGAACAGGACGGACGTGTTGGCCAGCCCATCGTCGGCCGGGGTGTACGCTGTGTCCGTCGCTTCCAGGTCCTCAACGATACTCCCGGCGAGGACGCCGATGCCGTGGTCGTCGGCAGCGTCGGCTATCCGTGTGAGCGTCTCACCGTCGAGCGGTTCCGCGTGGCGGTGGTAGAGATCGAAGGCGAAGTAGCCGACGTTGAAGATCTCCGGGAGCGCAACGAGGTCGGCGCCGTCAGCGGCGGCAGTCGCGATGGCCTGTTCGGCGCGCTCGACGTTAGCAGTCACCTCGCCGCTCTCGATCCGGATCTGTGCGAGCGCGACCTTCATGCTTCGACGCCGAAGTCGGCCCGGAGCGCCGTCTCCAGGTTGTCCAGTTCTTTGTCTAGGTTGCGTTCGAAGAAGCGCTCGACCCCGGGGAGGCGGCCGTCCACGATGAACGTGTTGATCAACCGGCTCCCGTTCTCGGTCGGCCGAATCTCGTGTTCGCCGCTAACGCGCATTATCTTGGACCGACCGACGAACTTCACGTACCGTGGCGGGTCCCGTTCGACGTCTTCCGTCCGAACCTTAGCCGACGCGTCGAGCAGGGGTATGGGGAGGTCGACGTACCAGATCGCCTCTCGTCCGTCGTTTTCTTTCAGTTCGAAGTCGGTGACGACGCTTATCGAGCGAGCGCGTTTCTCCGGGTCGGCGATGAATTTCCAGACGCGCTCGGGCGACACGTCGAACTCGAACGTCCGCTCAACCCGGACAGTCATGGTAGAAGGTCCGACCTGTAGTGATAAAAGTCCGCTGGAACGTTAGCTCTGGGTGACCTTCCACGTCGTCGAACGTGCCCGGCCCCACTTTTCGATATCGACCTCGTCGCTCTTCTCCGCGAGGCGCGGCAGACGCACACCGACCTGCTTCGCCGATAGCTCGATGGCGTCGGCGATGTTTTTCGCCCGGAAATACTGCTCACCCCGGGAGACGCTCTCGCGGAGGTAGGCGAGGATGCGTCGTTCCTCTTCGGTGTACTCAGTCATCGTATTCACTCCAATGTAGGGCAGTGATACGTATAACCATTTCTGTGGTTCGGACTCACCAGTAGAGGTGGATGTAAGCGATTGCGAGCGAAGCGAACAACATAGCGGCGGCAAAGCCCCAGGCAGCCGTCTGTTCCGGCGCTCCGGCGAACATGGCGACGGCCCCGCCCGCGGCGAGGAACGAGAACAACATCGCAAATCCGATCCCCTTGTCCGATACGACGGTATCTGTAGTCATACCCGTTCCTTCCAACGGCGGGAACTTAGTTCATACTATTGAGAAAGCATATACCGGACGGCGGCTATCCCCGGTACGATGGATAGTACATGGCTCAAATCGGCGTTACTGGGTAGCAAAGCCCGGATCGCCGTGACAGCTGTCGGGGCTCTCGTGGTAGCCCTCGGTGCGACCGTCGCTCTCGGCGTGTTCGGGGTTCCGAGCCTCGAAAGCGTCGACAACGAGTTCGGCGAGACCAACGAGACGACGACGGTCATCGCCACGGACCTCACGCTGGACAATCCCAACCCGTTCGGGACCGGGTTCGTGGGCATCTCAGCCGAGTACGCGATTCGGATGAACGACGTGGAAATGGCGGAAGGAACGAAAGACGACATCGACATCGGTACCGGGAGGAGCACAGTTCATCTGGAGACGTACATGGACAACGGGCGGATCCCGGACTGGTGGGTCTCTCACGTCCGCAACGACGAGCAGACGGAGGTCGCTATCGACGCTGAGGTACAAGCGGCAGGACAGACCGTCCCCATCGAACGAGAGCGGACGATAAACACCAGCATGATAGAGCGGTTCAACTCCAACGAGACCCGTCCGATCAACGGTAGCACCCTGCTCGTCGACGACCCAGTGCTATACGTCAACCAAACCCGCGGCGACTGGGGGGAAGTCACCGAATCGGAGACGCCTATCGATACGTCGTTCGTCGCGTACAATCCCAAATCCGTCCCCTACACCGTTACCGAGATGAGATACGAGATCACGATGAACGACGTGACGGTCGGCGAAGGGACGAGTCGGGAGGAGTACGTCATCGCGCCGGGAACGACCGAACGGATATCCACGCGCACCGCGATCCGGAACGAGAACCTCGACGACTGGTGGGTGACGCACGTCCGTAACGACGAGGTGACCGAACTCCGCATCGAGTTCGAGGCGACGGTCCAACTCGATGACCCGTCGTCGATAACTGGCGAGACGGTCGAAATCAGGGTACCGCTGAACGAACTCACGCACGAAGAGACGATCGAAACGGACCTCCTCGGGAGCGAGAACGGAACCGACGACAGGACCGAGAACGTTTCGCGGAGTGTGCCCCGGGCGTAAACAACGGGCCGATAGAGTTTTAAACATCCCCTCACGAACTACTGTTGCATGACACGGAGTACTTCCGCTCCTGATCGAGTTCTTCTCCGGCGATGAGGTATCGGTATCCACGACAGACGACGGCGAGTCGGTCGTAATCGAAGTCGACGACGACGAACACGAATTACCGCGTAGCGACGCTGTTGCGCTGCGAGAGGCCATCAGCGACGCGGTCACGGAGACCCGCGAGTTCTTCCGGACGGCGGGAACGTTCCGAGAGGACGGGTCCTACGAGGTGAGCCGCCGCGGTGCGGACTCCTCGGGCAACGCGAAAGTGTTCGAGAGCTTCGACGCCGTCAAACGCCTGTACGGCCGCCTGCCCGACCAGTTCGACGCATCGGACGTCGAACACACCGGGATCACCGGGTCGCGCAGACACATGATGGTTCGGCATTTCGCCGAACATCCGGCGTTCGACTGCCAGATCGACCAGCGAAGCCCGCTGACCGCCGAAAAGACCGCCACGGAGTCCGACGAACCAACCGACCGATCGGACGCGGCGCAACCGAACGCGACGGCCGACTAGCCGTCACGCCGTTTTGCGGTGTGAGATGTGTGAGGAGCGGCCGGTAAAGAGAAGCAAACCACTCGGCCGCGCTGGCGTCTGTGAGCGATAGCGAACAGCGTCAGCGGACGGGGAAGGGCAGGTACTCGGAGCGTGTCGCGGCGACCGCCGGCGTCTTCGCGAGCGGAGCGAGTGACGGTTCGGGAGAGCAACGCTCTCCCGGTGACTCGCGCAAACTGGCGGACCGTAGCGAGAATCACAAACCGATTTCCAACCGCCAGGCGCTCACACGGGCTTTCTATGGCCAGTTCCCGGACTGCTCATACGCGTCCAGCACGCGCTGAATGGCGACGACGTAGGCGGCCGTTCGGAAGTTCGGAAGGTCGTGCGTCTCGAACGCGGTGGTCAGGTCGTCGAAGGCGTCGATGATGATCCCTTCGAGTTCGTCGTTGACCTTCTCCTCGGACCAGTAGAAGCGCTGACGGTTCTGGACCCACTCGAAGTACGAGACGGTGACGCCGCCGGCGTTCGCGAGGATGTCGGGGACGACGGTAACGTCTTTCTCGGTGAGCACGTCGTCTGCCTCGGGAGTGAGCGGGCCGTTGGCCGCCTCGGAGATGAGATCGGCGGAGACCTCTTCGGCGAGGTCGCCGTCGATAGCGTTCTCGAGGGCCGCCGGAACGAGCAGGTCCACATCGAGGGTGAGGAGGTCGTCGTTGGAAATCTCCTCGTCAGCCTGGGGGAAGCCGACCACGCTGCCGGTCTCGCGCTTGTGGTCCTTGGCGGCGACGGGGTCGAAGCCGTCCTCGCTGTAGATACCGCCGCTGGAGTCGGAGACGGCGACGACGGTCGCGCCGAGTTCGGCGACGAGCTTGGCCGTGATCCATCCGGCGTTCCCGTAGCCCTGGACGGCAACGGTGGCGTCCGAGATGTCGCGGTCGAGATACTCGAACGCCTCGCGGGCGGCGATGACGGTCGAGCGGCCGGTCGCCTCGACGCGGCCGGCGCTGCCGCCGCTGGAAATATCCTTGCCGGTGATGACGCCCGGCGCGGTCGTGTTCTCCAGCGTCTCGTACGTGTCCTTGATCCAGTTCATCTCTCGCTGCCCGGTGTTTACGTCCGGAGCGGGGATGTCGCGGTCCTCGCCGATGAGCGGACGGAGTTCCTTCGCGAACGAGCGAGTGAGACGTTCCAGTTCGCTCTCACTGTATTCGTTCGGGTCGACCGTGATCCCTCCCTTGCCGCCGCCGTACGGGATGCCGACGGTCGCACACTTGTACACCATCCACCCGGAGAGCGCCTTCACCTCGTCGCGGTTGACGCCCGGGTGGTAGCGGATACCCCCCTTGTACGGCCCGCGGTCGCCGTTGAACTGCGACCGGTAGGCGCGAAACACCTCGATGGACCCGTCATCCATCTCGACGGAAAGGTTGGTCTCGAGGACGCGCTCCGGGTTTTTGAGGCGGGTTTGGATGCCCTCACTGATATCGAGATGCGCCGCAGCATCGTCGATTTGCTCCTGTAGACTTTCGAACGGGTTGGTCTCCCCTGTCATACTTTGATGGTCGGCCACTCCGGGTAAAAGGTATTGGGTACGGTATGAATATCGTACCTTCAACCCCTAATACGCATACGGGGACGTATGAGGTACAGAATCAATCAAAATCGACATCTCCGGCGGCGTGCGCCCGTTCGAGGACGCGTTCGGCCTGTTGTATCAGCGGTGCGTCGACCATCTCATCATCGACACGGACGACCCCGTCGTCCGCATCGCTCGTCGCCTCGACGATACGGCGCGCCCACTGAATGCGCCCCTCGTCCGGCGTGAACGCGTCGTTTATCGGGTCGACCTGCGACGGATGGATCGCCATCTTCCCGTCGTACCCCAGTTCGACGGCGAACTGCGTCGCCTCGCGGAGACCGTCGGCGTCCTCGATATCCGTGTGTACAGTGTCGATAGCGTCGATACCGGCCGCGCTGGCGGCCAAGACTACGTGTTCACGAGCGTACAGCACTTCGGTCCCATCGCTCGTTCGCGTCGCACCCACGTCGGCGGACAGGTCTTCCGCCCCGAACAGTAACGCGTCCGTCGGGTCGGCAGCGGCGATCGACTCCGCGTGTAACACGCCGGCGGCCGACTCGACGAGCGCCATGACCGGCAGGGACCGGTCGTGTTCGTTCAGTATCCTGTCGAGCGTTCGCACGTCGTCCTCGTCGCTCACTTTCGGAAGCAAAACCCCGTCGACCCGCCCGACCGCCTCGTCGGAAAACACCGCTTCGACGTCGTCGTCGGCCTCCGTACCGACCGGATTGACGCGAACCCACACCTCACACTCGGGATCGAACTCCGGGTCGGCGAGAACGTCGTGGACTGCCGTTCGCGCGTCGGATTTCCTCGCCGGAGCGACGGCGTCTTCGAGGTCGAATACGACGACATCCGTGCCCGTTCCGGGCGCTTTTCGGAGAAGGTCTGGTTGGTCTCCCGGACTGAACAGGACGCTTCTTCGTGCCATATCTTCGATTCGCCGAGGAAGAGTATCAAACTATGCGGACTGTCGTGCGTTCTCGGACAGACATCGAAACTCAGCCCGCCAGTATAATTCCTATCCCATCCCGAGATAAATCATCTCCGTTCGTTATTAACAGATGAGGTATACTTACGTAGATCCGACACCTCAGTCTCGGTGAGATAGCAGACTGGCGAGGGTATCGAGCGACAGCGGGGGATTAAACGATATCAATGCCGCAGAGAGATAATGAGAGATACTAATTCGGCACAAATTTCGGACGAGGGGACAGACCGGGCTACTGATACGATGACGACTGGCGGTGGCAGTTCCGTCGAATCGCTTCGGGACGCGGAACATGCACAGTCGTCAGTCATCGCTGTTGTCCTTCTCGTCGGTCTCACTGTTACCGGTGCCGCTACCGTCTTTCTCGTCGGGTCGACTGCGATATCGGAGTCGCAGGATGACGCGGAACTGGAGAACGCTGAGAACGCCCTCGCACAGATAGATTCCAAGGCGAACCGCGTCGCCGCGGGGTCGAACAACACGGAGGAGATTCAGGTCACGGACTCAGACGCCGGCGAGACGTGGGTCGAACCCCAGGCCGGCAGCGTGAATATCACCGTCGAAAACGAGACGACGGGCAATGTGAAACAGGTGCTACTCGACGAGGAACTCGGGCAGGTCGTTTACGAGATAGACGGCGAACGGATCGCCTACCAGGGCGGTGGCGTCTGGCGGTCGACTGAAAACAGCAGTCGAATGCTCTCGCGACCGGACATTCACTACGAAGGGGGCGAACAGGACAACCCGACCTCGACCATTCCGCTGACGCTAATCGACGGGAACAGATCGTCGGGCGACTCGCTCACCATCTCCGATAACGGAACCGAACTCCGATATCCGATTCGGGGTAACGAGAACCGCTCGAACCCCATCCTGAGCGGACAGATCAGACTCACCATCCAGAGCGAGTATTATCTGGCCTGGGGGGACTACCTCGAACAGTTGACCGGTGGGATCGCGGACTACGATCACGCAAACAAGGAGGTCAATATCGTTCTCATTTCGCCTCGGGACCGCGATAGCCTCCAGCAGGGCCTGTTCCAGACCGGGTCGGACACTGACCTCACTATCGGTGCGGGGGGCGGGACTGCGACAGTCGACAGTTACAACTCCTCGAAAGCCACCTACGCCGCCCAGAACACTGAAAACGGGTCGATCCGGACGGCCGGCAACGTCGACGTCCAGAGCAACGGCGAGGTGTACGGAGACATCATCGTCGGCAGCGACATTGCGATCCAGGCGTCCGCCGCCACGATCACAGGAAACGTCTCCTACGGCGGAGTGAGAGGCAACAAGTTCAAGGCAGGTGCTGTGGACGGATGGATAGCGAACAACGCGTCGGTCAACAGCACCCCGACCATTCGAGCGTACGTGGAAGGTCGAGTCGACCAGTTCAGCAACGGGACAATCAACGACAACAACGAGGAAGGTTGGGCCTTTACGAGTAACGACCGACTCGACTTCGGGAACAACGGGGGCGATATAACGCTTCCCAGCGATCCTGACGGTCGGCGGTACTACGTCGACGGCGACCTGGCGATGAGCAACGGCGATAACCTGACCTTCGACACGACGGACGGCAACATCTACGTCGGCGTCGAGGACAGCCTCACGATGGACGAGGACGCGAACATCACCGTCGACGGTCAGGGAACCGTCCGCATCTACATCCTCGACGACTTGACGATGAACGATCAGGCGTCCGTGTACGTCCCCAAAGACAACTCCACCAAGATGTGGGTGTACGGAACGCCCGAGACGGACATCGACTTCGACGGGAACGGGAACGGCAATAGCCCGGAGTACATCGGTGCGATCTACGCTCCGACGACCGGTGACGGATCCGGCGGCGTCAGCATCGACAACCACGTCGAAGTGTACGGCGGTATCGTGGGCGGTCAAGCGGACATCCGACAGGGGTCCATTCACTTCGACGAGGCCCTGCGAGGCGTTGATCCCCTGCCGGTCGACGAGTCGATCCCGCGGGTCACTCACCTGCACCTGAGCATCAATCGCGTTCACGTCGAAGCCGACTGATTCTGTCGGCTCGTGATGACGGAGCCGTCACGGCGGAATCACTCACGGGCGGGCAACGGTATGAAAGTCGGTGCGCTTTTCTTCCCGGTTCCCGTCGGTCGGATCTATGCCCGGCCGGTACTACGAGCAGTTCGAGGTCGGCGAGACCATCGAACACGACAAGCGGCGGACGGTAAGCGAACGGGACAACCAGGCGTTCTGCGATATGACGATGAACCAGCAACCGCTCCATCTGGACGCCGAGTTCTCCGCGGACACGCAGTTCGGCGAACGCCTCGTCAACGGCCTGTATACGATGAGTCTCGCGGTGGGGCTGACCATCCCGGAAACGACCGACGGCACTATCGTCGCTAACCTCTCGTACGACGACGTAGAACATCCCGCTCCGGTTTTTCACGGCGATACGCTCCGCGTACAGTCGACGGTGACGGACAAACGGGAGACGAGCGACGGTGAGCGCGGCGTCGTCACCATGCACGTCGAAGCGTACGCGGTCAACCGCGAGGACGAACTCGTCTGTGAATTCGACCGGACCGTGCTGGCGAAAAAAGCGCCTGACGCCTGAGAGGGATCGTAATTCATCTCGGTCTTTCGCTGACCTGCATCGGGAATATCGGTTCACCGGTTTGCGACGCTCTGAGCGCCACTGACGAGTTCTCCGGACAGTTATGATCAGCGAGTGGTAGGTCCGCGATCTTTTCGCAGTCGGCGTGGTACTCGTACACCGCACCGAAAATGAGTGATCGACGGGAGGTACTGGCGGAGGAACGAGAGGCGATCGAGGAGATCGACCTCGACGAGCACGTCCCCTCGTTTCTCAGGTTAGAGGACGAGACCGGGTTCCGGCAGTGGTTCCTGATCACGGGAAACCGCCTCGCCGTTGCACTCGTCTTACTCGCCGTCGTGTTCATCTCGCTTTTCGCGTGGGGAATGTTCCGGCCGCTCGAGATGCGCACGCTACTGACCGAGACGACGACCGTCCAGACGCTGTTCAACACGATGCTTTCGGGGATCATCCTGCTGGTCTCCATCGTCGTCTCGGTCAACTCTATCGTCCTGTCACAGGAGCTAACGTCGCTGGAACAGCAACAGGGCCGGGTCGAATCGTCGATGGAGTTCAGCCGCAGTATCGAGGAGTACGTCAGCGAGGGCGTCGCGCCGACGACGCCGCCGGCGTTTCTCGACGTCTTGCTCGATACCCTCTCGGACCGGGTAACGGACTTACAGGAGATCTGCGCCGAGGTTCCGGACGACGAACTTCGGGCCGACGTAGACGCGTTCACCGCGAAAGTGCTCAATCACATCGACGAGGTGGATACCCAACTGGAAGGGGACTCCTCGGGCACGGCGGACATCCTTCTGGCCGGGTTGAGCTACGATTACTCCTGGCAGCTGTACGCGGTGCGACAACTACGCGCGAAACACGACGACGTTCTCCCGGAGGCAGCGGACGAGATCATCGGCGAGTTCCTCGAGGCGCTGAAGTATTTCGCGACCGGACGGGGGTACTTCAAGACGCTCTACTACGAGCAGGAGTTCGCGAACCTCTCGAACACGCTGTTGTACGTTTCGTTGCCCGCGATCGTCTTCCTGTCGCATTTCCTGCTTGCGCTCGACGCCGCCCAGATACCCGACGTACAGATACTCGGCGTCGACCCGCTGATGATCTACGTCATCTTCGCGTACACGTTCGCCCTGGCACCGTACATCGTCTTCACTTCGTTTCTCATCCGTAGCACCGTCGTCGCTCGCCGCACCCTCGGTGCCGGACCGTTCGTCGTGCGCCACGACACCGTCGAGTTACGGGGCGAGAAGTCCGGCGCGGAGGACGACTAGAGTATCGTCCCGTGTTTCTTGTCGGGGAGGTCCTTTTCGACGCCCTCGTAGAACGCGAACCGCGCGGCGAGTTCGTCGCGGAGTTCGCTCGGCGGGACGATGTCGTCGATGACGACCTCGCTCGCCATCCGGTGGGCGTCGATGTCGTGGCGGTACTCCTCGCGCTTTTCCTCGACGAATCGCTCTCGTTCGGCCTCGTCGTCGATCTCGTCTATCTTCCGGCGATACACCGCGTTGATGGCCGCTTCGGGACCCATGACCGCTATCTCGCCGCTGGGGAGTGCGATCGTCGATTCGGGGTCGTAGGCCGGACCGCCCATCGCGTAGATGCCCGCGCCGTACGCCTTGCGGGCGACGACGGTCTGTTTCGGCACCGTCGCGGATGACGTCGCGTAGATGAACTTCTTGCCCTTCTCCAGGATGGCGTCTTTCTCGACCTGCGACCCGGCCATGAATCCGGGCGTGTCACAGAGGTACAGCAGCGGGATGTTGTACGCGTCGCACGTCCAGATGAACCCGGCGGCCTTCTCCGCAGCGTCCGGGAAGATGGCGCCTGCCCGGTGTGCCGGCTGGTTGGCGACGATGCCGACCGGTCGGCCGTCGATGCGGGCGAACGCGGTGATGATCTCCTCTCCGTAGTCGCGTTGGAGGGGGAAGTATGACCCGCTGTCGACGACGCGGTCGATGAGGTCCTCCATGTCGTACCCCTTGTTCGGGCTCTCCGGGATGACGGAGTCGATACCCTGCGGCGACAGCTTCGGGGGTTTCGGTTCGCTGCGTGGTGGGTCGTCGTCCGCACTGTCGGGGAGGTACGTGACCAACTGGGCGACGAGTTCCCGGGCGTGTTCCTCGTCGCGTGCCACCAGGTCCGCGCTACCGGAGTGTTCGGCGTGGACCTTCGCTCCGCCTAGGTCCTGCATGTCGATGTCCTCGCCGGTGACCATCTTGACCATCCGGGGGCTGGCGATAGCCATCGCGCTCACGCCCTCTACCATCACCGTGAAATCGGAGAAGACTGGAGTGTAGGCCGCGCCGGCGATGCAGGGGCCGTAGAGCACGCAGATCTGTGGGACGCGCCCGGAGAGCATCGAGTGGTTGTAGTAGTACTTTCCGATCCCCTCACGGTTGGCGAAGAAACCCCGCTGCTGGTCTATCCGCGCGCCGGAGGAGTCCATCAGGTACAGCACGGGCCGCCCGCTCTTGAGCGCGCGCTGTTGCATCCTGAGGAACTTCTCGACGCCTTTCTCGGCCATGCTCCCAGCCTTCACGGTGAAGTCGTTGGCCATGAAGTGGAGGTCTCGGCCTTCGAACTCGGCCGCACCGGTCAGTAGACCGTCGCCCGGTAGGCGGTCGCCGTCGTCCTCGCTCCCGTCCGTTCCGTCGGGGTGCCAGGCGTCGAAGTTGGCGAACTTCCCGTCCTCGAAGTGGATACCGCCGGCGGCACCGGACCCGGTCTCGCCGCTGGTCCCGTCCGCGTCGTCCTCGTCGCCGAACCAGAGGTCGAGCCGGTCGCGGACGAACAGTTTCCCCTGCTCTTCGAGGCGGTCGCGGTACTTCTTCGGACCGCCCGCCTCGATGTCCGCTATCTCCTCCCGGATTTTCTCCTCGCGTTCCGTCGGTCCCAGGTCGTCCGTCTCCGCCGGCGCGTCGTCGCCGCTGTCGGTAACCTCGTGGCTAGCGACGAGTTCGTCGTCGTCGCCCGCGTACACCTCCACGGAGTCGCCGACGTGTTCCGCGAGCGCCGCCGCGATAGCGGAAGCCTCTTCCTCGCTGGCCGCCTGACCGATGCGGACTTTCATAAACGATCCTGCGACGGGTCGTCTGAAACCCTTTTCTATTTACAATATTTGCGAAACCCGCGCGACGCTCCCCGCCGGTGACGGGTCCGCTCGGGTCATACTGTTTGACGGAGCGTCGTGACGAGGTTCGATATCTCGGCGTGTCGACAGTCGTCGTGGACCTCCGCCCGACAGTGTCGCTACCCGACGCGGTACTCGACTTCGGGCGCGTCGACGTCGACGCCCAGTTCGGCAAGCGCCGCGGCGGCACCGTCGAACGGCGACTCGTCCGGCACTTCGAACGGATCGGCGAACGACCGGGCGTGTCGAACCGTCCAATCGGAGTCTACCACGAACAGCGCCCGACCGGGGATGTCGCGGTGGCCGTGCCAGTCGTCCAGGCGGACGCCGTACGCGTCGGCGACGCCGGCGTGGAAGTCGCTGAGAACGGGGTAGTTCAGCGCGAGATCCTCGTACGCCCTCGCGTTCGCGAAGACGCTGTCGCCCGTGAGAGCCCACACGAGCACGTCGTCTCTCTCGGCCCACCCCGACTCGCCGAGCGCCCGGAGTTCGTCCCGACAGATCGGGGCGTGGGCGGACGGAACGAACGCGAGAACCGCCCCCGCTACGTCCTCGACGAAGCGGACCAGTTCGTACATCTCCGGCTCGCGCCCCTCGACGCCGGAGAGCGTAAAATCCGGTGCCGTACCGCCGATCTGAACCATGACGGTGTATCCGTGCCCGGGAAAAAGAACCTGCCGCTGAGACCGGAACGTCTCCGTCACTCGATAGGAAACCGGAGGAGTGCGCCGACGCCGCCGAAGGCCTCCGCGAAGCGCTGACCGCCCTCGAAGTCCGTCGAAACGACGACCGTCTCGCCTCCCTCTTCGGCCGCCGCCTCCTCCAGTTCGGTCACGTCTTCGACGGCCAGCGAATCGGCGAGCAGCATCGTCTCGACGGCTCCGAACTCCAGGGCCTCCTCGGTCACGTCGCGCCCGTACACGACCGTCTCGCCGTCCTTTTTCAGTGCGGTGTAAAACTCGTCTACGGCGTCGCGTGCGGCCCGCTGCTCGGGGTCGAGCAGTTCCTCTTCGGCCCGGTCGACGAGTTGGCGAAGCCCCTGCTCCGAGGCGTACTCGACCGGGAACGTGCCGCCCTCGATCCGCTCTTCGAGTCGGTAGTCGAGGTAGTCGCCCTCCAGAAACGCGTCGGCCGTTACCGTCGTTCCGCCGACTAGCAGGCGGTCGACCGGATCGTCGCCGAGGAACGCGCTCTTTGCCTCGTCGGCCACCTCGCCGAAAAAGGCCTCTTTCTGTCGCTCCCGCTCCCGTTCGAACCGGGCCGCCGACTGGCCGCCCGCTCGCGTCTTGCCCATCACCTGACTCTCCAGTCGCTCCTCGACAGTCAGGTCGTCGCCGACGAGACGGCCCAGGACGGCAGCGCCGCGTTCCACGACGACCAGACCGTCGGTCGATTCGGGCATCGTCGCGCCGTCAAGCGGGTCGGCGTCGAACTCGTTGTCGAACTCGTACGTCCACTCCGCGACGGGGTGTGGGAGGTCGTCGAAGACGTGCGAGACGGTCTCGCCGCCGACGTCGCCGGCGTACACGACGAGGCCGTTCTCCGGGAGCGCATCGTACTCCAGCAGGACCCGCCGAGCGCGTTCGAGAGCGTCCCGGTCCGCATGGCTAGCGTGGTCCGCGTCCAGGTATTCGGCCTCGGCGTGGTCCTCCTCTATCTCCTCGCGGACCGCGCCGAGTGACCGGTCCGGCGGAACTGCGAGCGTGAGCAGATCCGTGTCGCCGCTTTCGGCGGTTTCCACGCGTTCGATGCGCTCGCGGAGTTCGTGGTCAGTGGTCGTCATCGGAGTACCACTCGTACGCCACCCAGCGGTGTAACGCTCGGGAACTGTTCGGCGGGTGACCTGACTGTCTGTCGGGGAGAAAATCGGACAACGACTGCGGACGGATCGATCAGTAGTTCGGATTCGTGGCGGTCGATCAGTCCAGTTCCGCTTCGAGGCGGTCGATCAGGTTCGCGTTACCGACATGGACCGGCACGCGCTGGTGGATCCGCGTCGGTTCCACGTCGAGCAGTGACTGCTCGCCGTCCGACGACCGGCCGCCAGCGGCTTCGACGATGTAGGCGATCGGGTTCCCCTCGAACTGGAGGCGGAGTTTCCCCTCCGGGCGCGACTGGAGCGCGGGGTAACAGAACACGCCGCCGTACCCCATCACCTGGTTGACGTCGCCGACCAGCGCACCGCCGTAGCGGAGTTTGAGTTCGGACTCGATCTCGTCGGCGTAGTTCTCGAACTCCGGAGTCCAGTCGGGCACGCGGCCGCCGAACCCGTAGACGGTCGGGTCGTCGCCGAGCGTCACGTCGCTTTCGATGGGGCGGCGCTCCCCGTCGACGATCTCGTACTCGGTCACGCTGTCGTCGACGGCGGCAACCATCGTCGTGATGGGGCCGTACACGACGTACGCCGCGGCGGCGAGATCTCTGCCTTTCGCCGGCAGGTCCCCGTCGTAGACGGCGACGATGGTCCCGATCAGGTTGTTCGATTCGAGGTTCGAAGAGCCGTCCAGCGGGTCGAGCGCCACGGAGAGTCCCTGTCCGCAGTCCGTCACGTCGTCCCGTTCCTCGCTGACGAACTGGCCGACGCCCTCCACGTCGGTGATGCGGTCCGCGAGGACGTCGTCGGCCCACACGTCGGCCGCGAGTTGGGCTTCGCCGCTTGCGTTCTCCGAGTCCACGCTCTCACGTCGGCCTCGGAGGCCGTCCCGGATCTCTGCCGTCGTCTCCGCGACGGCGTCGAACACCGTTTCGGCGACCGCTTCGCGCTGTAGCGTGCTCATTCTAGTGCGGCGTCGGCAGTCGCCCCCTCGTAGATGACCTGTTCCAGGGCGTCGAGGATGGCCTCGGGGTCCTCTCGTTGCCAGACGTTTCGGCCGACAGCGAGGCCCGAACCGCCCGCGTCCATGACCGCTTCGACGCTCTGCAGGAACTCGTAGTCGGAAACCTTCGACCCGCCGCTCATGACGACTTTCACGTCGCCCGCGGCGTCGACGGCCCACTCCATTCCGTCCTTGCTACCGGGGTATTTCACCTTCGCGATGTCGGCACCGAGTTCCAGCGCGATGCGGGACCCATAGGCGATCACTTTGTCCTTGGTGTCGTTTTTCAGCCCCTGTCCGCGGGGGTAGGACCACATGACCACCGGCGTGTCGTGGTCGTGGGCGGCCTCCTGCACGTCGCGGAAGTCCTCGTACATCTCGGGTTCGTGGTTCGACCCCGAGTACACCGTGTATCCGACCGCGTCGGCCCCGAGTTCGAGGGCGTTCTCGACGGTCCAGTTCTTCGGCGAGTACGGTTCGCCCATCCAGAGATTGCTCGTCCCGTTGAGTTTCGCCAGCAGCGACACGTCGTCCTCGTACGACGGATAGTACGTCTCAGCGACGCCTTTCTGGACGGCCATCGACGTCACCGCGTCGTGGGTCGCGATGTCGAAGACAGTCTCCGGATCGAGCGTTTCCGGAACCGCCTCGAAATCGGTCGGTCCGTGCTCCAGTCCGTGGTCCATCGCCAGAATAAGTACGTTTCCGTCCCGAGTGATATCTGAGTCGGTCAGCGGGATCATCTGGTTCGGAATTCCATGAACATACATATATACTTGATGGAGGGGAACGAGGACCGGATAACGGCACAAGGAGAGCGTATCTTGACTGTATAGCCGTTCAAACGGGCTACTCCGAACTGCCAACTATTACTACTGAGATAGTAAATCAGTTCGCGAGTCGATTCCCCGCGGCAGCGCACCACTCCGCGACGCGCTCCTCGTCTATCTGGAGGAAGTCCGCGATGCTCTCCGGGTCAGCCGTAGCTAGGCGGCGGACCGACGATACGCCGGCGTCGGCCAGCATCTCCGCGTCGCCCTCGCCGACGCAGTCGAGGTCGGTCACCGGGTCGGGCCTGCTCCGCTCGCGCCACGCGGACTCCGCCGCTTCGGCCGCACCGCTGCCGTCGGCCTCCGCGTCGGCGGCCGCGTCCGTCCCGCCGTCGGACGGCGTCCAGTCCCCCGACTGTGTCGGCGACTCGTCCGAGTTCGTCGTCTGCCAGTCGCCCTGGCTCTCGGCGACCCAGTCGCGCTCCGCGTCCTGTAGGCCGCGGACCGTGTTCGAACGGTTGCCGAGGTCTTCGCCCTGCCCGTCCAAGTTCCAGTGCAACGAGTGTTCCCGGCGTATCTTGGTCGCCACGCCGGGGTTGACCCCCGCGTCGACCAGCTGCCGGTACGACACCGTCTTCGCTCTGACGTCCGCGGCGTTCACGCCCAGTTCGCGTAACGTCGACGCCGTCGACTCGCCCACGAACTGCAGGTCGGTCAGATCATCCGTGTCGGCCTCGCCGGCCGAGTCGTCGTTTTTACTCACGTAAACTCACTGATTTTCAGATACCTGTCACCAATCCCCCTTGAAAGTTGTTACTGATCGGTCATCTCTGGGACAAACGTCTGACGCGAGTACCGAGCCGGGTTCGAGTCGATGCAGTCCGGCGTATTCGCGATCCTACTCAGTGTACAACACTACGAACGTGTTCTCTCTCCGGAACGACGCTCAACGTGCTTCCATCGCAGCACGATCCCCGAGCGGCCCTGTCTGAACCCATACAGACGGTACCCATTCGGGTCGGTGCTGTCAAGTGGAAGCCGATTCGTTCGGGAGCAGCGGCCAGCGGCCGCCGAAAGGCGGCACACTTAGGTGGGATTCGCAAGGATTGCCAGTATGGTACGCGGACTCGACTCGATAGAACGCGTCGGCGTCATCGGCGCGGGAACGATGGGAAGCGGTATCGCGCAGGTCGCCGCGACGAACGGCTACGATGTCGTGTTGCGAGACATCGAGCAAGACCTGGTCGACCAGGGGTTCGAAACGATAGACGATAGCCTCGCTCAGTTCGTTCGGAAGGAGACAATCACCGAGGACGGCGCGGAGACGATCCGCGACCGGATCACCGGCACGACCGAGCTATCCCACCTGGAAACCTGTGACCTCGTGATCGAGGCGGTCGTGGAGAACATCGACGTAAAACAGGACGTGTTCGCGGATCTTGACCGGGTGACTGACGACGACGTTTGTCTCGCGACCAACACCTCGACGCTCTCTATCACCTCGATAGCGAGCGCGACGGACCGGCCCGACCGGGTCGTCGGTATCCACTTCATGAACCCCGTTCCGGTGATGGAGGGGGTCGAAATCGTCACCGGCGAGAAGACGAGTTCCGAGACTGCCGATCTGGCCCACGAGTTCTCCGAGTCCCTGGACAAGACGACGTGGGAGTCCGACGACAAGCCGGGATTCGTGTCCAACCGGATCCTGATGCCGTGGATCAACGAAGGCATCCGCGCGTTCGACGAGGGCGTGGCCACCAAGGAGGACATCGACAACGGAATGAAACTCGGCACTAACGTCCCGATGGGTCCGCTCGAACTGGCCGACCACATCGGATTGGACGTTTGTCTCGACGCGACGGAGACGCTCCACTCGGAACTGGGCGATCGCTACAAACCCGCCTACTTGCTGAAACGAAAAGTCGACGCCGGCGACCTCGGGAAGAAGTCCGGACGGGGGTTCTACGAGTACGACTAACCATCGCCGACACGGGACGTTACGAGTTCGACTGGTGTAATGGGCGCTCCGTCATGTCGGCTCGGAGGCCCGAGAGCTCTTCTCTGTCGACACCTTGACCGAATCGGGCGACGAGCGTTGTGACCTCCGCACGGGGGACTTTGACGGTCCCTTCGGTCACGACGTCGGCCGGGCGTTCGCGGAGTTCGCGGATCGTCGCTACCGCGAGCAGATACGGGATGGCCCACGCGGCGAGAGTGTTGCCGTCCGTCTCCGGGAGCGCTTCGAGATACGCCTGCGCGTCATCGAGATATCCTGCGGCGTGGTCGGTGACGCGTTCGACGACCCGCGCGACGTCTGCCGCTCGTTCGGGCTGGGCGACCTCCTCCGCGGTCAGGCCCTCCTCGCGTAACCACGTCGCGGGGAGGTACACGTTGTCCTCCTCGTCGTAATCCGCGGAGACGTCTTTCGCGACGTTTACCAACTGAAGCAACAGCGCGAACGACCGTGCGTTTTCCTCCAGCGTTTCGGCCTCTTTCGGGGCGGCGTCTTCGGCGAGGAGATTCGTTATCAGGTCGCCGACTGTCCCCGCCGCGTACCAGCAGTACTCCTCCAGTTCGTCGATAGTCTCGATCCGCAACCCGCCGACGTCCGCGTATCGCTCGACGAACATCGCCATCCCGGAGACGAGTTCGCGAACCGGACCGCGGAGCGCTGACTGGGCCTGGTCGGGGAGCGCGGAGAACGTACTGGTCACTCGTGGTGTCGCCGCGACCACGTCCCAGTCGGCGGTTCGCTCGTCCGGGATCCACGGTTCGACCGTCTCACTGAACTCCTCGACGGTCGTCTGGTCGTCCGGCGAGAGCACGCGGTCGTACTGGCGAAGCAGGTCGGCTTTCTTCTGGGCCGGCACGTGGCCGGCGTCCTCTACAGTGTCTGCGATCCGACACATTAGATATCCGACACAGATTCGCGACGACATCGGCTCTTTCAGCGCGTCTATCGTTATCGCGAACGTCCGCGATACACCTTGAACGGCGTCGTGACACCAGTCGAGGTTCTCGGCGGCCGTCCGCGTGCTTCGGCCCGAATGCATTCCACTCGATAGCCATAGGAACCCACGGAGTAAAAGCATCCGGGAGACGCGGTCGTCACACCGATGCCGGGAAAACTAAAGCATCGTCCATCAAAGATACGTGCATGGACTTCACTCTCTCTGCGGAGCAGGCGCAGATCCGCGACATGGTCACCGAGTTCGTGGACGAAGAGGTCGTCCCCCGTGCCCGGGAGATAGACCACGAGGACGAGTTCCCCGCCGACCTGGTCGACGAGATGGCCGACCTGGGACTCATGGGGATGCCGTTCCCCGAGGAGTACGGCGGCGCAGGCCTCGACTACCACTCCTACGCCATCGGGCTGGAACAGATAAGCCGCGGGAGCGGCGGTCTCGGGACCGTCGTCGCCGCACACATCAGCCTCGCCGGCAACATGGTGTACGAGTTCGGCGACGAGCGCCAGAAGGAGAAATACCTGACGCCGCTGGCCGCCGGCGACGACATCGGCGCGTTCGCGCTCTCGGAGGCCAGTGCCGGGAGCGACGTGCCCGCGATGGAGACTACCGCCGAGCGAACCACGGCGACGTCTCGCTCGGACGGGGACGAGACGACGGCGGAGAGGGAAGGCGACGAGTACGTCATCAACGGCGGCAAGCTCTGGATATCGAACGGCTCCGTCGCCGACACTGTCACCCTGTTCGCCAAGACGGACCCCGACGCCGACAATAAGGGTATCTCCTCGTTCATCGTCCGCCCCGAGGAGGACGACGGCTTCATCGTTGAAGGAACTGAGGAGAAACTCGGCGACAAGGGCTGTCCCACTGCCGAACTGCGCTTCGACGACATGCGCATCCCCGCTGACCGCCGCCTCGGAGAGGAGGGCGAAGGGTTCGTCCACGCACTCAAAACGCTAAACGGCGGGCGGATAACCATCGCGGCCCGCGGCGTCGGTATCGCCCGCGCAGCCCTGGACGAGGCACTGGAGTACGGCCAGCAGCGCGAGCAGTTCGACCAGCCAATCGCCGAGTTCCAGTCGATCAAACACAAACTCGCGGATATGGACACCAAGCTCCAGGCCGCGAAGATGCTGATGCACCGCGCTGCGGACAAGAAGATCCGCGGCGAGAACTTCGTCAAGGAGGCCGCACAGGCCAAACTGTACGCAAGCGAGATCAGCCGCGAAGTCGCGAACGAAGGCATCCAGATCCACGGCGGCTACGGCTACACCAAGGATTTCCCCGCTGAACGGTTCTACCGGGACGCCAAGCTCAACGAGATCTACGAGGGGACGAGCGAAGTCCTGCGCAACACTATCGGCGACCAGCTACTGGACTGACCGGACCAGTTCGCCCACCCGGCGTACAGTCAAGCTCTCCGGTGATCCACCCGGTGTTCAGTCGACCTGCCCGTCGAGCCACTCCGCGTGGGCCGCGACCGCTCGCTCTCCCGCGTCCGTGAGCGCGTACACGTCGTGGAGACCGTCCGTATGCTTCTCCGCGTAGCCCGCCCTGACAAGCTTCTGCATCGCGCCGTAGAACCGGTCGGGGTCGATCCGGTCGTCGTAATGGGCTTCGAGCGCCGCTTTCAGTTCCTGCCCGCGCAGTTCCCCGCCGTACAGCAACGCACAGAGGTCCCGCCGCATACCGCTCTGGAGCCACTTGCTCATACGGAAGGCAAGGCATAGGCGGAGTCATGGCTTGCGTTTCCGAATCAGGCCTCGTCGCCGTAGGTGGTCGTGATGTACCGAAGCAGTTCGTCTACGATCGCCGCATCGTAGGTCCAGAATCCCGTGTACTCGTCGTCCCGAACCTCCGTTCCTAGGAACGCGCACTTTCGCTCGTCGTCACCGTTGCCGTCGAAAACCACGAACCACGAATCGGCTATCTCGTCAGCGTCCGATGGATACACCGAAAGCCCCTGCCATTCAGGGGCGACGCCGTCGGGACGACCGTACACGTGCACACCGACCGCACTGTCCGCGAGCTTCGAATACACCTGATCCTGTGACGAGAGGAGGGGCAGTCGCTGGAATCCGACGTGTAACTGGCCGCGCCCCGCGTTCCACGCCTGCATCTCTATCTCTCTCGAAGCGATTATCATCCGCCGTTTGTCGTATCCCGAGAACGTCGTGTTGTCGACGTGGCGCAGTATCTCGGTGTACTCCACGTCGGCGACCGTCTCGCTCCCGTATATCCCCTTCTCGAAATCGAGCGCGACCGCCAGTTCTTCGATTCCGCTGGCGGCGATGAACTCCTCGTTCTCGTGTAACACTGCGAAATTACGCGGACAACCGTCGTCCGTGCTGGACCGGCGCAGTTGCACCTGTTGCGGGCGAAAGAACGCTTCGATCCCGTCGATACGTTCCTTCGGAACGTCGACGTTGTACAGGGACAGTGTCCGCTTTCGACCGTCTACCCGGTCGATGAACGCAGTGAAACTCATATATTGGGTGTTACATCAGTAAACAGATAAATGTGTTCACCATCCGGCAGAACCGACAGGTTAGATTGTCTGGACGCCAAAGCGGCGGTATGACCGAGACGGCGACCGAGAACGATGTCACCGCCCGCTACTACGAGACCGAGACAGAACGGGTTCTGGAGTTCGAACGCGACGGGCGTACGGCGGCCGTCGCACAGAACGTCGAGGGGTACGCCATGCTGAAAGTACGACCCGCCGCCGACGGCGACGAACTCGAACGGTACTACGGGTTCGACATGGCGCTCGACCACGCCGCGGAACTGCTAGGAGCGTCCCCGAACGAACTCCCCGTGCCCGAACCCGCCGACGATATGGGTATGTAGAGCGAGCTTTTTTTCCGCTCGCGTACGCGAAGCGCACCACTCGCTCGGGGTAACTCTTTCTTGGTTACCGGCCTGCCCTCCCCCGTCCTCGCGCGACGTTCGGTAGACCGCCTCGCGCCGCGCTCCCGGCCGCTCAGGTGACGATCGAGTACGTGAACAGGAACCCGAAATAGAGCAACACGAGGCCGCCGATAGCCTTCAGTCGGAACAGCCGTATCTCCTCGCCCTCCTCGCTGTACGCGTCCTGAAACGCCTCTATCTCGGCGTCGGTGCACTCGTCGTGGTGGTCGAGGCCGACGTGGAGCGTGCGGTACTGCTCGCGGGCGAACGGTCGGTCACAGTAGTTGCAGTCGTACGTCGTCTCGTCCGCCGACGCGTCGACGTTCGTACTGGGCGATCCGTCGGTTGCGCTGGCGGGGCCGTCGTCCGTGTGGTTGTCAGTCGTCATAGGTATGGGGGAGTGACGCTCGGTTCCGAAACTATCCAGAGGCTCACCATCGTGTATATCACCATGACGAGGATGAACGGGTACTGGCTCCGGATGGCCTGCAAGCGACCCGGGAAGACGTCGTACGCTGCGGCGTGTGCGACCCAGATGGCGACGAGGTGGCCGACCAGTACGAACGTGAGTTCGAGGCCGCCGAACCACGACGGCATCACGTACGTCAGGGGGTTCGACGGCGGGGAGAACGGGTCCGAGAGGGCGGCGGTCAGCGGCGGGAGCAGCGAGAGGAAGTAGCCCAGGAAGTGCGCGAGATGATAGCCCGCGGCGATAGCCAGCAGCGGCGGCGCGAAGTTCCGTGCGAGCCTCGCGGGCCGGAGGTACGTCTCAGCCAGTCGCCGCGACGCGTACGAGGCGAGGACGTACGCACCGAAAAACAGGACGAACCCGCCGAGCAGGCTACCGACGTACACCGCCTGAACCGGAAGGCCCGCGCCGACGGCCCCCCTCGTCGCGTCGGCCCAGGCCGGCACCGTCACGAGGCCGTCGTACGTCGTCACCCACAGCAGCGCGACGATGAATGCGACCTCGGAGATACTGTCGACGCCGCGCGAGTCCGTCAGCGCCATGCCCGGCAGGCGGAGCGACAGGCCGTCGTCGATGCGTTCCACCGGTGCGACGCGGCCGTAGTAGCTGAAGACGCGTGAAATCGGATCGACGGTCGAGAACCAGCGCTCCGGGCCGAACGCCGCGCCGCCGACCACAGTGACCGCAGTGTAGGCCGCGACTACCTGTGCGAGCAACTGCGGGTCGTCGGCGAGTGGACTCACTACTTCGACCCAGATCAGCGCGATCAGGCCGGCGACGCTCGGCCACGACCCCAGGCGCTCCGGATAGGCCAGTTCGAGTGAGGGAAGGAGTT
The DNA here is from genome assembly GCA_005954745.1 of Halostella pelagica. GTDB lineage: Archaea > Halobacteriota > Halobacteria > Halobacteriales > Natronoarchaeaceae > Halostella > Halostella pelagica. The sequence continues at coordinate 1,157,575 of CP040678.1, forward strand.
CGACGAGCGTCCGAAACGGGTTCAGCGTCGGCCACGTGTTGCCGACGAGATACACGGACATGACGTATCCGGCCCACCAGCCGACCCAGACGACGAGAACCGCGAGGTTTCGAAACGGGTCAGTCGGGCCTCGAACCCCGAACCAGAGGACCGCCGCGAGTCCGGCCACGCCGACAATGGACCCGAACACGTCGACCACTCGCGCTCGCGAGAGAGCGAGCGTCGACCCGTACTCGTCGATCCGCCGGACGAGAGTCCGGTCGGTGACCAGGCTGGCGAGCAGGAACGACGCTCCGACGACGCCGCCGCCCGTTGCGAGAAACAGCCACGTCGGTACGGCGAGTGACTCTCCCGAGGACCGAAGCGCGCCACCGTGGGCGAAGGCCCGGCCCGAGAGCAACGCTACCGCGACCAGCACTGCCGCCACGAGGCCACAAAACTGCCGACGTACGTGGCGTTCCATGATGGAACGAGCGCGGTCAGGCCGACGCGCCGGCGTACAGGACGACGACGAGGAAGATCCAGACGACGTCGACAAAGTGCCAGTACATCGAGACAGTACTCACCGAAACGTGGCGTTCCGCGGAGTACTGTCCGTTCAGGCCGCGGGCGAACACGACCGCGAGCATCACCGCGCCGAGCGAGACGTGGAGACCGTGTAGTCCCGTCAGCCCGTAGAACCCGTTCCAGTAGATGCTCTCGGTCAGCGTGTGTCCCTCGTGGACGATGAACTCGTAGTACTCGTACACCTGCCCGCCGATGAATATCAGGCCGAGCAGGAGCGTCAGGCCGAGCAAGAGGAGGAACCGGCGACGGTTGTTCTTCCGGAGTGCGACGTGCGCGTAGTGGATAGTGACGCTGCTAATAACCAGAATGATGGTGTTAGCGAGGACGAGTCCGGTCAGTCCCGGCACCTCGCCCGGCGGCCACTCGCCTACTCGGATGAAGAAGTAGTAGACGAATCCAGCGCCGAACGTCGCTATCTCGGAGCCGAGGAACGCGATCATCCCCCAGCGGAGTTTGCTCTCGCTCTGATGGTCCGCACCGCGTTCCCAGAACGCCTTGACGAAGGCGTGGTACACCCAGCCGTACAGGCCGAGGAGGAACACGAATGTGCTCGCGACGAACGCGTACGGGCCGACGCTCGACCCGACGAGTCCAGAGTCGCCGCCGAGCAGGTACAGTCCTGCGGCAACGTAGAACCCAGCGCCGCCCAGTGCGGTGATAAACGGCCACCAACTCGCCTCGCCGAACCCCTGGGGCCAATCCTCCACCGCCGGCAGGTGGTGCCCGTGATGGTCATCCGCCGTGTCGTCCGCTACGGTCATACTTGGCTGGTTTCGTTTGGACTACCAAAAATCCATCCAACTGCGTCGGCGACTGCTCGAACGTCGGCGACGCTGTTCGGAAACGGATCGAGGCGGAGAAAAGAACGGTCAGTACGCGGTCTGGTTCGCCGCTTCGGTGTCAGAGTCTTCCTGTTGCTCCTGGATCCACGCCTCGAACTCCTCTTGACTGACGACTCTCACTTCGAACATCATCTGCGAGTGTCCCTGCCCGCAGTACTCGGCACAGTACCCCTGGTAGGTGTTTCCGGGATTGGTCGCTTCAGTCTGTAGGACGTGTTGTTGGCCCGGAACCGCGTCCTGTTTCAGGCCGAGGTCGGGAACGTGGAACGCGTGTAACCAGTCCGCGGTCCCGATCTCGAGGTACACCGTCTGGTTAGCCGGGAGGACTAACTGCCCCTGATTGGAGTCGACGGTCACGTTGTGTTTCTCGTACTCGAAGGTCCAGTAGTACTTCTGGGCGGTGACGTTGATCTGTTCGTCCTCCGGCCCCGGATCGACCTCGGTCGGCGTGATGACGTCGTCCGCTCCCATCACGTTGTACGCGCCGACGCCGACGAACAGTAGGATGATCGCGGTTGCTATCGTCCACGTTATTTCGAGTCGGCGATTCTCCCGGGTCGGTTTGGGATCGTCGTTGTCCTTGAACCGAACTACCGTGTAGATGAGGATGCCCTCGACCAGCAGCGTGATCGGGACCGCGACGAACAGCAGTTCCTGGTTGAGATTGCTGATGAGGCGGTCCGTCGTGGACTCCGCGGCCGCTGCCGGTTGGGCGGCCAGCGCCAGCAACGCTACCCCGAAAAGCGTCACGGCGGTAATCCGCGTTCTCTTCATAACACGCTGGAAGTTAGGAATTCTCGGTTAAATACCTGCTGAATTTCCGGCAGACAGAGGAGTCGCGACGGCGTCTCCGGATGGAGAAAACGGCGGGCCTAAGTGGACGGAAACGAACATTCAAACAGAGAGGATCCGACGTGGACAACTCGAACAGGGACCGCACTGAGAGAGACGGCGACGCATACCCTCGTCCCGTCCGCACTGACGAACGATTCACGGGACTCGTCGCAGCGACGGCGATGGGCGTCTACCTGCTCATCATCGTCGGCGCGACGACAGCTATCACGGACGCGGCCGCCGCCTGCTCTACCTGGCCCGCCTGTAACGGCCAGTGGCTCGTCGACGTTCGAAACCCTGACCTCGCCGTCGCCTGGGGTCACCGCGTCGCCGCGCTCGTTGTCGCCGGACTGGTTCTCGCCACCGGAATATTCGCCTGGCTCGGTGATCCGCCCCGACGCGTACGAGCGGCGCTCACCGCTGCCATGCTCGGCTATCCGATTCAGGTCGGACTCGGCGCTATCGCCGCAGTGAGCGGTCCGACCGCTGCTCTGTCTGGATTTCACCTGTTGCTCGGAACCGGACTGTTCGCCTGTCTCACCCTCGCAGTCGCGTGGCTTCTGGAAGTCCAGACCGCGACCCCCGCCGACCGGGAGCCGGTCGGTGTAGTCGAGGAGGCAGACGCCACCGAAGTCGCGCCCGAGAACCCGACGTTACCTGACGCGCCGCTCGCGCGTGCAAAAACGTACGCAGGTGCCTACGTCAGCCTGATGAAGCCCCGGCTCATGTGGCTGCTCTGTCTCGTCGCCGCCGCCGGGATGGCACTCGCCGCCGGGCCGGGACTCACCGTCAGGACGGTAGTGCTGACGCTTCTCGGCGGCGTCCTCGCCATCGGTGCGAGCGGGACGTTCAATCACGTTCTGGAGCGCGATGTCGACCGCCGAATGAACCGCACCTCGGACAGACCGATAGCGACAGACATCGTCTCGGTCCGGAACGCGGTGGCGTTCGGCGTCTCGCTGACCGCCCTGTCGCTGGTCGCGTTCCTGCAGTTGAACGTGCTCGCGGCCGCCCTCGGACTGTCGGCGATCCTGTTTTACAGCGTCATCTACACGGTGGTGCTCAAACCCAACACCGTCCAGAACACGGTCATCGGCGGCGCGGCCGGCGCGCTTCCGGCGGTCATCGGCTGGGCCGCGGTGACCGGGTCTGTCGGCGTTCCGGGGCTGGCGCTTGCGGGCGTCATCTTCCTCTGGACTCCCGCGCACTTCTACAACCTCGCGCTGGCGTACAAGGACGACTACGCCCGCGGCGGGTTCCCGATGATGCCGGTCGTCCGCGGTGAGGCCAAGACCAGAAAACACGTCGTCTACTACCTCGCCGCGACGCTCGTCAGCGCAACGGTGCTTTCGGCCGTCAGCGAACTCGGTCTGCTGTACGCGTTGACGAGCGTCGCGCTCGGCGGCGTCTTCCTCTGGGCCGTGATCCGTCTACACCGTGAACGGACCGAAACGGCCGCGCTGCGCGCGTTTCACGCGTCGAACGCCTACCTCGGCGCGCTCTTACTGGCCGTCGTCGTCGACTCCATCGCAGTATGAGCCGTAGCGCGACCTCGTTCCGGCCGTCGCCGCCCGAGCGGGACACCGTGGTGTACGGCGCGCTGGTGCTGAACACCGAGCTACTGGTGATCCTGTTTTACCCGGGGTTCTGGCGGACGACCCTGAATGGGTTGTTCAACATCTTTCTCGCGTTCGTCTGGATCAACGTCGGCGTCTGGGCGCTCCTTCGGACGGACCCGCCCGACGCACCGCGGCGCCAGCGCAGGACCGCGTTCGGAATCGCGGTCGGATACTTCGCACTCATCGCCGTCGCTGGCGGGCTGGTGTCCGTCGGGGACCTCTTTATCGACGTTCCCCTCCCCGAATCGGGGCCGCGTATCGCCTGGCTCATCCCCGGATGGGGTCCAGCGGTGACCTACGTCGGCGACCTGGTTCGCGTTGCGCTCCTGCCGTACCGCGTCATCGGGTATCTCGCACTGTCGTATCTCGTGTACGCGACCGTTCTGGACGCTACCGGCTCCGCCGTCTCCGGCGCGCTCGGTCTGCTCTCCTGTGTTAGCTGTACGTGGCCCGTTCTGGCGTCGCTCGCGACCGGACTGCTCGGGAGTTCCTCGGCGGTCGCGCTCTCGGTGATGAACTGGTCTTACACGCTCTCGACCGTGGTGTTTCTCGTCACAGTCGCGTTATTGTACTGGCGGCCCTTCGCTCGATAGAGCGATGTACTCGCGCGAACACTTCGCCGTCGGGAGCGTCGTTTCGGGCCTCTCCGTCGCCGTTCTACGGGAATCGTTCCCGACACCCGTTCTGATCGGACTGTTCGCGTACGGCGTTTTCGTCTCGGTGTTCATCGACCTCGACCACTTCGTCGTCGCCCGCCGACACGCCGGCGATTGGTCGCATCTCTGCGCCTGCCTGACTGACCCAATTTTCGCCTTCACGGAGCAAGACGAGGTGTTCGAGGGGGTCCCAGGCAGCCAGATGCGGTTAGAGCGACTGCTTAGCCACGCAGTGATCGGCGGTGTGTTGACGGCCGCACTGGCACTCGTTTCCGTTCCTGTCGCCGCGTTCACCGCGGTCGTCGTGTACGCTCACGTCGTCGCCGATCTCGTTCGGGACGCCGGGTTCGCGTGACGCGCGAGGTACCCGTCAGTACGGGAAAAAGGGCGACAACGTGTCAGGCACGCAGCGGTTGGTGCAGTTCTCCGTTGAATCCTGTGACTATCTTCTCCCCGCGTAGTATAATTACACTCAACCACAGCTATGTATTTACCATAGGAGGTTGAACGAGTGTGTACGATGGAAAGAAACGACGAAACACTGTGGCCCTGTACGAACCAGAATCGGGGGGACGGCGGCGTTCACCAGCGGTTCCGCAGGTCCGGTCCGGACCGGTCCGGAACCGATGGACGGAGAGAGGACACCGAGAGGGCAGACGGGCCGAACGCGACGGCCTGCCCGGACTGTACCGCGGCGACCGTCAACGTGCAGGGACTCCACAGCTGCGTCGAGTGTGGCTGGACCGGCTCCCGCTGACGGGGCGTGAGGTCCGGAACCGCTGAAGATCGAACGGCTTACCTCCGGGACCGGACTGTCTCCTCGTATGGACGCGCTCGTCGCCGAGAACGTCGAGAAACGTTACGACGAAACCGTCGCACTCGACGGCGTTTCGCTCTCCGTCGCGGAGGGCGAAGTGTTCGCTCTCGTCGGTCCCAACGGTGCGGGGAAGACAACGCTGGTCAGGGCGCTGACCGGAACGACCGCGCCGACTGCGGGCAACGTCACCGTGTTCGGTGAGAGCCCGGCGGCGGTCGACGAGTCCCGGCTCGGCGTACTCCCCCAGTCCTTCGCGCCCCCGGCGCGACTCACCGCCCGGGAACTCGTCACGTACTACGCGGGCCTCTATGACCGGTCGCGCGACCCCGACGACGTGCTGTCGACGGTCGGCGTGGCGGCCGCGGCGGAGACCCGGTACGAGAACCTGAGCGGCGGACAGCAGCGCCGGACCTGTCTCGGCGCGACGCTGGTTAACGACCCCGACGTTCTCTTTCTCGACGAACCGACCACCGGTATCGATCCCGCGGGACGGCGAACCGTTCAGGAGCGGATCAACGACCTCGCCGACGGCGGCGCGACGGTGTTTCTCACGACGCACGACATGGCCGAGGCCGAACGCGTCGCGGACAGGGTTGGGTTCCTCGCGGACGGTCGACTGGAGGCGGTCGGCAGTCCGTCGGCTCTCGTCCGCGACCACGGCGGCGAGCGCCGCCTCGTCGTCGAGACTGATGCCGGTACTGACGGAAGTGACGCGACTGCTGCAGACACTGCGGCGGGCGTGCTCTCCGAACTCGACTACGCCGCGCGGACCGACGACGACGAACTCGTCGTTTTCGGCGTCGAACCCGACGACATCGGCGACATCGTCGGCGCTCTGGAGTCGGCCGGCGTCGCCTACTCCGAGCTAACCTGGACCGAACCCGATTTGGAGGACGTGTATCTCGAATTGACTGACGGCCGGGACGCCCGCGCGCCAGCGGCCGCAGTCGCCGGAGGTGAACACTGATGGGAACCGCGACGCGCATCAACGCCGAGGCCGGTGCGGCGTGGCGTTCGTTCGTCCGGCGGCGGACTGCAGTCTTTTTCACCTTCTTCTTCCCGGTGATCCTCATCGTCATCTTCGGAGCGTTGGTGCGGACGGATCCCACGGGAACCGGCCTGTTCACGGAGCCCGCTGGCTACTACGTTCCGGGGTACCTCGCTGTCGTGGTGCTTTTCACGCCGCTTTCCCGGGTGGGAAGCACGGTCGCGCGACACCGCGAGGGGAACCGGTTCGAGAAACTCGCGACCACGCCGCTCTCGCGCGCAGAGTGGCTGGCGGCGCACACGCTCGTCAACGTGGGTATCATCGGCGTCGCCAGCGTTCTGTTGCTGGCGCTCATACTACTCATCACGGACGCTCAGTTCGGGTTCTCGCTCTGGCTCGTCCCGTTGCTCGTGTTCGGCGTGACGCTGTTTTGCGGTATCGGGGCGGCGCTCGGTCGGATCGCGGACTCGCAGGACGGCGTCATCGCCGCGAGCAACTCGATCGCCTTGCCGATGCTGTTTCTCGCGGAGACGTTCGTCACGCCCGACCTGCTCCCGGAGTACGTGTTGCCGCTCGTCGATCTTCTGCCGTTGACGTACTTCTCCCGGGGAGTTCGAGCGGCGACGTACTACGGCCGTTCGCCGGCCGTCGACCTGGCTATCCTGGCTGCGCTCGCTATCGCCAGTTTCGCCGTCGGGGCGTACGCGATACCTCAGACGGACTGAGTCGTCCCGTCGTGGATGCGGACAGTGTTTCTGTCGCGGTCGAACTCCACGAACTCCGCGTCTGCGAGTTTGGGGACGTGGACGTGATAGAGCGAGATCTCTATCTCGCGGGCGAGTTCCTTCAGACCGTCGTCCGACGGTTCGTCCGTCTCCCGTTCGGCTACGTCAACTGCCAGATCCGCGAGTGCGGTCGGCCCATCGCGGTTCCGGAGCGCAACGAGAGCGTGCCGGCGGTAGCGGTGTGACAGCACGTCGAATAGCTCGTCCATCGTCCGTTCGCCCGGGATATCTCTTACGCCCGCGTGCAGTGCGTTTCTTACTGTCATGGGAGTTTCTAACACGGTTAGAACCCCCCTGTCGGTGAACGACTTACGGGACGGCCCCAGCGTCCGAATGCCGAAGTCTTCTCCGCACCGTTCAAAGCCATACTACTATCTGCAACCTCCCGCTGATAACGTTAGCCGTTGTCCACGTTCGGTTAGTAGTTAGATAATTGACTTTCTTCGCCGAAACGGACGTTTGAAGTAACAGATCATCTCGATTCCCGCGTTCGACCGTTCGAGCAACGCTCGATATCGGGGAACATTTCTCAGAAACTTCCGTTAGAATCAAACTGTCGGGCGTCGAACCACCGGTCATGAGCGTCGACCAGACGCAGCGGTCAATTCGATGTCTCGTCGCCAAAGTCGGTCTGGACGGCCACGACCGAGGTGCCCACGTCATCGCGCGGGCGTTCCGCGACGCCGGGTTCGAAGTCATCTACTCGGGGCTCCACAAGGCACCCGACGAGATAGTCCAGGCGGCCGTCCAGGAAGACGTCGACGTTATCGGCATCTCCATCCTCTCGGGCGCGCACAACACGCTTATCCCCAAGGTCATCGACGGCCTGAAGGAGTACGACGCGTTCGATGACACGCTCGTTCTCGTCGGCGGCGTGATCCCCGACGAGGACAAAGAGGACCTCAAACAGATGGGGGTCGCGGAGGTGTTCGGTCCCGGAACCAAGATGGAAGAGACCATCGAGTTCGTCCGTGAGAACGTGCCGGAACGATGACCGTGGACGACGAAACCCTCGTCGACGAACTCCTCGGCGGGAAACAGCGAGCGCTCGCCAGGACGATCACGACGATAGAGAACCGCGAACCCGGCTACCGCGACCTGGTGTCGGCGCTGTACGAACACACGGGGAACGCGGAGGTGATCGGGATCACCGGCAGCCCCGGCGCGGGCAAATCGACGCTCGTCGACAAACTCACGAACACGTACCGCGACCGCGGCGAGACGGTCGGCGTCATCGCCGTCGACCCGTCGTCGCCGTACACCGGGGGCGCAGTGCTCGGCGACCGCATCCGGATGGCGTCGAACGTGGGCGACATGGAGGTGTTTTTCCGGTCGATGAGCGCGCGCGGCAACCTCGGCGGTATCTCGACGGCGACGGCGGACGCGGTCAAGGCGCTCGACGCGTTCGGAAAGGACAAGATCATCGTCGAGACGGTCGGCGCGGGGCAAAACGAGATAGATATCGTCCGGACGGCGGACACCGTCGCCGTCCTCGTCCCGCCGGACAGCGGCGACGAAGTCCAGACCCTAAAAGCGGGAATTCTCGAAATCGGCGACGTGTTCGTGGTCAACAAGTCGGATCTTCCGGGGGCCGACCGAACGGTACAGGAACTGAAAGAGATGATCCAGTTACGCGGCGACACCGGCGTCTCCGGCGGCCATCACGGCCCGGACCACCACGCTCTGGGCGACGCCGACGCCGCGGGCGGTACCGACGCGGGAACCGCGAGCGCAGTTAGCGAAGCGGCGGCCGCTGACGGTGAGGCGGGGAACTGGACACCCAGCATCGTCGAGACGGTCGCCACTGATGGAACCGGGATCGACGAACTGATCGACACGTTCGCCGCCCATCGCGAGTACATGGAGGCAAGCGGTCGCCTTGACGAGAAAGCCCGCACACGGACTGCCGAGGAGATACGGCTGTTGCTTCGCGAGGACGCGAGCGGTCTGCTGGAACGCGAACTTGACCGTCACGGTGGGATCGAGGCGCTGGTCGAAGCCGTCCACGCGGGCGAGACGGACCCGTACGCTATCGCGGACGAGGTGGTCGACCCTATCGAAGAATGTCTGTCGGACCGGCAGGACGACCCCGCTTAAGTCGCTGGCCGAAGTATGTCAGTGTATGAAACTCCGGAACCTCGCCGCCGCCGCTGCGGGCGGTCTCGGCGTGACGGCTCTCGTGAACGAGGCGCTTGCGCGACGCGCTGACCCGCTCGACCCACCGCTCGCGGGCGATCAGGGAACGTATCGCTGGCGCGGAATGGACATCGCCTACACCGAGGGTGGCGACCCCGAGGACCCCGACCTGCTACTGCTTCACGGCGTCAACGCGGCGGGGACGAGCAGGGAGTTCGAAGCGGTGTTCGAGCGGTTCGCCGAGAACTATCACGTTATCGCGCCCGACCTTCCCGGGTTCGGCCTGTCGAGTCGGCCGCCACTGCTGTACTCGGCCTCACTTTACGAATCGTTCCTAACCGACTTCGCCGGGGACGTAACCGAGGATGCGGTCTGTGTCGCCTCGTCGTTGACCGCCGCGTACGCCGTCCGGGCCGCGGCCGAAACCGACATCTCGCGGCTCGTGTTGATCTGTCCGACCGCGGAGTCGATGCCCGGCCGGAAGGTGTGGCTCCGGTCGCTACTCCGACTGCCGGGGATCGGCACCGCTGCGTTCAACGGCATCGCCAGCGAACGGTCGATCCGCTACTTCAGCGCGGACCACGGGTACTACGACGAATCGAAGATCCCGGAGGAAGAGGTCGAATACCAGTGGCAAAGCGCCCATCAGCCGGGAGCACGCTATGCGCCGGCGTCGTTCATTAGTGGTTTCCTCGACCCGGAGATGGACCTCGGCGCGGAACTGGCTGAACTCGATATCCCCGTGACGCTCGTCTGGGGCCGAGAGGCCGAGATAACGCCGCTCGCGGATGGTCGCGACCTCGCCGAAGAGGCAGACGCGCGCCTCGTCGTCATCGACTATGCCCGTCTGCTACCCCACGCCGAGCATCCGGACCAGTTCCTCGACGCTGTCGAGGCGGAGCTACCGCTGGCGAACCCCAAGTGAAGCGTCGACTCCGAACCGGCGAAAAAACCGTGCCTGTGACTACCGCGGGCGGAAGCCGAGGAACCGCTCCGTCCCCGCCTCCGACCGGGCGGTCGTCAGTTCGACTGGAAGGCCTTCTTCTACGTTGTCCGGGTCTATATTTCGGATCTGTCCCGTGACACGTACAGCTCCGAACCGAGCGATGGCAGTGACGTACGGCGTGTCCTCGCTGAACGACGGCGTCGCAACGTGTGTGACGGTGTACGTTTCGATCTCGCCGGACTCGGGCAACGGCGTCTCCGTCAGGTCGTCGGTGCCGCAGTCGGGACAGACCCGCCGCGGCGGAACGGAGCCGTGACCGTTCGCACACTCCAGATAGTATCCCGATCCGTCCTCGACCGCGTCCAGCAGGTCGTCGTAGCCATCGTCGCGAACCCCGGTTCCGGCCGAGTGAGACGATTCGTCGCTCATGCGACCACCTCCGGAGTCGCGCTCCGGCGTACTCGCATTCGGTCACTTCGTTCGCTCATGCGACCACCTCCATCACGTGAACCAGGCAACTCGCGACCGTGCCGCCCGCGTTGTGAGCCAGTCCGACCTCGGCGTCGGCCACGGCGTCGCTGTTGACGTGGTCGCCCCGTAGCAGTTCGGTGATCTCCGCCACCTGTGACGTTCCCGTCGCGCCGACGGGGTGACCCTTCGCCTTCAGGCCGCCCGAGAGGTTAACCGGAACGTCGCCTTCGGCGGTCGTCTCCCCGCGGCGGGCCGCACCGATTCCCTCGCCCACCTCGTAGAAGCCGAGCGACTCCAGCGCGAGCACTTCCGCGATGGTGAAGCAGTCGTGGACCTCCGCGAAATCGACGTCGTCGGGGCCGATCCCCGCGTCGGCGTACGCCTCCTCGGCGGCGCGGTTGGACGCCGGCGTGCGCGCCAGATACTTGCGGTCCTGCAACGCCATGTCGTCGCCACCCTGCCCCGTTCCGGTGATTGCGACGGGCGCGTCGACGCCGTTTTCCTCAGCGTACTCGTCGCTGACCAGCACCAACGCGCTCGCGCCGTCGCTGATCGGACAGGAGTCGTAGAGGCCGAGCGGCTCGGAAACGGGCGGTGCCTCTAACACGTCGGAGACGTCGATCCGACGCTGATACTGCGCGTGTTCGTTACCCATCGCGTGGTCGTGGTTTTTCACGGCGACGTGAGCCAGGTCCGTCCGGTCCCCTCCGTACTCGTCGAAGTACGCTTTCGCCATGAGGGCGTACGCTCCGGGGAACGTCATCCCCGAGCGGACCTCCCACAGTTCGTCCGCGGCGATGGCGAGCGCCTCCGTCGCGCCGGCCGTGCCGAGATTGGTCATCCGCTCCGCACCGCCTACGAGGATAACGTCCTCCTCATTGTTCCGGATGTCCTTGACGGCGGAACGGAGTGCGGCACCGCTGGAGGCACAGGCACTCTCGTAGCGCGTCGACGGTGCCCGCACTCCCGCCGCTTCGGCCATCAGCGGCCCCTGGTGACCCTGGCGTTCGGAGAGTTCTCCCATGAAGTTCCCGTATCGGACCGATTCGATGTCCGCCCGCGGCACGTCCGCGTCGGCGAACGCTTCGGTGCTGGCTGCGCCGAAGAGGTCGCGACCCGTCCGACTCGGTTCCTCCCCGAACTCGGTCAACCCTACGCCGGCCACTCGTACCTCGGTCATAACATACGATACGCTGCGCAGAGATTAAAGGGATCCGTCTTGCACAAAGCGAGGAGTTTCCGTGGGGTTTCTATACGGTCGTCCCGTACGGGCGAGCATGGAAGAGCAGCCAGGACTGAGCGACCAGTATCGGATGTCAAGCCCCTGGCCGATGCTCATCGCGTTCGGTCTGGCGATAGCCGAGGTGGGAATTATCTGGCCGCTCGCGCCGTTGGCCGTCGGCGGCTTGCTCCTGCTCACCGGGAGCATCGTCGGCATCGTTCGAGAGGCCGGATACGTCGAAAGCCCCTGGCCGCTTCTCTCCGGGTTCGCCCTCGCACTGGTCGCCATCGGTCTCGCGCTGTTTGCCTACAGCGGCGGCGCGTTCGCGGTGAACAGCGTCTCCGAGAGCCTGCGAACGAGCGGAAGCATCGGTCTCCGCGGCCTGTCGATAGCGTTTGCCGGAGTCATCGCACTGGTCGGTGCCCTCGTCGGGAAGTACTGGACGACGGCTAACGCTGGTCACTCGGTCTGATCGTCCGAGCCGATCCAGTTCGGCCCCGTCCGAAACCGACAACCTATTTGTGAACGGACCCGAAACCGCGGATACATGTCACCAACCGTCTTCGACCGGGAGACGCTCCTAGACCTGACCGTCAACGTGATCCCTCTCGGGATCCTCCTGTTTTTCGTCGGGGCCTTCGCGCTTTTCAATCCGTACGGCTGGGACTCGACGTACTCGGTCCTGCAGTTCGGCCTTATCAGTACGATGTTCGTCGCGCTCACTGCGCTGACCTACTACTCCGGAAAGCTCATCGCGGAAGACGAGAAGGCCCGGGAGGAAGTCGCCGACGAAGCCGAGTAACGCGGGGTTCTGACGGTCGGTCGTGTACCACAGCAGGGACCTTTTTGCCGGCGAATCACATCCGTTCGGTACCTAATCGTTTACCGGTAGCACGATCTTTGCGGACATGTTCGGGGAGAGAGTATTGATGGTACGTGACAAACAGCCCGCCGGAACCGTCCCTTTCTTTAGCCTGCAAACCTGAGATTTGCCCATGGCAATAGAAGGGCAGATAGCGCTAACCGTGCTGATGGGCGCCTTGCTCGTCGGGGTCGCAGTGTGGCTCACGCGCCTCGAAGACTGGCGCTCGTACACCCCATTAGCAGGCGGTGCTGGAGGTGCTATCGGCGACGAATCTGCACACGTACACGAGGAGAAGCCGGCCGGGATAATCCGCTGGCTGACGACGGTTGACCACAAAGACATCGGAATTCTATACGGGACGTACGCGCTTATCGCGTTCGTCTGGGGCGGTCTCGCCGCCGTCCTGATGCGAGCAGAACTCGCGACTGCGAGTCTCTCTCTGCTCAACAACACCCAGGTGTACAACGCTCTACTGACGAGCCACGGCATCACGATGCTGTTCCTGTTCGGGACGCCGATCCTCGCAGCGTTCTCGAACTACTTCATTCCGCTTTTGATCGATGCCGACGACATGGCGTTCCCCCGGATCAACGCCATCGCCTTCTGGCTACTTCCTCCGGGCGCGATCCTCATCTGGGCGGGCTTTTTCGTCGCTCCGTTCACCGAGGCGATGACCACGGGCGCGGCGACTTCCTGGACGATGTACCCGCCCCTATCGGTCGAACAGACGAACCCATCGGTCGACCTGATGTTGCTCGGACTGCATCTCACCGGCGTCTCCGCGACGATGGGTGCGATCAACTTCATCGCGACTATCTTCAGTGAGCGCGGCGAGGACGTGGGCTGGAGCAACCTCGACATCTTCTCGTGGACGGTCCTCACCCAGTCGGGGCTTATCCTCTTCGCGTTCCCGCTTCTGGGCAGCGCCATCATCATGCTCCTGCTCGACCGGAACTTCAGTACGGTGTTTTTCGCCGCGGAGGGCGGTGGGACGATCCTCTGGCAGCACCTGTTCTGGTTCTTCGGTCACCCCGAAGTGTACATCCTCGTCCTCCCGCCGATGGGTATCGTGAGCTACGTCCTGCCGAAGTTCTCGGGACGGAAACTGTTCGGGTTCAAGTTCGTCGTCTACTCGACGCTTGCCATCGGCGTCCTCTCGTTCGGCGTCTGGGCCCACCACATGTTCACCACGGGCATCGACCCTCGTCTTCGGGCTAGCTTCATGGCCGTATCGCTGGCTATCGCGATACCGAGTGCAGTCAAGACGTTCAACTGGATCACAACGCTGTGGAACGGGTCTCTACGCCTGAACACGCCGATGCTGTTCTGTATCGGCTTCATCTCGAACTTCATAATCGGCGGCGTCACCGGCGTGTTCCTCGCGGCTATCCCGATCGACCTCGTGCTTCACGACACCTACTACGTCGTCGGTCACTTCCACTACGTCGTCATGGGTGCTATCGCCTTCGCCGGGTTCGCCGGCATCTACTACTGGTACCCGATGTACACCGGACGGATGTACCAGCGTACGCTTGCGAAGTGGCACTTCTGGCTCTCGATGATCGGGACCAACCTGACGTTCTTCGCCATGATCATCCTGGGCTACGCAGGCTTCACGCGCCGGTACGCGACCTACGACGGCCTCACCGTCGGTCCGGTCGAAGTCATCACTGCCATGCATCAGGCGGCAACACTCGGCGCGTTCCTACTACTGATCGGCCAGATCATCTGGGTCTGGAACATGGTCAGTTCCTGGATCGATGGCCCGAAAGTCGAGGACGGCGACCCCTGGAACCTCGCCGAAACCAACATGAAAAGCCGCGAATGGGCCTGGTTCGAGCGGAAACTCGACACCACCATCGCAACCGACGGCGGCGCGGAAGAAGAACCGCTCGCGGACGGCGGTGAGCCGACAGAAAGCGACGAGAGCTAGCTTCGACGGTTTCTCGCCGTTTTCTCGGCTGTCTCCGGCCTTTCTTGTGAGATCGTATCACTCGTTCAGGCGTAGTGGTGGAACGGCTATCAAGAATATTCTAGACAGTGATGAGTGCATTTAACAATGAGAATGTTCTAAAATAGTGTATGACCGAGAAGAACGCCGTGGAGTTGGTCGAACAGTGGCAGACCGGCTTCTTCTTCGTAATCGGGAGCGCATTATTCGGGGCCCTTCTCGCTACGCTTCTGTCTTCGATCAAGCCCCCGGTCGGGGGGTTGATAGGGTTCTTCGGTGGAGCGGCGCTTGCTTTCCTTGCGTTCTCGTATCTCAGCTACGGTCGGTGAGGCCACCGCCAGACCGTCGCCTTGCCGCGCTATCCGAGTACCAGCACGATACCCATCACGAACATCAGTACGGCGATACTGCCGAGGACGATCCCGAGGAGTTCCTTCTCGCTCATACCGATCGTTCGGACGGAGAGCGCAAAAGCCTAACCGTTACCGGCCCTAGCCACAGCCATGTCGACGCTTTCCAGCCGAGCCATCAGCGGTCGCCGAGCGGTACTGGTGATCTACGCTACCATCGTCGCGTTGGCCGCCCTGTTCGGCGCGCTGGTCGGCCTGGTGCTTCCCGGCAAGGAAAACGCCCCCGAAATGGCCGGGTTTGGCCCGTTCGTCTTCGAGATAACGCCGCTGAACTTCGCGGTGTATGGGGCCGTCAACGTCGGCCTCTTGCTCGGAGTACTATTGCTCCTGATGGCGGCCGTCTCGAAGAAGTACCCGAACGCCTGACGGTGTTCAGGGGACGGGATGAATCCGTTCCGGTCCTCCGGCGCCCGACATCGGCGCGTGTTCAGTCGCTCTGGACTTTCGCCTGGATGTCGTCGACGACACCGGGGTTCCGAAGCGTGGAGGTGTCGCCGAGGTCGTTCTCGTTGGCGATATCTTCGAGCAGTCGCCGCATGATCTTCCCCGACCGCGTTTTCGGCAGTTCCGGGGTGAAGATGACCTCCTCGGGCCGAGCGATCGGGCCGATGGCGTCCTCGACTCCCTCGACTATCTTCTGACGCAACTCCTCGCTTTCCTCGTACCCGTCTTCGGTGATGACGTATGCGTAGACGGCTTCACCTTTCACCTCGTGGTCGCCGCCGACGACCGCCGCTTCGGCGACGCCGGGAACGCCCACGATGGCCGATTCGATCTCCATCGTGCCGAGACGGTGGCCCGAGACGTTGAGCACGTCGTCGACGCGGCCGAGCACCGTGATGTAGTCGTCGTCGTCGATTTTCGCGCCGTCCTCTGGGAAGTACACCCACTCGCCCGAATCCTCGTCGGAGTACTCAGTCCAGTACTCCTGGACGAATCTGTCGTCGTTCCGATAGAGCGTGCGGAGCATCCCCGGCCACGGTCGGTTCACCGTGAGATAGCCGGCTTCACCCGCCTCGACTTCGTCGCCCTCGGCGTCGACTACGCGGGCGTCGACACCGGGCAGCGGCGGCCCGGCGGAACCGGGCTTCATGGTGTTGACCCCGGGGAGCGTGGTGATCATCATGCCGCCGGTTTCGGTCTGCCACCACGTGTCCACGACGGGGCAGTTCTCGTTACCGATATGCTTGTAGTACCACTTCCACGCCCGCGGATTGATCGGTTCACCGACCGTCCCGAGCAGTCGGAGACTGGAGAGGTCGTGCCGTTCCGGGTACTTCTCACCCCATTTCATGAACGCGCGGATCGCCGTCGGTGCCGTGTAAAGAGTGTCGACGGCGTACTTCTCGACGAGCTCCCAGAGCCGGTCCTTGTCCGGGTAGTCCGGCGTCCCCTCGTACATCGTCGTCGTCGTCCCGAGCGCGAGCGGCCCGTAGACGATGTAGGAGTGGCCCGTGATCCACCCGATGTCTGCAGCGCACCAGTACGTGTCCTCGGGTTTCACGTCAAGCACCGCGTGGCTCGTCCAGGCGACGTACGAGAGGTAGCCGCCGGTCGTGTGTTTGACGCCTTTGGGCTCTCCGGTGGTCCCGGAGGTGTACATGAGAAACAGCATATCCTCCGCGTCCCGTTCGACCGGGTCGACGCGTTCGCCCTGCTGTGCGTCGACAAGGTCGTCGTAGTCGTACGCGTCGTCACCGAGGAAGTGCGTCAGCTCGTCGCCGAGGCGGTCGACGATGACCGTCTGGACCTCGTGGTCGACGTCTCGAAGGCCTTCGTCCGCCTTCTGCTTGTGGTTCAGCGCGTCGCCGCGACGATAGTAGCCGTCACAGGTGATCAAGAATTCGGAGTCGGCGCTGTTCATCCGAGTCGCAAGCGCGTCCGCCGAAAATCCGGCGAATACGACGCTGTGCGGAGCGCCGATGCGGGCGCACGCGAGCATGGCGATAGGTAACTCCGGAACCATCGGCATGTACAGCGTCACGACGTCGTCTTCTTCGACGCCGAGGTCGCGCAGCGCCGCGGCGAACTCGTTGACCTCACGGTAGAGGTCCTGATACGTGTACGTCCGCGTCTCTCCGAGTTCGCCTTCCCACCTTATCGCCGCCTGATTCTTTCGACCGGCTTCCACGTGGCGGTCGATGCAGTTGTACGACGCGTTCAGCGTGCCGTCGCTGAACCACTCGTAGAAGGGGGCGTCGGAGTCGTCTAATACGGTGTCGTACTCCTCGTCCCAGTCCAGCAGGTCCGCGGCCCGTTCCCAGCAGTCCGGCCAGTCCTCCTCGAACTCCTCGTAGATAGACTCGTCGCTGACGTTCGCCTGCTCGACGAACGATTCCGGTGGTTCGAACTCCTCCTGTTCGGCGAGTCGAGCCTCCAGTTCCACCTCGCCGTTACTATCCGTGGTATCGTCTGACATGACGTTTGTACGTCGTACAGAACCGGTGATAAATGTTCCCAAAACAGTAATCGAAACCGCGGGAGGGTACCGAGAATCGCGTGTGGCTGCCCGGCTTATGCGATGCTGGCCGTCTCCTGATAAGAGCCGTACTGGCGCTCGAAGACGCGCATGATCTCGCCCATCGTAGCGTAGGCCTTTACGGCCTCGATGATCGGCGGCATCACGTTGTCGTCGCCCTCGATAGCGTCGTCGATCGCTGCCAGCGCGGTCTCGACCGCCTCGTCGTCGCGTTCGTCTTTGACCTCGTTCAGCCGGTCGCGCTGGCGCTTCTGAACCGTCTCGTCGACTTTGAGGATCTCCGGGCGGGTGTCCTCCTCGATCGAATACTCGTTCACGCCGACGACGGTCTCGTCGCCTGCCTCGACGCGTTCCTGATACTCGTAGGATGCGTCCTGGATCTCGCGGTGGAAGTACCCGCTCTCGATGCCGGCGAGCACGCCGTCGCGCATCGACCCGTCGCCCATCTCCTTTATCTCTTCGAGGTAGGCCATCGTCTTCTCCTCGGTTTCGTCGGTCAGGCTCTCGACGGCGAAACTACCGCCGAGCGGGTCGACGATGTCGGCCGCGCCGCTTTCCTCGGCGATGATCTGCTGGGTGCGAAGCGCGACTCGCACCGCCTTTTCAGAGGGCAGGGCGAGCGCCTCGTCGAAACTGTTCGTGTGAAGGCTCTGGGTGCCGCCGAGAACGCCCGCAAGCGCCTGAATGGTGACGCGGACGACGTTGTTCAGCGGCTGTTGGGCCGTCAGCGACTGCCCGGCGGTCTGCGTGTGGAACTTCAACTGCTTCGACTCCGTTCGTTCGGCGTCGTACCACTCCTCCATGACGGTGGCGTAGATCCGCCGGGCGGCGCGGAACTTCGCAACCTCCTCGAAGATGGCGTTGTGGGAGTTGAAGAAAAAGGAGAGCTGAGGGGCGAACTCGTCGATGCCGAGGCCGCGGTCGAGGCAGTCCTCGACGTAGGCGAACCCGTCTGCGAGAGTGAATGCGAGTTCCTGAATCGCGGTCGACCCGGCCTCGCGGATGTGATAGCCCGAGATGGAGATCGGCTTGAACTTCGGCGTCTCCTCGACGGCGAATTCGATAGTGTCAGTGACGACGTCGAGACTCGGTTCCGGGGGGACGACCCATTCCTTCTGTGCGATGAACTCCTTCAGCATATCGTTCTGGAGGGTTCCGCGAACCGCTTCGCGGGGAATGCCCTGTTTGTCCGCCAGCGCGACGTACATCGCGTAGATGACGGGCGCGCTGGGGTTGATGGTGAACGACGTGGAGACTTCGCCGAGGTCGATCCCGTCAAACAGGATCTCCATGTCCCGGAGGGTGTCGACGGCGACGCCCTCCTTGCCGACCTCACCGTCGGAGAGGGGGTCGTCCGAGTCCTTGCCCATCAGCGTCGGCATGTCGAAGGCCGTCGAAAGGCCGGTCTGGCCCTCGTCGGTGAGGTAGTGGAAGCGCTCGTTTGTCTCCTCGGCGGTGCCGAACCCGGCGAACTGCCGCATTGTCCACGTCCGCCCGCGGTACATCGTCGGGTAGACGCCGCGGGTAAAGGGCGGTTCGCCGGGGAAGCCGAGGTCCTCCTCGTAATCGGTGTCGGCGACGTCTTCGGGCGTGTAGAGGCGGTCCACGTCCAGGTTTGACACGGTAGCGAAGCGGTCCTTTCGCTCGCCGAAACGGTCCAGTACCGGGTCGAGTGTGTCGGACTCCCATTCCTCCCTGGCCTCGCGGATCGACGCGAGGTCGTCATCGTCGTACATGCTCGTAAATATTGCTGGCCCGGTCATTAATGATGTGGGTCGTTCAGGGGGGAGAAAATACCGTCGCGGGGCGCTTATACTGTCGACTGGAACACCGGGAAAAATAACCCGGCCCCGGGAGGTTCAATATGCTCCAAGAGAGTACGGCCGCCGGTGTCAGTAGTGGCCCATCACGCCTCTGCGCCGCGCGAGTCGTTGGGCGCGGTCGAAGACGAAATACCCCACGGCGAGATAGCCCACGCCCGTCCCGACGAGTATCGCAATGTCGGCGGCCGGGAACTCCCACAGTTTGTCCCCGTCTTGCATGGCGCGCTGGAGCATCGCGCTCCCCTGAACGAGCGGAAGCGCGCGGAGCACCTGGGTCTCCGCCAGCGGAGCCGAGATGAGACCGATGAGGACGAACTGCATCAGTTGCGAGATGTTCTGGACGCGTTTGTACAGGATCGCAGCGCCCGCGTAGACGAATCCGAGACCGATCACCGAAAGCAGCGCGAACACGCTGATACCGCCGACAGTGAGGACGTTCACTGCCAGGTCGCGGTTGGTCGTCAGGAGCATCAGCGGGAGGATGATAGCACCCCACAGCAGACTCTCCAGCAGGAACGCCACGACGCTCGCACCCATCACGGTGCCGAACCCGTACGGCGACATGAACAGTTGTTCGAGCGTCCCCCACTGTGACTCGCTGGTGATGCTCTGCCCCAGGCTGAAGTAGGCCGCCAGCGACATCGTCCAGAGAAACCACCCGACGACGAGGCCGTCGAACGTCCCGCCCAGCGCGCCAGCGCCCCCGCCCACGTTCTCGGCGGCGGCCTTGCCGCCGAAGAATATCACCGCGAAAAACAGGTAGACGGTCACTATCGTGGCCAGAGTGTTGATCGGGTACCGCGCCAGCAACAGCGCGCGCTTGTACAGCACCGCGCCAAGCAGCGTCGGCAGCCCGGCGACGTCGACACTCTCTGCGGCGTCCGTCTCCGTCACGACTCGTCACCCCCGTTTTCGGTTATCCGGAGGAACACCTCTTCTAAGTCCGGGTCGACGGCGTCGACGGACGCGACCGTGTGGCCGGACTCCCGAAGCGCGTCCGTCAACGCGTAGAACTCGTCGCCCGTGACTGCGGCGACGAACCGCTCCCGGTCGCCGCGGCGGTCGAAGCCGTCGGCGTCGAACTCCCGTTCGAGTCGCGTCCGCGTCTCGTCGGACAGCGTCCCCGACACCTGCATCTCGTAGGCCTGCGTTCGAAAGAGGTCGAGCAGGTCCTCGACGGTGTCGTCGGCGACGATACTCCCCTCGCTCATGATGATCACGCGGTCGCAGACGGCCTCGATGACGTCCATATCGTGACTCGACAGCAACACGGTCATCCCCTCGTCGTCGGCCAGCGTGCGTAGCTCCGACCGAAGTTCGAGCGAACTCTCCACGTCCAGTCCCAGCGTCGGTTCGTCGAGAAAGACCACGTCGCCGTCCCGGGCGAGGGTACACGCCAGCGACACCTTCTGTTTCATGCCGCGAGAGAGTTCGCGTACCGCCGTGTCGGCTTTCTCCGTAAGGGCGAACTGCTCCAGGAGTTCGTCGTGACGCTCGCGCACCGCCGACGGCCGACGCCCGGCGAGCGCGGCGTAAAACCACAGGTTCTCCCGAACGGTCAACCGCCAGTAGACGTTTCGAGCCCCTTCGAGCATCGCGCCGACGTGGCGGTACGCCTCCGCCGGACGGTCGTGGACGTCGACGCCGCAGATGCGGGCCGACCCTTCCGTGGGCACGATCAGCCCTAGCAGCGACTTGATCGTCGTTGTCTTCCCCGCTCCGTTCGGACCGAGTAAGCCGACAACCGTGCCCGGTTCGACTGAGAAGCTAACGTCGTCGACTGCGGTAACGGCGTCCTCACCGTCGCCGTAGGCCTTTCGCAGGCCTTCGACGGCCACAGCCGGGGTCCCGCTACCGGTCAGTCTCGTTGCCGTGTCCGACTCCGTCGTCGGGTCTGTGTCAGCATCCGTCATCTGCTCGGTGTTCGTGTCCGGTCGTGCTTTCGGCGGCATTCGTTACGTCCTTATCGGGAGACGGGGTTAGTCCTTTCCAGAACGGCGCTTCGGTAATAAATCTAATACGTTCGCTCACGGATTTGTCTGGTGGGCTGGCAGTGATGCGAGACGTCGGATGACAGAGAGCCACCGACGGACGCGTTCGAGACACTCGGCAACGAAACACGACTCGTGTTCGTCCAGACGGTAACCGAGAAACGACGGACGAACTGGATCCCGGCGAGAATGACGTTCTCGGAGGTGCAAGCCGGAGGCGTCGGCGATGCAGGGAAGTCCAACTACCATCTCGGTGTACTGTTCGGACGTTCGGGGCGAGAGACACACTACAGTGCCGGCGACTCCGCCCGAGCGGAGTTGTTCCGGGGCTTCCCGGCTACTGTAACCGCTCGGTCGTCTCGACGAGCGGATGACGGGCGTAGTCGACGACTTCGACGTCTTCTAGATGCTCTAACCCCTCCTCGTCGGCAGTGCGTTCCATCCCGAGTTCCACGTCCTCGTCGACGACGATGACGTAAGCGTCCATCTCATCGATTTCGAGGCTGTCGGCGGCGAGTACTCGGTGATGTCCGTCGGCGAGTAGAAGCTTCTTCTCCGCTGATCCGTCGTCGTTCGACGCCGCTCTCTCGCTGTCGATGACGACCAGCGGTTCCGCCAGCCCCCGTTCGAGTTCGTAGCGCCGACCTTCCAGTTCGTCGGCGTACACGCGACCCTGTGTCGGAGTGAGGTCGTCGAGTTCGACCTCCCGTCGCTCCTCGCGGAGGTCGATGTTGTGAATGCTCTCCAGAGTCCGCCGAAGCTTTCCCACCTTCTCCGGAGTCGCGCGCTCTATCTGACTCCGAATGACATCGGCGTTGCTGATGATCCCGACCAGATTGCCCGCGTCGTCGACGACCGGGAGCTTCTGGATGCCCGACCGGAGGATGACCCGTGCGGCGTCGGTCACCTTCATCTCAGGGTGGGCAACGATGAGGTCGTTCGTCATCACCTTGAAGATCGGTTCGTCGTCGTCGGCGAGCAGCAGGTCGCGGGCGCTGATGAACCCCTCTACGCGTCGGCGGTCAGTGACGGGGAACCCGTTGTGTTCCTCGCTTTCGTCGATGCGTTCCGCCACCGACCCGACCGTGTCGTCCGGTGACACCGTGGCCACGTTGTGGGTCATGTACTCGCGGACCCGCGGGTTTCCCTCGTCAGCATCGCTCATGAAGGATCCGTCGTCTTCGCCGGGCAAAAACCTCCCGTCCTCGTGGTTCGACCGGCTGACGGTCCGTCTCATACGTCGTGATCCCCCATCTCTTCTTCGGAGTCGGCGGACACGAAGGGGAACTCGAACTGGCCGCTTTCCGCGCTGAACGGACTCCCCCTGTCGACGCGGCGTTCGCGCACTGCGTCGAAGAAGCGGTCAGTGACGACGTTTCTGATCACGTCTTCGAGACGTTCGTCGTCCTCCACCTCGCCGATGACGCCGAGCGGTATCTGCGCTCCCGCCATGTCGGCGTGGCCGCCCGCGCTGCCTATCTGGTCGTAGGCCGACCGGAGCGTTTCGCCGAGGTCGAGGTCCGTGCCCCGCGACCGCGCCGAGAGATAGACGACGCCGTCCGATAATCCGTACACGACTGTGGCGTTGATCCCTTCCATCTCTAGCAGTTTGTCAGCCGCCTGCGCGAGCGCGTCCCGTTCCACGGCGTCACCGACGTACGAGCAGAGGACGTCGTCCTCTATCACCTGATGTCGGATCGCCTGCGCGATAGTGTCGAACGTGTCCTGGCTGATCGACGGCATTTCGACGCGTTCGAGAATGCCTGCGTCGGCGTGGGGCAACAGCGTCGCCGCCGCTTGAAAGTCAGCCGCTGACACCTCTCGGCTGAAATCTGCCGTATCGACCCGGATCCCGTATAAAAGTGCCGTCGCAACCGTCGTATCCAACTCTAACCCGAACTGGTTCAGATAGCCGGTGAGAAGGGTGCTCGTCGCGCCCACGTCGCTCCGGAGGTCGACGAACTTCGCCTCGACCGGTGCTCGCGGCGGGTGGTGGTCGATGACTACGTCTACTTCGGTGTCTTCGGGCAACTGGTCGTTCACTCCCGGTCGAGAATGGTCGACGAGCGCCACCCCGTCGAACTCGCTCACCCCCTCGTCCGGCGCAAGTTGACGGAGGTCGAGGTCGAGGAGGTTCACGAGCGCCCTGTTTTCCTGATGGCTGATCTCTCCGTAGTAACACAGCGTCGACTCGACTCCGATCGACGCGGCCAGCCGAGATAGCGCAACGGCGCTGGCGATGGCGTCCGGGTCCGGGTTGTCGTGCGTGACGATCGCGAGTCGTCCACCGACCCGCCGGAGCGTCCGGCGGAGTCGTCGGGACTGCGTCCCCGCCTCGCTGGCGACCAGGTTGGCCACGTACTCGGCCATCACTCCACCCGGGTCGACGAGCGAGTCTACGGCCTCCGATATCTTCGCTCGCTGAGCGTCGGTCGCGTCGACGCCGGCGTACGCCATCCGGAACGCGTCGGGGAACGCCACCTCCGCCAGTTGGGCCATCAGCACGTTGTGCTCGGGGTCGTCGCCGGCGATAAGTACGACGTCCGGGTCCGACGCTATTTCCTCGACCACCGCGGGGTCTGTCGGATCGGCTCCCTGTGCGCGGACGCTCTCGTTGCGAAGGGTCTCGACGCGGTCGCTGTCGCCACAGATGACGTCGAGGTCCCCCTCGCGGAGCGCTACTTTCTCGACCAGACGCTGGCCAACCGCTCCACACCCCAGCACCAGTCGAGAGACCATACGCTCACTCACGACTCCGGTCGGTAAAACGTGCCGTTCCGAGCTAACAGCGAGTCCGTCAGGGCAGCAGCGACGACGCTGCGCTGACGGCGGTGTCGGAGACGGGGCCGAACGCGGGCAGCAACGCGACGGTCGCGACAGCCGCGAACAGGATCGCCGCGTACAGTCCAACGGGCTGGTTCGCGATGCCGACCTTCCCCACGTCGTCGCTCGGGTCCTCGAACCAGAGGGCCTTGACGACCCGCGAGTAGTAGTACAGCGACAGCGCGCTGTTGACCGCACCGACGGCGGCGAGCCACCAGAAGCCGGCGTTGACCGCGCCCATGAACAGGATGTACTTGCTCGCGAACCCGCCGAACGGCGGCAGGCCGGCGAGGCTGAACATGAACACCGTCATCGCGAGCGACGCGACCGGCGCGCGGGTCGCCAGGCCGTTGTAGTCCTCGAACGTCCGGCCGACGTCCCAGTACTCGACCAGCGCGACGAAGAGGAACGCGCCGGTGTTCATGAAGCCGTAGACGACCAGATGCATCATTCCGGCACCGAGTACGATCTCGCTGTTCGAGCCAGTGATTGCGGCGAGACCGATGAGCGCGTAGCCGGCGTGTCCGACCGAGGAGTACGCGAGCATGCGCTTGACTTCGGTCTGGGTCGCCGCCGCGAAGTTACCCAGGGTCATCGTGACGACCGCGAGGATCTGGACTGCAAGCACCCAGTCGACGCCGAGGTCGAGGAACGTCTCGAACGGGAACGCGAGGGTGAACACGCGGAACGCGACGACGAACCCGGCCGCCTTCGACGCGGACGAGAGGAACGCGCTGATCGGCGCGGGAGCCCCCTCGTACGCCTCCGGTGCCCAGAAGTGGAACGGCACGACGGCGGTCTTGAACGCGATACCGCCGAGTACCAGTATGACGCCTAGTCCGAGAACACCGACGAGTTCGGTCCCGGCGGCCGCCTGTGCGACGGCAGCCAACTGGAGCGACCCGGTGACGGCGTACACCAGACTGATACCGTAGACGAACACCGCCGACGACAGCGCACCGATGAGGAAGTATTTCAGGCCCGCCTCGACGCTGCCGCGGTTTTTCTTCAGGAACGCGACGAGCGCGTACGACGAGAGCGACAGCAGTTCGAAGCTGACGAATACGGTCGCCAGACTCGCTGCGCTGGCCATCAGCGACATCCCCGTCGCGGCCAGCATGACGAGCGAGTAGTACTCGGCCTGATAGCTGTGGCCGCGCAGGTAGTCATAGCTCGCGACGGTCACCATCGCCGTCACGCTCGCGAAGATGAACGTAAACAGCAGGCTCATCTGGTCGACGACGAGTTGGCCGCCGAACACCGTTCCGTCGACCTGCGCCGTTCCGAACAGCGAGACGATACCGCGGCCGTTCGGGTCACCGACGCCGGCGACGAGATACCAGCCCGTGACCGCGAGTGCGAGCAACGCGCCCGTCGTCGCAGTTCCGGCCAGCATCGGGCGGTTCGTCGAATCGGGGTCGATACTATCGATGACGAGCAGGGCCAACGACGTCGCGGCGAGGACGAACGTCGGCGCGAGCGCGGCCCACTCCGGTAGTTCGAATAGAGCCATTAGTGACCACCTCCAACGCCGGCCTCGACGGCCGGGATATGGTTGACGGCGTCACGGATCATGTCGAAGAACAGCTCCGGCGCGACGCCGAGCGCGATGACTAACAACAGGAGGGCGAAAAGCGGCGCGACGTCGTGTAGCGGCGCGCGGCCCACCTCGTAGTCAGTGTCGAGCCTGAACGGCCCGAACAGCGTGCGCTGCATCGCGAACAGCAGATAGCCGGCGACGATGACGATGCCGAACATCGCCACCCCGGTAAACACCGGTGCGCCCGATATCGTTCCCGAGCGGAACGCGCCGAGGAACACGAAGAACTCGGCGGCGAACCCGGACATCAGCGGCAGGCCCATGTAGCCGAACGCGCCGCCGATGAGGATGCCGACGGTGATCGGCATCCGGTCGGCCAGCCCGGACATGTCCGTGACCATCCGGGTGTGCGTCGTGTTGTAGATGACGCCGACGGCCATGAACATCAGTCCCGAGATGAGACCGTGCGAGAGCATCTGGAACGTCGCGCCGCCGACGCCGAACGTCGTGTACGCGACGAGACCCAGAAGGACGTACCCCATCGACGAGACGGAGGAGTACGCGACGATGCGTTTCAGGTCCTGTTGAGCCAGTGCGAGCAGGGCCCCGTAGATGACGCTCACCACGGCGAAGATGGCGATTATCTCCGCGTTCGCGGTGGCGACGTCGGACATCATCGTGAAGTTGAACCGCAGCAGGGCGTACGTCCCCATCTTCAGGAGGACGCCCGCCAGCAACACGGACACCGGGGTCGGCGCTTCGACGTGAGCGTCCGGAAGCCAGGTGTGGAACGGGACAACGGGAACCTTCACGGCGAACCCGGCGAACATCGCGATGAACGCGCCGGTTTTCAGCGCGCTCGCGCTCGTCCAACTCGGCGACTGGAGTTCGCCCGCGTTGAGCGACTGTGCGACCGTTGGCAGGTCGAACGTGTCGACGGGGAGGTTAAACACCAGCGCGACGAAGCCGATGAACATCGCGAGGCTGGCCACGTTGGTGTAGACGAACACCTTGATCGCCGCGTACTTCCGGCGCGGACCGCCCCAGACGCCGATGAGCAGGTACAGCGGCACGAGGACGGCCTCCCAGAAGACGAACCAGACGAAGAAATCGAGCGCGCTGAACACGCCGAGGAGGCCCGCCTCCATGAAAAGCACCAGCCCGTAGAACTGGGACTGTCGCTCGTCGATGGGCGTCCACGCCGAGACGATGGCGAGCGTCGTCAGCACCGTCGTCAACACGATCAGCGGGAGGCTGATCCCGTCGAGGCCGACGTGCCAGTTGAGCGAGTACGCACCGAGGGATATCCACTCGGCGGAGTTCTCGAAGGCGAGTTGGCCCCCGTCCATCAGGGCGTTCCCGCTTCCGTCGAATCGACTGTACAACACGAGGCTCCCGACGAGCGGAAGCGCACTGATTCCGAACGCGAGTTCGCCGGCGTAGCGGTCGGGTGCGATAAAGGCGACCAACGAGCCGACGAACGTGACTGCCATGAGTGTCTCTATGATCATACGAACCACCCTCCGTAGAGGCCGACAACGACGAGTAACGCCACGAGCCCGAGCGTCAGCAACGCCGCGTAGTTCGTGACGATGCCGGTCTGAATGCGCTTGACACGCTGCCCAGAGCCGAGACTGACACTGCTGATGCCGTTGACCGCGCCGTCGACCACCGTCTGGTCGAACTTGTTCGCGGCGCGAGCGATCGGCTGCGTCACGCCCTCGGCGAGCCAGACCTGATACTCGTCCTGGTAGTAGTTGTGTTTCAACAGCGTGCGGATGCTGCCGAGCTTTTCAGTGTGGGGCTCCGGATCGGGCACGTTGTACAACTTGTGCGCGAGGCCGGCACCGGCGAGCGCCAGCGCCAGCGAGAGCG
This sequence comes from Halostella pelagica, assembly GCA_005954745.1. GTDB lineage: Archaea > Halobacteriota > Halobacteria > Halobacteriales > Natronoarchaeaceae > Halostella > Halostella pelagica. The sequence goes on from CP040678.1 coordinate 1,185,215, forward strand.
CCCCCGGCAGGTACGGACCGATGTCGGACGCGACGTAATGTGCCGCGTTCTCGTTGTGGAGCAGTTCCTCGTAGTGGTGGACCGAGGTAATGGTCTCCTCGGGCCCGTCGAGCCACTGGTGGAGGAACTCGATGTCAGCGTTGAGTAGCTCCGCCACCGGCACCATGTTGACGAAGCCGATGAACGTCGCCAGCAGGCCGAGGACGACCAGCGGGATCTTGACCGACCAGCCGACCGGGTGCGGGTCACGCGCGTCGTCCGAGCGCGGTTCGCCGTGGAACGTCAGGAACACCATCCGGAACGTGTAGAATCCCGTGAAGAACACGGCGATTAGTCCCATCGCGTACGCGCCGAGCAGTAACGGCTGGTTGCCGAGGCCGTAGTGCAGCGCCTCGAACAGTATCTCGTCCTTGCTCCAGAAGCCGGAGAACGGGATGATGCCCGCGAGCGCGAGCGACCCTGCGAGGAACGTGTAGTAGGTGACGGGGGCCTTGTCCTTCAGACCGCCCATCTTCCACATGTCCTGTTCGTGGTGCATCAGGATGATGACCGACCCCGACCCGAGGAACAGCAGCGCCTTGAAGAAGGCGTGGTTCATCAGGTGGAAGGAGCCGGCGACGAAGCCACCGGCCCCCAGGCCGAGCATCATATACCCGTACTGCGAGATGGTCGAGTACGCGAGTACGCGCTTGATGTCGTCTTTCACGACACCCATCGTCGCCGCGAACAGCGCGGTGAATCCGCCGACGAAGGCGATGATTCCGAGTGCCGTCGGTGACAGCGCGTAGAACCCGAACATCCGGGCGACCAGGTAGACGCCGGCCGCCACCATCGTGGCCGCGTGGATGAGCGCTGAGACGGTCGTCGGACCCTCCATTGCGTCGGGCAGCCAGGTGTGAAGCGGGAACTGGGCGGACTTGCCGATGACGCCGCCTAGTACCAGCAGGCCGAGAACGGTGACCCATGCCTGCTCGCCGAGGCCGAGGAACGTATCGATCGAGCCCTCGCCCCCGACGAGTGCGTGTTCGGCCAGAACCGGGAACGACCCCTCGCCCGCGAACTGGGCCGTACCGAACGTGGCAATGATGCCGACCACGCCGATGAGGAAGAAGTAGTCACCGAACCGAGTGACCAGAAATGCCTTCTTCGCCGCGCTCGCCGCACTCTCCGTGCGGAACCAGAACCCGATGAGGAGATACGAACAGAGACCGACCAGTTCGAAGAACATGAACGCCATCAGCAGATTGCTGGCGTACACGAAGGCGAGCATGCTGAACGAGAAGAGGCCGAGCTCGGCGTAGTAGCGCGGCAGTCCGGTTTCGCCCTCGTCGTTCATGTACCCGAGACTGAACACGTGCACGAGGAGCGAAACGAGACTGACGATGATCAGCATCATCGCCGACAGCGGGTCAATGAGGATGCCGAACTGGAGGGTTATCTCCTCGGCGGCGACCCAGGTGTAGAGGTCAGGTGCGTTGTACACCTCACCGCCGCTGACCCGGAGGAACGCCCACACCGAGAGGAGCAGCGACCCTCCCATCGCGACGATACCTGCGAACGCTCCCTTCTTGGGCATGTAGTTGCCCACGGAGAGCGCGACCAGAAACGATACGAACGGAAGCAACGCGATAGCCGGCGCATATTCGAACATGTAGTTACCACCTCATCGTTGCTGGTTTGGTTACGTCCATATCCTGGAAGTTGCGGTAAAGGACGAGGATGATGCCGATACCGACGGCGACCTCCGCGGCGGCGAGCGCCATCGTGAACAGGCTAAACACCTGCCCCGTGAGGTTGCCGTGGTGGAACGAGAACGCGATGAAGTTGATGTTCGCCGCGTTCAACATGAGTTCGACGGACATCAGGAACATCAGCGCGTTCCGGCGGGTGAGAATCCCGAACAGGCCGATGCAAAACACCGCGGCCGACAGGAACAGGTAGTACTCGACCGGCGGTGCCATCAGTCGTCACCCCCCGGACGGCCGCCGTCAGCGGCCGTCGTCTCGTCGTCCGCCTCGGACCGAAGCGGGTTGACGACTTCCCCTTCCTCCTCGCGCTTTGCGAGCATGATCGACCCCTCCAGCGCGGCGTCGAGGGCTATCGCGACGACGAGAAACGCGACGAGAAAGCCCTCCGCCTCGATGGTCTGGAGCGACGCCAGGTCGAACATGGCCAGCCCGAGGTTCTCGGTGATCGATTGGCCGCCCGGGAAGCCCTGCGCCTCGCCGAACGACGAGTTCAGGAACGTCATCGCGAAGACGGCAAACAGTGCGACTGCCCCGAGGCCGGGCAGGAGATGCTTCCCGAGTCGTATATCCGATTTGTTGCTCATGTCTCGGCCACCTCCTGTGGACCCGGTTCGCGTGTGAGCATCACGGCGAACGTGATGAGGATGAGGACCCCGCCCACGTAGACGAGGACCTGCATCGCCGCAATGAACTCCGCTTGCAGCATCACGTAGTGCACCGCGACGCTTAACAGCGCGACGCCGAGCAGTAGTGCGGAGTGCCACACGTCCCGCATCAGCACGACGCCGATACTGCTCCCCACCGTGATAGCGGCGAACAGCGCGAACGCGATGGTCTCGTGTAGTGCCATTGCTTATACTCTCTCTCCGGATGCCCTTTCAAGATTTCGAGACTGTTGCGAGGTCAGGGGACCTGATTGCTGGGGCGCTCGGGATCTCTCGCCCGAATTCGTGTGTGATGTTACCGGGTAACATTCCACTCACGTTCCGGCCGCTGTCGTCGTCACTGGGCGTGTTAACGTGATATCGACCGAGAGCAACGAAAAGGATCGTTCGCGTCCGGTGAAATGGTTTCGTCGCGCGGTACACACCGTATGCTCACCGCGATTACTGGTAATCCAGTTCGCCTTCGCCTTCCCCGATCCAGGCACCGCGGTCCGGTTCGCGGGATTCGAGCGGGTCGATGTCCTTGTACCACGGAACGTTTTTCAGCTGTTCCTTGTTGTACACGAGGTCGTCTTTGGTGTCGCCCGTGAACTCGAAGTTCTGCGTGAGCAGGATGGCGTCGACGGGACAGACCTCCTCGCACAACCGGCAGTAGATGCACTGACCGATGTGGAGGTTGTACTGCTCGCCGTTGCGCTGGTCGTCAGTGACGATCTGGATCGTATCGTTCGGACAGACGTTCTCGCACTGTCGACACCAGATGCACCGCTCCTGGCTGAACTTGTGGACGCCGCGGAACCGCGGGCTTACTTCGGGCGCGGTTTCCGGATACTCGACGGTGAACGTGTTGCCGTCGAGCGCGTGTTTCATCGTCGTCGCCATGGATTTGAGAAGTCCGATCATACTATCACCCCCACGATGATGGCCGTGAGCACCAGGTTCGCGAAGCTCAGTACGAGCATTCCTTTCCAACCGATCTGAATAAGCTGATCGATCCGGACGCGCGGGATGGCCGAGCGGAACCACTGGGTCAGCAGGAAGACGGCCCAGATCTTGATGGTGAACCAGACGATACCGAGCGCCGCCGGACCGGGGCCGGCGGGACCGCCGAGGAACACCGTCGCGATGATGGCTCCGCCGAGGAAGATGTGCAGGAACTCGCCCAGGTAAAACAGGACGAAGTAGACGGAGGAGTACTCCGTCTGGTATCCGGCGACGATCTCCGTCGGAGCCTCGGGCGTGTCGAACGGGTTCCGGCCGACTTCCGCGAGGTTCGCGACGACGAACAGCACGAACGCGAACGGGTTGACGAACGCAAACCACGACGGGATCGTGATCCCGGCGACGGTCACGAGCGGATCGGCCTGCTGTGCGACGATCTCGCTCATCTGCAGCGTCCCGGTGAAGATGACCACGGACGCCCCGGTGATGACCAGTGGGATCTCGTACGCGATGTTCTGTGCGATGGCGCGGAGGCCGCCCAGCAGCGAGTACTTGTTCGCCGAGGCGTACCCGCCCATCGCCAGACCGATGCTCGCGATCCCAGCGACGGCGAACACGTAGGCGAGGCCGACCTCGGGGTCGGCGAGGTGGATGCCAGTCCCCATCGGAATGACCGCGAATCCGAGCAGCGCCGACGACGCGACGACGATCGGCGCGAGGTCGAACGCCGGGCGGTCGGCGTTCTTGGGGATGATCAGTTCCTTCGACAGCAGGCGGACGGCGTCGGCCACGATGATGAACAGGCCGAACGGTCCGATGCGGTCGACGGCGATCCGGTCCGTGAACGCGGCCGTGATCTTCCGTTTCGCCCACGGGCCGGCGACACCGGTCATCGCCAGCATCAGGTTACCGACGAGGAAGGCCGCGAGAAAGGCGGCGACGAGGTCGCCGGCGACGCCGTACTGACCGAGGCCCAGCAGGCCACTGACTCGGTCGGGCAGCAGCGTCTTCTGCTGGGCGATCATTAGCGGTCCACCTCCCCGAGGATGATGTCGAGGCTACCGAGCGACGCGATCATGTCGGCGAGGAACTCGCCGTTTGCCATCTCCGGCAAGGTCGAGAGGTTGTGGAAACACGGGCTCCGGATCTTGAACCGGGCCGGTTTGTCCGTCCCGTCGCTCCGGATGTAGATGCCGAGTTCACCCTTCGCTCCCTCGACTGCTCGGTAGATCTCCGTGTCCGGGTCGGGTTTGAGCGTTCGCGGGACGTTGCTCTGGATGTCGCGGTCCTCTTCGGGCCAGTCCTCCAGCAGGTCGATACACTGCTGGATGATCTTCGCGGACTGCTCGACTTCCTGCAGTCGGACGAGGACGCGCGAGTAGTTGTCGCAACCGTCCTCGGTGACGACGTCCCAGTCGAGTTCATCGTAGTAGCCGTACGGGTCGTCCCGGCGCAGGTCGTAGTCGATGCCGGACCCGCGTGCGACCGGACCGGTCGCGCCGAGGGACTTGGCGGCCTCGGGTTCGAGGATGCCGGTGTCGAGACAGCGCGACTGGAATATCTCGTTGCCGGTCATCAGGTCGTGGTACTCCTCCAGCGCCTCCGGCAGGTCGTCGAGGAAGTCCCGCGTCTTCTCGAAGAACTCGTCCCGTGGCTCGGGCAGGTCCCAGGCGACCCCGCCGAGTCGGAAGTAGTTGAACATCATGCGCTGGCCGGTCAGGTCCTCCAGGATGGTCTGTACCTTCTCCCGGTCGCGCATGGCGTACATGAAGATCGCGGTGAAGTCGCCGTACACGTCCAGCGCGAACGTCCCGACCGCGAGCATGTGACCCGCGATGCGACAGAGTTCCGCTCCCATAGTCCGGATGACCTGTGCGTACTCCGGCACGTCGAGGTCAGCCAGATCCTCCGCGGCGCGCGCGTAAGCCCACTCGTTGAGCAGGCCGGCCGAGGAGTAGTCCCAGCGGTCGGGGTACGGCATGATCTGGTGGCGGTAGGTCCCCTGCTGGGCCATCTGCTCCTCGCACCGGTGGAGATACCCGACGTCGGGGTCGACGTCGGCCACCGTCTCACCGTCCAGCGTCGTTTCGAGGTGGAGCACGCCGTGTGTCGCCGGATGGTGCGGCCCGATGTTGACGAACATCGTGTCGGACTCGGCGTCCGCGTGGTCTTCCTGTAGCGGGTTGGCGTGCTCGTCGAAGGAGACGAGTTGCGGCTTGTCCTGGTCGTAATCCTTCCCGAGCGGGTGTCCCTGCCAAGTCTCGGGCAGGAGGATCCGACGAAGGTCCGGGTGACCGTCGTAGTCGATCCCGATCAGGTCGTACGCCTCGCGCTCGTGCCAGTCAGCCGTGCGGTAGACGGGTTCTGCCGTCTGGCTGACTGGCTCTTCTTTCGATGTCGGGACGACGACGCTGACCTCCTCGGTCGGGTCGTCGTACTTCTTCAGGTGGTAGATGGACTCGTAGCGGTCCTCGTACTCCTGAGCGGTGAGACAGGAGAGGTGGTCGAACCCCGCCTCGTCGCGGAGCGTAAAGAGTGCGTCCTGGACCTCGTCGGGACGGACGACGAACCCCTCTGCGTTGAGGTGGGATTCGCGGTCTATCACCGTCTCGCCGAGCAGGTCCTCTAGCGCATCGTAGTCGACGCCCTCGACGACCGGTTTGTCGGGGGTTTCCTTCTGCGTGCTCATGGCGAATCAGCCCAGTTGTAACGCATGACGAGCGTTTCCTCGTCGATCTCCTTTGCGAGTTCGTCGACGATCTCGTCCTGTTCGAGGTCGCCGAACTGCTCGAGTTCGTAGGGCTTGACCGTCACGGGTGCGGATTCGCCGTTTGCGATGCGCTCTTGAAGCTTGACGACGCCGTAGACCAGCGCCTCGGGTCGCGGCGGACAGCCGGGGACGTGAATGTCGACCGGAATGACCTCCTCGGCCCCCTTGACGACGTTGTACCCCTCCTGAAACGGACCGCCGGAGATGGTACACGAGCCCATGCCGACGACGAACTTCGGTTCTGGCATCTGGTCGTAGACGCGCTTCATCCGGGGAGAGAACTTCGAGACGATAGTTCCCGGAACGATCATCACGTCCGCCTGTCGCGGCGAGGCGCGCGGCACGCCGGAGCCGAAGCGGTCCAGGTCGTGTTTCACCGCGTACGTGTGCATCATCTCCAGGCTACAGCAGGCGATGCCGAACTGGAGCATGAACATCGACGACCCCCGCACCCAGTTCATGAACTTGTCGAACTTCGTCAGGATGAACGGCGACGCGCCGAACGCCTCCCGAAGCTTCGAGTTGAAGCGGTCGTCGACGCCCTCGCCCATCCGAGCCTCTTGCGTATTTGTCTGTGCGGCTGTACTGTCGACGATCGACTCCCGCGGGTTATCGCTGCTCATTGGTGATATTCCGTGCTTGCTCGGGGCTTCGAGCCCACTCGACTGCGCCATTGCGCCAGGCCCACGCGAGTGCGACGACGAGGATACCGATGAACGCGAGCATCGGGGCAAGAACCTGCATCAGACTGGCCCCGTTCTCGAGTGCGTTCCGATACATGACCGTCCACGGGAAGATGAGGACGGTCTCTATGTCGAAGACGAGGAACAACAGTGCGACCATGTAGTACTGTATGTTGAATCGAACGTGTGTCGTCCCCGTCGGAATCTCGCCGCTCTCGTAGGTGGCGCGTTTACTGTCTTCCGGCACGGTCGGCCGGAGGAGACTCGACACCGCCATCATTCCGAGCGGAATGAGGAGCCCCACCAGACCTAGCGCGCCGACTGCTATCCACTGGTTCATACCGTATTCTCCGTAACGTCCTGAGGTTAGAAACGCACCCATATAAGGGTTGATTCTTGTGGTTTTGCGTCCGTTCGCGCCCGTCCGCGCCCGTCGCAGCGTCTACGCCGCCGATCGGCGTCTCGGGGAGACGCGTATCACGCCACAGCGCGACGCTGACAGGGTACTATCACCCTGGCGACCGTCAGTTCGCCCATGAGAACGATAGAGGCCGAAACGACCATCGACGCGCCGCCGGAGTCGGTTTGGGCCGTCCTGACCGACTTCCGGTCGTACCCGGCGTGGAACCCGTTCATCACGCGGGTCGAAGGCGAACCGCGTCCGGGGAAGCGATTCAAAGTCCGCGTCGAACCGCCGGGATCGCGGGGGATGACGTTCCGTCCGCGCGCGCTGGCACTGGACCAACCCGAACAGTTCGCTTGGAAGGGCTCGCTGCTGGTTCCAAACCTCTTCGACGGTCGACACGAGTTCGTGTTGTCCCCGGACGACGGCCGGACGCGGTTCGTCCAGCGCGAGACGTTCGGCGGTCTGCTCGTCCCGCTGCTACTGGACGAGGAGAGCGTCCGCCGCGGGTTCGAGGCGATGAACGCGGCGTTGAAACTCCGCGTCGAGGAACGGGACGGGAAACCGGAGGAAGCGTCGAGCGACGGATCGGAACGCGACTCGGCGGACGAAGCGGGAGAAGAGCCGGCAGACGGGGCGGTTTCGGGGGCGGGAGCGGTTTAGCGGTCCCGCTCGCGAAAGCCGGGCGTGCCGAGTTCGTGGAGGTCGCGGGACACCTCGCCCACGGACTGCTGGAGGCCGTCGTGGTACTCGACGAGTCGCTCGCGGAGTTCGTCGTACTCGCGGGCGAGCATCTGCGCCGCCGACAGCGCCGCGTTGAACGACTTGCCGGCGTCTACCGCGACCAGCGGCGCGCCGGTCGGCATGCCGATGACCGAGTCGACGGATTTCTCCTGGACCGGGACGCCGATGACGGGGACGGGATACGCGATGGAGGCAGTCATGTTCGGCAGGTCGGCTGATTTCCCGCCTGCGCCGGCGATGATAACGTCGACGCCGCGCTCGGCGGCCGTCTCGGCATAGGCGTACATCAGTTCGGGCGTCCGGTGGGCGGAGACGACGTACGTCTCGAACGTGAACCGGGCCTCCGGCGGGTCGTCGTAGTCGGTCAGTTCCTCGAAGCCGAGTTCCGTCAGCGCGTCGTACGCGCCGGCGTCGTCGTCGGTGCCCATCATCACGTCGAGGTCCGAGTCGCTCCCCATCACGATGCCCACGTCGGGCGTGTCCGTGGGATCGCGGTCCCGTTCGGCCTCGGCTTCCAGCGATGCGATCAGTTCTGAAACGGAGTCTGCCTGTGTCATAGTTTCGTCGAGTCCTCAGTCCGGTCGCGATCAGGTGTCGAACGAGAGTTCGTCGCGTGCGTCGCGGGCTTTGCGAAGCAGTTCGTCGGGATCGCTGCTGCCCCCGAAGGCCGTCACGTGGCCCATCTTCCGGAGGGGGTACACCTCCTGCTTGCCGTACCAGTGGAAGCCGATTCCGGGCGTCGCGAGGGCGTCGTCGACGCCGTGGAGTTCGGCGGTCTGGCGCTCGTCGACCTCCCCGAGGATATTCGCCATCGCCGTCGTCGACCGAAGGTCGGTCGCGCCGAGCGGCCGCCCGGTGACGGCGCGGACGTGTTGCTCGAACTGCGAGGTCGACGCCCCTTCGATTGTCCAGTGCCCGGAGTTGTGCGGCCGCGGGGCGATCTCGTTAACCTGGATGTCGCCTTCGCTCGTCTCGAACAGTTCGATCCCGTACACGCCGCGGCCGTCGAGAAACTCCAGCACGTCGCGGGCGACCGCCTCGGCGCGCTCGCGCACCGCGTCGCTCGTCCGTGCCGGGACGACCGTCTCGCGGAGGATCTCCGCCTCGTGGACGTTCTCGCCCACGGGGAATGTCGCGACCTCGTCGTCGCCCTTGACGCCGATGACGGACACTTCGCGCTCGAAATCGACGAGTTCCTCGACCATCGCGCCGCCCTCGTCTGCCCCGACGGCGTCGAGGACGGCCTCGGCCTCGTCCGGGTTCTCGACCGGCGCGTTGCCGCGACCGTCGTATCCGCCGGTCCGGGCCTTCACCATGGCAGGCGCGCCGAGTTCATCCAACGCGTCTCGCAGGTCGTCGGCGTCGTCGGCGCGGCGGAACGCCGGCACCGGGATCCCGGCCTCGGCCAGTTCGCGCTTCTGGACGAGTTTGTCCTGAATCGTCCGGAGCGTGTCGGGTGAGGGTTGGACGGGAACGCCCGCGGTCTCGCTGACCTCCTCCAAGAGGTCGGGGTCCGCGAGTTCGATCTCGAAGGTGAGGAAGTCGGCGCGGTCGGCCAGTTCACGCATCGCGTCCGGGTCGTCGAATTCGCCGACGATCTGTTCGCGGACGACTGGCGATGCGGGACAGTTCGGTGTCGGATCGAGAACGACGAGTTCGACGCCCAGCGGCGCGGCGGCCTCGGCCATCATTCGGCCCAACTGGCCGCCGCCGACTACGCCGAGCGTCGGACCTGGCGTCGAAAGCGGCGGGTTCATCGTTGGGCGAGCGTTCCGGTCGCCGGCGCATAAGGGTTGTTACATCGGATCGCTGTGAGGCGCTCTTACGAAGACTCGACGGCCTCGGGATCGACGTAGATCACTATCTCGGTCCCCGGTGACGTGAGCTCGTACGTCCGCGCCTCGTACCCGTCGGCGTGTGCCTCGACCAGATCCGCGTCTTCGGCCCGGGCGACCACGACCGGCGGCGACTCGTTCTCGATCGTCCGGGCCAACGCGGACTCGTTGTCGACGCTCGCCGTCTCCGCGCCGTGCGCTTCGAAATACCAGGGGAGCGGCAGGCGGTGATACCAGCCGGAGTTGTCCTCGGTCTGGATTCCGTTCTCGTCGGTGGCGTTTTCGACCGGTAAGCGGGCGGCTCGGCTCTCGTTGTCCACGTGGAAGAACTCGCCGTAGTACAGCACGTCCTGGCCCTCGTTGGCTTCGATGGCAACGCCGGCGTCGTCGAGCGCCGGCCGCATCTCGCCGGCCGGCTGTCCGTACTGTACCATCGGGTTGTCCGCGGACTGGGGAGCGAGAACGCCGAAGTAGACGCCGGAGCCGGCGGCCGCGACGATGACGGTGACGAGCAGGAGAGCGGTCAGTCCGGTGCTCACCGGGTCGTCGTCTGCGATGGCCTCCGCACCATAGCGGACGGCCGCGGCCAGACCGACCGCGGCCGGAATCGCCAGCGGGACGACGACGTGGACCAGCGTCCACGGGGCTTTCGTCGCGCTGACGATAGGGTAGAATATCAGGCTCGCGCCGGCCCAGTATGCGCCCAGTGCGACGAGGTCTCTGGGGCCGTCTTCGGCGTAGCGGTCGGCGAGAAAGCCGACGAGAGCGAACGCCGTCACTGGCGCGGCGGCGACCAGCAGCGTTTCGCCGTAGTAGATCAGCCAGGACGTGTAGGGGTGGCTAAGCTGGACGCCGCTGATCCAGAATCCGATCCGGTCCCACGTCCCGGCCAGCGCAACGTCGACGAGCGCCGGCAACAGCGCCGGGTCGTCGAAGACGGTTCCGAGTCCGGGTTCGCCGGCCTCGGCCCCCCGAGGCGCGTAGAACAGGACCAGCAGAACGACCACCTCAACGAACGCCAGTGCGATGTGGCCGCCCCAGTAGCGAACGTCGGCGGCGTACGTCGCCACGTACTCCCTGACCTTCGACATCGGATCCGTCGTCTGGCGGTCCGACGGGCCATCTTGAGCCGTCGCTGTCTCCGTCCCCTGCGGGTCCGTAGCGGACTCCGCCGTCTCGCCGCCGTCCGTCGATGCGGTCTCCGCGTCGCCGCCGTCGGACGGCCGGTCACCCGCTCCGCCGTCGGCCGACGGCGCGTCTCGGGACCCGTCGTCCGCGGTGTCTGCGGGTTCGGTGGCTCGTAACAGGTGGTGGTCCAGCAGCAACAGGCCGCTGCCCGCCCACGCGAGGAGATACAGTAACGCGTTCTCCTTCGTCGTCAGGCCGAGCGCGAGCGCGCCAGCGCCGGCGTAGAGGTGCCACGGGGACTTCGCATCGTACGCGCGGACGAAAAACCCTAGTGCGAACAGCATGAACGCCGCGACGAGAACGTCGTTTCGCATGAACCGCGAGTAGTACAGCAGGACCGGATTCAGCGCGAGGAAGAACCCGAACGCGACGGTCTCGACGCCGTCGAGTCGCGTCCGAAACAGCAGCGCCGCGAGCGGGAGCAGCCCGCCGACCAGCGCAACGATAAGGCGCGCGGTGAGATCAGTCGTCCCGAGCAGGCCGAAGAGGAACTCGTTGACGTGAAACAGAAACGGGCCGTGGAGCGACGGGTCGTACGTCCACGTCCCCGTGTCGCCGTACCGTAGTATCGCGTACCCGAGTCGCCCCTCGTCCCAGTGTGCGACGCGTGACCCCAGCGCGAAGAGCCGGACGGCCAGCGCGAGAACCGCGAAGCCGACGACTGCTAGAACCGTCCGGTCGCCGCGGAGGGTGCGGCCGCCGAGGGAGCGATCGTCTGCCATCGATCCTCCCAGCGTAGCCCTGGGTTGAAACTCTTTATCTTCCGGTCCGCTAGGGACGCGTTCGTTCGAAGCTGGAACAGTACGACGGAGAATACTTCGAATCCCCGTGCGCGTACGGAGTTGTCATCGCCGTTCCGACGACAGCGAAACTGTACGGCTGACGATGACCGTCGCCAGTCTCGCCACGAACGGCAGTGCTTTTATCCGCGGTGCTACATCCGACGAGTATGGTAACGCTCGGACTGGTGGTCGCGGAGTTCAACGCTCCGGTCACCGAGAAGATGGAAGCGTCGGCCCGCGAGGCCGCTGCCGAGAGGGACGCGGAGATCGCGGAGACGATTCACGTCCCCGGCGCGTACGATACGCCGCTCGCCGCGGACCGACTGGCCCGCCGGGACGACGTGGACGGGGTCGCCGTCGTCGGCGCGATCATCACCGGAGACACCGACCACGACCAGAAGATCGCCGAGGCGTCGTACGGGCGGCTCACGGACGTGAGCCTCGACCGCGACACGCCCGTCGCTCTCGGCATCTCCGGCCCAGGAATGACGCCGGAGGAGGCCCGAGCGCGTACCGACAACGGCGCGAAAGCGGTCGAGAGCGCCGTTCAACTCGCCGAGGAGCTACAACCATGAGCATGGATTTCGCAGACCGCGTCGAACGAGTCGAACCGAGCGCGACGCTCGCCATCAGCAACAAGGCCTCCAAGCTGGAGGCCGAGGGCGTCGACGTCGTGGACCTGAGCGTCGGAGAACCGGACTTCGACACACCGGAAAACATCCTACAGGCCGGCAAGGACGCGATGGACGCGGGCCACACCGGCTACACGACATCGAACGGCATTCCCGCACTCCGCGACGCCATCGCGGAGTACCTCCAGGAGGACTGCGGCCTCCACTACGAGCGCGAGAACGTCATCGTCACGCCCGGCGGGAAGCAGGCGCTGTTCGAGACGTTCCAGGCCCTTATCGACGATGGGGACGAGGTCGTTCTGCTGGACCCGGCGTGGGTGTCCTACGAGGCGATGGTGAAGCTCTCGAACGGCAGCGTCTCCCGCGTCGACACTGCCGCCCACGACTTCCAGTTAGAGCCCGCACTGGACGACCTCGAAGCGACCGTCTCCGACGAGACGGAACTGCTCGTCGTCAACTCGCCGGGCAACCCCCACGGTGCGGTGTACTCCGACGAGGCGATGGAGGGGGTCCGCGACCTGGCCGTCGAACACGACATCACCGTGATCTCCGACGAGATCTACCGCGAGATCACCTACGGCCCGGAGCCGACCAGCCTGGGGACGCTCGACGGCATGGCCGAGCGCACGGTCACTGTCAACGGCTTCTCCAAGGCCTACTCGATGACCGGATGGCGGCTGGGCTACGTCGCCGCGCCCGAGGAGCTTATCGACCAGGCCGGAAAGCTCCACTCTCACTCGGTCTCCTGCGCCGTCAACTTCGTCCAGCACGCCGGTGTCGAGGCCATCCGGAACACGGACGAGGCGATCGCCGAAATGGCCGAGGCGTTCGAGGAGCGCCGCGACATGCTCGTCGACCTCCTCGCCGACCACGGCGTCGACGTCGCCGTCCCCGACGGCGCGTTCTACATGATGCTGCCCGTCGATGACGACGACATCGCGTGGTGCGAGGACGCCATCGAGGACGCCCACGTCGCCACCGTTCCGGGGAGCGCATTCGGGACGCCAGGCTACGCTCGCATCTCCTATGCGGCCAGCAAGGAGCGCCTCCGAGAAGCCGTCGACCGTCTCGCCGAGGAAGGCTACCTCTAACGCCCTTTAGCGCTTTTTCCTCCCTCGAACCCATCCCACTCCGGCGAGCAGTCCCGCGACCGCCCCCATCGGGTCGAAGCCCGACTATCCGCCGGACGCGGAACCCCCGTCGGCGTCTCCCGCCTCCGTCTCCTCGTCCCCTGTCGTTTCTCCACCGTCCGACGACGCCCCGTCACCCTCTGCCGAGTCGATCCGGTACACCACGCCGCTTTCGCCGTCCGGCGCGAGTTGCCGGGTCGTCAGGACGTAGAGGCGACCGTCGCGGTCGCGGCCGAACGAGAGGACGAACCGCTCCAGCGGCCCGTCCGCCGGTACCAGTCGCTTCATCGACCACTGCCCGCCGTCGTCCGGCGGCGTCGCGGCGAACAGCGACCCCGAAGGCTCGCCGAACGAGGCGCTGAAATCGCCGAACACGTACGTCCCCTCCAGTTCGGGAACGTGGTCAGTCTCGGCGACGTGTCCGCCCACGACGGAACTGCCGATCCGCTCGCCCGCCGCTTGATGTGGGTACTCGATTATCGGGTCGACCAGCGTCTCGCCGCCGCGGACATCCTCGGGCGTCTCGTCCGGGCAGTCCTCGGGCGGATCGCCGGGACTGTCGGGGCTGAAACACCGGCTTCCCTCCCGGACGTTCCAGCCGTAGTTGCCGCCTCGCTCGACGAGGTTCACCTCCTCGAACTGTTCCTGGCCGGCGTCCGCGACGAACAGGCGGCCGTCGCCGTCGAACGAGAACCGCCACGGGTTACGAAGCCCCCACGCGAAATATTCGTCCAGTCCGTCCTCGCCGACGAGGGGGTTGTCGTCGGGAATCGCGTACGGGGCGTCGTCCTCGCCGGCAGCGTCGGCGTCGTCGCCGCCGACTCCCGAGACGCGTAGCGCCTCGCTGTCGACATCGATCCGCAGTATCCCGCCCAGCAGGGTCTCCGTCACGTCCTGGCCGTTGCCGCCGGCGTTCTCGTCGTACCAGTCGTCGACGTGTCCCGTCCCGACGTCGTTCGCACCGCCGCCGTCCCCCGTCGCGACGTAGAGGAACCCGTCGGACCCGAACGCCACTGCGCCGGCGTTGTGGTTGCGTTGCGGTTGCGGGATCTCTAGCACCGTCCGCTCGCTCTCCGAGTCGGCCACTTTGCGGTTCTCGTCGGCCCGGAACTCCGAGAGGACGAACGTGTGGCTGTACTCCTCAGGTGTCCCCTCCCGCGGCGGCGCGCTGTACCTGACGAACAGGCGGCCGTTCTCGGCGAAGTTCGGATGAAACGCCAGTCCCAGCAGACCCCGCTCACCGAAGCCGGTTATCTCGTCGCGCAGGTCCAGAAACGGTTCTTCGCGGAGCCCGTCCGGGCCGTGTACGCGAACCAGACCGATCTGGTCCGCGACGAAGCGACGGTCGCGGTCCTCGTCCGCGACGGCGAATCCGACGGGCGCTGTCAGGCCCTCTGCGACCGGTTCGAGCGCGACGGTCGGTCCCTTGGGTATCGGGCCGTTTTCCTGCGGGCTTCCGAAGTCCGGGAGGGAGCTACATCCGGCCAGCGGCCCGCCAGCGCCTGCGAACGCGAGGCCACGGAGGAGGGACCGACGGGTCGGTCTCGGAGCCATACCTGCGCTTCGACGGCCAGGCAGTTGTGCTTTAGCCGCAGTGCGAGTTACGGTCTGCGCTCCCGAAGAACCGGTATCTCGGCTATCTTCTCCTCGTCGAGCGTCTCCCAGTCGATCCCCGCAGGCCGGACGTTCTCGCCGGTCGTTTCGACCGTTCGCTCCGGCGTCACGACGTAGTCCATCGGTACGTCGTGCGCCGAGGTCGGCAGGGGACCGTCAGCGACCTGAATCTCGTGGACGGTGGTGGCGACGGCCGTCGACGCGTCGACAAGTCCCACCTCTCGGAGGAGGGCGAACTCCAGGTCGCTGTACCCCTCGCCTTTCCCGATGCGCGCGCCGCGGTCGTCGACGACGACGCTCCCGCTCACGATGAAGTCAATACACTCCATCTCGTCCGGCCCGACCTGCACGCCGAGTTCCGACGAACCCGAAATCGTCGTCGCCGTGTCGTAGTCGTCGATGCAGTCGGGGTCGAGTTCGAGGAAACACTTCTCGTCGCGCAGGCGTGGGACCGCCATGTACACCGTCTTGCCCGCCTCGAGGGCGCGCCGGCGGACGGGGCGCTGGGGAGAGTCGGGATTGGCCTTGACGGCGTCGGCGGCCTGCCACACGTCCAGTTCAGCCAGGCGCGCTGCCGCCTCGTCAGCGCCGGCGAAGTTCGGAATGCGGCCGTGGGGCGGAAACGGAAAGCGCGCGTCCCCGCTCTCCTCGAGTCCGTCCCACGTCCGCTCGCGGAGTTCCTGCTTGTCCATACAGAAGCGTTCAGAGGGCGGCCCCGTATCTCTGTCGTCACGGTGACGGGTCGTCTGTCACTCCGGCGGCGCTGTCCGCTCCGCGGCGTCGGCGAGTACGTCGAGAAACGCGGGGTCGTACGTCTCGTCGACGTGGTTCACGTTCCACAGGCCGGACGTACGGATCGCGTGGCTTCGGCTGTCCCGCCCGAGCCACCGGTCGTTGCGGGGATCTATCGTCTCCGTTCCGACGTTGCTGACGAGCGCTATCGCGTTGCGTTCGACGAACGCGCGGTCGCTGTCCGGTCCCGGTTCGTCGTCCAGGTCGACCCAGAGAAACGGCTGTTCGCGGATGTACGCGCTAACTCGGCGTTCGAGAACGTACTCCTCGTCGCGGACCGCGTCGCGGTCCCGTCCGATACCGGCCCAGCGCGCGTCCCACGAGGGGTAGTCCTCGCGGAGACCGTACCGCTCGATGATCGCTTCGCCGACGCGCTTGCGGTACACCGACCCGCGGTGGTTCCCGCCGTGGGGATGGCCGCTACTGCGAGCGCCCGTCCCGTAATGCTGTTTCAGCCGGTCCCACAGCGTCGTCCCGCTTCCGGCAGAGACAGCGTGGGTCCCGACGCGGGTCAACCGCCGCTGGTCCCCCGCTTCTCGGCGCTCGCCCGGTTCGAAGAAGAAGTAGACGCCGCGGTCGGGCCAGTCCATACGGCCGTGACAGTCCTTCAGTTTCCGCGCTCCACCGACCGCCGCCTCGACTCGGTCGAGGCTATCGTAGAACCGGTCGAGGTCGTCGCGTCGTGTCATCCGGCCGAGGCTGAGCTCGCTAGGCACTAAGTAGTATCCCAACTCGTCGGGACATCGAAGTCCCGCGTCCACCCACGCGACTGCACCGCCGTCACCCGCGTTCGTTCAGGATCCGCTCGATTATCCGACCCGTCGAGAGGAGTTCGCCCTCGAACCGTGGCTCCCGCGCAGACGCGCGCTTGACCTCGCAGTCGATCCCCCGCCGTCGCAGTTCGTCCTCGATAGCCGCCTCGTCGTGGTGCTGGTCGTGGCCGAGCACGATGTAGTCGGGAGCTATCTCTTCGATGGGGACGAAGATGTCCTCGCGATGGCCCAGACGGGCGCTGTCGACGACTTCGAGAGCGTCGACCATGTCCCGGCGCTGGCGGTCCGGCAGAATCGGTTTCGCCTTGTGCGTCACGTTCTCACGTCGGGCGACGATCACCTGTAGTTCGTCGCCCAGTTCCGCCGCCTCCTGCAGGTAGTGAACGTGACCGGGGTGTAGTACGTCGAACGTCCCCTGTGCGATAACTGTTGTCATATTTATCGTCGTCGGCGTTCGTCGTCGCGGCGCAGTTCGTCGTCGATGTCCATCTGGGTGAAATCGAAGAAGTCCTCGGCGTCGGGAACCCTGACGTCGACGACCTCCAGGTCTCGCGGGTCGCCGTTCCGGTCGAAGGCTTGCCAGTCAGTCCGGCCGTACGGCGCGCCGATGATGATGTGAACGTCGCCAGAGCCGAACGTCCGAAGGTCAGCATCGCTCGGGCGCAAAACGCCGTTGGGGTGCGAGTGGACTGACCCGATCGATTTGACGTCGTTCGGTTTCATGCTCGTCTTGACGGTCGCGCTGACGCTGTTCGATTCCGTGCCCGGGATCACGATGACGTCCGTGATGACGGTTCCGTCCCGGTTCAGCCCCAGTTCCCTGGCGTCGGTGCCGCGGAGAAATCCCATGTACTCGTCCGGGTGTGAGTCCTCCGAGGATTCGAGGACGAACTCCAGCGTCTCCTCGGCGATCCCCAGAATCTCGCCCGACCGGAACAACGACCCGAACAGGCCCATGTCCCTGACTCGGGGATTCCGGATGCTAAACGTTCCGGATGCGGGCCGGCCACGGGGATGCCGTGCGTCTTAACAAGCGTTAAACCCGGGCCCGCCGAAACGGCAAACAAGATGACTACAGACGATACCGGCGGGAGCGCCGGCGACGCTACTGTCTACGATCTCACAGCGGACTGCACAATAGAGGATATCGAGGAGGGGAAAGCGTATCTCGCGACGGTAAACGGTGTCGTGGATTACGGCCTCTTCGTCGACCTCTCGGACAACGTCTCCGGTCTGGTCCACGAGTCGAACCTCTCGGGCACGTACGCCGTCGGCGACGAACTCGTCGTCGAACTCGGTCAGGTCCGCGAGAACGGTGACGTCGCATTCGAAACAGTCGACGTCGACGAATACGACACTACCCCGGTCGAACACGAGTACGAGATCGCGGACGCGGGCGACCTCGACGAGCGCGTCGGCGAGACGGTTACCCTGGAGGGCGAAGTCGTCCAGGTCAAACAGACCGGCGGGCCGACCATCTTCCACGTCCGCGACGAGACCGGGATCGTCTCCTGTGCCGCGTTCGAGGAGGCGGGCGTCCGCGCCCACCCCGAAGTCGACGTGGACGATGTCGTCCGAATTGGCGGCGGTGTCGAACGCCGCGAGGACGCGATCCAGGTCGAGGTCGACTCGCTGGAGGAACTCGAAGGCGACGACGCCACGTCGGTTCGCGAGCGACTCAGCGCGGCGATGGAGGAACGCGCCGAACCGCACGACGTCGACCCGCTCACCGATTGGCCCGAGTTCGAAAAGCTTCGCGACGACCTCCGCGAAGTCGCTCGGCTCCTGCGCGAGACGGTGCTGGAGAGTCGCCCCATCCGCGTCCGGCACCACGCGGACGGCGACGGGATGTGCGCCAGCGTCCCCGTCCAGTACGCGCTGGAGCAGTTCATCGAGGACACCCACGAGGACCCAGAAGCGCCGCGGCACCTCCTCAAGCGCCTGCCCAGCAAGGCCCCGTTCTACGAGATGGAGGACGCCACCCGCGACCTCAACTTCGCGCTGGAGGACCGCGCCCGCCACGGCCAGAAACTACCGCTCCTCCTGATGCTCGACAACGGTAGCACGGCCGAGGACGTTCCCGCCTACGAGAACCTCGCCCACTACGACATCCCGATCGCCGTCGTCGACCACCACCATCCCGACCCCGACGCGGTCGGAGACCTGCTCGACGCCCACGTCAATCCGTATCTCCACGACGAGGACTACCGCATTACGACGGGGATGATGTGCGTCGAACTCGCCCGGATGATCTACCCCGACATCGAGGACGAACTCCGTCACGTCCCCGCGGTCGCCGGTCTTTCGGACCGCTCGAAGGCCGACGCGATGAGCGACTACGTCGACCTCGCCCGCGAGGAGGGGTACGACGAGGAGACGCTTCGCGACATCAGCGAGGCGCTCGACTACGAGGCTCACTGGCTCCGCTACGACGACGGCCGCCACCTCATCAACGACGTGCTCAACGTGGACTGCGACGACGAGGAGCGCCACCGCGAACTCGTCGACTTCCTCGCCGACCGCGCCCGACAGGACGTCGAGGAGCAACTCGACGCCGCGATGTCTCACGTCGAACACGAAGCGCTCGACAACGGCGCACACCTCTACCGCATCGACGTGGAGAACTACGCGCACCGATTCACCTACCCCGCGCCGGGCAAGACGACCGGCGAGATACACGACCGCAAGGTCGAGGAGACCGGTGACCCTGTCATCACCATCGGCTACGGACCGGACTTCGCCGTCCTCCGGTCCGACGGCGTCCGCCTCGACATTCCGACGATGGTCTCGGAACTCGACGAGGGTATCGTCGGCGGCGGCGTCAGCGGCGGGGGTCACCTCGTCGTCGGTTCGATCAAGTTCGTCCAGGGCCGCCGCGAGGAGGTCCTCGACTCCCTCGTCGAGAAGATGGCCGCCGCGGACATCGACGAGGAACTGTCGAGTACGGTCCAGCGGGACTGAGACTGCGGCTGTGATTGTGTAGATACGCACATAACGTACCGCGCTGTTTGCGACCGGTGAATCGAGCAGTTTTTTCACTCACCTCACGTGCTTTCAGCAGACAGGCTGACCGCTACTCGAACTCGATCTCTCTCCGTCCGTACGCCGCGGCCGAAAGCGTCACCAGAGCGAGCGCCGCTGCGACCCCAGCGGGCACTCGCGACGCCCCGCCGCGCCAGTCCGCACGGAACAGGCGGGCGTAGTAGTGTCCCACCTCGTCGCCTACGAGGACGAGGGCGACCTCGCGGTTCTCCCGGAGCGAGTTGTTGTTCCAGTTGACGCTCCCCAAGACGACCCGCCGCTCGTCTATCACGACGCCTTTCGCGTGGATCTTCTCGTACCGCGAGCGTGGGTCCGCGACGCGAGCCTCCAGATCCAACCCCTCGCGCTCGCCGAGCGCGTTCAGCCAACGGACGCGCTTCCGGTTTTCCTCTCGGGCATACCACGCACCGGATAGCAGGACCCGCACGCGGACGCCGCGGCGCGCGGCGTCGACGGTCGCCCGCACGGGCGGCGTCTCCCGGCCGCCGAGCGTCACCTGCTCGACCAGGACCGACTCCTCGGCGTCGCGGATCTCTCCGACGATGCCCGCTTCGGCGTTGTCCGGCGCGGTTAGTAGGCGGACGCGCTCCACGGAGACGTTCTGCGGTGCGAACCGCTCGGGGTAGGTCTCCCGAGAGGCGTTCCCGTCGACCGGATCGACGTCTTTGCGATGTGTTTCCCAGGCAACAGTGTCGCCGGCCTCCCAGTCCCCGCGGAACACGGCGGCGAGGTCTTCGGCGACGGCGGCGTCCCGGACCAACGCGCCCCACCCTCTGTTCGACCCGCCGCCGGTACCCGAGGGCTTCCAGTTCTCGGTGAGCACAAGCGCCCGGTCGTCGACGACGGCGTATTTCGGGTGGTGAAACCGGTACCGTTCGCGCTCACCGCCGGCGACCCGCACGGTCGCGTTGCTCTCCGCGAGGCGGTTCAGCGCGTCGACCTGTCGCTCGCTCGTCCCGCCGACCGGGCTATCGTCCACGAGGACGTGGACATCGACGCCGCGCGCGGCCGACCGTTCGAGTTCGCGGACCGCGCGTTCCGAGGACAGCGTGTATCCGGCGAGCAGTATCCTGTCGTCGGCACCCGAGAGCGCTCGGACGGGAACGTCCGGCGAGTCTGGCAACGCGAACACCTCGACGCCGACCTCGGCGGTAACCGCGGGTGAGTGGTCGCTCGCGCCCAGCGGGACCCACCCGTCGGCCGTCCAGCGTTCACCCTCCTTCGAGCGGTCGTAGGTTACCGCGTCGACCGTCGTATTCCCGCGTCGGAGTTCGACCGACTCCCCGCCGTTTGCGAGTTCGAGGCGGTCCCCCAGCGCCAGAACCCGACGGTCGGTGAGGTTGCGGGCCGCCGCGGGGTCAGGGCTGAGGGCCACTTGTCCCTCGACAGTGCGATTCGGGAGGGGCACCGCCGTCTCGCCGTCAGTGATCGACCACCCCGCGAGGTTCGTCGGTTCGGGAAAATCGACTTCGACGAATTCGCCGCGGTCACCCTCGGCGATGGGATCGGGATAGACAGCGACGATCCGGGGGTCCTCACACTGCCGGCTGTAATCCCTTGAAGCATCGCGGACCACCGGAGGTCCGAGTATCGTTCCGAAGGTACAGCCGACAGTATCAGACGCGCGAACGGAAGCGGTCGCCGCCGGGACAGCGCCGCCGCTTGCGGGAACTGCAAGCGCGACCAGCACGAGGACGGCCACCGTACGCGAGAGCACGGCGGCGTTGGCCGCCCCTTCAGTGATAAACCTGTGGAGAGGAGAGTTCCGTCAGACTGCCTTCTCGGCTTCGTTCTGGACGCGGTAGGCCCGGTCGTCGGCGTAGTCGCCAAGCACTTCGAGCGCCCGTTCGGTGCCGATCTGGTTGAGCGCCCAGGCGGCGCTCGCGCGGACCGTGTTCGACTCGTCGTCGTCGAGCACGTCGGCGAGGGGGTCGATAGCGCGGGTGTCGCCGAGGAGACCGAGCGCGCGGGCGGCGTGGCTTCGGACTTCCTCGCTGTCGGCGTCGAGGGCGTTCGCGACCGCCTGCGTCGCGTCATCGCTGCCGATCTCGCCAAGCGCTTTCATCGTCACTTTCCGGAGGCCCGGGTTTCCTTCGTCACCGACGTACTCGACGAGCGTATCGACGGGTTCTTCGCTACCGATCTTTCCGAGGACCTCGATAGCGTCCTTGTCGCGCTTGTTCGCGCGCTGGAGCATCGGATCAACGGCCTCCTCGGGGCCGAGGCGCTTCAGCGCGTCGAGGCAGTGGTCCTCCATGAAGTCGGACTCGAAACTATCGAGCGCAAGGAGGACCATGTCGGCGCGGCCGCGTTTGGTCCACACCTTCAGCGCGCCCCATTCGGGCGGGTAGTCCTTGCGGTGGTCGAGCACGTCGTAGTACCCCTGGGCCTGTAGCTGTTCGCGGACGGAGAGGTCGTCCCACTCCTCGGCCTCGTCCAGATCGCTCTGGAGTTCGCCGGTCGCGTCGAGCAGTGCCGCGATGGTTTCTGCGTCTGCGTCGGGGTCGAGGTCGGCCGTCTCGACGGCTGTCCCGGCGTCTTGGAGAGCGGCGGTCAGCTCCTCGATCGATTCGCCCGCGAGGGTGACGGACTCATCGAGGATGTCGTCGACGCTCTCGACGAACGATTCGACGGCCTCCGCGGCTTCGCTCTCGCCACGGTCGGTCCACTCGGTTTCGGCGACGGTCGTTTCGGCCGACTCGATGTCCGCGACCACGTCTTCGGCGTAGGGGCCGCGTGCTTCCTCTAGCTCCGACTCGAGGTCCTCTTTCTCGCTTTCTATCTCCTCGGCCGGCGCTTCCTCGTCCTCGTCGTCTGGTTCGGGAAGGTCGGCCGATTCGAGGTCAGATTCGAGCGATTCGATCTCGGCCTCGACGTCGTCCAGGTCGTCCTCCGTCTCGGCCTCGTCGAGTTGCGCCTCGATCGCGTCGAGTCGCTCGCGGAGTGACTCGACCGTGACCTCAGTGTCGGGGAGCGTCTCTTCGTCGGCGGGTCCGTCGTCCGCCGTCTCTTCTTCTGCCGGTTCTTCGTCCGGCGTCGCTTCGCTCTCGTCCTCTTCACCGCTCATGCCGACACCTCCAGCGCGTCCCTTCGGCGCGCGGCGACTGCCGACGGCGCACTCGTGTTCATATACCTGCAACTGTGTCTGTACGCCCCCTAAGCGTTTCCGTTCTCGGCCGACTCCACGTCGCGCCAGTAGAACCACGGACTGAGCGCGAGATACGCGATTCCGAGCGTTAGCAAGGCGTACGGGAACGTCCGGCCGAGAAACTCGGGAAAGAGGACGGCCAGCGAGTGGACGACGCCCATCAGGAGGGCGTCCCGGGCGAGGAGGTCGGGGTAACCGACCGTCGACACCATGAGGTAGACGAACACTGCCGTTCCGGCGAGCAACACCTGCGGTTGCGCGATGCCCGCGAGCACGGCCGACGCGAGGATCGTCGCCGCGAGCGTACTGGGGGCACCCTCCGTCGACGCCACGGCCGTGTCGTACGCCGTGTACATCCCCAGGCGCGTCACGGCCATGGCGACGAACAGGGCGGGGAGTCCGACTGCGAGTACCGTCTCCGCCGTGGGATCGACGAGCGAGAACGCCCACTCCGTCCGGACGGCAGCGACGACGACTGCGGCCGGCGCGACGGCAAAGGAGGCGACGTCCGCGAGCGAATCGAGATACTCCCCGGCCGCCGACCCGCCGGCCCAGCGGGCAACGACGCCGTCTAAACCGTCGGCGATAGCCGAGAGCAAGACGAGCCTCGCCGCAACCCGAGCGTTCACGGGCGCGACGATGACGGCGACGAAGCCGACGACTGCATTGAACACAGTGACGGCGTCGGCAGGACCGAGTCGCCCGACGAACCGCGGTTGCATACTGTCGGAGTTGCGTACCGCTCCCTTACGCTTTTATGTTCTACCCCGCAGGCGCTCCGGTCGGTCGGTCGTGCCGAACCGGCGAGCATATGTCGTCGCCGACCCGACACGAGAGTATGAACCGCCGCACGTACCTCGCTGGCCTGGCGGGCGGAGGCGCAACGGCCCTCTCCGGATGTCTCGCGTCGCTCGGCTCCGCCGGCGCGTCCTGCGACGGCGACTGCGATATCGGCATGACCGCCTCGGCGTTCGACCCGCAGCAGTACGAAGTTACTGTCGGCGAGACAGTCACCTGGAAGAACACGAGTTCGAAGGGCCACACTGTCACCGCCTACGGCGGCCAGATCCCCGAGGACGCGGCGTACTTCGCCTCCGGCGGCTTCGACTCGGAAGATGCCGCACGGGAGGGGTGGAGAGAGAGAAACGAGGGAGTTCTCACAACGGGCGACTCCTACGAACAGACGTTCGAAGTCGTGGGGGAGTACGACTACGTCTGTCTCCCCCACGAGGCTGGGAGAATGGTCGGTACTATCGTCGTGACGGAGTGATTCGTCCGATCCGGACGCGACCCGGGAACTGAACCGCTACCGGACCAGTATTTCTTCGAAACGAAAGCCGACCGGAACCGGTTGGTTAGCCGTCGTCGCCGACATCGACCTGAATCGGCGAGATGTCGATCACGTACTGATTGTCGTCGTCCGGATTCGCGTTGCTGTTCGAACCGCCGTTGCTTCGGTCGCCCGCGTCGGCATCGTACAGGAACACCGTGTAGTCGGTGTGGCTGGCGTTCGGATTGTCGAGTTCCATCACGATGATCGCCTGGTCGTCGCCGAGGTCGAACTCGCCGCCGCTGTGGTGGTCGTCGTCGAGAATGCTCTCGATGTCGGGTTGCCACCACGCGGTCGACAGGGTCGGCAGATCTTCGCCGTCAGTGTATATCTGGTGGTCAGACTTCGAACTGTTGTCGACGTCGTCTATCGTCCCGCTCGTACCGTTACACGTCGTGTGTGCGTACGTGTCGCCGTTGTGGTCCGATTCGAGTCCGGTGTCAGTCCCGTTGGTACAGTCGACCGACCGAGCCGAGAACGACAGCAGAGAGCCGATAGAAAGGTTGTCGACTCTGAACTTGACGGACCCGCTCCGCGTCGGATCATTGATGGCACCTCCGGGCCCATCGGGATCGACGGGACCGTCGGCCGCGGACGGGTCGAGCGAGTACGTCTTGCCACCGATCTGGACTTCCGTCTCTACCGTCTTGTGTTCGACTGCGCGAACACGATCTCGGGTCACGTTGCCGGCGATCTGGTCGAAGATATCTTCGAGGTCGCTCGCTTCGTCGACGTAGTGGTACTCTCCGTCCGTTTTGTTCGAAACTTGCTTGAGTAGCGTCTCGTTCGCTCCATCTCCGAGACCGATCGTGTAGATCGTGATATTCTCGTCTGCGGCGTTATCCGCCTTTCTGAGGGTCTTTCTGTTCAACGGCCCTTCTGTTCCAGATCCTTCGTTGTTCTTTCCGTCGCTGAGTAGAACAACGACCTGATCGTCGTTCGAACTCGATTCCAGTTCAGACACCGATTGTTCAATACCGGAGCCGATGTCCGTACCGCTATTTGCGCGACCTCGAACTTCACCCTTGACGTATCCCAGATTGTGGTGGAGTCCGACGACGGTTTCGGCTTCTGTGTTGAACTCGACGAACCCCGCTCTGTCGCCCGCACTGGAGTTCAGCGCGTCGATGAAACTCCGGGTAGCGTCGACACGACGTTCGTTCGGATCGCTCCCGACGGGCCCGTACTCGGCGTCTCGTACTTCGACTGTTGAATCAGGATCGGTTATCTCATCGCCCGGGGAATACGTCATCGTGCCACCCCAGCCACCGTCGGTTCGTACTTGAATACCGTCCGGTACAGTGTACTCAGTCCCCCAGTAGTCCTTGGAGATACTTTCCCACTCGATGTCACTTCTGGCCGTTTCGGTCCAGTTACTCGTCCCCTGCCACGCGCTGTATCCCTGATCCATCGAACCGGATTTGTCAAGGACGAACATCACGTCGAGTGGCGGACGCTCACCGATGCTCTTGTTGATCGTCCGCTCTTCGGCGATCTCCGTCCCGAGGAGTTCGATCGTACCGGACGAACTGTTCAGTCGGAGCGCGTTTTCGTCCTTGGAGATGACGCCGCAACCGTTCCGGCCCTCGCCGTCGACGTTCGGACACTCGTCGGCGTACTCCGGGACGCCGTCATCGTCGCCGATTCTCAGGTATCCCGTTCGTTTGCTGTCGTCGTCGTCGTTCAGTTTCACCGTCGCGTTGTAGTTGCCGGCACTGCCGGGGTTCGTTACCTTCCCGTCTTTGCCGTTGCGGTTCTGGCTGCCGAATTCGAGGGCGATCGTGTCGTTAGCGTTGATCTGGACGCTATCGTCGAATTGGAACTCGATCGTGTTGTCACTCGTGTCCACGCTGTAGCTATCGATGTGGTTCTTCAGGTCTACGGTGCCGCCGTCGGCGCGATAGATCTTGGACCGGTTTTGGTTGATGTGTCCACGCACACCGGGGCCCTTGCCCTTGAGGTCGGCCAGATCAGTCTCGCCGTCCTCGTACTTGATCTCGATATCTTCCAGTGTGTCCCCGGTGATCCCGTCCGATTCCTTGACGCCAAACGTTAGTTTGTGACTCGTATCCGCGCCTGCAGTGTTGTTCACTGCGACCAGCAGGTCGTCGTGGCCGGGAACTCCGATCGGACCGCCCTTGCCGAGTGGCAGGTCGCGGACTACCACCGTCTGGTTGCCGTCGTAGACGGTGACGTTGCCGGAATCGCCCATCTTTGTCTCGAAGTATCGCCCCCACGCGTCGTAGTAAGTGCTGTTCTCGACCGTGATCTGGAGGCTCCGAACGCGGGTTACGTTCCCGTTGCCGTCGTCGCGGCAGAACATTTCGTTCGTTATCGTTTCTTGTCTCTCGCGCGTCCACGTCTTGTTCACCGCCGCGGTGGTTTCGCCCGAGTTGTCGATTCGACCCGTGAGGTTGGCGACGCTGAAGTCGAACGTTCGATACGTATCGCCGTCGATACGCTCTGATCGGTACGAGATCGACGGCGGCGACACCATCGTGCTCCCGCCGTTCGTTTGCTTCCAGACGCCGCCACCCTGATACGCGACGCGTTCCCCGTTGTCGTTTTCGTACTCGAACGAGTTGAGCGCCAGATTCGTCGTACAGTCGTCCCTGTACGTGCCGGTTTCTGTCCACCCGTGGATAGTGAACGTCATCTCGCCGTCGGCGGCGATCGAGACCTCGTCGTCAGCGTTCATACGCAGTTCAGTCGACCCTTCTCCGCGAGATGACAGCGAAGCGATGTCTGACCGAACTTCCTGCATCGACATCTCCGCGGACTGGACCTCGTTTTCCTGTTCTATCTGTTCGGTGGCCATTCCGCCGATGAGGAAAATAAGCGTGGCCCCCACGAGAACCATTCCAAACAGTATGACGAGTCCGAGTGTGTTAGACGCACCTCGTTCGTCCTCCGATGATGGTAGATGTCGGTCCATAGCTACGTACCTTTTGAACTTCAAATATCTCCAACATAATAAATTTGCCTAATATAAACGTCGGAAAACAATAGATCAGTTGGAGAAAGAATCGACTACCGGTCGAGAGCGGCGGGCGGACCGCCGGGGAGACGGTCCCGGTCGTGGTCCACGGTGAAGTCGATATCGGGGCCCGCGGGAACGATCTGCTTCGGATTCAGGTCAGTGTGACTGCGGTAATAATGCGTTTTGATCTGCTCCAGGTTCACTGTCTCTGCTACTCCCGGGAGTTGGTACAGTTCGCGCAGATAGCTCCAGAGATCGTCGTAATCGGCGATCTGCCTGACGTTACATTTGAAATGGGTGTGATACACGGCGTCGAACCGGATCAGCGTCGTAAACATCGCGATGTCGGCCTCGGTGAGGCGGTCCCCAGCGAGATATCGCCGATCCGCCAGCATCTCGTCCCAGTGGTCCAACGCATCGAACAGTTCCCCGACTGCACGTTCGTACGCCTCCTGCGTGTCGGCGAACCCGGCGCGGTACACCCCGTTGTTGATCGGTTCGTATATCTCGTCGATGATCCGGTCGATGTCGTCCTGATACCCCTCCGGGTACAGGTCCACGTCGTTGGCGGCAATATCGTCGAATGCCAGGTCGAACATCCGCATTATCTCTTCGGACTCGTTGTTGACGATAGTCTCTCGCTTACGGTCCCAGAGAACGGGAACGGTCACCCGGCCTGTGAACTCGGGGTCTGCCGCAGTGTACACCTCACGCAGGTAATCCGACCCGTGTATCGTATCCGACGTACAGTCCTCTTTCTCCGGCGAGAACTCCCAGCCGTCGTTCTGGCGATACGGGTCGACGACGTCCACGGAGATAGCGTGGTCTAATCCCTTCAACGCCCGGGTTACGAGCGTACGATGCGCCCACGGGCACGCGAGAGAAACGTACAGATGGTATCGGCCCTCTTCCGGGGTGAATTTCGCGCCCGGCGCGTCCCGTACCCAGTCTCGAAACGAGGTCTCCTGACGTTCGAACTCACCCTCCTCGTTCGTCGATTCGTAGGCGTCGGTCCGCCACTCGCCGTCCACGAGCATGTTCATGGCTGACGATCAGCGTCCGACAGTGAAATGTTCAGTGCCTCCGGAACCGGGAAACCGCGTGATGAACGGTAAAATAACAGCATCTTCGCGTAAATTATCCAATTGTGAATAGTAAATAATAAACCAGTGGCGCTGAAACTCCATTTCGCTGAGGGGTGAAAGACGATGGCAGTCGAAGCGGTGATAGCGTCGGTGAGCGACTTCCGACGTTCGAACGACCGTCTTCGTGTCGGCTCGACGGGGATCCTCCGGGGCTTGATCGCCAGTTGGGTGTCAGGTGAGTGGGCGTACAGTCCCGTTCTACCAATCACCCTGAAACATTACACGAAGGCCGGACTGTCCCGCTAGTTCGCGAACTACCGCTTTTGCCGAGGATGCATCGAGCGTCGCGAGTAGACAGTAGCCGTTCGAGAGGCGTCGATGCGACCGCATCTCCGTTCCGTTCGGATGAACGGGAGTGCGAGCGAGCACCGCTCGACCCTTCTCGTCGCTGGCATCCGGACGCCACGGTAAGGTGAGCCGAGAGTCCAGAGCGTATCGGTCCAACAGGAGTTCTATCGCGTTCGCCATCGCTCCGACGGGGTCTTCGGTACCGACAGCGCCGACCGATGTCCGCCCGTCGAAAACTCGGACGACGTACTCACCGCCTTCCGTCGTCGCGGACGAGGCGGACCTGCCGTCACCCGGGAAGCTACCCGCCCGGCCATCGTCGCCCGGCGATGCGTCTTTTCGCCCCGTCGCGGCAGGGTCGCCGTCAGTCGAGTCCGCCGAGTTACCTGCCGTCGCTTTCGGGGGCATCGCCGCGCCGCCGTCGTTCACGGCCGCGTCGTCCGGTCCGAGAGCGACGAGCAGGTCGTCGACGAACCCGTCGACGATGGCAGCGATCTCGTCCGTCGCCGCACCGTCGGCAGCCGCGACAAGAGTTTCGGTAAGAGACTCTGCCACGGCCTCTCTCCGTTTGGCGATACGTTCGGCAGCTATGCGTCGGTCCGCAGCCGGCCGGCGGGATTCGACTGCCGCCTTCGTGTACATCGAAACGGCGTCTTCGTACGAGGGAAGTCGGTCGAGTCGACACTCCAACCGCTCTACGTCGTCACCGTTTCTGGCGAGGAAGACGAACGACCGGCCGTTAGTGAGGATTCCCCAGTCGACACCGCCGGCGGTCATTCCGACCTCCAGACGGTCAATATCCGCTTCGCGGAGCGAATCCTCACAGGGAACAACATCTACGAAGACGGCGGGCCGGTCATCGACTCGAAGTACGTAGTCTACCGGGTTGCGGTCCGGAACATTCACGTCCGCTTCGACTTCCGGAAGGCGAACGTCCCATCCGAGCGCTTCGAGAAAGGGCTGAACGAGGCGGAGTTCGGTGTTCCGCAGCGAAAGGTCGTCCGATTCCGTGACTGCGGTGTGGGCGCGTTCGACGTACTCCCGCATGTCCGTACCGGTCATCGACTCCTCGTTGTCAGTCATCGCAGTTGTACTTAGGGGTAAAAGAGGTCGGCGTGGTCGAACTGTCTGCCGCAGTCCGGGCACTCGTACTTCGTTCCGTTTTCAGTCTCCACGACGGTACCGCAGTCGGGGCAGTCTGATCCGTTGACGAACGTCATTCGCTCGTAGATGGACAGAGGGGTGACAAAACGTTACCGGTCAGACCACCTGTCGGCTGGACGGGACGCCCGTCGCCGCCACCGAGAAGTCGTTACTATCGAGTACTACGGACTGTCCTCGTTCTGGGCGTCCAGTCGGTCACCGACCTGTAGTGCGTTCTCCGCGGGCGAGACGGCGGCCAGCAACGAGTCGAACTCCACGACCCGAAGAGCCGTTAGTTTCGGAAGGTGGTCGTCGTAGATCGTCCCCTTGATCGCTTCCGGATCGCCCGCGTCCGCGTTCTCCGAGCCATCATTGCCTTCCCGCAAGGCGATCTGTCGGGCGATATCGACGACCGGAACCGGATCCTCGGCCGCCAGAACGTGCGTTAGAAGCATACGCCGTCGCGGTGACTCGAGCACCTCGTCGACGACTGACTCCGGTAGCGGGCGGTCCGGACTGTTCGTCGGTTCGTCTGCGTCGGACGTGTCGAGAGACATGTTCGAACGATCCGTCCCAGAGGGTAAATACGGTAACACGTATCAAATAACCTGTACGCGCCAGGTTGGTCGCTTTTCTCCGGCCGTACACGAGTAGCACCCAGGTCGCTCGTACAGTCGTTTCGGGCGCGATTTCCCCGAAAGAACGACTACGCAACGGGATATCAGTCGTGATAATAGCCGGTGAGGATTTATGTGGTACTAGCGATGGTATCGACCATATGATAGGCGGCCTGCGATCACTAGTTCCGAAGTTTATAAGGCGAAGATACGCACTCAAGTTCGGAATCGTTCTGCTCATTCTCGGCCTGTCTGTCGGTACGATCGGGTACGTCGGTACCGCACAGATAGAGAACCAGGTGACCGAGGACGTGAACAATGACTACGCGGATCTCGCCCAACAAGAAGCGAACAACATCGAAAACTGGAACCAGCGAAACAAACTCCTGACCGAATCAGCCGCATCCTCCGCGACGGTGACGGGCGGCAACACGAGCGAGATTGACTCCGAGCTCAACAGACGTCAGGGGACGCTCGGAAGTGAAGCCCGAAGCATCGATTACGTCAATATGGTCGACGACGAAATCGTCGCGAGTTCCAACAGCGACCGCCAGGGAGTCGGAATTGATTCGCTCGACGAGCCGTGGACGGAGGACGTAAACGCCAGCATGGGGATGAACGTGTACGTCTCAGACATCTACAGTAAGGACGGCAGCGCGTATATTACGTACGTAAAGGCAGTCCCCGAAAGCAGCAGTAACGCGATAGCCTACACGTTCAGCGCCGACCAGTTCTCGACTCGGTTCCAGAGCGAAGGGAACGACGAAGTCGTGACTATCGTCGCCGACCGTGACAACCGCATCCTCTTCGACGACGTCCCGATAACCAAAGAGGGCGACCAGTACGGCGCCACGTACTCGGCGAACAACTCTCTCGTCACCAGTGCCGCACCGGAAGGACAGGTGACTGTCATCGACGAGCCCACCGAAGGTCTCAGTGACAGCTACTACGAGATGGGCTCCGAAAAATACGTCGTGGGGTACGCGAGCGTCGAGGGAACCGATTGGGTCGTTCTCACTCACGAGTCGACCGACAACGCGTACGGTATCGTCGGCGACATCTCCCAATGGGGGATACTGGCGACGCTCGGCGGGGTTCTCCTGATCGGACTCGTCGGGGCCGTGGTCGGTCGTAGCACGTCGTCGGCGGTAGACCGCCTGACCTCCAAGACGGAGCAGATGGAGCAAGGGAACCTCAACGTCGAGTTCGAGACCGCTCGGATCGACAACATCGGTCGGCTGTACGAAGGGTTCGGAAGCATGCGTAACGCGCTTCGCGAACAGATTCAAGAGGCGCAGGCCGCCCGCGAGGAGGCCGAGCAGGCCCGCTCGCAGGCCGAGCAGATGAACCGGCATCTGGAGCTCAAAGCCGACCAGTACAGCGAGATCATGCAGGAGTGTGCGGACGGGAACCTCACCGCACGGCTCGACCCGGAAAGCGAGAGCGACGCGATGACGGACATCGCCGAGGAGTTCAACGAGATGGTCGACGAGATCGAAGAGACCACCGAGCAGGTCAAGAACTTCGCGAACGAGGTCGCAACCTCCAGCGAGGAGGTCACGGCGAGTTCCGAGGAAGTTCGCTCGGCGTCCGAGCAGGTGACCGAATCCATCCAGGAGATTTCGGACGGTGCGGAACAGCAAAACGACTCCCTGCAGTCCGTGTCACAGGAGATGTCCGGCCTCTCGACGACGGTCGAAGAGATCGCTTCGTCCTCGAACGAGGTCGCCGACATCGCGGAGCGGACCGCCGAAACCGGCCGCCAGGGTCGCCAGGCTGCCGAGGAGGCCATCGAGGGGATGCGCCAGATCGAAGACGAGTCCGAACAGGCCGTCGACGAGATCGAACAGCTCGAAGCCGAGATGGAGCAGATCGACGAACTGATCGACTTCATTACGGAGATCGCCGAACAGACCAACATGCTCGCGCTGAACGCCAACATCGAGGCCGCCCGGTCCGGCGAATCCGGTGAGGGTTTCTCTGTCGTCGCGAGCGAGGTCAAGGAACTGGCGGAAGACACGAAAGACGCCGCAGAGGAGATCGAGGAACGCCTAGAGCAGATCCAGGACCAGACCGAACGGACCGCGGAGGAGGTCCAGCGGACGAGCAGTCAGGTGGCCCAACACACCGACTCTGTCGAGAACGCGGTGGACGCGCTCGAAGAGATCGCCGGATACGCACAGGAGACCAACACCGGCGTTCAGGAGATCAGTGCCGCCACGGAGCAGCAGGCTGCCTCCACCCAGCAGGTCGTCGCGATGGTCGACGAGGCCGCGACGATCAGCGAGGACACGACGAGCGAGGCGGAGAACGTCGCCGCCGCCGCGGAGGAACAGACCACCGCACTGACCGAAGTGTCCCGAAGCGCAAGCGACTTGGCGGAACAGGCAAGCCGCCTGAGCGAAGCGTTGGACCGCTTCGATACCGACGCCGACGCCAGCATGGACTCGTTCGAACCGGACGACGACCGGCCGGACGACTCGGCAGACGTGTCCGACATCACTGCGGCGGCCGAAGCGGCCGCCAGAAGCTCGGAACCGACGACGGACTCCGAGGACACCCCTGACGCCGAATCCGCTGACTCCGACGGTGACACGGAGGACGAGGTCGTCGCACAGTCGACGCCGCAGACCGACACCGGGCAGGGTGCCGTCGAGTTCTCGGCGGGCGAATCCGACGAACCGGACGCGTTGGCTGGCGAGAACGAGACGGCGGAACGCACCGAATCGAACGGTCACACCGACGAGAGCGCGGATATCGCACTCGGCGATGAGGGCTCCGATTCGCAGACCGCCGGGTCTGACGCGGCCACGGACTTCGACGACGAGTCCGACGACCCTCTCGTCACGTCCTCGGACGGGGAGAGCGACACCGCGGCGGACGCGGTGGCCGCTCCCTCACCTGACGATCAGGAGAGTCAGGATCCGCTCGCTGACGACAGCAACGGCACGCCGGATCCGCTTGCCGATGACACCGACGATACGTCGGATCCGCTTGCCGACGACACTGACGATACGTCGGATCCGCTTGCCGACGACACCGATGATACGTCGGACCCGCTGGCGAACGCCGGAGGGGCCGCCGACAGTGATGACACCAGTTCGCAAGCGGACGACGACGACGCTCTCGGTCTAGAGTTCGAGACGACTGACTCCGGAGTGGAGGACGAACCGGTCGAAGACGATGGGGCGGTCGACCCTGAAACGGACGATACCGAGGCGGACACCGACGACGAGTCCGTAGACGACGCTGCGGAGAGTGATGAAGACGAGAACGACGACATGTTCTCGTTCGTGCAGGACGAACCGGAGGATTAGTCGCGCCGGTATATCCGCAATCGGCCGTCGAGAACTTCGAACGCGCCTTTTAGATTCGGCGGGATCGTTTCTGCTTTACCGATGACCAGATAGCCACCGGGCCGAATCGATTCGGTGAGCGTCTCGAGGATCGGTTGCTTGTACTCGCTGTCGATGTAGATAAAGAGGTTCCGACAGATAACCAGGTCGAACCCGGCCTTTGGCTGGTCGTTGATCAGGTCGTGATGTTCGAATGTAACGTGTCGTTGGATCTGGTCCCGGACCGAGAACGTGGAGTCCTGCTGCTCGACGAAGCGGTGATAGTTCGACAGAAAGTTCAGTTGCTCTTGAATGTCGATAGTCCGTGTCGTCTCGTAGACGCCTGCTCGGGCGGAGCGAAGCGCCTTGTCGTTGATGTCCGTAGCGAGGACGTTCAGTTTTTCCTCGTCGGTCCGAGGGTCGTCGTGGGCCAGCATCGCCAGCGAGTACGGTTCGCGTCCGTCCGCACAGGCGGCGCTCCAGGCGTGTATCTGCTCTTTTTCCTCCGACAGTTCGCGGAGAACGGAACGAATGCCCTCCCAGACGTCCTCGTTCCGAAAGAACCCGGTGACGTTGATGCTCAGGGCGTCCAACAGGGCTTCCCGTTCGTCGGTGTCCGCTCGCAGGACCTCGAGATACTCGTCGTAATCGTCGGACCCCGTCCGTCGCATCCGGGATGCGAGGCGACGTTGGAGGTAGCTATCGTTGTAGTGACTCGTCGCGAAGTCCATCTCGTCTTCGATGAACCCGGCGAGTCGCGTGAACGACTCGTCGGTGCTCACAGTTCTGTCACTCCGCTCTCGTCCTCCGAGGAGTTGATCGATAGCGTCCCGTTACTTGCGTCGAACTCGACGGTGCGTCCGCGCTGTCCGCCGACTTCCTCCGCGACGATCGGGACGCCGAGTTTGTCGAGTTCCTCGCGGGCCGCGTCGACGTTGCGTTTGCCGACGGCCTCCCCGAAGCTCTCGAACTCGAACATGTCGCTCCCCCCGGCGATCTTCGCTTCGACGGACGTGTACGTTGCCCCCGCTTCGACCATCTGTCGAAGCATCGCCCGAATAGCAGTGTCCGCGAACTTTCCCGGATTGCCGTCGCTGTCCTCGTTCGAGTCGCCGTCCGGAAGCATCACGTGTGCGAGTCCGGCGACTCCGGAGTCGGCGTCGTACAAGGCGACGGCCAGACACGACCCCAGTCCGTACGACTTCAGCGTCACGTCTTCCGCGGTGATGTAGAACTCGGAGATGCCGACCTGAATCGGGTCCGGAGTCGGCGCTCCCGGTTCGCTGCCGTACGTTTTCATGTATCTGATTCGACCTCGTCGACCGGGAACTCCGCGGTCGTCTTCGCGTCCTCGACGCGGTCCACGTCGAGGTCGTTCAGCGCGCGCTCCAGGTCGTCTTCGTTCGGAATGGCGTAAATGTCGCAGTCGAACGCCCGGTCTGCGGCCTGGATCTGGGTGTCGAAGACGAACGCGTACTCCTGGTTCTCGCCGAGGTCGATCACGACGGGGTCGATGACCGCCGCGCCCATGTCGTGGATGAACTCCGGCGGCGAGTGGTCGATGGTCGTGTCGAGCACGTTCGCCCACCCGTCGAGGAAGCCGCTGGCCATGATATTGCCCAGTTCTTTGATGGCGCTCGTTCCCATCTCTCCGAACTCGTTGTCGGGCGGCGACGGCACTGTCGCCTCGACTATCTCCCGCGCCGACGCCTCGTCGAACAGGAACAGGAGATAGCCGCTCGGCGTTCCGTCGAAGGAGAACGCGACGCCGACCTTCTTCTCGTTCGCTATCTCCTCGGGGATCGTCTCCAACGAGACGAAGTTGAGTCGACGGATCTCGACTACCGTCTCGATGCCGGTCAGCGTCGTCACCGCGCTCGCGACCTCCGTCGCCCCCTGCTGGGCGAGTTTGTCGAATCCGACCAGTTTGTCGTACTCGATGCCGTCGCTGCCGTCGACGCGCTGGCGCTCTAGGATCTCCGACATCGAGTCGTGTTCGGGAAGCAGGTAATGCTTGTATCCGATCTCTCTGCCCACCGCCTCGATCTGGCTTCGGAACAGGAGCGCGAGGTCCTCGTCGCTGGGGGCGGTTTCGAGGTCGCCGAAGAACGGCTCGGCCGTCTCGCCCTCGATGAAATCAGGCGTGGAGACGTCGATCACCGTTCCGAGAACGTCGGCCCACCCGTCGATGAACCCGTTGGTCATGATCTGACCGACCTCCGTGACAGCGCTCTGGTCCATCTCGTCGAACTCTTCCGACGCGGCCTCCTTGACCAGCGTCTGAACGACCTGAAGGGCGGCGTCGCGGTCGAAAATGATGATCGAGTGCCCCTCCAGGCCGGCGCTCAGTTCGACTCTGACGCCGACTTTCTCGGAGCCGTCGTCGATCTCGGCGCGGATCTCGGAGCCGCGCATGAAGTTGAGTTTCGTCACGCCGACGCGAGTCTGGACCCCGGTCATACTCGTGAGACGACCGGCGGCCAGGCCCGCGCCTTCGCGAGCCATACGGTAGAACGTACCCAGCGCATTGACATCTAATTTCATCTGAATTCCCTCGTAGCGTTATCTCTTCCGTCGCTCATGCGGTTGCCTCTAACGCATTCACCATCTCTACGAACTCCTCCAGGTCGGGGAACGCGTAGATCTCGGCCTCGATCTCGTAGCTCGGGACGTTCATCTGCGAGTCGAAAAACAGCGCGAGGTCCTCTCCCCCGAGTCCCGCTGTCCGTTCGACGACTTCTCCCGCCGGCGCGTAGACGAGTTGCGGCGTGGCGATGTCTATCGTTCGGCCGAGTACGTCGGCCCATCCGTCGATGAACCCGCTCGCCATCATGTTACCGAGTTCTTCGACGGCGCTTCGGGCCATCTCCCCCGAAACCGAGGACAGGTCGTCGACCATGTCAGAGAGCATGAGCGCCGTGATCTTCTTGGCGCTCGCCTCGGGAAAGAGGATGAGAATGTGCCCGTGGGGCGGTTCCATGAGGCGGACGCGGACGCCGACGCGCTTCCCGTCGTCGAGTTGCGCTTTGATGTCCTCGATGTCGATGAAGTTCGTCTTCGTCACCTCCATCTGGGCGTCCTCGCCCGTGAGTTTGCTCATGTTGTCGGCGACGCCGTTCGTTCCGACTTTGGCCATTTCGTTGATGAAACTCAGCTTTCGGATGTCGACCTTCAGACTCATAGTTGCCTCCGTTGGTGTTCTATCATAGTGACTCCACGTCCAGGATGTTCACAACGTCTCCTTCTCCGAGCACTGTCGCACCGCTCAACCCCGGAATACCGCCCAGAACGCCCTCGTAGGGCTTCACCACGACTTCCTGCTGGCCGCGGACCTGGTCGCATTTGATCGCGACGGGCCTGATCTCGTCGCGGATGCGAACTATCATCCCGTCGTTGTTCCGACCGCTGCTCGGGGTGTCGAGCGCCTCGCTCAGGCGGAGCAACGGGTACTCTGTCTCGTCCCGGCGGACGATCTCTTCGCCGTCGACCGTCTCTATCTCGCCGACGGGACCGATCTCCTGGACGTTTTTGATCGGGATCCCGTACTCCTCCTCGCCGGACTGGACGAACAGAACGTCGGCGATGGCGACGGTGACCGGCAGACGAAGTCGGACTGTCGTCCCCTCGCCGGGGTCGCTCTCGACGTCGACGCTGCCGTCCAGGTCGGAGACGGTGGTAGCGACGACGTCCATGCCGACGCCGCGACCGCTAACGTCCGTGACCGTCTCGGTCGTTGAGAACCCGGAGTGGAAGATGAGGTCGTACACCTCGTCGTCGTCCATCTCGGCGAGTTCCTGTTCGTCCGCAACGCCTTCCTCGGCGGCCGACCGGCGGATCCGGTCGACGTCGAGCCCACGCCCGTCGTCCTCTATCTCGATGACGACTTCGTCGCGTTCGCGTCGCGCCCGAAGCTCTATCGATCCCTCCGGGTCCTTCCCGGCGGTTTCCCGCTCTTCCGGGGGTTCGATGCCGTGGTCGACCGCGTTGCGAACCAGGTGGACGAGCGGGTCGCCGATGTCGTTGAGGATGCTCCGGTCTATCTCCACGTCGCCGCCGGTCGTTTCGAACTCGACCTGCTTGTCCTGCTCGCGGGAGATGTCCCGGACGACGCGCGGCAGCCTGTTCGTCACGCTGGAAAGCGGAACGAGTCGGATGTCCATCACCGTATCCTGAAGTTCGCCGGTGATGTCTTCCAGTTCGTCGAGTTCGTCGTCGAGCACCGCGAGCGACTCGCCGCGTTCGATCGCCCGGCGGAGGCGGACGCGACTCGTGACCATCCCTTCGACGAGGTTCATCAGGT
Organism: Halostella pelagica; assembly: GCA_005954745.1. Taxonomy (GTDB): domain Archaea; phylum Halobacteriota; class Halobacteria; order Halobacteriales; family Natronoarchaeaceae; genus Halostella; species Halostella pelagica. Next base: position 1,223,244 of record CP040678.1, read on the forward strand.
TGTCGATGTCCTCGACGTCGACCCGGACGGACTGCACGTCGTCGGTGCCGGACGACGACCCGCTCTGGTCGATCGCGGCGCGCGAACCGTCGTCCCGTTCGTCGCCACCGGCGCTCGACCCGCCTTTCGCGTTCTCGTCGCCGGCCGCGGTCGACGCCTCGGCGACGCCGGAGTCGGCCGCACCGCTCGCGTCGGCGTCGGTTTCGGGGGAATCGAACCCTTCGAACTGTTCGTCCGCGACCGATCCCGTGTCGACTACGGATCCGGTGTCGTCGATGTCCACGTCGCCGAATCCGCCGGTGTCGACGGCGTCGCCCGCCGCGCTGTCGTCGTCGTCGCTCGCCGAGTCGTCCTCGGGGACCGACGCGTCCGCGGCGTCATCAGTCGTGGTCGCGGCGGTCGTCGTCTCCGTCTCTTCGAGGGCGTCTGAGAGCGCGGATTCGCCGGAACTCGACCCGGCGTCCGCGTCTCCAGTCCCGTCGTCGCTCTCGGCCGCTCCGCCGAAGTCGATATCCCCGAGGGCGTCGTCGGGGTCCGTCTCGTCGGCGTGTCCGTCTCCGTCCCCGCTCTCTTCCCCGTCGCCGAGGCCGAGGTCGCCCAGCGAGGGTTCGCCGGAACTCGTCCCGGCGGCGTCCGCGCTCAGGCCGCTGTCGTCACCGCTCGCCTCCGCATCGTCGCTTGCGGTCACGCCGTCAGCGGCGGGGTCGTCAGTACCGCCGCTTGCGGTCACGTCGTCAGTCGCGTCCTCCTCACCGAACGCAACGTCGCCGAACGCGTCCCCCGCCTCGGAGGTCGCGTCGTCGTCTAACAGGTCGCCCTCCACGTCGACGTTGCCGGCGAGGCCATCCTCGATGCCGTCGGAGATGTCTTCGTCGCCGTCGAACGGTTCGAAGTCGTCGTCGTCCGCCTCCTCCCCGATCAGTTCGTCGAAGCCCACTTCGTCGTCTTCGTCCAGTTCGTCGAACTCCAGTTCGTCGAGTTCGTCCTGCAGTTCGTCGAAGCCGACCGGGTCGACTTCCTCCTGCAGTTCGGCGAACGTACTCGACGCGTCTTCGACCTCGTCGTCCGCTTCAGGGGACGACTCGGCCTCGTCGGCGTCGGCGGCTTCGACCGTCGTCTCGGTGTCGTCGACGAGCGAGTCGTCGGCGCTGTCGTCCGCGCCCGACGATATCTCTGGATCGGCGTCGATGTCGGCGAACGACCCGGCTTCGCCGAGGTCGTCCAACCCCTCCATGTCGTCTACCTCGTCGACCATGTCGTCTAGGTCGTCGAACTGGTCGACTTCGTCGTCCTCCAGCAGTTCGTCGACGGACATATCGTCCGCCGCCTCGTCGTCTGCGGGTTCGTCGTCCGCATCCGCGTCGACCGCGGCGGCCGCATCCGACTCGTCCGCCGCTGCGGCCGAGGCGGCGACCTCCGTCGCGCCCGTGATGATCGCGTCGTCGACGGCGTCGACGGGTTCGAGCGCCGCGCTAATGGCTGTCTCGCCGACGGGGCTCGCGAACGCGGCGTCGAAGACGCCGCCGTAGTCGCCGCCCTCGATGTCTGGCTCCGGCGGGTCGGTCCCGAGCAGGTCGAACGCGTCCCGGAGCGCTTCGACGACGCGCACGCCGTTGCTGTCCCCGCCGTCCTCGGCGATGTCGAGGCGCACGTGGTAAACGTCGTGGGCGCTGTCTGCGGGCGTGTTCACCGCCGACAACAGGTCCTCGACCGTGGACTCGGTGGGAGCCGTTATCCCGGCGGTAGCGCCGTCCGCCTCGGCGCGGAGTTCGTCGATGACGGCCGACGGGTCGGTCTGCGGTTCGCCGTGGCGGCGCACCTCGTCGACCATCTCTTCGAGGAGGTCGACCCCGTCGAACACCTGGTCCATCAGGGCCGGCGTGACCGGTTCGCCTCCGCTCCGGACTGTTTCGAGGAGGTCCTCCAACGCGTGCGCGAGGTTGCTCGCGTCGGTGAAACCCATTGCGCCGCTGTTGCCCTTGAGTGTGTGGGCGGTTCGGAATATCTCCTCCATCGCCGCCTCGTCGTCGGGATCGTTTTCGAGGCGCAACAGCGCGTTGTTCAGTGCCGTGATGTTCTCTTCGCTTTCCTGAACGAAGTCTCGGACGTACTCATCCATCGGTATCACTCTCCGCGGTAGCGGCGTCGACAATGCCCTGCGAGATGTCGTCCGCCCCGAGGACACTGTCGACGCATCCTGTTTTGATGGCCTGCTGCGGGATGCCGAACACCGGACTCGACGCTTCGTCCTGAGCGATCGTCTTCCCACCCGCCTGCTGTATCGCCTCGATGCCGGCGGCACCGTCGCTGCCCATGCCGGTCAGGGCGACGCCGACGAGCGGGGTCGTGACGGCGTTGGCCGCCGACTCCATCGTCACGTCGATAGCGGGACGGACACCGTGGCGGCGGTCGCTTCGCGTCAACCGAAGCCGCAGTTCGTCACCGTCCTCTTCGGCCACGCGCATGTGGTATTCGCCCTTAGCGATGATCGCCTCGCCGGGTCCGACGCGGGTCCCGTGGGTCGCCTCCCGGACGTCGTACGCGGAAAGCGGGTCCAGTCGAGCGGCGAGACGGTCGGTGAAACTCGCCGGCATGTGCTGGACGACGAGCACCCGCGCCTTCAGGTCCGCCGGGAGTTCGTAGAGTATCCGTTCGACGATTTTCGGGCCGCCCGTCGACGCCCCGACGACGATCGTGGGGTACTCTGGCGCGATACGATCGCCACTGGTAGTGACCCGGTCGGCGTTGGCTGGTTCTGTCGTCGAGATGGTGGGTCCGCCCGCCGAATCGGTTGTCGTCGGGCCGGTGGCCACGGTTTCGGTCGTCGTATCCGTCGGCGCTTTCCGCTCGGTCGACCCCGTCGCCGCCGTGCCGGTGGAAGCCGTCTCGGCGGCCGCCGCCTCAGCAGAGACCGCGTCCGCAGTCGCTGCTTCGGCGGTCGTTGCGTCGTCGTTCGTCGTCTCCCGACCGGACATCGCGGCCGTCCGAGTCGATAGCCGCTGGGCGATCACGGAGGAGATGTCGGCGCGCTCGACGGCGTCGAGCGCTTCGATCAGGCGCTCCTCCAGTTCGGCGATGTCCGTCTTCGTTCCGTCGCCGGCTTTCGCCATGAAGTCGACGGCACCTTTCGACAGCGCTTCGAACGTCGCGTCAGCGCCGTCATCAGTGTGTGCAGACAGCATCAGGATACGCGTCGGGTTCGACGACATAATGCAATCTACGGCCTCGATGCCGTCCATCCCCGGCATCTCGACGTCCATCGTGACGAGGTCGGGGTCGTGTTCCTCGACGGCGTCTACGGCGGTCTCGCCGTCCGCTGCTCGGTGGACCTCGTAGCCGTGTTTCGACAGGATGTTGCCGATCACAGTCCGCATGAACTGCGAGTCATCGACAACGAGGACGCTGGTCATGCCGGGACGACGTCTTTGAGAGCCTTTCTGACGCTCGGCTCCTCGAACGGCTTCGTTACGTACCCGTCTGCGCCCGCCTTCACGGCGAGTTTCATCTTCTCGCGCTGGCCGACGCTAGTACACATGATGACGCGCGAATCGGGATCGAGTTTCTTGATGGCGGCCGTCGCCTTGATCCCGTTACATTTCGGCATCACGATGTCCATCATGACGATGTCCGGATTCTGTTCTTTGTACAGTTTCACCGCTTCGGCACCGTTGGACGCCTCTCCGACGATGTGGTAATCGTCTTCTAGTATCTGTCTGAGTAGATTCCGCATAAAATGAGAGTCGTCCACGATGAGTACCCCAGTCGACATTCAGTTGATACACCAGAAATCGCTTATCCCAGTGGAACCATAAATGCTGTCGCCCCATTATCGGGACTGATAATGCCCGCAACGGCCGGGACGCCCGAAGTAACGCGGCGAGAACAGGGAGAACGTATCCGGCACTGCCGCGCTCAATTCGCGTTGTCGAGGAGGCGGTCGGGGTTGAGAATAGAGATTCGCTCGACTGTGGCCGGGTCGTCCTCGCTCCCGTCGTTGTCGTCCGGTATCTCGACGACTGCCTTGACGAGGTCACCAGCAGGCATTCCGAACTCGGCGTCGTCCCGGCGGATCTGACTGACGGGGAACGACTCGACGCCCTCCACGGTGTCGATGCGGACGCTCGCGCTCTGTTTGTCAGCCGACCGGTCGAACACCACGATCCGCTGGTTCGCTTCGCTCTCGACCGGTTCCGAGACGGGCAGAAGCTTTCGCGGGTCGATGACGGCCGTGATGTCGCCGCGCATGTCCATGATACCGTCGACCGCCTCCCCGGATCGGGGGACGCGGGTCCGTTCTCCCACTTCGACGATGTTTCGAACCTCGCCGACATCGAGCCCGTATCGCTGTTCGCCGAGGCTGAAAACGAGAACGCGTTCGTGCTCTTCTTGCTCTTCGTCTCCCCCGTCGCCGTCCCGCTCCGTGTTCTCTTCCTCCAACCCGATGTCGTCGACGCCGAGTAGTTCTTCCGGGAGATCGGTAGACATTGAGTGTAACGTATTCGCGGACAGATACAAAAACGTTGACCTCGACCCGTCCGGACAGTTCCACGAACCGATCGACAGAAGAGAAAGTTCACGTACCGCCCAAACGACGGGAGTCGTATGAGCGAGGACCGCCAAATGCTTCTCTTCGAACTCGGCGACGACCGCTACTGCGTGGAACTAAAGCGGGTGACGAACGTCGTCGAATGTGGTTCCTTACAGTCGGTCGATTCCGACCCGGAGTTTCTGGCCGGCCGAATGGACGTCCGTAGCGAGACGCTCCGCGTGATCGACCTGAAACATCTATTCGGCGTCACCGCGGCCGTCAGACACACCGGGGAGATCGACAACGCCGAACACGTCGTCGTCTTTAACTCCCGGTCCGGCGGTGACGTCGACGCTTGGCTCGTCGACGAGGTACGGAACTCTGTCTCCGTCGACGACGACACCGTCCTGTCGGCGTCCGGTCCGATGGCGCACGTCGAGGGGACCGTCCAAACTGACCACGGGGAAACAGTGTGGGTCGACGCCGACGCGATCAACGGGATCTGACGGTCTTCGTAACCTATCTCGCGGCCGGAAGATTCAACTATGATAATTTAATACTTTCCCGAAAGGATGGCCGCTACGAAACTCGGAACCGACGAAACGGACTCGCACGTTCTTCTCTCCGCGCTAGGGAGCAAATACAGCGTCGAGATCCTCCACGCCACCCAATCACCGACCTCCGCTCAGAAACTAAGCGACGAGTTGGATGTCCCTATCGCGACATGTTACCGACGCATCGAGGAACTCGTCGACGCCGGCCTGCTCGAATGCGAGGGTCGGAAACTATCCGAGGAGGGCCGTCGAACGAACGTCTATCGTCGGACACTCGACGAACTCTCGATCGACCTCACGCCCGATGCTCCGACGATCACTCGCGAGGAACGGTCGGAGGCGAAAAACCACATTCAGGACCAGATCGACAGGGAGTAGGAAGTCCTAAGTATTCTCTGAATAAACTCTGGGTATGACTCAGCCGACCGACGAGCCCCCGGCCCGCGACCTCGACGCGGGCGAACGCGTCCTGTACGTCGGGCGTGATCGGCCGATCAGGATCAGTACTGGACATCGGATTCTCCACCACGACGGCAAATGTAGCCGGCCCCACGGCCACAACTACGAGGTCACCGTTCGCGTCGTCGGGGAGGTGACCGCCGAGGGGTGGGTCGTCGACAAAGGAGATATTACTGAGGTAATATCAGAGTGGGACCATCGGTTTCTGGTCGAGGAGGGCGATCCGCTCGTCGAAGCGTTCGCATCGTCGGGTGACGACGACGGCGTGGTCGTTCTCGACCACCCGCCGACCGCCGAGGTGATGAGCCTCGTTCTCGAACGACGCCTCGTCGACCGCTTGCCCGACAACGTAAGCGAGGTTTCGGTGCGAGTCCGCGAAACGGCGGAACTCTGCGGCGGAGGCTTCTGACGTGCCCGTAAGCAGCGACCCCGGATCTGATTCCGACGCCGCGGGGGACCTCCCGGTCAACGAACTGTTCTACTCGCTTCAGGGCGAGGGGAAACTCGCCGGTGTCCCCACGGTGTTCATCCGGACCAGCGGCTGTAACCTCAGGTGCTGGTACTGCGACTCCTATCACACCTCCTGGGAACCGACCCACGCCGCGATGGACGTAGACGGGGTCCTCGACGACGTGCGCTCGCACGGCGACGCGGACCACGTCGTTCTCACCGGCGGCGAACCGATGATGCACGAGGCGTCCGTCCGCCTGCTCGAACGACTCGACGACGCCGGCTACCACGTCACCGTGGAGACGAACGGAACGATCTACCGCGACGCCCCGATCGACCTGGCAAGCATCAGTCCGAAACTGCAAAACAGCACGCCCACGGCCGACCGGGACCCGAAGGGCGAGGGCGAGTGGGCCGAACGACACGAAGACCGGCGGATCGATACGGATGCGCTCGCGGACCTCGTGGAAACCTACGACTTCCAGTTGAAGTTCGTCGTCACCGAAGCGTCGGACATGCCGGAGGTGAACGACCTGGTCGCCCGGATACGGGAGGTCGCTGACGCTCCCGTCCGGGACGACGACGTGCTCCTCATGCCGGAAGGCGCGACGCGGAAGCGCCTGAACGAGACTCGCGAGCGCGTCGCCGAACTCGCTATGGACCACGGCTACCGCTACACTCCGCGGCTTCACGTCGACCTCTGGAACGACGCGCCGGAAACGTAACGACCGTTTGCTCGCTTCCCCAAACATGACCGACAACTCACCGACCACGACCGACGAATCGACCGACAAACGCGCCGTCGTCCTCGCCTCCGGCGGCATGGATAGCGCCACCGCCGCGTACGTAGCGCTGGAGCGCGGATACGACCTCTACCTCCTGCACACCTCATACGGACAGCAGACGGAAGACAGGGAGCTAGAGTGTGCGCGTAAACTGGCGGAGACGACCGACGCCGCGGACTTTCTCCACGTCGAGACGGGCCACCTCTCGCAGATCGGCGCGTCGAGTCTCACCGACGAGGAGATGGCCGTCGCCGACGCGGACCTCGGAGACGACGAGGTTCCGTCGTCGTACGTCCCGTTCCGCAACGCCAACCTGCTGTCGATGGCCGTCTCCTACGCGGAGGCGAACGACTGCGACGCCGTCTTCATCGGCGCGCACAGCGAGGACTTCTCGGGCTACCCCGACTGTCGGCCCGAGTTCTTCGACGCCTTCCAGAGCGTGGTCGACGTGGGGACGAAATCCGAGACGAGCATCGACCTCGTCGCGCCGTTCGTCGAATGGTCAAAGACAGACATCGCCGAACGCGGCGTCTCGCTCGACGTTCCCTACGCGTACACCTGGAGTTGCTACCGCGATAACGAACCCGCCTGCGGCACCTGTGACGCCTGCGCGTACCGCTTGCAGGCGTTCCAGCGTGTCGGCGTCCGCGACCCTATCGAGTACGCCGAACGGCCGGACTACGCCGACGGGCCTCCCCGTTCGTAGACCACTCTCCGACCACTACGACGTGGGCTTGCCATCCCTCGCGGTCGTCGTCACGTAGATACCGCCGAGGACGACGGCACCGGCGACGACCGTCGTGGCAGAGGGGACCTCCGCGAGCAACACCAGCGCGAGCAGCGTACTCCCGACGGGTTCACCGAGCAGAGAGACGCTGACGACGCTCGATTCGACGTGTTCGAGCGCCCAGTTTATCACCGTGTGGCCGAACACGCCCGGGCCGATAGCCATGCCGAGAAAGAGCGCCCACTCCCGGGGCGGGTAATCGAACAGGGGGTACCCGTTCGCGACGACGAAGCCGAGCAGAACGACGGCACAGGCCGCATAGACGACGGTGACGTAGGGGAAGAGCCGAACGCGCTGACGGATCGACCGGCCCGCGAGGACGTAGCCCGCTGCCATCACGCCGCCGAGGACAGCAAGCGCGTTACCGAGGACCAATCGACCCGTCGTCGCGGGCGATCCGGCGTCGCCGAGCGTCATGACGGCCATGCCGACGACAGCTATCACGATGCCTGCGACGGTGCGGTGAGTCACACGCTCGTCGAGAAGGAGATACGCTCCGACGGCGACGAACAGTGGTTGTAACTGGACGAGCGTCACAGACGCCGCGACGCTCGTGTGATTCAGACTCTCGAACCACGCCGCGAAGTGGACGGCGAGCGCGACGCCCGCAACCACAGCGGCGGCGGCGTCTCTGCCCGAAAACCGCCGAAAGTCACCGGGGTTCCGGACGGCGGCGACCGGTGCCACGAGGGCCGTCGTGAAGAGGACGCGGTAGAACGCTTTGATCCCGCTCGGTGCGACGCTCCAGCGGACGAAGATAGCGCTCGTGCTGACGGCGAGTACGGCGACGACGAGCGCTCCCAGCGGCGAGACGCGACTGCCGATCCCTCTCATCACCCGAACGTTCCTTCCTCGCCGCTTGGTCGTTACGGTCTCGGATAACTGACACTGACGGACGGGCGTCATCGAAGGCCCTCGCGAGGGCGTTTCCAAGAAGTGGTTGAAACGCTCCCGTCCGACAGTGTGAACCCTCGGCCGCGAACGTCCCTCACTCCGGCGTGTCGAAGTCGTGGAACGGTTCGCCTGCTTCCTTGCTGAGAATATCGACCGCCGCCACCGCACCGTCGCCGGCCGAGATGACGGCCTCCATCTTCTGGCCGCGTATCATACGCCCCGCCGCGTAGGCGTCGTCGATAGTCGTCTCGTTGTCGTTGTCGGTGACGACCGTGCCGTCGTCGTTCACGCCGCAACCGAGTCCTTCGGCCAGTTCCACCGAGTCGCCCGCCGCGATGACGACGTAGTCCGCGTTGTACTCCCCGTCCTCCGTTCGAAGCGAGAACCCCGCTTCCGTCTCTTCGACGGCCGTCACCTCGGCCTGCTGTCGGTCCGCCTCGAAATCGTCGACCTGACCCCGAGCGACCTCCATGAACTCCGATCCCCCTATCTCCTCGATACCAAGATAGTTGTACAGGTGGGCCTTGTGCATCCACGTCTCGTCAGTGTCGAACACGACGGTGTCGAGGCCGTTTTTCGCCGTGAAAAGCGCAGCGCTCAATCCTGCCGGTCCTCCGCCGATAACTGCTACGTCGACCATATCGGATCCGTCAACGCTCACGTCGATAATGCTTTCCTCGGGTTTCGCTACGACAGATCGTTTTCCAGTTCCGCTAATTGCGATCCGACGCTGTCCCAGGCGGCGTCGGCGACGACGGTCGTGTGAGTTCTCACCGCGGTGGCTTGCGCGAAGTTGTCCGTCCCGTTCGAGAAGGTGTCGGGAACGGTCCCCGACCCCGGCCAGGCCGTGTCCGAACAGGAGTCTCGGAAGGGACCGTCGCACTCCTCGCCGACGTACCGAACGTAGGCGGTCGACATCGGAGAGACGTTCGTGTAAACGCCCGCCTCTCCCCGGTCGCGAGAGACGTAGGTCACTTCGCCATCGGCGTGGTCGGCACCGAGCGCGTGGAGCACCTCGTGGATGATCAGGTTCGCGGCGACGCGGTTCCCGTCCCAGAACCGCGCGGCGCCGACGTTCGCCACGGTCGCCCCGTCAGCGTCGGCGGTCACCCGGTCGATCCGGTGGCCGTAGCCGTTATCAAACTGCCAGGAACCGCGCAGCAGGAACGCGTGGATCCCCGGCCCGTCAGTATCGCCTTCGGGGATACCCTCCCACTCGGACTCCAGATGAGTCCGGTCGGTCGACCAGTCCGACTCGGCCGTTATCGTCCACGATAGCGAGAACTCATCGAATCGCTCGTTGAACTGCCGAGACAGGAGTGTCGCCGCCCTTGACGCGCACTCGATGTCCTCGCTCGTACAGTCCTCGTGGACGTGCAGGTGCAGTGTGAGCGTCTGTTCGGCCGCATCAGTCGTCGCTCCTGCTGCGTGGGCGAACGGTCCTGCCGCCACGGCCGTCCCGAGGGCAGCGAGCATCGTCCGTCGGCGCGTTTCAGATCCGCCTCCGTGTTGCTTCCGTTCGGTCATTGCCTATCCTTCGAACTGCTCCTTCGTTTTCCGGTGTCGGAACCGAAACATCGGTTCGAACCCGACGATAGCAACGGGACTTGCCGCATTCCCGAGGCTGCCGCCGGGCAGTCGATACTCCACGTTGTCGCTAACTATCGTTTCGCCCCCGTCCGCGAAAAACCGGTGAGTGTGTACCCAGCGGTCGAAGGGACCGTCCTCCATGGTGTCCCGGAACACCGCCGTTCCGTCACCGTACTCGCGTTCGACGATAACCGAGGTCCACGACTGCCGGGGACCGACGCCGAACGGTTGCATCGACAGGGAGATCGCCGCGCCGACCTCTAGCACGTCGGGGTCGAACTCCCCGTCCGGACCAGTGACTGAGTCCACGCGAAGGTTCAGGAAATCCGGGGTGAGCGCCTGGAGGCCCGAGACGTTCGAGTGAAAGTCCCACACCTCCGAAAGCGGCGCGCCGACCCGGGTTTCGCGCTGATAAACGGCCATGCACCATATTGGGTCGACGCGAGTATAACACCCGGGGGTCCGCGGAACTACCGTTCGTCAGATCGAGTAGCGCGTTTTACACGGGCGCAGGGACGTTCGCGCTCTCCGCGAGCACGTCGCGGCGTCTCGCCGAAAGAGAGCGTTCGTTACTTGAGGCGTTCTTGCAGAAACGACGGGTGAGCGGCGGTTACGCCGTCGATATCGAGGATAGATTCGCTGATGATCTCGCCGAGTTCGTCCCCGTCAGCGGCGCGGACTTCGGCCATAAGCATGTGGTCGCCGCTGGAGGTAAACAGCGCCTCGACCGCCGGCAGTCCCTTCAGGTTCTGGGTCGCTTCGACGTACCGCTCGCTCTCGACGTCGATGCCGACCATCGCGATGCTCTGACTCGACAACTTCTTCGGGTCGATGTCGGCGGAGTAGCCGACGATAACGCCCTCGGATTCGAGTTTGTCGATGTACTTTCGGACCGTCGGTTTCGATACGTCGGCCCGGTTTGCTATCTCCGCGTAGGAGGCTTGCGCGTCTTCCTCCAGCACAGAGAGAATACGGTCTTCCGTGGACTGCGTACTCATAAGGATATATTTTGCTCCGACGGAAAAATATCTTTTGAACACGTAAACAGTCAGTGACCGAACCGGTTCGCGTACGTTGACGGTGGAAACGGACACTAGACGGGCCAGATGTGGAAAAATCGCGTCGGGGGTGAGTCAGCTTTCGGTCAGTGGCCGGCCGATCACTTGTGGCGGTCGATCAGGTCCGCGCTCCGCTCCCACTCGTAGTCGTCGTCGAAGTACCGCTCCGCCAGCGGTTCCTCGGGCATCTCGCCTATGGCCCGCTTCTCCTCCTGATAGGAGGGGCGCTCGTCGTCGACGTAGAAGCGGCCGGTGAGAACCTCCCCCTCGTAGAGGGCGTCCTCCGCCTTGTACATCATCTCGGAGGCTTCGCGACGGTCGTGGATGTCGAAGTCGTACTCGTCGTTCTCCTGAATGTCGATGTACGGGACGTACTGCTTCGCGTCCTTGTTCCAGGTCGGACACTGGGTCAGGAAGTCGATATGCGCGAAGCCGTCGTGTTCGATGGCCTCCATGATGATCTCCTTGGCCTGGTTCGGGTTGACTGCGGCCGTCCGAGCGATGTAGGATGCCCCGGACGTCAGGCTCTGGGACAGCGGCCGGATCGGCGTCTTGGCGCTGCCCGAAGGCTGGGTCTTCGACTTGTGACCCTTCGGACTGGTGGGCGACGTCTGGCCCTTCGTCAGCCCGAATATCTCGTTATTGAACACGATGTAGGTCATGTCGTGGTTCTCCCGGGCGGTGTGGACGAAGTGGTTCCCGCCGATACCGTAGCCGTCACCGTCACCGCCGGCGGCGATGACTTCGACGCCGGGATTCGCGAGTTTGGCCGCGCGAGCGACCGGGAGCGAACGGCCGTGGATCGTGTGGAAACCGTACGTTTCCAGGTAGCTGTTCAGCTTGCCGGAACAGCCGATCCCCGTCACCGTCAGTACTTCTTCCGGCGTTCGGCCGACTTCCGGAAGGGCTTGCTTCAACGCCTTGAGGACGCCGAAGTCGCCGCATCCCGGACACCAGGTCGGCTGCGGTTCGATACCGGGCGTGAATTCGTCTCGTTCGATGTCGCGTTCCTCACCGATTGCGTTGAATGCGCTCATGATTAGTCACCTGCCGCAGGTTCGATCCGGGTACCAGTCGCCAGGTTTTCGGTACTGTCGTCGATCTGGGCCTCGAAGCCCTTGACGACTTCGCCCGGTTCGAACGGGTTTCCGTTGTACTTGAGGAGGCTGGTCATCTTGTCGCCGTACAGTCCCAGTTCTTTCTGAGTCAGTCCGCGGAACTGGGCCGTCGCGTTCATCTCGACGACCAGCGCCTCCTCGACGCTCTCTAAGAACTCCGTCATCTCCTGTTCGGGGAACGGCATCATGTCACTGACACCGATAGATCTGACGGAGTGGCCCGCATCGTTCAGTCGGTCGACTGCTTCCTCGACAGCACCCTGCTGGCTCCCCCACGTGATGAGCCCGTATTCGGCGTCTTCCGGGCCGTAATACGTCTGCTGGGTTTCGTACTCCTCGTTTAGCTCCTCACGGATGGAATCGAGCTTCTGCATCCGCCTGTCCATCTGGTAGACGCGGTTTTCCGGGTCTTCGCTGATGTGTCCGGACTGATTGTGCTCGTTCCCCGTCGCGAGGTAGCGCCCGCCCTTCTGTCCCGGCAGGGACCGCGGGCTGACGCCGTTTTCGGTCTCGTGAAGGAAGCGGTGGAACTTGCCCGACTCGTCGTGAGCAGCTTCCGCGATCTCCTCTTCGGTCAGTACGCTCCCCGGGTCCGCGTTGGGCTCCCGGTCGAAGAAACTCGCCGGAAGATTCGTGTTCTCGCCGGAGAGCTTCTGGTCGAAGATGACGATAGACGGGATCTGGTAGTCGTACGCCATCTTGAACGCCATCCGCGTCTGGTCGTACGCCTCGCCGACGGTGCCCGGGGCGAAGACGACGCGGTTCGAGTCGCCCTGGCTGGAGTACAGGACGTGTTCGAGGTCACCCTGTTCCGGCTTGGTCGGCATCCCTGTCGACGGGCCAGCCCGCATCGCTTCGACGAGGACGACCGGCGTCTCGGTCATCTCGGCCAGGCCGAGCGGTTCGCTCATCAGCGCGAAGCCGCCACCCGACGATCCGGACATCGACTTGACGCCGGCGTGGCTTGCGCCGACCGCGAGCGCTGCCGCCGCGATCTCGTCCTCGACCTGCTCTGAGATGCCGCCGAACTTCGGCAGGTTCTGGGACATGATAGTGAACACGTCTGTCCACGGCGTCATGGGGTAACCGGCGATAAACCGGCATCCCTCGTCCAGCGCACCGTAGGCGATGGAGTTCGACCCCGACAGCAGCACCTGTTCCTCGTCGTGGTCGCCGGTAGGCACGCGCAGGTCGTGTTCGAAGTCGTATTCGTCTTTGACCGTTTCGTAGGACTCCTGAAGGATCGTGAGGTTCGCCTCCAGGATGTCGCCGCCCATCGCGTCCTCCATCAGGTCCTCGATGTGTTCGAGGTCCATATCGAGCAACGCGGCGGTGGCACCGACACCGGCCGTGTTCCGCATAACCTCGCGGCCGTGTTCCTTGGCCAGTCCGCGCAGGTCGAGGTCGAACACGTGCCAGTTGTTCTCCTCGGCGCGCTCCTCGAAGTTCGGGATGTCCTCGGCGTCAAGCAGTCCCGAATCGTAGACGATGATGCCACCCTCGCGGAGTTCGTCGAGGTTCTCCGACAGCGGCTTCGTCTCCTCGTTGCCGTAGTACGCGTTCTCCTTCGGATTTCGAGCGAACGAGTCGCCCAGAGCCAGCAGGAAGTTGTACCCGTCTCCGCGTGATTTCACCTCGTGCTCGGCGGCACGGATCTCCACGTACGTGTGGCCGCCGCGGATACGCGAGGGGTAGTGGCGATGCGTGAATACGTGTAGCCCCGCTCGCATCAGGGCCTTCGCAAAGTTCTGACTCGTCGAGTCGATTCCGTCACCGGAACCTCCTGCGACGCGCCAGATGAGTTCGTTGTCAGTCATAGTTGTAGGTCCCGGGCCCGCGTGGGCCACGACTAGTTACTTTCTTGGCTACACCCGGACTAAAGGCTTTGCTATACATTAACAAGGAACTATTGTGAGGGATTGGCTAGAAATAGGATTCACAATGATGAATGCACATAACACTGTGAATAGGACTGTTACCATATGGCTCTCCTGCTTAAAACGAAAACAAGGAGTGCTAAGAATATACCACCAATAAGTGACTCTATACCTGCGAAAATCCTAGTGAACTGATCGCCTGGAATATATCCCGGTGGAGTTAATGTTACAAATGACGCTAAACTAAAGTATAAGTGACCGAATGTTAACGATAGTGACTCAGAAGTAAGTGGTTCACCATTGTATAGAATTTCCCCATGGTGCTTGAATATAATTGACCAGGATAAAATAACGGCTACAGATAGAGAAATCACCCGCCACGGACTATCTCCATAGAGCATTATCCCTCTTGATGTTTCTGCCATAATTCTTTTCAGAGGATTTTCAAATAATTCATAGCATTTTCGCCGCGCATGCTTCTCCTTTACATAATAGTAGCGAGCCTGAGTCGCTAAAGAATTCCGTCTAGAGGAATCCATTAATTCTCGGTAGACTCTTGCTGCTTTCCGGTATTCATCACTCTCTTCGTAGGAGGAGTGTTCATCAAATACTGTATCTTCGTTTATTCTTGCATTCTCTAGAACTATATTATATAGGTTTGAATTTGTGAATTCTGTATCACCTAATACTGAATCTCGGAAAATTGCGCCCTCTAAATTCGCACTCACGAAGCTAGTTCTTGCTGCCTGAGCCTGTGTAAGATTCGTATTTCTGAACGATGATCCATCGAATTCGGCAAGAAATAATCTAGAACCGCTCAGATCTGCTTTGTCAAATCTACAGTCATGAAATTTGCACGAATACAAATCTTGGCCTGATAAATCTGCATTTGTGAAAAGAGAGCCATTAAAATTCCCTGAGGAAAGTTCGGTATCACTAAGATTAGCTCCGCCAAAGTTACAACACCGGAGCGTTTTATTACTCAGATCTATACCCTCTAAATCTCCTTCTTCTAAGTATGCGTAGTCAATTTTATCCTCTGACTTTGCTTCCTCTTCGAGAGTGGAAGTAGGCTTATCTCGTACAATAGCGTGCCAAATACATCGATCCTGTTTCCAAACATCTCGCGTACAGGATTCTCCTGACCCATGATCTGTTTCCCACCATCTCTCTACTTCGTTTGAGTTGGGTGAAAATCCACATTGGTCCCCATCCATGTTAATCAAACCCAATGATTTGCCGAGACCGCTGGTGCTTCAATCGTTGCTGGAGGGTATAAGCGTCCCAGCGAGAACAATTGTCATATAGAAATCGGGTCCATTGATCTGCATGGGAAGCCTTTAATCGAATTCCATCTAACCCTTGGTCATCAATAAAATCCATTTGGATTAGGTCATAATAGGCATCTTCAGATTTCTCCCCCCAGCATTTTGCTAGCAGCTCACTTTTTGGAACAGGATCTCCAGACCCCAGATTATTAATCAGCATTCCGATCAGTTCGCAATGACTTTTCTGCGAACTCATTAGTCGTTAACACTGACGAGAACACAGGTCAAATATCTACTGCACTAGGGGTGCCAATCTAGATTGGCACGGCCGCAAAACGCTTATGCCATTGGCCCTTGGTCGTCAATATATGGTGCCACCAGAGGGGGCAGAAGAGCAGGATGACAGCCCCGATATGAAGAAGATTCGGCGGAATCATCCTAGTGGATGGCTATATCTCACGAAGAACGACAGCGTTAATTATGTACTGGATGCATTGATAGATCTTCCCCCAGGTAAAGAATTTAATAAGACAGAGTTGGCTGATCAAGTGGGAATTAGTCGTGAATCTGTCCGGAAGCATATTGAACTCTTCTTAGAGTTAGGAATACTCGAAGAAGTTACTGGAACTAGTAACCAACGTTACCGCCTAAACATAGATGGAAGGGTAACCAATGAGGTGTTCGCAGTTAACAGCGCTGTGAATGCTGCTCGGGGAGAGGAAGAGATCACTATAGATCTTGATCCGCTTTTCCATAGTACACCTTCGCGGGGAGAGGCCTATTCAGTAATGCAAAGTGTGAGTAATAACATAGAGAACAAGCTGAAAAGTTAAAATATGTCTGAGAACATTTTTATGGATAGGATCGATGAATTGGAATCTAAATTTGGGAAAATAAGTGCAGAGACAGGAGAAGTTATAGAACAAACTGAAGAAAACGATGATGGAAATACAGAATATTATCGTGGATTTTACTTTGAGTTTGAGAATTCCCACTTCTATATTCTTGGATCTGCTTCTAAGGAATATGTCGCTCTGAGATATCCATATAGTCTCACCAAGCACCTATCAAATAGAATAGATATAGAGAAAGCAAGAGAATTAGTTGAGGATAGTGGAGAGGATTTTGAGGAAGAAGAGTTAAAAGAAGAAGCAGCAACTGAACTGCTTCGAACCATACAAGATGAGGAGTTAGAACAATTAGAGTTCCATCTCTCGGAACGGCTAACTTCCTCCGAAGTTGAATACGATATTTCTCACAAAGAAGGTCTCCCTACTGGGTTTCAAGTAGAAACGCTATTATTCCCGTATGAGGGGTCAATCAGATTATCCACTCTATATGACGAATTACAAGCAGTCAATGCAATAGGGAAGCTTGGAAGTAGGTTCTTGGCATCCTCATTTAATTTATCAATTGACAGCGGAACAGATGGAGAAGATAAATCGTTTTCAATAAACCTTGCACAAGAAACTTAATTAAGCAGTTTATTCCTCGTTCTCCGGACTACTCGGGTGATAGTCCGTATCGTACTCGCCGGGCCGGTCGTCGACTCGGTCGGGGTTCATGCGGCCACCGAGAAGCATGAAATCGACGAGCGTCAGCGCGAGCATCGCCTCCACCACGGGGACGCCCCGCGGCGGGAGGACGGGGTCGTGGCGGCCGATGACTTTCTCCTCTTTCTCCTCGCCGGTCTCCCAGTCGACGGTCTGCTGTGACTTCGGGATAGACGTCGGCGCGTGCAGGGTCACCTCGCCGTAGATGGGTTCGCCACTGGTGATACCACCCTGTAGGCCGCCGTGGTCGTTCTCGGCCGGGACGGGGTCACCGTCGTCATTAAATTCCCAGTGGTCGTTGCGCTCGTACCCGGTGTACTCACGCGCGTCTTTGCCGAGGCCGAACTCGAAGGCAGTCGTCGCGGGCACGGACATCATCGCCTGACCGAGTCGTGACTCGACGGAGTCGAACCGCGGTGCACCGAGGCCGCGCGGGACGCCGCGGGCCTCGAAGTAGATGCTGCCACCGATGGAGTCTCCTTCTTCCTGATATTGCTCGATCAGTTCCTGCATCTCCACGGCTGTCTCGGGGTGGGCACAGCGGACATCGTTCTCCTCGGAGTGTGCTTTGATCTGTTCGAAGGATAGTTCGGGCGCTTCGACGTCGCCGATCTGATTGACGTGGGCTTTGAGTTCGACCCCTTCCTGTGCGAGGAGTTTCTTCGCAATGGCACCCGCCGCGACCCAGTTGACCGTCTCGCGGGCAGAGGAGCGACCGCCGCCGCCCCAGTTTCGGGTGCCGAACTTGGCGGAGTAGGTGAAGTCGCCGTGGCTTGGCCGCGGCGCGGTGATAAACGGTTCGTACTTACCGGAGCGGGCGTCCTTGTTCTGGATGACCATCCCGATCGGGGTGCCCGTAGTGTAGCCGTCCTGTACGCCGCTTTTGATCGAGACGTCGTCGGGTTCACCGCGGCTCGTCGAGATCATCGACTGGCCGGGTTTGCGTCGGTCCAGGTCAGCCTGAATGTCCTCCTCGGAGAGCTCGATACCGGCGGGACAGCCGCTGACCGTCACGCCCATCGCCTCGCCGTGGCTCTCGCCGAAAGTGGTCACCTGAAAGAGGTGACCGAAGCTGTTGCCGTTCATTACGCATCCGTGGGGCCGCCTGGCATTTAGATGTTGTAGTACGCGCAAGAAGCGGCGTAGCAGGGCCCGTCGAGAACACTGTCGAGTTACTCCCGCACGTCCGACAGCCGAGCGGCGGCGAACGGAACGAGCATCTCGTGGGGATGCAGGCCGCCGTGCATTCCGACCAGATCGAGTTCTTCGGGTTCAGCGTCGCCGAACCAGGTGCCGAGGTTCCGGTGGGTGAGCACGATATCGCCCAGTCGTCTGCGGAACGTCTCGGACGGGTCGATGTCGCCGAACAGGTCGCTGTCGAGGACTTCCTCTCGGCGGAAGACGCGAGCGTCGAGTTCGTCAATCAGGCGTTCGCGGAGCGGTTCGACGCGGTCCGGCCGGAGCTGCAGATGGACGTTTCGCGGGCTTCCGCAGAACCGGATCGGCGTGCCATCGGCGCGCTGGCGGAGGCTCTCAGTCAGACCGTCGACCCCGGACAGTTCGACGTTTCGCTCGGGGTCGGTGTCGACGTGGCCGTGGTCCGCAGTGACCACGACCAGTGTGTCCTCTGCCGCCGCGTCGGCGACTCCGTCGAGCGCGTTCGCGACCGTTTCGTCGACGGCCGACAGCGCCTCTTGGTACTCGTCGGATTCGGTCCCGGATCCGTGGGACGCGTGGTCGACATGCGGGAAGTAGGCGAACACGTACGACGGCGGTTCCGCGGCGTCGACGGCGTCCCGGAGCGTCGATTCCGTGTCAGCAGCGTCCCCGTACTCGTACGTGTGTGGTATCGTTCCGGCGTAGGCTTTGTCGAGCGGGTCGACGTGGTGCGATTCGACGCCGCGTTCGCCGAGTGCAGGATAGAGTGCTTCGGCATCGAACACGTCCTCGCGAGTCAGTCCCGCGGGCGCTTCGCCGTCTTTCGTCCGAAACGGTAACGCCTCGAACTCCGCGTCGACGGTCGGTTCGTACACGTTCCATCCGATGACTCCGTGTTGCGCCGGGAGAACGCCGGTGTGAAAGGTGGTGATGGCGGCGGCCGTCTCTGAGGGGTAGATCGACGTCAGCGGCGTCACGGTGCCGCGTTCGGTAACGCGACTGAGGAACTCGTGGTTCCCGTGGTCTCGTTTCCACTGTTCGAGGCCGAACCCGTCGATCAGGACGACGATAACGGTGTCGATGCCGTCAGTGTCGACGCCCTCGAAAACGTCGTCGGGGAGCGTTCGTCCGGTGTCCGCGCCGAGCAGCGAGGTGACCGTGTGAGGAACGTTGGCGAAGCAGTAGTCCTCGTAGGCCGGAAAAACGTAGCCGTCGTCCCCGTGGTCGTCGCGCAGGCGGCGTTCGACGGACTCGCGGATCATGGCTGACATCTCCGGTGGGCTGAGCAAAAAGTTACCGGGCGTGTGTGTGCTATTAGCGAACGTTTCTCACTCCTTCTCGCGGTGTACGTCAGCCCCGAGGTCGTACAGCACGTCGAAGAAGTCGGGGAAGGAAACGTCGACGTGTTCGCCGCCTTCGATGGTCGTCTCACCGTCAGCGACGAGACCGGCGACGGCCAGCGACATGACGACGCGGTGGTCGGCCCGGCCGTCGACGCGGGCACCGGTGAGTGTGGAGTCGCCGCCGTGGATAGTCAGGGTGTCCGCCTCTTCGCTCACGTCCGCGCCCATCTTCTCCAGTTCCTCGGCCATCGCGCTGACGCGGTCGGTCTCCTTGTAGCGGACGTGTTCGCAGTTGACGATCTCGGTGACGCCGTCCGCGGCGGCACCGACGGCGGCCACCGTCGGCAGTAGGTCGGGCGTATCGCCCACGTCGACTGTCGTTCCGACGAGCGAGGACTCTTCGACCGTGATGACGCCGGCGTCGCGGTCCCAGTCGATCGTCGTGCCCATGTCTTCGAGGATGTCGACGATGGCGCTGTCGCCCTGTGCGCTGGGGTAAGCGCCTTCGACGCGGAGTTCGTCGGCGGCGGCGACCGCCCCGGCGGCGAGGAGATACGACATCGACGAGAAGTCCCCGGGAACGTGGTACTCGCCGGATTCCGCCGCGTAGGACTGTCCACCGTCGACGCTGAATCCGTCATCTGTCTTCCGGGCATCGACACCGAAGTCGTCGAGAACTTCGAGCGTGATATCGACGTACGGCGCGGACTTGAGTTCCGTCTCTAGTTCCACGTCGACCCCGCCGTCCGTGACCGCACCGGCCATCAGCAGTGCGGTGATGTACTGCGACGATACGTCGCCGGGGATCGAGACGTCGCCGCCCGAGACGGCCCCGCCGACGACGAGCGGCGCTTGCCCGTTCGACCGGGTGCTCTCGGCGCGACCGCCGAGTTGCTCGACGGCGTCGAGAAGCGCCCCTTGCGGGCGCGACCGGAGCGAGCCGTCGCCGGTGAGGACGCTAAGTCCGTCTCCGAGGGCGGCCGCGGCGGTGACGAGACGCATCGTCGTACCGCTGTTCGCGCAGTCGATGACGTCGTCGGGGACGAACGGTCGGCCGCCGAACCCGGTGACCGCCAGCCCTTCGTCGGTGTTTTCGACCGTGCCGCCGAACGCCTCGACGGCGCGCATCGTCGCGCGGGTGTCGGCGCTCCGAAGCGGGTCGGTGACCACTGCGCCGTCCGCGTACCCCGCGGCGAGGATAGCGCGGTGCGTGTAACTCTTCGACGGCGGAGCGCGCGCGTTGCCCCTGACCGTCGACTTTGAGACGGTGACGTTCATGCCTGACTCCTGTCGTTGCACCGCAATCAGACTACCGGAACCCGTCGTGTTCCGTCCGGTCCGCAGATGCCCGACGTGGGCATTGCGTGGCCACTGTCGGCGTAGATCCGCACGTATTTTGGTGGCACCCGACGGAGCAAACCCCATGGAGCCAGACTTCTCCCAACTGGACGCCCACCTCTCGAACGTCGACGCCGACGGATACATGATACACGCCGACGACACCGACTCCGACCAGTTGTATCTCGCCGAGTTCGGCGCACCCGACCCGTTTACGTCGCTGTACACTCCCGACGGGATCCACCTGCTCGTCTCCGGGTTGGAGTACGGGCGAGCGAAATCGGAGAGCCGTGCGGACACGGTCAGTCGGCCCGCCGACTACGACGGACGGGCGAAAGTAGAAGAGTACGGCTCCCACGAGGGGAACTGCCGCACGTTCAAGGCGTTTCTCGACGACTACGACGTGGACACCATTGCCGTGCCGGGGGATTTCCCCGTCGCCCTCGCCGACACCCTGCGGGACCTGGGCGTCGAAGTCCTGCCGGAGACGGACGACGTGATAACGGAGATCCGTTCGGTCAAAACCGACGCGGAGATCGACCACGTTCGCGCGGCCCAACGCGCGAACGAGGCGGCGATGGACGCTGCGGAGTCGCTGATCGCGGCGGCAGATATCGAGGACGGAACCCTCGTCTACGAAGGCGAGCCGTTGACGAGCGAACGGGTCACGGAGGAGATAGAGGTGACGTTGCTCCGAAACGGATGCGCGCTGGACGAAACGATCGTCGCTTGCGGGTCTTCGGCCGCCGACCCGCACGACCGCGGGAGCGGACCGCTCGCCGCGGGCGAAAGTATCGTCATCGACATCTTCCCCCGGGACAAGACGACGAACTACCACGCTGACATGACCCGGACGTTCGTCAAGGGAGAGGCGTCCGACGCCGTACGCGAGTACTACGACGTGACCCAGAAGGCGAAACGGGCCGCCTTCGACGCTATCGAACCCGGGGAGACCGGGGAATCGGTCCACGACGCCGTGTGTGACGTGTACGAGGAGGCCGGCTATCCGACGTTGCGTAGCGACGAGGCGGCGGAGACGGGATTCATTCACGGCACCGGCCACGGCGTCGGACTGGACGTCCACGAACTCCCCCACGTCAGTCCACGGGGAGAGGAACTCGAACCGGGTCACGTCATCACGATCGAGCCCGGGCTATACGACCCCGAGGTCGGTGGCGTTCGGCTCGAAGACCTCGTGGTCGTCACCCAGGACGGCTACGAAAACCTCACGCAGTACGAAGAACAGTTAGAAATCGAGTGAGCGACAGGGCAGTCGTAAAAGCCGATCAGGCGTCGTCGACCCACGACGGCCGTTCGACCGTCACGTCACCGACCTGCGTCACCTCGAACTCGATGGCGGAGGAGAGTTCAGTCCCTCCGCTGGTGCCCTCGATGGACACCTGTGCCTCGTAGACGACGCCGGTCTCGCTAACGAGGATGTAGCCCTCGGCGTTCGAGACGTTCAGATCGCTTCCTGCAGTCCCGTTGAACTCGTTCAGCTCGTACCGGACGAGCGTGGTGCCGTTACGCTGGACTGCTTCGGTCGCGGAGTAGTTACCGGCCGCGATCAGGTTCTGAACCAGATTAGCGTTCGTCTGGGACTCGTGTGACGCCGCGAAGGGAGTTCGTGACTCCCGAACGGACACCTGTGGAGACCCACCGTTTCTCGTCACGTTCCTGTGCTGGTGAGTGTCATTTTCGTACAGGACGCTCCGGATCTCGAAGGGGTCGTTCGAACCCTCCATCTCCTGAACGGAGGTGGTCGAGCCGACCATCCTCTTGCTCTCGTTGTTACTCCGGACTGTGTAGTCGTACTGCTGGGACTGATTGCCCTCGGCGGACTCCTGACTTAGCTCCAGCGCATAAGACGCGTTCGAGAGCGCCGACCGATGCGTGTCTGCCACCGCTGTCGCGTTGTTGAACCCGTCTTCCGCCGCCCCGTCAGGATACGTGACGTCGTCGAGGCCCACCGTCTTCTGGTTCGTTTCGTCGTCGCCGTCGTCGTCGTCGGAACCGAGAACCCCCGCACAGCCTGCCGTACTGACGAGGACAACAACTGCCAGTATTCCGAGTATGCGTTTATTCACACGTATCCGAACCAAGCACGGACGGATAAAACTGACGAGAGTCCCGAGAATCCCCTGATCGAACTCCTTTAGGAACGTGCAGGAGAATCACTCTCCAATGGAGATCCTGGTCGTTGGAGCCGGCGCGATGGGGCGCTGGTTCGCCGGAGCAGTCAACGCCGCGGTGGCCTTTACCGACGCCGACCCCGAGACGGCCGTCGAAGCAGCGGACGATCTCGGCGGCCGCGCAGTTCCGCTGGACGCCGACGAAACGTTCGACGCCGTCTGTATCGCGGTCCCTATCTCGGCGGCCGAGGCAGCTATCGCTGACCACGCCGAGCGGGCGGAACGGGCGATACTCGACGTGACGGGCGTCATGTCCGACCCCGTCGCGGCCATGGAAAAGAACGCCCCCGACGTTGAGCGGGCGAGCCTTCACCCCCTGTTCGCCCCGGGGAACGCGCCCGGGAACGTCGCAGTCGTCCTCGACGTCGACGGTCCCGTGATGGCCGCGATACTGGACGACATCGCGGCCGCCGGCAACGAACTGGTCGAAACGACGCCCGAGGAACACGACGATGCAATGGAGACCGTTCAGGCCGGGACGCACGCTGCTGTCCTCGCATTCGCGCTGGCGACGGACGACGTTCCGGACGGTCTCCGGACGCCTGTGTACGATGGCCTCGACCGCCTCGTCGACCAGGTGACGGGGGACGACCCGCGAGTGTACGCCGAGATACAGGAGCGGTTCGACGGCGCGGACGCGGTGGCCGACGCTGCGAGACGCCTCGCCGACGCGAACCTACCGGAAACCGAAGCACTGTACCGAGAGGCGAGCGAGCGACGGTCGTCCAACGGGGTGGACGACCAGTGACGGATCAGCGAGAGGCGATCCGGTCGAACGCGAAGTACCTCCGCAACGTCAGACCCGTCGACCCGGAGGAGATCTGCGAGTACGTCGAAAGCCAACCACATCCGGCGGTCGTCGCCCGTGTCCTTCGCGAGGAAGCGGTCGACCTTGGCCTGATAGAGCGCGAAGACGGGACGTTCGTTCCCGTCGACGAGGAGCCGCTCCAACCGACGTTCCGCGGCGTGACCGAGTTTCCGGATGCGTACGCCCGCGCGCTCGAAGACTTGCTGGTCGAACAGTTCGGTCCGGGCTGGCCCGACGGCGAGAGCGGCGACGAACTCAGGGAAACGATCCGGCGCCTGAAAGACGCCTACTACCGTCAAAACCCCGTCGAGTACGACGAGACGGCGGCGCTCGGCTACGCGGTGTATCATCTGCCGGACTACTACGCCGTTTTCCAGTACGTGCTCGCGGAACTGGCGGATGAGGGCCTGCTCCCGCGGTCGCTTCGCGTTCTCGACGTCGGTGCGGGCGTCGGCGGCCCGGCGCTCGGACTGTGCGATTTCCTCCCCGACGACGCGCTGGTGGAGTACCACGCCCTCGAACCCAGCGCCTCGGCCGACGTGTTAGAGCGCATGCTTGTGGAGACGGGACGGAACTTCCACGCGACGGTCCACCGCGAGCGGGCGGAGGCGTTCTCCCCCGAGAGCGAGTACGACCTCGTCCTCTTCGCAAACGTCCTCAACGAACTCGACGAACCCGAAGCGACCGCGCGGCGGTATCTCGACTCGCTCGCCGACGACGGGTCGTTCGTTGCCCTTGCGCCGGCCGACCGGAACACGAGCATCGGACTGCGCCAGGTAGAGCGCTCGCTCACCGACGTGGCGACGGTGTTCTCGCCGACGGGTCGGCTCTGGCCGTCCGAAGAGCCGTCCGACACCGGGTGGTCGTTCACGGTCAGGCCGGACCTCGACGTCCCGCCGTTCCAGCGCCGCCTCGACGACGCCGCCACCGACCCCGACCACTCCCCGGGCGAGTTCGTCAACGTCGACGTCCAGTACTCCTACGCGATCCTGCGGACCGACGGCGAGCGTCGGATCGACTTCACGGCCGACCCGAACCGCTGGGCGAAGATGGCCGAGATGGACGAACACGTCCCCGACCGCATCGACCTGGTGGCACTCAAGTTGAGCCACGACCTGAGCGAGGGTGAGTCGAACCCGCTGTTCAAGGTGAGCGACGGTAGCGAACGGACCGACCATTACGCCGTCGTGACTCGCGAGACGTCGCTGAACGCCGACCTTCTCGGCGCGGACTACGGCGACCTACTCGCGTTCGAGGGCGTTCTCGCCCTCTGGAACGACGACGAGGAAGCGTACAATCTGGTCGTCGACGAGGAAACCGTCGTCGACCGCGTCCCCGCGTAACGTCGCGTCGGGGCCGCTCTCGCGGCACGCCGAAAGACGTTGAGCGCATCGGCAAGCGGTGGGCTTTTCGCTACAGCATCCCATGCGAATACCATGAACGAGCGGCCCGAAATCCTTCTGACGAACGACGACGGTATCGAGAGTCCGGGCTTTCGCGCGCTGTACGACGGCCTCTCCGAGATCGGTAACGTCACCGGGGTCGCCCCCGCTGACGACCAGAGCGCGGTCGGGCGCGCGATGTCTCAGGACGTCGCAGTGAACGAACACGAACTCGGGTACGCCGTCGAGGGGACACCGGCCGACTGCGTCGTCGCCGGTCTTCAGGCGCTCGGCCCCTATCCGGACCTCGTCGTTTCTGGTTGTAACACTGGCGCGAACCTCGGCGCGTACGTTCTGGGTCGCTCGGGCACCGTCAGCGCCGCCGTCGAAGCGGCGTTTTTCGGCGTGCCCGCCATCGCGGTGTCGCTGTACGTCCCCGTCGGCGATATCGCCTACGCAGACTTCGACGCTACCCCCGACGATTACCAGGAGGCGGTTCGAGCGTCCCAGTATCTCGCAGACGGGGCGCTCGACAACGGCCTGTTCGACACCGCGGACTACCTGAACGTGAACGTCCCGATGCCAGAGGAATCGCCGGCACCGATGGAGATCACCTCGCCGTCACACGTGTACGACATGGACGCTACCCAGGACGGCGACATCGTCACGCTTCACGACCGCATCTGGGACAGGATGGCGGACGGAGAGATCCCGGATCCCGAGGGGACGGACCGTCGGGCCGTCGCCGAGGGCCGCGTCAGCGTGTCGCCGCTCACCGCGCCACATACCGTCGAACACCACGAGCGACTCGACTCGCTCGTCGCGGAGTATCCCGGGAACGCGTGAGGTGTCGAACCCGCCCCGGTGACGCGGTCGGACAGGAAGCCGACCCGTAACTTTAGACCTTCTAGTCCGTACGCACGCACATGTCACACGTAGAGATCGAGTACTGCGTCCCCTGTGGGTTCCTCGACCGCGCGGAAGACGTCCAGCACGCGTTGCTGTCGTCACTCGGAAACGATCTGGAGGCCGTAACGCTCCGGACCGGCGACCACGGCGTGTTTCGCGTCGACGTCGACGGCGATGTCGTGTTCGACAAAGCGGAAGACGAGTTCGATGTCGACGGTATCGTTCGGTCGGTCAGAGAGCGGATCTGAGTGCCCTGCCGTTCGCATGCCAAATCCGCGTGAATTCCGGACGGAGACAGGGTGGAGACGGTCTCGTCTCCAAGCGTGCACAGACACCGCAACCGACTCCGTCGCGACTGCCCGGACTGAGACACTGTATCGTCCCCTCCCGACCGTGAACTGATCCGAGGCAGATCGTTACTTGCGTCGCTGTCGACCGCGTTTCCGGCCGAATGCGACTCAGTGTTTGTGCGTGAACAGCAACACGTCGTCCTCGTGGGTCGTCACGCAGATGTCGAGCAACATGCTGAGTTCCAGGCTGTTCAGTTCGTCCTCGCAGATGACTAGGTCGTCGAACGGTTCGTCGCAGGCGGGACAGGTGATGCTGACCGTGTTCCGGTACGTCGTGACGCCGTCCGCGGACTCGTGAGGCGTCAGCGACGACACCATCTCGTCGAATTCGGATTCGTCCATCGTCGGTGCGACGTTCGAACCCGTCCATCATAATTCTACACCTTCGACAGTCGCACAGACCGGTCGTCGGAGCGCTGGTGACACCGAAGCGATCCAATGCGGACAGAAGCACAAAACTCTGAAACGGTCGGGTCCGATGAAGATGGGGGAGGTAGCGCCGCTTCCGCTGGTAAACGTATCGCAGCGCATCACTCAGCCCGCTTCACCGATGCCCCGGCAGCAGTGACTGCAGTTTCGACCGAACGTGAACGGGTTCCGGGCCTGCGGGGCAGTTTCGACCTGAGCAGCAGTATCCGACTCGACTGGTCGTTCGACGGATCGCAGTTCGAACCTCGTTCGTCACCTCCGTTGCGTATAGACCGCTCTACACGGCACCACATAGTGTTTTCTTAGCACTTGTTAGTATTCCCTCCATTATACAATATCTTCCCAACAATGAATTAATTCCAAAACAATCGTCTGGTTTACCTCTCTTGATACTGGCCGATCGTTTGTTTCCTCTCTCGCCCCTATCCGTACACCCACTCGTATTATCGCAGACAGCCGACCGCCAAGCACTGCATTCTACAGCCACTCTCGGGGTAGCCCGTCAGGACGGAATCGATAGCCGCCACACTGGAATACGGGGAGGGCGTATCCGACTGTGAACCGTGATGGACCAGTACGCGACGACGACCCGCCAGTTCGACCGCGACACTGCTCTCGACCGACGGACCGTCGAGCGCGACGGCGAAGAGATGACCGCCGTACGGAGCAGTATCGACGGAACGAGGACAGTTGCGATGAACCTCACCACGTTCGACGGCGATGTCGCGAGCAACGCGATGGAGACCGAACCGTGACGGATCCGCTCGAACAGCAGATGGCGCGTCAGTTCGTCCAGTCCGACCAGTTCGATAGAGTTCTCTCCATCTTCACCGAGATAGAGTCCGAGACGGTCGAAGCCGTCCAAGACCTCGCTGCTGTCACTGACGGTGTGGACGGGGTCAGTGAGTTACCCTCTCCAGAGGACCGCCGAGATATGCTCCGCGAACTATCGCTGGCGGTCATCTCCGGCGAATTCCCCTCCTGGTACGTCGAACGGCTTGCACCGGTCGAGAACAGCGAAGAAGCGGCCAAGTTCATCGGTGCAGACCCGGATATCCTCGCCGAGCGGTGGGCCGACCGCCTCCGCGACCGAGGTATCGAGGGCGACGACCGAGAGCTGGCGACCGCCTACGCTCGCACGCGCTACGGTGTCGCGGAGTTCGTCGAGTTCCGCGACATCGTCATCGAGTGGGACGAAGACCGGATCGAAAACGAGATAGAGGCCGTCGTCGCCGAGAACTTCGATACGGCACAGGAGACGGCTACGGCGGCCGCCGACGCTATCGACGACGGGTAGCGGCGTTCGCCGAAAAACGAGTGGGCTCGGCGGGACTGAGAAATCCCTCCGGGATTGCGAAGGTGGCCGAGTCGACGACTGAACGAACGAAGTGAATGAAGAAGTGGACTCGGCGGGATTTGAACCACGCCCAGACGGTCGCCTCGTTTCACTCGGCGCTGCGTCTGGTCTATTTCGAATCCCGCCTCACGTTACGAATGTGCGGCTCACAGGCGGCCAGCACACGCTACGCGGTGCTGGTCGCGTTGTTCGCCGCAAAATTAGTGGACTCGGCGGGGATTCGCCGTATTGACAGATGCGCGATCTGGTACTTGATAAGCTATGCTTGCGCCGTGTGGGATTGGGAAACAGGTCATGCGTCGTTGATGAACTCGCGTCTGAGCTCCATTTTCTCGCGGTCAGTGCGCTGGTCATAATGCTGGTCGAGAACATCGCCGGAGACGTTCATCCGATCGGAGACGATTTCTTCGGGGGTACCGTCGCGGAGATGCTTCGTTATGGCGCCGCGACGGATGCCGTGGGGCGACCGCGAAGACGGGCACTCGCTGGCGTGGTCCGGGTCCATCGCCTCGCAGGTGTCCGGGTTCCGGTCATGCGGGCACTCGCGGACCATACACGGCCGCGTGACGCGGTAAATCGTGTTCCGAACGGCCGTTGAGGACAGCCGCCCCTGCGTGCTCGAAATAAGCGGTCGGCGGTTGTGGGCATCCGTGACAGCCTCGCGATTAATCTCGATATAGTCCTTGATGACCGTGCAGTACGTCGGGCCGACCGCCATCGACCGCTCGGCAGCCTGGCCGTTCTTCAGCGGCGTCCCCTGGTCGGGACGGTGACGCAGATCGAGACAACCAGCGCCGGCGTCGAAGTCCTCAACGTCGAGGGCGCGGAGCGCCCCCAAGCGGATGCCAGTATGCCAGAGAATCGCCGTGATGACGTGGTTCCGGCTAGCGTACTCGAACTGGTCGAGATGGTCGAGAACAGCGGTCGCTCGTTTGCCGTTCAACTTCTCGTCTCGGGACGCCTCCTCGGGATCGAGTTCGGGCAGTAAAACGCGCTCTCGCATACCCTGCTCGACGGCGTCAATGTTGGCGCAGAACTCCAGAAACACGCGGAGCGTCGCCAACTGGCCACGCAGAGTCACCTTGTTGATGCCCTGCTCCCTCCGCCAGTTCCGAAACCGATGGAGATCTCGACCGGTCAGGTCGTTCATGTTCGTGATGCCGCGCTCCTGGCACCATTCGACGAACGAGTTGAGGCGATAGCGATGGTTCGAGAGCGTCTTTTCGCTGAGTTCCGGCTTCCGGTGGTCCATGTAGAGCTCCACCGCCTCAGACGGCGCGAGTGGATCGAGATCGGTCACTGAAGACCACCGTCCTTATCGACCTTACTTCGAGCTCGGGACAGTAGGTTAGATACAGTTCCTTGAGAGCGTTCAGCGTCGGTGAGGGCGGCCAGGACATCGGCGCTCATGGCGTCACCTCGGTAAGATCACGCTGGTCATCATCGCGGTCGCGACGTTGCTCGGGCTGGATGTTTCGCACGTCCTCCGCCCATTGCTCCAACTGCTTGCGGACACGGCTCATCTTGTCGTCGAGTTCGTCGACGTTCTCGGCGGAGACTTCGACCGTGATCTTCTCCTTATCGTCGGAGGAGGTCCCCCGCGTCATCTGCGTTTTGACGGTCAGTCCGTCTTCGCTCATGGACCGTTGCCTGCCTGGTCGTCACTCTTTTCGTCGCCGGTCCCGTCGTCTCCCTCGGGGGCTGCGCGGGCACTGGACATGTTAGGCGGCCCCCGTTTTCGGTTCCTCAGTACTGCCGTTCTCGTCCCGACACAGCACCGTATCGGGCTCGTCAAACGGAGAGTCGTGAGCCTGCCGAATGAGGTGACGAATGTACTCGGCGCGGCTCATGTCGTGTTTCTCGGCCTCGTTCTCTACTTCGACGAGCATGGTCGGTTCCATGCCCACAGTCACATTGGCATGTGGCATTGCATGAATCACGTACTATTCCTATAGGCATAATAGTTTCCCAAAGAAGTAGGAAAGGCCTAAAAGCCTAATTCGCCATGGTATTGATTAAGTAATCATTGAATAATGCAATATGCGATACTCTGGGGATTGGATGGTACTGGCCGATGACCGTATTCTCGAATATCTGCGCGAAAACGAGACTGCAGGCGCGACTAAGATGGCTGAAAGTGGTGATGTCAGGTATTCACAGTCCTACATTTCAAAGCGAGCAAAGAAGCTCGCGGAGCATGGACTGGCAAAACATCTCGGAAACGGCGTCTATACCATCACTGAACGCGGCGAAAAGTATCTCGAAGGGGAGATCGACACCTCAGAAGACGCCCCGGATGAAGTGCCCTCGACGGATGAAAACGGCCCGACAGCGGGCAACAACCACGAGAAGGCCTGAACATGCCAGATCGACAGTCGGCAAGCTGGATGATTCTGCTGGACGAGCGGATCTTAGAGCAAATCGACGAACACGGCTGGTCAACCCCGAAGATGATGGCCCGGCACCGTACGTTTCCAGAGTATACAGGGGTCATTAGCGACCGATGCAAGCGCCTCCACTATGCCGGACTTGTCGAGCCATTCCACGGAGAAATGTACGATCTGACCGTCGAAGGCCGGATGTACCTGAAAGGCGACCTCGATGCCCGTCATCAACCGATACCGACAGCTGCGGCGGTTCACAAGCGGTGGTCGTTTCCGCCGACGTGGCACACCCGCCCAATTAGGTTTGGATGATGAGGGGCTGTCTTTTATCGTGGGAAGAATGTGTATGGGTACAAAGATAAAACAGCGATACTTAATAAAATGAGTAGCGAAGATAAAGATACAGAGTCTATAACAACTGCGATAGTAGATAGCATAAGAAATCTGAAAACGGCTGCCGATATAACTCTGGAAAGAATTTGGGGTTGGTTTTCTAGTCTATCCAAGACTAAGACCGCAATTATCAGTGCAGTTGGTGCAGTCATGATTGAACGGATATTTGGGGCATTCATAGGAGAGGTTACATTTATGATTGCACAAACAGATATATCGTTTCGGCTGGTCCCAAAAGAAAACCCACTGGGGCTCAGTCTAAGGCCATTATTGTGGTTGTTGTTTCTTCTAATATCTTTCAATTATTTATATTTTCAACTGAATTATAACCAATCCAGTAAGACAAACTCAGAGTTGCTTGACCGTGTAAACAAACTGGAAGACGAGATAGAGGTTGATAAGCAAGAAGAGAAATAGCTAAACTAGGGACCTTATCTTTATCTCGAATCAAATTGGCAAATAAGACCCTATACCTTCAATCAATGATTAATTCATTGATAATAATGATATAGACACAACTCGATCGGGCTGATATGGCGACGAACGGCATTAGCGCCCCGACCGAACTCTTCGAAGAGGTCGACGAGAAGAAGATGCTAGCGGGCTGTACGAATCGATCCCAGTTTTTCAGAGTCGCGGCGCGCGAGAAACTTGACGAGATCGACAGTACGGATAGCAAACTGTAGCGAGCACTCTGTTTTGTCAAGTTGCGAGGTAATACCCACCAGCGCGCTCTATCAGCGAGCGGATGGTATCTTTACCAACGACGCCGGAGGGGCTGACCGACCTCCGGTACAGCGACCTTCAGTCGCTCGCCGCCGATCACGGCTACGGCCGGATCGTCGGCGAGCAGCGCGAGGACCTCGTCGAGTATCTCGCCAGCGAGGCATACCCGCGCCGCGACGGTAGCGACGATCGCGCCGTCGACGGAGAAGACCAGGGCGTCGACGACAGCGCGGACAGCGTAGAGACGGACAGCGACCGTCAGCCCGAACAGCGCGCGGACGGCGGGAGCGCTGTCGAGCAGACGGACAGCATCGATGTCGGCCACGACGGCAAAGAGAAGCTGTCTCCGGAGGGAGCGCCGAACAACGACAAAGCGGCCGTCGAGGCACCGGAGAACGTCGACCTCGGAGATGCCGGGATGGACGATATAGAGCCGGACCCCGAGATAGCCGGGCGCGCAACCAACGACAGGAGCGAAACCACATCCGTCGACGACGGCCAGGAAGATATCGACGACGACGACGGCGGTGGTCCGCTGTCCAAACTCCGCGGCGGTAGCGAGAAGTCGAGCAAGGAGATCGTCGAGGAGGCCGACGACCCGGAGGAGCGCGACCGCCGCGACGATCTGCGCGAGAGGGTGAAGAACGCGATGTCTGGCGGGAGTTCGTCGAGCGCGGACAGTGGCACCGATAGCGTCGACGGAGAGAGTACGGCCAGCGCGCCCGCCGGAACGCAGAGAGCGAACGGCGTCGTGATGGACGAAAGCGTAGTCGGCGCGCTGATGGAATTGCCGTTCAACACCGCCAGTGCAGCGACCGGGTGGGACGGCTGGGAACTCTCCGAAAGCGAACGAGAGGCCAACGCCGAGTTGTTCATCGCGATGTGCGACGAGCACGATGTCGAACTCTCGGCGGCGACGATGTTCGCGCTGTCCATCGGCGGACAACTGTCTGGCCGGTTCATGCGCTACAAGCGAGAGACTGCTAGCGAGGACGAACCGGTAGAGAGTAGCAATGACCCGGCGCAGACAGACGGCGAGAGCGCTACAAGCGACGGACAGAGCGAACAGCAAGCACAGACCGAGAGCGAACCAGAGGTAACGGACGAATCAAACAGTGACGAATTCGATTTCAGCGATTCTAGTACGTGGTAACTCATGCAACAACTTATTGAGAAAATCACCAGTATCGCAGAGGAAGCGAACGAAACCGATGACCAGCGCGCAGATCGTCTCACTGACGCCGCAGCCGCGGCCAACGTTGACCCAGTGACGTTGATGGACGTCGAAGAGGATATTCGCGGAGTCGGCCGTCTCGCCGCCGAGCGCAACAGCGAGAAGGTAGCGCAGGCCGAACAGCAACTAACAGCATTCGCGCCAATGCTCGGGGTAGACCCAGAGGCGACAGAAGACCTTAGCGCGGAGACGTTCATCAAACTGATCGGCCAGTTCGCCGTCGAGCGACCCGGAGCGGCCGCGTTAACAGTGCGAACGCTACACGAATCGTTCAGCAGGCACGGTCTCTATCAAGAACTCAATACAGAGACGCCGTCGCCGGGAGCGCTGAAGGAACCTGTCGATGTTGGAGGGGGTGAGTAGCGTGGAATACCCATGCCAACGGTGCGGCGACCGACCCCGAACCCGTGGCTCTCTCTGCGAGAAGTGTGAACGCGAGGTGAGCGAATAATGGAGTCGTGGCGCGCCGGTGAGAACGTAGTGTTCAGCCCTGGCGACGACGACGACACCAAGCACGTCGAAGCAATCGCAGAGAGTGCCGAGGCCAGCGAGAACGTCGAGGTACGCCGTGGCGGACTGAAAGGCGAACTCGTAGCTATTCGACCGATCTCCGACCGCTCGCCGTGCAACGGATGTGGAGGATGCGGGGCAGAGGCGGACATCGATGGGGAACTATCTCTCGTCGAGATAGCGGTTGTCGGACTTCTCGCAGGGATCGGCGTCGGAGTGGTTGTGGATGTACTCACCAGATAGAGCATGGATATAGATTTGACCGAGATATCTGTCCTTCTCGGGCAGAAAAACAGCGGCAAGAGCGTTCTGTTCGAGCACTTGTTGACCCAGACAGAGCGATACGTCTGTCTCGATCCGAATGGAGAACACGGCCCGCCGGGCGCTGTCTTCGCCGAGAGTCCGACCGAAGTTCTGTTCAACTGGATGGAAGGTGAGACGCAGATAATCGTCCGAGATATGCCGCTGACAGAGGACAAGCTTGTTCAGTACCTCCGCGCTTTCGGCCAATTACAGCGTGCGTACCTCTACATCGATGAGGTTCACAACTGGATGTCGTCGCACTACATTCCGGACGTGCTGAAGGACCTGATAAAGTGGCACGTGACTCACAACAACTGCGGGATCGTCGTCGCCGCGCACAAAGCGAAAGAGATCCATGATCAGATATGGACGCAGACGGACAACTTCTTTATTTTTAGCTACGGCGAGCACGAGGACGCGAAAATGTCCGAGGTAAGCATCCCGGACAAGGGAAGAGTCCACGACTTGGACCCTGAGAGCTACCAGTTCTTGTACTACAAGGATGTTGCTGGAGCATCAAGTCAGATCCGCGGTCCGGTCCCAATCCCTCGGCATCTCAAGTAGCGAGCGCTGGTAGCGACCGCTACGCTGTCTCCGTGTTTCCGTGCAACCCTGTCAACAAACAAACGCATTCTTAAATGGGGGATAAACTCAGATGTGCATGGCATCGACAGACGACGACAGTACAAACGACACGAGCGGCTCGGAGGGCGGTGTGAGCCGCGCCCTGAGCTTCCTGACGGAACCGCTCGGTATGGGCCTCGTGGCCGGTATCGCAATCAGTCTCGGACTCAGTTACTACATCCTTTAAACATGACATTCAACGTCGAAGAAAAACACGCAGTTGTCGGCGCAGGGGCCGCTATGGCGGTCCCGACAATCGCGGACGCCGCCGGAGTTGACCAGCTAATCGTATCCCTCGCCGACGCCGCGTTTGAAGGGGATAGAGGCTCAGCCTCTTTCGTCAGCGGCATCGGTTTCAGCGTCATCGGTATGGCGATGATCCTCGGCGCGATCCTCGCCGACATTGACGACTACCTTGGAGTGATGCTAGTCGGCCTCGGGACCGGATTCGTCGGCCTCGGGATCGAGAGTCTCGCGGAGGGAGGCAACTAACATGACCGACGAGACGCTTTCCACTGAACTCAGCTACGCAACTGTCGAGTCGAACACGGCAGGGGAGCCGACCCCCGTCACCACATGGAACGTCCCTGAGGGGACGGCCATCAAAATCGCACAGGGATACGCGGCGATCCTAGACGCCGAGAAGGCCGACGGGAGCAACCCGGCCCGGAACACGAAGCTCGGCCTCGCCTACCGCGAACCGAACGACCCGCTCGATGCGTGGACCGTTATCTCAGACTTCAGCATCTCACCGTTCAACACGCTCTCGCTGAAGCAACAGCAGAGCGGAGAGAACGCACAGCGCCGCCGGGTTCGCTTCGACCCCGAGCGGGTTCCGAAGGGCCGTATCACGCTGGAGGACGCCGACGAGCTCGCTCTCGTCGTGAACTCTCCCGACCAGATCGACCCGGCAACGCTGTTCTTCAACTACCCCATGCAGGTGTCTCAGCGATAACCATGAGCGCCAGCAACGGAGCACGACCGAGCAAAACGGTTTACCTCGGGCCTGAGGACTTCGATTTCAAGAAGTACTCTCCCGGCACAGAGGGAATCGTGGCGAGTGCCAAGGTGCCGAGCACTCAGGTGTGGAAAGCACCTGTCGGCCTCCCCCTCGTGGTCGCTCTCACAGGCAAGCAGACGGGGACTGTCACCTCTGGAGCGACGGACGAGACTATCAACCTCTCGCCGGAGGCTCCTCTCGTGGACTACATGGACGATGTGACGCAGGGCCAGCACACTACCGACGCCTCTCTCGTGGGGTTCTTCGACTCCGACGACGACGGAGAGCCGGACACTCTCATCACCGACGCCACTCAGGTATCGTACAGCGGCACCTACGGCACGGACAACGATTTCATCACGTCGGTGGATCTAGACGAGTCTGACGGCGCTGGAGACGTGGACGTTGCTTTCCACGCCATCATGCGGCACGGCCTCACCGAGATCCGGAAACGGAACTCGGGGAAGGGGAACACCTCTCAGATGCTCCAGAGCGAGGACAGCATCACGTGGGCCTTCTCGAACCCCGACGCGCCGGACACCGACCGACAGGTTACGTGGGACGGCAGGAACAACGGCCAGCGCGGGGTTCTCCCGCCGAAATTCCACATGGACCTCGTTTTCTACGACGAGAATTTCGGCACGGCCGTCGAGGAGGCCAACGCCAAGAACGTGGAAATCAGTATCCCGGTGTCTCAGCGGCCTCTCGGTCAGGACGAGAGCGCCGCCGAACTCCGGCGAAAGATCACGGCTCAGATGGTGGCCTAGCGGCCACAGCCCCATCATGGCTATTTTAGACGGGACCACCGACGAGACGGGAAGCGACAGCACCACAGACACCACGACCGAGGAGACGAGCACGACCGATGACGATGACCCCGGCCTCGTGGCCCGGCTCGCAGAGAAAGCGAGAACTCTGAGCGACCTCGTGGAGCCTTTCGCTACGCTCCTCACGGCCGTCGTGCAGGCCGCCACCGTCGCCACTCTCGTGAGGCAAGCATGACCGGACTCATCGGCACGGACACGCCGATAGACGACCTGCTTGAGCAGTATTTCCCCGGAGCGCCGAGGAATCTGCTGTATGAGGCCTTCGAGGACGAAACGAACGCACTCCTCGCGGCTCTCCTCATGGAGATGCGCGGGGACGACGTGGACCAAGACGTAAGCGGAGAAACAGAGGCCGTTTACCACAGTAACGCGGGGATCCCCGTCACCTCGACCAGCGAGGAGACAGAGGAATGGGATTTCATGGCTGACACGGTGGTCGTGTACGGTTTCGACGCGCCGCTCACCGTCGCGTTCAAGAGCCCGAACAAGACCGACCGAGATATCCCGCTGACATCAACTGAAGCGCCGTTTAGCCTCTCCCCTCCGGGTGGGGTATCGACATCCAAACTGTGGTACCGGAAGACGACCGAGAGTGCCGCTGACACCACTCTGAACGTGTTAGCACTCAGATAGACACATGACATTCGACGCCGCAGTAAACACCGATTTCGGGACGATGCTAGCCGACCTCCGCGACAAAGTGAGCGGAATGACCAACTGGAGTCTCTACGAGGACAACACGGCCGGAGGTGCCAGCGCCTACGACACCTCTTTCGTGTTCGAGACGCCGACCGGCGAGTACATCAAAGTCGGAGACAACGCTGGCGCACTCTCGATGGAGTACGGGTCGGCCTACGACACCGGAACGAGCTCGTGGACCACGCAGTACAACAACCCGTCACACAAGGGAATGATGCCGGCTGAGCACATGAGCCCCGGAAATTACGTCGAGACGGACGCCACGAAGTACTGGCTAGAGTACGTCGCTGACAAAGGGTTCATGCTCTACTACACCCGGGAAGAGGGCGACGGAAACGACGGGGCGGTGTACGGCGGGTTCGCCAAGCTGACCAAGCTGTGGGACTACGACGCCGCGACCGCCGAGGAGGGAGATTACGTCTCGTCATGGGCCGGCTACCGACAAGGCGAGGAATACACCACTGAGGCGTGGAACACCCCGGCAAACGGCCTGACAAACAATGGCTCCGACAACGAGCACACGATCCACGCGAAAGGGTGCGTGAACCCGGACGCAAATTACGCGAACTACCCGGTAGCCGAAACGAACGTTCTGGCCTCGACGACGTTCGAGAACGCGAGCGGTCGGGAAGCGTTCATAGGCACCCACGACCTGTGGGCGATAGACCGGAGTGGGAACGACTCTAGCCATCTCGATACCATCACCATCGGCGGGGTGGACACCTACACAGTCCTCAAGGAATACAGCGCGAGCGGCCCCGGTGTGCCGTTCGCGATGAGGATGGACTAAGCCGATGGCGACTTATCCCGCAGTCCAGGCCACGCAGACCGAAGCAGACGGAACGCGCCCGTCGCCGTCGCGAGCGGCGGCCGCGGCAACGCAGACGCAGACCGCCGCGGCACGACCCGCGCCGACCAGGACGGGAGCCGCGACGGTGCAGTCGGAGGCCGACGCCGCGCGCCCCCGGCCCGTTAGGACGGCAGACGGTGTTCTGGTTACGACGTCTTCCGGTGTCGTCGTCCCTGGAGATTTCCGCGGAGTAGAGGTAACTGTGGTGACCCCGGACGGCGAGCGGCTAACCGAGGTGAATCAACTGCTGGCGCTGGACCCGTTCGCCGTCAGCACGCCAATCGACAAGGACGGCCGCGGCACCCTCTCGCTACTTCAGACGACCTATACCGATTTCCGGGCCATCGCGAAGCGGCCAGGGTCGGATACGGTACAATATGCGTGGTTTGAGGGGATGGCGAACAGCATCGGCATCAACCAGAGAGAAGCCGAGATCGTCGTTCAGCCGGTCGAAATAAAGGGCCTTCACGCTGGTGGCGGCGCAGACTTCGGAGGTATGCTAGGATAATGGCACGCTCAGATCCGACGCTCGTCAACGCGAGCATCCCGACAGAGGCACAGCCAAACAACCGATTCACGTTCTCCGTGCAAGTGCGGCAAGGGGGCCCTGACCCGATAGCGAGCGACAATAGTTGCGTTTCGCAGGCACTCAATGTCGCAGGGTGGGAAACGCCGATTAAGCTGTTCGTAGACGGCGAGGAGGTGGATTCTACGGAGTTGTGTATGGGTAGTGGCCACTCAAAAACGGGCAACCTCGGCACCTCGTTATCCTCCGGCACTCACGAGCTAAAAGTGACCGTATACGAAGTCGGTGGCAACGCTTACGACCTCTCGAACGACCCGATGGAACCGAACGACTCCGTGACGCAAACCGTCACCGTCGAGGAGGGAGCACGAGATCCGAGCGAGCCGAGCGCGACCGACCGAGTGACCGATTTCGTCGGCTCAATCGCCGACGCGCTCGGCGGAACGACCCAACAAGTGGCGTTCGGCGCGGCGCTCGCTATGCTCCTCTTGGTGGTGGTCTGACGTGGCGGAACTAGCTCCCCCTGACAGCGGAGGAGGGTCGGACAGCATGATGACCTTAGACAGCGTTGGGACTAGCAGCGGCCACATCCGGCACCCGGCGGACGCCGACCGCCGCTCGGCCTACGAACCTCAGCTATCCGCGGAAGTGACGACCGGCGACGAGTCCCGGTCGGCCACGATAGTCTGGTATTTCGGAGAGACACAGGTAGCGGACGCCTCGGAGGTGGTTTCGCGGAACACGCATGAGACTTTGACCAGTCGAGTCGCATGGTCCGAGGTGGAGGCCGACGGCCTCGTTCCCGGTGAATACGAACTGACCGCCGAGCTCACTCAGACGGGAACCATCCAGACGTGGGGGACCGTGACGGTCCACGACCAGCAAGCCCCCGACGACGGAGGGACCGGAGAGGACCCATGCAGAGACGGATACCAGTTGGACCCCGACACCGGGGCGTGCCTAGCCATCCCCGACGACGGCACCAACGGCGACGACAGCGACGACAGCGACGACAGCGAAGCGCCTGAGGGACTGCCCATGCTCCCTCCAATGGGCGGCCTGAGCGCCGCGCAAACGACTCTCGCGGCTATCGGTGGCCTCGTGCTACTCGTGGTGATAATCTAATATGAGTCCATCCATCAAAATCGACCCTGAGACGATTCTACCCGGCGATACCGTAGAGTACGAAATCGAATTCTTCAACAAACGGACCTTTGTTGACGAGGACGTGCCCGAGGATCGGTTTGTCTCCGAGGATCTCACGCTCGACAACAAGGCGGTTGACACGGAACCTCACATAGTTGACCACATCGAGGTCATGGTTCGAGGCGGAGAGAACCGCACCGTAACCGGCTCTTTCGTCGTACCCTCCGACGTGCAGAGGGACCTAAACGACCACAACGCCGTTATCAGCATCGGCGATGGCGGGACAATTGCCCTCATCCCCGGCACTGGTAGGCACTCTACCGGCGGCACCGACGACAGCACCGACTCTGGCACCGACAGCGGCGACAGCGGCACCGACTCTGGCACCGACAGCGGCACGACGCCAGCAAATTACGAGTGGACGACCGCCGACACACACCGCGGCTGGCGGCTAGAGTACGCCAAGGACGGAGACATATGGAGAGTGACCGACCGGAGTATGTTCCTGTCGAGTGACGGGAGTCCCACCTACGACCACGAGACTGTTGGAGACTCCCCTGAGGATGCGTCTGACGCACTCTCGCAACTCTTAGGTTGGGAGTCGGTTGTTCCCGTCCCTGACGGCCCGACGGACTCGACCGACTCTGGCACCGACAGCGGCACCGACAGCGGCGACAGCGGCACCGACAGCGGCGACAGCGGCACCGACAGCGGCACCGACACCGGAGGGAGCACCGACAGCGGCACACAGTGGGACTTCCCGATGACTGACCTCGGACTTCCGACGCTCTGGGGAGTGCCGGGGATCCTTGTTATTCCGGGGTTCATCGCTGTCCTGGCGGTGGTTCTGTGAGCCTGAGTCTAACCGACCTCGTTGGCGCGAGCATACCCGGAACGCTCGCCTCGCTCGCCGTGATAGTGCTTATTGTGGCCGCCTGGAGGATCTGATATGGCTGTCGAACCCTACACGGTGGCCGCGTTCGTGGTGAGCACGTCCGCCATTGTGACGGCCTCGGCGACGGTCGGCGCGGCGAAGTGGATACGCGACGTGCGCCAGGAGGTTTCGCGGAACTCCCGTGTTCTGCACGGCGAGGAGGAGGTCGAGGAGTGGGGTGGCCTTGTGCAGATGGTTCACGACCACCGCACGGCACTCCGAGAGGCCGACGAGATAGACCGCGTGAGAACGGACGGAGGGAGGCGTGACCGTGACGATTGAACTCACGCTCTATCAGTTGAGCGCGGTCGTGATCTCGGCGGTCGTGCTCGCCGTGACAGACGGCGCTGCAATTTCCCGTCTCGGAGTAGCGTGGACAGCAAAAAAGGTCGGACTCAAACCTGCCGAAATCATGCGCTATGAGCGTGCTACGGACGGCGACGGCGATAAGCCCGAGTAGATCCTTTTGACAAGTTCCGGACTATCTTGCTAACCGATCACGTAGCCGCGGCCATGGGTCAACGAAGCAACGAGGCGCAAGGCGAATTCGCAACCGAACACGTCGCGGATGTCTTCAATCTCGTCGTCGAGAACGAGATAGAAGACTGGTACGACGCGATAAATGAACGGACGGGAACGAAGCACGAGTGCAAGTCAACTCGGCGCGAACTGAGCAACGGAAGGCCGGGGCGGTTCCGTCTGTGGGAGGACCAGATCGCTTCTCTCGAAGCGTCCGACCGGACGGCGACCGCGTGGGTGACGTTCGTGCTGCTCGACCAGGGCGGCGATGTCGTCGCTGTCCAACGCCGCAAGCCGACGACAGTCCGGAAGATCGTCGAAAAGCGCGGCGGTTGGAACCGGGCGGGTCATGATCAACGGTCAGGCCGTCAGCATAAACTACCGTGGCCGGAGGTCGTGGACGAATGAAATCGAAAGTGTTCCCGAACACGGCGCGCATCGTTGCGTATCCCAACACCGAACACGATACGGAGGTTCTCATGTTTCTCCAGAACCTCGTCGACGAGGCGACCGGACTCCGGGCGTGGTGGACGCACGATCACGACCTCGAAAACTCCGACGGTCTCAACGACCGTGCGCTGGTTCTACAGCGATAACGCTAATCGTTGTCGCTGTAGCCTCTCGCGTCGTTATAACCCTGAAGAAACGAGGTGAATAGATACATCAGGACAAGAATGATCGCCGCGATTATACCGAAAACGATGATCTCAGGCGGAACCATACTGAACTATACTGTCGTCATACCGATGGAACTCTCAAAAGTATTCCGCCGGGGCCGAACCTGTCCGGTTCTCAAGTTATACTCGGACATCCTTGTCGGAGAACACCGGAGTCTCCGACACGATCGCCCCTGTCAGCACCGAAAAAACTAGGATCCACCCCGGTCTATAACGAACTGTTGGCATGAAGATGGAAAACTACGACAGCAAGGACGGAAAGAAAGTGTGGCTCACCGAGCGGCAGGTCGAGCACTTCTTGAGCGATGCCGACGGGACCCAGCAGCGGATCGCGCTCGGCCTCGGAGCGCGGTGCGGGCTGCGCGTCGGAGAGATCGTTGACGTCACGCCCGCCGACGTTGTCGAGACGCCGGCAGGTCCCCGCGTCCGGGTGTGGGAGGGGAAGGGCGACAAGTACCGCGAGACGCCGGTCCCGCAGTCGCTCGCTTCGACGATCGAGGCCTACGCCGACGTCCGCGATGCAGCTCCGGACGTGCCGCTCGTCGACAAGTCGACCAGGACCGTCGAGCGGTGGGTGTCGCGGACGGCCGAGCGCCGGTACGCGGCGACCTCAGACGTGGGATGGAACCACCTCGGACCGCACGACCTCCGACGGACCTGGGGGACGCTCCTCGTCGAGCATGACGTCGAGCCGGGCTTAGTGATGGACTGGGGCGGCTGGTCCGACTGGGACACGTTCCGCGAGCACTATCTGGGGGCGTACTCGCTGGATGCGGAGCGGCGGCAGATGAAAAAAGTTCCCTGGTTGTAGCTGCTACTGTTCAGTTTCCGCACGTACCCAACGGACCAGATCGGCGCGACAGTCGTCACAGAGTACCAATTCCTCACCTACGAGAGCCCTGTAATCCGCCAGTGGAAGGGCGTTCTCGGGTGGGGCGTCACCTCCACATCGGTGGCACTCGTCGCGGTCAGTACCGCTCAAGGACTGCTCACTCGGCATCGGTATCCTCCAGGATTTCGCCGCGCCGGGTGAGCGGGTGGATGCCGACCTTCCCGTACTGTACGGTGATCAGTCCGGTCTCTCTCAGCGGGTCAAGGACTTCCGACCGGATCAGTTCCTTCGGTGTGTTCGGGTGAGACTCCCGACAGAGGATGTCTTCGGCCACATCAACCGTCACTGTCCGTGACTCGTCACCAGCGAGCGCGCGGTAGGCGTCTGCCAAGTCGGGATCACTCGGTAGCACGTACTGCGAGTGCTCGGACGCTGGAAGGAAATCGTCGAGAGCTTCCCGGACCACTTCGCTCTTCGACTCGGCGTGAGCGTCGACGTAGTCGGTGAACCGGTCGGCCAGGTCGCCCGAGAGACGGGCTTCAGCGCGCTCCTCGCTCCGGTGACGGTCGTTCTGCTCGGAGTCGCCGGGGAGACGGCTGCCTGACGAACTCATGCTGCCCTCCTGTCCGCAGATCGGTCGACCGTTGCGGACACAGATGAAACGGGGGTTCGGTGGCCCCGCATCCGGGTGCGACTGACCCTTGGGTTCGTTTCGACTGCGAGGTATGGTGGCGGACACCCCCCCGCACCTTTGCGAGAGAGTGGGGTAGGCCCCTCCCCGATCATCGTTGCTCACCTACCGTCTTCTCCCGTGCCCTCTCCAAGAGGTTCCCGACGGTACCCGGCGCTCGCCCGGTGTACCGAGCAAACTCACGGACACCTACGTCGCCGAGGTCGCAGGTGAGGTAGGCATCCAGTTCGGCAGGAGTAAGATCGTCGGTCGGCAGGTCGGTGCAATCGTTGAGAGAGAGCCAGCATGGTGGCGCTGGGTACTCTCGGCCGGTGTCGAGGTGATGGACGACGATCTCACAGGTGACCCACTGCCACCACAGGCTGGCGACGTGAGAGCACCAGTCGTTGAACTGGTGTGCCCGGCAGTCGCACTTAGCGAGCAGGTCCGCGCCGTCGAGCGCGAAGGTGACTCGGTGCGGGCTATCACTGCCGCTCAGGAACACCATGCGCTCCGCGTGGTTGATGGGTCCGCCTTTGTCGGCTTCCTCCTGAGCGCGCCGCCAGGGAGTCGAGAGCGTCCAGTCATCGGGCATCGAGAGTGTCGGGGTCCCGCCGAGGCGGTTCGGCAGGTCATCGCTCGGCCCCCATGACTGGGGGTGTAGCTGACTGCTCATGGTCCGGAAGTCACCTCCGCAACCTCGTGAGGGCCGTTCTCGCACACTCTGCGCGGGATACCTCCGGCAGTCGTCTCGGTCCGCATCCGGCCGCCGCACTCGGGACAGAACCGGCTCACGGGCGACACACCCCCACATCAAGCGCAGGACACGATGTCTCGGGGGTTTCGATGGCACATCCGCAGAAGATACAGACGGGAGTGAACTGATCGACACTCACCGGGACTCACCTCGGTTCCCTCGATATCGACGCCGACGTGGTCGACCCGCACCAGGTTGGCTTGCGGACTGTCTCTCGGAAGGGAAGATTTGAGAAACCGAATATGCCGGTATGGTAGAGTAGAGGCTGCCTACTGATAGTTTAGCAACCCTAAGAAAACCACGGGAATGGGGATGGACTCGGCGGGATTTGAACCCGCGGCCTTCCCCGTGCCAGGGGGATGATCTACCGCTGATCTACGAGCCCTCGAGCGTAACCTATCGTAGCGTGGGACGTATTGATAAAACCGTCGGATCGGCCGCCCTACGGCAGACCG
This sequence comes from Halostella pelagica, assembly GCA_005954745.1. GTDB lineage: Archaea > Halobacteriota > Halobacteria > Halobacteriales > Natronoarchaeaceae > Halostella > Halostella pelagica. The sequence goes on from CP040678.1 coordinate 1,267,497, forward strand.
TCGCAGGACCCAGTATCGAGTAGAAACCCTTTAGTCCGCGTCCCCGGAAAGACCGGTGGGAACAGCACGACCGCAAATCTGACTTGTCGCGCGGCTCCTTGCGCATGTTTGCGCTCGCGCGACTCGGGATTGCGGTAGTGCAGGCGTTTACGCGCTGATACTACAGCGGTCTGTGCGGTTCCTATCCTCAAACTATGGCACGAATGCACACCCGACGCCGCGGCTCGTCCGGTTCGGACAAGCCGACGGCTGACGAACCGCCGGAGTGGAGCGACGTCGACGCCGAAGCGATCGAAGAGCGCGTCGTCGAACTAGCAGAACAGGGGCACGACCCGAGTCAGATCGGTCTCAAGCTCCGTGACGAGGGCGTGAAAGGCACGCCGATCCCGGACGTCAAACTGGCGACCGACAAGAAGGTCACGGAGATCTTAGAGGAGAACGACGCCACCCCCGACCTGCCCGAGGACCTGCGGAACCTCATGGAGCGCGCGCTTCGTCTGCGCGAGCACATGGAGGAGAACGCGCAGGACCACCAGAACAAGCGCGCGCTGCAAAACACCGAGTCGAAGGTTCGCCGTCTCGCCGACTACTACCGCGGCGACAAGCTCGACGAGGACTTCACGTACTCGTACGAGAACGCACAGGAACTCCTCGAATAGATGTCCACCACGGGTCGAACCGCAACCGCCGCGCCGGACGATCTCGCCGCGAGGCTCCGCGAAGCGCCGTTCGTCCGGATCCTTACGGCCGCCGACGGCGACAGCGTCGCCGCGAGCGGCGTCGTCGCCCGCGCGCTCGACTGTCCGTTCCAGGTGAGCGTCACCCGGACGGACGCAGCGCGCGAACGGCGCGCGGAGCAGTTCGCAGACGACCACGCGGACGAGGCCGTCGTGCTTTCGGTCGGTAACGACGACGACGGACTCGCGATATCCGGTTCGGACCGCCCGGCGAGCGTTACCGCCGTCGACGTGGCCAGCGGACTTGGCGCGTCGTCCGACCCGGTACTCGCGCTGTCCGGCGTTGCCGCTACCGGGACGACTCCCGGTGCCGGCGAGAGCGAACGTGTTCTCGCGAGCGCGACGGACCAGGGTCTCGTCGCCCGACGGCCGGGCGTCGCCGTCCCGACGGAAGACCTCGTGGACGGTCTCGCCCACTCGACGCTACTGCACGCGGACTTCTCGGGCGACCCCACGACGACCGGGGCCGCGCTCGCGGAGCTCGACCTGCCGGCCGAGATGGACGGCGACGCCCGCCGCGCGGTCGCGTCGCTGGTCGCGATATCGGCGACCGGCGGCGAGCACACGCCTCGGCGCGCCGCCGAAGCGGTCGAACGCGCGCTCCGACCCTACGCAACGGTCGACGCGCCGTTTGCCACTGTCGGCGGCTACGCCGACGTGCTCGAAGTGACCGCCGAGACCGCCCCCGGAACCGCCGTGGCGCTCGCGCTCGGTCACGAAGCGCGCGACGTCGCACTCGACGCGTGGCGGGACGCGAGCGAACGCGCCCACCGCGCGCTCCGCGAGGGGACGACCGGCCGGTACGACGGCCTGTTCGTCGCGCGACACGACGCCGCACCGGTGGCGACGACCGCGCGAATGCTGCGGGATTTCCGGTCGCCGGAGCCCGTGGCGCTCGTCGTCGGCGATGGCGAGGCAGCGGCCGCGGCGACGACCGACTGCGGGATAGGCGAGGCGGTCCGTGCGGCCGCCGCAACCGTCGGTGGCAGGTCCAGCGGCACCGGCCGCCGCGGCTACGCACAGTTCGACCCGGACGAGGACGGGACATCCGGTCCCGATACCAAGGAGTTCATCGCGGCGTTCAGGGAGGCACTATGAAGCGCGCGGAGATCCGAACCGAACTCGACCAGGCCGCCCTCGTCGCGGCGGCAGTGGCTCCCGACAACACGTCGGAGATGACCACGACCGTCGAGCGGAGTTCGGACAGCAATCAGTCGGAAACCGACGACTCCGGCGAGCGCGACACGGTCGTCACGCGGATCGAACGCGAGACGACCGGCGGCCTCCAGTCGACGGTCGACGATTACGTCGTCAACGTAGACGTCGCAACCAAGGTAGTACGACACGCAAACGACTTCACCAACACACAATCATGAGCGAACGATCAGTTTCCAAGCAGAAACAGGAGAAGCGGTGGTACACCGTCCACGCCCCGGAGCAGTTCGACCGGGAGGAACTCGGTGACACCCCCGCTGACGAACCCGAGAAAGTACAGGGCAGAACGATCGAAACGACGCTGGGTGACCTCACGTCGGACGCCGGCGAGAACAACACCAAGCTGACATTCAAGATCACGGACGTCGGCAGTGACGCGGCGTACACCGAGTTCATCAAACACGAACTCACCCGCGATTACCTGCGCAGTCTGGTCCGCCGCGGTGCCTCGAAGATCGAGGTCAACGTCACGGTGCTGACGACCGACGATTACCGAGTGCAGGTTCAGCCGGTCGCGTTCACCACGAAGAAAGCGGACGCCAGTCAGGAGAAGGCTATCCGCCGAACGATGATCGACCTCGTCAACGAGGCCGCTGACGAGCGCACCTTCGAACAGCTGATCGACAGCATCGTCGAAGGCCGTCTCTCCAGCGCGATCTACGGCGAGGCGAAGACGATCTACCCGCTGCGCCGCGTCGAGATTCAGAAGGCGACGCTCGAAGCGCGTCCCGAAGAAGTCGCTGCAGAGGAAGAGACTGCCGTCGACGTCGACGAATCTGACGTCGCTACGTCCGACTCCTGATACCGTCGGACGGAGAGACAACCGGCACACGAAGCGGTCCGGTGACGACGAAGCGGTAGACGACTGACGCAGTTTTTTCGAGCGGCTCGTTCTGTGCCGACGACGCGAACCCTCCCGAGCAGTGTGTCCGGACCTCAATTGATGAACGTGATGTCTATCCGCGTTTCCCGGACGTAGAGGTCGATCTGGCCGCTGCTCGGTTCACATTTAGCTGTGATACTACTTCCGGACGCGCTCACGTCCCAGCCGTTCTCGTTGAAGTACTCCTCCCAGGCCTCCGTGCTGCTCGAGTCCACGGTAACTCTGACGTTGTCGACCGACGTGGAGTTCGTGCCGGTCCTGTTTTGCGGGTAGTGAAGATATCGTTTTTCGAGCTTCCCGATCACTTGGACGGTTCCGTCGGAACTGAGTCCGGCGCTGTTCGGTGCGTCTAGCGTGAGGACCGAAACCGTCGCGTGCGAGTCCGTACACTGGTACTCCGGTTCCGAGAGCATCACTCGTCGGTTGTCTCCGTCCCGGCGGAAGACAGCGCCGTTCTCGTACTCGATACGGGTATCTTCGAACTCGTACGTCAGCGCTCCCGCCGTCCGTGTCGGCATGCTCCAGGACGGCGCTTCCACCGTTATTTCTGTGTCTTTCTCGACCGAAATCGTACCGCCCGCGAGGCGGAGTTCACCGGACCGTCCCTCGATGTGTCTCCCTTCCATGTCGCCGATGTTGTTGGAGAGGGCCACGAACGCGCGTTCTGCGTTACGTTTCTGTTCGTCCTCCTGATAATCGGTGAGCGTCGAATAGCCGTACGTGTATGTGATCCCGACGCTCGTGATGATGAGCGAGAAGACGATGACGAAGGCTATCATGTCGCTGACGGCGCGGTCTGACTCTCTCATGTGGCACTCTCTATGGTTATCGTGGGATCGTTCCCAGGTTCGTTTTCGTACACGATTCGAACGTCGCCGCCGTTGACTGCACCTGGATCGACGGTATCTTCGTGGACGTTGACCGGAACGACTACGTCATCGTTTAGCTCGGCGGTCGACATAATGAGGCAGGCGGACGCGTTATCCAGGCGGTTAACGTCACAGGCAGATCCTGTGCTCTTAGATTCGAGCCGGACGGTGTATCCCGCGCCACTCACCCTCGACGGGTGTTCGGTTTCGAGTTCGATACGCTCGTCCGCGTCGGGCGTCGCCGTCCGGTCAATACTCTCCATCTCCGCGCTGAGTCGGTCGCCGATCGTCTTCAGTTCGCTTCTGGCAGCCTGTTCTCGCTCGCTATCGAGGACTCCGCCGGCACCGATGAGCAGCCCCGTCAGGAGTATCGTCGTGATACCGATAGTGAGGACGTGTGTGACGGCGATAGAGACGGCACGGTCGTCCGGCCCGAACCGACGCGGACCGGTCATTGCGGAACCTCCCTGACCGTGATGGTCTGGTTGCTCACGTAGGTTACCGTGCGGGACTGGTAGTAGAGGTCGACGCCAGCCTCGAGGAGGACATGGTTGACGTATGGAGATGATCCGTTACGGCCGTTGTAGTTGGTGCCGGAGCTGATCGTTCCATTGGAGAGGAACGTGTATTGCCCACCGGCTTGGTCCCCGTTGGTGAACTCAACGGTGTACGGTGCGGAGAGGTTATCTAACGAGTCGAACGTGCAGGTTCCCTCGCTACTCCCGTCTGATACGTTAATGACGACAGCGCCGTCTGCTCCGGGCGGAATTGAACACGTTGGGTCGTTCGTGTCGTCTGTCTGGTTTATCGCAAGTTCGCTACCGTCGTACCACATCTCCAATTCGACGTTCGATCCACTGTCGCCTGTGAGCATCATCTCGAAGTCAGTCCCTGAGTTGCTGACTTCTGCAACCGACACGTTCATCGTGAATTCGCTGACATTCCTGTCAGTCACCGGATCCCAATTACCATTGTTACCGTTGTTCACAAACTCCCCACCGTCCTGCACCACCCGCGTCCCGAACGTACTACTCGACTCGTTGAACGTCACGTTAACGTACGTCGGACTTCCGTCGGCGTACGTCTCCGCGAGTAGCCGATTGTACGTCGTCGATACGTTCCCGTCGACATTCCCGCTGAAAGCCGGGTTACTGTCCGTCCCGTTCTCTACGTGACGGACCAGTTCGGGCATGTCACGTTCGACCTGCTGCTGGAACTCCTGTGCGTTTTCTATCTCTCCGACAGAGCCCTGGGCGGCGAGGTTGTCCGTGAAAAGCACCGTGTTGAACACCACCACCAGGCCGATGATGATGAACGCGAGGGCGATGCTTCCGACGAGTATCAACTGGGCTCGGTCGCGGGTACTATCGCAGTCCTGTAGCTTCCTCACCATACGATGAGATACACCTCCACGACGGTGAACACGGGACTGTTCGGTGCGGTGTCGCTGACTGGGAATTCACCCGCCTCCGCCGCTTCAGCGACGGTTCGAGCAGAGTTCGGCATGGGGTCATCGTCGTACACCGTCACCGTTTCCGTCGCGACGACGGCGGTGTCCGAGGGGACGCCACGGTACACCATGTTTTTCGACCGGACCGTGACATTGGTACTGTTGACCGACGTCTCTACGTCGCGGTACTCGACGATGATGTTGTACACTTTCCCTCGCTGATTGAACGTCGCGTTCAGCGTCTGCCCGAACTCAGTCGGTGGGGGGCTTGCACCGTATCCGATATCGGAGCGCAAGGTCCCGTCGTACACTTCGTTCCCCTGGGAGCGGTTGAGATTCAGTACGAGGTATTTCAGTGATTCGTTGTTTTTCGCCTGCTGGAGGATGTCGTTCGCCTCCGACTGGTGCTGGGCCTGCACGTCGCGGTCGACCGTCCCCGCCGTCGTCGGCGTGATAATGACCGACTGGAGTGCGAACAGTACTGCCGTCAGGATAAGCATCGACCCGATGAACCCTTCGAGCGTGAACGCCTGCCCTCTGTCGTCACGCATGATTACCACACCCTCACGACGAGTCGACAGGACGGGTCACAAACGCTCCCGTCGTCGAACGTCACCACTCGACTGGTACTCGCTGCCGGTTGGCCGCTGTAATCGTCGCCGCGAGCCAAGGTGACACCGCCGCTCTGATGCGTCACTGACCCGTTCGGCGTCCGGACCGTGACGTTGACCTGCGACGTGACTGGCAGGTCATAGCGGTCCCGGAGTTCGTCGCCATCACCACCGTTGCCGAAGAACTCCTCAGCCCGGTCGACATCTAGCGTCCCCGGTTTGTCGGCGACGGAGTAGTTGTCGAGAAACGCCGATGCGACTCTGTCGGCCTGTGTCACCTGGCTGTCTTCCACCTCTGAGTTAAACGGCGTGAAGATGCTCGGAATGAACGCGAACACGAACGCGGTCGTCAGCAGGAAGATACTCACACCGACTGCGAAGTCCTGGTTCGTCTGTCCGCGGTCGTCGCCGATCATCCGACCACCGTCCACACTGCGAGCGCTATCGTCTGCAGGATGATGACGAACTTGAGACCTCCCATCAGGTCTGCCTCTCGCATGTATCCGCTGATCATCCCCGAGAGGATCGCCTGCATAGTCACCGCATGGAAGAACAGTAGCGATAGCATCTGGGTGTCGACGCCGCCGCTGAGCCCCTGCGACGTGCCTCCCCCTCCGCCGCCGCTCGCCTGGCCACTCAGGCCGGACATCACGTCGAGGAACTGCGTCTTCAGAATGGCCATGACTGCGAGCAGGGTCAGGTACGTCATGATGATGATGACCATCTGCATCCGCGTCCGGGACTTGCGCTCGCGTTCGATGTCGTCCTGGTTCTCGCTCGCCTGTGCTGCGGTGCTTAGCACGTCCGTAATCTGGCTGGACGCCTCCTGTGATTTGGTGATGAGTTTGACGGTCCGAGCGAGTCGCGGCAAGTGGTAGTTGTTGTTGAACTCGACGAGGGCTTCCCGGAGGTTCATTCCGTAGTTGACCTTGGCGTGGATCTGGTCGAACTCGTGAGCCAGTTTGCCGGACGTGGTGTTGGCGACGGTTTCGAACGACTCCAGCAGCGTCAGGCCCGTCGCGTTCGCACTCGCCAGTTTCCGCAGGTTATCGGAGATGTCCGAGACGATGGCGTTCCGGGACCGGATGTTCCACTCCCGGAAGATAGCAAGCGGCGTGAGACAGAGGTAAGTCGGCATGTACACGTAGATGAACGTGCCCCACACCGGTTGCTCGACGAATCCGTCGATAGATGTCGGCGCGGACCCGGAGGCGATAGCAGTGACGAGTATGACGAGCGCCGCGGGCACTGTCAGTGCCAGCGTCAACAGTGGATTGTCCCGAAAGAAGATGTGCGGTCGTTTCAGAACCTTCTTCGTCTCGAACGTCCCCTCACGGCTTTTGATGCGGTCGAAGACGCTGTGCTCGCCCGTGAACGACTCGATGAGGCCAAGGTCGAGGATGCTCTCGTTGGAGGCGTTTTTCAGGCGGTCGCTGCTGTTGGCTGGGTTGAGGTAGCCGTCCCCGACCTCGTCCTGTTTCACGGTCGAAACCATCACGAGGAACCCGACGCCGAGGATAGGGATGAGGCCGTACACCGTCCCGTACAGCATCGTCTCTCTCGCCTGTCCCATCATCCCCATGATGACGATGATGATGAGGAGAAGCAGCGGGAACAGAGAAAGCGTCATATACATCTCGCCGAACAGTTCGAGCGTTTCCAGAGTCAGTTCCTGCTCCTGCTTGGCGGTCCGCATGTGCTTGTCCTTTTTGTCGTCGAGGAACGACTCCATGTCTCCGCCGCTGTTCACGATCGAGAGCATGTCCGTCAGGAACTGACTCAACTCGTCGCTCGGCGTTTCCATCGCCTGCGTCCGCAGTGCGCTCCGGTAGTCCGTATCGAAGTACTCTGTCTCCTGGACGATGTTCCTGAACTCGTAGGCGACCTCCCCGTACGTGTCCTCTGCCTGTGCCATCGCTTCCAGGATCTCTAACTGGTTCAGCCCTCCGACGGACAGGGCGTACATGAACGACACGGCGTCCGGGAGTAACATGTTGATCTCGCGTTCGCGACTCGACGCCCGCGAGTACGGAACGGCGACCAACGCGCCGAATCCCATCCCGAATCCGATAGTTCCGAGCACCAGCCCCGTCGTCAGCACGAGCGCCGGAATCTTCGCCGCCTGAATGAACTCGAGTAGCGTTTGGTTGGGGATCTGCGCGCCGAGGATCAGACCCACCTCGACGACGCCGGTAACGAACAGGACGTAGCCGAGAAGGGTGCCGATCAACCAGAGAAATCCACCTGAGAGAACGCCGATACCCATCGCCCGGGAGAGGTACATCTCGACGGGGTCCGACATCCGGGCCTGTGCGAGTTTGGTTTCGACTCCGTTGACGAAGTCACTGTTCTCGTCGAACAGCATGTCGAACAGCGGGTAGAACATATCGCCGAGCGGGTCGTCGCTAGACCCGATCCCACTACTCTCGGGCCCTGACCGTGTATCCAGGCTCATTGTTCGTCCTCGTCGTCACTGTCACTGAAGATCGATCCGTCTCCGTCGTCGAAGACCGATCCGGCGTCCGTTTCCGCTTCGTCGCCGGCGTTTTCGTCGGATTCGCTGAAGATCGAATCGCCGTCGGTTTCCCCGAAGATCGACTCCCCGTCGTCTTCGAAGATCGCGTCCTCCCCATCAGTGTCGCTGTCCGCGTCCTCGCTGTCACCGAACGGGGACTCGCTACTGCCGCTGTCGGAGAAGATGGACTCGTCGCTCCCGCTTTCGTCCGAACTGTCTTCGTCCCCGAAGAAGGAACTGTCACCCGAGAACACCTCATCCTCGGCTTCGTCCTCGGCGTCGTCGACAGCGGCCGAACCGGCTTCCTCCGTCGGTTCGTCGTCTACTGTCCCGTTAGCGGGGTCATCTGTCCCCTCGGTCGGGTCGGGCGTCTTTGTCCCCTCGGCCTCGTCGGCGTTCGGTTTTCCGAACACCGTGCCGTCTGAAGCGGGGTCGTCTTCCGGTCCGGAGCTAAACACCGCGTCGTCGCTCTCGACCGGGACGTCGTCTGTCTCCGTCGCCTCGGTGTTCGTTTCAGCCCCGACGTCCGCGGTTTCGACAGCGGCGTCTCCACCGGTCGGGTCGCTGAAGACGGCCTCGTCGGTATCGTCCGCCCCGTCCTCGCGAGTCCCGTCCGCAGAGGAGGCGGTAGCCGTCTCTTCGACGGAACCGGCCTCCGTCTCATCCGGCGGCGAGTCGTCCGTTTCCGCGGCGTCCGCCTCGGCCCCGGAAGCGGCGAGGGCGGCCGTTTCTTCCGCTTCGTCGAGTTCCGGCGTATCAGTCCCGTCTCCGGCGTCTCCTTCTGCGGTTTCGGGGGCCCCCGTCTCGCCGTCGGACTCCGTTCCACCGAACTCGTCCTCGTCGTCGCTGAGCCACCCCGGTCCGTCCTCGGCGACCGCTTCGTCGCCCTCGGCCGTACTGCCGAAGGTGAAGTCGTCGTCGTCGCCGAGTCCGAGTTCATCCTCTGAGACGGAGTCGTCCAGACCACCGCCGCCGAAGTCGAAGTCGTCGCTGTCGGTTTCCTCCGGCGTGATAGTCGGTTCTTCCTCTCCGGAGACGCTGGAAAGTGCGCTTCCGAGACCGCTCGGCACCTTGCCGCGGTACTGTTCGAACACGCGCTCTTCGGCGCGTTCGAGGATGTCCGTTGCCTCGTTGTAAATCTCCTCGCCGGCGTCCGGCCGCGGGACCAGCGCCTCCTTTTCCGGGTCGACATCGATCAGGACGGACTCCATTTCGCGCAGGTCTTCGAGACTGTCTTCCAGTTGGTCGTTCGCGATCAACGTCAGGATCGTTTCGGGGTCGTTGATGTAGGCCTGAACCGTCGCCGCGACTTTCGTGTACTCGTTCAGTCCGTTCTTGATGAGATACGCCAGGATGACGCGGCGCTCGAACAGTTCCTCTTCGAGTCGGTCCCTGTTCCACCCACGGTCGAACTGGATCTCTTCGAGCGTGTTCGAATCCCCCATCTTGAGGAACTCGTCTGTCTCGGCCTGCCACTGGTAGACGTCTTGAACGTTGATTTCGTCGTTCTCCGCGTCGTAGTGGTTGATCTCGGTTAGGGACTTGTTCCGGCGAACCTTGTTGCCCTGCACCCGCGTCTGCGTCTGGATCGAAACCAGGTCCAGCGCCGTGAACATGGTCTTCGAGACGTTGATCGGGTCCGTCGTGAACCGCTTGAGAACCTCACCGACGGAGTCGGCGTGGAACGTCGTGTAGGTCGTGTGCCCCGTTGACATGACCTGGAACAGCGTCCGGCCCTCTTCACCGCGGATCTCGCCCATGACGATGTAGTCGGGTCGCTGGCGCAGTGCGGCCTCCAGCAGGTCGAACTCGTCGACGTCGCCCTGACTGTCGTCGGAGAACGACGGTCGCGTGACGCTCGCGATCCAGTTACGCTGGGGGAGTTCGACCTCGCGGGTGTCCTCGATGGAGACGATCTTGGCGCTACTCGGAATGAACAGCGAGATGGCGTTCAGGCTCGTCGTCTTCCCGGACGCCGTACCTCCGGCGAAGATGAGCGACTTGTGGTTCTCGATGCTGAGCCAGAGGAAGGCCATCTCGTCGAGCGAGAACGTGTTCCAGTTGATCAGGTCTATCGGCGTGAACGGGACGTCTTTGAACTGTCGGATAGTGTAGTTCGTCCCGTGGTCGGACACCTCGGGTCCGAGAGTCAACTGCGACCGCGAGCCGTCCGGTAGGGTCGCGTCGACCTGCGGTCGGCGCTTGCTGATACCCTTGCCGGAGCGCTGCGCGAGTTTGACGACGAAGTCGTCGAGTTCCTCCTCGGCGTGATAGATGTTCGAGATGATCTGCTCGTGGTCGGTGTGATAGACGAACACCGGCGAGTTGTACCCGTTACAGGAGATGTCCTCGACGTTGATGTCGTGTTTGATCGGGTCGATCCGCTCGTACCCGATGAAGTCCCGCTTCAGCAGGTACAGAAGCTTCTCGACCTGGTACTCGTTCAAGTGGTCCGGATCGTCCGCCAGGATCGCCGGCTCCGGCCGGAGCGAAATACCGTCCAGTCCGCCGTCTTCCTCCTCTATGGCGACCTCGTCGGGCTCTCCGAACAGACCCTTTATCTGGTTGATGATCGAGCCGTCGCCGCCGCCACCGGTCGGTTGCTGGAAGATATCGTACCGTTTGAGCAGGCGTTTCGTCTCGCGTTCGATAACGTCTTTCCGCTCGTCTTCACCGCCTTCGATGGTAATGTCCTCGTCGGTGTACTTGATCGCTGTTCGTAGCTTGCCGGTGAGAAACTCCTGTAAGTCCTTCTCTATCTCGTTTAGGTTGGGCTCGATCGCGTAGTATTTCTTCTCGTTTTCTTTCTCGGAGTGAAACAGGATGACGAAGGCGTACGGTTTGTTGACCCAGTACCGGTCCTCCTCGCGGAAGTGCGTCTTTTTCTCCTGCGGGACGGCCTTCTCCAGGTCGTACCGATTGACGACGGTCGTGTGCCCCTCCTGCGTACTGAAGAACTCGTCTTCCTTCTCGTGTCGGACGTTGACCGTGCGCTCCTCGACGACGTCGTGAAGTTCGTCCGCGAACGCCTGGCCCTGACTCAGTAGGCCCTCTGTGTCTTCGGGGTCGAAGCCGAGGTGACTCTCCGGGTCGAACGGAACCGTCTCACCCTCGCTGTCGAGCGGGAGGTCGCCTTCGTCCTTGTAGTAGTACTCCCACTTGAAATGCTCCCAGCCGTACTCGTCTTTGACGACCGGGGTCGAGAATACGTCCTCCTTGAAAGCCTCCCAGAGATATTTCGCCGGAGGTGCCGCATCTTCCGTGATTCGACCGGTGAGGTCGTCCGGGTGGAAACCGAGATACTCCTCGGGTGCGAACTCGACGCCGTTCCAGTCATCGCCGGAGGGTGGCCCCACGTCTTCGGAACTTCCGAGTCCGAGCGACCCCCCACTCCCGCTCGTCGTACTCGACGGGTACACCCGGTTGACCTCGTCTTCGTACCCGAACTCCTCCATGAACTCTGCCCACGTGTACTCCCCCACCGAGACCGTCGGGCCCTGGTTGGCGGTCCCTGATCCCCCGTCCGTGGGATCTGGGCCGTCACCCCCCTGATCAGTATTGCCCTCAGGCTCGGCTGCCGACTCGTCCACCTCCCCCTCTAACTGTTTGGAGTCCGACTGGTCGGCGTCGTCAATAGCCATTGGCTACTCCCACTGGCTGACTAGTCAAAAAACCTTTTATAGAGTATCAGTGTTGATAACTTCGGCGCACTACCCGCTTTGAATTGGGTTTTCTAGAGATCACTCCATAGATTATCATTATCTGGGAATGTATTCGTAAGAGGAATTTTACTTTCGAGAGTAATTTCACCTACTAACACGGAGATGAGATCTCAATTCCGCTCGGGACGGTGCTATTACACGTCTCCGCTGGGTTCGGACTGGACCGAATTGACTCTGAACGATCATTCTGACCGGGGAAAACGGGAGTGTTCACGGTTTATCCGTGCCCATGGTCACGTTCTGTCTGCGGTTTACAGCTCCCTGCTCCTCACGTCCGTTCGTCGCATAACGGACGTGGCGGGATTCGAACCGGAGTCAGACGGTCCTGCTCGTTCGCTTCGCGAACTGCGCAGGCTGCGACTGACAGGATTCGAACTCCGGGTCCCTCTGCTCCTCACGTCCGTTCGTCGCATGACGGACGTGGCGGGATTCGAACCCACGCTCTGGAGGTTAGGAACCTCCCGCCCTGATCCACTAGGCCACACGTCCGCAATAAGAAGAAAGCGCGTTACTGCGCGGAGTCGCTCTCGGTGTTCGTCTCCGTGTCTTCGCTGGTAACGGGGTCGGTGTCGACGAAGTCGTCTTCGGGCTCCGCCAGGTCGGCGTCGGTTGCGGTCGAGCCGTCAGAATCGGGGCCTTCGCGCATCTCTTCGAGTTCCTGTTCGACTTCCTCTCGTCCCTTCTGGAACTCGCCCATCGCCTCCCCGGTCGACCGTGCCAGTTTCGGGATCTTGTTCGCCCCGAAAAGGAGCACGGCGATCAGGAGGATAACGACGAGTTCGGTTCCGCCGGGAAGTCCCCCGACGAACGCCGGTGCGGTTTCAAGTGCCATCTCTACCTCAGCTTAACCGGGAAGCAATTATAGTCTTTTTGCTCGGGAACCCCCAATAGCGGGCTGATAGGTCAGGAAAACGCAATTGTCTTCTTTCCGCCGTGACTACGCGCAGACGATATGGCCGAAGCTAACGGCGACGCTCCGGATTTCACTGCACCGCTTGCAAACGGCGACATAGATGAGTTCACACTCGCCGACGAACTAGCCGACGGCCCGGTCGTACTCGCGTTTTTCCCTGGGGCGTTCACGAGCGTCTGCACCACCGAGATGTGTACGTTCGACGACCGGCTATCGAAGTTCGATGACATCGGTGCCGATGTCTACGGGATCAGCGTCGACTCACCGTTCGCGCTAAACGAGTTCCGCGACCAGAACGACCTGTCGTTCGGCCTCATTAGCGACATCGACAAGGAGATCATCGACGCCTACGACGTGCAGATGGACTTCGCCGACCTGGGCGTCCACGGCGTCGCGAAGCGTGCGGTGTTCGTCGTCGGAGCGGACGGCGAGATAACCTACGAGTGGGTGAGTGACGACCCCGGCGTGGAACCGGAGTACGACGAAATCGCGGCCGCTGTCGACGACACCGCGTAACGTCCCCTTTTCCCGGCGGCCCGGTGCCCTTTTTCACCTCGGCGACGAAACCCCGGGCATGGCCGATTCACCAAGCGCCGACACCGACGACTCACTCAGCGACGGCAACGGCCGGACGTACGCACCCGAGGCCGACCACGCGTTCCCGGACGAACGGCTCAACGAGGTACTGGCGTTTCTCGACGACGACGAGGAAGTCCAGACCTACCTCGAAGCGCAGAACGTCAATCCGGTGAAACGCAAGGGGTACAACGACCACGGCGCGAAACACATCAGCATCGTCCGCAATCGGGCGCTGTGTCTGTACGACCTTCTGAAGGAGGCCGGCGTCGAGTTCAACGGCGCGGCTGACCAGGGACTCGACGAAGCCGACGAGAGCATCATCGTCGCGCTCGCGGCGACGATTCACGACATCGGTCACGTCGTCCATCGCGACAGTCACGCCTACTACTCGATACCGCTCGCCGCGGACATCCTCGACCGGATCCTCCCGGAGTTCTACGATGTCGCAGACGCAGTGCGGATGAAAGGCGAGGTTCTCCACGCCATCCTCTGTCACCACACGTCGGAGGACCCGCTGACGACGGAGGCGGGTGTCATCCGCGTGGCCGACGCCCTCGACATGGAACGCGGCCGGTCGCGCATGCCGTACGAGATGGGCGGGCGCGGCATCAACACTATCTCCAGTCGGGCCATCCGCAACGTCTCGCTGCGCCCCGGCGATGACCGTCCCGTCCTCGTCGAGATAGAGATGACAAACGCTGCCGGCGTCTATCAGGTCGACAACTTACTCAAGGCGAAACTCCGCGGGTCAGGCCTGGAAGACGACGTGCGCATCGTCGCGGTGAACATAAACGAGGAGACGGACCAGTTAGTCGAGCGGATCGAACTCTGAGCGGTTGTAAGGACTTACACGCGTTCGCTCACTGTTTCGATTCGTAACTATGCCGGGGAGCGGCGGGGTTCGTCATCTGTTTAGCGACCGCGAGTTCATCGCACTGGCCAGTACCGCGTTCGCCCGGAGTCAGACGTATTCGACCATCCTCATCGCGATGGCGCTGTACGCCGGCCTATTCCAGACGAGCGGCACCGTAGAGGGGATGTTCGGCACGGGCTTCGCCCTCGCTCAACTGGGTATCGTGTTACCGCTGGGCCGCCTGATAGACATCGGAAACGCGAAGCGGTATCTCGTCGCCGGACTCGTTCTGAACGTCGGCGTCTTCGTCGGGTTCTCGCTGGTCGGGCGCGTTGAGCACGTCATCGCCATGCGCACGGTCCAGGGCGTCGCGGACAGCCCCCGGCGTCCCGCGCGCATGACGCTGTTCGTCGAAGAGGGCGAGCAGTTCGACGCCGTCGCCGGGAGCATGTCGCTGCGCTCGATCGGCTGGAATATCTGACAGGTGTCCGGACCGGTTGCCGTCGGCGCGCTCTGGGATGCGACGTCAGTGTTCGTCGCTTTCTGGACTGCCGCGGGCTTTATTCTGGTCTCCGCTGCTATCTTCGCCGCCCTCTACGAACGCGTACCGGCCGTTGGCTCGGCGGCGTCGCCGACTGCCTGACACAGCTATAGTAGCGCTTACAACTGTTTACACGTCCGGTCGCACGCAGTCGTGCGAGCGAGTGTGTGAGGATCTGCAAGCGCGACTGTAATCGAAGTCCACTGTCCGGCTCAAACCGAAAACCGCGGGCCGAAAGGCGACCGCGGTACGGGTATGCCGCCCGCTACGGCACAGAAATGGGGTGGGGAACGCAACAGCCTCAAACACCGGCTGCGACGGCACCCGTACGTTTGGCTGTGAATGTAGCCGATAAACGTGTTGTGATCTGACGGGATGTTCTGTCACCGGTCCGAACTATGGTCGTTTCTGAAACGGCTCACAGCTGATCGCATCACTGTCGTGTGACTGAGTGTGCATTGACCCTCAGTACCGACTGATAGGCCCGCTACGCTGGCCTGTACGCGTCCGAACTCCTTCGAACGAGGCCGCGCTTGTCGAGGGTCTTCAGGATGCTAAACAGCGTTATCTTATCGATGTCCAGCGCGTCCTGTAACGCCTCGACTGTCACCTCGCCGCGTACCGAGATATACATATACACTAGTTTCGCGCGCGGTGACTCCAACTCTTCCGGCAACGAATCGTGTTCGTCCTGCGTTCGCATAACCATTGTAACTGACACGATCAGTTCGACGATAATAAAACCCCTCTACGACGATCGTCGAACAATTCCGAATGGCTGATGGTATCGCTTGGTATCCGTGTGTAGAGCGTTCGACTACCGGTTTTCAGGATCACGCCTACGACTCGTTTCATTCAAATCCCGAGTGCACCTTCCCACTGAGCAGTCGCTCGACGATGAAACGTCTCGCGGGAAACGGTGTAAAGTGGAAGGGGCGGGATTTGAACTCGGTCGTTCCCGTTCGCTTCGCTCACCTCTTTCCCTGCTCAAATCCCTCTGTAACCGCTTCAGAACGCTGCAGTCGCTCGGCGATAAAACGCCTCCCTAAGTAAGCGTTCTGAAGTGGAAGGGGCGGGATTTGAACCACGCGAAGCCTTTGAAAATCCACGTCCACGGGCAGGATCCGTCGACGCGGCGCGCTCTACCACTGAGCCACCCTTCCCTACGTATCAGTACTCGCCGGGGCGACTAAGGAATACCGATGAACCGGGGTCAGTAACTCCGGACCGTCGGCTCGTACGTCTTGTTCTCGCCTTCGAGGATGACGGGCTTGTAGAACAGTTCGGGGGTCCCGTCGTTCCAGCGAAGCAGCGTATGTTTCAGCCACTCGTCGTCGCGGCGCTCCTGGTACTCCTGACGCCAGTGCGCGCCGCGGAACTCCTCGCGGGCGAGCGCGCCGAGGGTGATGGCCTCCGCGAGGTCGATGAGGTTTCGCGTCTCCATGGTGTGGAGGAGGTCGGTGTTGAACGTCCGCGAGGGGTCGTCCACGTACACGTCCTGGTAGCGCTCGCGAGCCTCTCGGATGTCTTCGAGCGCCGTCTTCAGACCCTCTTCGTTGCGGAACACGTTGACGTTCGCCGTCATCGAATCCTGCAGGTCCTCGCGGATCGCGGCGTGCTGGACGCCTTCGTCCTTGTCGAGGAACGTCTGGACCCGGTCGCGTTCGTGTTCGACGGTCCGTTCGACCACTGCCTGCGGATCGGTCAACTCTCCGCTACCGTCTGCGGCCACGTCACCGCTTTTCGTGTCGACGGCCCCGGGTTCGACCGGGGAGTCGACGTCGCCGGGTTCGCACTCGTCCGTGTAGCCCGTCGTGATTTCGGCCTCCTTCATGTCCTTTCCAGCGGCGTGATGACCGGCGCGCTTGCCGAACACGATGAGTTCCGGCAGGGCGTTGCCGCCGAGGCGGTTCGAGCCGTGAACGGAGACGCAGGCGCACTCGCCGGCCGCGTACAGGCCCTCGATACAGGTTTCGCCGTTCTCGTCCGTTTCGATGCCGCCCATCTCGTAGTGCTGACCGGGCTTGACCGGCATCGGTTCGACGAGGCCGTCGACACCCTCGAAGTCCTCCGCGAGGTGGAGAATGTTCTCCAGACGGTCGAGGATGCGCTCCTCGCCGAGGTGACGCATGTCGAGGTGGACGTACTCGTCTTCGACTCCACGGCCCTGGTTGACCTCGGTAAGCTCCGCGCGGGCGACGACGTCGCGGGAGGCGAGTTCGCCCTCGTTGTTCGCGTAGCCGTGTTCGAACATGAACCGCTCCCCCTTCTCGTTGTAGAGGATCCCGCCCTCGCCGCGGACGCCCTCGCTGATGAGGACGCCCGTGGATGGAAGCGTCGTCGGGTGGAACTGGACGAACTCCATGTCCTCCAGCGGAACGCCGGCCCGATAGGCCATCGCGTAGCCGTCGCCGGTGTTCGAGACGGCGTTCGTCGTGTGTTCGTACACTTGGCCCGGACCGCCGGTCGCCAGGATGACGCCGCGGTTGGCCTTGAATCCCTCGACGGTGCCGGTTTTGACGTCGTACGCGACGATGCCGTGGCATCTGCGGTCCGAGGGGTCCTCGTGGTCCGTCACCGCCAGTTCGGAGACGTGCCACTCGTCGTACACCTGAATGCCGTGTTTCATCGCCTGCTGATACATCGTGTGGAGCAGGTGATGGCCGGTTTCAGCGCCGGCGTACGTCGTCCGTGGGAAAGAGAGGCCGCCGAACGGTCGCTGGGAGACGCGGCCGTCGTCCTCGCGGGAGAACGGCATGCCCCAGTGTTCGAGGTTGATGACCTCCTCCGGTGCGTCTTTCACCAGCGTTTCTATCGCCGGCGCGTCGCCGAGGAAGTCAGACCCCTTCATCGTGTCGTACGCGTGGTCCTGCCAGGAGTCGCCCTCGCGCAGTGCGGCGTTGATGCCGCCCTCCGCCGCGCCGGTGTGGCTCCGGACCGGATGTAGTTTCGAGACGATGGCTGTGTCCGCTCCTTCCTCGCTCGCTGCGATCGCTGCGCGGAGACCCGCACCGCCGCCCCCGACCACGATCACGTCGTGTTCGTGCATAGTTTGTGTGTAATGTCGGTGTTGCTTGTCGCGTCGTTCACCAGAACTTCAGGTTGCTCTTGACCGCTTCGCGTTTGAGCTCCTGAATGTGTTCCGTCAGCGGAATATCCTTCGGGCACACCTCGGTACAGGAGAACTGGGTCTGACAGCGCCAGACGCCGTGTTCCTGTTCGAGGATGCGCATCCGGTGTTCCTGCATGTCTTCGCCCTCCCGTTCGTCCATGTAGAACTGGTAGGCCTTGTTGATGGCCGCGGGGCCGAGATACTGGTTGTCCCCGGCGGCGATGTTACACGAGGACATGCAAGCCCCGCACCAGATACACCGCGTCGACATCTTGATCTTTTCGCGGTTCTCCCGGCTCTGGCGTTGCTCCTCCAGTTCGCCGTCCGGTGTCTCGTTCGTCTGGAAGTACGGCTCCACGGACTCCATCTGGTCGTAGAAGTGTTGCATGTCCACGACCAGGTCCTTCACGACCTCCTGATGGGGGAGCGGTTCGACGCGAACCGGTTCCTCCAGGTCGACCATCTGAGTCTTGCAACAGAGGCGCTGGGAGCCGTTGACGAACATCGCGTCGCTCCCGCAGATCGCCTGCCGGCAAGAGTGTCGGAAGGTGAGCGAGGAGTCGTAGTGGTCGCGCGCGTACATCAGCGCGTCGAGCACCGTCATCCCCTTCTTGAAGGGGACGTGGAAGTCGTCGAACCGCGGTTCCTGTTTGCCTTCGACTTCGGGATCGTAGCGGAACACTTTCAGGTGGACCGAGTCGTCGGCGGCCTCTATCTCCTCGCGGGCCACGCGTTCGCGGTCGGCGGCCTCGCGCCGCTCTTCTTTCTCCGCTAGCCGGCGCTCTTGATGCGGTTTGCCCTCGGTCTCCGCTTCGGCTTCCGTCTCGGTTTCTGGAACTTGCGTACTCATATTAGAATCCTGCCATGACTATGGCGACTCTGACGCCCTGTGCGACCAGCGCGAGGCTGGCGACGACCAGCACCCACTTGACGACCGTCTTCTGCGACCCGTCCAGTCCTTGATTGATAAGCGCGTTGTACACTCCGTTGACGCCGTGGAACGTCCCCGTCACGAGGAACGCGACCATCGTGATGAAGTATCCGATATTCTCCATTCGCGCTTGCGTGCCTGCGAACTCGATCTCGTACGCGTGGTGGACGAAGTGGAGTAGGAAGAAGTGGAACGCGAGTACGACCACGAGAAAGGCCGCCGTGACGCGCTGGAGGAGCCAGCGCGTGCTCGCAGGTTCGAACGAGGAGTAGCGTTCGGCCATCAGATGCCCACCTCCGAGAGGAAGGTCGGAACGCTCGCCACGACGATAATACCGGTAAGAACCATCGAAGCGTAGAAGCTCTTGTCCTGGGCCTCTAGTCCGACGTTGAGGTCGACCATCAGCAGGCGGATCCCGTTCAGGATGTGGAAGACAGCGACGGCAAGCAGCCCGATCTCCATGAGTCGGACGATGAACAGACTTTCCAGCCCCTGAAGCGTCGTGGTGTACGCCTCGGCTCCCTGCGTCGCGCTACTCAACACCGCAATGTGTGTGAACAGGTAGCCGATGAGTACCCACCCGGTGAACTTGTGGAATATCCAGGCCCACATTCCGGCCGAGAACTCCCGCCAACGACCGAAGTCCTCGACGCTACCTCGATTATAAGACTGACTCATGCTCTAGCGTGAGGCTTGGACCGCGGCGGTATAGAAGTTACTACCTTTCGGCGTTACGGGTAGTCCAGCCCTGAAATCATGACCGAACTCGTTCGGGGATCCGTCCCACGCTCCTACGGTCGCTGTTCGCGTTCGATCACGCGACGGGTCCCCGCATCCAGTTCGACGAGGTGACAGATAGGGTTCCCGGGGAACACGAGCGGGTTCTGGAGGATACCGACCAGCAGGCCGGTAAACGGGGCAGTCACCTCGTTCGCTGTCGTCTCGAACGGGTTCGTGATAGTGCAGATCGTCTCGTCTTCCCGGACGAACGACCCTCGTGAGAAATGCATCTCGACTATCCCCCCGGAGTCCGCCCGGAGCCACGTTTTGTCGGAGGAGCCGTCGACGACCGTTCGCCAGCCCGGCCACTTGACGGCGCTCGTCGTTCGCAGGCCGAACTCGGAGAAGACGCTTTTGACGCCGTCCAGAGCCCGGTCGATGAAGTCCCGCTGGAACTCGTGGGCCTTGCCCATCTCGATCGTGATCGTGGGAACGCCGCGTTCCGTCGCTTCCTTCCTGAGCGCGCCGTCCGGGCCTTCGCTTGAGATTATCACGTTCGAGCCGAACGCGCGCGCGAGTCGGTCGACGCGGTCGTCGCCCGTATCGGCCCGGACGTGAAGCATGTTCGTCCGCCCGCGCGTCGACGTGTGAAAGTCGAGACCGTAGTCGCAGGGCTCGATGAAGTTCCGAAAGATCCGGTGTGCGATCCGCTTCGAACTCGTGCTGTTTGCGGAGCCGGGAAACGCCCGGTTCAGGTCGCGGTCGTAGATCGGGAGATACCGCTGTTGAGCCAGGAACCCGGGGACGTTCAACACCGGGAGACAGACGACGGTCCCCCGGAGTTCGGTGTGGTCCCACTCGTTGGCCACCTCGCGAACGACCTCGATGCCGTTGAGTTCGTCGCCGTGGATCGCCGCGCTGAGAAACACCGTCGGACCGGGACGCTCACCGTTGACGATAGTGACGGGGATCCGCACGGGGTCGCCGAGATACGTCTCGCTGACGCCGTACCGGATGTTCGCCGCTTCTCCGGGAGCGACGCTCCCGCCATTGTAGGTGAACGTTTCGGCCTCGCTGTCGCTCATGCGTTTGCCTCCGAATCCGGCACGTAAAAACCTGCCACGTCACGCTGCTGAGGGGTGTCACCGTTCGATGAGCGAACTCCCACCGAGTTCCGGACGAACTGTCCCGTTCGTCGACGGGCAACGGTTTTTGGTATCGGCAGTGAACAGTAACTATGTCTTCGAGCGGGAGGACCGTGACGATAGGGGTTCTCAGCCTACACAACAGCAAGGAAACGAAAGCGATACTCAACGCCGTCGAGGAACTGGGTCATCGCCCGGAGTGGATGAGAGAGGAAAACACCGCCGTCGAAATAGAGGACGGGCGGGTCAGCATCGAACCCGACATCGACCTGGTCGCGAACCGACTGTTGCTCTCGAACACCGAACAGCCGTCGGAGGAGATGGGTCTGGCGACCACGTTCGCCCATCTGGTTCCGATGCTCAACGAACCCCAGGCCGTGCTGACCGCGATGCACAAGTTCGCTGCGGCGTCGGCGCTTGCGGACGCGGGCATCCAGGTCCCCGACGCGTTGCTCGCGCTTAACAACGCGCGGCTCAACCGCGACCGGTTCAAGTTCGGCGACGAGGCGGTGTACAAGACGGCCATCGGAACCCACGGCGGCGGCACCTGGAAGATCGGGCCTGACGAAGAGGTGAACCCTCGCGTCGGCAACCGACAGGCGTTCCTCCAGAGCCTCATCGAGCGGTCGGGAGAACGCCACAGGGACCTCCGCGTGTACGTCGTCGGCGAGGAAGTCATCGGAGCGATGAACCGCTACGCGCCGGAAAACGACTGGCGAACCAACGTCGCGCTCGGCGGCGACGTCGAGAACGCCTCAGAGGAACTCCCGCAGGAAGTCGTCGACATCGCGTTGGCGAGTACCGACGTCGTCGGGCTAGACTACGCGGGCGTCGACCTCGTCGAGGGCGAGCAAGGGTGGTACGTCCTCGAAGTCAATCCGACCGCCGGGTTCAAAGGAATGTTCGAAGCGACCGGAACGAGCCCCGCGCCCTACATCGCCCGCCTCGCTATCGAGGAGGCGGGTGGGACGGTCGACGATGAGCGCGTCGAGGAACTCTCGCACGTGCTCGACGATTCCGTCCCCGACTGCAAGCCGCAACCGATCCTGAGAGACGACGACGAGACGCTGGTCGTCGGGTACACCGAGGAGGTCGTCGTCAGCGGCACCAGCGGGTCGGAGTCCGTCATCGCCAAATCCGACACCGGCGCGACCCGGACGAGCATCGACACGCGACTGGCCGCCGAGATCGGAGCCGGACCGATCAAGAGCCTCACGAAGGTCCGGTCAAGCAGTTCGAAGAAGGGCCGGACGCGACCCGTCGTCGACATCGTCGTCGGCATCGGCGGCCAGCGCCACACGGTCACGGCGAGCATCGAAGACCGAAGCCACATGTCCTACGAGATGATCCTCGGACGGGACATCCTCGAGAACTACCAGGTCGACGTTCGACGGCGGATCGACGCTGACGAGGAATAAGCGGGTCTCTGGGCAATCGCCCTACTTTCACTCCGGCGAATATCCATCGACCTCCCGGAGTTCCGACCGATGATCCGTACAGGTCCGAGCGGTGACCGTTATGATTTCAGTACCGTTATCGGTTCACTGTCTACGGCGAGTTTCTGAGAAGTCAGTTCTCTGCTCTATCTCCGAGAGAGCGGGCAAGGCCCGGTAATACGCTGTTACCGACGGTCAGTAGTCTTGCGGACGCTGGTATCAGGGCGGTAAAACGGGAATAAAAGCCAGAATCGGTGGTAACGCACGTTACGTCCGGTTTCACTGCTGAATTACAATATCCCGCTACGTGTTCTGACGAGTGGTATGACACGATATTGGAGGGTAAGTTCCTCTGCAGGAGAGAAGTGGCAAGAGAGAACGACATCTCTCTTGACACTCCTCGTGGTCGCAGCCGTCGTTGTCAGTGCGACCGCGGCGGGCGTCGGAGCGGCAGCGGGGATGAACGAAACGGATGATTACTCGACTGCGACTGAAGCTGACCGGGCCGGTGCTACTGCCGCTGACAACTCACCCCCGAAGGGGCTGGTGAACGGCTCTTCGGCGGACACCGAGTTCATGTCGTCGGAATCGGACGACCGAGCGGGCTGGTCCGTATCGACGGCCGGCGATGTCGACGGTGACGGTGTCACAGATCTACTGGTCGGGGCACCGACTCGGCAGGACGGAGGGGCGGTGTATCTCTTCTACGGACCGGTCGAGGCCTCGAACGTTACTCTCGAAGATGCTGACGCGGTTTTCGTCGGTACCGAACCGGGGAGTGAGGTCGGCAGAGCCGTCGACAGTGGCGACGTGAACGGAAACGGACAAGCGGATATCGTGATCGGAGCGCCCGGCGACGAAACGCGCGGAGCGGAAGCGGGCGCAGCGTACGTGATCGACGCCAGCGATTCACCGAACGGGCGGTACACCCTCGGACCGAACGAGACGAAGATCGTCGGCGATTCCCACGACCGGTTAGGGACCTCCGTCGACGTTCGTTCTGTCGACGACCCCGCCGTATCGAGCATCGCGGTCGGGGCTCCGGGCGATGACCGGAATCGGCGCGGGGCAGCGGTCATCGTCGCGCGGAACACGATCAACGGTACGCTGACGGTCGAGAACGCCGATTCGAGGTTAGTCGGGGAGTCGTCGGGCGACCGATCCGGTGAAGCGGTTGCCTGGGCTACCGACAGCGGCGATAACGGTTCCGAGGGCATACTGGTCGGCGCTCCCGGGCACGACGGCGGCGGATCGGATGCAGGTGCCGTCCACGTCGTCGAAGCAACGGTTTCGGGCGAACGCTCGCTCGCGGACGCCACCGCCACACTCGAAGGTCCGCAACCGAGAGCGGAGGCGGGGACGGCAGTCACGGACGCCGGGGACGTCGACGGGGACGGTAGCTCTGATATCCTCGTCGGTGCGCCGGGTCACGACCGGCGCGGGGACGACGCCGGTGCCGCCTACGTCGTCCACGGTGGCGACGTGGTAGACGGAGAGACACCGCTCGCAGAGGTGGCGGCTGCGACGATCCACGGGGAGGTCCGAGGCGACCGCCTCGGACAGTCAGTCGCCGGCGGCGGAGACGTCGACTGTGACGGGTTAGCCGATGTACTGGTCGGCGCTCCGAACCACGAAGTAGCCGACGGGTCGTCTGGTGTCGCGTACCTCCTGTACGGGCGGTCGTACGCGGGCGGGTTCGAAATCGCGAAGATCGCCGGCGGGGAGAACGCGAACCTGACCGGGACGGGCCTGGCGGTCGGGAACGTGTCGGGCGATATCGCCGACGACGTAGTTGTCGGGTCGCCCGGGATAGCTGACTCCCCGAGACAGGCGGCCGTACTCTTCGAGGGCGGCTGTGACACGGAGACACATGACGCGGACCGACAGCAGACGGACGCCGGC
Organism: Halostella pelagica; assembly: GCA_005954745.1. Lineage (GTDB taxonomy): Archaea > Halobacteriota > Halobacteria > Halobacteriales > Natronoarchaeaceae > Halostella > Halostella pelagica. The sequence goes on from CP040678.1 coordinate 1,291,631, forward strand.
GAATCTACCGATACGGACGCGTCCGAGACGTCCCGCGACGGGAGACGCGGGACGCAGGACGGCGGAACCGGCTCGGGAGACTCCGCTGGGGAGCAGGACTCCCACGGTGACGGCCAGGCCGATGACGACTCCCCGCCGACGGACGATAGCCGCTCTGACGACGAGACCGACGACAGCGAGGATGAAACGTCCGGTGACGGCGATGATTCGCCCGGTGACGGCGATGGGGCGCCCGGTGACGGCGGAGGTGAAACTCCCGGCGACGGTGATGAGACTCCAGGAGACGGCGATGGGACGCCCGGTGACGGCGGAGGTGAAACCCCAGGCGACGGTGACGAGACGCCCGGTGACGGTGACGACTCTCCTGGAAACGGAGATGACTCTCCAGGAGACGGTGGGGAAACACCCGGTGACGGAGACGAGGGTGCCTCTGACCGCGGACAGACACAGGGACAAGCGGTTACCGTTACGCAGACGCAGTGCCAGAGCCAAAGCGGCGGCGACCAGCACCAGACCCAGGACCAATCCGTCTCGCTCGCACAGGACGGACAGCAGATCAGCGGGAACGGAAGCGTTCAGGCGAACGTACAAAGCGTCAACGTCGAGCAACAGCAGTGTCAACGACAGGGTGACGGTGTCGATAACCGCCAGGCGCAGCGGCAGTTTTTACTGATCACGTTCGCCAGCCAGAGCCAGCAACAGGGCTCCGGCGAGAACGGTGAACAGACCCAGATCCAGACGTCGACGGGCACGCAACAGCAGGCCCAGAACCAGACGGGAAGCAATCAGAACCAGACGCAGATTCAGGTGTTCGAAGTGACGTTCTTCGGCGCACAGATCCAGCCCGCCGCGGACGGCGCGCATCGACAACAGCAGTCCCAGTCGGTCCAGGTCGACCAGAACCAGTCCCAGGACCAGGGGACCGGCGTCGAGCAACGACAACAGCAGTACCAGCGAGTGAGCGTCGTTTACCAGGGCCAAGAGCAAGTACAGGAGGAAGGCGGTCAGTCCCAGACCCAACAGCAGTCGGCGAACGCGAGTCAGGAACAGCAACAGGTCCAGACCGAGCGCGCGCAAAACCAATCGCAGACCGAAGAGATAGAGACGGAACAGCGACAACAACAGCGTCAGAACGCGACGAACGAGACGACGCGACAGGGCCAAAATCAGTCCATCGGTGTTTCCCAGGAGCAGGAACAGGCTCAGAGCGACGACCAGCGCCAGCGCCAGGAACAGTCAGTGAACGGAACTCAGCGCGAACAGCAGAACGGAACCGAGGGCGAACAGACCCAGAACCAGACCCAGAACGTCTCAGCCGAACAGTCACAGCAGCAGAACCAGACGGTAAACGATAGTTCGCAGTCACAAAACGGAACGGTCGACGTCGGTCAGACGCAGAACCAGACACAGACAGGTAACGACAGCGAGCAGGGACAGGACGAGTCAGTCGCTGTCGACCAGGACGCGGAGCAGAACCAGTCCGAGATGACAGACAGGACTGAATCGGCTGGGAACGCGACGAATACGACGGCCGAGACGGACCGGACTGATACTGCTGAACCGACGGAAAACGAGTCAACTGCGTCCGGCGAAGGTGGCGAGAATGGGACAACCGATTCCGCCCCGGCCGATAACGAGAACGGAACCGAGAGCGGGACAACTGATTCCGACCCGTCCGATAACGAGAACGGATCGGCGGACTCGACCGTCGGAAACGAGAGCGTGGAAACTGAACAGCCAGTGGCGAGCGGTTCGGAACCGGACAACGGTTCTGCCGAAACCGAAACGAGTAGCGAAAACGTGTCGGAAGCGGATGAACACTTAGAGACGACGACTGAACCGAAGAATCAGTCAGACGACCGTACCCCAGCGGAGGACGGCACAGGGGACTCGCCGAACACGTCCGAATCTCTCGATACTCCGTCGGACGAGAGGACACACAACGCTTCGGGCGACGGTAACAAAACGACCCCTAGCACCGCCGTTAACCCGAGCAGTCTCGGGTCCACGGACGTACTAACCGTGACGAAGCGGGTGAAGGAGGTCCCGGCATAGAGCCCCGTCCAAAATGACCGCTTAATTCGCGGTGACGACCGTTACTAACCCAGGTAACGCCTATTGGTTTTCTTAGTAACGATTGTTGTACGTATATTTAAAACTCATAACAAAGTGGGATTCTCTGAACGTTGTTCTCGGTGGAGTCTACCACCAACTGATCAAATATGAGAGAGAGAATACCAGCATATCGTCTCGTAGCAGCCCTATTCGCCGTTCTAGTCGGAGCGGGAATGTTGCTATCGGGCACGGGCGTCGTGGCTGCGAACAGTGCACAGGACGACTGTCAAGACAAAGTACAGATCGTCGACGGGTCGCAGACGGCGGAACAGAACGCTCAGGGCGTCGATAACGACCAACAACAATCTGCCAACGTCGACGGCGACCTGATGCAAACCCAGGGTTCTAGCGGAGACGACAACTGTCAGGAGGAATCGCAAACGCTCTACTACCAACAGAGCCAGGAACAGTGGGTCATCCAGGGCGACGATAACGAGCAGATCAGCGGTCAGGGCGCTCTCGTCTTCTACACGCAGGACCAGGGCGCGAGCGGCGACGATAACGACCAGAGCGCCAGTCAAAGCGGTAGCGTTTCGGAAGATCAGGTCCAGTACGTCGTCCTCGGTACGGGCAATGAACAGCTATCTGATCAGGGGGCTGCTCAGGCTCTAGAGCAATCTCAGGCAGCGGCCGGTGACGACAACGACCAGAGCGCCGAGCAGAACAACAACGAGGTCGGTCAGTTCCAGGTCCAGCTAGCGATCGGCGGCAATAACAACGATCAGGGTGCCGGTCAAAGCGGCGTTCAGGTCCTCCAGCAGGACCAGAGCGCAAGCGGCGACGACAACGACCAGACCGCCGAGCAGAACAACAACGGGATCAACCAACAGCAGGTCCAGCTGGTCATCTTCGGCAACAACAACGACCAGGACGCTACGCAGGACGCTGAACAGATCTTCGGCCAGTCACAGAGCGCAAGCGGCGACGGCAACGACCAGACCGCCGAACAGAACGACAACGATGTCGACCAACAGCAGGTCCAGTTAGTCGTCTTCGGCGACGACAACGACCAGAGTGCCGGCCAGAGCGCGAGCCAGTCGCTCAGCCAGTCCCAGAGCGCTGACGGCGACGGCAACGACCAGACCGCCGAACAGAACAACAACGACATCGAGCAACAGCAGGCACAGCTGGTCCTCTTCGGCGACAACAACGAGCAGTCGTCCGGCCAGACCGGTGCACAGAGCGGCAGCCAGGCTCAGAACGTCGATAACGGCGACGACAACGACCAGGACGCCGATAGCGAGCAAAACATCGACCAGGGAAGCGACCAGCAGGCTGGCGGCGATTCCAACCTGCAGGACAGCGACCAAACCGCTGGCCAGGCAAGCGGTCAGGGTCAGGGAGTGACCGACGGTGACGACAACGACCAGGACGCTGCGAATGATCAGGACGCTAACCAGGACATCGAACAAGACACTGCCGGCGTCAGAAACGACCAGGACAGCTACCAGGACAGCAACCAGGGTAGCGGCCAGGGTCAAGGAGTCACGAACGGCGACGATAACAGCCAGAGCAACGACGCCGATCAGGACTCAGAGCAGGGCAGCGACCAGGACAGCGGAGGAATCTCTAACGATCAGCACAGCAAACAGCACAGCAACCAGGGCAGCGGCCAGGGTCAAGGAGTCACGAACGGCGACGACAACAGCCAGAGCAACGACGCCAAACAGCACAACGACCAGAACAACGAACAAGACAGCGACAGTGTGATAGACGATCAGGAAAGCAAACAGGACAACGACCAGAGCAACAGCCAGGGTCAAGGTATCGCTGACGGCGACGACAACAGCCAGAGCAACGACGCCAAACAGCACAACGACCAGAACAGCGACCAAGAAAGCAGCGGCGGACTGAACAACCAGGAGAACCACCAGAATAACGGTCAGAACAGTAACCAGGGTCAAGGTGTCGCTGACGGCGACGACAACAGTCAGAGCAACGACGCCAAACAGACCAACGACCAGACCAACGACCAGGACACCGACGGCGAACTGAACAATCAGGAAAGCGATCAAGACAGCGAGCAGTACAACGACCAGGGTCAAGGTGTCGCTGACGGCGACGACAACAGCCAGAGCAACGAAGACGACCAGCACGGTAATCAAAACAGCGACCAAGACAGCGACGGCGAACTGAACTACCAGGACAACAACCAGAGCGTCGATCAGAGCAGCGGCCAGAGTCAAGGCGTCTCCGACGGCGACGATAACAGTCAGAGCAACGACGCCACTCAGAAAGCGGATCAGAATAGCGAACAAGACAACGACGGCGAACTGAACAACCAGGACAACGACCAAGACAGCACCCAGACCACCGGACAGAACCAAGGAGTCTCCGACGGCGACGGCAACGACCAGGACGCTGATAGCGATCTGGACTCCAACCAGAACAGCAACCAAGACAGCGACGGCGTACTGAACAACCAGGAGAGCGACCAGACCGCCGGACAGGACGCCAACCAGGACCAGAACGTCGTGAACGGGGACGACAACGACCAGACCGCCGACCAGACCAGCGACATCGACCAGAACTCCGATCAGGAGGCTGACGTCGCGCTGAACAACCAGGAGTCCGAACAGACCGCCGAGACGAACCAGGATCAGGATCAGGTCGTTCAGAACGGAGACAACAACGAGCAGACTGCCGAACAGACCGCCGAGATAGACCAGGAGCAAGAACAGGACGCCGACGGTGACGAGGACCAGAGCCAGTCGAGCAACGCGCAGATAGATCAGGACCAGAACCAACAGACCAGCGGAGACGACAACGAGCAGGAACAGGAGCAGTCGTCTTCGGTCAGTACCAGCCAGACTCAGGATTAGCGGGAACAGTTCCTCGTCCTCTCTTTTTCGGAAGCAACCGGATACTAGCTGTTTGAAATGAATTATCCGGGCTGGAGGCGATTATTCCGGAGTCTCCCGGCACAGACTCTTTGTTTGCGGAGGGAGAAAGGCGAGTAAAGTATTCGGTTACGTCGCCGAACAGGACCGAAATTATCTTATTCTTTGCTGAAACTCACGCAACGATACCTCTCTTATAATCCACTGGTCTTTCACGTTAGCAATTATGGGGGCCGAACTGGAAGATATGGATGTTTCAATGGATCGTGTGAAAAAGGAACTGAGGAACTCTCGCCGTAGATACACCCTTTTCTACGTCAAAAAGAACGACGGGAGCGCGTCGCTGGACGACGTAGTCGACAAGATAACAGCCTGGGAGAACAACGGTGAAGTCCCCGAAAGCAAGACCTCACATCGGAAATCCGTGTATAGCTCCCTCTATCAACGACATCTACCCAGGCTGGTAGAGTTAGGTATTCTCTCGTATAACCGAGAGAACCGAACGCTTTCGCTCACTGATGTGGGGAAGCAGATCTCCCTCAAAGTCGCAACGCACGATCACGACTGTCGGTCTTTCTCTAAGCTGTTTTTCGCGCTGGGTATTCTCAACGCGGTCATTCTACTACTGGGCGGGTTGAAGGTAGTGTCCCCGCTCGCAGTTTTTACCTGGGGCTCTATCATCATCACCGTCTTCCTGATCTTGGCCCTCTTGCAGTTCTACGATTACCGATCCTGGAAACGGGCGTTCGAAAACAAAGGTCCGGATTACGTCGTCGAGATCGACAGGTGACGAAGTAGCCTACGAACGCACTGGCACGTACGTGGGTTGCTCACCGGGTGAGAAATCACTTCTCGGCCTCGTACTCGGCCCAGATGTATCGGACTGCGTGGCTCCGATAGGGACGCCATCGCTCCGCTATCTCGCGCATCTCGGCTCGCGACATCTCTCCGCTACCGTCTCCGTACAGTTGTTCGATCCCCCGCCGAACGGCTAGATCGCCGAGCGGAAGCACGTCTCCCCGTTCTAATACGAACAGCAGGTACATTCGCGCAGTCCACGCTCCGATACCCGTGATCTCCGTGAGTCGTTCGACCACCTCCTCGTCAGAGTACTCTCGCATGGCGTCCCGAGAGTAGTCGTGTTCCTCGAACGCCACGGCGGTGTTTCTGATGTACTCTACTTTCGTGCCGCTGAGTCCGGCATCACGGAGGGCGTCTACGTCCGCGTTCAACACCGTTTCGGGAGTGATCTCGTACTCGAGGAGGTCAAAAACCCGTTCCCGGACAGCGGTGGCACTGGCCGTAGAGAGTTGTTGGTTGATGATTGCGACGACGAGTCGCTCGAACTCCTCCCAGTCCCGTTCGGAATACGGGTCGTGTTCGTCGAGCAGTTCCGCCATTACGGGGTCGTTCCGGAGTCTCTCTCTCACTTCGTCGTCTATCGTCATCGTTCGGGCTCTGGTGTGTCGTTGTCATACGAACCGTTCGGGACGGGCGCGTCGGCCGTCCGGTCATCGCTCCCGTGGATCTCGGTCACGTCGTCCCGTAGCTATCGAACGGAAATATGCGTTCCGGGCAGGAAGCGGTGAGGAGACGCGACGAACCGAGCGGTCCATCGGAAGACGCGATCCGTCGCCCGAGTCCGCAGGAGCGATGCTCTTGCGGGTTCCGAAAGAGCGTGAACTGTCCTTTCGAACGGCGGCAAACGGTCGTTTAGTAGCCTTTGCCGAGCAGTTCTCGCGCGATGATGTTTTTCTGTATCTCCGTCGTGCCCTCGTAGATCTGGGTGATCTTCGCGTCGCGGTAGAGGCGTTCGACGTCGAAGTCGTTCACGTAGCCGGCCCCGCCGTGGATCTGGACGGCTTCGTCGGCCACGTCGACCGCGACGCGCGAGGCGAACTCCTTGGCCATCGAGGCCAAGGCGGTAAGTTGGTCGTCCGCATTGTCGATGCTCCAGGCGGACTTGTACGTGAGGAGGCGGGCCGCCTCGGTCCGGGTGTGCATGTCGGCGAGTTTGTGCTGGATCGCCTGGAACTCCGAGATCGGTCGGTCGAACTGTTCGCGCTCCTCGGCGTAGTCAAGGGCGCGCTCGCAGGCACCCTTGGCGATGCCGACGCCCTGGGCGGCGACCATGGTGCGCGTCTCGTCGAAGAACTGCATCAACTGGAGGAACCCCGCACCGCGAGTTCCCACGAGATTCTCCTCGGGCACGCGCACGTCGTCGAAGATCAATTCGGCGGTGTCGCTGGCCCGAATGCCGAGTTTCCCGGTGATCTTGTCCGCCTCGAACCCGTCGCGGTCGGATTCGACCACGATCTGGGAGAACCCGGAGTACCGGTCGTCGGCCTCGGGGTCAGTCTGACAGAGGACGACGAAGTAATCGCCGACGCTCCCGTTCGTGATCCACATCTTGTTGCCGTTGATCACCCACTCGTCGCCGTCTTTCTCGGCGCTCGTCGAGACCGACGAAACGTCGCTCCCGACGTCAGGTTCGCTGATCGCGGCACCCATGATCGACTCGCCCGTCGCGACGGGTTCGAGGAACCGCTCTTTCTGGTCGTCCGTTCCGAACTCCTTGATCGCGTCCGCGCCGAACGAGGCGCTCGTGATCGAAAGGCCGATACCCGGGTCGACTGCGAACAGTTCCTCGATGATGAGTGCCGTCTCCAGCGGCGAGTAGCCCGCGCCGCCGTACTCGATCGGAATGTTCGCACCGGTCAATCCCATCTCCGCCGCCTTCTTGACGACCTCATGCGGGAATTTCTCCGCTTCGTCGTGTTCCGTGGCGACCGCAGCCACCTCGTTTTCGGCGAACCGTCGTACTTCGTCGCGGATAGCCCGCTGTTCGTCGGTCAGTTCGAAGTCCATGTCATAGACTTCCATGCACAATAATAAAGACCTTTGTAACCCGATGTAAACTCAAACAGTGTTTATAGTGCTGGTGAGGGAAACGTTGAAACCGATTGCAGGTGAGTGTACGCTCATGGAGATGGACGATATCAACACTATCGCAGTTCTTGGTGCCGGAAACATGGGCCACGGGATAGCCGAAGTAGCCGCGCTGGCCGGCTACGACGTGAACCTGCGGGACATCAAAGAGGAGTTCGTACAGGACGGCTACGAGCAGATAGAGTGGAGCCTGAACAAACTCGCCGAGAACGAACAGATCGGGGAGGACGAGGCGGAGGCTGCGTTAGACCGCGTGACGCCGCTGGTCGACGTGGAGGAGGCCGTCGGCGATGTCGATTTCGTTATCGAGGCCGTCCCCGAAAAGATGGAGATAAAGCAAGACGTCTACAACGAGGTCGAGGAACACGCGCCCGACCGCGCTGTGTTCGCCACGAACACGTCGAGTCTCTCTATCACTGACCTCTCCGAGGTCACCGACCGAGCGGAACGGTTCTGCGGTATGCACTTTTTCAACCCGCCCGTTCGGATGCAACTCGTCGAGGTCATCTCCGGCGCTCATACCGACGACGGAACGCTCGAACTCACCGAAGCGCTGGCTGAGGACTTCGGCAAGACGCCCGTCCGCGTCCGCAAGGACAGCCCGGGTTTCATCGTCAACCGCATCCTCGTCCCGCTGATGAACGAGGCCTGCTGGCTGGTCCACGAGGATGAAGCGACCATCGAGGAAGTCGACAGCACCACGAAGTACGATATGGGTCTGCCGATGGGCTCGTTCGAACTCGGCGACCAGGTCGGCAACGACGTGAGCTATCACGTTCTCGACTACATGCACGAGGTGCTCGGCGACGCCTACGAGCCCTGCCCGCTACTGGAGGAGAAAGTCGAGAACGAGGAACTCGGCAAGAAGACCGGCAAAGGATTCTACGACTACGAGAACGGCGGTGCCGACATCCCGACGGGTGCCGGAAACGAGTCGATAGAGCGCCGTCTGCAGGCCGTCATGGCGAACGAGGTCGCCCACCTCGTCGGCGACGACGTCGCCGACCCGGACGCGATAGACGAAGCCGTGATGCTCGGTGCCGGCTTCCCCGAGGGACCGGCAAAGATGGCCGACCAAGTCGGTCTCGACGAACTGCTGGAGACGCTCGAAACTGCTCACGACGAAACCGGGGCGGCGCGGTATGAACCGGCGGAGTACCTCCGCGAAGCCGCCGAATCCGGCGGGTTCCGCGGCGGCGACGAGGGCGGCGACACGCTCGATTTCGAGACGGTTTCCATCGAGAAGACCGACGATATGGTCGCCCGCCTGACCCTCGACCGGCCGCACCGGATGAACACCATCAGCGACGACCTGCTCGACGACCTCTCGGCGGCTATCGACGAACTCGAAGCCGACGACGAGGTGCGCTCCATTCTGCTCAGCGGGGCGGGCGACAAGGCCTTCTCCGCGGGCGCTGACGTCCAGAGCATGGCAAGCGGCGCGAGTCCCCTCGAAGTGACGGAACTGTCCCGTACCGGCCAGCAGACGTTCGGAAAGCTGGAGTCGTGCGATATGCCGGTCGTCGCCGGTATCGACGGCTACTGCCTCGGCGGCGGCATGGAGCTGGCGGCCTGTGCGGACCTGCGCGTCGCCAGCGAGCGCTCCGAACTGGGTCAGCCCGAACACGACCTCGGACTGATTCCGGGATGGGGCGGAACGCAACGCCTGCCGAAGATCGTCGGCGAGGGCCGCGCAAAGGAGATCATCTTCACCGCGGACCGCTACGACCCCGAGACGTTGGCCGACTACGGCTTCGTCAACGAGGTCGTTGCAAACGACGAACTGGACGAGCACGCCTACGATCTCGCTGCGGATCTGGCCGCCGGCCCGCCCATCGCTCACCGGTACACCAAACGCGCGATGCTTGCCGGCCGGGACGACACGACAGCCGGTCTGGAGTACGAGAATCAAGCGTTCGGTCAGCTGGCGTCCACCGACGACGTGATAGAGGGTATCACCGCGTTTATGGGCGACGACGAACCGAACTTCGAGGGCAAGTGAGCGAAGCGAACGCGTGACGGAGTCGCGGTTCGTCGTCGCAGACGCTGAACCGAACTTCGAAGAGAAGTAGACGAAGCCGTTAGGACACGCCGCTTTCTCCACTTTTTCACCTATTCCCGCGGAGTGACGGCCGTGACCGACGAGTGATTCTGGGGCGTCGCACTGTTGCTGGTCGCGAGTCTCGGCTGGGCGGCGTACACAGTCGGCGGCAAGCGCCTCGTCCGGACGTACTCCGCGCTGGAGACGGCGACGTACTCGACGCTGTTTTCGGTGCCCGTCGTCGCAGTTCTCGTCCCCGTCGAGGTGGCGCTGACGGACGCGTCCATGAGAGGGATACCGCTCTCCGTCGACGTGGTCGGAGCGGTCCTCTATCTCGGCCTTCTCAGTACCGTCGCGGCGTAGTATCTCTGGTACAAGGGACTGGAGTTCGCGGACGCGGGGACCGTCGCCGTGTTCTTCTTCGCGCAACCCGCCGTCGGCGCGGTGCTGGGTGCGGCCGTCCTCGGGGAAGCGCTCGGCGCGGGCTATCTCGTCGGCGGTACGGTCATGTCCGTCGGTATCTACGCGGTGACGACGGCCCGACGGTGACTCCAGGAGTCGTGTTGCTATTCCAACACTATTTTTGTGATCCACGGCCACTCCAGTTGATATGACAGCGACGATTCGAGGTACGATTCAGGGAATGGGCGCACGCGCGAACCCGGCGTTCGCAGTCGGCGCAGTCGCGGTCCCCGTCGGAGTACTCGCGTACACAGTGCTGTTCGCATCAGTCCAACTGCACACCTACGCACACGTGATGGCGGGCGTTCTCTGGACGGGTATCGACCTGTTCATGGCGCTCGTCCTCGGCCCGGTGCTCGGGGGGCTTGCCGTCGAGGAACGGGCGAACGTCTTCGAGCGGTTCACGCCGAAGATGACGTTCCTGATGCCGTCGCTCGCTCTCGTGACCATCGTCGGCGGTATCACGCTCGCGGGGGAACTCGGGTACTTCCCGCACGCCGACCCCTGGCTCGCGCTCTTTACCGCCGCGAGTCTCCTCCCCGCACTTCTCCTGATCGGCTGGCAGTTCGACGCGTTCCGCGACTGGCGGTGGCTGGCGGCGTTCGGTGTCGCCGCCGTTGTCAGCGCCGCATCTCTCGCCGCGACGATGCCTGACTTCGCGTGGACACGGCCCGTCATCGTCGTCTCACTCGCCATCGTGACCGTCCTCAGCGTTCTCGGGTTCGGCGTGTTGCTTCCCGGGGAAGTCCGCCTCTATCGCGAGATGATATCGAACGACCCCGACCCGGACGTGATCAGTCGTATCGGGATGCGCAACGCGAAACTGAGCGGCGTCCAGGGAGCGTTCCAGTTGGCCGTCGTCGCGGCGATGGTGTACCTTCGGTGGGGCGGGTTCTGAGCGGCGGAAGGAGAACTGGACCCGCGTTGCGCGATGCTTTTACCGGCCTGACAACGCCGCCAATTACTTCTCGCTGGCCTCGAAATCACCCGACGATCGAATGAGCCTGGGGGACGTAATCACGGACGTTGAGAACCGCCGGAAGACGCTGACCGTCTTCAACCCCGGACCCGACGATACCCTCTATCGCGACCTCGAGGAGTACTTCGACACCCAGAACGTCGAGGTCCGCTCCGAGACGACAGAGTCGGGCCGACCGGAGGGGATCGCAGTGCTGAGCCAGGGCGACGCCCATCTCACGTCGACATCGACCGACGTGTTACGCGCCCTGATGGACGAGACGCATCCCGGGGACGGAGGGCTCGGAATCGACGACGCCGCGCACGCCGACGTGTTGCGGTTTCTGGAGGAAACGACCTTCGCGTCGTACTCTCCCGAGCAGATGCTCGCAGCCTCCCGGGAGATAGAGGACCGCGCCTGGCGCGTCGGCGCCGGGTGTCTCCACGCCGGATTCCAGAACGTCTCTACCCTCAACGGCACGGCTAACGTCTACCGCGACCTCGCCGAACGTCCGCTTGACGTTCACGCTTACGCGACGCCCGACCGCAGGCCGCCGACGTTGCCGGGTGTCACCGTCTATCTGGAGGAGACTGAAGAGATCGAACGGTCCTGGTTCGTCGTCTTCGACGGCGCGGGCGAGGACGAACAGAAGTGTGCGCTCTTGGCCGAGGAACGCGAAGAAGGGGCGTTCTACGGCTTCTGGACGTACGACCCGGCCGTCGTCGACCGTATTCTGGACAACCTGACGACGCGGTACGGCGGCGGTTCGTCGTAGCGTCGCACGTCGTTTCTCGCAGAAGGTATAAAGACAGACACCTGTTTGTCGAGCGTAATGGATTCGCTTTCAGATCCCGGTTCCCTCCGCGAGCGGGCGGACGTTGCGTTCCGCGAGGAGCGGAGTGTCGACGAACGAGACGGGTTCGAGTACTTCGCGTCTATCCAGGGTATGGTCGCGGTCGGCATCACGAACGAGGCGGCCGAAGTACTGCTGATGAACAGCCCGCACGGGTGGAGGCTGCCGTACGGACCGGTCGGTACGGACGAAGACTGGGTAGACGCCGGTCGACACGTCGGCGAGGAACTGACCGGTGTCGATGTCGACATCGACCGGGTGGAGCGAGTCGGGCAGACGACTCACTGTTTGAACGGCGACGAGACCAGGGAAACGACGAGCTACGATGTTATCCTGCGCGCGCGGACGGTCCAGGGGTCCCCCATCGCTGGCGACCCGAGTTTCGGTCCGTGGGACGAGTTGGAGATGGGCTGGTTCGACGCGGTCCCGGACGATGCGTACTGGGACCACGGCGATGCCGTCGACGATATCCGACGTTTCGTCACGGGAGAATGAGCGGCCGCTCGACTGACCGTCTTTCGCCCGTCAACGTCCGAAAGTATCGGAACCGAATCGGTCCCGGTATCCGAAGAGGGGACGGAGGCAGAGTTATGATATTCCGGTGATACTCGCGACGATGGCCGCGACATTTATCAACCCCTATTCCATTTGAACTACTAACCGAGAAACTGACTCGGGACTAACCGAAATACGCCCGAGAAATCGATTCGGGGTCCGACTCAACCATGTCCGATGACTCTCTCGAAGTACTCGTCGTAGACGACGAATCGCGCCTTGCCGACCTGTTTGCAACGTGGCTTCGCAGCGAGTGGACCGTCGATACAGCCAACGACGGCGAATCCGCGCTCGACCTGCTGACGGACTCTGTCGAACTCGTTTTCCTCGACAGGCGTATGCCCGGCCTTTCGGGCGACGAAGTACTCGAAGAGATCAGGGATCGGGGCTACGACTGTCGCGTCATCATGGTGACCGCCGTGGATCCTGACTTCGATATCATCGAGATGGGGTTCGACGACTACCTCGTCAAACCCGTCTCGAAAGACGACCTCGTCGCCATCGCGGAGAAGATGTTGACCCGTTCGACCTACGCTGAAGAGATCCAGGAGTACTACTCTCTCACCTCGAAGAAGGCCCTACTGGAGTCCGAAAAGTCCGAACGGGACCTTGCGGAAAACGAGGAGTATCAGGAACTCTGTGACCGGGTCGATGAACTCGACTCCCAGGTCGACGACACCATGTCCGGCCTCTCGAACCACGACGATTTCGTGGGGGCGTTCGAGGACCTCCCGGACGGATAGCTGTCGGGTCATCTCTCCACCGACCGCATGCGGCGGTCCGTGTGACCGTTCGCGGTCTACTCCGACTCGGGGAACTCGACGCCCGAGAACTCGAACCGCGCGCCACCACTCTCGCTCTCTCGCGCTGTCACAGTCCATCCGTGAGCGCTCGCGACCTCGCGGACGACCCACAGTCCGAGGCCGAGACCGTCCTCAGATGTCGTAAACGAGGACTCGAACGCGTTCTCCCGGATGTTTTCGGGGATGCCCGTCCCGTCGTCGGCGATGAAGAAGCCGACGGGCTGTGTGCCGTCCGGTGATCCAGCGGCCTGTTCGGTCTGTATATCACCCATAAGCAAGCCTGCTCGCACCGTGAGGGCCGCCTCGTCGTGATCCTCGTCTCCATCGGAGGACGGACCGGTTTTCGGAGAGCCGTGTTCGACGGCGTTCCGAAACAGGTTTTCGAGCATGCGTAGCACCCGCGACCGGTCAGCGGCCGCAGTTCCGAGGTCGTCCACGGACAGCGACGCCCCGTCCGTGCTGACGTTCCCCCACGCTTCCTCGACCGTCGCGGTCAGGTCGGTCGGTTCGGTTTCCGTGACAGTCTGGCCGTGACGTGCTAACGCGAGCACGTCGCCGATGATGTCTTCCATCCGATCGAGAGCGCCGACGACGTGGTCCAACTGGTCCGTCTCGTCCGTCTCGACGGCGAGGTCGAGATACCCCTGCGCGACCGACAGCGGATTCCGGAGGTCGTGGCTGACGATCTCGGCGAACGCTTCCAGACGTTCGTTCTGGCGCTCGAGTTCCCGTTCCCGCCGTTTCCGTTCGGTGATGTCCCGCACGACGCCGACAGTCCCGTGGAACTCGCCCTCGTCTTCGAGTAAGGCGATCTGGTTCTCGCAGGGGATCACGCGGCCGTCTTTCGTGTACAGGTCCATCTCCACTGACGCGTTGTCATCGTCGGCGGCAAGCAGTGCGCGGATCTCCGCACGGCCAACTTCGACGGCCTCGTCGTCCATGACGATGGAGATGTGCTCGCCGAGCAACCCCTCCCGCGAGTAGCCGGTCATTTCGAGCAACCCGTTGTTGACGGTCATGAAATGGCCCTCGTCGTCCAGGGCGTACATCCCGTCGCCGACGGTTTCGACGAGTCGCTCGTATCGGCGGAGCGCCCGGTCCTGTTGCTCGATTCGACCCTGGAGCGCCATGGCGTGGAGGACGTTCGAGACGTCCTCCGCCATCTCCTCGAACGCGGAGCGCTCCATATCGTCGAACCCGTCCTGGGCGTCGGTGTACACACCGAGTACGCCGTACAGTTCGTCCTCGATCGCAAGCGGTGCGAGGGCGGTCGCGGTGCAGCCACGGTCGACGGCCGCTTTCTTCCACGGGACCGTTCCAGAGTACGCCGGGAGGTCTTGGACCACTTCGGTTCGGCGTTTACGCAGGACGCGTTCGACGAGGGTCTCCGGCGTTCCCGTGCCGACACTGAACGTCTCGGACACTGGCCAGTCGTCGACCGCTGACCCCGTTACCCAGGGAACAACCTGCTGTTCTCCCGTGTCGTACTCGCCGATCCAGGCGAACGTGTACCGCCCGCCGAGCGTCAACTGGTCGCAGACCGCCTGCTGGATCTCCATCGGCGACGACGCGTCGACGAGTCCCTGTTTAACGTCCCGAACGATATCTTCCGGTCGAGGTCCTCCCGGCGGCGCAGCGTCGGATGGGTCCCGGGCGACGGAGGTAGCGACCCGCCCGGCGAACGCCTCGTCCGACCCGGGGTCGTTCATCTCGTCGACGAAATCGACGACCTCCGCGATGGCCGTGCCGGCTCCCGCGTCGGCGTCGTACTCCGAAACAGTCAGTAGCGTCAGGTCCGGGTGCCGTTCACGGATCGCCTGCATGATCGCCGGGGAACGGGCGAGCGTTTCGTGGTCGCTCACGACGCAGTCGACGTTGCCTCGTTCGATGTAGTCGATCGCCGCATCGAATCCGGCCGCTGTGTGAACTGCTACTTGTGGGTACGCCCGTTCGAGCGGCGCTGCGAGTTGCTCTCGGAGCGACGCGTTATCGCAGACACAGAGAACCTGACTCGATTCGTTCATTTCTGATAAGTTGTGGCTGCCACGTCACGCAACTAAGCGGCCGAGACCTATGAAGCGTGACAATACCTGCTTTCACAGGTGTTAGCCAACACGGTGTAATAACGTTTGTTGTCCGCCAACCCGGTGACAATAGCCGGACCGAGCGCGGGGAGTGTCGGCTTACGACTGGTTGTACACGAGGTTTCGCTGTATCTCGTTGGCCCCCTCGTAGATGACTGGTATGCGAACGTCTCGATAGACGCGTGCGATCCGCCGGTCGGACAGAACCGAGCGGCCGCCGTGGAACTGCATCCCTTGTTCGGCGCAGTCGACCGCCGTCTCCGTAGCCGTCGTCTTCGCCATGGCCGCCCACAGCCCGGCGTCGTCCCCTTCAGCGACCTTCTCGGCGGCGCGGTAGGTCAGTGCCCGGGACGATTCGAAGTCCATCCGCATCTCCGCGAGGCCGTGCTGGACGGCCTGAAAGTCGCTCACGTCCCGACCGAACGCCTCCCGTCCGTGGGTGAACTCCCAGGCCTCCTCGATCGCGGCCGCCGCGAGACCGAGCCCGTGTCCCGCGACGACGACGCGACCGTGATTGAAGAACTCGGCGAGTATCATGAACCCGGTCCCCTCGTGACCGATCAGGTTCTCCTCGGGGATCCGGCAGTCGTCGAAGACGACGTGGCCCTGCTTCGAGGCGCGCATTCCCATCTTCTCCGGGATGTGCTCGGCGTGGTAGCCCTCGGCGTCCGTCGGGACGATAAACAGCGAGTGGTTCCCGTAGCGGTTCTCCTCGTCATCACCGGTCCGGGCGTACACCGTCAGCCAGTCCGCCTCGACCGCGTTTCCTATCCAGTACTTCTCGCCGTTCAGGACGTACTCGTCCCCGTCTTTCTCCGCGGCTGCACCGCTCCCTTCCGTGGCTTCCGCCCCGCGTTTGTCCGCGCGGGTCGTCATCCCTGCGAGGTCGCTTCCGGTTTCCGGTTCGGAGACGGCCAGCCCCGTGATCTGTTCGCACTCGGCGACAGGACGGAGGTACTCCTCTTTTTGCTCCTCGCTCCCGTACTCCTCGACGATCTCCGCGCCGAAACTCGCCAGTTGCAGCGTCAGCGCGATGCCGGCGTCGGCGCGGAAGAACTCCTCCGCGACCGCGAGGATCTCGATCAGACTCAGCCCTCGCCCGCCGTACTCCTCGCCGATGTCCTGGGCGACGAGTCCGGCCTCCTGTCCCGCTTCGAGTATCTCCCACGGGTACTCGCCGCTACTGAAGTACTCCTCCGCGTTCGGCCTGATATGTGCGTCTGCGAACTCTCGTGCATCCAGTTTCACGTCCCGGGCGTGTTCCGGGACGATACTCTCGTCGAGCAGTTCCATGAACGATACAGGGACTGCTCGGGCATATAACCACGTAAACGGCTAACGCGGTTGTAGAAATTGTTTCTGCGTTGTAAGTTCCCACCATCCTCGGGTGAACGGTCAGCACTTCTGCGGCGAGCCGTCCAATCGGTGATCTGAGTCGGGGGACTTTACTGTTCGCCGCTCCTACGATCAGATATGGGTTTTGGTAGCTACGACGAGTCCGAACAACAAGAACAGACAGTCGACGAGGACGACGAGGGCGAGAGCGTCAACGTACACGAACACGACCATCAGGGGGAAGTGTCTATCGAGGACGCGGACAGCGAGGAACTGATCGACCAGCTCCAGACCATCAAGGAAAACGAAGAAGAAGACGCGGAAGAGTAGCGAACGCTGTCGTAGCCGTGCGGATATCGGGCGGTCTGGCCCGGCCACCCGGAAAGTGATCCGCGGACAGTTCGCATCGGCCGGAGACGGGAACGGGGTCGTATCCGGTGTACTCGGGGCCGTTACGGGACGTTTTCTTCCTTCAACTCGAATCGTCGAGGAGCGCACAAACCTCGGTCCGACGGACAGAGTTGACGGGCGACGATGAGCCGTTGAATCCGCATCTCCCCAACGGCAATCGCTTGACAGTTCTGCGCCCGCTCCCGCGGTTTCCGGAACCTCTGTCGACCGCAGCACGTCTCCCAGAGTGGGTTTCGATTCGAAACAAATATCACGAATTTCTCCGTACCGTGCGATATGGACCCACGCGTTCGGGAACACGCAGAGGTACTGGTCGATACCTGCGTCGATATCTCGGAAGGAGACGAAGTGGTCGTCTCGGCACCGTCCGTGGCTGACGACCTCACTGTTGCACTGTACGAGAAAATAGGGGAACGCGGCGCTATCCCGTCCGGACGGGGCGTTACTTCCCGGGCGACGAGGGCGTACATGCGCGCCGCCGACGAGGACGACTTTCAGGAGTCGGCGGTCGGTATGGCGATGTCGGAGGCCGCGGACGCGTTCATCGGCGTGCGCGGAGCGACGAACACGTTCGAGAAAAGCGACGTCGACCCCGGGAAGAACGCCGCTCGTCGCAAAGCGAACGAAGCGGTCATGGAGAAGTTCATGGAGAACCGCTGGGTCGCGACCCAGTACCCCGCACCGGCGAACGCGCAGGACGCCGAGATGAGCACCGAGGCGTACGAGGACTTCGTCTGGAGCGCCGTCAACAAGGACTGGGACGCCCAGCGCGAACACCAGGAACAACTCGTCGAGATCCTCGACCCGGCCAGTGAGGTCCGGATCGTCAGCGGCGACGAGACGGACATCTCGATGAACGTCGACGGGATGATCGCGGAGAACGACTGGGGCGACGTGAACATGCCGGCGGGAGAGGTGTTCACCGCGCCGGTTCCCGACAGCGTTGAGGGGACAGTGCTTTTCGATATGCCCGTGATGGTACAGGGCCGCGAAGTCGACGATGTCCGCCTCACGTTCGAGGGGGGTGAGGTAGTCGAACACAGCGCCGGCAAGAACGAGGACCTCCTGACTACCCTGCTGGAAACGGACGAGGGCGCGCGTCGCATCGGTGAACTCGGCATCGGGATGAACCGCGACATCGACCGGTTCACCTACAACATGCTGTTCGACGAGAAGATGGGCGACACCGTCCACATGGCGATCGGCCGGGCCTACGAGGAGAACGTTCCGGAGGATCGCGAGCGGAACCAAAGCGTCGTCCACGAGGACATGATCGTCGATATGAGCGAGGACTCCTACATCGAGATCGACGGCGAGGTTATCCAGCGCGACGGTACGTTCAGGTTCGAGGACGGGTTCGAGGGGTGAGGTCGCGGCGTCAGGTCCAGTTTTTGCGAGCGAGACAAAAAGCGGACACTGCGACGTTCCTCTATCCAGGCCGGTCCATTGTGACAAACAGTGCCAAATAGTACCCTCCCGAGCGGTACTGCGTCGCACGTATAAATATTATAAAATCAACATATCATGGAACGCCCGGCTGCAAACGATGACCGGAGGGCTCAGACGACTCGTCCCGTCCCGTATTCGGAACAGCTACGCGGCGAAGTTCGGTATCGCGCTCGCCGCCGTGATTATCGTCATCGGGGTCGCGGGCGGCGTCGTCTACGCGCACACCGGCACCGTTCTCGAAGACGACACCGAGCAACGACTGGAGACGGTAGCGAGCGTCGAAGCGAACCAAGTCGGACAGTGGCTTCGCAAGACGCGCGTCCAGCAGTCCGCCCAGGCGAACTCCCGTGCGTTTCGGACGGACGACGACGACGAGATATCGACGCGGCTCGCTAGCACGGTCGAGAGTGACAGGAACGTACAGGGGTCCTATCACGTCAACGTGACGACGGGGGGCGTTCTCGAAGGGACGGGAACCGGCGCGGTCGAAGCCGACGGACGATTGCGTCCGGCGGTCCGGGACCGCGTACGGGCAGTAGCGGCGAGGAGTTCCGGCGTCTCCCAGTCGCAGGCGTTCCGCCCGAGCGACGGGGCATCGCCGGTGTTCCTGTTCGTCGCCTCGGTACCTGCGGACGGGAAACGCGTCATCGTCACCGTGGTCGACGTCGAACGGTTTTCGCGGTCGATGCTCCAGAGCAGGGGCGGCAGTGATCCCGTCGTGACGAACGAGTCAGGGGTCGTCATGATGGCACGGAACTCGTCGCTGTTGCTCACCCAGTCGGATATCGACCCGAGCGGTGAGACCGCCTCTAGCGGGTTCGTGACGGGGACTGACCGGACCGGAACCGAACAGGCCGTCGGGTACGCGGCAGTCGGACAGAACGGCTGGACTCTCTCCGCACGGACGCCCACCTCGGAGGCGTACGCACTCCAGACCGTCGTTTCGCGGGGCGTTCTGGCGATGGTACTTCTCGCCGCCGGCGGCGCGCTCGCTATCGGACTGACGGTCGGCCGCAACACGGTCGCCGCCGTCCGGGGGCTTTCAGAGACGGCGACCGAACTCGAACGCGGAAACCTGGACGCAAGCGTGGAAACGGACAGGACCGACGAGTTCGGGCGACTGTACGGGTCGTTCGACAGTATGCGCGATTCGCTGCGCGAACAGATCCGCGAGGCGGAGGACGCGCGCGAAGAGGCGGACCGCCGCCGCCGGGAATCCGATGCGTTCGCCGATCACCTCGAATCGACCGCGGACGAGTACGGCGGCGTGATGCGTGCCTGCGCAGAGGGCAACCTCTCACGCCGGATGACGCCGGACGAGGAAAGCGAGGCGATGGCCGCGATCGCTCACGAGTACAACCAGATGCTGAACCAGTTAGAGACGACTGTCGCCCACGCGAAAGAGTTCGCGGACGCGGTGGCAGCGTCGAGCGAACAGGTGACTGCGAGCGCGGACGACGTACAGCGCGCCTCGGAGCAGGTGGCCGACTCCATCCAATCGATCTCGGAGGGCGCTGACCGGCAGAACGAGCAGTTCCGCTCCGTCTCCGCCGAGATGGACGACCTCGCCGCCTCCGTTCAGCAGGTGGCTGCGTCCGCGGACGACGTCGCGACGGTCGCGTCGGAGACGGCGGCGACCGGGCGCGAAGGCCGGGGGGACGCCGAGAACGCTATCGAGGAGATCGATGCGGTCACTCGCACCTCCCGGAACGCCGTGGCCGCCATGGACGAACTCCGAGAGGAGATAGAGGAGATAGAGGACGTGGTCGAACTGATCGCCGAACTGGCCGAGCAGACGGACCTGGTCGCGCTGAACGCGAGCGTCGAGGCGGCCCGTAACGAACACGGTGACGGCGAGGAGTTCAACGTCGTCGCGGAAGAGGTCCGGTCGCTCGCCGACGACACGAAGGCGGCAGCGACGGAGATAGAGGACCGTATCGAGACGGTCCGCGACCAGACGGAAGACACGGCGACGGAAGTTCGTGAGGCGAGCGAGGCCGTCGCGGACAGCGCCGAGACGGTACGAGACGTGACGGACGCCCTCGCGTCTATCGCGGACTACGCCGAGGAAACGAACCGGGGCGTTCAGGAGATCCGGACGGTGACGAACCAGCAGGCGGCATCGACCGAGGAGGTCGTTTCGATGGTCGGGGACGCCGCCGCGGTCAGCGAATCCACGAGCGCGGAGGCGGAGACGGTCGCCGCGGCGGCCGAGGAACAGACGTCGACGCTCGGGGAAGTTGCGAACAGCGCGTCGGACCTCGCTTCGCAGGCGGACCGGCTCCGGACGGCGCTCGACCGGTTCGACACCGAGGTCGACCCGGACGACGTGCAGGCCACGCCCAAGTTATCGGCATCGCGGTAGTCGTACCGACGGGCGTACTCGTCGAACGAGTCGCGGAGAGATCCCACGAACTAACTGAAACAGGTTTCTGACGGCGTCAGGCGGTCCGATAACTCACGGCTATCCCCTCACCCAGCGGAAGCACGACCGTTTCGAAATCGTCGTCCCGTCGGACTCGATGGAGGTACTCCGCGATCCCTCGCGTGTTTTCGTTCACGTCGTCGGGGTCGTCGCCTTCGAGGAGCGCGAGCAGTTTCTCCGTCTGGATGATGCCGGCTTTCATCGCGTTGTCGGCGACGATCACCCCGCCGGGCGGGACTTTTGCTCGGACCGCCTCGAACGCCTCTCGGTAGCGGTGTTTCTGGTGGTCGATCAGCACCACGTCGAAGGGGCCGTCGTAGCGTTCTATCGCGTCGAGCGCGTCGCCGCCTTCGTATTTCGCCAGGTCGTCGAACCCGCCCCGGGACATGTTCTCCCGCGCCATATCGAGTTCGTCCTCGTCGTGTTCGGTGAGGACTATCTCCCCGTCCTCGGGGAGCGCCTCGGCGAACCAGTACGCGGAGTAGCCGTAGCCGGAACCGAACTCGAACACCCTGCGGGCGTCGGCCATCCGCGCGAGGAGACGCAGTGTCGCACCGACCTCGTGACCCACAGTAGGAAACCCGTGTTCCTCGGCGTACGCGGCCATCTCCGCCTGTACTTCGTCGGGTTCGGGCGCGGCGGCGCGGACGAACCGAGCCGCCTTCTCGGAGAGAATGTCCATGACCTACAGTGGCACGGTCATCTCCGTAACCGTTGGGTTCTCGGCATTCCGCGAATCGGGGCCGGGACAGCGAATTACGTCGTTTCGGTTCGCTCACCGCGGCACCACCGTCAGCGGTTCCGGCTGACCGGGAACGCAACCCGGTCGGGATGGTCGTTAAACCGTTCGAGAATGCGCTCGTACAGTTCGTTTTTCACGCGCTGGCCGCGGCGCGGATGGGTCAGATATCGTAAGCGGAGTTCGACCCACGATTCTCCCTGAACGACGTTGACGGTCGGTCGGTCCTGAACCTCCATCTCGACGGCCGTCTCGGCGAGTACCTCGCGGTACCGTTCGACGTTCCGCCGCATCTCGTCGCCGAGGAGTTCGTCGGCAACGTCGACCATCTCGCTCCGAGCGAACGCGAGGTCGGTCTCGTAGGCCACCTGGATCGATATCTCGTTCCAGACGAAGGGGAACTCGTCCCAGGAGTAGTTGAACACCTCCGAGGAGAGAACGACGCTGTTCGGTACCGTAACGATACGTCCCGACGGCTGGTTCGAGGAGACGAGTTCGCCGTTTATCTCCCACAGCGTCGTGACGAGGAAGTCCACGTCGATGACGTCGCCCTTTGCGCTCTCGATGCGCACGCGGTCCCCCACCTGATAGGGGCGCTTCACGAGGATGTACACCCAGCCGAGCAGCGAGAACAACGGCTGCTGAAGCGCGAACGTCACCGCGAAGCCGACGACCCCGAGCGAGAACAGCACACCGAGCCACTGCTCCGTCAGCGCGCCGAACACGCCGACCAGCGCCGCTGCACCGAACGCTAATCGGAGAACGTTCCGAAGGTCGTGTAGGCGGCGCTTGCTCCGGGACCGACGTTCGACGGTGTCGACGACGACGAGATACAGACCGTGGGCGCCGAGGGCGACGGCCGCGGCGGTCAGCAGTTTTACGACGGCGAGAGTCGTCGGAATGCCGACGATCCCCGGCCATTCCACCGCGGCGGTCCCGGCGGCGACGCTCAGGATAGCGACGACGAGAGCCGCTCCGAGAGACAGGTATCCGAGGCGACGGGTCACTGCTTCGGAATGACCCGGACGACACAAAACCGTTCCGCCCCGCCTGCCGACGGTTCGAGCCGGGACACCTCGGCGGACAGACCGTTAGTCCGCGACCGACAGAAGAATGTCTCGGGACCCCCTACTGACGCGTATGACGACTAAGCGCGCAACGTTCGGCGGCGGTTGCTTCTGGTGCGTCGAGGCCGCGTTCAAGGAACTCGACGGCGTCGAATCGGTCACGTCGGGGTACGCCGGGGGCGACGTTACGGACCCGACCTACCGTCAGGTGTGCAGCGGAGACACCGGTCACGCGGAGGTCGTACAGGTCGAGTACGACACCGACGATATCACGTATCCGGACCTGCTGCAGGTGTTTTTCACCATCCACGACCCGACGCAACTGAACAAGCAGGGACCGGACGTAGGGACGCAGTACCGCTCTATCGTTCTTGCCCATGACGACGAACAGCGAGAGCAGGTGGAGCGGTTCCTCGTCGAACTCGAGGAGGAAGGCGCGTACGACGACGATATCGTCACCGAGGTCGAAGCGCTCGACACGTTCTACGAGGCCGAGGAAAAACACCAGGACTACTACGACAAGAACCCGAACGACCGCTACTGCGGCTACTACGCCGAACCGAAGGTGAAGAAAGTCCGAGAGAAGTTCGGCGACAAGGTGGAGGCCGAACCGTAACTCGATGAGCCTGTACCCGTCACGTATCACCGAGTACGACGAGTGCGCGCCGACCGCGAACGAGACGGAGACGGCGACGTTCGCTCTGGGGTGTTTCTGGGGGCCCGACGCGACGTTCGGCGCGGTAGACGGCGTCGTCCGAACGCGAGTCGGCTACGCCGGCGGGACGAAGGCGGATCCGACGTACCACGCCCTTGGCGACCACTCCGAAGCGGTGCAAGTCGAGTACGACTCGACCGAACTCGACTACTCGGACCTCGTCGCGATCGCGTTCGAAAACCACGACCCGCGGAGCCAGCCTCGCAAGCGTCAGTATCAGAACGTCGTGTTTTACGGGTCGGACGCGGAGCGAGACGCGGTCGAGACGCACCTGCGCGAGAGCGACTGGCCGGAGGACGCGGTCGATACCCGGATCGAACGTCTCGACGACTTCCACCTCGCGGAGGACTACCATCAGAAGTTCCACCTGAGCAGCACGCCCAGTTTGTTCTCCCCGTTCGAGGAGGCCGGATACGACGACGACGAAATACGCGAGTCGTCGGCGGCCGCGAAAGTAAACGCCCACACTGCGGGAAACGACGTGGCGGCGTTCGAGGACGCGTTGTCGTACGACCCGCGGCAGTAGCCTGAGTCCAGAACGGCATCACCGTTCGTTCCCTCTTTCTCGTTTCACGTTCCGCTATGTGGTCGAGACCATTCCAGTGGTCCTCCTACGCCACGAACACCGGGCCTACCAATCCTCTTGCCGTGACGGCCAGTGGCTATTCTGTGGACTCTCCTCGATTTGGTATAGCGACATATGGTTTTCAAGTAGCGTTTCGAACAGTTCTCTGTCCCTTACGATAGGTCAGGACATGCGTTCTGTTCGCGATCACCCCCGAATCCCCCCGTGTCAGCACCATCTCTCTGAATCGGGCCGACGCTACCGGGGTCCTGTCCCTCGCTCTGGTCGCCGATAGCGACGGAGTTCCGGCGGACGGGGCGAGTGCGCCAGAAACGGCCCAGATGCGTCACATCTGTACCCTTACCTTTCCGTGGCGTTATTACCGATTGGTGCGGAGTAACACATGCCATGTCCGAGATACTGCTACTCGCGGGCGACTTCGTAGAGGATTACGAGATAATGGTGCCGTTTCAGGCGCTCGAAATGGTCGGCCACGACGTCGATGCGGTCTGTCCGGAGCGGGGGGAGGGCGAAACCGTGAAAACCGCCGTTCACGACTTCCGGGGCGACCAGACATATGTCGAAACCCGTGGGCACGACTTCGAACTGAACGCCGCGCTCGACGACGTGGACCCGGCCGAGTACGACGCGCTCGTCGTCCCGGGCGGGCGTGCGCCCGAGTACCTCCGGACTTACGACGAGATACTGGACGTGACCCGGCACTTCTTCGAGGAGAAAAAGCCCGTCGCGGCGCTGTGTCACGGCCTGCAGATCCTTGCGGCTGCGGACGTGCTGGACGGCCGCACCTGCACGGCGTATCCCACGCTCCAGTCCGAGGTGGAGATAGCCGGCGGGGAGTGGGCTGACAGCGTCACGCGCGACGGGAACCTCGTCACGGGACAGGCGTGGCCGGACCACCCGGAGTGGCTCGCGGAGTTCCTCGACGTGCTCGGGACCGAGATAGACCACGGTGAACCCGTTGCGGCTGACGACTAACGTCGACCTGTTTTCCTGCCGACCTGCTCCCGGTTTCAGTACGCCTTTCAGTACCGAACGCCGAGTCGGTTCCGACAACGAGCTACATGGCACACGAAGAGTCACAGGCGTCGTCAGCGACGGGCGACGACATCGAGTACGGTATCGACGATAAACCACCGGCCGGTGAATCCCTGCTTCTCGGCGTCCAGCATTACCTGACGATGGTAGGGGCGAACATCGCCGTGCCGCTGTTGCTCGCAGATGCGATGGGAATGCCCGACGACGTGACGGTTCGGTTCATCGGCACGTTCTTCGTCGTTTCGGGGATCGCCACGCTGGCACAGACGACGCTCGGCAACCGCTACCCCATCGTCCAGGGCGCACCGTTCTCGATGCTCGCGCCGGCCATCGCTATCGTCGGCGTCGTGAGCGCGACCGGTGGGGCGGCCTGGCAGGCGAAACTCCTCGCGTTACAGGGGGCGATCATCACGGCGGCGCTCGCCGAAGTCGTGATCGGCTATCTCGGCATCGTCGGCCGACTGCGGCGATACCTCTCGCCGGTCGTCATCGCGCCAACCATCGCGCTCATCGGCCTCTCGCTGTTCGGCGTCACGCAGATCGCGGAGGCGACGAACTGGTGGTTACTCGGTCTGACCGTCCTCCTCATCGTCGGCTTCTCGCAGTATCTGAACGCCTCTCACCGCGCGTTCCGCCTGTTTCCCGTCCTTCTGGGGATGGTCACGGCCTGGCTCATCGCGGCGACCCTCTCCGTCGCTGGCGTTTACACCGCAGAAACGTCGGGCTACGTCAACCTCGCACAGGTCGCCGATGCGCCCGCCGTCCTCGCAATCTATCCGCTCCAGTGGGGGATGCCTGAGTTCCAACTGTCGCTCGCTATCGGCATGTTCGCTGGCGTCCTGGCCTCCATCGTCGAGAGCTTCGGGGACTACCACGCCGTCGCCCGGATCGCGGGCCACGGCGCACCCAGCGAGAAGCGGATCAACCACGGTATCGGCATGGAGGGGTTGATGAACGTCTTCTCCGGGATCATGGGGACCGGCGGCTCGACCTCCTACTCCGAGAACATCGGTGCGATCGGGCTGACGGGCGTCGCCTCCCGGTACGTGATCCAGATCGGTGCGGTGGCGATGATCGTCGTCGGCTACGTCGGCTACTTCGGCCAACTCGTCGCGACGATCCCGGACCCCATCGTCGGCGGCCTGTTCGTCGCCATGTTCGGGCAGATCGTCGCGGTCGGCGTCTCGAACCTCGAATACGTCGACCTCTCGTCGTCGCGGAACACGTTCGTCGTCGGATTCGCGCTGTTTGCGGGACTCGCGATACCGGCGTACATGGGCGGGTTCGAGAGCGCCGCGGCGTTCCGCGAGGGGATGGCGAGCGTGTCGGTGTTCGAACCGATCGTCGGCGTCTCCGTGCTCGGTCCAGTCCTCGGGTCGCGACTCGTCGCCGACACCCTCTTCGTCATCGGCGGCACCGGCATGGCCGTCGGCGGCATCGTCGCGCTGGTCCTCGACAACACCATCGCCGGCACGCCCGAGGAACGCGGTCTCGTCGCCTGGGAGCGGATCACCGAAGACGAGAGCGACTTCCGGACCGCGTGGGAGCGCTGGCGCGACACGGGCGAGGCTTCGGAACCGGCGGACTGATAGCGGGACCCGTCGGGAGACCACTGTACGAAAGCCGACAGTCTGATACTGCGCCTGCCCCTCTCGGAAGGTATGTCGCTTCGCCTGCTGCACTATTCGGATCTGGAGACGGCGATCGACGACCCGGAGCAGTGCGCCCGGCTCGTCGGTGCCATCAACTCGCTACGGGACGGGAACTCGGTGGTCATTGGAACCGGTGATAACACCGCTCCCGGCGCGCTCTCGCTGGCGACCCAGGGGCGGGCCGCTCTCGACTTCTTCCGTGCCGTGTCCCCCCACATCGACACCTTCGGCAATCACGACTTCGATTTCGGCCACGAGACCGCCCGGGAACTCGCCGCCGCGGCCCCTCAGCGATGGCTCTGTGCCAACGCCGTCCGGAACGGCGACCGCTTTGCTGCCGACGCGACGGCACCGAGCACGCTCGTCGAAACCGACGACTACCGCGTCGGCGTCGTCGGCGTCGCACACCCCGAAACGGACGGGATCAATCCGGCGGCAGACGGCGTCGACTTCACTGACCCCGTCCCCGCCGTCCGCGAGGAGGCCGCCGCGCTTCGCGACCGCGGTGTCGACGTCGTCGTCGTCGCCTCCCACTGCGGGAAACGCGACGACCGCATCGCTCGTGAGACGGACGTGGATGTCGTGTTGGGCGGCCACGTCCACGACGTTCACGTCGAAACCGTCGCGGACACCTTCGTGGTGCGGCCCGGCCGCGCCGGAACGCACTTCTCGGAAGTGACGCTCAACGCGACACCCGACGTCACGATCCACAGCGTCGACGGAACCGACCGGGACGACGACCTGGCGGCGACTCTCCGCGACCGACTGGCCGAACACGGTCTCGACGAGGTCGTCGCGACCGTCGAAACGCCGGTCGAACTGACCGAGGAGACGGTGAACGCTGCCGAGAGCCGCGCCGGAAACTTCGTCGCCGACGCCCTTCGGTGGAGCGCCGACGCTGACGTCGCCATCTCCCCGGCCGGGGCGCTCAGAGCGGACGGACCGCTCGACGGCGACGTGACGGTCGCGGAACTGGTGAATCTTACCCCCTACGAGGACGACCTGGCCGTGCTCTCTCTATCGGGCGAGCGCCTCCGCGACGCACTCGACGAGATCCCGATCGGCTACCACTACGACGATTTCCCCCTGCACTACTGCAGTCACGTCAGCGGCGCGCGGATCGTCTGGGACGACGACGAGGGCGAACTGACAGACGCGACCGTCGGCGGCCACCCCCTCGACTCCGACAGGCGGTACACGCTCGCTGTCGCCGACTATCTGGTCGAAACCGACCACGTCAGCGATGCGTTCGATGAGGAAGATGTCGTCCGGCGGTGCGGCCTCGCCCGCGACGCTATCGTCGAGTACGCCCGCGAGGAAGGGATCACTCCCGACATCGAGGGCCGCATCGACCGTCCGACGCTCTCGGGTCGTCGCTCGGATCGCTGAAGCGCTCTCGTTCGCTCGGCGGCGTCTCTCTCGTGAGAGATCCCAGTCACACTTTCGACGCATTGGTTGCAGTCCCGGCAAACCAGGCCCCCACCCCGTCGGCTTTCCCTCCGAGACCGTAATTCACCACGATGAGCGACGACCTGTTCACGCCGCTGACGCTGCGCGGAACGGAAATACCGAACCGCGTGACGGTGTCGCCGATGTGCCAGTACTCCTGTGAGGCCGGGGACGGGCTCGCGACGGAATGGCACCGAGTCCACCTCGGGAGCCGGGCCGTCGGCGGTGCCGGTCTCGTACTGACCGAAGCCACCGCGGTCGAGCCGCGCGGACGAATCTCCCCGCAGGACCTCGGCATCTGGAGCGACGACCACGCCGACGCGCTCGCCCCGATCACCGAATTCATCCGCGACCAGGGGCGCGTCCCGGGCATCCAGCTCGCGCACGCGGGCCGAAAGGGGAGCAAGACCCGCCCCGCGGACGGCAGCGTTCCGCTGCAACCGGACGAGGGTGGCTGGGAGACTCTCGCGCCCTCCGACCACTACCCCTACGGTGGCGACGAGCCGCCGGCGACGCGGCGGATGGACAGCGACGATATCAGCGACGTGGTGACGGCGTTCGAACTGTCGGCCGAGCGCGCGCTGGACGCCGGGTTCGAGGTGGCGGAGGTCCACGCCGCACACGGCTATCTCCTCCACGAGTTCCTCTCGCCGGTCGCCAACGACCGCGACGACGAGTACGGCGGGAGCTTCGAGAACCGCACCCGCCTCGTGCGCGAGGTGACGGCGGCGGTCCGCGACGTTTGGCCCGACGATAAGCCGGTGTTCGTCCGGGTTTCGGCGACGGACTGGCTTCCGGACCGGGACTCGTGGACCGTCGAAGATACCGTCCGCCTCTCCGGCCGCCTCGCCGACGCAGGAGCGGACCTGATAGACGTCAGCGCCGGCGGTCTCCACCCCGACCAGCGGGTGCCAGACGGCGGGCCGAACTATCAGGTCCCGTACGCCGAACGCGTTCGGAAGACGACGGACGCCGCCGTCGGCGCGGTCGGCGGCATCACGACCGGCCAGCAGGCCGACGCGCTGATCCGCAACGACCGCGCCGACCTCGCTATCGTCGGGCGGGAACATCTTCGCGACCCGTACTTCGCGCTGAACGCCGCACGAGAACTCGGGATGAGCGACCGTATCGACCCCCCGGTCCAGTACCAGCGCGTGTTCTGAGACCTGGTGCAGTACCACAGCAGTTCTGGCCCCGGCTCACTACCAACGCGCCCTCTGGGACGGCCAACTACCAGCGCCCCTTCCGCTCTCCGTCGTCTGACCGCGGTTCCGTCTCCGCTACTGCTCTTTCCACTTGATCGAGCAGCCCTGTGACGGCTGCCACTCTATCTCGACGTCGTCGCCCGCGAGGACGGCGTCGATCGCCTCTCGGACGTGGAATCTCGTCGGCTCGTCGTCAGGGTTCAGTGCGTCGTCCAGACGGCCGTGGTACGTCAGGCGGAACGACCCACCCTCTCGCTCGAACAGGAACGGATCCGGCGTGCAGACGGCACCGTACGCTTTAGCGACCTCCTGGGACTCGTCGCGGAGATAGGCGTCGTAGTCGATCCGCCCGTCGTCGACGAACTCGCGCATCGCGTCGAACGAGTCCTCGGGATACTCCTCGGCGTCGTTCGAGTTGATGCCGACGACCGCCACCTCGTCGTACTCGGCCGCTAACTCGTTCAGCAGACCGAACTTGGCCTGCGCGTACGGACAGTGGTTACAGGTAAACACGACCAGCAGCGCCTCGCACCCGTCGAACGAATCCGGATTGTATGTCTCGCCGTCGACGCCCGACAGTTCGAACGCCGGCGCTTCGTCGCCCGGTTCGAGTTCCGAGTCCGACTCAAGTAGAACCATGGTCGACCGGAAGGCGTTCTCCGGCTTATCTGTTATCGATCCAGCTAGAACGACAGAGCGGCCCAAACATCGGAACCCCGGACCGTGGCGGACCGACGAGCGCCGCTACACTTCGCCACGCGACGGTCGGATCGTTACTCGCCGTACCGCGACTGGTCCTCCGCGTTCCCTCTGGAGGCCGGCGGACCCTCGTTCCGCGTCGTCTCCGATCGTTCCTGGGTTTCCGTCCCCTGACCCGCTTCCTTGCGTGCGCCGGCCGTCGTTCCCTGACGGCTGGAGGGTTCGTACCCTATCGGGTTCCGATAGGCGGTTTCCGTCCGCGGCTCCTGTCGCTGTGTCCCTTGCTGGGCCCGCTCGATGGGGTACTGTTTCTGACTTCCTCCGGACTGTCGGACCTGAGGTGCCTGATGTTGTCGAGATTGCTGGAGTTGCTGTGTCTGGGGCTGTTGCGTTTGGGGTTGCTGTGTCTGTTGCCGGTGCTGCGTCTGGGGCTGTTGCCGGTGCTGTGTCTGGGGCTGTTGCCGGTGCTGCGTCTGGGGTTGTTGCTGTGGGGTCTGGTACTGTGGTTGCTGGAACTGCTGACTTCCCTGCGTCTGTTGGGTCGGCTGGTACTGTTGCTGGGTATGCTGTTGAGGCTGCGACTGCTGGTTCGCCTCCGCCCAGAACCGCTGTCCGGCGGTCGACTGCGGGAACTCCTGTCCAGTTGCCCGGGACTGCTGCGGTTGTCGGTGACTCTGGGTCGCTGGTGTCCCCTGCTGGAGCGACTCCGCCCCCTGTGACGCGAATCGCTGCTGAGCCTGCGTCGCCTGTCGGATCCCCTGTTCCGCCTGCTGGCCCATCTCTCTTGCCGCCTGTCGACCCTGTTCGCTCATCGTCTGACCGGCCGAGGCTATCGAGTTGGCGCTGTCGAAGTAGTTCCGCATCGCCGACCTCGTCATATCGAGCGTCTGGCGTTGCAGCGACGCCCCCATCTCCATCCCGTCGACCAGCAACTGGGCGGCGTTTCGCTGGAAATCGAGCCCCCGCTCCATCGCGTTTTGCCCCTGCGACATCGTCTCCTGTTGCATCTCGACTGCTCCCTCGACCGGGTTCGTTAGCGCTTCTTGCAGTTGCTCGGTGTCGTCGTCTGTCATCGTACCGACTGTACCGGCAACCGGGTCGGGAATAAACAGGCCCAATCGTTGCGATCCGTTCGAACCCGTAAACTCCGTATTTCTGGCTGTATAGACGGCCTGTGTCGTTCCGCGCGCGAAACCACCACAGCCGAAGTCGCCCAGGTAGTACACCGTTTCCCCGTACAAGCCGGCGTTACTCGACCGTCGTGAAATACACCGCGAGTATCGCGAAGCCCACACCAACTAGCTTGCGCGCTGTGAACGGTTCGTCCAGCAAGACGACTCCGAGTACTGAACTCGTGACCAGAAAGAGACCGAAGACGGGCGTCACGATACTGATCGGGCCCATCGACAGGGCTCGATAGTAGGCGAGGATACCGACTGCAAGACAGGCTCCCGCTGCGTACATGTAGGGGGATTTTGGATGCGTGACGTAGTCGGTGATATGGTGGTTGCCGCGGAGTGCGATGACGAGAGCGACGGCGACGAGAACGAGATTGGAGACGAACGCGGCCACCTCACTCGGAATGGACTGTGTCGCGACTTTCATCAGTGGCGCGACGAGCGTGTATGCGAGGAGAGCGACCACCGCCCAGCCGACGTAGTTCATACTGTATCCGGGTATTCGAACGGAGGATAGGGTTTCGAAATCGAACGGCGTCACGTCTCCGCCTGCCCACGGCTTCGTCATCCCCTCGCACGGACTGGAAACTCTTATGTCGCCGCCACCGACTCTCGTACACATGACCGACAAGCGCGAACTGCTCGACCTCTTGCTCGAAAACGCGCGCTACTCGACCGAGGACCTCGCGCGCATGACCGACCTCTCCGAGGCGGAGGTCGTCTCGACTGTCGAAACCCTCGAAGACGAGGGTATCATCCGGGGCTATCAGGCCGTCGTGGACTGGCACCGCGTCAAGGAGGAACACATCCGTGCCGAGGTAGAACTCAACGTCACGCTGGACCGCGAGACCAGTTACGAAGACATCGCGGAGCGACTCGCCAAATTCCCTGAAGTGAAGACGCTCCAACTCGTCAGCGGTGATTACGACTTCCACCTCGAAGTGGAGGGCGACTCGCTTCAGGAGGTATCGAACTTCATCAGTGAGAAGGTCGCACGCGCCCCCGAGATCACCCAGACGGTCACTCACTACGTCATGGAGACCTACAAGGACCGCGGCATCGAGTTCGAAGACGACCACGGCGACGACCGGTTGTCTATCTCACCATGAATCTGTCCGATAGGGTCGAACGCGTCCCTCCGTCGGGGATACGGAAGTTCTTCGAACTCGCTGAAGAGATGGACGACGTCATCTCGCTCGGCGTCGGCGAACCGGACTTCTCCGCGCCGTGGGCCGCCCGAGACGCGGCTATCCAGTCCCTGGAGCGCGGCCAAACGTCGTACACCGCAAACCGCGGCATGCGCGAGTTGCGAGAAGCGATCAGCGACCACGTCGCAGAGCGGTACGCTCTCGAATACGACGCCGACGACGAGATACTCGTCACGACGGGCGTCAGCGAGGGGGTCGACGTCGCGATGCGTGCGCTGGTAGACCCCGGCGACACAGTCGCGGTCCCTCAGCCGTCCTACATCTCCTACGCGCCGGGCGTCATCTTCGCTGACGGAGACCCACTGCCGGTGCCGACCCGGGAGGCCGACGAGTTCAAACTCACCTACGAGCGTCTGGAGGCGAGCGGTGCCGCGGACGCGGACGTTCTCATCGCCTGTTACCCGAACAATCCCACGGGTGCGGTGATGACCGAGTCCGAACTCGAACCCGTCGCGGAGTTCGCCCGAGAACACGACCTCACGGTCATCTCCGACGAGATATACGCCGACCTGACGTACGGTCACGACCACACCTCCATCGCCACGCTCCCGGGAATGCGCGAGCGGACCATCGTGTTCAACGGCTTCTCGAAGGCGTACGCCATGACCGGACTCCGCCTCGGATACGCCCTCGCCCCGCCGGAGGCTATCGCGGCGATGAACCGCATCCACCAGTACTCGATGCTGTCTGCCCCGACGACTGCTCAACACGCCGCGATAGAAGCGCTCGAATCCTGCGACGACGAGGTCGAGGAAATGGTTCAGACGTACGACCGTCGCCGTAACCTCGTTCTCTCGCGCTTCGAGGAGATGGGAATGGACTGCTTCGAGGCCAAGGGCGCGTTCTACGTCTTCCCGGAGGTTCCCGGCGGCGACGCCGAGACGTTCGCCGAGGAGTTGCTTCAGGAACAGGGCGTCGCCGTCGTCCCCGGCGACGTGTTCGGGTCGGGTGGCGAGGGGCACCTTCGCGTCTCCTACGCGACCGGTACGGAAGACCTGAAGGAAGCGATGGACCGGATCGAGGCGTTTCTGTAGTCGACCGCCGGCATCTGTACGTCGGTGAGCAGACCCCCGGAACGGCGGGCGAGTTCGTCCTCCCGGGATCAGTCCACAGTATCTCACGCCGTTGGACTCCAGCGGCTTCGGATCTTGCTTCGAGACCGCCGCTAGTGGACACATGGAACCGAACCCGAACAGCCGGTCGACACTGTGACGAGGGCGTTTCCCCGTAAACCGAACTGTGCTGCGGTCGTTCTCGGCGACAGAGGGCACTAGAGGTTTCTCCCGTGTCGTCGTATCTCTATGCGCAATGGCTCGCGACCATGAAGAGTTCGACCCCGAAGCACCGGAGGAGCGCGAGATCGGTCGCGAGATGGTCGACCAGAGCACTGGGCTCGGTTCGGTGGTCGCGCATCTCTATCGGGGCGAGATGGATCGCGCGGTCAACTGGCGGGGACGGCTGGATTCGACGACGAACTGGGCGGTGACGATCATCTCGGCTATCCTCGCGTACGCGTTTTCCAGCAGCGATGTCGCGCACACTATCATTCTGGTCGGGATGGCGACCGGGGTCGTGTTCCTGCTGATCGAATCCCGACGGTTCCGACGCTACGACATCTGGCGGTCCCGGGTTCGCTCCATGCAGGAGAACCTCTTCGCGAACGCGCTCGACCCCTCCGAAGGCATCGAACAGCGGGACTGGCGGAAACAGTTGAGCGAAGACTACAGGCGTCCGGCGGTGAAAATGCCGCTCCGGAACGCGGTCGCACACCGTCTCCGCCGGGTGTACCTTCCGCTGCTGATCGGCCTGTTGCTCGTCTGGTTAGTTCGACTGAGCGGCGAGAGCGAACCGATAGTGGAGGCCGCATCCGTGTCCGGGACGCCCGGTTGGATCGTCTTCACCTGCGTCATCGCCGGGTACGTCTGTGCCTTCGCTATCGCTTTCTGGCCCGACGCGCAAGCGTCGACGGAGACGGACAGTGAGGTCGACCGCGGCGACCTGGGTTCCGACGACGAGTGATACCGTCGGCTGTACCTTCGAAACGATGATCGGCTCCGGGGTCCGATAGTCTTCGCGGGAGTACAGCCGAAAGTATGAGCGTCCTGCGCCACGAACGTCGGTCTCCGAGACCCGTGTCAGCGAAAGCGGTACTGGCGACTGGAGTGACACCCTGAATTTAATGAGTGTGTACTACGACGTACGTGTATGGTATCTTACCGTCTCAAGCGGGCATTGAGTCGCTCTCGTCACGCCGCACTCGGCGCAAGCATCGGGGCCGCAATCGGCGGCCTGATCAGTCGCAACGCCGCGAGCACCGGTGCCGGCATCGGTGCGTTAGCCGGCGCGATAGTCGGCGAGAAACGCGTCTCCGCTCGCTCCCGCGTCGAGGAGGCCGTCGACCAGGAGTAGTAACGCCTGAGCGTATCGCGTACCGCGGTCGCCCGGTCGCCCAGGTGACTCTGTCGTCTGAACAGCCCACTCGGCGTCGCGGTCAGACGCACCCGGGGAACGACTCGCCCGTGATGTGATGCGAGTCCACGTAGTCGGGGCGTTCTTCGGCAGATAGCGTGAACCGCGACCGGGCGGTCATGTACGACATGATGAGCGCGCGTCGCCAGTCGCTCGTCGTATTCTCTGCGGTGTAGTGTGGCACGAGACAGTGAGAGAACAGCGCGCTCCCCGGTTCCATCGGCACTTCGACGGCATCGTCCGTGTCGTACGTATCGTCCGAAACGACGATGTCTGTGTCGTATTTGCGCGTCTCGTGGTCGAGTAACCCGTCCGTGTGACCGCCGGGGACGACGTTCATACACCCGTTTTCGGGGGTCGCCTCGTCCAGTGCGATCCAGACGGTGCAGTGGTCGAGCGGCCTGATCGGGTAGTACGGTGCGTCCTGATGGAAGCTCTTTTCGCTACCGATCTCCGGGGGTTTCAGCATCGCCGCGCTCCGGAGGAGTTTGAGGTTCGGCCCGAGGAGTTCTCGGGCGACGCTGACGATGCCCTCGTGGTGTGCCACGTCCCGAAAGACGCTGTCCTCCTCGACCATGCCGAGGCCCTCCATTTTCCGCACCGCGTTACCGGGGTCGTCGATGTCGACATCGCCGCGTTCGACCGCGGGTTCGGTCTGGGTGGCGAAGCCCTCCGGCTCCCGGTCGCCGTGCGTGTACTCTCTGAGACGCGACTTGACCGTCGCGCGCTCGTCCTCGTTCAGGACGTCCTCGACGACGACGTACCCTTTCTTCTGGTACTGCGCGAACGCATCGTCTGTGAGTGCCATTGCGTATTACCGCGTGGTACAACCGTATGAAAATACCTATACGTTCTCATAAGAACGGAGAAACCGATGAGTGAACAGACGGGCAACGCAGCGGTCGACGACGCGACAGCGTCGGACCGCGGAGTCGTATCGAAGCTATCGAACATGGGGCCGACGTGGCTAGCGGGCGCTATCGCCGCGGGACCGGCGAGCATGGCGAGTCTCCTCGGCGCAGGGTCGGCCTTCGGCTACTCGCTGCTTTGGGTCGTCGTGCTTTCGGCGGTTCTCGGAACGGTGTCTCAGTATCTCGCGATGCGTCTCGGCCTGCTCACCGAGGACGGCATCGTCTCGGTCGTCGAGCGACACGTCGGCGAGACGTGGGCCTGGCTCCTCGTCGTCGACGTCATCTTCGCCTCGGGGCTAGCGCAGTTAGTGATAATGAAAACCGTCGCCGACGTCAGCGCGACGGTGACCGGCGTGGACGCGCGGGTCTGGGGCGTCGCCTGGGCGGTCGTTCTCGCGGTCGGCCTCGCCGGGCGCGGCTACCGCGTCGCCGAGGTCGGCGCGAAGGTTCTCGTCTCGGCCGTCGTCCTGGCGTTCGTCGGCTCCGTGTTCGTGGTCCCGATCGACCTGTCAGCGGCCGCTGGCGGCCTCAAGCCGACGATCCCGGCCGGCGTCGACGGCGCGTTGCTCGCCGCCGGTATCCTCGGCGGCGCGGTCCACATCACGCTCGTGACGATGCAGTCGTACACGATGCGGTCCCGGGGCTGGACCCGCGACGACTACGACCTCGCGCTGTTCGACGTCGGCGGGTCGATGCTCGTCGCCTTCGGTATCTACAGCGTCGCCATCTTCCTCGTGGCTGCGAGCGTTCTCGATTCGCCTGATATCGGCGCTATCGGTGCGGCGAAGGCGCTCGAACCCGCAGTCGGGGCGAACGCCAAGTGGCTGTTCCTGCTCGGCCTGTGGGGAGCGGCGGTGTCGACGCTCGGCAGCAACACCGTCGTCCCGCCGTACCTCGTCGCCGACAAACTCGACTGGGACACGGACGTTTCGGACCCGCGGTACCGCGGACTGCTCGTCGTCGTCGCGCTCGCGAGCGCCGGCGGCGCGTTCCTCCAGGGCGCGTTCTTCCCGCTGTTAGTGCTGGTACTCGCGTTCGGCCTCGTCGGAACGCCGTTCGCGCTCGCGCTGGTGCTGTACCTGCTCAACCACGACGACGCCGTCCCGGTGCGGAACTCCGCGGCGGCGAACGTCGGCGGACTCGTGCTCATCGGCGTCACGGCCGTCACCGCCGGCACGTTCCTCCGGGGGCAGTACGCGGCCGGCGTCGACGGGGTAACCGCGTTCGTGCTCCTGTTCGCAGCCGTCTTCACCGGGGCGACGCTGGTGCTTCTCGGTCGGTTCGTCCGTGAGACAGTGACCGCCCGAGGGGCGGCCTGACCCGTGACCGGCCACTCCGTTCCCCTCTCGGGGACGACGCTCGTCACCGGACCCTCGAACGTCGGGAAGACGCGCCTGACCGTGCGAGCGCTAGAGCGGTGGCTCGACGCGAACGGCCCCGACGGCGTCGTCGTGTTCGATTTCGCTCCCGTCGTCGAACGCGACGGGACGGTTCTGGGCGGCCGCCTCACGCAGTTCACTGACGTTCCAGACGAGGTGTGGTACGGCGTTCTGGCGGCGCACGCCCCGCGGACGGACGCCACTGACGAGGACGGGTCGCTTCGTCTCGCCGCCGACAACGCCCGCCGTGCGCGACAGCTCGTGGCTGCGGCCCCGCCCGCCCCGGCCGCTGTGTTCGTAAACGACGCCACGATCCCGTTCCAGCACGTGGACGGCGACCCACAACTGCTCGCCGACTACTGCGACGGCGCGACAGCCGTTCTCAACGCCTTCGACAGCGACGAACTGGGCGCGACGGACGCCGTTTCCCGACAGGAGCGGGCGTCGCTCGCGGCGTTTCGGCAGTGGGCCGACCGGGAGTACCGGCTGGACGAGTCGGACACCTCTCCGTCGAGCGAGCCGTGACGGTCCCGTGGCTTCTCCGCCGGGCGGCCACGAAAGGTAAGTGTCATCGCCGTCTAGGCTCACTGTACTGATGACGGGCGACTCCGCGCCGGCCGGGCCGGCGCGGCTCGGATCGGAGGGTTCGAGATGACAGACAGCGACGCCGTAGACGAACACGGGATATTAGACCGCATCACGGACGCGTTTTTCGCGCTCAACGCCACCTGGCGGTTCGTCTACGTCAACGAGCAGGCAGAGCGGATGCTCGACCGCGACGGCGAGGGGCTTCTCGGCCGGGTCATCTGGGACATGTTTCCGGAAACGGCACACACGCCGTTTCCCACGCAGTTCCACCACGCCATGGACGAGCAGGTCCCCGTCGCGTTCGAGACGTTCTACAACCCACTGGAGACGTGGTTCGAGGTCCGTGCGTACCCGTCTGACGACGGCCTGTCGGTGTACCTTCGCGACATCACGGAGCGAAAGCGCCAGGAGTCCGAGGCCAATCAGCACGCGGCCATCGTCGAGGCCGTCCACGACGGCGTCATTACGGTCGACGACGAAAACGAGATCACCTACGTCAACCGCGCCATCGAGGCGACGTTCGGCGTCCCCCGAGAGCGACTCGTCGGCAAGAACGTGTCGTCGCTTCCCCGGATCGCGACCATCGACGAAGACAGCGCCGAGGCCGTCGACGACGCCCTCGAATCGCTTCACTCCGGTGAATCCCGCGAACGGCGACTCGAAGTGACCTTCGAGATGGCTGACGGTGCAACCCGGGTCGGCGAGATCCGGATGGTACCCATCCCGGGAGCCAACACGGACAGCGTCACGGGCGTCATCCGAGACGTGTCCGAGCGCCACGAGTACGAACGCGTCGTCACGTCGCTCCACGACGTGACGCGGCACCTGTACAAGGCCGAGACGCCGGAGGAGATCTGCGCCGTAACGGTCCACACCGCTTCGGAACTGCTCGGCCTCCCGATAAGCGGCGTCTGGTTGCTCGACGAGGAGCGCGACTTCCTCGACCCCGTCGCGGCGACGGCCGGCGCTCACGACTTGATCGACGGTCTCCCCCGCTTCAGGCAGAACGAGGGCCTGATCTGGGACGTGTTCCACAGCGGCGACTCGGCCCTGTACTCAGACCTGAAAGAGGTCGACGGGAAGTACAACCCGGACACCCCGATCCGGAGCGAACTCATCGTTCCGATCGGTTCGCACGGCATACTGATGACCGGCGCACGGACCGTCGACGCCTTCGACGAACGCGACCGGGAACTGGCCGAGATACTGGCCGCCTCGACCGAACTCGAACTCGACCGGGCGGAACACGAACGGCTGCTCTCCCAGCGGGAGTCCGCGATCAGCCAGCAGACGGACCGGTTGACCGTCCTCGAAACCGTTCTCGGAAATCGCGCCGACACCCGGATCGAGGACGCGATGGCGACGCTCGAGGACGCGGACCTCCCAGACGGCGTGCGAGACCAACTGCGGTCCGACCTCGCCGTCGCCGAACGCCTCGTGGACGACGCTACCGAACTCTCGACGGGGAATGCATCGCTCGGATCGCGCTCGTTCGTCGACGTGTCTGACGCGGCCGCGGCCGCCGGGGAGAACGTCGTCGAAGACGACAGTATCGCGGTCGACGACCTGTCGCTTACCATCGCGGAGGACGCATCGCTCCGGGCCGACCGCGACCGTCTGGTCCGACTGTTCGAGACGCTGTTCCGATGGTCCGAAGACGGGACGAAAGCCGAGGGACGGATCGGCCTGTTGGCGGAAGCAGAGGCTCGGTCGGTCGCTGACGGCGGGTATCCGAGCGGTTTCTACGTCGAGCGGGTCGACGCCACAGCGCCCGACGACGCCTCCGCGTTGACCGACCCTGACGCGGATCCGGTCGGTCCCGCGATAGCGCGCGAGTTCGCCCACGCTCACGGGTGGAAGTTCGCGGTCGCTCGAACGGACGACGGTACCCCCCGATTCGAGATATCGGATATCACGACACTCGAAACAGACGCTGCCTGATCGAAATCGGCTGTCGGCCCGGGTTACGGTCGCGAGTGGGAAATGTCGTTACAGATCCGCTCGTACGCGTCGTGGCTGGAGAGTTCGGCGATCGTATCGTCGATCTGCTCGCGAAGGACCGCCAGCCTGTCCTCTAACCGGGCGTACTCCTCGCTCGCTCGGGTCTCCGCCTCGCTCTTCTCCGAGTCGAGGATGGCCTTCTTCGACGCCAGCGCGAAGAACTCCTGGATCTGTTCGTCGTAGGTCGACCGCAGTAACAGTTGGTCTACGGTTTCGAGCAAGTCGTCCCGAGAGACCGGCTTGACGACGTAGTCGTCGAACCCCATCTCGACGATATCGAAGTCGGGTTCGACGGCCGTCACCATCGCGACGCGGCAGTCGAGGTCACGCTCGCGGATGGCGGTCAACACTCTGTCGCCGGAGATACCCGGCATCCGCCTGTCGAGGAGAACGGCGTTTACGTCTTCGTCCGTGGCATCGAGCGCCTGGCTCCCGTTGTACGCGGTTCGGACGGTACAGTTGTCGCGGAGCCACGACGTGTAGAGGTTCGCTAGGTCGGGCTCGTCCTCGACGACGAGAACGACCGGCTCCTCAGACCCAGTCACGCCGGGCCCCCTGCCGTGAGACGACACATCGTGGTAACGCTGTCGACGGAGCTATTTGAATATGGTGGCTCCCCCGGAGGAAATCACACGGCTCTGCTCGCAACTGTATTGTTCTCTCGTCGGGAGGGCTCATCACGAGAGCCACCGCCGGTCGTTCACCGCGACGAAGAGACGGTCGGCGACGGCCGCTGCCCCAGGCGGTTCCGTGGCCCCAGTGTTGTCCGTCGTCACGACCGTCTTCGGCCATTCTGTCAGGGATACTCCTGATACCACCTTATCACTTTCCGTGTCGGCGGGACGCGGAGACGACTCGACAGGTGGCCGAGAACCGGTGTCGGTCGAGTCCGAACTGAATGCCGTTGACAGGTAGAAAACCGGACGCCGTCGACAACGGGTCCACAGTTCGTACTGTCGGCTGTAACTTCGTAAAGATAATCGGACCCTCGGGGGCCGATATTCTTCAAGGGATTACAGCCGACAGTATCAGTCCATCTGTTCGGCGATGACAGACCGCAAAGAGGCGATGTCGTCCGCGTCGTACGTCAGGGTCACGTCGTCGACCGCCAGCGACAGCGTGTCGTCGTCCCGGCCCTCGCCGATCCGATGAACGGAAGCGACGCCGTCGAACGCCTCGCGGACGCGCTCGGGGGCGGTCGACTGGACGACGACGCGGCCCGGACGCTCGTGGAACAGCGCGGTAACGGGGTCGGCGGCGTCGGGGAGCGTGGCGTCGAGACCGTTCTCTCCGACCATCTCGGCCAGTGCGACGGCCAGGCCGCCGTGGCTCACGTCGTGGACGGCGAGCGTCCGGTCGTCGTCGGCCACCGCGGCCAGCGTCTCGACGAACTCACCGGGGGTTTCCGGTAGTTCGGGGAACTCGTCCGTCCCGCCGAACGTCGCGAGATATTCGGAACCGCCGAGTGGCACGTCCTCGCCTGCGAGCGCCGGGTCGCCAACGACCAAGAGCGCGCCCTCGGATTCGACGGACTGCGGCGGCGCGTCGTACCCGTCTTTCGTCCCGGTCATCGCCAGAGTCGGCGTCGGCGGGATGGGTCCGCTTGACGAGTCGTTGTACAGTGAGACGTTCCCGCCGACGACGGGCACGTCGAGCGCCGAGCACATGTCCGCGAGACCGTCGACGATACCCTTGAAGCCGCCGTACACGTCGGGTTTCTCGGGGTTCCCACCGTTCAGGCAGTCGACTGCGGCCAGCGGCGTCGCGCCTTTCGCAGCGAGGTTTGTCGCGTTCTCCAGTGCGACAGCGCGAGCGCCGTCGTACGGCGCAGCGTCGGTCCAGTTCGGATCCGCGCCGGAGGAGAGAGCGAGCCCCTGCTCCGCCTCTCGGATCGCGAGCACGGCGGCGTCGTCGCCCGGTGGCACGCTCGTTCTAACTCCCACCTCGTGGTCGTACTGGCGGTACACCCACCGTTTGGAGGCCGTGTTCGGACTTCCGACGACTGCGTCAAACGCCGTGCCCGCGTCGGCGTCCGGGAGGTCGCGTTTCGGTTGGCTCGGCGCTTCGTGCGGCAGGTCGTTCATCGGTGCGCCGTCGTCGAGGAACTCCGCCGGGGCATCGACGACGGTTTCGCGCCCCTCCGTCTCGCTCCCCTCGAACGTACACGTGTAGTTCCCCTCGGTCACCTCGCCGATGACCGAACAGCCGAGGTCGTAGCGCTCGGCTATCTCGCTGACGCGGTCGACGTTCTCCGGAGCGACTTCGTAGCACATCCGCTCTTGGGACTCGGCGAGCAGTATCTCCAGAGCGTTCATGTTCGGTTCGCGCTGGTGGACGCGTTCGAGTTCTATCTCGGCTCCGAGACCGCCTTTGGCGACGAGTTCGCTGGACGCGCCGCCGAGGCCGGCCGCGCCCAGGTCCCGCGCGGACTCGATCAGTCCCTCGTCGATCAGTTGCTCGTTGGCCTCGATGAGCAACTTCTCAGTGTACGGGTCGCCGACCTGCACCGCGGGGCGGTCCTCCGTCTCGGCGTCCTCCGAGAGGTCCTCGCTCGCGAAGGAGGCCCCGCCGAGGCCGTCGCGGCCGGTGCCGTTTCCGACGAGGACGAGTTTGTTGCCCGGGTCCTGGGCCTCCGCGGTCACCATGCGCTCTGCGTCGACCAGACCAACGCAGGCGACGTTGACCAGTGGGTTGCCCTCGTAATCGTCGTGGAAGGCGACGCTGCCCGCCACGGTCGGAACGCCGATGGAGTTCCCGTAGTCACTGATCCCCTCGACGACGCCGTCGAACAGGTATCGGGAGTGTTCGCGGTCGATATCGTCGGACTCCGTCGGACTGGCAGTCGAACGCGGTTCGACCAACCCGCCGAAGTACAGCGAGTCGGCCAGCGCGATGGGGTACGCGCCCATCGACAGCGTGTCGCGGACGATGCCGCCCACGCCCGTCGCCGCGCCGTCGTACGGGTCGACGTAGGACGGGTGGTTGTGGCTCTCGATGCCCATCGTGATGTACGTGTCCGAGTACCCCTCCCCGTCGGGGGCAGGGAGCGCAACGACGGCGGCGTCGTCGCCCGGGCCGACGACGACCTGTTCGCCGTCGCTCTCGAACGCGGATCGGTAGAGCGGTCTGGAGGATCGGTACGCGCAGTGTTCGCTCCAGAGGTTCTCGAACAACGCAGCCTCGACTGGCGTCGCCTCCCGTCCGAGCTCCTCCTCGACGAGTTCGCGGTCCGAATCGGCGAGACTCATTCACTCTCCTGTTCAAACAGGCCGAATAAGAGGCTTTCTATGTGCACGTTCATGTATAAAAAACACCTGTCG
This sequence comes from Halostella pelagica, assembly GCA_005954745.1. GTDB lineage: Archaea > Halobacteriota > Halobacteria > Halobacteriales > Natronoarchaeaceae > Halostella > Halostella pelagica. Next base: position 1,335,112 of record CP040678.1, read on the forward strand.
AACTGGCACTCGGGGGAAGACCGGGGCGTTTTTGCCACCCTCCTACGAATAGCGACTTGTGCTGTCGGCCGAACTCCACTGCCACTCGTCGCTGTCGTACGATGGTCGTGACCCAGTCGAACTCCTCCTCCAGCAGGCGGAGGCAGTGGGTCTCGACGCGCTCGCCGTGACGGACCACGACGAGATAGACGCGAGCCTGGCGGCCGCCGAGAAGGCCGAGGAGTACGGGTTAGTCGGCATCCCCGGTATGGAAGTCTCCAGCGCCGCAGGGCATGTACTCGCCCTCGGCGTCGAGGAGCGAGTCCCGGCGGGGCTGACGTACGACGAGACGCTAAACCGAATCCGGGACCTCGGCGGCATCGCCGTCGTCCCGCACCCGTTTCAGGAGTCCCGCCACGGCGTGCTGGCGAAGGTTTCGAAGGACGCGCTCGCCCGGGCGGACGCGATCGAAGTGTACAATTCGCGCCTGCTGACCGGCCGCGCCAACCGACAAGCGGAGCGGTTCGCCAAGGGGCGCGGGCTCCCGATGACCGCCGGAAGCGACGCCCACATCAGCGAGATGGTCGGACAAGCGGTCACTCGAATCGGCGCTGAGGAGCGGAGCCTCGACGCCGTCCTCGACGCCGTCCGCGAGGGGCGGACAACCGTCGAGGGAAAGCGCACGCCCTGGCACATTAGCTTCCGCCAGGCGGCCGGCGGGGCGAAGCGCCGGGTGAAAAGCGGTCTGTTCTCGCTGTTTCGATGATTCTCCAAGGAGCATCCCCGGAGACGATACGGCGTGCGATCGACGAGACAGATCCGCTTCCGGGCACCCGTGGGTTCGCCGGCACCGTCGACGGGACGCTCGTCCGGGACGTCCTCGGGCGTTATCCGCTGTTCGTCGACGGCGACGAGTGGGCGGCGACCCCAAACGAACTTGACGACCCGACTTCCTTCCCGGCGGGACATAGCCGGCCTGCGGACGACGCTGCTGTCCCTGCCCGGCGCGTCTGGTCGCTCCCCGACCCGGACCCGGTCGACGACGAACGCGTCGCCGTTCGGAACCTGCGGGACGCGATCGGTTCGAGCCTGGCCGCGGTCGACGGGACGAACGCCGCCGTCGCGTTCTCGGGCGGCGTCGACAGCGCCGTCGTCGCCAGCGAGATCGACGGACCGCTGTACGTCACCGGCTTCCCCGAGAGCCACGACATCGCCGCGGCCCGGGAGGCGGCGCGAGCGATGGACGTCGACCTCCGCGTGGTCGAACTGTCGCTCGCCGACGTCGAACGCGCGGTTCCCGAGGTGGCCCGAGCGACGGGGCGGACGAACGCGATGGACGTGCAGATCGCGCTCCCGCTGTATCTCGTCGCCGAGCGCGCGGCCGCGGACGGCTACGAGCGACTGGCCGTCGGACAGGGGGCCGACGAACTGTTCGGCGGGTACGCGAAAGTCGCCCGCGCTCCGGACGACCCCCGCGTCGACGCCGACACAGTTCGGGCCGCCCGCCGTGAAGTTCTCGGGTCGCTCCCCGACCAACTAGAGCGGGACGTACTGGCGTTACGCGGCGCGGGAGTCGAGCCCATCGCGCCGCTACTCGACGACCGCGTGGTGGCTATCGCCCTGGGACTCGGCGGCGACATGCTCGTCGACGACCGCGGCGAGCGAAAGCGTGCCTTCCGCCTCGCCGCTCGCGAGTTCGTCCCCGACAGCGTCGCCTTCCGCGAGAAGAAGGCGGTGCAGTACGGGAGCCTGGTCGCCCGCGAACTCGACCGCCTCGCGCGGCAAGCCGGGTTCAAGCGCCGGATGGACGACCACGTCTCACAGTACGTCGCTTCGCGGGTCCGGTAACCGCCTTCGTACGGCGAGAGATCCGCCTTCGTTCCACGAGTACCAGCGCGAAACGGATCTGCTGTTTATATCTCCAGGCGTGCTAGGCCGTACCGATGCGTCGCTCACTCGTGATCGCCGCTATCCTCGTTCTCATAGCGCTGGTTGCGACCGGCGGTCTGTCGCTGTTCGCGCCGTTTACGACCGAGGACGTGGCTCCCCAGCACGACCTCGAACCGAAACTCGTCCACCCGAACGACAGCGAAAGCGGGTTCTATCCGTACCTCAACGCGAATCCGCGGTTCACTCAGCGGAGCCCCGTCAACATCATCGTCCACGGGAACGCCTCTCGGGTCACCCAGTTGATGCAGGAGGACACGCCGTCACGCTGGAACGAGACCGCGCCAGACGAGCAGGACATCGGCGGACAGACGCTGTTCGACGGCGAAAACGAAACCCTGGAGAACGGGACCGTCATCAACGAGTCCGTCGCGGCAAACAGGTCAGACATCAACAGGAACTTCGTCAACGAGTCGGAACGGAACCGGTCCGATGGCGTTCCCAACGACTCGGCGGGCGACGCCGGGGCAGAGAACGGGTCCGAGAACGAATCGTTCATCGACCGGATCGACCCCACGACTGCGTGGGCGCGGACGACCGGCGCGACGAGATGGGCGTACGTCGACCCCGGTCCGAACGAGAGCGGCAGTTGGGTAACGGAAACGATGCAACTCGACTACGGCGACTACTTCGGCACGCGCGTTCACATCCGGATGTACGAGAGCCCCAACGAGAGCGAAGAGTGGGTGTTCATGCAGGCCCACAAGGAGCACTTCGACTGGTTCACGCTCCGCCACCGGGTCGACAGTTCCGAACAGGCCCAGTCCTACGTCGAGCAGGAGTTCATGGGGCAACCGTTCGTCGAGGACGACGGCATCTACCGGATCTACCTCGACAACGGCGGTCCCTCGGACTCCGACGGGTGGGCAACGGTGATCGAACTCGCCTTCCTGCTCCCGTTTGTCCTCGGCAGAGCGGGGATAGGACGGGCCGCCCGGTCGCCGCTGCAGGAGGCCGAAATTCAGCGGTTACGTGAGATCCGCGAGCGGATGACCGTTCGGCACCTGCTCCTGCCGCTGATCGTCATCACACTCCTCCTCGGCGTCCGGTTCGGGGGCATCTATCTCGAATACAACGCGCCGGAACTCTCGATGTACGCTATCATGGCGCTTCTGTACCCCGTGATGGCCGTCGGCATCCCGGTCGCGACGTATCTGGTCGCGAGCGGCATCGACCGGCAGTTCGATGCGGCGGTGCTCGCCTCGGCGTCGCTCTCAGTCGGGATCTGGCTCGACTACGGGTACCTAGGAATCGCGACGCTCCCGATCGACGTCGTCCTCCAGCGGATCGTCGTCATCCTCGCGCTCGGCCTCATCGCCGGCGGGGCGGCCCGGCAGGGCGTCGAGATGGCTCGATCCCGGTGGAACGAGATGCTCATCGGCGGTATCGCACTGTGGGTCATCGTGCTCGTGGGAACTCTGCTCGGCTATTTCTGACCCCCTCGTCACTTACCGACTGTCGACGGTCTCGATCGCTCGCTGGCCCACGTCTACCACGTCCGCCTCGATCCCTTCGTCGTTCTCCGCCAACTCCGCGGCCGTGAACCACCGCCAGGCGTCGGCGGGCGCTTCACCGGGTGCCGGTGACAGATCCCGCGAGTCGGCCTCGGCGTAGTAGACGTGGTCGATGTGCTGGTGACCGACTTCGCCGTCGTGGACGTTGACGTCGGCGAGAATGAAATGCTGCGGCCTCGGGAGCGACGTGACCGACGCCGACTCGACGTCGTCGGTGTCGGCCACGAGAGACACGTCTAGCCCGGTCTCCTCGCGGACCTCTCGCTTCGCGGAAACGTGGGGCACCTCGTCCCTGTCGACGTGGCCGCCCGGCGGGAGCCACTTGCCGAGGCGCTCGTGTTCGTGGAGCAACGTCGCGCCGTCGTCGACGACGTACACGGTCGCGGTGAAATGTCGAGTCGTCTCCATACGGTGGCCGAACCGCGCGGACGGCTTGTAGCCGTCGCTCTGTGGCGACGAGGAGTCGACCGGAACGGACAGACGCGACGCCCACGCGGGTCCGGGCGTATCGAAACGCTTACTCCGCGGAAGGCAGTGGCTGAGAGCATGAGCGACACGCCCGTCGACCCGGACGAGGTCCGCCACGTCGCGGACCTGGCGCGGGTGGACGTAGATGACGACGACGTCGACCGCTTCACGGAGCAGTTCGCGGACATCCTCGACTACTTTGAGACGCTAGACGAGGTGCCCGAAGTCGAACGCGACGCCGACCTCGTCAACGTCATGCGACCCGACGAGGTCCGCGAGAGCCTGAGCCAGGAGGAGGCGCTCGCCAACGCCGAAGAGACCGAAGACGGCTACTTCAAGGGGCCGAACGTCTCATGAGCGATCACGGGATCTTCATCTCCGAGGAAACGATCGAGGGCGACGGCGACGGGCCGCTCGCCGACAAGACCGTCGCGGTCAAGGACAACATCTCGACGGAGGGCGTGCGTACGACCTGCGGCTCGGAGATGCTCGCGGACTACGTCCCGCCGTACGACGCCACCGTCGTCGAACGGCTGAAAGACGCCGGCGCGACCATCGTCGGCAAGGCAAACATGGACGAGTTCGGCATGGGCTCGACGACCGAAACGTCCGCCTTCGGCCCGGTCGAGAACCCCGCCGCCGAGGGCCGCGTCCCCGGCGGGTCCTCCGGCGGAAGTGCGGCGGCCGTCGCCGCCGGTGAGGCGGACCTCGCGCTCGGCTCCGACACCGGCGGCTCGGTTCGTAACCCCGCCGCGTTCTGCGGCGTCGTTGGCATCAAACCGACCTACGGCCTCGTCTCGCGGTACGGGCTCGTCGCCTACGCCAACAGCCTCGAACAGATCGGCCCGCTCGCGCCGACCGTCGAGGGTGCCGCCGAGCTGTTAGACGTGATCGCGGGAGAGGACCCGCAGGACGCGACGACCCGCGACGAGGGAACCGACAGCGACTACGCCGCTGCGGCCGACGGCGACGTCGACGGCCTCGACATCGGCGTCCCGACGAACCTGGTCGACGGAGCCGACGAGGGCGTCGTCGAGGCGTTCTGGTCCGCCATGGACGACCTGGAGGACCGCGGCGCGACGTATCACGAAGTCGAACTCCCGTCCGTCGAACACGCCGTGGAGGCGTACTACGTCATCGCCACGTCCGAGGCCTCTTCGAACCTCGCGCGGTTCGACGGCATCCGCTACGGCCACCGGGCCGACGCCGAGGGCAACTGGAACGAGGAGTTCGCACAGACCCGCAAGGAGGGCTTCGGCGAGGAAGTCAAGCGCCGGGTCCTGCTCGGCACGTACGCGCTCTCCGCGGGCTACCACGACAAGTACTACAAGAAGGCGCAGGACGCCCGCGCCTGGGTGAAACAGGACTTCGACGAGGCGCTCGCCGAGACGGACGTGCTCGCGAGCCCGACGATGCCTGTGCCGCCGTTCGAGCGCGGCGAGAGCCTCGACGACCCGCTCCAGATGTATCTCGCCGACGCCAACACCGTCCCGGTCAACCTCGCTGACCTGCCCGCGATCTCCGTCCCCGCGGGCGAGACCGACGGCCTCCCCGTCGGCGTCCAGTTCGTCGGGTCGGCGTTCGACGAGGAGACTATCATTCGAGCGGGAAGCGCCCTGGCCTAGCGGGTTTCGGTGCACGTTTCCCCGAGACGGTGCGTCTCTTTCTCCGAGACCTGCAGGGGTAACCAAACGTTTAGTTCCTCTACGGGGTTTCTCTCCCAATGGCAGGGTCTGACCCCGACGAGAGTCTCCACGACGAGGACCTCCCCGATCCCGAAGAGAGCGTCCGGGAAGCCGTCGAACGGTCGCGAAGCGGCGCTCCGGCCGCCGGACGGGTCGTTCGGGACCGCTTCTCGTCCGACGAGGTGTTTCAGCGTATCGTCGCCGCCGCGGACGAGGAGATAACTTCAGGCAACCGCGAACTGTTCTTCAGTGGTCTGGCCGCTGGGTTCGCGATCACCGTCACCTTCCTGCTTCTCGTCTCGCTGACGGCCTCGACGGGCGGCCATCCCATCCTCAGCGCCTTGCTGTACCCGCTAGGGTTCGTCTACATCATCATCGGCGGCTATCAGCTGTACACCGAACAGACCCTGCCGCCGGTGGCGCTGACGCTCGAACGGCTGGCGAGCATCCCGGCACTGTTGCGAAACTGGGGCGTCGTGCTGGCCGGGAACTTCACCGGCGGCGCGTTCGGCGCGGCCGCCCTCGCCTTCGGCGGCGTGCTCTCGCCGGAGGCGGCGACCGCGGCGGCGGACATAGCCGAGAAAGGGATCGCGACGGGATGGTGGCCCCTCTTCTCGAAGGCCGCCTTCGCAGGCCTGATCGTCGCCGGCGTCGTCTGGGTGGAGTACGCCGCCCGCGACACCATCTCGCGCCTCGTCGTGGTGTACATCGCATTCCTGTCGATCCCGCTCGGCGGACTCTTTCACTCGGTCGTTTCGTTCACCGAGATGGCGTATCTGGTGTTTCTCGGCGATCTTGCCCTTCTCGTCGGCCTGACGGAGTTCGTCCTGCCGGTGTTGCTCGGTAACACGCTCGGCGGCGTCGTCCTCGTGACCGCCGTCAACTACTTCCAGACGACCGAGGAGCGCATCGATTCCGCCCGCTTCCACGGCGCGGACCGGCAGCTCTCGGTCAACGAGTGGCTGTTCGGCGGCCTCGCCGGGAAGTCGTACGTCCCGCTGGTCGACACCGTCGAGGAGACCCCGGCCGACGACGGGCCGTACCGCGTCGTGGTGCCGATATCGAACCCGCGGACGGAAGCCGGTGTGGTGGACCTCGCCTGCAAACTCGCCGGAGACAAGGAAGACGCCGTCGTCCACGCCGTCCACGTCGTCCAGAAACCGCAGCGGACGTCTCGATTCAGCGGCCAACAGAGCGAACGGATAGTCGCCGAGTCCGAGGCTCTGATGGAACGTGTCCACGATCAGGTCGGCGACCACGGCGTCGACTGCGTGACTTCGACCGTCGTCTCGCACCGCTCGTTCGAGGAGGTGTTCCACATCGCCGAGCGCGACCGCGCCGACCTCGTCGTGATGGGGTGGGGCGACGACAGGCTGTGGGACGCCGCCCGCGCGGAGCGGCCGCTCAGCGAACTCACGAACCGTCTTCCCTGTGATTTCCTCGTCATCAGAGACACCGACGTCGACACGTCGCGGATCCTCGTTCCGACGGTGGACGACCCCAACTCCGACCTGAGTGCCGATGTCGCACGGACGCTCCGGTCGGCCGACGGGTCCGCGATCACGCTCATGCACGCCGTCGACGGCCCCGACGAGCGCGAGGCCGGCGAGAAGTTCCTCGCGGACTGGGCCGCGGACCACGGTCTCAGCGACGCCGTCCTCACGGTCGACGATTCCGGAAACGTCGAGGAAGCGATCGCCCGCGAAGCCGAGGACCACACGCTAATGCTGATCGGCGCGACGGAGCGCGGCCTGCTCTCCCGTCTCGTTCGCGGGTCGTTACATTTCGACGTTCTCGAAGAAGTCGACTGCTCGGTGATGCTCGTCGAGCGACCGACCGACCGGAGCATCGTCGAGCGACTGTTCGGTCGGCGGTAACGAGCGTTCGGGAGAGAATCAGGCGCTGCGGCGTCGCCGGCGAATCTTCCGCACCGCGATTACCACGGCTCCGGTCGCGGCGAAAGTCACCGCGGCCGCCACGGCCTTCTCCGTCATCGCGGCAAAGGGCGTCTTCGGTGGTGAGCCGTTGTCACCTGCCTCTTCGCTACTGCCGTGTTCGTCGATCCTGTTGTCCATACGGAAATGAGGGGCTTGAGCGGTATAAGGGCCGCGTGCTACTCGCTACCATCTTGTGGAAAACCGCAAGCATGAGCCGGTGTTTCAGCGTCCGGACGCTATAATCGCCTGTCGTCTCTGAGATACAGCACCGCTATCCCCAGTGCCAGCAACAGGAAACCCCACCACATCGAATCACCGGGAAGGATCTTCAGTATCAGCGTGACGATACCCGAGGAGAGCAGGGACCAGCCGAGCGTCGTGTTGTACCCCATACGCCCAATACGCCGTCGATTTCCTTAGTCGAAACCCCTGCTGGAACGCGGTCGGCGCGCACCGCGCGGTGAGACTGCGTCCCGCCGCTCACCGATCGGGGCGCGGCGCGGACTCGTACGTCGCTATCTTGTCGGTCTTCTCCACGGCGTCGTACGCCTCTCTGAGAGAGTCCTCCGCGCGGAGCAGTCCGTGGCGGTTGAGGAACTGCCGGCCGTCCTCCGCGATTCCGTAGAAGACGTGCGGGAGGTCCCGACTGCGTCGCTCGGACGGGAGTTCGACCCGCTCGACGACGCCGACTTCGACGAGTGCGTCGAGATGCTCCCGGATGGTGGAGTCGCTCTTGCTCGGGTTGACGTAATCGAGTTCCTTCAGCGTGGGCAGTTGCTTGGGATGGCCCAGCACGTCCTGCAGGAGCGCGAACCTGGTCTCCTGCGTGACGACGCGCAAGCGCTCGCGCTCCCGGTCGACCCCGCCGGTAGCCGCGTCGGGTTGGCTCATACCTACGTATTGTTCCGTATCGGCCTTAACCATTGTGGTGAAATACGGTTTGGTTGTAACCAAACTGGTTACCGTAGTGGGAACCGGTGTAGCTACCGCTTCATTCCACTTTCACTGTGTGGCGTGCGCTTATGTATCAGGTCTTCGACGCGCCGACGTATGCGAGACGACCAGCCGCCGAACGGTCCCCCCGACGACAGCGGTCGCGACGGTCACGGTTCGCCTGACCCAGCCGAATCATCGGCGGATGACGACCAGTCGTCCGCCGGCGACTCCGCCGACGAATCGCCCGCGCCGGCTCAGGTCATCGCCGACGCCGAGGACCACCGCCACGACCGCTCGCTCACCCCAGAGGAGTACGAGCAGCTCAAACACGCCGTCGCTGAACTGACGCCGATATTCACCCACGACAGTTCCTACTTCGTCCTCGGGAGCTACGGCGACCCCGAGATCCGACGCCTCCAGTTCGTCAAGGACCGACTGAACCGCCGGCGCGACACGTACGCCTTCCTCATGGTCGACGTCCGGCGCGAGTGGACGAACACATACCTCAAGTTCCGGATCCTCGCCGACTACGCCGACACCATCGTCGGCGTCGCGGAACACGACGGCGGCGGCTTCCTCGTCGAACAGGGACTGTTCGTCGCGGACGAGAAGTACTTCGAGAAAACGCACGTCTGCAAGCGCGAGTACGACGGTCTGGACGCCACCGATCTCGACACCGACGCCGACCCGGAACGCCCGTACAGTGGCATGCAGACGCCGATATTCGAGATGCTGGACGAGTCCGGACGGCTTCACCGCTGGACGACGACGGACGACCTAGCGAAGTGCGTGGCGGAGATAGAATAACCGTCGTGGCCGAGAGCGCGGCGCGAGGCGGGGCGGCGAGCGCCGCGCGACCCGGGGAAGGGCAGGCCGTCGTCGAGCGGGAGATCCGCGAGTGAACGGAGCGAACGAGCGGCCTTTTTTGATCGACATGTGTTGGCCGAGCGGTGCGTGAGCAGAGCGAGCGCACCCGAGGCGAAAAACGGTAGTCGTTGTTACTCCTCGTACGCGAGGTTCATGATCCACTGCGAGAAGGCGTCGCTGTTGGCGTCGACCTCCTCCTCGCCGATGAACGGAGAGAGCATGTCGCCGGCCATCAGCAGCGAGAACTCCAGGTCGCGCGCGGTGGGCGAGATGAGGTAGGTGTTGTGCCCGTCGTAGACGGTCTCCTCTCGGTCGACGAGGCCCTGCTCTTCGAGGGAATCGGCGATGCGACTCCCCTTCCGGGATGAGACGTCGAGTTCCTTCCAGAACTCGCTCTGGTGGATGCCGCCCGTCTCGCGGACGAGTTCGAGCGCTGCGCGTTCCTCCTCGGTCAGGTCCTCTTCCCTCGCGGAGACGCTCACGCGGACCACCTCCGGACGTTGACGGTCGCGGCTAGCATTGTGATCACCACAACGTGTGCCAACCTGTTTAAAGATGCGCTTCGAGGTCGACCTCGCCGTAGTCCGTCTCGCAGGGTGGCCCGTCAGCAAACCAGTAGCGGGCACCCGCCTCGCCGAGGAGTATCAGCGACGAGGAACGGGTCCCGAACCCGTCTCCATGAACGCAGACGCCGTACTCGTGGTCTGACAGTACGTCCGCGGCGCGGTCAAGCCACGCCTCCGCCGTCTCGCCCGGCTTCGGAGTCAGCGCGGCCCGCACCCCGCGGGCGTTGGCGGCTTGCTCACGAGCCGCGTCGGGACGAGTCTCCGGAACGTCGAAGGCGTCGTCGGCACCGACGTTGACGACGACGTGAACGCCCGGTTCGAGGCGCGAGAACCCCAGATGGCCGTCCCACTCGTACAGCAACGCCGCGGCATCGTCGGCGAGGACGAGATTGAACCCGTCGAACTCGTTGTCCTCTACCTCGCGCTCGACGAAGCGGGCGGCGTCCTCGGCGGAGTCGTGTCTGAGAGCGTCGCGGACGAGCAATCCACGGGAGCGGTCCCCGGCGAGGTCGGCGTCGGTCCAGCGGTTCGTGACGGCGACCAGCAGGCCGTGTTCGTTGTAGCCGATCCACGTCCCACCGGCCTCGGCGTCGCGCGGCGCGACGACCCGGGGGTCCGATTCGACGACCGCCGGCGGTTCCGAGGGACGACCGACCAGTTCGTCGCGGTTCGCGGCCACGACGACCGGCGCGTCCGCGAAGACCCGCCAGGCGAGGGTGAGCGTACACACGATAGACCGTAGGCGCTGAGGCCGCTTAAATCGTCGTTCGGTTATCTGGGGTTGACGTCGATCTCGACGATGTCGTCGCTGCGGTCGTGTTCGAGTTCGAGAGCGACGTTCGCCGAGAGGTCGTGGTCGGCGAACCGTTCGACGAGCCACAGCGAGAGGTCGATCCCCGCCGTGATCCCCCCGGCGGTTATCACGTCGCCGGTGTCGACAACGCGGGCTTCCTGTAGCGTTGTGAACTCCCGCAGGTCGTCGGTCGCCGTGTGATGAGTCGTCGCCGGACAGTCGTCGAGTACGCCTGCTTTGGCGAGCAACAGCGCGCCGGTACAGACGGAGGCGACCGTCGTCCCGTCCCGATACTGGCTCTCGATAACGTCCGGGAGGACACCGTCCTCGAACTCCCGCCTGACGCCGCCGTCCGAGTTCCAGCCGCCGCCGGGGACGAGGAGGAGGTCCGGGTCGTCGACGACGCCGTCGGTGATTATCTGTGTGCCGTGCCTCGCCGTAACCGTGTCGACGACTTCGCCGGTACCGTAGGAGACGTCGAACTGGCCGCCCATCTTGTCAGCCGTCGTGAACACCTCGTACGGCGCGACGGCGTCGAGTTCGTCGAAGCCATCGAACAGCAGGATCGAGACGTCGATCATGCTCGTACAACGACCGCGACGCGTAAAACGACAGCGGGGTCAGCGGTCCCGGAGGCGCTCGCGGACGACCTCGCGGTCGACGGTTCCCGACGCCGTCCGCGGTAGTTCATCGGCAAACCCAACCGTCCACGGGTGTTTGTACCCGGTCAGACGCCCCGCGCAGTGGTCGCGGATGGTGTCCGGTGATAGGCCGTCCGCGGCGGGCTCTCGGGCGACCAGCGCTGCGACGCGTTCGCCCCACTCGGGGTCGTCGAGACCGACGACGGCCACGTCGCGGACGTCGGGGTGGTCGCGGATCACGTTCGCCACTTCGCTGGGGTCGACGTTCTCGCCGCCAGTGACGATCCGGTCCTCGCGGCGGTTGAGAACTCGCAGCCGACCCGCCTCGTCGACGTAGCCGATGTCGCCGGTGTGGAGGCCGTGCTCCCCGAACGCGTCGGCGGTTTCGTCCGGGTCGTCGTAGTATCCCGGCGTCACCGTCGGCCCGCTAACGACGAGTTCGCCCGATTCGTGCGGCGGTAGCGACTCCCCGTCCGCTCCGACGACGGTCACGTCCGTCATCGAGAGCGGGCGGCCGACCGTCCCGAGGTGGTCGAGCGCTACGTCGGGCCGAGCGGTCGCTAGCTGGGACGCGGTTTCGGTCAGCCCGTACGTCGGACAGACCGGGACACCGGCCTCGCCGCAGCGCTCGATGAGCGCGTCGGGCGTGGGCGCGCCGCCGAGCAGAACGAACCGGAGCGAGTCGGACAGGGTTTCGCGGGCGTCCAGCATTCGCCGGAGCATCGTCGGAACGAGCGAGATGCCCGTTGCGTCCCGCTCGTTCAGGGCGTCCGCCGTCTCGCGGGCGTCGAACTCGCGCTGGATGACGACCGTGGTTCCGTACAGCGCCGAGCGCACGACGGGGGCCAGACCGCCCATGTGGTACATCGGAAGGGGGTCGAACCAACGGTCGTGTGGAAGGACGCCGAGGCGGAAGGCTGAGGCCGTCGCGTTCGCCAGCATGTTGCCGACAGTCAGGGAGACGGCTTTCGGTTGTCCCGTCGTCCCCGAGGTGTAGAGGACGTACTGTCGGTCGTCGAGGGAGCGCTCGATGGGAGTGACCGTCACGGGGTCGACGTCGGCGAATGCGCCGACCTCAGCCTCGCTCCGGCCAGTAGCCGGCGCGTCAACGGAAGTGACCGGCACGTCGCCGGCGGCGTCGACTGCCGTCGTCTCCGTGTCGCTTTCGCAGACAAGCAGCATCAGGTCCGCGCGGTCGACCTGCGAGTCGAGTTCCGCGGCCGTCAGGCGCGCGTTCAGCGGAACGAGCGTCGCGCCGAGCCTGGCCGTCGCGTGGACGAGGCGGACGAACGCCATCCGCGTGTGCATGAGGACGCCGACGTGGTCGCCCTCGCGAACGCCGAGCGCCGCGAGGCGGCCGGCGGTTTCGTCGACCGCCGAATCCAGTTCGGCGTACGTCAACGTCTGTCCGGTCCCGTGAACGACGACAGCCGGTTCGCCCTCGTGAGCCAGAGCGAGCGCGGGCTCGAACGATTCGCCGCGTCGGGTGGCGTCTGACGCGCCGGCGGTCTGGAGAGAGACCGGGTCACGGAGGGTCCAGGTCACAGCGCCCACGCCCCCGTTGTTCCGTTTCCGGGCAGTTGCGGGACGTGTGCCACGCCGTCGCTAACGGGGGCTGGGTCCGCAGTGAGGTCCGCCTCGATCCAGTCTGCGGTCGAGAGGCCGCACGGCGGTGCCGCCGGCAGCGACGCCGCGAGATGGACTGCCGCGGTGCGAGCGACGACGGCGTCTATCGTCGTCGTGACGACCGGCGTGAGTCCCGCGCTCCGGGCGCTGAGGGCGGCGTCGCGGGCACGGTCGACCCCGCCGAGTGCCATCGGTTTGAGGATCAGGACGTCCGCCGCCCCGGCGTCGAGAACGGTTTCGACGCTGTGGGCGGCGAGCGTCTCGTCGACCGCGACGCCGACCGGCCCTCCACGAAGCGCCGCATGGCCCGCCAGGTCGTCCGCCGGCAGCGGTTGCTCGACGAACGAGACGCCCGCGTGTTCGAACTGTGCGAACGCCCGTTCGGCCGCATCGTGCGTCCAGGCACCGTTCGCGTCGGCCCGGAGTTCGACGCCTGAACCCACCGCGTCGCGGACCGCCTGAACGCGGGCGGCGTCCGCGTCGACTGGGCGAGCGCCGACCTTGACCTTCACGCATTCGAAGCCGTCGGCGACGGCGTCGCCCGCTCGGCGGGCGGTCTCCTCCGGGGGGGCGTCCCCGACCGTCGCGTTGACCGGCACCTGCATAACCGGCGCGTCGCCGCCGAGATAGCGGTAGAGCGGTATCCCCGCCCGGGACGCGCGCAGATCTGCGAGGGCGAGCGAGAATGCGTGTCTCGCGGCGGGACTGTCAGCGACGGCCAACGCGGCACCAGGCCCCTCCGCAAGCGCTTGCTCCGCTCGGTCAAGCGCCTCGTGGCACTCCGCGAGGGACTCGGTCCAGCCCGGCAACGGCGTCGCCTCGCCGATGCCGGTCCGCCCGCCGTCTGTGAGTCGAACGATGACTCCTTCCCGGGCGGTGATATCCCCGCGTGCCGTCCGTAGCGGTCGCGCGAGCGGTACCGTGAACTCCCGGCGTTCCAGACGCATCAGGTGACCACCATTCCGAGCGCGAACAGCGCCGAATGCGCCGCAAGCAACTTGCCGGTCCGCTCCAGCGCCGGGTTGAGCGCCTCGCCGGAGCGCTCGGTGCAGACCGTCCGGGCGACCACGGCTGCGTAGGGGAGCGTCAGTAGCGGCAGCAAGACGGTCGGCCCGAAATCGTTCAGCCAGAACCACACCGGGACGGCGTAGGCGAGCGCGAGCAACGCGATGAACTCGACGCGACTCCAGCGGTAGCCGAGCAGGACGGCCAGCGTCGTCTTGCCCGCTTCGGCGTCCGTTTCCATGTCTCTGACGTTGTTCACCACGAGAATGTTCGTCGAAATCCCCGCAACTGGGAGGCTCGCGAGAAACGCCGTGAGGGAAACCGTTCCCGCCGGAACTCCGACGGTGAGCGGATCGGCGAGCACCTGCGCCGCCTGCACGTAGAACGTCCCGGTCACGGCGACGATACCGAAAAAGAGGAACACGAAGAGGTCGCCGAGGCCGTAGTAGCCGAGCGGGTACGGGCCACCGGTGTACGCGACGCCGCTCGCGACGGAAAGCAGCCCGATCACGAGTATCGGGAGGCCGCCGACGTAGACGAGATACGTCCCCGTCAGGATCGCGAGAGAGAAGGTGATAGCCGTCGCCCGCTTTACCTCCTCCGGTGCGATGATCCCCGACTGGGTGACGCGGGTGAACCCCTCGCGGTCGTCCGTGTCGGCACCTTTTACGGCGTCGTAGTAGTCGTTCGCGAAGTTCGTCCCGACCTGAATCAGCGCCGCGCCGACGAACGCCATCAGCGCGGGGAGCGGCGCAAACAGCCCCTCTCGGACGGCCAGCCCGGTCCCGACCAGCACCGGTGCCGCCGCCGCGGGTAACGTCTGCGGCCGAGCGGCCATCAGCCACGCCTTCGTCCGGGAGACGTCGGCCGCGTTGGCGACTCCTGTCATTGCCTGGCCTTAGGACAGGGACGCCATATGGACTGCGGTTGGCGGAGAGAATCGGATCGCTGCGGTGGAACGGAACGAGCAAACGGCGGCGAAGCCGCTACAGTAGTCACTGAAAGTCATCGCACTCCTGATCGCACGACACCGATGCGATCAGCATGTGAACCGTTCCAGCGACTACTGTATTCCCTAAAACTGCGTCCGCGGACGTAGTGAACGGTTTATCGGCCGGGCCGTGCGAACGGGGTGAAGGCCCGTTCGCAGAGAGTGGTGCGCCAGCGGCGTACCGACCGCGAAAACGGTCGTCCTAGTAGTGCCACGGGTAGTCGTCGAAGTCCGGGTCCCGCCCCTCGTTGAAGGCGTCCCGGCCCTCCTTCGCTTCGTCGGTCATGTAGCCGAGGCGAGTGGCCTCGCCGGCGAACACCTGCTGGCCGACCATGCCGTCGTCCGTGGCGTTGAATCCGAACTTCAGCATGCGCATCGCGGTGGGGCTCTTGCTCGCCATCGTCTCGGCCCACTCCAACGCGGTGGCTTCTAAGTCCTCGTGCGGGACGGCCTCGTTGACCATTCCCATCTCGGCCGCTTCCTCGGCGTCGTAGTTCTTCCCGAGGAAGAACACCTCTCGGGCCTTCTTCTGGCCGACCTGCTTGGCGAGATAGGCCGAGCCGAAGCCGGCGTCGAAACTCGCCACGTCAGGGTCGGTCTGTTTGAAGACGGCGTGGTCCTCGCTCGCCAGCGTCATGTCGCAAATGACGTGGAGGCTGTGGCCGCCGCCGACCGCCCACCCCGGGACCACGGCGACGACGGGTTTCGGCATGAAACGGATGAGCCGCTGGACTTCGAGGATGTGGAGGCGTCCGGTGTCGGACGCTCGCTTCTCGTCTCCCTCGTACTGGTAGCCGTCCTCCCCGCGGATCGACTGGTCGCCGCCGGAACAGAACGCCCACCCGCCGTCCTTCGGCGAGGGGCCGTTTCCGGTCAGCAGGACACATCCCACGTCAGTCTGGCGTTTCGCATGTTTCAGCGCGTCGTACAGTTCGTCCACCGTTCCGGGACGGAAGGCGTTGCGAACCTCGGGCCGGTCGAACGCGATGCGGACGGCATCCGCGTCGACGGCCCGGTGATAGGTGATATCCTCGAAATCGAAGGCGTCGACTCGCTCCCAGCGCTCCTCGTCGAACAGTTCCGAGACCATCGGTGTTCGAACTCCGGACGGGAGAGAGAAATAGGTTCCCGTCCGTCCGTCGAGAGGTTTTTGTCAGTTCACCTGATACACCGGTCTACCAAGTTCCCGTATGGCAGAGACGTATTACGACGTACTCGGTGTTTCCCCCGACGCTTCCCCCGAGGAGATCCAGTCAGCGTACCGGGAGCAGGTGAAAGCGACCCACCCGGACGTGAGCGACGATCCCGACGCCGGGGACCGGTTCAAACGGGTCGTTCGCGCGGAGGAAGTGCTCGGCGACGAGAGCGAACGGGAGCAGTACGACCGACTCGGCCACGAGGCGTACATCCGGCGCGTTCAGGGTCAGAACGCGGCGGGCGCAGAGCAGTCACCGTGGACGACGAGTAGCCGATCTGACTCTGCCGACCGAACCGACACGGACGGCCGGTCGCGGGGACGAACGACGGCCAACGAGGACGACGAGTGGGGCCGTGGTTCCGAGTGGGGCGAGTCGTCGCGGAACGGGGGTTCTGCGGACGAACGCACGGCCGAACGAGGCGAAACACGGTCACAGTCCCAACGTCGTCAGGAGTTCTACCGCGAGCGGACCGGTGGCGAGTCCGAGGGCTACGCCGTCCACGACTGGGACGACGGCGTTGTCACGGAGGACCGCGTCAGCGTCCCGCTGACGCAGGAGCGCGTGCTCTTTCTCGTCGTGATGATCTTTCTCTACCCCGTTCTCGTGTTCTCGTCGGTGACGCCCGTCTTCCCGCTGATCGTGAAACTCGTCGTCGGCATCTGTACGCTTATCGTCACGGGGTATCTGGTCACCGTTCCGCCGATAGGAACCACCGTGTTCGGCGTCTGGAGCGTACTCGCACCGCTTGCCCTGCTGGTGCTACCTATCGACTTTCTGTCGCTCGCGGGGCTGTTCGCGCTCGGCGTGTGCTGGATCCCGTTCGGATACTCGCTCGCGGTGGCGACGGTGCTCCGGCGATGAGGTGTCTTACCGTCGGACGAAAGCCCATGGAGAATCACGCCACACAGCGGTGTCGAATCTCTCACGACGGTCCGTCCGACAGTATCAGTACGCGACTGTCAGCGTGACAGGCTCTCGACGACGGCGTCGCGGAGCGCGTCGCGGTTCCGATGACTCTCCTCGGCGTCGAACTCCACGGCGATCACCTGCGTCCCGTCGCTGTCGAGGGAGGCGTTGTACGCGTCTCGGAAGGCGTCCCGGTCGCTGACGCGCGAGAACTCGAGGCCGTAGAGGTCGGCCGAGGGCTCGAAGTCGAGGCCGTGAGGCGTCTTGAACTGCTCGGTAAAGGGCGGGTCGAACTCCTCGACCGGGAGTTTATGGAAGATACCGCCGCCGTCGTTGTCGATCACGACGATAGTGGCGTCGACCCCACAGCGCCCGACCGCGAGCAGACCGTTCATGTCGTGGTAGTACGCGATGTCGCCCGTGACGAGGACGAGGGGGTCGTCAGCGGCACTGCCCGCGCCGAGTGCGGTGCTCGTGACCCCGTCGATACCGCTCGCCCCGCGGTTCGCGAGCACGGTGAGGTCGGCCGTTCGCGGGCGGCCGAAGCGGTCCAGATCCCGAACGGGCATGCTGTTCGAGACGAACACGGTGGCGGGGTCGGGCGCGTCTTCGACGACCGTCGCCAGCACGTCGCCTTCGAACGACTGTTCGCCGCGTTCGTCGGCGATACGGTCCCAGTACCGTCGCTCGGCGTCGGCGAAGCGCTCGCGCCACTCGGAGTCGCCGTCCGAATCGCCGGCGGCCGCGGCGTCGACGAGACGGGAGAGCGTCGGTTCCGGGTCGGCGACGATCAGATCCGTCGCGGTGAACTCCGCCTCGCGCCACTCGCCGGCTGGGTCGATCAGGAACTGGCGGCAGTCGGCGCGGGCGAGATACTTCCGGAGCGGCTTCGACGTCGGCGACGCGCCGAACCGGACCACGAGGTCGGGGTCCGGCCACGACCCGGTCACTCGCTCGTCGACGAAGCCGTCGTATCCGCCGACGACGGGCGCGTCGGCGACGTGCGGTCCGTACCGAACTCCCGACAGCGGGTCGGCGAGGACCGGGAAACCGAACTCGTCAGCGAACTCGGCGACGACAGTCGGGTCGGGCGTCGCGTCGTCTGCCGGGCCCGCGACCACGAGTCCGCGGGCGGCGCGCTCGACGGTGCGGGCGATATCCTGAAGGCCGTCGTCGTCGAGAGCGGGCGTTCCCGCCGTCGTCCGGACGTGCGGGTGTTCTGGCGCGCTCGTCCGCCGCTCGACGTTATCGGTTCCCTCGGGGGGTTCCAGACGTTTGCTGAAGGGGACGTTGAGGTGGACCGGTCCGGACGGCGTGCCGGTCGCCGCCGCGAGCGCCCGCGCAGCGGTGGTCCGGACAGAGCGAAGCGTCCGCCCCTCGGCGCGCGGTTCGGGGAGGTCCTGATACCACCGAACCGCGTCACCGTACAGCTTCTCCTGGTCGATAGTCTGGTTCGCGCCGCTCTCGCGCAGTTCCGGCGGTCGGTCGGCGGTGAGCAACACCAGCGGAATCCGCGCCTGGCTCGCCTCGATGACAGCGGGATGGAAGTTCGCCGCGGCCGTCCCCGACGTACAGACCAGCGGGGTCACGGTTCCGGTTCGCTTCGCCCGCCCCAGCGCGAAGAACGCGGCGGAGCGCTCGTCCAGGTGCGAGTACACCCGAACGTCTTCGTTCCGGGCGAACGCCATCGTCAGCGGCGTCGACCGACTACCGGGAGCGATACACGCCGCGTTCACGCCGCCTGCGGCGAGTTCGCCGACCATCGCGTCCGCCCAGGCCTCGTTGTGTTCCGCGGTGTCCATCTTATTCAAGGGTGTCGAGCATCGGTCTGTATTTCAGCTGTACCTCGTCCCACTCGCGGTCCGGGTCGCTGTCCGCCACGATGCCCGCGCCGGCAAACAGCGTGGCGTTCGTCCCGTCGGCGACGGCGGAGCGGATGGCGACGGCGAAGGTGCCGTTCCCCGCGGCGTCGAACCAGCCGACTGGCGCGGCGTACCACCCCCTGTCGAACGTCTCCGTCTCGCGGATCGTCCGCCAGGCGAGGTCCGGCGGCAACCCGCCGACTGCGGGCGTCGGATGCAACGCTTCGACGAGACCGAGGACGTGCTCGACGTCGGTCAGTTCGGCAGCTATCGGCGTCTGGAGGTGCTGGACGGTGTCGAGCTTTCGAACGGTTCGCTGGCCGGTCCGAACCGAGTCGGCGAAGGGCGCTAACTGGTCTCTGACGGCGTCGACGACGAGGTCGTGTTCGTGGATGTCCTTCTCGCTCTCTAGGAGTTCCTGAGCGAGCCACTCGTCTTCCTCGGGCGTATCGCCGCGGCCGGTCGACCCGGCGAGGCCTTCCGTCCGGATCTGTCGCCCGCTGAGCGAGACGAGCCGTTCGGGCGTCGCACCGAAGAGCGTAGGGCCGGACCGCCCGACGGTGTCGGACCGCGTTTCGTCGGTCGCGTCGTCGCGTCCCGTACAGTCGATCATGAACCGATAGCAGTCCGGATACGTCGACCGCAGGCGCGCGAGAGCGTCCGGCACGGACAGTTCGTCCGCCAGAGTGACTTCGAGGGCCTGCGCGAGGACGACCTTCGTCAGGCCGCCGCGTCCGATACGCTCCAGGGCCGAGCCGATCTGGTCGCGCCACGCACCCCGTGATGTCGTCGCCCGCCGGTCCGTGACGCCCGGAGGTTCCCTGACCGGCCCCTGCGCCGGTAGTTCCCGTATCGTCTCAGCGACGGCGTCGATGTCGTCTTCAACTGCGTCCGTGCCCTCGGGAGCGACCGCGTTGACCGTCAACTGGACGTTCTCGTCGGTCCGTGCGACCTGTACGCGCGGGAGAAAGAAGTACCCGGAGGGAAAGCCCTCCCACGGTGGTGCCGGATCGTGATCGTCGTGGAACGCGAACCCGCCGAACAGGCGGGGACGGGCCGCCGAAGTCGGGGCCCCAGTGTCGAACGCGGCGAACAGGTCGTCCGCGCCGTCGCGGACCGCGTCGAACCGGTTCTCCTCGCCGCCGTCGACTGTGATCGCCGCCACGGCCCCACAACCCACGACCGCCGGCTCATCCGGGGCGGTCCACACTGCTCGGGGGCCGTCGAACGCGTCGAGTATCGCCCGAAACGAGACGTCGGGGATCTCTCGACTCCGCGTCAGAAGCGACGGCTCGCCGGGCGCGTCCGCCCACGCCCCACTGCGCAGGATCTCCATACCGTGAACCTGTGAATCCTGATCCCTTCAGCCTGTCTTTTCGTGGGAGACTCCTCACCAAGCGAATGCCGTTCGCTAGTCCTGACAGCAACCGCCGGCCTCTTCGCCGAAATCGACCGAAAGCGGTTCCGAGATGGCCTCGTTGACCGCTTCGAGACGGGCGTCGAGTTCGTTCTGCGTGTCTAGATACTCGGACATGACCGGGACACTGTGGAGTTCCTGCTGGGCCTCCTGGACCTCCCGGAGGTCCTCCTGAGTCGCGTCGCCAGTCTGGCGAGCGAGCATGAAGTCCTGCCGGATCTGCTCGAACTCCTCTATTTTCGCCTGCGCCTCGTCGGATCGCTCGACCGCTTTCTTGGCTTCCTCGAACGCCCGGTACTCGGGCATCTCGGCGATGGTTTCACCGAGTTCGCGGCCGAGTTCTTCGACGTCAACCTCGTCTTCACCCGCGTCTATCTCGATGCTCATACCGTGAGATCAGGTTCGGACAGTGTTAGGTTTGCCGGTGTCAGTCGTTTCCTGCGGGCGCGACAATGGAGAACCTCCCGATTGACGGCCGCTATCTCTCGGGACTGACGGTATCTGCCGGAGCATCTTCGGAACCCCACGGACGATCACGAGAAATATTCCGTTCCAGTGAGGAAAACACCACTGTGTTGCTGTGTGGTATGGTAACGATGCTTCGAGAATATTGATGTTTCAGGGGCAATAAGTAGTGATATCCTCGGCATCTACTGCTGGAGGGATGTACAATGAATATATACGAATTCAGAAATGTTGGGGCGTTTATCGCCCTCGCCGTCGTCTGGGGCTCGTCGTTCGTTGCGATCGAAGTCGGTCTGGCATCGCTGCCGCCGGTGCTTTTCGCGGCAATGCGGTACGACATCGCCGCGCTCGTCGTGCTCGCTTACGCGGCCTACAGTGCCGACCGATGGATACCGCGAACGGCCAGCGAGTGGAAACTCGTCAGCGTCGGCGGGACCTTAGTCATCGGACTGCACTTCGCTCTGCTGTTCATCGGACAGCAGTACGTGACGAGCGCGATCGCCGCCATCGTGTTGAGCCTGACGCCGGTCGTGACGCCGCTTTTCGCGTACCTGTTACTGCCCGGCGAGAAACTGTCGCGAACCGGGTTCGTCGGTGTACTGCTGGGCCTGCTGGGCGTCGCCATCGTCGCTCAGCCGTCCCCGTCCACGCTGAACGGACAGCTCGTCGGCGTCGGGATCTTGTTCCTCGCGGCCGTCAGTTTCGCGCTCGGGTCCGTGCTGACCCGACGGTTCACCGTCGCACTGCCCGCCGTTCCGACGCAGGCCTGGATGATGGGTATCGGCGCGGGAATACTACACGGGATCAGCGCGCTGTCGGGCGAGTCCTTCGCCGATGCCACGTGGACGCCGACGGTCGTCGCCGGGCTGTTGTATCTCGCAGTCGTCGCCGGCGCGGGCGGACTGATGATCTACTTCGACCTGCTGGAGCGACTCGGCCCTAACGAGACGAGCCTCGTCAACTACGTGACGCCCGCCATCGCCGCCGTCGTCGGCTGGTTCGCCCTCGGAGAGACGATCAATGCGGCGACAATCGCCGGGTTCGGCGTGATCGTCTGCGGGTTCGCGGTCATGAAACGCGGGTCTATCCGCCGCATCGTCTCCAAGTCCGACTCGACGCCTCGCCGTTCCTCCGGCGGGACTGGAACCGTGGTCGTCGACGGAAACGCCTACCTGAAAGACGCGGAGTAGTTCCCGCACCCCTAATCGCAGACGACGTGCGTTAATCGTCCATCGAGTCCTGCTCGTCCGCCGTGCGCTGATCGTTCGTCGTACTGTCGGCTGTTTTCCGCTGTCTCTGCGCGTGTTTTTCGCCGAATGTAGCGTTTGAACCGTTTAAACGATCACTCGGGTTCATAGGCGAAGGACGCCGAGGATACGTCATGCCCCGCGAAGTGGACTCCGTCTTTCTTGCAGGTCCCCGTCCGCTCGTCGAACGGGTCCGGGAGTGGTTGCGAGACGAGTATCGGGTGTCGACGACGACTGGCCCCGCGGCGGTCCCGCGCGACGCCGACCCGGACGCCGCTATCGTCGACCATCGCCCGCCGTCGACATCGCTCGACGCTCTCACCTCGTCCGTCGACGACGACTGTCGGATCGCGGCGGTCGTCCGCGACCCACCGTCGTCGCCCACAGCACACTCTTTGCCCGTCGATGCTGTCCTCGTAGAACCGCTCTCTCCCGCTCGGGTGCTGAAGACGCTCGAACGGTTCGACCGTCGCCTGGCGTACGCCGACGCGCTCGAAGCGCTTCCAGAAGTCGCGGCGACGCGGGCCGCGGTGAACGAGATTGTCTCGTCGTCCGTCCCCGGCACCGCCGGCGCGGTCGAACCCGCCAGAGCCGCCTGGACGGTCGCCCAGAACGCCGCGACCGAACACCTGGCCGAGTTCGATGCGGCGGATTACCGGGCCGCCTTCCGCCGCACGGAGTTCGAGGATTTCGAGGCCGAGCGAACCGGTAACGGCGGGGGCAGTTCGGCATAACACGAAGCGTCGCCGTTAAACGGCCTCGGTGGCTAAGACGGTTCAATGAGCCAGGAGTCTGAGTTTTCCGAGGGAGACCTCCGAAACACCGGGATGTCGCTCAAACACGACCGGGAGTGGGACTACGAACTCGACCGCATCGTCAAGCAAGTCGAAGAGAAAGGCGCGAAGAAAGTCGGGCTTCAGTTCCCCGAGGGACTGAAGCGCCGCGGTCCGCGGGTCGCAGACGACATCCGCGAACTCGTCGGCGACGACGTCACCGTCATGCTGTCGGGCCAGCCCTGCTACGGGGCCTGCGACCTCGACACCTTCCTGATGAAACGGACCGACGTGTTCGTCCACTTCGGCCACAGCCCGATGAAGAACACGGACAAGGTGATCTACGTTCCGCTGTTCTCTAACGTCGACGTGTTCCCAATCATGGAGGACGCGCTCGAAGAACTACCCGAGGACGAGGTCGGCCTCGTCACCACGGCCCAGCACATGAACCAGTTCGAGGACATGAAGGAGTGGCTGGAGGAACGCGGCTACGAGGTCCACACCCGGCGCGGCGACGACCGTCTCACCCACGAGGGCCAGGTTCTCGGCTGTAACTACGCCTCTGCGCAGGTCGACGCCGACCAGATCCTCTACGTCGGCGGTGGCAAGTTCCACCCCCTCGGCCTGGCGATGGAGCATCCCGACAAGAAAGTCGTCATCGGTGACCCGGTCAACAACGTCGTCACCGTCGCGGACACGGAGAAGTTCATGAAACAGCGCTACGGCGCGGTCCACCGCGCGATGGACGCCGAAAAGTGGGGCGTCATCTACTGCACGAAGATCGGACAGGGCCGCTGGGAACAGGCTCAGGACATCCTCGACGACAACGAAAACGCCTACCTCATCACGATGGACGAGGTAACGCCCGACAGATTGCGCAACTTCGACATGGACGCCTTCGTCAACACGGGATGCCCGCGTATCACGACCGACGACGGTCCGCAGTTCCACAAGCCGATGCTGACGCCCGGCGAGTACGAGATAGCGGTCGGCAACAAACCGCTTGACGAGCTATCGTTCGACACGTTCCACGGCACCTGGTGAGCGACGACTCGTAGTTCCGCGTCGCTTTTCTCTATCTTTCGTATCTCTCGGATAGCTGTATCCGCCGGCTGTCGCGGTCGGCCGGCAGGTCGAGAGCGTCCGCGAGAAACGGTAGCGCGAGTTCTGCGCGGGCGGTGCCCGCGGCCCCGCTGAACTTCGCTACCGACAGCACCCCGTTCCGCCGGAGTTCCTCCCACGCGCGCCGCCAGTTCTTCCGGAAGATCAGGTCGGTCCGACCGTTCTCGAAGACGACGGCCTCCCGTTCGGCATCGTAGGCGAGTTCGCGCCGCTTTCCGCGGTCGAAGGGGCGCACGAACTCGGCCGTTCTCGCGTGGTTCACGAGGTCGGGCCAGATCTCTTCGAACTCGGCCACGCTGGATCCTACCGCGGAGTTCTATTTCAATGTCTGGACCGTCCGTCCCGGAGCGCCTTCGCCGTCCGCTCACACCTCGTTCTCGAACACCAGGCAGTACGAGTAGTCGAAGCCATAGCCGAATTTCCGTCGCTGTCCGGAAACTCGTCAGTGTCGAATTCGAGAGCGTCGCCACGACGAGCGTTCTCGGATGCGTCGAGGTACTCTCGGATGTACTCGGCGAGTTCCGGTTACGCGGAGATTCGAACGCGAACGCAAATACGTTCCGAGCATCAGACAGTTCGCGGTTTCGGTACCATTTGCTGTCGTGCCACCGCAGGCGAAGAAAACCGGCGGAACCCACACTCTCTGCGGACAGAGAACGGGCGCAGCGGGACCCGCAAGGGGACGAGGGTATCGGGGCAAAGAATCATAGTAGTGGCCTCAGTAAGGCCTCGTTAATGACCGAAAGTGACGAATACGAAAACCGACTCTTCGAGTGGTACGAGCAGTACTTCGGAGAACCAGACGCACGTATCGACGTGTATCTCGGGTTTGGACTGTTCTTCGCGGGGATCACGATGGGCGTACTCGCGCTCGCGCTCTTCTTCTGGGGGAGCCTCGCAGAACCGCGGACCGCCTCATACTTCGCCCGTATCGGCCCGGCGTACACCCTGGGAATGCTTTCGTTACCGATGGCGATGATCGGCATCGTCACCCTGTTGCCGGTGGAGAAGAAGGCGCGCTACGCCGCTGCAGCGGGCGGAGTGATCAACCTCGCCGCAGTCATCTGGTTCAACGTCGCGTACCCCGACGACTGGAACGGGTACGGCGCGGACCTGACGATGCAGGTCGTCACTGTCTACGCGACGGGCCTGACTGTCGTCGTCGGCGCGACCGGCGCAGCGCTTGTCGCCCACCAACTGGCGCAGGTGCGACCGAATCCCTCCGACATCGACCCCGTCGAAGCGGACGAACCGGACGAGAGCTACTCCGACGAGGAGATCGAACAGGACATAGAACAGGCGATGGAGGACGTCGACCTCTCGTGGGGCGGCGTCGAGAAGCAGGAGGGGCGGAAGATATCGTTCAACAGCGATACGGATATCGACGCGTCCGGATTCGACGTCGAGGCTGAATCGACGCGCTCGTCGGGCGTTGATTCGCAGGTTCAGGGCCTGAAACAGATGAAAGGCGGCGAGAAAAAGACCGCGACCTCGGAATCGACCGTCGACGACCAGACTGCGAAACTCACGGAACTCCGCGAGCAGAAACGCAAGGAGGAGGCGAGCGACGACGCCCGCAGTCCATCGGGGGACGGCTTCCTCAGTTGGCTTCGCAGTAAGCTCGGCGTTCGCTGAAGCTAGTCCGTAATTATTGCATTAGTAATAATTCTGAATACTTTTCACATAGTTTTATTATCAGTGGGTGGACTTGTGTCACGCATGGCCAAAGGCCTAGACGTCGGCACGATGAACATCTTGTCGGCACAGCAGGATGGGAACGACACGGTGTTCGTGCAACAGCGTAACTCCTTCGTAGAGATCGATTACTCCGATATGGCGGAGCAGATGCTCTCTCGAAGCGAAGTCCTCCACATTAGAAAAGACGATAAAGTGTACGTCGTAGGCGACGACGCACTTAACTTTGCAAATATTTTCAATCGGGAGACACGTCGCCCGATGAAACACGGGATCCTCTCGAGCGACGAGCAGTCCGCGATCCCGATGATGAAACTCATCATCGAGCAGGTCGTCGGCGAACCGGACCGCCCCAACGAGAAACTGTACTTCTCGACCCCCGCCGATCCGATGGACTCCGACCTCTCGACGCTGTATCACCAGAAGACGATCGAGTCCTTCCTCGACGACATGGGATACGACGCCGAACCGATCAACGAGGGGATGTCCGTCATCTACTCCGAACTCGCTGATAACAACTTCACCGGCCTCGGTATCTCCTTCGGTGCGGGGATGACCAACGTCTGTCTCGCGTACTACGCCGTTCCGGTGATGAAGTTCTCCGTCGCACGCGGTGGCGACTGGGTCGACGAACAGGCCGCCCAGGCGACGGGCACGCCCGTCGACAAGGTCACCTCCATCAAGGAGGACGGCTTCGAACTCGACTTCACGACGGACGTCGGCGGCGTCGAGGGAGCGCTCTCCATCTACTACGAGAACCTCCTCGACTACGTCATCGAAAACATCGTCAAGGAAGTCGACGAGGAGGACGTCGAGGAAGGGCTCGACGTTCCCGTCGTCGTCACCGGTGGAACGTCTAGCCCGGACGGCTTCGAGGAACTGTTCCGCAGCCACCTCGAAGACGCGAACATCCCCTTCTCGATCAGCGGCGTGAGCCACGCCACCGAACCGCTGTACAGCGTCGCCCGCGGTGGCCTGGTCGCCGCCCGCTCCGACGAGGAGAACCCCGACGCCGGCGAGGCGGAAGCAGAAGCGTCAGCCGCTGACGAGTAACGGCTCAGTAATTCTTTTCGCGCGGACCAGCGGCCGTCACTCGGCGTTCTGGTCGTGGAATCGCCGGATAGCTTCCGACCAGGACTCCATCTCCACCCGTTCGCTCTCGTGTTCGACGGAGACGCCGACGTATCCGCACCGCTCGCATACGTCCGCGTCCCGGTCCCCGAGCGTGTACGTCTCGAGCGTTGTCTCACACCGTGGACAGTTCATATCGACATATGTGATGGTGGGTCACTAATAACCCCTTGTTTTTTGTTAGGTTTCATCCGCTATAATTTAGCACTTCCACTGTGTGGTGCTGTTGTGACCGTACTGGCAAGTATAATTACTGCCAGACATTCAATAAGGTTTTTGTATGAGCAAAGGAAATGGTGAGATAGTATGAGTACCACGCCGAGCCCAGATATCGAACGCGCTATCGACGGCTGTCAGCAGACCGATGTAACGCCCGTCCACCTGAACGCGGATGCGCTCGATTCGACCGCTCCCGAATACCTCCGCGACCTGAAACACGAGTTCGCGGAAGAGGGGTTTCAGCCGGCCGAGCTGACTGTTACGGGGTGTTTCGACGCTGACTGCTCGCTCGCTACCCAGGAAGAGATAGACCGGATCCGTGGGTACGTTCGCGCCGCATCGTTCCTCGGCGCTGCCCGAGTCACTATCTCAGTGGATGAGGTGGCCAACGACCAGAAGGTCCGTCCAGCCCTGAAGGCCTGTGCCGAACGCGCACGCCGGGACGGCGTCACCGTGGAACTGGACGCGCCGATAACACTCGAATAGATGAGCACGCGGAGCGCCCTGGCGCGACAGCTCGGCGTCGTCGCAGGGTTCGACGACCCCGATGCGAGCCTCGAACAGTACCCTACGCCCCCGGGACTCGCCGCATACCTGGTCCACGTCGCCGACCTGCGCGGCGATATCGACGGTCGGACCGTCGTCGATCTCGGAACGGGGACCGGTATGCTCGCGCTCGGGGCCGCACTCCGGAGTCCCGAACGCGTCGTCGGGGTCGACCTCGACTGGGGCCCGCTCTGTACGGCCCGCACCAACGAGCGCCGCGTCGCCGCCTCGGCCGACATCGAGTGGGTCCAGGGCGACGCCACGCGGCCGCCACTCGCCGTAGACGATGCGACGGTCGTGATGAACCCGCCGTTCGGCGCTCAGCGCGGGAACGAACACGCCGACCGGGCGTTCCTCGAAACAGCGGCCGACATCGCCGCGGTGTCTTACTCGCTGCACAACGAGGGAAGCAAGGAGTTCGTCGAGTCGTTCGCCGCCGACAACGGCGGCGAGGTAACGGACGCGTTCCGGGCTGAACTGGACATCGACCGCCAGTTCGACTTCCACGACCGGGACAGGGCGTCGATAGACGCCGAACTGTTCCGGATCGACTGGGCCTAACCGTTCTCTCTCTCCGCGATGCGGACGCGGGTCCCGTCCGCCACCGCGTACAGCGTCTCCCCGGTCCGGACAATACGCAGGTCGTCGACCGTCATCGACTCGCCCGATTCCGGGAGCGGTCGTTCCGCCACCGTCTCGCCGTCGGACGTGATACGGAGGGCGAACTCACCGCTAGGTCGGGGAACGACGGTGACGTTTTTGCCGCGTATCTGGGGGTCGGCTGTCGACGCCGAGGAGTTGAACACGTGCCGCGACTCGCCGTCTTCGGGCCGCAACCAGACCTGATACGCCGCTCCGCCGCCGTCGACCGACCACCCGTTACGGTCGACCTCGACGGTCGACTCCCATCCGATTCCTCCGACCCGGACCGTGGCTGACCCGCTGTACGCGAGTCGGTTCTTCGACACGGCCTGTGTCCAGATGGACCTGTCCCGGTTGACGACGATCACCCCGCTCGTCCGGACGGCGGTGTCCTCGCCGAACAGCGATACGTCGACGGCCGGAATCATTCGGTTGCGGACGTTCTCGGCGTAGGTGACGGTGTACCCCTCGATGGTGACGGCGTTCTCGACCGGTGGGGAACCGTCGTCCGCGACGGTCAGGGAGTTCGTCGGAACCGCGGGTCCGGCGATGGCCGACAGCGCGACGATCAACACCACCGTTGCGGCCTTCCGCCGCGAGATGCTCCCGGTAAGCGGCCGTTCAGAGGCCGTGACGGCGACAGTCACGAGCATAGCTAACGCGGCGACGAGAGCGAGGCCGACCCCCTGATAGAGGACGAACTCCCCGTTACCCCGGAACCAGTAGACGGCCCACATCCCCTGAACCACGGCGAACGCGATGACCGCTATCCAGACGCGAAGCGCGTTCGGCCCGCGGTCCCGGCCCCGAGCCACTGCGATCCCGACGAGGATGCCCAGGAGAAACCCGAGCGCGTGGCCCTGGATCGCGATCTCAGCCCACCACGGCGGGGACGGCCCGCTACCGGAAATCCCCGCCGTGACGACCGGGTCGAGAACCGCTCTGTACGTCCGGCTGAACACCGACTGTACGCCGAGAACCGCGATTAGCGTCGTGAAAGGGTAATGGACCAGCGCGAACCCGGCGAACGCGAAGACGACGCCCGAGAAACCGATGATCGGGCCGAGCGCGAACAGACTCGTCAGCAGGCCGATACCGAGAACGACCGCGGGGAAGATACCGAACGCGCGGACGTATGGGTTCGTCCGCAAGGAGGTGAACGGCTGGCCCTCCCGCCGGTCCGGGAAATGCCCCCAGGCGTACTCGACGATCGGCGCGAGGACGAGCGTTCCCGTGAGGTTGCCGATTAGGTGTCCCGGGCCGCCGTGGGAGAACGCGGCGGTCAGCATCCCGACCGGATAGAGGAACGACCACGCCCTGTACGGGAGCGTCACTGGATCGTTCCAGTGGACGAGACCGCCCTGTACGAAGAGATAGACGCCGACGACGACTGCGCTAACGACGAGCGTCCCCCACGGGACTCCGAGCAGGAGTCGGGTTCGCAACTGGTGTCTGAACTCTCCGCTGAACGAGTCCGTGTACCAGGCGACCCCCAGCGACACCAGCAGCGCACCGACGACGCCGACCGCATACGGGAGCGACATACCCGGTTTCAGGGCCCCCTCCGATATATTCCTTCATGCTCCCGCTCGATACGCTCAGCGCCGAACCGTCGCGGGTTCGTAAACTACAAACGGCGCTCGGCGGTACACGTGTTCATGGAACTACGCGTCATCGACAACACAGAGGACGAACTCTCCATCGAAATCGGTGGCGAGGACCACACGTTCATGAACGTTCTCAAGGGCGCGCTGCTTGAGACCGACGGCGTCTCCGCGGCGACCTACGACGTGAACCCCGAGCAGTCAGGCGGACAGACCGAGCCGATCCTCACCGTCAAGACGGAGTCCAGTACCCAGCCACTCGACGCGCTGGAAGCCGCGACCGAACGCGTCACCGAGAAAACCGACGGGTTCAGCGACGCGTTCGAGGCCGCTGTCTAAGCGCTTGGAAAGAGGTCAACAGGCCGTCATCGTCACGAAGACGCTCCCGTCGGGGGCGACGTGAACGTCGACGCCGACCGCATCGCGGTCCGCGGCGAAAAACTCTTCATTGCGGCTGTTTCCGCTC
Organism: Halostella pelagica; assembly: GCA_005954745.1. GTDB lineage: Archaea > Halobacteriota > Halobacteria > Halobacteriales > Natronoarchaeaceae > Halostella > Halostella pelagica. Next base: position 1,365,361 of record CP040678.1, read on the forward strand.
GTGAACTCCCAGACGACCACTGTCGCGAACTCGCTCTCGTTGTCGTAGGCCGCCAGCGGTCGCTCGTCGTCTCGGGACGGAACTACGCCGACTTCTTTCGCGGGCGTGCGAGCGCACTCGTACCCCACCTCGTCGTAACTGTCTTGCAGCGACTCCCTCTCCCCGTCGCCGTACCGCGCTTCGACCAGGAGTTTGTTGTACCGCTCGGCGACGGCGTCGAGGTCGCTATCGTCGCGTAGATCCGGGACGCCTTCCTCGGCACGACGCTCGTTGATGCGGACGGCGATCGCCGATTCGGCGTCACTCAGGTTGTGTCCGTCCGCCATCTCCGCCTCGCCCGGTACGTCGTCGAGGTCGTCCCCGCCTAGCCCCGGGATGGGGATGATCCCGGTTGCGACCAGTGCGACGACGGCGACCAGCGCGACGCTCGCGGCGATGTACTCCTTGCCGATGTCGAAGTAGCTCGCGGACTCGAGTTCGGAGTCGTCGAACGCCTGTTCCCGCTTCTCCAGGTACATGTGCCCGCACCGACTGCACGGCGGCGAGTTCTTTGGATGGTTCCGTCCGCACTCCTCGCAGACCCAGACGTAGGTGGTGCCGGTGTTGACCGATCCCGTATCGACCTGGACCACGGCCTCCTCGAACTTCCCGTGACCGCACTCGTCGCACGGCGGGTCGTTCTCCTCGTGAGGTTTCCCGCACCACTCGCATCGCCACTCCATTCTGTATGTCTCTTCGTCCAGAGAAATTAAAACCCACCGACACTGATAGCAGACGACTGGACGGCTTCCAGTGGGGCGTCCCCGTCAGAGACGCACCGGGACGTCCCGCTCGTCGAGATACTCCTTTACCTCGCGTATCGAGTACTCGTCGAAGTGGAAGATAGAGGCGGCCAGCGCGGCGTCGGCGCCGGCTTCCGAGAACACTTCGTAGGCGTCCTCGGGACCGCCGCATCCGGAGGAGGCGATGACAGGCGTCGAAACGGCGTCGCAGACTCCTTTCGTCAGCGGGATGTCGTACCCCTCCTCGGTACCGTCGGCGTCGATAGAGTTGACGAACAGTTCGCCAGCGCCTCGGTTCTCCGCTTCCTTCGCCCACTCGACCACGTCCACGCCGGTACCCTCGCGGCCGCCTTTGACGGTGCATTCGAACCAACAGGACTCGCCGTCGACCTGCGCGTAGTGTTCGCCCTGCTCGTCGAAGCGGCGCTTGGAGTCGACGCTGATGACGATGCACTGGCTTCCGAACGCCTCCGCCCCTTCGGTTATCAGTTCGGGCCGCTCCAGCGCGCCGGTGTTTATCGACACCTTGTCCGCCCCTGCGCGCAGCGTCTCCTTGATGTCTTCGCGCGTTCGGATGCCGCCGCCGACAGTCAGCGGGATGAACACCTCGTCCGCGACGTCCTCGACGACGCCGAGCATCGTTTCGCGCCCGTCGGCGGACGCGGTGATGTCGAGGAAGACGAACTCGTCAGCCCCCGCCTCGTTGTACATCTTTGCCATCTCGACGGGGTCGCCGGTGTACTGCAGGTTCTCGAAGTTGACCCCCGTGTACACCGCCGCGTTCCCGTCTTCGTCCAGGTCCACGTCGATGCAGGGGATGATCCGCTTCGTTAACATCTACTACGGGAACGTTCGCGCGCGGGGCGTTTGACCGTTTCGACACACACAGTGCCAGTGAGTTCGTGCGACTCACGCGGACAGGACCAGGGCGTCGCTCCGGCGCTCCGGGCTTTTTAAGTTCAGGCCGACGAAACGTTCGTCCATGACCGGCGAAGACGAACACGGCCACCAGGATACGGACGCACCAGACGTCGAACCGGGACGCGAGACTGCTCCGCAGAGCCCCTACTCGATGCAGCAAGTCGGTATCGGCTTCGCCGTGCTTGCCGTCGGACTCGCGGTAGCGTTCGCGATCCCGCTCGCGCTCTAACAGGGTTTGGCTTTCGACCTCATCGTGCGTTAGTACGGTAGTAGCACCGGTTCGCCTGACCTACGTCGATGAGCCATCGCTCCAGACGACCGTCGTTGACGAGTCTGTCGAGGATCGCACTGACGGGAGCCAGATCGACGAACCCCGACATGAACGTCTGTACGTCCGTCGGCCGGTCGACGGTTTGCTCCGTCAGACCGACATCCATCACTTCGACGGTGATCTCTCGGACGTTGTACGCCTTCCGTGGGTTCTCCCGGAGGAGGTTCAGGATCTTGCGTTCGATGGAGTATTCGCTCTTCGATTTCGAACGTCTCACTGTCGATCGCCACGTGTGTGACTAGTTCGCGAGGCGGCAAAAGCTGACAGTCGTCTCGAGTAACGGCAGGCGGTTTCGATAGGCGCGTAGCTAACAGTCGCCCGCGACTGCCGCGCTACTGGCGACCGTCGCGCCGGTCCAGAAGAACGGAGAGAGGAAAGGAGCTAGAAGACGTACTCGTCTTCGTGGCCCATCATGCCGTCGTCTTCGAGTCCATGGTCCTCGTCGTCGTCCATCGGTCCGCTTGTCTTGTAGGCTTTCAGCCCAGTCGACAGCAACTCCTCCACTGCTTCCTCACGATTGACAAACTCGCCCTGTTCGACCATCTGGGCGATCTGCATTTCGAGGTGTTCAGGGATAGTGATCTCTACTTTCGGCATCGGGTATTGTGTCTTCGTCGGAGGGGTATATAACTCTGACGGGGAGTTGCGCCTGAACGATAAAATTATTCCCATATATGGGCTATTTAGTTCGGGTATGAAAAACCGAAGTTCGCAGTGAAGGAATTAATGTCTTGGTTTCAAAAATACGGGCTGTGAGGTGACGTGCGACCCGACTTCTCGGCGGTCTACCGGTTCCGGTTCTGCATCATCTCCTGGACCGTATCGCGGAGAGTGCTACCAGGATTGCTGAGCGCCTTGACGTCGTCGTGGATCTCGTTTATCTTGAAGTAACTGCCGAGCGCGAGGAACGTAGGCGGCCACAGGCCGACGAACAGTCCCATCTCCTTGTTCCCCTTCCCGAAGTAGTAGTACCACGATAACGCGATAGAGCCTACCGCGGCCCAGGAGAGGGGACTCATGCCCGTCTTTTGCGTACCCTCTGAGACATCTTCCATTCGCTCCTGTTGTTGCGATTCCTGTTGTAGCATTGCTTTTGCTGCTTGGCCCAGTCAGCACTTTGTTATTCAGCACATGTCGAGGTTTATTGCACCGTTATGGATCGCGAGAGGACCGTTCGCTACCGTTACGCGCGGAAGAACGGGACGAGAAACGCGTAACCACCCGTTACCCGTAGCGCTCCCGACGAGCCGACGCCCGAACGCAGCGACAGGCCCGCCGACGGAGCGACCGGCGACCCGACTCCGCGAGTCGACAGTCATACGACTGTCGCACTATTCCTGTGCAACATGGTGAGAGACGTTACGGACCTGTACGAGGAGTTCGGTGAGGAGCGACTCCCGCCGGGGCAGCGAAAGACGGAGGCGTTTCCCGTCCTCTCGAAGAGCGGCACGCCGGAGTTCGATCCCGAATCGTGGGAATTCACGGTTACCGGTGCTGTCGAGGACGAACTCTCCTTCACCTGGGACGAGTTCCGGGACCTGCCGAGCGAAACGCAACGCCAGGACTTCCACTGTGTCACCGGGTGGAGCAAGTTCGACTGCGAGTTCACCGGCGTTCCGTTTCCCGAACTGGCCGACCGTGCCGGCGTCCGGGAGGACGCCGTCCACGTCATGTTCTACGGAATGGACGACTACACGACCGACCTACCGCTGGAAGACTGCATGACCGACGAAGTGCTGTTGGCCTGGGGGTACAACGGCGACGACCTGCCGCCGGACCACGGGGGACCGCTCCGCGTCGTCACGCCCCAGAAATACGCCTACAAGGGCTCGAAGTGGGTGACCGGCATCGAGTTCCTCACGGAACCGGAGCGAGGGTACTGGGAGAAACGCGGCTACTCCCGGACGGCAGACCCGTGGAACGAGGAACGGTACAGCTAATACTCCCGGCAGCAGCGCTCACATCCTCGTCGCGGCGGTCGAGACGGACGGGTTCGTAACACTTACGCGGGTTCTGATCGGACGGGAACTCATGACAGAGAGCGACTGGGGAGATTGGCTTCCGCGCGCGGTGGAAGATGCGGATCCGGAGAGCGTCGCCGTCTGGTATCTCGGCTGTAACGGGTTCGTTCTGAAAGGGGCAGACGGGACGACCATCTACGTCGACCCCTACGTCGGCACCGGCGACCCGCCGCGGACGGTGCGGATGGTACCGGTCCCGTTCGACCCCGAGGACGTAGACGAGGCGGACGCCCTGTTGGTGACGCACGAACACACGGACCACGTTCACGGTCCCAGCCAGGCACCGATTCTGGAAAACACGGGCGTGACGCTCCACGGACCGGACGACAGCCTCGATGTCGCGCTCGAGGACGAGGAGTGGCCGGAAACCTACGGGGTCTCGGACGACCAGTTCAACGAGGTCGCCGAAGGTGACAGTTTCGCGGTTGGCGAGTTCACCGTCCACGTCGAGGTCGCAAACGATCCGGACGCGACACACCCGGTCAGCTACGTGTTCGAACACGACAGCGGCACCGTGTTCCACGGCGGCGACACGAAACCGACCGACGAGTTCGCCAGGATCGGCGACGAGTACGACATCGACCTCGGGATCCTCGCGTTCGGATCCGTCGGAAATATCCCGGACAAGGAGACGGGCGAGCCGAGCCGAACGAAGTGGTACAACGACGAGAACCAGGCGATAGAGGCCGCCGCCGCCCTCCAGTTCGACCGGTTCCTCCCCAGTCACTGGGACATGTGGAAGGGGTTGACCGCGGACCCGAAAGTGTTACACGATCACTCGCGGAGTTTCGAGTACCCCGGCGAACTGGAGATAGTCGAGATCGGCGACCGCGTCGACCTCTGATAGGGGCGGTCGTAAGACGGCACGCACGGAGATTTTCCCTTTTTCCCGGAAGGCGAGGTATCGCTGCACGTACGTACATCGTTGGGGCAGTAGTGTCGGTACACAGGTATTCACGGATTCGTGCCTGGTTGCGGTGGAAAACGCAAGACACGGAGCGCCCGTTCCTTTTATGGTTGTGCTACCGGTAAGGAGCGATATGAGTAGCCAGGTCGACCCGGACGAAGAAATATCGATCGCCGCCGACGGCGTTACCGTGCGGAAAGCGTTCGAAGCGGACGAGTTTCCGGTCCCCGCGATTCGGTTTGCGATCACATCGGAGCGAGAGACACCCGTGAGTATCTGTCTCTCCGAAGACATCCCCGAGGAGTTTCCGATGGACAAGGTGGGGTTTCATCCGGAGTATGAGGACGAGAACTGGACGGCGTATCAGGACCAACGCGTCGAGTTCGAGCGAACGCTCGAACCCGACGAGGAGATCACGACGGTCTACGGGATCCGAATCGACAGCGCAGACGAGGCGACACCGTTTCTGACCGAACCGACCCTCTCGGACGTGGTTCCCGCAGGCGAAGCAAACGATAGCTCGACGGGCAACGACGGCTCCGAGATAGACGAGATCACGGACGAGACGAGCAATCAGGCGGTCAAGAACATGATCGCGGGCGAGAGCGAGGGCGTCCCCGGACTGAGCGACGACGATGACGAGGACGAGTCGACCGCGGGCTCCGACGATTCCGACGATCCCGGCGTCGACGCGGACGATGAGTCCGGCGGACTGGATCTTGACCTCGGAAGCGTCGACACCGATCCCGACGTGAGCGAAGATACGGATGGGTCGTCCGACGACACCGAGGATGAACCCGATATCGACCTCGGCTTCGGGGACGAGACATCCATCCCCGACGAGAACGAAAGTCCCGAGACGGAGTCGGACAACGCACCCGAGATCGAACTGGATCTCGGTGGCGCGGATGACACTGACGCTGAAACAGGGTCGATCGAATCCGAACCTGACGCGGCCGATCCGGAACCTGACGACCGCGACGGTGTCGAAGCCGACGCGGACGAAGCGGAAGCCGACACGGACGAGGGCTCCGAGGAGGAAATCGAGCTAACCCTTGAATCGTCCCCGGCGGAGACAGACGCGGACGCCAACACCGGCGTTGAGACGGAAGAAGCGTCCGTAGATGACGCGGACGACGATGCGGAGATCGACGCTATCGACGAAGACGAACCCGACGCCGAGATTGATTCGTCCGCCGCCGAGACAGACGAACCTGCTGTCGAAACCGACGACCCTGTTACCGAAACTGCTGAATCCGTCGCGGAGGCCGACGGATCTGACGCCGATGCTGTCAGTGCAGACGGAGCCGAGGCAGAGACGACAGACGAGGATGAGAGCGCCACAGCGGAGGCCGGCAGGGCGGAGCCCGCGGTAGAAGCTGATGCGGACGACGCGGAACCCGTCGAAGACGCCGATGCCGCGGACGAGAGCGACGTCGCCGAAGCCGAGGACACCGACGAGGTACTCGCCGACGAAGAGGTGACGGACGACGGTGTCGATACGGAGACGGTCGAGGACGAAGATGCGTCCGACGACGAGGAAATAACTGACGAGGCCGACACCGGCAACGAGACCGCCGAGAGTCCCGACATCGGCGACGAGTCTGACGCGCTCACAGCCGACGACGCCACAGAGGAACCGGCAGCCGCGGCCGAAGACGCCGACTCCGAGACGGCGACGGGTGATTCCACCACCTCGGAGAGCGCAGCGTCGACGGGAACAGCGGCCGTCGAAGGCGGCGTCGCAGCGGCGCTGGCGACGGAGCTCCGCGAGGGGCGGGTCGACGAAGCGGACAAGGAGGTCCTCCGCGAGGAACTCGAGGTCCAACTGTCCGGCGCGGAGGCGGCGCGCATCGACCACCTTCGGAAGCAGGTCGACGACCTCGCGGCCTACACGGACGCGCTGGAGGAGTTCATCGCCGAGGAAGGCTCTGGACAGGAGATTATTAACAGCTTCCAAGACGAGCTCGAATCCATGCACGCGGAGCTCGACGACATCGCCGGACACGCCGACGCCAACGCGGACGAGATCGACGACCTCGACGCGACTATCGGAGATGTGACCGACAGGATCGACGCGGTCGACGACACCGTCAGCGACGTGGACGACCGTCTACACAGCGTCCGGGACGACGTCGAGTCGCAGGTCGAGTCGGTTCGAGCCGACCTGACGGAGGAAATCGATGCGGTCGGCGACTCCGTCGGGGACGTCGAGCAGACGGTCGAGGAGACCAGAACCGAACTGGCCGACGACATCGAGTCCGTCGATACGCGCGTCGACGAAACCGGCGAACAGGTCGATGCGGTCGAGACGGCAGTCAACGGCGTCGCGGACAACGTGCAGGTCGTCGAGGGCGAAGTAAATCAACTCGACGACGACGTGTCCGCCATCGACGACGACGTTGCTGCCCTGGACGACGACCTGCGCTCGCTCGAAGACGAACTGGCGGAAGTCAGGGAGTCCGTCGACGAGATACAGACCTGGCGCGACCAACTCGGCGAGATGTTTTCGGGCTGAGCGGAGTTAGGATCGACAGCCTTTTGTTTTCTGTCATCACGATTTGAATTCAAAGCGGTGCGTATGGTCGGGGACACTCTCTACGAGATCCGAGATCACATTGACGCCCTTCGCTCAGACGGCGGTCCGTTCTACATCGTCTGTGCGCGGACGGGAGAGCGGCCGGTACCCGTCGCCGACGCCCGGTTCGACAACCGGAACACTGCGGCCGAGGCGGCCCGTATCGCATCCGAATACCGGACCGCGTTACGGCGGTACGACCCGTCGCTCCCCTACCGCGACCTCATCGTCTGCGAGGACGAGTGGGTCGGTGCCGAGGGGTCGGAAGCGGACGACCTCATCGCGTTCTGTCACGACGTCGCCGGCGTCTTCTTCGCGAGGAACTGAAAGCTTTGGAGTGAGTGGCGGCGATGCCGGTCGTTGTCGGGGGTCGGTCCGCGAGGCGATCCTCCGCACCCGCCTCGCGGCCGTCGACCGCTGCCCGTGCTGGTGTTCGTCGAGAGCGGTGGGGGAGGTGAAGCGCTTCACGGACGTTCTTCGAATATGTATAAAATACTAAAAATAATTTTTATAATTCCCCACGCATTTCCATTATATGATGTCTAAAAATAACTTCTCCTCCAGCAGAAGAAGAGCCCTAAAATCGATCGGTGCCAGTGCAGTCGGTCTCGCGTCGCTACCGATCACGACCAGTGCTAAATCGGAAGGCCTGTGCCGTAGCGTGACGGGCACCGAATTCACTGGGCTTGCGTACGATCCCGAGAGCCTGGAAATCGTAGGCAACGCTTCAGGAGAGTTCAACGAAATAAAAAAGGGATTGAGCGGAAATATCTCAGTCCCGAGTGCGTCCGTTTCCCTCTCTCGATCCGAGGCGACTCGACGGAACTCCAGTTCAGAATCGCGACTGTTCACGAAGAACGAACGAAAAGAGGAGAAAAAACCGTACGAACACACCCAGGTCATCGTCTCTTCTGATAACTCCATCACGGGAAACATCAGAAAACCGTCGTTAGATTCGGTGGCGTTCACGCTGTTGCCTAAATCCGCGCCGAAAGCTACTCAGCTTGAAGAATTTATAAAGAGAGCGAAGCCCGATCGGAGCAAGACGTACGATCAGAAGGTTACGGAACAGAGCGGGTCTATCGCTAGTACCGATGACGAAGATTACAAAGACATCGAGTGGGTTCGGACCCGGGACTACGGCAACGATTTCGACGACGATGGATGGGAGTGGTTCGCTTACTTGACAGGTGATGCTGGCAAGTCGTACGACGTGGATCAACTGCCGAACAACGGGTACAACCGCTGGTCGATGCAGTCGTACTTCACGAAAGTACCGTCCTCTGACACTTCTGACGTCAGTCTCGACCTCACCAGCCACACCGACTACATCGACGTCGCTCCCGGTTCAGGGTACAAGTCGGGCCGGGATTCGGGATTAAAGATAACGTCCGAACGGCCAGACACACGGGGTGAAGACGATAATTATTCGTTCTCCGTCGGAATCGGATACGCGTTCGGTTCGGTTTCGATGGGTCCGTCCATGTCGGTTAATCTGGACCGAAACACGTACGATCTGAACAACGACCACATGTACTCGGAGTGGATAATGAATCTCAATCAGTTCCCGACCGGCCAGGAAGACAATCGTGGCGTGTGGTTCGATATGGAACCGTCCACGAGCGAAGATACGAAAGAAGTACGGGCGGAATCACAGTACAACTGGAACTACGACGAATCGGGAACGGCCTGTGATCCGGGCAGAACGATCTACGTCAGAGACAGCGTGGACCTCCCCTTGAGTTCTAATCTCACCGTCGATATCGTATAAGGAGTAACTCTTAACCCTTTCCCAAGGCTCACACGCGTACAATGAACCGGAGAGATTTACTAAAAATAGGCGTTCCGACTACCGTCTTTGCCACGACCGGGCTGTACGTAGCGTCGACTAAATCCACGGACATTCATATACGGAACAACACGGGATCTGCTCGCTCCATCTCCATTTCGATCCGACGGAAAGACGGCGGTACAGAGCAGTATACAGAAGAGTTCACCCTTCCGCCGAACGAAGACGTGACCGAGGCGGGCGTGTTGAGCAACGGTGATTATCACCTCGCTATCGAAAACGAAAGCACTCGTCTGGAGCGGAACGTCTCCAACGAGTTCTGTTGGGACCCGGCCATCTACGTCGCGGTCTACGACGGCGGCGGGATCTCGCTTTCCTCCTCTAACTGTTGGCTCGACTACGTCCGCGCCGACCGATAACGGGACGCCGTGGCGTTCGGCGACCTTCCAAAAGATCTTTCGAGCGTGGACGACCATCCCCAAACGATGACTGAAGGTGGGTGGCGACTTGCCGTGACTGCGGGGGCTGACGAACCGCCGACGGGAATGGTTAGCGTCGACGTGGACACCGACACGGTATGACTCGCCGGTTGAGTGAAGCGCAACCGGTTTACAGACACGGAGCGTGATACCGGACAATGACTGAGACGTTACGGGTCGCCGTCCCCCGTAAGGGACGACCGCTGGAGGCCGTTCTCGACCGAATCGCCGCCGGAACCGGAGACACCGAACTCGCCGATTCCATCGCCTCGACGCTACGCTACGAGAAAGCCATTGCCAAAGGAAAACAGACGGACGAGCGAGACGTATACGACCGTCTGTCGGCCTACAGCACGCTTTCCGACGCGGGACAGCCCGATTACACCCTTCTCCGCGACGACCGCGCCGGTATGCCGCGTCGGATCGTGTTCGACAGCGTTACGGTCGAAACCGACGGCGTGGACGTACAGCTGATCGGCCGCGAGGAACCGTTTCGCGCGGTTCGAACGCACGACTTCGCCCTCGGATTCGACAGCGCCGACCTCGTTCTGGAAGAGGTCGTCGGTCTCCGCGAGGAACCCCTCGCGTCCATCGACGACCTCAACGCTCGGATCGACCCCAAAGACACCGACGTTCGCGTCGTTACCGGTCTCGGGGACACAGTCTACCACACGCTGATGGCCACACCGGCAACCCGTCGAGAGGGTCCCGCCGACGAACTGAGCCGGGAGTTCGTCGAGAACTACGCCGGACCGCTCTGTATCTCGCCACGGTACGAACGGCTCGTCCGGGCCGTGCTCGGCACGGCGGCGATGGAAGACGTGACTTTCTGCTATCCGGACGACGGGCGTGAGGAGGAAGCAGCGGTCGCAGATGTCGGGCTCGGCGTCTATCTCACCGTCACCGGATCGACCGCCCGCGACCACGGTCTTGAACTGGGTGAACAGCTGTTCCCCAGCGAGACGGTACTGATGGAAAACGTCGTCGAGACGACGCAGGAAGCCGACGCGGTCAAAAACCTCTTCGCCGACGCAGAGTTCGAGACGGCCCTGGCCGTTCAGTGAAACGCCGCGGCGGCCGCCGTCTGGTCCGTCGTACCGTTCTCTCTGTCCTCCGTAGCCGTTTCGTCGCTGTCGGTATCGTCGGTCGAGTCCCCGTCTACCGTGGTTGAGTCACCGTCTCCCGTAGTCGGGCCCTCACTCTCGTTTGCTGGGTCTTCTCCCTCCGTAGTCGGTTCTGCCGTTGCAGTGCTGTCCGTTCCGTCGGACTCAACCGTGGAGGTATCGTTCGTCACCGACCCGTTTCGTTCGCTATCCGAGGACTGGGTGGCTGTCGCGGTGTCACCCTCCCCCTCCCGGGTGACCGTCGAGTCACCGTTCCCGTTCTGGGTACCGGTGGTGGCCGTCTCGCTGGTCGTCTCGGAGGGCTGCGTGATGGTGAAGTTCCAGACCGGCCGCTCCGTCACGGCCCCCGACTCGTCGACGACCCAGACGATGACCGGACACTGGCAGGCGCGTTCGACGGACATCGTGGCCGTGTCCTGGGCCCCGCTGACCGATGTCGTCCCGAGGCGGGCGTCCTGTAATCCGTATAACCAGACGACGCGGTGCAGGTCACCGTCCGGGTCGCTCACGTCGAGTGTGAGGTCGATAGCGTCCCCCTCCCCGATGGCAAGCCCGGTGTCTTCGTCCTCCTCTAGCGTTATCTCACCACCGCCGTCCGCTGCCGACATGGACGGCGCTTCGGTACCGCCCTCTTCGACAGTAACTGTCCACTCGGCCGTTCCCACGCTCTCCTGATCGCCGTTCAACACCGTCGCGGTCACCTCGTGAGTGCCCGTTTCGGTGAACGTCTGTTTGTAGAACTCCTCGCCTTCCGCCCTGTACTCGCTGTGGAACGGACCTAACCGGTAATCGGTCTCCCCGTCGATGGTCCATTCTGCCGCGATGGGGCCGTCGACGGACTCGTCGACGGACACTTCGAACAGCATTCGAGTTCCAGGTTGAACCGTCACTTCCCCGTCTGCCGGCGTTATCCGCTCTACCGCGTCAGTGCCGCCGTCGTCCTCGGTTTCCGCTGTGTCAGTATCCGTCTGGTTGCCGACGGTAGCGTTTCCGTCGGTAGCGTTATCGGCAGAGTCGTTTCCGTCGGTAACGTTGTCATCAGTGTCGTTTCCGTCGGTAGCGTTGTCTTCTATGTCGCTCCCGTCAGTTTCGTTCTCATCAGTGCCCTCATCATCACTGTCGTCGGTCTCGTTACCCTCAGTATCGTCGTCGTCTTCAGTGTCGTCGGTCTCGTTGTCGTCAGCGTCCCCGTCGTCCGTTTCGCTCGGTTCGTCGTGGACTGGAATCGTCGATTCGTCTTCCTGACCGTCGTCGGGCGCTTCCTCCGGCGGAGCGTCAGTCACGTCGGCTTCGCTCGTCGGACAGGCGTCGGTGACGAGATACGCGGCACCGCTATCGTTCGCGTTGCCGTCGTGGAACGGCGCGCCGACGAGCAGTTCCTCCGTGTCGTCGCCGGTCAGGTTGGTCGCTCCGGCCAGCGAGAACCCGGCACCGTCGCCCTCTTCCTCACCGAGGTACGTCGCGACAGCGCCCGAAAGCGACGCGTTACCGGTCGCGTCACCGCCGACAGCGTAGGCGCTGCCGGTCGCAGAATCAGCGCCGGGCGCGCCCACGTACACCGTCTCGTTGCAGGGGCCGCCGCTCACTGCGAACCCGGCGAGGTCGTTTTCGCTCTCGCCGTACAGTTTCAGGGCGGCGTCGTCGAGGCTGACGTTCTCGGAGAGGTCGCTCCCCCGAACGACGTACGCCGCACCGGCGTCAGTACCGGTCTCGTTGTTGTACGGCGCGCCGACGACGACATCGGCCAGGCCGTCGCCGTCGACATCACCGGCACCGTCGACCCTGTATCCCGCGAAGTCGTCCGTATCAGCGCCCGTGAGTGTCGCGTTCGCTTCACCGAGCGTGGCCTCGACAGGCGGGTCGTCGTCCCCGTAGATGACGTACGCCGCGCCGGCGTCGTTCGTCCCTTTGTCGGCACTGTATGCACCGACGATCACGTCGTGTCGCCCGTCGCCGTCGACGTCACCGGCGTCGGCGACTGACCAGCCGGCGCGGTCCCCGAGACCTTCCCCGGCGTATTTACTTCCGAGGTCCGAGAGGGACTGCGTCGCTCCGGCACCGAACTCGATCTCGTCGCCCTCGATCAGATAGGCGGCACCGGCCGTCGTGTTCGTGCTGTTGTTGTACGGCGCGCCGACGACGAGGTCGGACTCCTCGGACGAGTGGTTCACCACGTCGAGGGCGTACCCCGCGTGGTCGCCCCACGACTCGCCGTCTATCGTCGTCGTGTCGTTTCCGAGAGCGACGGTCCCGTTGAGGCTCTCGCCGCCGGAAACGACGTACACTTTCCCGGCGTATCGCTCGCCGTCGCTGTTGTTAGAGTGGGACGCTCCGACGACGACATCGGCGTACCCGTTTCCGTTCAGGTCACCGCCCGCCACCGCGACGCCCGTTCGGTCGGCACGTTGCTGGCCTTCGAACGTCACGTCCGCGTCCGAGAGGTTGATGTCGCCCTCGTCGACGGGCCCGTAGAAGAGGTACGCAGAACCGGTGTGCGTACTGTTGTCGTGCCGCCTCGGCGCGCCGACGACGAGGTCGGACTCCCCGTCACCGTTGACGTCACCGGCCTCCGCCATCGACCATCCGGCGGAGTCGTTCTCCATCACCCCCCGTAACGTCGTGTTCGCCCCCGAAAGGTTCGTCTCGTTCGACGCTTGGTCCGGTTCCTGCTGAAGGGCTTCCTGTTGAAGATCAGTGCCCTCTGCAGTTCCGGCGTTGATCCCCACGACAGCGACACTTACCGCGACCAGAACGGCAACGGCCACGGTCGCGATGCGAACTGAACTCGCACTGGTATCCATACACGGTTCGCACGACGCCAAGAGGGTATTGTAATTCGTCGCTTGCCCGACGGCAAGGTCGGCTGAACTTTCGGGATTGACGAGTAACCGTCACGTCGCCTTCAGTTCACGCCGACGCCAGTCGAGGATTCAAAGCCGTTATAGGTGCCGCTTACGCGCCATATCGAGGAAATACGATCACACCTGCGAGCGAACTTACGGGACTTACTCGTGATCGTACACTTCTGTCCCGTCTCTCGCATCCCGGGTGCGAGCGAGAAAACACCGGTAGCGCGACTAGAGGCGGGTAATCTTGCATTACTCGTCATCACATGAAGGTAATAGTCGACGTCCCACGGCGGAACGGGTCCTTCACCAGATCAGCCTGCGGATATCATACGACACCCTGACGAAGGGATCCGATGCAGTCGTGACAGGTTCAGATCGTTCTCACCGCACGAGAAGCTGGTTGCGATCGCTCCCTGACGCAGTGACGAGGACAACGAACGCCCGCCGGTCCGAATATCTCCCCCGGATTCACCACGGCTGCCATCCGTTTTTTCGAAGACGGGCATCGAAGTGCTATGACACACCGCTGATTCGGAGCCTGCTTCCGTCATGAGGGTGCAACCAGGGCCGAACCCACTCGCCGATGGGCTACTCGTTCGTCTCGGACTGACGCTCGGCGGTGATCTCACGCGCCGCTTCAAGGATGAGATCGTCGTCTACGTGGTCGAGTAGACGTCGGTGACCCTGCTCCGTCCGGCGTTTGATCTCGGACCGAGGGAGATACGTGTCGATCCGACGGTCGATCTCTCGTTCCCGTAGTTCGGCGAGTCGCTCCTCCGGAAGGTCGTGGTCGTCAGGCAAGCGGTCGTCGAACAGTTCGCGCCAGCGGTCGCGGTCGTCGAGTTCGTCGTCGAGTTCCGCTTCTCGACGCATCCAATCGTACTCCGCAGCGAGCGCGTCGGGATAGCCTCGCTCCCGCCGGTGGTCTTCCACGAGCGTGAGGCCGACCCGTGCGCCGCGTCCAGCGGCCATGATCGTCTGGTGATCCGTCTCGTCAGACGGGGACGCAACGTAGAGGCCGTCGACCGGCGTCGTCCCGTCCGCCTCCGGGTACGACCGGTCGAACTGCTCGTGGGACTCGCCGTCGTACTCGTACGTTTCGAACATCGCGTCGCCATCGAGCGGTCGGAGGTACTCGCCGTCGTACCGGGTCGCTGCGACGACTCGTCGGGCGGTGACGCGCCGTCCGTCCTGCGTTTCGACCGCAAACCCGTCGTCGCAGCGTTCGACGGCTTCGACCATGTCGGAGACGAGTTCACAGCCCGCGTCCTCGGCGTGGTCGTGCATCAGTCCGTACAGCGTCTCGATATCGATCCCGCCGGGGAAGCCGAGGTAGTTCTCCAGATAGGCGCACTGCTTGATCGAGGAGCGACCGCGGTCGAAGATGGCCGTCTCGAGTCCGTACCGTGCGGTGAACACGCCCGCTGAACAGCCGGCTGGCCCGCCGCCGACGACGACCACGTCGTGATCCGTCGCTAGCTGCGAGTCTGTGTCTGAGGTCGTCATGACGAGTTCTCCTCTATAGCTGGTTTCGCTGTCCGCTGGCAGTCACGGAGCGGTTCGACTTCAGTCGTTCGGGCGTCACTGTTGGAAAACCGATGCAGTCTCTCTGTTTCAGCCGGAATGCGGTCGTAGATCGGGCTTTCCCGCGTCGCGGCCTCTCGACGCGTCAGAGCCCCGTCTACCGTACTATCGACGGGCATGTTTTTAGGTCGCCCTAAAATAATAAAGCCGTTTCGAAGTTCCGACTCGCTCTAATCGCGGATCACGCTGTAGTTCGGACGCGTTCGGCCGTCTGACCAAGCCGTTCAGTATATCGACATACAGTTTAGCTGGTCCTTTTGCGGTACAGGGGACGACGCACAGTGCTTCCGAACGAGAGTCGTCATAGAAAGAAACCAAATTCGAGTACTTGTCGGCATCGAATGTCGGACCGGAACCGGACAACGAGACTAACGTGTTCAGTGACTGTATCAACCGCTGTCTGAGATGTCGGCTCACCCCCAGGCAGCACCCAGTTGAACCACGGTTTGTCGTTTCGTGAATTCCCGTACCCGCGAATACAGACACATGTTGATTGTCTGTACGCCTTTTGTCTCCCTGTCGTTTACCGCTGTTCGACACTACGATTCAGACCTGTTGGAGACGATCTCTTCTGGGCGGTACATCCACAACCCTCTATCATTGTATCCTTGACCAGTCGTTTTGCTCCCCTTCCTGAACAGGAGAACTGACAAGTGTGACTCAGTGCCGTAGCAGTTCGGAACTGTTCCCGTCACTCTCGATTCGAACTCGATTTCACGGTTCTAAGAGAACCAACCTAAATATACGTATTGAGACATATCTGATCCTGTTGTCCTGTATCGGGCGCAATCGAGCGTAGCGGTGGATTATTTTATTCGTGTATGTAGTACCAGAGCCAGAGTCCGGGGTACCTTTAATACAGATATGTACATAACATCCGCCAGATTAACGGCCCATTTAGCAGGATAAACTCTCTTATTTGTGGTATTGGGACAGATTAATGTGGGGAGAAAACGAGGCGGTCATCATGGCAGTCGAGGGAGACGAGACGGAGCGAACCGTCGTCAAGACGTACGTGCCTCGTTACCAGAAAGAGATCTGGACCGACCACGCCGACGAACTGGACATGAGTCGGAGCGAATTCGTCCGGTCGATGGTCCAGGCCGGCCGTCGCGGGTTCGAACCCGCAGACGGCGACGGGGTAAACGAATCTGACCAGTCCGGTTCGGAGAAAGGGCCTTCCGAGGACGCTACCCCTGGGGGTGAAGGCCTCGATGACCGGGTCCTCTCGGTGCTCGAGGACGGCGAATATCTCGACTGGGACGAACTCGTCGAGGCGGTGACCGGCGACATCGAGAGCCGACTCGAAGATACCCTGCAGGATCTCCAAGGGGACGACGAGGTTCGATACAGCGGTCGCCACGGTGGATACACCCGGGTGGACGGATGAGTACGACGGGTCCGGCACCGGGCGACGTCGACGATCCGGTCGGGTATTTCCTGCAAGACGTCGCCTATCACGGCAAGAGTGACCGGACTCAAGAGGCGTACGAGCGGGTTCTACGGCGTTTCGAGGCGTTTCTGCAGGACCCGGACCGGAGTCCGTCCGGGACCTCGACAGCGCTGTCGGCGGCCACGCACAGGGACTGTATGGCCTGGGTTCACGAGATCCGCGACGGCGTCGCCGAGAGTACGGTGGCGACGTATGCGTCCTATCTCCACCGATTCTACGCGTACATGACACAAGTGGGGGCGTTCGAATCGAACCCGATGACGTTGGTCGTAGAGGAGATGGACGAAACCATCGACACTGACCCGGCCAGACGCGATATTCCGCTGTCGGACATGCGGTCGTTCGTCGCCGACGTTACGCATCCGCTTGATCAGGCCGTGATCGTGGTCCTCCTCAAAACGGGAATGCGCGTCGGCGAACTCTGTAACCTCGACCGCCGCGACGTGCACCTCTCGGAGATACCCCACGACGATGACGATGCCCCGACACGGGCGCAACTCGCCGAACGACCGGACTCGCTGTACGTCGCTGCGGATCCCGCCCGCGGGGCCGTGACGAACGGCGAGCAACGAACAGCGTCGAACAAACGCAAGCGAGCGACGGTGATCCCCGTCGACGACGAACTCCGTCAGGTTCTCGGTCGATGGCTCGCCGTCCGCCCCGACGCCCACTCGCCCGCCGACCCGCTGTTTACCAGCACGAGTCGCAACTGGGGGAGTCGACTCACACCGGATATGGTCCATCACGCCGTCGAAGGGTACGCCAGGGACCGCGGGTGGTATCAGTCGGGCGGCGGTGCCGAGGTAAACGTCACGCCGCACTACTTCCGGCACTTTTTCACCACTCATCTTCGGGACCGCACGGGTGACCGCGGCGTCGTGAAGTACCTACGCGGCGACGTCGCACAGGACATCATCGACACCTACACGCACAACTGGGGCGACAGAGTCCGGGAGACGTACGAATCGAACGTGTACACCCTCCTCTGAACGCGGTTCTCCACTTCAGGACCGTACGGCCCGATATTCGCACGTCGGTCGACAGACGGGTAAATCAAATATCGCTATATCGAACGTTGGGAGAGAGAACTAGTGAGATCAGCGTAGACGAAACAATGTGGCGTCCACCTGCGAAGTCAGGGAGAGATGGACCACGTCCGACTACTCCACGCTTGGTCCCGGCGACTTGACCACCGAGTCAAGGAGACCAAGATTCGCCGTAATGTCTCGGATCAGTACTTGCGTCCACGAGAACCCGGCGGTACGGCGCGGCTTTCGAGAACTGCACCAGAACGCCCTTTCTGATTAAGACACTAGTCCGGTCAATGCCTTCACCCAACAGGAACCGCGGGATCTCTCGGCGGGAGTTCGCGAAATCCGCGGTCGCCATCGGCGGGTCCGCGGCGCTGGCCGCCTGTATGGAGCGGGACGGGAACGGCGAGGAAGAGGAGATAGACGTTCCGCAGGGTCCGTCGGACCTCTCGACGCTGTCGGAGCGCCAGCACGCCTGGAACGAACTGTTGTCGACCGACACCCACGGGAACCGCCTGGCACCCGCCCACAACGTCGTTTTGATGCTCGACTATTCGGGAGACGGGACGCCATCCGAACGGGAGCGGGAGACGCTCGAAACGGCGCTTCGGGACCTCGAACGCGCCTACCAGCGCGACACCGCGGGGCTGTTGTTCACGCTCGGCTACTCGCCGTCGTACTTCGCCAGGTACGACGCCTCGCTTCCCGAATCCGTCGACCTTCCGGAGCCGCGAGCGCTTTCGCCGCTCGAAGACCCCGCGCTCGACGAGTACGACGCCGTATTACATCTCGCCAGCGACCACGCGCAAGTAGCGCTCGCAGCCGAGGAGGCGCTGTTCGGGGAACTGGACGAACTCAATGGCGTCGAAACGGAGACGTCCGTCGACGGCGTCGTCGAGAAGGCCGACCGGCGGACCGGCTTCGTCGGCGAAGGACTTCCCGCCGAGAACCAGGACGTCAGGGGCATTCCCGATTCGGAACCGGTTCCGGAAGACGCGCCGCTGTACATGGGATTCAAGTCCGGGTTCGAGGAGAACCAGGCCAGTGAAGACCGGGTGACGATTCAGGACGGACCGTTCGCAGGCGGCACCACGAAGCAACTGTCCCGGATCCGGCTGAACCTCCAGCAGTGGTACGAACAGGACAGCCGCGACCAGCGCGTCGCCAAGATGTTCTGTCCGGTCCACGCCGAGGAGGACAAGGTCGAGGGGACCGGCGAGAACCTCGGAGAGGACACGCAGATAACCGGCGACTGCGTCGAGAACGTCGAGGAACACGCCCGCACGAAGGGGATGGTCGGCCACTCGCAGAAAGCGGCGCGCGCGCGGGAGGACGACGACCCGATCATCCTCCGACGGGATTTCGACTCCACGAACGGCGGCGAGGCGGGACTACACTTCGTTTCGCTTCAGCGGTCGATCAGTGATTTCGTCGACACGCGCGAAGCGATGAACGGCACCGACCTGGCCGAGAACTCCGCGGTCGGCCAGCGGACGAACAACGGGATCCTCCGGTACATGTCCGTCAAGCGCCGCGGGAACTTCCTGATCCCGCCGCGCTCGCTGCGAGCGTTCCCGTCGCCGAAGCCGGAGTAGGTAAACCGGACCTGCTCCGATGGCTTTCGTCAACTGTACCAGAACGACTTTTCGGCCCTTGTAACTAGCGTTTCCCTATGCAACGACGCGAGTTTCTCGCCAGTACGTCTCTCGCCGGTGCGGTGGCTATCGCCGGCTGTAACTCCCTTTTCGAGACGGAGTCGGTCCGAAGCGTCCCCGATGTCGTCGAGGACCGGCCGGACGCGGTGTACTTCCCAACCCACGTCGAGGGCATGGAGATGATCGGTATGACCGCCGCGGGCGACTACACTATCGGGCTGATGTACTCGTTCCCGCACCGGTTCTGGACGGTCACTGGGACGACGACTGAGAAGGTTTCGATCAGGGACGAAGACGATATCCACCTGATGGCATCGGTGTGGGACGACGAGACGGGGACGGTGTTGCCAGTCGGGTCTGGCCTCTCGATGACGGTCGAACAGGACGGGGAGATAGTGACCGAGAAGCCGCCCTGGCCGATGATATCGCAGAACATGGGCTTTCACTACGGCGATAACTTCGCGCTCGACGGCGAGGGAACGTACGAGGTGACGCTCGACATCGGGAGTATGAACGTTTCCAAGCCCGGCCCGTTCGAGGGACGGTTCGAGGAGAGCGCGTCGGGGACCGTCGAGTTCGAGTACAGCGTCGACGAACGGGATGGACTCAGGTTCGAGACCTTCGAGAACCAGCAGGGCGAACGGGGCGCAGTCGACCTGATGGAAATGGAGATGGCCCCGGTTTCCGTCGCTCCCGAACCGGACGCCATGCCCGGCGACCACCTCACCGAGGCGACGAGCGGCGACGCCGTCTTTCAGGTGACGGCCGTTCGAGATCCGTCGTTCATAGACGGTTCGGGCACCTACCTCGCCGTTTCGCCACGAACGCCGTTCAACCGCGTGCCGCTTCCGATGATGTCGCTTTCCGGCACGGTCGAACGGGGCGGCGAACCCCGATTCGACGGCGCGCTCTCGAAGGCGGTCCATCCCGATATCGGATACCACTACGGCGCGCTTCTCGACGGGATAGAGAGCGACGACGCGGTGACTATCACGGTTGACACGCCCCCGCAGGTGTCCCGGCACGAGGGGTACGAGACGGCGTTCGTGGAGATGGACCCCATCGAGTTCACCGTTTCGTGACCCTCGGAACCGATCCCGCCCGGCCGGGCCCGACGACGGAGTCCCGCGGTTAGCCCGCTACGACGGGTCGGGAAACGATCCAGAGCGAAAGCACCGTGTAACCGATCATCAACGCGGTAAGCGGGAAGTGTGCGCGGCGAGCGAGCGACCGCGTCGCGTATCGGCGTCGCGCGACCTCGTGGGAGGCGACGACGGCGACGACGTGGCCGCCGACTATCAGGAGGATCTGTGACCACCAAAACGCCGGGAGCGACAGCCACCACAGCGGCTCGATCGCGTCTGTGGCCGACCCGAGATACGGCCCGAGTACCGCGGCCAACTGGCCCGCGTTGCGGAGAACGTACGGGTAGTTGTGCGCGAGTTCGTACGCGACGGCGATCGGTAACACCGTGGGCGCGAACGCGCAGGCCGTCGTCCGCCACGACTCGCTGTTGCCTACCAGTCGGTCAGTCGTTGCGGCGACGAGTGCGAACGCGACGAGGAACCCGACGAACCCGACCGCGTACAGCCCCACCGAAACGACCGGGCCGACGCCGAGGGCTTCCCGTACGTCGAAGAGGATCGTCTGATACTCGGACGTGCTCGTGAACCCGTCGAAACTGACGGTGTAGACGGTCGCGACGACGAACGCCGTGACCGAGAGATCCGAAACGCCGTCGATGGTCCCGTGCCACGGGGCCCGGAGTTCGAACCGGATCCCGCCGTCCGCGTCGCGGGTTGCGGCGACCGGGGCGACCCGTCCGAACAGTCGATAGAGAACGTCGAGCGCGTCCGCGCGACGGAACCACTCGCGGCCGAAACAGAGACCGCCGGCCACCATCACGAGCGCGTAGGCGGCGACGACAGTGGCGGTGAGTCGGGGCGAACGCGGTATCACAGTGAGGTTCTCAACGATCCCGATCCCGGCGACGAATCCGATGAGGGCGGGCCACTCGCCGAGCCGTGACGGATACGCACCGACGAGCGAAACGTCGGTCCCTTCGAGCCACGCGAGGCCGTCGTAGACGGTCAGCCACGGGGACAGCGCGCGCCAGGGGCTCCCGAACAGGACCGCGACCAGCCCTACGCCGCGTATCCAGACGGGCCAGACGAACACCGTGGCGAAGTTCTCCGCTCGGACCTGCTTTCCGAACAGCCCCGCGTAGAGGACCCAGACGAACGCGACCAGGAACGCGACGCGGGCGACGCCACGGAGGGCGGTCGCCGTTTTCGGGGAGAGCGACGCGAGTCGTCGGGCGCGGACGCCGTCGAGTCGGGTGTCCGTTGCACCGAGCCACACCGCGGTCAGACCGACAGTCGCCCCCGCGCCGACGAACAGGAGCGAAAGCGGAAGCGGCGCGTCGAACCGGGTGCCGCCGACGCCGTGCGCGCTCGCGACACCGGAGAACAACACCGCGCTCATCACCGCCGACGAGATCCGGACGTGCCACCGCATACGGAAATCTGCCGATGACGGGCGGAAGTAACTGCTGGTTCAACCGTCGAAACCCGCTCTCGCATGTGTAAGCTTTACCACGAGCGGTTCGAACCGCCGCGTATGCGACTCCGGACGTTCGCGGCGCTGCTGCTCGTCGTCCTCGTACTCGGCGGTGTCGCCCTGTTCGGTGTCAGCGGCGGGACGCCCGACGGGACACTGACCGAGCGGTGGGTTAGCGACACCGCGCGGAGCATCGAAGGGAACCACCACGCCACCGCTGTCGGTACCGTGAACGGTTCGGCGATGGTGTACGCTCCGATCAGCGGCACCAGCGGGACGGACCAGTGCAGCCTCGTCGCGCTCGACGAGAACGGCAGTCGAGAGTGGAAGTCTCAGATCCGGCCCGCTAACTGCACGATCCACTCCGTCGCCGACCCGACCCTCGCCGATTACGACGACGACGGCACGGTCGAGGTTCTCGCCGCGACCACGGAGCAGACAGTCACCGCGCACGACCCGGACACCGGCGAGGTAGAGTTCCGCCACGACCTGACCTCGTACGGGTACACGAAGCCGGTCGTCGACGACCTCACCGGCGACGGGAGCAGCGAAACCGTCGTGGTAGACGTGCGCGGGACGGTGTTCGTCCTCGAACCGAACGGGACGGAGCGCTGGACCGACCGCCTCGACTCGTACACCTGGGCGCAACCGTCGGTCGCCGACTTCGACGGTGACGGCGAGAGCGAACTCGTCGTCGGACTCCGGAGCGGCACGGTGCAACTGTACGAGTCGGACGGTCGGGTTCGCTGGAACGAGACCGATGCGGTCGAGGGCTCAGTCACATGGATGACGACAGTCGACGTTCCGGACCGAACCGGCACTGAAATCGTCGTGGCGTCGACGGAAGGGACGGTCGCCCTCGTCGACGGCACCGACGGGAGCGTCGTCTGGGAGCGAGACCTCGGCGAGTACGCCGCGGTGCACGCGACCGGCGACGGAGACGGCGACGGAAGCCGCGAGATATACGCGGTCGCTCGCGACGGCGACCTCCGGAGTTTGCGGGCGACCGACGGCGAAACCGAGTGGTCGACGACGCTGACCACCGCCGACGTCCAGATGATGCCGCCCCCGAGCATGGGCGACATCGACGGCGACGGCGACCCTGAACTGGTCACTGTCACGAACGACGGCGTCGTTTCGGTCGTCGACCCCGACTCTGGCGAGGTACTCGACTCCTACGAACGCGACGTGGCGATATTCACGCACCCGACGCTCGCCGACGGTGACGGAGACGGCGTGCCGGACCCGTACGTGATCTACGGGGACGGGCGCGTCGTGGCCTTCTCGTTTTCGAGCGAGTGACAGAGGCCGGCTACGCGCTCTCCGCGGTGACCGTCCGACGGAGTTCTCTGACCGCCGCGGTCACGTCGTCCTCGGTGACGACCGTCGCGCCGCGGCGGAGCGATTCGTACGCCTCCCGCGCGCCCTCTCCGGCGTGGTTGCGCTCCTCGAACGGTCGCGTCTCGACGACGACGAGCGTCCGCGCGTCGCGGACGACCGACAGCACGTCTCGGTTGCCGGGCGTCACGACGGGGTCGGCAAGCACCGTCACGTCCGCGGCGGCGACGCGGTCGGCGAGGGCGTCTATCATCTCGCCGTCGATGGGGTCGAACGGCGACGACGTGAGGAGGTCGACACCCTGTACGCGTGCGGTCTCGGCGGCGGCGTCGCCCTCGGGGAGCGGCCCGGCCGTGCGGCCGAACCCGGCCGACCTGAGCGCGTCCAGCACCCTGGCACCGGTCTCGCCGCCGCCGACCACGTGGACGGTCCCGTCCGCGTCCGGACGGTCTGCGAGCGCCGTGACGGAGACGCTTCCGGTGGTCCCGTCCCGCGAGACGACGGCGTTCGTGTCGAAGGCGTCTGCGAGCCGTGACTCCGAGAGGACCTGCACAGGGGGACCCGCGGCGAGCAGGTCGCCGTCGGTGATCAGGAGGAGTTCGTCGCAGTAGC
This sequence comes from Halostella pelagica, assembly GCA_005954745.1. Taxonomy (GTDB): domain Archaea; phylum Halobacteriota; class Halobacteria; order Halobacteriales; family Natronoarchaeaceae; genus Halostella; species Halostella pelagica. The sequence goes on from CP040678.1 coordinate 1,389,374, forward strand.
GCGCCGCGAGGTCGAGGTCGTGGATAGCGGCGACGGCCGTCTTGCCGTCGGCGACTAGATCCGTAACGAGTTCCAGCGTTTCGACCTGATGGTTCACGTCGAGGCTGGCAGTTGGTTCGTCGAGGAGGAGAACCGGCGCGTCCTGGGCGAGCGCCCGCGCAAGGAGCACGCGCTGTCGCTCCCCGCCGCTGATGCCCTCGATAGAGCGGTCCGCGAAGCGAGCGACTGCGGTCCGCTCCATGGCTTTTGCGACCGCGTCGCGGTCCGCGTCCGTCTTCCGACCGAACCGCGACCGGTACGGATGGCGACCCATCTCGACGACGGTTTCGACGTCGAACGAGAAGGACAGGTGGGTCTCCTGCGGCACGACGGCGACCCGCCGGCTGGCCGCTTTCGACGAGAGCGCGTGAACGTCGTCGCCGTCTACCAGCACGCGGCCGCTGTCCGGAGTCAGGGCTGCGCTTACGGTCCGCAGGAGCGTCGTCTTGCCGGCCCCGTTCGGACCGACGAGTCCCACGAACGACCCCCGCTCGACGGACGCGGAGACGCCCGAAAGGACCTCCGCGCCGCCGAGCGAGACGCGTACGCTCTCGATATCTATCACAGCGCGCTCACCTCCCGGCGGCGGAGCAAGAAGAGGAAAAACGGGGCACCGATCGCCGCGGTGACGATGCCGACCGGTACTTCGGCCGGTCCCGACCGCGCGAGCGTGTCGGCGGTGACCAGAAACGAGGCACCGGCGAGCGCGCTCGTCGGGAGCAGTATCCGGTGGTCCGGACCGACGAGTAGCCGCATCATGTGCGGGACGACGAGCCCGACGAAACCGATGACGCCCGCGACGGCGACTGCCGCCGCGGTGACGAGACTTGACAGCGCGAGAAGCAGTCGCTTCGTGCGCTCGACCTCGACGCCGAGATGCGTCGCGTCCTCCTCGCCGAGCAGGAGGACGTTGAGGTCCTGCGCGAACGCGCTCAGCGCCGCGAATCCGAGGACCGCGACCGGAAGCGCGAACTCCACGTCGCTCCACGTCGAGGCGTGTAGATTCCCCATCAGCCAGTACATCGCTTCGCGCAACTGGTCGCCGCTCAGGACGAGGAGATACGAGACGACAGCACCGAGCAGCGTCTGGACGGCGACGCCGGCGAGGAGAAGCGTCGCGACCGGCGTTCGGCCGTCCTCGGTAGCGATAGCGTACACGAGAAACGCGGTCGCAAGCGCGCCGGCGAAGGCCGCCCAGCGCGGCCCGATCGGGACCACGCCGGGCAAGGCGAGCGCGGCGACCGCGCCCACCGCCGCGCCGGAGGAGACGCCGATGATCGAGGGGTCTGCCATCGGGTTCCTGAAGAACCCCTGCATGACGGTCCCCGCGGACGCGAGCGCGAACCCGACGGCCCCGGCGAGCGCGATGCGCGGCAGGCGGAGTTTGCCGACGATCCGCTGGTCCGTCTCGGGAACGGCGAGCGAGAAGGGGTGGACGTACCCCACGTCGAAACCGGGCACGGGAACGGACACCGGCAGCAGCGGTAGCGAGACGGACGACACCGACAGCCCCGCCGATGCTGGGACGGCGAGGGTGTTTACCGTCGCCTTCGCGACGTTGGCGTAGTCCAGTGACACGGGGCCGATAGCGGCGCTCACGACGACGACCGCGCCGAGCAGGACAGTGAGCGCCGCGGACCAGACTATCGTCCGAGCCCCAGTTCGCATGGTTGCAATCCGAGTTGGGTTAGGTAAATACTTATTGTCTAACGACGGAGTCTCAGACCGATGGTACGAGACGGACTTCGACTCTTGGTCGCGTTGCTAGTCGTCGTTGCGGGCGTCGGCGCTGTCGGCACCGCGGGTGCCGCCCAGCCGGCACTTCCGGGCGACACCGCCGCCGTCGCCGAGTCGGCGGCAGCAACGAACGATGCAATCGCTCAGGAGAACTGTTCGTTCCCAGTAACGGTGGAGGACGCGAAAGGGAACGAGATAACGCTCGACGAACGCCCCGATTCAGTGGTTGCGCTCCAACCGAGCGCGGCCCAGACGATGTGGGAGATAGGCGGGCAGGGGCAGGTGACAGGGATGGCGGTCAGCCGGTACACGGAGTATCTCGACGGCCGCGATAACGTGACCGACATCAGCCAGGACGACGGCGTCTCGGTCAACGTCGAGACGGTGGTCGCCACGGAGGCCGACCTCGTGCTGGCGCCCAACAGCACGCCCGACGAGACCATCTCACAGGTCCGCAACGCCGGAATGACGGTATACGAGTTCCGGGAGGCGGGTTCCCTCGATGACATCTACGAGAAGACGAATCGCACCGGCCGTCTGACCGGTAACTGCGAGGGTGCCGCGGAGACGGTCGACCGGATGCAGACCGAGATCCGGGTCGTCAACGAGGCCGTCAGCGGCGAGGACGCCGCGCCCCTCTACTACCAGATGGGCGGCGGCTACACCCCCGGAGAGGGGACGTTCATCAACCATATTATCGAACTCGGCGGCGGAGAGAACATCGCCGTTGCGGCCGGCGTCGAGGGGTATGGTCAACTGAGCGGCGAAGTGATCATCGAGCAGAACCCCGAGTGGATCATGGTCTCTCGCCAGATGGGCCTTCAGGAGAGCGAGGCGCTGTCCGGCACGACCGCCGTCGAAGAGGACCAGGTCATCGAGGTCAACGCCAACTACCTCACCCAGCCCGGACCGCGCGTGGTGGTCCCGATCAGTCAGATCGCTGAGTCTATCCACCCCGAGGCGTACGAGGAGGCCAACGTGAGCGTCCGCGGCGAAGCCGAAATCAACGGATCGAACAGTTCCGGCGAAACGACCACCACTGTGGAGAACGGCGGCGAAACGGACAGTGATGGCGACGGCGAGTCGGACAGTGACGGACAGCCGGGTATGGGCGCCGGCGCAGCGGTCGCAGCGCTCGTCGCCGCGCTCGCGCTCGCTGGCCGACGGTGAAAGCACTGACGGCCGTCACTCGCCGACCGATCTCTACCTCGCGGCCCGGCGAATCCGTCGACGCGGTTACGGCCGACAGAAAGGTTGTTAACGGCGGCGCGCGGAACCGGAACGTATGGTCGAAAACGTCATCTGGCCCGCCTATCTCGACGCCGAGAAGACGCGGACGGAGGGCAGACGGGTGCCGACGGACATCGCGGTGCCCGACCCCACGGTCGACGAGATAGCGGAAGCGGCGGGACAGGTCGGATACGACGCCGTCATAGAGCGAGACGTGGCCTACTCCCGGGAAGGCCACGAGGAGCGCGGGCGCGTCCTGATCAAGGACGCGGACGACTCCTCGAAAAACGACATCGTCCAGGCGGTCGCCGCGTACGTCGCCGCCCTCCGAGAGTGATGGAGCGACTCGGCGAGGTCGTCCGGACGGCACAGGGGCTGTTGATTCTCCGAGCGGCGGGCGAAGACGCACCCGACATCGGGCGGACCGCGGTCGACGAATCGCTGAACGACGTGGGGCGCGTCGTCGACGTTTTCGGCCCGGTTTCGCGGCCGTACGTCGCAGTCTCGCCCGACGGCGACGAACCGCTCGCGACGATGCTCGGGGAGAAACTGTACGGGCGATAGCGGGCCAGACACTCGGGAGCGCAACTGCCATACCGCAGGCACTCTAACCGGCGAGCACATGGAACAGCGACATCGCGCGTACGCCGCGGTTGCGGCGACGGTCGGCATCTTCCTGCTGGTACAACTCGGGGCGCTCGCACTCGTGGAACCGTTCCAATCCGCGGGCTACCAGGCGGTCGAGAACCCCGACGATCCGACGAACAGTTTCGCCTACTTCGGCGCGATCCTCATTGCGACGGGCGTGATGCTCGCCGCCATCAAGTTCAACATTCGCTGGTTCATCCGCGGACTCCTGGTGTTCACGAGCGGTCTGTTGACGTGGTACGTCCTGAACGTCGTCGTCCCGCCGCTCGTCTCCGTCTCCGTCGGCGGCGTCGGGGTGAACGTCCTCGCGCTCGCCGGCGCTGCGGCCGTCATCGTCGGCCTGCTCGTCCACCCGGAGTGGTACGTCATCGACGCCACCGGGATAGTCATGGGCGCGGGGGCGGCGGGCATCTTCGGGATCAGTTTCGGTCTCCTGCCCGCTATTATCCTGCTCGTGGTTCTCGCGGTGTACGACGCGATCAGCGTCTACGGGACCGAGCACATGCTCGACCTCGCGGAGGGCGTGATGGACTTGAACGTGCCCATCATGTTCGTCGTGCCGACGACGCTCCCGTACTCGTTCCTCGCGGCGCAACGCGGGGCGACGGACGGAGCGGACGCGACCGGTTCCGAGGAAGTCTCTGAACCCGACACGGCGACCGACGATGGGGGAGCGTCCGACGACCGAGCCACAGACCCTGACGGGAGCGCGGGCGACGCCGTCACCGACGAGGGGCCGCTCGAACGGGATGCGCTGTTTATCGGCCTCGGCGACGCCGTGATGCCCACCATCATCGTCGCCAGCGCCGCGTTCTTCATCGACGAGGGACTCATTCAGGTGCCCGGAATCGCTCTCAACCTGGCGTCGCTGTCGGCGATGGTCGGGACGATGGTCGGTCTGGTCGTGCTCATGACGATGGTGTTGAAAGGTCGCGCCCACGCCGGCCTTCCGCTGCTCAACGGGGGCGCTATCGGCGGCTATCTGGCCGGCGCGCTCGCGAGCGGACTGACGCTCACACAGGCGCTGGGTCTCTGATAGGGATTGTTGTAACGGTGTACCGGTATTCGCCGACCCCGCGTCGGCGAAATACCGAACTGAATTACAACAGTCCCTATGAAGCTGACGGCTTTCGTCTCTCCGATCACTCTCCAGTCAGCGCCTCGCTCGCCGGCGCGAAGTCGATCTCGGAGCCGAGGTCTTCCTCGACGGCCCTGTCGTAGAGCAGTTTCGCCGCCGCGACGGTCTCGATACCGGTACCGCCGCTGTCGAACACGGTTATCTCGTCGGGCGTCTCCCGGCCGGGCGCCTCGCCGGCGACGATGTCGCCGAGTTCGGCGTGGACGTGGTCCTCGGTGACGACGCCCTCTTCCACAGCGTGGATGAACGACCCCGCGTCCTGCATGACCCGCGCTCGGAGGTCGGGCACGTATTTCGAGCGCTCGATGGCGGTCGTATCGAGTTCCCGCTTCTCGGGGTGGTACTGGCCCATCGCCGTGACGTGTGCGCCGTCCGCGAGCAGGTCCCCGTCGAACACCGGGTCGCTCGCCGACGTCGCGGTGATGACGATATCGGCGTTCTCGACCGCCGCGGAACTGCTGGCGACGGCGGCGACGGCGGCGTCGAGTCGCTCGTTCATCTCGGCGGCGAACGACTCTCGGCTCTCTTTCGTCGGCGAGTACACGTCGACAGTCTCGACGTCACGGACTGTCACGGTCGCCCGTAACTGGCCGCGCGCCTGCGAACCGGCCCCGATCAGGGCGACCGAGGTCGCGTCGGGTCTGGCGAGCGCGTCGACTCCCACTGCGCCCGCCGCCCCGGTTTTGAAGGGGTTCATGCTCGCGCCGTCCAGAAGTGCGAGCGGTTCGCCGGTCTCGGCGTCGAAAAGCGGCGTCACGAACCAGGCGTCTTCGGCCCCGAAGCCAGCGGCGTACATGTATCCGCCCATCGCACCGGTGTCGGGAAGAACCGCCGAGTAGCCGGTCAACATCCCCGGCGGGTCGGCGTTGGGTAGTTTCGTCCGCGGTTCGGCGGGGGCGCCCTCACCCCGTTGGCGGTACCCGTCCCGAACGGTCTCGACGTACTCTCGCGGCGACGCCAGGCCCGAAACATCATCGCTCGTCAGGAACCGTGCGGTCGTCATGCTGAAACGATCGGTGACCGGCGTAAAAAGGGTTGGTAGAAACGGATAGCGGCGGCGGAGTCGAAAAGAGAGTAGAGAATTGAACGGAGAAGAATCCGAAATCAGCGGTAGAGAGACGTATCAGAGATCAGTCGGCGTTGACGGGGGCGACCTGCGACCGGGAGGACTGCTGGGGCGTTTCCGTGCTGTCGACGGGCCCGTTCACGAACATCGCGTGACCGATGAGCGCGACGGAGACGCTGGCCGCAAGCGGAACCGCTGTAGTGAGACCGAGACCCGCAGTAGTGAGAAGAGCAGTGAGACCGAGCAGTGCGACGGGAATGAGGCCGAGTACGATGTCGTAGTAGTTAGTCATAATGTCTATCACATACTATGAGGCATATGCATATAAGTGTTCCCCATAGGCACCAGGTATTTCACCTATATTGTTCCAGTATTGACTGGATCTGATTTCCATAAGTTATCGATTGCATCGGACAGCTGAACCGGGACTCAGTCGGGCGGTTTTCGGTCGGGGACTCCGACGTCCATCTGTGACAGATAAACAGCAAACCGTACGCTCGTTCGACGATCTGGCATTATTTGGGGCTACAAATGGGTATTAGTGACCATATATCATACGATAGCTCGCACGCACAGTCGATCCGACTTCGTCTCCGAAACGGATCGCCGAGCGCGTGCCGGACCTGCGACGGGCCGTTCTGTCATCCCACCCTTTCGACGGGTTCAAACCCGAGACTGTCGTACTATCCCTGAGAGTGAACGCCAACGACAAGTCGATCACGGGACTCGTGATGGTCGGCCACTCGCTGGTCCACACGTACGAACTTTCGATCCCCATTCTCGTCTCCGTCTGGTTGCTGGAGTTCTCGACGACGGAGGCGACGATGGGCCTCGTCGTCACAGCGGGTTACGCGCTGTTCGGGATCGGCGCGCTCCCCGGCGGAATGCTCGCCGACATCGTCGGGTCTCAGCGGGTGATCGCGGCCTGCCTGCTCGGGATGAGCGGGTCCTTTCTCGTCCTCTCGGTCGCGCCCTCTATCCCGTTCGTGACCCTCGCGCTGTTGCTGTGGGGCGTCGCGGCGAGCGTCTACCATCCGTCGGGGCTCTCGCTCATCAGCAAGGGCGTCGAGGAGCGAGGGAACGCCTTCGCCTACCACGGGATCGCGGGCAACGCGGGCATCGCGTTCGGGCCGCTGGCGACGACGCTGTTGCTCATCCCCTTCGAATGGCGCACTGTCGCCGCACTCCTCGCCGTTCCGGCGACTGTCGGCGGACTGTACGCGCTTCGGGCGAACGTCGACGAGACGGCGGAGGTCGCCGCGGACGGCGACCCGGAAGCGGTGACCGACGCCGGCCCGGATCGGTCGGCTGACGGCGACGGGCGGGCAAGCGCCGTCTCCTCGCTGGACGAGTTCCTCACGGACTCTCGCGCGCTCTTTTCCGGCGCGTTCGTCGGCATCTTCCTCGTCGTGATCATGTCCGGACTCTACTACCGCGGCGTTCTCACGTTTCTCCCCGAGGTGCTGGGCGAGTTCGAATCGTTCGCGCCGGTCACCGTCGGGCGGGAAGAACTCGAACCGGCGCGGTACGCCTACGTCGCGCTGTTGATGGTCGGCATGGCGGGCCAGTTCGTCGGCGGGAAGCTAACTGACCGGATCCGACCGGAAGTCGGTATCGCGGTCGCGTTCGCCGCGCTCGCTGTGCTCGCGACGGCATTCGTTCCGGCGGCCAACGCTGGACTGACGACGTTTCTCGTCGTCGGCGCGGCTCTCGGATTCACGCTGTTCGTCGTCCAGCCGCTGTACCAGGCCACGGTCGCGGAGTACACGCCCGCCGGGACGCGAGGTCTCTCCTACGGGTTCACCTATCTCGGAACGTTCGGGGTCGGCGCGTTCGGCGGCACCATAGCGGGCGCGGTTCTCACCTACGGGACGCCGCTCGCCCTGTTTCTCGTTCTCGCGGGTATCGCCGTCGTCGCGTCTGTGACCGGGGCCGTGCTATCCCGTCGATAGAACGCGGGCAGCGATGACCCGCCACGTCACCAATGAGACAATGCCGATTCCGATGATGACGAGCGGGAACGGCCACGTCGTGCCGCCCTCGAAGTACGGCGACCCGCGGAGCAAGAGGCCGATGTTGGCGGCAGCGAGCCAGGTCCCGGCGGCAAGTCGCGCCGCTGCAAGCGGCGTCGACAGCGCCGACCGGTCGTAGACGCGCAACAGCGGGGCGGCGACGAACCACCCGATGACAAACGGGACGATAGTCTCAACCACTACCAGTGGTTGCGAGATGGGATCGATGCCGTGGCTCAGTTCGCCGGCGATCAGAAACGACGCGATCGTTACCAGGTCGCCGCCGAAAAGCGGTAGCGACGCCGGCGCGAGACCCGTCCGTTCGCGGGATTCGAGCGAGTCCATGTTCGGTCCTGCGATCCGAACGATTATCGTTCCGACGGTTTCACGCCCGCGACGACGTACGCGAACCCGCCCTCCGGGATCAGCGTCGAGAACCCCGCACGTCGTACGTCGGCCGCGAGCGAGGTCGGTGTACGAAACGTCGACTCGAAGCCGATCAGGTGTTCGGCCGCGGTCAGCACCCGCCCCCGAACCGTGTCGGGGTCGAAATCCGCGACGACGAACACGCCGCCGGGACGGAGGACCCGTGACGCCTCTCGGACGAGTTCGTCCTGGTCGGCGACGTGGTGCAACGCGTCGACGATCACGACGGCGTCGACTGATTCAGCCCGGAACGGAAGCCGCGCCGCGTCGGCCTGTACGGTGTCCAGTCCGCGCTGACGGGCGCGGGTTAGCATTCCGCGGGCGGCGTCGACGACGGTCCACTCGACGTGCTGGAGACCGCTCGCTGCACGGCCGGTGCCGCCCGCGAGATCGACGCCGTGCCGGACGGGTCGTTCGGCGAGGCCGAGCGCCTCTCGGAGCGGCGTCTCGTCGACCGTCGGCATCGCGAGGTCGTACCAGCGCGCGAACCGATGGAACGGACGGATATCGCTCATGTAGCGGGCTACGACCTCCAGCAACTACTCGGTATTGTCGCGCCAGCCGTTCGAACCGGTTTTGTTGTACGAGCCGTTCGAACCAGTCTCGTCTGGAAAACCGCCTGAACGCGTCGCCGGCTTTTATTGTAGTCCGGTTGTTTCCCTTCACGTATGTCTCGAACGGGCGAGGGATCGGACGGTTCGGACGCGGATCGGCCGGACTTCGACGACGCGCTCGACGAACTCGAAGAACTGGAGGAGATAGTGGACTCGCCGGAGGAGCGCGAACAGGTCCGGGAGACGATGCGGACGCTCCGGCGTGCGGGCGATCCCCGACTGTTCGGCCGCCTGCGGTCCGACTTCGACATCCGGGACGCCGGCGAGGCCCTCGTCGGGAGCCTGATCTTCGGCGTACCCATGCTCGTCGAGGACGGGACGCTCGACGTGGGACGCTTCATCGCGGCCCATCCGCCGTATTTCCTGCTGACGCTGACGTTGGGGCTCGTCATCGTCATCGGCATCCTCCACGCCGTCGGCTTCGAGGAGGTCGAGAGCGACCTGCTGTTCGGCGTCGTTCCGGTTCGGCTCGTCGGCATCGTCGTCATCTCGGGCGGGACGGCCGCGCTCCTGATGACCGCGTGGGGGCGCGTCGACTGGGCGGGACCGTGGGTGGCGACGTGCCAGACGACCGTGACGGCGGTCGTCATGGCGCTTGGAGCCGCACTCGGGGACATTCTCCCCCACGAGTGATCCGCGCCGAGGCGACCAACGACCGCCCGATAACGGTTTGTACCGGCCGAGAGATGGCTTTGCCATGAATCGGAACCTAGCAGTGGGTACCGCACTAACTGTCGGCGGGGTTGTCGGCTACGTCGCGGGTATCGCGACGCAGTACCCCGGACGAGCGTTCTCCGTCGCCGCGGTGATGGTCGGTCTGACGCTACTGGTCGTCGGGCGGGCCGGAGGTGACGCCGTGTGACCGTCGACGCTATCGTGTACGACAACGCCGGAGCGAGACAGTACGACGACATCGCGGAAGCTCGCGACGCCGACGGGACGACGTGGATCCGCGTCGTCGACCCGGACGACGCCGAACTCGGTACGATACGGGACGCCTTCGACATACACCATCTCGAAACCGAGGACATCCAGAACGGCGTCCGTCCCAAGGTCGACGTGTTCGACGACCACGCGTTCGTCCTGATCAAGGAGGCCGAACTCTCGCGCGGGGAGACGACCTTCGAGGAGGAACTCCGGGAGGACCCCGTCGGCATCTTCTTCGGCGACGGATGGGTCGTGACGATATCACTGGACCGGGTCGAGGCCGTCGAGCGGGCGCGGAACGCGGTCGACCGGGGCGACACTCGCGTCGTCGCGCGCGGAGCCGATTTCACGGCCTACCGGATCATCGACGGTATCGTCGACGACTACTTCGGCCTGCTAGACGAGATAGAGGACGACATCGAACTCGTCGAGGACGAGGTCATCGATGCCCCCGACGTCGGGACCCTGGAGCGAATTCACAGCCTCCGACGGGAACTTCTCTCGCTCCGCCGCCTCGTCTGGCCCGTCCGAGACGCCGTCGGCGTCCTCGCTCGCGGCGACCCAGACCAGGTGAGCGAGGAGACCGAGAAGTACTACCGCGACGCGTACGACCACCTCGTGCAACTGGTTGACCTCGTCGAGACGTACCGCGACCTGACCGGCGGCGCGCGTGACATCTACCTGAACTCCCTCTCGATGTCGACGAACGAGGTGATGAAGAAACTCACCGTCGTCGCCACGATCGTCCTCCCGCTGACGTTCATCGCCGGCGTCTACGGCATGAACTTCGACGGCGGGCCGTACAACATGCCGGAACTCGGCTGGGATTGGGGGTATCCGGCCGTAATGCTCGGGATGCTCGTGACCGCGCTCGTGATGGTCAGCTACTTCCGACGGGAAGGCTGGCTGTAGTCCGCACTCGATTGCAGGGGCGGTGGCCGGGGACCCACCCGTAGTCTACTCTTCCGGACTGAGCCGCGCCAGACGCATCGCGTTCCCGGTGACGGCGGTCGTCATGCCGACATCGCCGGCGAGCACCGCAAGCACCAGCGAGACGTAGCCGAGTGGGATGCCGACGGCGAGTATCGCCTTCACGGCGAGACTCGCCCAGATGTTCTGCCGGATGACGCCGTTGGCGGTTCGAGAGAGGTCGATCAGATAGGGGAGTTTCGAGAGGTCGTCGGCCATCAGCGCGATGTCCGCCGTCTCGATGGCCGTGTCGGTGCCCGCCGCACCCATCGCGATGCCGACGTCGGCCGCTGCGAGCGCGGGGGCGTCGTTGATGCCGTCGCCGACCATCGCAACCGTGTCGTACTCCCCGCGGAGGCGCTCGACGGCCTCGACTTTCTCCTCGGGGAGCAGTTCCGCCTCGTAGCGGTCGATGCCGACCGCGTCGGCGATGGCGCGTGCGGTGCCCTCGTTGTCGCCGGTGAGCATCACCGGTTCGACGTCGACCTCGCGGAGGCGTTCGACCGCCCGCTTCGCGTCCTCGCGTACGCTGTCGGCCACGGCGATGACGCCTTCGAGCGCGTCCCCGGTGCCGACGAGGATCACCGTCTTCCCCTCGGCCTGAAGTTCTGGGATCGTCTCGTCCACGAGGTCAAGGCAGCCCTGGCGCTCACACTGACTCCGGGGTTTGCCTACCACCTGTCCCCCGTCAGTTGCGAAATGGACGTGGTCCAGGTCGAACCCGAGGTCCTCGAAAAACGCGGGTTTGCCGGCGTAGTGTGTCGTCCCGTCGAGATCGGCGCGGACCCCTTTGCCGGTGATCGCCTCGAAATCAGTCACCTCGCGCTCGTCGACCGACGCTTCGTCCGCGTGGTCCACGATGGCGTCACTGATGGGGTGTTCGCTCCGGCGCTCGACGCCGCGAGCGCAGGCGAGAACGTCCTCGGCGTCGTTGTCGCCGAGGGGGACCACGTCCGTGACGGCGAGTTCGCCCGTCGTGAGCGTCCCCGTCTTGTCGAACGCGACGGCGTCGACCTCGCCCGTCGTCTCGAGGTGGTCGCCGCCCTTGATGAGGACGCCGTTGCGCGCGGCGCTGGTGATGCCGGAGACCACGGAGACGGGCGTCGAGATGACGAACGCGCAGGGGCAAGCGATGACGAGCAGGGCGATCCCGCGGACCACCCAGTCGACCCAGTACGCGCCCCAGAGCAGCGGCGGGATGGCCGCGGTCAGCACCGCCGCGGCGGTGACGACCGGCGTGTAGTAGCCGGCGAACCGGTCGACGAACTGCTCGCGTTCGGTCCGGTTCTCCTGTGCCCCCTCGACGAGGTCGATGATCCGGGCGAGCGTGCTGTCGCTCGACTCGGCGTCGACCCGCAGTTCGAGGTACCCCTGCTGGTTGATCGTTCCGGCGAACACCTCGTCGCCCGGACGCTTGTCCACGGGAACGCTCTCGCCGGTGATCGGTGCCTCGTTGATGGCGCTCTCGCCCTCAGTGACGGTGCCGTCGAGCGGCACCTTCTCGCCGGGTTCGACGACAACCTCCTCGCCCACCGAGACGGCATCGACCGGGACCTCGTCGAGTTCCCCGTTCCGGCGGACGACTGCCGTCTCCGGCGCGAGCGAGAACAGTTCCTCCAGCGACCGGCGCGCCCGCGTCACCGAGTAGCGTTCCAGCAGTTCAGCGAGGTTGAACAGCACGGCAAGCGTCGCCGCCTCGACGAACAGGTTCTCTCCGGCGACGAACAGTGTCAGTCCCGTCGCGCCGAGGATGGCCGCGGTCATCAGGAAGTCGATGTCGAGACTCAGGTTCCGGGCGGAGTAGTAACCGTTCCGGACGATGACCTGCCCGCCGGCCACGATAGCGCCGACGAAAAAGGCGTCCGCGAGGACCCACTCTTGGCCCAGCGCCGTGAACAGTGCGGCGTTCGTCCCCGGAACCGCCCACTGTACGGCGAGCGCGAGCAGGAGGAAGGCGCCGGCGAGCCCCGTCTTCATCGCCCGCGTGCTTCGCCACACTGAGCCGGGGTCGTCGTCGGTGCCCTCGGGGCCGCCGGAGGCCACCTCGTAGCCGGCGCTCTCGACGGCGGCGACGACCGCCGCTGGGTCAGCCGGTCCGCCGTAGTCGACACGCACCTTTCCCGCCGTGGGAACGGTGTCGATGTCAGTGACGCCCTCGACGCCGCTGACGCTTCCCTCTACCTTCGACGCGCAGGAGGGACAGTCCATCTCGGGCACCGAGAGCGTCAGGGTTCCCTCGTCACCTGACGCGTCGGACGCCTGCGAAGATCCGCTGTGACTCATCACGTCGAGCTACGAACCGAGTAGTTATTAACTCTACTGCTATAGATCCGGCTCTATTTCGCATATACTGATAAAGTAGCGACAGTGAATTATTAACCAAGGCTGAAACTAGCGGTGGCGTCAGCGTCGCACCGCGGTGACGCTGATGCGACACCTGTTCGAAGACACGACGTTCAGTCAATCGGATACGAACACGTACAAAACATATATACGAGGAGATACCAACCCTACACGATGGCCGTGACCGACAGACGGGGCTGTGACGGATGCGGTCGAACCCTCCCGCTCGACGACCTGTACTCCGTCACTATGCCCGACGGTCACACTGCAGTCTGTTGTCCGGAGTGTCGGGAGTACGCCGAGGAGGCGGCCGAAAAGCAGTCCGAACTCGACCAGCGACGCCGGGCCTGCGACGGGTGCGGAACCGAGCACCGGCTCTCGGCGCTGTCCGATGTGACGCTGTCCGACGGAACGTCAGTACTCTGCTGTGCGGACTGCGAGCGCCACGTTCCCGGACGGGGGGGCGACCGAACCAGTCGCCCCGGGAGTTCCTCGACCGGCGGATCCGACGCGACGAACGGGAACTCGTCGGGGGCGAACGACGAAACGACCGTCAGCCGGAACAGCTGTGACCAGTGCCGGGAGTCGTTCACCGTGGAGCTATACCGGGTCGAAACCGTCGACGGACGCACGCAACTGTTCTGCCCGGACTGCAAGGACGAGGGACTCGCCGACGGCGTGGTCAGGTCTGTCCGAATGCGGCGCTCGGAGGCGTACGCGATGCTCGAAATCACCGGGAACGCCGACGAGGAGGCGATCCGGCAGGCGTATCTGGAACGTGTCAAGGCGGCCCATCCGGACCGCGAGGACGGCAGTCGGGCGGAGTTCAAATCCGTCAAACGGGCTTACGACCGGCTCACAGACTGAACGCCGGCGCTACGGGCCTTCTCGTTTGAGAAATCCCAGCGTAGCCGGATCGAAGTGATACCGCCCGCTGCACTCTCCGCAGTCGGCGTGGATCGTCCGTCCGTGGTCGTGGAGCCGCCACAGTTCCCGCTGCTGGTCGGTTATCGGCAGCGTCACCGGATCACCGCACTCCTCGACCGTGCAGTCGAACCGGACGTACCACTTCGGCGTATCGAGGGCACCGAGGGGGGTCAGCTCCCCGCGGAGGTTACTCACCAGTCGAAACACCGTCTCGTCCATCTCGTCGTCGTCGAGTTCGACTCCGTCCACGTCGGCGAGATATCCGCCGAGGTCGTCGTGCCGTTCGTACACCGGCAGGACCGGCACGCCCCGCGCGACGGCGTATCCGACCTCCTGGTTCACCCAGGGGTCAGTGGCGGCAGACTCCGTCATCACGGCGACGACGATGTCGCTGTCGTCGATCCGACTTTTGAGACCCTCTCTGCTCACCACGCCGCCGAGTTCGTTCGCGGCGACGTGGACGCCGAACGGGAAGTTCCGGACCGACCTGAACAGCCGTTCGACCGTCTCCGAATCCCCCGGCGCGTGCGAGACGAACACACTCTCGTCACCCATGTCACCTCCCTCTCCCGGTCGGGTCTTAATTGTTTTCAGGTATCATACCTCGACCGCACGACGCGATTAGCCACCGCCGTGAAGCGATCCGGCGAGCGCCGTTTACGATCCTGTCCGCAGTCTGGTGAGCGTCGTTTCCATGAGATAGCAGGTACGGGGGGACCCCCATACGTTTATGCCGACTCTGATGTTACAGTGTGATGGGGGGAACGATGCACGATCTAACAGGGTTCCAGCGAGACTTGCTCACGGTAATCGCCGGTCTCGACGACCCACACGGCCTCGCGATCAAGGAAGAACTAGAGAAGTACTACGAGACGGAGATCCACCACGGTCGATTGTATCCGAACCTCGACACCCTCGTCGACAAGGGGCTCGTCGAGAAAGGGGAACTCGACAGGCGCACCAACTACTACGCGCTGACCCAACGCGGGAAACGCGAGATAGAGGCGCGCCGCGAGTGGGAAGAGCAGTATCTCGAAACCGACTCCGAGTCCGCGACGATAACGTAGAGACCATCACAACCGAGGGGAGAGGGCGAACAGTAGATACGAGTTCGTCCCGAACCTACGGGAGACCATGAGCGACTGCCAAGGGATTTTCGAGAACGACATAGTCGCCAGCGCCGCGGCGGACGCCGGGGTTCGCCGGACCGATTGCGAACGGTGATCGAGCGCCACCAGTCGGGAATGCGCAACGTTCCCGGTGTGGACGAACTCGTGTACGAGTGCCGGAAGACGCTGCGGGAGGACTCTCCTGTTCGCTGACAGCGAGGCCTACTACGTCTCCCGACGTATCTGGCGTCAGTTCGGGGACACACGACGTGACAGACGCGGAGCTCGAGGCGCTTCTGTCGGTCCACGACGCGACTGTCCGGGCCGCGGTCGATACCGCCGACGACGCCGACTTGAATAGCTCGGTCGAGGAGAAACTGGAAGACGACATCGGGATGGTCCTGCGAAAGGAGAACGCTGGGACGCTCACCGCGACGCTACGGTTCCTCGATAGTGTCGAGCACTCGCTGGGAGAACTCCGTCTGTGTCATGTCGTCGCCGAGCGCCGCGACCCACTCCGCCTCGGCGCGCCACCGGCCCCGCCGGTTGCCCTCGTCGTCGGTGACGGTCGCCCTGACGGTGACGGGGTCGGCGTCCTCGCCGCGCACGTCCCACAGCGTCTGGAGGACCTGCCCAACTTGCCGATGGGGTACGCCGTCTCCGGGGCTGACGGTCTCGTACTCGATCTCGACGCCGTCTGACGTTTCTGCGAAATCCGCGAGGTACGCGCCCACGCCCATCAGTTTGTCTTCGAGTCGCTCCTCGAACGGACGCTCGGCGGAATCGGACATACGCCGAGTTACGGCCGGGACGTGTTAGGAATAGGGGGTCGCTCAGAGCGGGTCGACCAGATCGGCGAGCGCCGCTGCGGGGTCGTCGGCCTTCGCGACGCCGCTCGCAAGCAAGACGCCGTCCGCTCCGAGTTCGCGCGCGGCGACGAGGTCCTCGCCGGTGCTGATGCCCGCCCCGCAGTAGACGTCGACGCTCTCGTCGACGGCAGCGGCCGCGTCGACGGCGTCCCGAACGATATCGGGGTCGGCCTTGCTGACGGGCGTTCCGGTACCGATGAGTTCCGGGGGTTCGACCGCGACGGCGTCCGGACCGAGGGCGGCCGCGGCGGCCACCTGTTCCGCGTTGTTCGCACAGACCACGGTGTCGAAGTCCGCCCGCTCCGCGGCGTCGAGTGAGCCGTCGATGTCAGCGAGTTTCAGGCGGTTCTCCGAGTGATTGAGCAGCGTTCCGGTCGCGCCGGCGTCGGCCGCTGCCTCCGCGAGCGCGCTCCCGGTGTGACTGCCGTGTTCGACGGGACTGACGTGCTGTGCCCATGTCTCGACTCCCGTCTCGGCGACGGCGGAGAGGTGGGCTGCCTGCGGTGCGATAGCGACGTTAGCGTCCGTGTCGTCGTCGACGTCGGCCGCGGCGCTCGCGACGGCGACTGGGTTACACGGGTACGCCTTCAGATTGACGAGAACGAACATACCACGAGAGGTGGCCCGGGGCTCCAAATAGATTACGCGAGAGCGACGAGATATCCGGCAAGCACCGCGGTCAGTCGTCTCTCGTCACCAGCCGATCCATTCGAAACGGAGAATAACTGGGTTCGGCCCGCTCAGTCCTTGCGCTTGACGACGTCGCCGAGCGTGTACTCGCCGGACGAGGAACCGCCTTCCCACTCGGTGTCTTCGCCGCCGGCACCGCCGCTCAGATTGACGTCGAGGAACCGTTCGAGTTTGGTCTGGACGTCGTCGCTCGGGAGCGTATCTCCGCGTTCGAGTTTCCGGATGAGACTCGCCTTCTCGTTGAGTTCGTCTGCCAGGTCCGCCTGGGAGAGCCCGTCTTCCTCGCGGGCACGGCGGATGATCTCGTCGTAATCCTGCGCGAGTTCGTCCATGTCGTCGAACATGTCGGAGCGGTTTCTGGAACCGCCGGACGACGCGGTCGAACTTGTCGTGCTGGAGCCGCCGGACGCAGAGCTCGACGTGCTCGACCCGTTCGACGAACCCGTTGAGTATTTCGTCGACGTCTCGTCGGACGACGACTGTTGCTTGACTTCGGTCCCGAAGTCAGCGCAGTCTCCGCAGACGTCCAGTTCGGCGCCTTCGACTTTCACCTTCTTCGGCGACGATGTCTCGGCGCCGCACATCTCGCACTGAACCATGGTCACAGATTTAGCGCGGCAGGGTATAAATGATGCGCTGGGTCAGGAGAGTCGCCCCCAGGCCTCGAAAAAACGCTGCCCCGCGGTGAGGTGTCCAACGACCGCGAGAAAGGCGAGCAACCAGCCAGCGATAGAGAGCCCGTACGCCGTCGCGTCGACGAAGTAGGCGACGAAGCCGACGGCGGCGATAATCACGAGCCGGTCGGCGCGGCCGACCAGACCCGCGTACAACCGGTCGAGACCGACCGCTTGCGCCTGCGTTCCGAGGTACGATGTCATGAGGACGCCGGTGACGGCGGCGAGACCGAGCGCGTAACGCTCCACCCCCGCCGCGATGCCGGCGATGATCACGATGTCGGCGTACCGGTCGAGGACGTGGTCGAGGAGGTCGCCGGCCTTCGAATCGACGCCTTGCTCACGGGCCAGCGCGCCGTCGATCACGTCGAACCAGCCGTTCAGCACGACTAGCGTCGACCCCACGACGTACCAGACGGGGTCGGTGCCGGCGAGGAAGTAGGCGACGCCGGCGGCACCCGCGACGAGACCGGCAACGGCGCTCACGCCGTTCGGAGTGAGCCCGAGGCGGTCGGCCGCGCTCACCCAAGGGCCGATCAGGCGACTCACGTAGGGACGGAGTTGGTCGAGCGTCATAGGTACTCGATGAAGGAGACGGTTCCCGCGCTCGGTTCGCGCTCTCCCGCGATGGCGGCCGAGATATCCCGGGCCACCGCGTCCGGATCGCGGTCAGTCGTGTCTATTTCGTACACGCTCTCGGGGCCGTGGGCGTCGACGGCCTCCGCGAGAATAACGTCGAGCGCCTCGCTTTCGGCGTTCTCCTCGGATTTCGCGTCTGTCTCGCCGCGCTCTCGGAGGCGGCGTTCGAGCGCTTCGGGATGACAGCGCAACACGACGACGCGGTCCACGTCGAGGTGGTGCGAGAGGTGGGAGTCGAACACGACCTCGTCGCGGTCGCTTACCCGCTCCGCGACGGAGTCCAGATCCGCGACGACGCTGTCGCGTTCCTCGTCGACCTCGTCATACAGCCCCTCCTCGCGGACGACCTCGTTCAGGTGAACCACGTCGAGGTCCGCATCGAGGCGGTCCGTGGCGGTGGTCTTGCCCGTTCCGGGCGTCCCGGTCACGGCGACTCTCATCCGAGAACCTCGTTCAGTTCGGCGACGGCCGTTCGAGTCTGCTCCCGGTCGCCGCAGGTGATGCGGACCCACTCGGGGAGGCCGTAACTGGACACGTCGCGGACGATGACGCCGCGGCGTTTGAGTTGTTCGTACACTTCCGTCCCGTCGCCCACGTTCGCGAGGACGAAGTTCCCAGCGCTCGGGAGGACCTGCGCCTCGATGTGCTCCTGCATGTACTCGCGCGCCCACGTTGCGGTTTCGAGGGACTGCTCTACGTGGTCGCGGTCGTCCATCGCGGCGAGGCCGGCGCGGCAAGCGACCTCGCTCGCGGCGAACGGCGTATTGACGCGAGCGTACGCGTCGGCCCACGCCTCGGGAACGACGGCGTAGCCCAGGCGAACGCCGGCGAGGCCGTACGCCTTCGAGAACGTCCGAACGACGGCCACGTCGTCGCGCGTCTCCCGGGTCTCGGTCGCGTCCGAGAGGCCGGCGGGTTTGCTCGCGTCCCCGCCCACCAGCGAAACTGCGGAGGGAGCGTCGGCGTACTCGCCGTACGCTTCGTCGACGACGACGAGCGTCTCGTCGCCGGTCTCTCGGGCGACGCGCTCTATCTCGTCGAGGGCCATCACCCGTCCGGTCGGGTTGTGCGGCGAGTTGACGTAGACGATCCGCTCGCCGTCGTAGGCGTCGAGGACGGCGTCGGCGTCCATCGCGAACCCGTCGTCGGCGGAGAGGGCGTACTCGGTCACCTCGCCATGGTGATACCGGGCGCTCATCCCGTAGTAGGAGAACCCGGGGGCCGGCACCAGAACTTCGTCGCCTGGGTCGAGCATCGCGCGAGAGAGGTAGTCGAGCGCTCCGTCGCCGCCGTTTCCGAGCCATATCTGTTCGTCGGCGACGGACCAGGCGTCCGCGACGGCCGCCGTCAGGTCAGTGTGGGCCGCCGTCGGGTAGGTGCTGGCGCTGTCGGCCGCCTCGCGAATGGCCTCGCTGGCGGCCGGACTCGGGCCGAGCGGGTTCTCGTTCGATGCGAGCTTTGTGAGGGTGCCCGGGTCCGCACCGAGTTCGCGAGCGACTTCCTCGATTCCGCGCCCCGCCTCGTACGGGACGTGGTCCGACAGGTCGCGTGGTTGCATAAACGAGGCAAGTGCGTGACGGGTCTTAAGGTTGCTCAAGACGGTGCAGAGCCCGGCCGTTATCGAAGCTCGTCCGCTCGCCCCCGGGCCAGCGAAACGATTTCCGGGCGGCCGGTGAACGCGACGGAGACCTCGTCGCTCGCGTAGTCGACCGTCTCGACGCTAGTGCGGTCGTACAGCCAGGAGACCAGGCTCATCGCGTCGTCGCAGTTCGGGACGGTGAGTTCACATCGCACCGCGGGAAGTTCGGCCGCGACCGCCGAGGCTAGGTCGTCGATCCCCGACCCTTCGAGGGCGCTGATGGCGACAGGGTCGCTCCAGTGATCGGCGAGCGCGTCCCGCCGGTCATCGAGGGCGTCGTCGTTTGCGATATCGACCTTGTTCAGCGCCGGGACGACCGTCCCGTCGACGTTCCCGTCGAGGACGCGCCGGCAGGTGTCGACGCGGTCGCGGAACGCGTCTATCGGTGCGCTGGCGTCGACGACGAGGACGACCGCGTCGGCGTGGTACGTCTCCGATAACGTTCCGTGGAACGATTCGACGAGGTCGTGCGGGAGGTCGTCGATGAGGCCGACAGTGTCGGTGAGCAAGGCCCGGCGGCCGTCGAGAGTCCCCCGGCGGGTAGTCGTCTGTAGCGTTTCGAACAGTCGGTTCTCGACCGACGCCGTCGCGTCCAGATCGTCGTGTGCCGGGTCGACGGCGTCGACGGAGAGGTCGTCGGCCAGTCGGTGCAACAGCGTCGACTTGCCGGCGTTCGTGTAGCCGGCGATGGCGACCAGTGAGAACCCACGGTCGTGGCGCTCGGACCGCCGTTTCGCGTGGTCGTCGGCGATGTCGTCCAGCGCTCGCTTCACCCGGTCGATCCTGGAACGGACGTCGTTGAGGCGGGTCCCCTTCTCCGCGGCGAGGGTCATCAGATGGGGATCGCCCTCCTCCTCGATGCGGGGGAGTTCGTACTCCAGCGACGCCAGTTCGACCTGCAACTTCGCGCGACGGGTCGCCGCCCGCTCGGCGAAGATGTCGAGAACGACCCGGTGTCGGTCCGCGACCCGGGTGCCGTCCGGACAGGCGTCGACCAGTGCCGTCGACTGTTTCGGAGACAGGTCGTTGTCGACGACGACCGCCTTGGCGCTCGTTTCCGCCACCAGACGGGCTAGTTCATCTACTTTCCCGCCGCCGAAACAGGTGCCGGCGTCCTCGGCCCGTCGTTGCGTTATCTCCCCGACAACGTCGTATCCTGCGGCTTCCGCGAGCCCCCGGATTTCCGTCGTCTCCGCCGGTCCGTCGTCTACGCGTTTCGCGAGTACGGCTTGTCGTGTCATTCTGTGGTTTGTGTGTCCGTGTCGCTTCGAAAGCGGTACAGCAACCCCGCGGCGCTGACAGTAAGAACGGCTTCCACGTCGGTGGCGAACGATTCCCACGTCGGTGCAGTCGCTGGGGATGACAGACGGAACCGTCACACGGACCCGCAACGGCCGCTCGCGGGCGTAAGTCGTGCGACGGTCAGAAACGGAGACTGATGAGCATCGGCGTAGTCGTACGAACGACGAACGGGGTCAAAGCTCTTGGGTGGGCATGGTACTGTATGGCGTGGTCGTGGTGATTCGTCGGTGACGTAGTTGCGACGCCTCGCCGGTGGCTCGTTCAGAGCGCCTCGTCGACGTGGTCGGCCGCTTTGAGCGCCAGTGCGGCGATGGTGAGCGTCGGGTTCATCGCGCCGCTGGTGACGAAGACGCTGCTGGACGGGACCCAGAGATTGCCGAGGTCGTGGGTCCGGAGTTCGGGGTTCACGACGCTCTCCGCGGGGTCCGTCCCCATCCGCGTCGTGCCCATGTGGTGAAACGCGGGACCGGTGTTTTCGGGGCCGACCGACCACTCGATGTCGACGCCGAGTTCGGTGAGTACGTCGCGCTGGATCTCGTTGGCGCGGCGGAGGGTGTTTCTCGTCCGGTCGTCAAGCGACCACTGGATCTCCGGTACCGGGTTGCCGTGGTCGTCGGTGACGGACGGGTCGAGCGTCACGCGGTTCCGTTCGCGCGGTCGTTGGCCGGCCAGCGCCCCCATGGCGACGTGACCTCCGTAGCCGTCCCGCAGGGTATCGAGGAGGTCGTCTCCCCACTCGTCGCCCGAGAGCGCCATCTCGACCGGCGAGGGGCCGGCGTAGTTGAGAAACTCCAGTTTGAACGGACCGACGTCCTCGTCGGCCTCGTCGTAGAACTGGTGGGACTCGCTGGTGATGAAGCCGACGTGGTTCTGTCGCGTCGGTTCGTCCAGCGTCCCGCCCATCCCGGCGAAGAGGTGGTCCATGAAACACCGGCCGACGAGGCCGCTGGAGTTGGCGAGGCCGTCTGGATATCGCTCGGAGGCCGAGAGCAGGAGCAGTCGGGGTATCTCGACGCCGCCCGCAGCGAGGACGAACGCCCTGGCCTCCTGGGTGTGTTCCCGGCCGTCGGGCGTGGCGTAGACGGCAGACTCGACGCTGTCGCCGGCGGCGTCGTGGACGAGACGCTGGACCGGGGCGCGGTCGACGACCCGGACGCCCTCGTTTTCGGCCTTCCGGACGTGGACGTCGGCGCTGTATTTCGCGCCAGAGGGACAGACCGGCTTGCAGGTGCCGAACCCGACGCACTCTCCGCGGTCGTCGTACGGCTCTGAGTTCCGAGCGTTCGGCACGGAGTGCATCGCGATCCCCAGATCGTCGCAGGCCTCGGCGAACAGCGAATCGCTGTAGGAGGGGCGGAACGCGGGCATCGGGAACGGCTCCTCGCGCGGTGGCGCGAAGGGGTTGTCGGCAGCGCCCGCGACGCCCAGTTCCGACTCCGCGGCGGCGTAGTACGGTCGCAGGTCGTCGTACGCGATCGGCCAGTCGTCGCCGACGCCCGTCCGCGACGCCAGTTCGAAATCGATCTCGTGGAGGCGCATGACCATCCCCTGCCAGTGCAGCGTCGATCCGCCGACACCTTTCACGCGTGCGCTGTTCAGCGGGTACTCAATTCCGCCGGACGACGAGTACGCGTCGCGGTCGCCGCCCATCTCCCAGACGTCGAGCGGTCCGTGTCCGGGCCGGATCGACCGCTCCATGCGCTCCTCGCGGTCGGCCGGGTCGAACCGTTCGCCTGCTTCGAGGACGACAACGTCGTACCCGCGTTTTCCTAACTGGTGTGCGACAAGCGCACCGGCCGGCCCCGCTCCCACTACGCAGACGTCGGCGCGGTCCGAGGGCGTGCGGTCGCCGCTCATCGCGGCCCTCGCCGGTACGTGTCGGTGCCGCCGGGATGGCCCTGCGGGTTCTCGATCCCGACGAGTTCGCCCCCTGTCGGGGAGGTGTACAGCGCGTACAACAGTTCGTTCACGACGAAGTAACGGATCCGTTCGGCGTCGGTCCCGGTCGGGTCCGGGTCCGCCGCGTCGACGCCGAGTTCACGGAGGTGCGCCTCGCGCTCCGCGCCGTCCAGCGAGAGGAACTCGGCGTCGCGCCACGTTCGCGCGCGCTCGTCGAGCGTTACGAGCGCGGCCCGGACGGACTCCCTGTATCCGTCCCGGTCCGCGGCGCGTCCCGCGACGTACGTTTCGACGAACTCGCTGACGCCGTCGAGTTCGGAGGGGTAGACGATCCGCGCAACTGCAACCAATAGGTCACGCTCTCGCTCCGGCGTCAGGTCGCGTCCGTCGTCGGGTAACTCCGAGAGCGACCGGTGAAGCCCCGCAACGCCGACCCCCGCGACGACACCCCCGGAGCCGAGCGCGGCGAGGGCGTCGCGTCGTGTAAGCTCCATTTTCAGGTGAATTAGGCAAACCTAAAACTTATGCCTTGTCGTTTTGCTGTCGGGCGCGGCGACGACAGTGTGGGCGGAAGAATGGACAGTCCCGGCGGCTTACGGTTGCCGGACGCTGTGTTCTAGCGTTCCGACCCCCTCTATCTCGACCGCCACGCTGTCGCCGTCGGTGAGCGGGCCGACGCCTTCGGGCGTCCCGGTTGCGATCACGTCGCCTGGTTCAAGCGTCATGTACGTCGTGATCTCGGCGACGAGTTCGGGCACCGAGAATATCTGCCGGTCGAGTGCGGAGTCTTGGCGCGTCTCGCCGTTGACCCGGAGTTCGACGCTGGCGTCGTCGGGCACCTCGTCCGGCGTCGCCAGAACGGGGCCCACCGGCGCGGCCCCGTCGAACGCCTTTCCGCGCACCCAGTTTTGCTCCCGACGCTGGTCGTCGCGGTTCGAGACGTCGTTCAGACAGGTGTAGCCGGCGACCACGTCCATCGCGTCGTCTTCGGCGACGTTGCGACACTGTTCGCCGATCACGACGGCGAGTTCTGCCTCGTGTTCGATATTGTCTTTCCCGGCAGGGAGCGTGACGGTATCCCCGTGACCGGCGAGTGCGTTCGGCGGCTTGAGAAAGAGAAGCGGGCGATCTGGCAGGTCTTCGCCCCGTTCTTCGGCGTGTCGGGCGTAGTTGCGGCCCACGCACACTATCTTCGACGGTTCCGATGGGGGTAACACGTCTACCTCGTCGGAGTCGTACGTCTGTCCGCCGAAAACGACGCCGTTGGCTGTCCACTCGCCAGTTCGAACTGCCCCGGCAGGGTCGCGGAATCGAACCCGTTTCATGTTTCGTCAGTCGTGCGTCGGGGGGTAAGTGTTTGCGGAAGACGTAGCTACGTTTCCATCGAGAGGGAGAAAAACTATCATCCGCGGCGTCGGAACCACTCTATCGTATGGACAGAGACCCTCCCCGACCACCGTTCGACAGCCTGGATCGACGGGCGTTCCTCGGTGCGACGGCGACGAGCGCCGCTCTCTCGCTGGTCCCCTCCACCGCGGCGAGTGAGACAGCCGCGGACGAATCGGCGGTAGCGGCAGACGAACCGACGATATCGAACAGTCTCGCGTACGCGTACGAGGTCGCGGGCGAGAACACGACGATTCCGACGCTGATCGAACTCGACGACGTGTCCGCGCTGGCAACCGTCACCGAAGTCGACGCGGCGTTTCGAACGCTCACGGACGGCCCGGTCGCGGCACACGCCGACCTCTCCCCGGGCGATATCGACGAAGTCCGGACCGTCGACGGTGTGAAGTCGATGCGGTACGTCCGCGGGTCGAACCCGTTCTGGGTCCTCGGCGAGTATCCCGACGGGATCTTTCCCGCGGCGAGCGACAGCCGGGATTTCATCAGTTACGACCAGGCCGTCGACGGCCTGGACCTGCTCGAACACCGCAACTCCGACCGACTGCGAGTCCGGACGGTCGGTCGCTCCCCCGGCGTCGACGACGAACTCGACGCCCAGGTTCGAGCGCGTCCCGTCCGGATCGCCGAGTTGACGAACGGCGTCCGCGACGGTGACTCGTTCCCCGACAGGGAAACCATCGCGTTCGTCTGCTCGATCCACGGCGACGAACGCTCCGGCGCGGAGGCCGCGCTACGACTGATAGAGGACGTGCTGGCCGACGACGACGACGACCTCGGCCGCCTGCTGGACGATGTCGCGCTCCTGTTTCTCTTCCCCAACCCCGACGGGTGGGTTACGCGGTTGCCCTGGTCGAATTTACAGAGCGGGGCCGATCCGTTCGACACGTTCATGCGACAGACCGGAACCGGCGTCGACCCCAACCGACAGTATCCCACAGTCGGCTACGTCGACCCGCAACACCACCCCGCCGAACCGAACGGGATCGATCTGCGCGACGACGGGGACGGTACCGGAGGGATAACCGACGCCGGATCGGCTTCGGCCGGAACCCATCCCGGCCGCGACCGGCTCGCCGTCGACCGGGACGTGACCGAGGAGTACCTGAAGACGGTCCCGGACTCGCTTTCCGTCGCGGAACGGCTCCGCGCGTACGACGTGTCGTACTTCGTGGACTTACACGGGATGTACGGGTCGGAAGCGTTCGTGAAGGGACTGGTGATGAATGGCGAGCAGTCCCCCGCGGAACTCGCCGACCTGCGGGCGCTGAACGAACGCGTCGACGACGTACTCTCGGAGTCCATCGGTCCGCTCATCGAGGAGCGACGCGACACGCTCGAAGACGTAGCCGCGGGAGCGCGCGGTCCCTCCACCGTTCCGGAACGGGCCTACGAGTACGGCACTATCGCCGACACCATCGACTACACGACCACCGGCGGACTGTCGACCTGGGCCGGACATCCCCTTGAGATGGGCGGTCTCGATGCGACGACGATATCGTTCGAGATGACGTTCGACAATCGCCTGAACAGAGTGATCACGTACCATCCCGAGATAGTCGACCTTCAGGTCGCGGCCTACCGGCGCGTCATCGAGTCCACCGCCCGCCACGCCGTCTCCTCCCCTGACCGAGCGGTCCGGGGCAACGATACGACGACGGGATACGTCACGTCCCCGTCGCTCGTCCGCCGTTCCGCCGATCTGCCCCACGAAACGGCCGGGGAGATGACGACCGAGAGGGACGGGGCAACGGCGAGCGGATCGAAAGCGGCCGAAACCGAACTCGTCGAGCGACGGGAAACCGCGTCCCTCGACTCCGGCGACGCCGAGACGCTGGCGTTCGACCTGCCCTCGGCCGCTCGGTCTGTGTCCGTCGATATCTCGGCGACGGGCGGTAGCGCGCCGGCCGCCCGACTCGTCGGTCCAGAGGGCGATGTCGTCCGATTCGCCGACAGCGCGGCGTCGCTCGCCGGCGAACGCTGGGTCGTTTCCGACCCCTCGGGCGGCGAGTGGGCGGTCAGGCTGGCGACCGGCGACGAGGACCCCGGCGGCGCGACGCGAGTTCGGGCCACCGGTGTCGTCACCGACGGCAGTCCGCCCGACCCCGAGCAGGCTCTCGGCTACCGACAGCGCCCATACGAGGCGACGCCGTTCGAGTTCTTCGAGGTGTACGAGTCGGTGCTTGACGGCGGCGAGACGACGGCGCTCACCCCCAACGACGTTCGGGACGGCGCTCTGGTCGACGGCGGTGACCCCGCGGTCGACTCGCTGGTCGTGATCCACGACGACGCGGCGGACGAGAGCTACGTCGACGCACTAGGCTCCTACGTCGACGCCGGCGGAACGCTACTCGTCACCGACGCCGGAACGCGACTGCTCGGCGGCCTCGACATCGCGGCGGTCGATGGGATATCGTCGGACGACGTTACCACGCTGACGAACCCGCTCTCGCTCGTCGGCTGGAAGTACGACGACCACCCGCTCCTCGACGGCGTCCGGGACGTCCAGCAGGAGCTCTGGACGTCGCCGTCGCTCGGGTACGCCGTTCAGGGTCAGGTTCCGTTACACGGCGTCAGCGCCGATGCCGTGGAGGAAGCGGGGGGAACAGTAGCGGCGGAACACGGCTCCACCGCGACCGTGGGATCGCTGGGTGACGGAGCTATCCACTTCGTCGGGTCGCTCCTGCCGCCCGCCACGCAGGAGAACCTCCATCCCTTCGGCGTCCACGACTACGCGGTGACTACGCTGGGGACGACGCTTCTCGCCAACGCGGTCGGACACGACCCGCCCTGGGCGGACGGATCGTGATCCGTGTGAATCACCACCAAAACCGCCCGCCGCTGGCGACTCCGGAACGGAACCGTTAAGTTACAGTGACCGAAAATCCCGGATGCGCTCCGTTGGTGTAGTCCGGCCAATCATTTCGGCCTTTCGAGCCGATGACCTGGGTTCAAATCCCAGACGGAGCACTTTTCAAGCGGAACGTAGCAACGCGGAGTGGAGCGAAGAAAAGCGCGTACGCTCTGGGATTTGAACCACGCGAAGACGTTCCTGCTCGCTCACTTCGTTCGCTCGTGGGCTGCGACTTCTCTGATTCAAATCCCAGACGGAGCATACCCTTCTGCGTTTAGATGTCTAGACGAACTTCGATAGCACCCGCTTTCTATCAGTACGTGATCTACCTTCTGGGAGTCATGGAATATTCTCGAAGACAGGCTTCGCGGACGTCGTCTACAGCGGGCCATATGAATTTCTACCAATATCGAATCGTGACACGGTTCTCTGCCGAGTAGGTGTCTGGAGTGACGAGTAATTTGTAGTATGTCTTTTAGAGTATGAAAAGCTATATTTTTCTTCCTACTGAAGGAGATTATAATGTCCGAATATCGAATTGATACTGAAGGCTTTGCCAGGTATATCGTGTCTACGGGGTGAACTGGATATGAGTAACACTGGTGATCAAAAGTACTATATAAAATACACCAATGTCGAGGATGGAATTGCAAGATTCACTCTCTATAAAAACAACACGGCAATTCGTGGGTTCAACGAGCGTATTGAAAACGTTCCTGACGAGTACGACATAGGTGATTACTTCTCTACACAGATCAACTCTAAAGAGCCTGATGAGACCTATTTCAGCCCCGAGAACCTCGACTTCGATCCAGAATTAACCGAGCAAAAAAGAAACGAGAACGAAGAAGTGATCGATGAGTTCAAACGGTTACAATCATCTGCTGAAAAAGAATTAGAAGAATGAGTGGGAGTCCTGCACAAAACGTTTTCTCACTCGATGTCGGCCAAGCAGATGCGAAACTTGTCGTTTCTTCTGATGGCACGAAAACACTCATAGATGCAGATGAGTCGAATGTGACTGATGAATTAGACCGGGTTTTTGAGGAAGAACTCTCGATCGATAGCGATACAGAGAAAACGATTGACCACTTTATCGCAACTCACCTTCATCAGGATCACATACTTGGCCTTTTCAACCTGAAGGAGTCCGGGTACAACATAAACAGTGCTTCACAACCAAACTTAGCAAGATTTGAGGTGGGTGAAGAAAGGGGGCAGGTTGATCCGGATCTCTTTAGAAACTACATCGAAGCGTTATCTGAGCACGGTATTGCAGCAGACGATATTACCAACCTCAGCTGTGGAGACAGTGTTGGATCAGTCTCTGGCGAGGTGCTATCACCACCAGCAAAATCAGGGACTATTCCGTTCAAAAGTCCAAAGACAGGACGTGAGCGGAATCTAAAACCTGAAAAGGCAAATGAGAACGGCCTCGTCATTAAACTTGAGACAGACGCAGGAAAATCGACACTTCTTATGGGCGATATGCAGGATAGTAGCGCCCACTACGGAGAAGACTGGCTCGTTAAACAACATAACGATGGCAATATAGATCTAAATGCAGAGACACTGCATATCGGCCATCACGGTTCAGATAAAGCTACAAAAGATGGGTACGGCGACACAAACAAGGGAAGTTTCCTTAGCACCGTTAATCCAGATCAGGTAGTTGTATCCAGCGAGTTAGAGAGTGAATATTCACATCCCAGAGATGAGGTATTGGAACGGGTCGAAGAGCACGGAATAGATGTCTTCTGGACGGGTGTCCATGGGACTATCAAACAGGAATGCGACAAAGAAACGAAAATAGAACAGATACCGGAAGTCGAGGCCGCATCCCCAGCCGATATTTTGGCACTGAAATACTTCGCAAAAGCCAATGATGTGTCTCAGGAAGAGATCGCTGCTCTTGAAGAAGGCTCACTCTCTGCTGAGGAACTTCCGCGAGACACACCCGAACTCGCGTTCAAGTCTGACTATCTCGAGACTGCATCCAAAGCGTCTGAGACGATTCGACGCTACCCCAAAGATGCCGAGATACTCACCCTCAATCGCTTCCCCAAAGCGATGAGCACCGACTACGTAAGCGTCAACGAACACGGAGCCGAATCATCCGTCGCAGAAGGCAATGTGGATGATCTGTCGCCGGAAGCTCAACAAGTGAGTCAATCAGTCGAAGCAGCCACTGAGGCGTCTCTAGAGGACATCCGAGAGCACCGTCAGAAAGCGCTTCATAGACTCACTGATACGTCCCCACAGCCGATGTCTCGGTCTTCACGAACGGCTTCCACAACATCGGACCAGTCTACCTCACACATCCACACCGGAACGAAGCAATCCGATCAATCAAACGAATCCGACAAGCGACGTCGAAGATAAACCAAGTCCCTTACCCGATCCGTGATTGAGCCAGCCGGTACGTCTGCTCAGAGATATCGAGTCTGAGTGAGTGTTTGTTATGCAGATATTCGAGTAGCTGGCTTGCTTCTGGAGCGTGGTCGAACGCCTCTGGGTCGTGAAGCGCAGCTGTAAGCATGATCTCGTAGAACCGTTCACCTACGTCGTCGTCATTCCGAAGAATGATCGAATCCAGTTTGTCCGTCCGGAATTGCACGTAGGGGTCAGCGAATCGGTCCTCTGGATATTCACATGGAATTGCCGTGATGGCTGCCGCCGCAGCGATCCCAACGTGGGCATCGGTTGTCTCCACCACTACTCGTCTGAGTACGTCCGCTATCGCCAGCGTCGAGGATTCGTCAAGCCCTTCAGCGTGAGCGAGCGCACGACAGCCATACACTTTCGCGAGTCGACAACCGTCGACGATTCTGGTGAGCAACAAATCTAGGTGAGATTCTACGATATCAGGCTTTGTCTCAGCCAAGAAAGCGATCACTCGCATTGCATGGCCAGCAATGGTCCCACCGGACTTTACTGGTCGCGTGTCGGCCAGTAATTCTACGAGGTCCGTGCTGTAGCGCTCAACTTGTTCAGGTGTTTTCGAAGCAACCGCAGCTAGGAGTTCTAACGCCGAGACAGCTTCTGCTACGCTCCCATTCTCAATGTTCGTCCACCAGTCTTCGATTTCAGATTGGACTATTCTTTGAGCTTCTGTCCCGCTTTGAAGCTGTGTGGTTCGAGTATTCTCCCCTACACCTTCCGCCTTATCGGACATTAATATAGGCAAAGAATCAGAGGTATGTAATTCTATTCAGTGACCTATCGAGACAGCACGATAACGACGTACAGAGACATCAGCGTCGCGTCGGCATGCGCCGGTCAGTAGTGGTGACCCGGGACGGGGGGCGGATCTCGGCCGTCCGCGTTACGGCTTGCCCGCCGGTTCGGCACGCGCCACGGTCAGCGTCGAACGGCGTCCCGAACGCTGATCACGGGGTCTGTTCCACGTGTGGGGGGTGCGACGCTATTTTCATGCACACGGGTTCTTTCGGATCAGTGAACAGATGCAGCGGTCGAACGCGGAGCCTGTGCCCGACGATGAACCACCTGACGAACTGATCTCGACACTGCGGTTCGCATCCGATCAGAGCCTGTTGACGCCTTTCCCGCGAGTAATCGCACCACACACTAACTGCGGAGATACCCCGTTTATACGCAGGATAAAGCGGGACAGACGGTTTATGAGCCAGATAATGAAGTGCGGTCATGTCGTTTCGCGATACTGAGGAGAACACTGATGCATGACTTGACCGGGTTTCAAAGAGACCTCCTGTACACGATCACCGGATTGGACGAACCGCACGGCCTTGCCATCAAAGAAGAGATGGAGGAGTACTACGAGACGGATGTACATCACGGACGGCTGTATCCGAACCTCGATACGATGGCTGATAAGGGCCTGGTGAACAAGAGTATGAAGGATCGGCGGACGAACGAATACGAATTAACGGACCGCGGACGGCGCGAGATCAAAGACCGTGCGGAGTGGGAAGACCAGTACCTCGCCGGCCGAGAGATACCTCGGCCGTAGTTAGGGTACAAACCCGTGCGAAGGGTTGCATCGGGAGCAAACCAGATAGATAGTGTCGATCGGGGTTCGCGAACGCGAGATGTGATCCCTCCCTGAAGGAGTGCTTTTTCGAACGGACGTGAGAACACTGTGCAACGCGTGGTTTGGCAGACGACTCGCGCGACCGGGAAGCGAACGCAGTGGTTGCACCGGCCGCCCCGTTCCCGTCTAACTCTCCGCTTCAGGTGCCCGCTTCTTCGACCGTCGTGTCCTCGTTGGGTTCCAGCGATTCCATCATGCGCCTCGCCACTTCGTCGAACACGTCTCCGCAGTCAGTCGCCTCCAGGTTGTCCGCGTACTGAACGGTAGCCCTGACACTCATCCGATAGTACTGCTTGCCGTCGGAACCCTCGTGAGGCAACCCCGCGATGTAGTAGGGATACTTGTTGTAGTACCGTGCCTCGTCGTCGCCAGCGGCCTCGGGTGCGGCCCGGATCAGCGGCACCGATTCCCCGCCGAAGTCGATCT
Source organism: Halostella pelagica (assembly GCA_005954745.1). Classification (GTDB taxonomy): domain Archaea; phylum Halobacteriota; class Halobacteria; order Halobacteriales; family Natronoarchaeaceae; genus Halostella; species Halostella pelagica. The sequence goes on from CP040678.1 coordinate 1,421,027, forward strand.
CGTCGACCTGCTCTAATCCCTGCCCGTTTCCGAGTTGGATGTCCGTCGGCGAGTCGGTTCCGACCAGATCTTGCGCCGGGAGGATGTCGAACGCCTCCTGGTCACCGACGTGCCGTCGGATCGTCAGAGAATGGGTGTTGTTGACGGTCGCCGTGGCTGAAACGTTACCGGGGTATTCGAACGTGCCGACGAACGGCGACTCGGACTCGTCGTAGCGGCTGTATCCGCCCTCGGTCAACCCCGCGCAGCCGCCCGACTGGCTCCCATCTTCCTCGGAGTTGCCTTCGCCCGACCCCTCGGCCACCGCGATCGTGGCCGATGCCTCTTCGTTGGGGGTGATTTCGAACCGGTACTCGCCGCTCTCGGGGATCTCCACGACCCACGTGTCTGACGAGTCCGTGCCGTCGTTCAACAGGAAGTTCCCACTCCTGCTCGCGAACACCAGTGTAGTGGTTCCGTCGGCGCTGTCGACGCTCACTCGAACCCTGGCACCGGCCTGCAGGTCGAAGGTGTACGTCTTCGACTCCGACAGTTGCTCGTCGACCCTGGTCTCGAAGGGGTCCTCCGTCGTCGGTTCGTCACCGTCCTCAGACGTGGCACCGTCCGTTTCGTCCCCGTCCGGCGTTTCATTGCCGTCCACGTCCCCGTCACCGTCGCCACCTTCATCGTCGTCACCGTCGCCGCCGTCTCCAGAACAGCCGGCGAGCCCAGCCACAACGGCCGTCGTCCCGATTGCTCGGAGAACCCGGCGCCGGTTCGGTGTGTCGGTAGGGTCCCCGGTCATCGGTCAACTCTCCACGTCGGACGAAGTCGTATCACTCTTGTACGTGTCATGATCATATTTCCTGGCTGACTTCTTATGCCGCCGGTTATGTAAATATAGACACTAAGTATGTAGTGACGAACAGAAACACCAGTGTCGCGTCGGCATGCACTGGTCAGTAGTGGTAGCCCGGGAGAGAGGAATATCTCAGCCGTCGTCGTTTACGGCTTGCCCGCCGGTTCGGCACGCGCTACGGTCAGCGTCGAACGCTCGCTCCCTGACGAAGTTTTTCTGTCGGCGCAACTGACGAGCGGCGCCCAGCGAGGGTCGACTATTACGCCGAGTCGACCTCTACTGCTATTTCGCGTTCCGCAGAGACGTGACCACGGACCGACAGAGTCACCGGCTCGCTTTCATACGTCGTGTACCTGGTATCGATTTCAAGTGTCGCCGTTACGTCGTCGCCGGCCCGGACCTCCCGGTCGACGATATGCGATTCGTCGTCGTCCTCGACCTGTTTCGTCGGCCAGTAAACTGCCGATAGGAACCGACCGTCGCAGTCGGAGACGTTCGTCGCCGTCAGCGACACCGAAAGCTGCTCTCCCTGCGAGAGTTCCTCCGGAACCCCCAGAGAATCGAGTTCGAACCGCGGTCCGTCCGCTCCGAGGTGCTCCCGCTCGGCGTCGGGTATCGGCCACTCTCCGTCGTCCGCGTTCGCGGAACCCTCGTATCGGATCCGCGGGTTCGACGCCGACAACGGCGACGGCACCGCGAACGCGAGATACGAGGTGCCATCGCCGCCGAAACTCCGCCCGACCGGACCGCCGTCGTGTCCCTCGACCGTTCGGTTGATAGCGCCAGTAGTGTCCGGGAGTCCCGGCTGCCACGACTCGGCCTCGGTTTCGAAGGTGAAGTCGGCGTCACGGAGGTCGCCGTCCGCCTGAACTGACGCGACCACGTACTGTCGGTCGTCTCCGGCGAGCACGCCGCCGGATCCCATCGTTGATTCGTACGTGACGGCTTTCCGGACGACGATGTCATCGACGGTGACGGCATCAGTGCGTGGCTCGTCGGTCTCACCGTCCGTCGAGGTGTCGGTGTTGTCGTCCCCTTGTTGCGGCGTCTGCGAGAGGCAGCCGGTGATCCCGGCGACACTACAGCCGCAGAGAGCGAGTATCTCTCGTCGGTTCATATTATCACGGTACAGCCCCAAGGTAAAACCGGTTTAGGAGACTCAAAGCCGCGTTTGACTCTCTCTGAGGGATTCTCTGGTTCCGGAATCCCCTAAATTCCTCCTGTGCAGCCGTCTTTCTATCGAGATCACTGCATGCAGTTTCCGGGCACAGCCCTCCCGACCCCCGCACGCGTTCGGTGCCCGCTCGGGGATAGTCCCCAGACCTAACCGCACTCGGGCCGACCTAGCGGTATGCGTGTCGTCGTCGCCGGAACGTTCGGACCGATCCACGACGGGCACCGGGCCCTGTTCAAGAACGCGCTCCAACGCGGGGACGAGGGCGTCGTCGTCGGCGTCACGAGCGACGAGATGGCCCGCGAGTCCCGCGAACGGCGGGTCCCCCCGTTCGGTGAGCGTCGAGAACAGGTGAAGACGGAACTGTCCGAGATCGACAAGTGGGGTAGAGACGTCGAACTCCGCGAACTCGACGACGAATACGGGTTCGCGGCGACGGACCCGTCGCTGGACGCGGTCGTCGTCTCGCCGGAGACGGACGAAACGGTCGCGGAGATAAACAGCCGGCGCGAGAACCGCGACCTAGATCCGCTGGAGACGGTCGTCGTTCCCTACGAAACCGCAGAAGACGGCGAACGTATCTCCTCGACCCGGATCGTCAGAGGTGAGATAGACGAACACGGTACCGTACTGAAGTGACTGCCGACGTACGACCGCGCGCTTGACCGTATCAGAACGACGGCATCACCTCCTCGGCGTAGAAGTCCAGTACACCCTCGACGTCGGGCGCGACCTGATGCAGGGTGACGTGGCTGTAGCCCGCCTCCTCGAACTGCTGGACGTTTTCTATGTGGGTGTCCGGGTCCGGGTCCGTGACCGTACTTCCCTCTGCGATGTCTTCTTTCTCGACCATTTGAACCGCCTGTTCGAAATGCTTCGGCGTCGGTAGAATGCCGCTCAGTTCCCCCGCGAGCGCGGTGTTTGGCCACCGCTCGTAAGCGGCCTCGACCGCTTCGCCCTCGGAATCAGCGTACGAGAGCGTCATCTGTGCGTAGCGCGGCCCCTCGCCCCCGGCGTCGTCGTAGGTCGCGGCAACGTCCTCCTGCGGACCCACGGAAACGAGGCCGTCGCCGATTTCGGCGGCGGTGTTCGCGGCCCGTTCGCCGTACGCCGACACCGGGATGTCGGGCGTCTCGTCCGGGAGTGTAAACACCTTCGCGTTCTCGACGTCGTAATGTTTCCCGTGGTGGCTCACGTTCTCTCCGGACCAGAGCTTCCGGATCACCGCGACGGCTTCCTCCATCATTTCGAGTCGGACCTCGTGTTCCGGCCAGTGGTCGCCGAGAACGTGTTCGTTCAGCGCCTCGCCGGTCCCGACCCCGAGGGAGAACTCCCCGGGAAGCATCGCCGCCGCTGTCGCCGCCGCTTGGGCGACGATGGCGGGGTGGATCCGCATGATCGGGCAGGTGACTCCCGTCGCGACCGGTATCGACTCTATCTCCTGTGCGACGCCGCCGAGCGTCCCCCAGACGAACGGGCTCTCGCCCTGCTCGCTGATCCAGGGATGGTAGTGGTCGGAGATTGTCAGGTAATCGAAACCGACCTCCTCGGCGTAGGCGGCGTACTCGACGAGTTCGTTCGGGCGGTGCAGTTCGCTCGATAGCGCGAAACCGAACTCTGGCATGGTTGTATCCCTCGAACGGGATTCCACGCCGAGCGGGAAAAGCGACAGTCCGACGCAGGGTTAGATAAAGATCGTGAGAGGCGAAAGTGCCACGGCGCTCGCGTCCCGTCGTTAAGACGTGACTGAGTCCGACCGCGACTCGCTGGTTACGGAACTGCACGCCCACCTCGCCGCGACGGCGGAGTTGCCGATAGACCGCGACGCGAACCGCTGGATCGGCGAAGCGGAGGCAGTCGCTGCGGATCTCGCGGCGAACGACCTGTCGCCGGCTACCGTCGAGGAGCGCGTCGGTCACGTTCGGGACCTCCTCGAAGAAGTCGACGAGACGGACGATCCGGAGGCGGACGAGCGCGTCGCGTCCGCGCGGGAGACTGCGGCGCGGATATTGGAGGACAGGTAGCCGTCACTCGACGCACGATAGCCACTCCTCGACCGCGTCCGCGATCCGCGCTGTGGCGTCGTCCGGATCGATGTCGTGGTCCCGCAGGTTCTCGTTGACCGCCTCCGAGTGGGCAACAGAGGAGTATCACGCCACACAGTACGGCCTCAAGCCGAAGTCGCCTTCGGCAGCGATCGGTTGATAGCGAAGACGACGGACACGCCCTGATGACTGGGACGGGAGTACCCACAATTCGAGGGCAAACGTTCTTGCATCCTGTGACAGTAGTTATCATGCGTCTTCGAGGGGTAGAATGGAATGTGAGCATTGTGAACAGGTGAGCGACTGGATCGGCGATCAGAGCGAGTGGACGGCTATCAACGACGGCGCACCGGTGACACACGGACTGTACGAGTGCGAGCGCTGCGGACACAAACAGCGGGTTCACTAGCGCTAACCGTCACCGTGTACAGCGACTGATACCACGGGTATCCGGCACGAATCGTCGGGATTTAAGCGGCGGGGCACCACGGGTTTCACTGTATGAAACTGCACGAGTACCAGGCGAAGCAGGTCTTCGCCGACGCCGGAATCCCGACGCCAGCGGCCGAACTCGCGGAGAGCGTCGACGAGGTTCTGGCTGCCGCCGAGGATATCGGGTATCCGGTAGCCGTCAAGGCGCAGGTACAGGTTGGCGGACGGGGTAAAGCCGGCGGGATCAAACTCGTCGAGAACGATGACGAGGCGCGCGAGGCCGCCGAGGACATCCTCGGAATGGACCTCAAAGGCATTCACGTGGACCGCGTGCTCGTCGAGGAAGCCGTCGACTTCACGAACGAACTGTACGTCGGCGTCACCATGGACCGCGGCGAGGGCAAACCCGTCGCGATGGTGTCGACCCGCGGCGGCGTCAACATCGAGGAGGTCGCCGAGGAGGACCCCGACGCTATCGTCCGCGAACACGTCGACCCCGCGTTCGGGATGCACCCGTATCAGGCTCGTAAGGCCGTCTACGAGGCCGGCGTCGACCGCGCCGTCGCGAACGACGTCGCGAGCGTCCTCCGGACGCTCTACCAACTATGGGAGAGCAGGGACGGTAGCGATGCCGAGATCAACCCGCTGATGGTGACGGCCGACGACGAGGTCATCGCGGCCGACGCCGTCATGAACATCGACGAGGACGCGCTCTTCCGTCAGCCCGAACTCGCCGAGATGGAAGACGAGTCCGCGGGCGGCGACGCGCTCGAACAGAAAGCGGACGAGTACGGCTTCGATTACGTCCGTCTCGACGGGAACGTCGGCATCATCGGAAACGGTGCCGGTCTCGTCATGACGACGCTCGACCTCGTGGACCACTACGGCGGTTCGCCCGCTAACTTCCTCGACGTCGGCGGCGGCGCGAAGGCGGAACGCATCGCGAACGCCCTCGATATGGTGTTCTCCGACGACAACGTAGACAGCGTCGTGTTCAACATCTTCGGCGGTATCACCCGCGGCGACGAGGTCGCCCGGGGTATCAACGAGGCGCTGGAGCAGTTCGACGAGATCCCCAAACCCGTCGTCGTCCGACTCGCGGGCACGAACTGGGAGGAAGGCCTCGAGATCCTCAACGAGGACCTCGTGACGGTCGAACAGACGCTCGAAGACGCGGTACAGCGTGCGGTCGAGTACGCAGAGGAGGTGGAAGCATGAGCGTTCTTGTAGATGATGACACCCGCGTTATCGTGCAGGGTATCACCGGCGGCGAGGGCAAGTTCCACGCCGAACAGATGATCGAGTACGGGACCAACGTCGTGGCCGGTGCCGTCCCCGGGAAGGGAGGCCAGGAAGTCGACGGCGTCCCCGTCTACGACACCGTCGAAGGGGCCGCGCGCGAGGAGGACGCCGACGCGTCGGTCATCTTCGTCCCGCCGGCGTTCGCCGGCGACGCTGTGTTCGAGGCGCTCGACGCGCCGATCGACCTCGCGGTCGCGATCACGGAGGGCATTCCGACGCAGGACATGGCCAAGGTGAACAAGCGCCTCGGCGAAGTCGACACCCGTCTGATCGGGCCGAACTGCCCCGGCATCATCACGCCGGGCGAGGCGAAACTCGGCATCCTGCCCGGCAACATCTTCTCTTCGGGCAACGTCGGTCTCGTCTCCCGCTCCGGGACGCTGACCTACCAGGTCGTCGACAACCTGACCGACCGCGGTCTGGGCCAGACGACCGCCATCGGCATCGGCGGCGACCCCATCATCGGCACGGACTTCGTCGACGCCCTCGAACTGTTCGAGGCCGACGAGGACACCGAAGCAGTCGCCATGTGCGGGGAGATAGGCGGCGAGGACGAGGAGCAGGCCGCGAAGTACATCGCCGAACACATGGACACGCCCGTCGCCGGATTCATCGCCGGCCGCACGGCCCCGCCGGGCAAGCGCATGGGCCACGCCGGCGCTATCGTCTCCGGTAGCGGCACCGGGACCGCCGAGTCCAAGATCAACGCCCTCAACGACGCGGGCGTCCCCGTCGGCGACACGCCCGAGGAAGTCGCCGACCACATCGAAGACCTGCTGTAAGCGGCGGTTCGCCGCTCCCGTTTTTGTCGACAGCTTCAATCCGTCCGCCGCCGAGCGACGACCATGGCTCGCGAATACGATAAACTGGTCCGGGACCGGATCCCGGAGATAATCGAGGCAGACGGCGAGACGCCGGTCATCCACGCGGCGGCTAACGGAGAGTACGAACGCCGACTCCGGGAAAAACTCGACGAGGAAACCGCCGAGTTCTACGAAGACGGCCGCGTCGAAGAGTTGGCCGACGTACTGGAAGTCGTGTACGCCCTCTGCGACCTGAAAGGCGTCTCGGCGGAGCGACTGGAAGCTATCCGGGCCGAGAAAGCCGAGGAACGCGGACGGTTCGAGGAGCGTATCGTGTTAGATCGCGTTGAGTGATCCAACTTTCGCGTCAATCCTATCGGGTCCACCGGTTCGGGGGTCAGCTCTCTCGATCATTCGGATATCGGGGGTACGTCAGGCTTCGACCGCGACAACCCGGTTGCCGCTCGCTGCTGCAGCGACGGCCGCCCCGAGCGCGAACCAGAGTGTCGACGCGACGCCGATACCCGCCAGCACGTAATACCCGTACGCGACGACGATATCCGGCGGCGTGTTGGTGGCGACCGCGTGATGGATCCACCAGTAGACCGTGTGCCGCGGAGCGGCGCTCTCGTATATCGTGTAGGTGAGTGTCGACCCGAGGAGCAGGCCACTGAGACTGCCGCTTAGCAGACCGTGAACGACGCGACTGAGGCGGGCACCGCCGACCATCGTTCCGGCCACGTAGCCGCCGGCAGGACCGGCGAGTATGAGGAGCGCGATCCCGACATGAGAAACCGGGAACGGGAGACGGATGGAAACGGCGGCGAGGACCAGCGAAACCGGCGGGATGAGCCCGAGACAGACGGTTTCGTAATCAAACATAGCGGTCGTACGGCCGCGGAGGAAGTGCACCTTTCGATCACAGAAGCCGAGCCAGTAACGCTCGCAGGCCGCCAGGGGACGTGGCGGCGTCGGTACCGACATCATCAGGTATCGAATGAGAGAGAGTCGTCAGCCACCCCGTCCAGTTCGAGAACCTGACTGAAGTCACCGTTCGTCGGTTCGTCTCTCCGGTTCGAGTCTTCGGGTTCGAGGTCGAAGGTCCGACCCGGTTGGTTTCCCGGGCCGCAAGACGGAGCATGTCCGGTGTCTTTTAGCCCCACCTCGGCGATGGCGGCCGATAGCTCCTCGTCGGTGGCCTCCGCTTGGTGGGTAGTCGGGTCGTCAGATTCGTCGTCGTCCGGCTTTCAACCGGGATCGGGGTGGATTCCAGCCATGTTGCGGTTATAGTTATATCTCCTCAATCTCGTGTTAAATCTCCCACTTCTACAGCCGATAGGTTTCGAATATGGGGCGTTGACGGGGACCGGTAAATTACCGGAAGCCGAAAAACGAGAGAATGCGAGCGAGAATACCGCCTTCAGACGTAGTCGACTCACCGTCGCTTTTCTCCGCCGAACTCTCCTCGGCAGCGTTGGCCGGACCGTCTGAACCGGCCTCTATCGTGTCCTCTTCGATGGAACCGTCCGAACCGTTGCCGTCAGCGTCCGCGCTTTTGCTATTATCGACATCAGTACCGGCATCCGTTTCGTCTACGATGACTTCGGTCTCCGCGAACAGGTCTCCGGTATCGGCAAACGGGTCGGCCTCACTGTCGTCAGTCACCTCTTCGGTTTCGGAGGTTAGGTCCGCGGTTCCCGTCTCGACCCACCGGAACTCGTCGCCGTCGGCCCGTTCGGGGATCAGCAAACTTTCGATCTCTGATCCCGCCGTGACCGCTTCTCCGCCGTCGTCGTACTCCCCGTGGTCGTGGCCGTCCGCGTCGTCGAGTATCGAGTCGGCTGACGCATCCTCGTACGCTGCGAGGTCGTCCTCCTCAGTTTCCGCCTTGAGTTCGTTGAACAGCGTCTCTGCCGTCGTGTCACGAACTCTGTCCTCTAACGTAGGCCCCTGTGATCCGTTCCGCCGTCCCGTGTTTTCGTCGGCGGGGTCGTCACTATCCCTCGCGATCCCTCGTTCCTTCCCCGACGGCGTCCCCCCGTGTGCTTCCGTCATGATCGTTTAATGTTCATAACGACATATTTTCCTTTAAATCTTTGCTAATGAAAAAGTGTTGTCAAAAGGAGAAGAAACACCCGACCGCACCGGATTAGAGATAGTAGGGACGGTCTATCGGGATATTTGAGCCAAACACTCTGCAACCGGATCCGGCGTCCGGACTGGATTCCGTCTTTCGTCGTCCCATGGGGCGTACGTCCGATGAGTTCCGCTAGCCAAAGTCAGCTAACTACACTGCCTACAGACGCTGGCTGACGGTTCGGTGACGGACCCGCAGTGGTTACAGCGACCGTGGGGGCCGTCAGTTGACGAGATGCCGGGTATCACCGCTCGGAGGTTCGGTCGCGGGTCAACGCCGTGAACAGTCTCGATGTGGTCGAGCAAAGCGTCGTCGCGGAGTTTCGATAACCCGCGCCACAGGCCCAGAAACAGTAGTGTCGGCAGAATACTCAGGAACGCGGTCAGTAGGAGGCGAAACGCGATCTCGGCGTTCATCACCGACCGGCGAGCGGATCGGCACAGTCCCAACAGAACGTGTACATCGACTCGTTGACCGTGCCGCACGACCTGCAGGACACGGTCTCGGCATCAGTCGAGGACTGGCGACCGGTCGTCGCGGCCGAATCACCGACGTGACCCGGCGGGGCCGTGTCTGTGGAACGGCCAGCGAGGCGTCGTTCCGAGGTGTCGTCTGACCGCAGATACTCGAGCAGAAGCAGCGGAATCACGACCAGCAACGGGACGAGCATGACCACCCCCACGTAGAGGATCACGGTTACGAACGATTCCATGTGAGGAGATAGCAAAGCGTCCTACTTAACCTCCACGGCCGTTCAGGCCGCTTTCCCGAGGCCTATCAGGGTCACGATGCTAGCGAATACGCCGAGGGCGAACAGGACGTAGTTCGCGACGGGGTTTTTCGCCGGCGTCACGTCGAACGAGTACCGCCGCCGCGAGAGCGGCCAGAACGGGCGGATCCCCATCGGCGTGAGCACGTCACCGAGCATGTGCGTCAGGACGGTGAGAGTCCCGATCGCGAACCCGAACGCTCGGAGGTCCAGGCCGGCCGTCGCACCGAACAGTGGGTCGAGCGCCGACCCGACGAAACCGAATACCACCCCGATCAACAGGGCGAAAACGAACGAATGCGTCGGTCCGCGGTGCTGTATCAGGGGGAGTCGGTGGTCGCAGTCGGGGAGCATCGCCGTACCGACCATGATCGCTCCGCCGAGATACGCGGCGAGAGCGTTGCCGCGAACGACGAGCGCGGCACCGACCGGCGCGTACACCAGCAACGCGATCCCGTAGTGGCCGAGTTGATACACGCTCGATCGTTTTTCGCGAACGATACCAAACCTGTCGATGCGCCGGGAGCGAAACCATGATAATCGCTACCGGTGAGGACTCCGGTATGGCGGACGACATCGAGGCAATGACGCGGTTCCCAGTCCCGGACGTCGACGACCTGCCGGACGACCTTCGAGAGCGGATCGAGGAGGAGACGGAGCGAAGCGGGTTCACGCCGAACGTGTTTCTCGCGTACGCGTATCGGCCCTCGCACTTCCGGGCGTTCTTCCAGTATTACGACGCCCTGATCGACAACAGCGAGTTAACTCGCGAGGAGATAGAGATGATAATCGTCGCCGTCAGCGGCGTCAACGACTGTTACTACTGCAACGTCGCCCACGGTGCGCTGGTCCGGATCTACGCCGAAGCCCCGCTTCTGGCCGACCAACTCGTATCGAACTACCGCAACGCCGACATCGGCGACCGCCACCGGACAATGCTCGATCTGGCGGTGAAACTCACCGAGAACCAGGCCGCCGTCGACGAATCCGATTTCGTACGCATGCGCGAGGCCGGATTCAGCGACCGCGCTATCTGGGACGTCGGAAGCGTCGCGGCGTTTTTCAACCTCTCGAACAGGATGGCACAACTCGCCGACATGCGGCCGAACGAGGAGTTCCACACGATGGGGCGTTGACAATTTCGTCTCGCTAGGAGCGAACTGTTCCCGTGAATTCCCGTTACAGTGCTGTCGATCTGGGTTCACCGAAAACATGGATCCAATTCACACATTTATTAAATTAACCGCCGGATGTCGAAAAGTGTTTAGGGAGGTCCGCCCAACTCCAACGTATGCGAGAACTCGACGAAACGGATCTCGGTATCTTGCGACTTCTCGTCGCGGACGCTCGCCGTCCGTACAGCGATATCGCAAAACAGGTCGACGTCTCACCACCCACTGTCTCCGACCGCGTCGAACGGCTCGAAGAACTCGGCGTCATCGAACGATTCACGCTCGATATCGACCAGTCAAAACTGAACGACGGCGTCTCGGTTCTCATCGATATCGACCTCAAGCCGGGTGCCGTGAGAGGGATCAAGCACAGTCTTGCGGAAGCCGAACAGGTCGAACACGTCTTTTCCACCGCTGACGCGTCCGTCGTCGTCCAAGCGACTGTCCGGCAAGACGAAGTCCAAGCGATGCTCGCAGACGCGATAGAAATGGAGAAGGTTATCGACTACGACGTCCGTCTGCTCGCTGACTCTCAATGGAGTCCACAGATCGACGGCGCGGAGTTCGCACCGGACTGTGACGAATGCGGAAACACGGTCGACAACGAGGGCGAATCGGTCCGGGTCGACGGTCAACTACATCACTTCTGCTGTTCTTCCTGCCGAAGCAACTTTCAGAACCGGTACGAGCGGCTGAAGGAGTCCGCCTGAAACGTTTCGACCAGCGCCTGCACACCGTTTCGCCGCTTCCTGGGGCCCACTCGGTTGCAGGTTGGATTGAAGCTGATTTGTCTCCTTGCGTGCTGAATACAGTCGGCATTGAATCCGCTCCGGTCGGCGTTCGCGCCGGATAATACGGTCGTTTCCAGCGTCAGCGTCCCCAGAGTCCTCTTTCGTTCCGGTTCGTTCGACCCTGATACCGTAACTATTCTAAGGCGACGACGTGCTATTTCTGGTATGGTGACAGAACTGACCATCGAAGGCATGACTTGCCAGGGTTGCGAAGAAGTCGTCGAAAAGGCGCTCGAAATGGCCGACGGCGTCGAGGAAGCTACGGCCGACCGATACGAAGACACCGCCAGTATCGAGGGCGACGCTGATCCCGAGATGCTCGTCACCAAAGTAGAGATGGCCGGATACGAAGCCTCAGTGTAACCCCCGATCTTCTTCGGCAACGACGCTACGCCACAGTTACGACGCCCGAAGGCAGCGTTCGCAACGAACCGACTGCTCGGTCGGGCCCGTCCGACGGCCCCGTTCGGACTGACGGACGTCCGTCAGCGACGGCCTGTCTCGGGAACTAACTGAATCAGGTCATCCGGAAGTATAACGACACCACGGCTTTTAACCAGTTCAGGTGGCCGTTTTTACGGGTTTCAGTGGTAGTAGTAGTAGTAGTAGCTTGGTCTTTCCCTGTCGCACCGCTAACCTTGCCGATGACAGACCACACGTCACTCTGTGGGTTCCCCCAACTGGTGAGTAGTTCCGCGGTAGTCGGCCTGCAACGGCAGCGACACGGACGGCGGTTCAGGCGAGGCAGAGGGGACCGGATACGACGACGGGGACGGAAATTCATCTATCACCTCACGAGTGGGTACCGTCATTTTTGCCGCCTGAGCCCCAACGATATACTATGGGATCTGAGAGACTGCTCGACCGGCGAACGTTCCTCCGCGTTTCGAGCGCAACGGCGACTGCGGCGCTCTTAGCGGGGTGCGGAGGTCCCAGTGGGGACGACGGGGACAGTAACGGAGAAGAAACCGACGGGGGTAACACGGACGAAGTAATGGAAGACACCGAAGACGGGAACGAGAGCGACGGCGATGGCGACGGCAGCGTCGATGCCGAAGTCGACGAGTACCTCTCGGACACCGACAACTACGACGGCGTCGTCGACGAGACGGGCAGCGGTGAGCTGACGGTTCTGGTCGGCGCGGAGGGCAACGGCGGCAACTTCGCGTTCGAACCGGCGGCTGTGCAGGTCAGTCCCGGCACGGAAGTCGTCTGGGAGTGGACCGGCGAAGGGAGCGTCCACAACGTTGTTCACGAAGACGGGGAGTTCGAGAGCGAACTCACCGACGAAGAGGGGGCTACCTTCTCGCACACGTTCGAGGAATCAGGTACCTATCTCTACTACTGTGAACCGCACCGGAGCCAGGGGATGAAAGGCGCAGTCGTCGTCGAATCGTGAGTCGACAGTCGTCCGGTCGTCACGGTGGCGGCCCGACGGTTACGAGTCGTCACCGCTGACGACGTTCACCCAAACCGCGGACGTTTTACTCGCTTCCGTCCTACCGGGTCGCGTGCAGAACGTTACTGACCGAACCCGTAACCCGTTCGGCATGTCGCCACCCTGTGACGCGCCCTGTTCGGCCGGCGGTCCCGAGGCCGTCCACGGGTACGGCGACGCCAACGCCGATTTCCACGTCATCGGCGACCACCCTGGCGTTCACGGCGGTCGGTCGACCGGAGTGCCTTTCACTGAAACCGACGGCGCTCGTCGCCTCCAGTCCGTGCTCCACGAGGCCGGGTTTCTCGATGCGGCGTACAGCGACGAACCGTCCGTCGAGAACCTCTTTTGCAGTTACCTCCACGCGTGCTGCGTTCCCGAGGGCGACACACCCGACGAGGAGTCGTACGGCCGCCTGGAACGGTTTTTCGACGCGGAGTTTCGAGCGATCAACGCCCACGTTCTCCTCCCCGTCGGTGAGCGTGCGACCCGCCACGTGCTAGAACAGTACACCGCGCAGGCTCACAAGATAGACGTCGACCTCCCGACGCTCCACGCGACTGAGGTCCACGGCCGCGGCTATCTCGTCGTTCCGGTGCGGGACCCTGCGGCCTGGACCGACACCGACCGCGACCGCCTCGCCGCTCGCCTTGCAGACGTTCTCAGTTCGGACTACCGGCAGGAAAGCGACCTCGGTCGGTTCCTCCCGGGCGATGAATCGTACCGGGTCCGGTGAGACTCCCCGACGTCGCAGTGTAACTACGTCCCACGCCCACCGCGGCCCCCGCAGGCCAGCATATCTCGGCCTCGGGACTGGCGACGCGAACCGCGCGTTCCGGCGGGATCCACAAAAGACGTATAGTCTCCCGCGAAGTGTTGGGTATGAAACGGGTTCGCGGTCGCCCACTCGGTGCCTGGGTCGTTCTCGCGACCGGGATCCTCTTCGGCGTCCGAACGGTCTATCTCATGCGCCAGGGCCGCGCGGACTGGCTCGCGCTCAACTACAAGGTGTACTACTACGCTGCGGAGGCCAGCATGGCCGGCGAACCCTTCTACGACGTGACGCCGCCAGGGTGGCCCGCGTACAAATACCTCTACCCGCCGGTGTCTATCCTGGCGTTTTACCCGTTCGCGCTGTCGGGTAGCTGGGTCCCTGGATTCGCCGTCCACACCGCCATCGCCGTGGCGACGGGCGTCGGCGGAGCGGTCCTGTTATGCCGGTACGTCGAGCGCGCCGGACAGTCGCTGTCCCGCCTCGACTACGGCCTCGTCGCCGGCTTTCTCGTTCTCTCGATTCACTCCGTGCCATCCGTGTTCTACGGGAACGTCAACGTCCAGTTAGCGGCGCTTACTGTCGTGGGGTTCGTCGCGCTCGACGCCGACCGAGAACTCGTCTCCGGCGTCGCCTTCGCACTCGCCGCGTTCATCAAGGTGTTTCCCGCGCTGTTCGGGGTCTGGTTCCTCCGGCGGCGGTCCTGGCGCGCCGTCGGCGCGGCGCTTTCGACCGGCGTCGGACTGCTTGCCCTCGGTATCCCCCTCTTCGGCGTCGAGACGACGCGGACCTACTTCGACGAAGCGCTGCTTCCGCGAAATCGAGCCGACACCTTCGCCGGCGGTCTCGACCCGAACGCGGCGTACATCACGCTCCGTCGGCCGCTCTCCGTCGCCTTTCCCGATACCGACCCGACTGTTCTGGTCGTCGTCCCGTTTCTCCTGCTCGCGCCCGTCGTCCTCTATCTCTACACGGGCCTGAACGACCGAACCGACCGCCTCGTCGCCGTTCACGGGACGGTTACGGCGACGCTGCTCGCGCTCCCGTCGTATTTCATCTACTACGTCTATCTGATTTTCCCGCTTGTCGCACTCCTCTATCTCATGGAAACGGGGCCGGCCCGGAAACTGTTCGTCGCCGGAGCCGTCCTCGCCAACTTCTCCTTTACTCTCAATAACGCGGAGAACGTGGTGCGACTGCTTCCCGAGGTCGTTCGGCCGACGCTGTTCGCGGTCATTCGGCCGGTGCTTACCCTCTCGACGCCGATAGAGTATGGAATGGTGCTAATGCTCGGAGCGTGCGTCGTCCACAGGGCGAGGCGAAACAGTTCGGTCAGAACAGACGCTTCAGCCGCGGCGTGACGAAGGCGTTGAACGGCAGTGCAACGACCGCACAGAGCGGCAGGACGCCGAACGCGACGACCGTCAGAACCGGGGAGTCGACGCCGGCGAGGTTCGCTACGAGGCCGACGGCCGGTGCCAGGACGGCGACGACGTAGAGGTACGTCGGCTGCCAGGCGAACGCTTTCCGCGTCGTGCGGACGACGACGAAGATGACGAGCGGCATGAGCACGGCCCCGGCGGCGATCAGGATTCCTGCCCCCGGTCGCCCCTCAACGAGCGCGCTCGACCGCACGAACCCTGACACCGACGTAAATCCGTACTCTCCTGTGAGCAGAGCACTACGGAGTGCGGAAACGTCCGTTCCGCTCGCGCCCACCTGCGCGGCGAACTCCCGTAGTGCGTCGATGTGTTCGCTAGCGTACAGGCCGATGCCGGCGACGTACACGAACGCCGTCAGAAACACGAGCGGCCACCCGTAGTTGAAAGAGCGGAGGCGCTCGACCAGGCCGGGCCCGTCAGCCGAGGTCGCGCCGCCGGTTCCGCCCGCTGTACCGGTCGCCGACCCTGTTTTCGTCTCCGACGCCGCCGAGCGGCCGGTGCGAGTCGATGCGCCCGTCGTTCCCGTCGCCGACCCCGTGTTCGTCCGAGTGTTCGTGCGCGTGCGTGTACTCGTCGACGCGTCGTTCGACGTTCCGGTGGAGGCACCGGTCGTTCCGGTCGTCGACGAACCGCTCGCCGCTCCGGGGTTCGTTCCGGACGCAGTATCGGTCCCCCCGGCCCTCGCGGTCGTCGTGCGGCCGGTTCCAGCGCTGCCGGTCGACTTGCCTGCCCCAGCCGACGCCGTACTCGACGGTCCGGACGCCGCGACCTCAGTTCCGCCGCTGCCCGAGTCCGTCGGGTTCCACTGATCCGGGTCCGGTAACCCCTCCAGACGCTTCGCCACGTAATTTTTGTGCCCCAACCGGTCGTACGCCTTTCGTTCGACCGGGTCGTTGAGGGTATCGTACCCCTTCTTGAGGGCGGTAAATTGGGCGGGGGCGCGGGGGTCGTCGTTCAGGTCCGGATGCACCTCCTGAACCCTGCTGCGGAACGCCTCTTTGATGTCCTCCTGGGAGGCGTCTTCGGGGACACCGAGGAGATCATAGAAATCGTACGTCATAGAGAGTGTTCAGTGTCGGAAACGTACCCCCATCTTATATTTCCCCTGCAAATATTCTCTCCGAAAGTCGGTCAAAAATCAGTTAGTGACGCCTGTCCGGACGGTTCGTCGCCGACGTCGCTCCCGCTGGCCTCGGGAGTATCGTCCCCAGCGACACCGTCTGTCGTCGCCGCGTGCTCGCTCGCGCCGTCCCATCCGTCTAGGCTGGTCTGGTCGCCTGCGGCGAAACTCAGGTTCGAGACGCGGACCCCGACTTTCCGGACCGGTGCGTCGGAGAACTCACTGAGGAGATCGAGTGCCACCCTCTCGACGAGTTCCGGTTCGTCGACGGGACCGGGCAGCGACCGCGCCCTGGTGTTTACGTTGTACGGCGGCGTGACCGCTTTGATCCCGATAGTGCGGTACATCGCACCGTTGCGCCGAGCGCGGTCCGCCACGGCGCTGGCGAGGGTCCGAACCTGTTCGCGCTTCCGGTCGGCGTCGGTGACCGCCTCCGCGAACGCAGACTCCCGCGAGAGACTCTTCGGATCGCCCGTCGGCGTCACCTCCCGGTCGTCCTCGCCGCGGGCGCGGTCGTACAGCTCGCGCCCGCGACTGTCGAATGCCGCTTCGAGCGTCCGCGGGTCCGTCTCGGCAATATCGCCCGCAGTGTGTACGTCCATGTCTCGCAGTTCTCTGGCGGTTACCGGACCGACGCCGTGGATCTCCTCGACGTCGAGCGGTGCCAGAAATTCCCGCAGTTCGTCCGGATGAACGACGACCAGTCCGTCCGGCTTGTCGCGGTCGCTCGCCACCTTCGCCGTGCTCATGTTCGGCGCGACGCCAACGCTCGCGACGACGCCGACCTCCCGCTCGATGCGGTTTTTGACGTGGCGTGCGAAGCCGTCGGCTACGTCCCAGGCCGTGCGGTCGGTAACGTCCAGGTACGCTTCGTCGATACTGACCTCACGGACGACATCTGCGCACTCGTGGAGGATCTCCTTTACGTCCGCGCTCACCGACTCGTAAAAGTCCATATCGACGGTGCGGTAGTAGCCCGCATCGTCGAGGTCGGAGTCCTCGGAGGCGGCGGATCTGCGAGGTAGCCGCTCCAGCGCGGTCGTGATCGCCTGGGCACTCTCAACGCCGTACTCTCGGGCCTCGTAGCTCGCCGTGGCGACGGCCCCCACATCGTCTCCGGGCTCGTACCCCATCCCGACGACGACGGGTTCGCCGCGGAGTTCGGGCTCGCGCAGTCGCTCGCAGGACGCGTAGAAACAGTCCATGTCGACGTGGAGGACGATCCGGTTGCCGTCCTCCTTGGGGACGCCCGGCAGCCGCGGCCTGTCGCCCTCCGCCATGTCAGTGCGTTGGGGGACGAGCGCAATTAAGACCGTCGCCGCTCCTTTCACCGTTCGCGAGGTACGATACCTATGGACACACCGGATCTCGATCGATTCGACTCCCGTCGGTCGACGGTCTACGCGCCCAACGGCGTCGTCGCGACCAGCCAGCCGCTCGCCGCCCAAGCGGGTGTCGCGACGCTCCGGGACGGCGGCAACGCCTTCGATGCCGCGGTGGCGACCGCGGCCGCCCTCAACGTCGTCGAACCCACGAGCACCGGTCTCGGCGGCGACGTGTTCGCGCTGTACCGCACGGCGGACAACGACGTCGGGGCGATGCGCAGCTGCGGCGGCGCGCCCGGCGATGCCACTATCGAAGCCGTTCGGTCGGCGGTTGCCGAAACCGAATCCGTCGAACCGGCCGATGCGGCGATGCCGGAACGCGGTCCGCACACGGTGACGGTCCCCGGAACCGCCCGCGGGTGGGAGGCGACGCTGGACGAACTCGGCACTATCTCCCTCACCGAGGCGCTCCGTCCGGCGATCCGGTACGCCCTCGACGGCTATCCGGTGACGGAAGTGATCGCCCATCACTGGGCGGCCGCCGAGGACATTTTTGATCACGCGAACGCGCGCGAGGCCTATCTCTTCGACGGCGACGCGCCGACCGTGGGAGACACCGTCCGACTACCGCAACTCGGGCGTTCGATGGAGCGCATCGCCGACCGCGGTGCCGACGCGGTGTACGAGGGAGACATCGCCGACGCTATCGTCGAGGAAGTCCGGACACGCGGCGGCCTCCTCACACGGGAGGACCTCGCCGCGTTCGAACCGGAGTTCGTCGACCCCATCAGCACGACGTACTGCGGGACTGAGGTGTACGAACTCCCCCCGAACAACCAGGGCCTCATCGCCCTCGAAGCGCTCAACATCGCCGAGGAACTCGGTGCAGGCGACCATCCCATCGACTCCCCGGACCGCGTTCACTACTTCACCGAGGCGCTGAAACTCGCCTTTCACGACGGTCACCGCTACATTACCGACCCGGAGTACGAGAACGTTCCGCACCTACACAGCAAGGCGTACGCCGCGGAACGCGCGACCGCTGTCGGCGAGACGGCGCTTTCGGACATCGACGTCGGCGTACCGAACGCCAACGCCGAGGACGCCGACACCGTACTGCTCACTGTGGCCGACGACGACGGGAACCTCGTCGCCTTCATCAACTCCCGGTTCGCCGGGTTCGGCAGCGGACTCGTCGCGGGAGACACCGGTATCGCGCTGCAGAACCGCGGCGCGTCGTTCTCGCTCGATCCCGATCATCCCAATCACCTCGAACCCGGGAAGCGACCGTTCCACACGCTCGTTCCCGCCGTCGCGAAGTTCGACGAAGACGATTGGGCTGCCTTCGGCGTCATGGGCGGGTTCATGCAACCGCAGGGGCACGTGCAAGTCATCTCAAATCTCGTTGACTACGACCTCCCGCTTCAGGCGGCGCTCGACCGTCCCCGGTTTCGGTACCGCGAGGACGGCAGTCTCGCCGTCGAGGAACGGATGACCGACACCGTCCCGACCAAGCTCGCGCGGAAGGGCCACGACGTGTCGATCCTCGAACCGTCGCTGTTCGGCGGCGCGCAGATCGTCAGGAACGACCGGGGGACGCTCTCGGGAGCGACCGAACCACGGAAAGACGGCGTCGCTCTCGGGTACTAAAATGATGATGCGATGCCGCCCGCGTGCGGTGTGGCCGTCGCTCGCGGTCGATATGAAAAAAGCCCATCCGGCGGAGCCGGACGGGCTAGTAGTATGAGTGGGTGGCGGCGAACCGGATTTCCCAGAGACTCGCGTACTCCAGTACTCGCCGGAACGCTAGTGGGCTTAACGACCGTGTTCGGGATGGGTACGGGTGGAACCCCACTGCTATGGCCGCCGTAACGCCGACCCACGGAGTCGAACCGTGGTGGTATACCGATATCGGTGGTATGAAACCGTAATGTACGTGCAATCCAGGTAACGCCTGGACCCGTTCGTGGGTACAGTGCGATGAGTGTGTGGCGTCGATTTGTTAGTGCTCGCGGACTGAACGCCTCGTTGCCTTGGCGCGTACATCCCGAGTCTATCGAACTCGTCTTCTACGAGTAATCTCAGTGGTACCTCTTTTTCAGGTGGGTTTCGAGCTTAGATGCGTTCAGCTCTTACCCCGTGTCACGTGGCTGCTCGGTACGTGCCCTTTCGGACAACCGATACACCAGTGGTGACCATTCGGAGTTCCTCTCGTACTATACGAACGTTCCCGTCAGGTACCGTGACACCCCCAATAGATAGCAGCCGACCTGTCTCACGACGGTCTAAACCCAGCTCACGACCTCCTTTAATAGGCGAACAACCTCACCCTTGCCCGCTTCTGCACGGGCAGGATGGAGGGAACCGACATCGAGGTAGCAAGCCACTCGGTCGATATGTGCTCTTGCGAGTGACGACTCTGTTATCCCTAAGGTAGCTTTTCTGTCATCTATCGCCCGCATCAAGCAGGCTGATAGGTTCGCTAGACCACGCTTTCGCGTCAGCGACACTCGTTGGGAATGTCACTGTCAGACTTCCATGTGCTCTTGCGCTCTTCCTCGGGTCTCCGACCCGAGTGAGGAAATCTTGGGGCGCGCTCGATATCTTTTCAAGCGCGTACCGCCCCAGTCAAACTGCCCGGCTACCGGTGTCCTCCTCCCGGAGTGAGAGTCACAGTCACTAACGGGTAGTATTTCAATGCTGCCTCGGTGGCCCGCTGGCGCGGGTACCTGTGTAACGGCTCCTACCTATGCTGCACATTAGCGACCGTGTCTCAGCGACAGCCTGCAGTAAAGCTCTATAGGGTCTTCGCTTCCCCTTGGGGGTCTCCAGACTCCGCACTGGAACGTACAGTTCACCGGGCCCAACGTTGGGACAGTGACGCTCTCGTTGATCCATTCATGCAAGCCGCTACTGAAGCGGCAAGGTACTACGCTACCTTAAGAGGGTCATAGTTACCCCCGCCGTTAACGGGTCCTTCGCCCCATTGTACTGGGTGTTCAGATACCCGCACTGGGCAGGATTCAGTGACCGTACGAGTCCTTGCGGATTTGCGGTCACCTATGTTGTTACTAGACAGTCGGAGCGTCCGAGTTACTGCGACCTGCCTCGTCGGAGGCAGGCATCCCTTATTGCGAACGTACGGGACTAACTTGCCGAATTCCCTAACGTCGGTTGCTCCCGACAGGCCTTGGCTTTCGCTGCCATGAGCACCTGTGTCGGTTCTTGGTACGAGCATCATACTCCCTTTTCACGGGCTCTAGGTTGGCCTGAATTGCTCTATCTCGACATTCGTCCGCTTCCTGCCATTACGGCTTCCACGGAGTTCGACGATTCGACTGGGCGAATGCCCAGTTCAGGCGGCCCCAAAGCGTCAGTTTCAATGTATGATGGCACTGGAATATTAACCAGTTTCCCTGTTGTCCCATTCGACTTACGGTAGGACTTAGGATCGGCTAACCCTCGGCTGATCAGCATTGCCGAGGAACCCTTGCTCGTTCGGCCGTCGGGGTTCTAACCCGACTAACGCTGCTACTATGACCAGGATTTTCGTCACTATTCGGTCCACACGAGTTCTCACCCATGCTTCCAGCCGAATAGAGCGCCAACCTACGGAATCACCTTGTGACAGGTGTCGCTAGGTCTCGGTGGTGGATTTGAGCCCCGATCATTTTGGGCGCCTCGAACCTCGGCCGGTAAGCTGTTACGCTTTTCTTAGAGGGTAGCTGCTTCTAAGCTCACCTCCCGGCTGTTTAGGGCTCGAGACTACCTTCGGTTGCACTTAATCCACACTTGGGGACCTTAACCCAGCTCTGGGTTGTCTCCCTCATGGTGCACAGGCTTACCCCGCACACCGGACTCCTCGCGTCGATGGCGTTCGTAAGTTCGGAGTTTGACAGGGAGGCCAACTCCTCTCGGAGTTGGGTCTCCCAATCAGTGTCTCTACCTCACGAACTACCTCAGCGAAGGTCATGCTTCGACATGTTTCGGTTGGAACCAGCTGT
The DNA here is from genome assembly GCA_005954745.1 of Halostella pelagica. Taxonomy (GTDB): domain Archaea; phylum Halobacteriota; class Halobacteria; order Halobacteriales; family Natronoarchaeaceae; genus Halostella; species Halostella pelagica. The sequence continues at coordinate 1,442,591 of CP040678.1, forward strand.
TGCCGGACTCGATGGGCCTTTCACCCCTATACGTAGGTCACGAGAGGGTATTGTAGGACACCAACTCTAGCAGGCTTCCACGCACCTTTCGGCACGCTTGACCTTGCCCACGCATAGATCGTCCGGTTTCGGGTCGTACCCGTTTGACTCCCCGCGCTTGAACACGGTGGTCCTGGGGCAAAGCCCTGCGACCATATTGGTTTCCCTGCGCCTTCCCTGATACCCAGGTTAGACTTGCCAAACATGTACACTCCCTGGTTCGTTTTTCAAAACGTACGACGGGACATCGGCTTCCGGTGCGTCTTACTGCAGGCTCGCGCCTGTGTCATTTTGCAGCGGACCTTGTATGCCTCGTCGCTCGATCGCCACCTGATTTCAAGCCCTATTGCACCTCCCTTCATGGGGTGCTTTTCAGCGTTCGCTCACGCTACTTGTTCGCTATCGGTCTCGAGTTGTATTTAGTCTTGGCCGTTAATGCCGGCCGTGTTCACGAGGGAGATCCAACCCCCGATACTCTGGAGCTGACGCACAGCGTACTGGTCTGCATTACGGGGTTATCACCCTGTCTCACGCTCCGTTCCAGGAGACTTCATGCAGATGGTCTGCTGCTGAGAGCCAGTCCGAACACCACATTGCCCGAAGGCTTCGGTTTGGACTGTGTCGCGTTTACTCGCCGTTACTAACGACATCTCTATTGATTTCTTTTCCTGCCGGTACTGAGATGTTTCAATTCCCGGCGTTCCCCATTGCGCGAAGCAATTGCGAGGGGATTCCCATTCGGAGATCCTCAGTTCTTACCCTCCGTGCGGGTCCCTGAGGCTTTTCGCAGCTTGGCACGTCCTTCGTCGGCACTCGAGCCGAGCTATCCACCAGGTGGCACAGTAGCCACGTTGTGGTGCACTACCATGGTGGTAGTGCGATATATTGTCACTGTGACCCGGGAACGGGTCCAGTGGACGTCTGGATTGCACGTACACACGGCCTCATCACACGCCCCTGGGTGTCACCGGGGGCGTATTCAACCCTTCCCAACCGCGCTTGCGCGGGATGGTGCATCGGTTCGTTCGGATTCAATCGTAGCGGAGTAACCCACTTAAGGGCAACGGTTCCGTACGACGAATTCGAACAGCATGGACCCACTGGGATTCGAACCCAGGGCGTCCTCCTTGCAAAGGAGGCACTCTACCGCTGAGCTATGGGCCCACCTCCCTTCCGGGAGGAGCGTTAGCCTTGGTAGTTCTAAGGTGCCCGATCGGTTGCAGGGCGGTGGTTGACGAATACGGACGAAGGTGAGCCACCCGCGTCGGGGTGGTCTCGGGTCGTTGGAGGTGATCCAGCCGCAGATTCCCCTACGGCTACCTTGTTACGACTTAAGCCCCCTTGCGAAGCCCAGATTCAGCCGTCAGAGACGGTTTCATCCGGACCTCACTCGGGTGCTTTGACGGGCGGTGTGTGCAAGGAGCAGGGACGTATTCACCGCGCCCTTCTGAGGCGCGATTACTACCGAATCCAGCTTCATGAGGGCGAGTTTCAGCCCTCAATCCGAACTACGACCGAGTTTCGGAGATTAGCGTCCCCTTTCGGGGTTGCATCCCACTGTCTCGGCCATTGTAGCCCGCGTGTCGCCCAGCTCATTCGGGGCATACTGACCTACCGTTGCCCGTTCCTTCCTCCACATTGGCTGTGGCAGTCCTCCTAATGTACCCATCAACCTCAAGGGTCATGCTGGCAATTAGGAGTGCGGGTCTCGCTCGTTGCCTGACTTAACAGGACGCCTCACGGTACGAGCTGACGGCGGCCATGCACCTCCTCTCAGTAGCTCTGATAAGCTCATCACACTGATCGTCACTGCTACTGTCGGAGCTGGTGAGATGTCCGGCGTTGAGTCCAATTAAACCGCAGGCTCCTCCGGTTGTAGTGCTCCCCCGCCAATTCCTTTAAGTTTCATCCTTGCAGACGTACTTCCCAGGCGGCTCGCTTCGCGGCTTCCCTGCGGCACAGCACAGGCTCGTAGCCTGTGCCACACCTAGCGAGCATCGTTTACAGCTTGGACTACCCGGGTATCTAATCCGGTTCGTGACCCAAGCTTTCGTCCCTCACCGTCGGATCCGTCTTCCCGAGGCGCTTTCGCCACCGGTGGTCCGTCCAGGATTATAGGATTTCACTCCTACCCTGGACGTACCCCTCGGGTCTTCCGGTCCCTAGCCAGACAGTTTTCGCCGGACGCCCACCTGTTGAGCAGGTGGATTTCCCGACGAACTTGCCTGGCCGGCTACGGACGCTTTAGGCCCAATAATAGCGGCCATCACTTGGACTGCCGGTATTACCGCGGCGGCTGGCACCGGTCTTGCCCAGTCCTTATTCGTACACCTCAGTACGGTGTACAAAAGCGAGGGCTATATGCCCTCGCACTCGGGGTCCCCTTATCGCACTGGCGTGCAGTGTAAAGGTTTCGCGCCTGCTGCGCCCCGTAGGGCCCGGTATCTTGTCTCAGATACCGTCTCCGGGTTCTTGCTCTCACAACCCGTACCGATTATCGGCACGGTGGGCCGTTACCCCACCGTCTACCTAATCGGCCGCAGCCACATCCTCTGGCGCCGGAGCATTTCCGGCTCAGGCCGTTCAAGGCGGAGAGCCGTATGCGGTATTAGCCTCAGTTTCCCGAGGTTATCCCGCTCCAGAGGGTAGTTTGGCCACGTGTTACGGAGCTATTCGCCACGAGTCTAAACTCGTGCGACTAGCATGGCTAAATCGGACCCCGATAGCAATGGCCTCCGGCAGGATCAACCGGAATGTACCTGGCCACAAGGGCCAGGGGGCGTGGCGGGTATACTCAGACGAGTATACACCATCTTGCGTGGTCCGTAATTCGGCGACAACCGGATCGCGACCGATCGGGTGTCACCGAACTACCAAGGCTAACATCAGATCCCATCGTGTACGGCGGACCGCAGGGGTGGAATCCTCATGTCCTTCGGACTTCATTGTAGTGGACGACGGGTACATAAACCCGTCGAACCCACCTGCGGACATCGGTCCGCGGGAAGTCCGAGGCGGGACGTCCCGCCTCACTTCTTCGGACTAATTTGTAGAGTCGGAAGGGTACATAAACCCTTCGACCCAGCTCCGTCGGACCGAAGCCCGACAGAACCCCGGGAGGGCGGCACGATGCTCGCCAACTCGGCGTCCGAGTACGGACTCGATTGTAGAGTACTTAGGTACTTAAACCCGTTCATCTTCGGTCGGCCCGTAGTAGTCCGAAATTCACCTGGAGGGACGAGGAATCTCTCGCCCTCCGCGTGTGTTTCGTCGCATCCTATTCGAGGCGAGGTAATCATAAAAGGCCGTCGAATCGGTTACTATGCAATTAACGTTCCTGTAGTATGTTGGTAATGTTCGGAATCGACGAAAGAGATAGATGTGTGCGGGCTGAATGGAGACACGAACACGTCGGTCCTTGGGAATCATGGATATCGAAGCCCTGCGTGAGAGCGGTAGCGAACAGATCCACACCGTCGCGAGCGCACTCGACCTGCCTGACAGTGTGTGTGAAACTGGATACGCCATCTTCCACCAGGTGTACACGCCTGAAACACAGCAAGGGAGACCCTGTGACGTGATCGCCACGGCGGCTCTGTATCTGGCGTGCAAGCAAGAGAACGTTCCCGTCCATCCGACAGATATCGCCGAAGAGGCTGACCTCCAGGAGAAGTATCTCTACAGGCGCTCGAAGTGGATCCAGTCGGAGTTAGGAACGCGGATCCAGTCGTTCAACCCGAACGACTACGTCGACGAGTACTGCGAACAGCTCGGCCTTCCCGATGAAACGCGAGAGCTGGCTCAGAACATCGTCACCGTCACCACCGACCGAGGACTGGCCTCCGGTAAGTCGCCGCGAGGATTCGCCGCCGCTGCAGTGTACTACGCTGCGACGGTTCACAAGGAAGACTGTACGCAGGGTGACGTCCACGAGATCGCGGACGTGAGCAAAATCACGATACGGAACCGCTACCAGGAACAGGCGGAGGCGGTCGGCGACCTACTGTCGGACGGGGGCGAACTCGCGGCGGATTAATCGCCGTGAGCCAGATCGCTCGCTCGTTCGACCTGCGTCCCGTTGTACCGACACTGTTCGAGCGCGTGTTTCGCCGCCATACCGGCCTCGTGTGCGTTGCTCGCACGTCCAACGCCGACCTGTAAGTCCACGTCCACGCTCTCCGCGACGTGGTCGATGGCGTCCTGATACTCTGTGGCGTCGAGGTCCGGGCAGGTGGCGATGACGTTGTCGCCGCCCACGAAGAACGAGAGCGATTCGTGCGCGCGACGCATGTAACGCATGAGTTCCGCGTACCCCTGCTCGATAGTGATGAACGAGTCGAAGGCGTTGAGTTCGTCGGTGTACTTTCCGGTTGCGTTGATCACGTCGAAATGTGCGATCTGAACGTCGTCGTCGCTCCGTTCGAGATCAGAGAGCGGCTCTCCGCGGAGGATCTCTCTGCGGCCTTTGTCCTGTGCGCTCCCGGCGTCCTGTAACTGTGCAGTCGCATCGTCGAGCGCCGCGACCGGTGATGGGGCTGCAGCGACGCTGAGACTGATAGAGACCGGATATCGGTTCCCAATAGACTCCTGAACGCGCGCGTGGTCGTCGATATCCAGACCGTTCGTCACCGCGATCATATTGTCGAATCGGGTGAAGAACACGTACCCGTCGCGGTTGCCGACCAGTTGCGATAGGTCGGCGTAGAGGCGGGACTGCATCGTCTGGAGATCGACCTCGCGTCGCGGTTCCGGAGTCACCGTCCAGGGACCGTAATTATCGATCTGAACGAGTGTTACCTGAGTGTTCGCCACGATGAGCGGTGCTATGGTGTACTCCCTTATTCCAGTATTGATTGACATCAGGCTGGGACCGACCCCCTCGACCACCACTGCCCGCTCGCGTTCAGCGACGTACAAAATCATACCCGTCACGCGCGCGTACGCGAAACCGTGTCTGACACCACTACATCCGAGGCCGAACGATTACTCACGAGCGAGCCATTGATGGCGCATCTCGCAACGAGCGTCGACGACCGCCCGCACGTCGCTCCCCTCTGGTACGTCTACGACGACGGCGTCGTCGAGATCGTGACGACCGGTCGGAAGTTAGCGAACGTCCGAGAAAACCCGCGCGTCGCGCTCTCGGTGCAGAAAGACGAAGACGGAGACCCTCACTGGATGGTGACGCTACGCGGGACGGCAACGGTGGTCGAAGACGAGGACGCGTTCCGCGAGACCAACCGCCGAATAAACGCGAAATACGGCGTCGCCGAGGACGCACACGCTGAAAACACACTGGTTTGGATCGACGTCGGGTCAGTGAACTACCGGACGTACGACTGACCCCGGGACGCCAGGAAACAGGGTTGCGGTTGAGAGCGCCACACCGCCAAGGACGGGATGTGGGAGAAGGGATCCATCTTCGTCCGCAATTACCCAGGCCGGATTCGTCACCGTCGTCGCGAAATGTAGGACGGTCTTCTCTCTGCCGTGTTTACAGTGGTGCTGTCGCGGTAACAGAGTCAGACCCGAAAGCGATCACGCACGTTACACTGGCGTATAAACCCGTGTACGAAGATATCTTCTTATGGATGGTCGAGTTCAAGTTGCTTGCTCACGACCTGGGTCGGATGCTTCAGGCGCTGTCGCTCATGATGGCGGCCACTGTCGTCGTCGCCCTCATCTGGCGAGAGTTCTACGCGGTCCCGGCCCTGATCATTTCCGGCCTCATCCCGCTGGCAATCGGGAGTTCCCTCACCAGTTACTTCGGCGGTACGGTAGAGGTCGGAAAGCTCCACGGCATGATGATCGCAGCGTCGGGATGGTTCCTCGTCGCGGTATTCGGTAGCCTTCCGTTTTACCTGGTCGCCTGGACGATCCACCTGGACCCGGCTCTTCTGAACGCACCCGACCTCACTGGGCGGGCCGCGAGTACGGTCGGGGCCTTCCGCGATCCTCTCAACGCCTTCTTCGAGAGTATGAGCGGGTTCACCGGGACTGGACTGACGATGACCGACGACGAGTCGTCGCTCCCGCGGTCGCTGCAGTGGTGGCGGTCGTTCATCGAGTGGATCGGCGGCGTCGGCGTCATCGTTCTCACCACGGCTATCCTCGCCCGGCCCGGGAGCGGATCGCTCACACTCTACGAGAGCGAGGCACGCGAGGAGAAGATCCATCCGAGCATCATCTCGACCGTGCGGACGATCTGGTGGATCTTCCTCCTGTTTACGTTCCTCTCGATCACGCTGCTGTGGCTTGCCGGGATGCCCGCGTGGGATGCGATCAACCATGGGATGACCGGTCTCTCGACCGGCGGGTTTTCGATCACGGACAACTCGATCGCCACGTACGACAGCCCGCTCATCGACTTCGCGCTGTTTCCGGTGATGATCCTGGGGGGAATCGCCTTCCCCGTTCACTACCTGATTCTACAGGGGCAACTACGGAACTTTTACACCGACTTGCAGACCCGCTGGTTTTTCGGGTTCCTCGCAGTCGGTTCCGCGGCCGTCACGTGGCTGTTGAACAGGCAAGACACCTATGAGTCGACGTTCGCCGCGTTTCGCTACGGGGCCTTCCAGTTCGTCTCGGCGCTTTCGTGTACCGGGTTCCAGACGGCCGGCAGCCTCGGGCCGAAGTGGCCGACTGAGGCGCAACTGGCCATCGCGTTCGCGATGTCGATCGGGGCGGCCGCGGGGTCGACGGTCGGGGGGATCAAGCTCATCCGCGTCGCGACGTTCACCAAGGGGACGCTGTATCGAATTCAGGGCGTGTTCGTCCCGGACACCGTCGTTCGCCGGTTCAGGCTCGACGGCCGGAAGCTCGACGACGCGGAGGCCGCCCGCGAGATCGAGGAGGCGGCCATCATCTCCTTCCTCTGGGTGGTCTTCCTCTCGGTGAGTACGCTCGTCCTGCTTCTCGTGTTGCCCATCGAACCGGGGGAGTTCACGCTCGAGAACGTCATATTCGAGGTGACCAGCGCCCAGGGCAACGTCGGCCTCTCCTCGGGTATCACCGGTCCAGACATGCCGACGCCTGCGAAGGTGATCTTCCTGTTTAACATGTGGATCGGGCGCCTGGAGATCATCCCGGTGCTCGTCCTGCTTCGGGGTCTCTTCCAGAAGTTCAACGTGTACGAATGAATCCAGAACAGATACCGTTCGTCCGTTTCGCGGCTCGCTTCGGCGTCGAGGACCGCGTGCTCGCGGCGTTCATGCTGGCCGGGCCGCTGGTCGTCTCCTCGCTCGCACTGCTCGGCCGGTCGGCGGTCACTTCCGTCCTCGCGGGAGCGTACGTGGGGCTGTTCGTCCTCTACGTCGCGTATCGGGGGGTCGCCACGGACGGGGAGTGATCCACCGCCCCCGGAACTTTGGAGGATGGCCGTCGTAGCTCGTCCGATGTACATAATCATCGTCGGAGCGGGTCGGATCGGCACGCCGCTGATCGATCTCGCGACGGGCTCCGGACACGAAGTCGTCGTGATCGAGAGCGATGAGGTCGCCGCGGACCGCATCGCTGACGAGTACGACTGCATCGTCATCAACGCAGACGCCACGAGGATGAGCACGCTCGACGATGCCGACGTCGACGAGGCCGACGCGCTCATCTCGACCACGGACCGCGACGCGACAAACGTCATGGTCTGCCTGCTGGCGAAAAAGCGCGAAGTGCCGGCCGTCGTCTCGGTCGTCCACGACCCAGACCACATGGACCTGTTCAAGGAGATCGGGATCAGCACGATGGAGAACCCGTCGCGGCTCATCGCCGAACACCTCTTCCGGTCGGTCGTCCGCCCCTCTATCGTTGACTACATGCGCATCGGCGAGGCGGCAGAGGTGTTCGAGATCACGATCGACGAGGATGCCCCCATCGCGGGGAAGACGATCCGCGAGGCCGCGGCCGACGGCACGTTGCAGGGCGAAGTGCTCATCGTCGCCGTCGAGCGCGGCGAGGGCGAACCGGTGACGCCGCAGGGTAACACCCCGCTCCGGCCGGGCGACCTCCTGACCGTGTACTCGGCGGAAGGGGCAACGCCGGACGTGACGGACATCTTCGGCCACTACGAGGACTAAGAATCGGAGTGACGGTGGGAGGCTTCGTACTTTGCTAGTATCGCGATTTTCGCGCCGGGCAGGAGACCGTGCTGTCGGTAGAACGGATTAGGAACGGAGCGCTCCCGGCGATGTTTCCTCATACGGATTGTTGTAACGATTTACCGGTCATCGCCGGTGCGGGTCGGCGATGACGAACGAGATGATAGCGCTGCTTCCCACCACGGCCACCGCCTGGCCGGACAACGAGAAGATCCCCGCCGCGATCATCGTGCCTAGCCCAGCGCAAAGGCAACCTAGAAACCCAATGTCCGGGTGTGTTCGACCATATACGCCGTTCAACAGCCACTCTGGTAAACGTCTGTGACAGCACGAGCGCATTTCGATTCTTCAGCACGGAGAGTGCAGGACATACTGAATTACCGTAACCAGATGGACTGAAAAACTGGTTCGTGTATGCGGACCCGTCGAGGGGCGAACGTAACCCCTTCAACGAAGCCAATACCTACTGGTACTCATTCCTTTCGGGTTATTGAGGATACAATAATGATACCGAATTGGTGAATATCGAGCATGGACTAATCAATCATCACCCATACGTATTTGCCTGCAGATGTCCTTTCACATAACATGAACGTCCCCTCTAGGCACTGGTCTTCGGAGGTTCGCCAACTACTTTTCATCGGGTTCGGGGGAGTCATGGCGGTTGCTTTGTCGTATGATTACGTGACAACAGAAGGGGAATCAGACATGTTTTTTGTTATCATCGGAGCCGGTCTGTTACTTGCAATGCTGGTGATTGTCCCTGTACTACTGGTTAACCGCAGGCAAGGTTCGGACTGATAAGTTCGCACGTGTAGTGAGTACACGATTCACGCTAAACCGGCTGCATAACTCCATGAGACGTAGCCGCTACTACTGGCGATGATTCTGTTACGGACCTTTTCCGGCTTTCTTCATCGAAACCAGTTCGGGACGGACTAGCAGTGGTTGTGAGTCGGGTTCCAGTATCGTTTGCCGACCGAACCGTGACGTATTCACAACGAAAAAGCGTCTCGGAGAACTGTTTTCTCCTAATAGGAACCCATCAGCAATGCTAAGAAAGGTTAATATATGGTATGGGGTCGGAGGGATTTGAACCCCCGATCGACTGATATCTCCGGCGCGCCTCGGTACCCCAGAGGGTCGTCAACGCGACCGATGATCAGTCGGTCGCTCGGTATATCAGTCTGGGATGTCGTCACCGGGCGCTGAAACCTCTGGAGTCAGTCGCCATTCCGGGCTTGGCCACGACCCCGCGATAGTCGATTGGTCGGAGTTTCGTAAAGTGGTTTCGATTCAAGACCGAGCGCAGGCGGTTACTCCCGGTCAGTTTCGGCCCAGTCGCAGTCCTGGCACTTGTAGCCAGTGACGAACTCGGTAACGGTCGGCATGTAACCGACTTGAAGCACGTCCTCGCCGCAGTTCGGACACTCGCGGTCCGCATCCGTTATCGCCTCCGCTTCCATGATATCCTCGCCTTCGATCATCTCGGCCAGTGACTCGGCCGTGACCATACGACCTTGCACGACGCGGTTGCTCATACGCGAAGAAGTCGGTCGGGGGAAGTAAGCGTTCGCTTCTACAGCCACGGGGCGCGTCCCTCGGCCGATATCGGCGCGTCGACGGACTGGACAGCCTCGTCGGAGTCCTCGGCGTCCTGTCCTCCGTCGGGCAGGGCGCGGTCGGGGGCCGAGTCGCGATGTCTCGCGTGGGTACTATCTTCGCGGACCGTCGCCGTTCCGCTGGGGTCGAACGCGAACAGCGCGGTCACGGCGAGGACGGCGAGCGGCGCGCGTCCGAACGGCATACCGAGCAACGACAGCGGCAGGAGACCGAGCGCGACGGCGCTGCCGAACCTGAAGCGGTCGATGTCGACGTGTTCGCGCAGCGTCGGAGCGAGCAGAGCAACGAGGAACGCGAAGCCGACACCGACGCCCGCCGAGGCGACCGCTCGCAGGACTAACGCGGCGTCGGGCACCAGTACGAGTTCGGCACCGGCGGGGTCGAGACTGCCGATGAGTCCCAGGCCGACGATGACCGCCGGCCGAGGGAGGTACTCACCGATTCGCGCGCTCGCGGTCTGGGCCGCGACGGCCGCGATGACCAGCGCCGCGAAGCGCTCGAACAGTTCGAGGTTTAGCAGACTCTGTATCGTCGGAGCGAGTGCCGCTTCGACGGCCGCGACGACGAGCAACACCGCGCCGACGAGCAGAACAGTTCGAGCCTGCTCCCGCGGCGTTCCGTCCATTTCCGCGAGGATGACAGCGACCGTTGCGCTCCCGCCGAACACCAGCAGGCCGACCTGCAGGATGCCCGCCGTGGTGTCCAGTGCGCCGGCGAGAACCAGCGCGGGGAATATGCCGTCGACCAGCGGCAGACACATGATGGTCGCGAGTAGCTTGGTCGCATCGCTCAGCCGTTCTTCGAGGCCGAGTGCGATCTGCTCTCGGGACGTAGTCATCGCAGGCTAACCAGCATGGCCGTACCCCGCGGCCGGAAGGCGGTCTGAGCCGCAGTAGTGCCCGCAGTCGACGTTCTCCCGCCACTCGATCGGGGGGAGTGTCCGCGACCGTTTAAATGCCGTCGCCATCGCAAAGAACGAGAGGAGGGTGTCGGAGTCGGCGCTCGTCTGACCGGCGCGAGACGGTGCGATGGGACTGGCGGAGTCCATACTCGACTATCGAGTCGCCCGAAGAATAAGCATTGCGTGAGACGTGTATGCACGCCCCTGAGTGTCCGATTTCGGGGGATCTGACGTGCGGCTGGCTCCCACAGCGCCGGGCATCTCGCAACGTTTTTGGGCGGGGGAGCCCGACAGTTTACATGGCGAACGACGTTCCTGACGACGGCACTTTCTCCGAGAAGCTACGCGTACCGGAAGCGCTCACGTTCGACGACGTGTTGCTCCGACCGAAAGAGAGCAGCGTTGAACCGGACGAGGCGGACCTCTCGACGCGTGTCTCGACGAACGTCACCCTGAACGTCCCCGTCCTCTCGGCAGCGATGGACACCGTCACCGAGAGCGACCTGGCGATAGAGATGGCGCGCCAGGGTGGTCTCGGCGTCCTACACCGAAACATGGACGTCGACAAGATGGTCAGCGAGATAGTGCGCATCAAACGCGCGGACGAACTCATTATCCGGGAGGTCGTCACCGCGCGCCCCGACCAGACCGTCCGCGACGTCGACGAGATGATGAGCCGCAAGGGCGTCAGCGGAGCGCCAGTGGTAAACGACGACGACGAGGTACTCGGTATCATCAGCGGTACGGACATCCGCCCGTATCTGGAGGTCGGCGAGAGCGACGAAGTCCGCGAAGCGATGACCGACGAGGTCATCACCGCCCCGGAGGACGTCACGGCGCGCGAAGCGCTCGAACTGATGTACGAGTACAAGATCGAGCGAGTGCCCATCGTCGACGACGAGAACCGCCTGGTCGGTCTCGTCACGATGCAGGGCATCCTCCAGCGGCGCGAGTACGACAACGCCGCCCGCGACGAAGACGGGAAACTGATCGCCGGCGTCGCCGTCGGACCGTTCGAAACCGACCGCGCCGCGGCCGCCGACGAGGCCGGCGCAGACGTGGTTTTCATCGATTGCGCGCACGCACACAACAACAACGTGATCGAGGGTGCCGAAGAGATCAAAGAGTCCATCGACGCGGACGTGGTCGTCGGCAACGTCGGAACGCGAGAAGCCGCCGAGGCTCTCGTCGACTTCGCCGACGGTCTGAAGGTCGGTATCGGCCCGGGAAGCATCTGTACGACCCGCGTGGTCAGCGGGTCGGGTATGCCTCAGATAACGGCCGTCGCGCAGGTCGCGGACGTCGCCAGTCAGCATGACGTTCCCGTCATCGCGGACGGCGGCATCCGCTACTCGGGCGACGCGATCAAGGCTATCGCCGCCGGCGCGGACGCGGTCATGCTCGGGTCGTACTTCGCAGGTACCGACGAGGCACCCGGTCGCGTCATCACGATGAAGGGCAAAAAGTACAAGCAGTATCGCGGCATGGGGAGCGTCGGCGCGATGAAAGGCGGTGACGACGAGGAGAACCGCTACCTGAAAGAGGCCCCCGAGGACGACGAGGAGTACGTTCCCGAGGGCGTCGAGGCCGCAACGCCGTACAAGGGAAGTCTCCAGAGCGAACTCCACCAGCTAACCGGCGGTATGCAAAGCGGGATGGGGTACGTCGGCGCGGAGACGATACCGGGGTTCAAACGGCGCTCGGAGTTCGTCCGCGTCTCCTCCGCGGGCCAGCGCGAGAGCCACGCCCACGACGTCGTCATCACGGACGAAGCGCCGAACTACAGTCCGGACGAGTAGGCTCAGACAACGGTCTCTCGTAGGGACTGTTGTACGTCTGTCCGGGAGTTGTTCGTCGACCCCGTGTCGACGAATGCCGGTACACAGTTACAACGGCCTCTATCAGTTGCCAGCCGTCACGCACCGCGGTGAACACGCCGCACTCTCTGCCGCGTTCGAACTCGGATGCGCTGTAAACTCGCGACCACAGCCCGCGCAGTCGTAGGTCTCGAAGCCCGCCATACGTCTCGAGATACAGCAGGATACGCCAAAGAAGTTTTGACGACACTGACACGGGTCGAGCGAGCGGAAACCGCCGACCGGTCCACCTGTATCAAATCCCCGTTGATTGCCGTCCGCTGTCCGCCGACCTCCGCTCCCGGCTTCGAGAGGTTTGCTGTAGAGTTAATAGGGGCGAGCGATTGGATGGAGAAGTGACACCCGACGAGAGAGCGACTACGGACGGGGAGCACGGTTCTTCGGACCCGCTCGTCCGACCGAAAGGGTACGTGGAGGAGACACCAGTCATCCGCCGGATCGGCGATAGAGAACTCTATCTGGGGAACAGACTTGCGGCCGACCCCGAGGAACACGACCGCACGTTCGACTACGTCCTTTCGGCGACTACCGAGACACAGCCGCTCACGACGCATCATCGGCCCCTGACCGATGGACCCGGGAACGAGTGGGTCGTCTTCAAGTCGGCTGTCGACACTGCCCGGACGCTGTACCGTCGAGAGGGATCCGTTTTAGTCAACTGTAAAGCCGGGATATCGCGGAGTACCACGGTCATCGCGGCGGCGCTCGCGGCCGAGGAAGACCGAACGTTCCGCGACGCGCTCGCTTTCGTCCATGACGCTCGTCCGTACGCGATGCCGAACCCGGCTCTCCACGAGTTGGCGGTGGTGTATCTGGCTGCCCGGTCGGGGCCAGCGTAGTCGAACGGCCCGTTCCAGTCACGGAATTCTCCGCGGCACGTCCGTCCTGACCGATCTCGTTGGGTCCCGGCTGACGGCGGCAGCAAGTTCGGAACCGGACGATTGATCACGATAACAGTTAACAACACACACTGCGAAGTGAAAACACGCCATGAACGTCCTAGACCGCATCCGTTCACTCGGGGAACCCCCGACCGAACAGTACCAGTGTGCGTACTGCGATCTCACGTACGAGACGTCGTATCTGGTCTGTCCGTCCTGCGGGGGCGACAAACTCGAACAGCTGTGAGGAGTCGGAGACGAAACGCGCGAGTCTTTGACTCACTAGCGTTCGTCAGAAGAGCGGGCCGGGCGCGATTTGAACACGCGACCGTCTGATTAAGAGTCAGACGCTCTGCCAGACTGAGCTACCGGCCCAATACACCCGAGAGTTACCGGGGTGTACTAAAATACGTTTTGTTTCTCCGGCGGGACCGTCCGAGAATCAGGGACGCGAGCACGACGGTACTCGAAGCAACGACCAGTCACTCGATCTCGAACTGGGCTGATTCGGTCGAACCGCATTCGGGGCACATGTCCTCGTCAGCACTAAGGGAGGTGCCACAGCGGCGACACTCGTGGACCACGTTGGGCTCGTCGGCAAACAGGCGTTTCATTTTGTCGAGAAGCATGGTTTTACCTCCATTGAGATGGGCGGTGTCATTGAGATAGGTAGTGTAGCCGACGACGCGGGATCGGCACCGCGGAATTCGAGTCGTCGGCAGATTGGTGGGCGTGCTCGGATAATTCAGTCGAAGAGTATAACAGGTTCGGATCGGATTCCAATCTCAACGGAAGTGAAATAACTCGATTTAGACGCCCAATAGAACGTCTACGCCTCTCTAGGGCTACTATCTGAAGAACTATCTCGGCGTGGAGCGAGACGACTCGGTGGACATATATTCTGACTCCCCCACAGTGAAAGTAGCGCTCATTCGCGGGTTTCGTCGGGGAAAGAGCGGGTTCGGGACCGTTAAGTATCGTCCGAAGTAACAGAGCGGCAAATGAACACTGGCGTAACTATCTCCTCGATTTCGACGTACGCTATTCTCGGTTGCGGGAGCGTCGGTCACGCGGTCGCGGAGGAACTCGTAGACCAGGGGAAAGACGTGCTCATCATCGACAAGGACGAAGGCCGGGTCGAGGCGTTGCGGGACCAGGACCTGAACGCTCAGCAGGCGAACATCGTCGACGAGTCCGTGGCCGAGACTGTCGCGAGCCGCGATGTGATCCTCATCATGTCCTCGGACGTAGAGGCGAACAAGGCGGCAGTAGCGAACATTCGCGAGAAAAACGACGACCAGTTCGTCGTCGTCCGCGCGAGCGACCCCGTCTCCAGCGACGAACTCCGGGAACTCGGCGCGGACCACGTCATCAACCCGTCCGCCGTCATCGCCGATTCCGCGCTTCGGTCGCTAGAAACCGGCGAGTTGGAGTACAAGGCGCGCCAGTTGAGCGACGTCCTGAGCGACACGAAAGAGCAGGTCGCGATACTCACTCACGACAATCCGGACCCGGATTCGATCGCAAGCGCCGCCGCGTTGCAGGCTATCGCAGAACACCTCGACGTGGAAGCGGACATCTTCTATCTCGGCGACATCGGCCATCAGGAGAACCGAGCGTTCGTCAATCTCCTGGGGATCGAACTCCACGACTGGACCGCCGTCGAGGACTTCGACACGTACGATACGGTCGCGCTCGTCGACCACGCGAAGTCATCGGAAGTCGACCACGACCTGCCCGTCGATATCCTCATCGACCACTACGAACCCGACGAGGACTACGACGCGTCGTTCGTCGACGTCCGGCCGAACATGTCCTCGACATCGACGATCATGACGAAGTACATTCAGGAGTTCGACATGAACGTCGGCGAGGAGGTCGCCACCGCGTTGCTGTACGGCATCCGTGCGGAGACGCTCGATTTCAAACGCGATACGACGCCCGCCGACCTGACGGCGGCGGCGTATCTCTACCCGTTCGCCAACCACGATACGCTGGAACAGGTCGAGTCGCCGAGCATGTCCCCGGAGACGCTGGACGTCCTCGCGGAAGCGATCACGAACCGCGAAGTCCAGGGGAGTCATCTCGTTTCGAACGCGGGGTTTATCCGCGACCGCGACGCCCTAGCGCAGGCCGCACAACACCTCCTGAACCTCGAAGGGATCACGACGACCGCAGTGTTCGGCATCGCCGACGACACCATCTACCTCGCCGCGCGGTCGAAGGACATCCGCATGAACATCGGGAAGGTGCTCGCGGACGCCTACGCGGAGATCGGCGAGGCCGCGGGCCACTCGACGCAGGCGAGCGCGGAGATACCGCTCGGCATCTTCACGGGCATCGAGACGAACGAGGAGAACCGTGATACGCTCCTCAAGTTGACTGAGGAAGCGGTGAAACGAAAACTGTTCGACGCGATGGGCGTCGAGAGCGGCGAGAGCGGGAACGGGTCCTAAACGACCGCTTCTTCGCTTTCGTCCTCGGGGCGTTGGATCCGTTCTATCACGTCGTTTATCAGTACGATATCACCGACGGCTTTGACCCAGCGGTACGGGATGATGACGCCCCGGGCGTCGTCGCGAACGCCCGCGAACAGGTCCCGATTGAGTTCGCGTAGTGCAAGGCCGGTGACGAGTTCCGTGTCGAGATCGAGGCGCACGTCCTCGATCTCGCCGACGAAAACGCCGCCGTTCGAGTACACCTCCCGCCCGACGAGTGCAGTGATCTCCTGGGGTGTGTCGTCCATACAGAACCGGTGGGCAGGGTGTGCCTTAATTGTTAGTCAGACGCGCGGCGACAGTCTCGGCCGGTATCGGATGCTGTTGGATCATTATACAAAAGATATATGTGATTATAATCAAACGCTGACTTTCATTTCGGGAGGTGAGGTTATATGCGAGGCAACGGTGTATCTCTAATGCCGGGGTGCCTCTGACAACCGGCAAACAACGTCGGGTTGACTTGCCCGGGTCGGCCCGACGAAACGGGGGAAACCCCGTTCGGTGGCTCCGTATCGCTTTTGCTACACTGACAGACGTGCGTCACCGAAGGTGTTCTATCGGTCAGATACGCGAAATAGCCGACACGGAAAGTCGGCAGTAGACCCGACCGGGAGTCTGACTGCGATCATGCCTTACTTCAGACAGCACGCGCGTAGCCGATGATATGGACGGGCACGACGCGGCGACGGCGGTGTATGCGGGTCTTTTGCTCGTAGTGCTCGGCGGCGTCGCCTGGGCCGCCGGCGAACCGTTCGTTTTCCCGAGTCTCGGACCGTCCGCCTTTCTCATGGCGAAGGCTCGACGAGGGTCTTCGGTTACGCCCCGGCGGGTCATCGGCGGTCACACTGTCGGCGTCATCGGTGGACTCGTCACCTACGGGTTGGTCGACCCGGGCGTGGCGCTGTCAACCTCGCTGCCCGCGTTCTCGGAGGGGACACTGGAACTCGCTGTGGCCGCGGCGCTTTCGGTCCTGCTGACGAGCGTCGGGATGCTGGCCACGAATACGAGCCATCCGCCGGCGTGCGCGACGACGCTCATCGTCGCTCTGGGCGTTCTCCCTACCGTCCGAGCCGGCGCAGTGATCGTCCTCGCGGTGACGGTCCTCGTCGCGGTTCACGAACTCGTACTGCGGTCGGTAGCGCTATAGTAACAGCTGAAACGATTTACACACCGATCGCACAGCTGTCGTGCGATCGGGTGTGCAATGACTTTCAGTGGCTACTATAGTTCTGTCGCGATTAAACCGGTCCCGAACGGCGGCAAGCGGGTCCGGATAGCCGACGTAGCGGGGTTCGCGGGGCGACCGTGCTGGTTCCAGTCCGGAAGGAACTGTCGCCGGCCGTTCCGAAGGCCATCCATATGACTTCAGGGGACGAATTGCCACCCGATGGTCTCGATCGTCACCGGTGGACGATTGCTGACTGGGGTCGCCCTGATCCTCACCAACGGCTTTTTCGTCGCTACCGAGTTCGCATTGACCAGAGTCCGGCAGTACGACGAGTCGGAGTTCGACGATCCCGGCCTCCGGCGTGCCTGGGAAATGACCGAACGCCTGGAGATCTACCTCACGAGCTGCCAGGTCGGGATCACTGCCTCGAGCATCGCGCTGGGCGTCGTCGCCGAACCGGCCCTGGTCGAACTCCTCGCGCCGCTGACTGCGGTGCTTTCCGGCGCTTTGCCCGTCGCGCTTCCCGGCGGTTCGGGTCACGTGGTCGGTGCGACGCTTGCGTTCATCATCATCAATCTCCTCCATCTCACCCACGGCGAACAGACGCCGACGTACCTCGGCATCGAGAAGACGAAATTCGTCGCACGATACGGTGCCGGGCCGCTGTACTGGTTCACGAAGGCGATCACTCCGCTGATCGCCTTCGGCGACTGGGTGGCGAAGGCGACGCTCCGACTGTTCGGAATCGACGTAACTCGCCCGTGGGCGGAGGACGAAGAGGAACTGATCTCGACGCGTGCAGCGCTCAGGAGCGAGATAAACGAAGCACTGAGTCAGGGCCCGGTTTCGGACGAACGGGAACAGGAGATACTGAACGCCCTCCAGATCGGCGACGAACCGGTCGGACAGATCATGGTGCCACGCGAGGGCGTCGTCCCCCTCTCGGTCGAGGACGAGTTCGAGACGAACCTCGCTCGGATGCAGGAACACCCGCACGTCCGGTTTCCGCTGGTAGAAGGCGACTTCGAGGGGTTCCGCGGCGTCGTGTACTCGCCCGACGTCTTACGGAACCTTGAACCGCTTCGATCCGGACAAACCACGCTTACCGACATCTCCCGCGACGCCGTCGAGATAGATTCCGAGACGTCCGTCAGCGACGCTATCGATCGGTTTCAGTCGGCCGGAGAGGAGTTAGCTCTCGTGGTCGATGCGGGTGATGTCGTCGGATTACTAACGGCGACCGACGCCTGGGAAGCCATCACCGGGGAGTTAGAGGACCCGCTCGACGAGTACACCCCTGCCGCGTGACCGCCCGCACGGACGCGGCTCTCCGAGCGATCGCTCGGCACCGGTTCCAGCCGACCGCCCACGAACGCATCGACGGCCACACAGTCACGCATCGGTCGCGAACTCCTCGTCGAACAGTTCTCGAACGCTCGCGTACGTTTCGTCAGTGATGGCGTCGCGGACTACCGCGTAAACGCCTCTGACCTGCCGGCTGCGGGCCTGCGAGATGACCGCGGAGAGGAACTGATACACGCTGTCCGACTGGGCGTACATCAGTAGGACGTTGACGTTGTCGAAAACGACCCACCCAGCACCGGGTTCGACGTGACGCATCGCGTTGGAAAACCGGAGGTTGATGCCGGTGAGGTCGGTGGGACCGACGACATCGGCCACCCACAGCGGACCGTCGTAGTTGATCGATGATCCGGAAACTGGAACGACACCTACTTTCGACGGCTCGCCGCCCATCTCGCGAACGGTCCGTTCGATCTTGGTCGGCGACCGCGTGACAGAGACCACGAGCAAGTTTTCGAACGCGTCCGCGGGGAGACGTTCGAGCGGCGACCGCATCGACGGGACGGAGAGCAGACACTGCGTCCCCGGGTCGACCGAGATCCGCTCCCGGCGATCGGCGCGGTTACTCGTCGTTAGCACGGTCGAACCCTCCGCTTGTCGTTGTATCCACTATTTCGAAGGCGTCAGTCTCGGTGGTGACGAACTCGCTGGCGAACGACCAGATCCCGACTGTCATACAGGTCGTCGCAAGGAAGTGAAGTGCGCTTCGGACCCCGAAGGACCCGATCCCGAACGTTCCCAGGATGTACGTCGCGGTAAAGACCAGAAAGCCCAGAGATAGAAAGACGAACCCCTCCGTGTACGCCACGTTCTGGGCGTAGGCGACCAGCGGATAGACGAGTAACGCGCCGGTCACGAAAAGCAGGACGGATTGGGTGACGAACACCGCACCGGCGATGTCCATCTCAGACCGCCCTCCGTTCAGTGAGTAGCAAGATCCCGTTGACGGTCGCCACCAACGCCGCTCCGACGCCGATCGACGAGAACACGAGATATCCGGTTCCCGTAGTCTCGCCTCCGAGCAGGGAGATAGCCTCCGACAGGATGAACGCGAAGATGGTCACGGGAAGGGGCTTCAGCATTGCGCCGAACGGGGCGTTACGAAACCCGTACGCCGCGACTACTGACAACGGCAGCGCTACTGACAGCATCGACACCGTGGCGAGGGCGAACACGTCGCCTACCGTGACGGCACCCGCTCCATTAATCGACATTATTCTGACGTATCCGAACACGATCATTCGAGAAGAACGCAACCGCAACGTAGTAAACCCGATGGCCGGATCGACCCGTCGTCGCCGTAGCCACCAGCGGGGGTCACAGCGCGTCGGAGATGCGCTCTAGGGGACCGTCCGCGAGTTCTGCCGCATCGGCCGGTATCGTTTTCCACCCCGCGGCCTCGGCGGCTTCAAGGTCGGAGTCGTGATTGGAGACGTAGACGAACGTCTCGGCGTCTGCCGCCGCTTCGGCCGCGGCGAACAGGTCTCCGCTCGCTTTCGTCGCATCGCGTTCGTACGATATGACCACGTCGTCGAGCGAGTCCGCGATCCCCAGTTTCTCCAGTTTCGCGCGCTGGAGGTCCGGCAAGCCGCTGGTGAGGACGCCGACGGCGTGCTCCGCGCCGACGGTTTCGACCAGGCCCGGGAGGTCCGCGACGGCAGGGCGGACGGCGTCGACTTCCAGTTGCTTCTGGAGGTCAGCGGCCTCCTCGGCCGAGATGTCGACATCGGCGGTTATGTCGTCGAAGTACGCCGCGTACGACCCCACGAGCGGATCGTCCTCCAGTTCGAGGAACCGGTCGAAAAACAGGTTTGAGTGTTTCGTCGGATCTATCTCCGGGTCCGGAACGTCGGCGTGCTGGAGAACCTCCACGGCGAGAGCGTCGAAGGGACGCTCCATCCGGGTGAGTGTCAGGTCGAGATTGAAGTAGACGGCCGGCATGAGCGGCAGTTCCAACGCCGCGACGGTATTCCTTGCGATCAGCGGGCGTCTTTCGGCGGTCAGTGACCGATCAAGCCGTCCACGTCGGCATGGTCAGCGAGCAGCGACCGCATCGTCGCGACCGTCTCGGCGTCGCGGGTGCGTCCCGAGCGGACCACTTTTTCCGCCCGGTCGACCGTCGTCAGCGTGTCCGTCTGGACGAGCAGGATCGGGACGCCCTTATCGGCGGCTTTCCCCACGACCGATCCGGACGGCCGGTGCCCGCCGGTCAGGATCAGGCATCTGACGCCGGGGGCTTCGAGCGCCGCCGTGTGGATGTCCGCGCGGTCGCCACCGGTGATGACGGCGGCGTCTTTCGTCCGCCGGAAATGTCGCAGCGCTTCGTCAGCACCCATCGCGCCGACGCTGAACCGTTCGACGTACCCGTCGGTCGGAACGTCAGTAACGACATCTGCGGCCAGTTCTTCCGCCAGTTCGCCGACAGTCACGCCCGCCAGATCCCGGTCGCGGGGGAGAACACCGTAGACGGTGATCCCGCGCCCTTCGAGGAAGGGGACGACGTCCGTTTCCAGCGCGTCGAAGTTCGCGTCCGCGACGAGGTTGAACACGACGCCGTCGAGGCGGTCGCCCAGTCGGTCGGCGGCGGCGATGATGTCGTCGGCGTCGCTCGGCCGTTCGTACGTCGCGACGAGCACGACACGAGCGTCGATGATATCGGCTATCTGGTCGTCTGTCAGGTCGACGATGCCACCGGTAGTGAGACTGCCGCCGCCCTCGACGAACACGTGGTCCGCGTCCGCGGCGATGGAGTCGAACCGCTCGGCGACGGTGTCGCGAAGTTCCTCCGGGTCCTCGCGGCCGCGGATCGCCTGCTCGACGAACGTGGGGGAGTAGACGATAGGCTCCATCTCGTGCATCTCGGCATCAAGGCCGAGCAGTTCGCGCGCGAGCATCGGGTCGTCGTCCATCGTCTTGCCGACGTTGCTCTGGAGACGGGTCCCCTTCGGCTTCATGTAACTGACCGACTCGCCGCCCTCCCGTGCCAACTGGGCGAGCGCGAGGGTAATGGCGGTCTTACCGGTGCTTTCGTCAATCGATGTCACGAGCGTGGTGTGGGTCATAGCTTGTCGGTGTCTACGGTGAGTCTGATGTCGACTGCCTGTACTCCGTCCGGCCCCGCGACGAGCGGGTTGATGTCGAGTTCGAGTATCGCCGGGAAGTCCGTTACCAACTGCGAGAGCCGCTGGATCGTTTCGACGATCGCGCCCTCGTCAGCGGACGTTCTGCCGCGGGCACCGCGGAGAAGCGGCGCGGCTTTGATCTCGTCTATCATTTCGGTCGCTTCGTCGCGGCCGACGGGGGCGACACGAACCGTCGTGTCTTCGAGTATCTCGACGAAGATACCGCCCAGACCGAACAGGACGAGCGGTCCGAACTGCGGGTCCCGGTTCATCCCGACGATAGTCTCGGTGCCTGTATCGAGATCGACCATCTCCTGAACCTGAACGCCGATCACCGTGGCGTCGGGCTGATAGTTCCGGGCGCGGGTGATCAGGTCCTCGTACGCGTCGTACACGTCCTCGTTTTCGACACCGACTTTCACGCCGCCGATGTCGGACTTGTGAAGGATGTCGGGGCTGACTATCTTCATCACGACCGGTCCGTCGATGTCCTGTGCGACCGACACTGCATCCTCGGGCGCGTCGGTGATGTCACCCTCCGGTGTCGGAATGCCGTAGGCGTCTAACAGGTCCATCGCCTCGACGCCGAGGCGGTTGTCCCCCCGTCGCTTCGCGCCGCGAAGCACGTCCCGCGCTCGCTCGCGGTCGACGTCGAACTCGGCGGGCGGTTCGACCGTGTGGTCCCGGATATCGCGGTACTCCGAGAGCGCTTCGAGGCTCCGGATGCCGCGGGCGGGGTCGAAGTAGTTCGGGATGCCGCCCTCGCGGAGGACGTCCGCTGCCGCCTCGGTGCTCTCGCCGCCCATCAGGCAGGTGACGACGGGCTTGCCGTGTTTCTCCTGCAGGGCGAGGATCTCCTCGGCGAGCGTCTCGAACGACAGGACTGCGGTCGGGGCGGAGACGACCACCGCCGCGCCGACGCCGTCGTCCGACAGCGCGATGTCGATCGCCGACCGAAACCGCTCGATGTCGGCGTCTCCGATCGTGTCGACCGGGTTGTACACGTTCGCCTCGTCCGGCAAAGCGTCCTGTAGCGCCGAGATCGTCTCGTCCGAGAACGACGCGAGCGAGAGGCGGGAATCGCCGATGGCGTCCGTCGCCATCACGCCGGGGCCGCCGGCGTTCGTGACGACGGCCACGCCGTCGCTGTCGGGGAGCGGTTGCCCCGAAAGCGCCCGGGCGTAGTCGAACAGTTCCTGAACCGTCTCGACGCGCTGGACGCCCGCCTGTTCGAGACCGGCCTCGTACGCCTCGTCGCTCCCGGCGATGGAGCCGGTGTGCGAGGACGCGGCTTGCGCGCCCGCGTCAGTCCGGCCCGACTTCACGAGCACTATCGGCGTGTCGTCAGTCACGTCGCGGGCGGTACGGATGAACTCCTGGCCGTTGTCGATGCCTTCGAGGTAGCCGAGGATCACGTCGGTGTCGGGGTCGTCGCCCCACTCCTGTACGAAATCAGTTTCGTCCAGAACGGCCTCGTTTCCGAGGGAGACGACGTCTTTGAAGCCAAGTCCCTGGTCGTTCGCCCAGTCGAGCACGGCGGTGATGAACGCGCCGGACTGACTCATGAACGAGAGCGACCCCGGAAGCGCCTTCTCCGGGCCGAACGTGGCGTTCATGTCGACGGGAGTGCTCATCACGCCGAGGCTGTTGGGGCCGACGAGGTTGAGGTCGTGTTCCTCTGCCACGGCGACGAGTTCCCGCTCCCGGGCGGCCCCGTCGCTGCCGGTTTCGCTGAACCCGGCGGTGATGACGACGACGTTCTCGACGCCCGCCTCCGCGGCCTCCTCAACGGCGTCGACGGCGATCTGAGGCGGAACGACTACGACAGCCAGGTCGGGCATGTCGGGGACGCTCCCGACATCCGGATAGCAGTCGAGGCCGAGAACCGACTCCCGGTTGGGGTTCACCGGGACGACGCTCCCGTCGAACTCGTCACGCAGATTCGTCACGATGGCCCGACCGACCGACCCCTCGCGGTCGGTTGCGCCGACGACTGCGACGCTCTCGGGCGCGAACAACTCGGATAACGATCCCATCGTTTTCAACTTCGCCCGCACGAGTGATTAAATGTATGCATCTTCTCGCCGGACGGGAACAGTTACGACACATATCTCGTCGGGACGCACGCCGCCGGCCCTCTACGTCGGTTTCCCCCGCTCTCTCCCTTGATCCTGAATACCGCTACGGGGAGCGGTTCCCCAGTGCCGCTGTCCGCGTTCGTCCGTAGGCGACCCCGAACGGACTTAACGCAGGTCGTTGGAAAGCGTCCATGAGACGCCGTATCTTCCTCCGGGGGACGGCAGCCTGTCTGGGCGGTGCGGTCGCCAGCGCCTTCGGCATCGACGGTCGCGTCGTGGACGCCCAGGAGGCGGCTCCGACGGTCGTCGACGCCGAGTTGACGGTACGCGACAGCGGGTGCGGCGACGGCTCCCAGCGCGCGACCGTTCGGGCTGACGCGGCGGCGGACCGCGTTACGGTCGATGGCGTCGTCGCCGCGCCGAGCGCGTGTTACACGGCGGAACTCGCCGGCGCGGCGTACGACGATGGCGCGGACGCACTGGATCTGACTGTCAGAACCGTCGAACGCGAGGACGTCGACCTCTGCGTACAGTGTCTCACGGCCATCGAGTACCGGGCCGTCGTGACGTTCGACGGCGGGTTGCCGGGCCGGGCGGTCGTCCATCACGACGACGAGACGGTGACCGAATCGGCACTCGACGCCGCTGCCGCGAACTGGCGACAGTCCGCGTTCGACGCCGCAAACACCGCAGTCGACGCTACGGGGCGCGGGCCCGACACCGCCACGACGGTCCGGTGGACGCAGGACGACGTTCGCACTGCCCCCGCAATCGTCGACCAGGGCGTCGGCGGTAGTGCCGGAGAGAGCGGTTCCGAGGCGGGCGCTACTGGTAGTAGCGATGGTGACGAACTCGTCGGTTCAGGCGACGGCTCCGTGGCGTTCGTCGGTGCATCCGGCGGCGGAGTCAGCGCGCTGGACGGCGAAACCGGCGACGAGCGCTGGTCGTTCGACGCCGTCGGACCCCTCGCGGGCACGCCGGCTGTCGTCGACGGAACGGTGTACGCGGCCGGTACCGACGGGCACGTCGTCGCAGTCGACGCGGTAACGGGCGATACGGGGTGGAACCGTTCCGTCGACAGCAGCGTCGCGGCGGCCCCGACAGTCACCGGAGGTGGCGGGAGCCGGTCCACGGTACCCGGCACGGTGTACGTCGTCGCCAGCGGCTCCAGTACCCCCGGTCGGATTATCGCTATCGACACAGGGGACGGAACGGTCCGCTGGACGCGCGAGTCCGGCGGGAACGTCCGCGACCCCCTCGCTATCACGGAGGATCTGGTTTACGTCGGTCGGTCGGACGGAAGGCTGCTGGCGCTGTCCCCCGAGGACGGGCAACGGCAGTGGGAACGCCGGGTCGGCGACGAGACGGCCAACGTCACAGCGCCCGCCGTCCGCGACGGGCTAGCGTATCTCGCCGCCCGGACTGAGAACGAGGACGGTCCCGGCGGCCGCGTGTTCGCGTTCGATGCGGCGTCGGGAGAATCGGAATGGACGCGTGATCTCGGGACATCGGCGGTCCCGCGCTCGCTCGCAGTCGCCGACGGTACGGTTGTCGCAAGCGCCGCCGCGTACGGTGAGGTCGCGCTCAGTGACGGTGCCGGCGGCACTCAGAGCGGGGGCGACACCGACATGTCGGCGGCAGGAGGGAGTGTCCACGCGCTGAACGCTTCGAACGGGGACGAGCGGTGGAGTCGGACCACGACCGCCGAGGTCACCGCGGGACCGACCATCGCAGGCGGGACGGCGTACGTCCCGCTGAACGGCGGCATCGCGGCGGTCGCGCTCGACGACGGCGGGGAGCGCTTCACCACGTCCTTTCCCGCCCGCGTCACCGCACCGGCGACGCCCGCCGCGGGTCGACTGTACCTTGCCGTCGACGACGACCGACTCGTCGCTCTGGGTCCAGCGGAGTCCGAGGGCCCAACGGCGGGACAGTCACTCGGTGACGTCGACGACCGACGCGCCGGAAACGTCCAGTAGTACGTCGGGGGCTATCGGGAACACTGCGTCGGGCGTTCCGGCGGCGGCCCAGACCGTCTCGTCCGCCGAGAGCGTCTCGTCGAAGAGGACCGGGATCTCCTCGTCGTGACACACCGGCGGAACGCCGCCGATCGACCAGCCCAGGGCGTCCTTGACCACAGCGGGGGACGCCGGTTCGACGTCAGAGGGGTCGACGTCGAAATGGTCGGCAAGTCGCTGCTCACTGACCCGGTTCTCGCCGCTGGTGAGCGCGACTACGAGGTCGTCACCGACGCGCATCACGATGCTTTTGACTATCTGCGCCACTTCGCACCCTACCGCGTCGGCGGCGTCGTCCGCGGTTTTCGTCCCGGCGGGGAACTCCGTCACTTCGATATCGAGGTCGTACTCGTCGCGCGCTCGCTGGGCGAATCGTTCCGCGCTCGGATGCATACCTCTCGCACTGACGCGGTCGGACAAAAACCCTCGGTGTCGCGACAGTATACACCGCGACGAACGGTGCCGTCGGGCGGTCCGGCCGTCGCACCGAACCTGGTATACCCGGTGTGTGATACGCCGCTACTTCCGTCTCGCTGCGACCTCATCCCGGCCGGGGAGTGCCGTCATCGCCCCCTTCTCGGTCGTCGTCGTCGCAGCGACGGCGTTGGCGAACGCGAGCGTCTCGTCTAACGACCGCCCCGCGACGAGGGCGGCTATCGCGCCGGCAGTGAAGGCATCGCCCGCGCCCGTCGTGTCTACCGCGTCGACGTCGTAGCCGCCGTGGCGGGCCGTGCCTGCCCAGGGCGCGTCGTCAGTCGCGACGGCGACGGAGCCGTCGCCGCCGAGGGTGAGCAACACGGTGTGTGGCCCGAGGTCGCAGGCGCTCCGAGCGAGCGCAGCAGTTCTCTCTCCCGACGCACCGAGCGAGCGGAGTTCGGCCGGCGTCGCCTTCAGCACGTCCGTGTGTTCCAGTACCCATCCGGCGACCGTCTCGAACTCCGTGTCGCTACCCCACAGTTCCGGCCTCGCGTTGGGATCGAACGAGACCGTACAGCCGGCGTCCGCCGCGCGCTCTACCAGGTCGAGCGTCGCCGTCCGACTCGGTTCGTCGGCCAACGTCACGCCGCCGACGTGGACCCACTGCGCCTCGGCTACCGTTTCGTCCGGGACGGTTCCCGATCGCATGCGCGTGTCCGCGGTGCTGTCTCGGTAGAACGTAAACGACCGGTCCGGGTCCCCGGGAGACGAAGACGGTCGAGGGCTCGATGAACTGTGTTCATCGGTGACCTCGTGATGCGAGACGAAGGCGAGCGTCGTCTTGGCGCTCGGGTCGCGTTCGACGAACCGGTCCGGCAGGCCGTACTCGTCGAGTGTTCGTGCGAGGAAGTCACCGAACGGGTCGTCTCCGACGCGGGTCCAGAACAGCGGTGGTTCGTCCAGTCGCGACAGGCCCACTGCCACGTTCGCGGGTGCGCCACCGGCGCGACGGGTGAACGCTCCTGTCTCGTCCAGAGCGCCGGGGGTCTCCGGAATGAAATCGATCAGCGTCTCCCCGGCGACGATGACGTCGCGTGTCATGGCTATCACTTGGCGTTCTCGGTCAAAGTACTGCCGGGGCGGGTTGGTTGCGGTTACGCTGGCCGCCGCGGGTCCCACCCAACAGCGCGCCCCAGTTTCGCCGGACCGGGAAAGCGACAGAAGCCGCCGTCCAGCAGTTCAACGGAGTCCGGGTCCAAACGGTCCCGTCAGTCCGTTCTCTCCGGCGCGACGACGACACGGCCCGCCCCCGAGACGGACACGTAGTGGTCGGCGTGGACGAACGAGAGGGCGGTCGACCTTTCGCCTCGACGGATGAGGGCGTCGAGTGCGTCGGTGTCGACGCTTTCGTGTAGGGGGTCGATATCGAACGGGTCGGTGTCCGCGGCGTCTGACAGTGCGTACACGACCGCTTCGCTCGCCGGGTTCGCACCGGGTTCGAACGTCCGCTCTACGATGTCGTTCTGATCGGGGACAGTGCCCGGTTGCTCGTCAGCATCGTTCGACGCGGTTCCAACGCGATGAATGTCGCTATCTCCCATCGACTATCTTTATCCCCCGAGGACGGGTCTACCGGCGGGTTTAGTACACAACCCTTTATATGGGGTCGCGGACCGGCGAGGCATCGACCAGCGTTGCGGTGACGAGCGTATCGATACCGCGCTGGAGACGTGCGGAGGTAGCCTGTGACGAGATGCCGAGTTCCCGTGCTAACGCTTTCAGAGTCGTCTCCCGCGGTTGCGAGAAGTACCCCTTTTCGTGGGCGAGCAACAGCGTGTCGCGTTGCTTGTCGGTGAGTCCGTAACATTTCCCGGGGTCTTCCGTGTCAGTGTAGAGACGGTGAAGAACGAACGAGACGCCAGTGTTCTCGAACACTTTCCGGTACTGGAACAGGGATTCGCGGGTCGGGAACCGCATGTTCATGGCCCACCCGCGGTGGCTCGCGGTTATTCCGAGAAACGTCGCGGCAGACTCTCGGTAGGCGTCGTAGAAGGAGGTTCGAGAACAGTGGACACGGTACATGCGTTTGTCTTCGAGGCGTTCGAGGAGGGTGTACTCCGAAACGGACTCGTCCTCGGCGAGCGCCGCCTCGAAGTCGTCGAAGTCGCGCCCGGTGGCCCAGAAGTAGAAGATAGGGAGCCCCGACTCGCCGGCGGTGTCCTCTTCGACGGAGAGTTCTATCTCCGGGACTGCTTCGAGCGAATCAGTGAGCAGTAGCTCGTTCCCCTTGAGAGTCAGTTCGGCGACGATACCCATACAGTTATTTGGAGCCGAGAGCGCTAAACGGTTCCGCCCCCTTCGTGCGAATCTGTTTTAGGCAACTCTAAATCACACTTGCTGGAAATATCTTTAGGTTATCCAAAAAACTGTTTGTGTAGTGGGAATCTTTAAGTACCTGTACGGAGTAGGTAGAACTGAACATGAGTACCCAGGAAACCGTCCGGCGAGAGGCCGGTACCGTAGAAGAGAGCGCCCTCCGCATCGACGAGGAGAAAGCCGAGCAGATCATCGATGCGTTGAACACTGACCTGGCCGCGACGTACGTGCTGTATCACCAGCTAAAAAAGCACCACTGGAACGTCGAGGGAGCCGAGTTCGAAGCGCTCCACGAGTTCTTCGAGGAGGCCTACGAGGCTGCGGAGATAGCCGCCGACGAACAGGCGGAACGAGTACAGGCTCTGGGCGGCGTCCCGATAAGCGGGATGTCCGACCTCGAAGAGGCCGCGCCGGTCGAACCGGAAGGCAACGACGTGTACGACGCCCGTACCTCCATGGAGAACGACATGGAGATGTACGGCGACATCATCGAGAGCCTGCGCGACCACGTCGAACTCGCCGAGAACCTCGGCGACCCCGGCACCGCCGAGATGCTTCGCGGACACCTGCTGGAGGCCGAGGAGTTCGCCCACCACATCGAACACTACATCGAAGACGACTCCCTGAAGAACTGGTAAGCGTCCGGTAGAGAGACTACGTTTTTGCAGTTCCAACTAGCAGGGCCGTCGCACGCTTTCGATCCTCGACGAGGTTCGACTGCCCGCGTAAAGAGAAATCGGGAGTTTACCGGTGAAGGTCGACGGTGAGGTCAGTCGCTATCCAGGCGTCGCTGTTTTCGGGGTCGGTGAAGACGGTACGGCCCGGTCGCGTTTCGTATGCCGCGACGACTGTCGATTCAGCAGGTACTGATTCCGCGACGTGTTCTTCCTGTTCCGAACTACCTTGAACTGCCATTACCCGGATTAGGCCTGCCTAAAGCTATAAGGGTTTTGGTCGGCCTAAGTTTCGGAAGACCGACCAAGCGCTTACCGCTCACCGGAACGGACCGGCGATCATGGAGTGGACCGTCTTCAGGGGGATATCAGTCAGGAGTCCGCCGATGCGCTGGTCAACGCCGCGGGCACCAGCCTTCGGATGGGGAGCGGCGTCGCCGGGGCGCTGCGGCGCGGTGCCGGCGAGCAGATAAACGAGGCGGCGATGGAGAAGGGACCTGTCGACCTCGGCGAAGTCGCGGTCACGGACGCGTTCGACTTCGACGCTGACTACGTCGGCAACGTCGTTTCACCGGGCGCTACCGTGCCGCTTCACTCGTGGCCGGAGACGCGGACCGGTTCGTACGGTTCCTCGAGATACTCCAGTTCGTCGTCCGAAAGCGTCATCTCGACAGCTTCGACGGCGTCTTCCAGGTGTTTGACGCTCGTCGTGCCGACGATGGGTGCGTCAACCGCGTCCTGATGGAGCAACCAGGCCAGCGCTATCTGCGCCATCGTCGCATTGCGGTCGTCGGCCAGGTCCGCGACGCGTTCGTTGACCTCCCGACCGCCGCCCTCGAAGTACGGATGTTCGCGGGCGTAGTCGTCCGTTTCGCCGCGGGTCGTCGCCTCGTGTTCCTCGTGTGGCCGCGTGAGGTAGCCGCGGGCGAGCGGACTCCACGGAACGACGCCGACGTCTTCCTGCTCGCACAGCGGGAGCATCTCGCGTTCCTCCTCCCGGTAGAGCAGGTTGTAGTGGTTCTGCATGGTGACGAACCGTTCCAGGTCCAGCCGTTCGCTCGTCCGAAGCGCGTCCGCGAACTGGTAGGTCCACATGGAACTCGCGCCGAGGTACCGGACCTGTCCCCTCCGCACGGCGTCGTCGAGCGCCCGGAGCGTCGTCTCTATCGGCGTGTCGTAATCCCAGCGGTGGATCTGGTAGAGGTCGACCGTCTCCATGCCGAGGCGGTCGAGACTGTTCTGCAGTTCCTGCTCGATAGCCTTCCGGGAGAGGCCGCCGGAGTTCGGGTCGTCCTCGTCCATCCGGAAGTAGCCCTTCGTGGCGACGACGGCTTCGTTTCGTCGACCGTCTAACGCCGTTCCGAGGACGCGCTCGCTCTCGCCTTCCGAGTACATGTTCGCCGTGTCGAAGAAGTTGATACCGAGGTCCATCGCCCGGTCGAGTATCTCCAGGCTCTCCTCCTCGTCTAGGACCCAGTCGCGCCAGTCGCTCGTGCCGAAGCTCATGCAACCGAGACAGATCCGACTGACTTCCATGCCGGTGGAACCGAGCGTCGTGTACTCCATGCCACCGCGTACGGCGAGGGGGTGCAAAAGCGTGGAGGTGGAGGAATCTCGCACGGGCACTGAACCCGTCTGCTATCGTTCAGCTCTCGAACGATACTAGTCCCTGAAACGGGTTACAACTGAGCGCATTGCCGTCGTGCGCTCAGGTGTGTATTGACTGTCAGTGACTACTGGAGCGTCGTCACCGCATCAGAGCGATATCGCGTACGGCCAGGCCCGGGTACTCAGGGCCAGGAGGACGATCGCGGTTCCGAACATGGCGGCGTTTTTCAGGAAGCTGTTCATCTCGTTTTGCTGTTGCTGAGGGTCGTCGACGTTCCAGAAGTCGTGCATCTTCGGCGTCGCGACGAGAAGGAACGTCGCCAGCGCTCCCGCGCCCAGGAGAGGGTACAGGCCCAGCGCCACGAGTAGACCGCCGACCAGCAACATCCCGCCAGTGAACGGAACCATTAGTCCCGCGGCGGGGACGCCCTTGGCGTCCGCGTAGCCGACCATAGATTCGGTGTCCACGAAGTGGTTCAATCCCGTGAACGCGAGAACGGCACCGAACATTACTCTCCCCACCAGGAAGAGGACCTCGCCGACGGCCGTTAGTTCGAGGGCCATCAGGCCCCACCTCCGGCGGAAACAGTTGCGAGACGATACGAAACTTGCGTCGGGATACGTGATTTCATTACGTTACCTGGTTCGATAGCGAACCTTTTAGGCGTTCCCGGACGTCGGAGTTAGTAGGTAACACCGATGTCCCTCGAATCTACCCCCTCGCCTGAAGAGAAAAACGAGAGCGCCTGCGACGTGGTCGAATCGCTCGAACAGATCGGCTCCCAGTGGCGACTCATCGTCCTCAACGACCTGCAGGAGGATGAAAAGCGGTTCAACGAACTCAAACGCTCGACTGGCGCGAACTCCCGGACCCTCTCGCGGGTGCTCGACGACCTGACCGACCTCGGATTCGTCACGCGCCGCCTCGAAGAGGACGCGCCGGTCGCGACGTACTACAGTCTCACGGAGAAGGGTCGGTCGCTCTGTCCCGTCTTCGACGAGATCGAGGACTGGGCAGAAGATTGGCTCGGCGAGGCGGAGAGTTAAGTCCTCGGCGTCCGACCGTCTGACCATGCCGAATGTACCGTTTACCCCGTCCTCGTCACACGCAGAAGACGGTGCGGCCAAAGGGGCGAAAACCGGCGCGAAACTAGCCAAACCGTTCGGCCCGGTGCCCGCCGGCGTCGCGGCCGGCGTCGGCGGTGCGACCGGTTTCGCCGCGGGCTACGCCCGCGACCAGGTCGAGTCGCTCTGCCCGTTCAGCTGACTGTTCGTTCGGAGATCACGGTCCGGCGGTTCTCTGGTGGATTCAAGTTACGGAGACGCGTAGCGTCGCGCATGAACGACACTCGACGCGCGATTCTCGCCGCGCTCGCCGACGGACCGGTGACGGGGCCGGCGCTGGCGGACCGCCTCGATGTCTCGCGCGCTGCCGTCTGGAAACAGGTCGACGGCCTCCGCGAAGAGGGGTTCGAGATCGAGAGCAACGGCGAGGGGTACCGGTTGACCGCGGTCCCGGAGTTCGGGGGCACGGCCGTCGAATACGGCCTCGACGCCCCCTACGAAGTGGAATACCACGACACGATAGACAGCACGAACGCCCGCGCCCGGGACCTGGCGGGCGACGGCGCGAGCGACGTAGTCGTCCTCGCAGACGAGCAGACGCACAGCAAAGGCCGCCTCGATCGCGAGTGGACCTCGCCGAGCGGCGGAGTCTGGATGAGCGTCGTCGTCCGCCCGGACCTCCCGCCGGCGCACGTTCCGCTGGTGACGCTCGCCGCTGCCGTTGCGACGACTCGCGCGCTTCGCGAAGCGGGCGTCGACGCCGGCATCAAGTGGCCGAACGACGTACTCGCCGCCGACGACGGGCGGAAACTCGCCGGGATCCTGACCGAGATGGAAGGCGAGGCTGACCGCGCGAACTGGGTGGTCGTCGGCGTCGGCGTGAACGCGAACGTCGACCCGGAAACACTGCCCGACACGGCGACCAGCGTCCGCGAGCACGCCGGAGACGTAGAGCGTCGACCGTTCGTCCAGCGGTTCCTAGAGGAGTTCGACGACCTGCTTTCCGACTCGGACGCGGTGCTTGCGGCCTGGAGAGACAACGCTTTAACGCTCGGACGGACGGTACGCGTCGAGACGCCCTCCGGCGACGTAATCGGCGAGGCTATCGACGTGGAGTTTCCCGGAACGCTCGTAATCGACACCGAAGACGGCGAGCGACGGGTACACGCCGGCGATTGCGAGCACCTCCGGCCGCACTGAAAACCGATCAACGCTGGCGGCGGTGCCGTCTGTCGCTACTCCTCGACGCTGGCGACTGATCCCGTATCGTCCTCCTCGCGGTTTCTCTCCCGCTTTTCCGCCGGATTCTGCTCGCGACCCTCCGCTCCCTCCTCACTTGGTTCGCCGACGCGGACAGTCAGAACGGGGACGTCCGACGAGCGAACAACACGTTCCGCGACGCTGCCCAGAAGCAGGCGGTCGATGCCGCCGCGACCGTGGGTCCCCATGACGATCAGGTCGCAGTCGTTCTGCTCGGCGTATCGGACGATCTCCTTGCTCGGCGTCCCGTCGACCAGCGATCCCTCGACATCGACGGACGTTCCGGCGGCGATGTCGCGGACGCGGTCTATCGCCGCTTCGCCCTCGTCCCGGAGCATGTCGGAGATACCCTCCCAGGACGTCTCCATCGGGAGAGTGCCGTAGCTAGCCGTGTTCACCACGTACACCGCGTGGACGCTCGCCCCGTGGGCTTCAGCGAGATCGATCGCGTGCCCGATTGCGCGTTCGACGCCGTCCGAACCGTCCGTCGGGACGAGAATGCGGTCGTACATCGTGTTACGTGTTCGCATACGACGCAGGTTGATAAAAACCCATCGTGCGAGAGACGCGTTCCTGCTACAGCAACACGCGCTCCACGTCCGAACTGCCGGCGCGGCGAACGACGGATCTGACCACGTCCCGAGCGCCGGCGAGATTGTCGGAGTCGCCGTCTAGAACCAGGAGTTTCGCTGCTCGGCCCGGTTCGATCAGACCGCAGTTCAGACCCGCGATGTCCGCGCCGCGTACCGTCGCCATCCGCAGGACCTCGGTCGCTGACAGGTCGAACAGCTTCGCCGCGAACTCCATCTCGCGAAACATCGACGGGCTGTTCGTCATCACGTTGTCCGTCCCGAGCGCGAGCGTCGTTCGCTCGGCCAACTCGTCGACCGGCGGCAGGCCGACATCGGTGACCAGATTCGACCGCGGACAGATGACGACCGGTATCTCGTTGTCCTGTAACCGCTCTAAGTGAAGCGGTTCCGGGTGAACCATGTGGACCAGAAAGTCAGGGTCCAGGTCCAGTGCGGGGTTGATATCGCTGCTGTCGACTTCGCCTGCGTGAATGCCGAACAGTTTGTCGGCGGCCCGCGTCGCCGTCCGTTCGCGGCCGAACCGGTCGTCGTTCGCACCGCTCGCTCCGTACCCGTCTGCGGCCTCCATCGCGTCGATCGTCTCCCGGCCGAGCACGACCGGGTCGATACGCAGTCCGTCAGCGGCCGCCCTGATCGCGTCGACGCCGTCGACGCCGCCCTCCCGGAACTCGATCGTCGTCGCAGTGCCTGTCGCTTGCATGTACGCGAGCGACCGTCGCATCGCGGCGACTAGTTCCGACTGGTCGGCCTTCCGGAGCAGGCGATGTTTCAGCCCGTCCGGCGGCGCGACGAGTTCCTCCAGAGTGAGGCCGCCTCCCGCCTCCTTCGCGATCGAATCTCCGATGTGGGTGTGGGCGTTGACGAACGCGGGAATCACGACAGCGTCACTCTCGACCGACGCCTCCTCGATGGCCGTTATCTCGCCGTCCTCCGCGACGACGCGGCCCTCGATCGGCTCGAACTCCCGGCCGCGAAGTATCGTCCCCTCTATCTCCATATGGATGGTGGTTGTGCGGACTCCGTAATCAGTTGTCCGACTCGCCGTCGCTTCGCCCGCATCTCAGCGGTCGCCGAACTCGTCCAGTCGGGCGTTCCACCCGCTCCGGCGCTCGGTGACGAGCGACCCGTCGATGTCCAGACCGAGCGAGTCGACCGCGGCCCGCCCGACCTGTGCAGTCACCTCCTCGGGTGCGTACACGCCTAGCCGCCACTGCGAGCGCTGCGCCGCCCGGAGCGCCTCGACGAGCGGCGACTGCTCGTCGAGTCTCCGTATCTCTCCGGCGACGGCTACTCGCGTCGACGACTCGGTCATCGTCGGACGCGCCGGCACGTCGAGGATGACTTGCTCCGGGTCGACGCCAGCGTTCGCGGCTATCTCCCGTTCGCACTCCCGGACGACATCGTGGTTGGCCGCCAGAACGCTCTCGGGAACGCTCTCTAGTTCAGCCCACAGAGCGCGCTTGAACAGGTCCCGGTTACAGAGCCGTCTGGCGGTGTTCGCCGTCGCGTCCGCCTCCCGAAGCGCGACGAGGAGCCCCGGGTCGTCCAACCGACGGAGTTCCTCGGCGGTGTAGTCGGTCGTTTCGAGCAGTCGCTCGGATGCCCGCCGGAGCATAGACTTGCTGATCCGGGCCACGTGATGGCTGTAGACGGTCGGATTCATCAGCGCTCGCGCGACCAGGAGGCTCTCGGCCGCCTGGACGTTCCCCTCGGCTAACACGAGTTCCCCGTCGACGAAGGTGAGCTCTCGGATCAGTCGTTCGTGGTCGATCGTCCCGTACGGGACGCCGGTGTGGTGTGCGTCTCGCACGAGATAGTCCATCCGGTCTACGTCTAACTCGCCAGAGACTATCTGTCCGAAGCGGCCCTCGCCGGCGACGAGATCCGCGACGGCGGCAGGCGAGAGCCCGTGGTCGCGAAGTACCGAACCGACCTCGCCGCCGACGAACAGCTCGTGGACGTCGTCGTGGTACTTCCCGGTACGTCGGTGGATGATGTCCTCGACGTTGTGGCTGAACGGGGAGTGACCGACGTCGTGCAGTAGCGCGGCGGCCTCGACGCGTGCGGCCCGGTCACCCTCGACGCCGAGGTTAGAGAGCGCTTCGCAGGCGAGGTGATACACGCCGAGGCTGTGTTCGAACCGCGTGTGGTTTGCGGACGGATACACCAGAGACACCGTCCCTAACTGCTTGATCCGGCGGAGTCGCTGGACCGCGGGCGTGTCCAGGAGGTCTCGCGCCACGCCGTCCACGGTGATGTGGTCGTGGACGGAGTCCTTGATCGTCTTCATGCGCCGACCTTCGGCGCGTTCCTTCAAAAAGTGTCGTTCGTCTCCTCGGAAGTCGCTCGCGACGCCGGGCAACGGTCACCGTGTCCCCTGAAACGGGTCAGCCTCCGGAGTCGTGTCAGTCGGAACGGTAGAGACGGTGGAACTATAGTAGTCACTGAAAATCAATACATACCTAATCGCACGACATCAATGCGATCAGCGTGTAAATCGGTTCTGTGACTACTATAGCGACTGCTGCTGACGGAGAACACGGATGCGAGCGTTTCATCGCTGGATCACACTAGTCACGAGATCGCAACTGCGACGACTATCAGTCCTGCTAAACCTACACACATTCCGACAATAAACCCGACTAGGTCAGCTGTTTCGTCCATTTCAATATCAGATGGCCGTTGCGTTGTCCCGGTAGCCTTCAGCTGTCGATTGAGTCGGTCGATAACCGGATGGTTGATCGCAGTAAGTGCCCCACCGAGAACCAGGACGACACCGAATACCGCCTGTCCGACTGCGACCATAGCGCGAGTATCTATCGACCAAAACAATAGTTTTGCCCTTCCCGCGTACAGAGAGTATGCTTATCGCACCGCTTTCGGACTTCATCGTTCGAACAAGATCGTGAGGCCCTACACAGGTGGGTCTGCGTCGTCACCGAATCCACTCCCGTACGCCTCGACGACTTCCGTGACGGTGACTTCGTACGCATCATACCACTCTGTCCACCGCTGTTTCGCCCGTTCGTGGTCAGAATCTGCTCCAAACGACTCAAGCGCGTCCAACGACCCCCAGTAGTATACGACGAGAACCTCCTCACTCTCCGGGGCGTGCCACGTCCGCTTGCCCATATACCCCTCCGTGCCCTCGGCAGCCGCCTGTATCGCGTCATTCAGCTCGTGAAACTCCGAATCGTACTCCCCCGGATCGAGGCGAAACGTAACAAGATACATCCCTACAGGCAGTTCGCCCCACGTGAATAAGGAATTTCTTCTTCGGGGACACAAAATTCGCTACAGTTCACTCGCTGACGTGGTTCATCTCAGTTTTTCGTCTTCGGCCAGTCTCGCCAGATACTCCATGATTATTCATTGGCACAGCGAACACTCTTATGGACAACCTGCTCCCATCGGTGGCACGTACCGCCGCCCGAGTGGGTCTATGAAGACAACCTATGACACGAGACGATGATCGGTCCAACAAGAACCGATTTGCGACCATTGCCGTCGGCACAGCTGAGACCAACACGCGCCTCGACAGAGGTGGAACGAACGATGTCGTCCCGCCGATCCACCTCTCGACTACATTCGAGTGGGCCAGTGGTGACGACGGCAATAAACACGATTACTCGCGTGAGAGCAATCCGACGCGGGCGGCCCTTGAGGAGCAGTTAGCCCACCTCGAAGGCGGCGAGCATGGGCTTGCGTTCGCCTCCGGAATGGCCGCGATCTCAACAGCGATCCTCTCGATCGTCCCACCCGGAGGCCACCTCGTCTCCTCCGACTCCATCTATAGCGGAACCGAAAAACTGCTCACAGAACTCGTCGGCGGTCACTTCGGCGTCGATGTCGAGTTCGTCGATGCCCGTGACCCTGAAAACGTCGCTGCCACAGTCGATTCGGACACCGATTTGGTCTGGGCGGAGACGCCGACGAATCCGCTGATACGGCTGTGCGACATCCGGGCGATAGCTGACATCGCCGATGACTACGACATCCCGTTTGGGGTGGATAGCACCTTTGCGAGTCCGTACTTCCAAGCACCGCTCGGACTAGGTGCCGACATCGTCGTCCACAGTACTACCAAGTATCTCAACGGGCATTCCGACTCGATCGGCGGTGCCGTTATCACTGACGACGATGGGCTGTTCGAGCAGTTGGCGTTTGCCCAGCGGACTGGGCTTGGGAACATGCTTTCGCCGTTTGACTGCTATCTGGTTGCGCGGGGGCTGAAGACGTTGCCGGCGCGGATGGAACATCACGAGGCGAACGCAATGGCGGTTGCGCGGTTCCTCGAGGGCCATGATCGGATTGCACGCGTTCAGTATCCGGGCCTTGAGAGTCACCCGCAACACGACCTTGCGTGTGAGCAGATGTCGGGGTACAGCGGGATGCTGTCCTTCGAATTCGACGGCACACTCATCGAACTCGAAGCGTTCATCGAGGGACTCGAAGTGTTCACACCGGGAGCCAGTCTCGGGGGAGTCGAGAGCCTTGTTGAGGTACCGTCGTTGATGATTCCCGACGAAGTGAGCCACGGGGAGGCTACGGCGGAGATTCCTGAGACGCTGGTCCGGGTGTCGGTTGGCCTCGAAGATGCTGATGACCTTTGCGAGGATCTCGAGACGGCGCTACCGTAGGCGTCCCCCGTGCCTAATCGGGAAGGAAGTTAATTGCTGACCCCATACGCAAACGCACTCCTCAGTTGGTTCGGGTAGATATCTTTGAAAATACCCGGACATATCCCATCGGTGTAGGCGATGACCCGACCAGTACAGTTTGTGAGACTTGCAGTCGACGAACCGTGGGGAACATTGTTCCGCACCCTGCCTAGCGGGACGACTTCCCGTTCCGATCACGAGTTGTATCGACGGAACCTTGTTCGATCTGCAGTACACTTGATAGCGGATGCGGTCAGACGACATCGACTTGGGCTTCCGAACTCGGCGGGACGACCGCAGCAGGTGTGATTATGACGAAGTTTTTTAGACCACGTCGTCGCCGTTCTTTCGCGGGAGGACGGGATTCCGAAAGCCGGACACGGCGCATCCGCCTACTCGCCGTGCTGGTGAAGGAAGTCGAGTGTGTCGATATCGTCGTTTACGACGCGAAGGCATGGACGATCTAGCTCTCCCTGCATGCGACTTTCGTGAACCTGATTTCGCCCGGGGTCTTCCCGCCGAGAACGATATCAGCCGAGTCACCAGCATCTCGGCTGGCACTCAGTACGACCCCTCGGCCGGCAGCGTCACCCGGAACGTCGAACCAACCCCGGGGTCAGAGTCGACACAGATCTCGCCACCGTGGCGCTCGACGATCCGCTGGCAGAGGGCCAGACCGATGCCCGTCCCCTCGTGCTCGTCATGGTTGTGGAGCCGCTGGAACACCTGAAAGATCCGGTCTTGGTCGTCAGAGTCGATGCCGATCCCCGTATCGCGGACCGCGACCTCCCACTCGTTGCCGTCGCGTTCGACCCCGACGTGTACCTGTGGCGGCGCGTCGCCGCTGTACTCGATCGCGTTCTCCAGCAGGTTCTGAAACACCTGACGGAGTTGATCACCGTCGCCTCTCACTGTCGGAAGATCATCCGCTGTGATCTCGGCACCGGTTTCCGCGATCCGAACCTGCAGATCCTCGCGAACATCGTCGAGGACGCTGTCGAGATCGACGGATTCGAACGGGTCTCCCTCCGTTTCGACCCGAGAATACTTCAACAGTGCATCGATCATCTCCCGCATCCGGTCGGCCCCGTCGACGGCGAACTCGAGAAACTCCCGGCCGTCCTCGTCGAATTCGCCCCCGAAACGGCGCTCGATCAACTGGAGGTAGCTCGACACCATCCGCAGGGGCTCCTGGAGGTCGTGGGAGGCGGCGTACGCGAACTGCTCCAGACGTTCGTTCGACTCTTCGAGTTTGCGCTGATACTCCTTTCGTTCGGTTATGTCAACGAGAGTGACGACTGCGCGGCTCACCTCGCCATCTGCGTCCCGGACCGGCATGCCGTGGTTCAGTACCGTGCGGTACTCCCCGTCGAACCCCTTGATTTTGATCTCGTCCGGGTCGGTTACCTCTTCGCCCTGAAGCGCCCGTGCTAGCGGCCACTCGTCAGGGTCGACCGGTTCGCCGGTGTCTTCCCACCAGGCATCGTATTCGTCGTACTCGGCGACTGACTCGGATTCGGCGACTTCTCCACCCCAGATATCCTCAGCGGCCTCGTTCCACTCGACGATCTTACCGTCGACTTCGGCGACGAATACGGCTATCGGGAGCACGTCAATGAGCGCCTGAAGCTGATTACGGCTCTCCTGGAGCGCCTGCTCGCGCTCCTTGCGCTCGGTGACATCCTGGACCGCTCCGCGTAGCGAGACGACTTCACCTTTCTCAGTCTCGGGGTCTCCCTTTACTCGGAGCCAGCCTACGTCGCCCGTCGGTCTCGGAAAGCGCGCCTCCACGTCGAAGGGTTTCCCGGTCTCCAGCGCTTCTTCGATGGCCTCTTCGACGATCGCCCCGTCCTCTTCCGTATAGTAGACGTCGAGCGTTGGCTGGTCGTCGTAGTCCACGTCCAGAAGGTCGAAGAGATGGTCGGACCAGTAGGGTTCGTTCGTGTCGGGGTCGACCTCCCAGCCCGCGACATCTGCGATTCGCTCGGTCTTGTTGAGCAGGTCTAGCGCGCGTTCGAGTTCACGTTCTCGCTCTTTGCGTTCGGTGATGTCCTGGTCGACTAACATCCCGGCGTAGATCTCATCCTCGGCGTTCCGTACGGGTAGCGTGTGTGCCATGAAGTCCCGTTCGCCGAGATCGATCTCGAACGTGTTCGATTCGCCTTCGAACACGGCGCGGAAGTTCGGTTTGAGTTCGTCGATGAGTTCGTCGGGATACCGTCCGTAAATGGTCGTTCCGACGACATCGTCCGGGGAGAGTCCGAGGTCGTCGAGAAGTTCCCCGCCGACGACGTTGTAGGTGTAGTTCTCGTTGAACAGGCCGACAGAGCCGTTCGGGAAGTTATCAACCAGAGTCCGGTAGCGCCGCTCGCTCTCCTCGAATTCACGCTCGCGCTTTTTGCGCTCGGTAATGTCTCGGTCCGAGACGATGATCGAGACGACCTCGCCCTCGTCGTCGGTGACGGGTCGGAAATAGCCGCTGAGCGTGTATTGTTTTCCGTCTGTCCGGGTGAGATCGGCCTCGAAGTCGACGTACTCGCCGTTGGCCGCTCGCTCGGTCCACTTTTTCACCTCCGACTGTTTCGCGTTGTTACCGCCCCACCAGGGCGTCTCCCAGAACAACTCGCCGGTCACGTCTTCGAGGGTGGCGTCGATGTACTCCATCGCCGTCCGATTGATTTCTATGACCGTTCCATCCGGTTCCAGCAATCCAACGAGGATGTTCGGGTCCTCGAAGACGGCCTGGTAACGGCGCTCTTTCGCTCGAAGTTCCCGCTCGTGGTTTTTTCGCTCCGTGATATCCTCGAACGCGAAGACGGCTCGTTCCAGTTCGCCGTCCTCGTTCCACTGCGGGGCACCGTTGACCGGCACCCAGACGCGCTCACCGGACGGACGGCGAAGACCGATGACCTGATCATAGATAGTCTCCTCTCCGTCGACCACGCGGTCAAAGGGCGCTTCGCCTGCTTCGAGTGGCTCCCCGCCCTCGTTTACGAGAGCCCAGCGCGAGTCGTCGTGGGTGAACTCGTTGATCTCCTCGCGGGGACGACCGTAGATCTCCTCTGCGCGCTCGTTGGCGAACGTCATCATGCCATCGTCGTCAACGACTGCGATCCCGACTGGACTGGTCTGGACGATACCCTCAACGAGATCACGGTCCGTCCAGAAGTCCCGTTCTGTGAGATCCCCTCCATCGCTCATATGAACGGTGATGGGCAGGGAGGAGGATAAATTGACCGTTCAACTACACCGTGATCGGGTCTCACCGAGGGAGACTTCCGGACAAAACTACCGAACTGGCGGTCGTTCAGACGCCGCCATCACCGCCTGAGGCGGCCGGTTTGGACGATCTACTTCGCACTGGCTTCTGTCCGACAGTGTGAGTATCGTGATTCGACCTCCGGCAGTGCGGCCACAACGAGAGAACTGGAGAGGGTCTCCGTTATCGTCCTCTTTGATAGGAACTGTTGTAACTGTGTACCGTTATCCGACCTCGTGTCGGCGAAATACCGAAATGACTGCCTCTGTTGAAATCCTATTAGTTCGACAGTTCTGCCGTCGAAAGAGCCGTTAGGTAGCTCCTGCAATTTTATCACCGTCAACCAGACTCGTCGTCCATGGCGTCTCAGGCTGTACCGTTCGGCGAGTAAGTGTGGAGCCGATAGAGGAGTCGGAGGACCGCTAGGAGGATCGCTCCCTCGATCAAGAGCGGAAGATACGAGGGAATCTCCGTAACCGAAGCGATGACACCGAAGACGGTCACTGCCAGCCCGATTCGTAAGACGGTGTTCCCGGCGATGTCTGCAATCACGTCGTCCGGAACAGGCGAACTGTCATCGTATCCCGCCAGGAGGAACGTCCAACCGGCGAACTTGATGAG
Organism: Halostella pelagica; assembly: GCA_005954745.1. Taxonomy (GTDB): domain Archaea; phylum Halobacteriota; class Halobacteria; order Halobacteriales; family Natronoarchaeaceae; genus Halostella; species Halostella pelagica. Next base: position 1,484,788 of record CP040678.1, read on the forward strand.
ACCGCCTGCTATCGTGAGCGCTATTCCGACTGCAAGCCAGTCAACGGCGAGCGAGCCAGTACCGAGCATACCCGCAAATTTGAGCTCCCGTTGAAAGAAACAGCGGACACGATCTCATGCGATGAGACGCTAACTATTTTTATAACTAGCTTCAAACGAACCCGTGTCGTGGGGCAGTGGAACCGACTCAACGCAATTACACGGTTACTCGGGGACGATTGTGTCCAGACGCTGCTCAGAGAGACTACCCAGGAACCTATGTCGGCAGCCGAACTCACCGAAGCTTGTGCAGCATCACGGGCTACCGTCTATCGCCGTCTTGACGAGTTGACTGACCGTGAACTGCTCGTGGAACAAACGAGACCAGACCCAGAGGGTCACCATCACACGGTCTATGCATCGAATCTGGATCGCGTGGTAATTGACTTCGTTGACGGTGAATTTGAAGTCCGGGTCAGAAAACAGGAACGCGCCGCCGACCGGTTTACGAACTTCATTGAGGGCCTCTACGATGAGTGAGACGATCGTTGCACAGACGATTGGCGGGATTTCCGTCGATCTCTTCTTATTGATTTCAGACTATGTTACGATCGCAATAGCGCTCGTCATCGCGTATATCGCCTACCAAGGGTACAGTCGAAACGACAGCCGACCGATGCTCTTCATCACAGTTGGATTTGTCCTCACCTTTGGCGGGCCTGGACTGATCTTCATCGCCTCATTAGTCTTCCCCCTATCACCACTGGTCGTCGGTGGCGCGACACAGCTCACCGAAATTTTCGGCATGGGGCTGATTTTGTATGGGTTTATCGCACCGGCGACGAAATAAGGCGAGTGTATTTTGCAGACTCATTCGAACCGAATACACCTCAATGCAGGTATCCTGTAGTAACCACAACTGGGCCAGGATTTGTCATCTACTGATGGTTTCAACAGAGCCAAATGACTTGCAACAGTCCCTATGAGTCATAGATTAGTCCACTGGCTACAGAATTTGTCTCTGCGACGAGTGAGAATCTACATTTCACACCGTATCAGCGTTCACTCCTCCGACTTCGTCGATTCGACTTTCTCTGCTCCGCATTCAGGACACTGGCCGTCATCGGTATTAAACCGCGCATCACACGCCCGACACCGGAAGTTTGCGGTCTCCTCGGCCCGTTCCTTCGCAGTCTGTTTGAACTGCTCGACCTGTCGTCCGAACTCTTCGAAGAGCCCCATTAGTTCTATACGATGACGACCCCGGGAAATATAAATCGCCAGGTTCGCATACCTGTCGACCACTGCCTCGTTTCAAGAGGTCGTAGAGAATACTGATGAAAAGCGGTCTGTATCGTTCCGACCCGGCTACGGGGCCACGGACACCGACTACAGCACGTCGTCGAAGTCCTTGTGGCCGCGGATGTCGACGCCGTCGGTGGTGATCTCGGCGAGGAAGACGCCGTTGCCGGAGCCAGTGTCGCGCTCGACGGCGCTTTTGACGCTGCGAGCGGCGATGGCTTTGCCTTCCTCGTTGGAGAGGCCCTCTTCGTACTCCTGTTCGAGGACGCCGTAGGCGATCTGCATGCCGGAACCGGTGACGGTGTAGTCGTCGGCGACGACGCCGCCGGCGGGGTCGATCGAGTAGACGTGGTGGCCTTCCTCGTCGACGCCGCCGAGGATCGGGTGGATGGCGAAAAACGGACCGCCGCGGGCGAAGTTCCCCGCGAGCGTCGCCAGCGCGTTGATACTCATGGGCTCGCCGCGGCGAGCCTCGTAGAGGTTCGCCTCGGCGCGGAGGCTACTGATGAACGACTGCGCGCCGCCGACGGAGCCGACCAGCGTCAGCGCCGCCGTGTCGTGGATCTGCTCGACCTTCTGAACGTTCTTGTTCGAGACGAACCGACCGCCGAGGCTCGCGCGCATGTCCGTCGCGATGATGACGCCTTCCGCCGTTGCCAGCCCCACCGTCGTCGTCCCCGTCTTGTTCACGTTCTCCAGGTCGTCCAGGCTGTGGTCGTTCGTCGGCATCTCCCCTATCTCGGGTTGGTAGGGGTCGATGTCGGTCCCAGTGAATCGGTTGCGGTTTCGGGAAAACTCGGAGCCGTTCGGAGGCGTACGCATTGGCCGGAAGTACACCTCGGTAGATAAAAAGAACAACGGTCGGAACCGGCGGGACCGGAGCGTCGCGACGGCTGGTTATGGCCCTGTTATCTGGCTTGGCCGGCGGCGTTCTGGTACGCGTCGCCGAGGTTTTCGATGATTCTGTGAACCGGCAGGACAACGCCGGCGCGGCTCATTGCGAGTGCGAACGGCATCAGCATGATGCCGACCGCGAGGCTAATCTGGTACAGGGCGAACAGCGTGGCGAGATACACCCGTCGTATCATTGAACTTCAACCGGTCCCAACAGAAGGAAGTATATAAGAGTTACTGTGGTTTTGTCTATATAACAATCTATAATGGCACAACCATCCCGACGCAGTACTGCGGTTCAACTGGAATTGTATCAGGCCAAACGAATCGGGGGGATCGGTCCGACGCGAGTCTATGTATGGGTTCGCTCATCCCCCGGATTCTCATAAGTTATGAGCATTATCAGCCTGACGTGCGCATCTGTCAGCGGACCGCGCGGACCGGCCGCGAACCGCAAAGAAAGAAACCCTCCGGCCACAAGCGTTCCTATGAGCAACTATCTCGTTGTGATGGAGGCCGCATGGCTGGTTCGCGATGTCGAAGAAATAGACGACGCTATCGGCGTTGCAGTGAGCGAAGCGGGGAAGCGATTGAACGAGAAGGACATGGATTACGTCGAGGTCGACGTGGGCGCAACCGGCTGTCCGGCGTGTGGCGAACCGTTCGACTCGGCGTTTATCGCCGCGGACACCGCCCTCGTTGGCCTCGTCCTCGAAATGAAGGTGTTCAACGCCGACAGCCAGGAACACGCCCAGCGCATCGGTAAAAGCGAGGTCGGCGGGGCGCTTCGCGACGTGCCGCTTTCCGTCGTCGAAACCATCGAGTACGAAAACGAGGAAGAACTCGAGAGCGGCGAGTGACCGAAGGTTTATTTTATAACCGAAAGTAATCTGGGAGTATGGAACTCCCGACGCCGGCCGACTTACGCGAGCGGCGGAACGAACTGGGGCTAACCCAGAGCGAACTCGCGGAGCGAGCAGACGTGTCTCAGCCGCTCATCGCGCGTATTGAGGGCGGCGACGTCGACCCACGTCTGTCGACGCTTCGACGGATCGTCAACGCGCTCGAAGCGGCAGAGGGCGGTATCGTCCGCGCCGAGGACCTGATGCACGAGACGGTGATACACGTCGCCCCCGACGACGAACTCCGAAAAGCCGTGGGGAAGATGGAAGACGAGGCGTACTCCCAACTCCCCGTTATTCAGGAAGGGATACCGGTCGGGAGCATCAGCCAGAGCGATCTAGTTCACGTCGACGAAGGCGCTCGCGGTGAACCGGTACGCGAGTTCATGAGCGAGAGCTTCCCGACCGTCTCGAAAAACGCGACGTTAGACGAGATCAGCAGTCTGCTCGACCACTACAAGGCGGTGATGGTAACCGAGGACGGTGAGACCGTCGGTATCGTCACCGAGGCAGATCTGGCGGCGCGACTCTCCTGAGCGGTCTGTTTCCGACCCCGGCTACCTGAATCACACAGTACACGATAGGTTCGTGACACCATTGATCACGGCTAAGTGCTCTCCTGCGGACTAGCGTGATGGTGGGGAGAATGAGTAACGAACGAAACAGAGACGACACGTGGAACGCAACGAGAGACCCGGGGACGATCCGCGAATGGGGTGAAGAACGCGGAATCAGACCGTACCGACGACGGGATGCCGAGGAACACGAGGTCGACTTCCACCGCCCGGAAGAAGCGTCTGACCGACACGAAGAGGTAGAGTGGAATCGCCTCGGAGAGACCATGGAGGAACGTGACCTGGTCTTCCTCTACGGCGACAACTCGGACGAGTACGAACTGGTGTCCCACGACGACGCCATCGAGCGTGCGACAATGGAGAGCGACGCGGTCGAGGAGGCGCTTCTCGAAGGCGAAACCGTCGAGACGGAGGTCGTCGAAACGAAGGTAGTCGAGACAGAAGTCGTCGAACACGAGACGATAGAAAGCGAAGTCGTTGACACCGAACTGCTCGGAAGCGAGGTGATCGAAAGCGAGGTCGTCGATCGGAACGTCATCGACACGAGGTTCACCTCCGACGAGATGGTCGACGACGACCGCGGGACCGACGAGATACCACCGGGGCGGCCGGAAGACCTGACGCTCGAAGCCGACATCGAGGAAGTGCGGACCGAGACGCGCGAGCAGTTCGAGCGCGTAATCGTTGAGAGCGAAGTCGTCGAGAGCGACACCGTCGAGAGCGACACCGTCGAGACCGACGCGGTGGAAACAACCGTCGACGTGGAGGGCGTCGAACGACACCTGCTTCAAAGCGACGTCGTCGGCGCGGGGGAACTCGACGAGAACGCGGTCGACACCGAGGTTATCGAGAGCAGGATGAAAGAGGGGGATATCATCGAAACCGAGTTCGTCAAGCGCACGCTGGTTGAGGAGGAAATCGTCGACGAGTACCGGAACGTCTACGACCTCGAGGACAGTGACCGACTCGCGAGCGACATCGTCGAGACGGAGTACCTGGAGTCGGCGGTCGTCGGGGAAGAAGCCGTGCCGGCCGGCGAGTTCGAAGAAATGCGCGCCGAGCCGACTGTCGAGGCCACCGCGGGGACCGCCGGACGGACGAGTTCCGGTGGGGCGGCCGCTTCCAGTCCGGACGAGGAGTACGCCGAAGGCGAAGCCGTCGGGACCGGGAACGAACCCGGCGGCAGCACCGTCCAACTGACCGACGACGACATCGGCAAGACCGTCGTGGACGAACACGGTACCGACGTCGGCGTCGTCTCGGACGTCGAGGCCAGTAGAATACACGTAAACCCCGAATCGGGGATCGCAGAACGGATCAAGTCGAGTCTCGGTTGGGGAGACGCCGACGAAACCTACGCTATCGGCACCGACCAGATCGACCGTATCGACGACGACGAGGTCACCCTCAGGAGCATCTAGTCGAAACGCCAGAGACTACAGCGTCAGGCCGCGGATCGAGACGCCGTCGCCTTCTTTTACCGTACCGATGACCTGTCCGTCGGTCGCGTCCGCGAGCGGGTCCGCACTGTCCGCCGGGACGGCGACGACGAACCCGGTCCCCATGTTGAACGTGCGGTGCATCTCCTCGTCGCTGACATCGCCTTCGGACTGGACGAACTCGAACACGGACTGTGCCGGAAGCGGGTCCGTGATCTCATAGCGGTTCTCGCCCATACGTTCGAGGTTGGTCCACCCGCCGCCGGTGACGTGGGCCGCGGCGCGGACACCGTGGTCACGCAGGTCGTCGAGCAGGTATGTGTAGATCCGCGTCGGTTCCAGCAGTTCTTCGCCGATGGAGCGGTCGGAGTTCGGCGGGAACGGGTCGGTGTACTCGTGATTCCGGGTGACGGCTTCGCGGGCGAGTGTCAGCCCGTTCGAATGGATGCCGCTGGACGGGAATCCGACGAGGCGGTCGCCGGGGTCGGCCTCGCCGTCGAAGATTGCGTCTTTCGGCGCGAGGCCCGCGCAGGTCCCGGCCAGATCGAGTCCTTTGATCACGTCCGGCATCACCGCCGTCTCGCCGCCGAGCAGTGCGATCCCGGCGTCGTCGGTGCCTGCGGCGAGGCCCTCGCCGATCTGTTCCGTGAACTCGTCGTTCGGTTCGTCGATGGCGATGTAGTCGACGAACGCGACCGGGTCGACGCCGGCCGCCACCAGGTCGTTGGCGTTCATCGCGATGCAGTCGATACCGATCGTCGAGTAGTCTTCGAGCGCCTCCGCGACGAGCAGTTTCGTCCCGACGCCGTCAGTCGCGAGCGCCAGGTAGCGGTCGCCGATGTCGAGCAGTCCGGCGTACCCGTCGACGTCGCCGAACGCCGACAGCAGCGCCGCCGTCGCCGCCTCGCTCTCCTCGATATCGACGCCCGTGTCGGCGTAGGTCAACTCCTCGGAGTTCTCCTCGCTCATAGGCGATATCGCTCCCGGCGCGAGCAAAAGGTCATCGGTCCCGCTCAGGCCGGTCCGGACGACGGATCCCGAACGAATTCTAGACGCAGTTTGTACCGACACCGAACCGAGTTTGAAAAATCGGTTTATCCCAATCCTCTCTGCATACAGACGGAGATGAACCGACGACACTTCGGACGGACGCTCGTGGTAGCGCTTATCGGACTCACACTGGTCTCTCTGCCGGTCGCAGGACTCACAGCGGTCGACGACTCGCCGCCAGACAGTTCGAACACTGCCCCGTTGACGACGACCGCCACGATGGACGACGGGATGGAAGAGAACGAGAGCGACGACGGGATGGACGATGACATGAACGACAGCGACGGCATAGACGACGGCGACGGTATGGAAACGACCGAAGAGATGAACGATGGTGACGGCATGAACGGCAGCGACGATATGGAAACGACCGAAGGAATGAATGATAATAACGACATGGACGACGGCAACGATATGGACGAAGAGGAAAGCGATGGCGGGTCGCTCGACGGCTTCGGAATCGTCGCAGTCGTCCTGGCCGCCGTCGCCATCCTGGGGTACACTCGACTCCGATGATCGATACACTCCGTGACTATCGGTCGGCGTTCGCCCTCGCGGGAGCGGGCGGTCTCGCATCCGTCGCTGGGTCGTACGCCGCAACCGGGTTCACCCCTCAGTTCGTCGGGGCGGCGACCGAGGAGGTCCTCCGGGACCTCTCGCCCGACGTGCTTGTTGCGTTTGCCATCGAGCAACTGGGCGACCTCGGCCACCAGTTGTTGCTTGTCGGCGCTATCGCGACCGCTATCGGCCTGTTCGCGCTCGCCGGATTCGCGGGGATCGTTGCGGCCGACCGGACCGGCCACGCGCTCCCAGGTGTCGCGGTCGGCGGCGGGATCGCGCTTGCACTGTCGTTTACCGTGGGGTCGCCGGTACTCTCCGCGGCAGCCACAGCCCTGCCCGCAGCCGCGGTCCCGGTTGCCAGGCGGGTCAGCGACGGACCGGCCGAGACTTCCGAGCGCCGCCGCGCCGTCCTCGGTTCAGTCGGATCGCTGCTCGGCCTTGCGGCGGCCGGGACCGTCATCGGGACGCAACGGGACACCGGGATCGAAACGGAACCGCTCGACGAGCAAGCGGAGACGGAAGCGCTACTGGACACCGCAGAAGAGCGCTCGCTCGACGTAGCCGGAATCGAGGGGCTCGTCAGCGACGAGTTCTACGAGGTCGATTACAGTAGCTTCGACCCAACCGTCGATCAAGACGACTGGGAACTGGCGGTGACGGGTGAGGTCGACGAGCCGTTCACCCTCGACTTCGACGACCTGCGGGAGAGAGAGTCAGAACACCGATTCGTCACGCTTCGCTGCGTCGGCGAAAACCTGAACGGGAAGAAAATGGACAACGCGCTCTGGACCGGAACGCCGGTCGCGCCGCTCATCGAGCGGGCCGGTCCCCAGGGCGGATGCGAATGCGTCAGGCTCCACGCCGCGGACGACTACTATCAGGTGTTCCCGCTGTCGGCCCTCCAGCGTGGGTTCCTGGCGTACGGAATGAACGGGACCGAACTCCCCAAAGGCCACGGCCATCCCGTCCGGACGTTGATACCCGGCCACTGGGGAGAGATCAACGTCAAGTGGGTCACCGAAATAGAGGTGCTCGACCAGGAGGCGGAAGGCTACTGGGAGGAACGCGGCTGGCACGGTACGGGCCCGGTCGAAACGGTCGCGAAACTCTACGACGAGGGCGTCGAACACAAAGACGACGGAAACGTCCGACTCGCCGGCCACGCCTACGCGGGGACGCGCGGAGTCCAGATAGTCGAGGTGTCGACCGACGGCGGCGACACGTGGGCCGAGGCGACCCTGTCGGAACCGCTCCCGGGAGACGACGTGTGGCGACAGTGGAGTCACGAGTTCACGCCGTCGGGCACACACGAAGTGGTCGTTCGCGCCGTCGACGGCAACGGCGACGTGCAACCGGGGGAGCGGTCCGACTCGTATCCGAGCGGTCCCACCGGCTGGGTCTCCAGAACCGTTGAGGGGTAACGGTGAAACTATATAATCCGGGACAGACCGACACGTACGGAGATGGAACAGGCGCTCTGGTATCTATTCGCCGGTACGCGGGGCGGCGAAACGCGGGCGCGGATCGTCCGCACGCTATCGGAGCGTCCACGCAACGCGAATCAGATCGCGGAGGCGATCGAGATGGATTACAACACTGTTCGTCACCACCTAGATATGCTCACTGAACACGACGTCCTCGAGAGCGGCGAGAACGAGTACGGCAAGCTGTACTTTCTCACAGACCGCTTCGAGCAACACCGCGAGGAGTTCGAGACCATCCTCGACGAAGTGGAGTAACCATGGCGATGGGCACCGAAATCATGGTTGCGAGCGCCCTCTCGGGGGTCAACATCCTCCTGCTAGCGGGTCTGACCGCCGTCTGGGTGCGGAATTATCGGACCTTCCGGACGCCGCTCATCCTGGGGCTGATCGCCTTCGGGAGCGTGATGCTGCTCGAAAACGCTACCGCGATCTACTTCTTCTTCAGCACGAAGATGCTGTACTCCGGTGACCCCGGCGTACAGACGGCTGTCGCAGTCCTCCGCGGGATGCAGTTCGTCGCGCTCGTCTTCCTGGCGTGGGTGACGGCGAAGTGACGACCGACCGGCGTCGCGGGCGGTCCGACTTCCCGCGGTAGTCAGTATCCGGGCGTTCCGAGGAACATCCACACCACGAACGCCGCGGCCGGAACGAACACGGCGAGATACACCGCTTTGTTCCACTTCCAGACCGTCTTCCCGTCGAGCGGGCCGTACGGGATCATGTTGAACGCCGCGAGGAAGCCGTTGATTCCGACACCGAGACTGCCGACCGAGTAGCCGCTGACGTCCGGACCAGCGCCGGTGAGCGCGAGCGCGCCGAACGGAACCATCAGCAGGATGTTCGTTACCGGACCGGCGAGCGATATGAGGCCGTTCTCTCGGCGCGTGATCCGACCGCGGTGGTGGACGGCACCCGGAGCCGCGAATATAAAGCCGGCAAGGGCGCTCATGATGGCGATAAAGAGCATCCCGTAGTCGGCCCGGAACTCCGCAACCTGGCCGAATCGGACTGCGACGAACTTGTGAGCGAGTTCGTGGAGGAGGAACGCAACCCCGACAGTCAGCATGCTCACGGGGAGAAACGAGAGGATAGCGTCCGGATCCATGGCGCGCGCAGCAGGGACGAAAAAAAGCGTGAACGCGAGGCCGAGCGCCAGCCACGCCGCTACCAGATCGACGACCTCGCGGCCGGAGAAACGCATCAGGTGACCAGCTCCCAGATCAGTTCCGCGCTGTTTTCCGCGCCGGCGATCAGTTGGTCGAGGACGCCGCTGACGCCACCTATCTCGGGGGCGAGCCACGGCAAGACGGTGAACGGAAAGAGGAAACTGGCGATCATGCTGCCGATGTTCGTCAGCGCGACGACCATGATGAGTCGGAACAGCGGCACGTCGAACATCTGTCCGATGAGGTCGCGGATCGGCGTCTCCTCGTCGCTCATGATCTCGTTCAGCTTGCCGATATCGCCGATATCGACGGAGCGGTGCCGGAGCTCCATGTAGCCGGCGAACCACCCCGGAGCGAGCAACGGATTGACGCTGGTGAGCCACGCGACTGCGCCGCCGACTCCTGCGCTCGTCCAGCGCGCGCCGGCTATCTTCGCCAGCGAGAACGCGAGAACACCGTTGAACAGGAACCACGCTCCGAACAGTTTCAGGAGGAACGTGTCGTTGACGCCCGCCATGATGAGCAGGAAGAAGAACACGAGAAAGCCGACGGTAAAGAGGTATCCGAGCAGCTTAACCGGCGAGAACCAGCGTTTGGAGTGGGTCCCGACGAGCGATTCCATCGGCGGTAGCGTCTCGGGGTTTTCGAGGTAGCCTTCGATCCCTTCGCGGTGGCCGGCACCGACGGTGGCGACGACGTGATACCCCTGCTCCCGTAGCGCAAGCAGTTTGTGGGCGATGAAGGCGTCCCGTTCGTCGATGAGCGCCTCGGCTCCGCCGGGGCTGAACCGCCGGAACTCCTCTATCATCGCCGTGACGACGTCCGCGTCCGTGATGTCCTCCATATCGAACTCCTCTTGCGGTTCGCCGCCGAATCCGAACAGCCCGAGAAAGAGGCTCCCGACCATCTTCACTTTCTCGATGAACGTCATCCTCGCCCAGAACCGCTGGATCGTCACCTGGATGTTTCGGTCGACCAGGGCGACGCCGATACCGAGTTCCTCGGCGGTGTCGATAGCGGCTTTCATGTCCGCACCCGGCTGGATGTCGAACCGTTCTCCGAGTCGCGCCTGAACGTACGAGAGCATCCAGTAGGCGAGAAACTGAAACACCGTGTTGCCGCGCAAGAGGTCGCGGGCTTCTAGGTCCTGGCCCGCTTCGCCCTGCATCTGTTGGTATCTGCCCTCGTCTAATTCCACCGCAACGATGTCGGGACGCTCTTCCTCGATAGTCCGTTCGACTTCCTCTACGCTGTCGGCGGAGACGTGAGCCGTTCCGACGACCTGCACCCTGCCCTCGCCGGAGGGCGGGTGCGACGCCTGGGGAGGCGTCGCCGACTCCGCTTCGTCACTCATGCACATCGATATACTGCCGCGGCTTTTACCACTGTCGGAGAGTCGTGACGGCGAGAACGGCTTTCGGCGGCCGGCACTCGTTCGATCCGACAGTATCTTTCCCGGGCCGTGACAACTCCCGAACATGCCGAGTCTGATGGACACGTACATCGAGAACCGCGAAATGGTGCAGCCGAACCACGCCAACAGCCTCGACACCGTCCACGGTGGCAACGTCATGAAGTGGATGGACGAGATCGGCGCGATGTCAGCGATGCGCTTCGCCGGCGAGGCGTGTGTCACCGCCCGCGTGAACGAGATGAACTTCCGCCAGCCGATATACGTCGGAGACACTGCCGTCATCGAGTCCTACGTCTACGACACGGGCGAAACTAGCGTCAGCGTTAGACTCCGAGCGTTCCGCGAGAACCCGCGGACCGGCGAGCGCGAACCAACGACCGGATCGTACTTCGTCTACGTCGCTATCGACGACGAGCACGACCCCGTTCCGGTCCCCGAGCTCACGGTCGATAGCGAAGAAGGGAAGCGACGGCGAAACGCGGCGCTCTCTACGAACGATCGCTAAGCGTTCGGTCCGCGGTCGCCGGGGGAGGTGACTGAACGACACTACTATTCCTCGCGCCGGCGTAGGGGACTGTATGACTCTCGATGTCGACGCGCCCGACCCGCCCGAACTACAGGAGACGGACCCGGAAGAGTACGACGACGTCGAGGTGACGGGGAACGCGAACTACCGCCGTCAGGACCTCGAACAGTTCCTGAAAGACGGCGCGTGGGCGGACGCCTTCGACGAGTGGCGAGGGAACACGGACATGGACGAAGCGGAGTTCGAAATCGCGAGGGACCTCGGTCTGTTCCGGGAGTTCGACTTTTTCTGGGACGACTTTGCCGACAGAGTCGGCTATCACGCGCCCGGCATTCCCGAGGACTGGCGCGAACGCGACTATCATCCGGACCTCGACTCCTGGGGAACGGTCTCCGCTATCAACGCTGGACTGACCGAACTCGGTCAGGTCGTCAGCGAGGTACTGAAGCAAGACTTCGTAGACTGGGAAGCGGAATACGACGCACCGGACGACCTTCCGGATTTCGACTAAGGCGTCCGAGAAGCAGAGCGGGTCGCGACCGGACGAGCTAACCAAACGGAGACGACTGGGTCACGGTCGTTTTACCTGTCAAGCATTCTGCTCAGCCGTGAGCGTTCCGAACGTAACCGAAACCTTCCGCTTCTCGCCCGATGACGGTGACCGTATTTCGACGGTCCACTGTCCCGGTTCTGATGAATCCACCGTCCAGGTTCTGATGCCGATGGCCTCTTTCGTCGAATCACCCGGATCCACGGACCGGTGGACAGTCTCGTCCGGACCGATAAGCTCGACCGTGTGCCCGGTACTGAAATGGACGTGAATCGAGAGCGAATCGGCGCTCGTACTGACGCCGGCGTAAAACGTTGCGACGGTTCCGGGATCGAGCATCGTCGACTGGGTTCCGGTGTCGGTCTCGACCCGTTTCTCGTCGTTTCGGTCTCCCTCTAACCCCCCTTGCGAGTGCAACCGTCGGACGGTGTTTTCCCGGTCGTGGACAGCCGTTTCCCGGTTGCTGGCACACTCCGGACACTCGGTGAGCGCCGTGGCAAAGGCGTGCCACGTCCCCTCCCCCTCGAAAACCTCCGGCAGTGAGCCGTCGTCGACCCCACTACGAGAGTGAGTGGGGTGCCTCTGAGTCCCGTTCTGTCGTGTCTCGTAGTGATGTCGTTTCGACATGGTGTTTTCTCCGTCGTCCGTGATGGGTGACCCCCGTCCCCCACGTCCCCTGCGTGATCGAACGCCCCGGTATCGCCCCAAGTTGCCCCGATAACACCATAGTTGGGGGTACAAAAGGGGTTTGTGACAAACCCGTCCAAACGTACCCGATTCACCAGCGATCCGACAGCCAGCGAAAAACGTAACGGTTTTTCCAACGAAACTCCCGCATGGAGATCCGCCCAGCCACTGAATCGGACGTATCGACCGTCAAGGGGATCGCTGAACGGTCGTGGGAGCAGGATTACCCCGAGTTCGTCAGCCGGGAAACTATCGACGACACGGTCGAAGACTGGTATGCCGAGGGGAAACTGAGAGACGTGGTCGACGCTGACGACGCCGAAATATTCGTCGCTGACGACGGCGGCGCTATCGTCGGGTTCGCCCATGTTGTCTGGGACGTATCCGAGGGGGACATCCTCCGTTTGTACGTTGCGCCGGATTACCGCCGGCAGGGAGTCGGCACGCATCTCCTCACATCAGTTCGTGACGAACTGTTTGGAAGGGGCGTCGAACGCATCCGGGCGATGGTACTCGCGGAGAACGAACTCGGGAACGCGTTCTACGAAGAACACGGCTTCGAGCGATCGGACGAGAACGAGACGCAGGTCGGGGACGAACGGCACCCGGAGACCGTGTACTCTCTCCAGCGGGTGAAGACCGGGACGAGTCAGTAACACATCGGATACATGTCATTTCGCCGCTGTCTCGAAGAGGGGATCCGTCACTACTGCCCGTAACAGTGGTCGGAGGGCCACTGATTGTCCCACTTCGAACGGCGTTCGTTTCCGGCTTCGACGACAGTCCCTTGTCAGGTGTACTCACCGGGAGATTCTTCGAACTCGTCGCGGTGCTCCTCGGAACAGAAGTGGAACTGTTCGCTCTGGTACTCCGTTACGATCTGGTTCTCCTCGCCCTGGTATATCTCCTCGCCGCAAACAGGACATTTCTCCATACGGGATCTCTCTACGTCGAGCGGCATAAGCCGCCGCCCCAAAGACGAGCGGCGGGGGAGGTAGAGCATGCTGTGACGGTCCCGACGACGCCCCGAGCGGCCGCAGAGGTTAGGTACTTTGGGGCAATAAACCGGTCGAATGCCAACTATCGCGGAGTTCAGCCACCCGTCGACGGAGTTCGTTCTCGGACGGGCACTGCAGGAGGACCCGGAGGTAACCGTCGAGGTAGAACGTATCGTCGCTGATACCACGAACCGCGTCACCCCGTTCTTCTGGGCACGGGGCGACGGTATCGACGAGTTCCACGACGCGCTACGAACCGATCCGAGCGTCAAGGACGTGCGCCGACTCGACGACAGTTCCGAAGGGCGGTTCTACCGCGCGGAGTGGGACGAGAACGCGGAACCGCTCGTGTACGCCCTCGATGACGTAGGCGCGACGATACTGGACGCAGTGGGAGACAACGGGAAGTGGCACGTCCGGATCCTGTTTCCCGACGACGAATCGCTCGCCGAGTTCCACGACCTGTGTGCAGCGTACGACCTCTCGTTCGAACTGGTTCGCCTGTACAAGGCGGATACGACGAGCGATCCAGCGGTACAACATCTCACGGACGAACAGCGCGAAGTGCTCGAACTCGCCTACGATCAGGGGTATTTCTCAGTCCCCCGTGAAACGTCGATGGAGGAACTCGCGAACGAACTGGATATTTCTACGAACGCTATCTCGAAGCGCCTGCGGCGCGCGCACGAGACAGTGCTCGAAGAAACGTTCGAAGGCGTCAGGGGGACGGCGACCGACACTTAAACCGGTTCGATATCGAACCCGTCGATGCTTTCGGGTCCGCCGCGTGAGTGATACTGATGGCTACCAACCGATCGCAATCGCTCGCCGACCCTGTGCAAACGGTGTTCGAGGCACTGTCAAATAGCCGCCGGCAGCGGATCCTCTCCTATCTCGCCGAGAGGAGCGACAGTGCGTCGCTCGACGGACTTGCGGGACATCTCGCAACAGAAACCGGGGCAGATCCCGCTGAGATACGGATCTCACTCGTCCACTCGGACCTCCCGAAATTAGAGGAGATGGAAATGCTGACTTACGACCACGAGACGGAGACGGTACGGCGATGCATGTTAGCGGAACAGGCCATCACTGCCCTCGAAACCACTCGGACGGTGTTAGCCGTTGACAGCACGGCGGAATGATCGGTGTTCTCCGGGACGATGTGTCTCCGATGTAAGTGAGCGTGTCGGTTTTTGCGTCTGCGAACCGAACTAGCGGCCATGTACTCCCGAACGACAGTCGATGAACTCGACGAACGGGATATCGAGGGGATCGAACCCGGTCTGAAAGCAGTCGGATACGAACTCCGGCCTGAGGAGATGCGGCCGAGCGTCTGGTCGTTCGACGAGGGGGAGTCGAACAACCGACACAGGCACGATGCTCAGGAAGAACTGTATTTCGTCGTCGACGGGCGATTCGAGATGGACGTCGGAGACGAAACGTTCGAGGTCGGTGCCGGCGAGTTCGTGGTAGTCGACCCCGACGCGTGGCGGCAGTTGACAGCGCTGACAGAGAGTACGCTGTTCGTCGTGGGCGCGCCGAACGTCGAGGGCGACGCCGTGACCGAGGAGTGAGAGCGGGTCGGACGACGCTACCCGGCAAATGCGTTCAGGTCACGCGTCCGGGTATCCGGAGTGTACGGGCGGGGCCGACGGTCGGACGCACATACCGGAAATGTTAGACGAAAGGCCGTCGACCAGCCCGGTGTTTGAACGTCCGAAAACCGAGAGGAAGGTGAACTCGACGCCCGCAGATGGCACTGTTATATACCTCGACAACGTTGGGATGGGTATGGGTACAGGACTCCAGACCCCGTCGTTTCGGGAGTGCGAGCGGTGCGGTCGAAGCGAACACTGGGACGAGGACGACGAAACCTGGCGGATCCGCGAGGAAGACGACGAACGCCAGGTCGGAAATCCCCACTGCATCCACGAGTGGAACATCACCGGATCGTTCAGTCCGTTCAAGAATTAGCCGGACGGCGGCCAGCGAGACCGTAAAGTACCGGTTGGAAACGACCGCAAAGTGTCGGTGTGAACGAACATAAGTTATTGATGACGGACGCGCGTACGTACACGATGAACGCATCTAAGCGCGAAGAGTAATCTGATACGGGTTCGACACGACTGAGACGAGTTCAACACGGCGTATTTCTGATACAGATTCCACACAGTGCAGATACTCTACAGAACTGACTGCGGTTTGACCTGCCGAACGCCTTGCAGTGATCGCTTCTTTGTCCGTGGCTACCGTAGCGCTCGCTATGCCGACGGTTTACATCACCGCGCCGCGGGACGACGCAGCAGAGATCGCAACGACGCTCGTCGAGGACCGACTTGCGGCTTGCGTCAACCGGGTCGACTGCGCGTCGACGTACCGATGGGAGGAAGAGACCCACGAGGATGCGGAGGCTATCCTGCTGGCGAAGACTTCCGCAGATCGGTACGACGACCTGGTCGACCGCGTCGAGGCGATCCATCCTCACGACGTTCCCTGTATCGAACGGTTCTCCGAGGAAGACGTGCTTTCGACCTTCGCCGAGTGGCGAAACGACGCGGTGAGCGAGTAACCATCCGCCGTGACGGGTCCAGCGACCGGATCCGCCCCCGGTCACTGCGAAAAGCAACCCTTAAACCTCGCGCGGAGGTTCTTTCCCGTATGGCTGGTACCATCGAAGTGCTCGTTCCGGGTGGCCAGGCCGATCCTGGCCCGCCGCTCGGTCCCGAGCTCGGACCGACGCCTGTCGACGTACAGGCTGTCGTTGGCGAGATAAACGATCAGACCGAAGCGTTCGACGGGACGGAAGTCCCCGTCACCGTCGAGTATGACGACGACGGCTCCTTCGAGATCGAAGTCGGCGTTCCGCCGACGGCCGAACTGATCAAGGACGAGGCCGGGTTCGACACGGGTAGCGGCGAACCGCAGGAGAACTTCGTCGCCGACCTTTCGGTCGACCAGGTCAAGCAGATCGCGGAACAGAAACACCCCGACCTGCTCTCGTACGACCTGAAAAACGCCGCGAAGGAGGTCGTCGGCACCTGTACCTCGCTCGGCGTCACCATCGAAGGCGAGAATCCGCGCGAGTTCAAACAGCGGATCGCCGACGGCGAGTACGACGACCAGTTCGCGGACGCCGCCGAAGCGTAACGGCGGTCGACAGGCGGTTCGGTTCTTCTGTTACCCCCAGACCAGCAGCGCCGCGTACGCTGTGGCCCCGACCAGAAAGTAACCGAACTGGCTCTCCCGCTCGGACGGGAGTTCCTCCTTGATCACGTTCAGAATCACGCCCCCGCTGACGAATGCGAACGCCCCCATCACTACGGCGTGATGAACGTGGACGACCATCGACAGCGTCCACCCGCCGACAACAGTGGCGGCCAGTATCCACCGACCCAGACGGTCGTACGCGTCGCTGTGGTGGCGGCGGAGACTGTCGTCGTTGACGACGAAGTGAAATCCCATCGCCACCGCGAACAGGACGGCGTTGTCGCCGCCCGTCGCGCGTCCAGCGAGCAAGTAACCGACGAGAGCGTTCAGTAGGCCGTACGAGAGCATGTGTGCCCAGAAAACGGGGGTGCCCCACTCGCTCACCTCGCCTTCCCGAATCCCGCTCGATTCGTCGGGAGCGGGTTCACCGTCGTCGTCGACTTCCCCGTCGAAACCCCGTACACGCACTGCCCACCGTTCGAGCCCGTGAAACAGTGTGAACCCGACTAGCGCCATGAGGTACGCGTGATGGGCCAAGTAGTCGACGAGCGTGTGTTCGGCCTCCGCGATGATGACCTGCCCCGCCCCGAGTTCCGGAAGGACGTGAACGAACACGTACGCGACAGAAACGCCGCCGCCGAACGAGAGCCAACCGTCGCGCGGAACAACCGCTGAGAACCGGACATATCCCGCGCCGGCGTGGACGGCGGCCAGAGCCAGTGCGAGCCCCGCCGTCAGCAAGAAGTGACTCGACACGCCGGACGTACGTCCGCAAGCGAAAAGGGCTGCGGGGTCAGGTGGGTTCGTACAGAGTCGGCGGAAAACGGTGACAACCGACCGTTCGGAAGCCGGTAGCGCTGGAACCCTTCAGCCGCTTCGACGGGTTTAAGTTCGAGATGGGCCACTGTTCGGGTGAGACAGGCATCGCCTGTTTCACTGACCCGTAGGAGCGTTACGCGTACTACGGAGGTGAACGATGGCAGATCAGGATATAGAGCAAGCAGTGTCCAGCGCACTCGAGGACTCACCCGAGCGGAACTTCCGTGAGACGGTGGACCTCGCGATCAACCTGCGCGACTTAGACCTTAACGAACCGTCGAACCGTGTAGACGAAAGTATCGTTCTCCCGGCCGGAACCGGCCAGGAAACGAAGATCGTCGTGTTCGCGGAGGGCGAAACCGCCCTCCGCGCCGAGGACGCCGCCGACGACGTTCTCGACGGCGACGAACTGGCCGACCTTGGCGACGACGACGACGCGGCCAAGGACCTGGCGGAAGAGACCGACTTCTTCATCGCCGAGGAGAGCCTGATGCAGGACATCGGTCGATACCTCGGTACTATCCTCGGCCCGCGAGGGAAGATGCCGACGCCGCTGTCCCCCGACGACGACGTCGTCGAGACGGTCAACCGCATGAAAAACACCGTTCAGCTACGCAGCGGCGACCGCCGGACGTTCCACACCCGCGTCGGTGCGGAGGACATGTCCGCGGAGGAGATAGCAGACAACATCGACGTTATCCTCCGCCGTCTGCACGCGGACCTGGAGAAGGGCCCGCTCAACATCGACACGGTGTACGTCAAAACTACCATGGGCCCGGCAGAGGAGGTGGCCTGATATGAGCGCCCAGGCGGAGCGCAAGACTGAGAACTTGCCCGAGTGGAAGCGAGAGGAGGTCGACGACCTCGTTTCGCTCATCGAGAGCTACCAGAGCGTCGGCGTCGTCAACATCGCCGGCATTCCGTCGCGACAGCTTCAGGACATGCGCCGTGGCCTGCACGGTACTGCGGAGCTTCGCGTCAGCCGGAACACGCTTCTCCAGCGTGCGCTGGACGAAGTCGGCGGCGGACTCGAAGACCTAACCGACCAGATCAAAGGTCAGGTCGGTCTCATCGGAACGAACGACAATCCGTTCGGCCTGTACCAGGAGCTCGAAGCGTCGAAGACGCCGGCTCCAATCGGTGCAGGCGAAGTCGCGCCCAACGACATCGTCATCCCCGAGGGTGACACGGGCGTCGACCCGGGCCCGTTCGTCGGCGAACTCCAGAACGTCGGCGCCTCGGCCCGGATTCAGGAAGGTTCGATTCAGGTTACGGAGGACAGTACCGTCCTCGAAGCCGGCGAAGAAGTCTCGGCCGACCTGTCGAACGTCCTGAACGAACTCGGCATCGAGCCGAAGGAAGTGGGTCTCGACCTGCGCGCCGTCGTCTCCGAGGGCGTCATGTTCGACCCAGAAGACCTGGACATCGACGTCGAGCAGTACCGGAGCGACGTTTCGACGGCGGCGGCCCGCGCACGGAACCTGGCTGTCAACTCCAAGTTCCCGACCGCACAGACCGCGCCGACGCTCGTCGCGAAGGCCACGGGCGAGGCCAAGAGCCTCGGCCTGCAGGCCTCCATCGAGAGCCCCGACCTCGCCGACGATCTCGTGAGCAAGGCGGACGCGCAGGTCCGCGTGCTCGCGGCACAGATCGACGACGAAGAGGCACTCCCCGAGGACCTGCAAGGCGTCGAAGCGCCCTCGGCGGGCGCTGAAGCGGAATCCGAGGAAGCATCGACTGACGACCAAGACGAGGCCGAACCCGATACGGAGGAGTCCGAAGAAGCCGACGAGGCTGACGACCACGATGACGACGAAGACTCCGCCGCGGAAGGACTCGGCGACATGTTCGGATAACAACAATGGAATACGTTTACGCAGCACTCATCCTGAACGAGACTGGCGAAGAGCTCAACGAAGACAACCTGACCGGCGTCCTCGAGGCCGCCGGCGCTGATGTGCAGGAATCCCGCGTCAAGGCTCTCGTGGCCGCGCTGGAGGACGTCGACATCGACGAGGCCGTCGCGGAGGCCGCTGCAGTGCCCGCCGGCGGAGCCGCTGCCGGTGGCGCTGCCGCCGAAGGCGGTGCCGAGGAGGCCGACGAAGCAGAGGAAACCGAGGAAGCCGACGAGGAACTGCCGGATACGCAGGACGACGACGAGGACGAAGGCGACGGCGACGACGAGGCCAGCGGCGAGGGTCTCGGCGAACTCTTCGGTTAAATCCGGATTCACAGCCTTCGAACTTTTATTGGCGCTACTTCGATAGCGACGGGTGTCACCGTCACATCGACTTTGTGTGTCGCAGTTGAGATCGATGCCCGATACGCGGAGCCGAGAGCACAGTGAACCGAGAGTTCATACGTGAAGCCGCGGCCAGCCAGTAGCGATGGAAGAGTTCGGGATCAGGGTATTCACAGCGCCTGAGCGAACCGTGGCCGTGCTCGCGTTCGTTCTCGGCGGCGTCGCGCTCGGCACCGTAAGCGGACTGACGCCGGGGCTGCACGCGAACAACTTCGCGCTCGTGCTGGCAGCGGCCGCCAGCGAGATCCCGGGGCCGCCGCTCCTGTTAGGCGTGGCGATGCTCGCCGCTGGCGTGGTTCACACGTTTCTCGACGCGGTTCCGGCGCTTGCGCTCGGCGTCCCCGACGCGGCGATGGCGGCGACGGCACTTCCCGGTCATAGACTGGTCATCGCCGGTCGGGGGCGTGAAGCAGTCAGGCTCTCGGCGCTTGGGAGCGGTCTGGCCGTCGCCGTAGCGCTTCCGATGGCAATTCCCGTGACTGAGGCCATGACGGCGGTCTATCCGACGCTTCGTGCGCACATGCCGCTCGTACTCGGTGCTGTCGTCGTCCTGTTGGTCGCCACCGAACGAACAGCACGCGGGGCCGCGGTCGGACTCGCATCGTTCGCAGCGGCCGCGGCACTCGGCTGGGCTACACTCGACCTCTCTCCTGCGGCCCCGCTCGCGGCCGGCGGCATGCTGACCCCGCTGTTCGCCGGCCTGTTCGGCGCGCCCGTGTTGATCGATGCGCTCGGCGGCGCGGGGGTGCCGGAACAGGCGGACGCAGCAGTGACATCGACCCGACGGGCCGTCTTCGCCATGGCCGCTGCGGGAGCGCTCGCTGGGGCGGTCGTCGGCTACCTTCCCGGTATCTCCAGCGCAATCGCGGCAGTGGCCGTGCTGACGCTGACGCCCGGTTCGGCCGGCGACAGGGGGTACGTCGTGGCAACGAGCGGGGTGAACACGGCGAACACCCTGTTTGCTCTCTTCGCCCTCGTCGCGATCCGCCAGCCGCGAACCGGCGTTCTTGTGGCGTTCGACGAGGTCGCCGCCCCGCTAAACCTCCCGCTACTGGTCGGCACCGCGATACTCGCGAGCGCCGCGGGATTCTGTCTGGTGCTCACAGTGGGGGACCGCTACCTCCGGGTTGTCGGGCGAACCGATTACCGTCGCCTCTCTATGGGGATACTGACCCTACTCGTCGGCCTCTCTTGGCTGTTCGCTGGTTTCACTGGCGTCGCCGTCTTCGTCGTCAGCGCGGCACTCGGTCTGGTACCAGTTCGGCTCGGTGCGCGCCGAGTCCATCTGATGGGCGTGCTCATCGGCCCGCTGGCGCTCGGCGTGTAACAGGACTACCTTGTCACCGACTAGCGGTTAGGATTAGTCGCGGCGTGGTGATCAAACGCATCCCGGATATCGAGATCCCTGAGTTCGATTACGAGGAAGACGACGGAGCCATGAACGTCACGTACACCGCGGAGAACACGTCCGACACCGAGCTATCAGATACGATTAGCGTCCGAGTATAGGCGGGCAACGACAACTATCAGCGCCAGAGTGACGTGGGGATACAGCCGGGAGAGACCGTCGAGAAGGCGGAATCGTTCGATGTCTCCGTGGAGGAGTTCCCTGGTGACGGCAGTATCGGCTTCGATCGGGGCGACACGTAACGCCGCTGTCCCCGCCGAGGAAAAAACAACGGTTAAAAGTGGGCAGACGGTACTGAGGTGTATGAGCGAATCGGATCAGAAACGAGCGCAGAAGTGTGTCTCCTGCGGGATCAACATCTCCGGGACGACCGCAGCCGCGTTCAAGTGCCCCGACTGCGGGTACCAGATTTACCGCTGCTCCAAGTGTCGCAAGCAGAGCAACCTTTACGAGTGCCCCGACTGTGGGTTCACGGGTCCGTAAGTATGGGTAAGGTAGCCGCCAAGATCAAAGTCATGCCGCAGAGCCCGGACGTCGACCTGGACGAGCTCCAGGAGCGTCTGGAAAACTCCCTTCCCGAGGGAGCCAAGATAAACGGGGTCGAACGCGACGAAGTCGCGTTCGGTCTGGTAGCGCTGTACCCGACCATCATCGTCCCTGACGATGCGGGCGGAACCGAGGCCGTCGAAGAGGCGTTCAGCAACGTCGACGACGTCGAGAGCGTCGGCGTCGAGAACGTCGGTCGCATATAAGGAAATCCCTCGTTCGGGCCTTACGGGCTCTTCCCGCGGGACGACAGCCCACTCGAACGGTCAGGGACGGCGAAGCCGTCCACTATTCACTTCCCGCTTCACTGTCTACCGGAGCGGCTTCGCCGCTCCGAGCCATCACTCACTCCGCTCGTGAGGACACGCTCCGAGTACCTACCCGTCCCCGTGACTCACCCGCGCTTGCGAACCTGCGAGCGCGTGCTCGTTCGGCCAACCGACTAGCCGACGGTTTATCACCGAAACCGGGGCCAGACCCACCGTGACCTGACGAACCGGCGCGAGGGCGGACGAGGCGGGTGTACGGCGGACCCCTCGCGATATCGGTGGCCGTCTGTTCGCTATTCTAGAGCGGCGTCGATCGCCTGCTGCAGGTCCGCCTTCAGGTCGTCGACGTGTTCGATGCCGACGCTGGCGCGGATGAGGCCGTCGGTGAGCCCCGCGGCGATGCGTTCCTCACGGGGGATGGAGGCATGGGTCATCGTTGCGGGCTGTTCGATGAGGCTCTCGACGCCGCCGAGACTCTCAGCGAGGGTGAACACCTCGGTGTTCGAGACGAACTCCGCGGCTTCGTCGAGGCTGGCATGGAGTTCGAACGAGAGCATCCCACCGAAGTCGTCCATCTGTTCGGCGGCGATATCGTGTCCGGGATGAGATTCCAGGCCGGGGTAGTACACCGTGTCGACATCGGGGTGGTCGTCGAGCCACTGCGCGAGTTCTCGTGCGTTCTCACAGTGGCGGTCCATCCGAACGGGGAGCGTCTTGGTACCGCGGAGAACCAGGAAACACTCCTGCGGACCGGGCGTCGCCCCGACGCTGTTCTGGTAGAAGCCGAAGCGTTCGTCGAGTTCCTCGTCGTTCGTTATCAGCGCGCCGCCGACTACGTCGGAGTGACCGCCGAGATACTTCGTGAGCGAGTGAGAGACGATGTCCGCGCCGAGGTCGAGCGGCCGCTGGAGATACGGCGTGGCGAACGTGTTGTCGATAGCACAGAGCGCGTCGCGGTCGTGGGCTATCTCGGCTGCGCCCTCGATGTCGACGATGGACATCAGCGGATTCGTCGGCGTTTCCAGCCACAGCAGTTCCGTGTCCTCGCGGAAGGCGTCCTCGATGGCGTCGAGGTCAGTCATGTCCACGTAGGAGAACTCGATATCGTACTGGGAGTACACCTGGTCGAAGATGCGCCTGGTCCCGCCGTAGATGTCCTCGCCGCTAACGACGTGATCGCCGGATTCGAGGAGGTTGAGAACGGTGTTGATCGAGCCCATCCCGGATGAGAAACACCGGCCGTACTCCCCGTTTTCCAGGCTGGCGAGGTTCGCTTCGAGGTCAGTTCTGGTGGGATTGCCGGTGCGCGAGTACTCGTACCCGCGGTGGTCGCCCGGAGCGTCCTGCTCGTAGGTCGAGTTAGCGTGGATAGGAGTCATCAGTGCGCCCGTCTCTTCGTCGGGTTCCTGTCCGGCGTGGATCGAACGCGTCTCGATTCGGTGGTCGTTGTCCTCGGCCATAGGGTGTGTCTCGCCGCGACGGCGGATAGTATTATCTCTCTCGGGCGACCCTCTCGCGCGGACCGTGTGAGACTATCCGAAACCCCGTCGTCGGACGGGAACGCACCTTTTATAACCGTCACCAGCCAAACAACGTCCACGACTATGCCGAACTCCGACGGACCTCGCAAGAAAACACGGAAGAAGCTCTCGAACAGTCCGCGCGAGCGCGGAACGTCTCCGCCGCAACGCGCGATCCAGGAATTCGAAACGGGCCAGAAGGTCCACCTGAAGATCGACCCGAGCGTGACGGACGGTCGTTTCCATCCCCGGTTCGACGGGCTGACCGGCGAAGTCGCCGGCAAGCAGGGCGACTGCTTCAAGGTCGCAGTAAACGACGGTGGCAAGGAGAAGACGCTGATCGTTGGCGCTCCGCACCTGACTGCCCAGCAGTAACACGATGACGATATTCAAAGAGAAGTTAGACGAAGAACACCTCACTATCTCCGAGGCGAAAGAATTGCTCTCGGAGGTTGAGGCGGACCACGCCGCCGACGAGGACCGCGAGATGCGGTACGAACTCGCTCGAGCCATCGAGCACGTCAACCGGTTCGCTCTCCTCACGCCGGAGGAATCGCGCGAACTGGTCGAGGAGCTGCTCGAACTGGAGAAAGTCGACGAGGCGACTGCCTACAAGGTCGCCGACCTCTTACCGCAAGACCGCGATGAACTCCGCGCCGTGTTCGCCCAGCAGCGGTACTCGCTCTCCGGCGACGAACTCGACGATATACTCAACGTCGTTGCGAAGTACGTCTAACTCGGCTCGGGACTTTCTCGGCAGGCGACTGTTTAAGTGGCCAGTCGCCGTATCACCACGTCAGAATGACCGACTCCGACAGCGACGGGCCGGGGCTACGCCACGCGGTATTGCTCGATTACATGCCGCACGGCCGTGCCGACGACGATCGTCCGCAGTACCAGAAGTCACCGGTGGCCTACGCCGTCGGCGAGGTGGACTTTCTCCTGTACGAGATCGCGTTCGACGAGGACGCAGATGCCGGTATCGGCGATCGGATCGTAGTGGAACCACAGGACGAAAACGGGTCGATAAAACGCCTCCGCACCGTCGACTACGACGACCTTTCGGGCGGGGCCCAGTCCGAACTCGAATACGCGATCGAGGATATCGTTACGGAGAACGAACAGCGGTTCGTCGATTTCTACAACGAGGCGCAACCGATCACGCTTCGGTTGCACCAGCTAAACCTGCTTCCCGGAATCGGGAAGAAACTCCGGAACAACGTCCTCGACAAGCGAAAACGGGGGAAGTTCGAGAGCTTCGACGACCTGGAAGACCGGATCGCCGGGCTTCACGACCCGAAAGGAGTACTCGTCGAGCGAATTATCGAGGAGATCCGCGACGAGGACCTGAAATACCGCGCGTTCGTCGGCCGAGAAACGGGTGCAGAGTAGCCGAGGAACGCGGCGTGCCGGCCCGCACAGGCCGGAGGGTTTTAAACCGTCCGTTGCCTACCGCCGGGTAATCGAATGAGAGATCCGGACGGACTTCTTGCTCGGGCCGACGTACGTGGAAACCCCGATCGGGACCAGCATTTCCTGATCGACGACCGCGTGCTGAATCGTCTCCCGTCGTACGTGCCCGAGGCGGACGCGGATTCGGGTCACATTCTGGAGATCGGCGCGGGGACAGGCGCATTGACCGACCGTCTGCTGGCGACCGGAGACCGCGTGACTGCCGTCGAGCGGGACCCGGAACTCGTCGCGTTCCTGCGCGATGAGTTCGACGAGGAGATCGAAGCCGGTCGGCTGACGGTGGTTGAGGGCGACGCGCTCGACGTTTCGCTGCCCGAGTTCACCGTCTCGGTTTCGAATCTCCCCTACGGCGCGTCCAGTCAGATCGCGTTCCGGTTGCTACCGCTGGGCAAACCGCTGGTACTGATGTTCCAGAAGGAATTCGCGGAACGGATGGCCGCGGAACCGGGCAGCGACGACTACGGCCGCCTCTCGGTGACCGCACAGCACTACGCCGACGTGGAAGTCGTCGAACCCGTTCCGAAGGAAGCGTTCTCGCCGCCGCCGTCGGTCGAGAGCGCGGTCGTGCGAACCAGACCGAGGGACCCGGAGTACGACGTCGACGACGAGGACTTTTTCCTCCGCTTCGTGAAGGCGGTGTTCACCCAGCGGCGCAAGACGATGCGAAACGCCGTCAGGAACACGGCACACATCTCCGGACTCGATGACCCGGACGCTGTCGTCGACGCGGCGGACGAGGAACTGATGAGCATGCGCGCGGGCAACGTAACGCCCGCTGAGTTCGCGGCGCTGGCGACGCTTGCTGACGACGTCGGGAGGTAACAGTGATGGGTTCGCTCGCCGAGTCGGTCAACGAACTGGCGACCGTGTTCGAATCCGTCGAGGCGCGGATCACGGTCACCGTCCTCTGTCTGGTCGCCGTTTTCACCATCGCACGCCTGATGCGGTCCGCCCAGACGAAACTGAGTCAGTACATCAAGCCGATATACGCGGACATACTGACGACGGTCGCGTTCGTCGTCGGATTCGTCGGTGCCGCCATGGTGAGCGTCGGCGTCTGGGAACAGGCGCAGTTGGCGAGCGAGGCGATCGACCTGCTCAATCTCGGGAACGAGGCGATCCCGAACGTCGCGTTCACGCTCGTCGTGTTCGCCGGCACGCACGTGTTGATCCGGTTCACGAAGCGCATGCTGTCGGAACTGCAAGAGTCCAGCCACGCCGTCTCGGGACATCAGCGCGAGGTCACTCTGCGTCTGACGCAGGTCATCCTCTGGTCGCTCGCGATCATCGTCGCCCTCGGCGTGTGGGACTTCGACCTCTCCGGCCTGCTCGTCGGGGCCGGCTTCCTCGGCATCATCGTCGGTATGGCGGCCCGCCAGACGCTCGGTGCGATGCTCGCCGGATTCGTCCTCATGTTCGCCCGGCCGTTCGAGATCGGCGACTGGGTGGAGATAGGGGAGGAGGAGGGGATAGTCACCGACATCACGATCGTAAACACTCGGATCCAGACGTTCGATGGCGAGTACGTGATGATCCCGAACGACGTGGTCTCCGGTAACACGATAATCAATCGGACGCGGAAGGGACGGCTCCGGATCGAGGTCGAAGTCGGTGTGGACTACAGTTCCGACGTCGAACGAGCGGCGAAAGTGGCGAAGGCGTCGATGAGCAACGTAGACGACATTCTCACCGTCCCGACACCACAGGTCATCACGAAGCGATTCGACGATTCCGCAGTGGTTCTCGGCCTCCGGTTCTGGATCGACAAGCCGAGTTCGCGCCGCAGGTGGCGCGCCACGACGGCCGTCATCCAGGAGGTGAAGTCGGCGTTCGATGAGGAGGGGATCAAGATCCCGTTCCCGCAGCGCGAACTGATGGGTCGAGAGGAGACGGGAGGCTTTCAGTTCGGGGAAGCCAGCGAAGTCGCCGAAACCAGCGAGACTGGCGGGATACCCCCGACTACCCCAGACGGTGGGGACGAATGACTGATCTCGCCGACCGCCGCGGCATCGAGACCGAGGTGTACCAGCCCGCAGAGGACTCGCACCTGCTCGCGACGGCAGCGGTCGAAACCGTCGGCGACGGCGACCGCGTACTGGACGTCGGAACCGGATCGGGCTACGTCGCCGGCAGCGTCGCCGAGGAGACCGGAGCCGAGGTTGTCGCGTCAGATCTGAACCCCCACGCCTGTCAACAGGCGCGAGAGCGAGCGGCGGCGGCCGGCGTCGATATCTCGGTCGTGCGAGGCGATCTCGTCGGGCCGTTTCGCGACGGCGCGTTCGACGCCATCCTGTTCAATCCGCCCTACCTGCCGGCCTCCGAGGAGGCTGAACGGGACGACTGGATGGAGGTGGCGCTGTCGGGTGGCGAATCCGGGCGCGCGGTCGTGGACCCGTTTCTCGACGCCGTCGGGCGCGTCCTCGCGCCGGGCGGCGTCGTCTGTCTGCTGGTCAGCACGCTCACGGGCTTCGACGAGGTGATCGCGCGGGCCGACGATCAGGGGTTCTCGGCCGAGACCGTCGTCGAGGAGTCGTACCCGTTCGAGACGCTGTCGGTCCTCGCGCTCCGGCGGGAGAGCGAAAGCGAGACCACCACCGTGTGAACCGCCACCATAACTAGGACGCATTTACTTGAATGGGAAATATTAAACAGCGTCATTTCGTATGCACGTGTACCAATGACGGAACTCGTAGCCACGTCCCCGGGGCTGTTCCCGCTCCCGGATTGGGCGAAAGACAGGCTCTCCGACCTGAAAGGCCACCAAAAACACGACCTCATCAGCGGCGACGAGGGCGGTGAGATCGCCGAGACGTACGAACGCGCACGCACGGAGGTCGTCGACCTCCAGAACGAGATCGGCCTCGACCTCGTGAGCGAGGGGCAACTTCGCTGGGACGACATGCTCGCGCACCCGCTCGCGGTCCACGACAGCGTGGAGACCCGCGGTATCGTCCGCTACTACGACAACAATAACTTCTACCGCGACCCGGTCGTCACCGACGACCTGACGTTCGACGGCGACATCGCCGCGGAGCTCGACGCGGCCGCCGAGGAGACCGACTCGCTGCAGGCCGTGCTTCCGGGACCGTACTCGCTGGCTGACCTCGCGACGGACGAACACTACGGCGATGAAGCGGAGTTCCTCGACGCAGTCACCGACTTCCTCGTGGGTGAGGCCGAGGCGTTTCCGGACGTCGAGACGCTGTTCCTGCTGGAGCCGTCGCTCGTCGAAAACCCGCCCAAGGACGGGGTCGACGAGCACGCCAGCGAGGCCATCGACGCCGTCGCCAACGCCGTCGACGCGGACGTCGTCGCACACCCCTACTGGGGCGCGCTGGACGAGAAGGTGTACGCGCACCTCCTCGACGCCGACGTGGACGCCGTCGGCTTCGATTTCGTGGCGAACCAGGACGAGAACCTCTACAACATCAACGAGTACGGCGCGACCGACGACGTGGCGCTCGGCCTCGTCAACGGCCAGAACACGCTGATGGAGGACGCCGACGCCGTCCGCGAACGCGTCGAGTGGGTGCAAGAGCAGACCCCTGCCGCGGATTTCGAGAAAGCGTACCTGACGGCGAACACCGAGCTGTTCTATCTGCCGTACTCCGAGTTCGAGCAGAAACTGCGAGCGCTCGCCGAAGCCGCTTCCGCCCAGGAGGTGAAAGCATGACTTCCGAAGCACCGATGGCGCTTCGACGTCATGCTCACACATCAGAGAGGTGTTTCGCATGACCAACGAGAACAGAGACCAGTTCCGACCCGACGATCACCCGAACGACAACTTCATCCTGACGACCGTTGTCGGCAGCTACCCCAAGCCCAAGTGGCTCGACCGCGCCCGCGACCTGTACGACGACGAGGACGCCGACTTCGACGAGGACGCGTGGGAGGAGGCGAAAGACGACGGCTCCCGGCTCATCACGAAGGAACACGAGCGCGCCGGACTCGATGTCGTCGTCGACGGCGAGATGCGCCGCAACGAGATGGTCGAGTTCTTCGCCGACCGCATCGAGGGCTACGAGTTCAAAGGCCCCGTCAAGGTGTGGGGCCACAACACGTTCGATAAGCCGAGCGTCGTCGACGACGTGGAGTACGACGAGTCGTGGCTGGTCGACGAGTACGAGTTCACCGCAAACGTCGCGGAGAAGCCGGTGAAGGTGCCGATCACCGGTCCGTACACGCTCGCATCGTGGTGTTTCAACGAGGCGTACGAGGACGACGCCGCGCTGGCGAACGACCTGGCTGACCTGGTCAACGAGGAGATAGAGAAACTCGTCGACGCCGGCGCTCGCTACATCCAGATAGACGAGCCGGCGCTCGCGACGACGCCGGACGACCACGCCATCGTCGGCGACTGTCTGGAACGCATCGTCGACGACATCCCGGAGGACGTCCGCATCGGACTGCACGTCTGTTACGGCGACTACTTCCGCATCTACCCCGAGATCCTGGAGTTCCCCGTCGACGAGTTCGACCTCGAACTCGCGAACGGCGACTACGAGCAACTCGACGTGTTCACCGATCCCGAGTTCACGGCCGACCTCGCGCTGGGCGTCACCGACGTTCACGTCGCCGAGGTCGAGTCCGTCGAGGAGATCAAGGAAAACATCAAGAAGGGTCTGGAGGTCGTCCCGCCGGAACGGCTCGTCGTCAGCCCGGACTGCGGCCTGAAACTGCTCCCCCGAGAGGTCGCCTACGAGAAGATGGAGAAGATGGTCGAGGCGGCCCGCGAGGTCGAGGCCGAACTCGACGCGGGCGAGATCGATGTCGGTCGCGGCGCGGTTAGCGCGGACGACTGAGCGGACAGTCGCAGGCAGTTGGGCGGTCGACTCGCCGACCTCTTTTCACGCACTTTTCTGCAGATAGCGTCGACGACCCCGTTCAGACGATCCCTCGAACCAGCGACCCGAGCACACCGCCGACCAGCGGGATCGCGATGCTCACGTACAGCAGTTGGCCGGTGTCGAGATAGCCTCCCAGCGTGCCGTGGGAGGCCAGCAAGGCGACGAACGCCAGCCACGCGAGGACACCGAAGGCGAGGCCCGCGGCGAGCGCGCGGGGGAGGGTCCGCGACGCGAGGCCGACTAACGCCCCGCCAACGACGAAGCCGACCCAGTGGATCTGTGCGACGGCGAGCCCCAGAACCACGCCGAGTGCGAGCGCAGCCGCGCGCTTCCGCGGATCGCTTCGGACCGCAGTCAGCCGGTCGGCGACTGCGCTCATCCGTCCCCCTCCTCGAAGGTGACGGCGAGGTCGCCGTCGACGGAAAGCGTCATTCGGCGGTACTCGCCTTTCGCCCACGCCTGTAACTGGTCGTCGTAGTGGTCCGAGAGGGGGTCTCCCGAGTTGCCGCCCGGCAGGATGCAGCGCGAGTCGCCGTCCATCGGACAGATCATCCGCCAGCTACTGCCGACCGCTGACTCGGCCCGGAAGTTGTTCACCGTCTGCCGGGAGCCGGCAGTGGTGTACTCGGGGTAATTCAGGAACTCGCGGTCGAACGGGTGGGTGACTGCGCCGGTGTGGTTCACGTCGCCGTAGGTGGCGTCTGAGTCGGTGTTCTGGACGACGGCGGCGAGTGCATCCGCCATCGCGGCCGTCCGTCCCTCGTCGCCGAACCAGGGGTTCTCGTCCGGCAGCGAGGCGACCACCCAGTCCCGCGGGTAGTACTCCTCGCCCAGGTCGGCGGCGTCGAGGACGGGGCCGACTGCCCGCTCGCGGAAGCGGTCGAACCACCGGGAGAAGAGCAACGCGGCACGCGAGTCGGGAGTCATCCGGTAGTCCCAGGAAAGAAGCGCTGTGACGGCGTCCGACAGGCCGTCCCGCTCGGAAGCGGCCCGGGCCAGTTCCGGCAACAGGTCCGCCGCGCGGCCGTCGCGGGCGTCTCTCTGGAGGTCGGCCATGAAGTCGGTCGTAACGGGGGAGTCGGACGCCGCGCGCCGGTCCAGTCGGTCGTATATCCGCCGGCCCCGGTAGGGGCTGGCGTACTCGACCCCGAGGTAGTGTTCGGGATCGTCGACGACGCGCTGGTTCGCCGTGGCGACGTAGTCCGGGTCGACGGCCGCGGGCTTTTCCTCGAACGGAACGAAGCCGTCCCACGACGACTCGCCGAACGGTTCGAACCCCGCCCACTCGCCCTCGCCGGCGGAGCCGTCGAATATCCGGTCGCCGCGGACGACCTCGCCGTCGGTCCGCCGGATGGGGAGCTTCCCGGTCACCTGATACAGCGTCCGGCCGTCGCGGTCGGCGTACACGAGGTTCTGTGTCGGCAGGTCGAACTGGCGGGTCGCCTCGCGCACGTCGTCGACACCCTCGCTGTGACTGTACTCGTGGATGGCGAGCGTGGTACGCGTGGCCGTGTGGCCGGTCCAGGCGACGCCGACCCGGTGGCCCTCGCGCTCGATGACGGGACCGTGGACGCTCTTTTTGACCGTCACCTCGCGGTTCTCGCCGTCCGCGACCTCGATTTCACGCGGTTCGGTCTCGAACTTGCGCTCCTCGCCGCGGTAGCGATACGTCTCGCCGTCCGTCTCGTACTCGTAGAAGTCGACCACGTCAGCGCCGACGTTCGTGAACCCCCACGCGCCGGCCTCGTTCTCGCCGATGACGACGAACGGGACGCCAGGGAACGTTACGCCGCGGACGTCGACGCCGTCACCGCGGAGGTGCATCTCGTGCCACACAGGCGGTGCCATCAGCGAGAGGTGGGGGTCGTTGGCGACGATCGGCGCGCCGCTTTCGGTGTATTCGCCGGAGACGACCCAGCTGTTCGATCCGATCCCCGGCGGCGACTCGAACTGACCGAGCCAGTCGACGAGGTCGGGACCGACCGCGCCACGGGGTGACGCCGCGTCGTCCGTCTGACCGTCGTAGAACCCGCCGGGGGGTGGCCCTCCGAAGCGCTCGGCGCTGTCCCGGAGGATCGGTACGTCGTGGTCGAGGCGCGCCGGGTACAGCGTCTCGGCCGCCTCCGCGCCGAGTTCGCTCGCCGCGGTCGCCACCCGAAGCGTGCGAAAGCTCCCCGTCAACGTCCACGAGATCTGTTTCTCCATCAGCATCGAATCCGCCGGGGACCAGTCATCAGGTTCGTAGCCGAGCAGGCCGAACTCCATCGGGAGCGGTTCGTTCTCGACGTACGCGTTCACGCCGTCGGCGTACGCCTCGACGACGGGTCCGGTGTCGGTGTCGCGCACGAGGTCCCACGTCGCCTCCGCGGCCCCCGCGAAATCCATCTTCGTGTTGAACTCGTCGGAGTCGACCGCCGCCTCGCCGACGACGGCCGACACCTCTCCCCGCATGACGCGGCGCTGGAGATCCATCTGGAACAGCCGGTCGGCCGCCGCGGCGTAGCCCGCCGCGAAGTACAGCGCGCGCTCGTCGTCGGCGGTGACGTGTGGGACGCCCCGGTCGTCGTAACGGAGTTCCGCCGGACCGTGGGGGCTCTCGACGGTGCCGTTCAGGTCGTCAGTCGCCTGCCGCCACGCCGCCCCCGAAAACGGCGCGAAGCGTTCGAGATATCCTCTGACCGGCGACAGCGAGCCGGCTGCCACTCCGCCCCCGAGTATCGCACTGAGCAGCGCTCGCCGCGTTCGGTCGGTGTCCATACACTCACATGTGAGTGTGGAGTCATAAATCCGCGGCGTCAACCGGGTTACGCCGGCGCGAGCAGGTACGCGACGAGAGCGACCGGACCGACATAAAGGACCGCAAGAAACGCGAGCCGTGCGCTCGAACGCCACGCGGCGACCGCGAGGTGGACGGCCGGCACGCCCAGCGCGACCGCCACGACGGCGGAGGCGTCCGCGAGTACGTGAGTGTCCGGCGTCGCCTCGACGACGGCGTACGCCGTGGCGAACGAGAGGACGGCACCGAGGGCGTAGTCTGCTGTCGAGTCTCGGTCGGCGAGCGCGGCGAGGAACCCGACGGCGATGGACGCGCCGAACGTGACGCCGAGCAGGGCGCTCGGAACCGGATCTCCGTGACCGGCGTGGAGGGGAGCAAACGGGACGGTCATCGAGTGACCGGAGGGACGCCGCGGTGGTAAAGCGCTCGAAGACGAGTCGGCGGGACTGCCGCGGTCGGCGGCTTTCCTTGCGACGACGGCGTCGTACTTTGAAGGCCGTCACCGTCGTACTGTCGGCCCATGAAGGCGGTGCGAACCGGGGCGGCGAGGGATCGATACCCATGACAGCGGGCGGGGGCGTCCTCCGCAACCAGATCCGAGGGGTAACCGGCGCGCTGGTCGTCTCGGGGGTGACGATACTGCTCACCGTCGAGATGTGGTGGCTCGCCAGGCAGCGACCGGCGTCGAACATGATCGCTTACGCCGTCATCGGTCTCGGCGTCGTGCTGTTCATCACGCGGAGCAGCGGGTTCCGCGTCGAGGAGGAGGACGAGAACAATCCGGAGTACGATCCCGTCCGCCTGACAGTCAACTTCGCGGAACTCGTGTTGCAGAGCGTGGTCGCCGCTGTGGTCGTCCTGTTCGTCTACGGCGTCATCGACGCGTCGTCGTCGCTGCACGTGGTCGCACGGACGGCGCTGTTGCAGGTCGTTCCGCTCGGCTTCGGGGCCGCGCTGGCGAACCGACTCCTCCACGAGGCCGAGGACGGGGACGACGACAGCGCCGAGGAGCGGACGCTCCACGAGAACGTCGCCGTCTTCGCCGCCGGCGCTATCTTCTTCTCCCTGCCGCTGGGCGCGAGCATCGAGATGAACATCCTCGCGGCGAACGCCGATTGGCCGCGAATGGCGGCCATCATCGCGTTGTCCCTGCTCATCACCTACCTGATCCT
This sequence comes from Halostella pelagica, assembly GCA_005954745.1. GTDB lineage: Archaea > Halobacteriota > Halobacteria > Halobacteriales > Natronoarchaeaceae > Halostella > Halostella pelagica. Next base: position 1,518,654 of record CP040678.1, read on the forward strand.
GTACGAACTGGAGTTCCGAGGCCAGTCACGGCGTCGGTCCGAGGAGCGAGAGCGCCGCGAGATGATCATTCAGGCCGGCCAGACCTGCATCGTCTACGCCGTCGGCGTCGGCGTCTCCGCGCTGTTGCTCTGGGGGTTCGGCTACCTCACGTTCACGCTCGCCGTGAACGTCCAGAAGGTCGTCGTCCTCTCCTTCCCCACGACCGTCGGCGGCGCGGCCGCCAGGGTGATACTGTGAGTTCCTTCTCCGGCGACGACAAGCCGTCGACCGTCGAGTGGGCGGTGATGGGCGTCAGCGTCGCGGTGACGCTGTTCCTGTTCGCCTACGTCGCGTGGCACGCCGTGGTGACGCCGACCGACGCGACGCCGGAAGCGACGGTGGAGGGGACCGAGATGCTGACGGACGGTCGCGTCGCCGTGACGGTGGCGGTGCGGAACCCGTCGAGCGAGGGCCTGAAGTCGGTCACCGTCTCGGCCGACTGCTCGAACGAGTCGATCAGGTTCACGCACGTCCCGATCGACGACCGACAGCGCGGCACGGTGGTCTGTCCGGCCGGGACGGAAGACCCGACGGCGACGGTCCGGGACTGGGTCGAGGCGTAGGCGTGCGGCGGGGCGGCGCTCGGGGCCGTCGCTACCGGGCGAGAGAAAACGGAGAGAATCGGGGTCGGTTACTCGTACAGCCAGCCTTCGTCGATGCGCTCGTAATCGACCAGTTCTTCGTCGTCGAAGTAGAGGCCGATCTCGCGCTCGTTCGCGCCGGGGTCCTCGTGGTCCGCGGCGTGGACGACGTTGCGACCCAGGTCGAGGGCGTAGTCGCCGCGGATAGTTCCGGGCGCGGCCTCGGCGGGGTCGGTGTCACCGATGATCTGTCGGACCTGTCGGGTCGCGTCCTGCCCTTCCCACACCATGGGGACGACGGGGCCGGACGTGATGAAGTCCGTCAGGTCGTCGAAAAAGGGCTTGTCGGTGTGTTCCGCGTAGTGGTCCTCGGCCTGCTCCTGACTCATCTGGATGAACTTCGCGCCGACCAGCTTCAGGCCGCGCTCCTCCAGACGGGAGACGATTTCGCCCACGAGTCCGCGCTGGACCGCGTCGGGCTTGGCCATTACGAAGGTACGCTCGCGTTCGCTCATTCTTCGGTCTCCTCGGATTCAGCTTCCTCAGCTTCCTCGGCTTCTTCGGTCCCTTCGGACTCCTCTTCGGCTTCCTCGGCCTCGTCGGACTCCTCAGGTTCGGCGGTCTCGTCGACCGCCTCGGTTTCGTCAGCCGACTCGTCGACGACCTGGTCCTCGCTGCTCTCGTCAGCGGCGGGCGCCTGCTCGGCCTGGGACGCGCGTCGCGCGGCCTGGCTGCGAGCCTCAGCCGTCCACTCGGTGTCGCGCGGTTCGCGGCCGAGGTCGGCGTTTTTCTCGCACTTGCTGGAGCAGTAGTGGATGGTCGTACCGTCGGTCTGGACGAACATCGTTCCCGTGCCGGGCTCGATGTCCGCTCCGCAGTAGTCGCATTCTCTAGTCTGCGGCATCGTTACTGCCCCCCGATCGAGTCGGCCTCGCGGGCTGTTTCGCGGAGCTGGAGAACGTCGCCCTCGCGGACGGGGCCGAGGCAGTTCCGGGTGATGATTCGGCCCTGGTTCTCGCCTTCCCGGATACGGCATTTGACCTGCATGGCCTCGCCGTGCATTCCGGTCTTGCCCACGATCTCGATAACCTCTGCGGGCGTGGACGTGGATCCGTCTTCTGTCTCTTCAGCACTCATTGGTTATCGCCTCAGCGAAGGTCCTCGACTTTGTCGGAGATGTCCTCGACATCGTCGTCCGCCTCGCCGGCGTCGACGATCGCGGCGGCGGCGCTGCCGACTTCGAGGCCGGCGGCGTGGCCGACGTCGTCCTGATTGTCGATCAGGACGAAGGAGATGCCTTTCTCGTCCGCGAGCTCCGGAAGGTGCATGACGATCTCCTCCGGCTGGACGTCTTCGGCGACGTAGACGAGCTCGGCGTTGCCTCGCTCGACCGCCTTCGTTGTTTCGTTCGTTCCTTTCTTCACCGAACCTGTGTCTCGGGCGACCTCTAGAGCCTCGATGGCGTCGTCCTGGAGGTCAGCCGGGACGTCGAAATCTGCGTATACTGGCATTGTTAGTCACCTCCTGCGCGTGGGCTCGCGCTCCCCTGCCGTCGCCGACCCGCGTCGGCATGTCGGAAACCGCTGGGGAGATTCCCGACGGCCGTCGGAACCCGACGGCGAGAATCCTATGTGGCTAGGAGCATCATCAACCCCGCGCAGGCTGTAAAAGCGAATAGCGCACCACCCCATAAAAGCGCTTTCAAACGACCGGGGGCGTGTGAGTTGTCGACACGAACGCCAAATAACCTGATCGTTGCACTGTGACCGCAAGCGGAAAACCCCTTAGGCCCGGATGTGAACGGTCGAGTATGAACGCGGTTTCGCTCTCCCGGTCGCTCCGCTCGGAGGCTCGCCACGCCGACGAGCGGCGGCTACTGGTCGTGACCGGCGGGCGGGACGCCTGCTACGCCACGATCGAACGTGTGCTCGACGACCTGGACATTCCGATAGCGGCGACGACACTGGTCGGGCCGGACGACCGGTTGCAGTGCGAACACCTGCAGCCGAACCGTGCGGGAGACCTGCTCGGACAGACCCGGGAGGCAGTCGCCGTCGACGTTCACGAGGAGCTCCGCCCCAACGTCGTGGGTCGGGTCGTCGGCGCTGTCGACGGCGGCGGCCTGTTCGTCCTGCTCGCCCCGCCGCTCTCAGAGTGGCCAGAGATCCGGGACAGGTTCGACGAGAGTCTCGCCGTCCCGCCGTTCGACGTAGACGACGTGACCGGCTACTTCCGACGGCGGTTCGTTCGAACGCTGCGCGAACACCCCGGGATCGCTATCTACGACGCAGACGCCGGGAGCGTCGAACGCGACGGTCTGACCCGTCCCGCGCCGCGGCTGCCTGCGGACCCCGTCGCCGTGCCGGACGACCGTCAGTTTCCGCAGGCGGCGTACGAAGCCTGCCTGACGGCGGACCAGGCCGAAGCGGTTCACGACTTCGAGCGACTACGGGACTCGAATCAGGCGGTCGTCGCCGAGGCGGACCGCGGCCGCGGGAAATCAAGCGCCGCGGGGCTGGCGGCCGGGGCGCTGGCGCTCGAAGGGGACGACGTTCTGATAACCGCCCGGCAGTACCGGAGCGCCCGCGAGGCGTTCCTGCGGGCGCGGGAGTTGCTCGACGCTAACGGCGCGTTGCTCGATGGCGAGGGCGGAGGGGCCGCAGGCGGGGACAATCCCCAGCGGCTTCGCGTCGCTGACGGCGGTGTCGTCCGCTTCGCCCGGGCCGTCGACGCAGCCGAACTTCCCGGGGACCCGGACGTGGTGTTCGTCGACGAGGCGGCAGCGCTGCCGGTCCGACTCCTCGAAGCCTTCCTCGACGCCGACCGCGTTGCCTTCACGACCACGGTTCACGGCTACGAGGGGGCCGGACGGGGATTCTCGGTCCGCTTTCGCGACCACCTCGCTGAAAGCGACCACGCGGTAACGGACGTGCGACTCGACGACCCGATCCGGTACGCGGGCGGCGACCCCGTCGAGGTCTGGGCGTTTCGGGCGCTCATGCTCGACGCCCGGCCTCCCGTCGACGAAGTGATCGCGGACGCGACGCCGGACACGGTGACGTACCGGGCGGTCGACACCGAGGAACTGCTGGCTGACGAGCATCTGCTCCGTGAGGTGTTCGGCCTGCTCGTTCTGGCGCACTACCGGACCGAACCGAACGACCTCGCGCGGTTGCTTGACGCCCCGAACCTCTCGGTGCGGGCGCTCCGTCACGACGGCCACGTCGTCAGCGTCGCGCTGCTCGCCCGCGAGGGCGACCTACCACCGGGACTCCGACGCGAGATGTACGACGGCGCGCGCGTCAAGGGAAACATGGTGCCGGACATACTCACCAGCCAACTCCGCGACGAGGAAGCCGGGGACTCCGTCGGTCTCCGGGTAGTGCGGATAGCGACCCACCACGCCGTTCGGTCCCGAGAGTTGGGCTCGCACCTGCTCGATGCGGTCCGCGGAGAGTTCGACGGAGTCGACTATCTGAGCGTCGGCTACGGCGCGACCCCGGGACTCGTCGACTTCTGGCGCGAGAACGGGTTCTGCGCAGTCCATCTCTCGACGACCCGAAACGACGAAAGCGGCGAGTACTCCGCGGTGATGCTCGATCCCCGCTCCGCCGCTGGACGTGAGCTGTATGACCGACACGGGGAGTGGTTCGCCGGCCGTATCGCCGGCGTCCTCTCGGACGCGCTTACCGACGCGGATCCCGACGTGGTGCGGGCGGTCCTGCGGACTGTCGACGTGACGCCGCCGCTTTCCCTGTCGCCGTACGAGTGGCGGGTCGTCGTCAGCGCAGCCTTCGGTCCCGGCCTGTTCAGCGTCTCGCCCGCGCCGTTTCGTCGCCTCGCTGTGCGACACCTCGTGGAGCGCTCGGCCGACCTCTCCGCCCGCGAGGAGCGCCTGCTCGTCGCTCGCGTGCTTCAGGCGCGCGACGGGTCGGCCGTCGCGGACTCGCTGGGTTATCCGTCCGAGCGCCAGTGCATGCGCGCTCTCGGCGACGCCTACGAACTGCTCGTGGCGGCCTACGGCGACGAGGCGGCGCTCGCCGAACGCGATCGCTTCGCCGGGGCGAGAGACGGCGGAGCGGAGGACTGCGACAGTGCGGAAGACGGCAACAGTGCGGAGGACAGCGACGGAGCGGGGGACGAGGGCCGAACGGAGGATTGAAAGCGCTGAGGATGCCGGCGGGACGGAGGATCGAAACGGCGCGGAGGCGAGGGTGGGGGCGGCACTAAGAACGCGGACGAACCGGGAGAGAGGAGACGGCGGGCTGAACCGGCGCGGACTACGGCCGGGACGCCGGCAGACAGAAGTCGGACCGCCGCAAACGAGCGAGTATGGGTACGTGCACCGAATCGGACTGCGACCGCAAGGCCGCCGTGCGTCTCTACGTCCCCTGGGACGAGGACCGGAACGTCTGTGCGTCCCACGCCCGGGTACTCGTTCAGCGGGACGGCGTCGTCGCGATGGCGCTGGACGACGCGGAACTGTAACCGTGGCGCGGGGCTACAGTCGACGCGCCAGCATCACTTCGTCGACGTGCCGGCCGTCGACCTTGTAGTGGTCTTCGCGGACGGCCTCGGTTTCCCACTCGTTCGATTCGAGGAAGTCGACCGCGGTTTGGTTCGTCGCCGGGATGCTGTTGTAGATCTTCTCGTAGCCGTTTTCGTCCGCCCAGTCGACGCCCCGGTCCAGCAGGCGGTTTCCGATGCCACGGCCGCGGTACTCGTCCAGAACGCCAACGGTCAACTCCGCGGTGTGGGCGAGTTTCCCGACTTCCGGCACGTCGAGATGGACCCAGCCGACGACGTCGTCGTTGACGGTAGCCACGAAGAAGATACGCGACTCCAGTTCGTTGTGTCGCAGAAGCACCTCCTCGTGGTCGATGACGTCGGCGACGGTTTCGGCCTCGATGTACGTGCCCTCCTCCGCGACGTCCCGGATTGCACCGACGAGGCCGGTCAGGTCCTCCTGTCGTGCCTGCCTGATGGTGCAGTCGACGCCGTCGGCCCGGAACTCCTCCTCGTCGGCGTCCTCGAACGCGATCCGAAGTTCGCCGTCGACCTCCTCGACGACGCCGTCGCGTTTGAGGATGGCGACGTGGTGGCCGAACCCGCGCGGGTCGATATCGAGCGCCTTGCGGAGTCGCTTGGGGTCGATAGACCCGTGTCGCTCGACGTGGTCGTAGATCCTGCTCCGGTCCTCGTGGCCGAATTCGAACTCGCCAGTCAACTCCATGACTATCGATAGCATACGCCATTCCTTAGTTGTTATCACGAGGGGGAGTTCCGACCGGTCGCACGCGTTCGAGCGACGAACGAACCGATATCTCAGCCGGATAACAGGCAGCCAGCCGCCGACTGGCGGGCCTCTGACGGACTGTCGTAAGCCTATCTCCGGACAGCGACGAAACGAATAGGCGCGTACCGGTACACAGTTACGACAGTCCGTATCAGTCCGGCACGCCCGTCAGGACGTGCGCCACGTCGACCACGTTGTGCGTGTCGATGAGCGCCTCGGCGGCCGTCCGAACGGTAACGTCGGCCTCTATCTCGACACCGTAGCAGGCGGCATACAGTTCGAGCCACTCGTTCATCGTCCGCTGGAGGCTGGCGAACTCGTCGCTGTCGAATCGGACGGCCCGACCGCCGGTCCGGCATTCTAGATACAGCGCAACGGTCGGCCCGAACCCCTCCCGCAAGTAGGTCAGCGCTCGCTCCTCGTCGGGCGGGTTCGCCGGCGGGTCGAACGCCGCGCGGGCCCGGTCGGCCCGGTCGGACAGGTCGCGGATCCGGTCGCCGACGCTTTCGGTCATCCCTCGCGGAACTCGACGCCTTTGCCGCCCTGTGGATGTTCCCAGTCCGTGTCGGCGACGATGGCGCAGGTGCCACACTCCACGCACGGCTGAGTGTCGAGACTCACCGCCGTCTTCTCGTCCCCGTTCGTCTTGACGGTCTCCTCCCGGTAACAGCCGCCGCCGAAGTCCTTCGCGCTCACGGGACAGGCCGACACCGCCGCGCCGCTCGCCTCCGCGGAGTTATCGAGTAGTTCGATGTGGGGGTTTCCGACGTCCGTATTGTACGTCAGGTCGCCGATGCGGTCCGCCAGGTCCGGCGTCTCTATCGTCCGCTCGGCGGTGACTCGGGTGCCCAGTTCCTCAGCGATGACCGTCGGCATGGTCACGTACGGCGTCCGCGTGTCGGGTGCCAGCATCGAGAGGAACGGCGACGAGTAGAGGTTTTCGAGGCGGTCACCCAGCACTCGGACGCCGAATCGACCGACCGCGGAGCGCAACACGCCGTCGGCGATGCTCGTGGCGAGATCGTTCTCTCCGACTGCGCTCGCCAACTCGTACCGGGTCGGGCGTAGCTTGTCCATCACGCCCTCCCGGTCGAGTTTCGTAGCGTAGCGCTCCCCGGCCAGGTCGGTGTCCCCACGCGAGCGCGCTTCGACGTACGCCTCGGCGGCGAGCGCACCCGCAGTCACCGCGTGGTTCATCCCCTTGATGATCGGTCCCTGTGCCTGCATCTGGCCGCCCGCGTCGCCGACCAGAACGAGGCGGTCCTTGTGGGGTGACTCGTGGGCGACCTTCTTCGAGTCCGGCACCAGTTTCGCCGAGTACTCCAGTTCCTCGTAGTCCTCGCCGATCCAGTCGTCCAGCAGAGGGTGCGTGAGCAGGCTGTCGAGCAGTTCGTGCGGTTCGGCCTCCTCAGCGACGAGACTGTCGAGGTGGAACACCGTTCCGACGGAGAGCGTGTCCTCGTTGGTGTAGACGAACCCGCCGCCGCGAACGCCCTCGAACAGGTCCCCCGAGAAGAGGTGTGCCGCGCCCTCGTCCGGGCCGAGGTCGAACCGCTCGTCGACGTCCGGCACGTCGACAACGGCCTTGACGCCCTGGAACCACTCGTCCGGTTCCTCCCAACTCATCAGACCGGCGTCCCGTGCGAGTTCGGAGTTGACACCGTCCGCGGCGACGATCAGATCCGCGCGGATCGGGTCGAGTTCGTCGCAGGTGACGCCGACTATCTCCCCATTCTCCCGGAGGAGGCCGTTCACGTGGACTTCCGTCAGCAGACCGCCGCCGGTTTCGCGGGTCTTCTCGTGGACGCGGTCCGCGAGCCACGAGTCCATCTTCCGGCGGAGGACGGCGTCGGACCACTCGGTGTCGTGCTCGTGGAGGTCGGTGATGTCGAACGTCTTCACCTTCTCTCCCGCGACGTTGTGGATGTAGTAGTCCGTGACAGGGCGCTCGGCCGCCTGCTCTCGGAACCCGGGGAACAGGTCGTCTATTGTGTACGGCGCGGACTCCTCGGCGTATATGAGGCCCCCGCTGACGTTTTTCGACCCGGCGTCGACGCCGCGTTCGAGCACTAGCGTCTCGACATCGTGTTTCGCGAGCGTCGCCGCCGCCGCGGCCCCGCCCGGCCCCGCACCGACAACGACCGCTTCGTAATGTTCGTGATCAGTCATCGTTTTTACCTCCAGTACCGTCAGCAACCGCCTTCGCGAACTCGCCGCGTTCGACAGCCTCGGTCAGTCGGGGCAACACCTCGAACAGGTCGCCCTCGATGAAGTAGTCCGAGAAGTTGCGGATGTCCGCGTCGGTGTCCGTGTTTATCGTAACGATCGTGTCGGACTCGTCCATCCCGACCTTGTGCTGGACCGCGCCGGAGATGCCGGCGGCGATGTACACGTCGGGTTCGACGACCTGTCCGGTCTCGCCGATCTGGCGCTCCTCGGCGCTGTACTGTTCGACGTGACCCTCGAACTCGTACGACGAGGTGACGATCCCTCGCGTGATACCGAGGTCAGCGTCGTCGAACGCGTCGACGAGGTCGAGACCGAGTTCCATGCCGCGCGTGGGGTCGTCACCGATACCGCGACCCAGCGCCACGATGACATCGTGGCCGGTTAGGTCGACGCCCTCGTCCAACTGGTCGTATTCTGTTACGTCGACGCGGAACCACTCGTCGTCCAGTTCCATCTCGTGTTCGACTATCTCCCCCTCGCGGTCGTGGTCCGGTTCCGGGAGGTCGAAGCTTCCCGGGATCACGGACGCTCCCTGCGGGTGGAAATCTCGGTTCGGCTTGTCGATACAGAGGATAGTCGAGTACTCGAAGCCGGAGAAGTCCGGGCGCTTCATGTGTAACACCCGTTCGAACTCCTTCTTGTCGCTGGTACCGCCGGTTTTCGCCGGGTTGGAGATCATCTCGTTTTCGATGTACAGTCCCGAGCAGTCGCTCGCGAGGCCGGAGTCGAGTTCCCCCTGAACCAGTGCAGACAGGTCCCGACCGTTGTTCGTCGCCGGGAAAATCGTGTATCGGGGTTCATGGTACTCCTTCCAGTCGACGTCTTCGCGACCCTCCGCGGCCAGCGGCCCGCCGGCGCGGGCCATGTCGCACATGATCTCCGTGTAGGGTTTGTGCCGGAACCGTTCGAGTCGGTCGTCCTCGTGATAGACGACCATATCCGCGCCGTAGGCGATGACGTCTTCGACGTGCTTGCTCGCGTCGGCCCCGACGAGGACGGCGATCACCTTCTCGTCCTCGCCGGAAGACGTACCGTCTTCCGAGCCACCGTACTCGTCGTTGTAGTCGTCCATCAGGGTGCGAGCCTTCCCCAGCATCTCCTTCGAGACGTCTATCAGTTCGCCCGCCTGCGTCTCGCAGTACACCCACATGTCGCGGTAGTCGCCGCCGACCGTTCCCTCGACCCACTGCTTGTCGTTCGTCGGGTGGTCGAGTTCCGGGTACTTCTCCTCAGGGGGTTTGAACACCGCCGGTTCGCCGTCCTCTTCCTCGCTCCCTTCGACGGAGTCGATGCGGTTTTCTATCTGTGAGATGGCCGACGAGCGCTCTTTCCCCTCCGTCTCGCGTTCGAGGATATCGCGCAACACGTCGGCGTCGTCGACGTCCCGCACCATGTTGGCGATGTCGGCGACCGTCATTTCGGAGAGGTCGACCGTCTCGGGGTCTATCTCCCCGTCCTCGTCGTCTTCGACCTTCTCGATGCGGTCCTCGATGAGGGTCTTGACCGGCGCGCGGTCCTCGCCCTCCGCTTCGAGTTCGAGCATCTCCCGGAGTTCGTCCGGGTCGTCGACGTCTTTGATCTCCGGTCCGATTTCGGCTATCTCGTGTTCGGTAGGATCGAATTCAACCATCGTCAGTCTCCTGTGGCGTAGGGCGCGAGTTCGTCGACTACCTGTTCCATGCCCTCCGAGTCGTCGGCGTCGACCATCGTCGCGTCACGTTCGGAGGGCGCTTTGGGGATGGGGTCGACGCCCGACACGATAGTCGGTGATCCGTCGAGTCCGATGTAGTCCGGGTCGAGATTGAGGTCCTCGTGGTCCCACACCGTGACGTGGTCCTCGTACTCCGCTGCGCGCTCTTTGGTCTCCTCGCGCAGGTCCTTGTGTTTCAGTCGGTGGTTCGCCTTCCGATAACTGGGTTCGTACTCCGGGTCCGCAACGATAAACGCCGGCATCGGCGCTTCGACCGTCTCTATTTCGGAGATGTCGCCTTCGACGAGGCGTTTGGCTCGTACCGTTCTCTCCTCTTCGTCCACGTCGAGCGAGATGACGTGCGTGATGACGGGCCAGTCGAGACACCAGCAGGTCTGGGGGCCGGTGTGGCCGGTCTCCCCGTCAGCGGTCTTGAATCCCGCGAACACGAGGTCCGGTCGGTCGTCGAGTTTCTGCAGGCCCGTGGCGACGGTCATCGCCGTTGCCCACGTGTCCGCCGCACCCATCTCGCGGTCTGAGAGCAGATAGAGGTCGTCTGCGTAGACGTCGCGCATTCCCTCCTGCAGGACCTCCTTGTAGCCCGGCGGCCCCATGCTCATCAGCGAGACGTGGCCGCCGTTGCGAACCTTCGTCTGAAACGCGGCGCGAAGGGCGTGTTTGTCGTTCGGGTTCATCACCGTCGGCGTCTTGCCGCGTTCGAGGTGGCCGTCCTCGTCGAACGACACCTGCCCCTCGCGGAAATCCGGAACTCCCTTCGTCAGTACTACCGTGTGCATGACTATCGTTCCCCTCGTGTGACTATCTCACCCGGGGCTCCGTAATAGTCTTTTGTGATTATTCGTCGGGGAAAGGACACGTAGCGGCGTCAGATGCGGCCTGCGCGCCCGGCGTCGACGTCGATAGCGTCGACGGGGCAGACGTCGACACAGAGCATGCAGTCGATGCACTGGGCCTCGTTTGCGGGATCGGCCTTGATCTCGCTTTCGGGGTGGTCCGGCGTGTCGACCCACTCGAACACGTCCACGGGACAGTCCTCCAGGCACGCTCCGTCCGCGAGACAGATGTCGAAGTCCACGGCGACGTGGGTCCCGTGAATGCCGAGTTTCTCCGGTTCCTCGACCGGGCCCCACACGTCGTGGCCCTCGTGTTCGTCGACGACGTCGCGATTCTCCTCGAAGTTGGAATCAATGGCCATTGATAACTACCCTCACCTTCACTACAGGGATAACCGTGAAAAGATTTGCTACGAACCCGTCAGGGGACGGTCGGCGGCGAGCAGGAACGACCGGAACGAAGCGCTTTCGGCCCGCGCTGCCGAACGGACGGTATGGTCGAACTCGTCGCGGTGCTTGCCGTCGCGTTGCTCGTTCTGGGCGTCGTCGGGAGCGTCGTACCGTTGGTTCCCGGTGCCGTCCTCTCGCTGTCCGGCGTGTACGTCTACTGGTGGGCGACCGGTGATCCGGGTACCCTGGCGCTCGCGGCGTTCACGCTCATCGGGTTTCTGGTTATGATCGTCGACTACTTCGCCGGGACGATCTCGGCGAAAGCAGGCGGCGCGTCGTGGCTGGCGACGGCGCTCGCAAGCGTCGTCGGAGTCGGTACGCTTTTTTTCACCGGGCCGCTCGGCGCGCTCGTCGGCGTCGCGGTGACGGTGTTTCTCGTCGAGGCCTACCGCGGTAAGAGCCGGTCAGCGGGCGCGAAGGCGGCGCTGTACGCTACCGTCGGCATGCTCGGGTCAACGTTCATGCAGGTCGTGCTTACGACCGCGATGCTTCTCTCGTTCGTCCTAGTCGTGGTGATCTGAGGGTCTTTCGGCGGGGTGACGGTCGATTCCGCGACAAGTCTGATGGTTGTTTTCCGAAAGAGAACGGGGACACAAACGTTATTTCGTTCCGGTGTAGAGCGGTCCGTATGGAACGATCAGCGCGGTACGTTCTTGCGCTCGTTGTCGCCGCCGCGGTGACCGGCGGCCTCTACCTCGTCGCGTCGCCGGACGACCGGTCGACGCCCGTCCTCGTGGGCGTCGCCCCCACTTATGCCGTCGCGACGGCCGTCGTACTCCGCCACCCGGACACGTGGCGTGCGAGCGGGAACGTGTGGTCCGGCCTGTTCGTTGGCGCGACGACGTTCGGCGCGTTAATGCTGTTGAACGGCGTCGAACCGACGCCGAACCTCCCCGTCGCGGCGCTCGGATTCGGCCTTGCGTGGACCGGTTTCGCGACCGGGATCGCGTTCGAGCGAGAGGGCGACTGAGCGAGAGACCGCCAGCCGACCGGCACGTGGCAACGACCTTCTACCGCGAGCGGCCTACTCGTGGGCGAAGTAGGTCACGGACTCGTCGTCACCGTGTCCGTCGACCCGCGCGAACCCGACGCGCACGAACTGCACCATCTCGTCGGCGTCAGTGCCGGCGAACGCCGGTTCCGCGTAGCCCGTCACGTCGCCCTCCGGCGTCCGGAGACGCACGGAGACGGTCTCCTCGCCGGCTGGCACCCAGTGAACCACGTCGGCCTCGCCCTCTCGGACGACTTCGATGTCGTCGTCCGTGTAGCGGAGTTCGCTGCCGTCGTACTCCACGGGGCCGTACCCCTTGAGCCAGAGTTTTTCCCCCGCTTCGGGCAGGTCTGCCGACTCGATCACCACGGCGTCGTCGACGGGGAGCGACCGCCGACCGCGGTCCTCGTGTTCGGGATGGACCGGCGGCGTCCCCTCGCCAGGTGCGTCGCCGGCGAGAGGGAGTTCGACCGTTCCGAAGTCGCCGTTATCCCCGGATTCGCGAACGAAGAAGTAGCGGTTTGCATCGTCGTCGATCAGGTCGCGGTTGTGCGAGTACACCGCGCTCATCGCCAGGTCGACGTCGCTCGTAGAGGTGCCGAGTTCGACCATCGCATCGGTGATGGCCTCCCCGCGGATCCCGCGGCGTCGGAAGGCCGCGACGGTGGGGGCTCGCGGGTCGTCCCAGCCGTCGAGTTCACCCTCGTCGATGAGCTGTTTGATAGTCGAGGTGGACATCTTCACGTCGAAGGCGTCGATCTGCACGTGGCCCCAGTGGAGCACCTCGGGGTACTCCCAGCCGAAGTAGTCGTAGACGAACCGCTGGCGCTTCGCGGAGTCCTGCAGGTCGATCCCCCTGATTATGTGCGTGACGTCGAGGAGGTGGTCGTCGACGCCGCTCTGGAAGTCGAGCATCGGCCAGCACCGGTACTCGGACGCCTCCTCACGCGGATGGGGCGTGTCGATCATGCGGAACGCGACCCAGTCACGGAGCGCCGGGTTCTTGTGCTCGATGTCGGTCCGGACCCGCAGCACCATCTCGCCGCTGTCGTACTCGCCGTCGACCATCGCCTCGAACTCCGACAGCGTCGTCTCGGCGTCCTTGTCGCGGTGGGGGCACGCCTCGCCGCTGTTTTTCATGTCGGAGAAATCGCCCTGCGGGCACGAACAGGTGTACGCGCCGCCTTTCTCGATCAGGTCGCGGGCGTGGTCGTAGTAGGTCTCCATCCGGTCGCTGGCGCGGTAGACGGCGTCCGGGTCGAAGCCGAGATACTCGATGTCCTCGATGATCTGGTCGTAGGCGTCGAGGTCGGGCCGCTTCGTCTCGGGGTCGGTGTCGTCGAACCGGACGCAGAACCAGCCGTCGTACATCTCCTTGTACGTCCCGATGACGGCGGGCATCCGCGCGTGGCCGATGTGCCACGGGCCGTTGGGGTTCGGCGCGACGCGCATCCGGATCTCGTCGTATTCGTCGCCGTCCTGACGAGCCAGCGAGTCAGCGCTCGTGGAGCTTGGCTCCACGACGTTCGGCAGGTCCGGTAGAGCCTGATCGTCGCCCTCGTCCTCAGCCAGGATCTCCTCCAGTTCGTCCGGCGCGAGTTCCTCCAGGCGTTCGACTCGCTCCTCGTGGGAGAGGTTGTTGACCTCCGCGATGACGCCGCCCGCGACGCCGGGAACCTCGTCGCCGTGCTCCCGGAACTCCGGGTTCTCGCCCATCAGCGGCCCCATGATCGCGCCGACGTCGGCGTCGCTCTCGTGTTTCACTGCGTTGAGCAACGCGTGTTTCTCGGCGGCCGTCTCTATGCTCTCTCGGAGTTCCTGATCCATTACGTCGGGCTACCGGGGCCGGAGACAAAATCCCCGCGGATCCGTTTTCCCCCCGTTCTCGGGCCATTCCCCGCGGCTTTCTTGTGGACAGACCGGCAAGATACGGCAATGGCAAGTACGGGAAGCGGTCTGGACCGAAACCGGATCGCGTGGTGGGCGGTCGCCGCCGTTCTGTTCGCCGCCCTGGGGACGGTGGTGTACACCTACATCGGAACGTTCGTCCTCGGGCTGTTCGTCTACTACGCGACACGGCGTATCCACCGGCGGATGCGCGACCGAATCAGCCCGCCGAGCCTCGCCGCCATCGTCTCCCTGCTGACGATATCCGCCCCCGTCCTCCTCTTGTTCGGCTACACCGTCGTCATCGGCGCACAGGAACTCGCCGCGGTCGCACCGAACGCGTCGGCGTACACCGCCGCGCTCGACCCGTACATGGACATCGAGTGGATACAGGACCCCCGGAAGGGGCTCAGCCTGCTAACGGAAAACCCACAACTCCTCCAGGAGTTCGGGTCAGCCGAGGGGATCCGCGATGCCGTAAACGCCGTCACGACCTACCTCGGCGTCATCGTCAACGCCCTCCTGCACCTCTTTGTCGCCCTCGCCATCGGGTTCTACCTCCTGCGCGACGACCGCCGGTTCTCCCGGTGGTTCCGCTCGGAGTTCGCCGGAGAGGGGTCTGCGACCGCCGCGTATCTCACCGCCGTCGATCGCAACCTCGACTCGATCTACTTCGGAAACATCCTCTTTGCCGCCGCAAACGCAGTCGTCGGAACCGTCGTGTACAACGCACTCAGCCTGTTCGCTCCGCCGGAACTCGGCGTTCCCGTACCGACGCTACTGGGCCTGCTCACCGGGGCCGGGAGCCTCGTCCCCGTCGTCGGGATGAAGATCGTCTGGGTCCCCGCGGCGCTGTATCTCATCGTCGTCGCCGCCGTTACCGACCCGTCGTTGCTGTGGTTCGGTCTGCTCTTTGCCGGCGTCGTGTTCCTGTTCGTCGACACGGTTCCCGAGGTACTCCTGCGGCCGTACATCTCCGGTCGAGACCTGCACGTCGGCCTGGTCCTCTTCGCCTACATCTTCGGGCCGCTCCTGTTCGGATGGTACGGCCTCTTCCTCGGCCCGCTGATCATCGTTCTGGTCGTCGAGTTCGTCCGCATCATCCTCCCAGAACTCGTCCGCGGCGAACCGCTGACGCCGACGACGTCCGCTCCGCCCCCGGCGGAACTCGACCCGCCTGAAAGCAACGCGGGCGACACCGCCGACGCGGACGACGACGTACTCCCACCGGAGTCGGAGGAAGGAGCGACCGCCGGCGCGGACGAGTCGGCGGCGGGAACGGTAGACGGCGCGTCGACGGACGACCCGGAAGAGTCGTCGACGGACGACCCCCGTTCGGACGAGTCGCCCACTGACTGACCAACGGACGCAGCATCCGCCGCGACGGCCGAACGGCCCTGTGCAGGGCGGCCGGTTTTTTGTCCACCGAGACCGTCGCCCGCGCATGGGCAGAGTCAACGCCGACGAGATGGAGTGGACGACTCTGGAGGAAGGCGAGACGTTCTTCAAGCGCAAACAGCTGGGCGACGCCGCAGGCGGCGAGCGGATCGGCTGTAGCCTGTACGAGATACCCGCCGGGCGACGGTCCTGGCCGTACCACTATCACACCGGAAACGAAGAGGCGATATTCGTCCTCGACGGTCGCGGGACGCTCAGACTCGACGGCGAGTCGATGCCGCTGGTACCGGGCGATTACGTGGCGCTCCCGGGGAACGAGCGCGGCGCGCACCGCGTCGTAAACGATTCCGATGGAGCGCTCAGATATCTGATGCCCTCGACGATGGACGAACCGGACGTGACGGTGTATCCCGACACGGGGAAGATCGGTGTGTTCGTCGGTGCGGCACCCGGCGGCAGGGGCGAACGGAGCCTCCAGGGCTACTACCAAACCGACGACACCGTCGACTACTGGACGAACGACGGGTCGACGGACTGACCGCTGTCGAAGAGCGAACTCGGAGAGAAGGGACCGGTCACAGGGACTGTTGTCATGCAGTTCGGCAGGTCGCCGACGCGGGGTCGGCGACCATCGGTACACAGTGACACTGATCCCTATCAGTGTCCCCGTTCGATGAGGTAGTCCGCTATCTGCTCCAGCAGCCGCCGGGCGTCGTTTTCGGGCAGGACCTCCAGCCGGTCTTTCCCCGTCTCGACGAGTTCCTGTGCCGTCTCTTTGGCGTAGTCGATGCTACCGGCCGCTTCGAGCGCCTCGACGGCCTCGTCGATCTCCGCTTCGGTGACGGCGTCGACATCGTCGGTCCCGACCAACGAGTCGACGTCGACGCCCTGTTTGCGGGCGTGCAGGGTGATCAGTGTCTGCTTGTTCTCGACGAGGTCGCTCCCGCGCTGTTTGCCGAGCTGTTCGCTCGGGACCGTCAGGTCGAGAACGTCATCCTGGATCTGGAACGCCCGGCCGACGTCTAAGCCGTAGCCGTACAGGGCGTCGACGGTTTCCTCGTCGGCACCCAGCAGGATCGCCGGAAGCGCGGCGCTTGCGGCGTACAGCACGGCCGTCTTCTGTTCGACCATCCGGAGATACTCCTCCGGAAGCACGTCCGTCCGAGTCTCGAACTCGACGTCCAGCGACTGCCCTTCGCAGATCTGCGTACAGGTGTTCGCCAGCACGTCGAGCGCCTCCACCGACCGCTCCGCCGGCGCACCGGTCTCCAGCATGATCTCGAACGCCTTCGAGTACAGCGTGTCGCCGGCGAGGATCGCCGTTTCGAGGTCGTACTCTCGGTGAACTGCGGGGACGCCGCGGCGCAGGTCGTCGTCGTCCATGATGTCGTCGTGGATCAGCGTAAACGACTGGATCACTTCCACGCTGACCGCGGCGGACATGATGTCTATCTCCTCGCCCGAGAGGTCGGGGAACGACCGGTAATCCGCCGTCTGGTGTGCCTCCTCCGCAAGCGACTCGGCGACTGCGAGCAGGACCGTCGGCCGGAGGCGCTTCCCGCCGGCATCGAGGAGATACCGAGAGGCTTCGTACAGACGTTCCGGTTCCGCTATCGGCAGCGACTCCGAGATGGCTTCGTTGACCGTTTCGCGCCGCTCGGCGACCGCCGACAGCACCGTCTCTTCGCGCGCCTCGGGACTCGTCATTACTTATTCGACCAGTTGGATCAGATTGCCGTTTCGAGTGACGTGCAGGTCGCGGCCCATCTTGTACCCCTCGCTCTCGCAGAGGTTGACGTACGACGAGTAGCCGCTCATGTCCTGGTGCGCCGGGATGACGTTCTGGGGCTGGAGTGCGTCCAGCATCTCGTAGTGGCCCTCCTGGTTCAGGTGGCCGGAGACGTGGATGTCGTCGTAGATGCGCGCGCCCTGCATGCGAAGGAGACGCTCGGACTGGTAGCGCTGGCCCTCGTTCGTCGGCTCCGGGATGACCCGTGCCGAGAAGACGACTTTGTCGCCGTCTTCCAGTTCGTACGGCGTCTCGCCGCGGCCCATACGCGTGAGCATCGCGCGGGGTTCGCCCTGGTGTCCCGTCACGACGGGGAGGTAATCCTCCTTGCCCTCCTTCATGATCCGCTTGAACGTGCGGTCGACTGACTTGCGGTGGCCGAACATCCCCAGGTCCTCGGGGAAGTCGACGAAGTCGAGTCGCTCGGCCGTACCGGAGTACTTCTCCATCGAGCGGCCCAGAAGCACCGGCTGACGGCCGATGTCCTTGGCGAACTCGACGAGACTGCGGACGCGCGCGATGTGACTGGAGAACGTCGTCGCGACGATACCGCCGTCGTAGTCCTCCATCGAGTACAGCGCGTCCTTCAGGTGACGCCGCGCGACGGATTCGCTCGGCGTCCGGCCTTTCTTGTTGGCGTTGGTACAGTCCTCGATGTAACAGAGGACGCCCTCGCCCTCGCGGCCGATCTCTCGGAACCGCTTCATGTCGATGGGGTCGCCGATGACCGGCGTGTGGTCCATCCGCTTGTCGAGGCCGTACACGATAGCGCCCTCGGGCGTGTGCAGAACCGGGTTGATCGCGTCGATGATCGAGTGAGTGACGTTGACGAACTCGAGTTCGTTCCGCTCACCGATAGACATCATCTCGCCCGCTTCCATCTTCACGAGGTTGTTCTCGACGCCGAACTTCTGCTCGCTCTCTATCTGCTGTTTCACCAGTTCGATAGTAAAGGGCGTCGCGACGATAGGCGCGTTGTAGCGGTGGGCGAGTTTGCTGATCGCACCGATGTGGTCGAGGTGACCGTGGGTCGGCACGATGGCTTTCACGTCGCCTTCGAGTTCGCTCATCACCCGGTCGTCGGGGATAGCGCCCATGTCGATCAGGTCGAGGCTGTGCATCTTCTCGGTCTCGACGTTGTCGTGGATGAGAACCTGCGAGAGGTTCAGACCCATGTCGAAGATGACAACGTCGTCACCCGCGCGAACGGCCGTCATCTGCCGGCCGACTTCTTCGTAACCGCCGATGGTTGCAATTTCGATTTCCATTGTTTGATCCGAGCATCGAAAGCCACGGTGGGTGGCGATGTCGCTCACTGAAACCCCCGCGGGGTGTGGATACGTCGACCCCGGCGTCTTACAGCACGTCGGCCACGCACCCGCTATGCACGACGGTCTGTACAGTCGTGCACTTGCCCGCGGGTTTCCGTTACTCGTTCCTACACACCCTGCTCTTAAAAACTGCGTGGGTTAGGCGATGGATGTACGTTTCCACCATCGTACGACCTGACGTTCCCGAATACGGTCGTTTCGAATTCGTGATAGAGCAATATGCGCTCGCACAACGTTCTACGAGGAAAACGACATGGAGACGTGGGACACGTACTGAAACGCAAACGCTGAGCCGGTCTCGGGGGGTCTTTCGGCCCTATCTCACCGCGACTCGATCGTCGTCCCCGGCCGCTCGCCGGCGAGGAACGCGTCCAGGCCGTCGAGGTCGAACACCGAGGCCGGGCGGTCCAGCGCAAGCAACTCCCGTACTTTCCCCGCCATGCCGCCGCTGACGTCCGTCGCGTCACTTCCCCCGAGAGCGTCTGCCACGTCGCCGAACGCGTCGATACGAGGGATCACGTCGCCGTCGGCGTCGAGAACGCCCGGCACCGTCGAACAGACGCCGATGCGGTCCGCGCCAATCGCTTTTCCGACGTGCGTGACTATCTCGTCGCCGGAAAGCACTGTGACGCCTTTCCCCTCGTGGGCGACCACGTCGCCGTGAAGCACCGGAACGAACCCCTCTCCGAGCATCGTCGAGACCTGGTCGGTCGGGAGCGATAGCCGCGCCGCGTCAGCACGGGCCGCCGCGGAAAGAGGGTGAACGGGGAGCGCGGGAACGTCCCGTTCGCGCAGGCGCTCGACGACGAACCGGTTCAACGTCGTCATCGCGCCGTGGATGGCGAGCGCCCCGTCCGCGTCCTGCGTTCCATCGGTCGTCGAAACACCGTGTTCGTCGGCGTGAGGGTGGCCGAAGCTGCCGCCGCCGTGAACGACGACGAGGTCGTCGGTCGACGCGTCGGCGATGTGGTCGGCCGCGCGGTCGAGCGCCCGTCCGTCAAGCGTCTCGTCGCGCTCTTTGTCCGTGATGACGCTTCCACCGAGTTTGACGACGGTGGTCACGACGACTCCACCCGGACTCCGTCCGTTGCTAGTTCCGCGCGGAACGCCGTCTCGCATCCGGGCGTGAACTCGAGTGCGGTTTCGGTCTCGTCCGTCTCGTCCAGCGCGACGATGCAACCGCCGCCGCCCGCGCCGGTGAGTTTCGCGCCGCGAGCGCCGGCGTCGCGGGCCGCCCACACCATCGAATCCAGTGACCGCGAGGAGACGCCGAGCGCCTCCAGCAGACCGTGGTTGAAGTCCATCAGGTCGCCGAGTTCGTCGATCCGGTCGCTCTCTGGGTCCTCGGCGGCGTCCGCGAGTACCTGTTCGCCCCGCCGGACGATGTCGCCGATGGCCTCGACCGTATCCGCCGCGAACCCGTACTCGTCGCGGAGTTCTCGGACGCCCGCGACGAGTTTCCCGGTGTCGCCCGCGCCGCCGTCGAAGCCGATGACGAACGGGAGATCCGGCGCGCCGATCCCGCGGCAGTCGTCGCCCTCGACGCGGACGGCACCGCCCGTCGCCGAGCAGAACGTGTCCGCGCGGGAGGCCTGCCCCTTCTGTACGTCGTACTCCGCGCGGAACGCGCGGTCGGCGATCGTTTCGGACGACAGTTCGACGCCGAGTTCACGCGTGGCGGCGTCGATACCCGCTACCGTCACGGCGGCCGACGACCCCAGTCCGGCCCCGAGCGGTATGTCGCTCGCTATCGAAACGTCGAACCCCACCGCAGGCGCGTCCTCACCGCGCTGTTCGGCGACGGCGTCGCGGGCCTGATCGACGGCGGCGTCGACGTACCCCATCGCCGCCTCGACCAGTGACTCCGAGACGTCGATGTCCGGGTGCCCGTCGGCGTCGCCGCTGTACTCGACGGTGAACCCGTCGAGCGAGAGGTCCTCCGCGTGGACCCGTAGTTTGCTGTCGGACCGCTGCTCGACGGTGACCCGTGCGCGCCGCTCGATGGCGCACGGGACCGCCGGTTCGCCGTAGACGACCGCGTGCTCCCCGAACAGATACACCTTGCCGGGAGCGCTCGACGTGACCATACCGGCCCCTGCGCGCCGAGGTGGTTAGGAGTTTTCGGACCGTCGCTCGCTCTCACTCCGGTTACGACCGCTCCTCGACGCGCATCGTCATCGTCTGTTTCGGATGGACCGTCAGCGACGGGAGCAGTTCCAGCGGCGTCTCTCCGACGAAGTCGAGACGGTAGTCGCCGGCGACGGTCGCCACTATCAGTTTCGCCTCCAGCAGCGCCAGGTGCTTACCGATGCAGTGACGCGGTCCCCCGCCGAACGGGAAGTACGCAAACCGCGGACGCTCATTCGCGCGCTCCGGCCGCCAGCGTTCCGGGTCGAACGTCTCGGGGTCGTCCCAGAACCGCTCTGAGCGGTGCACGCCCCACTGCGGAAGCATCAGAGACGTTCCGGCGTCGACGTCGTAGCCCGCGAGCGTCACGTCGTCAGTCGGTTCGCGGAAGATGGTGTACACGGGCGGGTAGAGCCGCATCGCTTCCTGTATCACCCAGTCGACGTACTCGAACTCGCGGACGTGTTCCATCCCGGGCCGGTCGTCGCCAACCACGGCGTCGACTTCCTTGTGGACGCGACGCTCCGCCTCGGGATGCTCCGACAGCAGGAACCAGGTGTACGTCAGCGTCAGCGCCGTCGTGTCGTGGCCCGCAAGCAGCATCGTCATCATCTCGTCGCGCAACTGGTCCGGGGACTGCGCGCCCTCGTCTCGGGCGCGCATGAGAACCGAGAGGAAGTCCGTCGGGCCGTCCTCGCCGCCCGTCGTTCCCTCTCGTACAGCGATGATCTCGTCTAACACGTCGTCGAGCGTGGAGACGGCCCGCTCGAACTCCGCGTCGCCCGGCATCGGTGCCCACTCGGGCGCTGCGAACCGGATCGGATCCGGTTCGAATCGGGCACCCAGCGGCTCAAGTTGCTCCTGTATCGTCCGAACGCGACTGTCGGGCAACTCGACGCCCATCATCAGATCGAGAATGACGTCCAGCGTCACGCGCGTCATCGCGTCTTCGACATCTATCGTCTCGCCGGCGGTCCAAGAACCCACGCGGTCCGCGGCGTGGCCGGTGATCCGGTCTGCCATCCCGGCGAGTCGAGCCATCGAGAACGACGGCTGAGCCAGGTCGCGCTGACGTTCCCACGTCTCACCCTCGGAAAGCAACAGACCGTCTCCGAGCAGGTCACCCAGCGCGTCTCCCTGGAAGTCGGGTTTGCGGAACCGGTCGGCCTCCGAGACCAGCACGCGTTCGATGGCAGTCGGCGAACAGAGCACGTACGTGTCCATCGGCCCCATATCGAACCGCGATACGTCGCCGTAAGCCTCCTCCAGCGACTCGATGAATCGGAACGGGTTCCGCGAGTATCTTCGACTGTCGCCGAACAACGGTTCCCCGCTCGGTCCAGGGGGTGTTTCGGACATCGTCCAGGCTAGGGACCGAAACCGCTTGAAGCTGGGGGCGTGCCCCTCGGCCACCGTTATACCCGTCTCGACGTCGTACAGCGAGCGATGGACGCGGACACAAGCACCGGACGCCATCTCGGCGCGCAGTTGATGACTGTCGGAGGAGCCCTGTTCGTCGGATACGGGATATATTCGCTTCTCCGGACCGTTCTCGGCATCCGGTACGAGGTCGGTGTGGAATCGCTCGCCGAATCGACAGCGCCGGATCCGGCGCTGTTCGACTATCTCGACCACCTCCACGTCGCGTTCAGCGGCTTCATGATCGCCACCGGTATCGCAGTCGTCAGCCTCGCGTGGTACGGCGTCCGGCGGGGCTACCCATGGACGTGGTCGGCTGCGGTCCTGACCGCGACGGTCGCACTGGTGACGGCGATTCCCGTCCACTTCGGCGCGGCGTTCGACTACGACCACCTGGTCCATCTCGGACCGCTCTACCTCGCAGCGGTCGCGTTCGCCGCCGGAGCCGCCGTCTCGGGCCGCGCTCTGCACTGGCAGGCGCGCACGCCGGAGGACGACAACGTCGAAACGTAGCTGACAGGCCGCCGTCAGACGAGCTACCGGCCGCCTCCGTCACAGCGCCGCCGCTTGCGAACGGACGTGATACCGAAAACAGTTCGAATCGACGTTTAAATCCCGCTCTCGAAGTCGTCGAGCGAGTAGGCGGGTTCGGCACCGCGGCGGTCCAGCGTCTCGTTGGCGAGGAGCCAGTAGACGACCGAAAGCGCCTTTCGACCCTTGTTGTTCGTCGGGACTGCGAGGTCGACGTTGCCGAGGCCGTTGTTGGAGTCACACATCGCGATGACCGGGATGCCGACCGTGATAGCCTCCTTGACGGCCTGGGCGTCGCCGATGGGGTCGGTGACGACCAGTACGTCCGGCTCGATGTACCCCTCGTACTTGGGGTTGGTCAGCGTGCCCGGGATGAATCGACCGGTGCGGGCGCGAGCGCCCACCGCGTCGGCGAACTTCTCGGCCGGGAAGCGACCGTACTGGCGCGACGACGTGATGAGTATCTGCTCCGGGTCGTAGTTCGCCAGGAAGTTCGCGGCGGTCCGGATCCGGCTGTCCGTCTTCGAGACGTCCAGCACGTACAGACCGTCGGTACGGACTCGGTGGATGTACCGGCTCATGTCCTTGGTCTTCTGCTGGGTCCCGATGTGGACCCCCGCGCCGAGGTAGTCCTCGACGGGGATGAGGAGGTCGGCCTCCTCGTCGGACATGACGTCCTCGTCTAGCTGTGGTTCGTCCTCGGTCGCCGCTTCGGCGTCCTCGGGGGTCGCTTCCTCCGCGGGCTCCGCGTCCTCGGTCTGAGCCGCCGGACCGGCACCCTCTGCCGGTTCGGGGTCGACCTCTTCTTCGGCCGCGTCGAGCCCTTCCTGTTCTGCGTCGTTCTCTGTCATAGTGCGTCGTCCGCGATGCGGATGAGTTCGTTGAGTTTGGCGGTTCGCTCGCCGCCGACCGTCCCCGTCTTGATGAACGGGGCGTCGGTCGCGACGGCGAGGTGTGCGATGGTCGCGTCCTCCGTCTCGCCACTGCGGTGGGAGACAACGGCGTCGTAGCCGTGTTCCTCGGCCAGTTCGATGGCGTCGAAGGCGTCGGTCAGCGTGCCGATCTGGTTGGGCTTGATCAGGATGCTGTTGCCAGCGCCCTGATCGATGCCCGTCTGCAGGCGGTCCGTGTTCGTGACGAACAGGTCGTCGCCGCAGACGAGCGTCCGGTCGCCGACCCGGTCCGTCAGGTCGGCGAACGCCTCGTAATCGTCCTCGTCGAGCGGGTCCTCTACGTAGACGAGGTCGTACTCCGAGACGAGGTCGGCGATGTAGTCGATCTGTTCGTCCGTGTCACGGACGCGGTCGCCGTACACGTAGCCGCCGGCGTCAGCGTCGTACAGTTCGGCACCGGCCACGTCGAGGCCGAATCCGATCTCGAAGCCGAACTCGCCGCTGACGGTGTCGACCGCCTCGGCCATGATATCGAACGCCTCGGCGTCGTCGATAGAGGGCGCCCACGCGCCCTCGTCTCCTTTGCCCGAGGGGACGCCGCGCTCTTCGAGGATGTCGGCGACCTCCTGGTGGACGGCAGCGTTGGCGAAGACGGCGTCGGAGACGCTCGGCGCGCCGACCGGCGCGGCGAGGAACTCCTGGATGTGGGTTGCGTCCGCGGCGTGTTCGCCGCCGCCGATGACGTTGCCAAGCGGCGTCGGGAAGTTCTCTCCGCGGAACGTGCCGCCGAGATGCTGGTACGTCGGCGCGCCGATCACGTCGGCACCGGCTTTCGCCGCAGCCATGCTGATGGCGACGGCGCTGTTCGCACCGATCTCCGAGAAGTCGTCGGTGCCGTCCGCGCCGCGCAAGGCGTTGTCCACGTCTCGCTGATTGCCCGCGTACACCTGCCCTTCGAGACGAGGCACGGCGAGTTCTCGGGCCTTCGCGATCGCCTCGTTCGGGGGAAGCTCGATAGCCTCGTACTCGCCCGTGCTCGCGCCGCTCGGGGCCGCCGCCCGGCCGAAGCCGCCGCTCTCGGTGAGGACGTCCGCCTCGACGGTCGGGTTCCCCCTGGAATCGAGCACGCGACGCAGTCGCACGGTAGTTATCAACGTCACGTCGAATCCCTCGTGACTGTAAACGGCAACACGCCTGCGTCGTACTCCTCCGCGGCGATCAGGATCGGCTCGGTCTGGTCGGTGTCGATGAGCACCGGTGCGCCGTACGACACCTGCAGCGCTCTCGCGCCCAGGATCCGCGCTTTCTCGTATCGGGTGAAGCGTTCTGATCGCGACATTACTGATAGGGGGAGACGATGTCGACGAGGTCCTTGTGAGACACGATCATCCGCCGACAGCAGTGGCGCTCGACGCCGAGGTCGTCGAGGACCGCTTCGGGGTCCTCGTCTCCCTCTCGTGCGCGTGCCTTGAACTCTTCCCAGTGTTCACCTACGACGTTGCCGCACGTGAAACACCGGACAGGTACCATCATGGGTTAGCGGTAGGACTTCTGGTAGCGGGCCCGCGCCCCGGGGCCGCCCCACTTCTTGGGTTCGGACTGCCGGACGTCGTTGACCAGCAGGGAACGGTCGAACTCCATGAACGAGTCGCGGAGTTCGGCGTCGCCCAAGTGCTGGACGATGCCGCGGGCGATGGCGGTTCGGACCGCGTCCGCCTGCCCGCTGATACCGCCGCCCTCGACGCTGATGTCGACGTCCACCTGCTCGCGCTCCTCACCGGCGATGCGGAACGGCTCCAGCATCTTCAGGCGCGCGAGTTCCGGTTCGACCAGCTCGACTGGCTGGGAGTTGATGCGGACCTTGCCGTCGCCGTCGCGAACGGTCGCGCGGGCGATGGCGGTCTTTTTCTTGCCGCTCGTGTTGGTTACCATGTGACGTTAGCACCCAGTTCGTTGCTGACCTCGCCCAGATGGACGAAGCGGATGTTCGACAGGCGATCCAGCGACGTTCCGTCGAGGATCTCCCCGTCGCGGTCGTGGGGGTTGCCCACGTAGACGCGGACGTTCTCGAACGCCTCGCGGCCGCGTTTCTTCTTGTAGGGGAGCATCCCGCGGATCGACCGCTTGAGGATCTCGTCCGGCCGCTTCGGGTAGTACGGTCCGCTGTCGGAGCCGAGTTCCCGGCGCTTCCGGTACTTGCTCATGATGTCGTCCTCGTCGCCAGTGATGACCGCGTCCTCCGCGTTGATCACGGCCACGCGCTCACCGTTCAGTGCTTTCTCCGCCACCTGACTTGCGACGCGGCCGAGGATGCAGTCGCGCGCATCTACGGCGACGTCCGCTTCGAACTCTGCGATACTCATCGGATCACCCGCACGTTGCTACCTTCGGGGTTCTGTTCGATTGCCTGTGCCAGATCTATCGTCTCGCCGACCTTCTCGATCTTCGTTTCGGCCGTCGACGAGAAGTCGACGGCGGCGACGGTGACGTTCTTCTGTATTGCACCGCTCCCGAGAACCTTGCCCGGCACGATGACCGTCTCGTCTTCCCGGGCGTACCGTTCGATTCGGCCCAGGTTGACTTCGGCGTGCGTGCTGCGTGGTTTCTCGAGGCGGGCCGCCACGTCCTTCCAGACGTTGGCGTCAGAATCCCGCGCCACCGATTTCAGCTCGGCGACAAGACTGCTCAGCCTCGGATTTGTCTTACTCATAACGTATCCTCATTGAAGAAGTGATGCAGGGAGCAGGATTTGAACCTGCGGACTCCTACGAGACAGCGCCCTGAACGCTGCGCCGTTGGCCTGACTTGGCTATCCCTGCACGTCGTGCCCTCGTAGGCATTGGTTCCTTGTTCGGTGCCCTTCAAACCAGTTTCGGTTGCCGATTCGTATCGGGTCCCGCGGCTCCCGCCGGAGCGGGCGGCCGTCAGGGAACCGGTTTGAAGGATCATCTGTGCTTATAGTTGGACTGCTTCGCGTAGTTCCGTCGCACGGTCTTCAAGCGACCCGACCGCGCGGGACACGAGTTCCTCGACCGTGAGCGACCCGTCCGTTTCGACGTCGAACACGAACGCGTTCGACACGTCGTTGACCTCCACCTCCTTGCCGGGGTACCGGTTCGTGAGGTCGTTGTCGAACTCCTCGGTCGGGACGAGGTCGCCGTTCACGGCGTTGCCCTCCGCGTGCTCCGCGGCGCGTTCCTCGATGACGCCGCGCAGGATGTTGGGCTCTTGCTCCTCGAACTCGGCCGCGTCGCCGACCACGTCGACGTACTGGAGGTGGCGGTAACCGACCGCGACGCCGCCCTGATGTTTGGCGTGGCTCTTGCCACTGTCGAGTACGGCCTCGGCCTCCAGTTCGAGACGCTGGTCGTCCTTGAGGTCGATGATCGGAATGTTGTCGTCGGCCGGTTCGACGACGCTGTCACCGCTGACGAGGTCGCCGGAGTACGCCGTGCTCGGCCCCTTGACGTCGATACTCAAAGTGACGACGTCACCCTCCTCGAACTCGCCTTCGGGAGTGGTCAACGGCACCATCCCGAGACGGTGTGCGATCTGCTCGTCGAACATGACCGACGAGTTCTCGATCACGCGGACGCTGTCGACGGAGAGCGTGGGCACGTCGGCGATCATCGCCCGGCGGATGCCGTTGGCGAACGCCGGCGTCACGCCGCGGACGAGGAACCGGGCGGATCGGTCCCCGCGTTCGATGAACTCAACGTCGTACTCTTCTGCCATGGGTTAGAATCCGCCCTTCCCTTTGGGAGCGCGCGACCCGTCGTGCGGGATCGGCGTGACGTCTTCGATCCGACCGATCTCCAGACCGGCGCGGGCCAGGGCTCGGATAGTCGCCTGTGCGCCCGGGCCGGGACTCTTCTGGAGGTTGCCGCCGGGACCGCGGACGCGAACGTGGACGCCCTCGACGCCGGCCGCCAGTACGTCCTCGGCGACCGTTTCGGCCATCTGCATGGCCGCGTACGGCGACGCCTCGTCGCGGTTCTGCTTGACGACCGCGCCGCCGGACGAATCGGCTATCGTCTCGGCGCCGGTGAGGTCGGTGACGGTGATGATCGTGTTGTTGAACGATGCGTGCACGTGGGCGATGCCCCACTTGCTGTCTTCTGATTCGCTCATGTTATTGTTCCTCCGCGCGTTCGGGGTGGAGATCGTCCGCGAGCGGGCTCGTGTCGTCGAAGTCGATGTACTCCGCTTCGTCGACGTCGACCTTGTACGACGGTCGCGTGACGCGGCTCTCGCCGACCACGACGTGTCCGTGAACGATGAACTGCCGGGCCTGCTCCGGCGTGTTCGCGAGTCCCTTGCGGTAGGCGACCGTCTGGAGGCGACGTTCGAGAACGTCGTTGATCTCGAGGGACAGGATGTCGTCGAGACCGTCCTCCTCGTCGAGGACGCCGATCCGCTTCAGGCGGGCGAGGAACTCGTCGCCGCGCTTTGCGGCGGCCTCGGCGTCGCCCTGCGCGCGACCGAGCAGCGCACGCGCCTCGCGGCGGTACGAGCGCAGTTCGGACTGAGCGCGCCAGAGTTCTTCCTTGTTTTTCAGGCCGTAGCGGCCGACGAGGTCGTGTTCGCCGGCGATCCGCTCGCCCTGCCAGGGGTGGTTCGGGGTCTCGTAAGCCTTCGTTTTGCTTCCGAGCGGCATCGGTTAGAGCCCCCCCTCGTCCTCGTCTTCCTCTCCGGCGGCCTCTTCCGCGGCTTCCTCGCGGATCTCCTCGACGTTGACGCCGATAGTCCCCTCGGTACGGCCGGTGGACTTCGTGCGCTGGCCGCGGACCTTCTGGCCGCGGTTGTGGCGGACGCCACGGTAGGAACTGATCATCTTCATGCGGTTGATGTCCTGCCGTCGCGTCATCGAGAGGTCGTTGCCGGTCTCGTGTGTGGTCTCGCCGCTGAAGAAGTCGTTGCGGCGGTTGGTGAGCCACTCCGGGACCGTGTCCGCGTAGTTCTCGACCTCGTCGGTCACGCGTTCGATCTCGTCGTCTTCGAGTCGGCCGAACGTCGCCTTCCGGTCTACGTTCGCCTCGTCGGCGATGATGCGGGCTGTTCGTCGCCCGATGCCGTTCATCTCGATGAGTGATCGCTCTACGGCCTTCGTCCCATCGAGGTCCGTTTGCCCGATGCGGACGAAGTAGCGAAGATCCTCATCGTCTTCGGGTTCGTCCTGTGGTTCTTCTGCACTCATAGCTGATCTGTTGTCTGGGTCGAAGCGTCGAAAACGCTTCGATGATTTCGTCGGGGCTGAAACCCCTCGCGAACCGGAAGTTCCGGTTCCAGTACGACGTCGTGGCGGGGATTTGAACCCCGGAGGCTTGACGCCACAGAGTTAGCAACCCTGCGCCTTGGGCCAGGCTAGGCTACCACGACTCGCTGTTCTATCTCCGCCCTCTCGGACTCGGGGCCCGATACCCCTACATCGTATTGCGTTCAATTCTACTCCCTCTCGGGTACTTAAGCGTCACGAAAGTATCGGGAACCGTGACGGTGCGACAAACCGGTGCCGGTCGCGCAGCGAACGGTCCAGCGAGCCGTCAGACGCTCGCTACTCCCTCGAATGACCCGGACAGTCTCTCGTGTGGAAGCGTAGCTCCGCTCGCAGTTGCGACAGGGTGTGCTCGTTCGGCACCCCGAAACGCGACCTTCGTAGGGATCGTTGGAACTGTGTACCGGTGTTCGCCGTCCCCGCGTCGACAAGCTACTGTATCTCGACAGTCCCTCTCAGGCCCCGATGTACTCCTCGTTGATCTCCCACTCGCCGTCGTCGTTTTTGATCATGTACTCGCCGTAGTACGGCACGCGGTTGTCGACGGTTTCGCGGAACGTCTCGCGGATCTCGGGTTTTTCCATCTCGCCCATCGAGCGCAGGTCGTCGTTGCGGTTGAGACACCCTTTGAGATATCCTTCGTGCGTGACGCGCACGCGGTGACAGTTCGCGCAGAAGTCAGCGTTTTCGACGGGGTCGACGATCTCGACCATACCGCGTCCCGCGTTGGGGTCGTCTCTGGTCGCGTGATCGCCGTTTTCTGACGTGTCGGCGGGGTCCGACCCGTCTTCGCCGCCGATCCAGTAACGCCGTCTGCCGTGCATCTCGCGGCGCTCGATCTCGTCGGCCTGTTCCTCTAGCCAGCCGTGGACGCGTTCGATGTCGATGTTCCACTCGGGGCGGCCGGTGAGTTCGGGCATGTACTCGATTAACTGCAACTGGAGACCGTCGTTCTCGGCGACGTGGTCGACCATCTCGGGCACGTAGCCCGCGGTGTGTTCGAACACGACCATGTTGAGTTTGACGGGGTCGAGACCGGCGTCGAGGGCCGCCTCGACGCCTTCAAGCACCTGTTCGTACGCGCCGCTTTTGGTCACCTCGGCGAAGTCGTCGGGGTCGAGCGCGTCCTGCGAGACGTTGACGCGTTCGAGGCCGGCGTCGACGAGGTCCGGCGCTCGGCCGGGGAGGAAGGTGCCGTTGGTCGTCATCGACACCTCCATCTCGTCGGGGGTCCGGCGGATGATCTCTTCGAGGTCCTGGCGAAGCATCGGTTCGCCGCCCGTAAACTTCACTGAGTCGACGTCGAACTCGGCGGCAACCTCCAGAAAGCGGACGACTTCGTCGGCCGTCATCTCGTCGTCTTGCGGATCCATCGGACCGCGCGTATCGCCCAGACCCTCGTTGTGGCAGTAGACGCAGTCGAAGTTACACCGGTCGGTCAACGACACCCGCACACCCGACACCTCCCGACCGAACTCGTCCGCGAGCATACCATCACATCGTGACCGCTCGTTCTTAAATCCGCTGTCGGGGACGGGCAGTTCGTAACCGGAATTAGTTACGGGACGTGGAGGACGCCGGTCGAAGCGAAGCGCCAGCCACTGAAGCCGGAACTGACCGAGCGAAACGAACGCGGTTCAGAGACCACGACAGTGCTTATTACCGGGGGCCGATCAGAGACAGACATGAGCGGACCCCGCGACCCGGACGACGACATCCCGCCCAGCGACGCCTTTCAGGTCCTCGGGAGCGAGACGCGGTTGCGCATCCTGCGCGCGCTCGTAGACGACGGACGGCCGACGCGGCGCTCGTTCTCTGAACTGCACGAGGCCACCGACGAAGACACGTCTGCAGGGTTCGCGTACCACCTCCGGCAGTTGACCGACCGGTACGTCCGCAACGTTGGCGACGAGTACGAACTCACCTACGCGGGGACCGCTATCGCCCGCACCGTCGCCGCGGGCACGTACACGGAGAGTGTGAGTCGGGACTCCGTCGGGCTTTCCGACGCCTGTCCCCACTGCGGCGAGGCGGCGCTGGTCGTCCGCGTGGAGGACAACGTGACGACTGTCGCCTGCGAGGCCTGTAACGGCCCGGTTCTGGAACTCCCGTTCCCGCCGAGCGGGCACGACACCCACGACGACGAGGACCTCCCGGCGGCGTTCGACTCGCACCACCGCCACCGGATCGCCGGGTTCTCGACGGGGGTCTGCCCGGAGTGCGGCGGTGCCGTCGACGCGGACGCCGAACGCGCCGGCGACCCCGGACCGGCGACGGTGACGTTCTCGTGCGTGGCCTGCGGCGCGCGCCTGCGCTGTCCGGTCACGCTCGCGACGCTCGACCACCCTGCTGTCGTGTCGTTCTACCACGAACACGGCCACGACGTGCGCGACCGCCCGCTCTGGAACGTCGGCGACGAGTGGCGCGAGCGCGTTGTCTCCGAGGACCCCTGGTGCGTCCGCGTCACTACCAGGCTAGAGGACGAGGAACTCGCGCTGTTCGTCGCCCGCGACGGAACGGTCGTGGAACACCGCCGCCGGACCGTCACGGAATCGGAGGCGGAGGGAGACGAAAGCGTCGACGGGGCGAGCGGCGGGAGCGAGAGCGCGTCGGCCTGATACTGTCGGCTGTAATTCGTCGAACAGTGGTTCGACAGCAAACAGTGTGTAAGCAAGTAACACGGCCATACTTGCCTCGCAGTCTTCACGTACTTACAGCCGACAGTGTGAGTTCCCGACTCGGCCCGATTAGCTGCCGACGGCGTCGCGTCGTTCGTCGAGGCTGAGGGCGTCGTACCCGTCCGCAGTCACCGTCGCGATGTCGAGGTTGACCGCCGACAGATCCGCTTCCGTACTCTCTCGAATAGCCCCGAGCGCCGTATCGACAGCCGCGCTCTCGTCGAGTTCGTCGGCGTACTCCGTTTCGAGGTGGTCGATCAGTGTGCCGTCGCCGCCGACCGCTGTGGCCCGCCACGCTGTCGGGGTCCCGGACGGGTCGACCTCGTACAACGCCGGGCCGTTCTCGTCGACGCCAGCGACCAGAAGCGCCGCACCGAACGGTCTCGCGCCGCCGGTCTGGGTCGTCTCCTGGACGGCGTCCGCGAGCGATTTGGCGAGCGCTTCGACGGCCATCGGTTCGCCGTATCGCAGTCGTTCGCGCTGGGCGGTAACGCGAGCCTGATCGACGAGGCGACGCGCGTCCGCGACGTGACCGGCAGTCGCGACTCCCACGTGGTCGTCGACGGCGTGCAGTTTTTCGATGCTATCCGGTTCCTGTAGCGGCGAGCGACGCGCGCCGTTCGCGGCGAGGACGACACCGTCGCCGTGCGTGACGCCGACGACGGGTTGACCTCGGGTGACGGCCTCGCGGGCGTACTCGACCTGGTAGAGGCGGCCGTCCGGCGAGAACACGGTCACGCCGCGGTCGTACGCGGTCTGTTCGTGTCCGTCCATCTACGCCACCTCCGCCGGGTCGTCGTAGGTCGCAGTCGCGACGCCGTCGGCCGTGACGCGAGCGACGAGGACGCCGTTGCCGCTGGCCGTATCGCGCTCGCTGGCGGCGGCGACGGCGTTCGCGGCGACCGCGACTGCCTCCGAAACCGAGGCGTCCGGATCGTACTGCCGTTCCAATACGCCGTACGCGAGTTGCATCCCGCTCCCGGTCGACGCGTACGCGTCTTCCATCACGCCACCGCCGCCATCCAGGTCGTAGACGTGTGCGCCGTCGTCGTCCACACCGCCGAGGACCGGTGTAACCGGGCGGCCGCGGAGCGTGTCGCCCGTAACCCGCGCCAGCGCGTCCATCGACAGGGGGCGTCCGCGTCGCGTCTCGTACAGCGACGCCTCGGCGCGGAGCTGTCGGAGGACAGCCTGCGCGTCCCCGACGGACCCGGAGATGGTCATCGCGGCCGTCGGATGTACCTGTTCGATCTTCGATACGTCCTTGTTCGCCACGAACCGCCCGCCGAGACTCGCGCGTCGGTCAGCCGCCAGTACGACGCCGTCAGTCGCGGTCAAGCCGACGGTAGTCGTCCCGGTCTTTGCGATCTGGTTCTTCTCACCTGCGTCGGGTCCGTGCGACTGTCTTGCCATACAGACGTCTCGGGGCCGGGCGGGGATATATGTTAGCTAAAATATATTTTAGCCGGCGAACCGCTCGCCGACCGTCGGCGCTCACATCACGAGCGGGACGATCATCGCTAGCAGGAACGCCGCGACGACGAGTCCCACCAGTACGCCGGACCACCTCGGGCCGTTGTCGTCGTCACCGGCCGTGCCCGACAGCCCGAGAACGTACAGCAGTCCCGCTATCGCCAACAGCACGGCGAGGACACCCATCGCCTCCCAGATCACGCTCACCATCGGTCACGTCACCCCCGTAGATCCGGTCGGAGACGCTCCGCCGGACGAGTGACGGCGGTCAGTCGTCACCGGCGTCACCTCCGTCCGTCGCGGTCGGGGGTTGGCGTCGCTCCTCGGCGATCTGGCGCTCGTACCGCCGGCGCATGACGTTTCCGTACATCGACAGTACGAGGCCGATGAACAGCACGAGAATGCCGATGTTGATCCCGATAGTGAGCAACAGGTTCGTCGGACCGCCGCCGACTGCCAACTCCCTCGGTATGGGATACCCTTCGTCGAAGATGCTTCCGATCAGCACGCTGACGATGCCGATGACGGTGAGGAGACCGAGCAGGTTGGCCGCCCAGTTCCACGTCGGCGAGAGTTCGAGGTTCTCGATGCCGGTGGTTTCGTGGTCCTCGTCGGCGTGATACTCCGGGGTGATGTCTTTCGGGAGGAACGCCTTGAGTTCGACCGGGTAGAACGCCGGGTGCGCGCCGTGTTCGAAGATGTGGAACATCACGCCCATCAGCATGATGATACCGAGGAGACCGTGGAACACGACGAACGCCATGGCCGACGCCTTCGTCTGGAAGAACCCGACGAGGCCGGTCTTGCTCCAGATGAGCAGGCCGGAGATCATGAGCAGGGTCAGTTCGACCGCGAATATCCAGACGACGCCTTTCCCGACGTACGACAGCAGCGGGACCTCGTCGGCCTTGTAGCCGGCGAACTGGCGGGCGTTGGGATGGCGCTCGTCCGCGTACCCCAGCGCGAATTTCACGTCCTGTACCGCGGCCTCGATATCGTCAGTTCCGGGGAGTACAGCACCGAAGTTATCTCGACCGCCGGGCGTGATGAGAAGCAGCGTCATCCAGAATATAGTCAACGCGATCAGTCCGAGGCCGGCGATGCGATGTACCGCGACCACGCCGCTGCTCCCGCCGGTCGCCTCGACCAGCCACCAGAGTTCGTCGTTGAACATGATGGCGTATCCGGT
Source organism: Halostella pelagica (assembly GCA_005954745.1). Taxonomy (GTDB): domain Archaea; phylum Halobacteriota; class Halobacteria; order Halobacteriales; family Natronoarchaeaceae; genus Halostella; species Halostella pelagica. The sequence goes on from CP040678.1 coordinate 1,552,775, forward strand.
GAAAAACAGCAGGAACACGTCTAGCGCCAGCAGCGAGTGAAACAGGGTCGTGACCCGGGTGAACTTCCCGTGGTCGAGGCTGGTCATCCGGCGTCACCTCCGCGCTCACCGTCCGCCTCCGCACCGCCGTCGGCGGCGACGGCATCCGACCGGCGCGTTTCGCCGGGCTGGCGCATCTGCGACGCGAGGCGACGGAACGCGGCCCAGTGGAGAAACACTATCACGAGGATGCCGAGGCCCATGAGGGCGTCCGCCGCGTGGATGATGGCGATCATCGCGTCTAGCGCCGGGTCGGTGTTTCCCTGCACCCAGTCCGCGCCGATACCGCGCTCCTCAACCGTCGGCTGGACGCGGTACAGTTCCTCAGTGAATATCGCCTGCGACTGCGCCCACCAGTACGCGAGCCCGGTCACTATCAGGCCGACGAGGGCGCTGATGAGGACCGCAAGGCGGTCGGTCAGGCGACTGTCCGGGTCCGTGTAGTTCCGGGGCCGCTCCTTGTGCGGCATCTCCCGGACCGGTTCGCGCTCCGAGCGAGAGGACGGGTCGGTCCCCGCCTCTCGGTCCCGCTGGTCGGCCGCGTCGCTGTGCGGCGTCCCCCCTTCACGGTCGTCCGGTGGCCGGTCCGGATCCCGGTCCCGGTCGTCGGACGTCCCGCTCATCGGTCGAACGCCTCCGCGTCGTCGCCGAAGATGATCTCGAGCGCCTCGTCGTTGAAAAAGGACGCCTCGCCGCGGCGGTCGAGTTCCTCGGCGATCTGGTCGGCCGTCCCGACGAGAATGGCGTCGGTGGCGCACTCCTCCGCGCAGGCGGGGCCCTTTCCGGACTCTAGCTGGCGCTCCTCGCACATGGTGCATTTGTCCATGATACCGCCGCTGCCCGCTAACTCGGCTCCCCCGTCGTTCGACTCCGGGAACTGCGGCGCGCCGAACGGACACCCCGAGAGACAGTACTGGCAGCCGATGCAGAGGTCGTCGCGTACCTCGACGAAATCGTTCTCGGGGTTCTTGAACAGCGAGTCCGTCGGGCAGACGGAGACGCAGGGCGCGTTGTCGCAGTGGTAACACTGCATCGGAACGCTGGTTTCGCCCGGGTCTTGCCCCTCGCTCATGGCCACCCCGCTCCGCGGGTTGTTCTCGGTGTCCTCTGCCATCTGGCCTTCCAGCATCGTCGAGATACTGATCCGTTGTTCGTCGCGCGGGATGTCCCACGTGCGCTTGCAGGCGACGTAGCAACCGCCACAGTCGATACACGCCTCCACGTCCGGGAAGATTCGCGTCCCTTCGCCGGTGCTGAAGACGCTCTGTCTCATCACCTGTCGGTCCTGGGAGTCTTGGTCAGTTGACATTGTTAATGGCTGTCGTTCGGGCGGTCCCTGACGTCGTACGTCTTCTGTCGGCCGAGACCGGCTTCGTCCTGCGGGAAGCCCTCGTTAAGCAGGTGCGTGTCCATGTTCAGTTCGTTCAGCAGGTTCTCGGTCGCCTGACGGACGTTCACCAGCGCGGGTTTCGTCTCCTGCATCTGGGTTTCGGAGTCGTACCCGGGAGACGTGATGATGTTGACACTGTCGCCGATAGCCAGCGGCGTGAGGCCGTCCGGGTAGCGGTCCGAGAGGTCCTGCCCCTTGTAGACGCCGCCCCAGTGGTACGGGAGGAACACCTCGCGGTCGTTCACCCGCCGGGTGACGCGGGCCTTGACGAGGACGGACCCTCGGTTTGTCGTCGAGACGACGACCAGGTCTCCGCCGTCGATGCCGTCGCCGATCTCCTCGGCGAGGTCCGGATGGATCTCCGCGTACATGTGCGGCTGCAGGTCGGCGGTGAAGACGTTGTTCCGCGTCTCCGCGCCGCCGCCCTGGTGTTCGACCTGCCGGCCCGTCGTCATGATCGTCTCGAACCCCTGATCCTGTGCCTCTTGTGTGGCCTGCTCCTGAACGGCGCGGTTGTCCTGGTCGAGGCGATAGAGGTTCGTCTGCGGGCCGAACGCCGGCCACTCGTCGGCCAGATCGGGACGCGGGCTTTCGATCGGTTCGCGGTGGATCGGGACGGGGTCGTAGAAGTTCCACGCGACGGCACGCGCCCGACCGCGGCCGGTCGGCGGGTCGGGCTGTCGGTTCTGGTACTCCTCGTAGTCGGCGGGGTCGAGGTCAGTGATGAACCGGTCCTGGAAGTCCTGTGCGGCGTCGTACGGCGACCGCGCCGGGTTCAGCGCGTACCGGACCGGACCGGCCATCTGGTCGGAGTTCGATGGGTCCGCCGGAAGCGTGTTCGCGAACCCGGGGTACTGCGGGACGCCCTCGACCTCGCTATCCCACCAGTCGGGCTGGTAGGAACTCCGGAGCATGTCCAGCCCCTCGTCTCCCTGCTGGTCGTACGTCTCGCTGAGCGGGTACTCCTCGGCCGGGAACCCGCTTTCGCCGCGGACGGTCTCCCAGTCGTCTGGACTGGGGGCTTCAGTTCCCCACCGTGCGCGGAAGTCGTGGCCCCCCTCTCGCGGGTCCAACCGGTCGCGCCAGATGATTGGGGTGCCGGGGTGGTCGGGGACGTTTTCGTTCGGGCTGGTCCCCCAGCACGGCCACGGCAGTTGCCAGAACTCGCCCTCGTACGGCCCGGCTTTCGCCTGCAGATCCTCGGTACTGAACACCTCGTCGTACTCCTGCTGGGCCTGCAACCGCTCGGGCGACATCTGGTAGCCGATGGTGCGGACACCCAGGTTGATCTCCCGCATCACGTCCTCGTAGGACTCCGTGCCGTTGTACAGTTCCGGCCCCGGACCCCAGTTGAAGTGTTCGCCGAACCCGAGACGGTCGGCGAGTTGCTGGATGATCTGGAGGTCGGGTCGGGTGTTGTGCCCCGGCGGCCGAACCGGCTCCTTCCACTGAACGGAGCGGTGGGAGTTGGTCACGCTACCGGCGTGTTCGTACGGACTGGCACAGGGCAGGAAGATGACTCCGTCGTCCCGCTCGGCCATCACGGACGCCACCGACGGGAACATGTCGATGACGACGAGGAGGTCGAGCGCCTCCATCGCCTGTTTCATCCGGTCCATCTCGGTCAGTGAGTTCGCCGAATGCCCCTGGAAGACGGCCATCTTCGTCTTCTCGGGCTGATAGAGCGTGGACTCGATCAGGCGGTCCTCCTGGTCCAGCGCGGACTCGTACCACCGCGAGACGGTCAGACCGTTCTGGAACATCATCGAGGTGTCGTCCTCCTGATCGCCCGGGTCGCCGATGACGGCGTCGCCGCCGCCGGCCTGCTCCTGCCAGAGTTCCTCGGGCATGTGGTCGAACTTCTCGTACAGGTCCTCGAAGCTGACCTCCCCCTCCGTGTACGGGCTCTTCGTCCAGACGTTCGCCCAGTGCCGCCACGAGTCCACCGACGAGACGGAGTAGTACCCCGGCAGGATGTGAGCGTTCGGCCCGAGGTCGGTCGTCCCCTGGATGTTCGCGTGTCCCCGCATGACCTGCAATCCGCCGCCCGCACGGCCGATACCGCCCGTCGCCAGCGCAGTGATGGCGTGGGCGCGGATGTTCTGCGTGCCGTTGGTGTGTTGGGTGCCGCCCATCGCCCACTCTATCTGGACGTTGGGCATGTTCTCGATGATGAGATCGCCGACCTCCTCGATCGACTCCTCGCTGATCCAGGTGATGTCAGACACCGTTTCGAGGTCGTAGTTCTCCAGTTCGGCTTCGACGTCGGGCCACCCGTTGACCCGCCCCTCGATGTGGTTCCGGTCGAGCGCGTCGTTGTTGAGGAGGTAGTTGATCAGTCCGAGCATGAACGCCGTGTCAGTGCCGGACCGAAGCCGGTAGAACTGGTCGGCGTGGGCAGCGGTCTTGGTGAACCGCGGTTCCACGACGATCAGCGTCCCGCCGCGCTTTTGCCCTTCGAGGATGTGCTGCATCGCGATCGGGTGGGCCTCGGCGGGGTTCTGTCCGATGATGATGTCCAGGTCGTAGTTGCGGTAGTCGTTGATCGTGTTCGTCATCGCGCCGTAGCCCCACGTGTTCGCGAGGCCGGCGACAGTCGGCGAGTGGCAGATCCGCGCCTGATGGTCGACGTTGTTCGTCCCCATAAAGGAGATCAGTTTGCGAAGCGCGTACGCCTCCTCGTTGGAGTGGTGAGCGCTGCCGAGCCAGTAGATACTGTCTCGGCCGTACTCGTCCCAGATCCGCTCTATCTCGCCGACGATAGTGCTGTACGCCTGTTCCCACGTGATCTTCTGCCACTCGCCGTCGACGCGCTGTAGCGGGTGTTTGACCCGCTTGTCGGAGTGTTCGGTTTCGTAGATGCTCGCCCCTTTCGCACAGACCGACCCGTTGTTGATCGGGTTCTCGAACCAGGGCTCCTGACCGACGAACGCGTTCCCCCGTCGCTCGCCCTTGAAACCGCAGCCGACGGCGCAGTAGTTACACACCGAGTTAACGGTCTCGTTCTCGCCGAGGGCACCGTCCGGCGTCTCGTCTTCGCCCTCCTGAGCGAGAACGTGCCCCGCCGCTCCGCCACCGATGGCGACCGCTCCGGCGAGCGCGCTCGCCTTCATGAACGACCGTCGATCGAGGTCGAGTTGCACTGGTTCGTTGCTCACGGTACCGACCCCCGTCGCCCGGTCGTTCGGTTCGGCACGGTAACTATGGGCATGACTTAGAAGATCAACTGGAGCGCGTAAGAGTCTTCACCAATTTTGTCGAGAGAATACGTGTTTGACCTTATTTATGTACGCTTTTGCCGAATTTATATAGAATAATATTAATTTATACCACTTCTCCCTTATCATTCTCATTTTTAAAATTCTGCCCGTTCGATCTATTGAGTTCTGATTTTTGACCATTCGTAACATACTTGCCCTGAGAAGTAGTATCACTGTGGCACATGAACACGGGGGCTTTCGTCTGCGCCTGCGGGGACGGGTGCGCCGTAGACCCGGAGGAAGCGCGGGACAGTGTCGAAGGCGTCGACGTAGTCGCGAGTTCGAGCCATCTCTGCGATGACGGCCTGCCAGCGATGTCGCAGGTGATAGACGAACACGACCTGGACCAGTTGCTCGTCACCGCGGTCGACGACGGATGCAAGCGCCGGTTACGCGGCCTCGCTGACGAGCATGATCTCCACCCCGAAGCGGTCGACTTCGTCGACCACCGCGAGAGCGCCGGATGGGTACACGGGAGAGACGCGGCGTCGGAGAAGACGGCGCGAATGCTGACCGCCCGTCACGCCGGCCTGCGAGAGGAACCGGTGTCCCGTTCGGTCTCTCGCGACGCCGGAAACGACGTGGTCGTCGTCGGCGACGCGAAAACCGCCAGCGCACTGGCGGGGGATACGGGGTCGACCGGTGACGCGGAGATAACGCTGATCGCAAACGGCGGCGAATACGCGGGAGTGGACGCAAACTTAGACGACGTGACTGTCGAACGAGGCCGGGTCACCCGCGTCGACGGCGAATACGGCGAGTTCGAGGTGACCGTCGAAGCCCGGGTCACCGAAGACTGCATCTCCTGTATGGACTGCGTCCGCGAAGGGCCGGACGGCATGGTCGCACGCGTTCCCGTCGACATCGTACCCGACGCCCCCGACGGAGAGTGGACGGAGTGCTGTCCGACGAACGCCATCGAGATGGACGGCGTCGAACGCGCTATCGAAGCGGATCAGGTGATCTACCCCGCCGCGACGTCCGCCGACCGCGGCGGGCGTCTCGGGTTTTATACTGGTCCCGTCGACGCCGGGACCGTCGCGGCGGTCGAACGGCTACTCGGCGGCCTGGAAAAACCGCAGCATCTGGACATCGACATGGACGTCTGCGCGTCCGGGGCGTCGAGCAAGCGCGGATGCAACGAGTGCGTAGAGGCCTGTCCGCACGGCGCGGTCGAACGGCCGCGCATCGACGAGGTCGAGTTCGACCCCGTCGCCTGCCAGGACTGCGGGGCCTGCACTAGTTCCTGTCCCACCGGCGCGGTCCGGTTGCGGGACCCCTCGAACGAACGGATCGCCCGCGAAGTCGAGGCGCTCGTCCGGCCCCGCGAATCCGGCGGTCTGTTCGGCGGCGACGACCCCATCGGTGAGCAGGTCGTCACGTTCGTCTGCTCGGAACGCGCCGACGACGCCGTTCGGGAGTACGGCCGCCTTTCCGCGGCGGGACGGGACCTCTCGTATCCGCCGGTGTTGCCGGTCCGGGTCGACTGTACGGACACGGTCGGCGAGGCCCACGCGCTCCACGCGCTCGCGAGCGGGGCCGACGGGGTTGCCGTCGTCGGATGCGGCGGATCCTGTCTCCACTCCGGCCCCGATCCGAAGGCGACACTGGTCGACAGCGTCAACGCAGCGTGTCGCGACCTCGGGCTGGGTGAACGCGTCGACTTCTTCGCGCCCGACCCCCGCGACCCAGACGGGTTCGTCGACGCCCTCTCCGCGTTCGTAAACGGGCTCGACGACTCCCCGGTTCCCGCGGGCGAACACGTCGCGACCGGCGACGTAGACGACGGACGAGAGACGCCGCCGTTCGACAATCACGGGTGGGCGCTGGAGAGCGTCCGGGCGATAGTCGACCACACCGATCCTGACCGCGACGTGATCCGAGGGCTATCGGATTTCGGCTGGATGGAGGTCTCCGACGACTGCGCGCTGACGCCTACATGTACGAACATGTGTCCGACGGACGCGATCCGCAGAGAGGGGAGTGACCTGCAGTTCGACCACGAACGCTGCGTGAACTGCGGGCTCTGCGAGGACGGCTGTCCGGAGGGAGCCATCACGATGCGCGACGGACTGGACCTGTCGTTGCTGCCCGAGAATCGAGAGGCCGTCACAGACGCGGACGCCGAATCGAACGATCCGGCGTGGATGACGGTGTACGACGGTGAGATGCTGTCCTGTCGCCGCTGCGGTCGCGAGTTCACGAGCGTCGGCTCGGCCGAGAAGGTGAAGGCGGCGGTCGGCGAGCGGGTCGAGGGTATCGCGCCGGACTCGGAACACAGCGTGTTCGAGTACTGTAACGACTGCCGTGCCAGACTCCACTTCGACACATGAACACCGACTCCGTCTACGAGGCACGACTCGAACTGTTCGACTTCGCCGTCGACTCGCTTGGCGACGCGCCGAACGAGGCGTTCCTAACTGACCTGTTCTCTGGGGTGACGGTTCCCGACGACGAGGTCCACCCGTCGCTGGACGAGGGGTTCGCCGCGCTCGAACGGTTCGTCGAGGACAACGAGGACCGACCGATACGCGACGTGGAGGACGAGTTGACAACCGAGTACACGCGCCTGTTCGTCGGTCTCAGGCCCGTCATCACCCCCCACGAGACGTACTACCGCGACGACACGGAGTACATCGGGGAGGGACTCGCCGAAGTCGAGGAGAGCTATCACGCCGTCGGGTGGGAACCGCCGGAGGACTACCCCGAGGAGAACGATTTCGTCGCGGTCGAACTCGCCTTTCTCAGACACCTGATCCGACGCCAGCGCCGCGGTGAGGCCGAGGCGTTCGGCTACGAACGGGTTTTCCTCGACGAACATCTACTGGAGTGGATAGACGAGTTCGCCGCTGACGTGCGCGAGGCGACGGAGTCGGACCTCTACCTCGCCGCGGCGGACATCACCGAGGGCGTCGTCGCCTTCGAGGACGAACTCACCGCACAGATGGCACCGTAGCGACAGCGGCGCAGTCCGCGAGTCACCGCTTTCGACCCGCGGCGGTGCGGAGGATACGCCCCAGACTGCCGGCCGCGAGACGAAACGGGAGTCGCTCATACGGACTGTTGTAACTGTGAACCGGTATGCGTCGTTCCCGTGTCGGTGCCCTCCGGAAATGACTTACAACAGTTCGTACCAAACGGCTCCGGAACTGGAGTGGGTTTCCTGACTGGACAGCCGTTTCGAAGCGCGGACCGGCGGTCAGACAACAGTTATCGACGCCGGTATCGGAAGAGAGCACAAATCCCGTTCTTCCACGGCCCTTATTCTACTCGATACCGAACCCCGTGGATATGAGTGTCATCGCGGAGTTCACCGTTCCTTCAGACGACTTTGCGCTCCATCACACCCTGACGGCGGCACCGGAGATGATAGTCGAGATAGAGCGCGTCGTCGCGACGATGCAGGACAAAGTCATGCCGTACTTCTGGGTCAGCGGCCTCGAACAATCGGAGTTCGAAGACGCGTTCCGGGAGGACGAGTCGGTGAAGAACGTCGCCAAAATAGACGAGATCGACGACGGGAGGCTCTACCGCGCGGAGTGGACGGAAAACGTCGAGACGATCGTCTATGCGTACGTCGAGATCGGTGCGACGATCCTGCAGGCCGTCGCGAGAGACGAAACCTGGGAACTGCGGATACGTTTCGACGACCGCAGTCGGCTCTCGGATTTCCAGGAGTACTGCGACGAGAACGACATCACCTTCGAACTCAACGAACTCAAGGAACAGGAACAGCCGATGGCGAGCGTCCAGTACGACCTGACGACGAAACAGCGCGAGACGCTGGTGACTGCGCTCGAAGAGGGGTACTACGAGGTGCCTCAACAGGTAACGATGAGCGAACTCGCGAACCGGATGGATCTCTCGCAGCAGGCGTTGTCGAAGCGGTTTCACACCGGCCACCGGAACCTGATTTCGAGTACGTTAACTATCAACTACCCGTCGAGAGACGATCCACAGTAGAGAGCGCTTTCGGACCGGTGAATGGGGTGAATATACAACCCTGGTTCTCTTGGGTTACGAGGAATTACCCAGTGATATGACGAACGTTTATCAATCACACGGAGACGTAGACGCGGTCTTCGAGTGCCTCTCTCACACCCGCCGCCGGTACGCGATCCGTTGTTTGCGGGAGTACGAGGGACCGATGGCACTGGCCGACCTCGCTGACGAGATCGCCGTCCGGGAGAACGGGTCGCCGATCACCGAGATCCCCGCGGAGGACGTAAAGCGGATCTACCTCTCGCTCTACCACAATCATCTTCCGAAACTGGACAGTGCGGGAATAGCACGGTACGACCAAGAGGGCGATATGGTGCGACTCGCCGACGACGAGCGCCTGGAGCGGTTCACGGACCTCATCGAAGGTGGGTAGCGCCGTCGAACGACTGGGTTCTGGCGGATAAGAGGTGGATATCTATCCTGTCTCGTATCTCGCCGTCGCCACGGTGCCGAACAGAAATACGAACGACGAACCGAGCAGCCACATCGCGACGGGCGTCGCCGCCGAGATGGTCCGTTCCATGCGGAAGTACCAGGTCCACGTCGCGTGCATCTCCGCGACGAACGCGACGAGACCGACGAGGGCGACTACCAGCAACAGCGCCGTTGCCGAGAGAACGGTTCCCACCCGGCAGACTCGCGTCAGGCTACGCATCGTCGACCCACCACCGCGAGACGAGCAAGAGGCCGAAAAGCGGGACGAGGGCGGTCAACAGGTACGAGATGAACAGTCCGACGTAACTGACAGTCGACTGGAGGTGGATCGCCCAGTGCCAGGTCCCTTTCAGTTCCGCGATGATGGCGATGGTGCCGACGGTCAACAGCGATAGGGCAAGAAGCGTCGCGAGCACGTACACGGCGTATCCGAGGACCCTGACGACCCGCGTGCCGTCGAGACGCTCGCCGCGAGCAACGGTGCGCTCGGACATCTACGCCCCCCAGTGGTACCTGTAGGCATCGTACGCGATGATGCCCAGGACGACTGATCCCACGAGCAGTACCGTCACGGCGTCGTCGGCCGGCAGCGGGAGTTCGGCCGATGAAAGTCCACTGCTAGCGTGTAACATGCGTAGTTGCAAGCAGTGAATTCGCATAAACGCTTGCTACTCTCGGAAAACGTGATACACGACGGGCTTATACGCCGAGATCCAGTACTCTTGCCAAGCGATAGCATGGCAAGTCGACGCACACTCCTCGAACGGATCGCGGGTATCGCCGGAGCCGTCGGCCTGGCGGGGTGTTCGCAGTTCCTACGGCCGGCGCGGTCGGAGACCGACCTCGGATTAGACCCGAACCCGCACGCCGACGGGCTGCCGAACCGTCAGCACGCGCAGTCGTCGTTCGTCCGGCGAGACCGGCACGGCAATCCGCTGTTGCCCCGGCATCACCGGGTCCTGTTGCTCGACCTGAGCGCGTCGCCGTCGAAAGAAACGGGCCGCACGATAGAGCGCGCGATGCGAACTCTCGAAGGCGCGTACGAGTGGGGACCCGACGGGCTCTTTCACCTGCTCGCCTGGGGGCCGAACTACTTCGAGCGAGTGGGTGCACTGGACGCGACACCGGTTCGCCGGCCCGAGGTACTCTCGCGTACGGACGACCCGGACCTCCTCGACTTCGACGCCGCGCTCGCCCTGTCGAGCGACGTTCCGTCGCACCTCGACGACGCGGAGAACGCTCTGTTCGGTCCGAAGGACTCTCTCGGCGACGTTTCGGTCGACGACCGCCTCGGCGACGTGTTCTCGACCAGCGGTCGACGCACCGGGTTCATCGGCGAGGGGTTGCCGGTCGAGCACACGGACGCCGAAGGGCTCCCTGAGGACCCGCCGCTGTCCGACTCCGACCGGATGTTCATGGGCTTTCGCTCGGGAATGCGCGGCACGCAGGCCAGCGAGGACCGCGTCACCATCGACTCCGGGTCGTTCGAGGGGGGGACGACGATGCATCTGAGCCACCTGAGCCAGTCGCTCACTCGCTGGTTCGAGGGGTTCGACCGGAACGAGCGCGTCGCGCGGATGTTCTCCCCGGAGTTCTCCGACGATGACGTAGACGAGTTCACCGACACCGTCCCGTTCAGCGACGCCGTCTCAGACCACGCGAGCGAACACGACGTCGTCGGCCACCACGAGAAAGTGGCCCGGGTCCGCGAGGACGGCGAACCGATCGTCCTTCGGCGGGACTTCAACACCGTCGACGGCAACCGGGCGGGCGTCCACTTCCTCTCATTCCAGGCGTCGCTCGACGACTTCGAGAAGACGCGAAAGGCGATGAACGGCTGGTACGTCCGCGACGACAGCACCGAAGTGCGTGACCGGCAGAACAACGGCATCCTGGAGTTCATCACCGTCGAGTCGCGGGCGAACTTCTACGTCCCGACCCGCGAGTACCGAGCGCTGCCGATGTTCTAACTCCGGCGGGCGGCCCTTCGCGACGATATTCGACATCGCAGTGCGTCGAGGTTCTCCATCCGCCTCGGGCCGACAGCGTAACTCCGGCTGAGCGGGCGACGCTACGTCGGCGGCGCACCCGGCGGCCGCTTCTGGTCGTCGTCGAGGAAGACGCGGGCGAACAGGTCCACGTGGAGTTTCAGGACGCGCTCCGGCGGGAGGCCGCTCTCTTCGGCCTGGGCGTCGAGAAATTCGGCGAGTTCCTCGCTCGGGTCGTGTCTGATCTCTGTCCCCTCGACCCCGAAGGCGATGTCGTCCGGGTCCTCGACGTCGCGGACCAGATGTTCGATCTCCAGCAACGCCTGTTCAGCCTTGGTTTCGATAGCCTGCTCGTGGTCCATCATCCGCTGGTCGCTCCAGTCGTCGACGGCCTCCAGAAAGCGGTCGCCGGGTTCGAACGCCAGCGTCAAAACGACACCACCGCGTCCTCGTCGACGAAGGACTCCTCCCAGCGGGTCACCTTGTCGCAGACCGGGCAGGGTCGCACCTGCTCGCTCTCACCCAGCAACGACGCCATCGTCCCGCACTCGGCGCACTCGTAGTACGTCACGTCCTCGACCCCCCTTCGTCGACGGGACCGCTTCCCTCCGCAGGCACCCACTCAGTCTCCGCGTCGCAGACTTCGCAGTATCGCGCGTGCGGTTCAGCGACGGCTTCGTCGGACGCGGACACCGTTCCGCACTGGGTACACTTGTAGTACGTCTTCGGTTCGACGTGGTCAGTTCGGGCTGAGGCCATCCGCTCGGACCGGTCGGTGTGACGGTGCACCCTCCTCCTCTGTCCGGCCCCGCCGCGCGCCGTCTCCGGCGGAAACGACTCGGGGAGCGGACCAGGCTCGCCCAGTTCCGAGTACAGGACGACGAGGAATCCGAGCAGCGCCACTATCACCGCCAGGCCGGCCCACCCGCTGGCCGGTGTGTGTCCGACGTACCCCTCGAACGGCCCCGTCTGACCCATCGAGACGAACACGTTCATCGCGGAGAGGAGCAGCCACGCACCGAGCAGCAACACGGCCGCCAGAAGCACCGGGTGCTGTCTGAGAGCGTATCGCTTCACCATGCGGTAGCGATCCACGCCGACTGTGAAAACGATTCACCAACCTCTCCGAACGGCGACGTTACTCCGTCAGTTCCCAGTTCGCCTTCGCCGCCGCGTCTGCCACGGGGACGAACTCCCAGTCCGCCCGCTCGGCGATGTACTCGTCCTCGCCTTCGACGCCGACGACGACCATGCGCTCCGAGTAGAACATCGAGTGCACGTCGATCTCCGCCAGCCGTTCGCCCGGGCCCGTTCCCGTGCCGTTGAAGAAGTCGGCGTCGACGCCGTGGTTGCGCTGGAAGGTGCCGATGACGTGGGCTGGCACGTCGCCGACGATACCGATCCAGTCGGACCAGACCTTCGCGTCGGCGACGGCCGCGGCGGGGTTCGCCAGGCGCTTCGCGGCCTCGTAGGTCAGCGCAGTCACCATGTCGTCGACACCGCCGCCGTGGGGGCCGCTCGCCTCCGCGTCCGGCGGTGCCGCGGCGGTCGCGTCAGACTCGCCCTCGCTCCCGGCACCTGCTCCGCCGGACCGCTTCGGGATCCCGACTGGATCGCCCCGGTTCTCCCGCGGGACGTGCGGGACGCGCGCCTCGCCGCTGGCGTCAGAGGCCTGACCGGCATCGCGGTCGGAACCGTCCGCGACGTCTCGGATCCTCGGCGACGGCACGCCGTCACCGCCCGCTTCGGATATCGGTTGGTCGTCCGTCGAGTCGCTGTCGGTAGCGTCTACGAAAGAGTCGCCCGAGGACGACGGCCCGACCGGCGCGTCCTCGGCGGACTGCGTCGAGACGGGGGCGTCGTCGTCACCGTCGTCCCGCCAGATCCAGTCGCCCGGGCTCGGTTCGCCGTCTTCGGTCCCGTCGTCGGCGTCGATGTCGTCGAGGTCGATGCGTTCGGTCATAGTTCTGGTGCCCCGGCGGGACCGTCCGCGAGGGGCGTGTCGTCGTCGACCGCGTCTGTGAGATCCAACCGTTCGCACAGCGCTCGTGTGGGACGCCCGTCGAACCCCCAGTCGCGGGCCGCGTAATACCGCGTGAGGAGCCGGTCGAACTCGTCCGGGTCGATACCGTCCGAGTCGTCGACTGGGCGCGTCAGTACCTCCGGGAGTTCGTCGTCCGAGCGGTCGAACCCCTCTCGCACGTTGAACAGGCGGACCAGAGTCCAGATCCGCTCGCCGGCGGCCCGCAGTTCGTCCGGCGTCCGGCTCTCGCCCGCGGCCGCGAACCACTCCGCGGCGAGGTCGTCGAGCACCTCGCCGGCGAAGTCGTCCCCCACCAGGCTCCAGACGAGCGACCGGCGGTCCTGTTCAGCGACGACGGCGCGGACGCGGTCGGCGTCGGACCAGTCGCCGAACACCTCCTCCTCGACGGGGCGGGCGCGCCGGTGGCACGCGCCGCGGTCGCTGGTCGCGTACGCGAGCGCCATCGCTCTGGACCCGCGGGGGTCGTACCCCGGTAGCTCCATCGCTTTCACGGTCGGGACGAGCCCCTCACCGCCGAACCGCTCTGCGGCCGCCGCGACGCCGTCAGCGAGCGCGTCGCCGAGCGGCGTCGACCGCGACGCTATTTCCTCTATCAGCACGCGGGCACCGTCCTCGTCCCCGAACGAGAGGTCGCGGTCGAGGACGCCCTCCTCGCTGGCGCGGACCGCCCATGCTACCGCGCTGCCGGCGCTGATGACGTCGACGCCCAAGCGGTCACAGGTTTCACCGAGCGTGGCGACGGCGTCGAACTCGCCGACGCCGAGTCCCGCGCCGAGCGACATCGCGGTCCCGCCGCGCGGGACGTACTCGCCGGACTCCGTCTCGACGCGGAAGCCGCCGGGCACGTCGTCGTCCTCGCGTTCGCGTCCGCTCGAAGCCTCGCGGACGGCCGCGACCCCGACCGCGTCCGCGCTCTCGAACTCGCTCTCTTGCCACCCGCGCGTGGAGAGGACGCCGACCTCGTCGGCGAACTCGACCGATTCGACGGTGCCGCTGGCGCGCTGCCACCGGCCGACATCCGCGTTCAGGTAGTCGTCGGTGTATCGCTCACGAAGGTCGCCGAACCCCTCGGGCGGGTCGCCCCGGGCGACGACGGCTTTCAGGCGCTTCGACCCCATGACTGCACCCGCGCCGCCCCTGCCCGCGTGGTGGTCGGCGTCGTCCGAAGCGATGGTCGCGTACTGGACTTCCTGTTCGCCCGCGGGGCCGACGCAGGCCACCGCGGCGTCCGGACGAGCGGTACACGTCTCGACCGCGTCTTCGCCCCACTGGTCGCTCCGGGCGACCGTCGCATCGCCGTCCGCCACTTCGACCCTGACGGGGTCGTCGGCCCGCCCGGTGACGAGCAGTCCGAGATGGTCCTCAAGGGCACCCGAGAGCCGTTCGGCGAAGCCGCCGCCGCTGTACGAGTCCAGAAACGTGCCGGTCAGCGGCGATTTCGTGACCGCCGCATAGCGCGGTTCACCCGGCAACACCGCCGAGAGCGGGCCCTGCATGAACAGAAGCGCGTTCGCCGGACCGAGCGGGTCGGTTCCGGGGGCGAGTTCCTCGTAGAGGTAGCGGGCCCCGAGTCCTTTCCCGCCGACGTATCGGCGAAGCCACTCCGCCGGCACCCGTTCGCTACTCACGGTAGCCGCGGTGAGATCCACCCGTAAGAGGCGGTCGGGTAGGTCGTACTCCATCTACATCCGGTACGTTGACGCTGCGCATAAGGATTATCGTAATCGATAACGCACTTCGCGAGAAAGGACGGGAGAGATGCCGACCGGAGTGATAATCGCCGGCGGACGGTCGACCAGATTCGGCGAAGAAGACAAGGCCGTCGCGGAACTGGGCGGAACGCCGATGATCCGCCGGGTCGCCGACCGGATCACGGGCGTCGTCGAGTCGCTGGTCGTCAACTGCCGCGAGGACCAGGTCGAACCGATCCGCGAGGCGATGCGAGGCTACGATCACGACGTCTCCTTCGCCGTCGACCCGGATCCCAACCAGGGGCCGATGGCGGGTATCCGGAACGGCCTGCGCGCCGTCGACACCGAGTACGCCTTCGTCGTCGCCTGCGACATGCCCTTCGTCGACCCGGACATCGCGTCGTACCTGTTCGACCGCGCGGCGGACTACGACGCCGCCGTGGTACAACTCGACGACCAGTGGTACCAGACCACGCAGGCCGTCTACCGTGCGGAAGCGATGGCCGACGCGTGCGACGACGCGCTCGCGGCGGGAGAGCACAAGATACTCGAACCGCTGTTCGACCTGAACTACGTCGTCGTGGAGGGAACCGAGATAGAGTCGGTCGGGTCGACCGAGACGTTCGAGAACCTGAACACCCGCGAGGAGTTCGAGGCGGCGGCCGAGCGGTTCGCGGACGGCGAGAGCGACTCGAACGATAGTAGCCACTGACAGTCATTGCACACCCGATCGCACGACGGTTGTGCGATCGGTGTGTAAATCGTTTCAGTTGTTACTACAACTCCGGAGACGGACCCCGAGCAGTGTTCCCCTGACCGCGGTTGAACGGCCGCCGGGCGCTCCCGCCGGCTGGTAACTAACCGGGACGTACCTTGATTGGCGCGAACGTGGTACGGCGAGCGATGAGCACAGACGATACGCCCGTACCAGTGGAAGAAGGAGAGGAGTACACCGTGGAAATAGCGGACACCGGGGAGGAAGGCGACGGCGTCGCCACGGTTCAGGACTTCGTCGTTCTCGTCCCCGACGCTGCCCTCGGCGAGCGGGTGACGGTCCGTATCGACGAGGTGCAGGAGGACTTCGCCCGCGGCGAGGCCGTCAAATCGGAGTCGGACGTGAGCTAGTCGACGGAAAAGCCCAATCGGCCGCGCGAACAAGACGGAGAACCCGGGAACTGTCGGCCGCGACGCAAGTGAACGGTTCGCAACCCTTATCGGCGTTTCCGCGCCTATCACCGGGCATGAACGCAGACGACGTGCTCGACTTGCTGCGCGAGGTGGAGGACCCGGACCTCGGCGACGACATCGTCTCCCTGAACCTCGTCAACGACGTGACCGTCGAGGACGAGACGGCGCACGTCTCGCTGGCGCTCGGCGCGCCGTACTCGCCCAACGAGACGCGGATCGCGGAGCGCGTGCGCGAGGTGCTCGGCGATGCCGGCCTCGAAACGGACCTCTCGGCCGAGGTCGACTCGGGGCTCTCGCCAGAGGAGCAAGTGCTTCCCGACGTAGAGAACATCATCGCCGTCGCCAGCGGGAAAGGCGGCGTCGGCAAGAGCACCGTCGCGGTCAACCTCGCCGCCGGCCTCTCGCAGATGGGCGCGCGGGTCGGCCTGTTCGACGCGGACGTGTACGGGCCGAACGTCCCGCGGATGGTCGACGCCGAAGAGGTTCCGCAAGCCACCGCCGACGAGACGATCATCCCGCCCGAACAGTTCGGGATGAAGCTGATGAGCATGGCCTTTCTCGTCGGCGAGGACGACCCCGTCATCTGGCGCGGCCCGATGGTCCACAAGATCCTCACCCAACTCTGGGAGGACGTCGACTGGGGACACCTCGACTACATGGTCGTCGACCTGCCGCCGGGCACTGGTGACACGCAGTTGACCCTGCTCCAGAGCGTCCCCATCGCGGGGTCGGTCATCGTCACGACGCCCCAGGAGGTCGCGCTGGACGACGCCCGCAAAGGGCTGGAGATGTTCGGCAAGCACGACACGCCCGTCCTCGGCATCGCCGAGAACATGGCGACGTTCAAATGTCCCGACTGCGGCAGCGACCACCCCATCTTCGGCGAGGGCGGCGGCGAGCGCTTCGCCGAGGAACACCAGATGCCGTTTCTCGGCTCCGTCCCGCTCGACCCCGAGGTTCGGACCGGTGGCGACGAGGGCGAACCCGTCGTCCTCGACGAGGACAGCGAGACGGGGCAGGCGTTCCGCGACATGACCGAGCGAGTCGCGAACAACGTCGGGATCGTCAAGCGGCGCACGCAGTAAACGGGTTGGCTTTCGCCTCGCGACCGCTGTAACGCGGGGGGACTGCCGACCCCGACCGAACCGTTTTCCCGAGGCCCCGGAGTTTTCCGTTTCCGTTCCGCGAGATAGAGCATGGACATCGTCGACGCCCTCGACGCGGCAGGCGGGACGACCTGTCTCGTCGGCGCAGGCGGGAAGAAGACGACGCTGTACGCGCTCGCTGACCGGATCGACCGCGCCGTCGTGACGGCGACGGTCCGGATCCCCATCTTCGACCGACACGTCGCGGAGGTCGTCGTGACCGACGATCCGGCCGATGCGGTCCGAACGGCCGACCGCTGGCCGCTCGGACTCGTCCCCGAACGAGAGCGCGAGGACCGGTACCCAGGCTACGATCCCGAGACAATCACGGCTATCGCGGCGGCGGACGCCGCTGACGCCGTTCTCGTCAAGGCCGACGGCGCGCGGACGAGGGAGTTCAAGGCTCCGAACGACCGGGAACCGCAGGTCCCGCCGTCGGCGGATACGGTCGTTCCCGTCGCGAGCGCCCACGCGGTCGGCAAGCCCCTGACGAGCGAGTACGTCCACCGACCCGAACGCGTCGCGGCGATCACCGGTCGCGACGAGGGCGACGAGATCCGGCCCGTCGACGTCGCGGCAGTGCTCGCCAGCGACGACGGCGGGATGCGGGGCGTTCCTGACGGAGCGAGGGCGATCCCGCTGATAAACAAGGTCGACGACGAGGAACTGGCGGCGGTCGCGGGTGACATCGCGGCGGAGGTACTCGCCCGGAGCGACGTGCCGAAGGTCGTGCTCGCGCGGATGGCCGACCCCGACCCGCTCGTCGCCGTCGAGGAGTAGTCAGCGTTCGTCGGCCCAACCGCTGGGAGTCCGCCCGCTGCCGACGAAACTGCTGTCGGACGGCGCGGTATCGGTCCCCCCGCGTTCCCTCCTGCGGCCCGCTCGTCCCCGTCGTAGTCCCAGAGGTCACCGGATCCGATACTTACGGTATCGCCGGACAGCTATCCGACGTGCGAACACAGAGAGACCGACCGCGACGAGTACGGTGAGACAGAGCGATCCAGTCCGGACGGCGACGGCCGGGACCCCGAGGGCTGACGCACCCCCATACACTGACGGAATATTCCCCAAAAACCCCGGGATGGCGGCGAGCAACACGACCACGAAGATCCCCCCGAGCCTGAGAAACGGTGCCGATCCTATCTCCGCGTACACCGGTACGTCAGTGAAGAAAAAGGGGATGGGGACGAACTCGGTGCGGTCGACACCCATTCCGACGGCGACACAGACCGCCGCGGAACACGCACAGACGGCAACGCCGACGAGGACCATCAGGACCGCCTCTACGACGCCGACGGGGCCAACTACTCCGAGCGGAAGGACGACGACCGTAACGACCGGAACGCCGGCGACGAGCGCCGCCAGAACGAGTCCGTCGACGAACTGCCGCCCTCCGACCGTCGTTAACAGCGCGGGCAGGACGCGGTACTTGACTCCGATCGGATCCGTACCGAAAGCGACGCCACCCGCGAGTCCGAGGGAGAACGCAACAAGCAACAGCATGGTGTTTGCCCCGCCGACGATAGCGACCGCCGGAAACAGAACCAGGGCGGCGAAGACGAGGACGTATCCCGTGGTCAGAACCCCCCGTGGGACCCGTCGCTCCACGAGCAATCGCCCTCTGGCAACGGTGCGGACGGGCCGTGAAACGCGCTCTCCGAGGAACCGTTCCAGCCACCAGTCGTCAACGAGTGAGTACGAACCGCGGCCCTCCGTCGAACTTGCGGGGTCGGCCTCCCAGATACGGCGGGCCAGAACGGTCGTCACGCCCGCGAGGAGCGGGACCGAGAGGAAAACGACTCCGAGCGCACTCAGACCGCGACGCACTGCGACACCTGCTTGGTGGCTCGCACCCGAGAGCGCGAGGTCGATCACCCACACCGCCGGCCGGAGTTCGCTCACCGCTATCGCCGGGACGACCGTCGCCAACGTGTCCTGAAAGATAATAAAGACGACTAGCAGTATCGTCCAGCCAAAGACGGTGAACAGGTCCTTGTAGAACCCAAGCCGAACGATCCGCAGTCCGACGAGATGCGCGGCGAGTCTCCCCGCGGTGCCGACCGCGACGGCGAGCGCCGTCAAACTCGCGACTGCGGCGACGACCGTGAGAGCGACCATCGGCGACCGGAGGCCGAGCGCGGTCCCGACCGCAACGCCCAGCGACGGCAGGACGAGCACGGTGACCAGCCGGGCGTACCCGAAGAGGAGGAGGCCCGACGTGACCGTTCGTGCTGGTACAGTAGTCAGAAGCAAGTCGGCGTTCAGACGCTCGAATCGCGCATGCGTCAACGAAGAACTCCGCCACACCATCCAGACGAACAGCGCAGTGACGGCGGTCCACAGACCGGCGGGCAGTGCCGTCTGGCCCGTAGCGAGGTCACGTCCGAGTCGGTAAGCGAACGCACCGAGCAAAACGCCGACACAGAGAAGCAAGCCGGAACGGACGCGTCGCCCGAACCACCGCCCGTCGAATTCGCGCTGATGGCGCGTCAGTTCGGTCCGTGCGACTCTCGCGCTGTGGTGGATGCGAAATTCGACCATAGGCACTGTGGTCAGTGGTGAGTCCGTACGTCTGGCCGGTATTTATACTTTCCAATAGAGTGATTATATTTTCCATCGACGCCGCCGAACCCGGGTGGCGGAAAGCCGAGCGTTCCGCCGCGGGATCACGGGCGGCATCCGCTCACCGACGTGAACAGCCGATATCAGAGATGTCCGCGATAGCTCCGTCCACACCGCACGTCTCTAACAGGCGCGCTACCGGTCGTCGCGTGACTGTCCAAGCGTTCACCGCGAGGTCGGACTCGTGGGCCCGTCGAACGGTGCGGGTCGTCAGGCAGAGGAGAGACGATGGATGAAGCGCGTCACAGCCGAGGTCCGTTGCCGTCCGCACCGGACGGTCGTACTCGTGCGTGCAGACGAACGCGGTCGACACGCCCGGGTCGACGTTCGCCACCTCTCGCAGGACGGCCGGCGAAAACGCGGAGACGAGCAGGTCGTTGTCGGCGGCGGTCGCGGCGGTGAGGGCGTCGGCCGCCAGACCGCCTTCCTTCAGTTCGATATTCACGGCGGTGTCGTCCGGGACCGACTCCAGGACGGCATGGAGCGTCGGGATAGTCTCGCCGGACCGAAGCACGTCGAGTCCGCGGAGTTGAGCCAGCGTCAGATCGCTGACGGCACCGCTCCCGTCCGTCACGCGGTCGACGGTCGCGTCGTGGACGACCACCAGTTCGCCGGACCCGCACCGGCGGACATCCACCTCGATCATGTCCGCCCGGTCGGCCGCGCGACGCACCGCCGCGAGCGTGTTCTCGGGCGCTTCGGCGGCGAAGCCGCGATGAGCGATGAGATCCATACCGCCCGTTCGCGTTCCCGGACAAAGTATCGTGGGCCTCTCGATACCGGAACTGCTCCCGTTCGGTCAGGTCCGGTCGCCGAGGATGTGCACGTCCTGTCCCGTCAGGACGAACCAACTATTTTGCCCGTAGATGTGGCAGTTCCAAACGATCACAATGCCCCGTGACGCTGACGAGTCCGCACCAGAGGTCCCGATAGTCTGTACCGTGTGCGAAACGGAGAGCCGAGTCCCGCTTTCGGACGTCGCCGACGTCATCGAAAAACACAACGAGCAGATACACGACGGCGAGGAGGCCGCCGAAGTCGACCCGGCCCTCGCGGACCAACTCGCCGACCTCGTCGCGGAGGAGATGGGTCTCTACGACGAACCGTCGGAGGAGTGACCGAGACGGTTACCCCCACTTGACGGGGCATCCGGGCATCTCATACTGTCGGCTGTAATCCCTTGGAGAATATCGAACCCACGGGGTCCGAGTATCGTTACGAAGTTACAGCCGACAGTATCAGCGTCGCGTCGGTCGCAATGGCAGTGCGAGCAGTTCGCCACCGCGAAACACGGGTAACGGGACGGATGCGGGTCGACGAGTACGGCCACGTGTTCGGAGTCAGCGCGTTCGGGACGCTCGACGGTCCCTGATCCTCCCGTTTTATTTTCGTCGCCGCCGTCGAACACGATATGTCTGTGAGTTTCGACTTCGACGGGAGCGTGGCGGTCGTCACCGGCGCGAGCGGTGCGCTCGGTAGCGCTATCGTCGACCGGTTTCGCGCCGCCGGTGCGACGGTGTGCGCCGTCGACATCGTCGCACCCCACGAGGACGGGTCACTGCTGGACCTCGACGAAGACACCCACTTCTACGAGGCGGACCTGACTGACGAGGGCGACGTCGCCGAAACCGTCGACGCCGTGGTCGACGACCACGGCCGCGTCGACCATCTGGCGAACATCGCCGGCACCTGGCGCGGCGGAACGCCCATCGAAGAGACCGATATCGCGGAGTTCGAGTTCCTGATGGACGTGAATCTGAAGTCGGCGTTTCTCACTTCGAAGCATCTCGTCCCGCATCTCCGCGAGGCGGACGGCGCTATTGTCAGCGTCAGCGCCCGCTCCTCGCTGGAGGGCGGCGAGGGCGACGGTCCGTACCGCATTTCCAAGGCCGGAATCCGCCTACTCACAGAGACCCTCGCGGAGGAAAACGAGGGTGACCTCCGGGCCAACGCAATCATGCCCAGCGTCATCGACACGCCGATGAACCGCGAGATGATGCCCGACGCGGACCACGACGAGTGGGTCGACCCGGCAGACATCGCTGACGTCGTTGTGTTCCTCTGTAGTGAGTGCGCGAGCGTGACGAGCGGGGCGGCAGTGCCCGTGTACGGCGAGGCGTGATTCTCGCGGGAGAGGCGCCTATTTTCCGTAGAGAATCACGGCGAATGCTATCTATGTCCTCGTAGAAAATGACGGCGAGGGGTAGACGTATCTCTCATCGCGTTATCCTGTGACATTACTTAACAATGTTGGAATGAAGGGCCAGATACTTTGGTAGCAACGGTGGTTTCACGCATAGATATGCCAGAAAGAGAAGTCTGGGGTACCCGGATCGGATTCATCCTTGCGGCGGTCGGCAGCGCCGTCGGGTTGGGCAACATCTGGCAGTTCCCCTTCAAGACGGCGACGTTCGGTGGGGCAGCGTTTCTGGTCGTGTACCTGCTCGCCGCGGTCGCGATCGGTCTCCCGGCGATGCTCGCGGAGTTCGTCATCGGCCGGCGGTCGAATCTGAACGTCGTGAGCGCGTTCCGAGGCCTGGGACGCCGAGAGTGGCGGTTCGTCGGGATATTCGGCTTGATAACCGGGTTCTGGATCCTATCGTACTACTCCGTCGTCGGCGGATGGGTGATCCGCTACATGGTCGGGAGCGTGACCGGCGCGTACTTCGGCGACCCCGCCGGATACTTCACCACTATCAACGCGGGACTCGCGACCGTCGGCTTCCACGCCGTCTTCATGGCGATTACCGTCGGGATCGTCGCGTTCGGCATCGAGGACGGCATCGAGAAGGCGACGAAGGTGATGGTTCCGAGCATCATCCTGTTGCTCGTGGGTCTGGCCGTCTGGGCGACGACGCTGTCCGGCGGCGGCGAGGGGTACCAGTTCTTCCTCTCGCCGGATTTCGGCGACCTGCGTTCCAACTGGACCGATATCGTTCCGTTCGCCGTGAGTCAGGCGTTCTTCTCGCTGTCGCTCGGGATGGGCGCGATGATCACCTACTCCTCGTATCTCGGCGCGGACGACAACCTCGGACAGGACGGCATCTCGATCGTCGTGCTCAACACGTTCGTCGGCGTGCTGGCGGGGCTGGTCGTCTTCCCCCTGCTGTTCGCACAGGGCGTCGAACCGGGCGAAGGGGGTGCCGGCGCGGTGTTCATCAGCATTGCACAGGCGTTCTCTGAGCTGCCGGCCGGCCGGGCACTCGGCGTCATCTTCTTCGGCGTCGTGCTCATCGCCGCGCTCTCGTCGGCCATCAGTCTGCTCGAAGTCGTCACCGCCTACGTCGTGGACAACTACGACATCTCGCGGCCGTCGACGGCGGTCGGACTCGGTCTCGTGCTGTTTCTCCTCGGCGTTCCGTCGGCGCTCGACATCGCGATGTTCACGTGGTTCGACGCTGTCGCGTACGGGGCGCTTCTGCCGCTTTCGGTCCTGCTGATCCTCGTCTTCGTCGGCTGGGTGCTCGCCGACGAGGCGCTCGACGAACTCCGCAAGGGGACGAACGGCATCCCCACGCTCGGCCCAGTCTGGCTGTGGACGGTGCGCGTCGTCGTGCTCGTCGCCGTGCTGGCGACGCTGATTCTCGGCGTGCAGGGACTCGCCGAAGACCCCGGAATACTGCCGCCGGTCTGAGTCGCCTCGGCCGCCGCTTTTCGACCGTCTCCGGGCGGGATCTGCGGTGATGTGACATCGGTTTTCGGCTACTGTTCTCGGTTCGCAACCCTCTTTTGCGCTCTCGTGAGACTGTTCCCCAGTGACGCGTGAATCCTGGACGACGCGAACCGGTTTCATCCTCGCCGCTGCGGGAAGCGCAGTGGGCCTCGGGAACGTCTGGCGGTTCCCCTGGATGACGGCCCAGAACGGCGGCAGCGCCTTCCTGATGCTGTACCTCGCACTGGTACTGATCGTGGGCGTCCCCGGACTCCTCGCGGAGTTCGTCATCGGACGCAGGGCGCGACGGAACCCGGTCGGCGCGCTCTCGTCGCTCTCCGAGTCGGACCGGTGGGGCGTCGTCGGTCTGATCCCGGTCGTTACGACGGTGTTTCTCCTCTCGTTCTACAGCGTCGTCGGCGGGTGGATACTCCGGTATCTCGTCGGAAGCGCGACCGGCGCGTATTTCGACGCGCCGGGGGCGTACTTCGATTCGATCGCCTTCGGCCCCGAGGCAGTCGCCTTTCAAGCCGTCTTCCTGGCGGCTACGGCGGCCATCGTCTTCGGCGGCGTCCGGCGGGGGATCGAAGCCGCGACGAAGGTGATGATGCCCGCGATAGTCGTGTTGCTCGTGGGACTCGCCGCCTGGGGAACGACACTTTCCGGCGCAGGGGACGGCCTCAGTTTCTTCCTGTCGTTCGACGCGGCGTACCTGCGCGAGAACTTCTTCGACGTGCTCGGAGCCGCCACGGGGCAGGCGCTTTTTACCCTCTCTGTCGGTGCCGGAACGATGATCACCTACGCCTCCTACCTCGGCGAGGACCGGTCGCTGGCAGCGGACGGCGCGACCATCGCCGTGTTCAACACGCTCATCGGCGTCGTCGCTGGACTCGTCGTGTTCCCGTTGCTGTTCGCACAGGACCTGCCGGTCGGCGAGAGCGGACCGGGCGCGCTGTTTGTCAGCCTCGCGGGCGCGTTCTCGACGCTCCCCGCCGGTCGCCTCGTCGGCGTGGTCTTTTTCGGCGTGATGACGCTCGCGGCCCTGTCGAGTTCGATCAGCATGCTCGAACTCCCCGTCGCCTTCCTGGTCGACGAGTACGACGTGGAACGGCGGCGGGCCACGGCCGGACTCGCCGGCCTCTTTCTCGTCTTCGGGGCGGTGAACGCGCTCCGACCGGCGGTGTTCGACTTCGTCGCGTCGACACTGGTCGACCTGCTGCTCTCTCTCGGTCTGCTCTGTTTCCTGCTGTTCACCGGCTGGGTGCTGGGGACGGACGCGACAGAGGAGTTCCGTAACGGCGCAGGGTCGCTCGGCCGGGTACTCGCGTTACCGTGGTTGTACGTCGTTGGCGTCGTCCTTCCGCTTGGCCTCACTTTCACCGTAACGACGGGAGTTCTCGGGGTAGCGAACGTTTCGTTACCGTCGGCCGCGGTCGCCGCGCTGTCTGTCACAGCGGCGGTCGCCGCGTTCGTCGGTCTCCGCCGGTCCCGGTCGGTGCTGTAGTCGAACGCCGGACGCGACCTCCGCCTTACAGGAAACCTTTTCCATCTTCTGGTAGTGGGATCGGTCAACGATGAGACACGGGTGGTTCCGACCATGACGATGGAGGACCGCATCGAGGAACTTAGCGAACTCCAAGAGGAGGCTCGAAAAGGCGGCGGCGAGGCCCGGATCGAGTCCCAGCACGAGAAGGGCAAGATGACGGCCCGCGAACGGATCGAATACTTCCTCGACGACGGGACGTTCAACGAGTTCGACCAGTTCCGAACCCATCGCTCGCACAACTTCGGGATGGAGGAAAAGCAGATCCTCACCGACGGCGTTGTGACGGGCTACGGGGAGGTCAACGGCCGGAAGACGTTCGTTTTCGCGCACGACTTCACCGTCTTCGGCGGGTCGCTTGGTGAGGTGTTCGCCGAGAAGATATGTAAAGTCATGGACATGGCTATGGAGGTGGGCGCGCCTATCGTCGGTCTGAACGATTCGGCCGGCGCACGCATCCAGGAGGGCGTCGCCAGCCTCGGCGGGTTCACGGACATCTTCCACCGCAACCAGAAAGCCAGCGGCGTGATCCCCCAGATATCCGGCATCATGGGCCCGTGTGCGGGAGGTGCAGTCTACTCCCCGTCGATCACCGACTTCGTCTTCATGGTAAAAGACACGAGCCACATGTACATCACCGGGCCGGGCGTCACGAAGACGGTCACCGGCGAAGACGTGACCCACGAGGAACTCGGGGGTGCGATGACCCACTCGTCTGAGACCGGGATCGCCCAGTTCGCCTGCGAGGACGACGAGGACGCGCTCGACCGGATCCGTCAGCTGTTGTCGTATCTCCCGCAGAACAACGTCGAAGACCCACCCCGGGTCGAACCGTGGGACGACCCCGAACGCCGCGACGATGACCTGAAAGACATCGTCCCCGACAGCCCGCAGAAGCCGTACGACATGACGAACGTCGTCGACTCGGTCGTCGACGAGGGGTCGTTCTTCGAGGTGAACGCGAACTTCGCGAAGAACATCGTCGTCGGCTTCGGCCGGCTAGACGGCCGCTCCGTCGGCGTCGTCGCCAACCAGCCCCGGGTCAACGCCGGCACGCTCACCGTCAACTCCTCGATGAAGGCCTCGCGGTTCGTGCGCTTTTGCGACTCGTTCAACGTCCCCATCGTCACGTTCGTCGACGTTCCGGGCTACATGCCTGGCACCGACCAGGAGCACCGCGGCATCATCCGCCACGGCGCGAAACTGCTGTACGCCTACAGCGAGGCAACGGTGCCGCTTCTGACCGTCATCACGCGGAAAGCCTACGGCGGCGCGTACTGTGTCATGGCGTCGAAGAACCTCGGCGCGGACGTCAACTACGCCTGGCCCACGGCCGAGATCGCGGTCATGGGGCCACAGGGGGCCGTGAACCTGCTGTACGACGACGAACTCGCAGAGGCAGAAGACACCGAGGCGCTCCGCCAGGAACTCATCGACGAGTACCGCGAGGAGTTCGCCAACCCGTACACCGCGGCGGACCGCGGGTTCCTAGACGACGTTATCGAACCGACCGAGACGCGGCCGCGACTCATCCAGGACTTAGAGATGCTCAGATCGAAACGCGAGGACCAACCCGACAAGAAACATGGTAACATCCCACTCTGAGGCGGCGACCGCGGAAGAGGCCAACGGGGAGGTGCCGGACCTGCTCCCGGAGGACGTGTCGATAGACATCCCCGACGACGCCTCCGAACAGGAGGCCGCGGCCATCGTCGCGGCAGTGGGCGCACACATGCACGACCAGGAGCGTGCGGCCGCCGCCGCGGCCGAGAGCGATCCGACCTGGGAGGGCAAGCGCTGGACGTTCGCCGGACGTATCGAGGCGATGCAGGATCGAAACGTCCGCGTCCCGACCGAGGCCCCGACTGACGAGTGGACGGCCGCAGCACGGGCCGACCGGTTCTGACCCACGTCGTTGGTCGCCGTTACGTCTCGCGACGCCGAACGCGCAACCGAACCTCTTCGGGGCGAAGCGTCACGTTCATCACCGGGTCAAGGGCCTCCGTGGCGCTCTCGACTGCTCGGAGGACACGGCATCCGTGCTGTTTTGCAAGCCCGGGCGGCGCTCGTCGACGCTGCGATCAGCGTGATGGGGCGGGCGACACGTCCGCCCATCTGATTCGTCATCGCCGCGAACGGGAAGTTGCGAAAAAGTAAGGTACCCGCCTATTGAGGTTTCGTGTAGGAATGTTCAGGAAGGTTCTGGTCGCGAACCGCGGCGAGATCGCGGTTCGAGTAATGCGAGCGTGCGAGGAACTGAACATCGGGACAGTCGCCATCTACAGCGACGCCGACAAGAACGGCGGTCACGTCCGCTACGCCGACGAAGCGTACAACGTGGGGCCGGCGAAGGCGAGCGAATCGTATCTGGACCAGGAGGCGATCCTGGATGCCGCCCGGAAAGCCGACGCCGACGCCGTTCACCCGGGCTACGGATTCCTGGCCGAGAACGCCGAGTTCGCGGCGCGCGTCGAGGAGAGCGAGTTCACCTGGATCGGCCCGTCGAGCGAAGCGATGGAGCGGATGGGCGAGAAGACGGAGGCGAGAAAGGCGATGCAGGCGGCCGACGTCCCGATCGTTCCGGGGACCACCGACCCGGTCGAGAGCGTCGATGAAGTCACGGACTTCGGCGACGAACACGGCTACCCCATCGCGATCAAGGCCGAAGGCGGCGGCGGCGGCCGCGGCATGAAAGTCGTTCAGAGCGAGAGCGAGGCCGAAGACCAACTGGAGAGCGCCAAACGCGAGGGCGAGGCATACTTCTCCAACGACTCCGTCTACCTGGAGCGCTATCTGGAGAACCCGCGCCACATCGAGGTGCAGATCATCGCGGACGAGGAGGGGAACGTCCGCCACCTCGGCGAACGCGACTGCTCGCTCCAGCGCCGACACCAGAAAGTCATCGAGGAGGGACCGAGCCCCGCGCTCTCGGACGAACTCCGCGAGAAGATCGGCGAATCCGCCCGCCGCGGGGTTAGCGAAGCGGGATACACGAACGCGGGGACCGTCGAGTTCCTCGTCGAGGAGGAAGAGCGCCACCCCGACGAACCGCTCGGTCCGGACGCGAACTTCTACTTCCTCGAAGTGAACACGCGGATACAGGTCGAACACACCGTCACCGAGGAGATAACGAACATCGACATCGTCAAGTGGCAGATCCGGGTCGCCGCGGGCCAGGAACTCGGCTTCTCGCAGGACGACATCACCTTCGACGGCCACGCGATCGAGTTCCGCATCAACGCCGAGAACGCCGCGAACGACTTCGCGCCCGCCCAGGGCGGCGAACTTGAGACGTACGACCCGCCGGGCGGTATCGGCGTCCGGATGGACGACGCCCTGCGCCAAGGCGACGAGATCGTCACCGACTACGATTCGATGATCGCTAAACTGATCGTTCATGGGTCGGACCGCGACGAGTGCATCGCACGAAGCCTCCGGGCGCTCCGCGAGTACGAGATAGACGGCGTCGTGACGATCATCCCGTTCCACCGCCTGATGCTCACTGACGAGCGGTTCACGAACGGGACGCACACGACGAAGTATCTGGACGAGCATATCGACAAGAGTCGGATCGAGGACGCCCAGAATCAGTGGGGCCCCGAGGACATCAGCGGTGCCGGTGCCGAAGACGAAGAGGTCGTCGAGCGCGAGTTCACCGTCGAGGTCAACGGCAAGCGGTTCGAGGTCAACCTCGAAGAGCGCGGTGCGCCGCCCATCGCCGCCTCCGGCGGCGGAGGCGCTGGCGGCGCGACCGCCGAACGCCCCGATTCGGCCGGGGGGAGCGACGGTGACTCCGGCGGCACCGAGATAACGGGCGAGGGCGAACAGGTCGCCGCGGAGATGCAGGGAACGATCCTCGAAGTGAACGTCGCCGAAGGGGACGAAGTCGCTGCCGGCGACGTGATCTGCGTGCTAGAAGCGATGAAGATGGAGAACGACGTCGTCGCCGAACGGGGCGGCACCGTCACGCAAGTCGCCATCAGCGAAGGCGAGAGCGTCGACATGGGCGACGTGCTGGTCGTGATGGACTGATAGAGAACGCCCGGCGACCGACCCCCACCCGACTGTGCCGTCACCTTCGGGAACCGTCAGCGCGGCGGGATCTCGGCATTCTCAACCAGGCCTGCTCGCGAGAACTCCGTCCGAGAGTATCCGAACCGACAAACCGGATTTAGCTCGGCGAGCGGCACGGAACGCGTCGCTACGCGAAGTTGCGTCGACAGAAATGCTCCGGCAGGGATTCGAACCCTGGTCCTTGCCGTGAGAGGGCAAGATGATTGGCCGGACTACACCACCAGAGCGCATTAAATTGTAGGAGGCGTGGGTATTTTAACGGTTGCGTTTTAGTCACGCCGTGAGGCGGTTTCTCGTATCACTCATCGTCAAACGGTGACCCGGCGGCTTCGGGTTCGTCGCCGTCGAGGCTGATGATGTTTTCCCTGCCGACGCGGAGTTTGCTGATAGTCCCTTCCTCTTCCATGTCCGAGAGAAGCATACTGACTTTCGATTTCGACCATCCCGTCCGTTCGACGATCTTGACCTGCTTCAACCGGCCGTCGTTCTCAGTGAGGAGTTTGACGACTCGGTCCTCGTCAGAGAGGAACTCCTCGTTGTCGACGGGAGCGTCCGACGCCCCCGTGGTTCGCGTCCTACCCGTTTCGTCGTCCTCGGACTGGTCCCCGCCCTCGGCGGACTCACCGAATAACGCGTCCCCGCGACGAAGCGCCACGACCGCGACGGCACCGACCAGAAGGATGGCGAGCGCGGCGGCGATAGTGAGGTCACTGCTCAGGACAGTACTTTCGTCCTCGTCGGGCGAGTCGGTGTTGCCCCCATCATCGGCGACGTTCTCCGTCGTGGGTGTCGCTGTCGTTTTGACGGCGCTCGGAGGGGCAAGGACGACGCGCGGGCGGTTGTCCGTGAACCGCCGTTCGCCGCGCCAGGTCACCGAATCGCTTTCGGACGGCGCTCCGTCAGACAGTTCGCCGTCCGGCGAGACGGACTCGAAGGTCAGGTCGTCGCTCGTCTCGATGACGAGCGCCTGCTCCGGGCCGATGTAGAGGCCGCTTTCGAACACGTCGCCGACGATAACGCGGTCACCGTCTCGCTCGGCAAACCCGCGCCAGGTGAACGACATTTCCACGACGCCCGTCGTGTCAGTCCCGAGTTCCTCGGCCACCTCGGCGTGCCGTGAAAACGCCGTGGCGTTCATCGACCGGCCGGTCGCGTTCGTGCCCTTGTCCGCTAGCGCCACACCTTGTTGCCGGAAGTCCGTGAACAGTTGCGTCTCGTTCTCTTCGAACTCCTCGGCGAACTCCCGGAATTGTCTTTCTTCTGAACTGTTACCCAGTCGGCGCTCGAAGTGGAACGTCCACCGCGCTGACCCGTTCGACAGCATCTCGATCCGGAACTCCGTGTAATCGAACTGCTGGGTTCCGATCACGTTCGACTCTTCGGCCCGCGCAACGTCGGAACTGACGACGCCGCGTTCCTGCCCTCCGGAACCCGGATCGTACACGGCCGCTCCGGCGAGTGCGGCCACGCTGATCAGGAGAGCGATACCGAGCGCCCGATTCATTCGTGTAAGTGAAATCGGGGCGTTGTCAAAGGCTTTGCGACGTGCTTTGTATGAGAATTACTACATTTTAACCGCCTCTTTCCGACCGTGATCGCTCGGGGTTACGGTGCGAGACGGTTCTTCCGGTTTTTCATGTTCTCTTCGTAGTACTCGAACGTGATCGGACACCACTCCGCCGCGAGATCGAGAATGCGTTCTGTCATGTCTCGTATCTCCCACTGGCTATCGGCGGCGGCCCGCATATCAGCCACGTGCATCAACATCCTGGCGTTCATACTCATTACCATGTTCACCTCCGTCCCGATCGGGAGAACGAATCGTGCGTCCTCGGGCGGCATTCCCAGATCGAGCAGTTCCTGGTAATCCTCGACTGACTGACGGACGGACCGCTGGAACAGTTCTTCGCGCTTCGCGACGGTGTCTTCGTCGACGGAGCCCGACTGCTGATTCCGCCCGACCCAGTCCGGGTCCGACGCAGAGGGCGGCGTGACCACCATCTCCCCCTCCTCGACATCGGCGGGGTCGACATCGTCGAAGGAGACGTACCGCATCGACTGCACGTCGAAACTGACGTGGCGGTGCCGAGTGATCTGGGCCATGCAGGAACGGCTGATTCCCTTGATGGCGAACGTCACCTGCGGGTGCTCGAACGGACCGAAGTGACCGTGGTCGAGGAGGTGGCCGATGAGCGTCCGCTTTCGCTCGTCCATCGTCTCACCCTCGACGGTAGACATGATCGTTTCGAACGACTGATCGCCGACGAACTCGCCCATGTAGTCGTTTCGCGCCGCCGTACAGATCACGCGCTCCGGGTCCTCAGTCGCCTCGAGGAGTTCGACTTTCATTACAGGGTTTCCACTCGTACTCTGCTGGTAAATGTTTCCTTCGGCACTCCTGGCCCACGCTCGCCGTGCAGACTGCGGTTCGCGAGCGGACGGGAGGAATGGTCGCGGACGCATCTCTCGCGGACTGATGAAGTGGTCACGGATGGCCCCCGCGGATCGGCGAGCGATCCACAGCCGTCTCGGGCGAGGAGAACCGGTACGCAATAAGAAGTCCCAAGCATCGGTGACGAGTAGTGGTGGACATGATATCTAATCTGGCTGCCGACACGCAGGCGTTTACGAGCAACGCGTTCCTCGTCTCCGGCGACCGAACGGTACTCGTAGATACCGGGTCGAACTTCGATGTCGTTTCGAAGGTCAGAGAGCGCGTCGACGGACTGGATGCCGTCGTACTGACACACACCCATCCCGACCACATCGGTAACCTCTCCGAGGTCGTCGCCGCCTTCGACGACGGTCCGGACGGTGACGGGATCGAGGTGTGGGGGTACGACGGTTCGCGGGACGACGTGGACCGCGCCATCGCCGACGAGGAAACGGTCCGTCTGGGCGATGACGAGTACGTCGCCTTGCACACGCCGGGGCACAAGGACGACCACCTGTGTTTCTACTCACCGGACGCCGACGTGCTGTTCGCCGGGGACCTGGTTTTCCAGAACGGGAGTTTCGGCCGCACGGATCTGGAGGAGGGAGACAGGGAAACCCTGATAGAAAGCATCGATCGTGTGGCCGACCGCGTGAACGGGACGCTTCGGGAGATGCACACCGGTCACGGGCCGAGCGTCAGCAATGACCCGTACTCGCACATCGAACTCGCGGCGAAGATGGCGAGACAGGCCTGATTCCCGTCGGAAACTGAGAACCGAACGAGACGACAGGAACGTCAAGATGCGAGCAAACAGGTGATCGAGGAGCTATTGTGGGGCGTCTTCGACGACGACCGTCCCGTCGCCGTACACGGTGACGGCGTATCCGACGTGCGTGAACGAGATGTGATCTGGCCCGTCTCCGGTTGACGGACGAAACAGCGAGTCGAGCGTGTCAGGGTCGATAGTCTCGTAGAGCGGCGGTAGTTCGAGCGGTTGAACGCCGGCGCTATCAGCGACGGCGGAGATCACGGTAGTACTCAGTAACTGGTCGCCCTCGAAATCGTGTTCGACCGCGTAGTCGGGCGTGTCCTTCGAGGACAGTGAAAGTGAGTTGCTTTTCGACGTCATCAAACTGTATCCCAACCTTACCGATTATAAACCTACGTCACTGTTTTTCTTTCAGAAGGGAAGCTCCGGCAGATTTTACCGCCGCAAGGTATGCTTGAAGGAAGTGTTTCGAGGGCTCTCGGGTAAAACGTCGATCTGCGGTTGAACTGGTGTTCGACGCCGGTTTCGGGTGGTACAACAGTGCTTGAACGCTGATCGACCGCCGCTGACGCTGTGGGTATCTCATACCGGTGGCTGTAACTTCGTAAAGATAACCGGACCCCGAAGGTCCGATATTCTTCAAGGAATTACAGCCGATATATCAGTCTTCAGTCTGTTTTAACCCGTAGTACCCCGGTTCCTCTTCCTCGCGCGGTTGCGCGACGACGAGATCGTCCGAATTGCGCATGATCCAGGGGATCGCCCAGTCGAGCAGGACGTTCTCGGTCTCCACGTCGATCTCTGCGTCCGGGTCGAGTTCCTGAAGCATTCGTGCGATCTCGTAGACGGTGTACATCTGCCCCGGTGCCAGCAGTTCGTCCGGCGTGTAGAAGTCACAGGGGTGTAACTGGTCGAACTCGTCTTTCGGAACGGGCATACGGACGACTACGGCGGAGGTGGGGGTAAATCGCACGATGTCGAGAGGCGGGTATCGAGGGTCTTTCGCGCCGTCGTATTCCCTCTGCGCTGTCGGACGATTATCAGAACGGACCGATCGCTCCGGCGTACGGTCACGAACGCGATAAAAATTCGAAGGTGAACGACTCGTCGCTACGCGGCGACGGTTACTCGAACAGCTGAACGACGTCCTGGTAGTTCTCGGCGGCCGCGTCCCAGTCAACTACGTCGAAGAACCCGTCGATGAAGCTACCGCGGTCCGGACCGTAGTCGTAGTAGTAGGAGTGCTCCCAGACGTCGAGCGCGAGGATCGGGTGACTACCCCACAGCGCGCCCTGGTCGTGCTTATCGACCGCGATGTTGCGCAGTTGCTTGGCGACCGGGTCGTAGACGAGAAGGGCCCAGCCACCCGCGGCGCTCGCGGCGGCCTCGAACTCACCCTTCCAGCCTTCGTAGGAACCGAAGTCCTCCTCGATGCGGTCGGCGAGTTCGCCTTCCGGCTCGCCTCCCCCGTTCGGATCCATGTTCTCCCAGAAGAGCGTGTGGAGGTAATGTCCACAGCCGTTGTGCGTGACGTTGCCGAGCGCGCCCGCAGTGCCGTCGTAGTCGCCGGACTCGCGGTTCTCCGCGAGCGTCTCCTCGGCGCTGTTCAGGCCGTTGACGTACCCCTGGTGGTGCGTGTCGTGGTGCCAGGTGAGTACCTGTTCGCTAAGAGCCGGTTCGAGCGCGTCGTAGTCGTACGGAAGTGGTGGGAGTTCGTGGTCTGCCATAGTAAATTCCTCCAGAGAGACGTTCGCTAGGATCGTAGTTAAAACCACACGAACCGGTCAACGAACCCGGAAGCAGATTAAAGTAAGGATTGTTACATTAACCAGGCGGCCGTACATCCGCACGTTACTCGCTCGATTCCGAGGTTTTCGATCGAAGTAGCCGGGTCGCTACTCCGCCAGCGATACCAGTCCCCGCGACCAGCGCACCGAACCCGGACAGGCCGTCGCCAGTATCGGTGTTCGTTCCGTTCTCGTCAGGTTCACCCTCGACCGTGGGGCCGCTCCCGGTCGCTACCTCCCCGCGGTCCGGCGGGACCGTCTCTATCGTGAGGCGGATGAACTCGTCCGTGCAATCGCTCTTTCGAGTGATGATAAACGGCGTTCCCTGTTCGGTCTCCCAGGTGGTCCCGTCAACGTACATTTCGACTTCCCGTCGCTGGGGGTCGTCCCGGATGCGGTCGACGAGCATACCGTTGTACCGCAGCGCCTCGTTTACCCCCCAGTCCATCTCGCAGTCACCCACGGCCGCCGGGATCGACCCCTGATCGTCCGGACGGTACGTGGCGATCATGAACTGTCCGACGTAGTTTCCGGTCCAGGGATCACCCTGTTCCTGCAAAACGATCTCCCGCGTCGCTTGGACTTCTCCCTCCTCCTCAGTTCCCTGCCCGTCGTCAGTCTCTTGACCGTCTTCCTCCGTTTCCTGTGCGGCGGCGCTAGTCCCCGTCCCGAAACTATACGCGATCCCGCTAACGCCGGCCAGAAACGTCCGCCGGCGGATCCGTAGCCGCCGTCGCTGGTGATGGTTTCCCGTCATTAGAATCACCCAGTGGTAGTACGACAACGACCCCCCTAACCGTTCGCATAACTACGGTTTCGGAGAGGAACGCGACAGCCGTTCACTCGCCGCGCGCGGCCTCGAACATCGCTACCGCGGCTTCGCGCCGTTCGCCGTGGTCGACGATAGGCTCGGGATAGCCCG
Source organism: Halostella pelagica (assembly GCA_005954745.1). Taxonomy (GTDB): domain Archaea; phylum Halobacteriota; class Halobacteria; order Halobacteriales; family Natronoarchaeaceae; genus Halostella; species Halostella pelagica. Next base: position 1,587,763 of record CP040678.1, read on the forward strand.
GCGCGGTGCGGTGCCGTTCAGTCAGAGTCAGGTCGGGCCAGTCGTGGATCTGTTCGGCGGTCGCGTTGCCGAGTTCGGGGACGTACTCGCGGACGTACTCGCCGTCGGGGTCGTACCGCTCGCCCTGCGTCATCGGGTTGAATATCCGGAAATATGGTTGTGCGTCAGTTCCGGTGGACGCGGCCCACTGCCAGCCGCCGTTGTCGTTTGCGGTGTCGTGGTCGACGAGTTTTTCGCGGAACCAGTCGTACCCCTCACGCCAGTCTATCAGCAGATCCTTCGTGAGGAAGGCGGCGACGAGCATTCGGACGCGGTTGTGCATCCACCCCTCCGCCCGCAACTGTCGCATCCCCGCGTCGACGATAGGGTACCCCGTCTCGCCGTTCTTCCAGGCGCGAAGCGCGTCCGGGTCGTCGCGCCAAGCGATGTCGTTCTCGTACGACTTGTAGTTCGACCGCACCACGTCCGGATGGAAATAGAGGACGTGCGTGTAGAACTCGCGCCAGGCGAGTTGCGACCGGAACTCCTCGACGGAGTCTCGTTCCGCCTCGGTCTCGGCTTCTGCGAGCGCGTCCGTCGTCGCGTCGTACACCTCGCGAACGCCGATGGTGCCCCACTTGAGATGGGGCGAGAGGCGGGACGTAGCCTCGTCCGCCGGGTAGTCACGGCGCTCCTCGTATCGGTAGATGTCTGACTCGCAGAACGCCCGGAGACGTTCGCGGGCGGGGGCCGTACCCGCCGGTGAGATGTCGGCCTCCGGGTCGTCGAATCCGAGGTCGTCTAGCGTCGGCAGTGCGTCGCCCTCTACGTCGGCGAACGCGCCCGCATCCGGCACGTCGTACGGCGCTCCCTTCTCGCGGTCGAGCCACTTTCGTCCGAAGTACGTAAACACCGAGTACGGGTCGCCGTCCGCGGTGGTGATAGCCCCGGGCTCGTGGAAGATTCCGTCGCGGACTGCCTCGCAGGAGAACCCGGCCTCGTCGAGCGAGCGCCGGACGGCGGCATCGCGTTCCTGCGCCAGGCCCGAGTAGTCTTTCGCCCAGAACACCGCTTCCGCCTCGTACGTCTCGGCCAGTTCGGGGAGGACCACTTCGGGTTCGCCGTGTCGGACCAACAGGTCAGTCCCGCGGTCGCGATATCGCTCGCGAAGCGATGACAACGCGTCCAACAGAAACTCGACCCGTGGCGGCGACCCGTGTTCGAGCACGGCGGGATCGAACACGAACACCGGAACGACCGGACCGTCAGTGGTCGCCCGTGAAAGCGCCCGGTTGTCCGCCGTTCGGAGGTCCCGCCGGTGCCAGTGGAGCTGCATACGTACCGTGAGGACGGTGGGGAGAAAAATCCCGGGCCGCCATTCATGTAACACATATAACACCCACCAGTCATGTGCGTCCGCTGTTGGTTCAAATTGTAGTTCTATACAAAGTTTTATGTCATATCATCGTGAACAGAAATCGCGTTTCAGTGGCTGGGAAAATGTCGATAACAAGAGGTGTACTCTCGAACGCGAATTCACACACCGTAATACTGACCAGACGGTTGAACACCGCTTCGCGGGAGACCTGTCTCAATATTGTCAGTGGACACCGTCCGACGGAGCGAAACGTGGTGGCAGTCACCTGTGACCTGTCTGCGGAACGCTTCGTCGATCGGTGGAGCGACTACGTCGGCGCGCCGCCTCTCACGTGTGGCATCGTCGACGTGGGAGAGCGGACGCGACCGACTGTTTCGGGAGTAGACCCAGACCAAGTCCGGACCGTCTCCGATCCGGGGAACCTGCAGCACCTCCACGATGCCGTCGAGGCGCATCTCAACGAACTGCCCGACGCGGATCGTACCGTCGTCTACCTCGATACGGTGAACGCCCTATTAGATCACGTTCCGATCCCGTCAGTAACCGGCTTTCTCGACAGACTCACGTCGTCACTGTCGGCGCTCGGAGCGGTCAGTTGTGCGTCGTTCGAAACTGGCAAACGCGGCGAGCGGATGATCCGACCCGTCACGGAGACGTTCGGCACGGTGTTCGAACTGGGGCGACTCGGCCGAAGCCTCGAACCGACTGACGACCAACTGTCCTCCGACGACGTGTTCGATGTACTTTCCTCTCGCTCACAACGGCTCGTACTGCGTAGTCTCCTGCGAGCGGAGGGAACGCTCCACGTGCGCGAACTCGCACAGCGTATCGCGGCCGCGCAGACGACCGAGCAACCGGATATCGAACAGATCGTCACCAGACTCCACCACATCGATCTGCCGAAACTCCGAGAGACCGGGCTGGTCGCCGTCGAGGACCGAATCGTCTCCGCGACCGAGGTGGTCACCGAGGTGGAACCGTATCTCGCGCTGGCGCACCCGGACGAACGGAACTAAGCCGTAGCGGGCAGTCAGCGGTCGGTTCCCCGCCGAGACCGCCAGCGCATCAGCGACACTCGGCCGCGCGTTTCCAGTCTGAACTGCGCGGCATCCGTACAACTTTATGAGAGTTGATCGTGTATTATCGGATATGCGCTCAGGAGAGGGTCAAACGTGACGGTCGAACAGTTCCACGTCGACGGCGAGACGGCGGTAGTAACGGGGGCGTCAAGCGGCATCGGAAAGTCCATCGCCGAGCGGTTCGCGGACGACGGCGTCGACGTCGTCGTCTGCTCCCGCGACATCGACAACGTCGAACCGATCGCTGACGGGATCGCCGAGAGCAACCGTCCAGGCGATGCGCTGGCTGTCGAATGCGACGTGACAGAGCGAGACGCCGTGGAGGCGCTGATAGCGGCGACCGTCGAGGAGTTCGGTGGGATAGACGTGCTGGTGAACAACGCCGGGGCGAGTTTTATGGCGAACTTCGACGACATCACGCCGAACGGGTGGGGGACCGTCGTCGACATCAACCTCACCGGAACGTATCACTGCACGCAGGTCGCCGGCGAACACCTGAAAGACGGCGGCGGTGTCGTCGTCAACCTCGCCAGCGTGGCCGGTGAGCAGGGCGCACCGTACATGAGTCACTACGGTGCGGCGAAAGCGGGCGTGATCAACCTCACTCGGACGCTCGCCTTCGAGTGGGCGAGCGAGAACGTTCGCGTCAACTGCATCTCGCCGGGATACGTCGCTACGCCCGGCGTCGAGGCACAGATGGGCGTGTCCGCCGACGAGGTCGACAGGGAGACGGTCAAGCGGCGACTCGGAACTAGCGAGGAGATCGCCGACATCGCGCAGTTCCTCGCCAGTCCCGCCGCCTCGTACCTCGTCGGACAGTCGATCGCTCCGGCCGGCGTCCCCGACATCAAGGAGGATCCCGAGATATGACGGACGAACCGACGGCGGCCGACCGGACCGTCCACCTGCCCGTCGCGGCCCAGCCGAGCGTCGAGACGCTCGTCGACCTTACTCAACGGGCCGAAGACCTGGGATACGAGCGGGCATGGCTCCCCGAAACCTGGGGCCGGGACGCCGTCACGACGCTTACGAGTATGGCACACGGCACTGAACGGATCGGCATCGGACCGAGCGTTCTCAACGTCTATTCGCGGTCGCCGGCGCTTATCGCCCAGAGCGCGGCGACGCTTCAGGAGGTCGCGGACGGACGACTCCGGGTGGCTGTCGGTCCGAGCGGCCCCGCCGTCATCGAAGGCTGGCACGGCGTCGACTTCGACCGCCCCCTCAGGCGGACCCGAGAGTACATCGACGTGTACCGCACCGTTCTCGACGGGGAGACGCTGAACTACGACGGCGACGTGTTCGATCTCGCCGGCTTTCGTCTGCGCTGTGACCCGCCGGAACAGGTGCCGCCCATCGACGCTGCAGGAATGGGGCCGAAGGCGGTGGAACTCTGCGGACGCTTCGCGGACGGGTGGCACGCGATCGTTTTCACTCCCGAGGGACTCCGGGACCGACTCGGGGACCTCCGTCGCGGCGTCGAACTGGGCGGTCGCGACATCGACGACGTGCGCGTGACGCTCTCTCTCCCTTGCTGTGCGCTTGACGACGGCGAGCGGGCGCGGGAACTCGGCGCTGAACACTGCGCGTTCTACATCGGCGGGATGGGGACGTACTACCGCGACTCGCTGGCCCGGCAGGGGTACGAGGACACCGCCCACGACGTCGCCACGGCGTGGGCGAACGGCGACCGCGACCGTGCCGTGGAACTCGTCGACGACGCGCTCCTCGACGACCTCGCCGCGGTCGGGACACCTGACGAGGTTCGTGACCGGATCCGGACGTTCGAGAGCATAGACGGAGTCGATGCCGTCGCCGTCAGCTTCCCGCGCGGTGCGACGGTCGATGATGCGCGGCAGACGCTCGACGCGCTAGAACCGTAGGAAACGACCGCTTTCGTCGTGGTTCGCCGGCAGTCCCGGAGAACGAACGGCAATCTATTCTGGACGGTGCTACGCTTCCGGTGAAACGGCGATACGGCCGCTTAGAGGTCTCGCCTCAGACGGATCTCGTCGTCAGTCACCGCGTCGACGTTCGCCTCCTGAAGGGGGTATGTGTCCTCGTTCGTGTCACCCCAGCCGAGTTTCGATTTGATCTTGTCGGTGACTCCGGGGTGGGGGTCGACGTGGGCCGTCCCACCGCGTACCTCCGTGACCATTCCAACTGTCTCGCCGTCGGCGTTGACGACGCTTTTGCCCTCGTCATCGTCCGTGATGTTCGATCTCATTCCGGTTTTACCGGCGACGGAAGACGCAATAAGAGGACAGAATCGTTTCGTGAACTTGCCGGAGGAAATGACTACTTTCCGAAAACCCCCACCCCTCATCAGCCCGGTTTTGCAAGTAACGCCGGCTTACGCCGCCAGGCTGCTGGATATCAGTACAGGTTCGGAGGGCCGCAGATCGTAATTCCCGCTTACTGAAGGAAAGCAAGCGTTATCAACTTCCGGTCGTAGTCGGTGGTAGCGAATGGCTGCCCCGACCGACGACCCCCGCGTTCACGACGACTACGTCGAAACAATTCCCTCCGACGCGTCTGCAAACGACCAGGCCGGCGACATCACCCTCGTCGGCGTCGTTCACGACCATCCCGCGAGCGTCCATCGGGTTCGTTCGCTGATCGGATCGAACGACCCCGCGACAGTTGCCCTCGAACTGTCGCCGCTTGCGATCCCCCTCTTCGAGGCGTACGCGACCGGAGAGCGAGACGAGGCTCCGCCCGAGTTCGGCGGCGAGATGAGCGCGGCGATTCAGGCCGCAGACTGCGAGGTCGTCGGCGTAGACGCGCCGAACGCCGCGTTCGTCGTTCGCCTCGCGGCGCGGATACTGGACGAACGGCCGGATCCCCGGACCGTCTACCGCGTCCTCCGCGGCACGCTCAGCGTGTCGCGTCACGCCCTACAGTGCCGCGTGGGTGCGGTCGTTGCCCGACTCACTGGACGGACTATCGAACTCGACCGCCCCCTCGACCACGAGTGCACTCGCCGGGATCCCCCCGCGGAGCAAGCGACCGACGAGAAACGACAGGCGAATCAGAGCCTCTCGCTCCTCCGAGCCTTCGAAACCCCGGAGCCGATGCATCTCCGGGACGCGACACGCGAAGAGTGCATGGCCGCTAAACTCGCTGACCTCCGGACGGCGGGAGACGTTCTCGCGGTCGTCGGCATCGACCACCTCGACGGTGTCACGGCTGCACTCGACAGCTGAGCCCCTTCCGTAGTCGGCTGACGCGCGGGCTATCGAGCGCAACTCCTCCGTAGTTTGTCACCGTTTACCGCCATTTATCGGCGATCCCGCCCTAGCAGTAACATGGACGTTGTTCAGGTCCAAGAGTTCGGGTCTAGTGACGTATTGAGTCTCGTCGAGCGGGAGCGTCCGGAACCCGACGAGGGCGAGGTGCGCGTCGCGGTCGAGGCGGCCGGGATCAACTTCGCCGACATCATGCAGCGTCGCGGACACTACCACGGCGGCCCGGAACCGCCGTTCATCCCTGGAATGGAGGCGGCGGGCACCGTCGATGCCGTCGGCGAGGGCGTCGACCTGGACGAGGGACAGCGCGTGGTCGCGATGACTGACGGCGAGGCGTACGCCGAATACGTCACCACCGATGCGCAGTCGCTGTTTCCCGTCCCTGAGGGTATGTCGTTCGCGGAGGCCGCCGGCTTTCCGGTCCAGTTCCTCACCGCGCACAGTTGTCTGTTCGAGTGGGGCAGTCTGGACCCGGACGGCGGAGCGTCCGGCGACGGTTCGGACGAGCAGGCGGACCGCGTCCTGATCCACGCCGCCGCGGGCGGCGTGGGCACAGCGGCGGTACAGCTTGCACACCGCGCGGGTGCCGAGGTGTTCGGCACTGCCAGCACGCAGGAGAAACGGTCACTCGCGGAACGGCTGGGCTGTGACCACCCCATCGACTACACGTCAGAGGATTTCGTCGACCGGGTCAACGAGATAACGGACGGCGAGGGCGTCGGCCTGGTGTTAGACGGCGTGGGCGGTGACACGTTCCGAAAGAGCGTCGACGCAGTCCCACAGTTCGGTCAGATCGTCGCCTACGGCGCTGCGAGCGGCGAACCGGGACAGGTCGACACGGCAACGCTCCTGTTCGGCAATAAGACCGTGACCGGTTTCCATCTCGGCCGGGCCATGGTCGAGGACCCCGACCGCGTGCTCCGCGCCGTCCCCGACCTACAGCGCGGGTTACAGGCCGGCGAACTCGAAGTGGTCGTCGGTGAGGAGTTCGCCCTCGAAAACGCCGCCGAGGCCCACGAGTTCATCGAGGGTCGGAACTCCACCGGGAAAGTCGTCCTGCGCACCTGAATCGGTCGTCACTCCGGGACCGGGTCGATCCCGTCCCGCCGCCCGTCGAGCACGTCGAATCGCTCCTCCCGCCGACGTTCTAACCAACGGAGCAGTCGCTCCGCCCAGTCGAGTTTCTTCGCCTTCACGGGATCGACGGCGTCGTCGTCGAAGTCCCACCCCGGAAACCGGAGTTCGGCCGCACCGAAGTGGTCCGCGAGGAAAGCACCCCGGTCGCCGTCGGTGAACCCCCCGAAGTTCCGTACCGGACCGGCCGGTTTCGCCTGCGTCGTCGGGAGAAGGAAATCGGGGTCGAACGAGGGGACGAACGACCGGACCGCCGGGCCGTTGTCGCCGTGGGCGTGGACGGCCACGGGAACGCCGCGTTCGGAGAGGTCGACCGCCGTTCCGACGTTTTTGTCGAGGTCCGTCACCATCAGATCGACGGCTACATTATGCGCTCGGAGTACGTCCGCGGCCGTGGAAGCCGCCACGACCACGTCAGCCTCCCGCGCGACGGAGGTTTCCGCAGAGAGCGACGGCCCCGCACCGGCGACGGCGACAGTCGACCCGTCGAACTCAGGGAGTCGGTCCGTATCGAACGGTGACACTAGTTCGGCGAGGCGGTCTCGGACGCGCTCGTCCGCCGACCGCTCGAAACCGAAATCGGCCAGGATCGCCTCGTAAACCGGGTTCCATTCGTCGAAATTCATAGCAGTAGCTGGACGTTAACCATCCTTAGGAACGCGTGATTTCGTGAGCCGGAATGGCTCCTCCAAGTACCCCTACCCGAGGGCCCTTCCGGCTACCAAGCGGGGCTACACATCCATCCGGCATAAGTTTTCTCTTACCCAAGGATGTCACGCAGTTGTCGTTCCGTCGGTCCGAACTCGGGGGCGCGCTCCGCAGTAACGGCCGCGATAGCTGATAGATCTGCGGGCTTACCGGCCAGAAGCACCCCGTCTCCGCCCGTTTCGAACACGGCGTTCCGGTCGGCCGCGGCCGACGCGAGGGCGCGCCGCGCATCGCGTGTCAGTCCTGTCAGTTCGAACACCCGCATCGTACACGCCGTTGCCGCGTCCGGGTCTCCGCCGAGACGTTCGATGTGTCGCCGCGCCTCGTCGGTCGTCGTCACGTCCAGTTCCTCGATGCGGATGCCGTCGCCGTCGCGGATGCGCTCGCGAGCGAACGTGTCACCGACGAGCGCGGCGTCGCGTGTCTCTGCCACGTCGTGGGTCCGGACGATGTGTGCGCCTCGCTCGACGGCCATCGACGTTGCGGCGAGGCTCACCGGTAACGCCTCCTCCGTCGAACGGTCGTTGATACTCCGCAGGAAGTTCTTCCGGTTGATCGAGACGAGCATCGGACGGTCGAGTCCACGGAACTCGCGGAGGCGGCGGAACGTCTCGCGGTCGTCCTCTAGCGTCTTCTCCTCGCTCCACCCGCCGAAGGCGGGGTCGACGATGGTCTTGTCCGTGAGACCGTTTTGCTTCAGCGCGTCGTAGATATAGTCCGCGTAGCTGGCGTTGCGCTCCCATTCGGCGGACCGTCGCTCCGCCCAGTCTACGTCTTCGAGGGCACCGGGTCGTTCCAGATCCGGCGGGCTAGCCATCTTGGCGACGGCCACATCGTACTCCCGGCACACGTTCGGCATCTCGGGGTCGGCGAATCCGCAGATGTCGTTGACCATATCGAACCCGCGCGAGAGCGCTTCGTCGGCTACCTCGGCGTAGCGGGTTTCGATCGAGAAGACTGCGTCGCCGCTCACACTCTCGATGGCGTTGACGGCGGTGTCTAGACGGTCCAGTTCCTCCTCTGCCGAGAGTACACTGAAGTTCTTGTTCGCCGATTCCAGGCCCACGTCGACGATGTCCGCACCTTCGCCGATCAGGTCCTCGTCCACGTACGCGGCCGCTTCACCGGGGTCGTCGTAGACGCTCGGGTCGTACGGCGACTCCTCGCTGACGTTTAACACGCCCATGATCCGCGGCGGGTAGTCGTCGCCGATCCCCAGCCCCGCGGCGTCAACGTTTCGCATGGCTGTACTGCGGGACCACGGAACCAAAAGGAGTGCGTTCCGAGCGAACCGCTCCCCTGATGTGACCGTTTGAGTCCCGGTCCGAGCCGTTGGGGGATGACCGCCCCCGTCCGAGAGAAGGTTCCAAGGGCCGGCGTGCGAAGCCGAAACGCGCATCGGTTGGCCGTAGGGTTAACGCCGTGGTCATACGGAAAACGACGAATTCACCCGGGAAACATCGTATTTACGCGAACTCTTCTAGGTCGAGGTCGGTGAACTCGTACTTGAGACGCACCGTATCGTCGGACTGGCTGTATTCGACCACGCCCGCGTCGTCCATCTTCGGGACGTGCGAGTGATACAGGTCCATGTAGATCGATTTGACGGCTGATCCGGGGATCTGAGTGAGGTTCTGCTCGTCGTGTTCGATTCGAGCGACTTCGTCAGCCAGGTCGGCGAGCGCCAGCGGGTTCCGGTACTGCTTGAGGCAGTAAAGAGCGTACCGACGGCGTTCGCGCGACAGAATCGAGAAGAGAACATCCGTTTCCACCGTTTCGGTTCCACTGTCGTCTTCTTTCACGGGTTTCTGATTCATAGATAGCTGGAATATACGAGGCAGAGAATATCGGAGTGACGCCAAACCCTTTGGGTCTACCGAACCGCGGAACCGTTCTACGTCCGCATACGAGCCGTTACTGACCCGACCGTCACGGTCCCACGACCGGCCGCTCAGTTGTTTCAATCGCTTTTTACGCCGCGGACGGATAGCATCACGTATGGCAAAGGTCAGCGTCGGACTCCGCGGATGGCGTTTCGAGGAGTCGGAAATATTCACCGAGGACGGCAACTGGCGGCCGTTCGACGAGATGCACGACGAGGACCGCGAACGTCTCCTTCGTCTGCGAACGCTCGTCACCAAACCGTGTGACGCGTGCTTCCTGGTCCACGGCGAGGAGGATATCGAACGGTGTCGCGAGGCCGAGATAGTCTACGGCGAACCGAAGTCGGAAGTCGTGCTCTGCGACGAACACGAAGCCGATTTCCGTTACTGGTTCAGCGAGGCCGGCGGGGACGACTACCGCGGTGAGGACGAACTGCAGGACGCGTTCCACGGCTGGTTCGACGACGGCAATCGCGCGCCGGAGGCGTTCGGCGGCGTCGACCACGTCGACACCGACCCCGAGGCGCTGCCGGACCCGCCAAACCCCAACGACGACGAGGACCGCTATCGCATCACCCTCCGCGACGCTATGGAACCGGAAGAAACCGACCTCGACGAGGACGCTCTGGATGACATCGACCTCTCCGCGGACTACCCGTCGTGAGACGACGATGACTGCGCCCTCGATCGTCGTCGTGGACGCGGAGACGCCGGGAAACGTCGGCACTATCGCTCGCGCGATGAAGAATTTCGGGTTCTCTGACCTGAAACTGGTGAACCCGCCGGAACTCGACCGGGACGGCGAGGCGTACGGCTTCGCCGGTCAGGCGCGCGAAGACATCCTACCGAACGCCGACACCGTCACCTTCGACGAGGTGGTCGAGAACTACCACACCGTCGGAATGACCGCAACCACCAACGAAGACTGCCGAAAGCACACCCGGTTTCCGTTCTCGACGCCGGACGAACTGGCCGAGGACCTGATCACCGTCGAAACGGACACCGCCATCCTGTTCGGCCGCGAGGACAACGGGTTCACCAACGACGAACTCGAACGCGTCGACCAGATCGGATCGATCCCCGCCAGCGCCGACTACTCTTCGCTGAATCTCGGACAGGCGGCGACGGTGACGCTGTACGAGCTACGGGATCTAGCGATGGCAGAGACGCAGCTACCGGACCGCGAACGGGAGCGCGCCGCCCAACCGGCTATCGAGCGCCTGCACGACGAGTTCTCGGCGTTCCTCGTCGCTGTGGGTCACCCAGAGGTCAAACGGTCGAAAACCGAGCGGATGCTCCGTCGCCTCGTCGGCCGCGCCCACCCCACCGAGCGCGAGGCGTCGCGTCTGACAGGTATTTTCCGTCGCGCGACATCGAGCCTGAACGAGGAGTAATGGCGCGGTCGGCATTCATGGCAATACAGTATAATTATATATTTCCAGGCCACTCGTGTATCGTATGGTTAACACGAATAGACGAACGGTTCTCAAGACGGTCGGCGCGAGCAGCGCTGCCCTTCTCAGCGGTTGTAGCGGAGTCCTAGACGGTGGAAGCGACGACGACAGTTCGTCGGGCGGTGCGCCCGACTACCGGGACTGGTTCCCGACCGCGTCCAAACTCGAAGGCGGAAGCGCGGGGTATCTCTACGGCGTGTTCGACATGTCGGCGCTTGCCGAACTGGAAGACGATTCGGAGGACCAATCGGATTCGGACTCCGGTCAGCCGACGGACCCGCTCGTCGCGAACCCGCTCGGGATCTACCTCGCCGCCGCGTTCCTCTCGCTCAGTTACAGTCAGATGGGCCTCTCCTCGGTCATGGAGGGGATAGACAAGAGTTCTAACCCGATAGACCGCTGGATACTCGTCGGCGGGTACAGCGTCTTCGAGGGGTCGTTCGACACGGAGAAACTCGAATCGAACTTCGACCAGATGGGCTACGACGACCCGAGCGAGGTGGGGGACTTCTCCCTGTACGAACATCCCGATAACCCCTACGCCGTGGGGATTCGGAGCGACACTATCGTCGCCGTCTCCGGAAACGACCTGGAGGACCCCGGAAGCGTCGCAACGGCCATCATCGACGCCGAGCGCGGCGAAGTAACCCGAGAGCACGAGGACAACGACACGTTCGACAAAGTAACGAAGGCCGTGACTGACGGCGAGATACTCTACGGCGTGTTGCCCGAGTCGGGGACGTTCGAGGCGGAAAGTGAGTCGAACGACCTCGGAGTCAACATAAGGCCGTTCGCCAATGCGACCGGTCTCTCGCAGTCGCTAGCGATCGACTCGGACACGAACGAGGCGACTGCCCGGGCCGGCGTGGTGTACGACAGCGAGGACGACGTCGATACGGACAAGTTAGAGTCCGGACTCGGAGCCGAAGCGAGCGAGTTCGACCTCCAACAGGACGGCAGCGAAGTGTCTATCGAGGCGACGTACGAAGAAGACGACGTGAGCGGCTAGATCACGCCCGCTGCTGTATCTCTTCTCTAAGGATCTCGCTCACGAGGTCGCCGTCCGCCTTGCCGCGGAGCGCGCCCATCGCCTCGCCCATCAGTCCGGAGAACGCGCCCATACCCTCCGCTTCGACCTGGTCGGCGTTGCGTTCGACGACCTCGGCGACGGCCTCCCGGACCTCGCTCTCGTCGACGCCGCCCAGTCCTTCCTCTTCGACGGCTTCCTCGGCGGTTAGCTCCGGGGTTTCCGCGAGTGCGGTCAGCAGGTCCTCTAACCCCTCGTTCGGAACGTCGCCGCCGTCGACGAGCGTAATCGCGTCGCGCAGGTGCGTCTCCGTGAGGTTCTCGACCGGCACGCCGTCCCGGTCGAGGGCAGTCAACGTGGATTCCAGCGTCCCGGCGGCCAGCGTCGGGTCGACGCCGTCCGACGGTCCCCCGCTCGAATCACTCACAGCGACGCCGTCACCGACCAGATCCTCGAACAGGGGCATCCGGCGGCCGAACGCGACCTGTTCCGCGAGACCCTCGTCGAGGCCGTGTTCGTCCTGATAGCGCTCTACCTTCTCGGTGAGCAGTTCGGGCGTCTCGACCTCGGTGACGTCCGGTTCGACGGGCGGCACGTCCGTTTCGGGGTACATCCGGGCCGCGCCGGGCAGCGGACGAAGGTAGCGGGAGGTACCGTCGTCGTTCGCGCCGCGTGTCTCCTCCGGGACGTCCTCTATGGCGACCGCCGCGCGCTCCGCGGCGGCCTCGATGGCGGCGGCGGCCGTCTCCTCGTCGTCGGCGACGATGGCGACGGCGTCTTCGGGCCCGGCATCCACCGCGTCTCGGAGCGCGGACACCTCGTCCTCGGTGACGCCGTAGGCGGGGAGTTCGTCGGTGTGGAAGATGCCGCCAGCGCCGTGGCGCTTGGCGTGGTCCGACAGTTCGGTTCCGAGGCGGCGGTCAGGCTGGATCTCGCGGCCGACGAGGCCGTCGAAGCCGTACAGCGGGACGGCTGTGACCGCGCCGCCCGAACTGAGTGCGCCCTGAATTACGTCGCTGTCCGTGTCTGCTTGCGGGCTTTGCCCGCTCGCATGGTCCGAGGCGCTCTGCGCCTCGCTATCCTCGAACACGCTGGTCACGTCCTGCACGTCGCCGACGCTCGCGTCACGCGCTTGCAGTTCCTCGGCGATGTCGAGCAGTTCGACCTGTCTCCGGACCTCGTTGCGGACGAGGTCGTCGATGTCGTCGAGGCTCTGGACGCCTTTCATCTCGACGCGGGCCCCCTCGGCGATGGAGACGTTCACGTCCTGGCGGATGGTGCCGAGGCCGCGCTTGACCGCGCCGGTCGAGCGCAGGAGCATGCCGATCCGTTCGGCCGCGGCGCGGGCCTGCTCCGGCGAGCGGATGTCGGGCTTGGTGCCTATCTCGACGAGCGGAATTCCCAGCCTGTCTAGCGAGTAGCGGACGCCGTCGTCGGTCTCCTCGACGCGCTGGGCGCTTTCCTCTTCGAGCATGAGGTCCTCGATCCCGACGGTCCCGGCGTCGGTTTCGATCTCGCCCTCGCTCGCGACCTTGGTCGTCCGCTGGAATCCGGACGTGTTCGACCCGTCAACGACGATCTTCCGCATGACGTGGGCCTGGTCGACCACGTTCATGTCGAGCAGTTGCGCTATCTCGAGTGCGACCTCCGTCGCCTCGGCGTCGAGGCGGTGGGGCGGTTCGTCGTCCTCTTCGACGAGACAGGTAGTGTCGTAGGCCAGATACTCGAACTCCCGTTCGACCTGGCTCTCCTCCAGTGCGGCCTCGTCTATCTCGCCCAGTTCGCTCTTCGTCGGATGGAGATAGCGGGTGAACGACCGCACCGACTGGTCCGGTTCGCGTAGTTCCGTCGGACACTCGCAGAACAGCTTCGCCTCCGTATCGAGTTGCTGGTGGATTTCCAGCCCAGCCACGAGCCCCAGTTCCTCGTAGTCGTACTCGGTCATTGCTGATGACTCCGGGTGCGAGGGGTAAAAAACCGTTCAGTTCGGCCGCGACTCGTCGTCGCGCTCCGACGGTCCGTCGTCTGTGTCGGCATCGCGGTTCACTGTTCTCTCATCGGTGTCGTCGTCCCGACCAGGCGTTCCGTCGTCGTTCGCCGTCCCGATGCCGTCGGCGGCGTCGGTCCCGCGTTCGGCCACCCGTCCATCGGTCCGGCTACTGGGCTCCGTACGGTCCCGCAGACGCCGCTTCCGCAAGCTCTCCTGCAGACGGTCCCGGAGTACACCGCGGATCCGGGCGGCGTCATCGGCGTCGATATCGATCGCCGTCGCGTCGCGCTGGCGGATGCTAAACGCCCCCGCGGTGTCGGCAGTGAGATTCGCCAGGTCCCGGCGACGCTGGAAGACGGTCCGCTGCCGGACTACAGTCTGAAGTCGGTAGTACGGCACGACCTTCGTCGTCCGGGTCCAGAACCCCGACCGGGTGAGGACGTGGCCGTCCTGGGTCTGGTAGCCCCGGTGCAGCCAGGTCAGGTGTGCGGCGACAGGGACGACTGCGAGCAAGGCGAGCGCCGCGTACCACTGGTCCGGCCCGCCGAGCGTCAGGTCCGCCGCGTACAGCGTCGCGGTCAACGCGCCGACGACGAGCGAGTACCGAACCGCGTACCGTTCCCGGGCGCGCTTCGGCGACCGGGTGAACGACGGATCCTCGAACGTTTCCACGGACTGTGCCAGTTCGTAGACGCGCTCGCGAGCGGCGAGCGGTATCGCCGACTCCGTTCCGGCGGACTGGCCGGCGGTGTACCCCGCCGTCTCGACGACGAGGGTCGCGTAGCCCGCGGTGCGCGTGACCGGGTTGTCCGTGACCGTGATCGTCTGGACCTTTTCCAGCGGGATCGAACCGCTGTACCGCTGGATCAGGCCGCGCTCGTACTGAAGTTCGTCGCCGACGCGCGTGAGCTTGAAGCCGTAGTAGCGCGCGAGCGTCATGCCGGCGCTGATGATCCAGGCTCCGAGAACGAGCGCACCGAGTTTCGGAAGGACGAGAGTGATGTCAGGCCGAGCCCCGCCCGGAATGGCGAAGGCCAGAAGCGTCGACACGTCGATGAGTTCGACGTACGGGAAAAAGAGGACCGAGAGAACGAGCGCCCCGGGGTTGACGGACGCGATGCTGAGCAAAACGAGCTCGTAGGGTCGGATCGAAAACAGCAGTTCCTCCGTCGCATCGGTAGAGCGTCTTCGGTCCGTCGAGCCGGCGGTCGGTATCGGGTGTGAGGTCCCGTCTTCGGCGGCAGCGGTTCCATCCACGGCGGTTTCGGCGCTCGTCTCGCCTACCGTGGTGTCGGCGGCGCGGTCGGCCTCCACGCGGTCCGCTCTCCGGCGAAGTTCGTCCTGCAGTCGTTTCGCCTCGTCGTAGCCGACGTACTGCAGCGACGCCTCGGTTTCGCCCCCGCCCGCGGTTTCGATGGTCAGCGTCGCGATGTCGAACGCGCGCTGGACGAGGTTCTGGCTAATGTCGACGTTCTGGATCCGGTGGAGCGGGATCTCGCGTTCGCGGCGGCCGAACACGCCGGACCGGATGTCGAACGTGTCCCCCGTCAGTTCGTACTCGAAGCGCCGGTAGTACGCCAGTTCGTAAGCTCCGCCGAGCAAGGCACCGAGGACGAGCAGGGGGACGGTCAGGGCCGCGCTCACCAGATCGAGCGTCCCAGACGCCATAACGCCGGCGAAAAACAGCATGGACGCACCGGTGATGCCGCGAGAGAGCGCGCGGTACGGCAGCGAGATTGGATGGAGTTTCATACTGCGTCTTGCTGTTCGCTCTCTCTGGCGAGTTCGCGCAGTTCGGACTGTAGTCGCTGCGCGCGGTCCGGCGTCAGTCCCGGAATTGTCACGTCCGCGCCGCGGGATCCGGCGGTGTAGACGACGACGCTCGCGAGTCCCGTCGCGCGTTCGACCGGTCCCCGCTGTGTGTCGACGTGCTGGACGCGGACGAACGGGACTACGGTGTCGATCCGTGTGATGACCCCGCGTTCGAGATACAGCGCGTCCTCTTGGATCTCGAACTGCCAGATCCGGAAGCGGGCGAGTGCGTGGACGAGTCCGAGAACGAACACGACGACGCTGATTCCGAGCGGGAGTTCGATACCGGCGGTTACCCCATCGACGACGGCGACACGCTCGCCGAGGACAGTTCCGACCGCGACGACGAGTGCGACCACTGCCGCCGTGACGGCCGCACCGATGCCCCAGACGAACCGCACGCGGGGATGAAGCTTCTCCATGCGGAGGTATGGCATCCGACGGGTCAAGAAACCGTCCCTTCCGTCTGGGAC
Source organism: Halostella pelagica (assembly GCA_005954745.1). Taxonomy (GTDB): domain Archaea; phylum Halobacteriota; class Halobacteria; order Halobacteriales; family Natronoarchaeaceae; genus Halostella; species Halostella pelagica. Next base: position 1,603,928 of record CP040678.1, read on the forward strand.
AAACGCGGTCGATCCGGAGCCGACACGCGGCGGGAGCGTGCGATGACGTGCAGTACTCAGCGTGTACGAACGCTGACACGGGCGTTTATTCGCCCGGACGGAATAACAACGGTGTATGAACGTACGCGAACCCGACTCCGTCGACGGGGAAGCCATTAGAGACATCGCAGGGAGGTCGCTGCGGGCGTCGTACGGTCTGAGCCCGGAGACTATCGAGGTGCTCGTCGAGGAGTACCACGCCGACGAGCGCCTCGATGAGTTAGCGAGCGACGACAACAGCGTCCTCATCGTCGCGGAGGACGACGACGAACCGATCGGGTTCGCTGAAGGGGAGGTCGGCGACGAGTACGGTGAGGTCCACTGGCATCACGTCGCGCCGGAGGGCAGGGGGCGAGGTGCCGGCACCTCGCTCTTCGAACGGATGGAGGAAACACTCCAGGAGCGCGGCGCTGAGCGCGTCCAGGCGAACGTCCTCTCCGACAACATGGAGGGCGCACAGTTCTTCGAGAAGTTCGGCTACGGGGAGGCGGGAACGGACCAAGTCGAGATAAACGGCGAGGAACACGCGGTCAACGTGTTCGTTCCGGAGGCGGACGCGGAGACAGAGCGGACTGACCCAGGGTCGGTTCCGGAAACGGTCGAGGACGAGGGCGAGACGCTGTACGTCGCCAGAGACGAGGAGATGGGTGGCGAGAAGGGACCGTTCTACCCGCTGTTTTCGGACAGGGAGGAAGAGAACCCCTACGCGTTCTGGTGTTCGCACTCCGAGACGGTCGTCGCGGCCGGCGACGACCTGGGGCGGCTAGAGTGCTCCGAGTGCGGCAACGTCCACCGCGCCGACGACTGGGACGCGGGCTACCTCTGATAGGGACTGCCGTGAGTCGGTTCGGTAGTTCGCCGACGCGTGGTCGGCGACATCCCGAGGCGGAGGTACGACAGTCCCTCTGACGGCGTTTACTGGGTCAGTACTTTCGCGTCCTCGACGGAGAACAGGTCGTCGTCTCGGCCCTCGCCGTCGCAGTCCTCGTTCGGGCATCGATAGTGCCAGCCGTCCCGCGTGGCCGCGCCCTCCCGGAAGCGCTCGCCGCAAACCTGACAGAACAGGTCGGCGTCGGCGCAGGTGTCGCGGTGTAGGTCGAGGGCGAGTTCCGTTGTGAAGCTCTGATTACAGTTCCGACAGGTATGCATACTTGAAATCACTACGTCATCACTCAAAACTACACCTGTTCGTTTACGCTTCGTGAACGGCTAGCACGGGTCGTGTACGTCCCGATCTGAAAGGATCCGCGGTGATCCCACCAGGACCTACTCGTCGTCGCCCAAGATACCGCGATGCGTCATTTTCTCGGGATCTAACACGTCGTCCGCTTCCGCCTCGCTGAGATAGCCTTTCTCGATCGCGACTTCGCGGACGGTCTTGCCCTCTTTCAGCGCCGTCTTGGCCGCGTCGCTGGCTTTGTCGTAGCCGATCTGGGGGTTCAGCGCGGTCGCGAGCGCCATGCTCTGTTCGACCTGGGTCTCGCAGTGTTTCTGGTTCGCTTCGAGTTCCCGGACGAACTTCTCCGCGAACGTCTCGCTCGCGTTCGCGAGCATCTCGGCGGACTGGAGGAAGTTGTAGGCGAGAACGGGCTTGTATAGGTTCAGGTCGATCTGGCCCTCGGCAGCGCCGGCGGAGACGGCGGCGTCGTTGCCGACGACCTGCTTGTGGACCTGATTGACCGCCTCGGCGACGACGGGGTTGATCTTGCCGGGCATGATCGAGGAGCCGGGCTGGTTCTCTGGCTGTTCTATCTCGCCGAGGCCGTTTCGCGGGCCGGAGGCGAGCAGGCGGAGGTCGTTAGCGATCTTGTTGAGCGAGCCGGCAACCGTCCGAAGCGCGCCGTGGGCCTCGCTCATCGCGTCGTGGGCGGCCTGGGCTTCGAAGTGGTTGTCCGCCTCGCGGAACTGGACGCCGGTTTCTTTCGTGATGTACTCCGCGGCGACGCCGGGGAAGTCCTCGTGGGTGTTCAGCCCCGTGCCGACGGCGGTGCCGCCGAGTGCGAGTTCCGCCAGATGCTCGCGGGTCTTGTCCACTCGGGCGAGGCCCTTCGCGACCTGCGTTCGGTAGCCGCCGAACTCCTGGCCGAGGCGGACGGGCGTCGCGTCCTGCAGGTGGGTCCGACCGGTCTTGACGACGTCGTCGAACTCTTCTTCTTTCGCTTCGAGCGCCTCGCGGAGCGTATCGAGCGCCGGGATCAGGTCCTTTTCGACGGCTTCCAGCGCGGCGACGTGCATCGCCGTCGGGATCACGTCGTTGCTGGACTGGCCGAAGTTGACGTGGTCGTTAGGGTGGATATCGCGGGTCCCGACTTCACCGCCGTAGATCTCGGTCGCCCGGTTGGCGATGACCTCGTTGGCGTTCATGTTCGTCGAGGTGCCCGAGCCGGTCTGGAACACGTCGACGGGGAACTGGTCGTCGTGCTTCCCGGCGATGACCTCGTCTGCGGCTTCGACGATGGCCTCGCCTTTGTCCGCCGGGATCAGGTCGAGGTCGAGGTTGGCCTGGGCGGCGGCTTTCTTCACGACCCCGAGCGCGCGGACGAACCGCCGTCCGAACGTCAGGCCGCTGATCGGGAAGTTCTCGACCGCGCGCTGGGTCTGTGCGCCCCAGTAGGCGTCCGCGGGTACGCGCATTTCCCCGAGGCTGTCCTGCTCAGTGCGGTAATCATCGGACATACCTGAGTGAGGGACCGGTGAGCGGTAAAAGCCACCGAAACGGTACGGCCGACCAGCCGTTTTGGCCGCCCCGTTCCGTGGGTCGCTCTCGTAGGGACTGCCAGTAATGCAGTCCGGTAGTTGGTCGATTCGGGGTCGGCGAAACCGGGGAAACAGCTACAACAATCCCACTCAGGTCCAGCGGTCCAGACCCGCCTGCGTGACCGACTCCTCTATCCGCTCGAACCCGCGCTCGACCTCGGCGGCGGCGACGCCCCACTCTTCGGTGACGTACTCGCGAGCGGCCGTCAGGTCCGGGTCCAGAGCGGTGTCGAACTCGTACTCGTCGGTGACGGTCGGGTCCAGAAACAGCGTCCGCACCGCGTCGGCGTTTTCCACGTAGGCGTCCCTGGCCTCCAGTACGCCCCAGAGGTCGCCGTGTTCCTTGATAGCGGTGACGGCGGTTTTCGGGCCGATGCCCGTGACGCCGTCGTTGAAGTCCGTCCCGCAGAGGATCCCCACGTCGACGAGTTGCTCCCAGGTGAGGTCGTGGCGGTCGAGCGTCGCCTGAAAGTCCATTCGCTCGGGGTCGCCTTTGCTCGTTAGCTGCCGGAGCGTCACGGGGGCACCGAACAGCAACGCGTCGTAATCCTCGGTTCCCACGGCGTCTATCGCGCCCTGTCGAGCCATGTGGGCGGCCTGCGCCTCGCCCTCAGCGGGGGCCTCGACGATCGGAACGTCGAGACGGCGAAGCAACTCGCGCGTCGTCCGGTGGATGGTGTCGGTGAGACGCTGCGTCTGCGAGTCGAGGCGGGCCGTCTCGACCGCGTCACCCTGTTCTTTCGCCTCTTCCAGTTGCTCCTCCCGGTCCGACCTGGCCTCGCGGCGCTTCTCTATCTCCGCCTGCTTTAGTTCGGACGGCCCACCGTCGAAGACGAACACCGGCGTCACGTCGTGCTCGAAGAACTTCGGCAGGCCCTGTACGACGCCGATGAGGTTCGCCACTTCGGTTCCCTCGGCGGTGGTGTACGCCTGGTCGTTCGTCCACCGCACCGTGGTCGTCAGATACCTGTACAGCCAGTTGTGCGCGTCGACGCCGACGACGTCCCCAGCCAGATCGTCGAACGGCACCTCCTCGATAGCGGCGAGGTCGCGTAGATCGGAGTTTCCCATTGGAGAGGTGTAGGGGACGGACCGCTTTGAAACGTGGCAATTCGGACCGGATCGCTCCCGGCGGCGATGGGTATATACGCTTGTGGCGAGAACCCGTGAGTGAAGTTCACATGCCACAAGGAACGGTGGCCTTCTTCCACGACCGGAAGGGGTACGGGTTCATCGAGACGGACGAGGCGGACGACGATATTTTCTTTCACATGGAGGACGTCGGCGGCCCGGACCTGGAGGAGGGACAGGAGGTCGAGTTCGAAATCGAGCAGGCCGAAAAGGGGCCGCGAGCGATCAACCTGACGCGTCTCTGAGCGGACCGCGTAGACGGTCCGACGAGGTTGAACGGGGCAACTAACACGGGAGGGTGGCCGCGGTGAGCAGTGGGTACGGACGGCAGTGCGCCGAGAGTTCACGAACAGTTACGTTCGCATCGGCGCTCGATACAGTCGATCGCTCACAGCGTTTCCGGGGGTGCTTCAGCGTCCGCCAGAAACGCCCGCTCCGCGTCGCTCAGGTTCTCCCGGCCGCGGAACTCGGTCAAACCCGCACGGTAGCGCTCACCGCTCCGATCCCCCGGTCGTTCGAGCACTAACTCCGCGATGCCTGTCGTCTCGCCCGTGTAGCCGAATCCGGCTTTGTACAGCGCCTCGAAGGCGAACGGGTTGTTGACCGCGATTCGGATGCGCTCGTAGCCTCGCTCGCTCGCTCGCTCCGCGACGAATTCGGCCAGATGCGGGCCGAGTCCCTCGCCGCGGCGGTCGTTTCTCGCGGTGATGTAGCGGATCCAGAGCGCGCCGTCGTCCGTTCGGTCCTCGTTGAACGCCGCGGCGGCGACGATGTCGTCTCCCTCCCGGATCACCGCTTTCCCCGTGTTCGACATGACGAACTTCCCGGCGTAGCTGAACCGCTCGTGGTCGAGGCGGAGCGTCGGCCCGTCCAGCGGCCAGCCGAGGAGTTCGGGGTCCATAGGTCGACTTCGTTCGCCGGTCGTTTCACCTTGGCGCTACACCGTCGGTGGTGCCGGTAGCCCGCGGAGTTGTTGGAAGAAAAACGTCTCGCGAAGCCAGAGATAGTCCGGTAGCGACCGCGTAACAATATCCAGTGATACCGACACTTTGTCCGAGATGGGACTTCGATTCACGACCGGTATCGAACGGCTGGACCGGGAACTCGACGGGGGGATCCAGGGGGGCAGTCTCGTCGCGCTGGCAGCGCCGCCGGCGAGTCAGTCCGAGCGGTTGCTGTACGAACTCGCGACGCAGCAGCGGACGCTGTACGTCACGACCGAGCGGACGACCGACGCCGTCGAAACGGCGCTCCACGACGCTGCAGACCCGGGACGAGTCCGGGTTCACGAGCTAGGCGGGTCCGACCCGCTCGACGACTTGCTGGAGATGGTCAGCGCGCTCGCCGAGGGGACGTTCGTCGTCGTCGACCCCGCGGCACCGCTGGAACGAAACGCCGACTACCGCACGGGGCTGTCGGAACTCCGGTCGCGGCTCCGCGAGAAGGGAAGCGTCGCCGTCTTCCACTGCGTCGACGGCCGCACAGTTCCTGACGGACGCGACGTAACCGAGTACATGGCGGACGTCATCTTCGACCTCTCGGTCGACCTGCACCGGGACCGGCTTCGAACCAGATTGACGGTTCCGAAGTGCCGGCGCGGCGACGCGCCCTGCGACGCGCTCAAACTGGACTTCAGTCCACGCATAACTGTCGACAACAGCCGCGATATCGCCTGAGTCGCCGATAAACGGGGTCCGGATTCGGACGCGTAGACACACTATAACAATGGGGAAAAGCAATGCCGACGCTCGTATGGGTGCTACGAATAACTCCCGAACAGACCTGACGTACGCAGCGGATCCCGCAGTGTCGATCTCAGTCGTCGTCGCGGGCGTACGCGTCGAGAAGACAGTCGTCACGGACGCGTTTCCGGTTCCGGCGGTGGCGCTGTCCGTGGATTCGCTCCACGACGAGCCCGTGACCGTTCGCATCGAGGACGAGGTCCCGGCGAGCGTACCGCTCGCGGACCTCGGCACCGACGGCTGGGAAACGGTCGACGACGAGCGGATCGCCTGGACCGGTCGCCTGGAAAGCGGCGCTGAGCGGGTGACGACGTACGGAATCGACGCCGACCCGAAGGCCGTCGAAGACCTGCAGACGCCGCCGACAGTCGAGACGGTCATGCCGGAGTGAGCGGTCGGTCAGCCGGGGACTGGCCTCAGTCCAGCATGTCGCCCGTGATCGTGTTCGGCAGCAACTCACCGAGCGCGTACTCCGTCGCACCGTCGCCCTCGTCACAGACGACGGTCAGGTCGTCGCAGAACTCGGCGAGCGTCTGCCGGCACATCCCGCAGGGGGTAACGCCGTCCCGGCTGTCGGATGTGACAGCGAGACGGACGAACTCGCTGTGGCCGTCCCTGACCGCTGACCCGATAGCCACTTCCTCGGCGTGGAGGCTGTTGCTGTAGTTCGCGTTCTCGATGTTACAACCGGTGTACACCGTTCCGTCGCTCGTCCGGATCGCCGCGCCGACGCGGTACTCCGAGTACGGTGCGTACGCCTCCGCCATAGCCTCGCGTGCGGCTTCGACAAGTTCGTCCATGCACCGAGGTTCGAACCCGGGGGAAAAGTAAGCACCGGCGTCTGCGCTGCTTTCCTGCTGTCGTCAGGCGGGTTTACCGCGCTCACTGACCGACGGCGTTCTCGACCGCTTCGACCGCTGTCTCCACGAGCGCGTCGACCTCGTCGCTCTCCGCGTAGACGCGGATGTACGGTTCCGTGCCGCTGGGTCGGACGAGCACCCAGGAGCTGTCAGGGAGTTCGACACGGACGCCGTAATCCGTGTCGACATCTGCGTCGGGGTACTGCTCGGGCAGGCTGACGGCGAGATACTCCATGGCGTCGCTCTTTCGCTCGTCAGGGCACTCGACGCTGACTTTCCTGTACGGTCGTTCGGTGACCGGTTCACGGAGCGGTTCAGTGCCGCCCGCTTCGGCGACCAGCCCCGAGACGACTGCGGCGCTCGCCACGCCGTCTATCCATCCGCCGAAGTTCGTGTGTATGTGTTTCCACGGTTCGGCGGCGAAGACGATCTCCGTGTCGGCGTCGCCGGCCGCTCGTTCCCGGGCGATACCCTCGTGCAGCGACCCGAGGCGGACTCGTTCGACGCGCCCGCCCTCGGCCCGGACCCGCTCGTCGATGCGGGCCGAGGCGTTCGGCGTCGTCACGACGACCGGGTCGCCGGCGTCGCTCGCAGCGGTGTAGTGACTCGCCAGAACCGCCAGGATCGTGTCTTCGTGGATCACGTCGCCGTCCGGACCGACGATCACGATGCGGTCCGCGTCGCCGTCGTGGCCGATACCCAGGTCGGCGTCGCCCTGGACGAACTCGCGGAGGTCGGTGAGCGTTTCCGGCGTGGGCTTGCTCTCGCGGCCCGGGAAGTGGCCGTCGACGTTTGCGTTCAGCGCCACGACGTCGGCTCCGAGTCGCCGGAGAACCTGCGGTGTGGCGAGACTCGCCATCCCGTTGCCGCAGTCTACGGCGACCGACAGCCCCGAGAGCGGCCGCTCAGCCCCAGTTCCGGTTTCGCGGGCGTACGTCGCGACGGCGTCGCAGTAGGCCTCGGTCACGTCGAGTTCCTCGCCGTCTCCCCACTCGCCCCACGGCGCGGGAGAGAGTCCGTCGTCGACGCGGCGTTCGACTGCCTTCTCCGCCTCGCGGTCGTACTCGACGCCGTCGTCGAACAGTTTGATCCCGTTGTCTTGCGGGGGGTTGTGGCTCGCGGTGATCATCGCTCCGCGTCGACCTCGGGACGCGAACGCGAGCGTCGGCGTCGGGACCTGGCCGACTCGCCTGACATCCGCACCGGCACTCTCAAGTCCTGCCTCCATCGCGGCAGCGAGCGCCGGACCCGTGACGCGGCCGTCGCGTCCGACCACGAACGTCTCGCCGTCCTGCCCGGCCGCCCGCCCGACTGCGAGTGCGAGTTCGGGCGTCACGTCGTCGCGGACGGGACCGCGGATACCTGCGGTTCCGAAGAGGGTCATACGGTGGCGTTTACCCTCCGAGCACTTATACTGCTGGTTGTAGCTGCCGGAGCGAATTCGCCGTCGTTATCCGGTGAATTCGCGCGGTGCGTTACAACTGCATCGGATTTCGGGAGAGTTTAACCGAAGGAGGTGTGAACAGGAGTAAACACAGACAACGGATCAAGTTGACGTAACACATGTATTCTATCGACACCGACTTTCCGGTCGATTCGATCCCATCCGGCACGAACCTGCTGATCACGGGTCCGCCGATGACGGGGAAGTACGACCTGCTCGTCGAACTCCTCGCCGACAGCTATCGATACGACGAGCGTGCCGTCTTCATCACAACCCAGAAGAGCCCGGACCAGATTCACGCTGATTTCGCTGCCGGACTCGGAGTCGACTCTGTGACTGATCTCGGAATCGTCGACTGCGCGGGGCAGGAACGGTCAGGGAAACATGCCGACGACGAGCATATCCGCTCCGTCTCCTCGCCCGCAGACCTCACCGGCATCGGGATGGCGAGTTCGGAACTGATAGAAACGTTCGGCGACCGGGGCCACAGAGTTCGGACGGGACTGTCGTCGCTGTCGCAGTTGCTGATGTACGCCGACGTGAAGACGGTGTTTCGCTTCCTGCACATCCTCACCGGTCGGATAAGTTCGGCTGACGGGCTGGGACTGTGTACGTTAGACAGCGATGTCCACGACGACCAGACGGTCAACACGGTCAAACAGTTGTTCGACGGAGCGATCGAGACGAGAAACGAGGGGGACGATTCACGGGCGTTCCGCGTTCTCGGCCTCCCGGACGCCGACGACCGCTGGATCGACTTTTAAGCCGGAACCGTAACGCCGTTACAGTTCGACGCCGCTCGGAATGAGACTGTGCTGTCGGAGCAGGTTTCCTTCGCTGTTGTACACGAGAAACGTCCGCTTGTCGTAGACGACGAGTTCCTCGCCGTCGACGTAGATGCGGACTTCGTAGCGGCCGTCCGAGTCGGACGCCTCCTCGCCGTACCGTCTGGCGGCCCGAATGAAGGCGAGTACGTTGTCTGCCTCCTCGTTGAGTTCGATGATGAAATCTCCCGTGACCCGGTTAGTGACGCTGACGACGCCCGTGGCGTCCGGGTCATCGAGCGCTGATTGAAGCCGGTACGCGACGTCAGTGCCCTCCGTTTCGAGGAAGTCGCCTTCCGGGCCTGTGAGGCGCTCTTTGAGCGTCGATGCAGGCCCCTCGAAGTCGATCTCGACGGTCGGTTTCGCGGGCTCGCCGTCCTCGTCCACCCAGTCTACGTTGCTCACGTCAAGCGTGAAATAGTCGCGCCTCATTCCCTATGATACGCTACGTTCTCACCGAGTATGAACGTAACGCCCGGGGCGGGAACGGCCCGAGTCGGCAGGAGCGCGTCAGTCTTCGATAGCTTTTAGACCTACCGCTTTCCCCACCAACCATGGACCTGGTTCGATCCGAGTACGCCGAGGAGGCCGCCGTACTTTTCGCCTGGCTATCGGCGCTACTCCCCTGGTCGCTGACGTACGGGACGCCCGCAGGCTCCCGGTATGTCGTCATCAGGTTCCCTTTCCTGATGTACGAAAACCTCGCCGGATTGGCGGAGGAACTGGACGGGACCCGACTCGTCACGCCCATCGACGCGCTCGAACGAAGCGTCTCGCTCGGCCTGACACAGACGTTTTCGAGCGCCGAACTGGAATCGCGCTACGGGACGACGGACGTTTCGCTCACTATCGAGACGGTCAGCGACGCGCTGGCCACGTCCAACGGGGGGCAGGTGCTGGCGTATCTCACCTGGACGTTCGGCGTCGTCGTCCTGTTCCTCGCCGTGGCACTCAGCGTTCTGATGTACGTCGAGGCGGACGTTCTCGACACCGCCCCAGTCGACGCCGTCAGACTGATGGGTCTGTTACTTGGCGTCGTCGCCGTCTCGTACGTCGCCGCGACAGTTCTGCTTTACCGGAACTTCCCCGGAACGTTGCTTAACCTCGACCAGTTGTTTCTCCCGCTCGGACCGATGATTTACGTCGTCTTCGCCGGCGTCTTGCTGACAGTCGACCGATGACCGAATCGGCCGCCTGATTTAAGTCCGGTCGACTGATATCCGGTAAGTGAAACGTACCGGTCCCGCTCGGGACCGGAGATACCAATGGTAGGAAACCCAGACAACCAGTCGGGCGATACGTCGCCGCGCGGGGAACCGACGCAGGCCGACCGAAACGGCGCGCCCGACCAGTCGGACCCCGGCAGTCAAACGCGGGTCGAGGCCGTCAGACGACAGATCCGTCGGACGGTGGAAATGCTTCGGGGATCGACGATATCTCTGGAGAACTACGATCCGTCGCGCCACGAACGACTCGTCACGTTCGACGGTGTCGACGGCTGCGAAGAAGTCGATCGGTACTGGGTGAACGCCCCCTTTGCGTTCGTATCGATACAACGGGACCCGAAGGAGAACGACCACCAGTATCACGTGGTCGAACCTGAACTCGAAGACCAGGAGTACGCCCTGCTCGAAGCGCTGTTCGACGACATCCGGGACCCGCTCGTCTACCGGAAGGAGGTCGACGACGGTGACGTCGAATCCGTACTCAAAGAGGAACTCAGAGAGCATCTGGAACGGTACGGTGCCGAGGTCGACATGCGGACGTTCTACAAGCTGTTTTACTATCTCTACCGGGCGTTCCGCGGCTTCAACAAGATAGACCCGATCATGCGTGACCCTCACATAGAGGACATCTCCTGTGACGGGTACGACCTGCCGATCTTCGTGTACCACGACGATTACACGGACATCGAGACGAACGTTTCGTTCAGCCAGGAAGCGCTGGACAACTTCGTCATCCGACTGGCCCAGCACTCCGGGCGACACATCTCTATCGGCGACCCGATGGTCGAGACGATACTCCCCGACGGGAGCCGCGCCGAACTCGCGCTGGGCAAGGAGGTGACGCCGCGGGGCTCCGCCTTCACGATCCGGAAATACGCTGACGAACCGTTCACCCCCGTCGACCTGTTAGAGTACGGCACGTTCACCGTGGACCAGATGGCGTACCTGTGGCTCGCGATCGAGAACAACAAGAGCCTCATCTTCGCCGGCGGGACGGCGTCCGGAAAGACCACCTCGATGAACGCGGTTTCGATGTTCATCCCGCCGCGCTCGAAGGTACTCACCATCGAGGACACGCGCGAGTTAGCGCTGTATCACGACAACTGGCTCTCCAGCGTCACGCGGGACCGCATGACCGAAGGGAGCGACATCACGATGTACGACCTGCTCCGGTCGGCGCTCCGACATCGCCCCGAGTACATCGTCGTGGGCGAGGTCCGGGGCGAGGAGGCGATAACGCTGTTCCAGGCGATGAACACCGGCCACACGACGTACTCGACGATGCACGCCGACAGCGTCCGAACGGTGATAAACCGCCTCGAAAACGAGCCTATCAACGTCCCGCGGGCGATGGTCCAGAGCCTCGACATCCTCTGTGTCCAGACGCTCACCCGGTTCGAGGACGAACGCGTCCGCCGGAACAAAACTATCGCCGAGATCGAAGGGATCGACCAACGAACCGGCGAACTCGACTACTCGAACGCCTTCGTCTGGAACCCCGACGACGACTCCGTCTCGCGGGAGGACAGCGAAGTGCTCGACGATATCCGCGACGACAACGGGTGGAGTCAGTCCGAACTGCTGCGGGAACTCCAGCGGAGACGCGACTTCCTCCGGTCACTGTGGGACAATGACGTGAACGACTACCGCCGGTTCACCGCCATGGTAAACGAGTATTACGCCGATCCGGAAGCGGCGATGGCGTCGATAGAGGACGGACCGGAACCGGCGACTACGGACTGATGGCAGAACACACGGTGAGTAACTGATGTCTCTCGCGAACTACGTCCCGCTCGTCGTCGCTGTTCTCGTCTTACTTCCGGTCGCCCTCGCGCCGGTTAGCAACCGGGCCGACCGGGTTGTCACGCGGTTCGCGATGTCCCTGTTCGGCGGCTACGTCAGCGATGTCGGACGACGGCGCGCCAAGCGCCGCCAACTGCTCCGCGCCGCACACCTGCCGACGACGTTTCGTATCTACGCGGCAAAGACGCTGCTGTACGCCGCTCTCATCGCTCTCGCGGGAAGCGTTCTCGCGACGTACGTCATCTGGGGGGGCCTCGAACTCCTCGCCATCGACCCGGAGACGATTCGCGCAACCCTGCCGGACCAGCTATCGATACTCGCTACGTTCGGCGGCGTGACGGTGGTGTCACTCGAAAAGTTGTTCGTTCTCCTACTCGTTGCCGGGGGTACCCTGGGGACTGCGGGCGGGATCTTCACGTACTGGCTCCGCTGGTACTACCCGCGCCACATCGCCGACCAGCGCGCCGACCGGATCGACGTGAGCATGCCCCAGACCGTCGCGTTCATCTACGCCCTCTCCCGGAGCGGCATGGCGTTTCCAAAGGTGATGCGGACCCTCTCCGAAAACCGATCCGTGTACGGCGCTTCCGCCGACGAAGTGAGCGTCGCGGTCAGGAACATGGACATGTTCGGAATGGACATGATCTCCGCGATCAAGACGATGTCCCGCCGGACGCCCAGCGAGGGGTTCAAGGAGTTCAGCGAGAACCTGACGAGCGTCCTGCAGAGCGGACGTAACCTTTCGGAGTTCCTCCATCAGCAGTACGACCAGTATCAGGATGAAGCCGAGGCCCAACAGGAGCAGTTGCTCAACCTCCTTGCGACGATGGCGGAGGCGTACGTGACCGTCCTCGTCGCGGGGCCGCTCTTTCTCATTACGATTCTCGTCATTATCGGCATCACCGTCACCGATACGTTGCCGATGTTACAACTGATCGCGTACTTCGCGTTACCGATCATCAACATCGCTTTCATCCTCTATCTCAGTACGGTGATGGAATCGATGACGGGTACGAACATGTCGGACGACAACACGGAGGGGCCGTCGGAGCTAACGGGGATCCGTCGAACTGAGACGGTGAGGCAAGACGGCGGAGGCCCCGAGAATCGTCACCCGAACGTCCAGCGCCTGTCGGCCCATCGGCGGTTTCAGTGGATCCGAACGAGGATCGGCCAACCGGTACAGACGATCCTCGACCGTCCCATCACCCTCCTGTGGGTCACCGTACCGATCGCTGTCGCCGTTACGCTCTGGCGACTGCCGGAGGCGACCACGGGCGGTCAACTGACGGCCGCCGGCGTGGACGACCTGTTTATTCAGGCGGGACTGTTCGTCGTAGGGACGTTCGCGATAGCCTACGAGATCCACGACCGCCGCATCGAAGCTATCGAGGCGTCGATACCCGACTTCCTCGACCGTCTCGCGAGCGTCAACGAGGCCGGGATGACCGTCGTCGAGAGCCTCGACCGCGTCCGCGGAAGCGAACTCGGCGCGCTCAATCAGGAACTCGACCGCGTCTGGGCCGACATTCAGTGGGGTTCGGACGTGGATACGGCGCTCCGGCGATTCGAGGCGCGGATGCGGACGCGAACCGTCTCTCGGATAGTCACGCTGGTGACGCAGGCGATGAACGCGAGCGGGGATCTAGCGACCGTCCTCCGCATCTCCGCCGCACAGGCGAAAGCAGACCGGCGGCTCAAGCGTGAGCGGCGACAGGAGATGCTCACCTACGTCGTCGTGGTGTACGTCTCCTTCGGCGTGTTCCTGGTCATCGTGGCCGCGCTGAACAACGTGTTGATACCGAGTCTCCCCGAGGGGAGCGTCGTTCCAAACGCCACGAGCGAGGCGGCAGGTAGCATCGGTGCGATCGATACCGTCAGCAACCTCGGAACGATCAACGAGGAGGCGTACACGCTCGTGTTCTTCCACACGACGCTCATCCAGGGAGTCCTCTCCGGCCTGGTCGCCGGACAGATGAGCGGCGGTGACGTCCGCGCCGGCGCGAAACACGCGGCGATCCTGCTCGCACTGTCGTATGCCGGATTCATCATCATCCTCTGATAGGGTGGCCCCGTCAGGTCTGATCGCCGGGGTTTACGGGTTGCGCGTCGAACGTCCGCCATGGACCGGCGTCCCGTCGACGTTCGAGACACTTACGACCGGATCGCGGGTCACTTCGCCGAGACGCGCGAATACCCCTGGCCAGAGGTCGAATCGTTCGTCGAGGACGCCCCTCGCAGCGAGGTCGCCCTGGACCTCGGATGCGGTAACGGACGCCACGCCGAACTCCTCGCCGCACATACCGATCGGGTCCTCGCCTGCGACATCAGTCGCGGCCTCCTAGCTACGGCACGGAGCCGTCTTTCCGAGCGAAATATCGACGCCGACCTCCTTCAGGGAGACGCAGGCGCCGTACCGCTCGCCGACGACTCCGTCGGCCTGGCGGTGTACGTCGCGACGCTCCATCACCTCCCTACCGGCGACGCTCGCCTGGCCAGTCTCGACGAACTCGCCCGCGTACTTTCCACGGAGGCTCCCGGACTCGTCAGCGCGTGGAGTACCGCTCACGACCGGTTTGACGCCGGCGAGGGGTTCGACACGACGGTCGACTGGACGCTTCCGGGCGGCGAGACGGTCCCGCGTTTTTACCACGTGTACTCGCCGGACGAGTTCGAGTCGGACCTGGCCGAAAGCGACCTCGGCGTTCGGAGTGCGTTCGTCTCCAGCGGGAACTGTTACGCCGTCGTCGAAGGAGCGTAACGCCGGGGCGCTCGCGGTCGTTCGCCTCGGTCGCACGACTGCTCTGAGTTTTTATCCGTCGACCGTCTACGATCTGGCACTTCATGACTGAACGACCCCCTGAGTACGAAGTAGCGGTCGTCGGGGGCGGTCCCGCGGGCCTCACGACGGCGCTGTACACGACCAGACTGGGCCACGACACCGTCCTGATCGACCGCGGCGGCGGCCGCGCCGCAATGATGAAAGACACTCACAACGTCATCGGTATCACCGAGGACGTGTCGGGCAACGACCTCCTCGGTCGCGCGAGGGATCAGGTCGAGGGGTACGGTGCGGATAGCCGTCAGGCGTTCGTCGAGGGCGTGACTGCCGTCGACGGGGACGACGCCCGGTTCAGACTCGAAGCGGGCGACGAGTCGTATCTCGCGGATCGCGTTGTCCTCGCCACGGGGTTTTCGGACGCTCGGCCGGATCCGCCGCTTCCCCGAACTGGGCGCGGCCTGCACTACTGTCTGCACTGCGACGCCTACATGTTCGTCGACGAATCCGTGTTCGTGATGGGCCGCGGCGAGAGCGCCGCACACGTCGCCATGATCATGCTGAACTTCACCGACCGGGTGGACCTGCTGCTCGACGGCGACGACCCGACCTGGGGCGACGAGACGGACGAACTGCTCCGCGCTCATCCCATCGATATCGTCGAGTCTGAGGTCACTGGCGCGTTTCAGGACGAGAACGACCCCGAATGGCTCGGCGGCTTTGAGTTCGCCGACGGTACCGTTCGCGAGTACCGTGGCGGGTTCCCGATGTACGGGTCGAACTACAACAACGAACTCGCCGCCGACCTCGACGCGGAGATCAACGACGACGGCACCGTCGCCGTGGACGACCACGGCCGCACCAGCGTCGACGGCCTGTACGCAGTCGGCGACCTCACGCCCGGCCACAACCAGATCCCCGTCGCCATGGGCCAGGGGGCGAAGGCAGGCATCGCGATCCACAAGAGCCTCCGGACGTTCCCCAAATCCCTCGACGAACTCGAAGACGGCACAGTCGACGAGACGGACGTTCCCGCTATCTCTCCCGGCCTCCGCGACGCCGCCCGTGCTCACGGTGACGACTAGAAAGGGTAACACCCTTATTGCAGGGCGATTTAGCGGTGGGTGAGCGCCCGACGCACGGTCTGGGCGTGAGCGAACGAGCGCCGGTGTCTGACCGAGCGTAGCGAGGTCAGGGACGGCGTGAACGAACGCAGTGAGTGAGCGCCGGTGGTCTAGTGGTAGGACCTGAGCCTTCCAAGCTCATGGCCCGGGTTCAAATCCCGGCCGGCGCACTTTCTGAACGGAACCAACAGGTAGCTGTCGGGCTACGAACGGCGTGGAGACGAAGGACGGAACGTGAGAATCCGGGCTATCGCAGTTCCTTTCTCATGCAAACCGCCGAAGCGGGACAGAGGTCCGAGAACTCTGTCGTCGCCTGAATACTCGACGGCGCGGCCTCCCGGTCGATCGCCTCGTACCCGCACCGTCGGAAGAACTCGGATGCGGTCGTAGTCAGGAGATACAGCGTCTCTACTCCGTTTTGGCGCGCACGAGCCTCTAACGCGTCACAGAGCGCCGATCCGTACCCTCCGCCACGGTTCGCTTCGGTAATCACCACCGACCGGAGGAGCCCGTCTGAACCGTGTGTTTCGACGCCGCCGATGCCGATTCGCTCCGTATCAGCGTCGGCGACGAAGAAACACTCCGGCTTCGTTCGCACGTCCTGATACGGGAGGTCGTTCGCTCGCAACACGGCTTCGATGCGGTCTAAGTCCTCCGTATCCGCCTGCCGTACAGTTATCGAAGCGTCGGTCATACGGTCACAGTGAAACCCCTTTCGCGAGGACGGGTTCTGGGGCCGTGCTGCGTTCGCCAGTGAACCATCGATGGGTAAACCGTTTCGGAGAGTCCTATCGTTCGGGTCATCGATTTACGGCTGCGCGACGGTGATCCGGACTTTCCCACCGAGGTCGACGGTGAACCCCTGGCACTCGTAGAAGCAACGAACCAGGACAACGGCGCGTCGCGCCCCGGTTATCAGGGTGACGGTGGTCAGGACGGTAACGGCCCCTGCCAGCGGGTTACTTATGACCCAGAGCAACA
Source organism: Halostella pelagica (assembly GCA_005954745.1). GTDB lineage: Archaea > Halobacteriota > Halobacteria > Halobacteriales > Natronoarchaeaceae > Halostella > Halostella pelagica. The sequence continues at coordinate 1,620,638 of CP040678.1, forward strand.
GCGGAAACGCAGCCACTACGGCGTAGGCCGCGAGGATGCTCTGTAACGTGGGTTCGTCCGGAGCCAGGTGATATCGTGGATCGGGTGGCGGTGAGTTCATTGGTCTTCTGATAGCGGATGGTGGCTATTGTGGTTGCGCCGGTCGACACGTACGGTAGCAGTCGCTCTCTTGATGACTTCGGGTGTGAGTCCAGTACTCATGCTGTGATCAGGACCTCGTTTTCGGCTTCTCGCCTTCGATCCTTGCTGCGATGACGTAGTCACTCAGATCGCGGTCGTCGCTCCAGTCGCGAATGAACTCTTCGCTGTCCCCCTTCGGCTCGATAGCGACGTCGGTAAAGCCGGCGTCGGACAGCATCGATTCGAGCGCGGGGATCGACGACGCGCCGCCGATGCAGGCGGCCACCGACGACGGATCCGCGCGGAGGTCGGTCGGGAGTTCGGTGGTCAACACGACATCAGAGATGGCGAGACGGCCGCCCGGCCGAAGGGCGCGAAACGCTTCGCGGAACACCTGTGACTTGTCCGCCGAGAGATTGATGACGCAGTTCGAGAGGATCACGTCGACTGACTCGTCGGCGACCGGAAGGTGTTCGATCTCACCGAGTCGAAACTCGACGTTCGCCACGTCGTTCGTCTCGCGATTGTCGCGGGCCTTCTCGACCATCTCCGGCGTCATATCGACGCCGATGACGCGACCGGTCGGACCCACTTCCCGTGCCGCGAGGAAACAATCGAATCCAGCGCCGGATCCGAGGTCGAGAACGGTATCGCCCTCGTCGAGGCTGGCGATCGCGGTCGGGTTGCCACAGCCGAGGCCCAGATCCGCACCCGCGCCGACGGCGTCGCGGTCGTCGTCCGAATAGCCGAGTTTGCGCGACTGGGCCGTACCCGTATCGTCGCAACACGACGACGACTCCGTCGCGATGCGCGCGTATCGCTCTCGTACGGCGGTACGCTGTTCCGCGTCGTCGAGATGCGAACCGTCCGTCGGAGTCGGAGTGTCGTCAGTCATCGTCGAGTGACCTCGTGTCGTCGAGGACGCGTAGGATCCGCTCCGCGCGCGGCGTCGCGGTGTAGTAGCGCCATCGGCCTTCTTTTCGCCGTTCGACCAATCCATCGCTGAAAAGCCGTGACAGCGCCTGGCTGACCGCGCCCTGGCTCACTCCGAGCGACGGCTCTATCTCGCAAACGCAGACGTCGTCGTCGGCCTCGGCGATGAACCGAAGCGCCTCGTATCGGGTGTCGGTTCCGAGGGTCGCGAGGATCTGAACGTCGGCGGCTACCTCTTCGTCCGTCAAGGAGTGGCCGACCGAACAACAGTCAGCCTCCTGTATCCCGTGCGAACCCGCTGTCTCGTTCCCTGTTTGTTGGCCCTTCATCTTAGTACATGCTAATATTAGTGCCAGCTAATATAATGGTTGCGGTGAATACGGCAGTACTCGGAGATCAGGCAAGGGTTTGAAACGGTGACCGTGCTCAGAGCGTTCGGGTACCAGTCAGATGTCGAGAACCGTCCAGTGGGGCCGAATTCGCGCAACGACACTCACTTCTAGTTCTTTCTCGATGACGTCTCCCCCGCAGAGAAGGCACAACTCGTCTCGGACCTGGAAGAAGGGCTCGCGGTGATACCGCAGGTGCGAGACTGTCCGAAAGTGGTATCGGCCACGATATAAGTCTGTTTAGGTAGTAGGAAGCACGTAGCAATGTCTCGGCCAGACGTAGACGACATCGTCGACGTGGCGGCGGCGGAGAAACAGGAGGTACAACGGGACCTGAAACAGGTTTTCCTGTCGGGGGTGGTACTCACTATCCCGTTTTTCATCACGGTACTTATCCTGATCTGGGTCCTGAACGTCGTTTCGAACGCGCTCACGCCGCTTTCCGACCTTCTGGTCGTTCTGGGACCCGGCGACGGAATGAATCCGCTTATCGTGGAGAGCATGGCCGCAACGCTGGTGTTCGGACTCATCTTCGTCGTCGGCCTCGCCGCACAACACGGGCCGGACACCAATCTCGGGAAGCGGGTCGATACGCTCATGGCCGATCTCCCGGGAATCGGGTCGATCTACACGGGCGTCGAACGCATGAGCGACGTCATCGTCGAGGGCGACACCGAGAGCTTTCAGGCGGTCAAGATAGTCGAGTTCCCACGCGAAGGCAGCTTTTCGCTCGCCTTTTTGACCGCTGACACGCCGCCGGAGATCGAGGAAGCCACCGGGGAAGACGAGATGCTGACCGTCTTCGTTCCGATGGCTCCGAATCCGGTGATGGGCGGACACCTCCTGAACCTCCCGCGGGAACGCGTACACGATGTCGACCTTTCCGTCGAGGAGGGGATGCAGGCCATCATGACCACCGGTCTGTCACTCGACGAAAGCGTCCAGACGGAGACGACCTGACCGGCTTCCCGGCTATCAGAGCGAGACCCTCGTACCGGATTCGGCCGACTCATACGCGCTCTCTATGATCCGGAGATCGGTCACTCCCTCGTTGCCGTCGGATTCGCACTCGCCGCCGTCGAGGATACAGTCGGCGAAGTAGTCGAACTCCTCGCACACTTCGTCGACGGCGGGACCGGTGTAACTCGTCTCGGACTCCCCACTTGCGATGACGACTCCCTCCGAAACGTGTCCACCGAACGGCGAATGTATCACTATTTGGCCGTCCGTGCCGAGGATCTGCAGACGGCTGTCGTGGTGAGCGTTGAAACTCGCCGTACACGACGCCGTCGTTCCGGACGGGAACGCGAGCAGAAACGAGACGTGTTCCTCGACCCGGTCGAACGGTGGGCCGGACGAGACGGTTTCTGTCCACACGGACACGGGGTCGGCGTTCAGGAGGAACCGACTCGTGTTCAACGGATACACGCCCAGGTCGATCAGTGCGCCGCCGCCAGCGACGCCGGGATCGAGTCGCCACGAGTCAGCCCCGACGTTCGCGAGTAACTTCGACGAGAACCCGGCGTGGATCTGAACGGGGTCGCCGATGACCCCGTCACTGATCGCCTCTCGCATACGGCGGATCGCCGGTTCGGTTCGGAGGCGGTAGGCCGTCATCAGCACGACGCCGGCGTCGGCGCACGCGTCGACCATCTCACGTGCACCTTCTAACTCCGAAGCCAGCGGTTTCTCACACAGTACGTGCTTGCCGAATCTCGCCGCAGACACTGCGTATTCGCGGTGGTACGCCGGCGGGGTTGCGATGTACACCGCATCGTACATGTCGGTGTCCTCGCCGTCGTGAAACGCCTCGTATGAGATCGCTCGGTCGACACCGTACTCGCCGGCGAGAGCGGCCGCCTTGTCGGGCGACCCGCTGACGAGGACGGTTGCCTCGCAGAACTGTCCGTTCCGGATCGCGGGAAGCGCTCGATTGCGCGCGAACCCCCCGAGTCCGACCACCGCGATACGGACGGTACCGTCGTCGACCGTCTGCCAATCGCGTCGAGTGAAATTCTCGAAGTACGGTCCCAGGTCCACCGCTCTACGTTGGACGTTCAGCGGCTAATGTGTTGGGCCTTGTCACACCGACCTGATACTACCGGGCTATGAACTACGGCCTGACCGAGAGGTGGATATCGGTGGATCGTCTCTGTCGTCGGCGCGGTACGGCGTCACGTTGTTCGTCGGTTTACCCCATGTTCTGCCCGTACCGGGAATCAGAGGGGCTGTCAGCCGCCCCGTAAGAGGCGTCATCGGATGCGAGATCACGGGCGTACTCGGAGATCCATTCCCACGAGTAGTGGTCGGCGGCGTACACTGGGTCAGCGTCGTCGTCGACGATATCGTCGAGATACGTACCGACCGACCGCAGGTACTCTCCCGGGCCGCCGGTCACGTCGTCGGTTTGGACGATACCTACGGTTTCGTACTCCGTGTTCAGGACGGCGTCGCCGTTCTCTCGGCTCAGAATGCGGTTCTTCTCCATGACCTCGATGCGGTCGCCGCGCCAGTAGTGAGCGTGATGGTAGGCGTCGATACCGAGAAGGCGTTTACCCTGGAATTCGGTGGGGTAATCGGGTGCCTGTTCTCTTACGGGAATAGGGTCCTCGTCGAACATTTGAATACTGTCGGTTATACTCTGGCAGTAGAGTATATCCTCTGTTCATTTGGAGGGGTTGCTCACGGATAAACACCACGCTCGAACAGCCGTGAGAAACCAGCCCGTATTCGGAGGTTATCGGGCGACTGCGTGACCGTTAGACCAGGCGTGCGTCATGGGACTTACGAGAGGTACTGGGAACGTGACGAAGATCCGATCCGGTCCACTCCCACTGTGGATACCGTCGGACGCATCTGTTTCAGACTGGGACGCTCCGCTATCGTGTTCGAGTCAGCCGCCAGTGTACAGTTCCGCTCGAGGCCACCGGGCTATTTGTCCGTCCCCTGCGAACCTCCGGGCGATGCCAGGAGACAGCGAGGACCCGAACGAGGACGTACAGTACCATCTGGAGGTCGGGCCGGACGACGTCGCGAACGCTGTGTTGCTGCCCGGTAACCCCGAACGCGTCGACAAGGTCACGGCGCTGTGGGACGAGTCAGAAGAGAAGGGCTACCACCGCGAGTACCGCACCGCCACGGGCACCTACGAGGGCGCGCCGATAAGCGTCACCTCGACCGGTATCGGCAGTCCCTCCGCGGCCATCGCCGTCGAGGAACTGGCGCGCATCGGCGCGGACACGTTCCTCCGGGTCGGGTCCTGCGGGGCCATCCGGCCCGAAGCGGAAGTGGGCGACTTGATACTCACCACCGGCGCGGTCCGACAGGAGGGAACGAGCGACGAGTACGTCCGCGAGGACTACCCGGCCACCGCCGACCACGAAGTCGTCTCCGCGCTCGTCGCCGCCGCGGAGCGCCTCGGCTACGACTATCACACCGGGATCACCGCGAGCACCGACAGCTTCTACGCCGGGCAGGGCCGACCCGGGTTCGAAGGGTTCGAAGCCGCCGGCAGCGACGAACTCGTCAAAAACCTCAAGGACGCGAACGTGATGAACTTAGAGATGGAGGCGAGTTCCATCCTCACGCTCGCCAATCTCTACGGTCTCCGCGCCGGCGCGGTCTGTACCGTGTACGCCAACCGCGAGACCGGCGAGTTCCGAACCGAAGGCGAGTCCCGCGCCGCGGAAACCGCCTCGCTCGCGGTCAAACTGCTCGCGCAGATGGACGAGAAGAAGGCAGAGGCGGGCGTCGATAGCTGGCACGCCGGGATGAGTTTGGACTAACGGCCTGTCTATCGTCGTTCGGCCGCGAGGATCCGCTTCGCCGCGCGAAGCGTGTTCCGAGTCGGGGGAGGGTAGGCCGTCTTTGATGATTGTCCGCACGAGCGGAGCGGGGGCGGTGCACCGCGAGCTCCGGGGCGCGAGCGGACTTACGGGGATCGTGAATTTCCGTGATGCCAAGGATCGCTGATTCTCAAGTACGACGACTGAACGGAGCGAAGGAGGAGTGGTTTTGGTCGAGGGTTTGCCGAGGACGACGAGCAGTCCGCCGCCCGCGGACTGTTCGTCACGCCGTGGTTCGAGACGGCTTCGCCGTCTCGTCATCGCGGAAATCACGGAACGATTTCCGAACGACAACGCAAACGGTCGCGTTTACAGATCAGACCACGCCGTCATCGCACGCTTCCACGAGGTGATGTCGGCGATCCAGCGCGCGGCGATCAGCTTCTTCAGGTTCTCCGCGGGGAACGAGCCGAACGTGTTGATGGGCACGCCCATCACGTCGTGAGCGACGGCCTTGTCGCCGATCGAGATGACCGTTCCTTTGTCCTTGTGCGTCCAGCGCTTCATGGGCCGGTTTTCGATCGCTCGTGCGACGTTCTTGCCCGCAACTTCGGCGGCCTGCCAGGCGGCCTGGGCCGTCGGCGGAGCGGGGTTGTCGTTCTGCTCGATTATCGCCGAGTCGCCGATGGCGAACACTCGGTCGTCGCTGGTCTGGAACGTCGCGTCGGCGTTAACGCGGTTGTGCTCTTTCTCCAGGTCAGCGCCGTCGAGCGCGTCGCGACCGGTGATCCCGCCGGTCCAAAGGAACACGTCGTAGGAAAGCGGGTCGCCCTCGTCGAAGTGGATGGCGTCCTCGGTGGCCTCGACGATGGGGTCGTCGGTCATGATCTCGATGTCCGCCTCCTGAAGCCGCTTGCGGAGCGCACCCTGCACTTCGGGGTCGTTCCCGGGGAAGATCTCGTCGAGCGCTTCGACGAGGTAGATGTCGATCGGCGCGCGGTGTTCGTCGCGGAACTTCGCTATCTCGCCGGCGCTCTGGATGCCGGAGAGACCGGCACCGCCGACGACGACCTTCGCGGGATCGTTCCGGGTAGCGTCCTTGGCGGCAGTTTTGACGGCCTGATGGATCTCCAGAGCGTCGTCAAGGCTCTTCAGCGTCAGGGAGTTCTCCCGCATGCCGTCGATACCGTAGTAGGCGGTCTGGCTGCCGAGCGTGACGAGTACGTAATCGTAGTCGATAGTGTCGCCGTCCGTCAGTTCGACCGTCTGGTCGTCGACGTGGAGGTCCACGACCTCGCTCTGAATGAAGCGGGTCGAGGGTGATTTTATCTCCTCGACGGGGATAGTGATGTTCTCCTGCACCGACGGATCGCGGATGCAGCGGTGTGATTCGTGGAGGACGAGGTGGTAGTCCGTATCCGAGACCCACGTTAGTTCTGTAGTGCTATCGAGTTCTTCCTCGAGTTGGTTGATAGCACCTGCACCGGCATAGCCTGCGCCGAGAACGACGACCTTCGCTGTCATGCGTCGAACTCGGGTATCCTCTGATACAAAGGCTTTGAAAGACGAATACCATTGATGCGTGGTACCATACGGCGGTTTTCCGGCGTAGCGCAGTCGCTACACTCCCCTCTCAGCGACGGGACAGAGGAGACGGGAGAAATCCGAGAGACGAGTTTCCGGACTCAGAGGAACTTGTAATTCAGTTCTGTAATTCGCCGACGCGAGGTCGGCGAACACCGGCATACAGTTACAAGGGCCCCCTCAGTGTTCAGGGTCGCCAGCCGGAGCTTTCATGCCCTCGATACGCAGGATGAGGATGTTGCTGGTGTCGTCCTTTCCGTCGACGATGCCGTCGACGACGAGTTTCGAAAGCGGCGTCGGGCCGACGGTCACGGCGTCGCCCTCGTGGAAGTCCCGGACGGAACCCTGAAGGTGGATCTCCGCGCGGCAGAGTTCGGGGTGGTGAACGCTGCTGAGATCGATCTCTTCGACGTTAGCGTCTTCGACGGGTTCGCCCTCGTGCTGAAGCGGCACGGCCGCGGGCTCGTCCATCTGCTGGATCTCGAGCGCCTCGTACGCCGTCGCGGTGGGCTTGTAGCCGCCTTTCGGCCCGGGCACGCCCTCGACTAGCTGGAGCGCTTTGAGACTCTGCATCTGGTTCCGGATAGTCCCCGGGTTCCGGTCGACCTCCTCTGCGATGTCTTCGCCTTTGACGGCGTCTTCCGTCTCCCTGTGGAGATTAATAAGTGCGTTGAGAATTGTTTTCTGACTGGGCGTCAGTTCGATCGATGACATGCCGAAACCTTCGTAATTGATTTCCTTAAATCCGACGGAAAGCCCGTTCTTCGGGAAAATTGGCGGAGAACGGTCATCGTATCCGACTGATCGGTACCGGGCGGTCGCGGTAGTTTCTCCAGTCATTTCCCAAAGCGACACGTTACCGAGGAAACGGGCCGAACGGGAGACCTATCAGTGCGGTTAGAGCGATAGCCATTTGGCGGTGGCCGTCGGTTCCGCGAACATGAAGGAGAAACGTGTCCTCGTCACCGGCGGCGCAGGGTTTATCGGATCGAACCTGGCGAACCACCTCTCCGAGGACAACGACGTGACCGTCGTCGACAATCTCCATCTGGGGACGCCGCAAAACCTCGATGACGACGTGACGTTTCACGAAGCGAGCGTTATGGACGACGACCTACCGACGGACGTGGACGTCGTCGTCCACCTGGCTGCACTGTCTTCGAGGGCGATGCTCGAAGACGAACCCCGAACCGGCGCGCAGGTCAACGTGGAAGGGTTCGTGAACGTGGTCGAACAGGCGTACGCCGACGGCTGTGACACATTCGTGTACGCCTCCACCTCTTCCATCTATGACGATGACCTGCCGTCCAGCGAGGACGAGGCAGTCGCGGCCGACACCGGATACGACGCGTCGATGCTCTCCCGGGAGCGGTACGCGGAGTACTACAACAACTTCTACGACGATATCGCCGTCGCGGGGACGCGTTTCTTCTCCGTCTATCAGGGGTACGGCGGCGCGGAGGAACACAAGGGAGAGTTCGCCAACACCGTCTCCCAGTTCGCGGACCGAATCGCTAACGGCGAGTCCCCAGTACTGTGGGGTGACGGGACGCAAACCCGTGATTTCGTCCACGTCAGCGACGTCGTTCGGGCGATCGTCCGCATCGCAGAAGAACGTCTCGACGGCGTGTACAACGTCGGCACCGGCGAAAACTACACGTTCAACGAAGTGATCGACCAGATAAACGAGGCCATGGGTACGAGTATCGAGCCGGAGTACGAGCCCGTTCCGCTGAAGAATTACAACTACCAGCAGCGCGCTGACGCATCGAAACTCCGCGAAGCGACGGGATGGGAACCCGCCGTCGATTTCGAGGACGGCGTAAGGATGGTCTGCGATCCCTACCGATGAGACCGCCGGATTTACTTTCCCCGCTCGGAGAGAGATCATCATGAACGATTCAGTACGTATCATCGGCGTCCCGGCCGATTACGGTGCGAACCGACGCGGCGTAGACATGGGTCCGTCTGCGATCCGATACGCGGGGTTGGCCGAGTCGGTGAAACGTATCAGAGGCGACTGCGTCGACGCCGGCGACCTCGCCGCACCGCGCGCGGAGGAACGAGACCCCGACCGGCGGGCCCCGGACACCGGCGACGCGAAGTTCCTCAACGAAGTCGAGGATATCAACCGTCGCCTCTCCGACGCGACGGCGGAGGCTATCGCCGACGGTGCAACGCCGCTGGTACTCGGCGGCGACCACTCCGTCGCTATCGGTTCGATCGGCGGCGCAGCGCGCGACGCAGAGGTCGGCGTCGTCTGGTTTGACGCCCACGGCGACTTCAATACGCCCGCGACCTCGCCCAGCGGCAACGTCCACGGGATGCCTCTCGCGGCCGCGCTCGGCCACGGCGAGATCGGTGAGATGGAGTGGGCACGCGCCGCCGGACTGGCGGAGGAAAACGTCGCGATCGTCGGTCTCCGAAGCGTAGACGACGCGGAGAAGCGTGCGATCCGGGAGAGCGACGTCACCGCCTTCACGATGTCGGATATCGACGAACGCGGCGTCACCGACGTGGTAGAGGACGCCCTCGATGTCGCGACCGACGGGACGGACGGGATACACGTGAGCCTCGACCTCGACTGGCTCGACCCGAAGGAAGCGCCCGGCGTCGGCACACCGGTTAGAGGCGGAGTCAGTTACCGCGAGGCGCACTCCGCACTGGAGAAAGTCGCCGAACTCGACGAGACCGACGACGTGCTTCGCTCTCTCGAACTCGTCGAGGTCAACCCCATCCTCGACGAGCACAACGAGACGGCGGAACTCGCTGTCGAACTGGCGGCCAGCGCGCTGGGCGAGCGGATCCTGTAGCGGTTCATCGTCGTATTCATTGGCTCGTTGTCCCCGTTCGTCCGCCGTCGAACTCGGCTGGTTACCCGTCAGCCGCCGAACCGGGCGTATCGTGCCGTTCCAGTTCGAGCGTCTCCGGGTCCATCGTGTAGTAACTCTCCCACACCGGTTCCAGCCCCACGAGCCGCGTGTCTTCGAACCGCCCCTCGGCGTGGCGGTGGTGGTGACCGACGAGACAGAGTTCCGGGCGAAGCGCCCGCAGGATGTCATCGACGTGTGCGCACCCGCGCCCCATGAACCCCTGAGGCGGTTCGTGTGTGAGGAACACGTCGACGTCGGACAGTTCAATCGCCGACCTGACGTCCTCGTGGGTGAAGTGCCGCCGCCGGTCGCCGGAGAGTTCGTCGCGGGATTTCTCGTACCGCGTCGGCGCGTAGTTCCCGGAGAGGCCGGCGACGCGGAGGCCCGATACCTCAACCGCCGTACTCGCAAGCAGGCGAGCATTTCGGTCGCCGAGCGTCGCGTTTTGCCGCATCGATTCGACGACATCGAAATCCTCGTTGTTGCCGGCGACGAAGTACGTCGGGACCGGCAGGTCGTAATACTCCAGGTCGCCGACGTGGAGTGCGACATCAGCGTCCGCGGCGTCATAGGCCGAGCGCAGCGCCTCGCGGTTCTCCGGGTCGGCGGCGTGTGCGTCACCGAGGACGAGCATACGGCTCCTACGGCCGCAGGTGGGATAATCGTCCGGCAAGCGCGTGGAGTACTACCCCCAGTGCGGGGTCGTGGACGTGCGCGAGTTGAGTGTGGATGGCTCCGAGAAAAGCGGCCGAGACAGTCTACTCTTCGTTACCGCTCGACTCCTCAATACCGGATTCGTCGTCGCTACCGCCGGGAATGACGTCGACGCTAGCGACGCAGTCGCCCTCTTCTAAGTCCATCACCGTGACGCCCATCGTGTTGCGGCCGACCGATGACACGTCGGCTGCACGGGTCCGCATTATCTGTCCCCGGTCGCTCATGGCGACCAGGTCGTCGGCTTCGCTGACGGACTTGGCCGAGACGACGCCGCCGTTCCGGCCGCCGGTCTTGATGTCGATGAGGCCCTTTCCGTAACGGGACTGCGTCCGGTACTCGGAGAGGGGCGTGCGCTTGCCGAACCCGTTCTCCGTGACGGTCAACAGAGCGCGGCCGTCGCTCTCGTCGGTGGCGACGAGGCCGGCAACCTGGTCGTCGCTGTCGAGTTTGATCGCGCCGACGCCGCGGGCGTTCCGTCCCATCTCACGGACCTCGGACTCGTCGAAGCGGATGGTCATGCCGTTGCGCGTGGCGACGACGAGATCGTTCGTGCCGTCGGTGACGGCGACGTCTACCAGTTCGTCGTCGCCGTCCAGGTCTGCGGCGATGATACCCGTCGAGAGGATGTTCTCGAACTCGTCGCAGGCAGTGCGCTTGATATACCCGTCGCGGGTGACGGTCGTGACGCACTCGTTGCCGCCGAACTCGTCCGTGGCGACGACGGCGGTGATCTCCTCACCGTCGTCGAAGTCGATGAGATTCACCGCCGATTTGCCCCGAGCGGTCCGGCTCATCTCGGGTATCTCGTAGGTTTTCAGGCGATACACCTGGCCGTGGTTTGTGAAACAGAGCAGGTAGTCGTGCGTGTTCGCGCGGAACACTTTCGAAACGCGGTCGCCCTCCTTCACGTCGACGCCGATGATCCCCTTCCCGCCGCGGTTCTGCGGGTCGAACCGGTCGACGGGCATCCGCTTGACGTAGTCGTCCTCCGTGACGACCACGACGACGTCTTCCTCGGGGATGAGGTCCTCGTGGGTGACGGTGCCGTGGTCCTCGACGATGCTCGTCCGACGGTCGTCGTCGTACTCGTCTTTGATCTCCTGCAGTTCCTCCTTGATGACGGCGAACAGTTCGCTCTCGTCGTTGAGGATCGTTTCGAGGCGCTCGATCCGCGCCTGCACCTCCTCGTACTCCGTCTCGATCTCCGTGGACTCCATCGAGGTGAGGCTGCCGAGTTGCATCCGGACGATGTGGTCGGCCTGGTCCTGCGAGAAGTCGTACGCCTCTATAAGCGCCTCCTTCGCGGCGTCTCGGTCCTCGGAGTTCTGGATTCGCTCGACGACGTCGTCGACGTTTTCGAGCGCTGTCAGTCGGCCTTCGAGGATGTGTGCGCGGTCCTCTGCCTCGGCGAGGTCGAACTCGCTGCGCCGGCGGACGACCTCCTTGCGATGGGCGACGTACTCCTCTAAGGTCTCTTTCAGCGTCAGCACCTTCGGCTGGCCGTCGACCAGCGCGAGGTTGATGACGCCGAAGGTGGTTTCGAGGTGGTGTTCGAGGAGTTGGTTCTTCACGACGTCGGCGTTCGCCCCTCGCTTGAGTTCGATGACGATGCGGACGCCCTCGCGGTCGGACTCGTCGCGCAGGTCGCGGACGCCCTCGATCTTCCCCTCGTTGACGTCCTCGGCGATCCGCTCGACGATGCGCGCCTTGTTCGCCTGGTACGGCACTTCCGTGATGACGATCCGTTCGTCCTCCTCGACTTCGAACTCCGCTCGGACGCGGAGTCGGCCGCGGCCGGTCGCGTACGCCGAGTAGATGGCGTCGCGGCCGACGATGTTCGCGCCCGTCGGGAAGTCGGGGCCTTTGATGTGCTCCATCAGGTCCTCGACCTCGCAGTCGGGGTTGTCGATGAGGTGGACCGTCGCGTCGATCACCTCGCCGAGGTTGTGCGGCGGTATCTTCGTCGACATCCCGACCGCGATACCGGACGAACCGTTGACGAGCAGGTTCGGGAACGCCGAGGGGAGCACCTCGGGTTCCGTGAGGCGGTCGTCGTAGTTGGACTGGAAGTCGACGGTGTCTTTCTCGATGTCCTCCAGAAGCTCCTCCGAGATGGGGCTCATCCGGGCCTCGGTGTAACGCATGGCGGCCGCGGGGTCGCCGTCCATCGACCCGAAGTTCCCCTGGCCGTCGACCAGCGGGTACCGCATCGAGAAGTCCTGTGCCATCCGGGTCAGCGTGTCGTAGATGGGACCGTCACCGTGGGGGTGGTAGTCACCCATCGTCTCGCCCACCACGGACGAGGACTTACGGTGGCTGGACCCGCTGGTGACGCCCATCTCGTGCATGGCGTAGAGGATGCGCCGGTGGACGGGTTTGAGGCCGTCGCGGACGTCCGGCAACGCGCGTCCGGCGATGACGCTCATCGCGTAGTCGATGTAACTCTGCTCCATCTCGTCTTCGATGCGGACGCGGTCGACGCGCGCGGCGTCGGCGTCCACGTCCGTCGGGTCTGGCGCTTCAGAACTCATATTAGATATCCACCCACTCGGCTTCCGGCGAGTGCTCCTTGATGAACTGCTTTCGCGGTTCGACTGCATCGCCCATCAGCACGGAGAACATCTTGTCCGCGGCGGCGGCGTCTTCGATGTTTATCTGCTTGAGAACGCGGTTCTCCGGGTTCATCGTCGTCTCCCAGAGCTGGTTGGGGTTCATCTCTCCGAGCCCCTTGAACCGCTGCACCTGCGTTGGGTTACCGTTGCATTTCTCCTCGATGATGCGGTCGCGCTCCGCCTCGGTCATCGCGTCGTACGTCTCGCCGCGGTAGCGGACGCGGTAGAGGGGCGGCTGGGCGGCGTACACGTACCCCGCTTCGATCAGGGGCTTCATGTGACGGTAGAGCAGCGTGAGCAGGAGCGTTCTGATGTGCGCCCCGTCGACGTCCGCGTCGGTCATCATGATGATCTTCTCGTAACGGGCGTCCTCGATGTCGAACTCGTCGCCGATTCCCGTCCCCATCGCCGTGATCATGTTCCGGATCTCGTCGTTTTCCAGGATGCGGTCGAGGCGGTGTTTCTCCACGTTGAGTATCTTCCCGCCGAGCGGGAGGATGGCCTGGTTCTCAGGGTTCCGCCCCTGCTTCGCGCTCCCGCCCGCTGAGTCGCCCTCGACGATGAACAGTTCGGAGTCGCTGGGGTCTTTGGTCTGACAGTCCGAGAGTTTGCCCGGCAGTGCCGTGGAGTCGAGCGCGCTCTTCCGACGGGTTAGCTCCTCGGCCTTCTTCGCTGCCTTCCGGGCCTTCGCGGCCTCGACGGCCTTCGCGACGATGGCCTCGGCGGTGTCGGGGTTCTCCTCGAAGAACGTCCCGAGACCGTCGTGGATCGCACCCTCGACGATACCTCTGACCTCGCTGTTGCCGAGTTTCGTCTTCGTCTGTCCCTCGAACTGCGGGTCGGGGTGTTTGATGGAGATGACAGCCGTCAGGCCTTCCCGGATGTCCTCGCCGGTGAGGTTCTCGTCGAGGTCCCCGAGCAGGCCGTTGTCGTTGGCGTAATCGTTGACGATCCGGGTCAGAGCGGTCTTGAACCCGGTGAGGTGTGTCCCCCCCTCGCGAGTGTTGATGTTGTTCGCGAAGGCGTGGAGCGAACCCTGCAGTTCGTCGGTGGCCTGCATCGCCGCCTCGACCTGAATCCCCTCCTCTTCGTCCTCGAAGTAGATGATGTCCTCGTGGAGGGCGGTCCGCGTCTCGTTGAGATACTCGACGAACTCCTTGATTCCGCCTTCGTACCGGAACGTGTCTTCGGTGTCGTCGCGGTCGTCGCGGAGCGTGATCGCGACGCCCGAGTTGAGGAAGGCGAGTTCTCGGAGACGGCTCTCGAGCGTCGAGTAGGTGAAGTCGGTGTGTTCGAAGATGTCGTCGTCGGGCCAGAAGCGGATCGTCGTCCCAGTGTCCTCGTCGGGATCCATGTCCCGGACACGTTCGATCCCCTGTTCGGGTTCCCCGTGGTCGAACCGCTGGTTCCAGACGGCGCCGTCGCGTTTGACCTCGACTTCGAGCCACTTCGAGAGGGCGTTAACCACGCTGACGCCGACGCCGTGGAGGCCGCCGGAGACCTGATAGGATTTGTTGTCGAACTTCCCGCCCGCGTGGAGGACGGTCATGATAACTTCCAGGGCAGGCTTGTCGTGCTCCTCGTGGGTGTCGACCGGGATCCCGCGTCCGTCGTCGTGGATGCTGACGGAGTCGTCGTCGTGGATAGTGACAGTGATCTCGTCACAGTGTCCTGCCAACGCTTCGTCTATCGAGTTGTCGACGACTTCGTAAACGAGATGGTGCAACCCGCGAGAGTCCGTAGAACCGATGTACATCGCCGGGCGCTTCTGAACGGCCTGAAGGCCCTCCAGTACCTGAATCTGCCCGGCGCCGTACTCTGACTCCTCACTCATAAAATCTGTTTCCGTCTATGCCTCCGGGGGTCTTAAAAGTCACGTACGCGCTCGCGCGTGCGTGAGTCAGCTATATATCACGTTCTCGACCGTTCGGCCGCATCGGGGCACTCGGTGGCGCTCTGTGCGTTCGACCACCGGATATGTCGTCGGAAAGCGGGCCGTCGTCCGCTCTGAACGCCAGAGGGAACTGCTTCCGAACTTCACTTTCACCCCGGTAGCACACAGGTTTTAAACTCCCCACGTCTAAGTGGGGGCACAGAATGACCTCGTTCCAGTCGACGCTCGGCGAGGAGTCGGAGATCGCAGAGGAGTTGGCCGAGAGCCAGCGCCAGATCTCCATCGCCGAGTTCTTCGAGAAGAACAAGCACATGCTCGGGTTCGACAGCGGGGCCCGAGGGTTGGTTACCGCCGTGAAAGAGGCCGTCGACAACGCTCTCGACGCGGCGGAGGAAGCGGGCGTCCTCCCCGACATCTACGTCGAGATCGAGGAGGTCGGCGACTACTACAAGCTCGTCGTCGAGGACAACGGGCCGGGGATCACGAAGGAGCAACTCCCCAAAGTGTTCGGGAAACTGCTGTACGGGAGCCGCTTCCACGCCCGGGAACAGAGTCGCGGACAACAGGGTATCGGTATCTCCGCCGCCGTTCTCTACTCGCAGTTAACCAGCGGGAAGCCCGCGAAGATAACGAGTCGGACACAGGGTTCGAGCGAGGCCGAGTACTTCGAGCTGATCATCGACACGGACAACAACGAACCCGAGATCAGCGTCGAGGAGACCACCTCTTGGGACCGCCCGCACGGGACCCGGATCGAGATGGAGATGGAGGGGAACATGCGCGCCCGCCAGCAACTCCACGACTACATCAAGCACACTGCGGTCGTCAACCCCCACGCCCGCCTCGAACTCCGCGAACCGAAAGAGCACTTCAAGTTCGAGCGCGCGACCGACCGGCTACCGGACGAAACCGAGGAGATCCGCCCGCACCCCCATGGCGTCGAACTCGGCACCGTCCTGAAGATGCTGGAGGCGACGAACTCCCACTCTGTCTCCGGGTTCTTGCAGGAGGAGTTCACGCGAGTCGGCTCAAAAACCTCCGACAGCGTCATCGACAACTTCCGAGACCGCCACTTCGGTCGCGAGATGGCGTGGGAGCCGCCGCGTGACGGCGCGGATATCGCGGCCGCGGTCTCGGACGCCACCGCTAACAAGGGTGCCGACGCGACGGACGCCTTCGCCGAGGAGATAGCGGAGGCGCTCACCGACCACGACCGCGTCGCATACCATCAGATAGTCGAGACGGTTTCGGACGCCGCCGAGGCTGTCGGCGACGGGTTCGGCGTGACGTTCGGCTCGACGGTGCAGGAAAACGCCGTCGAGGCCGCCTGGGACGCGGTTCTTGGCGTGAGCGACGAAGCGGACGAGGACGTCCCCGACGGCCGGCGACGCGCCGACCTGTACGGACTCGTCGATGAAGCGACGAGCACGCGGAAAGACGACGCGACGGTCGAGTCGCTCGCCTCTCGGATCGCGAACCGCTTTCGTAACGACGAGGACGACCGCGACCGCCTGACGCACGACGAACTCGCCGAGTACGTCGACTGGGCGGCGGAGCGAACCGCCGAACGGGAGGACGCAAGCATCGGCGACACCGCGCGCGAGAACGTCGTTGAGGCCGTCTGGTCGGTGATGGAGCGCGTCCCCGACGAGGTGCCGAAGGTCAGCGACCTCGCCGATAACCGCGACGCGTCGAGCGAACTGCTCGACGCGATGCGCGCGACCGACATCATGGCACCGCCGACGAACTGCCTCGCGCCGATCACCGACGAACTCGTCGAAGCCGGCTTGAAAAAGGAGTTCGACGCGGACTTCTACGCGGCGGCGACCCGCGACGCCGAAGTCACCGGCGGTGACCCGTTCATCGTCGAGGCGGGCATCGCCTACGGCGGCGAACTCCCGACCGACGGCAAGGCCCAGGTGATGCGCTTTGCGAACCGCGTGCCGCTGGTCTACCAGCGGGGAGCGTGTGCGACGACGGACGTGGTCAAGGATATCGGCTGGCGGAACTACAATCTGGACCAGCCGGGCGGCAGCGGTATCCCGAACGGGCCGGTCGTCATCATGGTCCACATTGCCTCCACGAACGTCCCGTTCACCAGCGAATCGAAAGACGCCGTCGCCAACATCCCCGAGATCGAGGACGAGATCGAACTGGCTATCCGGGAGGCCGCTCGCGACCTGAAGAGCTTCCTGAAAAAGCGCCGCTCGATGGAGAAACGCCGGAAGAAACAGGACGTGCTGACGAACATCCTGCCGGAGATGGCCGAGAAGGTGTCCGACGTGACGGGCAACGAGCAACCGGACATCAGCGACGCGATGGCCCGGATCATGAACAACGTCCGGGTCGGACGCGACCTGAAGGAAAACGGCGACGGCCAGAAGGTGTCCGTCACCGTCGAGAACCACTCGAACGCGAGCGAGTCGCTGGAAGTGACGGACATCGTCACTGCCGAACCAACCGGCCTGTCGGACGGCGCGACCGCCGTCGAGATGGACGGCGAGTGGTTCGTCAAGTGGTCGGTCGACGTCGGAAGCGGGGACGACGCTACGCTCACCTACGAGACCGACACTGACGCATCGTTCGACCTCGACGTAGACGGGGTCGAGACGGAGAAACTGACTGTCAACAATGAGCACTGATACGAACGCCGACGCACGGGAACAACTGATCGAACTCGCCGCGGAGTTCTACGACCAGTTCGAGGAGGGCGACGTCCCGCAGATGACGCTGCCGACCCGGACGAAAAGCAACATCGAGTACGACGAGGACGAGAACGTCTGGGTGTACGGCGACCGCCAGAGCACGCGGTCGGCAAAGAGCGTCCGCGGCGCGCGCAAACTGCTGAAGGCGATCTACACGATCGACTTCCTCGCCGAGCAACTGGACGAGGACCGCTCGTCGACCCTGCGTGAGCTGTACTACCTCTCGGAGTCGTGGGAGACCGACGAAGCGCAGTTCAACAACCAAGACGAATCGAACCAGCTCATCGAGGACCTGGAGATCGTCTCAGAGGTAAAACGCGAGGACTTCCATATGCGCCCGGAGGAGTCCGGGGCCAAGGTGATGGGGCCGCTGCTCCTCCGCGAGCAGACGAACCGCGGCGACCGGGATATCCACTGCCAGAAAGACGTTGGCCAGGGCGGCTACCAGATCCCGAACAACCCGGACACCATCGAGTTCCTCGACAACGACGCGGAGTTCGTCCTCTGCGTGGAGACCGGCGGCATGCGCGATCGGCTGGTCGAGAACGGCTTCGACGACGAGTACAACGCGCTGGTCGTCCACCTCGGCGGTCAGCCCGCCCGAGCAACCCGACGGCTCATCAAGCGCCTGCACGACGAACTGGATCTCCCGGTCACGGTGTTCACTGACGGTGACCCCTGGTCGTACCGCATCTTCGGGTCTGTCTCCTACGGGTCGATCAAGAGCGCGCATCTCTCTGAGTATCTCGCCACGCCCGAGGCCCAGTTCATCGGCATCCAGCCGGAGGACATCGTGGAGTACGACCTGCCGACGGACCCGCTCGCGGACTCCGACATCAACGCGCTTGAGAGCGAACTCGAGGACCCCCGGTTCCAGACGGACTACTGGGAGGAGCAGATCGAACTGCAGCTAGATATCGGGAAGAAGGCAGAACAGCAGGCGCTCGCGTCACGTGGGTTGGATTTCGTGACGGAGACGTATCTGCCTGAACGACTCTCCGAGATGGGTGTCCTATAAGGAGACGCATCGAGCAGCGGTTTCGGAAGACTGTGAGCAACGACTGACCGAGCGAACGTTCTTCGAGCGCGTATCAACAGGAGACGGGACAGCCGCGGTCGATCCAGTTCTGAGTCGTTTCGATCACGTCGAACAGTTCCGCTTCGTTCTCGGTGTCGATGCTGACGAACACGCCCTCGTGCTCTCCTAACGGGAACTGGATGGACATCGCATCGTCCGTATCGTAGATGATCCGCCGCAGTTCCCCCACGTGCGTGAAGTCGGTGAGCCTGTTTTTACCGAGCGCGAGGACGATGATCTCGCGCCGAAGACGCTCGATATCCGACTGAGAGTACTCGTTCCGAAGTTCCTCGTCGAGGTAAATGTGTTTGTACCGGGTTTCTTCGTACACGAGAGCCATACGAAGTCTATCGTCGAGCGTCTCTCGAAGGTCGTCTACCAGTTCGAACCCACCCATAGTGAGCCGATCAACGCCGGGAACAATGAATGTTAACGTACATCATAGTATATATCTCAAACACATCCGGAACGTGTTTATTCCGTCTCGTAATCAGCTCTCGCCGCCTCTTCGTCCCGGATCTCGTTCGCGACGTCGGCCGTGTGGTCGTGAGTGCGCCCGGACACGCAGTCCCGACAGTACTCGTTCGTACCGCTCTCGTAGGTGTAGACGGGGACCCCGAAGACGACGAACTCGTCGCGGTAATCCCGCTCGACTCCCTCTTCGACCGGGTCGAAACAGACCGAACAGGGTCGTTCTCCCCCGCGAAGTACCGTCTCTTCCACGCGCTGGTGGCGGCCGAAGGTTGTGATGGGGTGTTCGCTCCGGACCCGCTCGCGTACAGGCGGAATGAAATACAGGCCGAGGAGGAGCACGATTATCGCGCCAAAGAGAGCGGTTACACCGCTAGCTTCCGTGGTCGCAGCGACGCCAACGAGCGTCAGAAACACGCCAAAGATCCACTGAAACGTCGACCCGCCGGAGTCACCGCCGACGTCCGCATCCGTTATCGACCGGTTGGTCGTCGAACCACTGGCGTTAACGGTTCGGACGCCGCAGTGCGGGCAGATATCAGCGCTGGCGTGTATCTCCGTCCCGCAGGACCGACAGAACAGTTCGTTGGAGATGGATCGCCCGCTTGAAGCCGTATCGTCGTACACGACCTGTCGGTCGACATCGACGAAGTATTTGTAGGCGGCGTAGGCGGCGTTGCCGATCCCGCCGGTCCACCAGACGGTAAAGAGCGCGATCATGACGTGGGTTCCGGCCGACCCGACCGACCGCCTGACGAGCACCGCTCCGTCGCTGTATCGGTCCTCGACTTCCCACCCCTGAGCCTGGAGGTTCATCAGACGGTGTTGGGTCGCGGTGTCGGTCGTCCCCGCGCCCATGTTCCGTTCGACGCCGCAGTCCGGACAGATAACCGCCTCGGAGTGGACCACTGCACCGCAACTCTGGCAGAACTCCTCGTCGGGTCCTGGGTCGTCTGCGCGTTCGGCACCGCCGTTGGTCATGTCCGGACGGTGGGCCGACGCGGGCTTATTTGTTCCGACGGATCGGCGAGCCGAGATTAGTTCCCCGGCGACTCGTCGAGCGCGACCGGAACGCCGCGGCTCGCGACGTCGGCGGCGAACGCCCGCGAGTCCGTTTCGAGTGCCTCGAACGTGTCGTAGTGGATCGGGATAGTCAGTGTCGGGCTGAGCGCCGCCGCCAGGTCAGCCGCGCTGTGGCGGTCCATGGTGAAACTACCGCCGATAGGAGGGAGGAAGACGTCGACATCGAACTCCTCGTGGCCCGGGAGAACGTCCGTGTCGCCCGGCCAGAACACGCGAGTGTCGTCGATTGTGAGGTGGAATCCGATGCCGAACCCTTCGGGGTGGTACGGCTCCCCGTTCTCTCGGGTGTGCGGCCCGTCGGGATCGTTGTAGGCGGGGAGCGACCGGACTACCACGTCCGCGAACAGGTCGTCGTCGTGTTCCCCGACGCGGACCACCTCGCCCGGCAGGTCGTCGAGTGACGCGACGTCGCGGTCTATCCCGGGGGGATACACCGCCTCGTACACCGCGACGGTCGTGTCGTCGTTCGCGACCCGTTCGATACCGTCGGAGTCGTAATGGTGGTCGTGGGTGACGCAGACGAGGTCGGCGTCGCCGGGCGCGTAGTCACGCGGTTCCGGGTGGACGACACCCGGCGTGTCCGGTTCCCACTCGCCCGTGAGCACGCCGTACCGGCCTGGGTCCAGATACACTACCGTTCCGTCGCCGGACTCGATTCGGACGGTCGCGTAGCCGAGCCAGTCGATCGCGAGGCTCTCGACGGAGACTGTCATGTCCCTCGCTACTGCGGATCCGTGGAAAAGGGTTCGGCTATCGGACGGCGTTACTGTTGCTCGGCGAGGCGCTCGACGCGCTCCAGCGAGTCGGCGTCGGACGGGTCGACGTCGTCTCGGACGGCGACGAAACGGGGGAATCGCAGGGCGTAGCCCGAAGAGTAGGTCGGCGATTCCTGGATCTCCTCGTACCCAACCTCGAAGACGACTGCAGGTTCGAGGTCGATGTCCTGACCGTCCTCGGACAGAATGTGGGGTTCGAGCAGATCTGTCAGTTCCGCCAGTTCTTCGTCGGTGACCCCCGTCGCCACCTTTCCGAGCGTCTCGTAGCCGGCGTTCGTGACCGTTTCGCTGGCGTCAGCGGCGTTTTTACCCTCAGTCCGGGCCGAGAGCAAGAACGTGCCGAGGACGTTCGCGCGGCGGCCCTCCCCCCACTCCGCGCCGGTGACGACGAGATCCAGCGTCTCTACGTCGGGTTTGCGCTTCCGCCAGTTCCGCCCGCGACGGCCCGGGGAGTACGTCGATCCGGGGTTTTTCAGCATGATCCCCTCATGGCCGGACTCCAGCGAGTCCGTCTCGACCTCGGCTATCTCGTCCGGGTCGTCAGTAGTCCACAGTTTCGAGAGCCCCTCGCTGCCGTCAAGCACGGATTCGAGGCGTTCGTGTCGCTCGGTCAGCGACGCGTCGAGCAGATCGGTCCCGTCCGCGTGCAGGCAGTCGAAGAAGACTGGGCGTACCTTGACCGCCTCGCGGGCGGCGGCGACGTCGTGTTTGCGCCGGAAGCGCCGCAGAACCTCCTGAAACGGGAGCGGATCGCCCTCGTCGTCGACGGCGACGACTTCGCCGTCGAGGATGACCAACTCGTCTACGTATTCGTCGGCGAACTCGACGACTTCCGGGAGCGCGTCCGTCACGTCCTCCATGTTCCGGGAGTAGACGCTGGTCTCGTCGGCGTGCGGGTCGTGATGTAACTGGACCCGCGCCCCGTCGAACTTCCACTCTACCGCCGCTTCCTCCCAGTCGTCTAGCGCGCCGCGGACGGTGCCCGTCTGGGCGAGCATCGACTGGACGGGCCGGCCGACCGCCAGGGTCATCGCGTCCAGTCCGTCGCGTCCTTCGTCCCGGGCGACGACAGCCACCTTGCCGAAGTCGTTGGACACCTGTAGCGCGCGTTCGACGGATTCCACCGGGATGTCGAACGCGCCCGCGATAGCGTCGCGGACGGTCCCCTCCCCGACGCCGATGCGCATCTCCGAGAGAACGATCCGCGCGACGTAGCGTGCTTCCGCCGGATCGCAGCGGTTGAACAGGCCGAACAGGCTGTCTATCTTCGTGTCCTGACTCCCGTCGCCCGAGACGGCGGCGAGCGACGCAAGTTCATCGGCGACCTCGCCGACTGTCAGGCCGTCCTGCCCGCCACCACCGAACGCGTCAAGCCCCCGCTGGCCGCCGAAATCGTAGCTGGCGGCTACCTCGCCGATCTCTCCCCGTTCCGCGAGTCGGTCTTCCACGTCGTCAGCCGAGACGTTCCGCCCGGCGGCGCGAGCGATGGCCTCGTAGCAGTAGTTCGGCCCGATGTCAAGCGTCGTCGATTCCCACGCCGGAAAGACCCGACCCTGTACGAAGCGAGCGACTATCGGCAGGTCGTCGTCGGCCGCTCGCAGGAGGTCGGTGACGTGGTCGACGATAGCCAGGTCGGCAGGTTCGTCCTCTATCACCGCCGCGTAGCGGGCGAACTCGTCGAACTCCATCACTTCCTCGTACGGGAGCGGGCACGTAAACGGCGTGGATCGGGAGAGCCGTTGGACCGTGAACGGATGAGAGACGACCGGTCTATCCGTGCGAAGGAAGCCCGAATTATCCCGGGGTAGCCGCGGGTTTCAAGGAAGTCCGAAGCACATGGACTCCGTATGGTTGGCGACCTGGCGGGCGCGGTTGACGATATCCTCGATGTCGATGCCCGGGCGTTTCAGGCGCGCGTCGAAGACGACGTCGACGTGATCGTCGAGGAGTTACGCGACGGGACGTTCGACAACCCGCAGGCGATTTTGGGTCTGGAATACGAGTTCTACGCGGTGTCGGAACCGCGGCCGGACGCCCGGCGGACGAACCCGGAGACGGAACCGGTCGACACCTGCTCGCTGATGCGGGTTCCCCGGCGGATGCTCGAACTCATCGGATTCGAGAAGGAACTCGGACTGCACAACGCTGAGATGACGGTCAGTCCGCAGCCCATGAACTCACACGGCATCGCCGCACAGGAGTCGGAGGTGAAAGCGCGCCTATCGACCGCGCTCTCGACCACCCGCGCCGAGGGGATGCGCCTGATCAGCGACGGTCTCTGGACCATCCCGCCCGAAGGTGAGACGGCCCGTTCGTATCTCACGGACAGCGTCGAGGACCGCGGAATTCGGATCGCGTCGAACATGAGCGACTCGGTGCGATACCACGCGATGGCGAACACCGACCGCGCCGACGCCGCGGGGATGCGTCACGACGCGCCACACGTGACGCTCGACGCGGACACCGTGATGCCGGAGAGCCTGATCACCTCGATCCAGCCGCACTATCAGGTCCCGCAGGCGGTCGACCTGCCGGAGTATTTCCGGTACGCGCTCCGCATCGCGGGCCCGGTGCTCGCTCTCGGCGTCAACTCCCCGTTTTTCCCGCCGGACCTGTACGACGAGGACGCTGATCCCGAATCCATCCTCGCCGATGCGTGGATGGAACACCGTATCAACGCGTTCGAGACGGTGCTGAACGCCGAACACGACACGGCGGGGAAGGTGCGGTTCCCGCACGATATCGACAGCGTTGAGGGGGCCGTCAGACGCGTCGCCGAAGACGACACGTTCGTCCCGATGCCAGTCGCAGAGGGCGACCGGTTCGACGACAAGTTCGCGCACTTCCGACTAAAACACGGGACGTTCTGGCGGTGGGTCCGCCCGGTGTTCGGCGGCCCGGACCGGTCCTCGGCCAACGCTCGGATCGAGTTTCGGCCGGTCCCCGCCCAGCCGACGGTTCGGGACTCCATCTCCGTCCTCGCGATGTTCGCCGGACTCATGGAAAGCCTGCCGCGGCTGGAACACCCCGTCTCGGACCAGGACTGGGCCATCGCGCGAGACAACTTCTACGCCGCCATGCGGGACGGTCTGGACGCCGACCTCCGCTGGATCACGAACGACGGTCACGAGACGCAGGCGTACGACGACATCTACGCCGACCTGTTCGACCACGCCGAAGCGGGCCTGCAGTCGCGCGGTCTCTCCGACGAAGAAGTCGCGAAGTACCTCTGGCCGCTCCGCCAGCGCGCGCGCCATCGGCTGACGCCCGCCGGATGGAAACACGAACAGGTGCGCGAGCGGCTATCCGACGGGTCGACGTTCGAGGAGGCCGTCTACGGGATGCAGCGCCGCTACATCGACCGCCAGCGCGACACGCTGATCGACGGGAGCTTCGCTGACTGGGTCGACGACCGCTGAACCGGATGATACGCGGATGTGGCCGGAAACGATTAGGCACCTCCGTGAAATATCGGGACGTATGGTCACGTTTCTCTCCGGTGGCACTGGAACGCCGAAGCTCCTCGACGGTGCCGCGGCCGCGTTCTCCCCGGACGACACGACAGTTATCGCGAACACGGGTGACGACGTCGAACTCGGCGGTCTCATCGTCTGCCCTGACCTCGATACGCTCCTGTTTCAGGGCGCTGGCATTCTCGACAGGGAATCGTGGTGGGGTATCGGCGGCGACACCGAACGGACGAACTCGGCGCTCGACGACCTCGCGAGCGCGTTCGACCTCGAAACGGGGCCGCACTTCCTCGACGACGAGTTACAGACCGAGGGGCGGCCGCTCGCGGCGTGGCGACGGTTCTCCGGCGTCGCGGAGTTCATGACTATCGGCGACCGGGACCGCGCGTTCCACATCACCCGGACCAGTCTACTGGACCAGGGCCAGAGTCTCTCGGAGGTGACACAGACGTTTGCGGACGGCTTCGACCTCTCCGTCGACCTGCTGCCGATGAGCGACGACCCGGTCGCGAGCCTCATCCACACGCCCATGGGGAAGATGCACTTCCAGGAGTACTGGGTCGCCCACGGGGCCGAACCGGAGATCGAACAGGTCGAGTTCCGCGGCGCGTCCTCGGCGGAACCCGCGCCGGGCGTGCTCGACGCGCTCGAAGACGACGTCGTGATCGGCCCGTCGAACCCTGTGACCAGCATCGGCCCGATGCTATCGATCCAGGGTATCGGACAGAAGCTTCAGGAAGCGACCGTCGTCGCCGTCTCGCCGTTCGTCGGAGACGAACTGTTCTCCGGTCCGGCGGGGAAGCTCATGGAGGCGGTCGGCGGCGAGGCGTCGACTGCCGGTCTCGAAACGGCGTACCCCTTCGCCGACGCGTTCGTCCTCGACGAGGACGACGCGACGGAGTTCGAGCAACCGGTCGTCCGGACCGACACGGAGATGAACGATCCGGAAGACTCTGCCCGCGTCGCCAGGGCCGCGGCGGAGGCGCTGGAGGAAGCAAAGGCCCTGGAGGAGGCACCGTAGTGTTCACCCCCCGTATCGCGCTGGCCAGCCTCAGCGGCGAGTCGGACGCCGCGTGGGCGCGGGCCGTCGAGGATCATGCCGGGGCGGCGTTTCTGGGCGGCATCGCACTGGACGACGCCGCCCGCGACGCCGCCCGCGAGATAGTGCGGGACCGCGACCGCAACGAGTTCCTGCCGCCCGACCCGTACGTGTTCATGGACGAGCAGCTCGCGGCGCTCGACGACGCGCCGCTCCGGCCCGGGTTCAACGTCAGAAGCTCTACCGCCGAGCCCGTTCGAAGGGCCGCCGCGATCTGTGCCGACCACGACGCTGTCATCGAGATAAACGCCCACTGCCGGCAGGCGGAACTCTGCGACGCGGGCTGTGGCCAGACGCTCCTCCGGGACGCGGATAGGCTCTGTAGGTACGTCCGGACCGCGTCCGAAACGGGCACAGCGGTGAGCGTGAAGGTGCGAACCGAAGTCGCTGGCGTCGACCTGCCGACGACCGCCCGACGCCTAGACGAGGCGGGCGCAGATATCGTCCACGTGGACGCGATGGACTCCGAGGGCGTCGTCGCGGACATCGCCGACGCGACCGACGCGTTCGTCGTCGCTAACAACGGCGTCCGCGACCGGGAGACGGCAGTCGAATATCTGGAGTACGGCGCGGACGCGGTGAGCGTCGGGCGGCCGAGCGACGACTCGGAAGTGCTGTCGCGGGTTCGGACGGCGGTGGAGGACTGGTTTTCCGCGAGCGCCGTTCAGTCGTGATTTCGGACGGGACGCGCGGCCGATAGTCGCCAGTGACAGTCATTGTACACTCGATCACCTGCTATCGGACGGTCAATATGAGCCGTTTCACTGGCTACTACAGTGTCGGCAGGACGGATAGCCCAGTGTCTCTCTCAGGCCAGGACAACTCGACTCCGAATACCGTAGCAGTACGTTATACTTCCAGCCTCTCCGGCGGCACTGTTTGGCGGGGACAGCCGACAGTATAAGTAGTCGCACGGGAAAACGCTCATGCCATGAGAACGCCCGCGCAGAACGCGGAACTCGCACTCTTGCTCGAAGTAGCGGGAACGCCGAAGCCCGGAAACGTCGACCGCGAGCGGGAGTACCCTGACCTCCGGTTCGAACATTTCCTTGCGGGTGCGGTCGGTGCCCGCCCCGGACTCGAAGACGCGGCTGACGGCGCGCCAGTCGGCGAAGCGTTCGAGCGGGCGGTCCGCGGGATGAGCGACCAGAGCGGCGGTAACACGCAGTTCGGCGCGCTCTTGCTTCTCACCCCCCTGGTCCGGACCGCCGACGCCCTGTCGCCCGAGAACGCCGCCGCCGTCGCCGGAGACACGACCGTCGAAGACGCCGCGAACTTCTACCGCGCGTTCGACCACGTGGACGTGTACGCCGGCAATCTGCCGGACGAAGCGGACGCCCTCGACGTCCGCAGAGGAAGCGATGCCGTCCCCGATATCCGGGACCGCGGACTCACCCTCTACGACGTGATGGCGGAGAGCGCCGACTACGACGGCGTCGCCCGGGAGTGGGTCGACGGCTTCGAGCGCACGTTCCGCGCCGCAGACCGCATCGCCGACGCCGACGGACCCGTGTCGGCCCGCGCGGCAGACACGTTCCTGTGGATGCTCTCGCGGGAACCAGACACGTTCGTCGCCAAGCAACACGGCACGGAGGCGGCGCGGAGCGTCATGGTACGCGCACAGGAGGCCCGCGAGGACGGTCCCGCGCTCGTCGACGCGTTCGCCGAATCGCTGGTCGAGTCCGGCGTCAACCCGGGGACGACCGCCGATCTCACCGCTGCGGCGCTGTTCGTCGCACTGGAACGCGACGAGGTCGAGGTATGAGCGACCCCTGGCCCGTCGAACTCCGGGGGGTCACGGAGTCGCTCGTGACTACGCTCGGCCCGAACGACCGCTGGAACGTCGCGGCGCTCGGCCTTCACGCCGGCGACCCGGTGACGGCGACGACGTGGGGCGACACTCGAACGCGCCGGAACTTCCACCGGCAGGGCGGCGGCTACGTCCAGTTTTCCCGCGACCCCGAGACGTTCGTCGAGGCCGCGCTCTCGATTCACGAGGTCGACGGTCCCGTACTCGACAGTGCGGACGCGTGGGCCGAGGTGACAGCGAACCGATCGGACGCGGGCGACGACGGCGACACGCGCTGGGAGACGTGGGAACTCAGGCCGGCGGACTCCGGCGTCGAGCGCGAGACCGTTCCGACGACCAACCGCGGCTACTACGCCGTCATCGAGGCGACCGTCGCGGCGTCGCGGCTGGACGTCGACGCCTACGACACCGCCGCCCTCCGGGACCGGCTCGCGTACTTCGAGGAGATAGTCGAAACCTGCGGCGGCGACCGCGAACGGGCCGCGTTCGAGCGCGTGACGGAACTCTCCGGGTGGAAATCGGAGAACGAATCCTTTTAGGGCCAGTCCGGGCAAGGACAGGGTATGCCGATCAAACCCGACTACGTCAAGAAGACCGGGACCATCCTCCTGGAGCGGTACCCGGACGCGTTCAACGACGACTTCGAGCAGAACAAAAAGAGCGTGCAGGAACTGACCAACATCGAGGCGAAGGGCGTCCGGAACCGCATCGCCGGCTACGTCACGAAAAAACAGAACACCGCCGAAGCGTAGTTCGGCCCGATTCTGGCTCGATAGAAGACGAACGACGGTCCGTAGCGATGCGTTTCTCTCTCCCGGATTCCGGGCCGTCGGCCGCGCGAGATAGAACTGCCAGCAAATCGTGGCCTGACCCAAATGGTTTTGCGTCGCCGTTGCCGAAGGTACGTCAATGTCTGTACGCGTAGGCGTTTTAGGTGCAACCGGTGCGGTCGGGCAACGACTCATCCAACTACTCGACCCGCATCCCGAGTTCGAAATCGCAGCGCTCACCGCCAGTGAAAGCTCCGCCGGACGAACGTACCGCGACGCGGCCAAGTGGCGCGTCGACAGCCCGATCCCGGACGGCGTCGCCGACATCACTGTCGGCGCGACGGACCCCGACGAGGTTCCGGACGACGTCGATCTCCTCTTTTCCTCTCTCCCGTCGAGCGTCGGCGAGCAAGTCGAACCCGAGTTCGCCGACGCGGGCTACATCGTCTCGTCGAACTCCTCGAACGCGCGACTGGCCGACGACGTGCCGCTCGTCATCCCGGAGGTTAACCACGACCACCTCGACCTGATCGAGGTCCAGCGCGACGAGCGCGGGTGGGACGGGGCGCTCATCAAGAACCCGAACTGCTCGACGATCACGATGGTCCCCTCCCTCGCGGTGCTCGACGGG
The DNA here is from genome assembly GCA_005954745.1 of Halostella pelagica. GTDB lineage: Archaea > Halobacteriota > Halobacteria > Halobacteriales > Natronoarchaeaceae > Halostella > Halostella pelagica. The sequence continues at coordinate 1,649,438 of CP040678.1, forward strand.
TTCGGCCTCGAGCGCGTCACCGTCTCGACTCTGCAGGCCGTCTCGGGGGCCGGCTACGACGGCGTCTCGTCCATGGAGATCATCGACAACGTCCTCCCGCACATCGGCGGCGAGGAGGAGAAGATGGAGACCGAATCCCGGAAACTCCTCGGCGAGTTCGACGGGAGTGAGGTGGAGTGGCACGGGATGGACGTCGCCGCCTCGTGTAACCGTGTGCCGACGCTCGACGGCCACCTCGAAAACGTCTGGGCCGAGACCGAGGAGTCGGCGTCGCCCGAAGCGGTCGAGGAGGCGTTCCGCGACGCGTCCGGCCTCGATCTTCCCTCCTCGCCCGACCAGCTCATTCACGTGTTCGACGACCCCAACCGCCCCCAGCCGCGTCTCGACCGCAACATCGACGACGGCCAGGGGATCGCCGTCGGACCCGTGCAGGAAACGTCCGACGGCGTCCAGTACGACTGTCTCGCACACAACACCATTCGCGGTGCCGCCGGCGCGAGCGTACTGAACGGAGAGTTGCTGGTCGACCAGAACTACATCTGAAAGCCCCGACAGCAGCACGGTGGCCGCTGCTGCTTTTTCAACGCCCCCGGAGCGGCGAGTTCACGAGCCGTCACTGGCGATGAAACGCACTTCGACCTCTGGGCAGTCAGACGGTGCGGATGAATGCAAGTGTTTTTCGTTACGCCGTTCCTAGCCGAAACTATGGCCGAGCGACGGGTGACGTGGTCACTCGGATCCGGGAACTCGCGGATGGCCCGCGGGTTCTGCTACCTCCAGATCGCCGTCTTCGGTGGGATGGCGCTGGTGATCGCCGGCAGCATCGTGGGCCTGTTCGCGCTCACGCTCTGGAGCGGCAACTACCGGGTATTGGGCCTGCTCGTTCTCCTGACGCTCGTCGGCGGGCCGTTCTCGCTGCTGTATCTCCTGCCGCTTCTCACCGACCCGGAGCAGCGGCTGCCGATGCCCGAGACCTGGCGGGAGTTCCGGCGCTTGAGCGTCGGCGGGACGGTTGTCGCAGCCACACTGGGCGCGGTTGCGCTCGTCGCCGCGTTCGCCGTCGGTTCGCCGGCGCTGCTTGCGTCGATGTTCGTGGTTTTGCTCGCCGCCTTCGCCGCCGGGAAGTGGCTCACGAGCGACGGCGTGTTGGATCCGGACGTCGGGTCACTCACGTACGCTAACAGCGAGATAGACATCGACGCCATCACAGATGTCCGGCGGCGTGATATCGGCGGGTACGCCGTCGTGACCCTCTCTCACGATGCAGGTGTCGGGACGCCGCGGTGGCTAGTCCTCCCGGGTACAGTGGCCGACGAAGTGGTCCCCGTGCTCGACCGATCCGCCGAGGACGCGGAAGCGGCCGACACCCAGTCGCTCGCCGCCACCGCGGCGCTCGTCGCGCTAGGGCTGGGGACCATCGCCGGCGGCGCGGGGCTGGCGGTGCTTGGCAGAAACGCCGACAAGCCGGTCGCGCTCTACTGGATAGCTGCGTGGGTCGTCGCGGTCGGCTGTCTCTTCCTCTGGATCGCGTGGATAGAGTGACTTCGGTGACGACACCGGACAGATGAGCAAGACACGAACCGTCGTCAGATCACTCGGTTCTCCAGGTCCTCGTCGCCCGCGGCGTATCGCTCGGCGTTACCGGCGACTACGTCCGCCAGACGCTCGTAGTAGTTGGGGGTGTGGCCCGCGTTGTGCGGCGTTATCTGGACGTTCTCGAGGTTCCACAGCGGATGGTCCTCGGGGAGCGGTTCGGGGTCCGTGACGTCCAGTGACGCCCCGCGGATCCACCCTTTCCGGAGCGCCGTCTCCATCGCTTCAGTGTCGACGACTGGCCCGCGAGCGACGTTGACGAGGACGGCACTCGGCGGGAGCGTGACGAACTCCTCGTGGCCGACGATACCGCGCGTCTCGTCGGTCAGCGGGCAGGCCAACACGAGGTAGTCCGTGCGGGCCGCAACCTCGCCCAGGTCGTCGAAGCCGAACACCTCGTCGGTTGGACCGCCTTTTTCGGGGCTGTAGCGGACGCCGACGGTGTCGACGCCGAACGGTTCCAGCCGTTCGACGACGGCCCGGCCGATAGCGCCGAGGCCGACGACCGTGACCGTACTCCCGGCCAGTTCGTGAGTCTGGTAGTGACGCCACTCGCGGCGCTGTTGCCGACGCCACCCCTCGTGGAACCGTCGGGTGAACGAGAGTATCGCACCCAGAACGTGTTCGCCCATGTTCGGCCCGTGGACGCCCGAAGCGTTCGTCACGGCGACGTCTCGGTCAGCAAGGGCATCGAGCGGCAGGTGGCCCGTCCCGGCGTACGCGCAGGCGAACACGTCGAGTTCGTCAGCGCGTTCCAGCACGCGCTCGTCCAGTTCCATCCCGGTGACGTATCGGGCGTCCCGAATCAGTTCCCGTTCCTCGTCCGGCGTTCGAGCCAGCGTCACGGTTCCGTCCGGCAGTCGGTCACGGAGCGCGTCGGCGTACTGTTCGACCGGATCGCCGTGAGTTCCCTTCCGCAACACCAGAACCTCGGGAGCGTCGACCATACATCGACTCTCTGCGGGGAACCGCTTAATTGTTGAGAAGAGCGGCTCGCCGGCGGATACTCGACTTACTCGCCGGTGAAACCGGGCTCGTCAGCCCCGAAGAACGCGTCGTGACCTCGCGCGTAATCCGACGTTCTCGATAGATCGGAGATGGAGTCGGTTTCGGCGGCGAGCTGGGCCGGGAGGTCCCGCGCGTAGCTCTTGTTCAGCAGGCGTTTCGTCGCGCCGTATGCCCGCGTCGGCCCGTCGGCGAGCGTCGCTGCCAGTTCCGCGAGGCGGTCGTCGAACTCCTCTGCCGGGACGAGTTCCGTCGCGAGGCCCATCTCGACAGCCTCCGCCGGGGGGATCGGTTCGTCGAGCAGGGCGATCTCTCGCGCCCGGCGGTGACCCACCAATCGTGGGAGGAAGTACGTCGACCCGCCGTCGCCGGAGAGCGCGATCTCCGGGTAGGCGAACTCGAAGCGAGCGTCGTCTGCGACGAGGACCAGATCGCCGGACAGCGCGAGGCCGAACCCGCCGCCGGCCGCGACGCCGTTGACGCCCGTCACCGTCGGCATCTTCGCGGTGGCGACGTTCCGGACCGCGCCGTGTAGTCGGCTCGCGAGAGCGTGCAGGCGACGCCCGTCGGTCGCGTCGCCCTCGAACGTCGAGAGGTCGGCTCCGGTGTTGAACGTGCCGCCGGATCCCGTGAGGGCGAGACAGCGAACCTCGTCGTCCTCGGCGAGGTCGTTCGTCGCGTCGCGGAGTTCGCCCGCCATCTGAACGGTGAGCGCGTTGTGGTGGTCGGCGCGTTCCATCGCGATCCGTCCGACGCCGTCAATGCGCTCGACTGAGAGATACTCGTACGTCGACATGCGTGCTACTGCGCGGGGGACCGGCAAAAGTCCCCCTGCCTGGGGACCGCCGCTCCGCGGCCGAACCGGACCGGACGAGCGTCGCGGAGTCAGGGGAATTTAATACCGCCCAACCAGTCGGGTTCGCGTATGGAACGGACAGACGTGGCCGTCGTCGGTGGGGGTCCGGCCGGCACCGCCGCGGCGTTGCAGGCGGCCCAACGCGGCGCGGACGTCGTCGTCTTCGAGAAGGGCGTCCCCCGAGAGGACAGGGACGGCCCGGGACCGGATTCGACGGACGCCGCGGGAATGCTGGACTACTGGGTCGACATCATGGACGTCGATTACCGGGAGATACCGGACGAGGTTATCTTACAGGAACTGGAGGACGTCGACTTCATCGGTCCGACCGCGTCGTGCACCCTCGGTCGGACGGGGATCGACTCCTCGTACCCGCACTTCGGATTCGCCTTCCACCGCGCCCGAATGGACGACTGGTGGCGCGAGAAAGCGGAGGACGCCGGGGCCGAGTACCGCGTTGGCACTAGCGTTGGGACCGTGGAAACGGATCTCTCGGGCCCGACACATCACCTCACGCTGGCTGACGGCGGCGAGGTCGAGGCGGATTACCTCGTTCTCGCGGACGGTCCACAACGGACCGTGACCAACCGCGTACTAGACCAGTTCACGCCCGAGGACCGGAGCATCACCGACGTGCTGGCGTCGACCGACGCGAACCACATCGCCTATCAGGAGTACCGACGCTTCCCGGAGGACGCCTTCGACGACGACACGCTGAAGTTCTGGTGGGGTGTGATGCCCGGCGAGACGGCCTACCCGTGGGTGTTCCCCAACGACGGCACGGTCGCCCGCGTCGGCCTGACCATGCCTATCGGCATGGACATCGACGACGTCGAGAATCCGGAAGAGTACGACCTGCTCCGGCCGGACGACGAGGAGATACCCCGCGGCGGCGAGTACATCCGCCGCCTGCTCGAACGCGAGTACGGCGACGAGTACGACATCGAGGAGGACTTCCCGATCGTCGAGGACCGCGGAAAGACGAAGGGGACAGAGACGTACCCGATCTCTTCGACTCGCCCCATCGACTCGCCGACCGCGGCCAACGTCGCCGTCGCCGGCGGCGCGATGGGGACCACCTCGGCGTTCCACGAGGGCGGCTACCACGTCGCCATCCGCTCGGGCAAGATAGCTGGCGAACTCGCCGCGACGGATTCGATGTCGCGGTACAACGACGCCTGGAAGGAAGCCATCGGCGACGAGATACTGCGAAACGTCACCTTCGCCGACATCGTCGCAGAGTACGAACCTGACGACTGGGACCGTACCTTCTCCGTGGCCACCGACATGCTCTCCGACGACCGTAGCGGTAGCCTTCTCAAGCCGCGGATCCGGAGCGGCGTCAGAGGCCTCAAACTCTACGGCAAGTACAAGTCGACGAAGCGGAAGTACCGAAACGGCAAGTACGTCCAGTTCGACGAATCCGAGTACACACTGTAACGGACTGACGGAGACGCAGTGACGGTTTTCGGCACGGTATAGCTGTTTAGGGCATTCGAAAGGGGTTAACCCGTTGCGCTCCTTGAGACATGTGCGCGCCACAAGTCCCCGCCCGAGTTTTCCCGTCAGGGAGCGATGACAGTGCGGAGAACCCAGGCACGCGATAGATTCGGCGCTGCGGACGCCGTAGCGCTGGCCCGGCACGAGGGTTTCCCGACTGACCCGGCACGCCGCCAGGAGTGACGTCGGTCGTTAGTGTTCCGGGCCTACATTACGACCTTTTGCAGCGCTCGCTTCGTTGGACGAGTGACGCGCAAGTCGTCCGTTCGACCCGCGAGACGCGGCGCGTCCGGCGCTGCTCGCTTGCAAAAACTCGAGCAAACGGACTCCTCGAGCAAGCGTGCAACCACATACAGAACGCATTGCTGTCTCCAAAGTTTCTAAATAAATGAAAGTTAATGTATTCTTCATGCGTAATTATCGGACCGGACAAGTCAGTGATCACAATGGCTGAAATCCCACAACCTGTCGTCGGCGCCGCAGCGCTCGCCCTCGTTGCCGTCGGCGCGTATATCACCTACCAAGCACTGGGGAACCTACAGAGTGGCTGGACCATCTGGCAGAGCGACCCGATCGATGCAGGGGACGTCGAGTACGAGGACGGTGTCGTCGAGGTACAGGGGAAAGTCGAGCAACTCGAAGCGGGGTTGCTCACCACGAAGTACACCGACACACCCGCCGTGGCCCACGAGTACAAACTCCAAAGGCACGAGGAGAACCGGAGCACCGAAAGCGGAGCCGAGTGGCAAACCGTCGATAGCGGCACAGAGACGCAACCGTTCTACGTGACCGACGAGACCGGGAGTGTCGCCGTCGATCCGGACGGGGCGACCGTCTCGCTGGACACGGAGAAGATCTCGGGGGGCTCCGAAATAGATATCGGACCAGTGGACGCCTCGACGAACAAGCGGTACGAGGGACGACTGGCACCCGGGGATCGTGTGCACGTGTTCGGCCAGAAGCGCCACGCCCAGGGAGATGGTCCGGACGGTGAACGGTTCTACATCGGTGACGGTGGTGAGACGGACACGTTCTCCGTCTCCGATACGACGGAGACCCGAACCATGGTGCGGTACATCGGCGGTGGCCTCACGTCTTTGCTATTGGGTCTGGCTGCACTCGCAGCGGGTGGGTTCCTGGCGCTCGTACTGCTCGGGTACCTCGAATTTTCTGACATCGTCTTACAGTTGGTCGCCCCTCTGGCATAGCCAGGTCCGTAATGAGTAGCCGACAGACGTATCCTCTATATTTAATATACGGCTCACGACAACGACTCACTGAGAATCTAATGGCTCGTACCTGTCGTACTCACACCATCACGGCAGCAGAGAGACACACTTCTGCAAGTATGCCTACTTAACCGGATGCAATATATAGCAGAGTCGATTTCGGTTTCACCGAGTCTACTAGTAGAAACTCGCCCGGTAGTGTTCCGGGCCTACATTTAATCCCTTAGTCGTCTCTTTTCGGTGTCCCGTTCTGGCAACGATTCATTACGCGCGGCGTTGTAGGGCTGACGTGACAGACGAAGAGCGACCCGATACCGACGACTCGGAGAATCAGGGCTCCGAACCGGACAGCGGCGTCCGTCGTCGCCAACTGTTACGGACCGGTGTCAACGTCAGCGTGGCGGGTGCGCTCGTCTTCGGTTTCGGTGCGAACTACGTGTCGTCGAACGACCTCGACAGCATCACTTACGCGATGGCCCGGCCGGAACCGGGGGCGACGACGCTCGAACCCCGAACGAAGGAAGTGCCGGTCGCGTGGCACGAGAGCCTGCGGATAGCGTTACGGGTACAGGAGGAGATCCGCTCGTCGAGCCTGTCGCCGGTGAAGGGTTCGTTCATCGTCCCGGGCAGTTACGACGACCCCCAGGCATCAGTCTCCGTCGACGCGACGGAGGAGAACATCTCCGACTCGCTGGGGAACCTGACGGAGGAGGTCCCCGTCGAGGTGAGTCTCGTCGACGAGATCCCCCCGAAATCCGGAACGGACCACGACTCGGAGGACGCCTACCAGGTGTCCGAACTCGACCCGGCCCACGTTCCCGGTGGCGTCGTTTGTCAGGCTGGAGAGAACTTCGGCACTCTCACCCCGGCACTGTTCGACGCCGAAACCGGCTCTCGGTTTTTCGCCACGTCGAATCACGTGTTCGGCGCTTCGGGGACGAAATCGACCGAACATCAGGGCGAGTCGCTGTTTCTCCTCCACGACGGGGAACAGCATCAGATCGGAACTGTGGAGCGAGGATATCCGGAGGCAGATATCGGCCAGATCGCCCCGGCCGAGGAGTACCGTCCGTCGACGGAGATCGAACGGGCGTCGCCGTCGCAGGTCATCGGCCACTACACCAAGATGGGTCTGGCTGACCTGAGTGCACGGGGGGAATCACTCAGGAAAGTCGGTGCGCTGTCAGACGACTCCGCGGGCCGGATCAAGGGGATCGACGGCGTGACCTGTTACACTGGAGCGGTCTGTAAATCCGGACAGCTCAAGTGGGGCGACGAGGGCGATCTCGTCGACGGCGACAGCGGGTCGGTGAACTTCCATCAGGACCCCGAAAACCCGGACGACTACCTCCTCGTCGGCGGCATCAACAACGCCCGGACCTGGTGGCCCGGGTCGAACTTCGCCTGGGGAACCGCCGCGCACCACCTGTACTCCGAGTACGGCCTGCATTTCTAACCAGCGGATCAGCGACCGAGTTCGCCGGATCGACCGGTGACTGACGCACAAACAGTTACAGCCGGCAGTGTACTTTTACTACCGAGAACGTCCACAGAGTAACTATGGCGTTGACCGGGCTGTCGCGGCTACCGCGGCTCGTTCTCGGATCCCTTCCCTGGCGTGTACTGGTGCTGGATCTGGTGGTCATCGTCGCATGGGTCGGCGTCGTAACGTTCGCCTTCGAGGGCGCGGGCTGGCCAATATGGCTGTACTACGCCGTGATATTCAGCGGCGTGATCATGTACTCGGTTGGTATCGGTCCGTTGCTGTCACGGCGTGGGTCGTGACACAGAGCCCCGGGAGCGGGCATCGCGGTCGTACTCCTTTAGAGACTGTTGTAACTGTGGACCGGTATTCGCCGACCCGTGACGGCGACAGGCCGAAATGACTTACAACAGTCCCTATCAGGGGGTCGGTCGAGGCACCGACGTTATAGCGACCCCTCGTGGAAGAGTTTCTCACAGAGTTTCCGCTGGGCCGCGCGGAGGTGGTTGTTGAACGTCGGCTGAGAGATACCCATCGACTCGGCGACTTCGACTGCGGTGCGCTCGCGCGGCGTCTCGAAATACCCGCCGAAGTATGCAGTCTGAAACGCCTCTAGCTGGCGGTCAGTCAGCGCCTCGGTCAGCGAGGCTCGCAGTCCAGTGGTCGACTGGTGGGGGCGTTCCTTGTTCCGCTGGGCGACCAGTTCCGAGTTCTGATACTTCGTCTGAAACATGTCGACGAACTCGCGGATGGCCGCATCGGCGGCTAGGTCGACCGTCACTGTGGCGACCCCGTCTTCAACGTACAGTTTGTGCATCCGTCCGCCGTGATCCAGCACGGTCGTTGCGAGGCTCTCGGCGGAGAGGTCAGCCTCGAACAAACTGATTCGAACGCCGTCTTCCTCGTATTCAGAGATCACAGTGAGGTCGAACGCCGGGAAGCGGTGGGTGTATTCGAGGACGTCGTCCGCCGGCACCCCGCGCGTCGAAAAGAAATACCGAACCCCGCCGGCCGACCGCGGGACCACGTTGTCGACAGTGATATCGCAGTCGAGGTCCCGAGCCAACTCAACGAAGGTGAGAGAAGAGTCAGTTACGGAGAACCGCAGTCTCGTGATCTCGTCGTTTACGAGCGCCTTCTTGCTCTCGACCGCGTTGATGGCGTACGCGATGGTGTCGGCCAACTCCGTCAGTACAGTCTGTTCCAGTTCGTTGAACACGCCGGATTCCCCTGCGTAGACGTTGAGGACACCGTACAGCGTGTTTTCGTAACTCAACGGCAGCGCAATGGTGGCGTGGTAGCCCCGTTCGAGCGCCTCCTGACGCCACGGACCCAGCGAACGGTCTACGACGACGTTGTTGACGACCTGAGGTTCGCGTGTCTTCACCGCCTCAGCGGTGGGGTTTTGCGTCTCAGGGAGGTCACCCACGTTTAAATTGACGTTTTCGAGGAACCCCCTCTCGTCGCCGGCGAACTCCCGGGGTGAGAGTTCTTCGGCCATCGCATCGCGTTCGCCGACCCAGGCGAGTTCGTACGGACCGACGTCCGCCAACTGTTCGCAGACGACCGTCTCTATCTCCTGTCTGGTGGACGCCTGAACGAGCGACTGAGCGATGGTCCGAATGATGTCGTTGACCCGGTTCAACCGTTCGAGCGTCTGGTTCTGCGCTTCGAGCGTTTGTTCTCTCTCGTACAGTTCCCGTTCGCGGTCCACCCGGTCGAGCGTGGCCGTAACGTTTCCGGCGACCGTTTCGCCGAACTCGAAATCGGTCGCATTGAACCCGCCGGACTCGGTCGCCCCCGTTATGAATACGCCGTGTTTCGAGAGGGGGAAGATAGCCAACTCGGTAGCCAACGGGTGATCCGGACTCTCCCCGTCGTCGGGCGGGACGGATACGCGGCGCGTGTCGTTCTCGATGAACGCCTTCCAGCCGGACCCCTCGCCGATGTCGAGTATCGAGGTGTCACGCAAGACCTCTGCGGCGTCGTCCGTCATCCTGGACGGGCGGAGGTCGCCTTCCTGGTCGTCGTAAAGGGCGATAGCCGTCACGGGGAGACCGAGCGTCTCCGCGGCCGCCTCGACCACGAACTCGCTCACCTCGTCCGCCGTCTCGGCGTCGGTGAGGGCACGGTTTAGCGTGTTGAGCGCTTTCAGTTGCTCGTGTCGTCGCGTCCGGTCGCGTTCCTGACGGTTCCGCTCGATAGCGTGGTGGATCGACCGAACCAGCAGGTCGCTCGTCACGTCGTCTTTCACGAGGTAATCCTGTGCGCCGTGCTGGATCGCCTCGATCCCGACCTGCTCGTCGCGGAGTCCCGTGAGGACGACTATCGGGACGAACTCCGTCGCATCGACCATCGTACTGAGCGTGTCCAGACCGGTACTTTCCGGCAGGCCGAGGTCGAGGAGGACCACGTCGATATCGGAGTCAGTCAACCGTGCGAGGCCGTCGGAAATGCGCTTTTCGTGGTAGATCCGCGAACCGTTTGCAGTTGTCTGGCCGAAGTCGACACGCTGAAGCAGTTCCTCCGCGTTTCTGAGCATCTCTTCGAACAGTCGCGCGTCCCCGGGGTTGTCTTCGATCAGGAGGACGTTGAGCGCGTCGGAAGAACTCAATTGTTCTCACCCGTAGACGGTGGAAGCCCGTTCTCGCCCGCATACGGCGGAAGGCGGATGACCGAGAGCCAAAACGTCTGCAACGTCTTCACGGTGTCTATGAACTTGTTCGGGTCGACTGGTTTCGTGAGATACGCGTTCGCGTCGAGTTCGTAGGACCTGACGATGTCTTCCTGTGCTTCCGAACTCGTCAGAACGACCACGGGGACGCGCGAGAGTTCGGGATCGCTGTTTATCTCTTCGAGCACCTCGTCGCCGTCTTTTCGCGGGAGATTGAGGTCGAGCAGGACGATATCCGGGCAGGGGGCGTCCGCGTGGTCCCCGCGCCTGTAGAGGAAGTCGAGCGCTTCGACCCCGTCGTTTACGACGTGGAGCGTGTTTGCGATCCTGCCGTCTTCGAACGCCTCCTTCGTCAGGCGGACGTCGCCCGGGTTGTCCTCGACGAGCAGGATGTCCGCCGGATCGCTCGAACTGGCCCGTTCACTCATCGTCGGGATTTGTGGTGTCGGCAAGCGTTTCGTCCGGGATGGTTCGGTCCGTGGCACGCTGTTCGGTGTTACATTCGAGAGGAGAAACGCAGTCGTCGCGTGGAAGGTAACACATACCGAGAATATTCCCGCACCCGGCAATTACCTCGACGGCGTCGTTGGTCGTGCCGAAGCGATCGAGAGGTCCGGTTTCGCCCGCATCTCGACAGAGGACCCTCCCTGTGTCCCCGACCCGTTCAGTCATATATTCGGTACAGGGCCCCGAAAGGATAAGTTTCCCTATTAGCATCCCTCTGACGGCCTGTTATGACAATTTTCACTGTATACTTGTATGATGTATTCGGCTGGTCCGACCGGTTACCGGAGGTCCGGCGACGCGAATAGCAGGGCACTTATCCGGGTAGTTCGCAGGGGAAGGTATGGAGATCAAGAGCCGGGATCGCGCCGAGGAGGGCCGAACGCGGATCACCCTCGTCCCGGAGAGCCTGGACGACCTCTGGCACCTGCAGTACGTGCTCGAACCCGGTGACTCCGTCTCGGGCGACACGACGCGGCGCATACAGCGCGACGACGACAAGATGCGCGATACCGGCGGACAGCGCGAACACATGTACGTCACCATCGAGGTGGACTCCGTCGAGTTCGCCAAGTTCGCCAACCGCCTGCGGGTCGGCGGGGAGATAGTCGACACCTCCCGCGAGGACCAACTCGGCTTCCATCACACGCTCAACGTCGAAGAACGCGACGAGATAACGATCACCAAGCGGTTTCAGCCGGACCAGTTGGAACGCTTAGAGGAGGCCGTCGAGGCGACGGACGCGCCGGACGTCGCCATCGCAACCGTCGAAGAGGGCGAAGCGCACATCCACACAGTCGCCCAGTACGGCACCGACGAGTACGGGTCGTTCACGGGGACAACTGGCAAAGGAGAGTACGCACGCTCCCGCGACGAACTGTTCGGCGAGGTCACCGCCGCGCTGAAGCGACTCGACGTCGACGCGATCATCCTCGCCGGTCCGGGGTTCACGAAGCGGGACCTGTTAGATTTCGTCGAAGAGGAAGCGCCCGACATGGCCGAGAGGGTCACGACCGTCGACACGAGCGCGGTCGGCGACCGGGGCGTCCACGAGGTGCTGAAACGCGGGGCCGTCGCGGACGTGCAACAGGAAACCCGTATCGCCGAGGAAGCGGAATTCATCGACGCCCTCACTCAGCGGATCGGCGAGGGCGCGAAAGCGGCATACGGTCCCGAACAGGTCGCGAAAGCCGCCGACTTCGGCGCGGTCGAACAGTTGCTCGTGCTGGACGAGCGCCTCCGAAAGGAGCGCGGCGCAGTGAGCGAGGACGAGGAGGGGGCCGAGTGGGATGTCGATGTCAACGAGATAGTCAGAGACGTCGAGCAACAGGGCGGCGACGTGACCGTCTTCTCCTCGGACTTCGCGCCCGGCGAACAACTCGCGAACCTCGGCGGCATCGCGGCGCTGCTTCGATACCGCCTCGAGTGAGACGGGCGGTCCCGGCGAACGGTCACACCTTCCGGTCGAACGAGTCGAAACTGGAATTCATCAATTCGATCAGGGCGGACGCGAAGTTCGTCTCGACGCTCCAGAACGCCGTCTCCCGGTTGATGCCCGAAACGTCTTCTTCTCCGAGCACGGAGAGGAGGACGCCTTTCCCGTCAACCCGAACGACTCGACCGATGCTCGTGTCGCCGCTAAACGGCGGCGGCGGGACAGTAGTGAGGACCGCATCGTCGGCAAACCGGTTCCGGACCCCCTCGTCGACGCTGACGACGCCCACGTACAGGCCTGCTTTCTCCCGGTCACGAAGCGCCGTCTCGATAGTCTCGGTCATCAGGTCTGGGTCTGGCGTTCCGAAGATGACGCTCTCCTCTGCCTCGCGAATCAGTTCGACGATCCGGTCTTCCACGTGTTCCTGACCGCGGACAGTCCAGATGTCCTCCTGTTCCTCCCCGTCGTCGCTGTGTTCCTCTCGAACGCCCTCGACGTAGTCGAACGCCCGCTCCTGTTCACGCTCGAAGCGCTCGCGCAGGATCGACCGGGCCGTCTCGATGCTGACCGGCCGGTATCGCATCGGGTTCGACTGTTGGACCTCGACGAGACCGCGCTCTTCGAGGTTCTCGGCGGCGCTGTACACCTGTGACCGGGGCACCTCAGCGACCCTGTGAACGTCGCGTGCGGTGCCGGAACCGAGTTTCTGCAAGGCGATGAACACTCTCGCCTCGTAGCCGGTGAGCCCAAGGCGTTCGAGCGACGACACCGCGTCGCTCTCGGCCATCAGTTCTCACCACCGTCGGGATGAATCGACGCGTCCGTGTCGCCGGTTTCGGCCGTGCGGTCCTCGGGTGCGAGATACCTCGTCCAGACGACGAGCAGACTCGGCAGGACGACCACGGACGCGATGAACGCGTAGATGATCGTCAGCCCGGTGATGATACCGAACTGCTGGAGCGCCGGGAAGATGGCGAGGGAGAGGACGCCGAACCCGCCGACTGTCGTCGCGGCGCTGCCGAGCAACGCCCCGCCGGTGCCGGTGATGCTCGTGTCCATCGCCGCCCAGATGTTGTCCCGACGCTTGCGTTCGAGGTTGAACCGCTCGCTCAAGTGGATGCTGTAGGCGACGCCGAGTCCGATGGTCAGGCTGGTTATCATCCCGGTCAGGACGTTAAAGGGCATCCCGATCACGTGCATCGTCCCGAGGATCCACGAGACGGACAGCGCGACCGGCATGAGGGTGACGACGCCCAGTGAGGCGCTGCCGTGCGTGACCCGGTAGGCGATCATCAGGAACCCGAACACGGCGACGAGCGTGATCATCAGGCTCTCGATGACCGTGTCGAGCAGTTGGTCCTGGACGATCTCGTTGACGATCGGCGACCCGGTCGCGGTGGCCGTCCAGATATCGCTCTCGCCGTCGTCGTCGACAGCGCCCGCGGCGTCTCGCATCCGGTCGGTGGTCTCGGCCGTCGACAGACCGCCGCGAACGGACACCTCGACCTGGGCGGCGCGGTACTCGCCGTTATCGCGGTAGATCACCTGCCCGGCCTGGCTGGGTGCCACCTCGTACAGCGTATCGTACACGGCCGTCAGGTTCTCGTCGGGGATGCCGTCGCCGTCGGTGTCAGTCTCGTTGACGACCGCCGCCATCGTCCCGTTGCGATCTGCGACGGACCTGATCACCGAGTTGGGACTCGTCACCGACGGGTTGCCTCCGGAGGTGACGAACGCCACGTCGTTTTCCTTGATGCGTTCCTCGGTCCGGTTGACGCGTTCGAGGGTGTCCGGGTGAGTGATATCACCCTCGACCAGCACCTGCGCGACCTGGTCCTCGCGCTGGAAGTTGTCGTTGATGTAATCGAGGTTCTTCTTCACGGAGTACTCGCCGGGACGGAACGGTTCCGGCAGGTCGTACATGTACTCCGGCGGGTCGTCAGCGATGAAGTCCTCGTTGGAGAAACTGGTGTCGACCTGCGTCGCACCGTACGCGCCCGCGACGCTGACAGTCAGGGCGAGAGCGATGACGACAAACGGGGCGACCTTCGCGGCCGTCGACCCGACCGAAAGCACTCGGCTAAACCGGCCTCCCCCGGTACCGAACGCACGTTTCCGGCGGTCGATGCCGCGCTGTTCCAGCGCACCGTCTATCTCTACTTTCAGCGCCGGAATGAACGCGCCGAACACGAGCAGCGCGACCGCGATGCCGAACGAACTCACGATCCCGAAGTCCTGGATCGGTCCAAGCGGGCTGATGAGATTCGACATGAATCCGATGACCGTCGTCGCCGTCACCCATATCAGGGCGACGCCGACGCCGACGAGCGCCGCTCGCATCGACCCGCGGACGCTTTCGCCGTCGCTGGTCCCGCGCTCCTGACGCTGTTCGCGGTGACGCATGAAGATGTGGATCGCGTAGTCGATAGAGAGCCCGATGAGCAACACGGGCACCGCGATCATGATCTGGTTGAACGTGATGTCGGCCCAGCCCATGAACCCGAACGTCCAGATGAGGACCGTGAAGATGCCGACGAACCCGAGAACGATATCCAGCAGGTCCCGGTAGGCGATCAGGAGGGTGAGGAGAACGAACAGCAGCGCGAGCGGCCCGACGATGGCGAGACTGTCGCCCATCGACTGGTCGGTCTCCTCGCTGATGATGCCGAAGCCGAAGACGATGTACTGTTCCCCGTTGCTCTGACGCTCGGCCTGGTCGCGGATGGCCAACTGAGTGTCGACTAGATCATCTGAAACCTCTCCCGCGTTCTGAACGTTCGACCCGGTGGACTGGAACACGACCATCATCCGCGCGTCCGCGGTTGTCGAGCCGGGGTCGTAGTTCGACGCCATCAGTGCGAGCGGCCCGCCGTTCCCACCGTTGTCGCCGCTCAGAAGCGTCTCGACGACGGACTCGACCTGAGAGTCGTTCATCGACTCTACCTGGTCGATCTGCTCGTCGAGGGGCGGGAGAGCGCCCGCCTGAATCGCGGCCTGTCGCTCTTTGAGCTGTTGGCCTCGTTCGGTGAGGGTCTCGCGCCGCTGCTGGAGTTCGTCCGCTCGGTCCCGAACGGCCGCGTACTCCTCGCTGAGGACGCTCTCGTTGCCGGGACCGGCGTAGGTGGCGACGGCGTACGCCAGACGTTGCTCCTCGTCGGTCTCCGCGTTCCGAACCAACCGCGCCGCCCGCTCGAACGTCTCGGCGTCGTCGTCGCTCAGATTCACCGGCGTGTCCCGTCGGACCGATTCGAACACGGCTCGCGGGTCGGCGGACTCATTGCGTGCAACGCCTGCGAGTGCGGCTTCGAGGTCGCTAGCCGTCTGGTTCAGCTTCTCCTGTTGCCGCCCGAGCGCGGCGTAGTCGGCCTGTAAGCTCTCGTTCTCGGCCTCGATAGCGCGCTGTTCCTCCTGAATCCCACCGTACGCGGCGACGTAGTTCGAGACTCCCAGAACGGGGTCCTCGTCGTCGAGCGACTCGTTTATCGTTTCGTTCTCGCGGAACGACTGCTGGAGCCGCAATGAGCGAAGCAACGACTCCTTCGTGAGTACGTTCCCGGTCTCGTTTCGGACTATCACCTGTACCGACGTCGTGTTCTCCCGTCCGGAGGTGAAGTTCTGCTCGACGTAGCTCTGCTTTGCCTCCTCGACGGACCCGGTCTCGAACTGGGCTAGCGACGAAGACTGTTCCACCATCCCGGCACCGCCCCCGACGACAGCGGTGAGGACGATCATCACCGCGATTACGATACGAGTGTGCGTCGCGATCGCGTTCGTGATCGAGTCGGTCAGACCCACGTCGACCACGCTCCGTTCCCGTGGTAGCTGGTTATATCGTGCATTGTAAGCACTGTTGTTATGAGACTACTAACAACACGCCGTCCTTAAGGGTGATGGTTTCGTTCGAACTGTCGGAAAATCATCGTTCTCGACCGCGGAACGTCATTCGATCCGTAACGTCGTGAGATCGCTTGCGACCCGAACGTCGCCGTCGAATCGCTCGCGAACCGAGGCGACCATCTCATCGTGTCTCCCTTCGGTGTGCGGGTAGAGGTGAGTGAGGTAGAGCCGTCCGATCTCGGTGCCGGCGAACGCGTCGCCGAGCTGTGACGGGGTGGGATGATTCGACACGTCGACGTCGTCCGGAAACGAGCAGTCGTGCGCGAAGACGGCGACCCCGTCCGCGAAGGTCGCCAACCCTTCGAACGCCTCGGTGTCTCCGCTGAATCCGAACGCGTCACCGAAGCGGTACGCGAGACAGGGAGTCGAATGGCGCGTCTCGTACCCCTCGATATCGAACTCCGCGACCGAGAACTCGTGCGGGCCGACCTCCCGTATCTGAAGGTCGACGCGGCCGTCGAGGTAGTCGAACACGTCGATCAGATCGTCGACCAGCGCCTTCGTGCCGGCCGGACCGACGACCTCCAGATGCGTTTCGCCGGCCAGCCATCTGGCTTTCAACAGGGGAAGTAGGTCGGCGACGTGGTCGAGGTGGTGATGCGTCAGGAGCACCGACGAGATGCCCTCGTAGCCGGGGTCGGTCTGCGAGAGACGATTGAGAACGCCGCTCCCGCAGTCGACGAGGAGGCGTCGGCCGTCGTCTTCGAGGAGGATTCCGGTCTGGGACCTGTCTCCGGCCGGCATCGCGCTACCGGTGCCCAGGAAGGTGACGTCCATGCCTGTGCCTGCGGAGAGCGGAGCGAAAAGGGTTGTGTCGTCCGGCCGGCGTTGGACCCGACTCGCCGACCGCGGACCCGTCCTCCGCTTCACTTTCACTCCGCCTTCCAAACCCTCTTGCCGGGCGACCCCCTGGATCCGCTGATGGATGGGAACCGGCTGCCGGTCGAGAACGCGGACCTGCCGTTCGACCCCGACCGGGCCGAGATCACGGACGCGGACGTTCTCGAACTGCTGGAACCCGCGGTCAGGGAGTGGTGGGTCGAAGAGTTCGGCGAGTTCGTTCCCGAGAACGAGGGCTTTTTCACGCCGCCGCAGGAGGGCGCGATCCCCCTGGTCCACGAGGGGACGAACGCGCTGATCGCAGCGCCGACCGGGTCCGGCAAGACGCTGGCTAGCTTCACCGCGATCATCAACGAACTGTTCCGTCGAGAGAAGGAGGCGGGGTTGGAAAACTCCGTCTACTGCCTCTACGTCTCCCCGCTGAAATCGCTCGCTAACGACATTCACCGGAACCTGGAGGTCCCGCTGGACGGTATCACCGAAATCACGGAACGGCGCGACGAGTCACAGGACGTGGGGAAAGTGCGTCACGCCATCCGCCACGGCGACACCGACGACAGCGAGCGCCGGAAGATGCTGGAGGAGACGCCGCACATACTCAACACGACGCCCGAGACGCTCGCAATCTTGCTGAACTCTCCGAAGTTCCGCGAGAAGCTCCGCACCGTCGAATACGTCGTTGTCGACGAGATACACTCCATCGCGGGCGGGAAGCGCGGCACCCACCTGTCGGTCAGCCTCGAACGCTTAGAGCGACTCGCGCACACCTCGCCGACGCGGATCGGGTGTTCCGCGACCATCGAACCGCTGGAAGACGTCGCGGAGTTTCTAGTCGGGTGCGAGACGCAACGAGTCTCGGACGGAGCGAGTGAGCAACGCCCGCAGGCTGATTCGTCCGGCGGTGACACGCGCGACTACGAGATAGTCGACGCGCGCTTCGCCCGCGCGTTCGACATCGAACTGCACTGTCCGACCGACGACCTGATCAACACCCCGCCGGACGTCGTACAGGAGCGGTTCTACGACGAACTCCACGAGATGGTGCAGGATCACACGAACACGTTGGTGTTCGCAAACACCCGCTCCGGAGCCGAACGCATCCTCCAGAACCTCCGGGAGCGGTACGACGCGTACGACGAGGACAACTCCGGCTGCCACCACGGAAGTCTCTCGAAGGAGGCACGACAGGGGATCGAGGAGCGTCTGAAGGAGGGGTCGCTCGACGTTGTGACGTCCTCGACCTCGCTCGAACTCGGCATCGACATGCCCCACGTCGACCTCGTGGTGCAGGTCGGGTCCCCGAAAAGCGTCGCCTCGCTGCTCCAGCGCGTCGGCCGCGCCGGGCACCGCGTCGGACAGACGGTCACCGGGCGCGTCGTCGCGCTGGACCGCGACGAACTCGTCGAGTGCGCGGTGATGCTCAAGAAGGCCGAAGAGGGGTTCGTCGACAGCGTCTCGATCCCCGAAAACGCTCACGACGTCGCCGCACAGCACGTGTACGGGATGGCGATAGCGGAGGTCCGTCCGGAAGCCGAGATCAAAGCGGTCCTCCGGCGAGCGTACCCCTACCGGAACTACGACGGGAGCGACTGGGACCGGCTCATGCGCTATCTCACGGCCGACTACGAGGGGCTAGAAGAGAAAAACGTCTACGCGAAGGTGTGGCGCGACGGCAACGACCCGCCGGACGGCGAGTACCACTACGACGAGTTCGAGGTCGGCGAAACGCTGATGGGCAAGCGCGGGCGACTGGCGCGGGTCATCTACATGACGAACATCGGGACGATACCGGACTCGTTCACCTGCGATGTCTACACTCGCGCCAGCAACGAGTGGGTCGGCAACTTGGACGAGAGCTATCTCGACACGCTGGAGAAAGGCGACGTGTTCGTCCTCGGCGGCCAGAACTTCGAGTTCAGCTACCGTCGCGGGTCGAAGGTGTACGTCGACCCGACGAGCGCTCGGCCGACGGTTCCGTCGTGGTTCTCCGAGCGCCTGCCGCTGTCGTACGACCTGGGCCGGGAGATACTCGCCTTTCAGGGGGAACTGCTCGATCGCCTCGATTCGGGCGGCCCGCCGGCGGTTCGGCAGTGGCTCAGGGAGTATCCGCTGGACGACGACAGCGTGCGGGCCGTCGCCCGGATGTTCGACCAGCAGGTCCGCTTCGCCGGGAGCGAGAGCGTCAGCACCGACCGCCGGATAGCCGTCGAGCAGGAGAAAGACCGCGACGAGTACGAACGCCACTACTACGTCCACTCCAACTACGGCCGGCGGTTCAACGACGGACTCTCCCGACTCCTCGCGTACCGCTGCGCACAGGAGGCAAACGCCAACGTCTCCGTCGCGGTGGCGGACAACGGGTTCACGCTCTCGATGCCGCTGAACCGCAAGGTCGACATCGCGGGGATCCTCCGCGACCTCGACCCTGACGAGGTGCGGGCGCTCCTACGGGAGAGCCTAGACGGCACCGAACTGCTCCAGCGGTACTTCCGGATCAACGCGACGCGGTCGCTGATGATCCTGAAGCGCTACAAGGGGTACGAGAAATCCGCACAGGAGCAACAGGTCTCCAGCGAGATGCTACTCGGCTTCGCAGAGGACTTAGAGGAGTTCGCCGTCATAGAGGAGACCTACCGCGAGATACTGGAGGACAAACTGAACGTCGACGAGATCGAGGCGGTCGTCGCGGCGATAGCCGACGGCGACGTGACTGTCGCCGAGCAGACGGTCGCCTCGCCGACGCCCCGGTCGTTCGGCCTCGCCACGCTGATGGCGAGCGACGTCGTCCTCGCGGAGGACGAGAGCGCGGCACTCCAGTCGTTTCACGAGCGCGTCGTCGAAGAGATCGGCGACGGCGCCGATGCGGGCGGACCGCTGGCGGCCGACGAGTGAGGTGAGGACTCGCAGACGCTACTATAGTACGACCACCGGCATCACGTAGCCGACACCAGCAACGTGTTCAACGCGTCCGGCACGACCAGAACGTTGCTCCCCGGTTCGACCGCCTCGTCGATGGACGGGCGGGCGTTCATCAGACACTCTTCGACGACCGACGGCGAGTCGCTGTTCGTCACGTACACGTCGTACTCGCGGAGAACCTGCGCTACCACGAACGCTCGTTGGGCACCGGGGGCGTACCCCTCTCGCATCTCCTCGAACAGCACAGCAGCGCTCTCAGCCCCCGAGAGTCGGTTATAGAAGCGCCGTTCCCCAGTTCCCCGTCCCGCGCCCTCGGAGAGCGTCGCCGGAAGCACGATCCGCCCGCCCTCGCGGAGCGGGTTCTGGTCGCCGAGCGCCACGTACGTCGCGGCCCGCGTCGTCTGGTAGAGGTTCGCGTCCTTCGGCGCGCCGACGCCCGCGATGACCGCGTCGTAGTCGGCCGCGACGGGGACGGACAACGCGTCGCGGGCCGTCGCCGCCAGATCCCGGACGACGGCGCGGTGGTCGCCGGCCGCGGCGTCGAGGATCCCGCTCGGCCCGTGGGTGACGTTCAGGCAGAAGTCGACGCCGGCCACGTCGCCCGCCCGGTCTATCGTCTCGCGGAACGGGTTCCCCTCGACGCGGCCGAGGCGGACGCCCTCGCGGGCGAGCATGTCGGGACCGTGCGTGTGCCGGATGATGGGCTCGCCACCCGCACCGACGACGACGGTCTTCGCGCCGCCGGAGAAGCCGGCGTACTGGTGCGGTTCGACCATCCCGGTCGAGACCACGTGGTCCGCCGCGGCGACCGCTGGATGGAGTTCGACGGAACAGCCGTCCACGTCGCCCACCTCGACGGCGGCGTCGGCGTCGTGGTTGACCGCCAGGTCGGCGTGGTCGCCGAGCGCCGCCCGGATCTCGTCGTCGCCCATCGGGCGGTGGAGGCCGAGGCCGATCACGACGGTCACGTCGGCGCGGTCGACGCCGCCCTCGCGGAGCTCCGCCAGTAGCACGTCCAGAAGCGCGTCGTCCGGCGTGGCCCGGGTCACGTCCGTCACGACGACCGCCACCTCGTCGCCGGGCGCGACGCGCTCCGAGAGGGGTGGGCCGTGCGGATCCGCGACGGCGCGGTCCGCGGCCTCGCGGGGGTCGACGGCGTCGCCGCCGGGCGGGTCGGCGACGGTCGCATCGGAATCCGGAAGCGAGATGTAAATTTGACCGTCACCCAGTAGAAGGTCACTTCTGGCGTTCATCCGGGGAGAAGTAACGGTACCGATCATGAAAATGCTCCGACCGGGCACTGTCTAGTTTAGCACCTCGTCTGCTGGCGTCTTTCCGTCGAGCGATTGGTGCGGTCGCTGGCGGTTGTAGTAATGTACGAACTGTTCAAACCATTCGCGGACGCTCGCCCGACTGCCCACCCACGAGTTATGGAAACGGTCGATACGCATCTTGAGTGTGTGAAACCATTTTTCGATAAGGTTTCTGTCGGTATAGTCCACACGACCGTTCAACCCTATCCGAGCAAGGGAAGTCCAATAGCCGAACTGGTCGACGAGGAACGTTGCGTTGGAGAGATCGTGTTTGTCACGGAGTCCATGCAGGAACGCCGCCGCTGGATCAGTGCCGTGGTGTCCAAACAAAGCCACGTCGAGGATGAGCTTTGTATCGACGTCTATTGCAGCGTACAACCAAGACCACTCGCCGTTGATCTTGACAGCGGTTTCGTCGACGGCGACCCGCGACGGCTGCGCCGTCGGCGGGTCGCAAACGCTGTCAGCGAGCCGATGTACCCAGTTCCAGACTGCTCCATGAGACCGTTCAACGCCTAATTCAGCGAGAATCGTTGTTGTTTCTCTGAGTGAACACCCGGTCGCGTGGAGGCGGACGGCGAACGCCCTAACGGGCGTCTCCGTCCGCTCGTTCTCCCACGATTCTTCAAAATCCGCCGCATAGCTCTCGCTGAGCAGGTCTGCGAGCATTCTAGTCCAATTCACTCAACGACCTGCTCACTTCTCAAACTGGCTCAACTAGATAGTGCCTATGAGGTGAAAATATAACTTATAAATAATGTTAAATTATGGCATTGCTATCTCTATCGTATAATACTTACTCTTGTATCTTATATGATTGTAATCAGCGATCTCAGGCCTGCTTTCTTTTGTAACTCCATCCTGTTCTAGTCCTGTTTTGAATTCTCTCTGCTCAGACTCTGTGAGATTATCGAATCTTACATAATCAACAATATCACTATCATTTGTTTGCTCTACATAATATGTTACTTCATGGCCTGTCTCAGTTTGCTGTCTTGGTGGAATTGATATCATTATTGATGGAATCACAACTATAATAACTACTACAAGAAAAATTATTTTTGGTAGCTTTTTCATGTATATTCTAATTCTTTGCATAAGAATATAAGTACTTTGGGGAGAATGATATTTATGTTATATTATTATATAGTAATTTAAATATAAGTTATAATATACGATGGCCAAAGGGTCAATAAGCCTGTCTTGACAGAAACCGATAATGCCACCGAGAAGTACGTTGGCACCATGAATATACATATGACTACGCTCGGCTCCATGCAGTGGCGGGACCTGCTGTTCGCCCACTACCCGGTCGCGCCGGACCGGCTCCGGCCGCACCTGCCCGACGCCGCGACGCTCGACACGTTCGACGGGCAGGCGTGGCTCGGCGTCGTCGCGCTGACGATGACCGACGTCCGCCCCCGATTCGCGCCGTTCGGTCTCACGTTTCCGCAGGTGAACCTCCGGACGTACGTCACCGTCGACGGCGACCCGGGCGTCTACTTCCTCAGCATGGACGCGGACGAGCGTCTGGCTGTCACCGCGGGCCGGCGGACTCTCGGGATACCCTACTACCGTGCTGAGGCGTCAGTACGCCGTGACGGCACCGACGTCCGCTTCGAAAGTGAGCGCATCCAGGCCGGGGAACCGGACGCGCGGTTCCGAGCGACGTACGGCCCGAACGGGTCACTCGAATCCGTCGAACCCGGTTCGTTCGAGGCGTTCGCCATCGACCGCTACCGGTTCTACCTCCCCGGCCGGTCCGCACTCTACACCGGCGTCGTTGACCACGACCCCTGGCGGCTCCGCACGGCTGCGGCGACCGTCGACGAGAACACGCTGTTCGCCGCTGCTGACATCGGGAGACCGGCCGCGGAACCGCATCTCCACGTTGCACCCCCACGGGCCGTGACGCTCGGAAACGTCGGCCGGCGGCCGATACGCGCCAGCCCGATCAACGAACCGGTCCGGGTCTGAGAACGGCTCACGCCGCCCCGACTGTACTACGCCCGCGCCCATTCGACCATCCGGGCGTACACGTCGTCGGTCGACAGGGCGTTCGAATCGCCGACGAGTATCAGCGACCGTTTGGCGCGCGTAAGCGCCACGTTCACCCGGCGGTAATCCTCGAAAATAGGGCTGTCGAGGTCGCCGCTGGCGACGAAGGAGACGAGAATGACCTCCTTGGACGAGCCCTGAAACCGGTCGACAGTGTCGACGGTGACGCCGTCCGGAACGCCACGGGATATCTCCGCGACCTGCGCGCGGAACGGGGCGATGACGCCTATATCGGCCAGTTCCACGCCCGCGTCCGCGAGAGTTCCGACGATCTCCGCCACCTCGTCGGCCTCCTCGGCGTCCGTGTGGCGCGCGCCGTCGCCCGGCACGTCGACCATCGTCACCGGGTCCTGCAGGTGGTCGGGGAGCGCGTCCACGTCGACGCCGGACAGGTCAGAGAGTTGCTGACTCGCCACGTCGCCGGTCGCGGGACGCAACGCGCCGTCGTAGAACTCCCGTGACGCGTACGCCTGGATGCGCTGGGCCATCCGGTACTGGCGGTCGAGCATCACACCCGCATCCGGGTGGTCCTCGATGAGGCGCTCGAACAGCGACTTCGTCAGGTCGTTTTCGGTCCTGACGACCGGTGGTAACTGCTCGTGGTCACCCACGAGAACGAACCGGTCCGCGAGGTTGATCGCCGCGAGCGTCTCGGGTTCGGTTAGCTGGGCCGCCTCGTCGACGACGGCCACGTCGAACGACTGCTCCCGCATGACGCGCGACCCGCAGGTCGATGTCGTCGCGGCGACGACCGGAGCCTCTCGGAGTTCGCGGGTACGTTCGCCGGGGTCGCCGCGCTCGGCGAGCCGGACGTCCTGCATGTCTTTGCGGATGCCGCTTTCCGTGCCGACGCGGAGGACGTCCTGAAATCCCTGATCCCGCACCGCCTCCAGGGCGTTGTCCACCGCGCGGTTGGTAAAGGCCGAGAGCAGCACGCGGTCGCCGCGCTCCACGAGCGCCCTGACGGTCCGGGCGATGGTGTAGGTCTTGCCCGTCCCCGGCGGACCGTGAACCAGCGCGAAGTCCTCGGCGGCGACGGAACGCGTCACCGCATCGTTCTGAGCCTCGTTGTTGTCGATGAACGTCTCGGTCCCCTCGCGGAATTCGGGGTCTGAGCGGGCGAAGAGTACGTCTTTGCGGCGTTCGCCGCCTTTGAGCAGGCCGTCGTGCAGCGCCGTCAGCATCCGATCGGCCGAAAGCTCAGAAGGATACACGTCGAGCCGTCGGAGTTCGACGGGTTCGTCCGCGGTGACGACCACTTCCTCGTCGAGGCGTTCGACGCGTGCAAGTTCCGCGTGGCCGGTAACGGGGTGGCCGTCGCTCGCCAGCACCACGTCGTCCTCGCGGATCTTCGACACCGCATCGTCAGTTCGGTCGGCGCGGAGTTCCCAGCGGCCGCCGTCGAGTTGCCGGCGGTCGGTCGGTTCGAGGTTGATCAGCGCCCGGTCGTCGTCCGCTCGCTCCTCGCCGGTCTGTTCCCATAGCTTCGCGTACTCGCGGTGTGTCGCGCGGCGCTCCTCCTCGATAGCCCGGTAGAACCGGTCGAAGTACTCGCGTTCCTCCTCGGGGATCGGCCGACCGATCTGGCCAGCTTTGGACTCCTGGTCGAGGCGGCCCGAGACGACCTGGCAGGTGTCCTGTTCGAAGCAGTAATCGCAGACTGCGTCCGCCTCGTGCCCCGTCGGGACGCTCACGTCGTGTTCCATCGCCGCTATCTCGTTGCGCGTCCGGACGACGAACTTCAGCAGTCCGTCGCCGACCGAGAACTCCTTGGCGGGCGAGAGGTCGCCGGTCGCCTCGGAGCGGTCCAGCGCGGAGTTTTTGGTGTACAGCAGCGTTCCTGTGTCGACCGGGACGCCGCGCTCCTGCAGGATGAGCGCGTAGCAGGCAGCCTGGATCTTGTCGTGGAACCGCGGGTCGCGCTTGGTGTTCTTGCCCGTTTTGAGTTCGACGGGCATACCGCGCCTGATGGCGTCGGCACGGCCCTTGATGCCGAATCTCTGGCTGATGAGGGTCTGCTCGCTCCGCCACTCGTCCTGGTCGGTCAGGACGCCCTGTTTCAGCCACCCCTCTATTGCCATCGCGTTCTGGCGGACCTCCTCCTCGACCTCCTCGGCCGTCTTGCCCAGCAGTCCGAGTTCGAGCCCCGCCTCCTCGACGCGGTCAGCGATGGAGTCGTCGAGGTCGCGCCCGCGGAGGAGGTCACCGAACACCTCGTGGACGATGGTCCCCTTGACGACGGGGTAGACCAGCGGAATGCCCGATAGCTTGTTCAGATAGTACATCCGCGGGCACTGCACCCACGAGCGGACGTCGGTGACGTCCACGAGGAAGTCCGGTTCGAGCACGACGTAGGAGTCGCCCGTCGTCGCGTAGCCGCCGTCGTAGTCGTCCTCCTCGGCGTCCGTGACGCAGAGCTCCATCCCCGGTTCGACGAGTTCGGCCGTCTCGGTCCACTTGCCCCATAGCGTCACCGGCACAGGGTCGGCGCCCTCTTCGAGTCGCAGGTCGACCTCCGCGAGGTCGCTCTCGCCGTACTGCGTGGAGACTGTCCGTACCTCCGCTTCGCCGACGGCGGTCCCCCGTATATTCACAGTACCGATACAGACGCGGCGGTCGAAAAACGCTGTCGGTTGGGGCGAGCGCCGGCCGAGATAGCGACAAAACCGTACGAGGGCGGAAGGGAACGCTTTTCCGAACGACCGGCCTGACGACAGGTCGTGTCGCGTTCGCTCGTCGCGCTCGGACTGGCATTGCTGGGAACCGCTGCCGTCGGACTGACCGCCGTCGGGGCAGTGAACGCGCTGACCGGCGCGACGCCGGTCGCCCTCGGCGGCGTCGCCGGTCTGACTGTGCTCGGACAGCTCCGCGTCGTTTCCGCGGAGGGAGGCCGGCTGTACCGATCGGGCACCCGGACGGAGTTCGACCGCGGCGGCGCGCTGACCGCCGGCGCGGTCGTCGCCGGCGCGCTCGTGACCTACCCCCTCAGCGTCGACGCGGGCCTCGGACCGGTCGTCGCCGCGGCGCTTGTCGGCGTCATCGCTCCCTTCGTCACCGAGTACGATGTGTCGGCGTACTGCGGCGCGTTCGTCGGAATGGCCTCGGGATCGCTCGTCGGCTACGGGGGACTGGTGCTCGCTGCGGTCGTCGCGGGCGTCGCGTACGTCGTCTCCGGCGACGCGTTCGGCGGGTTCGGCGGCAAACTCGGTACCGTCGCGTTCGTCGGGTGCACGGCGGCCGTCGCGGCGACCGGCGCGGTGTACCCCGAGGTCGCGACCGACTGGCGCGTCGGTTGGCCGCTGCTGCTCGTCACGACCTTCGCCGCGGTCGCGACCTACCTGGCGCACGCTCGACTCGGCTACAGCGTCGTGCTGTCGTCGGGTGCGGTGGGACTCGCCGGCGGCCTCTTGCTTCCCGCCGCCCCGGGGGGCAGACCGCTGGCGGCGGCCGCCTTCTGCGCCACGTTCGCCGGGATGTCGAGCGCCCGTCGCCTACCGACAGCCGTCCACGCCGCGACCGCCGGCCTCCTCTGCGGCGTGCTGTTCGCGGCCGTCGCCGCGCGGTTCCCGGGATTGGGCGGGAAGCTTGGCACCATCGCGTTCGCCGCCTGCCTCGGCGTGTACGGGGTCGACGACCTTCGCTCGGCCGTCCGGACGGGGGCGTAAGCGTCTCTCCGACCGATACGTTCTTTCCCGTCGGTTCGCAACGTCCTGCTATGCGGGTTCGAGAGTGGGACGACATCATGGAGGACGTCGTGGAACAGGACGTCGACCCCGAGGGCTGGCGCGCCGTCGCCGGCGACCGGGCCGGAGGCGTTGGCGAGGACCTCTACCTCGGCCACCCTTCGGGGGGCGTTTTTCACCTGAAGACGTACGCAAAGAACCCGTTCGACGTTCGCGGCGTCGGCGCGCGAGTCGCGCGGAACCTAGACGACGAGATCGGTTCCTACCTGCCCGAGGAGTCCGAGACCGGGCGGTTCGCCGTCCAGTCGCCGCCGGACGACGAGGACGAGGCCGAGGAGCAGGTCACGCATCTGGAAGAGGTGATCAAAGCGCATCAGGACGCCCCGACGACGCCGGGCGACCTGTTCGACGACGTGATGGAGGCGATAGACAGTCCCGCGTTCGGGCCGATGGAGTACGACCAGTACGACCGCCCGGACGAACTAGAGGACCTCTCTACGACGTTCGAGGAGGCCGAGGACCTCCTCGAAACCGAGTTCGAGGAGCTAGTCGACGACGACGGCGTCGGCAGAGCGTTCCAGTGACTTCAAGCGGCCTCACGGCGTTCGTGTCCGTATGACTGCTGTCGACACCGTCCGCGAGTACTACGAGTCGCTCCGCCGGGGAGAACCGCTGTACACGTACTTCGCCGAGGACGCACAAACTGCGAAGTTCGGCGTCTCCGAGTCGCTGGTCGGCTACGACGACATCGCGGAGGCGCTGCGGGAACAGACCCGGACGACCGAGGAATGGACGGTCGACACCCGACGACTCAGCGTGACAAAGCGGGGCGAGTACGCCTGGTTCAGCGACGAGGTCGACCTCGCCTGGACCGACACCGAGAGCGGCAGACGCTTCGCGTTCCCGACTCGCTGGAGCGGGACGCTCGAACGACGGGATGAGGAGTGGGTGTTCGTCGAACTGCACGTCAGCGCACCTCACCCGGAGCTTTCAGGCAGTGAGGGCGGTGACGGGGACTGAGATGGTCGGGCCTTCTCTCTCCGACGAAGAAAGGGAGCAAAAGCGCAAGCGTCTGATGGCCGGGTTCGTCCTCCTCGTCGGCGGTTCGGCGGGTATGATCGCCGTCCAGGGCGGCGCTGACCTCGTCAGCGTCGCCGCCGTGACGGTCGCCGGACTCCTTCTCGGACTCGTGCTCGTGTACTATCTGGCGACTATCGCCCCGTAGCGAGTGGAGCAGGCGACTCCGCGGTGGACTCACTCGCCCAGTGCGGTCCGGTGCTTCTCGGTGTCGAGATTCCGGCCCGAGATCGGTAGGACGACCGTTTTGCCGCTGAGTTCGTCGCGCATTCCGCGCATCGCAGCGACGCTCGCGGCGGCCGCCCCCTCGGCGACCAGCGACTCCTCGACGAGCAGGTCCCGCACGGCCGTCCTGATAGCGTCCTCGCTAACCAGACAGAAGTCGTCGAGGCGGTCGCGCAGCAGGTCGATAGTCATCGCGAACGGGACGCGCGTCGCGATGCCTTCGGCGAACGTTCCCATTTCGTCGGCCGGGTCGAGATGCCCCTCGTCCCAGGCCCGGTACATCGCGGGGGCCGCCTCGGACTGCGCGCCGACTACGGTCGCGTCCGCGAGTTCGCCGACAGTGAGACAGTATCCGGCGGCGCTCGACCCGCCGCCGACCGGACTGAACAGGTAATCAACCTCGGGGAGGTCTTCCACGATTTCGAGGCCGGCCGTCCCCACGCCTGCGACGAGTTTCGGCTCGTTCGCGGAGTGGACGTACCGATACCCCTCCGCGGCGGCCAGTTCTTCGGCGTGTTCTCGGGCATCGTCGAAGTCGTCGCCGTGGTGGACCACGTCGGCACCGAGTCGCTCCATCGCGGTTACTTTCGACGGGTTCGCGTCTCTGGGGACGGCGACGGTGACCGGCACGTCGAACGTCCGGCCGGCGTACGCCACGGACTGACCGTGGTTTCCGGTACTCGCGGCGATCAGGCCGGGGTCGCGGAACGCGTCGTCGAGGTCTGCGGCCAGCGTGACGCCGCCGCGAACCTTGAACGCGCCCGTCGGGAGGGTGTCCTCGCGCTTCAGGTAAACGTCGGCGTCGAACTCGGCGGAGAGCGGTTCGCTCCGAACCAGGGGCGTCCGCGGAAGGGTACGGCGAACGACGTGCCGAGCGCGATAGACGTCGGCGGTTTTCGGGGGCGTGCGGTCGTGATACGGGAATAGCGTAGTCTCGTCCGGCGATTCGACCGGATCGTACTGCGACGGCATGGTCCTGACTGCGCGGGGACACCTTGTAACGATACCGCCCCGGCAGACCGAACTGTCGGCCCCTCAGCGCTCCGCCAGGAAGAAGGGCTTCTGGGCGCCCTCTTCCTCAGCGCACGTGTCGTCGACGGACCACTCGTCGAGGACGGTAAACCCGGCCTCCCGGATCTGCTCGCGCGTCGCCTCGGAACCCGCGATGTGCCATTCCATCGCTGCGCCGCTGTCGAGCCAATCCGGGTTCGAACCCTCCCACTCGACGTGGCCCTCGGAGACCAGTAGCGGGCTCCCCGGCTTCAGCACGCGTGCGAACTCGTCGATAACGCGTTGGTGTTCGGAAAGCGGTACGTGAATCAGCGAGTGGTACGCCGTGACAGCGTCGAACGCGTCGTCCTCGAACGGGAGCGCTGCCATGTCGCCCTGAACGAGCGCCGCGCGGGGAGCGTTCTCCGTCGCCAGGCGGAGCTGCTCGCCGGAGAAGTCGAGGCCGACCGCCGACACCGCCGCGCCGGCGAGAACCGGAGTCCCCTGACCGCAGCCGGCATCGAGCAACCGCGCGTCGTCCGGGAGGTCAGCCAGCAGATCGTCGAACAGGGTCGTCCCCAGCGTCTCGTCATCGGAGCGCTGTTCGGCGTACGTCTGAGCCAGTGAGTCGTACCCGTCTCGAACGGCTTTCCTGCCAGTCATTCGTTGCTTCTCCCCCCGGTGTTCGCAAGTATCTTGTGTCTCGGTCTCCCGCCAGCAACGTCCGCTACGGGCGAACCAAGCGAAAGCCGACGCGGAACAGGAGACGAAAGCGGAAAACAGAACGCTCCGACTATTCCGTGGCAGCGAGGGACTCGGACTGTACGCTGGCAGGGTTGACCGGGGTCGCGACGACGCGTCCTGAAGCGTGGACTGCGATGTCGCAGTCGGCATAGCGGAACTCGACGCGTCCGCGAACCGAGTCCGCGTGGTCATCGGCCGATCGGAACAGTTGATCCAGCGCGTCCGGGTCCACGCAGTCGTGAAGCGGTTCGAGGGTTAGAGGGTCGGCGTCGACGGCGTCAGCGACGGCGAGTACGACGGCTTCGGTGAGCGTTTCGTCCTCGGCGTCGCGTTCGACTGGGGAGTGAATTTCCGTGGTCACGTGTACTCTCCTCTTTGGGGCACACCCGTATGGCCTCCGTGGCTACAGTGATACAGCGGGGACGGCGGCAGGGGCTATATGTATTCAGGTCAGTGCGGCCGCGGTACGAGATACCTCAGGGGTCGACGCGCTGCATCCACGTGTGAGGTGCGTCGATCTCGTCGTTCGTCGGCAGGTTCTCCGGGCGCTCCCACACGGCACCGGCGGCGGCGACGCCGCGTTCCTCGGTGACTCTCTCGAAGAACGCTTTCCCGCGTTCGTACTGCCGGCGCTTCAGACCAAGACCGAGCGCGCGGCGGACGAGGCGGGCGAGCGGCCCCCGGCCCTTCCGTCGCTCGTCGAGTTTCCGGCGGAGGTCCGCGTACTCGTCGTCGAACGCATGGTCCATCAGCAGTTCGGCGTACCCCTCGACGACGGTCATCGCGGCGTCGAGTTCCTTGAACGATTCGCGGTCCAGAGTGCCGTCGGTGACCGCGCCGATACCGCGTTCGAGTTGGTCTTCGAGGTGGTCGGAGAGCCAGGGTGCGGCCCCGAACTCGGCGGCGTGTGTCACCTCGTGGAAGGCGATCCAGCGGCGGAAGCGGGGGTACTCGACGTTCAGACTCTCGGCAGTGCGGACGATGTTCGGGCGGACGAAATACAGCGCGTGGTCGTCCGGGTCGTCCGCGAGCAAGAGGGGGTCGTACTGGCCGAGGACGTTGCGACCCAGAAAACCGAGCATGAAGCTCATCGAACCGGTGTTGACGACGCGTGCGGCACCGGGGAAGAAATCCGCAGTTTCGTCCTCCAGCGGTCGCATGAGTCGGGAGAACGTCTCGACGTTCGCATCGATCCAGTGATGGCGGTGTTGCACCTCGACGGCGCGAGGGAGGTCGAAATTCAGGGCGGACACGTCGCGGACGCGCCGACGAGCGTCGCGGACGTCGTCGGCGTACCCGTCCCGTTCGGCGGCAGAGATATCGAGCGAGCCAGCGTCAGTCGACGCCTTCGCCGCCTCGGCGACTGCACTCCAGTCGATCGGACCGTCGCCCGACGCGGACGTAACGGCCCGGACGCTACGATAGAGACTCACAGTGAATTCACTTGCGTCCGAGAGGACAAAACCCTTCTCCCGGAACCGGGGACGGCCGGCGGTTCGAGATCCTCAGGCGGTCTCTTCGACGGTGTACTCCGGTTCCTCTTCGAACTCCTCGCTACCGTCACCGCCGCCGCCGCGGAACTTCCTGACGACCGCGGCGGTCAAGACGAGCGCAACGAGACCGATCAGCACCTTCCCTCCGTTCCCGCTGCTTTCCTCCTCGACATCGACGGTCGTCCCGCCGTCACCCTCCAGCCTCTCGCTCGTGTCGCGTTCGCCGCTGATCCAACTGGGAGTGAACTGGGGGTCGCCGTCGACGTGTAGTTCGAACAGTGTTATGTCGACCATACTGTCCCGTTCGATGGGGACGGACTTATACTGTCGGATGAAACCGGAGTGCGATCCGGCGTCCCGGTTCACCAGTACGACGGCGAACACGTCCGGTGATCGATGGGTGCCGAAGAGACAACGCGGTCGAAAGGACGGCGCGGTCGATGACTGCCGGAACGACAGCGCGTTCGATCACCGGTGATATCGCGTAGACGAGCGGACCTCAACCGGAACCACCGTGTCGAAACGAACAACGTTTCGTATCAGGAGTTCGAAACGACATTCATGAACGACGACCGGCGCGCGTTTCTAAACGACCTGCTCTCATCGGCGACTCCGTCGGGCTACGAGGCACCCGGTCAGCGAGTCTGGATAGACCGCGTGAGCGAGTACGCCGACGAGATACGCACGGACAGCTACGGCAATGCGGTCGCGGTGAGCGAGGGCGATGGACCCGCGGTAGCCGTCGCGGGTCACGCCGACCAGATCGGGTTTCTGGTCCGCGAGATAGACGACGATGGCCACGTCCACGTCGGGCGAGTCGGCGGCATCGACAAGACGGTCACGCGCGGCCAGCAGGTGACGATTCACGCCGCGGACGGACCGGTCCCCGGCGTCATCGGCCAGACGGCGATCCACGTCCGAGCGGACGACGACGAGGACGCCGGCGAGGAAGCTATCGCGGACCAGCACGTCGACATCGGCGCACCGGACGGCGAAACGGCCCGGGAACTCGTCACCGTCGGCGATCCGATCACGGTCGACGGCGCGGTGACGGACTTACAGGGGACGCGCGTCGCCGGTCCGGGGATGGACAACCGCACCGGGATGTGGGTCGCGGCCGAAACGTTCCGGAACGCGGCCCAGGCGGACGTGGACGCCACCGTCTACGCGGTCAGCACGGTTCAGGAGGAGGTCGGTCTTCACGGAGCCGAGATGGTCGGATTCGACCTCGACCTGGACGCGGTCGTCGTCGTCGACGTTGCGCACGCACTGGACTACCCCGACGCACCCAGTGACCGGGCAAGCGACGTGAGACTCGGCGACGGCCCGGTCGTCACCCGCGGGAACGCGAACCACCCCGCACTCGCGGACTCGCTCCGGGAGACGGCCGAAGCCGAAGGGATAAGCGTGCAGTTGCAGTCGTCCCCGACCACCACCGGCACCGACACGAACGCGTTCTTCACGGCCCGTGGCGGCGTGCCATCTGTCTATCTCGGTCTGCCAAACCGGTACATGCACACACCGGTCGAGGTGATCGACACGGACGATATGACGGCTGCAGTTACACTTCTAGAGGCATTTGTTGCCGGTGCAAGCGAGCGCGCACCGTTTAGCGTCCCTATTTGACCGCGCTTACCGGTACGTTTAAGCGTCCGTCGAAAGCCGTTTCCCGTATGAGCGAACGTCCACTCGACGTGCTCGAAGCGTCCGTCGGTGACCAGGTGACCGTCCGACTGAAAGGCGGCGAGGAGTACGACGGGTTTCTCACCGGGTACGACCAGCACATGAACCTCGTTCTGGAGGACGCGGAAGGCGAAGACACAACGATTATACGCGGCGATAACGTCGTAACCATTATCCCATGACTGGTGCAGGAACCCCGAGCCAGGGTAAGAAAAACACCACGACCCACGTCAAATGTCGTCGGTGTGGCGAAAAGTCGTATCACGTCAAGAAAGGTAAATGCTCGTCGTGCGGGTTCGGTAAGTCGAGCAAGCAGCGCGGTTACGAGTGGCAGTCGAAAGCCGGCGAGTAACCGCCGACTGACGAGTTTTCCTTTCTCTCGAAAACCACGCGCGTAGCGGTAGCCCCGTGGTTTCGGTGTACGAACGCTTCATTTATATTGTCTTATATAATGGCAGTTCTGGTTTGCAGTGTCTCCCCCAACAGGTTTCACCGCGCGCTAACGGCGTATGGGGTGGAGAGAGGATTGCTGAGTGCAGACGGTCAAAGAGTTGTTCACGAACGTGTATATTTGTTACCGGAGAGACGGAGAATCAGACACGTTTGCGAGGATTTATCCCGGCCCGTTCTCTACAACCGTCCATGTCAAACGGGCGGGCCGAGAGGCGATCCCAGGACGGCATGACCGAAAAGTGCGGCGTCGTCGGTATCTCGCTCGACGGACGCGATGCCGCACGCCCGCTTTACTACTCCCTATACGCGCTTCAGCACCGCGGGCAGGAATCAGCCGGTATCGTCACGCACGACGGGTTCCAGCAACACAGTCACGTAGAGATGGGACTGGTCGGAGACGCGTTCTCAGAGGACGACATTGAGAGCCTGAACGGGCCGTCGGGGATCGGTCACGTCCGATATCCCACTTCGGGCAGCGTCGACTCCAGTTGTGCACAGCCC
Source organism: Halostella pelagica (assembly GCA_005954745.1). Classification (GTDB taxonomy): domain Archaea; phylum Halobacteriota; class Halobacteria; order Halobacteriales; family Natronoarchaeaceae; genus Halostella; species Halostella pelagica. Next base: position 1,683,593 of record CP040678.1, read on the forward strand.
TTCTCCGTCTCGTTCAAGAGCGGGTCGCTCGGGCTCTCGCACAACGGCAACCTCGTCAACGCCGACGAGATACGCGACGAACTCGCGGACTCCGGCCACGCGTTCACGTCCGACGGCGACACCGAAGTCATCGCCCACGACCTCGCGCGGAACCTGTTAGAGGAAGACCTCGTCCGTGCCGTCAAACAGACGATGACTCGTATCCACGGGTCGTACTCGCTCACTATCACGCACGACGATACGGTGATGGGCGTACGCGACCCGCAGGGCAACCGACCGCTCTGCATCGGCGAACTCGACGACGGGTACATTCTCGCGAGCGAGAGTGCGGCCATCGACACGCTGGACGGAGAACTGGTCCGAGACGTCAAGCCCGGCGAACTCGTTATCCTCCGGGCGGACGGACAAGGGTTCGACAGCTACCAACTCGTCGAGCAGAAACAAACCGCACACTGCTTCTTCGAACACGTCTACTTCGCCCGCCCCGACAGCGTCATCGACGGGAAGCGCGTCTACGAAGTCCGGCGCGACCTGGGACGGAAGCTCTGGGAGGAAAGCGGCATCGACAGCGATGTTGTCCTCCCCGTTCCCGACTCCGGCCGAGCGTTCGCTTCGGGGTACGCCGAGGCCGCGGACGACGTCGAGTTCGCGGAAGGGCTGATGAAAAACCGCTACGTCGGCCGGACGTTCATCATGCCGACGCAGGACGAGCGAGAGCGCGCGGTCCGCCTCAAGCTAAACCCCATCAAAAGCACCATCGAAGGGAAGACGGTCACGATCATCGACGACTCAATCGTCCGCGGCACGACGTCGACCCAACTCGTCAAACTCCTCAAGGACGTGGGTGCCGAGGAGGTCAACGTCCGCATCGGCGCACCGCCCATCGTCGCGCCGTGTTACATGGGCATCGACATGGCGAGCCGTGACGAACTCATCGCCAGCGACAAAAGCGTCGAGGAGGTCGCCGACGAGATCGATGCTGATAGCCTGGCGTACCTCTCGAAAGACGCCGTCGCCGAGGTGCTCGAACAGTCCCGCGACGACCTCTGTATGGGCTGTGTCACCGGGGAATATCCCTATGACATCGAGGGCGAAGAGGCGGACCGGGAGATCACCCGGACAGAGGTTCCGGCCGACGACTGAGCTAACTGATAGGGATCCTTATACTTCAGTTCGGTATTTCGATGACGTGGAGCCGTCGAATACCGGTCTACAGGTACAACGAACACTGTAAATAGGTAGCACACCACCGCCATCCTTTTCGTCCGATCGGAACGACCGACAACTATGCCAGGCGCGACCTTTCTCCGCGGCGAGACTGTATCGCTCCGTACGGTCGAATCGGACGACATCGAGTTCCTCCGCGACGCCGTCAACCACCCCGACGTGTGGCGTACCACGCTGATGTCGACTCCGAAAAACGCCGAGCAAGAGCGGGAGTTCTTCGAAGAAGTCGTCTCGGACGAGGACTCGGTCGACCTGCTCGTCACCGCGGACGACCGGCCGGTCGGCATGGTATCGCTAAACGCCGTCGACGAGGAGAACGGCGTCGGCGAACTCGGCTACTGGATCGTGCCGGACGAGTGGGGCAACGGCTACGCGACGGACGCCGCCCGGACGCTGACCGAGTATGCGTTCGACCAGCGTCGACTCCACCGCGTGCAGGCCCGCGTCGTGGCGTTCAACGACGCGTCGGCGCGTGTCCTGGAGAAGGCTGGGTTCGAACGCGAAGGGGTCCACCGCGAAGCCGTCTTCGTCGACGGCGAACATCGGGACGTCGTCTGGTACGCTCGGCTGGTGACTGACCAGTAGAGATCGGACGGCGTCGCGGATCAGTAGAAGAGATACAGCAGCGCGTACACTACCTCGCCGAGCGTGAACGAGATGAGCCAAAGCGCGGCGGCGACTCGGCCGACCGTCGCGTGCCTCGTCGACGGAAGCTCCGCCACCGAGTGCGTCCACGCGAGCAGGAGGACGTAGTAGACGAGCGGAATCGTGAGAATGGCGAGCAGAACGTGGATAGCCAGTATCGGGAGGTAGACGTACGTGTAGACGGTCTCCGGCCCGGGAAACGCCGCAGGGCCTTCCAGCACGATCCGGTACAGATACAGCACGAGAAAGGTCGCGAACAGGCTGAACGTGATGAGCATCAGCGCTCGGTGGCGGCCGACTCGCCCGCGTCGGATCGCGTGGATCCCGCCAGCGATGGTTCCGATAGCCAGGGCGCTGAGGACGGCGTTTACGTGCGGGATGGCGTCGACGAACCACCCCGGCGCGCGGGGAAGGACGGTTCCCGGTATCGCACCGAGAGCGGCACCGAACACGAGCGCCAGCGAAACGGCAGTGAGCAGGCCCGTCGTCGCCGGAATGTGTTCTCTGACCCGGTGTTGCATAGCCTATCCTTATTGCCGCGGTCCCAAAGACGTTCCTTTCACGACTGGCAGAGATCGCGTTCCGTAGTATAATAATGAGCAAGCGCTACAGAGTTAATTACTATAAGTATTCATAGCGAATACTTGAGACTAGCGCACTGATTTGTGGATCCAGGTGTACTGTCGTGGCGTGTACAGACTCGGAACGGTTCTGATGGTCGTCCTCGTCGTTCTCTCGGGATGCGTCGGTGCCACCGGCGGGGACGGCGGACCCACCGAGAGCAACGTGACCACTTCGGAACTGACACCAACGGCGTCACCCGACGGTTCTGGAAACGGGACGCTTGAACTGCACTTCATCAACGTCGGACAGGGCGCGGCGACGCTCGTGGTCGGGCCGTCGGGCGAGACGATGCTCGTCGACACGGGCCATTGGACGGACGACGGTGACCACGTGCTTCGGTACCTGCGTCAGCGCGGGATCCACCGGATCGACTATCTGGTGACGACACACGCCGACGCCGACCACATCGGTGGACACGCTGCCGTCATCGAACACTACGAGACGAAAGCGAATGGGGTCGGAGCCGTCTACGACCCGGGGATCGCCGCCAGTACGGCGACGTACGACGAATACCTGTCCGCCGTGGAGAAACACGATGTGACGCTGTACGAGACGCGGGAAGGCGATTCGATACCGATGGAGGGCATCGCTATCGACGTGCTCGGCCCGCCAGAGAAGCGACTCGACGACGGCGCGCGTAACGAGAACAACGTCGTCCTTCGACTGCGACACGGTTCCGTCTCGGCGCTCCTCCCCGGCGACGCCGAACACGTACAGGAAGCGCATCTCGTCGACACGTACGGCGTCGAACTGAACGCGACCGTCCTCGCGGCGGGCCATCACGGGTCCAAGACGAGCACCGGCGACGAACTGCTGACCGCGGTCAGTCCGGAAATGGTGGTGGTATCGAGCGCGTACGATTCTCCGTACGGCCATCCGCACAACGAGACGCTCCGCCGCCTCGCCGACTCGCTGATCCCGACCTACTGGACGGGGGTACACGGTGACGTAGTGGTGATCAGCGGTGGCGACGCCGTCAGCGTCCGAACCCAACAGAGCGCGGTGACCCAACCGTTACGACTCCGCGACGCGTCGCCGGTCGCACCCGAAAACGGAACGGCTCCCGTCACGCGAGCGACGATCAGCGCCGGCGGTCCGGTGGACGACGCTCCGGCATCGACGGTAGTCGCGGACGGCGGTGCGGACCTGCGGATCGCCGCGGTCCACCAAGACGCCGCGGGCGACGATTACGAGAACCTGAACGGCGAGTACGTGACGCTCGAAAACGCCGGCGATGACGATGTCGAACTCTCGGGATGGACGCTCTCGGATGAGTCCGGCGAGACGTACACGTTTCCGGACGGCGTCTCGCTGGCACCCGGCGAGTCAGTGACGATCTACAGCGGCAATGGAACGGACACCAGCACCGATCTGTACTGGGAGGCCGGGCGACCGATCTGGAACAACGGCGGCGACACCGTCACCGTCAGAAACGACCGGGGAGAACTCGTTGTTCAGGAGACGTACGGATGAACGGAACGTACACTGGCGTAGTCGACCGGTTCGAAGACGACAGCGCTGTCCTGTTGCTCGAACGCGACGGAGACGTAGTCGGGCAAGCGACGCTCCCCCGCGATTCCCTGCCCGAAGCGGCGAACCACGCCGACGCCGTGCTCACGGTGACGGTCGAGGATAACGCAGTGGAACGTCTCGAATACCGCCCGGACGAGACGAACCACCGCCGAGAGAACGCACAGGACCGGTTCGACCGGTTGTCCGAACGTCCGCCCGACGACGATAATTGACGTGATCCTATAAATTTATTTGTCATTACTGCCCTAAAATATCCTATAACTTCACCTATTAATTTATAAGAAAATTTCAGATAATTTGAAAAGGTTCTGTCTCGTTGTTCCGAGTGCAATGTCCAATCAAGACGCACTCAAGTCGTTCCTCGCAGACCACCCACGAATGATCGGCGCGCTGTTCATGATCCTGCTGCTGACTGCCTCGGCAGGGACGGCCGCAGCGGGAGTGGCTACAGGAACAGGTGGCCCCTAACTAGTTTTCGTCGACGGTCAGATCTACAGGCGACGACAGGTCATTCCAACGGAGTTCTCCGTCGAGTTGGACTGGGCTGCTGTGTGAGGAGAAGTAATCACGAAGTTCGGCCTCCGTCAGTCCTGTAGCTTCGCTTGGGCCCGGTAACAGACAATTCTCCGAAGTCTGTTGCAACTTAAGTAGTACCGTGGATCCGATCTGAAATTCCCTGGTCGGATACATACGAACGGATAGATCATACAAACCGTCATCACGGGGTGTAACCTCGCAGACGCCTGGCGGTCCTCCTTCGGATTGAGCAATATCTGCACCGCCATCACCGACGATAAGATACTGATCACCGATGCGAGTGTGTTCCCGAACGAGGTCGACCGCCGCACGGAGCTTAAAGCCGAGGTTGATCAGATGGGCAAGGGCTTTCCCGATCTCGATAGCGTGTTCGTTCACTACGTCGCTTAGCGTTCCGACACCGCCGGTGGCACCGCGCTTTGCCATCGCTATCGCTTGGTTGTACGACCGACAGGCATTGAGCAGGAATACCTCGACATCGATCTCGTCGAGTTCCCGCACGTCGAGATCCCCATCCGAGCATTCGAGACCATCAGGAGTCGCGTGGCCGATGTAGTGAAGGAAATCTATGTTGCCGTCCAGAAGTAACGTTTCGAGTTCGTCGGTCGAGATCTGGACGTAGGACTCGACATTGTACGGAAGTTCGTCTCTGCGTCCGTACACGCTATCAAGGGAATCGTGTTCGGCTATCATCCGATCGTCATTGCAGACGACAGTGATATCTATTTGACTTGAGCGGTTTTCCCTCGACACCCGGTTCATGAACGCTTCGGTGGTTGCTTTCGTGGCTCCCCGAGGAACGTGCTTTCCGAACCAGGAGTGTTCGAGCGACTCGTTCGTCGTTTCCGGTTGGACGAACGTAACGTCGTCGTCGCCCGTCGTCGCCCCGGAACGAACCAGCGGTTGCGAAGTCTCTGATTCAGCGGTGCCACCGCCGGGTGCCCGTGAGTAGTTTGCCGCAGTCGTTCTCGGTCGAGAGATTCGAGTACCGCGCGGTTCCCGCACGATACCTAGTTCGTTCACCACGAAGGGAGTCGGTATGATCCCCTCGGGACTCGACGGAATGTGTGCCGTGAGAGTCCACTGCGGGATGTACTCCGAGACGACTTCGTACGGTATCTGAAGGTACTGTTCTAATTGTTCCTGCAGCGGTTTGTCGTACAGTTCCGCGATATCGAACGGAAGGTACTGTTCGACCATTCGCCGCTCTCGGAGGTCCATCTGGTAGATGCCCTCCGTGCGCACGATACAGTCGAGGAAAAACACCTGCCGGAGAAGACACGAGACTTCGTCCTCGAACCACCGTCGACTGGCGAGGTCACGCGTGAAGCCGTTGGTCGTTTCGATCCTCGGTACGTCGCCCGCGACGACCTCTGCACCGAGATAAAAGGCGAGCGAAGAGACCGTATAGATGTACCTGTACTCCGGGGGAACGACGATCCTGATTCCCGTGTCCGGTGGCTCGATATGACTCGGAATCTCCAGCGAATCACCTCGTTCGAACAGCGGGGGATGACCACGGAGGGTCGGGTACGAACGTTCGCACGATGTCGTTTTTAGTGCCGACGAGAGAGTCCCAACGGCAGTCATGAGGTCGTGCGGGTCGTCCGGGACGGTTATCGTCCCTGCCGGCTGTTTATGATACGACCGCATACCGAGGTACATCTCTGTGTTACCGTCGAACTCGATGTACAGATAGTTCCCACCAGTGTTGATCGTCATCCCGCTCGTCACCTGGAGATACACCTTGAGGGGGCCGTGAATATCGATACTGTAGGTAGCGGGTTCGAATTCCTTCGTTTCGTGAGATTTTATTTCAGTTTGGAATTCTCCATTCCCGTCATGAATATGGACTCCGTCTAATCTGTCGATATACAGTCCTTTAGTCTCAAAACGACATGCCCGACTTACTGGAAACCAGAATTGGTCTGAGTTTACTTCGTCGAGAGTGACCGGGTCCGGGGTCCGGATCGTAAACTGGCGTTGTTCCGTGAAGTCGACTAACTTGATGCCAGTCGGATTATCCGTAGGCGAGTATTTGATGGTCATTTCCCGGATACCTTCTGATGTAACTTCTATCGCAATGGAACGGTAAAAACGTGTTCCAAGACACTAAGTGTATTAACAATAACACGTTGCGTCGGTCAGCGCTACATCTATCCAGTGCAGTGCTATTCCGGCAGAAGTTGTGCGTGGGTGATGTCCGCGAAGGGAGATCACCTGCATCGACTTCGATGGGCGCTCGCGGTTTGCTTGCGCCGTTGCGATGCGTGGGACCGGATTTGAACCGGCGGACCCCTACGGGACAGCGCCCTCAACGCTGCGCCGTTGGCCTAGCTTGGCTACCCACGCTCGCGGCGTCTTGCTGCATTCATCTCTATCCAGTGGACTGATTAAAGGACTTTCGTTTCGTTCGCCGTTCCGGCGGCGAATTCCCGCGAGTACGCTCGTCGGTATCAGGGAGCAGTGAAAATCGGGGTGTTAAAACCGGTTCCCCCGTTACGGGGTGTATGGCCAAGTACTCGACGGGCGGATCGTCGGGGTCAAGCGACGGCGACGCATGCGAACTCTGCGGGACCGAGAGCGACTCGCTCCGCGAAGCTAACGTCGCCGGCGCGCAGCTCCAGGTGTGTCAGGAGTGCGCACCCCACGACGATAACGCACACAAAGACGAGAAAAGCGAGACGAATCAGTCCCAGGGCGACGACCGACAGCGCAGGGCGGTACAGAACGCGGCGAAGTCCAGTCCCGCCTGGAACGACGACTCCGAACACTGGGAGGAGGAAGGCACGAACTACGACGACGACCAGTTGCCGTATCTGGTCTCTGACTACGGGAGCGTTCTGCAGGAAGCCAGGCAGGACGCCGGACTCCAGCGGGAGGAACTCGCTGAAGAACTCGACGCTGACGAGGCCGACCTGCTGGCGATAGAGCAGGGCCGAGCGACGCAAGCCGGCGTCGGCGGTAGTCTCGTCCGGGCGCTCGAACAGCGGCTAGACGTCGAACTGGCCGAGTCAACGTGAATTTCGGCACACCGTGGTTGCGGCAGCCGTTCGATAGACGGACCGTCGTGTGAATAGAGTCGGCGCGTCAGTCGTCGAATCCGCCGAGACCCACGGGCGACAGTGTCGTCGGCGGTCAGCTTTTTGCCGGTCCGGCGTGTCGGAACGTCTGATGAGCAGACAAGCCGCTGCCGAACCGTACACGACGAGGTTCGAGACGGGGATTTCGGCAGTAGACGGCAGGGACGTGACGCTGGAGACGACGTATTTCTACCCCCAGAGCGGCGGACAGCCCGCGGACCGAGGAAAGATAGACGGCAAGGAAGTGGTGGACGTACAGGTAACCGACGACGGCGTAGTCCACCGTCTGGCCGAGGCACCCGGGTGGCGGCCGGGCCACAGGGCGCTCTGTGAGGTCGACTGGTCGTTCCGCATGTACTGCATGCGCGCTCACACAGCCAGTCACGCACTGTACGGTGCCGGCCGGAGGGTGTTAGACGACCTCGGATACGGCGGGTTCGGTATCGACGACAAGAAGATCCGGATCGATTTCCGGACCACAACGGACGTGACGGACGAGACGCTCGTCGAACTCGAACGCCTGGTCAACGAGGCGGTCTGGGACTCCCGGGACGTTTCCTGGGAAGAGGTTCCGGTCGAGGACGCACGCGAACGCGACGATGTCGCGTTCAACACGAAGACCGAGGAGGGAGTGTTCGGCGATAGCGACACCGTCCGCGTGGTCACTATCGAGGGATGGGACGCGGCCGCGTGCGGTGGCACACACGTCCGGAACACGCGAGAGATAGGTCCCGTAACCGTGATCGGTAGGTCGAACCCCGGAGAGGGGCTGACGCGCGTCGAGTTCGCAGTCGGAACGGCCGGTATCGACCGCCGGACGACCGAGAAGTCGGCCGCGTTCGAGGCGAGTACCGTTCTCGGGGCGAACGTGACGGAGGTCCCTCAAGCCGCCCGACGCCTTCAGGACGAGGTCGCCGAATTAGAGGCGGAAGTCGAGGAGTTGCGAGAAAACCTGCTCGACCGACGAGTCGCGGACCTGTGCGAAGATGTCGAAGAGCGCGGCGGACGAACCGTGGTCGCGGGGACGGTCGAAGGAGTGGGGCCAAACGACGTCGACGACGTGGTTCGGGAACTGGCCGGAGACGTCGCTGACGTGGTCGCACTGGTCGGGAGCGACCGTCCGCCGTTCGTGGTGGTGGGGTCAGAAACGGGTGCTACAGACGTTATCGACGACGTTACCGCCGAGTTCGGAGGTGGTGGCGGCGGTTCGGACCGCGTCGCACAGGCGGGCGGACTCGACGGTGATCCGGACAGAGTCGTCGAGTACCTGAAGACTGGCGACTCGCCTTGAGAGTGAGGGCCGTTACGGTGGGACAAAACAGGGCGGCGTGAGAACCGCTCTCACGGATCCCCGCTGGCTGCAAGCCAACAGGACAGGCATGACCTGCCAGCGTTAGATTGGATGGGTTTCTTCAACCTAAATTTTTTTATTCCGGGGAGAGTAAAACAGTCCAGACTGGCTGGAAATCAACAATAGGACCGTTGAGGTCTCCGTTATGGAAAAGGAACCGACCACCATTGATATATCCGGAAACCCCCATTTATGAGCAAAGATAATGCACGGAACGCTTGATACGCTGGAGTTCGTCGTCGGGTCCTCGGCACGTCGCGAAGTGTTGTCGAGGTTGGCGTCGGGACCAGCGACCCGACAGACGGTGCTCGACGAAACGCCGTCGAGCAAATCTTCGGTGTACGATTCGCTGAACAAACTCGACGAACACGGGTTAGTGTACCAACAGGAAGACAACACATGGGCGACGACGGCGGCAGGACAGGTACTGTCGGACGCGATAGCGCGATGCGAGCGGACTGGATCGGTCCTCAGCGAGGACGGCGAGTATTGGGAGCGCCACGACGCATCTGGAGTTCCCGATAAGTTCAGAGCGGAGTTCTTCACGCTGGACGATCACGAGATAATTCGGTCGCCGGACTCGGACCCGTACCGGGCGTCCCGACGCGTGGCTGACGAGATCGCCGCCGCGGAATGTATCTCAGTTGTCACTCCCGTCTATCACGACCGGTACGCGGAAGCGCTTAACGAATCACCGGACAGTGACCGACGACTCGTCGTCACCCCGGAGATGATCCAGCGGATAGTCGTGGACAGTTCCGAAGAGGTCGAGGGCGCAAAACACGTCGAGTCGAGGGTGTACGACGCGTCGTTCGCGATGGCAGTCTCCGACGAGACGCTGTTGCTGTCGCTGCCAAAACTCGACGGCTCGTACGACCCTCAGACCGAGGTAGTTGTAGAGACTGACGCTGCCGTCGATTGGGGGGCCCGCCTGTTCGAATATCTCTGGGAGCGGGCGGAAGATACCGAGCAGTTCGTAGCGGACCGGTACGACGAGTCCGAACGGGACGCGTAACGTTCACCTTTTTTACTTCACCATCGAAGAGTATGGTATGGAGTTATCCGCCGAACAACGCGCCGTCCGCGACGTGGTCCGAGAGTTCGCCGAGGAGGAGATCCGTCCCGTGGCACGTGAGGCCGACGAACACCAGTCGTTCCCGGAGGACGTGTGGGACGGCCTCGCAGACCTCGATCTCACGGGGCTTACGGTTCCCGAAGAGTACGGTGGATACGACGCGGACCGCCTCACCTACAGCGTGGTCAACGAGCAGGTCGCTTACGGGACGCTCTCGGTCGCGACGGCCCTTTCGGTCCACTGCCTCGCGACCTCCTGCATCGCGACGTTCGGGAGCGAGGACCAGAAGGAGCGCTGGCTGCCGGAGATGGCCGACGGCCGACCGGTCGGCGCGTTCGCGCTCTCGGAGGCGGAGGCGGGGTCAAACCCGGCGGAGATGACCACCGAGGCGCGCAGGGAGGGCGACGAGTACGTCATCAACGGCGACAAGCAGTGGATCACGAACGGGGAGCGCTCCGGCGTCGTTATCCTCTTCGCCAAGACCGACCGGGACGACCCGAACAGTATCACGCAGTTTCTCGTGCCGAAAGACGCCGCTGAGGTTTCCTCGGCGAGCGGCCGGACGCAGTCCGGCGACACGGATGGTCTCGAAGTGGGCAAGAAGGAGGACAAACTCGGCCTGCGGGCGAGCGACACCACGTCTCTCACGTTCGACGACGTTCGGATCCCCGCGGAGAACCGCCTGACTGAGGAGGGGAAAGGACTGAGCGCCGCGCTCTCGATCCTCACCGGCGGCCGGATCGGCATCGCGTCGCAGTCGGTCGGCCTGGCACAGTCCGCACTGGACGAGGCGAAAGCGTACGCCGGGGAGCGCGAGCAGTTCGGCAAACCGATCGGTGACATCCAGACGATACGGCACAAACTCGCGGACATGGCGACGCAGGTTCGGGCGAGTCGCCTGTTGACGCGGGACGCCGCCGCGCGCGAGGACCGCGGCGAATCCGTCCGGATGGGCGCGAGCATGGCGAAGTACTTCGCCAGCGAGGCGGCGATGGACGTGACCAACGAGGCGGTCCAGATCCACGGCGGGTACGGCTACGTCACCGAGGGCGACGTCGAACGCCTCTACCGCGACGCGAAGATCACGACTATCTACGAGGGCACGAGCGAGATCCAGAAGACGGTGATCGCCCGGGAGATGCTTGACTAGTCGGCCTGCACTCTTTCGGACGTATCCTTCCGTTCGGACGTGGTCTGCTGTGTGATGGCTTCCAAGCGCTACTATACTTCGTCGACCGGGGTCGCGGGAACGCCGGTAACCGTCTGGTCAGGTTCGACATCGTCAACGACGACTGCACCGGCCCCGACGGCGGCGTTTTCACCGACGGTGATCGCGCCGAGAAGCGTCACGTTCGCCCCGAGAACCACCCCGTCCTCGACGGTCGGATGGCGTTTGACGGGCCGCGGATCGTTCCCGCCGAGGGTACAGCCGTGGTGCATGTGAACGTCGTCGCCGACCGTTGCCGTCTCGCCGATGACGACGCCCGCGCCGTGGTCGATGAACAGGCGGCGACCGACCGTCGCCGCCGGGTGGATCTCGATACCGGTCAGGAAGCGAGCGAACTGCGAGAGAAGCCGCGCGGTCAGGTGGAAGTTGCGGTTCCAGAGCACGTGTGCGACCCTATAGAACCAGACCGCGTGCAGCCCGGGGTAACAAAGCGCCACTTCGATCGCGCTTTTGGCCGCCGGGTCGCGTTCCAGCGCCGCCCGGACGTCTTCGCGAACGGACCTAAACATCGTCCCCCTTCGGAGACTGCGCCGTCCGGATTCGAGACTGGAGCGCAACCGAGAGTCGGGACCCGCAGCAACACCACTCCCGAGAGGCACGCAGTCGGTCGATAACGGTGCCGGTGGAGTGGATAGAAGACACCATGCGATACACTCGTCCGTTCGCCCCCAAAACGGGTTCGGTTCGGCTGTTCGGTTTCGGACCGGTTCGGTAACCCCAGCGGGACCCGGTTCGGATCGTTCCCAGCCGATAGTAACTTGCGAGGGGAGCGCGTAGCGCCGCTCGTGCCGTACGAGGAGTACGATGCCGTCGTCTACGACATGGATGGGACCCTCGCCGAACTCAACGTCGATTGGCGGGTCGTCGAGGAGGACGTCGCGGCGGTGTACGAGGCCGCCGGCGTCGACCCCAAGGGGCGGGATCTCTGGGGCCTTCTGGAAGATGCGCGAGACCACGGTCTGTTCGAATCGGTGAACGCCGAGATAGCAGACCACGAGCAGGCGGGCGCACGCCGGTCCCGGCGGCTACCGCTCGCAGACGAGGTCGGGACCCTCGACCGCCCGGTGGGAGTCTGTTCGCTGAACTGTTCCGACGCTTGCGACATCGCGCTGGAGCGTCACGGCCTGGCAAAGCACGTTTCGACCGTCGTCGGTCGGGACACGGTCGAGACGTGGAAACCAGACCCCGAACCGCTTCTGGCGGCAGTCGACGCGCTCGGCGTGGACCCGGCCGACGCCGTGTTCGTCGGCGACTCCGAACGGGACGAACTGACGGCCGAACGGGCCGGGACGGCGTTCGTCTTCGAGACGCGACGCTGACACCGTCGTCGCTCGCTTACTGCCGCTGTCGCTCCCGGAGAAACAGGCCCGTTCCGGTCACTAACCACAGTAATGCGCCGACCCTGATGACGAACTCGACTCGGTCGGCCCACGTCGGCAACGTCACGAACAGCGAGAGGACTACGACGAGCGGAACGCCGGCGAGGATAGTCGTGAGGAACGTGAGTTGCATCACGTACGTGTAATCGACGCCCTCCCGGTCGACCGGTTCGCCGTCGTCGACGCGCTCTGGCACTGATACGCTCTGGTCGCCGAGCGGTATAATACGTGACGGTTCGCGCCGGACGCGGTTCACAGCGGCCGTACGGCGATGTACGCGCCGACGCCGACCGCGATCAGGCCGATGGCTCGGACCGGAAGCGTGTACTTCGTGGGCGGACTCCAGTCGTCGCCGTACTGGCCCCTGTCTCTGGGGCCGCGTCCGACCATCTGTAACTGGACGAACGCGGCCGGAAATGCGATCAGGAACAGGCCGAAACCGATGGAGAGGACGACTGCGAGTAGTTCGCGGGTTCCGTACATATCCGAGCGCTCTCACCCACGGTACGAAAAACTATCCGTGATCGAGTCGGTGGCTTTTATCGCGCGGCGCGCCAAGGGAGCGTATGACTACCGTACCGGCGGTCCAGGAGAAAGCCGGAGCGAAGCCTATCACGATGATCACCGCGTACGACGCGCCGACCGCGTCGCTCGTCGACGAGGCCGACATCGACATCGTGCTCGTGGGAGACAGCGTCGGGAACGCGTCGCTCGGTTACGAGTCGACCCTCCCGGTGACAGTCGACGAGATGGCGAGCAGGACCGGCGCTGTCGTTCGCGGCACCGACGAGACGCTCGTCGTCGCCGACATGCCGTTTCTCTCCGTCGGCACCGGTCGAGAGACGAGCATCGAAAACGCCGGCCGGATGATCAAAGAGGAGGGCGCAGACGCGGTGAAACTGGAGTGTGGTCCGCACACGGTCGAACTGACCGAACGGCTGGTGCAACTGGGTATCCCAGTGATGGCGCATCTGGGGCTGACGCCGCAACACGTCAACCAGTTGGGCGGGTACACGCGCCAGGGGACGACGGACGACGCCGCACAGCGGATCATCGATCTCGCCGTCGACCACGAGCAGGCGGGGGCGTTCTCGCTCGTCCTCGAACACGTCCCGTCGAATCTCGCCGCGTCAGTGACGGACGCGCTCGACATCCCGACTATCGGCATCGGTGCGGGCCCGGAGACCGATGGACAGGTGCTCGTGTTCAACGACGTCGTCGGACTGGGCGAGCGGACGCCGCCGTTCGCGAAGCAGTTCGGCGACGTCAGAAGCGAGATCAAAGGGGCGGTCGGCGAGTACGTCGAGGCCGTCGAATCCGGGGAGTATCCGGCGGACGAACACAGTCACGAAACCGAGTACGACGATATCGACTGACTGCGGTATCTACCGGGAGATATCGAACGGAACGGATATCGGCCGACGGCCGTCACCTCCGAAGCGACCGACTGGCCTACAGATACTCACAAACGACTCCAGCGGCCGGTCAGAGCCCCTCGAAGAACTGTTCGAGCGCGGAGTTGAACGCGCGAGGCTGTTCGAGCATCGCGAGGTGCGCGGCGTCCTCGACGACGGCGAGCGCCGCGTCCGGCAGTTCGTCGGCGAGATACTCGTGGAACCAGGGGGGCGTGAGGCGGTCGTTCGCGCCGACGACAGCGAGCGCGGGCACGTCTATCTCGTCGAGACGGTCGCGCACGTCGAACGTGTGACACGTCCGGAAGTCCCGTTCCGTCACCGCACGTCCGGACTCGCGCATGGCCTGTTCGGAGAGTTCCGCGAGGTCGCCGTCAGGGTCGTCGAACAGTCGTCCCGGGCCGTGGAGGAATTCCACGACGCGGTCCCAGTCGCTCGCCAGCCATTGCAGGAGGTCCTCGTTGACCGAGAGTCGAGCGCCGGTGCCCGCCAGAACGACCGCTTCGGGATCGAACTCCCGTTCGAGAACGACGTGCATGACAACGGCACCGCCGAGCGAGTTACCGACGAGGACCCCTGCGTCAGTCTCCTCCGCGACCGCGATAACGTCGTCCGCGTACGCCGAGAGCGTGCTGTACCCCGCTGTCGCGTCGATGTCGTCAGAGTCGCCGTGGCCGCTCAGATCCAGCGCGGCGACCGGCCGGTCGTCGGCCAGTCGAAACTGCGACTTCCACACCGCGTTCGTGCCTCCGCTCCCGTGGACGCAAAGCAGCGGCGTCCCGTCGCCGCCCCGGTCTGAGCGGCGGTAGGCCGTCTCACGGCCCTGATGGGTGATTGTTTCCATACGTGACGTTCGTCTGGAACGACCATAAAACTCAACATCGGCGGCGACCGAATGACGTGTGAACCGCAATTCGGCCGAAGTCCCGAACAACCGGTACGTCGGGGGGACATTTAGCAAACACTTATATACCTTGAACGCTAACTTTTGGTTAGTACCAACATGAATATCACCCAACTTGCCGAGAGCGACGGACGGGTCGTCCGCGAATACGAGTACACCGACAACCTCGTGATCGCGGCCGATCTCGGGCCCTCGGTTGCCGACGCCAACGTCGACGTCGTTGCAGGCACCGCGATCGTCGTCACCGGCGACGGCGACGACGAGTCGCAGATCGAAATCGAACTTCCTGACGGGGACGCGGAAGTGTTTATGAAAAACGGCGTCCTCACTATCGAACTGGAGGAGGAACTATGAATCTCACTGTCAAGCCACTGAAACAGAAAGACGCGGGGCGTGGACTCGCGGCTATTGACCGGGCGACGATGCAGGAACTGGGCCTCGAAAACGGCGACTACATCCTCATCGGCACGGGCGAAGACCGCGCTGTTGCGCGCGTCTGGCCCGGCTACCCCGAAGACGAGGGGAAGGCGATCATCCGGATCGACGGTCGCCTCCGGCAGGAAGCCAACGTCGGCATCGACGACCGTATCGAGGTCGAGAAGGCCGACGTCAACCCCGCAACGAGCGTGACGGTCGCACTCCCCCAGAACCTCCGTATCCGGGGCAACATCGGCCCGCTCGTCCGCGACAAGCTCTCCGGGCAGGCCGTAACCGAGGGTCAGACGGTCCCGTTCCCGCTTTCGTTCGGCCCCATGTCGAACAGCGGCCAGTCCGTCCCGCTCAAGATCGCCTCGACCGACCCGAGCGGAACGGTCGTCATCACCGACTCGACCGACATCCAGATCAGCGAGAAACCGGCCGAGCAGATCAGTGGTGCGGAGTCCGGCGCTGGCGGGAGCGACAGCCCCAACGTGACCTACGAGGACATCGGCGGGCTGGACAGGGAACTCGAACAGGTCCGCGAGATGATCGAGTTGCCGATGCGCCACCCCGAACTGTTCCAGCAACTCGGCATCGAACCGCCGAAAGGCGTCCTCCTGCACGGCCCGCCGGGGACCGGGAAGACGCTGATGGCGAAGGCCGTCGCCAACGAGATAGACGCCTACTTCGACACTATCTCCGGGCCGGAGATCATGTCGAAATACTACGGCGAGAGCGAGGAACAACTCCGCGAGGTGTTCGAGGAAGCCGAGGAGAACGCGCCTGCAATCGTGTTCATCGACGAACTCGATTCCATCGCGCCCAAGCGCGAGGAAGCTGGCGGCGACGTCGAACGCCGCGTCGTCGCACAGCTACTCTCGCTGATGGACGGGCTCGACGAACGCGGGGAGATAATCGTCATCGGCGCGACGAACCGCGTCGACGCCATCGACCCCGCGCTCCGCCGCGGCGGTCGGTTCGACCGCGAGATCGAGATCGGCGTCCCGGACAAGGAGGGTCGCCGAGAGATCCTGCAGGTCCACACCCGCGGCATGCCGCTGGTTGACAGCATCGACCTGGATCAGTACGCGGAGAACACGCACGGCTTCGTCGGGGCCGACCTCGAATCGCTGACGAAAGAGGCAGCGATGAACGCGCTCCGGCGTATCCGCCCCGACCTCGACCTCGATTCCGATCAGATAGACGCCGACGTACTCGACAAACTGCAGGTAACCGAGGCCGACTTCAAGGAGGCACTGAAGGGGATCGACCCATCCGCGCTCCGCGAGGTGTTCGTCGAGGTGCCAGACACCACGTGGGACGACGTCGGCGGTCTGGAAGACACTAAGGAACGGCTCCGCGAAACCGTCCAGTGGCCGCTCGACTACCCCGAAGTGTTCGACCAGATGGACATGGAGGCCGCGAAGGGCGTGCTGATGTACGGCCCGCCCGGGACCGGGAAGACGCTGATGGCGAAAGCCGTCGCCAACGAATCCCAGAGCAACTTCATCTCCGTCAAAGGGCCCGAACTGCTCAACAAGTTCGTGGGCGAGTCCGAGAAGGGCGTCCGCGAAGTGTTCAGCAAGGCCCGTGAGAACGCCCCGACCGTGGTGTTCTTCGACGAGATAGACTCCATCGCCGGCGAACGCGGTCGCGGGTCCGGCGGCGGGAGCGAGGTCAGCGAACGCGTCGTCTCCCAGTTGCTGACCGAACTCGACGGGCTCGAAGAACTGGAAGACGTCGTCGTCATCGCGACGACTAACCGTCCCGACCTCATCGACAACGCCCTGCTCCGGCCGGGCCGTCTCGACCGTCACGTCCACGTGCCGGTCCCCGAGGAGGAGGCGCGCCGCCGGATCTTCGAGGTCCACACGCGGGACAAACCGCTGGCCGACGACGTCGACCTCGAATGGTTGGCCGCGGAGACGGACGGATACGTCGGCGCTGACATCGAAGCGCTCGTCCGCGAGGCGTCGATGGCCGCGTCCCGCGAGTTCATCAACTCCGTCGACCCCGACGATATCGGCGAAAGCGTCGGAAACGTTCGTGTGAACCGCGAACACTTCGAGCAGGCGCTCGACGAGGTTACTCCCAGCGTCACCGAGGAGATCCGCGAGCAGTACGAGGAGATAGAAGAGCAGTTCGACCGGACCGAAGTCGATTCCGAGGATCAGGTCACCCGGACGTTCCAGTAGAACGGGTTTGCGACGGGGGCTCCGCGACCTTCCCACCGCAAAACCGTTCACGAGAACTGCCTCGACACGCGACGGTTACCCGCGTGACGTAATCGTCTCCGTCATTTCCGAGACGCGACAGAGGCGACGAACCTTTTTTGAGCCCTGCACGTAGAGAAACAGTATGAGCCGTTCGCTAAGCGGGGTCCTCCTCAAGGGGATCGGCGTCGTCGTGGTGCTGATGCTCGTTCTGAGCGTCGTCAGCACGATACTCAGCGTACTGCTGGGGATAGTTGCCACGATCGTTTCGCTCGTGGTCACCGTTACGGTCCTCCTCGTCGTCGCGCTCGCCGCGTTCGGTCTGGTTTCGTTGCTCGGTGACGACGACTCGTCAGATCCCACGGACCGGCGAGTCCCTGATTCGCGTAGCGGCATGCGGAACGTGGAACAGTCGACCGGATGGCGGAAGTGGCTCCCCCAGGGGAACGGACACAGCGGCGACGCGGCCGAGCGTGACCCGGAGGACCGCCTCCGCGAACGGTACGTCGCCGGAGAGATTAACGAGGCCGAGTTCGAGCGCAAGATGGGCCTCCTCCTCGGGTCGGACGACACGGAAAAGCGTCTCGACGAGCGCAATACCAGGGAGTACGATACGTACGGCCGGGATAGCGACAGACTCTGGGAACGGTAGTGTGAGGCAGTTCGCGGTAGTTCTCTACTCCAGATCGTCCAGGATTTCGTCGGCGTGGCCGTCCGGGTCGACGCCCTCGTAAGAGCGCTCAATCTCGCCAGTTTCGTCGATGACGTACGTGTTCCGGAACACGCCGTCGAAGGTGTTGCCGAACATCTGCTTCTCGCCGTACGAGTCGTACAGCGTCGCTACTTCGCCTCGCCCGTCAGAGAGCAGCGTGACGGGGAGGTCGTGGTCCTGCTCGAATTCCTTCAGGTCCTCGACGCTGTCATCGCTGATACCGATGACGGCGACGTCGCGGTCCTCAAACGCGGCCCAGTTGTCCCGAAAGCCACAGGCCTCAGTGGTACATCCGTCCGTGTTCGCGCGCGGGTAGAAGTACAGGATGACTCGTTGGCCACGGAAGTCGGACAGCGAAACGGGATCGCCGTTCTGGTTGGGTAATTCGAACTCGGGAGCGGTCTGGCCGTCACAGAGCATAGACGCTTAGCGGGGTTGATATTATAAACTGTTTCCGCTTTCAGTCGAGGCGTTCGGCGGCGTCTCGCTGGACGAGCGGTTCGACGTTCTGTTCCGGGAGTTGCACTACGTCTTCCGCCGCCAGTTCGTACTCTCGCTCGTCGATACCGAGGATCTGACCGACGTCCTGCGTAATGCGGACGGTTGCGCGGTCCGTTTCCGTACCGGCGTCGGACGCGTCGCCACCGGCGGACGCGGCGCTGTCGTCCGATTCAGGTCCGTCAGCGTGTTCGTCGGATGTGGCGCGTCCGTCACCCGACGTACCGCCACTCGTCTTGGGTCCGATGTCGCCGTCCACCTGCGTCTCACCGTCGCCTGTGTGCGCCTCGGTGGACTGCGCGCGTTCACGCTCCGCTTCCGCAATGGCGTCGGGAACGCCGGATTCGGCGTCCACCGGGTGTTCGCCCGACGGTGAATCGGGCTCAGCCGAGGCCGTAGACGAATCCGGTTCGGCGTC
This sequence comes from Halostella pelagica, assembly GCA_005954745.1. GTDB lineage: Archaea > Halobacteriota > Halobacteria > Halobacteriales > Natronoarchaeaceae > Halostella > Halostella pelagica. The sequence goes on from CP040678.1 coordinate 1,702,852, forward strand.
CGGACCGTCGCCCATCAGGTCCGCGGCGCTGACGCCGTCGTCCGCGTCCGTCTTCGTTTCCGCGTCCGTCTCCGCTTCGGTGCGGTCGGCCGTCGGCGATTCGGCGGTCGCGTTGCCGGAGAGCACGTCTAACACGTGGTCCTTGTTCGCCTCGATCCGGTCGACGATGTCGCCGAACAGTTCCTTCTCCTCGGTTGTCAGCCCCTCCTCGTCGGCGGGCATACCGGCGGCGGCGAGGCTTGCGCGCTTGACTATCTTGCCCATCCGGCGCTCATACACGGCTTCGACGACCTCCTCGGCGGTCTCTATCTCGTCGGTTAGTCGGCCGACATCGGGGTTCGAGAAGGGGTCGTCGGCCTCCGCCGCCGCGCTATCTCGCCGGTCTTTGAGTTCAGAAATGTACTCGCCGACGTCCCCGTAGAACGAGTCGCGGAGATGCTGCAGGCTGTCCTTCTGTCGCTCTTTGCTCTGGACAGACCGCAGTTCGTCGAGGTTCATTGTTCTTCACCTTTCTCGGCTTGGCCGCGGGCCATCAAGAAGACGCCCACGTGTTCCGATACGGTCTGTGCTCCCTCTGCGACCGTAAAAGTATCGCCGTTCAGAGACACTTCGCCGAAGTCGGGGTTACCGACCGGCGGCAGGTCGGACACGTCGGTCACGTCCACGGCGATCGAGTGGCCGGTGAACGTCTCGGGGACAGCGTCGCGAAGCGGGTCGAAGTCCTCGATCGCCGGTCGGTCGAGCCGTTTCACTTCGAGGCCGCTTCCGCCGTGGAGGCTCCCGGGAAGGCGGATGAGACGGTTGGTGTCGGTCGTTACGGGTTCGTCGATGGGTGCCGTCTCCGTTTCGAGCACGTCCTCTGCGAGCGTCCGGGCGATCTGGAAAAAGGCAGGATGGACGTCGACGTTGCCCGCGCGGATCTGGTCCGCGTTCGTCGTCGCGGCGGTGAGAAACGCTTCGGCCCGGCCGGAGCCGATCCGGTCGAACTCCTGTAGGCGGTCCAGAGCGTCGTCCTCGTCCATCGCGAGCAGTTCGTCTACGAACGCGCAGATCCGGTCGTGAACGCGCTTGCTCCACCCGCCAGTCGTATCGAGCGTGCGCTTTTGCGCCGGCGTCTCGCGGCCCATCCCGGCGACTGTCTCCGTGTCGACGAGGTCCTCGAACTCGACGTCGATCCCCCGGACGTAGTCGACGATCTCCCGGCGGCGGTCGCTGTCGAGAGCGCGAACGCCCTCGTCGCGGACGTGGACGTGATAGCCGCGCCCGCCGGAGAAGACGACCGTGAGATCCTCGAATCCGAAATCCGTTTCGAGGAGGTCGAGTAGACGCAAAAGCGCGTCCTTGCAGGCATCGAGCATCTCGGGGTAGGCCGTCGTCTCGGGGTCGACGGCAGGGAGGTGGTCCGCGTCGAGGTCGAAGATCAGGTCGGCCGACCGCCACCCCTTTTCGCTCATCGAATTCGCGCTCGGGTCCTCGTAGCGCCCGGCCGAGAAGTAGACGTGTCGCGGGCGCTTGCGCTGGAGGAACTCGTCTATCGACCCGATGTCGAACAGCGAGCGGTGCCGGACCATCGTCGTTCCCGGCCCCTCTGTCCAGGGGATGAACCCCCACTCCCGGTCCGGGGCGTCCGGCGGGGGCGTTATCTCCGCGCGCCGGTAGTGATCGCGAAAGCGGCCGCGGAGATACCCACGAGTGTGCTCCTCCATGTCGTCACCTCGGTTATCAGGGAGACGGTAAAACGTTGCCGAACCCGACTACGCTCTCGGTCGCCCATCGCGACAGTCCGTCGACTTATCGGCGGATGATGTCGGAAAGCCGTTCCGTGATCCCGGCGTCGGAGCCGAGTTTCAGGTAGTACGCGTCGCCGCCGTCCTCGTAGTAGTTGTCGATGCGGCGTTTGATCTCGAAGCCGAGATGCTCGTAGAACTGGAGCGCGTTCTCGTTTGTCGTTCGCGCGTGACACGTCACCGTCGCGTGGTCCTCCGCGACACGGGCGACTAGCTGTTCGCCCAGTCCGCCGCCCCGATGTTCCGGATCGACCGCGAGAAATAGGATATAGCCGTCGCGTCGCGCCGCCGCCAGCCCGATCAGGTCGTCGTCGACGAACGCGACGTGAACTGTCGACCGACGATAGGCATCCGTGAAAAAGCTCCGTCGCTGTTTCAACACGCCGTCCTCTTTCCGGATGCGCTCTTTCAGATCCCACGCCTCCTCGACGTGTTCGTCGCTGCCGGATCCGACGACTCGAATATCGACCTTGACGCTCACTGCTACAGAGTAGTGGTTTCGCGAATATAATTCCACCGGCCCCCCTCTCTCATCCGCTCTCAGCCGACCTCCAGTCTCGCGATCCGAACTCCCAAGCGGGCGGACCGAGAACGGGAACTATGTCCTACGAACTCCGCGACCACACGGCGGACGTCGCGGTGGCCGCCGACGGCGACACGCTCGGGGAGACGTTCGCGGCCGTCGCCGACGGACTGACGGCGGCAATGTGCGAAACTGTTCCTGACGACGGCGAGCGGTTCGAACTGACTGTCACCGCGGAGAGCAGGGAGGCGCTGCTGTTCGACTTCCTCGACGAACTGATATTTCAGCGCGACGTGCGGAGCGTGCTCCCCGCCGACCACGAGGCGTCCGTCGAGAGCGATGGCGACAAGTGGACGGTGACCGCGAGCGCCCGTGGCGTCCCGTTCTCCTCGGTTCACGCCCGTGAGATCAAGGCCGTTACCTACTCGGAGATGGATCTTTCCCGAACTGGCGACGGGTGGGAGGCCTACGTCGTCTTCGACGTGTAGCGCGCTACCCGGTTCCGGATGCGCGGCAACGCGGTGTTTCGTCACCCGGGTCGCGACCTGTCGAACGCGGAGACGAAACGTATTCCGGTCCGCCGGACCGATACCCGGATATGACCACCTACGACGCAGACGGCATCACGCTCGAAAAAGTGCGTGAGTACGTCTGGGAGATCCCGCAGGAGGGAGACATGCGAACCCCGGCACGAGTGCTGGCAAGCGAGGCTCTGCTGGACGAAATCAGCGACGACAAGACCCTCCAGCAGATCAAAAACGCGACGCACCTCCCCGGCATAACGAACCACGCCATCTGCATGCCCGACGGCCACCAGGGGTACGGCTTCCCCGTCGGTGGAGTCGGTGCGTTGGACGCCAAAAACGGCTGTATCTCGCCCGGAGCGGTCGGCTACGACATCAACTGCGGCGTCAGGATGATGACGACGAACCTGACGTACGACGACGTTCGGGGCAACGAGGAGGAACTCGTCGACGCCCTGTTCGCCAACGTTCCCTCGGGACTCGGCGGCGGCGGCATCGTCAAGGGCGACGCCGACGCTATCGAGGGGATCCTCGCCCGCGGCGTCGAGTGGGCCGTCGAAGAAGGGTACGGCGTCGAGGACGACCTGCGAGCGTGCGAGGACGAAGGACGGCGTCCCGACGCCGACCCGTCCGCCGTCTCGCAGAAGGCGAAAGACCGGGGGCGAAACCAGATAGGAAGCCTCGGGAGCGGCAACCACTTCCTCGAGATCCAGCGCGTGACGGACGTGTTCCGCGAAGACGTGGGCGACGCGTTCGACCTCCGAGAGGACCAGATAGTCGTCCTGATCCACTGCGGAAGCCGCGGACTGGGCCACCAGGTCTGTAACGACTACCTGCGGAAGATAGAGAAACAACACGCCGACCTGCTCGACCGGCTACCGGACAAGGAACTGGCCGCCGCGCCCGCTGGATCCGAACTGGCCGAGGAGTACTACGGCGCGATGTGCGCCGCGATCAACTTCGCGTGGGTGAATCGCCAGTTGATCATGCACCGCACTCGCCGCGTGTTCGAACGCGTCTTCGACCGGACGTGGGAGCAGATGGAGATGCAGTTGTTGTACGACGTCGCCCACAACATCGCGAAAAAGGAGTCCCACGACGTCGACGGTGAGAGCCGCGAACTGTACGTTCACCGCAAGGGTGCGACCCGCGCGTTCCCGGCGGGCCATCCGGAGGTACCCGCGGCGTACCGCGATGTCGGCCAACCGATCATTATCCCCGGGAGCATGGGCGCGGGGAGTTACGTCCTTCGCGGCGGCGACAAGTCGATGACGGAGACGTTCGGATCGACGGCCCACGGCGCTGGCCGCCTGATGAGTCGCACGGCGGCCAAGGACACCTACTGGGGCGGTGACGTACAGGACGAACTGGAGCAAGATGGCGTCTACGTCAAGGCCCAGAGCGGCGCGACAGTCGCCGAGGAAGCGCCGGGCGTCTACAAGGACGTCGACGAAGTCGTCCGCGTCTCCGACGCCCTCGGTATCGGCGACAAGGTGGCGCGCACGTTCCCCGTCTGCAACATCAAAGGGTGATCAATTGATCCGGAACTCGCTCCCTTCGTCTTCGTCCACCTCGCTTTCGTCGTCCTCCGCGAACAGTTTCCGCGCGGTGAGCGTCACGGTCGCTTCCGGCGAATCGTCGTCCTCCCACGGGCTCTCGTAGACGGAGAGTTCCGCCTCCGTAACGTCCCAGCCGGCGTCTTCCAGTAACGATACGAGTTCTCGTTGTTCGTCGAGTACGTCCTCGTTCATGGGTTGAAATCGAACCGCGGCGTGTCTTCGAGCGACGGTCCCTCGTCTACCTCGCGCCCCTCGTCGTACTTGACGTAATTGAGATAGAACGTCCTACCGCACCCGTCGTCCGCGTCCGCACGGCCGATGCAGACGAATTCGATACCGTCGGCGCTCTCGTAATCACCGGTCGTACTGGCGTACTCGCGGTCGCCCTTCGGGTCTTTCGTGACGGACTTGTCCCGCAGGTAAGGATCGCGGTCTATCTCGACGACCGCGTCGCAGTACGGACAGGTGTAGGTGACGGAGACCACGTCGGCAAGTACGGCCCCCGTGAAGTTATCTCCAGCGGGAGTAGCCGTGGTGCGGGCGTCCCGTATCGGATAGCGAACAGACGGCCACGGATCTCGCGAGGGGGTTCACCGTACACTCGCCTCGTCCGCCCTCGCGCCAGTTCGTCAGGTCACGACGGGTCTGGTTCCGGTATCGGTTATAAACCCTCGGCCCACCAATGGGCCGGGCGCAGGGACGCGAGCGACAGTGAGCGTCCTGCGCTGCGGGGAAGGGCAGGCGCTCGGAGCGTGCCTCCGCGATCGCAGGCTCGCGCAAACTTGCGGGCCTGGGCCAACGCGCGAACGAAGTGAGCGCGTTGCGGAGGACATAGAAAGGGCGCAGCGACCCCTGCCAAGGGGTCGCAAGGGCTTTCTGGGGCAAGGGCTTTGTCCGCGGCCGGTTTTGGACGATGTATGATCGACGAGACGGTCGAAGAGATAGAGGAGATGCAGACCCACAGCTCCTCCGTCGTCGCGGTGAACGCGACTCGCGCGTTAGAGGAGTTGCTCGACCGGGAGTTCGCGACCGTCGAGGAGTTCCACAGGGACCTGGAGCGAAACAGCAAGACGCTCCGCCGGGCCAACCACTCGCACGCGTCGCTCCAGAACGCGCTCCGCGAGGTCGAGCGCACGGTGTTGAACTCGGAGGACAGTTCCGTCGATGACGCGAAAGGACGGCTCAAACAGGTGATAGAGCGCGTCGTCGACGACGTGGAAACGGGGAAGGGTCGAGCGGCGGAACACGCCGTGTCGTATCTCGATGACGGGATGACGATCCTGACCCACGACTACTCCTCGACGGTGCTAGAGGCGATAGAGCGTGCCGTCCAGAACGGGACATATCTCGACGTTTATGTGACGGAGGGCCGTCCGCGCTATCTCGGTCGACGGACGGCCCGGACGCTCGCGGAGATGGACCGTGTGGAGACGACGCTGGTCACTGACGCCGCCAGCGGGCACGTGATGTCCGACGTGGACCGCGTCGTGACAGGAATGACCTGTATCGCCGAGGACACGCTGTACAACCGCGTCGGGACCTTTCCCATCGCAGCGACGGCGGACCAGGTCGGCGTCCCGATGACCGTGGTCGGGTCCGGCGCGAAGATAATCGAGGAAGGATTCGTCTTCGAGAACGAGTACCGGTCGGGGAGCGAAGTGATGCGCGAACCGACCGAAGGGTTCGGCATCGAGAACCCGAGTTACGATGCCACGCCAGTCGATCTACTGACCGACGTGGTCACGGACGAGGGTCGGCAGGACCTCTGAACGGCTTCCGCCCGGATTTCGCCCCCGACCTGTTTTCTCGCTCGCCGTCGAACGTCCGGTGATGAGCGACGCACTCGCGCGGACTGATTGGACGCACGAACACGTGACCGTCAACGGCGTGCGCCTGCATTACGTCGCCGCAGGACCACGTGACGGAACGCCGGTCGTGCTGCTTCACGGCTTCCCGGAGTTCTGGTACTCTTGGCGGCGACAGATCCCCGCGCTCGCCGACGCGGGCTATCGCGTCGTGGCGGTCGACCTGCGGGGCTACAACGTCTCGGAGAAACCACGCGGCGTAGCGGCCTACCGCGTCGCGGAACTCGCCGCCGACGTGGCGGGGCTGATCGACGCGCTGGCAGACGGCGCTGGACACGTCATCGGCCACGACTGGGGCGGTAACGTCGCGTGGGAGACGGCCGCCCGACACCCCGAAACGGTCGAATCGCTCGTCGTCATGAACGCACCGCATCCGGGACCGCTTCTACGCGAACTGAAGCGCCCGGAACAGGCCCGCCGGATGTGGTATACGCTCCTGTTCCAACTACCGTGGCTTCCCGAACGGCTGTTTCGCGCTGACGACTTCGCACTCGTCGGGCGGATGTTCAGGGAAGCACCAGTACGTCCGAACGCCTTCACCGAGACAGACGTTCGTCGCTACAAGCAGGCGCTGGCCCGGTCCGGGGCACTCACGTCGGCACTGAACTACTACCGTGCGCTCGGACGGGGGATTGTCAAGCAGACGGTGGGTGAGTCGGCCGGCGGCGCGACGCTATCGAGGACCCGGATCGATCAGGACACGCTGGTGCTGTGGGGGCTGGAAGACGCCGCGCTTTCCCCGCGCCTGCTCGACGGGATCGAACAGTGGGTACCGAACGTCCGGATCCAGCGTCTGGTCGACACGAGTCACTGGGTCCAGGCCGACGCACCGGGGGAGGTAAACGCCCACTGTCTGGAGTTTCTCGACGGTGTAACCGTTGCGTGAGTCTGTAGCCGCGACCTACGCGACCTCGACCCATACCCCGGACTCATCGTCTGCGAACGTGCAGTCGCGAACCTACGCGACTTCGACCCATTCCCCGGACTCATCACTACGTTCGACGGCGTCGAGCACTTTCTGTGCCGCGTATCCGTCCTCGAAGTTCGGTGCGAACTCGTCGCCCGCATCGACGGCAGAGAGGAACTCGTAGTTCTCGTGGACGAACGTGTGCTCCCAGCCGATGACGTGGCCAGGGGGCCACCAGTGGTCGATGTACGGGTCGTCCTCGTCCGTGACGAGGACCGTCTCGTATCCCCGGTTCCCCTCTCGGAGGACTTCGAGTTCGTTGAGCCGTTCCAACGAGAAGCGCACGCTCCCCTTCGAACCGTGGATCTCGATGCTGTGGTCGTTCTTGTGGCCGTTCGCGAACCGCGACGCTTCGAACGTTCCGATCGCACCGTTCGCGAACTCCGCCTGCGCCGAGTAGGCGTCGTCGACCGTTACCGGTCGCGTTTCGTTCCCGCCCTCTAGGGGTCGTTCGTCGACGAACGTCTCTAAGTGTCCGCTGACGCGTTCGATCTCGCCGGCTCGGTCCCCGACGAGAAATCGAGCGAGGTCGACCGTGTGCGCGCCGAGGTCGCCGAGCGCGCCGCTTCCCGCCATCTCCTCGTCGTTGCGCCAGGACCAGGGCTCCTCGGGGTCGACCAACCAGTCCTGCAGGTACGTCCCCCGGAAGTGGTGGATGTCCCCGAGTTCGCCTGCCTCGATCATGTTCCGCGCGTACTGGATAGCGGGGACGAACCTGTAGTTGAACGCACAACCGGCCGTTACGCCGGCGTCTCGTGCGGCGTCGCGCATCTCTCGGGCGGATTCCAGCGTCGGAGCGAGCGGTTTCTCGCAGAAAACGGGCGTGCCGGCGTCGAGCGCCGCGATACTGGGTTCCGCGTGGACGTGGTTCGGCCCGAGGTTGTAGAACACGTCGACTTCGTCGATAACGTCGCGCCAGTCGGTCGCTGTTCGGGAGAATCCGAGGCGGTCCGCGGCGTCAGCGAGGGCTGACTCGTCACGTCCGACGACCACCTCGCGTTCGATGTCCGGTGCGTCCGGAAAGAACATCGGCAACCGCGCTACCGCGTTCGCGTGGGCTTTTCCCATGAACCCGTACCCGAGAACGCCGACCTGTATGGTCATGGGGTAGTGTTCAATATGACCGCGTTTCAGTGTTTCTTCAGCGGCGCTAGGTCACTGTTCGGATAGTGTAAGTCCGGGCAAATTATCAGCAATAACTGATATACGACTGGAAACCGTCTCCGCTATTATGGACAAGCGTCGCAGTCACACCCCCGGACGACTCACCCGCCGTCGGCTTCTCGTCGGGATGGGCGTGACTGCGACGGTCGTCGGTGGAGCGTCTATCACTACGGAAGCGTTCTCTTCCGTGACTGGCTCTCGACTGACGAATCTGAACGTCGCCGACGACCCCGACGCACTCATCAGCTTACTGGTCAACGATACGGTCCGGAAGAACAATCGGGGGCTTCTCGTAGAGATCGAAAACAACACCACTGGAACTGTCGATTTTAGCGTTACGCTTGACGACCCATCCCACGGAACACTGTACAACAACAATCCGACGCTCGGGGCCGGTAGCTCGCAGCGGGTCGAGATCACGGCTGAAGTCAAGGACGTCCAAGTCCCGTTTACTATCGTCGGTACGTCACCGAACTTTCAGTTCGAGGCGGCGCGAGAAACGACCGCGGTGTCCGGCAACACCAGCGGCGCAGTGACCATCGACAAGGTCAAAAAGTTCAGTGCGAACGACTGGGACGAGAACTGGACGATACAAACGGTAAAAGTGAGTAGCCAAAACGAACTCGACCGCGTCGAATACGAAGTGACCGACAGCAACGGCGAGACGCGGGCCACTCGAACTGACACCGCCTCCGGGACGAGGTACGTGCGGAAAGGGCAAGGGAACGCCCCCGCGATAACCCTCGAACCCGACGACAGCGGATACGACGTACAGGGAGGGACGACGTACGAACTGACGGTTACCGCGTTCGACGTCCAGAACAACTTCGATTCCGTTACGCGGACAGATACCGCTTGAACGTTTCGGGTCGGAAAGCAGTGTGACCGACAGTCAGATCCGGATCACCGTCATCGCGGTCGATCCATCTCTCCGAGGTGGTACTTGTTACTCGTGTAGGTGTGTACGGCCGCGGAGACGGCGAACAGGGAAACAACCAGCAACCCCCATCCAATCGCCGGGACAGGGTCCGTCGGTAGCACCTCAACCCACACGCCGCCCAGGATCACCACGCCGACGACGGACAGCCCCAGATAGTAGACGCCCCAGGGTATCGAGCCCTCCGGAACCACGTCCATGTATACGTCTAACTCGTCCGCTGCCTCTGTGAGTTCGATCTCGTGGTTCTCGTATTCGATCATGCCCGAGTCAGCGAGCGCTGGGAGGTGCGTCTGCTGAAGGGACGTGTACACGCGCTTTCGCTCCGCAGAGGTCAGTTCCGGGACGTCTTTCTCTTCTTCCCAGGCCGCGACCTGTTCGGCCAGGTCCGAAAGGGTCACTGGCCCGTCTTCCTGCTTGCAGAACTGGATCGTGTACCGCCGACGGTGGTTGCTGAGCAACGAGAACACCTCGTCTTTGTCCGAGAGGCCACCGTTCTGGGTCGCCATTCTTGTTTCTGGTCAATGAACTAATGTATGATATTGTTTTCGCACTGCCACATCGTTCGACGCGTCACTGAAAATCGGGTTTTATCCAGGTTGGACTGAAACGCTGCGAACCGAAGGGAAGTAACCCCGGACTCTCAGTTGGATCTGCAGTCGTACTGCACGTTCTCTGCAGTGACGGCCGCACCGTCAACTGCCACGGAATCGCCCTCCGCCGAAACCCTGACCGTCACGTCCGTCTGCCCGCTCTCCTCGACATCGCCCGTACAGCCGAGTTCGATCGTGTCCGATCCGTCCGGTGCGAGCGTCTCCGGCGTCGATCGAACCTCGAAAAGATCCCCTGTTCCACCGTCGACCGTCGCTTCGGTGACTGTGACATTCTGGTCGAACTGATTGTGAACCGTGACTACCTCCTGCGGTTGCTCGTCTGTGTAACAGAAGAACCACACGCACTCGTAATTGCGTATCTCCTCTCCGGCGTATCCGTCGTCGTGAAGCCCGAGAAACGCGTTTTCCGGAGCAGCGGCGTTCACGTTGACTCCTCGATCCGCCGCTGATGTCGTGAAGCCGCTGCTCTGTGCGGCGAGAATGAGCGCGCCAACCACCAGTAGCACCACTCCCAACCGCTTGAGCACCGTCATCGGTGTACGGAGGTATCTCCCTCGCTGTGAGTCGGTACTCGCTGTTTGCGTCTCGACCGAACGTCGTTGTATTGGAACGTAACCTGTGCAAGCATGTCTGGCTGAGCCACTGAGTCGTTCTCGCGCATGCGTGGTCTGGACGTGAACCGGCGACAGTGGGTGGCCACGAGCGAAAAGAGGCAGTCCTTTCGAGCGGTACCACGTTGGAACGACATTTCAATCGTATTTAATTTATATCTCACTCGCATTATTACTTTCGGGGTCGGAGCGTGTTTTTGGCGTTCAAGAGAGGCTTTCGCGGAGTTCAAGATCGACTTGCGGAACATTCAAGCTCACTAATACAAAGGGGGCGGGCTGTATTTGGAGAAATAAGCACGACCTACCGTGCGAACGGAAACTACAATCATGAGAATGAATCGTCGGAACGTACTAATCGGATTGGCAACGGCAACAGTCGGCGGCGGAGCTGCATTCAGCTCCGGTGCATTTAGCACAGTCGAAGCCGACCGCAGCGTGAACGTGAGCGTTGCGGGCGACAGCAGTGCTTTCTTACAACTGGACCCGACCCCCAGTGATTACGCCCAAGAGAACGGTGGAACGCTCCAGATCGATCTGGACGGGACGAACGCCGGCGGGTCCGGGATCAACACGAACGCGACGACGGCGATCGATCCGCTGTTTACTGCCGAGAATCAGGGCGATTCGGGCGGGATCGACCTCTATATAGACACTGACGACACTAACTCCACAGTCAATGCCGGAACTGCGATAGAAAACACCGTGAAGGACTCCAGCAGTAACACGCTCGGCACTATCGAATTTATCTTCAAGGACTCGAACGATAACGTGATCGTCGACAACAGCACGACCAACTCGGTCAACCTGGCCTCTCAGGGCGCGACCGAGAATATCTCTCTCGAGATCAACGTGCCCGACATCAACCCGAGTAACATTGCCAGCAGTTCGCTACTCAGTTCGATTACCGTAGTCGCCAAAGACGACGGAACGTAGCGACAGATAGTCGCTCTCGTGGGCAGTATCGGGCAGTGGTTCGTTCGGCCGCGGTTCGCAATGACCGCGGTACGAAATCCGTCTTCTCTCTTCGAAACCAGCCGTTCAAGGGGACGAATACCGACTCGGGACTGTTCTCAAGCCGACCATTCGCTCCTTCACGCGAGTCAATACAAAGGTAATCTGTTTCTTAGGGTGGAGTAGACCCTCATGCGGCGGAACCTCCTCGTAGTCGGCGCGGTTCTCCTCCTCGGTTTCGCAGTTCCGACTGCGGCAGTGGCGTTCGACGGACCGAGAACTGACGAGGCCGGGGTCGTCTCCCTCGCACCCCACGACGGGGGGAACGGACAGTACGCAAGCGTCGACGACGGCGAACTCGTCGTTGAACTCGACTCCCTGAACGGCGACGCCGAGACGACCGTCGACGACGTGTTCACAGTCACGTTGACCGGTGACGAACCGCGGTACGTCGCGGTTCGACACGACGCCGACGGCGTGACCGTCTATCGCGACGGCGACCCGTCGAACTCCGTCGAGGGCCGTGCAAACGCTGTCAGGCTCTCGCCCGGCGAGACGCTGTCGGTCGGGATCGCCGCTGACACCCACGGCCGCGAAGGAGTTCTAATGAACGCAATCAGCGTTATGTCGTGGTCCCCTGACGAGGAAACGCCCGGCGGCCAGCGTCCGGGAGAGACCAACGACAGAGGCGATGGCACAGACTCCGGGAACTCTGATCCGGTGTCAGTCAGAACGAGCATCGACCGGACGGAACTAACCGCCGGCGAGAGCGTGAACGTGACGGCAGTCGTTTCCAACGGCGGGAGCAACTCGGCCGAGGTGCCGGTTCGGCTCTACATCGACGGCGTCGTCGTCGATGAGCGCCGAGTTCTGGTCTCGGGCGGCGAGAACCGAACGGTGACCTTCACCCGGCAGTTCCAGCGGGCGGGCGAGTACACTGTCGGAACGGACGATGCCGATCCAACTATCGTCACCGTTTCACCGGCCCAAGGCCCCGCCCCCCGGTTCGCAGTAACGAACGCGACGGTAGGCGACGAGAAGATCGCACCGGGCGACGATATGAGTGTCACAGCGAACGTATCGAACAACGGTAGCGCCGACGGGACGTTCGTCGCGGAACTCGAAGTTGACGGCGTCGTCGTCGCCACGCAGCGAGTCGCCGTTTCCGCGGGCGAAACCAGGACGGTGACGTTCGAGACCCCGGTCGATAGCACCGGCACGTTCGCGGTGAGCGTGAGCGGAACGGACGCGGGTTCGGTAACCGTCGCTTCCTCCGACGAGACTCCCCTCGGCGACCTGACTGAATATCCCGGCTCCGTTCTCGCCGTGGTGCCGCCGCTCGCTTTCGGGGTGGTTTTTGTCCGATTCAAGCGCCAATGACAGGAGAGAAATAATTACGGTGTAGTAACATCATGGAGGACATGTGAGACTGCGAACCCTACTGAAGGGTACGCTGGAGGCGCTCGCCGTCGTCGTCATAGTGTCGATGCTGCTCGGGCAGGTACTCGGTCAGCCGATACTCCTCGGCTACGTCACGACGAGCAGCATGGAACCGACGGTCGACGCGGGTGACGGTTTCGTCGCAGTCCCGACCGCAGTCACTGGCGACGTGGAGAAGGGCGATGTCGTCGTGTTCGAAGCGAGCGAGATACAGGGCGGCGGTCTGACGACCCATCGGGTCGTCGACAGGACTCCGGAGGGGTACGTTACCAAGGGAGACGCGAACCCCTTCACGGACCAGGACGGGGATGAACCGCCGGTCAAAGACCGCCAGATTCGAGCGGAAGCGCTTCAGGTAGGCGGAACGGTTGTTACGGTCCCGCACCTCGGTACGGCTATCACGACTGTCCGAAGCGTAGTTGGGACGGTCGTAGGCCCGATCGCGGGCGGAAGCATCGGCGGGGTGTTCGTTGCCGTCGGTCTGGCGTTAGTCGCTCTCGCCTGGCTCACAGACGGCGGGGAACGCATCGTCTCCAGGGTGCGGTCCCGACCCAACGTTTTCGACCGACGACTGCTGTTCGGGCTGCTGTTGCTGGTGGTTGTCGTTCCGACGACGGCGGCGATGGTCGTTCCGTCAGGAGCGACCGAGTACGGCCTTCTTGTCGCCGAGGAACCCGAGGACGAGCAGTTAGTCGTCGAGGCCGGCGGACAGACAAGCGTCGAATACGTCGTGGAAAACGACGGTATCGTTCCCGTCGTCGCGGTCGTTGAACCGAACAGTGAGGGCGTTACTGTCGACGAGCGCCGGCAGTACGCGTCAGCCAGGGGATCGAGTACCGCAACCCTGACGCTAGAGGGCGGTGAATCGACGGGTGTCCACTACCGCGAGGTGACCGAACGACGGTATCTCGCCGTACTACCGATGTCAGTGCTGGTGACGCTGCACGACATCCACCCTCTCGTCGCGATGGCGACAGTCGATCTCATTACCGCGTTCCTCGTCGGGTCGCTCGTCGTCCTCGTCGCGGGAGCGAGAAACCAACGTATCCGGTCCGCCACGCGGGACCGGCCGTTGGCGGCGCGGCTGCGGCGGTGGTTGTTTTGAATGGAATTTCAGTTATAATTATGTATCTTCAGTCACATTCGCTTCGTATGACCGGAGTGTTGGCGCTGAATGGCGGCGAAATCCAGGGAGGAACGGGGTCGCCGTGAGCGACTTCGTCCCGCCACGCGTCCGACTGGTTGCTGCCAGACACGGACGGCAACTGGCTGTCGCGTTCGCTCTCCTGGGACTCGTGGCGCTGGCTCTCTCCGGGTCTGTTGTGACGAACTCGGCGGCGACGACAGTCACCGAACAGCGAAACGTTCAGTCCGTCGAATCGACAGTCGAGACGAGCGCAGTCGTAGCGTCGAACGATTCGCTCTGGGAGGCCGGGACGCGGCTGGAGAACAACCCGCGGTACCTGAAAAACGACACGCCAGTGTTGACGATCACGCCGACGACGACGGCACCAGACGGAACAAGCGTCACGCACGAGGTGCGTCTCGGAACGCGTGCGACGGCCGACGGGGAGGTGTTCTGGGAGGAGTCGGAGACGCTAGTATCAGAGACGACGACAGCGACGAACGGAACGGCGACGTCGAACGCGACGGTGGATATCCGCGAACTCGACCGCCGACTCAACCGGACCGCAACCAGGCTCTCGAACGTCGGGACGATGGAAGTGCGGCTTCACCTGGTGACGACGTACGACACCGGCGATTACGTCGGTGAGATAACTGCGACCGCACCGCTGGAAGTGACGCGGAACGCGTACTGGGTCGACGGCGATGTCGCGGCGCAACAGACTCACCAGACGCCGGTGACACGCGAATCGAGTTCCTCGCCGGATTACACGACCGCGATGTTGCTGTTTGCCGGTTCGACCGGCGCGTTCGCCGCCAGCGCTATCCTCTGGCTCAGACGCGAGGACGCCGTCGACGTGGACGCGATCAGACAGGAGATCCACGAACGTCGCCACGAGGAGTGGATATCGAAGGGTGCGATCCCGATGTGGATGGACAAGGACCACGTCCAGCTTGACACGCTAGAGGACGTCGTCGACGTCGCCATCGACGCGAACCAGCGGGTGATTCACGACCCGCGCTGGGACCTGTTCGCCGTCATCGAGGGCGATATGATCTACTACTACTGCAAGAACGGCTCCTGGGAGCAGATGGCGTGGCCGAGCGTCGACTCGATGGAACCGAGCAACGTCGAAGGCATCGAATCGTCGGGCGTCGGGACCGAAAGCTCGCCCGGTGGCGGCCGAGGGGCTCCGCCCGACCCGGACGACGAGGACGCCTGGGAGCAGTTATAGCAAAGTCACCGGCCACCGCGACCCGAGTCGGTTATCACTCCGCCCAGTACGCTTCGCCGGGCATCGTCTCGAAGACGACGCGCTGGAGCACGTCGACAGCTTTCTCCAGACCTTCGGAGGAACTAGTCAGGGAGTCCTCGTGTTCGATAGAGAGCGCGCCGTCGTAGCCCACCATCCGGAGTGTGGAGACGACGTCTTTCCAGTGATCTTCACCGTGGCCGTAGCCGATAGAGCGGAACAGCCACGAACGGTTCGGCTCGTCGGTGTAGGAGGTGGTGTCGAGCACTCCTTTCTCGCGGGCGTTCGCGTCGTACACTTTCGTGTCTTTGGCATGGAAGTGATGAATCGCGTCGTGGTCGCCGAGCAAGCGGATAGCCTCGGTCACGTCGATACCCTGCCAGTAGAGGTGTGAGGGGTCGAAGTTCGCGCCGATGCGTTCGTTGGTCGACTCCCGCAGGCGCAACAGGCCGTGCGGTTCGTACACCAGCATGTTGGGATGCATCTCGATAGCGACGTTCACACCGTGGTCAGTGGCGTGTTCGGCGATGTCTTCCCAGTACGGGATCGCGACCTCCTCCCACTGGTACTCGTGTGCGTCGGCGTGTTCGCTCGGCCAGGGAGCGGTGATCCAGTTCGGCACCTCGTCGTTCGGCCCACCGGCGGGAAGTCCCGAGAAAGTGGTGACCGCGTTTACGTCTAACTGGTCGGCCAACGCTATCGCCTCGCGGAGTTCGCGGTCGGCCCGGTTTGCGGTTCCCTCATCCGGATGGATCGGATTGTTGTGGGTCGCAAGCGCGCTGATCCGCACGTCGTGTTCGTCGAGCACGTCCTGCAACTCGGCCTGGGCCTCTTCGTCGTCCAGATACTCCTCGCGCGGGAGGTGCGTGTCCCCGGGGTGTCCGCCGACGCCGGGTTCCACGGCGTCGACGCCGATACCGTCGAGATACGCGAGCGCTTCTTCCAGCGACTTGCCGTAAAGCGGTGGCGTGTGGACGCCGATATCCATGTGTGACGGTGCGTCATCCCGAAGCAAAAAGACGGGGGGAAAACAGGACTTCAGGGCCGCTCGCCGGGATCGGGTCGTTCGCCGAGCGTCACGTTCACCGTCGTCCGGTTTCCGTCGCGTATCACTGTCAGTTCAACCTCGTCGCCGGGCGACGCCTCGGTCGCGAGGTAACTGCCGAGTTGCTCCTGCGAACTGACGTTCTGCCCGGCGACGGCGACGATCACGTCACCACCGACGGGAACCTCCTGGCCGTCGACGACCTCCGAGTCATCGCTCCCTTGCAACGTTCCGTCCGCGGGGCCGCCCTCGACCGTCTGATAGACGAGTACCCCCTCGCTCACGTTGAGCCCGTTCGCCTCCGCCACCGTCGGCGTCACTGGAACCGAACGGATTCCCAGATAGGGATTGGCGTACGAGCCGTTCTCTGCGAGTTCCGGAACGACTCGGTTGACCAGTTCGGGCGAGATAGCGAACCCGACGTTATCCCCGCCGCCGGCGCGGTTCACTCCGACGACGTCACCGTCGCACGTGACTAACGGACCGCCGCTGTTTCCAGGGTTTATCGGCGCGTCAGTCTGGAGCGTGTCGGGAATTCGGAACCCGGTTCCAGTCGCCATCGACCGGTTGACGCCGCTGATGATACCGTGGGTCATCGTCCCTTCCAGACCGAACGGGCTGCCGATCGCGGCCACCCGTTCGCCGACCGACGGACTTTCGTCGGCCACCGAGAGCGCGGCGGCGCTTTCCGGCGTTTCGTTCACGCGGAGCACCGCGAGGTCAGTGTACACGTCCGTCCCCGTCACGTTCGCCGTCACCGTCGTGCCGTCGCTGAACTTGACTTCGACGGTGTCGGGAATGGAACGCTCACCCCCGGCCTGGCCCTGTCTCGCGCCCGTTACGACGTGTTCGTTAGTTACGATCTGTCCCGCGCCGTCGTCCGTCTCGTAGACGAACCCGGATCCCTCTCCGCGGTCAGTCATCACCTGGACGACGCCTGGTCTCGTCTCGTCGTACAGTTGCGTGTAATTACAGTCGCCCGTCGCCGTCGCGTTCTCTTCCTGTTGCGCGTACACGTCCTCGTCGGTTGGTATCTGAGCGAACGCGGGAACCGCAACGGCGACCGCGAGCGTGAGAAACACGACGCCGAGAGCGCCGATAGCGACTCCAACCGCCTTCTGAGACATACGACGGATGACGGTCGTGCGAGCGATAAACGGGGCCTATCGTTTAGCGGTGTTTCGACTGTTCCATTCAGTAACCTGAACTTACGATTCGCCGGTGTCACGCGGTTCCGACTCGGGTGAGAGAATACGGGCCGTCCGCGGCCGTGTCTCGTGACCAAGAAGCCAGTCGGTTGTTGAAAACGGACGTAGAGAATCGTTACGACACCGGATGAGTGAACTAGGTAGATCGGTGAAGTAGATAACTGATAGGTCAGGGAAGCGGCGAACGGTACTGAGAGAGCGGCGGCCGAAACCGCCGGGCTAGTCCACCTGGATCTCCGCGTCGTTGCTCGAACGGATCTCGACTGCTCGGTTTTCCTGGCTGGAACGGTAGATGGCGTCGATGACGCGCTGGACGGTCAGGGCCTGCTTCATCGTATTGCGGTCCGGAGCCTCGCCCGACTCGACCGCGTCGAGGAAGGCCCGCTGTTCGGACTTGTGTGCGTCGTTCGGTTGGGTGTCGACGGACGTGTCCGTCAGGTGGTCGGTACCGACGCCGCTCGATTCGTACAGCGTCAGGTCACCGGTGGCCTTGTCGAATTTTGCCCCGGCCTCGGTGCCCCGGATGATGAAGTCCTGGCTGTTCTCCCGGTTCGTCGCCCAGGCGGCTTCGAGAGAGATCGTTGACCCGTCAGCGCAGCGGATCAGCGCGCTCGCGGAGTCGTCGACGTTGAACCCCTCCGGACCGATGTCTTCGCCCCACATCTCGATGAACGAGTACTCCTCGCGGTCGCCGAACTGCGCGCGGGTCTGGCCGGACACCTCGACGACTTCGGGGAAGTCGAGAAAGTAAAGCGCGAGGTCGATCGCGTGGACGCCGATGTCGATCAGCGATCCCCCGCCAGCGATCTCTTTCGAGGTGAACCAGGAACCGCGTCCCGGGATGCCGCGCCGACGGATGTAATTCGCCTCGATGTGGCGAATGTCGCCGAACCGGCCGTTCCGCTGATGCCCCTTTATCACTTCGACGGGGTTGGCGTACCGGTTGTTGAACCCCGCCATGCAGAACCCGTCCGCGGCGTTCGCAGCCTCGACGATGCGCTTCGCGCTCTCGATCGAGTGCGCGAGAGGTTTCTCCAGCAGTACGTCGAGGCCGGCGTCCAGAGCGTCCGTTGCGTACTCTTCGTGAAACTTGTTCGGCGTCGTAATGACCACGGCGTCTGCGATGTCGAACAGTTCCGTGTGGTCGTCGTATGCCGCGATGCCGTACGTGCTGGTGAAGTGTGACCGGGCCTCGGCGTCGATATCCATCCCACCGACGACGTTCGCGCCGAGTTCCCGGAGTCGGTCGACGTGGTACTGGCCGATGTTCCCGAGTCCGATAAGCCCGACTCGGGGCGACGTGGTATCAGTCATTGTTTAGGGTTCGCTCGTACCCGCGTTTAACTCTTTCAGGATCAGTATCAGAACCTGTACGACTGTTCGATACGAGTGGCGCATCAGTACAGCTGTTTCTCCTGTTCTTCGGTTTCTTTTTCCTCCTCCGCTTCGCGTTTGAGTCGCCGCCGGCCCCGCCGATACTGGCGGATACCCGGGATGATCTTGTGCTTTAGGTCGAGACCGAACGATACGATACCGTACACCCAGAAGAAAAACAGTATCGTCCCGCCACCGAAGTAAACGAGTTCGGCCGTACCGACCATTTCAGGCGTCACCTCCCGTTTCGCCGCGCTCGGCCCGCCCTTCGGTGACGGGCGTCGTCGTGATGTCGTGGGTGATCGCTTCGCCCGAGGTAGTGTCGAACAGGTGGACCTTCGAGCGGTCGAGAACGATATTCACCTCTTCGTCCTCCTGTATGTCGGAGTCGGGATCGACACTCATCAGTAGCTGACCGCTGCCGCGGCTTTCGGTACCCATCGTCGCCTCCTGGGCACCCTCGAGCAGTAGGTAGACGAATATCTCGTCACCCATCGGCTCCATAACGTCGGTACGTGCGGGGATCCGATTCGTCGGGTACTGCAACCCCTCGTCGACGGCAACCGGATAGATGTCTTCCGGTCGGATACCCATCGTCACCCGCTGTCCGACCGAGAGGCCGTCTATCGTCCCCGGGTCGAGCGCCACGTCGAAATACTCGGTTTCGAGCCCGTTCTGCGTGACTTCCCCGTCGACGAAGTTCATCGACGGCGACCCGATAAATCCCGCGACGAACAGGTTTTCGGGCGAGTTGTAACAGGTCAGTGGCGGGTCGATCTGCTGGAGTTCGCCGGCGTCGATCACGGCGATCCGGTCCGACATTGTCATCGCCTCGGCCTGGTCGTGAGTGACGTACACGATAGTCGTGTCCAGTTCCTTGTGGAGCCGCTGAAGCTCCGTCCGCATGTGAACGCGGAGTTTCGCGTCGAGGTTGGCCAGCGGTTCGTCCATCAGGAACACCTCCGGTTCCCGGACGATCGCCCGAGCGATGGCGACACGCTGTCGCTGTCCGCCCGACATCTCGTCCGGCATCCGGTCTAACATCCCCTCTAGCTGGACGATGTCGGCCGCGTTGTCGACGCGACGGTCTATCTCCTCCTTGTCGTAATCGCGGAGGCGAAGGCCGAAGCTGATGTTGTCGTACACGTCCATATGCGGGAACAGCGCGATGTTCTGGAACACCATCGCGACCCCGCGGTCTTTCGGCGGTAGTTTGGTAACGTTCCTGTCACCGATGTACACCTCGCCTTCAGTCGGTTTCGTCAGCCCGGCGATCATCTCCATCGTCGTCGACTTCCCACAGCCCGACGGACCGACGAGACAGACGAACTCCCCGTCCCGGAGGTCGAGGTTCATGTCGTCGACGGCGGTGACGTCTTCGTACCGTTTCGTGATGTGTTCGAGTGTGACTTTTGCCATGGTTACTCCTTGAGCGCACCTGCGGTGAGTCCGCTAACTATCCGTTCCTGTGCAACGACGACGAGGATGACGACCGGCAACACGCCGATGACGCTCGCGGCCGCCATCAGATTGAACGACGTCGTGTACTGCGTCTGGTAGCTCAGTATCCCGCCGACAAGCGGCGACCACTGTTCGGGTTGGTTACTCAGCGCCATGATCGAACTGAAGAAGTACTCGTTGTACACGGCGATGAACGTCAGCACGGATGCGGTCGCGACGCCGGGGGCCGAAAGCGGGATGATGACCCGGAACAGGGCTCCGAGTCGCGTCGTCCCCTCCACGCGGGCGGCGTCCTCCAGCCCCTCGGGTATCTGCCCGTAGAACGTCGTGAGGATGAAGATAGAGAGTGGCAGGAACAGCGCACTGAACGGCAGCACCATAGCCCCGGGCGTGTTCACCAGTCGCGGCGGCTTGAACAGTTCCACGCCGACGAACGGTAGGACGACCACGTTCCCGGTAAACGCCTCGAACAGCGGCACCAGAAACGCCGCCGGAGGGAAATACGAGATCGCGAGGATCCCGAGCATCAACACGCCGCGTCCGGGGAACTCCAACCTGCCGAAGACGTAGCCCGCGAGGCTGGCGATGAACAGCACGATGACCGTGGTGATGAGCGCCAGCACGAAACTGTTGAACACGTAGAGGTGGAACGGTATCTGCTGGAACACCTCGACGAACGCCTCCCAGTTGAATCCCTGCGGACGCAGGAACGGCAGGTCCCAGTTGCCCTGGCGGATGAGGCTGTTCGGCGTCAGCGCCAGAACGAGCAGCCAGTAGAACGGAAACAGTGTCGTCACGAGGAAAAACAGCGTGACGACGTAAAACAGCGACCTGTAGAGCCGGTTCCGCTGCTCGGTGTCCTCGATCACGCCCTGCGTCCACCGTGCCAGCGGCCCGTCTGATGTTTCGGACGCCATGTCAGAACCCCTCCCTGTACTGCTGGTATATCACGCCGAGCACCGCTATCGCGATGACGCCGGCGGTGACGAACGCGACGGCGGACGAGAGGCCGCGCTGGGTTGTGAACGTCGAGACGACCATACAGGACAGCGACGGGACGACGGAGCAACTCGACGAGATGTCGATCAGCCCGTAGATCCGCATCGCGTCGATGGTCCGGAACAGGACCGCGACGCCGAGCGTCGGGAGTATCAACGGGAACGTGATCAACCGAAACTGCTGCCAGCGGGACGCTCCGGCGACTTTCGCCACGTCGTAGAGGCTGCGGTCGATGCTCTGGAGGCCCGCCAGGATCAGCAACGCCATGAACGCCGACGTCTTCCAGATATCCGCGACGATAGCGAGCAACAGCCCGCTCGCCGGGTCGTTGAGCGTGTTCGTCTCGGCGACGATGCCGTACGGGGCGAGAATGTCCGTCGCGAACCCCGCGCTCGGGTGGAACATCAGGAAGAAGATCATCCCCTGAATGACGATCGGGATCGCCCAGGGAATGATGATCGCCACGCGGACCCACCGCCGGCCGTAGAAGTCCTGGTCGAGGACGAGCGCCTGCCCGAAGCCGATGAGGGTCTCGAAAAAGACGCTGACGACTGTGAAGATGAGCGTTACTGCGAGCGCGCTTCTGAGAAGCCGCTCGACGTGAACGAAGGGAAACTCACCGTTTACCGTCACGTCTCCCCACAGAAACTGCGTGGTTCCGGGGAAGTTGCTGTCGGCCTCGCCGGTGAACAGGTCGACGTAATGCTCGAAGCCGACCCACTCCGCGTCGCCGACTCCGATGACGTTCGTGTACAGCGACAGTTCGAACGTCCGCAGTAGCGGGTACAGTGCGATGGCCCCGAGCAGGATAAAGACGGGCGTCAGTAGTAGGTACGCGAAGCCGGTCTCGCCGAGGTTCTCCATCCAGCGGACGGCGGACACAAGCGCCCCTGATTTCCGCGATTCGCGGGTCGGGGCGCTCTCTGGCTCTTCGGCGCTCATCAGTTACCCTTCTTCCGTGTCCTCCAGTGCACCCTGGAGGTCTTCCATCGCCTGGGAGGCGCTTTTCGACCCGGCGACGGCGCTGTTTGCCTCCTGTGCGATGACGCCGGACTGGTTCGGCCACACCTCAGTTACGGGCCGCGGCATCACGTTCTGGCCGGCGAGTCGCAGCGTGTCCATGTACTCGCCGATCGGTTCGATGCTCTCTGCCTCCTGGGACTCGAACAGTTCGGGTTTCGGCGGAAGCCAGCCCCAGATGTCGAGCATCCCGAGATACACCTCGTCCTGCATTGCCGTCCTGATGACCTCCATCGCGGCGTCCGTCCGATTGGAGTTGGGGTTGAGGACGACGTGCCACCCGCCGAGCGCCGCCGTCGTGCCGCCAGTACCGGGTTGTGCAGCCTCCCCCTCCGGGACGGAGTAGGGGATCGGCATTGCCCCGTACGCGTCGGTCCCCAGTTCGTCGGCGTTCAGGGTGATGGCGTACGGCCAGTTCCGCTGCATGACCGCTTCGCCGTTGAGGATCTCCTCGCGAGCGTCCTCCTCTTGCCACGACGTGATCTCGGTGGGGGCGATCCCCTCCGCGTAGTTGCCGAAGCTCTCGTCGACGCCGTCTACGAACGTCCGCATCATGCGGAGCGAGTTGATCGTCTCCTGTTCGTTGACGGTCACCGGCCGGTCACCGACGGGTCCAAAGAGGTTCTCCCGCCCGCCGAAGTACGCGCCGCCCCACGACGACATGACCTCATTGAACGTACAGCAGGCCGTACCGCCGTAGTTCTCCCACTGCGTGGCGAGGCCGTAACTGGCATCGGATGCCTCCGTTATCTCCGCGGTGAGATGCGACCACTCCTCCCAGGTCATCGGTTCGGTTGCCCACTGCTCGAAGTCGGAGTCGTCGTAGCCGGCCTCCCGCGCGTAGTCCTTTCGGTACTGCATCGTTGGGAAGTCCGGAAAGTACGGGAGGCCGAAGAGGTCGCCGCTGTCGGGGTCGCGGGCGGTGGCCGTGAACCCCTCGAAGAACTCGTCCTCGATGGTCTGGAGTTCGCTATCGTCCAGTTCGTCGCTCATGTTCGCGACCAGACCGTTCTGGATGAACACGTTCAGCCAGCCGTTGTCCATCAGCATCAGGTCGGGTTCCGCTTCTCCGGCGTTGAGCAGTTCCACGTAATTGCTCCGGCGCTCACCGGTATCGTTCGCACCCTGCTGGAATTCGATGCTGATCTCGTCATCGAGCCCGTTTTCGTGGTAGAGATCCCGGATCTGGTCCGGGATCTCCTGTGCGGCGCTCGGGTCGTACCCCCACACGACGGTGTTTTCGCCACCGCCGGAGTCGCCGTAAATACAGCCCGCTAATCCGGTCGCAACCCCCGACGCTCCCGCCGCCTTTACGAACGTCCGACGGGACACCCCCCGTCCGCCGTTTCGCGGATCTTTGCCAGTCATTGCCAACCAGATTATCGGTTGTCTCGGCACTTATAAGTATGGGGGTAAGGTACAACTACTGTTGTTAATAGATCCGACCAGTCCGAGAACGTACCTGTCGGTGCTGAATGGCGCGCGGGAAGGCGGGAGAAGGACCTCGTTACTCGATGGCTGTGATCGTGATACGTTCTGCTTCGACCGATTCGATCATCGCTCCCCACCCGCCGACGGTGTACGTCTCAGTTCCAGTGTGTATCGTCAACTGGACCTGTCCAGCCAGCTGTGAGGGCAGGCGCTCGTCGCGGTCTGACGCCGAGGCGCTCGCGTAGTCGGTTTCGACGATGTTCCCCGAGAGTTCGACTCGTTCGCCGGTCTCCGTGTCGTATCCGTCGACGGTCACCCGGACGGTCGCACCGTCGTCGACGAGCGGGCCAACGTCCCGAACACACTGTCTGATCTCGACATACGTTATCGGCGGGTCCGTCCGCCCTTTGACGTACAGGGAGTCCCACTGTTCCCAGAGACAGGTCAGGAAAAACCAGTGGAAGACGTACGTGTGGGTCCGGTCGTCCACGAGGATGCCGTACTCGTTGACCGAACTGGCGTGCGGCGAGAAACACGTCCACGCGCGGTCGACGAGCGCGACGAACGGTGACGGTAGTTCCCGGTGGCGGGCCTCGGTGCAGGTCGTTTCGAGTTCCGATTCGTCTGGAAGCGCAGTCGCGTCTCCGGCCGGGGCGTACAGGGAGAGTTTGACATCGACGCCCGCCTCGCGGGCCGTCCGGAGCGCGGGAGCCAGACGCTCGTACCGGTTCGCAGGCACCGACAGTTGCACCTGGTTGTCGGCAGATTCGATGCGGGACTCGGCCCTCTCGATCACCGTTTCGAACCGCGTGACGATGCTCACCTTGTGGTTGTCTATCGCGGGACGGTTCCACCGCTCTTCGATCTCCTCGGCGGCGTCGGAGAACCGCTCGGCGAGCGTCTGCAGGTCCTGAAGCACCTCCGCCGGGTCGTGTGCGCGAGCGTGCAAACTATCCTGCTGATACGTTTCGACGTACCCCTTGTCCTCCAAATCGCGGAGAACGTCGTATATCCGCGGGTCAGGCACCGAACTCGCCTCGGCGATGTCGGTCGCCGAGGACGCGCCGAGTTCGAGGACTGCAACGTACGCCTCCGCCTGATACGGCGACAGGCCGGCGTCCTGCAGAGTCTCCGTCAGATCGCTGCTATCCATGCTTCCTCCAGCGTCCGATGGTCGCGTCGCATCTCTGTGTACCTCGTTTCCCGCCCCCTCAGTCTTTCCCTTTTGCGGGCCAGGACGGCCGCTTCGGCGCTTCGATGCGCTCTATCTCAGCCTCGGAGAGTGACACGCGTAGCGCGCCGACGTTTTCTTCGAGATGGTCGACCGAACGCGGGCCGATGATCGGCGCGTCGACAACGTCTTTGTGGAGGAGCCACGCCAGACTCACCTGTGCGGGCGACGTGCCTTTCTCGTCGGCGATATCGCGGATCTCGTCTAACACCTCCCAGTTCGCCTCCGTAAAGCGGTTCTGCGTGTACTCGTCCGCGTCGGCCCGCAGGCCCTCTTCGGGGTCCGAACCGCGGTCGTACTTCCCGGTGAGGAACCCGCCCGCCAGCGGCGACCAAGGAATGACGCCGACCCCCTCCTGTTCGCAGACGGGCAGGAGGTTCGCCTCCTCGTGACGGTCCACGGCGTTGTACTCGGGCTGCATGCAGACGAACCGCTCGTAGTTCTCGATATCCGCGGTGTACAGCGCCCGCTGGAACTTCCAGTTCGGCATCGTCGAGGCACCGACGTATCGGACTTTCCCCTCGTTCACGAGGTGGTCGAGCGCCGACAGCGTCTCCTCGACCGGCGTACTGTCGTCCCAGCGGTGGATCTGGTACAGGTCGATGTACTCGGTTCCGAGGCGGTCGAGGCTCTTTTCCACCTGTTCGAGGACGTGTTTTCGCGACAGTCCCTGCCCGTTCGGACCCTCGCGCATCCGACCGTACACCTTCGTCGCGAGGACGAGTTCGTCCCGCCGACCGCTGATCGCGTCACCGACTATCTCCTCGCTCTCCCCTTGCGAGTAGACGTTGGCGGTGTCGAGGAAGTTGATCCCGAGGTCTATCGCCCGGTCGATTATCTCCTTGCTCTGTTCACTGTCGCCGATCATCCACGGCTCGTCGGACCCGAAGTTCATGCACCCGAGACAGAACCGCGACACTTCCAGGCCGGTTTCGCCGATCGACGTGTACTCCATCTCACTGTCCGTCATGTGAAGTCCTACCACAGCAGGCAGTAAAATAACTGGCGCGGCGGTGAACGGGAGTTCGGCTACCGTACCGCTAACTCCCTGTGAGTGATCTCCCGAACGCTAAGCCAGTTTGGCGGGCCACCCGAACGCTAAACCCGCTAGATGTCGGAGTTCGTGTACATGTCGTCGCCGCTCGGTTCCGTCCGACGACCGGAACACACCGGAGACCGTCGGTGTTGGCCCTGTACCGTCGCCAACGGTCTCGTTCTCGTCGCTGTCAGCGTCGCCGTCGCGTTCGTCAGCCGGGTCGCGGCGCTGGCCGTGCTCGTCCTCGGTGCCGTCGCCATCGCCGTCCGCGGCTATCTGGTGCCGTACACGCCCCATTTCGCGCCGGCACTCGGCGCGGTGTTCCCGGTCGATTTCCACGAAGAACCCGGTCCGAGCGGTTCGCTCGGGCGTGAAGCCGACGGCGAGGACGTTCTCGCCGCGCTGGTGGCGGCCGACGTAATCGTCGCGGACGGCGAGACGCTGTATCTCACCGACGAGTTCCGCGAGCGCTGGCGTAGGGAGGTGGCCGCCCTTCGTGAACTCGCCGACGGCCGGTTCGTCGCGGCTGTCGCCGACGCCGCGCCGCGGGCTTCCGGGGCGCGCGTCGAGCGGCGACGCGGACACACTGCCGTCGTCGTCGAACCGGACACGGGGTCCGTTACCGACGAGCGACGGCTTGCCTATCCCGTTGCGCTCGCGGAGGTCGGTGCCGTGAGAGCGCTTGCGGGGCGAGTCTCCGACCCGGAGAGCCGGGCAGCGGCGGCCGAACCGCTCCGTCGGTTTCTGGAAACGTGCCCGTCCTGCGAGGGCCGAGTCGAGGAGACGACCGCACAGCAGTGTTGCGGCGCGCCGACGAATCCGCGAGAGGGACCGCAGGCGGTGCTTGCCTGTGCAGACTGCGGCGAACGGCTGGCCACCCTCTGACGCGTCAGATCGGGTGTGAGTCGTGACCGTATGTCGCCGACGCAGGGACAGCGATACCGGTACGCAGTTACAACCGTCACTATCAGGGCTCGAACTCCGGCGGTTCGTCGCGGCCGATCCGTATCTCGTAGGCCTCCAGGTCCTCGAAGGCGGCGACCTGACCGCCGATAGTGACCTCTTCGCCGTCTTGCGATTCAACGGTGAGTCCCGCGACTTCCTCGCTGGCCTCGAACGCGATGTCGACGACTTTCCCCCGGATCAGTCGCGACTCCCCGGTCGTGACGTCTCGCCCCTGGATCGTGGCGTAGAACTCGCCGCCGGCCTCGATCAGGTTCTTCACGCACCGGCGAATCGACGCGTATCGGCGGGGAAACGGCCGGTCCGTGCCGTCCGCGGCGAGCGTCCTCGCCGCGGTCGTCCACAGGACCGTCCCGAAGAACCCCGAGACGAGGAACCCGAGCGCCGACCGGTTGAAGATGACTCCGTAACGGTCCTGGTCGTCCCGAAGAGCGTCCTGCGTGGCGTAGATGGAATACTCGCCGTCGGCTACGGCGACGACCGGCGTGGTGATACCTCGACGGGCTCGGGCGGTCGTACAGACGCGCATGTAGTCGAACTCGTCAGGGTCCGGCGCTTCCGCGGCGGGCGTTATCAGGAGTTCGACGCTCACGCCGTTTTGCTGGGCGGTCGCGAGTTTATCCTCGAACCGCTCTAGGAGTTCCGGCGTCAGCGAGAGCGCCAGTTCGTACTCCGCCGCCTCGATGACCTCCTCCAGATATCGGAGGATCGTCGACCGCGATTTGACCAGAGACACCGCCTCGGTGTCGCGCGCCGGTGCCGTATACCGGGACTCCAGTTCGTCGATCATCTCGGTCAGCGACCCCTTGATCTCCGAGTACGCGTCGTCGGGGTCGACGGCGATTATCTTCATCGGTCTGGACTCCCGGAGTTCGACCAGACCCCGGTCGCTGAGGCTTCTTACCGTGTCGTACACGCGCGGTTGCGGTATCTCCGTTCGGTCCGCGATCTCGCTGGCGGTTAGCTGTCCGTGTTCGAGTACTGCCAGATACGCCTCTATCTCGTATTCGCCCAGATTGAACCGTTCGCCCACCCGTTCCATCGTCGAGCGAAGGTCGTCCGTCGTCATATCTCACTCACTGCACTCGCGGCGTAAATGATTTACCGAAAACCGAGTAGCACCTGGTTACGAAAACGAGTTTGTCGCGAACGACAGCGCTCACATGTACATCCGGTCTTCGGGCCTTTCCCCGTCGGGAGCCCGGTCGATGCGCTCGGAGAGGTTGGCGTAGTACTGCTGGACCTGTGTTGCGAACTCCCGAAGCGGGTCGGTATCTATCGGAACGTCGTGAATCGCGCTGACGGTGTCGAGCAATCGAAGGGCGGCCTCGACGTCCGGCGCTTGCGCGTGCACGGGCGTCACGAGGACACCGACGCGGAGGTCCGTTTCCATCCCGCGCTCCATCAACGCGGCGTTCGCACCGTCGAGGAAGCCGTTTTGCATCGGCGGTGCATCGACCTCGTCGAGGTGGGCCTCCCGGTAGTCGTCAGTCGCCACGTAGAACGTCCGATGAGCGTCCGGCCCGTGAGCGAACGGGATTCCCGAGAGAACAGTCACATCCGTAACGTCGTTTGCAACGGTCCAATCGACGACGGCCTCGCCGAACGAGTCCGCCGCCCAGACGGGGACGAACAGTTCCGACAGCAGGAGCGTCGCGTCCAGACCGTCACGAGAGAGGATCTGAGTCGGATGGCGGGGTCTCCCCTCCTCGAACGGCGTGATAGAGGGGATCCCCTCCGCTCTGACGTGACCCTGCGGTTCGAGTTCGAGATGGTCGGCGAGGTAGTCGACTGCCGTCAGTCCCGCGAGACCGAACCCGGAAAATCCCGCAATGACGGTTTCGGACGGCGCACTCTCCTGACTGACGCGGAACGTTGGCTCGCCGCGATCACGTGCGGTCATACCGCCTCATACGGGGGCTAGGCATGTCAAACAGGCGGCGAACGAACCACACACCTCTTTTATCCCGGTGCCGAGAGGGGAGACGTGCAACTGAACGGCGTGCTCCAGACGACCGCGCTCCGCTGGGTAGAGGAGAACGTTCCCGGCTATGTCGTCGATGCAGGGATGGCGGTCCTCATCGTCGTCGTCGGGTGGTACCTCTCGATCCTCGCGGTCCGACTGCTCGGTCGGCCGGTCGCACGTCGGTTCCGGCGGCCGAGCATCACGCGGACCATCCTGCGAAGTATCCGAACCGCCGTTTTGTTACTCGCGGTCAGCGCCGCCGCGGTGCGGATCGGATGGTTCAGGCCGGGGGAAGTACTCATCTCGGTGACAGTTCTGTCGGCTGTTCTCGGTATCATCCTCGCGCCCATCGCCGGCAGCATCATCAACGGCCTATTCGTTCTCGCGGACCAGCCGTTCGAGATCGGCGACATGATCGAACTGGCGGACAGAGGGGAGCGCGGCTACGTCGAGGAGATCACGCTTCGCTACACGAAGATGTTCACTCTCGACAACACCTTCATCGTCATCCCGAATTCGACTATCCGGGAGCGCGACGTGATAAACCACTCCGCGGAGGACGAGCGAACCCGTCTGTCGCTGTCGATCCTCGTGACGTACGAGAGCGACATCGACCTCGCTCGGACGATCACCGAGCGGGCGGCCCGCGACGTCGAGGAAATCATTTCCGGCGGGCCGAGCATCCGGATCGGCGGCGGTCGCTATCCGGCCGCACCGACCTGTTACGTCGACGAATACGCCGATGACGGAGTGCTTCTCACGTTACGGTACTGGGCGAAACAACCGTACAAACTGTTGACTGTCCGCTCGAAGGTGAACGAGCGGATCTGGTCGTCGCTGGAGGAAACGGACGATGTAACTATCGCTTATCCGCACAGACACCTCGTGTTCGACGACACGAGCGGAACCGCGGACGTGACTCTCGGCGAATCGGAACCGAATCAGGGGCGGTCAACCAGTCGGTCGGGTTCCGAGGAGCGCGAGTGATGGTGTCAGTCACAGGAGAAATCGGATGTGCCGTCGCATCTCGACAAGGCCACGTAATCGGAGACAAACGGTAACATAGGGCTTCAGTCGCGACCGACAGTTACTATCTCGCACGAGAGCCGCGCCCTGAGGAATTTCTCGATATCCGGTTCGTTGTACAGTCTCCGGAAAATCCGCCGCAGTCGACCGATCTGCTTGTGTCCGATAACCACTACGTCCGCCTCCTCGGCGACGGCTTCGTTCAGTATCGACTCCTCGATCAGAAAGCCCGATCGAACGATGAAACGAGTGTTCGAAAGCGCACCGAACTCCCGTTCGACGGCCCGTCTCAGGCTCGCTCGCGTAACGTCTTTCCCGTTCTGATAGAGGTTAACGTGAAGGACGGTGAGTTCGGCGTCGTTTTCGTCCGCGATGCTGATAGCCTCGGTGAGCGTCTCCCGGGAATGCATAGAGAGCGGATAGCGAACAGGGACGACAATGCAGTCCATCAGATAGACTCATCTCCCGGATCCCAGTAAGTCTTCACAAACGTCGGGCAGAGCGACATCACAGTTTCAGACTAGGTTACGACCGGGTAGGTATGACGTCGGCAGCGATCAAGGGTTACTGTCGCGAGTCGGTTGACCAGCCACCGCGACGCACAGATAGGGCTTAAACCGCTGTATCTCCTAGTCGTCGGCTATGGAGACGCGTACGACGCCGGCAGGCGAGACGGTGTACGTCGACCGAAGCGACGGCGAACGCGGGTCGGACGGACCCTTCTTTGTCGCCTATCGAACGCCCGAGAGAGAGCAAAAGTACGGGTGGTTCTGCGCTAACTGCGAGACGTTCGACAACGCGATGGACGCGATGGGACGCATCGAGTGCAACGTCTGCGGTAACTTCCGGAAACCGACCGAGTGGGACGCCGCGCACGAGTAACTGAACGATTTCTGTCCTGTGAGAAAGCTTATTACCCGTCCCGTGGTACTCCGACGTGAATGGGACCTGTTAACACGAACCTCGACGAACAGGCCAGATCGATCTTCAGCGACCTTGGGTACACCGTCTCCGGCGACGGGGCGGAGTTCCGCGCCGAGCGAGAGTGGAAGTCCGTTCACGTAACAGTGACCGAAGAGCCCAACGAAACGCCGGACACCGGCCACTTGCGCTGTTTCGTTACCTCCGAGGACCAGGCACCGGGACTCCGACGGAGTCTCACGCGCGCAGACCCGGAGTACGAGTGGGCGATCATCTCCGTCGAGGACGACAACGACTACGAAGTCGTTCGCGCGCCGCCCTGTCGTAGCACCGCGCTTTAGCCGAGGCGGTCGCTCGTCGCCGAGAGACCGACCTCCACGTCGACGGCCGCTCCCTTCTCGTCCAACACGTCTCCAAGCGCCGAGAGCAGGTAGGACACGTTCTTCGGCCGTGCCGAGTAGCCCATACAACCGATGCGGAAGATGTCGCCCGACAGGTCGCCGAGGCCGCCGGCTATCTCCAGGTCGTACTGGTCGAGCAGCACCTGGATCACCTCCCCGTCGGAAACCCCGTCAGGCACGCGAACGGCGTTGAGGCTGGGGAGCCAGTACTCGTCCGGCGCGTTCATTTCGAGACCCATCGCCTCGACGCCGGCTTTGAGCGCTCGGGCGACGTCGAGATGACGCTCCCAGCGGCTCTCGATCCCCTCCTCGGCGACGAGACGGAGCGCTTCGCGGAGGGCGTACACGTTCGTTATCGGCGCGGTGTGGTGGTACGCTCGCTCCTCCCCCCAGTAGCCTTCGAGCAGTGAGAGGTCCAGATACCAGGAGCGCACCGGGTTCTCTCGCCCGAGTACCTTGTCCATCGCCCTGTCGTTCAGCGTGAGCGGACTCGCGCCGGGCGGACAGGAGAGACACTTCTGCGGGCCGGCGTACGCCACGTCGACGCCCCACTCGTCGACCCGCAACTCGACGCCGCCGAGTGACGTGACGCAGTCGGCGATCACGTAGGCGTCGTGTTCGTGTGCGATGCCGGTTAGTTCGGGGACATCGGGCTGTTTGACCCCGGTACTCGTCTCGGCGTGGACGAACCCGAACACGTCCGGCTGGTGCTCATCGAACGCCGCTTCGACGTCTGCCGGGTCAAGCGGTTCGCCCCACGGCGCGTCGACGCGAACCACCTCGCCGCCGGCGCGTTCCGCCATGCTCTCCATGCGGCCGCCGAAGTAGCCGTTCGTTGGCACGAGCATCGTATCGCCGGGTTCGACGACGTTGCCGATGGCCGCCTCCATCGCGGCCGATCCCGTTCCGGAGACCGGGATCGTCCACTGATTGTCGGTTCGAAACGTGTACCGCAACAGCTCCTGGACCTCGTTCATCAGTTCGATAAACGATGGGTCGAGATGCCCGACCAGCGGCGTACTCATTGCTCGGAGAACCCGCGGATGAACGTCGCTTGGGCCCGGCCCCATGAGTGTCCTATCCGGAGGCGTCAACTCGCCGACTTCGGGTGCGTCCTGAGCGTTGCGAACCATGGTCTCACTTGCGCCGGAATCCATCAAAAAGCCTCGTCTCTCGGATTCCGGCCGACACTTAACTTACCGGACGCTGATAGGACCGTCATGGCACTCGCACAGACCGGCGAGGGCACCGCCAGTATCGTCGAACAGGTGCTCGAACGTTTCGTGGGCGACCTCGTCGCCGCCCTGCCGAAACTCATCGCCGGTGTGATATTTCTCCTCGTCGCGCTCGTCGGCATCAAGTTCGTCATGCTGGTTGTTCGGTGGGGCCTGAAGCGTGTGTTCGCGCGCGAAGAACCGGTGTATCGTCAGTTTCTCTCCCGGATCGTCGCCATCCTCCTGTGGTTCGCCGTCGCGCTCGCGTTTCTCTCCGTCGTCGGACTGGGCCGCATCGCGGCCGCGCTCGGGACGGCGAGCGGGTTCGTCGCGCTGGGCGTCTCCTACGCGCTCTCGGGGATGATCGAGGACGCCGTCGCCGGGATATACCTCCTGCGAGACCCCGACTTCATGCCCGGTGATACGGTTACCTCGGGCGACACGACCGGCGAGGTGAAAGCTATCGAACTGCGCAAGACCCGCCTGACGGTCGACGGCGATACGCTCGTCCGCGCGAACGGCGAGATAGAGTCCGAGTGGACGAAACACAAATCCGAGACATAGAGCGCCTGACGTGCCACTGTCTACCACGACGCCGAGGAACTTATGCGGAGTCGCTGCGTAGTTTCGGTATCATGATGGTCGGCCACGCGCTGCTCGCGTTCGCCTTGGTTTCCGGGACACTCTCCCTGGCCGGGCGCTCCCGCGAGCGAGCGCTCTCAGTCGGCCTCATCGCCGCCGGATTCGCCGTCGTCCCTGACGCGGACATGGTGTACGCCCTGGCCGGCCTCCTCGACGCGAACTACGATAGCGTCTTCTCGGTCACAGAGGCCTTCTGGGAGACGAGCACGGTCGTCCATCGCTCAGTGACTCACTCGCTGGTCGTCGCGGTGCCAGCGGCGGTCGCGTTCGGGCTCTGGACGGCGGAGTCACGTGTCGTGCGCGCCAGTGCCGCCGCGCTGGCCGTTGCGCTCGTCACCGCCGCACACCTGATCACGGGTCCGCTCGCGGCGCTCGTGATGGTCGCGTTTCTCGTCAGCGGATTCGTCGTCTCGTCGCTGGCGGATTCACAGGGGAAAGCTGGGCCGGTGACGGTCTTCGGGGCCGCAGTAGTCGGGATCTGGTCGCACCCCTGGGGAGACATGTTCACCGGGGAGGCGCCGCACCTGTTCTACCCTCTTACCGATAGCGCCGCGGTCGAGCGCGTCGCACTCTCACCGGATCCGACGTTGCACCTGCTTGGCGCGTTCGGCCTGGAGATCGCGACGCTGTGGCTGGCCGCGCTGGTGTACTGTTATATTTCTAATATCTCTATCTCCGAGAACGTAAATCGACGGGCCGCGCTGGGCGTCGTTTACGGCGTCGCCGTGCTGGCGATAGATCCGCCGACGCTCTCGGTGTCGTACCAGTTCGTATTCAGTATCGTCGCCGTCGGTATCCTCGCTGCGGTCCCGTTCAGTCGGGCGCGGCTTCGAACGCGATTCCCCGGCGATCTGAGCCTCCCGGACCGGATGACGACGCCGGAGGGGGTACTGAGGGCACTGTTGACCGGTCTCGCCGGCCTCACTGCGGCATTGCTCGCGTACACCGCTGCGTACGTACTTTTCGTCTGAGCGCCGTCTGTGCGCGTGCCGTTTCCGAACGACCGATACGCCTCGGTTTTTTAAACAGATATTCCGAACCGGTTTCAGCGATAGTCTTGGTTCCCGCCATGACTGGATAATTACAATACCGCAACACCAACCTTTTACCCGTGACGGGTCCACGCAATGCTATGGCAGACGCGGACATCGACATGCTGTTTCGCGACCGGCGAATCAACGCCGGTATCGCGTGGCTCCTCGTCGGGTTTCTGGGAGTGATAGCGGTCGTGGAACTAGTCGACGGCGAGTTCCTCTGGGCGGGGTTCGCGGCGACCGTCTGCGTGCTCTCGTTGCTCCCCATCGTCGCGTACAGGTCGGCTGAAGTGATGCTTCCCTGGGAGGTCGTCGCCGTCGCCGCGCTCCCGGTTCTCGGCCGCACGGTCGCGACAGTGCCGGTGACCGGGAACCTCGCAACGTACCTATCAGTCGCCGCTGTTGCACTCATCATCGCGGTCCAGTTGCAAGTGTTCACGTCGGTCGAGATGACGTACGGGTTCGCAATCCTCTTCGTCGTCGTGACGACGATGGCCGCGGCCGGGACGTGGGCGGTCGTCCGGTGGGCCGCGGATATCCAACTCGGAACCGGATTTCTCGTCGGCTACGAAGACCCCGAATACGCGCTGATGATCGAGTTCGTCTACTCGTTCGTGGTAGGTATCGTCGCCGGCGTCGTGTTCGAACTGTACTTCCGCCGGAGAGTTGACACGCACGAACGGCTTCCTGAAGAGGTCGCGGAGGGGGTACAATGAAACTACGCGACAGAGTCGGGATCTCGGAGAACCGGCAGGCACAGATCACGTACGTCATGGAGATCGGTCTGGTCGTCCTCTTTTTCCTCGGGATGGAGCGCGGCAGCGTCGGCGTCATGGTCAACTGCGCGGTGGGTCTGGTCGTCATCCAGTTACCGCCCCTGCTCGAACGGGACTACGACGTTCCGATGGACCCCGCGCTGACGCTCTGGATCACGAGCGCCGCGTTCCTGCACGCGCTCGGGACGGTCGGCATTCCCGGTACGGGCGCAACGTTCTACCGATCGCTAGGGTGGTGGGACCACATGACCCACGCACTCTCCTCATCGCTGGTTGCGGGAGTCGGTTACGCAACCGTTCGTGCGGTCGAGGAACACAGCGACGACATCTATCTCCCCGACCGGTTCATCTTCGTGTTCATCCTGATGTTCGTGATGGCATTCGGCGTGTTCTGGGAGGTCGTCGAGTTCGTCATCGCGGAAGTCGCGGATATCACCGGCGGCCCGCGCGTACTCACTCAGTACAGTCTCGAAGACACGATGAAGGACCTCCTATTCAATCTGATCGGCGGCGTCATCGTCGCTATCTGGGGAACTGCCTACCTCACCGACATCGTCGGCGCTATCGAGGACCGTCTCGACGCCCGTTCGGGGGCCGAGTGAGCGTCGAATTCATTTCGGCCATCAAGGAAACAATCAAATAGCGCCCGGCTTTTTGTTTCGGTCATGAACGGATGCGGGTCGAGCATTGGACGGCGCGAGTTGCTGGCTGGTCTCGGTACCGCGGCGGCCGCTGGTTCCGCCGGTTGCATCACGGACCTCTGGGCTAGCTCGGCTCGCGATGCTCCACAGCAGATCTCGCTGAACGTCAAGACTCTCCCCACCGACGCCGACACTCCCTCGATCATAATCGCCCGACAGTTCGCCGAGCGCCTGCAGGAGGTCGGGATCAATGCGACCATCGAACCGAAGTCCGAAGTGGAACTGCTCCGGGACGTACTCCTCAATCGCGAGTTCGATATCTTTGTCACTCGGCACCCGGGGATAGAGAACCCGGACGAACTCTACTCGACGTTGCACTCCCTCTTCGTGGAAGAACAGGGGTGGCAGAATCCCTTCGGTCTCACGAACGTAACCCTTGACAAGCAGTTACAGCGACAACGCACCTCGTCGGGGCGGACACGGGACGCATCCATCAAAAACGCCCTCCGAACTACCGTCTCGGTCCAGCCGTTTTCCGTACTCACGTGTCCGGAGCATCTGACGGCAGTCGATATCGAACTCGCGACGACTTGGAACGTCACGAGTCTAAAGACGATGCTCGACTATCTCCGGATACGTCCCAAAGAGACCGCGTCTAACGACCTCGACACGCTTCGCGTCGCCCTTCTGAACTCCGAGGTGACCAAGAACCGGAATCCGATCGCCGTGGAGTATCACGACCGGAACAACGTTCTGGGGCTGATCTACGACCAGATCGGTCGTAGGATCGACGGCGATGTCGAACCGTGGCTCGCTCACTCCTGGATGTGGCTGGACAACCGCGACACGCCCACCGCCATCGTCAGACTCCGCGAGGACCTCACGTGGCACGACGGCGAAGCGCTCACTGCCGACGATGTCGCGTTTACCTTCGAGTTCCTCTCGGACACTTCGATGGGCGGTTCGAACGGCACGGTCCCAGCGCCGAAGTTCCGGTCCCAGTCAAGTCTCGTCGCCAACGCCGAGGCTCTCTCCGACACCCGCTGTCGGATCGAGTTCGAACCGAGCAGCCGCGAGGTAGCCGCTACCGCGTTTACCGTCCCGGTGTTGCCCCGCCACGTGTGGTCGGAAGAAACAGAACTGATTCAGGAGTACCTGACGCAGGCGATGGTCGACGAGAACCGCCAACCCGTCGGCAGCGGTATGTTTGCGTTCGACAGCGCCACGGCGGGTGAACAACTCACCCTCCAGTCGTTCGACGACCACTTCCTCAGTCAGGAGCGAGAACAGGACCTCGAACCACCGGTCGAGCAGTTTGCCGGCGGACCGGCCTACGACACGCTCGAATACATTGTCACGCCGTCAGGTGCGGCGGCGATCGAACTCATCGAAAACGACGAGATGGACATCGTCGGATCGACGCTCGATCCCGAAGACGCGCCACGTGCCAACAAGTCTGACTCGGTCCGCTTACTCACCGACAGTTCGAGCGAGTTTTACATTGCAGGGTTTAACGCCCGCAGGTCCCCCCTCACCAATCCGCATTTTAGACGGTGTCTCGCCCGACTGTTCGACCGCGAGCAGATCGCCGAAGACGTCTTCGACGGGTACGCCACCCCGGCTAATACGCCGCTCCACGGCACCGAATACGTCCCTTCGGATCTCGAATGGAACGGCGAGAGCGCGGTCGGCGCTTTCCCAAGTGAGAACGGAGACATGGACGTAGAGGCCGCAAAGCAACTGTTTCTCGACAAAGGATATCGGTACAGCGACGACGGCGAACTCCTCAGTCAGGGACAGTCCTAATATGTCACGGGCCTTCGTTAAGCGCGGAACCGCCGTTGTTAAATCGTTGAAGACGAACGTACAGGTATGGCACTAGCCGATGTAGTTTTGCGACTGACCGTCATGGTCGCTCTCCTGCTTAGTGTCGCCTCAGTCGCCCTCGTCGGTCCGCGGCGCATTTACCGTGCCCTCCGGGATTACCGCTGGCGTCTCGCCGACATCGGGCCATATCTGACGATACTGGTTCTCATCCTCGCTATCCGGAAATTAACTATGGACTATACGTCGGGGCTCTCCTGGTTGCTCGACCTGAACATCACGGCGTCTATCTACAGCCTCGAAGGCACGCTGGTCGCCGACGTCCAGTCGATACGATCGCCGATGCTAACTGATTACTTCGTGTTCATCTACCTCTACGGCTACGTCTTCCTGTTAGTGTTCCCGTTTATCGCTTACTTCGTGCGAAGCGACATGACCTCGATGAAAGAACTCATCGTGGCCTACGCGTTCAACTACGGCGTCGGTCTGATCTGCTACGTCCTCTTTATCGCATTCGGTCCTCGGAACCTGATTCCGGACATCGTCGACTCGCTCCTCTACGTCACGTATCCGCAGTCACAACTGCTCACCGGCGAGGTGAACCACAACACCAACGTCTTCCCCTCGCTTCACGCCTCGCTAGCGACGACGGTGTTCCTGTTGGCGTGGCGCACCCGCGACCAGTACAGGGCGTGGGTCCCCATCTCGTTCGTTCTCGCCGTCAGCGTCTCGATAGCGACGATGTATCTCGGCATCCACTGGGGAACGGACGTCGTCGCCGGCACCATCCTCGCCGTAATAAGCATCTCCGTGGCCGAGTACGTCGTCTCGCGGGACATGCTCGCCGGCTGGGGGCCGTTCGACGAGGAGTGGAACCTGTTCGACCGAGCGTAATCGGTCATACCTTTATCATTCCGCCGGATCTACTGGTGGACGCATTATGGTCTTCAAGAAGATCACGCTCATCGGTACGAGCCCGGAGAGTTTCGACGCCGCGGCGGACGACGCCATCGACCGCGCTGAGACGACGCTCGAAAACATCCAGTGGATCGAAGTAGACCAACTCGGCGTCGAACTCGCCACCGCGGAAGACCGCGAGTATCAGGCCGAGGTGACAGTCGCGTTCGAACTCGAAGCGTAGGCTTCGACCACGTAATTCTTCCGCAACAGCCAGCTATATCCACCCATGTCGTTCGACGGTAACGGCGAAGACAGCGGAGCGACTGCTCGATACCTGCCTGACGCGGGCGAACAGCGTACACTGCGGCGGTGGGCCTGATGAGCGACGGGTCACGTCCGGTCGTCTTCACCGTGATAGCCTGCACGTTTTTCGTCGGGTTCGGCGGGGGCGTCGTGTTTCCGATACTCCCGAATCTGGAAGCGATTCTCGGTATCTCGCCGTTTCTCGTCGGCCTGATCCTGAGCGCGAATCGGTTCACCCGTCTGTTCGCGAACGCACCGTCCGGCGCGCTCGTCGACCGCATCGGAACCCGGACGCCGTTTATCGCCGGCCTGTTCGTCGAGGGGGTCGCCACGTTAGGGTACAACGTCGCCATCGCGTCGGCCGCCCCCGCAGCCTGGTTTCTCATCGCGCGAGTCGCGTGGGGCGTCGGAAGCGCACTCGTGTTCGCGACGGCGTACACCATCACAGCAGACGTGAGCCAGGCAGAGTCCCGCGGGACTAGCATGGGCCTCGTCCGCGCGGGGATCACGTTCGGCTTTCCCGCCGGCCTCGTCCTCGGCGG
Source organism: Halostella pelagica (assembly GCA_005954745.1). Classification (GTDB taxonomy): domain Archaea; phylum Halobacteriota; class Halobacteria; order Halobacteriales; family Natronoarchaeaceae; genus Halostella; species Halostella pelagica. Next base: position 1,742,130 of record CP040678.1, read on the forward strand.
CATCGTCAGCGACGAGTACAGCATCGCCGCGGCGTTCGCTATCGCGGCAGCGGTCGCACTGGTCGCAAGCGTTCTCGCGTATTTCACGGTCCCCGAGACGCACGTCGAGGAGAACCAGGCGGGCGTAAACCCCTGGAACGTCGATCGGAGCGTTCCCGCACTGACGGCCGGACTGGTCAACTTCGGCCTGTACTTCTCCTACGTCGGCGTCCTGTTCGCGACGCTCGTCCTCTTTCTGGACGCCCGGAGCGTGAGTATTCTGGGCTATTCGTCGCAGGGGACATCCGGGTTTCTGATGGGGATCACTGTCCTCGCTGGGTCAGTGTTCATGCTCGTCGGCGGGAAACTCAGTGACGTACTCGGCGCTCGCGTCCCGATCCTGATCGCGTTTCTCGTCACGGCCTGTGGCGGGTTCGCCCTGCTCGCGGACGCGCAGTCGGCGTCGACGCTGACGGTCGCCTGCTGCCTCATCGGCGCGGGACAGGGCGGCGTCGGCGGGCCGCTGCTGGCGCTCCTCGCCGACCTGACGCCACCCGACCGGATGGGCCGAGCGACGGGAACGAACAACGTGCTTGGCGACGTCGGCGGCGGCCTCGGCCCGATGGTCTCTCTGCCCGCCGTCAAAGCCGTCGGTTTTGCCCCGGTGTACGCCGCCTGTGCGATCATCCCGGCGGTAGCGGGGCTAGTGCTACTCGTCGGTGTCTACTCACACACAGGATCGCTGAATCCGCAGGTGAAAGCTGAGTCAGCGGACGAAGTCGGCGGGGCCGACTAAGTTCGGAACGACTCGCCGCAGCCGCACTCGCTGACGACGTTCGGGTTTTCGACGTTGAACCCCTCGCCCTGAAGACCCGTCTCGTAATCGAGAACGCTCCCCTCGATGTAGTTGAGACTGGCCGGGTCGACGAACACCTGAAGGCCGTGGTGTTCGTAGATGGTGTCTTCCTCGTCTGCCTCGTCGTCGAAGCGCATCCCGTAGGAGAGACCGGCACAGCCACCTTGCTGGACGAACAGGCGGAGACCCGCCTCGGTGACGTCCAGGTCCTCGCCCTCTAGCAGGTCCAGAGCCCGTTCCGCGGCCTGTTCCGTGACGGTGATTTCGGGTCGGGTTTCCCCGTTCCCGGCGGCGTCCGTACTCATAGTTCACACGACGTAGCCGAACGTGTTAACCCTGACGCTGATACTGTCGGACGTAACTGTTTCAGATATTTCGCGGGAACGTCCCCGCGAAATTCGTCACTGACTTCCGTCCGTCAGTATGAAGCCACTGCGGCAGGCCGGGTTCCGGGCGTCGCCTATCGTTCCGTCCAGCGGGTCGGCATAGTTCGACTCGCCACACCTCGTCAGATCGCCGTCGTGGAGCGCAGCGAAACGACGAGGTTCGTCTCGCTATCGCTCGTCGAACCGCCTCCGGACGCTCTCGGCGTGCGCTTCGAGCCCCTCGGCCTCCGCAAGCGTCGTGATGGTGTCGCGCAGGTCGCCGAGCGAATCCTCGGAGAGGCGCTGGACCGTCGTCGAGCGCAGGAACGTGTCCACTGAGAGGCCGCCGTTTCGCTTCGCGCCGCCGTTCGTCGGGAGAACGTGGTTCGTACCGCTGGCGTAGTCGCCGGCCGCGACGGGCGTGTGTGGGCCGAGAAACACGCTGCCCGCGCTGTCGATGCGCTCCAGGATCGTCTCGTCGTCGTCGGCCTGGATCGAAAGGTGTTCCGCGGCGTACGCCTCGGCGAAGAGGATCACTTCGCTCATCGAGCGGGCGTGGAATATTCCGCTGGCGTCGTTTTCCAGCGCCGCACGGATCGTCTCTTCGCGCTCCCGGCCGGCCGCCTGCGCTTCGACCGCGTCGGCGACTGCCTCGGCGGTCGACTCGTCGTCAGTCACCGCGACGACGGAGGCGTTCTCGTCGTGTTCGGCCTGTGCGACAAGGTCGGCGGCGACGTACTCCGGGGTCGCGGTGTCGTCAGCGACGACGAGGATCTCGCTCGGCCCGGCGAGGAAGTCGATGTCGACGTCGCCCTGTACCTCGGCCTTGGCGGCCGTGACCCAGCGGTTGCCCGGGCCGACTATCTTCTGGACGCTGTGGACCGATTCGGTGCCGTAGGCGAGCGCCGAGATGGCCTGGGCCCCGCCGACGCTGTAGACGGTGTCAGCGCCGGCGGCGTGGATCGCGGCCAGCGTCACGGGGTTCATCTCCTCGGCAGGCGGCGTGGCGACGGCGACGTTCTCGACACCGGCCACCTTCGCGGGGACGATACCCATGATGGCGCTGGAGGGGTACGCCGCGGTGCCGCCTGGCGCGTACACGCCGACGTGTTCCAGCGGGCGGAACCGACGGCCGAGTTCCCGACCGTCGAACTCCTCGCGCCAGTCCTCGGGCATCTGCGCCTCGTGGAACTCGCGGACGTTATCCGCCGCGCGCTCGATGGTGTCTCGCATGTCGTCGTCTATCTCCTCGTAGGCGCGTTCCGCCTCGTCCGTGACGACGAGGTTTGCGACCTCGACGTCGTCGAACTCCCGGCAGAACTTCCGGACGGCGACATCTCCCTCGGTGCGGACGCGGTCGACGATATCTCTGACATCGCCGCGGACGGTTTCGACGCCGGCGTCGCGGTCGAACAACGCGGCGCGGTCGTCCGGAGCGAGGTCGGGTAGTGACCTGACGTTCATACCTCTGCGTTGGCGGGAGCGCGAAAAACGGTTTCCCATCTGTGCCCCGAGCGAGGCGTCGTGTCTCCCCGCTCCCGAGCGGCCGATCCACCGCCTCGGAGAACTCGAATTCAGGCCTCGCGGACGAGGCGGTCAACGATCCGGGTGAGAGCGAGGACGAGAACGACCGGAGAGACTGGACGCCACACTATGCCGTCTTGATCCGCTCATATCGGTCTATTCTCGTTGTTTGATCCGTCAGAGCTTACCCACTGTTCTCACGCTCTATACCTCCGAATTGCTTTCTGCCCGCAATCACCTCTGTTTCCGCGCGTTGTACGAACGGTTCCCGCTCCGAGTCGGTCAGGCGAGCGCGGAGGTCGCGTTCGAACGCTTCCTGCTCGTCGCCGAAGGTTTCGGGCGAACAGTACGACAGCGAGAAGACGTAGCCGACGACGCTATCGACATCCCACTCGCGTTCGGTTTCGAACGTCGCAACCTCGACATCGTGGAAGCCGAACGCGTCGAACTTTTCGTCCCACGGGTCGTCGTAATCGACCGGCCCGGTTCTGGGAGGTAGGTCGTCGATATACTCGTCAGCGATCTCGTACACCTCGTCCTGCCACCGTTTCTCCCCTCGGGTGAACCACTCGGCGTCGTTGAGTATCGCGACGCCGCCGCTGGGTTCGGTCATCGAACGAAGCCGTTCCAGCGTCCGCTCCTGGTCCATCCAGTGGAACGACCGACCCATCGTCGTCAGCCGGACCGGACCCAGGTCCTCGTCCAGATCCGAGTCCGAGCCGACGACCCACTCGATGTTGTCTCGACCGGCCTCGGCGGCTCTCGTTCGAGCCTCTCGGATCATCGCTTGGTTCGGATCCATTCCCACTACTTCGCCGACGAACGCCGCGATCGGGACGGTGATTTGACCGGCACCGCATCCGAGGTCGAGCACGCGAGACGACTCGTCTAAGTCGAATTTCTCTTGCAGATATTCGATAGCCCCGCCGCCGTATCCGGGCCGGTATCTGGCGTAGTACACCTCCGTGCTCGTGAACGGATCGACGTCTGTTGGCGCCATCGGTCGGCTCACTGAACGACTGATCGTTCTCCGGTCATAAGTGTTCCGTGAGCGTGGATCGGACTGAAACGATGACAGGGGGACAAAGCGTCATCTCCGACGGTCAGTCCATGGGTCCAAATGGCGAAGAATAATACGCGATAATTATATTATTTCTGTTATAGATTGGTTTTTGATATTTACCGTTTTACGCATTTGGAATGGATCCGTTCGTGATCCACGGAACGGGGTTCGGCCACTGAAACCGTCCCAGAATCGCTTGCGGATCCGGTATATTAGAAACCGCATCGACACCCCGGGTTTTATCGGTTCGTCCCCCTACCGCTACTGAGACGGGGAGGACACGGCGACAGCCAAGCTTCTGTAACTGAGGGTTTATATACTCTAATTTGATAAACACACATCATTTCATATTTCGTAGTATTATTTGTTGTCATATACCTGTGAGTTCGTAGCGCGACCGCGTGTTCAGTAGTATCGGACTGTCGGGAGAGTAGACTCAGACGGGTGTACGCGTTGTCGTCCTAAGATCGAAGAATTAGATGTACGAGCATCAGTGAACGGAACTCGACAGCAGACAAGGACACGGGAACTCGACGACGATGGCCCCGGCGGGCGAGGTGGACCCAGAATCTTTCGGGGAGTGAGTTCGCGTGGAAACGGTTAGTGGGCCACCAACGGACGGCAGAAAGCCTATCGGGGAGTTCCGCCGGCGGATGCCGGGAACGAGCGGTCGAAGCGGACGCCCACCGAGTTCTGTTCGATCAACTCGTTCGAGCCCAATGAGCGAGCAGTACGTGAATTAATTGATGGTTTGGGAGCGTTCCTTCATCGCGTCACCAGTACTTCGGGTCGTTCGCGATCGGTACGTTTCTTAACTTCACGGCGACAACATCCACAAAAATGGCGCCAGGGATAGTAGGGTCGGACGAGAGGCAGGGTGGTAGGGGAAGAGAGGAGGCCGGACATCCCATACGTCAGCTTCTTCTCGAATACGGATGGGGCTACAAAAAGCAGTTCATCGTCGGACTCTTCTCGGGCGTAGCTGCTCGCGCCATGGGGATCGTTCCACCGTTTATACTCGCGACGGCGATCGACACTATCCTGCTCGAGCAACGCCCGCAGGCGATTCCGCTCGTCTCGACCGGATGGGTGCCCGACCAACCGCTGCAGCAGTTGGTTTTCGCCGTACTCGTCGTTGCGGTCGCCTTCCTTACGGAGTCTCTGTTGCACGTACTCTGCGGTTGGGAGTTAAAATCGTTTGCGCAGAACGTTCAACACGACCTTCGAACGGACCTGTATGAGGGAGTACAGCGGGCAGATATGGGATTTTTCACCGACGAGAACACCGGCGAACTGATGTCAGTTCTCAACAACGATATCAACAACGTCGAGAGCTTCCTAACCGACGCGCTGAGTGACACGATCCGAACAGCGGCGCTTATCGTCGGCGTCGTCTCCGTTCTCCTCTACACGAACTGGCAACTGGCACTCATCACGCTCCTTGTCGTCCCGCTCATCGCAGGATTTTCGTACAAATTCAGCGAGGCGATCGGGTCGCGGTACGAGCGGGTTCGCGCCAGCGTCGGCCAACTCAACGCTCGACTCGAAGACACTCTCAACGGCATTGAAGTCATTAAAACCCACACCGCTGAAGAGTACGAGTCCACCCGGTTTGCCGAGGCGTCACAGGATTACTACGACGCAAGGTGGGACGTGATCCGGACAGAAGTGACGATGCATCCGGGCATCAGGCTCCCTGCCGGGATCGGCTTCACACTCACCTTCCTCGTAGGGGGTGTGTGGATGCTCACCGGTCCTCCGGGGCCACTTGCGGGGACCGTAACCGCGGGAGAGCTAGTTCTCTTTTTCTTTTACACGAGACAGCTCATCTGGCCACTCTCGACGGTCGGCCAGATCATCAACCTGTATCAGCAGGCCCGAGCGTCCAGCGAGCGGATCTTCGGGCTTCTCACGACGCCGAATCAGGTCTCGGAAAGAGACGACGCTGAAGAGTTGACGGTGACTGACGGTCGTGTCTCGTACGACGATGTCACCTTCGGGTACGAAGACACTGCAGTGCTTGAGAGCGTGGATTTCACTGCCGAGGGGGGTCAGTACATCGGTCTCGTCGGACCAACCGGGTCGGGAAAGACGACGCTGCTAAAACTGCTCCCTCGACTGTACGATCCGGACGGCGGAACAGTCAGCGTTGACGGGACCGACATATCTTCGGTAACGCTCGAGAGCCTTCGAAGTACCATCGGGTACGTCGGCCAAGAGACGTTCCTGTTTTCCGGCACTATCAAACAGAACATAGCGTATGGGACACCCGACGCGTCCGAATCGGAGGTTATCGAAGCCGCAAAGGCCGCGGAAGCCCATTCGTTCGTTCGAAAACTGCCCGACGGATACGAAACCCAGATCGGTGAACAGGGGGTGAAGCTGTCAGGTGGGCAGCGTCAGAGGGTCGCGATCGCTCGTACGCTGTTTAAAGATCCGGAGATACTCCTCCTCGATGAAGCGACGTCGGACGTCGACACGGAAACGGAACTCCTGATCCAGCGGAGTATCAACCGCTTGGCCGAGAACCGCACGACGTTCGCGATCGCTCATCGGCTTTCGACTATCCGGGACGCGGATCGGATCCTGGTCTTGGAAGACGGGCAGATCGTAGAGCGAGGGACTCACGAGGAACTGCTTGCTCGCGACGGCCTCTACGCGAACCTGTGGGAGATTCAGGCGGGCAACGTGGGCGCTCTTCCGGAGGATTTCACCGAACGAGTACTCAAGCGCCGGTCGGAATCCAGTTGAGTTCGGATCGAGAGTATTCAGCCCCCCGTAGATAATATTTATATAAATCCTTGTTTAATACATTTTTTATGGATCAAGACGATAAAGCTCAGCGGACAGTCAAGAAATTAAGCGAAGACGGGTACTGCATTCTGAACGATGTTTTTGATACGGACGTAGTTGAGGCCAAACGCGGACTGATAAACGAGATCATTAGCCAGCAAGAAGACGGACTCGTCGACCCGTTCAGTTTACGAGACGAGTACTTACTCCCGCAACGAGATGCAGGCATCGTTCCAGATGTCTACAAGAAGTATCCCGGGTTCAGAGAACTGGCCGAGGACGAACGAATTATCGAAATCGTCGAACGACTACTCGGTGAGAACATCTGTACGAACAGTAACTACATCATATACAAACCATCAGGAACGGACAACGAAGTCAGCGTTCACCGAGAGGTGGATCCCCAGTACACCGGTTCGCCGAGATATATCGCCTGGATCCCGTTGTGCGATGCCACAGAGGAAAACGGCTGTCTGAAAGCGATCGAGGGGTCACATACGCCGGAAGAAGTCGCAACTTGGAGAGAAACGAGTACCGACCGGGGCGTCGAACGCTACGACCCTGAGGCGATGAGCTACATCGAAATGAACGCTGGAGACGTTCTACTGTTTCACCACCATCTCATACACGGTAGCGACGATGTGACAACCGCCCAGCCGCGATACGCGTATCGCGTAATGTATCAACGGCCGGTTCCGGCGGAGTTGCCCGACGTTGGGTGCCCGGTTATGATACGGAGAGGGAACGTTCGAGGGGTCTCCAAAGATGGGTGACTCTGCGACCTTCGCCGTGGATAATTACTTCCTCCACGAGGGCCACGACCATACCCCGAACCGCGATCCGTACAAGATCCATCGAGCGTTAACCGCGGCATCGCGAAGCGAGGTCATTGATTCCCTCTGCCGGAAGTTGTCCCTCTCGAAACTGAACGACCGGCAGGAAACGGAATCGTCGTTGGAAGACGTACTCGACACGGGGTATACCTTTCGAGGCTACGGTCGGTACTTCACGATTCAACCGATGCAGGTCCGGGAGGAACTACGGGAACTCGCCGTCCTTCTCGACGAACACGCCCCCGAAAGCATCGTAGAGATCGGTACTGCAACGGGCGGAACGTTCTACGTCTTGTGTCGATACCTTCAAACGACAGATCTGATCGTGAGTGTCGATGTCCCGGGCGGGGTTCCTGGCGACGGAATGGGCGGTGGGTACTCGACGGGGAGAGCGGAGTTCATGCGTTCGTTCGCGACCGACAAACGGCTGGAGTTCGTTCGACAGAACTCCCACAGTTACGATACGGTACGACAGATCGAAAACGTCCTCGGAGACCGGGATATCGATTTCCTATTCATCGACGGGGATCACACGTACGGGGGCGTGAAAGCCGATTTCGACCTGTACAAACGGGTCCTCGCGGACGACGCTATCGTCGCGGTACACGATATCAAGGGGCCGGAAACCCCGTACTGCGAGGTGAGCCGATTCTGGGACGAAATCAAGGAGAGATACAGGACGAGAGAAATCGTCGGACGACAGGAGCAAACGTGGGCCGGAATCGGGATCATTTACCTCTGATCTGTTTCTTGGAGTAGCTAACTGCGAGTCCGGTTCTGTCCGCCCGGCGTCGGCCTCAAGTTATTTGTTTCATTATATTCAAGGTTATTTTACCACAGGAAATACGGCTAAACTGTGGGTAAGAACGCGAGCTACATTAATGACCACCGAAACAGTCCTTCTCATCGGCCCCAGCACGAACACCGCATCGGGCGTTCTCGACAGCCACGCAAAACGGCTCGGTCAGCGGAGTTTCGCTGACGAAGTGGACACCGCAACGTTCGAAACAGACCCAGTGCGCGAGCTACGAGGCCAATTCACGGATATCACGACGGAGCGAGTGTACGCGGTTCCAGTGATAACTGCCCACACCAGTACCACAATGGAGAGGCTTCCGACAGCCCTCTCGTACATCTCTGGAGACGTTCGATACTGTGAACCGGTGGGCCGAAGTCCCGCAGTCACCGAGATCATTGTTCGCCGAACGTCAGGGCTGGTCTCGGCTGATGAGGAAGCCTCTATGATACTTGTCAGTTCGGGGTGTAGTTCGAAACCGTATCACCGTCAGGCGGCCGAGTACCACGCGGCCCGGATCCGGGATCAGTCCAGCTATACTGACGTGGTAACGTGCCATCTCGTTCAGGATCCGGCTATCGAATGTGTCCATTATGAGGTCTCCAACGGTCGTGTAGTCGCCGTTCCGCTGTTTTTCACACGGAACGAGAACACGTCTAAACTGTCGCGTAAGCTCGGATTCGAACGCGGAAACGTCGACTGGATCGACCCGTTCAGTAGCCATCCGCGTATAACAGACGCGATTAGAGCAGAAGTCGAGAAGCAACGGGCTCTCGACGACGGACCGCCATCAACTGCCCGTGAAGATGAGATGCTCCAGAACGGCTCCGTCGAAAGCCACTCAGTCAGATAGTCACCTCGCTACGAGGACAGCCCTCTACAGGTACAGTACCAAAGGGGCTAATACGCCAACCCACAACTGCTACAGCATCCGATGGACGCGCACGACAGAACCCGAAATCGTGCCGCTGCGGAGGGGAACAGTCCCGGAGCGCCCCAAGATGAGGACGCACTACTCGCCCGGGCATCGTCATACGCCTCGACGGTCGACATCGCCGTCGACCTCGACGCAGTCTCGTGGGAGATATCCGACCGGGCGAAACGGCGGGCAGGGGTCTGTCTGTACAACGGCGACGGATCCGTAACGATACGGCTGACCTGGGACGCGTACCAGTCGTACGGGTGGACGGAGTTCACCGACGTGATCCGTCACGAACTGGTCCACGCGTGGGAGTTCCAGCAGTACGGTGAGTCGGATCACGGTGAACGCTTCCGCAGGAAAGCCGACGAAGTGGGTGCCTCCAGACACTGTCGGACCTTCGCCGAACCGCGGGTGCGACTCCGCTGTACGGACGACGACTGCGGTTGGACTGCAGACCGACACCGGGCCTCGACGGTCGTCACGGACCCGGCCGACAGACGGTGCGGAACGTGCGGAGCGCGATATCTCGTCGAACACGTCGAAACCGGTGAACGATGGGAAACGAAAAACGAGTACGAGAACGCTCGCGAACGGATCGGCGGCGAGTGGTGACCGCCACACGGCGAGGCCGACGAACTGGCTGGCTCAGAATAGGACACAGCCATCCGCGACGGGCAGTCGTCACCGCCACCGTTTCCGAGTGGGAGGAGTCACCCCTCCATTCGGAGGGCGTAGAGTATGCATATCAACCCTGAAAGCTGGGCCGCTTGCGAGACGGCACCCGCGGCGAGTTCGCTCACGTCGAAAACGACGTACACCCCGGCCGATATCGCCTGGACGCCGATAATAAGCGTGAAACCGACGGCGATGAACAGCATCGGTCTGCTCCGATTGCGCCGATACCCCTGGAAAGCGATGTAGACGATAGTGAAACCGAGCAAGATGACCAGTATCTGGCTGGCCATGACGAGCGTCCGCGCGGTGAGTTCGATATCGGAGAGTTGTCCGATCATGGTTACATGTCCTCGATGAGACGCGTGAAGCGGTCAGCCATCGATTCGCGACGACGGACCTGTACTTCGAACCCGTCATCAGTGAGATCAACAGTCAACCGGTCGAGGTTCGTCCGGTACTCCTTGTAATGGTGACCGCCTTCGGCCGGTTTCGTTCGTTCGACGACGAGATCGTGCTCGCGGAGGGGCTCTAACCGTCGATAGATGGTCGCCTCGGACACGCCACACCGCTCGGACAGGTCGCTTGCTGACATAGGTTCGTTCCGGGCGCGAAGAAGGATGCAACGGGCACAGTCGTCCTCGAGGACGGTCGCGACCGCGGTTACATCCGGAGCTTCGCTCACGGACGAGATATGATGGGGAGCCGACTTAAAGTTACAGATGAAATCAGAACCCCTAGCGCGACAGCGGCCGGTAACACATCCGCACGCGACGGGATGACGTTTTGTCGGGTGTCGCCGGCACTCGCGTCGGCAGGAACGGTCGCTTCGGCTGACGCCGTCCCATCCCGTACCGTTACGTGTTCGTGGGTTCGTTGCTCCGCTATGGACGAGACGGAGAACGGTTCGAAACGCGCCGAACGGTTTGCCTACGATTCGGGCGTGATCCGGTTCGGGCGAGGGTGCGTTGCCCGCCTCGACGACGAACTCGACGCGCAGGGACTCGACCGGGCGCTCGTGGTCTGTGGCGAGACTGTCGGAGCGACGCCGGCGGTGATCGACCCCGTGAAATCCGGGCTCGGCGACCGGTTGGCCGGCGTCTTCGCCGAGACGACGCCGGCCAAGCGCCTGGGGACCGCAGTCGAGGGCGTCGAAGCGATGCGTGCGGCGGACGCGGATATCGTCGTGAGCCTCGGCGGGGGGAGTAGCCTCGACACGGCGAAAGTCATCGCCGTCCTCGCGGCGTCGGACCGTTCGGCCGCGGCGGTCGGCGAGGAGTTCGCGGAGCGGGGAACGGTTTCAGTTCCGGACGACATTCCGCCTATCGTGGCCGTTCCGACGACGCTTGCCGGCGCGGAACTCTCGCAGGTCGCCGGTGTCACGGCGTCGCCGGAGAACAGTTTCGTCGAGACACACGTAAGCGGCGGCGTCAGCGACCCCCAGTTGATGCCGACCGCCGTGTTTTCCGACCCGGAACTGTTCGAAACCACCCCTCGCGATATCCTCGCCGGGTCCGCGATGAACGGCTTCGACAAGGGCATCGAGACACTGTACTCGCAGCGGGCGACCCCCGTCACCGACGCGACAGCGGCCCGGGGTCTGTCGCTACTGCGCTCAGGGCTACCGTCCCTTGGGGGGACCTCCGACGAGAGCGACTCACTGGACCGGATCGTCGAGGGAGTGCTCCTCGTCCAGTACGGCATCTCGCGCCCCGACGGGACGACTCTCTCGCTGATCCACGCGTTCGGTCACGGTCTAACGGCGCACTCCGACGTGCAACAGGGGAAGGCTCACGCTATCGTCGCTCCCCACGCGCTCCGGTATCTGTTCGGAGAGGTCGACGGTCGCCGCGACCTGCTTGCCGAAGCACTCGGCGTCCCGCACGACGGGAAGTCCACAGAGGAGGTGGCGGCGGACGTCGTCGACGCCGTCACAGCGGTCCGGAACTCGCTCGGCTTGCCGTCGCGGCTTCGGACTATCGATGACCTCGACCGCGACGCGTTCCCTGACGTTGCCGAGGTCGTCCTGAGCGACAGTTTCACGGCGAACGCCCCGGCGGATCTCCACCTGACGCAGGCCGACATCGAGTCCGTACTTCGCGAGGCGTGGTGAGACAGTAGCCGGCCCCGATCCGTTTCACGCTGGATGTCGTATTTCGGTATAGAATGCTAGACGGCGACGTTCCGAACGAACGTGCTCGAACCGGATGGTGGGCGTTCGTCGCCTTGCTCGCCGTGGTGGCGGCGTTCATCGCTTACAACTTCGTAGGGATGATCGCGCTCGGCGCGTTTGGATATTACGCCACTCGCCCGATCAACAGACAGTTAGAACGGTTCATCGACTCGGACGGGGTCGCGGCGTGGGTGACGGTCCTTCTGATCGTCGTCCCGGTTTTTCTGCTGGTGTTTTACACCGGCTTCAGAGCGTTTCAGGAAGTTCAACAGTCTCTCAACGGATCGGCTACCGTCCCGGTTTTCGGAGAGTACCTGCAGTTACTGACGGAGTCGCAGCGACAGACGCTGTTCGCCGTCGTCCAGAACCCGGGTCAGTCGATCCAAAATCCCGAGCAGGTACTCCGGACGATACTCCAAACGGGCCAGCGAGTGTTCTCGGCCGTGTTCGGAACGCTCGTGCTACTGGCGCTCTCCCTGACGTTAACGTACTTCCTCCTGGAAAACGACGACGGACTCACCGAGGGATTCCTCGAGTTAGCGGGTGGTCGCGACACTACGGCCTACGCGTACGCCGCGGCCGTCGACCAGGACCTAGAGTCCGTCTTCTTCGGTAACCTCCTGTTCGTCGTCGCCATGACGATCATCGCGGGGGTCACCTACTGGGGGACGAACGTCCTCGCGCCGCAAGGCCTACACGTCCCCATGATATTCGTCCTCGCCGTCCTGACCGGTATCACTAGTCTGATCCCGATTGTCGTCGGGAAGGTCGTGTACCTCCCGGTGGTCGCCTATCTCGCGGTCCGGGCGACGGGAACGGACGAGACGCATTTGGTGTTCGTCGGCGGGACCCTTCTCGTCTACTTTCTCCTCCTCGACATCCTCCCGCAGACGTTTCTCCAGCCGTACATCACGGGCAGACAGCTCGACATGGTAGTGATGATGTTTGCCTACCTGCTCGGCCCGATCCTGTTCGGCTGGTACGGGTTTTTCCTCCTCCCGATCGTCTTCGTGCTGATGCTAGAGGCTGTCAGAATCGTCCTCCCGGAACTCGTCCATGGAGAGCGGATCACTCCGTCGACATCTATGGGAGACTCGGTCGGAACTGACCCCCAGTCCGCGGCCGAGGATATCGACAGCAGCGAGGCGGAGCCGGATGACGACGGAACGTCAGACGACTAAGTCGTGGTTGTCCGTGGATCTACCGCAAACAACGGGTAGCGACGACATCTCAGGGAGCTATACGTCAGTACCTCCCAGACCCAAGTGTTTAGGAGGATAGCTATTCAGTGTCCGTAGCTTCGCATCTGAATATGAAAGGTGTGATCACGATCATAAGGAACACGCTGAGGACGGAAGCACCCGCAGACACCGAGTCAGCGGACGAAGAGCCGAACATCAGTGATGCTCCTTCACAGACTGAGGACGCCTCGAACGCCGACCTGTACGAGTGTCCCTCCTGTGGCTCCGTCCTCATCGAACCCGCGAGCGACAAATGCTCGCAGTGTCCCTCCGAGACCTTAGTCGAAGTGTAACAAGCCCCATACCGGTGTTTTCCGGGTATCGGCGGTCAAGCGACCTGTTCTCCCAGGGAGCGGGAACCGCTGAATCCGGGACTGAGGATAAATACGGAGTGCCGTGAACCGCCCGGATCCCTACTTTTGAAGCGGTTCGAGAACGTTCGTTCCGACGATGTATCTGGGCGCGGAAGCATGGCCGGACCTGGGCTCGTACTTCGACGACGAATCACTCGCCATAGTTCCGCTCGGTTCGACAGAGCAACACGGCCCCCATCTGCCCGAAGCGACGGACCATCTCATCGCCGAGGCGTTCGCCAGGGAAGCCGCGGAGCGGACCGGCTTTCTCTGCACACCGACAGTCAACATCGGCGTCAGTTCCCACCACCGACAGTTTCACGGGACGATGTGGGTCAGTCCGCCGGCCTTTCGCGAGTACGTTGAGTCGCTCACCCGGAATCTAACGTATCACGGCGTCGACCGCGTCGTCTACGTGAACGCGCACGGAGGAAACATTCCGCACCTGCGCGAAGTCGGACGGCGACTGCGCGAGGACCACGACGCGTACGCTATCGAGTGGATGTGGAACGAGAGCATCCCGGATCTGGTCGACGAACTGTTCGAACAGAGCGGTCCCCACGGCGGGCCGAAGGAGACAGCGATGATACAGCACTTAGCCCCCGAACTGGTCCACGACGACCGACTCGCCGATGCGCGAGACGGGGGCATCCCGAGCGTCGCCGACGCAGGGACGGTACGCCACGGGGCGCGGACGTTTTACGACGCCGCGGACAACACGGAAAACGGCGTCCTCGGAGATCAAACTGACGCCACCGCAGCAAAGGGCGAGCGCATGTTCGAGGCGGCCACCGAGCAACTCGTCGCGCTCTGCGAGTGGCTCTCTCGTCAGGAGTTCGACGACCTCCTCCCGCGCGAGCACGTGTGAAAACGCGGCCACACGCAACTATCAAATTTTGTATACCAGTATAGTCATTATACATAAAATAGAATTCATATATTCGAATATTATGGTTTCACCGATGAATGGAGAGATCCGACTCCTGATTGGAGTCGTGACGACAGTTCTATGAATATCCAACGGAACGTAGTCGCGAAGTCGCAGATTTTGGGCCGTACACAAGGATATCTATCCGGTAATATCGGATATCACTGTAGGACTACCACAGTGCCCACCAATCTGGCTTTATCGTCCTGTTTCGAGGCACGTTAATGAGATAACACACCCGATAATAACAGTTCCGTATTATATCTTCCATATAGTCAAATATAAAGAACCACATTTGGGGGTGAATGAAAATTATCTATCATTTCCGACCTCGGAGATGATTACACGTATAGGTTCGTAAAGCAGTTACCGGATGGGGACAGCGGTTTACGACCCGACCTCGGCGACGCGGTGGTGGTCTATCTCCAGTGCATCCGCGTCCTCCGTGAGTAGCGCGACCACGAGGAAGTCGACGTACGTCTCGACGTACTCGACGAGCGCCGCGATGCGGTCGGAGTCGATCGGTTCGAGAGCGTCCACGAGCATGAACGGGACGTTCTCGTACACGTCGTGAACGAGGTATCCGGCCAGTGCGAACACGAGACCGGTGACCTCACGTTCGCTCTCACTCAGGTGGTTGACGGTGTCCTCGTACGCGA
This sequence comes from Halostella pelagica, assembly GCA_005954745.1. Taxonomy (GTDB): domain Archaea; phylum Halobacteriota; class Halobacteria; order Halobacteriales; family Natronoarchaeaceae; genus Halostella; species Halostella pelagica. The sequence goes on from CP040678.1 coordinate 1,757,287, forward strand.
CGCCGCTGTCACTGCTGCGGACGACGTGGAGTTCGAAGGCGTTCTGCTGGACCGTTCGACGGCCCTCCCTGATCTCTTTCTCGACGATCTCGATCCATATCCGTTCGATGTTCTCGTAATCGAGGATAGTCAGCACTTCGTCCATATGCTCGTTGAACTGTTCGACTGCGTCCGCCTCGATCCGGTCGATCTTCGTCCTGAGGTCGACCAGTTCCTCTTTGATCTCCTCTCGCTGGTCCTCGAGGACGGATTTGCGCTCGAACTCGGACTCGATCTCGTCTATCTCGGCGGCCACTTCGTCGCGCTGGTTCTCCAGTTTCCCGAGTTCGTACTCCAGTTCGTTCGCGGTTCGGTGGAGGTCAAGCACCTCCTCGTAGGTTTCCGATTCGAGTTCCTCGACCTCGGTTTCGAGGCGTTCGACGTCGTCCATCAACGACTCCTTACGGCCGGTCAGGCGTTCGATATCCTTCTCGGTCTGCTCGATTTCGGTGTCCGTCCGTGCCAGGCGTTCCTGTACCCGGTCGAACTGCCGCTGCCGTTTTTCGAACTCGCTCTGTCGCTGCTTGTACTCTTCGAGTTCGGATTCGAGGTCGCCTTTTGTGTCGTGTTTCTGTCGCCGGAGGTCTCTGAGGTTTTCGAGCGTGTTCTCGATCCGTTCTATCTCCACTTGCGATCCGCACGTCCAGCAGACTGTCTCTTGCTCACCCTCCAGCAACTGATCGGTGAGTGCGCCCTTGTCGCCGCCGCCGTCCGGAACGGTTTCGATAGCAGGGTGTTTCCCCTCGTTGGCCTCGTCGATCATCTTCTCGTTGAAGCGGATCGTGTTCTGGAGTTCACTGATCTCGGCGTTGACTGACTGCTTCCGCCGTCGGAGGTCCTCGACGTGGTCCTCTATGTTCTCTAGCTTCTCGTCGGGTACCGCTTCGATAGACTCCTCCCGCTCTTCCAGTTCGCGACGTTCCTCTTTCAACGAGGTCAGGCTTTCGCGTTTCGTTTCGATGTCGTATCGGACGTCCTCCAGTTCGGACCGGATGTCACTGAGCTCCGAGAGCTTTTCGTCGAGTTCGTCTTTCTCTTCGCGTTGGTCCTCGACCGACGCGTCGACCTCTTCGAGGTCGTTTTCGGCCGCCTGGAGTTCCTCGCGTTTCGCTTCGATGTCGTCCTCTATCGACTGTTTTCGTTGTTCCAGGTCGGGGAGTTTCCGTTTCAGCGATTCGACCTCGTCGAGTTCGTCGTCTAGTCGAACCTTCTCTTCTTGCAGGCGCTCGATATCGTTCTGGATCGCCGCCGTATCTACGGGACGCATGATGATTTCCCGCAGATCCGCGTCCGTCTCGACGGCCCGGCGCGCCTCGTTCGACTTCAGCAGGAACGCAAAGAGGTCCGCGAGGTCGGGGTCGTCGAGATACTGGTCACCCTCTGCGACGACATCCGATCCGGCGCGGGTGAAAGACCGTTCGTACGTTTCGCCCTGAAGTTCGAGTTCTACGCGCCCTTCGTCAGCGTCGCCCTTGAGCGATACTTCGTTGCTGCCGAGTCCGGCCATGATCGCCCGGAGGAATGATGTTTTATTCGATGCGTTAGGCCCCGCGAGAACCGTCACGCCAGGTGGTAGCTCCGCTTTCGCGGACTCGATGCCACCGATGTTTTCGATAACGATATTAGCCGTTCCCATACCTCGTTTAACGCATCTACGACACTAATAAATTCTGATTCGCCCTGCCCAGTTCGATAAACGGGTCGCTCGCACCGGTTATCCTGCGCTTTAGCCGCTATCGAACGGGTTCCTGTCTGGGTCGAAGGCGACGTACTTGGTGGATATCAGTCGCGTCTGCTCTCCGACGCGGAGACGGTGTCTATCGAAGCACTGCTAACGCACTTTTTGGTGACAGGCAGCGGGGCCCGAGCTTTATACTGAACGAGACGGTACTTACGGCGATGAAATCCTGGATCGACGGATACGACGCGCGGGACTGGCAGACCGCGACTGAGGGAGAGATCCGATACGCGCTGATCGGTCTCGGATGGTGGACGATAGATGTTGCACTCCCGGCGATAGAGTCATCGGACCTCGGAGCGGCCACCGTACTGGTAAGTAGTTCGACTGACAAAGCGGAACGCCTTGCGGACGAAAACGACGTCTCCCGAGGCATTAGTTACGACGAGTTCCACGAAGGTGAGGCGAGCGAGGAGTACGACGCGGTTTACGTCGGGACGCCGAACGCGTACCACCTAGAGTACGTCGAGACGGCCGCGGACCTCGGCAAAGCGGTCCTCTGCGAAAAACCCATGGAGGCGTCAGTCGAGCGCGCCGAACGGATGGTGGAGACCTGCGAATCGGCGGACGTGTCGCTCATGATCGCTTACCGGATGCAGACGGACCCGGCGGTTCGACGTGCCCGCGAGTTGATAGAGGACGGGTTCCTCGGCGATCCCGTCTCCATCTACGGCCACAACAGCCAGCCGCTCTTGGAGATGATCCCCGACCCCGACCAGTGGCGGCTCGACCCAGACGTTAGCGGCTACGGTACTTCAGTGATGGATCTCGGGATCTACTCGATCAACACTGCGCGATACCTCCTGCGGCGGGAAGCAGTCGCCGTGGAATCCCGCATGGCGTCGCGTCACGAGGCGTTCTCCGAGGTGCCCGACGAGCGGTCATCGACGATGATCGCCTTCGAGGACGACGTTCAGATGGTCTCCACGTCGAGTCAGAACGCCCACTCCGACACGCAACTGACGATCACCGGGACCGAGGGACAGGTCGAACTGCGTCCCGCGTTCCACGGCGATGCGACGTTGCACCTCTCCCGAGGGGACGTATCAGTCACGGTAGATCACGACGGGTTCGACGCCGAGCAGGAGATGGAGGCGGAGTTCGATTACTTCGCGGACCGCCTGCTTGGCGACGGCGATATCTACCCCGACGGACGGCACGGGTTAGCGGATATGCACATAATCGAAGCAATCCACGACTCTGCCGACAGCGGGGAGACTATCGAGCCGTGACCTCAGTCCGGTAAACCCTGCGCCTATTAATTCTCGGATAGTGATAAGTGTGCGCTTTAGACAGGCAGGTAACCATCAATGCTTGCTCCTACTCGCTCCGATCTGTACGGTGTGGTCCTCTACGAGCGGCCGTCGCAACTACTCACAGCAGGGAACCGCGAAACGCTACGATCGGTTCAGGCCTGGAGTTCGTCCTCCAGATCGCCTTGTTCGTCGAGTTCCGCGAGAATGTCACTTCCGCCGATGAACTCGCCGTCGACGTACGTCTGTGGGATCGTCTCCCATCCGCTGTGGTCTTCGAGTGCCGCGCGGTACTCGTCGAGCGCATCGAGCGTGTTTACCGTCTCCACGTCGTCCCGATACTGGTTGATCAGGCCGAGCGCGCGACGGGAGAAGCCACACTGGGGCATGAGTTCCGTCCCTTTCATGAACAGTACAACGTCGTTCTCTTCGATGGCGGCGTCGACGCGTTCGCTGACTTCTTCGGCCGAAAGATCGGCTTCTGGTTCGAATCCCATGCGCACTAGTGATGCGTACTCGAATAAATGGCTACCGGCAGAGGATCACTCCGGAGCGTCCGCGGGCGTGTACGTCTTCAGTTCCAGGGCGTGGATGTCCGTCGTCATGTGGTCATCGAGCGCGTCGTACACCATTTCGTGCTGGTCGACGAGCGACTGATCCTCGAAAGCCGGGGAGACGACGACGGCCGCCAGATGGTCGTCGTCCTCCGGTCCGCGCGGTTGAGTTACGTCCGCGTCCGCGTCAGGAACGTTCGATTCGATTATCCGTTCAATATCGTCGAGTTCCAGGTCCATGACGGAGCAGACGGGTCGGAGAGAAAAAACGTTGCCTATCGGGCCCGAGTCCCGCAAGCGTACTGCGGACGAGATCGAAAGGGCACGACGAGAAATCACCGACGAGGGCAGAGGCGGCGAAATATAAGGTAGACAGATATAATTCGGGATCTGATTGGTATGTCGAGACCGCCCGCGAGAGACACCGCGACCGTGGGTGAAACGACAACGAAAAGAACCGCGGGGTCAGTCGAAGTGCGGAGCGACTTCGGTACCGAGGCGTTCGATGCACTCCGTCATGGTCTCAGTTCCTATCCCGGGGTGGTACGTCCGGAAGATGAAGTGAACGTCGTCGCCGAGAGCGTCGCGGTACGTTTCGAGTTCGTCGATCACCTGCTCGGGGGTGCCGAAGATAGCCTGGTCTTTCAGTTCCTGTTTCCGCTCGTCGGATAGCTCGTCGACCGTCTCGCCGGAGAATATCTCCGCGTACCGACGCTGGATGAAGAAGTAACCGTCGCGCATCTGTTCCCAGGCATCTTCCTTCGAGTCGCCGATGAACCCGTGTTGAAGCACGTAGACGGTGAAGTCGTCGTCGAGACCCTCTTCCTCGCGAACGCGTTCGAGGTCCTCTTTCCGCTTGCGGACCCCCTCGACCGAGAGTGAGGACGGTGCACACCAGCCGTCGGCGGTTCTCGCCGCTCGTCGGACTGCGGGTTTTGCGGCACCGCCCAGCATGATCGGGGCCTCCCGCTCCGGTTTCGGCGTGACAGTCACGTCCGGATCGATGTCGTGGAACTCCGATTCGTACTCCAGCGGACCCTCCGACCACGCGTTCCGAACGACTTCGACGGTGTCAGCGAGGCGTTCCGCTCGTTCCTCGATCGGAACGCCGAACGCCTCGAACTCGTCCGGGTTCGACCCGATAGCGAGGCCGAGCGTCGACCTCCCTTCCGAGAGCAGGTCAACCGTCGCAGCGTCCTCTGCGAGGCGGACGGAGTCATAAAGCGGCGCGAGTCCGATACAGGTCCCGATCTCGATGTCAGTCGTCTCGGCGGCGAGCGCCCCGAGCGACGGCATGGTTCCGGAGAGATAGCCGTCCTCCATGAAGTGGTGTTCCGAGACCCAGGCGCTCGCGAGCCCGGCGTCTTCTATCTCTCGGGCGAGCGTCAACATTTCCTGATAGATCGTACCCATCGACCGGTCGTCGTCAGGCCGCTGCTGACAGGTGAACAACCCAGTGCCGATTTCCATACGTAATAGTGCAGATCGACCGTAATAATAGTTCTGAAGGCACACTTCGTGTAGAGACGGCGAAACTCGACCCGCTCCGTCCGCCCCAGATCCGAAAGAGCGACATCGCGAAATCGAACGCAGTATTACAGAGATAATCCTGTAAACGAACCCGTACTCCGCGTGAAAATACGCCGTCTATCGCCCCGTACCGCAGGTCTTCGGCTGTATCAAACGCAGTAGCCGACGACAGCCTGATTCGAAAATATCGAATAGAACGATGATTCGATCGCCTAATGTCGAGTCCGTAACGCAGAGTGAGAAGGCGTCCTGACCGGATAATCGGGGTCGGCAGCCCTGAGAGATGCGTCGGCACAATGCCTTCCCTGGGACGATACATACAGATCACTACAATTTTTGTCCGAGCTATTCGAAGGATGTGCGAGTTAACATATACCAACTGTTTGGGGCGTCGGCGTTCCCGCTCGAACAGGATCGGAACCTGCCGGAATAGGAAGGATATTCACGTCGGCGGCCGAACGCGTACCGTATGCGAATCGCGTTACTCGGAGGGACTGGTGATATCGGTAAAGGACTAGCGCTTCGGTTGGCGCGCGACACGGCCCACGAGGTCGTCATCGGATCGCGGAAAGCGGAGAAAGCCGCCGCGGCGTCGGAGGAGTACGTCGAGCGACTCGGCGACAACCTGACTGCCGACCTCGCGAGCGCGGCGAACGCGGAAGCCGCTTCCGGCGCGGACGTGGTCGTCGTCTGCGTCCCGCCGTATCACGTCTCGGACACCGTCGAAGCCGTCGCAGACGAACTGACCGGAGACACCGTCCTCGTCACGCCTGCAGTCGGCATCGACCGGGACGACGACGGCTTTCACTACGACCCGCCGTCCCACGGAAGCGTCGCCGAGTTGGTCGCCGACGCCGCGCCCGACGAGGTACCGGTAGTCGGTGCGTTTCAGAACCTCGCGGCCGGCGCGTTGACCGATCTCGACCACGAACTCGGGTTCGACGTCATCGTCACCGGCGACGACGACGACGCGAAGGCCACAGTCCTGACGCTGGCCGAGGAGATCGACGGCCTGCGAGCGCTTGACGGTGGTTCGTTGCGAAACAGCGCCGAGGTCGAATCGATGACCCCGCTACTGATCAACCTCGCGATGGAGAACGACGGAATGCACGACCTGGGCGTCTCGTTTCACTGATCCCAGACGGGGAGAGGGTATCGCCGCGTTAGCCGGCGTCGCCGACGGGGTCGTGATCTCTCACACGGTCCGACCCCCACTTGTTCGGAGCGCAAACATTATTGCCGGGATCCGAGAAGTAACCGTAGGATGGATTCGATCAACCCCGCTACCGGTGAGCATCTCGAAACGTACGAAGAAGATGGTCCCGACGCGGTCGAAGCGAAACTCGGGACCGCGGTGAAGACGTTCGAAGACTGGCGCGAGCGCCCCATGCGAGAGCGGGAGGAACTGCTCGCGGCGGCCGCCGACGTCCTTCGCGAGAACGAGGACAAGTACGCGAAACTGATGACCCGCGAGATGGGCAAGCCCATCTCGCAGGCACGCGGCGAGGTGCAAAAGTGCGCGTGGGTCTGTGATCACTACGCCCAACACGCGAGCGCCTACCTCGAAGCCGACCATCACCCGAGCCCGCCCGGGTCGAACGTCAGGACCGTTCACGACCCACTCGGACCGGTGCTTGCGGTGATGCCGTGGAACTACCCCTTCTGGCAGGTCATCCGGTTCGCTGCGCCGTATCTGACCGCCGGCAACGTCGGGCTTCTCAAGCACGCGTCGAACGTTCCCGGCTGTGCGCAGGCGCTCGAAGAGGTCTTCCTCGAAGCGGGCTACCCCGAGGGCGTCTTCCAGACGCTCATGATCGGGTCTGGTGCAGTAGACGACGTGCTCGAAGACGACCGCGTTCGCGCGGCCACGTTGACCGGCAGCGGTCCGGCGGGCCGGGCCGTCGCCGCGACCGCCGGCGAGTCGCTGAAAAAGACCGTGCTGGAACTCGGCGGAAACGACCCCTTCATCGTTCTCGACGACGCCGACATCGACGAGGCGGTGGAGGCGGGCGTCCTCGCCCGCAACAAGAACGGCGGACAGTCCTGCATCGCCGCGAAGCGGTTCATCGTGCACGAAGCCGTCTACGACGAGTACGTCGACCGGCTGATAGCGGCGTTCGAGAGCCAGACCGTCGGCGACCCGATGAACGAAGCGACCGACGTCGGCCCGCAAGCCGACCCAGACCTGATGGCCGAACTTCACGACCAGGTCGCGGCGAGCGTCGACGCCGGCGCGACGCTCCGGACCGGCGGCGAACCCCTCGACCGAGACGGCGCGTACTACCCGCCGACCGTCCTCACGGAGATCCCCGACGGCTGTCCCGTCGATACGGAGGAGACGTTCGGACCGGTCGCCGCCGTGTACGAGGTTTCCGACGAGGAGGAGGCCGTCACGCTCGCGAACGACAGCCCCTTCGGACTCGGCGCGAGCCTCTGGACGGCGGACCGCGACCGCGGCCAGCGCCTCGCCCGCGATATCGAGGCCGGGTGCGTGTACATCAACCAGCTAACGAAGTCCGACCCGCGCGTGCCGTTCGGCGGTATCGGAGACTCGGGCTACGGCCGCGAACTCTCGGAGGCCGGTATCAAGGAGTTCGTCAACCGGAAGACGGTCTGGGTCGAGTAGGCTGTCAGCCGGGCGGGTGCGCACGGTAACAAGCCGCTGCGGCCGGTCTGCTTCGGCGGCGCACCCACTGACGGTTCGACTGCCACAGAAGAGATAGACGACGAAACGGAAACGTCACCGAAACCGCAAAGCACCGGCCGCGTCGTCACTGCGTCTGCGAGTACTGGTCGACCCACTCCTGGAGACTGATCCCCATCGCAGCCTGCGTGATAGCGTTGGAAGACGCGGAGTTCGCGCTCTTGACGAGCTCCGCCTCCAGCGTTCGCGTCGGCACCTCGCCGATGAAATGCGGGATGGCGCGCTGGACCGACAGCGGACAGCCGACTTCGTGAGCCAGCGCGTACCCGGATATGGAATGCGGGATCTCCTCGGTCGCGTACTCCGGGTCCGTCCCATCGAGGACCTCCTCGTCGACATGGTCGACGTACTCGTAGCATTTGCCGACGTCGTGAAGCAAGCACGCGGCCCGTACCACGTCCATGTCCGGGTCTGCGCCGTGGAAGTCCCGCTGCTGTTTCGCGGCGTCGACGGCGATGCGCGTGACGCCACGGACGTGTTCGACGTTCGTTACCTCGTGGATGTTCCAGGCGTACGGAATGTCGAAGATATCCTGCCATCCGCCGCGTTCGAGACCGAGACGCCACGCTTCGACGACCTTGTCCCGGAGCACCTCGTCGTCGATGCCGTCTAGTTCCGGAAACGCCTCGCGGATCTGCGCCTCGTGATCCGTCATTTTACGACTCGTCTTTCTGGACTGTTTCTTGCCCGATAAACCGGGGGCGCTTCTCCAGAGCGAGGAAGTTGTCCACGTCTTCCCGTGCTTCCTTTGCCTTGCCGCGGTCGGGGTCGTAATCGCGCGACCCCTCGCTCCCTAACGCGTCGTAAAGCGCGTCCTTGTCCTCGAAGTACAGTTCGGCGATGCCGTCGAACTCGGCGTTCTCCGGGTCGGTCGGCAACACGGTCGCGTACCGAACGACGCCCTCTATCTCGCGGGCGATCGGCGTGTGGTTGTTCTGCCAGTAGTCGACGAACTCCTCGTGGCTCATTCCGTCCTGGCGCACGAGGAACGCGGAGTGTTTGTAGAGGTCGGTCGTATCGCCGTCAGTTTCGTCTTTCTGGATGATCTCCTCGCCGATGACTCGGGGTCGTTCCTGCACGTCGAGGAAGTTGTCCACGTCATCGCGGGCCTCGGCCGCCACCTCCTTCGTCGGGTCGTAATCCCGGCTTCCGGGACTCCCGAGCGCCTCGTGAAGGTCGTCGAGGTCATCGAAGTACAGTTCCGCGAGGCCGTCGAACTCGGCGTTTTCCGGATCCGTCGGGAGAACTGTTTGATACCGCGTGACGCCCTCGATGTCGCGGGCGATCGGCGTGTGATTGTTCTGCCAGTAGTCGACGAACTCGTCGTGGCTCATCCCGTCCTTGCGGACGAGCAGGGCTACGTGCTTGTACATGCGTTCACGATCCTAATCGCTACGCCGTATTATAAATCATGTGCCTTCCATCCCTTCGAATCCGTCGACAGACACCGAACAGCGCTTGTCGTCGCGAGTTCGCTAATGGGTGGATCGCTGGAGGGGTTCGCGGGACAGCCACGCGAGCTATCTGAACCAGTTACAGCAGAGATAGCTGCGAAACAGTTATGCTCGAAACAGCTACGCCAGAGAGCGTAACAGACCGCGCAGTTCAGCAGTCGATCTGTGTGATCTCCTCGACGGGCCACTGGCTGAGGATCTCGACGCCGTTCTCGCGGACGACGACCATTTCCTCGACGCGGACGCCCTGATTGTCCGCGGGCTGCATCGTCTCGACGGCCATCGTCATCCCTTCTTCGATCTCGATGGGATGGTCCGGCGAGAGACCGCGCCAGATGAGCGGCTGTTCGTAGAGCTGCAGGCCGAGCCCGTGGGCCCAGTGGTTGGTCGTCATCTGCCAGAACTCGTCGGCGTCGTACCAGTCCATGTGCTCGCCCTCCTCGTCGGGGAACCCTTTGCAGATCTCGTCGGTCGTCGCGCCGGGTTCGATGCGTTCGAGCACGTCGTAGAGGTCGTCACGCGCCTTCTCGTAGGCGTCTTTCTGCGCCTGCGACGGTTCGCCCATGGAGAACGTCCGGTAGTAACAGGAGCGGTAGCCGAGGTAGCCGATGTTGTAGAAGTCGGCGTAGACGATGTCGCCCGGGCGGATCATCCGGTCGGTCGTGTTCGCCTGGTGTTTCGGCCAGGTGTTGGGTCCCGAGGTGACGTAGCCGCCCTGTGCCATCGCGCCGTGTCGCCAGATCTCTCGGACGGCGTCGCCCCAGACTTCGGACTCGCGCTTGCCCGGCTTGGCGTTGTCGACGATCTGCTGGAACCCGGCCTCGCAGATGGCCGCGACCATCCGGAGACACTCGATCTCGTCCTCGGTCTTCACTTTCCGGGCGTCGTGCATCACGTCGACGCACTCCTTGGTCCGGACGTCGACGCCGTCGTTCTCGAACGCGGAGATGAGCCCCTGATTACCCACGTCGAGGCCCATCGGAGCCTTGTCGACGCCGTACTCTTCCATTGCCTCGTAGACGAGGTCGGCCATCTTCTGTTTGAGCCAGGTCCGCGCCGAGTCGCGCCCGGATGCTCGCGGGACGTTACCGAGACCGGGGCAGGCGTACCGGATGTCGTTCAGCCACGGGCAGTTGAACCGCTGATTCGACGCGTGGTCTGCGGTGTCCCAGTGGACGACATCTCCGTCCTCGGTGAGGAGCGTGTAGTGGTCCGCCCCGGACCCGCCGGTCATCGCCAGACCCGTGACGTACCGGATGTTCGGGTCCGAGACGAGGAGCATCGACCCCATCTCGGAGTCCTGTAGCCGCGAGAGCGCCTTCTCGTATCGCTCCTCGCGGAGACGCTTGACGTCTATCCGTTCCTCCCAGTCGACCGCCTGCGTGCCGCGGGTGCCTTCCATGAAGTCCCGCTCGTACAACGACATGAGTGATACATCTCCGTTGCTCTACTAAGAACCATCGGTCTGGACAATTCCGCGGGACGATCCATCGATTCCGGGCGTCGAACGCGACAGTCAAAAACGGAGCCGAGAGCGCGTCAGTCGTCGTCAGACGCACGTTCGTCCGGCATCCGCCGCGACGAGACGCTGCCGCCGCGGGTCCGTCCGAGGTCCATGATCTCCTGGATGTCCGGATCGAGGTCCTCGTAGGTGTTCGTCGACGTCACGAGCGACACGGCGACAAACACGACGTATCCGATGACCATCGCAAGCTGACCGCCGAGGATGCCCATCGGGAGGCTCAGGCTGAGATACTCCACGCCGTAGGCCAGAACGAGCGTGAGGCCGAGACCGGTAAGGCTTCCCCAGAGAGCGCCTTCGGCGGTCGCGCCCTTCCAGTTGTAGGCGATCGCGACACAGGGGAAGATGACGGCGGCGAAGATAGCCCAGCCGGCTGCACCGAGCACGAAGATGAGCCCGGGGAACGTCGCCGCGAGGAGCCCGGCGGCGGCGAGGATGGCGATCGTCGTGACCCGACCGTACAGGACCTCCTGACCGTCGGTGAGGTCCCGGTCGAGGTGTTCGACAAAGTAGTCGTGGACGACGGCCGCCGAACTCATGTTGAGGAACCCGTTGCTCGTCGACATGATGGCGGCGATGACCGATGTAAGGACGAACGCGACGACGATGTCCGGCGCGAACTCGACGAGCGCGAGCGGCAGCGCCGCGTCGGGGTTCCCGGGATCAGGGATCTCCCCGCTGAGGATCCCTGCTCGGACGAACGGCGCGGCAACCCAGTACAGCGCGGTCAGCATGTAACTGAAGGCCGTGATCAGCGCGCCCCACTTGAGAAGCGAGACGTCCTTGATCATGTAGAACTTCGTCGTCGCGTGGGGCTGTCCGGCCACGGTCAACTGGATGACGATGACGGACAGCAAGAGTCCAATCCCGGCGATACCGTCCATCCCCAGGAGCGTGAAGTTGAAGAACTCGGGCTGTTGCGTCGAGATGGTGCTCACCATCGCGTCGGTCCCGCCCGGATAGTTCGTAATGATGAAATAGGCGGTCAGGATCGCCCCCATCACCATCATGGCCCCCTGGATCGCGTCGGACCAGATCGCCGCGAGCATACCGCCTACGACCGTGTAGAAACCGACGATGACGAGGCCGATCAGCAACGCTTCGAAGAAGTTGACCGGGAGGATGAGCGCCCCGATAATCCCTAACGCCGCGTACTGGGCCGCGAGGTAGCCCATACTACCGAGGATCACCGACGCGATACCGAGGAGACGCACCCGTTCGTCCTCGAACCGGTAGTACATCGCGTCCGGGGCGGTCATCGCGTTGCGGAGTTCGCCGAGCATCCGCATCTTCCGCCCGAGCAACCAGTACGAGAGGACGAACCCGAACGGCGTCCCTGCGGCGACGAGCATCAGGTACTCGGGTCCGAGCAGCGAACCGGTTCCGGTCACGCCGATCATCCCCCACCCGCTCTGGATCGACGCGAACATCGACAGCGCGATGACGATGAGGCCACCGCGGCGACCGGCCGCGAAGTACTCCTCCTGGTTCGTCTGGTACCGGGAGGCAACGATGCCGATCCCGATCATCAGGAGCGAGAAGATGACGAGAAACAACACGGCGGTCTGGGAGTAGTATTCGACTCCTATCTCGCCGCCCCAGGTCTGAAGCGGCGCGAGCGACGAGGCCGTCATCCGCTCACCTCCGTGACCTGCTCGTCGTCCTCCGGGCCCTCCGTTCGGTCTGCCGTCTCAGTCCTGTCGACGTCTTCGAACGTGAGCGCGAAGTAGAGCGCGAAGGCGATCACCGACCCCGCGAGCAGCAGATAGATCTCCAGAACGGGAGTCGGAAATCCGAGCAGGTACAGCATCTTCATTGACCTCCGAGCGAGCGCCGCGATTGTTTGTTACGCCGTGCCGGATAATGACGACAGTCAACGTATACCATACAGTTCGAGAGACATAATGTATATTAATAAAACTTCCTCCGTTCTCAGGCCAGAGTATACGTCCATATGGAAAATTGTCCAGGTTTTCCAACCCAATAGTGGTGTTAGTTCAACATTTCTCGAACAGCGCGTTCGCCCTCGTGGATCGCTTCCATGATCGTTCGCGGCGCGGCCGCGTCGCCGATGATCTCGACGCGGCGGTCGTCGAGTGCACGCCAGAGGTCGTCGTTCGCACGGTGAAAGCCCGCGAGGACGACGCTGTCGACCCCGTCGATCCGCACCGACTGCCCCTGTTCCTCTAACAGGACATCGGGCCACTCGATCTCGCTCACCGTTGCGAACGTGTGGAGGTTGACCGGGTTGTCCAGCGAGAACAGATCCGCATGGAGTTTCGACTTGGTCGGCCCGGTCAGATCGCTCGCCGGTTCCGCGCCCGGCATGACGAAGTGGACGTCGCACCCGTCTTCGGCGAGCGTCTTCGCCGTCCCGATACCTTTCCAGTGGTGTTCGCCGTCGTCGACGACGACGACGCGGTCGCCGGGGTCGCTCGCAGCGCCGTCCCCTTCGCCGAGAACGTCGGGGCTGTGGAGGATCCTCGCGTCGTCCCACCCCGTAACGTCCGCTCGTCTAGTCCCGAAACTCCGGTAGCCGCGGGGGAAATCAGGCGGACTGGATCCCGTCGCGACGACGACTGCGTGAGGGTCCTGCCCCTCTATTAGCTCCGCTGTCACTTCGGTGCCGGTTTCGACCGTCACGTCCTCTCGCTCCAGCGCCGTCTCCAGCCACATGATCGGTTTCTCGAACTCCTCGCGGTTGGATATCTCCTTCGCCGACCGGACCTGCCCGCCGAGTTCGTCGTCGCGCTCGTACAGCGTCACCCGGTGTCCCATCCGCGCGGCGGCCTCCGCGGCTTTCATCCCGCCCGGACCGCCGCCGACGACGAGGACGGACTTCGGGTCATCGGTGTGTGAGAGCGTCTCCATTCCGAGTTCGTCCTCGAACCCCGTCGCCGGGTTGAGGACGCATCGACACTCCGCACCGTCGTAGATGCGTTCGATGCATCCCTGGTTGCATCCCATACACTCGATGAGTTCGTCGAGTCGGCCCTCCTTCGCTTTGTTCGCGATAGCGGGGTCGGCGATGTGACCGCGGGTCATCGAGACGAGATCCACGCTCCCCTCCGCGAGGAGACGGTCCGCGTCTCGCGGGTCAGTGACTCGCCCGACCGTCGCGACAGTGACATCCGGATAATCGGACTGGACGGTCTCGGCGATCTGGTTCGCCAGCGGCGCGTACAACTCCTGTTCGTGTTGCATATCGGGGATGATGTAATCCTGTCTGAGATACGTCCCCGCTTTCACGACCAGATAGTCGACCTGTCCGGTGGCCGCGAGTCGGCGAGCGACTTCGGTGTACTCGTCGACGTCCATCCCGCCAGGTGCGAAATCCTTCGCGTTGATCTGCAGTCCAACGACGAAGTCGTCACCGACGCGCTCCCGCGTCGCATCGAGCGTCTCGCGGACGACCCGAAGTCGGTTTTCGAGACTCCCGCCGTACTCGTCGTCGCGGTCGTTGGAGTACGGAGAGATGAACTGCGAGAGGAAGTAGCCGCCGTAGCCGGAGTGGATCTCCACGCCGTCGAAGCCACCCTGCTGAATCACCTCGGACGTACGTGCGTACGCGTCGACGATCTCACTGATCTCGTCGGAGGTCAGTTCGTGGGGCATCTCCCCGTTTACAGGGCCGGGGATGTCGCTCGCCGAGAGCACCGGTTGCTCGGACTGGAGACTCGTTATCTGTCTGCCGTAGTGGAGGTTCTGGCAGATGATCTTCGCACCCTCGTCGTGAACCGCGTCCGTCAGTTCCCGTAGCTGCGGGGCCATCGTCTCGCCGTCCCACCCGCAGATCGCGCTCCCGCTCATCGACGACGGATGGTTGGCGAGATAGGCCATCACGATGAGACCGATACCGCCTTTCGCGCGTTCGACGTAGTAATCGATCAGTTTGTCAGTTATCTCCGTGCCGCTGGCGTAGTTCGTCGTGTGTCCGGTCATCATCAACCGGTTCCGGAGATCGACGCTCCCGATAGACGTGGGTTCGAAGAGTTCCTCGAACTCGTGTTCGTTGGGGGTATCGTCGGCTAATACCGCCTGATCACTGTCCATAATCGTTCGAGAGTCCACGACGATCTTTAATAGTAGTTTGGGACACGGCAACAGTCAGCAATGATCGGAGTCGGACAGAGAGACAAGGACACGGCACCAGTACATTCGAATAATACGGACGAACAAAGGCGGATGAGAGAACGGAAACGAAACAGATCAGACTACGAAAGGCGTCCGGAAGGAAAGTATACCGCTCGGTACCGCCGATACGGCACCTGTCGGAGCGAACGAAGCAGAGTGTACAGACGCGGAAGTCACATTCGAACACCCGAGACCGACCGGATCAAAGTTCAAGTAATTCGAATAGACTTATGCAAGAGGAAAACGATCGGTTACCTATGACGACAGATTCGGGGACCGGTCAACGCCGCCCGGTCAAGACGGTCGAAACCGCTGTCGGGATCCTGGAACTCATCAAGGTACGGGACGGGGCGACGCTACCCGAACTGACGGACGAACTCGACATGGCGAAAAGCACCGTCCACCGTCACCTCAAAACGCTGGAGAACCTGGATTTCGTAGTGAAAGGGGACGACGGATATCGTATCGGCCTCCGGACGCTTGATTTCGGAATCTACGCTCGGGACCAACAGTCGGTGTTTCACGAAGGGAAAGACAGAGTCGAGGAGTTAGCCGACGAGACAGGCGAGAAAGTGTGGCTGATAACCCACGAACGCGGTCGGAGCGTCCACCTGTTCAGCGCGACTGGGGCGCGCTCGGTGCGGACGCCCGCGCGCGAAGGTAATCAGGGGTATCTCCACCAACTCGCCGCAGGCAAGGCAATTCTGGCGTCCTTTTCGAAAGAGCGCGTGCGTTCGATCGCCGACGAGTACGGGCTCCCCGCTGAAACGGAAGCGACGATCACTGATAGGGACAAACTGTTCGACGAACTTGCGAGCATACGGGAGCGAGGGGTCGCGTTCAACCGCGGCGAGTCGATACCGAAACTCAACGCCGTCGGCGCACCGATAACCGATAGCAACGGGGAAGCGATCGCCGCGATCAGCGTTTCCGGACCCTCGAACCGTGTCAAGGGAACGTATCTCACCGAGGAACTCCCCGAACGGCTCCTCGGCGTGACCAACGAGATCGAGATCAACCTCAGCTACGCCGAATCGTAACGGTCAGGGACAGTTCGGCCATCACCTCTCTCGCCGGATTCTCCGCGGCGTCTCGACGGCGATTCAGGCTTCCAGAACTTCGACCATGTTACCCTCCGGATCGCGGAGGAACAGTATCCGGGTGCCGCTTTCCGTCGTCTGCGGTTCGCTCACCGTGTCGATGTGGTCCGGTAACTCGTCGTAGAACGCGTCCAGGTCCGAAACGGAGAGTCCCAGATGCTTCGCGCCGGCCTGGGTGACGTTCTCGGCGGTAGCGTTCTCGTCTGTCGGGCCGTACTCGACTAGTTCGACCCGAGTCTCGCCGGCATCGAGATGCACGAAATCCCCTGAAGCACCATCGACGCCGACGCCGGTCGCGAACGCTTCGCCCGACACGGAAAACCGGTCGATTTCGTCCAGTCCGACGGCGTCGCGGTAGAATTCGACAGCGCGGTCGAGGTCGGACACCGTAATGCCGTAATGGTTTGCGCTGAGTGCCATCGTATCTGGTGTTGAGGTCGTCACGGGCAAATACTCTTCGAACAGGCCGCCTTTCGCTCGCAGCCGGTTTTACAGAGGTAGAACTGTAACCTTTTCTCGGGATCAGACCGTTCGGGTACTTTATATTCGAATTACTCGGACGGCAGTAGCCGCCGCTATGCCGACGAACTGGCCGGGGTAGCCTCGAATACAGCCAGAATCGGTCTCTCCCGTGATATGTACCGAACACGTCCGGCTAAGGTTCTCCCCGCGTGTTCCAGGCCAGAACGATTGCGGTACGATTAGATCAGTAAAACGGATAGAAAGTTCTATGTTATTCGAGCCTTCCGAATATATCCACGAACCCACGCGTACTGTTCCGCAATGGCCCTATAGCGCGGCGACGGCGAGCAGCGATCCTTCGTCGACTGTGTCACAACTTGTGATTTCGTCCCACACCGTCGAAAACCCCTTTTACGAGCGTGGTAACGTATGGCCTGATGAAATTCGACACTCCACCCGCGCTGTCGCCCGGAGATTCGGTGGCCGTTATCGCGCCCTCTAGCGGCGGCGCGCGGAACGCGCCGCACGTCTTCGAACTCGCGCTGGAACGACTCCGGTCAACGTTCGACCTCAACCCGGTCGTCTACCCAACGGCTCGTCAGAGCGACGAGTTTCTGGCTGCCAATCCGCGGGCCCGCGCAGCGGATGTCCACGCCGCGTTCCGGGACCCCGACATCCGGGCTGTCTTCGCAACTATCGGCGGCTGGGACCAGTTGCGGATACTGCGACATCTGGACGCGGCGGTCCTCCGCGAAAACCCGACCCGCTTCTTCGGGATGAGCGACAACACTAACCTCTCGCTCGCGCTGTGGAACGCCGGTATCGTCTCCTACAACGGGGCGCAACTGATGAACGAACTCGCCGTCCCCGGCGAACTCCCCGACTACACCGAGCGATACTGCCGACGGGCGTTCTTCGAGGACTCCCTCGGAAGCCTAGAGCCCTCCGCCGAGTGGACTGACGAACCGAGCACCTGGTGGACGAACCCCGACGAACTGGAGACGCCGCCCACGTACGAGTCGAACCCTGGATGGCGGTGGGCGGGCGGCGCGGAACCGGCCGAAGGACGGATCTGGGGTGGCTCTCGCGCGATCATCGAGTGGCAGCTCGCGACCGATCGGTATCTCCCCGACCCAGCGGACCTCGACGGTGCCGTTCTCGCGTTCGAGATGGCCGAGACGATCCCAAGTCCGTCCGAAATCGCCGCCACGCTGATGTGTCTGGGCGAACGCGGCCTCCTCGGACGGTTCTCGGCCGTTCTCGTCGGTCGGCCGCCGGGCCGAAGCTACCTCGAAGAACCGCCGCGCGAGGAACGCGAGTCCTACCGACGGCGGGTGTACGACGCCATCGTCGACGAGGTCGGGCGATACAACCCCGACGCACCGGTCGTTCTGGGGCTCGATTGGGGCCATACGAATCCCGTCGTCCCTCTCCCGGTTGGCGGTCAGGTAAGCGTTGACCCGCAGGCCGAGGCCGTGACGTTCCCGGAACGGGACGGCTGAACCCAGCGGAATTTCCGGCCGCGAGCGCGCGGTGTCGAGACACGACACGAACCGCGTGACGTTCGGCAGTAATATCGTTTGTCCGCCATATTAGTCTAATTCCAATAATATATTTTGTTTTGAGAATAGTGGGTTTTGAACGTCCGTGTATTGCTCTCGCCGCTCCCTCGCGACGGCATAGGTCCCAGCGGCAGCGATGTTCGGAACGACCGTAGCCACGTCGTCTCCGTGGATGATATCAGATATTCTTCGGCATCAGTTGTGCCGGAGAGCTTCGCACATAAAGACGCTTTTGAAACCACTATGGGTGCTTTATCTTCTTTTCCGTCCACAACAACGGTCGCTCTATCGGTAGAATATTCCGTGCTTTTCGGCGATGAATCGCCGTGGATGCTCTACTAGTACAGGCGGTGACTGCCGCGCTAGCCAGGTCCCTCTCGGGTTCGTTTCGAGACGCTGTGTGTAGAGAAGACACGAGAATTCGAATCAGTATATACTGGTATTTCTACGTAATAGTAATAAATATTACTATTGAGTAAGCAGTCGGTCATTGGGTCGAAACTCGTCTCGCAGGCGTCGGTCGCTCCGTCGGAATAGAGGTGTCGATCAACTCGGTCGGTCGCAAACGAAATACCCGTAGTTTCAGTACGGTCGAGGATCGATCTGACGGTATGGCAGCCAAAATGGTCATTCTGGCACAACGCGAGGACGGTACGTCACACGAGGAGTGCATCGAGTACA
Source organism: Halostella pelagica (assembly GCA_005954745.1). GTDB lineage: Archaea > Halobacteriota > Halobacteria > Halobacteriales > Natronoarchaeaceae > Halostella > Halostella pelagica. The sequence goes on from CP040678.1 coordinate 1,776,020, forward strand.
TGGAAACCGAACACGCGCCGCTCGTCGAGGAGATGGACGGCGTCCAGACGTACACGTACTCTATTCCTTTCGACCCCGACCGTAGCGGCGTCGACTACGTCGCTCAGCTTCACTTCGAAAGTCCGGCGGCCATTGACGAAGCGTTCGGCTCCGACGCCGGCAGCCGCGTTCAGGACGATGCCGCTTCGTTCCTCGACATGGACGCGACCGAAATGGTCGCCGTCGGCGAGGAAACGACGTATCTCGACCGGTCCGAGTGAACTTCCCGTAAGCGCTCATCGACAGCGGCGGGCAACGGTGGCGCTTCTGAGGCCGACACCCCAACGGACGGCGACGAGTGAGAGCGACAGGTGTCCGTCTCCGACCGGCGTCAGTCCTCCGAGATTCGACTGCCGCCAGGAGGGAGGAAATGCTGGATCCGGTCGGGACTGGCCACCTTGCGGACGAACGACGTGTCCTCGAAGCGTTCGCGGAACTCGCGGTACAGCTTCTTGCCCACGTCGGCCTGCGCGTACTGGCCGGGTTCCACCTCGACCCACGTCTCGGCCTGGTCGCGGATGGTCGACGGCGGCCCGCCGATAACCCGCGTCGAGGGCTCGCAGGTGATGCCGACCGCGACGCCGACCGCAACGTCACGGAAGTACGTGCGGTCGCCGCGGATGGCGAATCCGCCCTTCTCCAGGAACTCGCCGCTCTCCGGCGTCTTGCTCACTTGGTCCGGGGTGACCATGTACGCGTCCCCGGCGAAGCGCCCGTCTTTCCACACCGAGGAGTACGAAACCGCGAACTGGGCCGCCTCGTCTTTGCTCTGCTGGGGGATATCGACGTTTTTCCCGGACTCGCTCGGCCCCGTCGCCTTGATCACCGTGACGGGGCCGCCGTGGGCCTGCGCGTGGAAGAACAGGTCGCCGGGTTCGAGGTACTTCTTGACGAGTTCCTCGTTCTGGTCGGCGTCGCGGCCGCCGATGACGAGGAAATCGTCGCTCGTGTAGAACCAGCGGAACCGCTCGTACCACTGTTCTGAGCGCCGGACCGGGATCGAGGGCCGCGAAAGCCAGTCGATGTCTTCCGTCTCTTCCTCGTCCTCGGTCCCCTCGTTGCCCTCGTCGTCGCTTTGCTCCCACTGCTTTTTGCGTTCGCGGACTTCCGCTAACGCCTCGCGGGTGTCCTCGATCGCGGCCTGCGCGCCCTCTTTTTTCTCCTCGATGCGTTTCGCCTCGGTGTAGAGGCGGTCGGCGTTGTGTTCGACGCCCTCGCTGGCGTCGAGTTCCACGTCGGTCCCGTCTAGGCGAACGGTCACCGTTCCCTCGTCGCCGTTTACGTCGACGACTGCCTCGGCGGCCTCGATGCCCCGGTCCGCACCGTCTTCGAAGGTGTCCGCGATCTCTTCCCACGAAGTGTCGCGCTCGCGGGCGTCCTGTACCGTCGAAAGCACGTCGTCCACGAGACCGTAGCGTTCGTAGAGGAGTTCGGCCCGTTGCCGTTCCTCCTGTGCCTGTTGCTCGAACCCTTGGATCGCGTTCTGTTGCTGTTCGATAATACGCTCGTTTTTCTCTATCTCGGACTCGAAGTCGGGCGAGTCGTCGACCGCGGGTTGGTCGTCGTCGTCCGATCGGTCGAGTACGTAGAAGTACTCGTCGACGGCCGCGTTGAACGTGTCGGCCGAACGGCTGTCGAGGCCTTCGTACTCGCTGAGCGGGAACGGCGTCACGTCGACGTCCTGTCCATCTTCCTCGTAGATCCGGGGGTCGAGTTCGGCGTTTTCGAGTTGTTCGCGGAGGCGCTCCGCGGCGTCGAACAGCGCCTCGTACTGCTCCTCCGTCGCGTCGGCGATGTCCGTCCCCTTCTCGACGCCTGCGCGGGAGCAGAGCTCCTCCGCGTACAGGCCGCCGAGGTTCAACTGCGTCGCGAGCGTCCGCACGATGTCCGAATCCGACTGGTCCATCGACGCGGCGAACTGTTCGAAGTCCATCCGCAAGGGGTTCCCCTGTGAGTCGGGGAACTCGTACTGCGAACCCGGCGCGACGGTCCGGGACTTGAGACGGACGGTGTCGAGCGAATCCACGACTTCGTCATTCGCGTCGAGAACGGCGACGTTGCCGGGGCCGAACAGTTCGGCGATTATCGTCGTGTTCTCGTCCCCGCGCTCGAAGTGAAACTCCAGAATCCGGTCGAACTCGAACTGCTCGACGCCCGCGAAATCAGCGCCGGACAACCGGTTTCGCAGCATCATCGCAAAGTTCGGCGGCCGCCCCGGCGCGTCCGGTACGTTGTCCGGATCCGCGACGTGTGCGCGCTTGACGTCTCCGACCTCCACCAGCAGCTCCACCCGCCCGCGGTCGAAATCCCGCATCTTGAGGCGCAAGAAATCGTCGCCGTAGAGGTAGGCCTTGTCGACTTTCGCCCCCTCGTAGCTCCCCAGTTCGCCGACGAGGGCCGCGAGGTCGACGCTCGTCAGTTCCCGCTTTTGCTCCATGTCCGTTCTTCTCGTGGCCGCGGGAAAAGGCTGACCGATCGGCTCTCCCGGTATCGCCTCGGATCACTGTCAGACCGGCCGCCACGCGGGTTTTTTATCGGGGCGATGCGTTGCCGTTCCCATGTCGTCGCTCGGCGAAGTCGTCACGGTCGCCCTTCTGGCGGGAAGCGCCACCGGCATCGGCGCGCTTCCGATCCTCGTCACTTCCCGCATCAGTCACAAAATGTACGACTCGGCGCTCGGGTTCGCCGCCGGGATCATGTTCGGTGCGGCGGTGTTTACCCTCGTCGTCCCGGGACTGGAACTCGGGTCGATGACGGAGGTACTTGTCGGCCTCGCCGGCGGTGGACTGTTCCTCCTCGGCGCGAATCGACTCGTCCCGCACATCCACCTCCTGTTCGGGCGGGAACGCGGCGAAGGCAAGGGACAAGACGCGACCCCGATAGATGCCGAAGCGGTCGTCGACGTGCCGAAGGAACCGGACATCGACGACAAGATGCGGAAGGCGATGCTGGTCGGCAGCGCGATCACGATCCACAACATCCCAGAGGGCCTCGCCGTCGGCATCGCCTTCGCCAGCGGACAGGAAGGGATCGGGTTCGCTATCGCCGCCGCCATCGCCGTCCAGAACGTGCCCGACGGGTTCGCGATGGCTGTCCCCGCGAGTCAGGCGGGCGTCTCGAAGGCCAAGACCGTGCTGTTTACCACGCTGTCCGGCGGCGTGCCGGAACCGGTCGCCGCCGTCATCGGGTTTTTGCTCGTCGAGTTCGTCGTCGATGCGTTCCCACTTGCCGCAGGCGTCGCAGCGGGTGCGATGATGGCCGTCATCTTCCGCGAGATGATCCCCGAAAGCCACGCACACGGGTACGCAGACGCTGCGACGCTGACGTTCATCGCGGGGTTCGCCGTGATGACGTTTATCGATACGACGTTTACGGTATGAACGGCCCGCACGGACGCGATTTTTCCAGTTCAAATTAATTAGACATAATCCTTATCCGTATTCGCAACACCGTTCTGTACGTGTGGCTGCAAGAACCGGTCACCGATCGGATGGCACCCCGGAACGGTGAGGACGACGGCAGATGAGAGACTCGGATAGGGACACTCCCGACTCCGACGGAGACACCTACGTCGTCTATCACGATTGGGACGAAGACGATTCGCTCAGTTCGACAGTGGTCACTGCCGTCGCCGCCATCAGAAACGTCGAACCGACCGCTATAGATCCGTTGAACGAGGCGGTCGACCCTGACGCGTTAAACACCATCTTCGAGAACAGACACGGCGGGGCTGAGCGCTCGGGGGCGACCCTAACGCTCCGCTTGAACGAGTGTTCCGTGACAATACACGGCGACGGCCGCGTCGTCGTCGAAGCGCCGGGCGAGGCGGCCAGCGGGGGTAACAACGTACGGTGAAAGACGGTCCCACCGCTGCTTCTCGGCCTAGTCCGCGTGCCCGACCGCTCGGGTCGCTCTCGGACGTTACAGTCGTTTGCTAACGTACGGCCCGTCCTGATAGTAGCCCAACTTCTCGCGGTAGTACTCCCGCGCGCCGATACCGCTGATAACGCTTACCTTCTCGTAGCCGGCGTCGGCCGCGATGGCCTCGGCCCGTCGGAGGAGTTTCCGGCCGTACCCCTTGTGCTGCCAGTCGTAGCTCTCGTTTCCGACCTCCACCATCGGTCCGTACACGTGGAGTTCACGGACGAGCGCGGCGTCGTGCAGTTCTTCGCGCTGGGTGTTCCCGGGGAACCGTAGACGACAGAAACCGATCAACAGGTCGTTGTCGGGGTCCTCGTAGCTGATGAAGTGTTCCGTCCCGCCCCCGGCCTCGTACGTCGTCACGTCGAGTTCGACGTCCTCCGGGGCTTCGTCGTTCATGCCGACCTCGCGACAGCGGATGCAGTCGCAGGTCCAGCCTTGTTCGTCCATCTTCTTCCGGGCGAGTTGCCGGAGGTTGGACTTCCAGACGCCGGCGTCGATGAAGTCCGCGGGAATGTCCCGCTGGACCCGCTGGAGGCGCGTGTACTTGGGGATCATCGACTTGATCTCGGCGACCAGTTCCGCCGCCTGTTCGTTGCCGAGGGGGTCGTACTCGTCGTTGTGCCACATGTCGTACGTCTGGGTTCCGCGGACGACCAGAGTCGGGTAGATCTTCAGGTAGTCAGGCTTCCACTTCTCGTCCTCGAACAGTCGCCGGAAGTCCTCCAGACACATCTCCTCGGTCATGCCTGGCTGACCCGGCATCATGTGGAATCCGACCTTGAACGCGGCGTCGCGCAAGCGGCGGTTGGCGTCGATAGAGGCCTGTGCGCCGTGGCCCCGGTGCATCTCGCGGTTGATCCGCTCGAAGGTGGTCTGGACACCGACCTCGACTTTCGTCCCGCCCAGGCGGAGCATCCGGTCTATCTGCTCCTGGTCGCACCAGTCGGGCTTCGTCTCGAACGTCGTCCCGATGTTGCGGACGTCGGCCGTCTCGTTGCGGGCGATCACGTCCTCGACGTACTCGAAGTCGTACTCCTCGGGTTCCTGAGCGAAGCTTTCGCCCTGGGCGGGTTCGGGCTGTTTGTCCACGTCGTACTCGTTCATGGCCTGTAGCGCCCGCTTGACGAACCACTCCTGGTAGTCGTGGCTCCGGGCGGTCATCGTCCCGCCCATCAGGATTAGCTCCACTTTGTCGACAGGATGGCCGATCTCCCGTAACTGCTCCAGGCGGAGGCGGACCTGTCCGTACGGGTCGTAATCGTTCTGTACGCCGCGAGCGGCGGCGGGTTCGTTGCCGGTGTAGCTCTGCGAACTGGAGAACTCCGAGTCGGGACCGCCTGGACAGTAGAGGCATTTCCCGTGCGGGCAGTTGTGCGGGCTCGTCATGATGGCGACGGGTGAAACGCCTGACGCCGTCCGGACCGGCTTGCGCTGTAGAACCGATTCGAGTTCCTCGCGGCGCTCCTGGGGAGCGAAATCGAGGATCTCGGAGTTCTTCGGCACCTTCGGCGAAGAGTGCTCCGAGCAGACCTCCAGTTTCGCCTTCTCGACGTCGTCGCGTTCCAGGTCGCCTTCGAGGATGCGGTCGACCAACTCCTCGCAGACACGCTCGAACGCGTCCGACTCGGTGGCGTCCGACTCGATACTCATTGTGGATAAATGGCTCCGTCGAGCGGTTAAGCGTGTCGCTCGGGGGAGACGGGCGTATCATGTCATCACCGTTTTGTGATTTCACTGCGTATCCCGGATCATGAACGTCGTCCCCCCACGAGACGATGACGCTCCGTTCTGCGTCGTAGCCACAAGAGAACCGACCTCCCGAACCCCGGCGGAAGGTACGCGGGTCGGCTCGACACCACTGCGGACTCGTTCCCGGAGCGGACGCGGATGGTAGACGTCCTGTTCTCGGCAGCGCGTCTCTTGGGCGCGTTGTTTCTGGTGCTTCTGAACGGGTTCTTCGTCGCCGCAGAGTTCGCCTACGTTCGGGTCCGGTCGACGGCCGTCGATATGCTCGTCGAAGAGGGGAGAGCGGGCGCGGACACGTTGCAGGACGCCCTCGAGAACCTCGACGATTACCTCGCGGTCACCCAACTCGGGATCACGATCGCTTCCCTCGGCCTCGGTTGGATCGGGGAACCGGCCGTAGCGGCGCTCATCGAACCAGTCCTCGCTCCCGTCCTGCCGTCGTCAGCCGTTCACCTCGTCTCGTTCGCGGTCGGGTTCGGCTTCATCACGTTCCTGCACGTCGTCTTCGGTGAACTCGCGCCGAAGACTATCGCGATCGCTAAAGCCGAGCGGATCGCCTTGCTCGTCTCGCCGCCGATGAAGTTCTTCTACTACCTGTTCGTCCCCGGTATCGTGGTCTTCAACGGTACGGCGAACTTCTTCACCCGCCTGGTCGGCGTCTCGCCAGCGTCCGAGACGAACGAGACGCTTCAGGAAGAGGAGATACTGACGGTGCTGACTCGCTCCGGACGGGAAGGCCACATCGACAGAGAGGAGGTCGAGATGATCGAGCATGTCTTCGAACTCGACGACACCTCCGTCCGCGAGGTCATGGTCCCGCGGCCGGACGTGGTGACCGTCTCCGCCGACCTCCCCCTGTCCGACCTACGCACCCTGATAACCGAGGCGGGACACACCAGATACCCGGTCATCGAGGCGGACGGGGAACAGATAACCGGATTCGTCGACGTCAAGGACGTTCTGCGGGCGATCGACTCCGTCGACGGGGACGCCGTCACGGCCGGCGACCTCGCGCGCGATATCCCCGTCGTTCCGGAGACCGGGCGAGTCAACGACCTCTTGACCGAGTTCCAGACCGAACAGACCCAGATTGCCGCCGTGATCGACGAGTGGGGGTCGTTCGAAGGGATCGCGACGGTCGAAGACGTCGTGGAGGTGATCGTCGGCGACATCAGGGACGAGTTCGACGCAAACGAGCGCGAACCGACGATCGACCGTCGCGGCGAGGGGACGTACGCCATCGACGGCGGCGTGACGATCGCCGAGGTCAACGAGACACTGGACACCGAGTTCGAGGCCGACGAGGTCGGAACGATCGGCGGACTGGTACTGGACCGACTTGGCCGCGCTCCGGAGATCGGCGACCGGATCACGATGAACGGCTACGACCTGAAGGTCAATGGGTTAGACGGGGTTCGGATCTCGGAGGTCGTCGTTCGAGAGAAAGAGCCCGACAGCGAGGCGACGAGCGAGTCGGAGTAGCCGGCGTCGCCGCTGTTCGGAGAGAACGACGGAAAACGCGGTGACGTCTATTCGCCCAGTTCTTCGGCGACGGCGGTGACGACGCCGTCGAGGACTTCGTCGCGCTCGCCGGTCAGGAATTCGAGATGGCCGTCGCGGCCGCCCACGACGGAGATACCGGCATCGTCGGCGTACTCGCTCGCCGTCTCGGCGACGGCGCGAACGTCGACTGCCTGGGTACTGCGGAGGTGGATCTCGTCGTCACCTGCACCCAGAGTGACGAACGGTTCGTCGGCGTCGTCTCGGCGACGACGGTGGAGTTCGTCCAGTAGCAGCGTCGTCGGCGGGAAGTCGAAGCGGTGGGTGAAGTCGTCGGTGTCGAGGACGGCGAAGGTGACGCCGTTCTCGCCGCGGACCGAGAGGTTCCGGTCGGCCGTTTCGACTTCGGTGTCTAACTTCTCTCGGAACTGCTCGCTCACGTGGGCGGCGAGGCTCTCCGCGTCGCCGGGAGCCTCGGCCTGCCCGAACAGGAGGTCGGCGACGAGTTCGCGCTTGTCGTCGTAGGACTGGTAGTACGCCTCCAGTGCGATGGCCTCGCGCCGCTCTCGGAGGGCCGTCTCGTCGTAGCCGGCCTCGTCGGCGAGGGCGGCGTACTGTTCGGGTGCGTCGCCCCAGTAGCTCACCGCCGGCAGGTGTCGAAGGTCGTCGCGGATGTCGTCGCGGACGTGCGCGGCGACGTTCGCGGCGAGCGCCGTAGTGGTGAGGTTGTCGTCGGTGTCACCGTCGGCCAGACCGGGGTTGACGATGGTGTCGACGTCGTCGACGATATCGTCGTCGGGATGGCTGGCGTCGACGACGACGCGGTGAGCGCCGTACACGTCGAGGAGGCGGTAGCCGTCGCTGGATTCCAGGGTGCTACCGGCGTCCACGAGGACGACGAGCGGGAGCTTTTCGCCGTGTCGCTCCTGCGCTTCGAGCATCTGGGTAGCGTCGTTCGTCGCGGCGTCCATGTCGTACACTTCGCCGTCGAGCGGACGGCGTTCGACGTAGTGGTACTCGGCGTCAGCCTTGACGTGTTCATCGCGGACGAGCGGCAGGACCGCACGCTCGATCGCGGCACCGGCGGCGTAGCCGTCAGCCGTCGCACTGTGGCGGACGATGACGGGTCGCGCTTCGAAGACGGCGCGCCGGACCGCCTCGGCGGCGTCGCCGATCGCGGTTTCGACGGTATCGGCGGGGTCGTCGTCGGCGAGCAGGTCGATCTCGCCCGGGCGGGCGCGGTCAGTCATCGCGGCCGTCAACCGCTCGTCGACGGCGGCGGCCTCCTCGTCGTCGAGGACGACCAGCGATTCGGTTTCGACCTGCAGTTCGTCGCGTCGGAGTTCGACCTCGCCGTCGAGGCGGACGTAATCGTCGGTTTCGACGTCGGGGTAGGCCCGGACGCCGGCCTCCTTGAACGCGGCACATTCGACCGTGCTGGTCTCGTCGCGGAGTTCGAACACCGTGGGACCGGAGGTCTGCCGAACGCCGGCGACCTCTCCCTCGATCCGGACGCTGTCACCGACCCGCTCCGAGAGGGACTCGATCGTGACCCGCGACGGGTCCGACTCGGGTTCCTCGTCGGTCGCTTCGGTCTCGGCCTCGTCTTCGACCGAGTCGGTCGTCGCTACCGCACTGGCGCTCGCTGCGGCCGCACCGCCTCCTGAGGGCTCTGCGGCCGCGTCTTCATTTCCCGTCGGACTCGCCTCCGGCGCATCGGCGTGGGGGTCGTCGACGAGCGTTCCGCGGAACTCGTCTTCGCCCTGTCGGATCGACCACCCAAGGTCGACGTTGCCGTTGTCTCGAACGTCCGTCACCTGGACGTAGACGGTGTCGCCCGAGTCCCAGTCGAGACTCTCCAGGCGCTTGTCGAGTTCGCTCTTGTGGAGGAGGCCGGTGACGCTGTCACCGACGTCGACGAACACGCCGAATTCGGCGAAGCCGTCGACGGTGCCGCGGTAGTAGCGGCCGGGGGTCAGTTCGTCTGCACTGTCGCCTCTGAATTCGAAGAGGACGTCTTCTTCATGGCTACTGCAGATCCGCCCGTCGGCGGGCGTACCGCAGATGATACAGGTACCCATTTGACAGAGATAAATATCCCTGGCCTAAAACGGTTGTCGAAACGAACTCGCTACTCGAAAACCGGGCTATCGTCCTCCAGCGCCTCCACGTCGTCGACTATCGATCGTACGTCCTCCGGAAACAGCGCCACTTGCATCTCGTTTCCGTCCTCGTCCTCGAAGACCAGTTTGACGCGCTTGTCCCCGAACTCCCTTGCCTCCGCGTCGGTCACGTCGAACAGTTTCGCCGAGGCGGACTTGTTCGACGGACCGACGTTCTTGATAGCGCCGTCTTTCAGTTCGACCATGAAATCGTCCAGTTGGAGCGTTAGCACGAGAGACCGTTGGGGAGACATCGCTAAAACGGTATGCACGAAAACCGCCGGAAGCAGAATCAGTTCGCCGTCGTCGTTCACACGTGCCGGCGGGTAATACGTATCGGCAGGTAGATCCTTGTTCACACGTGTTGAGTGGCAGACTCCGGTCGTGCGCGCCCGTCTACCGCAAACAACCACTGTCTCCGGTTTCTCCGTCCGCGTTTCGGGGTTCGCTCCGCCCACGTTTAAGTGCAGTTCGGACGTATGTCCGGACGACTATGGAACTGACCTGGCACGGCCACGCCACGTGGCACGTCGAAGTCGGTGAAACGTCGCTTTTGATCGACCCGTTCTTCGACAACCCGCACACGTCGCTTGACCCGTCGGACGTCGAGCAACCCGACTACGTCCTGCTGACGCACGGCCACGCGGACCACGTCGGCGACGCGGGTCACTTCTCCGACGCGACGCTGGTCGCGGTACCGGAACTCGCCGCGTTCGCCGAGGACGAGTTCGGCTTCGAGGACGCCGTCGGCGGGATGGGGATGAACCTCGGCGGCACCGTGGAGTGCGGCGACGCGTACGTGACGATGCACCGCGCCGACCACACGAACGGCATCAACACTGGCTACGAGTACTCCGCCGGTCCGCCCGTCGGCTACGTCATCAGCGACACGAAACCCACGCAGGTTTCGGACGAGGAGAGCGAGACGTTCTACCACGCGGGCGACACCGGCCTGATGACCGAGATGCGCGACGTTATCGGCCCGCACCTCGAACCGGACGCAGCCGCCGTCCCGGCCGGCGACCACTTCACGATGGGACCGATGCAGGCCGCCATCGCCGTCGACTGGCTGGACGTCGACCACGCGTTCCCCATGCATTACGACACGTTCCCGCCGATCGAGATAGATACCGACGACTTCGTCAACGAGGTCAAAGGAACCGGTAGCGACGCCGAGGCCCACGTGCTGGACGGCGACGAGACGTTCGACCTGAGCGAAGGGTACTGATACCGACGGCTGTACCCGACTGCGGATCTCCGCCAGATTGGTCGGCGGCGTCTACGCCCGCGTCCTGCTTAACGCCGTTGTACACGGCGACATGCGGCCGTTCTTCCCCGTCGAAGCGAATCCGCTCCTCGGCGTTCCCTCGGTCGGTCCCCTCTACGCAAGGTGTGTCGCCGCCGGGGGGTCTCGGTGCCATCCTGTGGGTCCGTCGTATTTTCCGAGTGAGCAACGCTTACGACACCGGCCGTTGATGTTGCAGTTGCAATGGCAAAAGAAGTCCACAGCGTCTCCGAAGAGGGGTACAGCACGACGAATCAGATCCGCGATTTCGAGACGACCGTGGACGCAACCGGCGAGGAAGCACCGGACACGCTGGAGGCCCTGCTCGCGGCGTACGCCTCCTGTTACGTTCCCGCTCTCCGCGTCGGAGCCGAGCAACGCGACGCCGGCGACCTGGGTCGCATCGAAATCGACGCGACAGGCGACCTCAACGACGACGACAAACTCGAATCAGTATCGTTCGACGTCACGACTGACGCCGACGTGGACGACGACAAGAAGGAAGCGATCATCGAGCGAGCGGACGAACTGTGCAAGGTCGGCGACGCCGTCAAAGGCGACCTCAAGGCGGAAGTTTCGATCCGCTGAAGTCGGTTCGCCGGTTTCCTGGCGGTTTCCGACCGCATAACGGCGTACAGCGGGGGAAACCCTGATACCGCTTTGTTACTAATCGACTGGTATGACAGACAGCGAGTGGACCGACCGTATCGTCGGCGACCGAATGGCGGTCGATCAGGAGTTCTCTCGGCACGTTCAGAACTCCCGGTTCTCGAACCAGGAGTGGGGGATGATCATGACCGCCGTCGAACTGGACATAGAGAACCCCGGCGACCCGGAAGCGGCGCGCATCGTCGCCGTTACCGACAACATCGATCAGGTGATGCCGGCGATCGAAGAGGCCCGTTCGAAGATGGGCGGGATGGGCGCAGGCGGCGGTGGCGGTCCCAGCGGCGGCGCTCGCTCGGGATCATCAGAGGGGTTTCTCTCCGGAATCAAGGACGCGCTCGGTCTGGGCGGCGGCGAGAGCGGCGGAGACGGTGAACGCGCCGAAGCCGCCGCAACGTTGGCACAGGAGTACGCCGACGAGTTACAGGCACACCTCGAACAGAAGGGGAAGTGGGAGGAGGTCCGGACGGCTGCGCAGGGGTAGAGTAGCCATCGAAACGGTTTACCCATCGATCGCCTGCATACGGGTGATCGAGGGTGAAACGACTGTTAATCGCCGCTCTAGCCGTCGCCCGACCGAAACAGCGTCAGCTCCTCGGCCTGGTAGATGTTGATGAGTTCGTTGACGAGTTCGTCGTAGGATTCGTCGTCGACGCGAAGCGCGTCTAACCGCTCGACGGTTTCCTCGTCAAGATCGACCTTTGGCATGGCAGAACCAACGCACGCAAACGGCTTAAACATGAGCCGTCAGTACGTCAGGTGACGGGCCGTCAGTGCGTCAGGTAACGGCGTCTCCGGACGTGCGTCCGCTCGCGTCGACACGGACGGATTGACGGCGTTAGTCCTCGTCGCGGAGTTCTTCCAGTTCCTGTCTGGTCTTCTCGCGCCCTTTCCTGAACTCGCCGATGGCTTCGCCGCTTGACCGTGCGAGTTTCGGGATCTTCTTTGCGCCGAACAGCAGGCCGACGAGCAGCAGTACTGCGACGAGTTCGAGGCCGCCGGGCGCGAACAGCGGTGTTGCTACTGGCATCGTGTAGTACACCTGTTCGAGTGTTAGGTGCGAGAATAGTAATACTTTCTCGTCGTTCCGACTCCGCGGGAACGACCGCCTGCCGAAACGGCCACCGTTACCAGCGGTCTCGATGTCGTCAGCGCCGGAGAGCTACGCTCAGAGGCGGTCGATCACTGCCTCTGTGACGTCCGACGTAGTCGCGTCGCCGCCGAGGTCCGGGGTTCGCGGCCCCTCGTCGAGAACGCCCTCGACGGCGGCGCGCACGCGGTCGGCCTCGTCACCGTATCCGAGGTGGTCGAGCAGCATCGCGGCCGAAAGGATCATCGCCGAAGGGTTAGCGATGCCCTTCCCCGCGATGTCCGGCGCGGAGCCGTGGACCGGTTCGAACAGCGCGTTCTCCGAACCGACGTTGGCGCTCGGCAAGAGACCGAGTCCGCCGACGAGCCCCGCCGCGAGGTCCGACAGCATGTCGCCGGCGAGGTTCGGACAGATGACGACCCCGTACTCCTCGGGATGCATGACGAGATGCATCGCCAGCGCGTCCATCAGCGCGGTGTCGTACGCCGCGTCGCGCCCTTCGGCGACGGCCTCGGCCGTTTCGAGGAACAACCCGTCCGTCTCGCGCATCACGTTCGCCTTGTGGGCGACGGTGACATCATCGTAGCCGTTGGCCGCGGCGTAGTCGAAGCCGAACTCGGCGATGTCGCGGGACGCGTCCTCGGTGACGACGCGAGTGAGCGTCGTCACGCCGTCGGCGATCTCGCTCTCGATACCGGAGTAGACACCCTCCGTGTTCTCGCGGATGAACACGATATCGGTATCTGGCTGGACGGCGTCGAGTCCGGGGTACGAGACGGCCGGGCGGACGTTCGCGAAAGAGCCGACCACGTCGCGGAGCGGGAGGATGACGTCCGCCGCCGTCTCGCCCGCCGCGCCGAACAGCGTTGCGTCGCTGTTCGCGGCGATATCTCGGGTGTCCTGCGGCAGCGCCTCTCCGGTCTCTGCTTTCACGGCGTCGCCGGCATCGCCTTCGACGAACTCGAAGTCGGGGGACAGCGCCTCTAGTACGTCGACTGCGGCGGGCGTCACTTCCTGTCCGATACCGTCGCCGGGGATGACGGCGATCTGGTGAGTCATAGCTACCGAAACGTAGCGGTGGTTGGAAAGGGATTCGGTACCGGTAGGACTTCTCCAGAGTTCGTCCGCTGATTCGCGGGGCCGCCGGGCGTGCCGAACGGTGTAGCCGCTGAACACCTCAACAACCACCCCAAGCTATTTATCCCCGGGGAACGAATTATTAAGTAGAGACGCCCCGCGGAATTAAATCGGTAGCTTCTTGTATCGGTTCCCAGTATATTCTGTTCCGACGTTTGACCCCAGTAACGGCGCACTCTGAACCGTATCGTGAGGATGCGACCGAAACCGACCCGTCACCGCCATCGGTCAGCCCGTTCCGTCCCGTTGGCCGACCATCCACGCGCCGCTTTCGGGGAGAGACGCCGGAAAACACCCATCCGAGAGATCGAATCCCGATCGAAACTGCACCGACACCCGACCGAAACCGCACTGGCACCCAACCATCGCGACACAGATCCATACATGCAAGACCGAACGACAGCAGACGACGCACTCGAATCAGTGACCGACCCCACCGCGTTCAGCGACCGCGAAGCTATCGACGAAGTCACTGACAGCTTCCCCCACCCGGAGCAGGACCACTGCGAGGCCGACTACGCGGGACGAGCCATCGTCGGCGTGACGAACGAGGAGGGGGAGACTCTGATCATCGTCGACCGCGATGCGGGCGCTGCGGTCCTGCCGAGCCCGAAGGTCGAGACCGACGGCGACTACGTCGCCGCCGCGAAGGAAGAGGTCGCCGACGTGGCGGGTATCGACGTCGAGATAACCGGGGTCGAACGCGTTCGACACGCCGAACACGTCGTCGAGGGCGAGGACGACCCCTTCGACGAGACCACCCATCTCGTCTTCTCGGCGACCCCCGCCGACGAGTACACCGAGGCGTCCGTCGACGGCGACGAATCCTGGACGGTCGAGTGGCACGACACCGTCCCTGCCGACCTGCTGGACGACGACGCACCCCCGAGCGACGACGTGCGACTGTTCGTCGACTGACCGACCCCTTCGCAGACACACACCGCGACCAGCGACACGCGGCACCGAACGCGACCGAACCCAACAGACAGCAACAGCTATGTCCGACCGATCTGCACGACACGATCCGAGTGTGACTGGCGACTCAAGTGCGACCGGCGACTCAAGTGTGACTGGCGACTCAAATCCGTCTCACGACTCAAGCACGTCCGACAGTTCACGCACGACCGGCGGTTCGAGCACGACTACCGGCTTCGCAATACGAGCGCCAGCGACCAGCCCGAACGACGAACCGATCACCGTCAGGATAACGGGTGCGACCCCGAACGCGACGGTCGAGTTCGAGGCGTCACTGGTCGACAACGACGGCGTCGAGTGGCGCTCCCGGGCGACGTTTACCGCGGACGCGGAGGGCGTCGTCGACCTGACCGAACGCTCGCCCGACGGCGGAACCTACGACGGCGTCGATCCGATGGGCTGGCTGTGGTCCATGACGACCGACGCCGACGCGCTGATGCCCGAACTGAACACCGATCCCGCGGTCACGGTCGACCTGCGAGCGGCGAGCGGCGATCGTCACGCCAAGCGAACCATCACCCGGCAACTGTACGACGACGGGGTCACGTCGCGGCCCGTCAAACGGGACGGCCTCGTCGGCACGCTCTACGAACCGGCGGGTGACGGCCCGCATTCGGGCGTGCTCTCGCTACACGGATCCGGCGGCAAGACACCGGTCCGAACCGTACAGCTACTCGCCTCGCACGGGTACGCTACGTTGGCGGTCCAGTACTTCGGCGAGGACGATGCGATCCCCGATGACCACCGAAGTATCCCGCTGGCGTACTTCGACGAGGCGGCGGACTGGCTCCGCGAGCAACCAGTGGTGAAAGACGCCCGACTCGGCGTCGTCGGCGGGTCCCGCGGCGGCGAGCTCGCACTCCTGCTGGGTGCGCGCCGCGACTGGGTCGGGGCGGTCGTCTCCTACGCCGGAAGCGGCGTCGCGTGGGACACGCCGAGCGGCGAACCCGGCTGGGTCGACGGCGGCGAGGCCGTCCCGCACCTCGAAGGCAAGGACATCCCGCGGGAGACGATCCGGGCGGGACTGGAAGACGAACCAGTCGACGCCGCGTCTATCGCGGTCGAGGAGACGCAGGGGCCGGTTCTGCTACTCTCGGGCGGCGACGACCGGCTCTGGGACGCGAGACGATTGTCGAATATCGCGCTGGAGCGTCTGAAAGAGGCTGATTTCCCGCACGAGTACGCTCATCGAACCTACGACGACGCGGGCCACCTCATCTCGGTACCGTACGTTCCGACGACGGGCTTCGAGAAGGGCGGTGGCACGCCGCGTGGGACCGCACACGCGGCAGCGGACTCGTGGCCGACGGTGCTTGACTATCTCGAACGGGGACTCGACGCCACGGAGGTGGCGAACGACCGATGAAGAAGACGGTCATCGCACCCGGTCAGGGTACGATAGAGTCCGACGAACTGGACGAACCACAGACCTCCCTGGCGGTCGCGACCCATCTCGAGGACTGCATTCACGTCGAGTGTAACGGGCTCGTCTATCCGGAGGGCGACGTTCGCGAGCAGACTCGCGAACTGTTCGGCCTCGTCGAGAAGATGCTCGACGACCTCGACGGCACCCCGAACGACCTCGTCAAGCTACGCTGGTACGTCGAGACGGGGGTGTACTCTCCGTCGACGCGGGGGACCGTTCAAGAGGTGCAGTCCGAGTTCGTCGACCGGCCCCACTATCCGGCGGGGTGTGTGGTCGAGACACCAGCAATACCTGTTTCGGGAGCGGTTCTCGAACTCGACGCGACGGCGACGATCCCCGACGACGGGTGGACCGTCGAGACGATAGCCGGGGAGAAAGAGTGAACGGTCGCAGGCGCAGCTAACTCAGACGCGCTTGCCGTCCTCGACGTACGGCAGTCGTTCGGCGGTGTCGCGGATCGCCTCCTCGTTCGATTTCATCAGCGCAGTCGTGTCCCAGACGCCGTCAACCAGCGCCTTCCGCTGGGCGTCGTCGACGGTGACGTCGACGGACGTCTCTCCGTACGTCACCGTCTCGGCCTCGATGTCGACTTCGATGTCGCCGTCGGGATTCTCGTCAACCCAGTCCTGCAGCGCCTCGATAGTCTCGCTATCGGCCGTAACTGTCGGGATGCCGAGGGCAAGGCAGTTTCCAGCGAATATCTCCGCGAACGACTCGCCGATGATCGCGTCGATGCCCCAGCGCATCAGCGCCTGCGGAGCGTGCTCGCGGGACGACCCGCAGCCGAAGTTGGCGTTGACGACCATGACGTTCGCGTCCTGGTAGCGCTCCTCGTTGAACGGGTGGTCCTTCTGGTTGTCGTCCTCGTCGAATCGCAGGTCGAAAAACGAGAACTGGCCCAGACCGTCGAACGTGACCACCTTCATGAACCGCGCCGGGATGATCTGGTCGGTGTCGATGTCGTTGCCGCGGATCGGGACGCCGGACCCGGAGACGTAGTTGACCTCGGGGATTTCGATGTCGTCGCTCATGCGGACCACCTCGTGCGGTCCGCTTGCGTAGAGAAGTCGCAGCCCGCGTAACGCAGTGAGCCGGACCGTCTTCGCGTGCTCATGCGGAGGTCACCTCCTTCAGGTCGCGGACGTCAGTGACTTCGCCGTTGACCGCCGCCGCGACGACCATCCGGGGGTTCATCAGGACGGTCCGACCGTCCTTGCTTCCCTGTCGGCCGACGAAGTTGCGGTTCGACGAGGAAGCGCAGGCTTCGTCGCCCTCTAGCTGGTCCTCGTTCATGCCGAGACACATCGAACAACCGGCGTTGCGCCAGTCGAATCCGGCCTCCTCGAAGGTCTCTTTCAGCCCCTCCTCCTCGGCGGCCCGCTGGACGCGCTGGCTGCCGGGGACGACCATCGCGCGGACGTCGTCGTGGACCTCTCGGCCCTCGACGATGCGCGCTGCGCGGCGCAGGTCGGGCAGGCGAGCGTTAGTGCAGGAGCCGAGGAAGGCGACGTCGATGTCGTACCCTTCCATCGTGTCCCCGGGTTCGACGCGCATGTGTTCCTGGGCGCGCCGGGCGGTGTCTCGTTTCTCCTCGGGCAGGGATTCGGGTTCCGGGATCGGTTCGGTGACGCCGACGCCCTGGCCGGGCGTGGTGCCCCAGGTGACGACGGGTTCGAGTTCGGAGCCGTCGATGGTGACGACGTCGTCGTACTCGGCGTCCTCGTCCGAGCGGATGGACTCCCAGTACTCCGTTCGCTCCTCGAACGCCTCGCCCTCGGGGATCTCGTCGCGGCCTTCGAGCCACTCGTAGGTGGTCTCGTCGGGGTTTACGTACCCCGCGCGAGCGCCGCCCTCGATCGACATGTTGCAGATGGACATTCGGCCTTCCATGTCGAGGTTCTCGATGGCCTCGCCGGCGTACTCGTACACGTAGCCGACGCCGCCCTCGGTGCCGAGGCGTCGGATGATCTCGAGTATGACGTCTTTCGCCTCGACGCCGTCCGGTAGTTCTCCCGTCACCTCGATCTTCCGGACCTTCTGTTTCTCCATCGCGATGGTGCCCGTCGCGAGCACGTCCCGGATCTGACTCGTGCCGATACCGAACGCCAGCGCGCCGAACGCGCCGTGTGTCGACGTGTGGCTGTCGCCGCAGACGATAGTCGTTCCGGGCTGGGTGAGGCCCTGTTCCGGGCCGATGACGTGGACGATTCCCTGGTCGCCCGTCGTCGGGTCGGAGAAGTCGATGCCCGCATCGCGGACGTTCTCCTCCAGTTCGGCCATCATCTCCTCGGCGGAGTCGTCACCGTAAGGTCGTGACTGGTCCGATGTCGGGACGATGTGGTCGACCGTCGCGTGTGTCAGTTCGGGGTAGGCGACCTCGAGTTCGCGCTCGCGGAGCATGCCGAACGCCTGCGGGCTCGTCACCTCGTGAATGAGGTGGAGGCCGACGAACAGCTGGTCCTGACCCGTCGGGAGTTCGGTCACCTTGTGGTTCTCCCAGACCTTGTCGTACAGCGTGCCCTGACTCACGCGAACCACCCGGCTACAGCGAGCGTGTGGTCGGCCGAGGCTGGACTATCGGAACTCATTCTTCGGTCACGTGCTCCGTTACAGCCTCGTCCTCGTCGGAGTCGGTGTGTTCCCGGCCCCGTTCGAAGACGCGGTTCGCACCCTCGCCTTCCGGGTCGTCGTGGCTCACGTCGCGCATCTGGTTTTTAGACTGTTCTTCCGTTTCTTCCGGCTCCGCCTCCGCTTCTCCTCCGTCCGCCGCGACTGTGGGGCCGCGTCGGAACAGTTTGCCGGCCGTACGGTCGTCGTACGGATGCGTGTGGTCGACGTCGTTCATTTTAGTCATCTGCTCTCACCTGTTCTTTATCGGTTTCCTCGGCTTCGTCTTGGGCTTCGGCCCACGCGAACAGGTCGCGCAGGCGCTCGCCGACGTTCTCGACATCGTGGTTCTTCTCGGCCTGCCGAAGCTGGGTGTAGCTCGGGCGGCCGGCCTGGTTCTCCGCGATCCACTCCCGGGCGAACTCGCCGGTCTGGATCTCTTCGAGCGTCGCCTCCATCTTCTCGCGGGCGTGGTCGTCGACGATCTCGTCACCCTTGACGAGGCCACCGTACTCGGCGGTGTCGGAGACGGAGTCCCACATCTCGCCGAGCCCGCCCTCGTACATCAGGTCGACGATGAGTTTCAGCTCGTTCATGCACTCGAAGTAGGCCATCTCGGGACTGTACCCCGCGTCGACGAGCGTTTCGTAGCCGTGCTTGACGAGGCTGGTGACGCCGCCACAGAGGACGGCCTGCTCGCCGAACAGGTCAGTCTCGACCTCCTCCTGGAACGTTGTCTCGATGACGCCCGCACGGGTACAGCCGATCCCCTCGGCGTACGCCAGCGCCTCCTCCTTGGCCTCGCCGGAGACGTCCTGATACACCGCGATCAGTCCGGGCGTCCCCTGATTCTGCTCGTAGTTCCGGCGAACGAGGTGGCCCGGCGACTTCGGCGCGACCATCGTCACGTCGACGTGCTCCGGGGGCTGGATCTGATTGTAGTGGATGTTGAACCCGTGGGCGAACTGCAGGGTGTCGCCCTCGTCCAGTTCGTCCTCGATGGCCTCGAAGACGGCGGGCTGGACGGTGTCGGGCACGAGGACGGAGACGATGTCCGCCGCCGCCGCCGCGTCGTCCGGCGTCGCGACCGTCAGTCCCTCGTCCTCGGCGGCCGCACGCGAGGATGAGTTCTCTCGCAGGCCGACGACCACGTCCACACCGCTCTCGTGTAGGTTGAGCGCGTGGGCGTGGCCCTGGCTACCGTAACCCAGGACCGCTACGGTCTTGTCGTCGATCGCCGCACTGTTCGCATCCTCGTCGTAGTATACCGTGGTGGTGAATTCCTCTGTCATTGGTGTCGGTGGGGGGTGAACGCGTTCGTCATCTCGTTTCCTCCGCGCCCCGTTCGAGCGCGGCCGTGCCGGTGCGGACGACTTCCAGTATCTCGAACCGGTGGAAGGTGTCGACAGCGGCCTCTATCTTCTGTCTGCTTCCCGTTATCTCGACGGTGACCGTCTCCTGGCTGACGTCGACGGCCTCGCCGCCGTACATCTCGGCGACGGACTGGACCTGATCGGGCTTCTCGCCCGACACCTTGATCAACGCGAGTTCGCGCTGGGTGGCGTCGGTTTCCAGTTCCGTCACCGAGACGACGGGGATGAGCTTCTCCAGTTGCTTTTTCGCCTGTTCGATGCCCGGTTCGGGCTCCTCGATGACGAGGGTGATCCGGGCGCGGTTTTCCTCCTCTGTGGGCCCGACCGTGAGGCTCTCGATGTTGAACTGCCGCCGGGAGAACAGCCCCGAGACGGCGGCCAGCACGCCTGGCTCGTGTTTGACCGTCGCCGACAGCACGGCGCGCTGGGCCTCCGGTTCTGCCTCGACCGCGGGGTCGATGCGAGCGCCCTGAGAGTTGCGGCGGCCGTCGGGATGTGGCCGCGCACCCGGATCGGGTCCGGGGAGCCCTCCGGTCATTGTCTGCCCTCCGTTCGAGCGGTTTCGACAGTCGTCAGCGTTGGTTCGGCGTTCGTCATAGCTGGTCCAGATGGTCCGTTTGCAGTGCGAACTTCCCGTTTTTCCCGCCGCTGGGAACCATCGGGAAGACGTTCTCCTCAGGGTCGATGTGGAAGTCGATGACGGCGGGCCCGTCGTACTCGACCGCGGCTTCCACCGCGTCCTCGACGCCGTCGTAGTCCGCGACGGTGAACCCGCGCGCGCCGAACGCCTCCGCGAGTTTCGCGAAGTCCGGACACCACGAGTACTCCGAGGCCATCCGTCGGCCTTCGAAGAAGCCGTCCTGCCACTGTCGGACCATCCCGACGTACTCGTTGTTCAGGA
The DNA here is from genome assembly GCA_005954745.1 of Halostella pelagica. GTDB lineage: Archaea > Halobacteriota > Halobacteria > Halobacteriales > Natronoarchaeaceae > Halostella > Halostella pelagica. The sequence goes on from CP040678.1 coordinate 1,796,851, forward strand.
CGGCCACGGTGATATCCAGGTTCTCGCGGACCGCGACAGACAGTTCCTGTACCGTCATCAGGAAAGAGCCGTCGCCTTCGAAGCAGACGACCGACTGGTCGTCGTCGGCCGCGAGGCGGGCGCCGATGGCGGCCGGCAGGCCGTACCCCATCGTGCCCAGACCGTGCGAAGAGACCCACGTCCGGGGCTCAGTGTAGGTCCAGAACTGGAACGCCCACATCTGGTGCTGGCCGACGCCGGTCGTGACGACGGTGTCGTCTTCGGTCGCCTCGTCCAGCACTTCGACGACGAACTGCGGCTTCAGCGGCTCGTCGTCGGGTGTGGCGTAATCCATCGGGTACTCTTCCTTCCATGTCCCGACCTGCTCGCGCCACTCGGCGTAGCGGTCGGCGGGGTCGGGGCGGTTATCTAACTCGTCGTCTAGCTGGTCCATCACACGCCCGGCGTCGCCGATCAGCGGGTAGTCCGCGTTGATGTTCTTCGATATCTCGGCCGGGTCGATGTCGACGTGGATGACCTCGGCCTCCGGCGCGAACGAGTCGACGCCGCCCGTCAGGCGGTCGTCGAACCGCGTGCCGACGCCGAGCAACACGTCGCAGTGAGTGACCGCCATGTTGGCGTACCCGGTGCCGTGCATGCCGGCGACCTCCAGCGAGAGCTCTTCGTCCTCGGGGAACGCCCCGATTCCAGGCATCGTCGTGATGACGGGGATCTCGTACTCCCGTGCGAACGCCCGCAGTTCGTCGGTCGCCTCGCCTTTTATCACGCCGCCGCCGGCCAAGATAACGGGTTTCTCGGCGGCCGCGAGCGCGTCAGTGGCTGCCTCGACGATGTCCTCGTCGGCTTCCTCCGGCGGGTTGTACGTGTCCGGCGTCGTCGTCTCGCCGGAGTTCGTTTCGGTCTCTTCTTGCGTGATGTTCTTCGGCAGGTCGACCAGCGTCGGCCCCTGTCGACCTTCGTCCGCGACGGCGAACGCCTCGCCGACTACGTCGCCGATGGTTTCCGCGTCGTCGGCGAAGTAGTTCGTCTTCGTGATCGGGTCGGTGACGCCGGTCGTGTCAGTCTCCTGGAAGGCGTCGTTACCGACGAAATCCGTCGGCACCTGACCGGTCAGCGCGATCAGGGGGTCTGAGTCCATGCTCGCGTCGGCGATGCCGGTCACCAGGTTCGTCGCGCCGGGACCGGACGTCGCCAGGCAGACGCCCGGGTCGCCGGAGACGATGCCGAACGCGTCAGCGGCGTGGGCCGCGCCCTGCTCGTGGGCCATCGTGACGTGGTTCAGGTCGGAGTAGTACAGGGCGTCGTAGACGGGCATGATCGCGCCCCCTTGGACGCCGAAGAGGTGTTCGACGCCCGCGCTTTCGAGGGTCGCGACGACCGACCCCGCGCCGGTCGATACGGCCTGTTTCGCTGCCGCTTCAGCGTCCTCGGCGTCGCTCGCTTGCGCCTCCGCCTTCGTCTGAGTGGTCGGTGGAACTTGCTCGGTCATCTGGTCCCTCCTCCGAACGGTGTCGGTCGGTACGATCCGGACTCCGCGGTTGCTGGTTGGCGGTTTGCGAGGGATGTGGTCGTCGGGCGATACTGTGTGACTGCTGTAGGTGTACTGGACATGGTTGGGGCAGGTGCTGGGTCGAAGGTCGATACGAACGCCGGTCGAGAATGGAGTAGTGTAGGGGCTAGTGTGCCCCTACAATAATCTCGCCGAGAAGAGCTACCAGGACAGCCCCGCCGCTCCGCGACTGCACGGGAGCGGAAGTCAGTGACTGTCTCATTGATAGTGAGGTAGTGAGTTCCGGCAGTATAACTCTTGTGCGAGTCGCAATGATTGCTCACATCGGGTGAACAGTAACACACTTCGCGCGAGCGACGAGTTCCCCGCGGTACGTGGTGAGTCCGGCGGTGTGAGTGGTGGCTCCCTCGGTTCGAACAGGTGACCCCGAAGGGGTGATCGGATGCGCCCGAGTCGCGGACTGTCCGCTGGCCGATATCGTCTACCTGCCGCTGGCGGACGGGGGCGAACCGGGCGGGCATCATCAGGCGTGGACCTCCTCCTGTTCGCGGTCGATGCCCTCCTCTCGGGCGAACTCTTTCAGGTCGGTCATGGTGACGCGCTGTTTCTCCGCGCCGTAGTCCTTGACGCGTCGAGTGACGGCGCGTACCTCGTCGTCGCTCGGGTTGAAGCCCGCGTCCTGCAGGCGTTCTCGTACCGAGTGATTGCCGGTGTGCTTGCCCAGTACCAGTTCCCGCTGTGCACCGACCATCCCGGGCGTCATGACGCCCGGCTCGAAGGTGTCGGAGTTCTCGATGACGCCCGCGGCGTGGATGCCGCTTTCGTGGGCGAACGCGTTGTCGCCGACGACGGGCTTGTTGCCCGGTACGTCGACGCCCGACTTCTCCTCGACTAGCCGCGAGAGCGCGGTGATACCGGTCGTGTCGATGCCGGTGTCGACCTGATAGACGCTCTCTATCGCCATCACGAACTCCTCGTAGGCTGCGTTGCCCGCGCGCTCCCCGATGGAGTTGACGCTGACCTGCGCCTGGTCGGCCCCGGCCTCGATGCCGGAGATGGCGTTCGCGGTCGCCATCCCGAAGTCGTCGTGCGTGTGCACGTCGACGCGGGCGGTCGTGTGCTCACAGACCATCTCGATCAGGTCGTGGAACCGCCGCGGCGTCGCGACACCGCAGGTGTCGGGGACGTTGATCCAGTCGGTTCCCGCCTCGGTGACGGCCTCGATTATCTCGACCAGGAACGCCTCGTCCGTCCGCGTGGCGTCCATCGGCGAGTACATTACTTCGACGCCGGCGTCTCGCAGGCGGGAGACGGCGTCGACGGACCGTTCCATCACCTGCTCGCGGGTCGCGTGCATCGAATCCTCTATCTGCACGTCGCTGGTGGACGCGAACACGTGCACCATCTCGACGCCAGCGTCGAGGGCCGCTTCGATGTCCTTGTCGACGACGCGGGCCAGCCCGCAAACCGTCGTATCTGTGCTTTTAGCGATGTCGCTTACGGCCTCGAACTCGGCGTCGGAGTTGACGGGGAACCCGGCTTCGATGACGTGGGTTCCCATCCGGTCGAGTGCCGTGGCTATCTCGCGTTTGTCCTCGTAGGAGAATGACGTGCGCGGCGACTGCTCCCCGTCGCGGAGCGTCGTGTCGAAAACTCGTGCGCTGTCTATCTCGCTAGTGGAATCTAACGTGCCCTGGAAGAACTCGATCCCCCCGGCTTGTACCGGAGGACGAATCCATGGACTGCGTATTGCGCTCAGGCATGGTATCTGTGTAGGGGCCCTTTCCGATATATAAAGGTGTCCCTGTGACAGGTTTCGGCGTACATGTTTCGAACATGATAACACAGTCGTATTCGGTAAATCGCAAGACGTAGACGGCCTTGTTTTCTACATATTCCTTATACACTACGGAAGGCACGGAGGGAGATGAACTACGTCATCGATAGTGATATTGAATAGTTTCCGCCTAGAGCCGTAAAATAATCCGTGCGTGAACTCGCACGCGCTTCGAGCGGTGCAGAGTGATCAGTTGCGGACTGTCGATGACAGTCCGACCGTCACGTAGAAAACAGTCGGAGACACTCGCTCCGACGCTCCGGCGGAAGGACTGAATAGGGTAGGACGTGGCCAAACGGTGGAGGCTTGGCCAAACGGAGAGGGTTGGCCAAACGTGAGGGTTGGGCCGAACGACGAGTCCGTTTTGATTGAGCAGTTGGCCCGTTCAGGCCCGCAACTAAGCCGCTGGATGTGGTACGTCCGTGGGGATGACGAGCGATCAGGTAACGCAGTTACTCAGAAAGGCGTACGGGGACGAAATCGAGACGGTGATGAACTACTTGACCAACTCAATCGTGCTGGACGGAGTCAGCGCCGAAGAGGTCAAAGAGAGCCTGGAAGCGGACATTCAGGAGGAACTCGACCATGCTCGGATGATCGGCCAGCGACTGAAGCAACTAGACCAGCGGCCGCCGGCGTCGATGGACTTCCAGGCTAACCAACAGAGCCTCCAACCGCCCGAGGATAGCACGGACGTTCTCTCGGTTATCGAGGGGGTTCTGGAGGCCGAGGAAGACGCTATCGAAACGTATCGCTCCATCATTACCGCCACCGAGGATGCCGACGATCCGGTGACTGAGGACCTCGCCGTCACCATCCTCGCTGACGAGGAGGCCCACCGAACCGAGTTCCGCGGGTTCCGGAAAGAGTACCGGAACGACTGACCCAAATCCCCGCCGAACGGTTCTGTGGGGCGAGGATTTTTCTCATGGGGGGACGACCCCGAAGGTATGAGCGACTTCAGTCTCGACCTCAGGTCGGTCGAGGACCACATCGAGGATGAAGACGACGGGATGGGGGCCGCGCGGATCGAACTCGGCGTACTCGACGGGACGACGCCGGACGAGGAGTGGATCGAAACCATCGAACAGGGAACGATACTCGTACTAAACGTCGAGGGAGACGTGAACGAACTCGCCGCCGGGTTCGCACGCGACGTGAGAGACGAGGGCGGCGAACTCGTTCACTTCAGGGGGTTCTTGCTCGCTGCGCCACCCGGCGTTCACATCGACACGGACCGGTTGGAATAGCAGTCGACCGTTCGTATCGCGACGGCGTCCGCCGATGCCTCGGTCGGACTGTCGGATTTCGGTCTCGGTCCGTGGAGCTCTGAAGCGGTGCTGTAACGTCGACGTGGTAGGGGTGTCGACAGGGAAGGAGGCGTCGACGTGGCAGTAGGTGACGACGTGGCAGTAGGTGACGACGTAGTAGGAGGATCGATGCCGGGCATCACTCACGGTGTGGTTTTTTCCAGCGTCCGCGCGTTCGTGTTCGTACAGACATGGACGCCGTTGTTCTCGCCGCCGGGGAAGGGTCGAGACTCCGACCGCTGACTGACCAACGACCGAAAGGACTCGTCGATGTCGCCGGGAAACCGCTGTTGACGCACTGTTTCGATGCGCTGGTCGACATTGGGGTCGACGAACTCGTCGTCGTCGTCGGCTATCGCAAGGCCGACGTTATTGACCACTACGGCGACCAGTACGGCGGCGTACCGATAACGTACGTCCACCAGCGGGAACAGTTAGGACTGGCGCACGCACTGTTGCAGGCCGAACCGTACGTAGACGACGACTTCGTGTTGGTCAACGGCGATAACGTCTTTCGCGCGGATCTGACGACGGTGGTTGACCGGCATCGAGAGAGTGAGTCGGAGGCGACGCTCCTCGTCAAGGACGTTACCGAAGAGAAAGCCAAAACGACAGGTGTCGCGGAAACCGGGGCGGACGGTACGCTCGTTTCGCTGGTCGAGAAACCGGACGATCCGCCGTCGACGCTCATTCAGACCGGGTTTTTCGTCTTTTCGACCTTGATATTCCACGCCTGTCATTTAGTCCAGCCGAGCGACCGGGGGGAGTACGAACTAACCGACGCCATCGGCCTCCTGATCGGAAGCGGCAGGACGGTCGAGACGGTCGAACTCGACGGTTGGCGGGCAAACGTCAACACGGAGACCGACATCGAAGGGGTCGAACGACAACTCGGCCAGTGACCCGACGAAGCTTTTGCTATCACGTCGTGCGCTTACACTCGTTCGACTGCTGACACTCGTTTGAGCACTCACCCCGTTCATCCGTTCGGTGCTCGGTAGATTTGTAGACGCGGCGGACCCGGACGAGTTGCTACGTTGCCTGCGGGACAGTCTCGCGGATCTGGACAAGAACACGATCTGGCCGGACACGAACTCGAGTAGATGGCTGTGACGATCCCTCAGACACCCACCCCACGTTTCCGATGCTTTGAGAGAGATAGAGTGGGGGTAGCGGAGTTCTTCGGCCGGGAGTCGACGAAAGATGTTCGTTTCTAGCTTACCGCTGAATAATCTGCATATTATTTAGAAAATCTTTAATATGTCATCTTGGAAATAGTCCACTAGCCAAATAAAAGAGCCTAGATGAAGATCGATCTTCGTGCGGATCTGACGACGGTGTCAGTGGTTTCAGTGTTGCTTCGACGTGAGAGAATAGAGTAACTCGCGTTAATCCGGTCGAGCAAAACACGGACGCTCTCTCGGATACCCCTCAGGTAGAAAGACGAGAATGGTGGGAAAAACGAGAGCCGATGCAGGACTATCGGGACTTACAGGACTGAGTGTCGGTCTACTAAGCCTGATTCTCCCGCGATTGGTGGACTGATATCCTCGAAAGCATCGGAAACGAGGGGTGTGACAGTCAAGGCATTCGATACGATGGGGATTCGTAACTGACCGATCTTCCCCCCGACCTTCTCGACCGGAAGCATCGGAAACGTGGGGTGGGTGTAACTGGTTCCCGTACCCACTATCTGTGACCCGGTAGCATCGGAAACACGGGGTGGGCCTCCAGTTCAGGGGAAAATCCCGATCCAGAACCGATCCGAACCGTGAGATCATCCGGCGTGTTCTGTACGCCGAAGCATCGGAAGTCCGGGGTGGGCGAAACCGCGTAGTTTATCAGTGACCCATCGATTGAGGGATACGATGGGAAGTCGAGAGTCAGCGGACATCGCGAAGGAAGTGTTCGAGCAGGAAGACCAGATCTTCGCGAACAAGCAGCTCTTGAGCATCGGGCACGTCCCCGAACCCGACCGGATCGTCGGCCGCGACGACGAGATCCGCGACCTGGCCGAGCAGTTGCGCGGCGCTATCGAGGGGTACTCCCCCGACAACGTCATCGTCTACGGGAAGACGGGGACCGGGAAATCGCTCGTTTCGAAATACGTGATGGGACGTGCGCAAGACCTCTCGGAGGACGACGTCTCGGTCGGAACCGCGTATCTCGACTGCTCCGAGGACAACACCGAAACGCAGGCCGTCTCTTCGCTGGCCAACACGTTAAACGAAGAGATCGAAACGGACATTTCCGTCCCGCAGACGGGTCTCAGCACGTCGAAATACTACAAGCGCCTGTGGCAGATACTCGACCGGCGCTACGACGTGATGATGGTGATCCTGGACGAGGTCGACCTGATGGCCGACGACGACCTCCTGATGAAACTCTCCCGCGCCGAGGAGGCGAACAAGGTCGACTGCCACATCGGCGTCATCGCGATAAGTAACAAGATCCAGTACGCCGAGAACCTGAACGAACGGGTCAAATCCAGCCTTCAGCACAAGGAACTGTTCTTTCAGCCGTACGACGCGACTCAACTCCGCGAGATCATGCGAAACCGCGCGGACGCCTTTCAGGAGGACGTGCTCACCGACGACGTGATCCCGCTCTGTGCGGCGTTCGCCGCACAGGAACACGGTGACGCCAGGAAGGCGATCGATATCCTTCGGCACGCGGGCAAGATAGCCTACAAGAACGGCTCGGACGTCGTGACCGAAGAGCACGTCCGCGACGCCCAGCAACTCGCTGAGAAGGACCGCTTCCGCGAACTCATCGACGGCGCGCCAACCCAGGCCAAAACTGCGCTCCTCTCGCTCGCTGAACTCTCTCTCAACAACGACACCGAGGCGTTTCCGACGCGTGAAGTGTTCAAACAGTACCGCGTCATCTGCGGCGAGATCGACATGGACACGCTCTCCGAGCGCCGTTTCCGCGATATCCTGAAAGAGCAGGCGTTCCTCGGCATCGTCGATGTCGAAAAACTCAACCAGGGTCTGGCCGGCGGTGTGACCCTGAAGAACCGGCTCATCGAGGATCCGGACATCGTCCGAGAGATCCTGCTCGAAGACAACCGAATGACGCAGTGGGCAGACGACGCCGCATAATCACAAACCGGTCGCCTCCACTACTGCGACTGACAACGCGTCCACTACTGCGACTGACAACCCCTCCACCACCGCAAACGGACGGTTCCAAGCGAGTACCGGAGACGTCGCCGCAACACAGCTATCGCCAACACTGACCGACTGGTAGTCACACTTCGAACGATTCCCGGTCGAGTGCGACCTTCACGTCCCCGTCGAACCGCCCTTCGACCGCCGCTACCATCGCACCTTCCTTTCCTCTGGTCCCCGGATAGAGATGCGTCAGATACACCGTGTCGATGTTTCGTCCGGCGAGCGTCCCGGCTAACTCTGATGGTGACGCGTGGTCACCTCCACCTTCCCCGTCCGGATGCGCGCAGTCGTGCACGAGTACCGACGATCCGTCCGCGAGTTCCGCGACGCTCTCGGTCGCTCTGGTATCGCCGCTAAAGGTGATGCCGTCGGTCTCGGTATCCGACCCATCATCGTCGAACCTGTATCCTAACGTCTGCACGGAGTGGTCTGCCTCACAGGCACGCATCTGGAATCCGGCGGCGTCGAACTGCCCGGGGCCGATTTCCCGAACCGTCAGGTCGGCCCGCTCTTGGACGTTATCGACCGCCAGTAGGTGGTCAAGCGTCTCGTCCGTTCCGTTCGGTCCGACGATCTCCAACTCCGAAACTCCGGAGAGTACTCTGGCTTTCACCAGCGAGGGGAGGTCGGCAACGTGATCGAGATGTGTGTGGGTTAACAGTACGGCGTCGACCGACTCGTATCCTGCATCTGTGTCCGCGAGGCGATGGAGAACGCCGCTCCCGCAGTCTACCAGTATCCGTCGGGACCGGTCAGCAGATTCCACAAGCGCACCGCTCTGGTATCTGTCGCCCGTCGGTAATGCGGTGCCAGTCCCCAGGAGAGTAACGCGCATGCGTTGGGTCACTTCCACGGAGACTGGCAAAAGTCTGTGGCCCCGAAACGTGTGTGTGGAAAACGCCGTTTCCTCGATCACGACTCTTCATCGGAAAACCTTAGCTCTTCATCGGAAAATCATAGCTCTTCATTGAAAACCACGGCTGAAAGAGAACGCCGACGCGGATCGCGTTTGACCGGAAGCGGTATCACACAACGGAAGTTCAGCAGAACTGCAAGTGGTGGTTGTCGGGGTCGGTGATCCTGACGTTCTCGCCTATCATAGTGACCTTCGAAGCGCGGTTGAGAACCGCGTCGACGGCCACGCCGGGACTGTCGTCAGTGTCGAAGCCGAGGTCAACGTGAACGCCACCGCGGCCGTCGGCGATCCCCAACTGTGGTTCCCACAGTTCGAGATCGACCGGCCCGCCGAGACGGACTCGTCTCCGGTCTTTCCCGCGGTCTACAGTCTCGAAACCAAGCGACGTGTAAAACTCCTCCGCGCGGTCGAGGTCAGCCACTTCCAGAACGACTTCGAAGATCCCGCAGATACCGTCGCCGTCGACCGGTCGCTGAGCGAGTTCGACGCAGTTACCGTCGGGATCGTACAGGTACAGTGATTTCCCCGACCCGAACTGTCGTTCCTGCAGATCGAACTCTCGACTGAGTCGGTCCCACCAGTACTGGTATTCGTCAGCGGGAATAGCGAACGCGTAGTGAGTGTGCAGGCCGCCGCGGGGTATCTCCCGCGGACGCCGGAGAATCAGAGTACTGTCTCCTGCCCGCAGTTCGACCTCGCACTCGCCCTCGCGTTCGACCGTCATATCAAGCGCCTCGGCGTAGAACTCCCTGGCTCGGTCGATGGATTTCACTTCGAGGGCGAGCCACCGCAGTCCGCTGAGCATACCGTCACTACTTCCGGCGGTGACTTAATATCACGGCAGAGATTCAACAAGCGGCCGTTACCGGGCTGAAAGGCGATTTTGACGACCGTTTATACACCTCGAATCCCTGTGTCCGTGTATGTCGCCTACAGGTGACGGCCGAACGAGCGGCTTCCGAGAAACTGACCGCTGGAACGGTGGCGTCGGGTGGATCGCTCACCCCGACGAAACCATGCAACGGGCCAGTCACGCACTCGTAAACGACGGTGACGTTTGGCTCGTCGACCCAGTCGACTGTGACGGCTTGGACGACCTGATCGCTCCGTTCGGCGACGTGGCAGGTGTCGTTGTCCTTCTCGACCGACACACGCGCGACGCCGACGCCCTCGCATCCCGCCACGACGTGTCGGTCCATCTCCCGCGAACGCTCAGCGGCGTCGCCGACGACATCCACGCGCGAACCAAAACGTTCGATAAAACGCTCGGGAACACGGATTATCACGCGATACCCGTCGTCGATAACCCGATCTGGCACGAAGTGGCGCTGTACGACGCCGATTCGCGAACGCTCGTCGTTCCGGAAGCCGTCGGGACCGTCGACTACTTCCGGACCGGGTCGAAACGCCTCGGCGTGCATCCGATGCTTCGCGCACTGCCGCCGCGTGACGCACTCAGCGGCCTGGTTATCGACCGGTTGCTCGTCGGTCACGGCGAAGGTGTGTCGAAAGACGCCGAGAAAGCTCTGGACGCCGCGCTCCGCGACGCTCGACGGACAGCGCCGGAACTCTATCTCAAAAACGCCAAGAAACTACTGCCGGTGTAACAGACGCCGTCAGGGTCCCGCGCGGCGTCTCCGATTACGTCGTCGAGTTCTCTGACACTTCGACCGCCGTACCGTTTACCACCGCCGCTTCGGAGACCGTCACGGTTCGTCCACCGACCGAATACTCGCCCGGTTGGGTGACGACGACGCTGAACGTGCCGTTCTCGACCGCCGCCGTCCGTTCGTAGTCGACCGACGTTTCCCCGAGGTCGACGTCTTCCGTTCTCGAAACGTTCACAGTGTCGTTCGACGACGTCGGTCCGGTTACCGTGGCCCCGGAGACGAGCATGAAGACCTTTCGAGTGCCGTCGTCGGTAGCGTACACCGCGCGGTAGTGGTCGGTGTCGACGCCATACTCCTCGTGAAGTCGGTAGTACATCGCGTCCTCGGAGACGCTATCACCTATCGTTCGGTCAGCGGTAACGACGTACTGGACCCGACTGTCGAGTCGTTCGTACCACTCGGTTCCGTTCGTCGCCGCGAGGAACCCGTCGTAGTTCGAGCGTGCGAACCAGTAGGAGCGCGAATCACCGCTCGCGAACGCGTTGTACATCCGGTTCCGGTCCCACTGGCTGAACACGTATCGTTCGTTTTCCGCCAGTCCGCGCTCGGCGGCGTCGCCCTGGATCCACGTCGCCGCCTGATAGGACTCCGATTCGACAGTGAGGTCGTTCGTGAGCGGGGGCGTCAGGAACGCGCCGAGACCCGCTATCAGCACTGTTAACGCAAGGAGTAGCCCGAGGCTACGGCCGTCGACGTTGCCGATCTGGACTGTCGAACGACTCGCATCGTTCCGGTTCTCCCCGAAGTCCGAACGGTGATTGTCTGTATCGTCGCTCCCGGAGAGACACGCGGGGCGACGTGCGAGGTCGACCACGCTCGCGAGGTGGACGAAGCCAACGCCCGCGAAGACGGCGACTGGGACCGCGAGGGCCCCCGCGAACCGGACCTGAAGGGTTCCGAGGACCAGCAACAGGCCCACGAACGTCGACGCGGCCAGCCAGTCCGGACGGTCGCGCGATCCAGCGACCCACACGCCCCAGACCGCGTAAGGCAGCGCCAGAAAGAGCACGAGTCCGAAGTAGAAGATCGGCGCGAACGGCCCGCCGAGGTCGGCGTCGAACAGCGACGCCGTCTCTACGATCTCGCTCTGGCCGGATTTCAGCGCGAGACGCTCCGTCTCCTCCCGGAACTCCGTCGCGAACTCCGGGAACTGCGTCCACGCGACGGCGAAGACGCCGACTGACCCGGCGGTCAGAGTACCGCTCGCGGCCTTCCACGAGAGGCCCGCTCTGTGACTCGCCTCGCCGACGAGCGCCGCCGCGAGCCCACCTCCGAACAGGAACACGGGCGTGAGTGCGACGTAACCCGCCTGCCACTGCCACGCCCCGTGGGCGGCCCAGACCAGTGTGGCGGCCAGGCCGGCAGCGGCGAGCGTCGGTGCGACGCCGCGAAGCGGCGACCGGCCGGCGCGCAGTTCCAGCAACGACCGGCCCAGCAGGTAGAGTCCGGCCGGCAGTATCAGGAGCGGTCCGGCGTTCCACGCCAGCACCTGCGCGGCGAGCGCTCCTCCGAGCAGAACAGTCCAGGGGGCGGCACGAGCGGTAAGCGACCGCGGCGACAGGTCCCTGTCGACGCTCGCGAGGCCGACGAGGGCGTACAGCGACACGGCGACTATCATGTAGTCGAACGCGTGGTGGTCGCCGAAGCCCACCGCAGACCGGTAGGCGTGAATCGGCATCACGGCGAGCAAGCCCGTCGCGGCGAGTCCGATCCGCGCGTCGTCCGTGAGGCGGACGGTTGCCCCGTACACGGCTAGCCCCGTGACCAGAGCGGCGACGACTGGATACCACGCGAGTACGAGGTCAACCGCGCGGGCATCACCGCCGACAGCGAGCGTCGCGGTCCAGAGGACGGCGACGAGCAGGGGCTCGCCGTTCAGGACCCCCTCGGGAACCGCGAACGGCCCCGCGCCCTCGGCGACGAGTTCGAGAAGCCAGTAGCGGTAGAAGTACGGATCGTTCGCGAGCAGAACGATGTCGCCGTCCCGGAACACGCTCGGATAGGCGACGAGACGGAAGGCGGCGACGAGAGCGAGTGCGGCGACGATCCCGACAACGGTGTTGCGCGACGGCGACGGAAGACGCTCGCGAAGCCTCGATAGCTCGTCCGCCACGCCGCGTCCGTTCGCGGCCGCGTTCGTCCCCGCAGTGGCGCGGTCTCCGGTCGACGCCGACTCCGAACGGTGCGAACCCTCTGGGGACGACTCCCCGTCCAGCGCCGTCCGGACTGCCGGCGGGTCGGCCAGTCGATACTCGTCGCCCACGCGTTCGACCACGTCCCGCGAGACGAGTTCGCCGAAAGTCCCGGAGTCGGCAGAAACGTCGTCGAACGTCCACGACTCCCGACGCTCGTCGACGTCCAATATCTCCCGGAGGGCGGACTCGAACTCGGGGCGGCCCGCGAGGAGGTCGGATATCTCCTCACGCGGAGCAGTCATGTTCTGCCGGAGAGTTCACACTCGCATAAATCCAACTACTCCGCGTCACGACCCGCGACGGTAGTCGGCGCTCCAGTTCGGACGGTGTTCCACCCCGTATTAGGCGACACAGTGGAACCCCGACATCGTAGCCAGTTCAGTCACTCAGAGCCGCCAAACACGCGTCGGTTTAGCGTTACGACGACGAGGGCTACGAAGAGCACGACGCCGAGTACGGTCGAGTCCGATGAGACGTAGAGATTCGGCGACGGCGGGTTCCACGGGACGGGGTACAGCCAGTCGCCCGCCCGTCCGTCGGCGTACTTCCGCATCCCGTCGAGGACGAGCGCAGAACAGCCACCGGCCACGAGAAGACAGTATGCGCGATATCGCCGCTCGCCGAACAGGAGCGCGATCGCGCCGGCGACGAGGAGAACGCCACCGAGCGTTCCGACGGCACTCACGTCGAACGGGACGCCGAGTACCGTCTCGATCGTCCCGCTACCGACCACTATCTCGACTTTGATCAGGTCGGGGATCGCCGCTCCGCCGGTGCCGACTGCGATCCACTCGTCAGTCAACCAGTCCGCCTGCCAGCTCGCGACAGTGAAGGCGGCGTACGCGACGAGGACGTGCGAGAGCAGATCAGCCATCAGCGGTCCCCCCGATCAATCACGGTTTCTCACCTCGAACGCGACCGTCTCCAGGTTTATCCGCCAGTGTCGGAAGAAGAGGCCGAGAACGAGCGCCGCTCCGGCGACCGAGACGGCGTACTTGTACAGTTTCGAGCCGCCGCTCTCGTTTACGACGACGGTCCGCGAGACGCGGAGCGTCCGCTCGGCTTCGAGCGTGCCGTACGCCTGCACCGTGCCGCCCGGTTCGACGGTCGTGCGAAACTCAGCCAGCGTCATCGTGAACGCCCCGCCGTCGTGATCCACCCGGAGACGCGCCGTTCCGGCGTCGCGGTCGACGCTCTCGACGGTGCCGATCAGCAACGCAGTCTCCCCGACGTGCCGGTCGTAGTCGGCATCGATATCCTCGGCCGCGGGGTAGGGGTCCCGCTGGTCCTCTGTGGCCTCGTAGTGGACGCAGAGCCCGCCGATCACCCCGACGAGGAGCAGAAACATCACTCCGCGTCGGATCGGTGACATACCCGACGTGTCGTGAGAGTCGAAATGAGCCTGTCGGTTTCATAGGGCTGTTGGAACTGTGTCACGATATTCGTCGCCCCCGCGTCGGCGAAATACTGAACTGACGTACAACGGACCCTATCAGAGCAGGAGCACGACGCCGCCGAGCGTCGCCAGACCGCCGAGGCCGAGACAGACGGCCCAGAAGTCGACGCGTTCGACGACGCGCATGAGGGCATCGATGGTCAGGTAGCCGACGACCGCGGCGGCCGTCAGGGCGACGAGCGCGGGGAGGGGGTCGACGCTCGGGATCCCGCCCTCGTCGAGAACCGTCAGCGCGCCAGCGCCGAGGGCGGCGGGCACGCTGAGCAGGAACGAGAGGCGGAACGACTCGGGACCGTCGTGGCCGCGCAAGAGTAACGCCCCGACGGTCGTCCCGGACCGGGAGACGCCAGGGAGGACGGCCAGCCCCTGCAGCGCGCCCACGAGTACCGCGTCAACGAGTGTGGGGGTCGTCCGCGTACTGATCGGTTGCTCGTCGGCGAGGCGCTGGAACACTCCGGTCGCAACGAGCAAGACGCCGACGCCCGCGACGAACAGGCCGCCGCTCAGTTCGCCGACCACGTGGTCGAGCGTGAGATACGCGAGAAGGCCCACGCAGAAGGAGGCGAACGTCGCGATCACGAGAAAGGAGAGGTCGGCAGTTTCGCCGTCGAACGCGTCGGATGCTCGCCAGTCAGGAGCGATGCGTACCGCTCCCAGTATCTCTTCGCGGTAGTAGACGGACGCCGAGAGCGCGGTCCCGACGTGTAGGAACAGGGAAAACTGGACGGCAGCGCCCGGCGAGGAACCGACGGCGGTTAGAAAGACGGCGACGTTGCCCTCGCTCGAGATCGGCAACCACTCGAAGATCCCCTGTAGGATTCCGGCGACGAGCGCGACGAGCGTGGCGCGGTCCATGCGCTACTCCGCTCACCCGTCGGAGAAATGTCTTCGGATCCTCGGTGAAACCGGGACATCACTTCCGACGTGGGCGCGATACCGCTTCCAATGCGTGGGGAGATCCACCGACCGCCGCGCGAGAACACCTCTGACTGCCGCGCGATAACGCCCCTGGCCCCCGCGCGATATCACCGCCGGCGAAATCACGAACCGGCGATACATCTTTGCCGCCTGCCGTCCGAACACGAGTGTGGTGTACGTTACCCGCGGTCTCGTAACGGTCCTGCTCGATATCGCCCGCGACGCGGAGCCGGGGTCCGTCACAGCGAGACTGGCGGTCACGGACGCAAGCGAATTGACGGGGGCGGACGACCTGCCGCCGGAGGCACCGGTGTTTACCGATTTCTATCTCCCGGACAGCGGCCGGTCGGTCACGGCGGTGTTCGGAGTGGACCTCTCCACGCCGTCTGGCCAGACGCAGGGCCGGTTCGTCTCGCACCCCCAGGGGGATCTCGAAGTGTCCCGAACGGACGACCTGGCACAGGTCGTGTTCGTTGCAGTCCCACCCTGGGGGGCGGAGACCCTCGCTGCGTTCGACCGCCGGGGCCGCCGCCAGGAACTGACGATCGTCGACGCAGAACCGCCGCAGGACACGATAGCGTGACCGTCCGAGCGGGCGCAGCGTGATGCGGCGGAAGTCGGATGCGCCTTACTCCGTATAGCTGGGACCTTGATTCTCTCCAGACAGCCGAGAACCTCGTTCACTCCAGATAGCCGAGATCCTGTAGCTGGTCCGTTATCTCGTCGAACTCGGCCTCCGTCAGTTCCCCCTGTTGCTGGTGCTGGATGACGATGCTCCGGAGGAGAAACCGGACGAGGTCGCTCGTGCTCTGGAAACTCGTCCCCTCGATGGTCTCGTCGACGCGGTCGGCGAGGTCTTTCGGGATCGAGACGGTCGTGTAGTCAGTCATACCAGAGATGCGGGTCGGCCGACCGAAAGGTTTTGCGTCCCGCAGAGGGCAGGTCCGGCGTTTCAGCGAACTTTTTTGCCGCGGCGTTCGTATCCGCGAGCATGGGAGTACGACCGCCCGCGAACGACGACGGTGACGAACCCGACGCGGTCGAGTTCGGTATCGCAGCGGTCGACGCGAGACTCGACGGCGTGGACGTGACGTTCCCGGCGACCAGAGGCGACATCGTCGGTGTGCTGAATCACCCCGACGTGCCGTACGACGCGACCGGTCGCACCGTTTCGCTCGCAGACGCCATCGAGGAGACGGGCCGACGGGAGTTCGAGTCGGAGCAGGATCTCCTGAACGCTCTGCATCCGGTCTTCGAGAAACACCGATCGTCACCCGCGGGCATCATCGACCAGGTGAAGGCGATGCTCCCCTTCTAGTCGTCTCCGGGTTCGGATTCGACGTGTTCGCCTTCAGGTTCGGACTCGGCGTGTTCGCCCACCGGGTCCGTTCCCGTCTGTGCGGGTTCGTCACGCATCCCAGGCGACCCAGTCCGCTTTTGCTCGGTCTCGATCCGCTCTAACCGGTGCATCTGGTCGCGATGTAGCGTCACCATCACGTCCGATAGGACGCCGAAGATGAGCAACTGGACGCCGAACAGGACGAAAAACGCGGCGACGATGGCGATCACTTCGTGGCTCACGCCTCGAGCGAACCATTCGTAGCCGACGTACGCGGCGAGGCCGCCGCCGATCAGACCCCCCGATAGCCCCACGCTGCCGAAGTAAAACAGCGGGTTGTTGGTTTTCGCGAGGCGATACAGCGTCAGGATGATCGTGCCGCCGTCCCAGAGTGGGTGGAGGTTCGTCTCGGACGATTCGGGCCGAGCAAGATAGCTGATCGGGACCTCGGTTATCTCGACGCCGTTTTTCACGCATTCTACGGCGAGTTCCGTCTCGATGCCGAACCCCTCCGAGTTCAGACGAAGGCGGTCGACCGATTCGTGGGTGAACGCCCGGTAGCCGCTGAGGATGTCGTACTGTTCTTTCCCGTGGATGTAGTGGAACGCGCGGTCGATGATCCCGTTTCCGAACTGGTTGAGGCTAGTCATCGCTCCCTCCTCCATGTCGGCGAAGCGGTTGCCGATGACGTGTTCCGCGTCGCCCGCGAGTAACGGTTCCAGCATCGTCGGCGCGTCCTCCGGGCGATAGGTGCCGTCACCGTCGAGCATCAGTACGTATTCGCTGTCGATGTACGAGAGCGCTTCCTGGATCGCCTGTCCCTTTCCTGACCCGGACTGCGTTACGACGCGAGCGCCGTGCTCTTCGGCGATCTCTCGGGTCCCGTCCGACGAATCGCCGTCGATGACGAGGATGGTGTCGAGTCCCTGGTCGCGAAACCCGTCGATGACCTCGCCGATAGTAGCCGCCTCGTTCAGTGTCGGGATCAGCACGCATACGTCCCGGTAGTCCGCCATTACCGTGACTCCGATCCACGGGCGCAAAAGGTTTGCTTTCACAGATATCGGTCGTCGGGCGAGTCCGTCCACTTCGATAGATCGCTCGGCAGTTCATCAGTAGCGCACTCGCCGTCAGTATAGAACGTTCCTAGGCAGTCGCCCGGTGTACAATCGAACCTCGCAGAGTCGTCAGTCGTAGAACCGTCAGCTAGACAGTTACCTGTCGTACATCCGTCTGTCCGTCGTGCGGTCACCGACCGAACGTCCGGTCAGTCGTCCGCCGCCTCGCGACGCTCGCTCAGGTGTTCCCAGATCTCGGTACACCCGCATCCGTCGTCGACGTCGTCGAGGTGGTCGTCGACCCTGCACGCTTCCGGTTCGTCTTCGGGTGTACCGTCGGACATAGTTACTCAGTTCGTGAGTAACAAATGTGGAGCGGGACATAAACCTTTGGGAGCAACGGCCGATTTACGTGGGATGGGTCTCAATCGGTGTCTAATGGCCGCACGTGACCCAACAGAACTTCTCGAACAACTCGATCTGAAAGAGTACGAGGCGACTGCGCTGTCGCATCTGCTCTCCGCCGGCCGGACGACTGCGCCGGACATCGCGGAGGCGACGGGGATTCCGAAGGCTCGCATCTACGGCGTGCTCGACTCGCTCGCGGAGATGGGATACATCAAGGTGTATCCCGGTCGGCCGAAGGAGTACCAGTCGAAACCGCCGGAAACGATCCTCGAACGGGTGAAGGAAAACCGTCGCCAGGAGTACGAACGGTACTGTAACGAGGTAGAGGACCTCCGCGACGAGTTCCTCGCGGAGTTCCGCCCGCGGTTCGAGCAAGCGGACCAGGACCGTTCGCCCACTGCCGAACTGTTCTACGTCGTCGACGTGGGCGAGCCAAGCGAATCGGAGACGCGGCAGCTGTACAACTCGGCGACTGACGGCGTCCACGTCATCACGAACAGCTTCGAATACTTCGACGGGATCGAATCCGCCTTCAGCGACGCGGTCGACCGCGTCGGCGTCGACGTTCTCTTCCTTCACCCGCGGCACCTCCCCGAGGAGAAACAGGAGATCCAGGCGGACATCGTCGACCGGATCGCCGAGGAGTACCCGCAGGTCGACATCCGTTTCTCCGAGGAACGGCTCCCGTGGCGCGGGACGTTCGTCGACCCTAGCATGGAGTACGACAGCGGGAAAGCCCTCTTCCTCGTCGAAGAGCGCGACGTACCGAACCACAGACGGCAGGCGGCGATCACCGAGAACGGATCGTTCGTGGCGGGAATGAAACGGTATTTCGACCTCATCTGGGAGTACGAGAGCGTCACCGAGTACCCAGAGTAGCGGTCCGCACTGGTCGCATACGGAACGATTTCCCACGGACTGATTCTCGTATCGACCGCCGCAAGCGCTCGGCCGAGAGTGTCTCGACTGACGAGGTCGCATCGACTGTGGACCGTATTCCTACTGTCGAGTGTGCACCGTCTGTCGAATACGCATCGATTGCCGAGCCCGTACCGACTGCTGGCCGTAGACCGGCTATCGAGGACGCACCGTCTGTCGTCCACTATCGGGTGATCTGCGGCCTCAGCCCTCGAAACATTGTATGGCAGACAAAAGGCTTATGAACCAAGTTACTCATATCCTGAGTAACTATGACGGTTCTCGTCACCGGTGCAGATGGCTACGTCGGTTGGCCGACCGCTCTCAGACTGGCGCGACGACTCGACGAGCGAGTTGTCGGCGTTGACAACCTCGCACGGCGCGATTGGGTAGAAGACGCGGGGAGCGTCTCCGCGGTCCCTGTCGACGACCCGGAACATCGTTTCGCAGCGGAACCGAACCTGAGTTTCGTCTACGCCGACCTGGCGGACCGTGACGAAGTGACGCAGTTGCTCGACGTTCACGAACCGCACACGGTCGTCCACGCGGCGGCCCAACCGAGCGCGCCGTACTCCCAGATCAACGGCGAACGTGCGCTGTACACGCAGCGCAACAACCTCTCGATGAACGTCAACCTGCTCTACGGCCTGAAAGAGGCCGGTCTGGAGGACACGCACTTCATCGAGACGACCACGACCGGCGTTTACGGCGCGCCCGAGTTCCCCATCCCCGAAGGCGGCGCGACGATGGAGAACCAGGGCGAGCGAGACGACGTGCCGTTCCCGGCGATGGGCGGGTCCTGGTACCACGTCACCAAGTCCTTCGACAACGCGAACGCGCGCCTCGCCAACACGCAGTGGGGACAACCCGTCAGTGACGTCCGTACCGCTATCGTCTTCGGGACCGAAACCGGGGAGACGGAGGAACTCGAACTGCCGACCCGGTTCGACTTCGACTACTACTTTGGGACCGTGGTCAACCGCTTCTGCGCTCAGGCCGTCGCGGGCTACCCGCTCACCGTCTACGGCAAGGGCGAACAGCGCAAGCCGATGGTCGGCCTCCGCGACACGGTCGAGAGCCTCGCGACGCTCGTCGAACGCGGTCACAGTGACAGCGGCGACGTCGACGTGTACAACCAGGTCGCACGCCCCGTCTCGATCATCGAACTCGCCGAGACCATCCAGGAGGTGGGCGAGGAGTTCGACCTGGACGTGGAGATCACCCACGTCGAGAACCCGCGCGACGAGGACGAGGAACACAAGATGGAGATGGAAAACGAGGAGTTCGGTGACCTCGTCGGCGAACCGCAGTCGCTCGAAGCGGGGATCCGCGACGTGTTGACCACGCTGACCCGCCACGACGGCCGGATCACCGCACACGAGGACCGGTTCTTGCCGGAGGTGTTGCTCGATTAACGTCCTCGTCACGGGGGGCGCAGGCTACGTCGGCAGCGCCCTGTTGCCGGTGCTGGACGAGGAGGCCCACGAGATACGGGTCCTCGACGACTTCTCGCTGTCCTCGCCGCGAAACCTGCTCGACGCGCCCGCCGTGGAGTTCGTCCGCGGCGACGTCCGCGACGAGGAACGGGTGCGAGAGGCCATGGCGGGCATCGACGCGGTGATCCACCTCGCGGCGATCACCGGCGCGGCCCAGACTCACGACATCCGGGAAGAGACGTTCGACGTGAACCTCGGCGGCACCGAGACGGTCCTGCGGGCGGCGGAGGACGCCGGCGTCGACCGGGTCGTCCTCGCCAGTTCGTGCAACGTGTACGGCGAAACGTACGAGACGGACCTCGACGAGTCCTCCCCGACTGACCCCGGAAACCCCTACGCGGAGTCCAAACTCGCCGCGGAGGACGCCTGTTTCGACGCCGACGTCGAAACCGTGGCGCTCCGCCTGGCGACGAACTACGGGTGGAGTCCGGGCGTCAGGTTCAACCTCGTCGTCAACTCCTTCGTCTTCCGCGCCACGATGGGCGAACCGTTGACCGTCTACGGCGACGGTCGGAACTGGCGGCCGTTCCTCCACGTTCAGGACACCGCCCGCGCGTTCGCGGCTGCGCTCCACTGGCCGGAAGGCCGATACAACGTCGGCGAGGGCAACTACCGTATCGAGGACATCGCCGCGGCGGTGGCCGACGCGGTCGGTACCGAAGTGGAAACGGACTACCTCGAAGACGAGGACCCGGGGCCGTCGTACAGCGTGACGTTCGACCGCATGGCGGACCGAGAGTTCGTCCCCGAGTACTCCCTCCACGACGGCATTACGGACCTCTCGAACAGGTTCGACGGACCGGCGAACTGACGAACCGTACGACGAAAACCCACAGAAGGCCTTTCCGATACCACATTGAGAACCCATACATGACAGAAACGCACACCGTAGGCGTGACCGGGGCCGCGGGCTATATCGGCTCCCGCGTCACGAAGATACTGCTCGACGCCGGCCACGAGGTCGTCCCGATCGATGACTTCTCGACCGGCGACGTCGAGGAGATAGACGGGCTACCCGTCGAGAGCGTCGACATCCGCGACCGCGACGCGCTCCGTACCGCCTTCAGCGACACGGATGCGATCATGCATCTGGCCGGCATTAGCGGCGTTCCGGACTGCGAAGAGAACAAAGAGCGGGCGTTCGACGTCAACGTCGGCGGCACCGAAAACGTCGCGTGGCTCTGTCACGAGTGGGGGACGCCGCTCGTGTTCCCCTGCAGCATGGCGATCATCGGCGACCCGGTCGAGTTCCCCATCTCGTCCGACCATCCCCGGAACCCGCTCAACTTCTACGGGCGGAGCAAGGCGCTCTCCGAGGACGACATCCATCAGCTCGCCGACGGGCAGTTCCCCGCACACGTGTACGTCAAATCGAACCTCTACGGCCACCACGAACTCGGCGGCCGCGAGATCGGCAAGAACACCGTCATCAACATCTTCGTCGATAAGGCGCTCTCCGAGGAACCGCTGACCGTCCACGAACCCGGCACTCAGGCCCGCGACTTCATACACGTGAAAGACGTTGCCCGGGCGTACGCCCACTCGCTCGACGAACTCGTCGGGAGCGACGACGGCGCGACGACGTTCACGCTCGCGAGCGGCGACGACCGGAGCATCAAGGACATCGCGGAGGTCGTCCAGGCTACCGTCGCCGAGGAGCGCGGATACGAGGTCCCTATCGAGATGGTCGAGAACCCCCGAGAGAGCGAGACGGACGTGAGCGATTTTACCGTCGACACGAGCGAGGCCGAGACGGCTATCGGCTTCGAGGCCGAGTACGACGTGGAACGCGCGGTCCGGGAGATGATACGATGACCGTCGACCGCACAGTCCGAGAGGTGGCGCGATGAAAGCGGTCGTCGTCGCCGCCGGCGAGGGGACGCGGATGCGGCCGCTGACCGCGAACCGGCCGAAGCCGATGCTCCCCGTCGCGGGCAAACCCATGCTCGAACACGTCATGGACGCCTGCGAGGGCGTCGTCGACGGCTACGTCCTCGTCGTCGGCTATCACGCCGACGCTATCCGCGAGCACGTCGGCGACGAGTTTCGCGGCCTCCCGGTCGACTACGTCGAACAGGATGAACAACTCGGAACGGCCCACGCCATCGGGACAGCCGAACCGCACGTCGACGAGCGGTTCCTCGCGCTGAACGGCGACGTCGTCTTCGACCCCGGCCTCGTCCGACGCCTCGCGGAGACCGGGACGACGACCATCGCCACGATGCGCGTCGACGACCCCACCTCGTACGGCGTGGTCGGACTGGACGGCACCGGTGAGGACGGTCTCAGGCGCGCCGACAGCATCGTCGAGAAACCCGACGACCCGCCGTCTAACCTGGCGAACCTCGGCCTGTACGCGTTCGACCCGGCTATCTTCGACTACATCGAGCGGACCGGAATGAGCCAGCGCGGCGAGTACGAGATAACCGAATCGCTGGAGATGCTGCTGGATGATGACCATCAGGTCGCCGTCGTCGAACACGACGACCGCTGGCTAGACGTCGGCCGTCCGTGGGAGTTGCTTGACGCCACCGAGGCGAAACTCGACGACCTGGAGGGCCGGATCGACGGCGAGGTCGAGGAACGAGCGACGCTGAAAGGCCCCGTCGTCGTCGAGGAAGGGGCTCGCGTTCGCGACGGCGCGTACGTCGAAGGGCCGGTGATCATCCAGTCCGGTGCCGACGTCGGGCCGAACGCCTACGTTCGCGGCGCGAGCGTCATCGGGCCGGACGTCCGCGTCGGCAACGCCGTCGAGGTGAAAAACTCCATCCTGATGGCCGGCGCGTCCGCCGGCCACCTCTCGTACGTGGGCGATTCGGTGGTCGGCCGCGACGCGAACTTCGGGGCCGGGACGACCGTCGCCAACCTCCGGCACGACGACGACAACGTGAAGATGACGGTCAAGGGCGAACGCGTCGACACCGGCCGTCGCAAGCTCGGCGTCGTCTTCGGCGACGGGGTAAAAACCGGTATCAACACGAGTCTCAACCCCGGGACGAAACTCGGTGCCGGCGCGATGACGCGGCCGGGGGAGTCCGTCATGGAAGACAGAGGTGATTCGATATGAATCCGACCGGTGAGTCACAATGAGAGGGACCGTGCTATGAAAGCAGTTATCCTCGCGGCCGGGGAGGGCCAGCGGCTCGAACCGCTGACGAACCGCCGACCGAAGCCGATGGTTCCCATCGCCAACCAGCCGCTTCTGGAGTACGTCATCGAAGCCGTTTCAGACGCGGGGATCGACGAGATAGTCCTCGTAGTCGGGTACAAGCGCGAACGCATCCAGACGTACTTCGGCGACGGCCACCGCTGGGGCGTCGACATCGAGTACGCGACTCAGGGGAAACAGCTCGGGACCGGTCACGCCGTTTTGCAGGCCGAACCGGCCGTCG
The DNA here is from genome assembly GCA_005954745.1 of Halostella pelagica. Classification (GTDB taxonomy): domain Archaea; phylum Halobacteriota; class Halobacteria; order Halobacteriales; family Natronoarchaeaceae; genus Halostella; species Halostella pelagica. The sequence continues at coordinate 1,820,450 of CP040678.1, forward strand.
GCGACGATTTTCTGGTACTCAACGGCGACCGGATCATCACCGCCGGTCTGGTCGAACGGCTGGTCGAAAACCACGCCGAGACGGACGGGACGCTGATGGCCGTCACGCCCGCCGACGACCCGAGCGAGTACGGCGTCGTCACGCTGGACGGGGACGGCGTCTCAGGGATCACGGAGAAACCGCGCGCGGCCGCCGTCCCGTCCGATATCGTCAACGCCGGCGTGTACGCCTTCGACCAGTCCGTGTTCGAGTATATCCGCGCTATCGACCCTGGTTCCGACGGCGAGCGTGCGCTCACCGCCGCGATAGAGGCCATGATCGGCGACCGTCCGGTACGCGCAGTCCGATACCGCGGCCTCTGGGTCGACGTCTCCTATCTCTGGGACGTTACGGCCGTCACGGCGCAGGTTCTCGATGCGATGGACGACCCGGTACAGAACGGCACCGTCGAGGCGGGCGCCCACGTCGCAGATAACGTTCGGATCGGGTCGGGGACCCGCGTCGGTTCCAACGCGACCATCAGGCGGGGAACCGCGCTCGGAAACAACGTCACTGTCGGCGCGAACGCCGTCCTCTCGAACGTCGTCGCGTTCGACGACGCCACTATCCACGACGGCGCGGTCCTCCGCGACTGCGTCGTCGCGGAGAACGCGACTGTGGGGCCGAATTCCACGTCCCCCGGCGGTCCCGCGGACGTGATCGTCGACGGCACGTACTTCGAGGATGTCGACCTCGGGGCCGTCGTCGGGGACAACGCAAGCGTCGGGGCGGGCGTCGTCCTGGACGAGGGAACGGTCATTGGCGACGGCGCGCGCGTCGGAGACGGGGTCACCGTCTCCGGGCGCGTTCCGCCCGACGCGGAGGTGCGGGGGGGATAGCATGTGTGGAATCATCGGCTACGTCGGCGATACGTCCCCCATCTCGGTCGTCGCGACCGGCCTGAAGAACCTGGAGTACCGCGGCTACGACTCCGCGGGGGTCGCCCTCAACGACGGTGCCATCGAGGTGTACAAGCAGCAAGGCGAGATCGACGACCTCCAACTGCCCGAGTCGACGGACGCGAAACTGGGTATCGGCCACACGCGCTGGTCGACTCACGGCGAACCGACCGACGAGAACGCCCACCCGCACACCGACTGCGAGGGGCGGATCGCCGTGGTCCACAACGGGATCATCGAGAACTACGACAGCCTGCAGGACGAACTCTCGGACCACGAGTTCACCAGCGAAACCGACACGGAAGTCATCCCGCACTTGCTGGAAGAGGTGTACGTCGGCGACGACCTGGTCGGCGCGGTACAGGCCGTTCTCGACCGACTGGAAGGGAGCTACGCCTTCGCGGTTACGGCGGTCGGCCACGACGGCATGGTCGCCGCACGGATGGACAGCCCGCTCGTCGTCGGCCACGGAGAGGACGGAAACTTCCTCGCCAGCGACGTCACCGCGTTCCTCGAACACACCCGCGAGGTGTCCTATGTCGAGGACGGCGACGTCGTCTCGGCCTCGGCCGACGGCATCACGGTGTACGGCGACGAGGGTGTCGTCGACCGGGCCGTCCGGACGGTCGACTGGGAAGCCGAAGCGGCGGAGAAGGGCGGCTACGACCACTACATGCTGAAGGAGATCCACGAGCAGCCCCGCTCGCTCCGCCAGACGCTCTCGGGTCGGGTCGACGCGGTCGGCGGAGATGTCGACCTCGAACTCGACATGCCCGAGCAGTATCTCCAGTCCGTCGAGGAGGTACAGGTCGTCGCCTGTGGCACGTCCTATCACGCCGGCCTGTACGCCCAGCAGTTGATCGAGGAACTGGCGGACGTTCGCGTCTCCGTGAAGGTTGCGAGCGAGTACGAGTTCACCGGCGGGCGCGACCCGTGGCGGACGCTCGTCGTCGCCGTCACCCAGAGCGGCGAGACGGCCGACACGCTCTCGGCGATGCGCGAGGCCGCCCGCGCCGGCGCTCGGACGATGGCGGTTACGAACACCGTCGGAAGCACGGCCGCCCGCGAGGCCGACGACGCTATCTACATCCGTGCCGGCCCGGAGATCGGCGTGGCGGCGACGAAGACGTTCGCCGCGCAGGTGACGACGCTGTCGCTTCTGTCCGTCTATCTCGGGCGCGAACGCGGCATGCTGGCGGCCGACGACGCGAGCGAACTGCTCGAAAACGCTCGCGGCCTCCCCGGGGCTATCCAGCAGATCCTGGACGTCGAAGACGAGATCCGCGAGGTGGCGGAGGAGTACGTAGACGGCGAGGCGTTTTTCTTCGTCGGCCGAAAACTCGGCTGTCCGGTCGCGCTGGAAGGCGCGCTGAAACTCAAAGAGATATCCTACGCCCACGCGGAGGGGTTCGCCGCGGGCGAACTGAAACACGGCACCCTCGCGCTGGTGACGCCGAACACGCCTGTGCTTGCGGTTCTCACGGAGGGGGCGAACCCGAAGGCGACGCTCAACAACGTAAAGGAGGTCGAATCCCGCGGCGCGCCCGTCATCGGCATCTCCTCGTATGAGGGAGCCGAAAAGTTCCTCGATGCGACGTTCGACGTGCCCGAACTCGGGCGACTGGAACCGCTCCTGGCGAACGTCTACCTGCAATTGTTCGCCTACCACGTGGCGAAGATCATGGGGCGCTCTATCGACAAGCCACGGAACCTCGCGAAAAGCGTCACAGTCGAGTAGCCAGTAGTCCCCGCGGTCGGTGGGGACTGAGGCGGTTCGCGCCCCTTCCGACGCGGTCGGCCACTGATAGGGACTGCTGTGAGTCATTTCGGCATCGACCGCACGTTCTCGTGCGGTCGTAGCGGGAAACAGTTATAGTAGCGCTTGCAACTGTTTACAGATCCGATCGCACGCAGTCGTGCGATCGAGTGTGTGATGACTTGCAAGCGCTACTATACAGTAGTTCCTCTCAGACGGCGAGACAACCGAAAGGCGGACCCGAACTGTCGGATTCGTCCGAAGCTAGCTACGTTGCACACCGGCGCTCGAACTGCCGACAAGATTTTTCACCCTTCCGCGTGAGGGTCCCTTTCATGGAGGAAGCGTTTGTCCAGTTGGTCTGTCCTGAATGTACCAAAGATTGGGAGTCGTCGCCGAGCGAACTGCCTCGCTACGACAGTATGTTCCACTGCCCGAACTGTCACGCCACTCGACGCACGGCAGAGTTCGCGCGGACCAATCGCGACCTGGAGACGTTGAAATCGCTCCAGTAGTCACGAACTGGTCGCCGAGCGCGCGCCGCAAGCCTCACACCGGAGAACCGGGACGCCCTGTTCGCGTTCGATCCGCGTATCGGGTAGGCCGCACTCGTCGCAGAGAACGAACTCCTCAGTGTACTCGTCGACGGCATCTGCGATCCGGTCCTGGCCGAACTCACCGGTCAGTCTGGCCCGGCCGCTCTCGTCGATGTGGCCGCTGGTTCCGAGTTCGTCCTGCAGATATTTCACGACGTGGTCGTCGTCCCTGCCGAGCGTGTCGACCGTGTCCTGGAAGTTCTCGTACACGGTCGATTTCCCCTCTTGGCGTACGTCGGGTTCCGGAACGTCGAACCGGTCGCTGCTCCCCTCTATCTCCGGTGTCTTTTCGATGGCACGGTTCAGTTGATCGTCGTAATCCATACGCGTACAATGCCGATTCCTGAACAAATTACTGTCGGCTTTCCTCAATTGAGGGTGCTGATGGCCCCTGCATGGGGGCAATGGCGTCACTCGGGCCGGAGAAGTTGCACCCTCTTTGAGTAATATCACCGTCAGATCACTTCGTCGTCCAGGGCTTTGAACTGCAACGTACTTCGGGTTACATCTACAATCCGATCCGTGCAGAATCATTGGTATTAAGCCTCATACTCCGGCTATAGAGAGATATGTGTTAACGGGACTCAAGATAATAATATAACCCTCCAGTCGTAAGCAGTGGATGTCTATGAAAAAGCAGGAGCTCATCCACCTTCACGGCCTGCTTGCAGAGGTTTCCAATCACCACGAAGAGCGACACGAGGTTACCGTCGATCTGAGTGAATACGAGGCTCTCGGTGTACGACCGACATCGATTCACAAATCAAAAACAGACCACAAGGCCGCAGTCTTTGCACTGGCAAACGGCATTACTTCTCAGATGGAAGGCGACGAAGAGTCGGAAACGGTCCACGCAACCGCCGACTGAACGGTAACTCGCGTGCGTTCTGTGGCTCACTACACCCCGTAGCTACTGCGTTCCAGTAGAACTCACGTTCTCTTTCGTTCTCACTGCTACTGCTCGACGTTCGGGAAAACTGCAGAAATGTCGTTTCGTCGACGAGCGGTTCGGAACGACCTGCGTTACTCGATGAGGTCCTCGAACTCGGGGAGAACCTCGTCGTCGTCGCTCTCGGACGCCGCCTCCTCGTCCGTGTCGGCGTTGTCGGTGGTCTGTTCCTCCGAATCCTCGTCGGCCGATTCGTCTTCGATGACTTCGACCTCGATTACCTCCAGCGGGATGTTCTCCAGTCGCTGCCCTATCTCCTTTCGGGCGATGCGAGAGGCGTGCTCTTCGCGCTCGACGTTGAACACCGTCATTTCGAGCTCCAGCGCGACGAGGCTCTCGTCGGCCGCGATGAACGCAGGGTCCTGTCCCTCACCGCAGTGGGGGCAGGTCCGTTCTCCCATATTTATTTCGACGTAGTTGAGATCCGGATTCAACATCTCACCCGTTTTCGAGATGGCAATCCGGACGGCTTCGTCCGAACTCCCTACGTCGTACACCGGCACTGCCGCCTCAACGACAACTCTGCAGTTCATCTGTATATTGTTCTTCATTGGCCAACAGTAAGAAGCTTAGCCCTCCCCGAACTCGAAACCGACAAGCCCCGTCCCGCCCTGTACACGACCGATGGAATCGGGTGTTATCGACGTGGCGGCGCTCCCCGGCGGCTTCGATCTGCAATCGACTGTCGAGAGCGGTCAATCGTATCTCTGGCGGCGTGAAGACGGACGGATGTACGAGACCGACGACCCCTACGGCGGGTCGGATCAGTATTACACCGTGGTCGACGGCGAGGTGATCCGGGCGCGCCAGGAGGGGACCGAACTACGGTGGGAATCGACGACCGACGCCGAACCGTACCTGTTCGACCTCCTTCGACTCGACGACGACCTGGAGGCTATCGTCGCGGCGTCGCCCAACGACGACCTGATCCGCGAGGCGTACGACACCTACCGCGGGCTGAGACTCGTCCGGGACCCCCCGTTCGGCTGTCTCGTCTCCTTTATCTGCTCGGCACAGATGCGCGTCTCTCGCATCCACTCGATGGTGACTGCACTCGCCGAGGCCTACGGCACTCCCGTCGAGTTCGACGGCGGGACGTATTACGCCTTCCCGACGCCGGAGCAACTCGCGGGCGCGACCGAGGCGGAACTCCGGGACCTCGGACTGGGCTACCGTGCACCCTACGTCCAGCGCACCGCCGAAATGGTCGCCGACGGCGAGGCACACCCCGCCGACGCGCGGGACCTACCGTACGAGGAGGCCCGCGACTACCTCACGCAGTTCGTCGGCGTCGGAGACAAGGTGGCCGACTGCGTCTTGCTGTTCTCGCTCGACTTCCTCGAAGCCGTTCCGCTCGACACCTGGATCCGATCGACTATCGAGGAGTACTACCCCGAGGCCGACCGCGGGAACTACGCGGACACCTCGCGCGCGATCCGCCAACGCTTCGGCGCACCGGCAAGCGCCGCGGACGGCGGTTCGTCAGGGTCGGCCGGCGAGGGGACGTACGCCGGTTACGTCCAGACCTACGTATTTCATCATCTCCGGACGGCGTGAGCGACGAGGACAACGGACGCCTGTCTCGAACCCCGATCTGGACGCGATAGCTTCTTACTATGTGCAGTCGATACGCCAGCCATGAGCGACCGCTCGCGCGCACACGTGTTCGTCTCGGGCCGGGTTCAGGGCGTCTACTTCCGCGCGACCACCCGGGACACCGCCCGGGAGAACGGCGTCGACGGCTGGGTTCGTAACCTGCAAGACGGCCGCGTCGAGGCCGTCTTCGAGGGTCCCGAGGACGCCGTCGAGGAGATGGTCGAGTTCTGTCACGAGGGCAGTTCGAGCGCCGACGTGGAAACAGTCGAGGTAGAGTACGAGGAACCGGAGAGCGAGGACGGGTTCCGGATACGGCGGTAGCGGGTCGTGACACCGGCTGTGACCGTTCACTGGTTTTTCCACTCTCCGGGCTCCTCACCGTGTATTTCGCCCTTTGCTTCGCGGTCGCTCGGCCACTTTGCGATCACGACGATACTGAGGTAAAACGCGCCGAGAATCACGGCCACGACGACTCCGCTAACGCCCGGTAATTCTGCCGCCTCGGTCCACCGCGCCTCCGGTGTGAACATCGTGACCTTCGCGACCCACCCGATGCCGAGAATGCCGAACAAGAGCCCGTATACGCGGTGAACGCGCCGAGACAACGCTTCGGTCACCGTCACTTTGAACGTCGGGTTTCGGAGGTCGTCACTCAACTCTTCGCGCCAGTTCGAATGCTCGACGCCTGTCGGTTCTAACGCGTTCGCGTAAACGTTCTCTTCCACGAACCGGACGCGCGAACGGTACAGGTCGAAAAAGCGGTAGCGACGCACTTCGTACGAGAGGAAGACACACAGTATGACGATCCCCACTATTAGCAGATACGCCGGCATATCCGGGCTTGAAAACACGACCGATAGCAGTGCGGCGATGAGGGTTATCGCCCAGTTCGTCGTCTGGTCGATCCGGTTCTGATTGCTGGTCGCCTGGCTGATCCCGCCCCTGTAAAAATCGGAGAGGAGCGTGAGGAGAGTTTCAGTGTCGTCGGCGATTTCGGCGGCGATATCCTCGTCCTCTCGATGAAGCGGTCTATCCGTGTGCTCGTCGTCAGCAGCCATGCGACGACTGTCCACGGCCACAGCCATAGTTCCCGAACTCCCCGTGGCCGACGAGTCCGGCGGTTCCGTTCGGTACGGACCGGATGAAACGAACAGGTTGGGCCAGCCTCGGCTGGCTTTCGCAACTGCAAAGACCCGTCGCCGCCGTTATCGTGGCATGTACGAGGCGGTCCACGCCCACCCGGACGGCGACAGCACCGTCGCCAGGCTCGCCCGAACGGCCGGCGAGTACGGCTACGACGGCGTGGTCGTCCGCAACCGGAGCGACGCACGCCCCGACTACGACGCCGACCGCATCGACGACGAGTACGGCGTCGACGTGGTCGACGGGCTGGAAATCCGCGCCGACGGCCCAGAGCAGGCGAGTGGGTACGTCGGAAACTACCGCCGCGACGTGACCGTTCTCCTCTTGGAGGGCGGAACGCCCGAACTGAACCGCTTCGCAGTCGAACAGCCACGCGTCGACGTACTTGCGCGGCCGATGGCCGGTGACGGCGATTTCAACCACGTGCTGGCGAAGGCCGCCCGCGAAAATGGCGTCCGCGTCGAGTTCGACTTCTCGCCGGTCCTGGGCCTCACCGGCGGCCCGCGCGTGCAGGCGCTCTCCGACATGCGGAAACTCCGGGAGGTTGTCGACCAGTACGACGCGCCGTACGTCGTCAGCGCGAACCCCTATTCGCACTTACAGCTCCGCGCGCCACGAGAACTGATCGCGGTCGGCGAACTGGTCGGGTTCTCTCGGGAGTGGATGGCGGACGGCCTCCGGGAGTGGCTCCGTCTCGCGGAGCGCAATCGGGAGCGCCAGTCCGAGTCATTCATTGAACCCGGAGTCAAACGAGGTACGTATGAAAAAGAGCCTTGAGGAACACGCAGCGCGGTTCAGCGAGATAGCCGACGAGTACGACGACGATAACTCGCCGGAGTACCGCGCCTGTGCGGACCTTGTGGTCGAACACGCCGCTCCCGAGGCTGACGACACCGTGCTCGACCTCGGTTGTGGAACCGGCGCTATCGCACTGGCGCTTGCCTCCGACGAAAGCGACTCCGGGGCACCGAACGGTCAGTCGGGAACCGCCCCGGCCGGCCGCGTGATCGGCCGCGACATCAGCGAGGGGATGCTCGAACAGGCCGAGTCCAAGGCCGACGAACGCGGCCTCGGCAACGTCGAGTTCGGGGAGGGACGCTTTCGAGACCCTAACGCCCCCGCCGACGCGGACGTGGATGTCGTGACAACCAACTTCGCCATGCACCATCTGAGCGACGACGAGAAGCGAGAGGGGATCGCCGCGATCGCCGACTTGGAGCCGCGACGCGTCGTCATCGGCGACGTGATGTTCTTCAGGGAACCGAACCCGGACGTGCCGTTTTACAGCCCCGAGGTTGACGACCCCGCGACGGTCGGCGTCCTCGCTGACGCACTGACCGACTCCGGGTTCGCGCTGACGGCCGTCGAGATGGTCCACGACCAGGTCGGCGTCCTCGCCGCGGAACGCGTCCCGGGCGTGGCGGCCGACACTGACGGCGTCCCGTCTATCGACGAGCCTGACCGGGGCGCATGAAGCACCTCCCGAAACATCTCAGACCGAAATGGCGCTACCTCGCAGTCGGCATCGAGACCTGGCCCGACGGCGAGGTAGAGCGCGGCCCGTTCCAGCGCGAACTGTGGTACGCCGCCCAGAACCTCGTCGGCGATGCCGGGAGCGCGGACGCGGATCTGACGCTGCTCGACTTCGAGTTCGAGGACGGGTACGGCGAGACCATCGTCCGCGTCCGCCACGGTCACACGGACGAGGCGCGGGCGGCGATCGCCTGTATCGACGAGGTCGACGGTCACCCCGTCGGCGTCGTCGTTCGGGGGATGAGTGGGACCATTCGCGCCTGTGAAGAAAAGTATTTAGGACGGCGTGGGGAATTCTCAGCCCAGAGAACGGTCGCGTTCGAGAACCAGGAACGGACTGCCGTCGTTCGGAACGGCACCTACGACGTTCGAACCGACGGATCGTTTTCGGGCGCGACGGAACTCGATTTCGAGTGATACTATGCAGGGACAAGCTAAACAGCAGGCCTACGACCGCGGAATCACTATCTTCTCACCGGACGGCCGTCTGTATCAGGTCGAGTACGCTCGCGAGGCTGTCAAGCGAGGGACGGCGAGTATCGGCGTTCGGACGGCGGACGGCGTCGTTCTCGCCGTCGACAAGCGCATCCGCTCGCCGCTCATCGAGGGAACGAGCGTCGAGAAACTGCACAAGGTCGACGATCACGTCGGCATCGCGAGCGCCGGCCACGTCGCCGACGCGCGTCAGCTCATCGACTTCGCCCGACGCCGCGCACAGGTCAACCAGTTGCGCTACGGCGAACCGATCGGCGTCGAGATGCTGACGAAAGACGTTACCGACCACATACAGCAGTACACGCAGGTCGGCGGCGCTCGCCCGTTCGGCGTCGCCCTCATCGTCGGCGGTATCGAGAACGGCGAACCGCGCCTGTTCGAGACGGACCCGTCGGGAACTCCCTACGAGTGGAAGGCGCTCGCCGTCGGCGCTGACCGCGGCGAGATCCAGGAGTACCTCGAAGAGAACTACGAAGAGGACGGTGATCTCGACGGCGGCATCACGCTGGCGCTCGAAGCGCTCGCTACCGCCAACGACGGCGAACTCTCGCCGCAGCGGCTCGGTCTCGCGACGGTCGACGCTGAATCGGAGTCGTACATCGAACTTACCGACGACGAGATAACCGAGTACCTTTCGGAGCACGACCTGCTTGCCGACGAGACCGGCGACGAACCCGCCGACGGCGAGGAGTCCGACGACGACGGCAGCGAGGAGTAATCTCGCTCGCTTTCGTCAGAGAGTTCTCTCGCGGGAAACACCTTTTAACCGGGCCGCGTTACTGACGGATATGATTTCGCTAGAGGACGCGGTGACGGCGCGGCTCGAGTCCCACGGGGCGCGCTTCGAGGTACTCGTCGACCCCGACGCTGCCCTCGAGATCAAACGAGACGAGTTCGAGGGTGAACTGGAGGACGTTATCGCCGCGGAGGACGTCTTCGAAAACGCGAGCAGGGGAGACCGTCCCGCGGAAGCCGACCTCGAAGAGGTGTTCGGAACGACAGACCCGCTGGAGATCATCCCCGAGGTGATACAGCGCGGAGAGATCCAGATCACCGCCGACCAGCGTCGGGAGATGCAAGAGCAAAAGCACAAACAACTCGTTCAGCGCATCGCGCGCAACGCGGTCAACCCCCAGATGGACGACGCTCCCCATCCTCCCGACCGCATCGAGAACGCGCTGGAGGAAGCCGGTTTCACCGTCGATCCGATGGAACCCGTCGAGAACCAGGTCGACGAGGCGCTCGACGACCTCCGCCCGATCATTCCGATCCGGTTCGACGAGGTGACTGTCGCGGTCAGCGTTCCGGCGGACCACGCGGGGAGCGCGCAGGCAAAGATCCGCGAGTACGGCGACTTAGAGCGCGAAGAGTGGCAACCTGACGGGTCGTGGATAGGCGTGCTGACGTTCCCGGCCGGACTCCAGAACGACTTCTACGACACTGTGAACGAACTGACGAGCGGCGAGGCGGAAACTCAGATCGTCCGTGACGAAGACGAGATCAGCACGCGCTGAGAGGGACTATCGTAATTCAGTTCGGTTTTTCGACGACGCGGTGACGGCGAATACCGGTACACAGTTGCAACGGTCCTTACGAGACGCCGACAGCGTACCGCGAGACGGTGGGAACCGCACGTAGACGCAGAAAAGTTCGGGGTCCGTTCGAACGACTCCTCTCGGTTTCGAATTCCTTCTGAGCGGACTACCCCTTCTTGAATCCGACCAGGAAGCCGCCGGTGAATCCGACGCCGAGAGAGAGCGTGGAGATGATCGGCTGAATCCAGTCGTTTGTGTTCTCGACCGTGTCGCCTGTTTTCAGCAGACCCGCGGAGAGGCGGTTCCAGTCGACGAACAGGATACCCTTCGCTTCGAGGAACTTGAAAAGCGCCAGCTGGACGCCGACGATGACCGCGAGGATCTTGGCTATTTTCTTGGCCGCGAAGCCGATGACCGCGCCGATAAAGGCCCCGCTTCCAAACTCCAGACCCAGCTGTTGTGGGTCGAGTTCTATCATGTTCGATACGACGAGCGCTAGTAGTTATGAGCTTTGTGCCATGAATCGACAGGAACGGAACCCTGCCGGCAGGTATCCGTCACTGCAGATACATCAGCACCAGTATCTCTTGGTCTCTGAACGCATCGCCACGGGGCGGACCGGGTTTAAATGGGTCGAGCGCGTACTCCCGACAAAGGGTGACAGCGATATCGCACGCACCAGCGGACACACGATGAAGGCCATAATCGCCAAGCGCGTCGACTCAGGGACCGCAGACACCGAGGAGATCGCCGACCTGGCACGCGCTGGAGGATACACCGTCGTCGACGAAGTAACCCAGACCCGCGAGGAGGATTCCGCGCTGGAACTCGGGGAGGGGAAAGTCGAGGAACTCGCGGCGAAGGCGAGACGGACCGGAGCAGAGACCGTTATCTTCGACAACCGACTCGGCCCCTACCAGACGTTCAATCTCGGGAAGAAACTCCCCGGTGGGGTCGAAGTCGTCGACCGCTTCACGCTCATTCTGGACATCTTCGGCCAGCGAGCGCAAACGCGAAAGGCCCAACTTCAGGTCGAACTGGCCGAACTGCGGTACGAACTCCCGCGGGCCGAGGCGAAAGCCAGCCTCGCAAAGCGGGAGGAACGGCCCGGGTTCATGGGTCTCGGCGAGTACGACGAGAGCCGCGAACAGGACCTCAAGGCCCAGATAAGCCGTATCAAGGACGAGCTAGCGAAGATAGAACAGACCGAGAAACACCGGCGTGACCAGCGACGCGAGTCCGGGTTCGACCTCGTCGCTCTCGCCGGCTACACGAACGCCGGCAAGTCGACGCTGATGCGCCGCCTGGCGGAAGACCTAGACGTCGATGAGAACGAGGACCTCCACCCCGACCTCGACGAGACCGCGGAGTCGGAGGACCAGCTGTTTACCACTCTCGGCACGACGACACGCCGAATGGACATGAAACGGCGCGACGTGTTGCTCACGGACACCGTCGGATTCATCAGCGACCTCCCGCACTGGCTCGTCGAATCGTTCAAATCCACGCTCGACGAGGTGTATCAGGCCGACCTCGTTCTGCTCGTCGTCGACGTGAGCGAACCGGTCGCGGACATTCGCGAGAAACTCGTCACCAGTCACGACACCCTCTACGAGCGCAACCAGGCGCCGATCGTCACGGTGTTGAACAAGGTCGACATCGTCGACGACGAGGAACTCGACGAGAAGCGCGAAGCGCTGTCGGCACTGGCTCCGAACCCGATCCCCGTAAGCGGCAAGGAGGGTATCGACATCGACCGCCTCCGCGAGCGCATCGACAGCGAACTCCCGGACTGGGAACACGAGACGCTCGTCATGCCGATGACCGACGACACGATGAGCGTCGTCTCGTGGCTCCACGACCACGCCCGCGTTCAGGACGTGACCTACGGCGATGGCGACGTGGTTATCGAGTTCGAGGCCCGTCCCGCCGTCGTCGAACAGTCCCGCGCGAAGGCGTCCGACCTCTCGGTCGTCGAGTCGGCGTAGTTACTCGTTCTCGCCCGCTTTAGCGTCCCGTAGCAGACGTTCGCCGCGGTCGCTTTCGACGGTGAGGTCCGGGACCGTCGTCGGGGTTCCGTTCTCGTCGACGGCGACGAAGACGAACTGCGATTCCGTGGTCTGTTCGCGTTCCCCAGTCCGGGGGTTCTCACGGAACGCCCGGACCCGCGTCCGGACGCTCGTTCGCCCTGACCCGTGAACGTACGCCTCGATGGCGACGGTGTCGCCAGTCGGTACAGGGTTGCGAAAGTCCATGTTGTCGATGCTCGCGGTGACACAGGACTCTCCCGCGAAACGCATCGCCGACATCGCGCCGATCTCGTCCATCCACTTCATGACGTTTCCCCCGTGGACCGTCCCATAATTGTTGGCGTGGTTCGGCTGCACTCGACTCCGGTTCTCGATATACGTGTCTATCAGCGTCGGCATGGGACCGCGTTCGGTCGGGGGGTCAAAGAGCCTTCGTCTCCCGTCTTCAGCGGCGCAAGCCAGCGGCTCGGTCTATCGCCGACTCCGTCTCGGCCACCAGTTGCTCGACGACATCGTCAGCCGACAACACGTCGTCAGTCAGACCTGCACTCTGCCCGGCAAACAGCGCCATCTCGTCGATATCGCCGGAGACATCTGGAGTCGCTAGCGCTTCCGAGTACCGCTCTATCGACGTACCGTCCGCGGACTCGGCGACGACAGCGTCCTCGCCTGGGCGGTCCCCCGGTTCAGGTTCGTCTGCTGCTCGCCATTGCCGGACGGTGTCGTTTTCGACGACACGGTGGGACATTCCCGGCCACCCCTTGTCGAACAGATCCGTGTAGACGGTTTCAGTTTCGTCGACCGCAGTTACCCGTTCGCGGTACCCGCGGTGCACGTTCGCCTCCTCCGTGGCCAGGAAACGGGTGCCGAGCCATGCCGCGTCCGCCCCGAGCGACAGGGCGGCGGCGACCCCTCGGCCGTCGGCGATGCCGCCGGCCGCAACGACCGGAACGTCGACGGCATCGACCACCCGCGGTACCAGCGGAAGCGTCGCCACCTCGCTCTGCACGTGGCCGCCGGCTTCCCAGCCCTGCGTCACGACTGCGTCGACGCCCGCCGCCTGAGCCGTTCGCGCTTCCGCAGCGCTCCCGACCGTCTGGAGGACCAGACCGTCCGAGTCGTGGACCTGATCGACGTACGGTTCGGCGTCACCGAACGATAGCGAGACGATCCGCGCACCCGCGCCGAGACAGACCGACAGATGTTCGTCGGTCGGTCGCTCCCTCGTCGCATCGTCGAGGACGAGATTAACGGCGAACGGACGGTCCGTCAAGGCACTCGTTCGCTCGATCGCCCGCTGTGTTTCCTCCCGGTCGCGCCAGGTGACTGCGAGGTGGCCGAGACCGCCGGCGTTCGACACTGCAGCGGCGAGTTCGGGACACGTCGCGCTCCCGATTGGTGCCTGTACGACGGGGTGTTCGACCCCTGCCAGTCCCGTGAACGCTGTTTCCATGTGTTTTCCCACAGGGTTCCGAGACGAGTATTTTCCGGCAATCCGTCCATCAGTTTATACACCAGTACGGGGATACCGCCCACTGTGATCTGAGAACTGCCGCGGGACGAAACGCGGTTGCGCGACACGGCGTCCCGCGAACACGAGTGTCGCCTGTTCGCCCAGAACGGAGACCGAGGACGGCCCTACTCCAGCGGTCGCTTTGCCTTCTCGACGACGCTAACGTCATCGATTCCCGTATCCGGATACCCCCCGTCGTCGTCCTTCTCGGCGGCTTTCACCATGTCCCAGACGACGTTCAGGCCCGTCGTCACCCCTTCCAGCGCCTCCATCTCGCATCCGGTCTTCCCCGTCGTCTCCACTGCGACCGTCAGTTCGATACTATCCTCGCTCACGTCGAACTCGGTGTCGACGTTCGTGATCGGGATCTGGTGACACATCGGGAGCGTCTCCCAGGTGTGCTTGACGGCCTGAACCGCGCCCACGCGGGCCGTCGCTAACACGTCGCCTTTCCCGATCTCGTCCTCGCGGACGGCGTCGACGGTCGACGCCTGAAGGCGAATCCGGCCACGGGCGACGGCCCGCCGCGCGGTATCCGGTTTGTCGCCAACGTCGACCATCTGTACGTCACCCTCGTCGTCGGTGTGAGTCAGTTCGTCAGTCATTCGTCGTCACCCCACATCGCCGGAGGGATGCGATCTAACAGGTCCGTCGGGAGTATTCCGTACTCCCGGTCCCCGACCGCGAGATCGCCAGCCCGTCCGTTGACAAAGGCCGCGATGCCTGCTGCTGTCAGGGTGTCGTGTCCGCTCGCCAGCGCACCGGTGATACCGGCGAGAACGTCACCGGTGCCGCCGACTGTCATCCCCGGATTGCCCGTTCTCCCTACGCGAGTCTCTTCGCCGTCCGAAATGATATCGTGAGCGCCTTTCACCAGCAGAGTCACGTCCAGTTCGTCGGCGTAGTTCTCGACGAGACTCATCCGTTCGCGCCAGTCGTCAGCGGTTTCGCCGCCCATCGATTCGAGTTCGCCCTGGTGCGGCGTGCAGATCAGGTCGGCGTCAGTATCGACCTTCGGAACTTCGCGAAGCGGGTTGGCGTCGACGACGCACGTCCCGTCGTAGGCGGAGAGGAACTCCCGGGCGGCCGCGTTCGTCTCTTCGGCGTGGCCGAGGCCGGGACCGAACACGACGGCGTCGTGGTCGGCCGCCAGTTCGAGCAGTCGGTCGACGTGGCCCGGCTGTACTCTGTCGCCCGGTAACTCGCGGACGATGAGGCTCTCTTCGTACCCCTGGATCTCTCGGACGACGGTTTCTGGCGCCGCGACCCGGACGAGGTCCGCACCCGCTCGAAGCGCCGCCTGTGCCGAAAGCGCCGGCGCGCCAGTGTACGGTCCACCCCCGACGACGAGCACCTCTCCGTGGTCGCCCTTGTGACTCTGCGGGTCTCGCGAAAGCGCCAGGAGGTCGCCGCGTTCGACGAACAGTTCGGCGGCGTCGGGGATACCGATGTCAGCGATGCGTACCGCCGCGTCGAGACCGGCCAATCCTGGCTTCCGGTCGTGGAACGTGACGACGCGGTCGGCGTCGACGGCGACGCCGTTGGTTTCGCCGGTGTCCGCGTCAACTCCCGAGGGAACGTCGACGGCGACGACCGTCGCGTCGCTTTCGTTTATCGCCCGGGCCGCCGTCGCTTCGGGTTCGCGGAGGGCCCCCGTCGCACCGGTGCCGAGCATCCCGTCGACGATAACGTCACAGTCGGGGATATCGACTGCCACCGAGTCGGTGAACTGGCGTGTGTCGCACTCGACCCGTTGTAACGCCTCCCAGTTCTCGCGGGCGATCTCGGTGCCGATGGTGTCGGCGCGGCCGAGGAGAACGGTCGTCACGTCGTACTCGTCGAGAAAGCGGGCCGCGACGAACGCGTCGCCGCCGTTGTTCCCACGTCCCGCGACGAGAACGACACTGTCGCCTCGTTCCGCGATATCACGAACTTCGCGGGCGACAGCGTTGCCGCTCGACTCCATGAGTTGCTTTCGCGGTACGCCCAACGCCTCTGCGTTCGCGTCGATGGCGGCCATCCTGTCGCTCTGTATCATACGCTGCAGTTCGACAGCCGCGGGCGTTAACGTTGCGGGACCGGTCCCGTCTCCCGCGAATCGCTACTCACAGGGCATGTCTTCGTCTTCGGAGACGTCCCCGACGAGTACGAGGCCGCACATCGTTCCCCCGCCGTGGTTCGAACAGTAGTACTCGTATATCCCCTCGAAGTCGAAACTGTGGGCGGCGTTCCCATCGGGCGCTAACTGGAGCGTCGCGTCCCACGACTCGGCATCGTCGTGAAACTCGGCGCTCGTCACCGTGTGCCTCGTCGGTTTCGTTGACCCACTCGACGGTCGCACCTTCGGCGGTGCAGAGAACCGGACCGGGTCGAACGATTCGTCGGTTGTCGTGACCGTCTCGTCGGCAACGTCCTCTTCGCCGTCGCTTCCGTCGCTGTTGCCGTCACCACAGCCAGCGACCAGGGGAGTCGATAGCGCGGCCGTGGCCGAAAGGAATTTTCGTCGGTTCATTGTAGCGTCGCCGTATTCGCGGCCTAGAACGGTCCCAAGCGACGCTCCTTAGTGGTATGTGGGCGACAGGACGAAAGCGATCCGGTCAGTCCCCGTTGGTCAGCGCCTCCCGCACGTTCTCGACGGCGGCCTCCTTCTTGGCCGGGTAGGCCTCAACTTTCGCCCGGAACGTGATCCCCTCGCCGAGTGCGGCGTCACCGCCGAACGCCGCCTGTTTATCGAGATGCATGAACAGTTCCGTGTTCTCGGTGACGCGTTCGTCGAGTTCGTCGACGACTGTCTCTATCTCGCTGAGTTCCATGATCCGGTCGAGGGCGTGGCGGATGTCGTCAGCGTTCTCGATGCGGGCCGACAACACGATGATTCGGTCGCCGTGGTGGCCTTCGCTCTCCGCTCGCTCGACTGGGAACTCCTCGGGCAGGAACGTCCGCAACGCTTCCTCGACGCGCTTCTCGTCCTCGGTCGCGTAGCAGAACGTACGGAGGTCGACGTAGTGAAACGGGACGTTCGACATCGAACTGCTGCTTACTCCTCTACGGATTCGAGCGAATCCTCAGGGACACCCGTCTCCTGACCGTCCTCGAAGCTGACGGTGTACGTGCTATCGCCGAACATCGTGTCCATCACCTGGGTGACTGTCCCCTCCTCGCCGTCGTGTTCGCTGTGCTCGTCGTGCAGGACCACGCGGTCGTCCTCTTCGAAGCTCATACGAGTCCGTTCCCTCGGCGTCGACAAAAAGGGATTGATCCGTCCGCCGATTCCGTCGCGGTTCAGTCGCCCGGAACCCCGTTCGAGTCCTCTCGGGGGACGTCGAGCGTCCACACCCTGTAGCTGACGCAGACACTGACCACGATCAGAAGACCGTACAGGGTGACGGTGGCGGTCGTCAACACTGGCGTGACGACGCTCATGACGCCTGCCCTGACGGGATCGAGCGTATCAGCCATCGCGAGCACCCGGTCGATCTGGGCGGGGAGTACCGGAAACAGCATTGCCAGGGTGCCGATACAGAGGGTGCGCCGGATCGCGGGCTGTTTGATGCCGTACAACAGCGGAAGAAGCGGGACTAGGAGGTAGACAGCGTGATGGATCATCGTCGCCGGCGTGACGAGCAGACTCGCTGTCAGCGTCACGAGGAACGCTACCAGCCGGTCGATGACTGTGACGGTACGCATGAAACAGACCACTATCACGGGAAGGAACGCGATAACGGCGATCGCGACGTAGGCGTTCGGTGATAGCTCGGGGAACAGAACTGACAGCGGCCGGTGGAGCGTCAGCGACGAGTAGTTGGGATCGATCCCCGACGCGGCAGTTTCCAGACGGCTCCGCTCGTACAGCACGAAGTGGAGATACCTGCGGTGTGTCTCGACCCCGAAAACGGCGAAACTCGCGACGATCGCCCCGACACCAGTTGCTACGGCGGCGGCGACCGCGCGGTACGCGCGTCGGTAGAGCAACCACGCGCCCACCACTACGGGGAATAGCTTGATCACAGCCGCGACGGCGAACAGGACGCCAGCCCGTGTCTCACGCCCGCTCTCGAGGGCGAGAAAGCCCCCGGCGAGCGTCACACAGACGAGCGGATCGATCTGCCCCTGGCCGATGACGACCGCGGAAAACGTGTTCGTGACGATGAACAACGTCAGGAGGAGGCGGTCGACGCGGGAGAGACGCTCCCGCCGGACCCGTTCGACGATCCGGATCACCAGACGAGCCGTGAGTACGAGGAGGCCGATGTTTACGATGGTGGCGGCCGCATACGCACCTGTCAAGGTCGGGAAGGCGGCGAATGGAACGAACAGCAGTACGACTATCGGTGGGTACACCCACCTCCCTCCGCCGACGGAGGGGCTCGCTCCGATGAACGGTTCACCGGAAACGAACAGTTCGGCGGCGTGTCGGTACGCCCGGAAGTCCCATGCGAGCGGTGTCGTATCCGCAAGGAGGAGGTAATACAGGGGGACGAGCGTTCCGCCGACGATGCCGGCGAGCAACACGGCACGTACGAGCGTGTAGTCGGCGAGGCGGTCACGGATCGGCCGGGAGTCCACATCGAGGTCAGTTATCGTCGTCATCTTGGAGGCGGCTACGTGTCGTGGAGTTGGGGGACGTTTTCTCGGACACGATTTACCGTATAATAAACCCTACCAAGACACGTCTTTTCAACTTTTCGCAATGTTACCGGAGTAGTACGGTCTCACGATCCGACTCCGAGGGGTCAGGATTCCTCACAGGGACAGAACACGTCGCCTGTCCGATGACGGTCAATAGGCCGACCGAACAGTCGTCTCATGCTCTGACCGACGGGTAGATGGTCGCCTACGGTGGCGGAACGGAGCGCTACCCTGTCGTATCAGCGGTTCACACACCGTAGCTGGATCACACGGCGATCTGATGGGTATCGGGTTTCACTGGTTACCTTCGGTGCCGTAACTGACGCCGTCCTTGGCGTCCGCCCGCATCCGGCGAAGGGTCGCCTGCGCGTTGCTGGCGTCGTAGCCGAAGAGGACGGATTCGCCGTACTCGTCGGCGACTTTGGCAGCGTGGACCAAGTTGTCGATGTCGACGTCGACGGCGTACAGTTCGACGCTGAACGGACGGTCCAGCGCGTCCTCGAACCCGCTGGCTATCGTTTCGAGCCAGTAGGTCGTCTCGTAGGCCATGTCGTACAGGGGGACGACGAACTCGTCGACGTGTTCCGCGAGCGCGTCGAGGTCCAGTCCCGCCCGCTCGTAGAGATGGCCCGGATACGGGTCCGGGTAGAGCGTGAAGTAGGTCGTTCCCGGGATCCGGTCTGCGGCCTCGGCGACGAAGTCCGTGATGACCTCGGCCCGCCAGGCGAACCGGTCGTCGTGGTCGCTTTCCGCGAACCGCTCGTTACACACCTCGCAGTAGCAGTATTCGGGCCGGGGGAACCCAACGTCGTCTAGACGCACGTCGGGATTGACCGCGGCGCAGTCCTCGACCATCTCCAGTAACCCCTCGCGGTACTTCTCGCGGGAGGGGCAGACGTACCCCCAGTCAAAGTACGTCCGCTCGCGAGTCGCGAGGTCTCCATCCTCGCTGACTGGAACGAGATCAGAGTCGGCCTCGCCCGCCGCGGTGTCGCCGAAGCAGGAGATCATGTTCACACCTTCGGCGACGGGTTCCGCCGCCCGGCCAGTAACGTCTTTGACCTCGTAGAATCCGCGGTCGAACTCCGACCACGCGAGTTCTTCTTCGTTGCGCGTGACGACGCCGTACATACTCACCTGTACTGACCGAACTGGGTAAGGCGTTCCGCTCCGCTTCGAGAAGCGCTAGTCTTCTTCGTACTCTATCTCTGTCGGTGTGCTGTCGGTTGACAGCATCTTGAACGCGATCATAACCAGTGCCACGGCCAACAGGACCTTTACTTTCCTGGACATACCCTTTGTTACGTTCCGAAAGTATATAGAATTTCTGGGGCGTATCCGCTAGGCTGATCCGATGTGATCCGGAATCTTCTCGCGGATGATCGTCTCGCAGTACTCACAACGTACGCCGTCGGGAAGTACTTCGAACTTCGAGTCGACGGGTTCCTCGTCCGTAGTGATGCAGTTCCGGTTCGGACACGAGAGGACGCCGCGGACGTGATCGGGACGTTCTAACCGGTGTTTGTCGATCACTTCGTAATCCCGGACGATGTTGATAGTCGCATCCGGGGCGATGAGCGACAGTACGTCGACCTCGTCCTGACTGAGTTCTCGCCCTTCGACCTTGACGATGTCCTTGCGGCCGAGGCGGTCGCTGGGGACGTTCATTCCGATACTGACCTGTTCGCCGCCCGTTCCGTCGATGTCGAGGATGACGAGCACGTTCAACGCCTGGCCGCCGGGGACGTGGTCGATGACGGTACCGTCGCGGATCTTGCTGACGCGGAGTTCGTGGTCGCTCATTCGGAATCACCGAGGAGGAGATCGAGCAGTGCCATGCGTACCGGCACGCCGTTGTGCGCCTGCTCGAAGTATTTCGCGTGGTCGGTGTCGTCGACGTCGGCCGCGATCTCGTCGACGCGCGGCAGGGGGTGCATCACGGTCAGGTCGTCGCTCGCCGCCTCCAGCGTCTCGGCGTCGATCTGATACTCGCCGGCCACGGCGTGGTACTCGTTCTCGTCGGGGAACCGCTCGCGCTGGATACGGGTGACGTACAGCACGTCTAGTTCCGGCAGGATATCCGTCAGGTCGGTGTGCTCGCGGACCATCGCTCCCGACTCGTGCAGGTCGTATCGGACGCTCCGGGGGATCTGGAGGCTCTCGGGGCTGATGAAGTGCTGGTGCGCGTCGAAGTTCGTCAGTGCGTGGGCAAGCGAGTGGACCGTCCGACCGTACTTCAGGTCGCCCATGATACCGATCGTCAGGTCGTCGAGTCCGGCGTTTTCGCGGATGGTGTACAGGTCGAGCAGCGTCTGTGTGGGGTGGTGGCCAGCCCCGTCGCCGGCGTTCAGCAGCGGGACGTCGACGTACTCGCCGGTCAGTTTGGCCGCGCCCTGTCGGGGGTGCCGGAGGACGAGCGCGTCGGCGTACCCTTCGATCACCCGCACGGTGTCGGCGAGACTCTCGCCTTTCTTGACGCTCGAAGACTCGACCGATCCCATGTCGACGACGTCACCGCCGAGTCGTTTCATCGCCGTCTCGAAGCTCATCTTCGTCCGGGTACTCGGTTCGAAAAAGAGCAGGCCTAACAGCGCTCCGGGGTGGCGGTCGCCGTACGCCGCCGGGTCAGCGTCAAACTCCGCGGCCCGGTCGAGGACGGTTTCGATGTCCGCCCGCGACAGTTGTCGTGCCGTGATGAGATGGTCGTGCCGCATCGTGTAGGCTGGGACGCCCCGGCCTATTCAATTCTCCCCATCGGCTCCGGAGGTTGATAGGGGATGACGCGGCGAGGTGCCGTATGCTCGCTATCGCCGGGGGGAAAGGTGGCTGTGGGAAGACGACGACGGCGCTCGGCCTGGCACGGGCGCTGGGGCGGGCGGGTCGAACGGCTCTCGCCGTCGACGCGGACCGTGAAATGCCGAACCTGCACGCACTTGCCGGCGTTCCTGACGAGCCGTCAGTCACGGACGTTTCGGCGACGGCCGACCCCGCAGCCATCGCGCACCAGGACCCCGCCACCGCGGGCGTCAGGATCCTCCCTGCGGCCGGCCGAGACGACTCGGACGCGGCGCAGTCGCTTCGTCACCTCTCTCGGTGCGAGCGCCGCGTCTTGCTCGACTGTCCCGCCGGTGCAGGTCCCGACGCCGCCGACCCGCTACGCGTCGCCGACCGCGCTATCGTCGTTTCGTTACCGACTGAGGAGAGCCTGCGGGACGCCGCAAAAACCGCCGCGATGGCTCGCGCACTGGACACCGCCGTCGTCGCGGGGGCTGTCGTCCGTACCGACGAAATCCCCGAGAGCGTCAACCGACTGCTCGGGACGGATGCGGTCGTCGCGGTTCCCGATGGCGGCGACGACCCGCTCCGGTCCTCGGCGACCGCGAGGGCGTACCGGCGACTGAACGTAAAAGCCGGCCTCGCAGGCGACTGACCGGCCCGGGTGCGGTCGGCGTTCTCCGCTGGAACACGCTGTCTAGCCAAAGTATTATTTATACCCTGTCCAATTACTTCCCAGTTGAATGGCTGGCCGACTAGAGACCGGAATCGACGTCCTCGACCGGAAACTGAACGGCGGCGTCCCGCCCGGATCTATCGTTGCCCTCACGGCGTCACCGGCTAGCCAGGCGGAACTTCTGTTGTACGAACTCACCGCCGCGCGGGGAACGCTGTATCTCACGACGCAACGCTCCGATCAGGCCGTCAGAGACGCGGTGGAGGGGACGAACACCCAGGTCGGAAGCCCGACAGTCAGAGACGTGGGGGGAAGCGAACCGCTCGACGAGGCCAACCGACTGATCCGCGCGCTCCCCGAAGGCGCGAACCTCATCATCGACCCGGTGGACACACTGGAACGCCGCGAACCCGCGCGTTACCGGAACTTCCTCAACGAACTCCAGACCCACATGGTAAACACCGGCTCTATCGCCGTGTTGCACTGTCTGGACGGCCAAAACCCCCCCGAAAACAGGGATTCGACCCAGCATATGGCCGATCTGGTTTTCGACCTCGACACGCGCGTCGAGGGGACCGATATGGTGAACCGCCTCGCCGTTCCGAAGTTCCGGGGCGGCCGCGCGCTCACGGAGACGATCAAACTCGAACTGACCGAGGAAGTCGCCATCGACACCAGCCGCGACATCGCGTGAGTTATACTGTCGGCTGTACTCCCTTGAAGAATATCGGACTCCCCGGAAGCCCGAGTATCGTTCCGAAGGTACAGCCGACAGTATTAGTCCGACCGCGGGCCGCGGGTCCGCTGGTGGACGAACCGCATCACGCCAGTCGAGAAGGCCAGTCCGACTCGTGCAGTTACCGCCGCCGCGACCAGAATGCCGACAGGCCCGGCGTTCACCGCCATCAGCGTCGTCGGGATCGATAGCACGAGGACAGCGGCGAGATACTGGAGCGCGAACTCGAAGTAGGGACCGCCGTCGACCGCCCGGGCGTAACTTTCCCTCAGCGCGGCGACCACGGAGGTGTCGCGCGCGACGATCAGGTACGGCGTCGCGAAAAACAGGTAGTTCAACAGGAGAAAGAGAGGGAACAGGAGGAGGACGAGCGGTCCGGTGAGGACGCCGAGAACGACTGCCGCGAACACGACGGTCCACACCAGCGCGTTGTAGGCGACCAACCGGACGAAGTACCGTTCGACGGCGGCCGCGAAGTCGTACCGGCCGTCGTCGAGTCCGTCGCTGATACTGCCGAGGTACCCCGCCGCCAGCACGCTGTGGACGACGAAGATGATCGGAAGCAGCCACAGGGGCGACGTGACGCGGACGCCCGGTCCCACGGACGGCAGACTCACGAACGACCAGAGGTCGACGACGACAGCAGGAAATCGGATCGCGACGCCGGCGTGGAATCTGCCGGGGCCGGCCACGCTCAACGCCTGTTGGACCTTTTCGAACGCCAGCAACGCCGTGACCAGCGGGACGACCGCCAGGTGGATGAGGCGCTCGGACCGCCGCCACGCGTCGGCGAACCAGGTCGGGATGCTACCCACGGTTCACACCTACGGCGGTCGGACAGCGCGGTTCGACGGCTATCGGCCGGTTGGAGCGAGTGGTTGACATAGGTTTTCCCCGTGTGTCTGGTGAGAAAAACCTGCTGGTAGGAGCGGAGAAAACAGAAAAGCGCCGCGGCGTTACTCTTCGGCGTCTTCGAGTTCGTCGACTATCTCGTCGGCGTCGACATCGGCGTCTTCGAGGGCGTCCTCGATGTCGCCGCCGCCCATGCCTCCGCCCATCATGCCGCCCAGGCCGCCCATCATACCGGCACCCTCGCCGAGAGTCTCCTGTACGATGATGCGGTCGAGGTCGAGACGGTCGACCACGTCCTGTGCGACCTGCTGTTTCGACATCATCCACTGCTGGTTCATCGCCAACTGGGGCGTGGACTCGATGTAGAGCGTCTCCTTCTCGACGGTCTGCGTCTCGAACTCGGGTTCGGAGTCATCGTCGTCGTCCTCGTCGTCGACCTGGACCTCCTCTTCCACTTCGTCGGTCTCGATCCACATGTCGAGGTCGACGTCGACGTACATGCCGATCAGGCCTTTCGCCTGCTCGACGCGGTCCTCGACGAGGTCGAGAATCTCGTACTCGTAGTCGACGGCTTCGCCGGCGAGCGGGTGGTTGAAGTCGACGCGTGCGCGGCCGCCGATGATCGTCTCGACGTGGCCGTGTTCGCCGTCGATGTTGACGTGCGCGCCGGGGTAGCGCTCGTCCTCGGGGAGCTTCTCGGCGCTGACGGTGCGGACCTCCTCGTCGTCGCGCTCGCCGAACGCCTCCTCGGCGGGGACGGTCACGCTACCGGAATCGCCGACTTCCTTGCCGTAGATGTCCTCCTCCACCGCGGCGAAGATGTGGCCCTCGCCCAGCACCACGACGCGCGGTTCGAACGTCTGGTCCTGGTCGTCGACGCCCTCTTCCTCGGCGACTTCGGGGTCGGTCGTATCGACGAGCTGGCCGTCTTCGGTGCGAGCGGTGTAATCGAGACGGACGAAATCACCTTGCTGCAGTCCCTCCTCCTGTTCTACTTCCTCTTCGCTCTCGGTGGCGTCCGCTTCATCGGCCTGTTCGGCCTCTGGTTCTTCGCTCATACATTGTACGTCTCTCGGTCGGCATTTAAGAACCACGTTTTCACCGCGTCAGCGGTCCCGTCGGTCGCGCGAGACGTGGTGGAACTTCGAAACGACGCTCGATCAGGGTCTATCGCCGTCTCCGTAAGCAACCCTTTTTAGCGGCCTCGCCCTCTCCGGGGGTATGTTCGAGGTCGAAGTGAAGGTCCGGGCCGACCACGATGCCGTCCGCGACCGACTGGAGGCGGTCGGCGCGGAATCGGTCGGATCCGTCGTTCAGGAGGACACGTATTACGACGCCCCGCACCGAAGTTTCGCCGAGACGGACGAGGCGCTTCGTATCCGCCGCGAACGGTCGCCCGAGGCCGAGGCCGAGACCGCGCGCGTCACCTACAAGGGACCGCTCGTCGACAGAGCGTCCAAGACGCGCGAGGAGTTCGAGACCGGAGTCGACGACGGCGAGACGATGGCTGCTATCCTCGACGGCCTCGGTTTCGACCCGGCCGCGACGGTCAGCAAGGGCCGAGACCGATACACCGTCGACGGCTACGCCGTTACGCTCGACGCGGTCGACGGTCTCGGCGAGTTCGTGGAGGTCGAGACCGAAACGGACGAGGCGGGCGTCGAGACGGCCAGGGAGGGCGCGTACGACGTACTTCGGCGACTCGGACTCGACCCCGAGACGCAGATACGAACGTCGTATCTGGGACTGCTTCTCGAAGAGCCGAACGCGGGGGATAACTGATGAACATTACCGGTGTGTCGTAGGTTTCCGCAAGTTATAGAACAGCCGACAGTGAAATTTGGTGCAATGACCGAGCGGAACATCACCGTCGAGTCCATCGAGCGACTCGCAATCGAGGACCAGGAGGTTGAGATCGTCGAGCGGAAAGGTATCGGCCACCCCGATTCGATCTGTGACGGCGTCGCGGAGAGCGTCTCTAGCGCCCTCGCCCAGGCGTATCTCGACCGCGTTGGGAAGGTGTTACACTACAACACGGACGAGACACAGCTAGTCGCCGGCAACGCCGCGCCGGCGTTCGGCGGCGGCGAAGTGATCGAGCCTATCTACCTGCTCATCGTCGGTCGTGCGACGAAAGAGTACGGTGATGTGCGGATCCCGGCCGAGACCATCGCGCTCGAGGCCGCCCGCGACTATCTGAACGAGAACATCCCCGAACTCGACGTCGGAACGGACATCGTCGTCGACGTGAAACTCGGCGAGGGAAGCGGCGACCTTCAGGAAGTGTTCGGCGAGGAGGGACAGACGGTCCCGATGGCCAACGACACTTCCTTCGGCGTCGGCCACGCGCCCCTGACCGAGACGGAGCAGATCGTCCGCGAAGCCGAACGCAGCCTCACCGGCGAGTACGCCGACGAGAACCCCGAGGTCGGCCCGGACGTGAAGATCATGGGCAAACGCGAGGGCGACCACATCGACGTGACCGTCGCCGCGGCCATCGTCGACGAGTACGTTGCTGATCTCGATGAGTACGACGCTACCGTCAACGCCATCCGCGAGCACGTTCAGCGTCTCGCGGCGGACTACACCGACCGCGACGTGACGGTCCACGTAAACACCGCCGACGACTACGAGGACGGCTCTATCTACCTCACCGTCACCGGCACCTCGGCCGAACAGGGCGACGACGGCTCCGTCGGCCGCGGGAACCGCGCGAACGGGCTCATCACGCCGAACCGCTCGATGAGCATGGAGGCGACGAGCGGCAAGAACCCCGTCAACCACATCGGAAAGATATACAACCTGCTGTCGACGGACATCGCCGAGAGCGTCGTCGCGGAAGTGGACGGCATCCGCGACCTGCGAGTCCGACTGCTCAGCCAGATCGGCCGCCCCATCGACCGCCCCCACGTCGCCGACGCCCAGGTCGTCACTGAGGAGGGCATCTCCGTCGAGGACATCGAGGACGACGTCGCCGCTATCGTCGAGGAGAAACTCGCGAACGTCACCGACATCACCGAGCGAGTGATCGACGGCGAACTCTCTACCTTCTGAGAGGGACTGTTGTAACTGTGTCCCGGTATTCGCCGACCCCGTGTCGGCGAGCTACCGAAATGACGGACAATAGCCCTTATGACCGTAGATGACGGGTGCGCCCGTCGCCCGAAGGCTGTTTATCTCCCCGCGGTCAACTGGTCGATATGAAACCCCCGGGAGCGGACACCGTCGTCGTGCGGTACGGCGACATCAACCAGAAGAGCGGTAACGTCCAGCGCGACATGGCGGGACGCCTCGTGGAGAACGTCGAGGCGTTGCTGTCAGACCGCGACATCGCCGCCGAGGTCGAACACCGATGGACGCGTCCGCTCGTTCACACCGCCGAGTCCCAGGTCGAGGCGGCGACCGACGCCGTCAGCGACGCGTTCGGCGTCGTCTCCGCCAGCCCCGCGCTCGTCGTGTCGGCCGAGCGGGCGGCCATCGAGGACGCGCTGGCTCGCGCCGCACGGGAGCACTACGACGGGGGAACGTTCGCCGTCGACGCACGCAGGGCGGGCGATTCACTTCCGTTCACCAGCAAGGACGTCGAGGAGTTCGGCGGCCAGGCGGTCTGGGAGTCGGTCGAGGACGAGTTCGCGCCCGAGGTCGACCTCGACGACCCTGACCTCACCTTCTTCGTCGAGTGCCGCAAGGAGGGCGACGCGTTCGTCTTTCTGGAAAAGCGGGCGGGGCCGGGCGGACTGCCGCTCGGCAGTCAGGCCCCGGTCGTCGCACTCGTCAGCGGCGGCATCGACTCGCCGGTGGCCGCCTACGAGGTGATGAAACGCGGCGCGCCGATAGTTCCCGTCTACGTGGACCTGGGCGACTACGGCGGCCCGGACCACGAGGCGCGGGCGATGGAGACGGTCAGAACGCTCGCGGAGCGCGCGCCGAACTTCGATTTCCGCGTCCGGCGCGTTCCCGCGGGCGACACCGTCTCCCTGCTGGTCGACGAACTCGAACAGGGCCGGATGCTCGCGTTCCGACGGTTCATCTACCGCGTCGCCGAACGCGTCGCGGAGCGCGAGGGTGCCCACGGCATCGTCACGGGCGAGGCGCTCGGACAGAAGTCGAGCCAGACCGCCCGAAACTTCGGCGTGACGAGTCGGGCGACGGACCTTCCGGTTCACCGCCCGCTCCTCTCGCTCGACAAAAACGAGATCACGGAACGGGCGAGGCGGATCGGCACGTTCAGCGACTCGACGATACCCGCGGGCTGTAACCGCTTCGCGCCGGACCAGGCGGAGACGAACGCCCGGATCGAACCCCTCCGCGAGGCGGAGCCAGACGACCTGTTCGAGCGCGCGGAACGTGCCGCCGAGGCGTCAGAGTACGTCGACCCCTAACGGCCGCCGCAGCGGTCGCGTTCCTCGCGTCCGCCCGCTCTCACGCCTGCTGACTGATCGCGTACGGATGATCGACCTTCAGGTCGACGTATGCGAGCGCCAGATGCACCAGTACCGCCAGCATCAGCAGACCTTCGTTCCACCACGGCGAGTCGTACCAGACCAGGTCGATGAAGTACGGCCTGTCGAAGAACGGCCAGAACGGTTCGAGCGGTTTCGCGATGTCCGGCGCGGACAACGTGTCGGCGAAGAGGTGGCTCATCCCGCCGAGAAACAGGCCGCCTGCGACGAACAGAAACAGCGCACCCGGCGAAGCGCTGTACCCTCGCTCTTTCAGGAACAGTCGGTCGAGACGCTCTTTCAGCGCGTACTCGGTGATCGCGCCGACTATCACTGCGACACCGGTTACGAACACGATAGTATGTGTCACACCGTGGTGCGGAACCGGTAGGTACAGGTCGAGGTCGGGTAGATTTGCCGTCGCGACTGTGAAGCCGATGAACGCGAGGCTCACTCTCCCGTCCCAGAGCAACCAGGCCGGAACGGCAAACAGCAATGCCATTCCGAGGTGTCCAAGCGGAGCAACCATTGATCTGAACGCTGTACAACGCCGAAGCTTAATAACCGTCGCCGAAACGCTGCGGCCGAGGCGAAATTCACATTACTGCGCGAGGCGGATCAACGGACAGTGACCCGCGTCTGTCTCGTCGGTTCCGACGGCGTCGACCTCCGCTTCGAACTCCTCTCCAGGGAGACCGCTCGCGAAGCGCTGGCGACGTACGACCTCACCCGACCGTACGAGAACACGCTCGCGCTTGAAACCGTCTCGGTCGGCGCGGCCGTCTCTCTGCTCAACGACCTCAACTGGTATCTCGTCCGCTTCGCCGACGCGGCCCTCGTCAGGGACCCGAGCGTCAGCGAGTCGGAGTGGCTCTCTCGCGACCTGGCGGAGGCGCTCCGCAACGACAGAGTGTCGCCCGACGCGACCGACAAGTATCTCCGCCTGTACGGCGTCGACGACGGCGAACTCGTCGAACCGCTGTTCGTCACGCGGACGGACGGCGAGACCCCCGAGTACGACCTGCGCGACGTGACCGAGACGGTCACAGTGCGCGTAACGGAGACAGAGTTCGGCCGATGATCACCAACGAACACGTCCCCGCTGCCGATTCGCTGTACGTCACCGTCGACGACCGCCGTCTCCACTACCTGCGGGCCGGCGACTCGGGGCCGCCGCTGGTTTTCCTCCACGGCGGCGGCGTCGACGACGCGACTGTGTCGTGGAAACACGCCGTGCCGTATTTCGCCGAGAGGTATCAGGTGTACGCTCTGGACTGGCCCGGGTACGGAGAGAGCGACGACGCCGGGGTGACTCCGACGACGGAGTTCTACACCGAGACGCTCGCCGGGTTCCTCGACGCCGTCGGTCTGGACTCGGCGACCCTGGTGGGGATCTCGATGGGCGGCGCGGCGGCGCTCACGCTTGCCGTCCGCGATCCGGCCCGGGTCGACCGCCTCGCACTGGTCGACAGTTACGGCCTCAGCGACGCCGTCCCAGGCGGTATCGGGTCGTACTTCCTCGCGAACGCGCCGTTTGCAAACACGTTCGGTCGGTTCGCCTTCGGTGCTAACCGCGCCGCGGCGCGGACGGCGCTGCGAAACATCGTCTACGACGCCGACGCCGTCGACGGGGAGTTCGTCGACGACGTCCGCGACCGCATCCGCCGGCCCGACTCCGGCGAAGATTTCGTCGCTTACCTTCGCCACGAGTTCTCTCCGAGCGGCGTCCGAACCAGTCACGAGACGAACTTCGCGTCGGTTCGGATCCCGACGCTCGTGGCCCACGGCCGCGAGGATCCGTTGCTTCCGGTCGAGTGGTCCGAAGCGGCCGCTCAGTCGCTCCCGAACGGGGAACTCGCCGTCTTCGAGGAGTGTGGTCACTGGCCGCCGCGGGAGCGTCCGGGACAGTTCAACGAGACGCTCGCGGACTTTCTCGCGCGGACTTCTCCGCAACCGTAGCGATACCTGCAGGCGTCGTCCGAGTCCGCTCCCAACCGACAACGTCTCCAGAATACGGGAACGAGCGCCGATACGGCCCTTCTCCCCGATAGATCGAATCTACCGACCAAACATTTTACCGACCACCCTTAGGTCCCCGAGGCGGTAAGACAGAACTGAGTGAACACTCACAGTGATCGAAACCCTAGCTCTCCGGTAGACATCCTACTCGTCGAGGACAACCCCGGCGACGTTCGGCTCACGCGGGAGGCGTTCGACACGGCTGACTTCGAGGTGACGATTGACGCAGTCAGCGACGGAGCCGACGCACTGGAGTATCTGAACGACCGCGAGGGAACGGATTCGTCGCCGTATCCGGACCTGATCCTTCTGGACCTGAACCTGCGCCGTATGGACGGGTTCGAAGTTCTTGAAAACATCAGAGACGACCCAGTTCTCTCGCGGCTTCCGGTACTCGTCTTGACTAGTTCTGAAGCCCAAGAAGACATCATACGGAGCTACGAGCTTTCGGCGAACGCGTATCTCACGAAACCGAGCGGCCCGGACGAGTTCGTCTCGCTGGTGCGGGCGGTCAGAGATTTCTGGGTCGAGGCAGTGCATCTTCCGTGCGTCGATCCGTAGCCTCCGGTCGACGACCGACGCGGCGGTCCGTCGCCGTCTGCTTCGGACAGCCTCAGTCGAACAGACCCGTCGTGAGATACCGCTCGCCGCTGTCCCAAAACACCGTGACGACGAGCGGGCAGTCGTCGTAGTCCGCGGACCCCCCGCTTCCCGCCCGACCGGTCGACGAACGCGGTTCGCCCCCGTCGGACTGGACGGAGGGACCCGTCGCACCGGTCGGGGCGGGCGGGCAGTTCCGCTCCGGTTCAGCGATACGTTCCGCGACCCGCTTTGCGGCGATGCTCGTCGCGCCGCTCGACTGGCCGACGAGGATCCCCTCCTCACGGGCAAGGCGGCGACACTCCGCCTCGGCGTCTTCGAGCGGCACCGTCTCGACGTCGTCGACGAGACTCAGATCCAGGTTCTCGCTGACGAAGCCGGGACCCATCCCCTGGTAGTCGTCGTCGCCGGATTCGCCGGTCGATAGAACGGCGTTTTTCTCGGGTTCGACGGCGACTATCTCCACGTCCGGGAACTCTTCGCGGAGGCGTTTCCCGGTACCCGACAGCGTTCCGCCCGTTCCGACGCCTGCGACGAACGCGTCGATATCTCGGTCCTCGATCTGTTCCAGTATCTCCGCGCCGGTCGTCTCGTAATGGGACTGGGGGTTCGCCGGGTTCTCGAACTGTCCCAACTGAACCGCGCCGGTTTCGGCGACTAACTCGTCGGCACGCTCTCGGGCCGTTTCCATCTCGCCGTCGACGAGTTCGAGTTCAGCGCCGTACGCTTGCATGATCCGACGACGCTCCGGCGATTTCGAGGCGGGCAGTACGATAGTGATGTCGTAGCCCCGCGCGGCGGCGACCAGGGAGAGGCCGATACCGGTGTTGCCGCTCGTCGGTTCGACGAGGTGGTCGCCGGGTTCGATCAACCCCTCGCGTTCGGCGGCCTGCACCATCGCCAGCGCCGGCCGGTCCTTGGCGGACCCCCCCGGGTTGAACGATTCGACCTTCGCCGCGACGGTCGCCCCCTCG
The DNA here is from genome assembly GCA_005954745.1 of Halostella pelagica. Taxonomy (GTDB): domain Archaea; phylum Halobacteriota; class Halobacteria; order Halobacteriales; family Natronoarchaeaceae; genus Halostella; species Halostella pelagica. Next base: position 1,852,237 of record CP040678.1, read on the forward strand.
GGGGATCCGATCTGGACGAGGGGGGAGCCGATAGCGTCCAGAATGCTCTCTTTCATTGCACAGTCCTAGGGAACTCCACGGTAAACTACTGCCGGACTCCGGCAGGACGTGCCGCCGCCAGCCCTCGGGAACCGGGCACGTTTCGACGTTGCCGCTACAGTTCGACAGCCCCGATCCATCGCTCGTTCCCCTCCACGTCACACCAGTCCGTGTGCGCATCGGCACAGCGGTCGTGGAGCAGTCGACCGCAGTGACACAGGACGCGCTCTTCCCCCGACCCTATCACCTTTCGACAGAGCGTACATCGCTGTTGCATCGTTTGTGGTGTACAGTTTGCACCGCAATAAATCGTGTAACGATTCTCTCGACAGGTGGCCCGGCGCAAGAAATAGGAATATATTGCCGGATTTCGGGGTTCGCAGGGAGCGCGGCGGTTAAATCGCTGGAACGCCAACTGCGGTGTATGGAACTCGACACGATGCAGCCGACTCCGACGTTCGACGAGACGGCGTACGAGGACACCGTCGACACACTGGCGGCTCACGACGACCTGACGTACAAAGTGTGGGGCGGCGACTGGTGCAAGGACTGTCGCGCCGCACTTCCCGACTTCGCCGCCGCGCTGGACGCTGCCGGGATACCTGACGACCGGATCGAACACTACCCCGTCGAGCGCGAAGACGGCGAGAAGGTCGGTCCACTGGTCGAGGAGTACGGGATCGAACTCATCCCCACGATCATCGTCGAGCGAAACTCGACGGACAGTCAGAACTCCTCGGCCGCCGATGACGCCGTCGAACGCGATGGCGACGAGGTCGCCCGTTTCGTCGAAGAAGAGGACCGCCCCGCCGCCACGTTCATCGCCGAACAGTTAGAGGAACTCGAAACGTCGCCGTAACTACAGTAGCCAGTGAAAGTCATTGCACACTCGATCGCCTGCTATCGGGCGATCACTGTGTGAACCGTTTCACCGGCTACTACACCGCCCGGCACTGTCGGCCGGATCCGACCCCTTCTCTCTGGTCCGCGTGCCTACTTCTCTTCCGTGATAGTGAGGATGCCGTCGTTGACGGTCACGTCGGAAGCGTCGTCCGGTACGTCGAACTCGAACTGGCTCCCGTCCACGACGACGATGGCCGTGCCGTCGACGATGTCGACTACCGGTTTGTCACCCGTCGGTCCGAAATCGACGACGACGACGCTCTCGTCGTCGTACTCGCGTTTGCCGATCTCGATGGCGTCCCGTTCCCCGGCTACTTCTTCGAGTGCTGCTGGTGTCTCCATACCGAATGGAAAGGGATTGACGCCCGTAAGCGACATCCCAAAACAGTTGCCTCCCACCCGCCTTCGGGGCCCGAACCGACCTACCGTTCGCTCTACACTCCGTCTCCGTCGCCTGTATCCGCCGTTCCCGGCGCGAGATCCTCCGCCCACTCCATCGCCGCGTCCACGTCGGTCTGGGGCGGCGAACAGGTGAACGAGCGGCAGACGTACAGCGTCGCCTGTCCGCCGTCCTCAGTGCGATTCGCCCAGATCGGCGGCGCGTCGTCGAGGTCTAACTCGTCCAACCACTCTGCGAGGCCGTCCTCGGTCGGCGGGCGGCGAGACAGGATCCGGTTCGGGAGGTACTCGCCGGCGAACCGGGCGCGCCAGGACTCGGGCACGTCGTCGGCGACGACCGTAAGTTCGAGGCCGCCCGCCTCCACGCGGTCGGCGGCCATCGCCAGCGAGGAGTACTCGACCGGACTCGACCGTATCCGGTCGCCGTGCGTGCCGACGACCGCCTCGGCTATCTCCGCGAAGTCGCCGTGCGGGACGAAGTGGTCGAGCGAGAGCAGGAGGTCGAGCGCCACGCCGACGCTCGAAGGCGTCGACTGGTCGCGGAGTTCCTGCGGGCGCGTGACCAGTTCCTCGCCGCTCTCCGGCGTGTAGTACAGCGTCTCCGCGTCCCCGTCCCAGAACTCCGCCTCGATCGCTCGGGCAAGGTCGAGCGCGAACCGGAGATACTGCACGTCGCCGGTCGCCTCGTACAGGACGAACGCGCCGCGGCCGAGGAAAGCGTAATCCTCCAGGTAGCCGTCGCCTTTGACGTCCCCACCGGGAGACTCCGTCTCCTGAGCCTCCGAGTCCGCGGACTCGGAGACGTCCTTGTACCGACGGCTCAGCCGCCCCGTCTCCTCGTCCCAGAGATGCTGGCGGACGAACGACAGCGCGTCCTCGGCGAGCGTCGCGTACGCCTCGTCCAGCACGATGCCGCCTTCGGCGAGCGCGGCGATCATCAGGCCGTTCCACCCCGCCAGCACCTTCTCGTCGCGGCGGGGGCGCGGCCGGTCGGCGCGGGCCCGAAACAGTTCGTCGGTTCCCACGTCGAGTTGCTTCTCCACGGCGTCGGGGTCGAGGTCGTACTCGTCGGCGAGGCTCTCGACGCTCTCGGTGATCGTCAGCACCGTTGTTCCCCCCTCGAAGTTGCCCGACGGCGTGATCCCGTAGCGGTCGCAGATCAGGTCCGCCGTCTGCTCGTCGAGGACGGCCCGGACTTCCGCCGGCGTCCAGACGTAGAACGCGCCCTCCTCGTCGCCCGGTTCGTCGTCGCGTTCGTCGGCGTCCGGAACCCGACTCTGGGGGACGGCGCTCTGGGCGTCGAGCGTGCTGAAGAACCCACCTTCCGGGTGGGTCAGCTCCCGTTCCACGAACGCGAACGTCTCGCGGGCCACCTCGGCGTACCGCTCCTCTCCGGTCACCTGGTAGCCGGCGAGATACGCCCGCGGGAGCTCCGCGTTGTCGTACAGCATCTTCTCGAAGTGAGGCACTGTCCAGTCGGCGTCCGTCGCGTAGCGGTGAAATCCGCCGCCGACGTGGTCGTACACGCCCCCGTCCGCCATCGCGTCGAGCGTCTCCTCGACGACCTCTCGATACGTGTCTCGACCGGTCCGGGCGTGCGCCCGCAGGAGGAGGTCGATGCGCTGTGGCTGCGGGAACTTCGGTCCTCCGGAGCCGAATCCGCCGTGTTCGCGGTCGGCGTTGCGGAGCACGGCGTCGGCGGCCGTCTCTAGTATCTCACTCCCCGGCGCAGCCCCGCCCGCACCCGGCGTCTCCTCCAGTCGGTCCGTCGCCGCATCGGTCCACTGCTGTGCCCGGTTTTCCATCTCCTCGCGGTCCGTCTCCCAGGAGTTCGCGATGTTATCCAGCAGGTCGCCGAACCCGGGCATCCCGCGCTTTTCCTCTCTCGGGAAGTACGTCCCGACGTAGAACGGCTTTCCCTCCGGCGTCAGCCAGACGGAGAGCGGCCACCCGCCGCGCCCGCTGACGAGTTGGCAGACAGTCTGGTAGATGCTGTCCAGGTCGGGCCGCTCCTCGCGGTCGACCTTTATCGGGACGAAGTCCTCGTTGAGCATGTCGGCTATCTCTCCGTCCTCGAAGCTCTCCTCCTCCATCACGTGACACCAGTGGCAGGCGGAGTAGCCGACCGAGAGGAAGATTGGAACGTCTCGCTCTTTCGCCGCTTCCAGAGCCTGTTCGTCCCAGGGCTGCCAGTTCACGGGGTTGTCCGCGTGCTGGCGCAAGTACGGGCTCTCCTCCTCGTCGAGGCGGTTGCGGTCCGTCGGTGCGCTCATGGCCGGACGTAGTGTCCGGAGACTCGTAAACCCCAAGTCGCCGGTACGACTGCCGCGTATCGGCGGCGTCGGCAGTTCCCGTGTTATATCCACGGACATGCATTATACCCCCTGCGCGAAAAGAAAACTTTACACCTCCGTGCTCACCACCAACGTCTATGACGGAGACTGTCCTGCTGGTCGGCGGCGGCGGCCGCGAACACGCTATTGCTCGCTCGCTGTCGGAGTCGGACTGCGACCTGTACGCCTGCGCGGGCAACCGCAACCCCGGCATCACGCGCATCGCCGACGGGTTCGAGAGCCTGGACACGACGAACGTCGACGCGGTGGCCGACTACGCGGAGTCGGTCGACGCGACGCTCGCGGTTATCGGCCCGGAGACGCCGCTCGCCGCGGGCGTCGTCGACGCCCTCGAAGACGTCGGCGTGTACGCGTTCGGCCCGAAACGGGCCGAGGCGCGCATCGAGACGGACAAGCAGTTCCAGCGGGAGTTCATGGCCGACCACGATATCCCCGGCTGTCCGGATTTCGCAACGTTCGACGACCCCGAGGACGCGGCGGCGTACATCGACGAGTACGACGGCCACCTCGCGGTCAAGCCCACCGGACTGACGGGCGGGAAGGGCGTCCGCGTTACGGGCGACCAGATCACGAAGGCCGAGGCGATGGAGTACGTCCGCGAGAGCGAGTACGAGGAGTTCGTCCTCGAAGAGCGTCTCGTCGGCGAGGAGTTCACTCTGCAGGCGTTCGTCGCGAACGGCGAGGTACGTACCACGCCCGCCGTGCAGGACCACAAGCGCGCCTACGAGGGCGACGAGGGGCCGAACACCGGCGGTATGGGGAGTTACAGCGACTCGATCCCGCAACTCCCGTTCATGAACGAGGCCGATTACCGCGAGGCAGTCCGGATCATCGAGGCGACTGTCGACGCGCTGGACGGCTACCGCGGCGTCCTCTACGGCCAGTTCATGCTCGGTGCGGACGGGCCGCGCGTCGTCGAGTTCAACGCCCGGTTCGGCGACCCCGAGGCGATGAACACGCTACCGGTCCTCGAAACCGACTTCCTCGACGTGCTGACCGCCGCGCGCGACGACGAGTCCCTGCCAGACCTCGATTTCGCCGAAAAGGCGACGGTCTGCAAGTACGCCGTCCCCGAGGGGTACCCGACGGACCCGAAATCCGGTGCGAAAGTCCGGGTCGACGAAGAGAGCGCCGGGGAGGCGTTGCTGTACTACGCTTCAGTGGATGCACGTGATGACGGTATCTACACCACGACGTCCCGGTCGTTCGCCGTCGTCGGCGTCGGCGACACCATCGCCGACGCGGAGGAGATAGCGGAGGACGCGCTCGCCGTCGCCGGCGAGGAGGGTCTGCGGATCCGCCACGACATCGGCACGGCCGACCTCGTTCAGAAGCGCATCGACCACGTGAACGACCTCCGCGGGGCGTAAGCCGCCCTGCGGAACGCCCCAGGTGCGTTTATATCCCGCCGGGACGAACGCCGAGCCGTGACCGACGACGACACCGAGACGCCGGCGGAGCCTCAGGGGACCGCGACCCGCCACGACCGCGTCACCGCACACGCGACACCCGGCCCCTTGAACTCCCTCCAGCACTGGCCCGAGGCGAAACCGTTCCTGCGGGTCGCGCTGAACTACGTCGTGATCTGGATCTGTCGGGTGTCGCCGAGTCTCAGGCTGAAGAACTGGCTGCTCCGTCGGATCGGCGTCACCGTCGGCGAAGGCGTCTCGTGGGGGCTGGAGTCGACTCCGGACGTGTTCTGGCCCGAACTGATCACCGTTCGCGACCACGCTATCGTCGGCTACGACGTCACCGTCCTCTGTCACGAGTTCCTGCAAGACGAGTACCGCACGGGCGAGGTCGTCGTCGGCGAACGGGCGATGATCGGGGCCGGTGCGATCCTCCTCCCGGGCGTCCGGGTCGGCGAGGGTGCAAGCGTCGCAGCTAACTCGCTTGTCACCGAAGACGTACCGCCGGGCGAGACGGTGGCTGGGGTGCCGGCGCGGCCGATGAACGGCGACCAGTTGGGCGACGATTAGTTTCGCATCCGGACGATACCTTCCTCCAGCACGCGACTGTTCGGGACGATGAACTCCTCCTCGTCGTTCTCGATATGGGTGACGAACACGTCGACCTCTTGGACGATTCCCTCGTGTTTGCCGATCCGAACGTTGTCGCCGATGCCGTACGGTTCGTTCAGTAGCAGATAGACGCCCGCCGCCCCGGAAGCGAGGAAGTCCTTGAACGCGAGACCGCCGAGAAAGACCAGGCCGAACACGTACACTGCGAGCAGGACGATGAGCGCGTCGGTGTTGACCCCGATCTGGCCGAGCGCGACCAGCGAGGCGATGTAGAGGACGCTGTACTTGACAACTTTCGGCAGGATCGACACTTCGGGAAGCTTGACGCCCCGGAGCCGCTCGCTGATGACCAGTTCCGCCTTGTCGGCGACGACGAACCCGACGATCAACACGAGCGCCGCGATGAACAGCTGCGGGACGAAGGAGGTAACGCGTAGCCAGAACGTCTGTGCATTGACAAGCCGCGCGATGTGGATGGCCGTCAGGACGGCGACGCCGTAAACGAACCAGGAACTCAGTCGCGCGACGATGGTGACCGTCGACGTTCCGAGACTCTGGGCGGTCCGCTCGAACGGCGTTCCCTCGATCGCACCCGGGACGCCCGCGGCGGTGAGCAGGCGCTTGTTGAGTTTCCCGACCAGATACCCGAGTAGGATACCGACAGCGAGTACCGCGGCCGCCAGCGCCGCCGGCTGGTCGGCGACCATTCGCCACTCGACCATCAGTAGTCCTCCGGATCGAGTTCGAGCACTAGTTCGCCTCCTTTGAACGCGCGAACGAGCCCGTCGCTCTCGCTCAGGACGATAGCGGTCGCGTTCGTGTCACGGGTGACGGCACCGCCGGCCATGTGGCGCGCGCCGAGGCCTTTCGGGATGTCGACCCCCTCCGCGGAGGGTTCGAGATAGCGATACGCCGACACTATCTTCCCTGAGTCGCTGATGACGAACGCCCCGTCGAGCCGTGAGAACTCCTTGAGCATCACGTTCACGATGGGGTCGCCGACGTGGACGTGAGACTTCTCGAACGGGTTGTACGACAGGGGGCGGGATTTGTTCATCACCTTCCCCGCGTCGCCGACGACAAACAGCGCGCCGACCGGTTTGCCTTTCTGGCCTTTCTGCCCCAGTTCGATAGCCAGTTCCAGCACGGCGCGAATGACGCTCGCCTCGGCCCGGGAGTCCGAAAATAGGTTGTAAATCCCCGACTCCATGGTCTCGTCGACGCGGACGCGTGTGACCGTATCTATCTCGTCGCTGAACATGCTTACCGCGCAGGCGACCACGTCGCCGTCCTCGACCAACCCCTGTTCGAGCGCTCCCTCGATGCCGAACCGTATCCTGTCTGCCACGTCGTCGAACTCAAGCGGGAGTTCGACGAACTCCTCGGCACCAACGGCGTTCTCGTCGGACACGACAAGCACCGGCACTTGCGCGTCGGCAATCACGTCTTCGTAGTACGAGCCGCTGGGCGAGAACAGCACGACGGCGTCGACGTCCGGCAACAACTCCGCGAACAACTCGCTTGCCTCCGGCATTGCTTGATTCAACTCACCCTCCACGAAAAAGGTTTGCGTCGCGTCATCCGCCCGTCAGACGCCGTTCTCCCGACATCTGTCAGGCCATATCGGCGGTGACAGTCTTATCAGCTAGCTGTCGTAACGGCGCTTCCACGACGTATCCCGGTGTTTCGACGACGATGGGGTCGCTCAGGTCGACATCGATAAACCGGAGCGTGACGCTAAAGCGGCCGTCGGAATCGATGCTCGTCGCCTCGCGCTGTCCGGACGGCTCGTGGCGGGCCCAGATGTCCTCGCCGCCGTACCGGGCGTCGGTTCGCCCCCGCACGGCATATCCGAACGGCGTCTCGGAGAGGTCGTTCCCCGCCATCGCGTAGTCGCGTTCGTGCCACTCCCAGAACCCTTCGTCGATGACGTACACCTCCTCGTAGCCAGCGTCGATGAGCGACGCGGCGCGGACAGAAGACAGGTGATGCGGACACCCGCAGTAACAGACGATCCGGTCGCCTTCGGGCCAGTCGCGCACCGGGTCGGAATCGTCCTGGTTCCACGCCGGTGACAGCGCCGCACCGTACACGTGGGAGGTGTCGAACTGCTGTTCGCCGCGGGCGTCGGCGATCCGCGCTTCGCCGCGCCGGTACCAGTAGTTGACGACGTCGATGGGCGCGAGCGGTACGTCCACGCCGTTTTGCGTGTTCGTCTCGAAGGCATCGGTGTCGATGGACCGTTCGTTCGGTACGTCGTCGAACTCCGGCGGATAGCCGTCTGCAGGGTCCTCGTCGGGCGGGAAGTCACCGTTCGTTTCGTACTCGCCGTTTCTCTCTGTCGATGCGGTCGTCTCGGTGTTCGTATCGTCGGTCGACGTGTCGCCGGTTGACGTATCGTCGTCCGTCCCGAGACAACCCGCGAGGCTGGCGGTAAACGCCGCGCTCGCGAGAAACGTTCGTCGTCTCATACAGTTTCTTGTCGGATCATATCTGTTTAATCTTCTGCTCGTAGTTCGGTCGAAACTGACCCGCGAAGGCAGTCTCGCCGGTTACTCCGGTCGAGGCCTCGGAAGCGCGCGGTGTCGGCGCGGCGGAACCAGGAAGTTCCCGCGATGTTTCACGAAGATGTACTCCAGGATCCCGTTGTTCACTCGCTGACGAACCGAGGGGCTGTCGACGTCGGTTCCGTTCATGGCCTGACGGACCCGTTCGAACTGGGCGATATCTTGCTGAAGCGACGGGAAGTGAAGGCTCACTTCGTCGTTGTCAGTCGATTCGACGTGGCGGCGGAGCAACAGGGGATTTCCGTCGTCGTCACGGTTCGCACGGGCCATCTTCTGTGCGTGCCCGACCCGGCCGAACTCGCGGGCGTGGTCCGGCATCGCCTCGGTCGTCTCGGGCGTGACTCCGCTGTGGTCTCCCAGTTCGTGTCCGGTCGACTCGACCAACCCTTCCTCCGAGTGGAGCGGACTGAACATCTTCTGAGTGCGTTCCTCGAAATCGTTCTCGACGTACCAGTCGCTGAGCCGCTGGCGGATCGTGGCCAGGTGTTTCGTCGTCCCCTCGGCAAAGGGGCCCTCGTCGATGCTCACGTACTCCTCGGTCGCCTGGTTGCCGACGAAGCCGGCTTTGAACCCCATAAACAGCGGCGACTCCTCGGGGACCGGCTTACTGTCAGGAATTCCCTTAACGTCCTGGCGCTCGGCCGGCATGCCGTCGCCGATGAACCCCGTCCGGCGGTCAGCGTCCGTGACGACATCGAACAGGGGCGTTTCCATCTCGACGCCGTTGGCCTCGACGTTCCCGCGAAGCGCCTCCTCCGCTTCGAGAACCACGTCCGCGCGGTCGCTCGACATGTGTAACAGGGCGTCCTGCGTATCGAGTTCCGGTTCCTCGAACGACGAGAGCCGTCTCGGCTCGGGCAGGTTCACGCTGTCCGGGAGCGACTCGTCGAATCGGTCGAAGTACGACGGTGAATACGCCACGGAGTAAATGAGCCCCTCGTTCGAGCGCTCGTACGCCCGGTCGAGCGTAGCGAGAGCGGACGCGACCGTCTCGCGGGCCTCCTCGCTCGGTTCGCCCGACTCGTCGAGGTTCAGATAGAGGAAGACGTGGTGTCGGGGTAACACGGCGTTGCCGTGTTCGTCTTCGGGCAACTGGTCGTTCCAGCCGTGCTGGCTGGCTGGGAGGTCGGCGGGGTCGTCGACCCCGGAGGGAACCGGTCCGGCCGTCGTCTCCGACTCGCCCGACTCGTCATCGCGGTCGAGACACGCGGACAGGGCCGACGCCCCTCCCATCGCGACGGCCGCTTTCATGAACTCGCGGCGCGACTGGTCCGGGGACAGCGTCATCGTCGCCCCCTTGGGTCCCCGAGCAAATGGGGGTTCTGGTGCGATTCTCGAAGGGGGATCCCGCGCTCTCCAACGGTCATCGCCGTCTCACCGCCAGTAGCAGTCCCAGCAGTACGGCGACGACCGTTCCAACGACGCCGACTGCGGGCGTATCCGTTTCCTCGCCGCCCGACGTGCCGTCGTTCGCGTCATCGGACGCTCCCGTCGTATCGTGGCTCGTGGCCGCCCCGGTTGTCGTCGGTTCCGGCGTGTTGACGCCGACGGACATGTCCGATTCGGTCGCGTTCAGTTGCGCGACGATCCGCGACTGTACCGGCGACCCGGCGACGGTGACGGGGTCGTCGCGTTCGGCATCGAACGCCCCGTCGCCGTCGTCGTTGTACACCGACACCCAGAGATACACTGTCGAATCATTGCCGGTGAGCATCTCCCGGTCGACCGGAACGGTTGTGTTCTCGTGCGTCCCGCCTTCGAGTCGCTCCCGGCCGATTACCTCACCCGGTTCGCCCTCCTCGTTCGCCCTGACGACGAGATATCCGTCGTCGGCGAGTTGGACGCGCGGGACCGTCACCGAGTCCTCGACGGCGTGTCCTTCGAACGAGGTCGCGACGACACTGACCGGCTTATCACCCTCCCGAACGTCAAACTCCGCCCCGGCGAGGCTTCCGAACGCGGACACCGGCGTGTCGGCGTCCGGGTCGAACTCGTCGCCGCCTTCTGCATCCCGGTGGAGTACGGCTACGAGAGATTCGTTGTCCGCGGCGGTGTCCCACCACGACTCGTCGAGCGAAACGGAGACGCCCCGGTGGTAGCCTGATTCGATCGCCACGTGTCCGAGTATCTTTCCGGGGTCGCCGTCGTCGCTCTCGTGGATGACGAGGTAGCCGTTTTCGAGGATGAACAGTTCCTCGACGACGACTGTTCCGTCAGCGGCCACCTGCGACCCCGCTGTGACGTGGTTTCCGTGCGCGTCGGCCGGGGCGGAACCGATCCCAAGAAGCGGCGCGACGACCAGCATGAGTGCGACCACGACAACTGCCGACCGTCGGCCGTTCATAATGTCATGTCCACTGTCGGCGTGTCCAGAAACGCCGTTTCGTACCCCTGGTGGCGGGCGACCTGCGGCGGCACGTCGACGGACAGCGAGAGTTCGTCGCCCGTTGCGACGCCGTCGACGAGCGCTCCGTAGTGGTAATCCAGTTCGGGGTCGAGCGTCCGTTCGAACGCCCCGTCGTACACCGTTTCGCCGTCCCGAGTGATCGTTCCGGACAGCCCCATCGCCGGCACCAGAAGGCCGTTGTACCGCGTCCGGGCGGAGACTGCGACGTACGTTCCGTCGCCGAACCGCTCGTCGCCGATACTCGTGACGACGTACGTGATCCCGTCGGCTGTGGTCGATCCGAGTACCGTCCCCGGCAGGTCGGCCGGGTCCTTCGCCCGACCGATCGGAAGCATCCCCATGTCCATGGGTTCGACCGCGCCGGGATCACCGCCGGCATCGATGTCCTGCGTGGTCAACTTATCCCGCTGTTCCTTCGTGAAATCGAAATCGACTGTCGCGCTCGCAGGGTCCTCGAACCGGCCCTCGAACGACCCCGTTCGGCGGAGATCAGTTCCGCCGATACTCACTGTCACCGAGTACGTTCCGTTGTCGCCCAGCTTGAAGTTCGCGCCGTAGTGAAAGCCCATCCGCTGGGAGAACATCGGATAGATGACCTCCTCGGAGACGAGGTCGCCGTCCCGAGTGATCTCGACCGAGAGGCCGGTGTTGGGTAGGACTGTCTCCGTCTCTGAGTCCCAGACACTCGCCATCAGGTGGAGCGAATGGTCGTCGCTACGCGGTTGCTCGGACCGCTCCGTCCCGGTCACCGTCCAGAACTGGTGCGGGAAGGTGTAAAACACACCGAACTCGTACTCCCCGCTCGCCGTCGTCCCGGCCGTGAGCATGTTCTCGACGAACGGTTGCACGTAGATGCCGTCGGAGTCGGGCGACCCGGGTTCGGTCGACGTGGTACTGTCCGTCGGTTCCGCGTTCGTCGTGTCGCCGTCGTCGGTCTGACCGTCTAAACAACCGGCGAGGAGGGGGACCGACAGGCCGGCGGCGAGATACTGTCGACGCTTCATTCGGCTGCAATTGGGGTCGAAACAAGAAAAGTCTCCGGTTCGTTTTCTCTGCCGACATCGATCCGCTGCTCTCGGACCTTCCGACGGGATGCATTGAGCGGTCTACCGCCGGTCGACCTCTCTTCTCACCGTCTCTGTTCTGGTTGCATACATTTATACTACTCCGAAGTAAAATGACATCTATGGTTCACTCACGACGCACGTTCCTACGCGCAAGCGGAGTGTCCGCCCTCTTGGGTCTCGCCGGTTGTACCGGTATCCTGGAGGACGACGATAGTCTCACGCAGGCTGGCGGTCAGCCCGAATACGCGTCCTGGCTGTACGACCCCAAGGACCTGCTCGGGATCGACACGCGGGGGTTCGCGTCCTACGACGTGGAAAGCGTCATGGAACAGCGCGACGAACTCCCGCAGGACCCGTTCGAGGGTCTGGAACAGGCCAACGAGCAGATAGAGGGCGTTGACCTAACCGAGATCGCAGAGTTGACCGCCGTCGGCGGTAGCACGCTCAACGTCGAGCGCGACGACGCATCCGCCGGGGCGTCGTTCGTCGTCGAAGGGTCGTTCGATGTCGACTCGATCCAGACCCAGATAGAGGAGGAAAGTGACAGCGACGCTGAGTATCAGACCGGCTCCTACGAGGGGTACGAGCTGTACTACGGCGACGATGGCAACCAGTACAGCGACATGACCGTCGCTTTCGCCCTCGACAGCGAGCACATCGTCGTCGGGATGATAGAGGACGCCGACGTGACCGGCCGCGATGCTGTCGAGAAGATGATAGATGCCAATAAGGGCAACGCGGACCGGTACTACGACCAGAGCGAGTACGCCGAACTCCTCATCGACAAGCTAGGCGAAGCGACAGTCGTGATGGGCGGCCAATTCGACCTCGGATCGCCCGTCCGCGACCAAATCTCGGACCCGCGCGCCCGGACACTGGTTGAGGGGCTCTACGGCGCCGGTATGTCGGGTACCCTCGACGGCGAAACGACCGACAACGAGATCATTCTCGCCTACGACGAGGAGACGGAGGTTCCCGTAGACACCGCACAGGACCTCGTGGACGAGGCCCGCAATCAATCGCCGCGAGCCTTCGAGAACATAGAGGACGTATCCGTCACCGGCGGTGAACGGACGCTTACTATCTCGATGACTCTGGACGCCGCGGCGTTCTGGGAGAACTATTCGGGGATGACGGGGGCCACCAGCATGTCCGGTTCGGCCACCAGTAGCAGACAGTCGGAAACCCCGATGGTGTCGTGGGAGGCCGATTGGGAGGAGACATCGAACGGCGGACTGGTCACTATCACGCACCATGGAGGAGACAACGTCGACGCTGACAACCTGTCGATCGAAGGCGACATCCGCAGCACGTCGGAGTGGCAAGGATCCAGTGACGGCCGGATCACCGCGGGGAATTCCATCGAGGTCGAGGTCGAATCCGGCGGTTACGTCGAACTCGTCTGGGAGGGCGATTCCGGATCCGAAATGGTGCTTGCCTCGTTCGTGAATCCGAACTAGCGGCGGTTTCTACCCTGTTTGTGTGTGACGAGGCCGCTCTCTGCGGCGTCGGAACGCTCGCGACGTTTTCCCGGTCGTGTCTTGGACCTGTTTCATCGAGTCGAGTTCTCGTGGCTGGACTGTGTCCCGTGGATTGTTCGCACCGGATAACTCCCCGTGAACAACGGGTTGCGAAACGATTTTGGGACAGGAATTTAACATAATATCCACGGAGAGTACAAAATATTGTCATTCCAGCTCGGTCCCTCTCGGTGAGAAATAGAACTGAACCACCACTAACAGTTACACCAAATTATGTATAAGAAGTCGAAACTCCTCGCGTTGGCTCTCGGTATCGTAGCGGTCTCAAGCGTTGTCGTTGCCGGCACCGCTCTCGGTTCGATGCCCGTACGTGCGACTGACGGTGGCCACGAGTCTATCGACGCCGCGGTCGGATCGTCCGGTTCTCCGGGGTACATCTCGGGACAGGTAGTCGACGATGAGAACAACGCCATCTCGGGTGCGTCGGTGACCGTCGAAGACGACTCCGGGACGGTCGTCGCGTCTACGTCGACGTCTGCTTCGGGCGAGTACACCGTCGAGGTCGCTCCGGGCGAGTACACGGTCGTCGCCCAGAACGACGGAACCGAGGGACGAACCTCGGTCACCGTCGAGTCGGGGTTTACGACTTCGGCGGACATTGTCCTCGTGACCGCGTCACCGGGATACGTATCGGGGACTGTAACGAACGCAGGCAGTGACCCGGTTTCGGGGGCATCAGTAACCGTCGAAAACGAGACCGGTTCGGTCGTCGCGTCCGCGTCGACGTCTGCTTCAGGCGAGTACACCGTCGAGGTCGCTCCGGGCGAGTACACTGTGTTCGCTGAAGGCGACGGAACGGAGGGGCGAACATCGGTCACCGTCGAGTCAGACCAGACGACGGGAGCAGATATCGTCGTTCGTCCTGTGACCGAATCCGGGTCTATCACGGGCGCGGTGGTCGACGAGGAGAACAACGCGATTTCGGGGGCGTCGGTGACTGTCGAAAACGACTCCGGATCGGTCGTCGCGTCTGCGTCGACATCTGCTTCAGGCGAGTACACCGTCGAAGTCGCTCCGGGCGAGTACACTGTGTACGCCGAGAGCGATGGTACCGTGGGACAGAATTCGGTCACCGTGTACTCTGCGAAGACGACCACTGCGGACTTTGTTCTCGACGTCCCTGACCGTCCCGGTACCATCATCGGCACCGTATTCGACGGCGAGAACGACTCGATTTCGGGAGCGGTGGTGTCTGTCAAAGACACGTCCGGACTGGTCGTCGCAGAGACGACGACAGACGCAGAGGGGGACTACACAGTCCTGATCGCTCCGGGCGAGTACACGGTTGTCGCCGAGAGCGACGGAAACACAGACCAGACGGTGGCAGTCAGTGTCGAGTCCGAACGGACGACTGAGGCGAACTTCGTCGTTTCCTCTGGGTCAGACCCCGGAGAGAACGAGTCGCCAGCAGCGTCGATCACGTGGACGACAGCGGACCCTGTCCCCGGTCAAGAGGTGACGTTCGACGCCTCGGCGTCCGCCGATTCCGACGGCGAGATCGCGAGTTACACCTGGGACTTCGATGGCGACGGGCAGGCAGATGTACAGACGTCCAGCCCGACAGCTACCCATACGTACTCCGAGGCGGGGACCTACACCGCAGTAGTGACAGTCACTGATGACGACGGCGCGACGGACACCGCATCAGAAACGGCGACGGTCGAGGGTGGTGACTCGTCTGCCGAACGCCATCTCGAATCCACGCAGATAGCACCCGGGGGTGAGACGACGGTCACCGTGGAAGCCACCGCACAGAGTAACGATCTGACCGTCAGCGAATCGTTCTCTCCGGAGGTCGCGGCCGCGTCGATCGAATCTGTTACTGTCGACGGGGAGTCGCGGTCCCCGGTCGTCGAGGTTGCCGATCCCACGGGTGCGCTCGTCGCCGTTGGCGGAGTAAACCCGGGCCAGACGGTTGTAACTGAGTACACGGTCGAAGCGGGCGAGAACGCCGATCCGGGAACGACCTACTCGGTCTCGGGATCGGTGACAAGCGACAGTGAGGTCTCTCTGGGGAGTGACGATATCGTCGTCGTGGAAGGGAGCCCCTTGGACGGCGTATCGGGTGAATACGACGCGGATAACGACGGGGAAATCGATCTCGGTGAACTCTCGCAGGCGGCTACCCAGTACGCGAGTGGCGCGCTCACTCTCGCCGAGTTAAGCGAAGTTGCAACCGCCTACGCTAGCTGACTGTCTCGGCCGCTCGCGAGTCCCCCTCGTTCACGACTGGACTGCCGCAACGCGGTGTTTTGACCCGGTATTGACTGAGGGCGATTCAGGTCTGCTTGGCGAGATTCGAAAGGGAACTGAATGGAAAACGATGAATCCTCGTCAAGTGCAGGAAAACTCAATTGATTAGTTCCGTTCTTTCTCTGCGTTCTCAACCGCTTCCTTGGCTTCTTTTGGCGCCCCCGGTCCTGCTCCTCCTAACTTGCCACAGAAGGGACAGTAAGGAACCGGATCATCTTCCCATTCCCAAGCCCACCCGCATTCACAATGAAGCATTGTTTCTCACAGACGTAGTTGGAGTGCCACGTTCAATACTGTTCGGACGTCTGAGAGGAAATCACCAGACGGTGATCGGGGGTTCGCCCATCGGGGCGGGACAAGTTTGATGAGGCGTCCGGAACTCAAATCCGCCTCTAATTCATCGTCACTGCCTTTCGTTGGGTTCGCCTGATATAGTTGCTTTGACAGGCAGAAAACCGCAAGGAAGCTCCCGATTATTGTATGCGCGGGACCGGATTTGAACCGGCGGACCCCTACGGGACAGCGTCCTAAGCGCTGCGCCGTTTCCTGGCTTGGCTACCCGCGCTCGTCCCCACGTACCCGTGTCTGCAAAAAATACCTGTCGTTCCGACCGCGCGCTTAAGTTCGCCGGACCACAATCACCGCTCATGTATCGGGCCCGTGATAGAGTCGATAACGAGGAGTGGATCGAAGTGCTCCACGCCGCGGCTGACCGCCTCGACCTCGGATCCGAGGCGCGGTCGACGGCGACAGACCTCTTTCTCACGGCCATCCAGACCGAAGACGGGTCCAAACGAACGTCTCTCGCGGCGAGTCTCTACGCCGGATCGTTGATCGCAGGCGAGGAGCGGTCCCAGGGGGCAGTCGCGGATGCGGCCGACGTTTCGCGGCTGAGTATCCAGCAGCGGTGGAAAGACGTACTGGAAAACGCCGGACTCGAACCCCCGGGCTGGTAGATACCGGGCGGATACTGTCGGACAGAATCCCGAACGCTATCGGCCCGGGACTATTCGGGGTCTAAGCGACGGCTGCCGAAAGCGGCGTCGTAAGCAGCCTCGTCGATTCGACGAGTTCGGACGGAACGCTGACGCCGTCCCGTACACGACCGCGTCGACATCGGGATCGGTTCAATCATCACCGAGGGTGCGAAGTCGATAGAGTCAGCTATCCTGTCGTTCGCGGCCCTCACGGTCCGGCGTGAGGGTCCCGTGTTCGTCTATCTCGCCGCGGACGATGCGGGTACTCGAGATGATGTCGCCGTCCTCGGCGCGGGCGTACTCGACGACTTCGATGGTAAGCGGAGCGTTGCCAGATTCTTCCCGTATCTCGTTTATCCGCTCGGCGACGTCGACCGTCTCCGGCGAGACGATCAGGTAGTCGAACTGCGGTTCCGTGGCAATGCCTGTCGGTTGCGTCAACGTCCGTATCTCGTACTCGCGGTCGTACTCCTCGGCGAACGAGGCGAGTTCTTCGTCGAGGTCCGCTTCTCGTTCGGAGAAGGGTCTGACGTAGCGGTCCTCCTTGCGGGTCTTCGGCGCGAGTTCGTCACTGGTGAGACCGACGGTAACGTCGCCGAGTTCGAACGCCCGTTCGAACAGCGATCGATGCCCGTCGTGCACCGGGTCGAACGTCCCACCCAGCGCTACCTTCATATCGTCGTAAATCGGTTCCCGGTGCTTAAAAGAGTCGGGTTACGTCTCGGCGTCGTCGTCCCGAGACTCCTCAGTGTCTCTGTCCCTGTCGTCCTTGACGGTGATAGTTACCGGGTCTTCCGCCTCTTCGTCGAGGACTGACTCGGTCTCCGAGAGGTAATCGTCTAGGTTGAACACGGTGTTCAGTTCGCTCTGAACCTGTCCGACGATGCCGCCGACCAGGTCGCTCGGGGCGATAGCAGTGTACTCGTACGGGTTGTTGCCCGCGCCGTCGCTCTCGCGTTTGCGCCGGTTCACTATCTCTTCCTCGTGGAGTTCCGCAAGCGCCTCGCGGACCGTACTCGGATACAGACCGGTCCCGCCGGCGATCTCTTCGCTCGTGCTGCCCGGATTCTTTCGCAGGTGGACGTATATTCTCGCGCGAGTCTCCGTGTCGAGTATCCACGAGAGGAGATCGACGACGCCCTGATCGAACCCGTCGACTGCACGTTGCGTGGTGCTCTCGGTCTCCACGTCAGTGTCTTCGTCAACGACGGTGGTCTCGTCGTCGCCCTCCGAGACGGCAACTTCCTCGTGGACGTCTCCCTCCTCGTCGACTTCCAGTCGTTCCTCGACCTCCACGTCCTCGTCGACGTCGACTGCCGCTTCCTCGACCTCGTCGCCTTCGACCGCTACGTCGTCGTTGTCGTTTTCAGTATCGTCGTCCATTGTCCTTTCTGTAAGGACGGAATACCCCAACGGTGAAAAACCTTGCTTAGAGGAGGAGCGCTTCGCAGAGCGCGTCGAGACCTTCCGATTCGCGAAGTCGGCGCTGCCGACTTGCCCCGCTTTCGGACCCGTAGATGTCGCGGATGCCCGTCACGCCGAGGCGCTCCGATTCCCTGTCGACGAGTTCGCCGAGGTCTATCGTCTCCGCGCCGTCGCGGGTGACGAACGCGGCGTCGTGACCGCGCCGGAGTGCGCGCCACTTGTTCTCGTCGAGCAGTTCGCGCCGCAGGCCCTCGGTCCCCACGTCTCCGCCCGCGATATCCGGCGGCTCGGGGTTCGCGCTGTCCTCGTATCGTTCGGCCAGGTCAAACACCAGCGCACGCGTGTACTCCACGAACGCCATCACGCGCTCGGGGTCAGCCTGTCCGTCCGGCGTCCGCACCTCGACGGTCCCGTGTTCCGTGTGGGGCCTGACCTCGTGCCAGAGCTCCCCGCGGTCGTGTATCGACTCGGTCGCTAACATCCGTTGCTCGAACTCGTGGTAGGCGGCGAAGTCCTCGAACGCGGTCGGCATCCCCGTGTTCGGCAACCCCTCGAATATCTTGGCACGGGCGGACTGCAGGCCGGTGTCGAACCCGTTCCAGTACGGCGAGTTCGCCGATAACGCGAGCATTACGGGCAGGAACCAGCGCAACTCGTTGGCTATCCACGTCGCCTTGTCGGCATCGTCGATGCCGACGTGAACGTGCAGGCCGGCCGTGGTGTTGCGGTGTTGCGGGTACTGGATTCGGTCGAGCTGAGACCTGTAACGCGGCTTTTCGGCGTGTTCCAGTTCGCGCCACTTCGCCGTAGGGTGGAGGCCCGCCGCGGCGATTCGGTACCCGTGTCGCTCCGCGTGGTCGACGAGCGCCTCCCGAACCGCGCCCAGCGACTCTTCGGCGTCACCGAGCGACTCGACGGCAGGCGTCTGCGTCTCGATGACGCACTTGAACAACTCGTGGTCCAGTCGACCGTCGAGTATCTCTGGTGGGTCGTGCCGGTAGACGAGGTCGTCCGTACCGGAGACGGGACGGCCCTCCTCGTCGACGACGTAGAACTCCTCCTCTATCCCAAGCGTCCCGAACTCGTCGAACCTCTCGGCGGCGGCCCGGTCCATCGCCCGAGAGTTTGCAACCCGCGAATAAATAGGGTTTGGAGTCGGCAGGCCTGCCACCGGATCGTCTCAACGCCGGCGAGACGGGCCAGACGGTTGTCCGACGGGTCGACCGTTTAAGTGCTTCTCGCGACAAGGGGTCATAGTAGAGGATTATGCCTGAGCTCAATCCGGGGAGCGATGCGCTCGTCAGTCGCACTGACGGCGTTTCTTTAAGTGCTTCTCGCGACAAGGGTTCGTAGTGAAGGATTCTCGGGAGACTATCTGTCTTCGAGCGTAGCGTCTCTCGTCCGGAACCGCTGGCCGCGACTACGGATCTCACGTGAGGCCATTGACCCTTTAAGTGCTTCTCGCGATAAGGGTTCATTGTGAGGAAATGCGTCGGGTTCTGCGGTCCAGTTTTCTTCCGACAGAGTCGGCTGTACGCCAGTGAAGAACTCCGGCACCCCAAGTATCGAACATCGTTCCAACGAGACAGCCGACAGTACGAAGCCATGCCTTTCTATACCCTCGGGAGCGTAAACCGCACGAGATGAGTGGCGGCCCGCCGCAGACGTCGACCGGACCACCCACGAGCATCGAACGGGCGTGGCTACGTAGGGACATTAGCACCGGCCCAGGCGACGGATCGCTGTCGCGGTTAGATGCCGTCAAGGACGAACGCATCAGGCGATGGGACGTGGTGACGCCGAGCGCGACGCTCATCGGCCGTGCCGACCGTCCGGACGCGGACGTGGGGGAGAACCTCCGACGACTCCACGACGAGCAACACCCGGCGATGGACGGTCACAGCGCGCGGATGCATCGACTGGAGAAGGCTCGAATCACCCACGCCTTCTGCAGTACGCTCTCGCTCACCGCCTGGGAACGCGACCGCGCGCTCGGGATCATGGTCGACCTCGACCTGACGGCGTTCGGAAGCCAGCGCGCTATCGAGAAGGTCGCACTGGTCGTCGTCCAGTACGTCGTCGACGACGAGCGACGACGGCAACTCGGCCTCCACGACCAGGGGTGGGTGAGCGACCAGTCGCCGGAGAGACTCGAATCGCTGTACGAGCGCTTCGAATCCATCAAAGAGAACCCCGAGTATCGAGAGTTGCTGGCGGCCCACGGTCTGGACACGACCAGCGTGAACCGACTGAACCGGACGCTACGGGAGCAACTCGACGAACAGGACCTCGAAGGGAACGTCCTCGGCCGCTCCCCGTATCGGGACCCGAGCATGCCGGTTATCAGGGACCGCTCGAACGGTAACGGGGACGCCCCCGACGGCACTGAGTGAGGACGCTCGCCCGACAGAGGGTCTACCGCGGCCGCGCGACAACGGCGAGGTGGTCGTCGTGGAACGGTTCCAGCCGCTCGGTTTCGAGCAGTTCGTACGTCTCTTCCAGTTCAGAGAGGACACTGTCGAAGACGCTGTCCGGGTCCCTGGTGACGTCCTCGCTGCGCGCCTTGACTGCGGCGATCAGTCGGCCGTCGTCGGCGAGGAACCGTCGGTTTTCGGCTGCGACGCGGGCCTGTCCGCGCGTCGCAACGTCTTGCACGATAGCGTCCAGTTCGTTCTCGACGACGTGCGCGTAGGTCTCCGGCTTCCGGGCGTCCTTGAGCAGCGGAAACAGGCGCTCGCGGTCGCGCGCGACATCTAACAGGTCCCGTACCGGCCGCGCAGCGAACTCCACGGCGTACGTCGGCCCGGCGAAGTCGGCGACGTGGCTGACGGTCGTCCCGCTCGCTGCGCCCAGATAGAGGACTGCATCGCCGTCCGACAGTCCCGTTTCCATACCGTTCTCGAACATCGCACCGAGTTTCGACCGGCGGGCGTCCCACAGCCGCCACTCCCCGTCGGTCGGCTCGCCGTAGACGGGCGCGCCGCGGGTCGCGAGCCGTTCGGCCCCGTCGATAGTCCGCCGGGCGACGCCGTCGGGACGGCTCATTCGTCGCCACCCCGCGAGCGGATAGACGCGATTCTGTCGTCCAGTTCGTCGTCCAGTTCCGGTTTGCGCTCGCCCGAGTAGTGGTCGACGCGGGCGGCGATAGTCAGTTTCCCGGCGAGCGCACGCGACGCGGACCCGCGCTGGTCGGGAGCGGTGTTGCGGACGTACTCGTGCGTGTAGATGATCCCGTGTTTCGGCGAACTCGCCTGCCCGCGCAGGTGCGCGAACAGCGCGTCCTCGGCACCGAGAACCTGAACGGTGCCGCTCGGCATCTTAGCGAGCGACCCCAGGCCGCCCGCGAGTGCGATGAGACGCGCGGAAAGCACCGGGCCGGCCATCGCAGCCAGGTTCGGCGCGACGACGCTCGCCTGTTGCTGGACGAACGTCCGGAGTTCGTCGCGCTCGTCGGCCAGCGACGCCACCCGTCGAGCAAGGTCGACGACCCGTCGCTCGGTGGGGCCGTCAGGGTCACTCTCCGCGAGCGTCCGTGCGTACTCGACGCCGGTCCCAGCATCGTCGAACAGCGTGCCCGCCCACTCCGCGACGCGCTCCGCCAGTTCGTTTGCCGTCCGCTCGCAGTCGTCCATGGCTCGAACCGCGTGTGCGAGCTGGCGGTCGTCGGCCCGCTCGGCTTCCTCGACGGCCGCTGCCGTCGCCGCGAGCGTCGCCTCGCGGAGCCGGTCGTAGTAGTCGTCTTCGCCGTCGGCGAAGCCGGCCTCGACCGCTTGCACCGGCCAATCACGGGGCGCGGCCGCGCTACCATCGCGTATTCCAGTGGCGGCTCCCTCCACGTTGCCGGGATCTACGCTCTCGAACCATCCCGCCCCGGAGGGGGTCCTATCGTTCATACTCACCCGTTAGACGCCGGCCTTGTATATGCGTTCTCGATACGGTGGTTCGGTAATCGGACTAGAATCTCTAAATCACTGTACACCGATCCCCCTATATTGCATGCCGAAATCAACGTTACAAACACTGACCGGGCATTCACCAGCTACCACTACTACGCGGCGTCGTCTACTCAAAGGAACGCTGGGCGTTGGAGCTACCGTCGCCGCTCTCCCGGCCCTGAGCGGCGTCGCGGCAGCGCACTTTCCGCACGAACTCAGTATCGATATCCAACCGCAGAACGCGGATAACTTCATAGACCGACACACCCACGAGTCCGTCTCCGTTGCCGTCCACCCCGTCGAGTTCCTGAATGAGGACGGCGAACGGAAAACGTTCGACCCGACAGACGAACCCGTACGCTATCGCTTCGGGTCGCGGTTCACGGTGAAAGACGGCGAGGGAGCGCGCCCGATGGACGGCGGGACAGTCACTCAGGTCGAGAGCGGACACGGTGACGGTCACGACGCGCTCGTACTGGAGTTCCCGGTCGACGAAACCGGACTCGACGGCGAGGAAGAAACTGCGTGGCTGTACTGGGAGCGCGACGAGTCCGGAGAACACGGCTACTCGGGCGTCGACTCCGTGAGAGTCTACGGATCGGAGTCATCCGAACAGAACCTCAGTGGCCTTCTCGGACGGTTGTTGAACGCACGGGCGACCGGCGAGTGACTGTCGACTAACTGGTTTCTCGTCGCGATTTGTACGACTGCCGCGTCTGTCACCGCTCGGCGTCACGTGACGGAAGCGGTCGACCCAGTTCGGTCGGCTGATAAGATCATACCCAACAGACACATCACAGACGCGACGAGTTTTATGTTCCCACAGGCGAACCGTGAGATACAGTGGGAGTTCCAAGTGACCGTGGCGCGCTAAAAATCGCCTCAGTGTATGCGCTACTCGGCGTGCTGTGGGTGACGATGTCCGACATCGTCGTCGTTCAGTTAGTCCCTCAGCCGGAGTCGGCGGTCCGCTTTCAGATCCTCAAGGGTAGCGTTTTCGTCGCCGTTTCCGCGGCGTCGATCTACTTCCTGACGGCCAGAAGTTTCGAATCGCTACACGAGTCAAAGGCGGACCTCGAACGCTCCACGAAGCAGGCACAGATCCTGCGGCGGGTACTCCGACACAACGTCTGCAACGCGACCAACGTGATCCACGGCCGCGCGGAGATGATCGTCGACGAAGTCGACGACACGCAGGCGCAAGTGCACGCGGAGGCGATGCTCGAAACCGCGGAGGACCTCCTGCAATTGACCGAGGAAACCCGTCTCCTCCGGCGAGTGATGAACGATCCGGACCGCCCGAACACGCCTGTCGACGTGGACGAACTGGTATGCAACTGCGTCGAAGAACTGGCTTCCGACTACCCGACGGCAACGATCGCCACGGAACTCGCCGGCGACTCCCGGGCGTTAGCTGACGAGTACGTCGATGTCGCCATAGAGAACGTGGTCGAATTACCGCTGCGGTACACGACAGCGTCGTCTCCGTCGGTACGGGTCGTGACCGAGCACGATGGAAACGACGTGGTCATCCGCGTGACGAGCGACCAGATGTCCGTGCCCGAAACCGAACGCACAGCGCTGGAGGATACGCCTGAGACCCCGATCTCTCACGCCGAAGGTCTGGGACTCCGCGTCGCGCAGGCGGTCGTCGCCCGTTCGGACGGCGATCTATCTATCGTCGACGAGGGCGAGAAGACTGTCGTTCAGGTGACGTTGCCCCAGGTCTGACGGGCCGACAGGTCAGTCTGTCGCCGAGACACGCTTTTATACCCGGCAGCACGGACAATCAGGTAGCGAATGGAAGCGAACAACGACCCCCCTGCAAACCAGGAGGAAGACAGATACTGCGCGTACGAGACTGAGGACGACCGCTTCGTGGTGTACGACGCGGACAACGACGAGGCGTGGATTCACTCGTCGGAAACGGTTGCGGTCGAACGATAGACCCGACCGCTTCGTACCGATCTATTCGTATTTCTCGAACGGCTTTCCGAAGACGGTACACGTGTGGAAACGGACGGAGCGTCGGCTACTTCGGAAGCTTGTGCACTTCGTCGCGGTAGTGTATCCGGCCAGTCCCGTTAGATGTCGTCCGGGTCCTCGACGATGCGATTGGCTTCCACTCGTTCCCGTTCCCGGTACGCCCGGCGCATCTCGGCGTGGAGGCCGTCCCAGTCGTCAGTGTGATTCTGGGCCCGCCCGCCGACGTCTGACAGGCCGTTCGCGGGAGCAGTTCCCGCTTCGATAGGGAGTCGGAGGCCGTTCGATTCGAGGAACGGTTCGACCGTCGCGAGCCACTCCATGTGAACATCGTCGAGTCCCCTCCGGCGTATGCCCAGGTCGACGATGTCGGTTTCGACGTTCTCGTCGACCGGTTCGAACAGCGTCAGCGCGTGCGGGAACAGACGGTCGACGGCGTTTTGCAGACGCTCGCGGCCGCGCTCGCCCTCGGCGAGTCGTTCGAGGCAACTGCGGGCACGCTTGCGGTGGTACTCTTCCTCGCCGCGAACCTTCTCCAGGCGGTCGGCGATCGGCGGATAGGTCGAACTCTCCAGCGATGCCAACCGCAGGTCCTCGGCGACGTCGTAGAAGTAGCTCCGCACTACCGCGCCGGCCCAGTTCCCGTCGGCGAGCCGTAGCTCCGGGAGCGTTGAGTGACGGAACTCGCCGGGGTCGCGTTCGTAAATGAGGGACAGTTCCGAGTGTCCGAAGTCCTGTAACAGGTCGTACCAGAGGCGTGCGTGGCTGAATTCGTCTTGAGCGATAGTGGCAAGCGCCAGGCCTGACCTGAGAGAGGGCGCGCGGGCCTCCCACTGGAAGTATCGCTCCGCGAGGACAAGTTCGTCGTCAGCCAGGCGGAACAGCAGGTGTTCGACTGCGGTTCGTTCCCGGTCGGAAAGGTCGTCTGGGTCGAGTGTGGATGTCATGGGCCATCAAATAGCTGTCATACCGTCTCCGCGGCCACCGGTCGACGAGCGATAGGTGTACGGTTCGGGGGTTGGCTGGTGAGCGGTCGCACCGGAGGCACGCCCACGACCAGACCGATAGAGGGGGATCTGTCTCGTCCGCGGGGTCGCCTCGGACCGAACCCGAGTTCGGGTACTGTACAGGCCGGATCTCCGGAGGGCGACCCGTTCTCCGATCGCGTCTTCGTCCATGTTCGTCCGTTATAGTTACTCGCCCATACTAATTACCTTGTCCATGTCTGTTTTTAAACACAGATACCGGATGAATCATCTCGGCCACGAGTGGTCCGAGGGCGAATCGTCGCCTCGTTCGTCTCCCTCGTCCCGCGACGGGCGTCGCTACTCATTCGGTCGGCGTTTCTCGAACGCTCTCAGCGAGAGCAAAGGAACTCTTCGAACAGTGGGTCGTCTCAGCCCGTTTTGTACACGCCGCGAGCGTCAGCGACGACAGTACCGTCCTCCGCGATCACGTCAACGTCGACGACGCCAACGTCGCTCCCGCAACGCACTACGTCGGCCTCCGCCCGCAGGTCCCCGGTCCCGGCTTTGAGATAGTCGATCCGCATGTCGATTGTCGGCACAGGCTGGTCCACGACGGAGACGAGCGCCGCGCCCCCGACGGTGTCAGCGAGCGTGAACGTGACGCCGCCGTGGGCCATCTCGCGGTCGGCGTTCCACGAGAGGTCTTCGCGCATTTCGACGCGCCCCTCGGCGTGGCCGTCGTCGACCTCGGTCACTTCGACGCCGAGCAGTTCTGCAAACGGCATCTCCTCGAAGAAAGACTCTACGTCCATGCGGCGGGCTACACAAAGTAACTAATTAAACCCTCAGGATATAGGTCAGGTATGCACGTATCTGACGAGGACGGCGTCCGGACCGTGACGTTCGACCGCCCCGATTCGCGCAATGCGATGACGAGAGAGATAGCGAGCGAGCTGGCAGACCGGATCGAGGACGTGTCACACGAGACGTTCGACGCCCTCGTGTTGACCGGTGAGGGCGAGGCGTTCTGCGCCGGCGGCGACATCGAGTCGATGGCGGAACGCGAGATGTCGACCCGCGAGGCGTACGAAGAGGTCCGAGCGACGTTCGGTCGAGTCGTCGAAGCGGCGCTGACGGCGGACGTACCGATCGTCGCGAAGGTAAACGGCGACGCCGTCGGCGCGGGCCTGGCTCTCGCCGCAGTCTCTGATTTCGCGTACGGCGTGGAGTCAGCGTCGTTCGGATGCGCCTTCGTCCATGTCGGACTTATTCCGGACACGGGCGGGACGTTTCTCCTCCCGCAGTTGATCGGACTTCGCGCGGCGAAGCAACTCGCGTTCACCGGCGAGACGTTCTCCGCGGACGCCGCCGCCGAACTCGGCCTGATAAACGAGTCGGTGGCCGACGACGCCATCGACGGGGTAGTCGAGGAACTGCTGTCGACGCTCGCGAACCGGCCGACGCAAACGATCGGCCTGACGAAGCAGGCGCTCCACGAGAACGCGGGGCGACACTGGCGGGAGGCGCTCGACTACGAGAACCATCTTCAGGCGCAGGCGTACGACACGCCGGCCCACGAGGAGGGCGTCGACGCGTTCCTGGAGGGGCGTCCGCCCGAATTCGACTGAAGGGAAGTCGACCCGGGGTCACGCGAGGCGGTTGGTCGCGTCCCAAACACGTCGGCAAAGGGTTCATGTCCGTGGGGGAAATAGCCACCCTACGATGCCTCGCATAGAAGTGACGCTACCGGACGACGTGGAAGTCCAGCTAGATCAGATGGTCGACCAGGGGAAGTTCGTCAACCGCGAGGAGGCGATAGAGGAACTGTTGTCGCTCGGGATCAAGGAACACCAGACGGTCGCGGAAACCGAGGAGCGCGGCGAAGTCGGCTTCGAGGAGGAGATGATGGCGACGGACGAACGGTCGATCGGCGATGACGACGACGGGTACGCCTTCTAACCGGCCAGGAATACTACAGGCCGAGGAACCGCTCCGCGTTCTCCCAGAGGATCTTTCGCTGAACGTCTTCGGGCAGGTCCAGTTCCGCGAACTGCTCCAGCCACGGCCCGGGATCGATCATCGGGTAGTCAGTTCCGAACATCACCTTGTCCGATAGGAGCGTCTTCGCGTAGTGGATCACCTGGTCGTCGATGTACCGCGGCATCCACCCGGAAAGGTCCATGTAGACGTTGCCCTTCTGCTGGCAGATGGCCAGTTGTTCTTTCTCCCACGGGAACGCCGGATGCGCGATGAGTATCTGCAGGTCCGGGTGTTCGGCGGCGAGGTCGTCTATCAACATCGGATTGCCGTACTTGATCTTGAGGCCGCGTCCGCCCGGGCTACACGCGCCGAGCGTCGAGTTGCCGCCGTGGAACACGACGGGGACTCCCAGATCCTCGATGGTGGAGAACAGTTCCTCGTGGGCCGGGTCGCTCGGGTCGAACCCCTGTGCGATCTGCTGGAACTTGAACCCGGAGAGGTTGAGGTCTTCGACCGCGCGGCGGGCCTCTTCGGCGCAGTCGTCTTTCAGCGGGTCCACGCCCGCGAACCCGACGAAGAAGTCGTCGTACTCGTCGCGGACCTCGGCGACGTAGTCGTTCGGCACTGGCGGGTTACCCGTATTGGTCTCGGCGTCCCATCCCAGGAGGACCGCGTTGCCGACGCCCGCCTCCTCGTACTCCGCGACCATCTCGTCGTAACCGTTAGTCTCTAGATCCGTTCCGAAACGGTCGGCGGCGTCGCGCATCATCTGTCCGCCCGCGTCGTGGAGGAACTCGGACGTCGGCTGATGGGCGTGCGTATCGATAGCACGAGCGTCGTCCGCGAGTAGGTCCGGCAGCGTCATAGGTGTCTCAACGGCGGTCCCCCCGAAAAATCCCCCCGGTTAGCACTGACCCCGAACTGACGAGACGACCTGTCGCAACTCCGACCGGGGGTGGGCGATGAAACCGCGGACCGTCGATGAAGATGCCGTTTTCGGACGCGTATCCGCCGCTCGGGAGCCACGAGAGGTCGAACACCGGCATAAATTCGGGCTGAGGAGTGATAGAGATACAAGGGGAAGTTTATTTACATATAACAGCGTATCATTCGAAGAATGAAATATCCACACAGAGGAATGAAACGCTCTCCGGAGCGAATGGAACTGCTCCGAGGAGGGGTGTGTCGTGTTCGACCGCGATAACCGGCGCGGACAGTCCGCCGTGATCGCAGTCGTGTTGCTGTTCGGTCTCGCGGCAACCGTCACCGTCGGGATCCTCTTCGTCACAACCGAAGCCGTTAGCGATTCGAAACAGGCCGCCGAAACCGAGCGCGTCGAACAGGCGTTTCTTCACCTAGACAGCGAAGTCGATGCCGTCTCGCGGAGCGAGACCAACGTGTCCCGCTCCGTCGATATGGACCTCTCTGGGACCGAAGGTGCCGTTCGACAGTCCGGGACCGGCCGCATCGTCATCAATACGTCCGGCAGTTCAGACCCCGTAGTCGACCAGCCACTCGGCGCTATCGTCTACGAACAGGACGGGACGACGTTTGCGTATCAGGCCGGTGCGGTCTGGCGTAACGAGGGCAACGAGACACAGGTCATCTCCCGACCCGACCTCAACTATCGGACCAACGGCTCGAACGTCGACCACACGCTGTCGCTCCCTATCACGAGTTTCGAGGGTGACGAACACCTCACTGGCGGGGAAGTCACCGTCACCAAGCAGGAGACCGTGTCACCGCTCTCGGACATCTCGCTGGTCGAGGGAGAGGTAGTTACCGTCAACATCACCAGCCCGTACTACACCGGCTGGGCCGAATATTTCCGCGAGAACGTCGACGATTCGGCCATCCGAGAGCTAGACCACGACGAGAACCGCGTCATCGTCGTACTCGGACAGCGTGAGATCGACGGTAACTTCGATACGGGACTGGTGGCCTCAGGCGATGTCACCGTCGGTAATCGGGGTAATCCGGACGTGACGACCGAGATATCCGCCGGAGGTTCCGTCGTCGGAAAAGGCAACGTCGACTGCGACGCTGGAACGGGTACCGACTGCGTTACGGAAGGCGATTCGATGGAAATGATGGCGCTCGACGGCGTCATCAAACAGCGGATGCGGTCAGTCCAGAACAACAGCACTGTCGTAACGTCGCTCCCGCCGAACAACGAACTCGACGAGGGGACGTACTATCTTGACGACGATCTCCATCTGAGTAGTCAGGACCTCGAAGTCGACGTGGGGACCGGAAACGTCACCTTGTTCGTCAACGGGAGCGTCGCTCTCGACGGCCAGGCCATCCGCGTGGTCAACGATACGGGGACCGACACGGCCCTGAGAGTGTACATGACCGGCGATATGGCCGTCTCCAACGGCGGAGGTGGAGCGTACGTCGACAGCGGTAATCCGGGTCGGTTGCAGATCTACGGCACCTCCCAGATGCACTTCGCGCTCGGCCAGGGTGATTTCACCGGAAGCGTCTATGCGCCGCGGAACACGCCGGCGACCGGGACGAACGAGGCAGCAGACAGATACGCGTCTTCGGCCACGTCCTCTTGTCAGACCGGTATCGACGTCTGCCTGGCGACAGGCGGCGGAAGCGTCACGGGATCGATCATCGCGGGACCGATGGAGGTCGCGAACATCGGCGAGTTCGAATACGACGACCGCCTGGAAAACGTCGAACCGACTCTCCCGACCGCTGGAGTCGTTCCGCCACCGATCACGTACCTCCACGCCTCGGTCCACAAAGTCGAGATAGAGAACTCAGCCTGACCGTCCGCGGGTTTTTGCCGGCCGCATCCGAGAACAGGGTATGGACGGGGAACCGAGCCCAGATATCGACGATTTACTCGACGAACTCGAAGACCTCGAGGAGTCCGTCGACTCGACATCGGAACGGGAACAGGTCCGCGAGACGATGCGAATGGCCAGGCGGGTCGACACCGGTTCCGGGGTCTTCGGCAACGTTATCAAGGGGTTCGACCGCGGCGACGTCGCGGAGGCGCTCGTCGGAAGCGTCGTGTTCGGCATCCCCATGCTGGTCGAGGGCGGAACGCTGGAAGTGGGTGAGTTCATCGCCACCCATCCGGCCTACCTCGCGGGAACGCTTACCTTCGGAGTCGCGATAGTCGTCGGGATACTGTACGTCGCAGATATTCAGGACGTCCGGGTGCACGAACCGCTGTTCGGGCTGATACCGCGCCGGCTGGTCGGCGTTGTCGGGGTCGCTTCGGTCACGGCGGTAGTGGCAATGACCGCGTGGGGCCGCGTCGATTGGTCGGACCCGCACGTCGCAGCTTCGCAAGTGACTGTCTGTTTCGTGGCGATGGCTATCGGTGGTGCCCTCGGGGATATCCTGCCCGGGAGCTAGTGTTCGATTCCGGTTATGTTCGTGTACGTCTCCGGTTCCTCGTCGACCATCTGCGGGTAGACAGCGATTGGAATGACGATGTCCCCGTCGTGGTCCGTCTGTCCGACGTGGATATACACGGGGACTTCGGTACCGTCGAGGTCGGCGCTGCCTTCGAATTTCGTTATGTCGACGGTGGATCCGAGGAGTTCGGTTTCGCGGGTTCCGACCTCGTTGCCGACAGTGAGACCTTCGTACTTCCCCTGTGCCTGTTCGATGAGTTTCTTGTTGTCCATTTCGCCGACCGGATTGAGCGTTTTGCCCAGTATCTCGACTTCCGGCGTGGAAAAGGCGATGAACACCGCGGCGCGTTTCTCCTGGCCGAGGAATTCGACGGTTTTCTCGTACTGGCTGATGTAGTTGACCGCGACGATGTCGCGCTCCTGACCCCCTCCCTCCACAGTTCGTTCGATCCGCATCTCCTCGGACTCCGGTTCGCTCGCCTGTTCGTAGCCCGTCTCGCCGCTCGCCTCGGCACTGATGGTTGCGGGCGACGCTTCGAACTTCTGGGCTTCGTCGCCCAAGATAAATCCGAGACAGCCCGTTCCGGCGACGATAGCACCGCTCACCAACCCACCGAACGCT
Source organism: Halostella pelagica (assembly GCA_005954745.1). Classification (GTDB taxonomy): domain Archaea; phylum Halobacteriota; class Halobacteria; order Halobacteriales; family Natronoarchaeaceae; genus Halostella; species Halostella pelagica. The sequence continues at coordinate 1,883,058 of CP040678.1, forward strand.
CGTCGTGTAAGAGTCATGAACTGGTGTTCCGGGTCAGAACATATAAGGTTCGTGGCCTATCTTCAACGCCGGAATGTCGGTCCGTCGTCGCTGTCTTCGACAGTAACGCCGAGGCGTTCTAGTTCGTTCCGCAGATCGTCGGCGCGCTCGTAGTTGCCGGCCGCGCGTTCGCGTTCGCGCAGGTCCAACACGAGTTCGATGGCTTCGTCGGCGAGGCGGGCGTCACCGTCGGCCGCCTCAGCGCCGAACGCGAGACCGAGTACGTCTCGCCCGAACTCGTCAAACGTCTCGATCGCCGCGTTGAGACTCCCGTAGTCGTATCGGTCGTGTTCGTCGACGTGGCGGTGGACTGCCGAGGCCAGTTCGAGGAGTGCGGATAGCGCCTCGCGGGTGTTGAAATCGTCGTTCATCGCCGCGGGGAACGCGTCTCGGGTCTCGACGACGGCGTCGCGGAGGTCGTCGTCGACTACCTTGGTCCGAGCGTCTGCGCTGTCGGCGGCGGCGGCGGCCCTGTCGTACGCCCGGTCGAGGCGCTCCCAGCGCTCGCGGGCCTCGTTCAGAGTCGCTTCGGAGAATGTGGCACGGTTGTGGTACGCCGTCGAGAGCAGGAACGTTCGGACCACGTTCGTACCCTCCTCGGAAACGAGGGTCTCGACGGTTGCGAAGTTCCCCAGCGATGACGACATCTTCTCTCCGCTGGTCTCTAACAGTCGGACGTGGACCCAGTAGCGGGAGAACTGCTCGCCCGTGGCGGCCTCGCTCTGCGCTATCTCGTTTTCGTTGTGCGGGAACACGAGGTCCTGCCCGGCGACGTGGATGTCGATAGTGTCGTCCAGATGCGTCGTCGACATGGCCGAGCACTCGATGTGCCAGCCCGGACGGCCCTCGCCCCACGGCGACTCCCACGTCTCGGCAGTCTCGACGGCTTCGTCGGCCGGTCCGGCATCGTCGTGACGATGCTCCGCGATGTCGCTCTCGGCGACGCCGTTTGCCTTCCAGAGTGCGAAGTCGGCCGGGTTTCGCTTCTCGGTCCGGTCGCCTTCGTCGCCCTGGGACTCCATCTCCGATATGTCCTGATTCGAGAGCTTTCCGTAGTCGGGGTACTCGCTCACGTCGAAGTAGACCGAGCCGTTCGACTCGTAGGCGTAGCCCTTCTCGACGAGCGTCTCCACCATATCGATAATTTCCGGGACGTGCTCGGAGACTCGCGGGTAGACAGTCGCCCGTTTCAGGTTCAGCGAGCGCATGTCCTGCAGAGTCTCGTCGACGTAGTTCTCGGCGACATCGGCCTCGCTGTCGCCGTCTTCGCCGACGCGAGCCACTATCTTCTCGTTGATGTCGGTGAAGTTCTCCACGTGGCGAACCTCGTACCCCTCGTGTTCGAGCCATCGGTGGATAACGTCAGTGTGCGTCCACGCCCGGGCGTGGCCGAGATGGGCCGGGTCGGAAACCGTCAGGCCACAGAGATAGAGGAGAACGGAGTCCGGGTCCTGTGGCTCGAACGGTTCCTTCTCGCCGGTGAGCGTGTTCGTCACGTGTACCGTCATTGCCCGCCACTACTTCCCCGCTCCCTTTGAAATCGTCGGAACCGCTTTGCGGCGTCGAAACCGGCGGTAATCCCGCGTTGTGTCTCGGAACACACCCATTGCGAGAGAGAACTGTAAACAACTGTCTCTCGGATTTATTCTCGTAACGGTAGCAGTTTCCGGTGGCAATGACTCGAAACGACTGGAACGGTGCGTCGCGGCGTGACGTACTCAAGTATGCGGCAAGCACCGGCGCTGTCGCCGGGATCGGTGGCGTGACAGCAGCACAGAGTAACGCGTACCGTCAGCAGGGGTCGTACGAACTGCTCGGGGTCGTCGACGGCTGGGAAGGCCAGTCGCCGGAAGAGATAGCCGACGAGACGAACCCGACGCTCCAGTTCGTCGTCGGACAGACCTACACGCTCACCTGGGAGAACGGCGACGGAGCCCAACACCGTCTAGTCATCGAGGACGCGGACGGGAACGAACTCGAATCGACCGATACGGTGAGCGAGGAGGGCGAAACGGCGTCTCTCGAATTCACCGCGAGCGAGGAGATGGCCGAGTATTACTGTAGCTTCCACCCGACCTCAATGCGCGGAAGCATCGAAAGTTCGTCGGACGGGGGCGACGCCAGTCAAGCTACCGGACAGATACGTCCCGCGTTCGGTTTCCCGGCGCTCTCCGACGACGTCGAACCGCCGGTCGAACCCGACAGAGAGGTCGAACTCTACACGGAAATGCGGGAGGACCGCCCGAACCCCGAGTTCTTTTTCGACCCGACCGGCGTGTACGTGGAACCCGGCGACACGGTGCGGTTCTCGTTAGTTTCGCCGTTCCACAACGTGATGGCCTATCATCCCGGGTTCGGACAGACTCGGCGCGTGCCGGAGGACGTTCCGCCCATCTCCTCGCCGCTGTTCGCCGAGGGCGCGTACTGGCTCTACACGTTCGACGAACCGGGCGTGTACGACCTCTACTGCGGTCCGCACGAGTTCCTCGGCATGGTCGTCCGCGTCGTTGCGGGCGAAGCGTCGGGCCCCGGTGCCGAGGAAGTTCCGGAGCCGGCGTTCTCCGCCAGTCAGGACGCCGGAGAGGGCGTTCCCGGAAACGTAACGGCCGAGAACGCGACAGTCGACGCGAACGAAACCGTTGGCGGCCAGGCGGACAACATGTCGGCCGGGAACGAAACAGCGGGCAACGCAACTGCGGACAACGAGACAGCGGGTGACGGCCAACCGTCGGAGGACCAGGAACTGTCGCCGCCGTCGGGCCTTGCAGCGACTGTCCTTCGCGACGACGCTCTCGACCCGGAGAACATCATCGAACAGGAGACGGTCAGTTGGGACGACATCGCCGACGAGAGCAAGGAGATCCCGGGGGGAAGTTCGTAACGTTCCAGTTTTCGTCCGCTAAGCCTCGCTTACTCGTTTCTCCCGTACCGAAACCGTCGACCGTGGCCCCGCTATTGCCGCTATTTCGCGGTTTCGCCTTCGCACCGGTACTCATTCAAATGCGGCTCGTAACGATCTATTACCGGGACTAAGAACGCGTTTCCGAAGCAGAGGCCCCAGTAACCCATGTGAAACGGTTCTAAAGCGTGTTCTACGTTTATCTCCCCGAGTCGGCTACGGTAGTTCGCTCCGCGACGGACGGCTAATCCGGACGTACTGACGGCGGCGCGGAAACGTCAGAGTACCCTGCTACTCGGCGTGGAAACGTCAGTATACCCGGCCGCTCCCGCTGGCCGCCCGCAGACAGCATCCCTATACCATGACGACGCTGATAGACACCGAGTACCGACGCTCACAGCTACCGAGTCGACTGACGACGCTCTTCGCGGGCCACGTCCGCAAATCGGGTGTAGCCGTGCTGGCTGTCCTCTTGGTTCTCGTCTTCGCTGGACTGCCGGCCGCGGCCACCGATAGCGATGTGACGAACGAAACGACGGCGGAACCTCAGGATGACGGTCTCGCTGAGACGACCGACGACCAACTCGACGATCAGTGATCCCGGTTCGGGACGGCCTCCAGCGTGCCTTCAACCGTTCTGACGGCGTCTGCACCCGAACGACGGTCCACGACGACCAGTAGCACGTCGCCCGCAGTCCCTGCCGCTTCGACGGTGACGCCTGCCGTCGACAGTTGCCGAAGCACCGCTGCGAGCGCCGCGGCGTCGACGTCACCTGTCGCTAACACGCCCTGAAGTGATCCCCCTGTCGGCGCGAGGGCGGTGTCGCCGACGACGAACAACGCGTCGCCGTGGTCGGCGACCTCGCCGAGACCGCCCTCCATCGTCACGCGAGCCTCGCGCTCGGCCGTTTCGTACGGCGGTAACTCGTCTGCGAACCGACGGAGCGCGGTCGCCACGGCATCGACATCGCCCTCCACGTCGAGAAACCGGGCGACTGCCGTGTAGTTCACCACGCCGGCCCTGAGTGCGTCGACGAGAAACGGTCGGTCGGCGACGGCCTCGCGCGTTCGAGCAGCGAGTGACATGAGCCTGTCACGCCGCTCCGAAGGGATAAAACCGACCCCTGTTTGGGTTCGAGGTACGGTACCGTCACCCTGGGATCCGCTGTATGCTGACGGCCCTGGCGAAGTCCCTAAGTTGCTTTGCCCCTTCGATAGACGTATGCAAGCGCTGGTTATCGTGGCACACGGCTCTCACCTGAATCCGGACTCCAGCACGCCGACCTACCGTCACGCGGACACCGTCTGCGAGACGGACGCCTTCGACGAGGTCGTCACCGGGTTCTGGAAGGAACAGCCCCACTTCAGGGAAGTGCTGCGGACGGTCGAGAGCGACGAAGTGTACGTCGTACCGCTGTTCGTCAGTGAAGGGTACTTCACGGAGGAAGTCATCCCGCGGGAACTCCGCGTCGACGACGACGTCGGCCTGGACGACCCCAACCCCGGATGGGAACCGCGGAGCGGCACGCCGGACGACGTCGACAAGACCGTCCACTACTGCGGGCCGGTCGGAACTCACGACGCCATGAGCGATGTCATCGTCCAGCGAGCGGAGAGCGTCACCGGCGACGCGGACCTCAGTGACGGCGTCGGACTGGCCGTGGTCGGCCACGGCACGGAACGCAACGAGAACAGCGCCAAGGCCATCGAGTACCACGCCGACCGCATCAGTGAGCGCGGCGAGTTCGACGAAGTCGAGGCCCTGTTCATGGACGAAGAGCCCGAAGTCGACGACGTAACCGACTTCTTCTCCTCGCCCGACATCGTCGTGGTACCGCTGTTTATCGCGGACGGCTACCACACGCAGGAGGACATTCCCGAGGACATGGGGCTTACTGACGACTACAGAACCGGGTGGGAGACGCCTGCTACAGTCGATGGGCACCGCATCTGGTACTCCGGTGCGGTCGGGACGGAGGACCTCATGGCGGACGTGATTCTGGAGCGGGCAGCCGAGGCCGGCGCTGACATCGGCGATGCCGTCGAAACCGTCCGCGACCTGACGGGCGGCACAAAACCGTTTGCAGACGACTGACTAGACATTCGAGTGCTGTGTGGCCCGGTTGCTCCGGTTTTTCTCGCTCGGAAAGTACTCGGGGAATTTAAAACGGAACTGGCCGTTGCTCGACACGTGAGTGAGGATCGGGAACTCGATGACGTGCTCGATCTCATCAGTGACGAGTACGCTCGTTCGATCCTCGCGGAGACCAGTGTGGAACCAATGTCAGCCAAAAGGCTCAGTGACCGCTGCGACGCATCTCTCCCGACGATATACCGACGTATCGAACGGTTAAAGCAGCACGAACTCATCGAGGAACAGACCAGAGTTGATCCGGACGGCGGCCACCACAAGGTGTTCTCCGCCACGCTGTCGTCTGTGTCGATAGAACTCGAAGACGGAGCGTACGAGGCGCGGATAGAACGCACGGAACGCGCTCCGGCGCTCGACGCCGACGACACGGCTGACCGACTGACGTACATGTGGGAGAACCTCTGACTATGTCACTCGCAACGTCCCCCATCCAGTGGGCCATCCTGGCCGCCTCGTTCGCCTCGACAGTCGTCGGACTGTACGTCGCCTATCAGGCGTACCGCGGCTACCGCCGCCACCAAAGTCGGCCGATGCAGTATCTCTCGCTCGGCCTCGTCATTCTGATGGGTGTCACCTTCGCTTCGGCGTTCGTTGGCTCCTTGTTGCTCCGAGGCGGGGTCGTTCCGATCGACTACCAGCCGGGCTTTACCCTGCTCGTCAGACTGCTTCAACTTCTCGGCGTCGCGTTCATCGCGTACTCGTTGTCGCTGCGTGCCTGATCGGTCGCCCGCTCACAGTCGACCGAGGCGGTGACACCGAGAACGGCCGACCGGCTGGCGTTTCGTCCGGTGACGCTGTACCGCCGTCCCCCACACTCCCAGACCGCTATCTGGACCGACCCGAACTCGGTGTACTGTACCGTCCGTCCGTCGACCGACACGCGTTCGGCGTCGCTGAGTCCGCCCGACGTAGTCCGATTCATCTTCGTGACGGTGAGTTCAGACGGCCCGTTAGTGTAGCTGATCGAAACCGAGCGATAGGCTCCGCTCAACCGACGGAACGTTTCGGGTTCGAATCCGGACGGCGGGTCAGGGTCGGGAACAGTCATTTCAGCCGCCTCCGCGAGTGCCTCTCTGGAGTCGTACGTCGTCGTTTCCGGGAACGACTGCTCGGTGACAGTCACGTTCTCCGGCGGATCGAACTCGAACGTTGACTCGTCGAACCCCGGATCGAACGTGACGTTCGAGTACGTCACCCGGGTTTCGTAACGGTCGCCGTTCATCCACCAGCGCTGGTGGTACTTCAGCGGGAAATACCGCTCCGCGTCGATCCACAGCGTCTGTGTCATGTTCGTCATTCCGAGGCTTGACCCGTTACCCGCCGCCAGCGTACCGTTAATCCGGACGACGTGTGTTTTCCGCTCGTCGACCGTTCCGGTCCCGAGGTAGGTCACCTCGTAATCCGTTTCGTCCGCTGCGGGAGTTTCGATCGACGCCGTCGTCGACTGGGGCGACGATACGACTGGCAACGGTGAGACGCCCCGATCCGTATCGTCCGTGTCGTCCGCCTCCGCCGCTCCGCGTTGTTCGTTGATCCGCGCGAAGATATCGTCTAGTTGGTCCTGCGTTCTCGAGGACCGTTCCATCTGCTCCGGGAGTTCCTGCCGGATCGCTTCGCCCGCGTCACGGTCGTACAGCCACATGACCGAACCGTTGGTGTATATCTCGGTCTCGTTCCTGCTATCGTCGACGGTTCGCTGGTAGAGTTTCTGAGTCCCGGGCCGCTCCTTCGTAACCATCACCGACTGCTCGGAGGTGTTCGGACCCTCGAACTCGGAGGTGACGGTTGCGGCAACGCCGTCTATCTGTGCGTACTTCTCCGAGGCGTTCTCTCCTATCGGCTTCGTCTCCGACGCGCCGGTGTCGCCGCCGAACGCGACGAACACGCCCGCAGAGATCAGGAAAACGGCGAAGATACCCACGATGGCCCGCTGGAGAGGGGACTCTATGAACGGCATACAGTTCGGACGAACAGGGAGACGAAGCAAAAATCCTTGCATCTCGGCGAGAGAACAAGTTCGAAACGAGAGAAAGAAGGGCGTGGCGGAGGGGAAAGCGTCAGCGAGAGTGCCGCGCCCGGGTGGCGGCGGCAGGGAGCTATCGGTTCGGCGGTCTCAGTGACAGCCGATGGACTCGGCTATCTCGACCAGTCCCGCCTCGTCGAACGGGCCGTGCACGGAGTAGGTTTTGCCGTCGCAGGACCACGTGACGAGCCCTCTGTCGTCGAAGTCAGTGTACCGAGCTTCGTTTCCGTCAATGGTGACGTTCTCGGCGCTACCGTCCGCCGTTTCGTAGGTGGTGTTTATCGCCGTAATGGAGAGTTGTCGGTCCCCGTTGGTGTAGGTGATAGACACCGATTCGGTAGTCCCCTCGACGATCCGTCCGGTTTCGAACTCGTACCCTGTGGGAACGTCCGGTGCCGGAACCGACAGGTTCGACTCTCCCGTCATGGCCTCGCGGGAGTCGTAGGTCGAGGTGTCGGGCGTGCTGTACTCTTCCCACTCAACGTCTTCCGGGAGGTCATCGAACGTAAACGTCGTGTCCGGAATCGTCGGATTCAGGCTGACGTTCTCGTACTCGATGGTGGTCGTCGTGTTGAGTGCGGAGGTCGAACTGGTGGTCTCGACCCGTTTGGGGAAGTACGTCTCGGCGTCGAGCCATGCGGTCATCTCAGCCTCTGCGTTCATCGTACCGTTAGGAACGAGGGTAACGCGGTACGTCCGATCGCCGTCGATTTGCTCGGTCGCCTCGTACTCGACGGACGCCTCCCGGAGACTGCCGACGATAGTCAATCCGGCCGCGGATCCGCCGTTAAATTCGCGGTCGTACACCGTCACCTTCTGCTCGTCGGCGTCGTATATCGCCATCCTGCTCTCGTTGAGAAGGGACACGTCGCCGGCACGGGACTCCGGAGCGAGCGTTTGACTCCGCATCTCGCCCGACTCCGGGCGGAGCCACACCTTCGTCGCGGCCTTAGTCTCGTCGCCGTCGAAGACGACCGTCATCCGCTGGGTCATCGTCAGGCTCTCTATCTCCGACATCCGCTCGTTGAGCGTGTCGGTCAGTTCCTCGTCGCTCGGGGGTGCGTTGTCGTCGCTGTCGTCAGTATCGTCGTCAGACTGTTCTTCCGGAAGATCTGTGGGCTCAGCAGTCGTCTGGTCCGCGTCCCCGCTGCCGGGAGCGACGGTGCCCAAACAACCGCTGAGCACTAACATGCCGACCAGCAACAGGGCCGGGACGGAGGACCGAAGTGAGTCGGAAACCATTGCATTTCTTCCGTGTCTCCGTATCTACATAAATGGGTCAGCGCTCTCTCCCTATCGGAAAGGCGGGGAAAAACTTATATACTTCATCTGTTCAAAACGGCGAGACGGCGCTTCCGTGGTCGAATAGCCGGGCTTATGCCGTCCCTGTCCTACGACGTACGTATGCAAGCCGAGCAGATCGAGGCGCTCCGCGAAGCGGCGTCCGACGGGATCGCCCTGGACGGCCTCGAAGCCGAGTACGACGGCGACGTGTACCGGTTTGCGGTCCCGGACGACGAGCGGACCGGCCTCTCGGAGTCGGCGTTCGTTCAGGCGGCCGAAGACGCCCCCGCCTACGTCACGAACTGGTACTTCTGGGCGCAGATCGCTCCGACCCACAGCGCCCGACGCGCGTTTCTTCGGTGGCTCGAATGGTCCGACGCCGGTGACGTTCTGACGCGGTACGACGAACTCGCTGCCGGCGTCAGTCGGACCTGGGGCGAACTCGAACTTACGGTGACGCTCGGCGACGACGGCCGCCGAGCGTACGACGTTCGCCACGAGAACGACGCCGGCGCGCCGGTCACGGACCTCCGGACGTACGAAGACCCGACCGATGCGCGCGAACTCGTCAAGTACGACCGAAAAGAGCGATACCGACCCCTGAAGACCGCCCCGTCGCTCCGCGACGGGTGGGTGTTTCCCGATCTCACTGCGCCGGAACTGGTCGAAACCGTTGGCATCGTCTATCCGGCGACGATACCGAACTGGCACCGAGAGCGTGAAGGCGAACTCGATATCTCTCACTGGCGCGAGACGGCGGAGCGACAGACCGGCATCTACGACATCGTCGACGAACTCGACCCCGAGGCGGTCGACCGGATCGCCGCAACCTGTTGTGTCGACTCGCAGTGTCTCAAACGCCGAGAGTGGGAGTTCGACGAGGACCGCGAACTCGATGCCGACGGCGGAGACGGGCAGTTCCCCTGTCGCGAGCCGTGTTCGCTCGTCGTCGCCGCCGCGCGCAAGTGGACCACGCTGGAACGCGAGGAATCGCGCACCTACGAGTTCGACCTCACCCCGAGCGAGAAAGAGCAGATAGAGGACGTGATCGACGCCGTCGCCGACGGCAGGTCCGACGATATCCGCGAGGCGGACGTGTACGAGGGAGCGAACCGCTATCGCACCCGCTACCTGCGGGAGAAGCTATTCGACGAGGAGGGACGACTCTGCGGCGTGCCGACCGAGGAAGAGTAGCTACTCCGTACCCACGACGACCGGACTCCCTCGACTAACGAGACAGTCGCATCTGTTCGCGCAGTCGTGCATGCACACTTGGCCCGACTTCATTCCGTCCCTGACCTCGTTCTGGACCGTCCGTAACCGTCTCGACGTCGCACTGCTTTACGATGAACGTTCAGCCGCGAACCAGAATCGCACCCGCTGCGAAGACACCGACGAGGACGACAGCAAGTCCGAACAGGGCGAACATGGCGTCGACGACAGTCGCGGCGAGCAACGCCACGAACAGGGCGACGCCCGCCAGCGCGACGACTGGCGCACTCTTCGCAAGCGGTGTCGGCGGGAGCGAACGAGCGTCCGTCTGTCGGTCCACATCCGTGTCGGCGGTTCCGCCCGGCTCGGCGAGCGTTTCGTCGATGTCGACGGCATCGACGCTGTTCTCGGCTTCCCTGGCGGTCACGTCGACGTACGCGGTCTCCGCGCCGTAGCCCGTGACGATCTTTAGCTTGCCGCTGGCCGGGAGCGCGCCGTCCACGACGTCGAGAGCGACTCTCCTGACCGTCTCCGTTTCGACGAAGTGGTTGGTCGCTTCGAGCGTCGCTCCGCGTTCCAGCCCCTCCATGAGATTGAGGTGAACGTGGACCGCGCGGCCGTGGTTCACCAGTTCGATGTCGAACGCCCCCGCCGTCTCGAACGACCGCGTTTCCACTGTGATGGCGTGGAGAGTCTCGTCATTCACGTGGACCGACAGCGTCCGGGGCACGGCTACTTCGTCGGACCCCGGGAGCAAAAACCTTCAGGCTGGGGCCTCGTCTCGCATGTCCGGCGGAAGGAGGTTGGGGATCCCGTCCTCGATGGGGTAACTCTCCCCGCATTCCGTACAGACGAGTTTCCCAGACATGATCTCGCCGTCGTCTCGCTCCTCGTCTTGCAGTTCGAGGTCGTGTTTGTCCATCGGGCAACAGAGTATGTCCATGAGTGATTCTTTCACGACGAACTCACCTGATAGTCGACACCACGGCTCCCCCGGCAAAAAACGTGCCGGGTCGTCCCCGTGCTGACACAAGCTATTTACTTTGCTCACTGCGTGTGAAACTATATGCCCGGAGACGAGTCACTGTACCACGAAATCGGCGGTGAGGAAGCGATCGGAGCAGTCGTCGACGAGTTTTACGACCGCGTCCTCGCCGACGAGAAACTAGCTGGGTACTTCTCGGAGGTAAATCTCGACGAACTCAGGTCGCACCAGACCGCGTTCATCTCCGCGGTGACTGGCGGACCGGTCGAGTACGACGGTGACGACATGCGCGACGCGCACGCTCACCTCGACCTGACGAACGACGATTTCCGGCGGGTCGCCGGTCACCTGCGGGAGAGCCTGGAATCGTTCGACGTTCAACCGGAACACGTCGACGCGATACTCTCCGAAGTGGCGGCTCTCGAATCCGATATCGTCGCGAAGTAAGCGCCCGTCGGAGAGAGCGACGACGGTCCGCGGTTCGCTCCGTGGTCGCTGTCGGTTTCAGGCGTTAGAACGGCTCTTCGACTACGACCGTCTCGTCGCGGTCCGCACCGACTCCGACGGCGTACACCGGCGTGTCGAGTTCGTCGCTTACGTACTCAAGATACGTCTGGGCACCGTCCGGAATGGCGTCGTAGCCGTCCGCGGCGACGGAGGACCAGTCGACGTCCGGCCAGCCGTCGAACGACCGGAAGTTCGGTTCACAGCGCCGCCAGTGTTCGGTCGTCGCCGGCATGCTGAACGTTTCTTCGCCCTCCAGGTCGTAGGAGTGGCCGACTTTCACCTCGTCTAGCCCGGAGAGGACGTCGATGTGATTGACCGCGAGCCCGGTGAAGCCGCTCGTGCGGGCGGCGTGGCGGAGCATCGGCATGTCAAGCCACCCGACGCGGCGGGGGCGACCGGTAACCGTACCGTATTCGCCGCCCTCTTCGCGGATGTACGTCGCGAGTTCCTCGTTCTCGCCCTCGCCCTGCTCGTCGTAGCCGGGCGTGTCGCCGACGACACCGCCGAGTTCGGTCGGCATCGGTCCGCTCCCGACCCGCGTGAGATACGCTTTGACGATGCCGATGACCTCGCCGCCACCGACGACGCCGGGGCTGAGGCCGGTGCCGGTCGCCGCCCCGCCGGCAGTCGGGTTGGACGACGTGACGTACGGGTAGTTTCCGTGGTCGATATCGATGATGGTCCCCTGTGCGCCTTCGAGCATGACGCTCTCCTCCTCCTCTATGGCGTCAGTGAGGAAGGAGCCAGCGTTGACGGTCATGTCCTGGTCGTCGAGACGGCGACCGAACTCCCGGTACTGCTCGAACACGGCGTCGATGTCGAACGCCTCGGGAGCGTCGAGGTCCGCAACGTCGAGGCCGTACACGTCCTCGATGAGCGCGCGCTTCTGCGGGACGGCGTATTCGAGACGCTCGCGGAGGACATCGGGTTCGAGAAGGTCGCCGACGCGGACTCCGCGACGGCCCGCCTTGTCCTCGTACGTCGGTCCGATGCCGCGGCCCGTCGTGCCTACCTCCTGGTCCGACTCGCTCTTTATCTCCTCCTCGATGCCGTCTAACACGCGGTGGTAGGGAAGGATGACGTGGGCGCGGCGTGCCACCCGAACGTCCGGGTCGAGGCCGCGCTCTCGGAGGTCGTCTATCTCGTCGAACAGCGTCGCGGGGTTGACGACGCACCCGTTTCCGAGCACCCCCACTTTGCCGCGAACAGCCCCGCTGGGAACCAGCGAAAGCTTGTACTCGGTGCCGTCTTCGACGACAGTGTGGCCGGCGTTGTCGCCGCCCTGGTACCGGGCGACAACGTCGGCCTCGTCGCAGTAGAGGTCGACAATGCCGCCTTTCCCCTCGTCGCCCAGTTGGGCACCGACGATGGTAACGGTCATAACAGGGTTCGATTCTCTCTACCCCGGTAAACCGATTACGATAGTGACGCTCGTCACCGGAGAAGTACCCCACGTTCGTGTATTGCCCGGACTGCGAACGCCGTCAAGCAAGCACTTCCGTGATTACGGCGGGTGCTACCGCGTGACGCGTACGCAAATCCGAGTATCGGCGGCGCTCCGCGGTGTGAATTCTACTGCGAGGAGGATCCACCGGATCCGAGTAGTCGGGGACCGTCGTTCGGACAAGCCGGCCTGCGGTCGCACGTTCCCGTTCGGGTTCTATCGCGCACGTTCCCGGTAGCAGCCGCGATCACCGACTGTGGCTCCGATCCAAAGTGTTAACCTTCATCACGGGAAACGTCTGAGACGTATTCGACGCACCGCTCTGAAGACAACTTTTAAAACCCCGAAAGACAAGTTAACAAATGCCATGATAGACCGACTTGAGAAAGAGGTCGATATGCTTGAACGTCACCTCCAGGTTCTGAAGATGGTCATCGAGAGCGAGCCCATCGGGATCGTCAAGATGTCCAACGAAACTGGTTACCCACATCACAAGGTTCGATACTCCCTTCGCGTTCTCGAAGAGGAGAACCTCATCGAACCCTCCAGCCAGGGTGCCATCAAGACGGAGCGTACCGACGAGTTTGTCGACGAACTCGACGAGAAGTTAGACGAGATAGTCGACAAACTCGACAGTATGAAGATAGACGAGAGCGCCGAAGTCGAAAGTTAGAGTTCCGGCACGTTGAGGTGGAAGTCTCTGCCGCGTGATTCGACGAGACAGAGGTGATAGCCTTTCTTACGGGCCAGTTTCACGAAGCTCTCCTTCGAGTCTCGACTCAGGAAACTCCCACTCGTCGCTTCGGCCGCGGTCTCCAGCGCGCCCGGTTCGAAGAAACTCGACGTGACGACGAACGCCGAACACAGGCGGTCGTTGGTCTCTTTGACCTTCGAAGCACTGTTTTGAAGCCCGGCCATCCCGTCCTGCGTGACGGGTTGGCGCGAGTCGTTCAGGTCCGCGACGACGAGCGGGTTCCCCATCCGGTCGCGCAAGACGATGTCGAACTGCTGTTGCTCGCGTACTTCGTCCCCGTTTTCGGTGTAGACGAGGCTGACGTTGCCCTTTATCTCGGCGCGGTCGATCTCGGGGATCGCGTTGTAGAGGTCTTCGAGCGCCGTCGCGTGTCCGGTATCGCGGATCTCGTACAACAGACCGCCGACTATCCAGTCAACGAAGTTGAACTCTAAGGTGTTCGTGAGGAACTCGTCGAACGCCTGGCCGTCGACTGCCACGTCGTCGGTTTCGAACTGCGTGTGATGTTCGAGGCGCAGGTTCGCGTTCACCGCTTCGGCGTCGGCTTCGCCGGCCCTCGCGTCGTCCAGCGTCGCGTCTCCTTTCGAGCCGTAGCGGACGAACAAGTTGGTCCCCTGAAGCGCCTCCGCCGGACTGATCCGCTGACTGGCGTTCGGCGTGTCCCCTGCGGCTTGGCGCGCGTCCTCGACTTCCGTTTTCAGGCGGTTGACCGTCTGTTCGAGGCGCTCTATCTCGGATTCGAGCTCCTCGACTTCCCCGCGGAGCGACTCGTTTTTCCCGGCGAGGTCGTCGCGCTCGGACCTGAGCCGGTCCCGTTCGCCCTGGAGGTCCGAAACGCGCTGTTGCAGTTGGTCGATCTTGTCCTCGCGTTCCAGCACTTCCTGTTTCAACGCCTCGCTGTTCTCGGTCGATCGCTGCGTGCTGGACCCGTTATCTCCGGTTCCACGGGCTTTCGCCCGGTCTCGGTCGGCTGTTTGTCCCTGGGTCCCTGCACGGTCGCGATTGGTCGGTCCACCTCGATTCCTGGCCTGGCGACCCGAAGCGCCGCGTGTTCCGGTTCCCCGGGCGCTGCTTTGTGCCTGTGAGTCGCTCCGTCCTCCGTCGTCACCGGTCGACGTGCGGTCGGGGTCAAGCGCGGGGATCGTCTGGGTCTCGCGCCACTCCGCCTCGTCTTCGTTGCCCGGATCGGTTCGTTCGGCCTCGGCCGACGCCGCGTCGTCTGACCCGAGGTCGGTGTCCCAACTCTCCTGTTTCGGATCGTCGTCGGCTCTCTGGTCGGGTCCGGCCGTGTCCGTTCGGTCCGCGCCGCTATCGCCCGCGTTTGCCGGCGTTTCAGGCGGTTCCGTGGAAGCCGACGCGGTGTCACTGTCGGGATCGGGTTCTGTTTCGACCGCGGGGTCAGCGTCCGTCGGATCCGTCGCGTCACCGGCGGCGGTGCCGAACGACTCCCGTTCGGTAGGGTGTGTCGGATCGAGGTCTGGCTCCGAACCCGACGGCGATTCTCTAGTGGTCTCCTCGCTCGGCATCGGATCCGAGGCGTCCTCGTGCGATACCGAGTCCGTGACGCTCTCGGTCGGGGACTGATCTGCGGTGCTCCCGTCGGTTCGCGCCGCATCGTCACGTTCCGGGGAAGTCGTTACGTCGTCTTCCGGGGAAGGCGTCACGTCGCCTACCTCGGTCGCCCCGCTCTCGTCAGTCGAGGTCTCTGTTCTCTCCGTGGCCGTCGTGTCGGGGGACACGTCCGACTGCCGGTCGGTGGCTGCGTCAGTCGGCGGGGTTTCCCCACCGCTGGATCGCTCTGAACCGGACTGTCGCGCGTCGCTCGTCCCCGTCGTCGCGGCGTCGTCGACGGTCGGTGACCCACCCGTTCCGCTACCGGCATCGATGTCGTCCGTCACCCCTACACCGCCGGCCTCGTCCGTCACGCCGGTTCCGGCGCTCGAATTCTCAACCGTCGTGCCCGTGCCGACGCCGGTTCCCGTCTCCGGTTCGGCGTTCGAATCACTGTCGGTCGACCCCACGCCGTCCGCATCGCCGTGTGCGTCGCCGGTTGTACCCGACGCGGACGGTACGTCGGTCACCTCGATATCGACGTTCCGAACCTCGTAGATGCCGACCTCGTCGTTGGCGCGCTCGAACGCCTCGTCGCCGGTCAGGAGGTCCTCGCTGTTGCCGACGAACGCGCATTTCATCGAGCGTCCGCCGTAGTAGACGACGTAGTAGTCGCCGCTCAGAACGTTCTCGCTGAGTTCGATGTAGCCGGTGAACGAACCGGAAGAGAGCGTTCCGTCGGCCTCGGCCACGGGCGTGTCCTCCGTGTAGTATTTGGCCTGCTGTTCGCCGCCCTTTTCGAGCATGGTAAACAGAAGCGGGAGAGAGGGATCCGGTGCCTTGTACGGTGTCGCAGATGCAGACTCGAAGTCCTCTATCTCCCCCTCGAACACCCCCACGATGCGGCCGTTTAGCATGAATAACCACGTGCCGCGCGCGCGCACCGCACCCGAGAATCCGTCGTCCGCGAGGTCTCGTAACCCATCGTACCCCGTCGTTGTCGGACGGGTACTCCAGTCATCCACCCGCTCCTCCGTGCGCGTTTTCATGCATGGCAAAAGCCACATGCGAAACATATACTTTCCGCCGCTAGCAGAGAATGTGTCCCGCCGTGACAGGTCAGAGGTGGACCTGCGGGCGGCTAGAAGCTACCGCCGACCGAACTACTCGCCTCAGATCTTCTGTTCGGCGTCGTCGGCGAGTTCCTCCATGCGCTTGCCGATACGGCCCGCGGAGGAGAACTCGTCTTCGCTCATCGCGTTTGCGAGCGCGTTTCCGAGCACGAACACGGCGTGTTTGTGCTCGCTTTTCGATTTGTGAACGTGAGACGGGTCGACGTCTAGCTGATAGTACGGGTCGAACAGTTCCGGATCGACTTCCTCACGCTCGGCGACGTTCTCCATGATCGTCACCATCTGCTCGTGTAATTCGAGTAGCTCGTCCTTATGCATGGATCCCTCTATGGGGGGTCCGAATTTCAACCTTTTGACCGTGCCACCCCCCGTTCGGTGGAAAATCGGTGACCTGACCCTCCATCGGCGAGTTCTTCGACGGAACCCTTTTTGTCCTCTGTGTGGGAAAGAGTGTGCGAATGAGTACCTGGCGACGACGAACGATACTCTATCTCCTCGGACTGGCGGGTATCATCCTCCTGTACGCGCTCGCGTACCACTTCGGGATGGGGATCTTCGAGAATCGACCGTCGACGTTCCCGCACTCGCTTCAGGTCGTCGTCGAGACGTTCACTACGACCGGGTTCGGGTCGGACGCCCCCTGGTCCTCGCCGTGGATGAACGTCCTGGTCATTCTGATGGACCTGACCGGCGTGTTTCTCATTTTCATGACGCTCCCGGCGTTCGTGTTCCCGCTGTTCGAGGAGACGCTGGCAACCGCCGCACCGACCGCGGTCAAGGACCTCTCAGACCACGTCGTCGTCTGCGAGTACACGCCTCACGGAGAGGCGCTCGTCGACGAACTCGAAACGCGCGGACAGGAGTACGTCGTCGTCGAATCGGACGAACCGACGGCGACGGAACTCCACGAGACGGGACTGTCAGTGATTCATGGTGACCCGGAATCGACCGCGACGCTCCGGAACGCGAACGTCTCGGGGGCGACTGCGGTCGTCGCGGACGCCGACGACGAACGTAACGCCAGCATCGTCCTCTCCGTCCGGGAAGTCGACGGCGAGGTACAGACGGTGACGCTCGTCGAGGATACCGCAAACTCGGGGTATCACCGGTACGCCGGTGCGGACCACGTGCTCTCTCCCGAGCGGATCCTCGGCGAGAGCCTCGCCGACAAGATAACGCGGACGGTCGACTCCCGGGTCGGTGAGGCCGTAACGGAGGATTACGAGATAGCGGAACTCATCGTCCAGCGAAACAGCGCTCTCGACGGCACGCAACTGGTCGACAGCGGTATCCGGGAGGGGACTGGGGCGAACGTCGTCGGTATCTGGGAGCACGGTGAGTTCCAAAGTCCGCCGTCCCCCGAAACCGAACTCTCGGAGGGGACGGTCCTCCTTGCCGCGGGACGCGTGTCCAACCTGAAGGCGCTCCGACGACTGACGCGGTCGAAGCGCCGCCGGCCGTCGCGATCGGACGTCGTCCTTCTCGGTACCGGTGAGGTCGGGTCGACCGTTGTCGACGTGCTGGCATCAGCCGACATCGATGCGACGGTCGTTGACCACCGGGACACGTCTCTCACGGACGTGGTCGGCGACGCAACGAGCGAACGGACGCTTCGGGAGGCAGGCGTTCCCGACGCGACGACAGTGGTTATCACGCTGGGGAGCGACACGGCGACGACGTTTGCGACTCTCGTCGTCGACCAACTCAATCCGGACGCCGAGATCGTCTGCCGGGCCGAGGAGGACGAGAGCGTTCCGAAACTCTACCGGGCCGGCGCGGACTACGTGCTAGCGCTGTCGACGGTCAGCGGTCGCATGCTCGCATCGACAGTACTCGACAGGGATGTCATCTCGCTCGACACACAGGTCGAGGTCGTGCGCACCGAGGCACCCGCGCTCGCGGGACAGACGATCCGTGCCGCGGACATCCGCAACCGAACGGGGTGTACCGTCATCGCGGTCGAACGCGACGGAGAGACGATAACTGACCTCGCCCCGAGCTTCCGATTCAAGGTCGGCGACGAGGTCATCGTCGCCGGGATAGACGCCGACGTCAACGAGTTCACGGCGCTTGTCACGGAATCCGAGTAACAGTGTCCAGACCCGTCGCGTTCGGACGTACCAGCCGTGCGGTCTGCTGTGCGGACGTACTGCCCCGCTGTCTGGCGACAGGGCGGGCGGTGACGTTCGATGGCTACTGTCGGAGCAGGCGGCGAGCGGTGGCGACCGTCCACACGCCGAAGACGGCCGCGCCGGCGAACTCCGCGCCCGCAAACCAGTCGGGCGCGAGCAGTCCGGCCCAGCCGATCCACAGCAGGACGTGACCGATGCCGAGCCAGACGGTCGCCAGTCCCCGTCGAACGTCGCCCGCGAGCGCCTCGCCGCTGCCCCACACCCACAGCGTTACCGTGGCGAAGAGATAGTGGGCGATAGCGGTGATCCCGTGGCCCGCTCTCGGGAGGTGGAAGACGCCGACGAGCCCCATCAAGGCGGTCGCGAGGACGAACGCGACCGCACCCGCGGTCTGTACGGCGTTTTCCGCCCGGCCGTAGAGCGCGTACGCGAACGGCAGTCCGACGACGCCGGCCGCGACGAGTCCGCCGTTGAACAGTCGAAACGTGGGTTCGTTCGGCCGCCCCATGTCAGACAGCGCCGCCCCGCTCCAGGTGAACGACGGCGAAAGAAGCGTCGCCACGAGGATGGAACCAAGCGCCAGCGTGGGCGCGGCGAGTCCGGCCGCCGCAGTGACCCGGCGAGTTGATGGCATGGTTTCGTCCATCGAGCCGGGAGTGAAATACGTTCTCACACATCGCGGCTGTTTCTCCGCGTTTCACGCCGTCGCCCGCAAAGTCTCGGATCGCCGACTCCCTATATCAACTGGGCGACGGTCGATCCCCGTTGTTTTTGGCAAACCTAAAAACTCAAGTACTCCCGAGCGAAACCGCCAGTAATGAGTATACGGGCAGATCGGGACCGCGACGACGGAGACGGGAGCGAGGACCAGTTCACCTTCGACGACCTGAGCGTCGTGATGGGGACGTACAACGAGGCCGAGGCCATCGGAACAGTGCTCGACGACGTCGCCGATGTGACGGACGGACGCGCCGAGGTGGTCTGTGTCGACAGTTCCGACGACGAGACGCCGGAGGTAGCGCGTGAACACGGCGCTCGCGTGGTCAGACAACCCCCGCAAGGGTACGGCGTCGCGGTCCGCGAAGCCATCCTGACGCCGGACCGGCCTATCGTCGTCACCACTGACTGCGACGACACCTATCCGATGGAGCAGTTGCCGGAGTTCCTCGCCGCGATAAACGACGGGTACGACGTGGTCAGCGGGGACCGACTCTACCACGGTGCCGACGCGATGCCGGACCTCAACCGCCGCGGCAATCAGGCGTTTGCCCTGCTCGCGAGCGGTCTGATGGGCCAGCGCGTCCACGACACGACGACGGGGATGCGCGCGTACCGCCGGGACGTGGTCGAGTCAATCGAGTGGACCGAAAACACGGGGCTCTCGGCGGAACTGCTGATCCGGCCGCTGATGCGGGGATACGACGTGAAGGAAGTGCCCATAGCGTACCGCGAACGGAAAGGCGAGACGAAACTCGACCCGTTCTCGGGCGGCGTCGCCATCGCGAAGTCCATCGTCAAAGTCTGCCTCGAAGAGCAGTTCCGGTGAGCCTCTCGGAGTGATTCTATCGGGGGAACACCGTCGAACAGTTCCATTCCCAAGAAACGATATGCACCGGACAATAGTGATACAGACCGTCCAGTACCCCGCTGTACGGCTATTATAAACCTATTCCTGTACTATTCGGGAATCCCGAGATGTCGATGTCCAGAGACCTACAACTCGGCCGGCGGGAGGTACTGAAGGTTCTCGGCGTCCTCGGTACACCATGGGGCGTGACGAGCGCGCGGAGTGACAGCACTGCAGGGGTCGACACTGACCCCACGCTGAACCGGTTCGCAACCACGGCAAGCGGTGCTGAGATCACTGGCCTCTTTCTCACCGACGACGGAACGCTGTTTTTCAACGTGCAACACCCGGACGACGACAACATGTGGTGGGGCTACCGGCACGGGGGCGTCGGCGTCGTTCAGGACACCTCTCTCCACGACCTGCCGCGTGATTTCGGCAGCGTGCAGACGCCGACGTCCGACTCGTCGGCGGAGATGGTCAGAACCGCGGCCGGCACTCACTCCGTGCTCCGCAACGGCGGCGACGACATCGGCGACGGCGAACGGCTCGGCGTTCCCACGACGCCCGATGGCGAACCGCTGACCGACGCTGACACGCCGGATTTCAACGGGTTCATCCCTGCGAACGACGCCGGTGACGAAGGGTATCTGTTCACCAACTGGGAGACTCGTCCCGGTGCCGTAAGCAGGATGCACGTTCGGCGCGAGGGCGGCCGCTGGACTGTCGTCGACGCCATGAACGTCGATTTCCGCGACGTGGAGGGAACGTGGGTGAACTGCTTCGGAACCGTCTCGCCGTGGGGAACGCCGCTTACCTCCGAGGAGAACTACGCCCACACGAGCACAGCACACTGGAACGACCCCGAATGGGACTACGTCGGCGGCGTCGAGAACCTGGAGCAGTATCTCGGCCACTATCCGAACCCGTACAGATACGGGTACATCGTCGAGATAACGGAGCCGGAGTCCGAGGACCCGACGCCGGAAAAGCGGTTCGCCATCGGCCGGTCCGCCCACGAAAACGCCGTCGTCATGCCCGACGAGCGAACCGTATACACCAGCTCCGACGGCACCGGGAAACACCTCTACAAGTTCGTCGCCGACGAGGCGCAGGACCTCTCGTCGGGAACGCTGTACGCCGCCAGTGCGTCTCAGGACGGTCGTGGCGACCCGGCGGATGTCGGCTTCGACCTGGAGTGGGTCGAACTCGGCCACGCGTCGGACGACGAGATAGCGGAGTGGGTGGCCGAATACGACGGCATCTCGCAGGCCGACTACGCGGACGGCGAGACGAGCTACATCACCGACGCCGAGGTAACGGCCTGGGCGAACGGAAACGCCGACGACGACCGCGTCGCGTTCCTCGAATCGCGGAAAGCGGCCGAGGTGGCCGGTGCCACGAGCGAGTTCCGGAAGATGGAGGGGATCAACATCCGTCCCGACGCCGAACCGGGCGACTACATGTATGTCGCGATGTCCGCCGTCAGCGAGACGATGGCGGACGACGAGGGAGATATCCAGCTCCGCGGCAACGAGTACGGAGCCGTCTATCGGATGCAGCTACGACAGAACTACGATGTCGACCGGATGGAACCGGTTGTCACCGGCGGTCCGGACGCCAACATCTGCGGCGGCTGTCCGTACGACGCCGACCCGAATTCGAACGAGTCCGTCTGCCAGGACTGCGGGTACAACCCTCAACAGGACGAAGAGGGCGCGTTCGGCTTCGGCGAGCTATCGCTCTCGCCCGACCAGGACCCCGAGAACACTATCGCGAATCCGGATAACGTCGTCGTGATGCCCGACGGTCGCGTCATCATCGGGGAGGACACCGGGTTCCACGACAACAACATGATCTGGGTGTACGACCCCGCGGACGGGTGAGCGGTTCGAACTGATACTGTCGGCTGTAATCCCTTGAAGAATATCGGACTCCCGGGGGTCCGATTATCTTTCCGAAGTTACAGCCGACAGTATGAGCCATCGGACGGGTTGCCGGCGCGGTCGGCAGGCCAGTTCACCGACCGCCGACAGCCTCCCCCTCCTTCGGCCGGAGCGTACTGTTGATACTCGCGCCGTCGACGCGCGTCTCCGGCCGGTCCGGGAGGTAGGTGCCCTCCGATCCGCAGTCCATGACCAGATTGCACACAGACCGTTCGGGCGGCCAGATCACCTCGACCGTTTCGTCGCCCGTCCGGACTGAAACGTCCTCGCGGTAGGTGATAGACGCCCCGCCCCGCTGGATCATCGTCACAGTCACTGCGACGTTCTCGCTGCCGTCGACCGGGACGAACTCGCCGTCGCCGACGACCCGGGTCAGATTGTCACCGGTCGCGCGAACGCCGCGGGGCGTCAGCTCCCACTCGACCGCGAGTTCGTCGCCGAGTCGTTCCCGGTCGACGGCGTACTCGTGTACCGTTCCATCGGATTCGACTCGGACCGTCACCGATTCGACCGCGCGGATGACGCCGACCCGCGTCACCCCGTCGAACGCCGCCGCTTCGCGGACTCGAAGGCGTTCGAGTTTCGGATCGACCTGCTCAGACGGGTCCGGAGTCCACTCGCCCTGATACGCGTAGCGGTAGAGCGTGCGGTTCGAGTAGGCGTCGACTACCGCGAAGTCCCCGCTTGCGGACCTGTCGAGGGCGTACACGGCCTCACCGCCGAAACCGGGGTCGTTTCGGATCGACTGGAATGGATGGTTGAGCCAGTCCCCGTACGGTGTGGGGACGAACACCAGCGCGTTCTCGAACTCGGCGTTCTCGACCGGCGCGTACGCCTGCTCGTACTTCTCGGTGTGGGCCACGTTTCGCTCGACTGGGCCGTCGATGACGGAACGCTCCGCGACGCCGACGGCGGGAAGGGTGACGACGAGAACCAGCAGGAGCGATAGTTTCGCGTATCGCGTCGGAAAGCGGTTCGCGGCCGCGGAGCGGAGTCGTCGCCACCCGCCTACGGCGGCGCTGGCGGCGAACGCGGACAGTGGGAGGAGCAGGTCGAAGTGATAGAACGGTCCGAAATGAGAGATCAGGCCGTCAGTCGGGTCGTCGAACGTCGCGAGGACGTTGTAGTTGCCCCAGAAGAGCACGTTGCCCGCGACGACGGTGACGAACAGCCCCGCGAGAACGGTCCGAAGTTCGAGGTCAGACAGCGGGGTGTCGGGAGTGCCGCCGCTGGTCTCCCGTCGGGACCGCCGACTGTGCCGGAGCGAAGTGAGGAGGCGCGCGACGCCAGCCGCCGCCAGAAGCGTTCCTATCGGTCCGGCGACCGCCCACCGCGTCGCGAAGTACCACAGCACCCAAGCGTTCGCACGGAGCGCAACCGCCGGCGTGTACCGGAGATCGTGGCTCAGTATCTTCCGGTGGCCGAAGCCGAGACCGTCGAGCGGGGCAAACGCCTCGTACGGGAACAGGAGCGCTGACCCCGTCATCGCGGCGTTGTACGAAAGCGACAGTCCGACAAACGCGAGTCCACCGGCCGCGATCACTGCGTCGATCCGAACCCACTCGCGGATATCCCACTCGTCGCGGGTCCCGGCCCGGTACAGCGTACGGAACGCATGGGCGATAAACGGCGCGGCGAAAAGCACCGCGGTGTACGGCCGGGCGAAAAACGCCAGGCCGACCGCGACGCCCGCCAACGCGGCGTATCGAGCGCTCCGTTCCCGCACCGCTCGGACGTACGCCAGCGCGAACGTCCAGTTTAGGAGCGCCGTCGGGGCGTACGGGAGAAACACGGACGAAGTCAGCAGAAACAGCGGGGCTCCGAGGAGGGCGACGACCGCGACGACGCCGGTCCGTCGGTCGTACGCCTCGGCGGTGAGACTGTAGGCAAGTGCGGCGTTTCCGGCGGCGACGACGGCGAGGGCGACGCGGAACTCGCCGGTCAGCGCCTTCGCCGTCGCGAACATGGCGGCGGGGACGGGGGTGTACTTGGGATAGAGCCGCCCGCCGTCGTCGACGAAAAACCACGGGCGAACCGCGTCCGGGACTGCCGGAGAGAGAGACAACTGCCCGTTCAGTAGCATCTCGGCCTGCTGAAGATAGACACCCTCGTCGTGGTTGTTTGAGTGATACGGGAACAGATCGTTCGCGACGAGGAACACGACAGCACCGGTTAGCACCGCGAGCAGCGCCGCGACCCGCGCCGGGGTGACGTGGTCGCGGAAGCCGCTCGCGGGCGACATCAGCGTTGTGAGGCCGGGAACCAGGCCAGGTCGTGGTTTGCATCGAGTACGACCGCCACCCGCGTACCGACGGCGACCTGGTCGGTGTGGTCGTGCATGCACTCTAACACGTCGCCGTTGTCCAGTTCGACGCGGTACAGCACCGTCGGTCCCAGATATCTGCGGTGGACAACCTCGCCGTCGGACTGGTCGTCGGGCGCGGGTGACGCCGTGAGGTCGTCGGGTCGGGCGAGAACGTCTAGCTTCGTCCCGTCGTACTCCTCGGCGAGGCCGTGGATGCGGTCGCGAGAGAGCGTCCCGAGTCCCGTCTCCACCTCGTCGCCGGTGACGAATCCGGAGAGGAAACTCGCGTGACCGAGGAAACCGGCGACGAAGCGGGATTCGGGGTGTTGGAACACCTGTTCGGGGCGGTCGATCTGCTCGATCCGCCCGTCGTTCATCACCGCGACGCGGTCGCTTATCGAGAGCGCCTCCTCCTGGTCGTGCGTGACAGAGATGGCCGTGACGCCGGCGTCTTTCAGGATCCGCCGGACCTCCTCGCGCATCTCGACGCGGAGGTCGACGTCGAGGTTCGAGAACGGTTCGTCGAGCAGGAGCATCTCGGGTTCGGGGGCGAGCGACCGGGCGAGCGCGACGCGCTGTTGCTGGCCGCCGGATAGTTCGTCGGGATGGCTGTCGCGGTGGGCGTCGAGGCCGACGAGGTCGAGCATCTCGTCGACGCGGTCCTCGCGTTCGCTCTCCGGGGCGTCCTTCAGGCCGAAGGCGATGTTCTCTTCGGCGGTCATGTGGGGAAACAGCGCGAACTCCTGGAACACGACGCCGACGCCTCGCTGTTCGGGCGCGACGAAGTCGCCGTTGCCCGCCACTGGTGCGCCATCGAGGAGAACTTCGCCGCTGCCCGGCCGTTCAAGCCCGGCGATGAGGCGGAGCGTCGTCGTCTTGCCACAGCCCGACGGACCCAGGAGCGTCAGTATCTCACCGTCGGTGACCGACAGCGACAGGTCGTCTATCACCCGTTCGTCGCCGTAAGTCTTGCAGACGCCGTCGAGTTCGAGAACCGTCTCCGCCGTCGAATCCGGTTGACTCGTCCCCTCAGTTTCGGACGACCCCTGCGTGAACGTGCTATTTGACATCGTACCCCTCCTGTGAGATTATCACGAAGATAGAGAGCGCCGAGATGGCGACGAGCACGAGCGCGGGGACCGCGGCGTCGCCGTAGTAGCCGTCTTCTTGCATCTGCCAGATGTAGGTGACGAGGGTTTTGTAACCGTGTGGTTGCAGCATCAGTGTTGCCGGTAACTCCTTCATCGTCGTGAGAAAGACCAGCGCCGCGCCGCCGAGCAGTCCGGGCGCGGCGAGCGGGAGCGTCACCGCGCGGAACGCGCCGACGGAACTCCGTCCGAGCGTCCGGGCCGCCTCCGGAAGTGCGGGATTGACCTGCAGGAACGAGGCCCGGGTCGATCCGACGGACTGGGGCAGGAAGCGAACGACGTACGCGAAGATGAGAAGCGGGAGCGTGAGATACAGGTCCGGAAAGAGGTTGATCCCGAGGAAGACGAGTGCGAGCCCCATCACGACGCCCGGCACCGCGTAACCGACGTAGGTCACGCGTTCGAACAGGTCGCCGAGGCGGGTGTCATATCGCGCCGACAGGTACGCGACTGGAATGCCGGCGAGCGTCGCGATCAGCGCGGCGGCGAGCGACACGTCGATGGAGTTAGCGACGTACTCCAATTCGAAGGGAACGCCGCTCCCCGTGGCACTGCCGCGGAGCAGCCACATGCCGAGCGTCCCGATAGGAACAACCAGTGCGAGTCCGACGACGGCAAGCGGAAAGGCGAGGACGGGCCACCGCCACCGGCCGAGTCTCACTCGGCTGGCGGCCTGCCCGCCCCGACTGCTGTGAAGCGTATCGTCGCCGCGAACTCTGGATTCGACGGCAAGGATGAGTACAGTCACTGCGAGCAACTGGAGCGACAGCACGGACACGAACTCGGCGCTGTCCGCCCAGCGGGTGTAGATGATACGCGTGAACACGTGGTACCGCATGATCTGCGGCGTGCCGAAATCGGACAGCGTGTACAGCGCGGTGAGTAGCGACCCGGCGGCGACAGCGGGCCGGATCTGGGGGACGACGACGCGCTTGAACGCCTCCCACCGACTGTGTCGGAGGGTCCGTGCGGCGTCGACGAGACTCGTGTCGAGCGTCTTCAGCGCCGCGCGGGACGTGATGTACACGTATGGGTAGGTGTATAGCGTCAGCACGAGCACCGTACCCTCCAGACCGTAGATCCCGGGGAGTTCCTCCACACCGAGGGGGGCGAGAAGCGACTGCACTTGCCCCTTCGGCGAAAACACCGAGACGAAGGCGAACGCGCCGATGTAACTCGGAATGACCAGCGGCAGCATGACGGCGATAGTGAAAAACCGTCGGAACGGGAGGTCCGTCCGAACGGTGAGATACGCTAAGGGGACGGAGATGAGGATGGATGCGGCCGTCACACAGACCACGAGGACGACGCTATTTCTCAGAACCCGTATCGACGCTGGTTCGAGCAACAGCGAGAGCGGGTCCAGAACCCCGAGCCAGGTCGTGGGGTCAGCCAACTGGACCGGCTTCGAGGCCCGGAACGCGGTGTCGAACAACCAGTACAGCGGGAGCACGGTGGCCGCGGCGATCGCGCCGGAAAGCAGTGTCAGTCCGACCGGTCGCGAGGACGACGAACGCCCGGCGTCGGTCGGATCGTCGGTCGTGGTCGTGCCGTTGTCCGTTTCCATGATGACGTTACACGTCGATCCCGGCCTCGCGCATCAGGTCGAGGGTGGGACCGATCTCTGATAGTCGTGTCAGGTCTAACTCCGGCGGGTTCAACTCGTCGATAGTCGGGAGTTCCCCGACGGGTTCAACCTCGGCGATCAGCGGGTATTCGAACGTCCGAACGGCGAAGTACTCCTGGGCTTCGGCCGACAGGAGGTGTCGGATGAAGTTCGCAGCGAGATCTGACTGGTCGGTGGCGCTGACGACCGCCGCGCCCGCGACGTTGAAGATGGTGCCGGCATCGCCCTCGGTGAAGGCCGTCGCTATCGGCGGATCGTCGCGGTTGTCGACCACGCGTTGGATGTAGTAGTGGTTCGTGAACCCCGCGCCGAGTTCGCCGTCGGCGATGCGGCGCGCGACGGTGAACTCGTCGGAGTACGGTTCGACACCTTGGTCGATCATCCCCTCTAGCCAGGACCTCGCTTCGTCCTCGCCGTTGAGGATCCGCATCGCCGTGACGAACGCCTGAAACGACCCGTAAGAGGGGGCCCAACCCATCGTGTCCTGGAACTGGTCGGCGTCCGGAAACGCGAAGATGTCGTCCGGGATGTCGCTCTCGGAGAACTGGTTCGTGTTGTACGGGATCGTCCGTGCGCGACCGGATGTACCGACCCACTGGTCGTCGTCGTCGCGGTACACGCTGTCGACTTTCCCGGCCACGTCGTCGGGGAGCGTCGCGGCAAGGTTCTCGTCGGCGAGAAGTCCCAGAGCACCGGCGTTGACCGAGAAGAAGACGTCGGCGGGGCTCGCTTCACCCTCTTGGCGGATCTGGTTCACCAGGTCCGTCGAACTGTTGTAACGAGGTTCGATCTCGAAGTCGTCGTACGTATCGACGATGTAGGAGATGAGTTCTCCGACGAGCGGCTCTCCGCGGCCGGAGTATAGCGTCAGCGTCCCGCTCAGGTCGGGCATTTCGCTCATCGGCGTACCGCCCGGCGCGTCCCGTCCCTCGCGCCCGGATCCGATCAGTCCAGGTTCGTCGTCGCCGCTACTGTCCTCGTCACCCGAGAGAAGATCGAGAGCGGCGCTACACCCGGCGAGAGACGCCATCCCTGCGGCCCCGGTGCCGGCGAGGAACCGGCGTCGGTTCGCCGTTCGACCGTCGGCTCCGTCGTGTCCGTTCATACATAGATTTAGGCCGGCCTAAATCATATATACCTACCGATCCTCAGTCGTCGGCGGTGGCCGGAGCCGGGGCCTGTGCGTCCAGCGGATCGAGGGCGTTCAGGCAGTCAAGCCAATCGCGCATGTACTCGCCGACGTGGGTGAAGAACTCGCCGTTCTCGTACTCGTCCCAGTCGCCCTCGGCGAGTGCGGTCGCCATCGCGTCGAAGGCGTCGGCATACGACTCGGCGTCGTCGCCAACCTCGTCGACGACCGTCCAGAGGTGTTCGTTCAGTTCGAGGCCGGGCACCTCGTTGTTCAGGTCGTCGAACGTACTGCGCGGTGCCTTGTTGTGTTCGCAAAGCGGTGCGCCGTTGTAGATCCGCTTGCCGAGAGCGTCGCAGGCGCGCTTGAGGAAGACGCCGCTCCAGATGTCGTCGAAGCGTCCAACGTTCCAGGGATTCTCGTCCATCGGACACTGGTAGAACGCGGGGACGACTTCCCGGCGGAAGGCGAGGTTCATCGAGCAGACCGTGAGGTAGTTCCCTCGTGCCGCGACGAAATCGCTTCCGTAGTCCTCCGCGCTCGTGCGCGTCTGGGCCTGTCCCCGAAGGTCGCCGTCCATCAGAATGCGGACCGCGTCGAGGTCGGGAACGTTCGTCCAGAGGCCCTGCGAGGCGACGACCTCGCCGCGGGCTATCTCGGCGGTGTCAGTTTCGACCGTCTCGTCCATCGCGGAGTAGGGGTAGCCGCGGGGGTAGAGACCGTGTTCGTCGAAGTTTTGATAGAGGACGTTCACCCACCGCTCGTCGGAGGCGACCGACTCTATCTCGCCTTCGTACGCCAGGTTCGTCAGGTGGCGGCCGAAGAAATCGTCGTCCTCGTGGGGGAGCGTGTCGTCGTCGATGAAAAAGCCGTAGTCGAAATCGTTGGCCCACATGTAAAGCAGTCCGAAACTCGTCTCCGCGTGACTCGCTGCGGGGACGAGATGCGAATACTCCGCGATGCCCCGGGACTCGTACCACTGGTCGCGGCGGGTCCCGTCGAACACTTCGCCTGAAACGCCTTCGTCGTCGAGCATTGCCTCCATCGCCGCCGTGTCACAGAAGTCCTCCGTGACGAGCAACACGTGAAGCCGGTCGAGATCGAACCCGTGGTCCCGGGCGTTCTCGAAGTACGCCCGCATGCACTCGTACTCGCGGATAGTCGGGACGATAACGCAGATGTCGCCGTTCATCAGTTACGACGAACTCTTTAGGCCAGCCTAAAATAACTGATCATCTCGGGTCGACGCTTCCCGCGACGGACCGGCCGCGGAGAATCGGCCTTATCGGTCTTCGGGCAAGTCGTCGATGAGGACGACGGCTTCGCCCTCGATGACGTTTTTCTCCTGGTTCTCGTCGGTGATAATCGTCGACAGTCGGAACTGGTTGTCCCCCAGGTCCTCGATGATTTCGACGGTCGCGGTTATCCGGTCACCGATGTTCACCGGCCCCGTAAACTCGAGGTCCTGCGATAGATAGATCGTCAGGCCGGGGAGTCGTGCCAGTGCAGCGCTGATGAGTCCGGACACGAGGGTCCCGTGTGCGATGCGTCCGCCGAACCGCGTCGTCTCGGCGAACTCTTCGTCGAGGTGGAGTCGGTTCGTATCTCCGCTCGCGCGTGCGAAATCGTGAACGTCGTCGTCGTCGACTTCCTTCGAGAAGCGTACCGTGTCGCCGACCGTGATGTCCGCGGCGTTCTCTACGGAGCGCTCGGACTCCCAATCGGCCTCGTCATATTCGACGGACGAAACGGATGCTGGCCGCCGGTTCGTCTCGTCGGCGTCGACCTTTCTGTCAGCGTCGAACGCTGTGAGGGCTGCAGTGTTAGCCGCCGCAGCACTCTTGAAAAACGAACCCGTCATCTGGGCCCACGCGTTCGTCATCGTCGACAGCGGGGTTGTCAATTCCTGCGAATGATCGCTCATGGACAAATCCCCCTTTGCGGTTAACTGTTAAGACTTCTTTGGCTGTTCAGCACGATAATCAAACCGAAATACGACCCGATGGATCCTACACGCGCCTTAACCCCCTCTCCGACGTAAGTCCACGTTCTATGGACACCATTGGTATTGGATGGTATCAGATGGTATTCAGCGGAACTCTTATGTAGAGTGGCGTAGTACGTACTGTCGATGACGGAGGACGACGACGACCGCAACGGAATGCCCTGGTCGCCCGCCGCGTTCGCACGGCAGATGCAACAAGCGAGTGAACACGCCGCCGAATCCCAACAGGAACTGTTCGAGCAGTTCCTCTCGGCAAACGCCGGTGGAGTCTCCGGAGCGGCCGATCTCGGACCGATGAGCATGGGAACGGCGACGTTCAAGACACGTGTCCAGAGCGGCGGCCGGATCAGCATTCCCGATGCAGAGCGCGAAGCCCTCGACATCCAGGAGGGCGACATCGTGCAGACAGTCGTCGTCCCCGTTAAACGCAACCGAAGTGATACCAATGAGTAACAACAACCCCATCCAGACCGCGTTCGAATTCCAGCGCACCGCCGTCGAACAGACCCAGCAGGCCACCCACGACGCCGTCGAGGCACAGCGGACCGCGTTCCAGACGCTCGCCGAGAACCTCGACACCGTTCAGGCGCTCCAGAGCCAGACCAACCAGATGAGCCAGGAAGCCGCCCACGCGTACCTCGACGCCGTCGAGGCCGCCGTCCCCGAGGACGCTGCGCCCGAAGACGCCGCGCAGTTCGACGACCTGCGTCAGATGATCGACGACGGTTTCGAATCCGCCGACGAGGTTCAGGCTGACGCCTGGGACTCCTTCGACGACATCGTCGACGAAAGCGTCGCCGCGTTCGACGAGTACGCCGACAACTACACCGAAGCCGTCGACACCACCTTCGACACCTTCCTCGACGCTCACGAAGAGGTCGAGAACAACGTCGAGGGCGTCGCCGACGACTTCGACGTCGCGGCGAACTAGAAGCGACCCTTTTCACTGACGACCCCGTTCTTTCCAACATGACAGACTCATACACCCCCGATGCGGCCGCACAGAACTGGAACAGCTTCGTCGAGCAGATGAACGAGCAGTTCATGGACGCCTTCGAGCAGAACGTCGAAGCGCAGGCCGAGTTCGTCGAATCCTGGACCGAGACGCTCGAAACGAGCATCGACGACGACGAGATGACGGAGGGCGTCAAAGGCTACGCCCGCGCCTACGAAGCCTGGATGGACGCCGCCCAGCAGATGGTCGACCGCGTCAACGACTCCGCACAGGGCGAGGACGTCGAGGTCGAAGAGTTCCGAGACATCTGGCTCAACACCGCCAACGAGGCGTTCAAGGAAGCGATGAGTACGACGGCCTTCGCCGCCGCGACCGGCGAATCAGTGCAACAGGCGCTCGACATCCGCCAGCAGGCCGACGAGGCCGCCGAGTCCACGCTCCACGACCTCGGCTTCGCCACCGAGGGCGATATCGTCGAGATAGGCGAGCGACTGGTCGAACTCGAACGCCGCCAGCACGCAGTCGAGCAGAAACTCGACCGCATCATCGAGGAACTCGAATGATGAACCCCTACGCCGACGCGATCGAT
Organism: Halostella pelagica; assembly: GCA_005954745.1. GTDB lineage: Archaea > Halobacteriota > Halobacteria > Halobacteriales > Natronoarchaeaceae > Halostella > Halostella pelagica. The sequence continues at coordinate 1,914,444 of CP040678.1, forward strand.
CTCCAGCGCAAAGCCTGGGAGAACGCCACCGAGGTCGTCGAGAAGGCGAGGTCTGCGCCCGAAGCGGGCGAAACGCTCTCCGACGTCGACGTCGGCCAGACGCCGAAGGAGGTCGTCTACGAGGAGAACAAGCTCAAGCTGTACCACTACGAGTCGAGGACCGAGGAGCAACACGACGTTCCGATCCTCATCGTGTACGCGCTGATCAACCGGCCGTACATCCTCGACCTCCAGCCCGACAGGTCGGTCGTCCAGACGCTTTTGGACAACGGGTACGACGTCTACCTCATCGACTGGGGCGAGCCGTCGAAGATGGACGCCTCGCTCACGCTCGACGATTACGTGAACCGCTACATCGACAACTGCGTCGACGAGGTTCGCGACCGCTCCGGCCAAGACAGTATCAACATCCTCGGCTACTGCATGGGCGGTACGATGAGCGTCATGTACTCCGCGCTCCACCCCGAGAAGGTCCGTAACCTCGGGCTGATGGCCGCCGGTCTCTGTTTCGCAGGCGACGGCGGCGTCCTCGAACTGTGGGGTGCCGAGGACTACTACGACCCGGAGAAGGTGACTGAAACGTTCGATAACGTCCCCGCGGAGTTCCTAGACGTCGGATTCGCGCTGATGGACCCGATAGCGAACGGTATCACGAAGTACGTCCGCCTCTACGAAAACATCGAGGACGAGGACTTCGTCGAGAACTTCGCCCGGATGGAGGAGTGGCTCGGCGACGGTATCGACGTCGCGGGCGAGACGTACAACCAGTTCCTGAGCGACGTGTACCAGCAGAACAAGCTGTACGAGAACGAACTCTATCTGGACGGGAAACACGTCGACATCGACAACATCGAGATGCCCGTGTTGCAGATAGTCGCCGAGTACGACCACCTTATCCCGCCGCAGGCCTCCAAACCGTTCAACGACGTCATCCCGAGCGACGACGTCACGACGATGGAGTTCCCGACAGGCCACATCGGGATGTCCGTCTCTTCGAGTTCGCACGCCGAACTCTGGCCCGACGTCTGCGAGTGGTTCGAGGAGCGCTCGCAGGTCGAGGAGGACCTCCCCGGCGAGGAGCGCTCAGACGAAGAGATAACGGAACTCGGCGAGGAAGACATTCAGGACGAACCCGCGGAACCGGGTGAGATGCACGTCGACGAGGAGGCCGTCGAGGAAGTCGTCGACGGCGAAGAGACAAGCGCCGAAGCGACGACCGACCCCGAGGAACCGGACGCCGCCCTCGCGGAGGACGTCGACAGAGACGAAACCGAGGCTGAGGACATCGCATCGGACGGTACACACGTCGAGTCGTCGTCGACTCTCGAAGACATTGAGGGCGTCGGCCCGTCCTACGCCGACGAACTCCGTGGGGCCGGCGTCGAGAGCGTCGCCGACCTCGCTGCGGCGGCTGTCGAGGACGTCGCTGCCGACGCGGCCGTGCCAGTTAGCAATCTCGAAGACTGGATCGATCAGGCACAGTCCCTGACCGACGGGCAGTAGTTTCGCCTCATTTTTCGTCCCAGTTGGGGGAATCCTTATACGTAGACTGGTTGACTGTGCAACTAGAGTCGGGCGTGGCCAGCGGTTTCGGACCGATTCGACCGACCTGGCCGCCCCTACCGTTTCCAACCATGTCAATGGACGACCGCACGTGTTTGATCACTGGATCGGGGCGAGGAATCGGCCGCGGTATCGCTGAACATTTCGGCAAGGAGGGCGCGAACGTCGTCGTCAACTACCGCTCGTCCGAGGCGTCCGCGGTAGAGGCTGTCGACGCGATCAAGGAGTCCGGCGGCGACGCTATCGCCGTACAGGCGGACGTCACGGACCGCGACGATGTCGACGCGATGCGCGAGACCGTCCACGAGGCGTTCGGCTCCCTAGACGTGCTCGTAAACAACGCCGGCATCACCAAAGACACCCGCTTCACCAAGATGTCTCGCGACGAGTGGGACCAGGTGATGAACGTCAACCTCGGCGGGACGTTCAACTGCACGCAGGCGTTTTACGACGACATCTGGAACGCCGACGAGGGCAGATTGATCAATATTTCTAGCATCGTCGGCAAGCAGGGCAACTTCGGACAGGCGAACTACGCCACCGCGAAAAGCGGCCTGTTCGGCTTTACGCGCACCATGGCGCTGGAACTTGCCAACGGCGGCTCCACCGCGAACTGCGTCGCTCCCGGGTTCACGCGCACCGATATGTTAGAAACCGTTCCGGACGACGTTCAGGAGAAGATCATCGCCGAGATCCCGCTCGGCCGCTTCGCTGAGATAGAGGACATCGCCGCCACGGTCTGTTTCCTCGCTGACGAGGATTCCTCGTACATCACCGGCGAGGTGCTCGACGTTAACGGCGGGATGGATCTGTAACACGACTTTTTTCGCGCTCGGGTGCGGCTTCGGTGCATCACTCGCGCAAAAAATGTCGAGCAAAAGAGACCGCTCGTTCGCTACACTCACTCGCGGATCCACTGCTCGATGACGGCCTGCCCTCCCCCGAGTCGCACGGCACTCGGCCCACCGCCTCGCGCCGCGCTCCCGGCCCGTTCTCTTCTTTCATATCTTTCTTTCATATCTAGCTGTTCCGCGAACGTCTGCGCCATCACCGACATATAAATCATTGCCCCGTGAGCGTTCGTGTATGGAACGCGTAGCGATAATCGGCGCGTCGATGACCCAGTTCGGGCAACGCGACGCCTGGATCCGCGAGTTGCTCGCGCAGGCGGGGGAAGCGTGTCTGGACGACGCGGGGGTCGAGGGCGACGACCTCGACCATCTGTACGTGTCGAACATGGCGAGCGGGGAGTTCGAGGGGATGACTGGCGTCCCGAACGCCCTCGCTCACGACCTCGGTGCGATGCCCGCCTACACCCAGCGTGTCGACCAGACGAGTTCCAGCGGCGGCGCGGGAACCTACGCCGCCTGGCAGTCGGTCGCAAGCGGCGCGAGCGACCTCACCATGCTCGTCGGCGGGGAGAAGATGACCCACAAGACAACGGCGGAGGCGACCGACGTCATCGCGTCGCTGACCCACCCGGTCGAGTACAAACACGGCGTTACGCTCCCGAGTTTCGCCGGGATGACCGCGCGACACTACCTGGAGAAGTACGACGCGCCGCGCGAATCTCTGGCCAAGGTCGCCGTCAAGAACCACGAGAACGGCCTCGACAATCCGCACGCGCAGTTCCGGAAGGAGGTCGACCTGGAGACGGTTCTGGAGTCGCCGATCATCGCCGACCCGCTCCGTCTCTACGACTTCTGTCCGATCACGGACGGCAGCGCCGCTCTCTTGCTCTGTCCCGAGTCCGTCGCGGCGGAGTACACCGACGACTACTCCGTCATTACCGGCGTCGCGGGCGCGACTGACACCCACGTCGTCCACGAACGCGACGACCCGACGACGATGGGCGGCGTCGTCGAGAGCGGGCGAGAGGCTTACGAGATGGCTGGCCGCGACCCGGAGGATATCGACGTTGCGGAACTCCACGACATGTTCACCATCCTGGAGTTCCTCCAGATGGAGGGGCTCGGCTTCGCCGAACCGGGCGAGGCGTGGACGGCGGTCGAGGCGGGGGAAACGGAGAAAAACGGCGAACTCCCGATCAACACCTCGGGTGGGCTGAAGTCGAAGGGCCATCCGCTCGGTGCCAGCGGCGTCGCACAGATATACGAGATACACAAGCAGATGACCGGCAACGCCGGACCGCGGCAGGTCGAGGCTGACGTGGGTCTCGCCTGCAACGTCGGCGGGTTCGGCAACTGCGTCACCACGACTATTCTGGAGCAAGCATGAGCCTGAACGCACACCGCTGTCCGAACAGCCACGTAACGTATCCGGGCCACACTCGCTGCCCGGAGTGCGGCGAGAAACAGGTCGAGACGGTCGACCTCAGCGACCGAACTGCGGAGGTCGTCACGTGGACGAAAAGCACCGCGACGCCGCCGGGCGTCCGCGAACCCAACACGCTCGCTATCGTCGAGTTCGAACTGGACGACGATTCCGTCCGCGCGCTCGGCGGGGCGACGACGGACGAGATAGAGACCGGCGATACGGTCGAACCCGTCTACGTCGACGAGGTCCGCGACCCCGACGCAGGCATCCGGGAGCCGGAGAGCCAGGAGTGGGACGGGTATCGCTTTGAACCGGTCTGAGGACCGTTTTATCGGTTCTTTCACGGTTCAAAGCGAGTCAGGTTCGAACCGGTCTGAGGACCGTTTTATCGGATCTCTCTTCACCGGTCGGTGGTGTGACGCTGCACGTTTCGAACCGTCGCGTCCGGCGCGATTTCGGCGGTGATGGTTTCGCCCTCGTGCGCGAAGATGATCTCCACCCTCGGCGGGTCGTTCGCGACGATCTGCGAGTCGAAGCGGTCGAGGCGACTCCACGCTCGGGACGGGTGCCCGGAGAGCAGGTCAAGGCCGTGGTCCAAGAAGAAGCCCTCCACCTCAGGATGATGGGTCACCAGGGTCGAACCGGAGAACCGCATTCCCCCGCCGCACTGCCGGCATTCGAAGGTGATCTGTGTGGGCTTCGGGTCGGACTCAGTACCGCCGGGAAGCCGTTCGAGTCTCCCGTCCACGCGGCCCGCACAGACGTGACAGAACCTGGCGGTGGTCTGTTGGACGAGGTGACGTAGCCACCGCGCGAACGCCGCCGGGAGTTCGTCGCGGTCGAACTGGTCGAGACTCCCTGGCGGGAACGGGAACACGGCACCCTTCTCGCACGCTCGACAGTGAATGCGAGCGTGTTCTCTGAAGTACTCGGCGACCATCGCGCCGCCGCACAGAAGGCAGTCCCAGTCCAGCGGGATCGCGTCGACAGTCGCGTCAGCGGTGTAGGTTCCCGCGAGCATCGCACCGACTATCTGCTCGCCGGCGTGCGTGAGTTCGTAGTCGCCGTCTTTCCTGACGAAAGAGCCGAGTAGCTTCTCCAGGTGGTAGTTGAAGTTCCCGCTATCGTCGATGTCCGCCCGCTCCCGGAGTTCCGAGAACGACAGCTGTTTCTCGGGCGTTTCGCCGAGCACGCGGAGTATTTCGATGCGCACGCCGTTCCCGAGCAGGCCGAACACGTCCTCCGGCGACCGCCGTTCGACGGTCACAGAGTCGTCTTCGGCCGGCGGTTCGTCGAACATGTTCCAGTTCTCAGCCCTGCCGATAATCAATCTGTGGTGAGGGGGCCGAAGGTCGGTCGCGGAGAACGCAACGCCAGTGCAGACGGCCATAGTTGTATTATATTTTACAGTAACGCTCTACAGATTACGTTTATCTCGATGCAGTCGCTGTATCGGAACCACCCTTCGCAGATATGACTCAGTCGCAGTCTCCAGTCGGCTACGTACTCGACAGGTTCGCGAAACCGCGATGGCGGCGGTTTGCGCTCGGTATCGGCCTGCTCGTCGCGGCAGTGTTCCTCCAGCGCGTCCCGGCGCTCGTCGTCGGTGTCGCTCTCGACGCGCTCCTCCTGGGAAGCCAGTCGTACACGCTTCCATTCGTTCCTTCGGCGTGGATCCCGGCCGCTCCGGCCGGGCAAGCCGTACTCACTGTGAGCGTTCTCGGTACTGCCGTCGCCGCGGAGAGCGCCGCCAAGTGGTACGGAAGCCTCGTGTACGAAACGGCCTCACTGCGGACGCTACACGAGATCCGGGTCGTTGTCTACGACACGGCTGCGTCGCTACCGATGCCGTTCCACGACGACCGGGACCGCGGCGACGTCCTGAGCGTCGTCAACGACGACGTCGATAACCTCGGGGACCTGTTCGCGGGCGGCCGCGACGGTCTGCTGTACGGCGGTAGCCTCGTTAGCGCGTTCGCGTTCATGGTCGCCTTGAACTGGCAGCTCGCGGTGCTCCTCTTGGTGGTGCCGGTCGCGCTCGTGGCCACCGCCCGCGTCTACGCCGCGTTACTGGAACCGCGGTACGACGCCGTCCGCGAGAGCGTGGGGGCCGTCAACGCCCGGATCCGAGACGCGATCCAGGGGTTGAGCACGGTGAAAGCGTTCACGGGCGAACCCACTGAACGCGCCCGGGTCGCCGACGCCTCGAACGACTTCAGGGAGTCGAAGTGGGCGGCGATCCGACTCCGCGTCGCGTACAACGGCATCTCGTGGTTCTCGGGGACCGTCGGCATCTGGGGGCTGTTCCTCCTCGGCGGCTACTGGGTACTCGCCGGTCCGCCTGCGTTCTTCACGGCGGAGCTGTCTGCGGGCAGCCTGCTCACGTTTCTCATCTACGCCGAGTCGTTTCTCGACCCGACCCGCCGGCTTGCTGTCCAGGTCGTCGACAAGGTCGAGAGCGCGCAGGCGTCCGCCCGGCGCGTCGCCGAAGTACTCCGACACGACACCGAAACCGAGGACGTCGACGCGTCGGAGATAGACGTGACTGCGGGGCGCGTAGAGTACGACGATGTTAGCTTCGCGTACGAGAACGCTGACCGCCAGGGCGGACAGGACGGCGGGACGCTCGCCGATGTCTCGTTCACCGCCGAACCGGGGGAGTTCGTCGGCGTCGTCGGGCCGACTGGGACCGGTAAGTCTACCCTTCTACAGTTGTTGTTCCGGTTCTACGAGCCGGATGCGGGTACGGTGCGCGTTGACGGCCAGGACGTCACGACCGCTGACCCCGCGAGTCTCCGGGAACACGTCGGGTACGTCAGTCAGACGCCGTATCTGTTCCCCTGCACCGTCGCGGAGAACGTCGCGTACGGTGACCGCGACCCCGACCGCCGAGAAGTCGTCGCGGCGGCGGAGGCGGCCGACGCCCACGAGTTCGTCACGGACCTCCCGGACGGCTACGACACCGAGGTCGGGGAGCGCGGGGCGAGCCTCTCGGGCGGGCAGCGACAGCGCATCGCTATCGCCCGCGCGCTTTACCACGACCCCGAGATACTCGTCTTCGACGAGGCGACCAGCCACGTCGACAACGAGACCGAAGCCGCGATCAAGCGACGCCTCTCGGCGTCGTCCGGCGACCGAACCGTGTTTGCGATCGCTCACCGCCTCTCGACGGTTCGGGATGCTGACCGCATACTCGTCCTCGACGACGGGGAGGTCGCGGAGTGCGGTACCCACGACGACCTCGTCGCTGCCGGCGGCGTCTACGCGACGCTCTGGCGCATCCAGACCGGCGCTATCGCCGCCGCCAGGGCCGACGATACTCGCGGGCAAGCCGAACCGGAGGCGGTCAAATGACGGACGACACGACCGCTGACATCGCTGACGATGCATCCGCCGACTACCCGCTACTGAGACTCATACGCCGGTACGGCCGAGCGGATAGCCACTATCTTGCGGCCGGCGTCGGGTTCGACGCCGCGAAATCGTTCATCGGGTTCGCGGACGTCTTCATCGTCGGACTCGCCATCGACGCGCTGTTCAACGGCCAGCCGCTCGCGCTGCCGTTACTCCCCGACGCCTGGACGCCCTCTGACCCGCTCCCGATGCTCGTGTTCGTCGGTGCGCTGCTGTTCGCCGTAAACGCCGTGACCGTCCTCGGCAGCTCCCTCGCGGAGTTCAGTTTCGGCGTGTTCGCCCAGCGGCTCCTCCACCGGATCCGCGTCGACACCTTCGACGCTTCCCTGGACCGCGGGCTCGACTACTTCGACACTCACCGCACTGGTGACGTGATGAGCGCGCTAAACGACGACGTCAACCAGCTTGAGACGTTTTTTACGGTGTTGCTCGGTGCAGCAGTCTGGATCGCCGTCACGCTCGTCGCCGCGCTCGTCTACATGTCCGTGCTGAACTGGCAGCTCGCGGTCTTCGTGCTTGCGTCCGGCCCGCTGGTCGCGGCAATCAACTACCGGTTCGCGCGGAGGCTCGAACCGCTACAGGACGCCGTCAGAAGAGAGCGCGGCGGGTTGAACGCGCACCTCGAAACCAGCCTCGACGGCGTCGGCGTCGTGAAGGCGTTCACCGCGGAGGACCACGAGCGCGACCGCGTCGAAGACGCCTCGCTGAACCACTTCCGTGCGCGCTTCCGGGCCAAGCGACTGGCGGTCCGGCAAGCGCCCCTGAACCGACTCGTCGCGGGCGCGTGGTTGCTCGCGACGCTCTCTATCGGGATCTACTGGATACTCGTGGAGCCGCCGTTCGTGTTCTCGGGGCCGCTGACCGCCGGCGAACTCGTCCCGTTTCTGTTCTACATGGAGCGAGTCACGCTCCCGCTGAAGAACCTCAGCGGAGTCATCGACGGGTACAAATCCGCAAAAGCGGCCGCAAAACGTATCGACGGCCTCACGAGCGGCGGGGAGCGCGACGGCGACGAACGCCGAACGGACGCCCGCGAGAGTGAGGACGGCAGCCCCGGGGACGACTCCGTAGCGGTCGAGGACGGTCGCGTTCGCTTCGAGGGCGTGACGTTCCGCTACTCGGACGACGACCAGCCTGCGGTCGAGGACGTCCGTTTCGGCGTCGATCCCGGGGAGACAGTCGGGATCGTCGGCGCGACTGGCGCGGGGAAATCTACGGTCGTGAAGCTCCTGCTCGGACTGTACGACCCCGACCGCGGAACCGTGTCCGTGGATCGCGAACCCGTCCGGAACGTTCCGGGGCGGCGTCTCCGGGACGCCGTCGGGTACGTAAACCAGGACTCGTTTCTGTTCAACGGTACCGTCCGTTACAACGTCGCGTACGGCGCTGATGACGACGTGTCCGACGAGCGGGTCCGCGAGGCGGCGCGTCTGGCAGGCGTTCACGACGACATCAAGGCGTTACCCGCTGGCTACGACACCGAGGTCGGCGATCGCGGCGTGAAGCTCTCGGGCGGTCAGCGACAGCGTATCGCCATCGCACGCGCCGTCGTTTCCGACCCAAAGATACTCGTCCTCGACGAGGCGACCAGCCACGTCGACACGGAGACCGAACGGATCGTCCAAGAACGGCTCAGAGAACTCGTCGAAGACCGCACGACGTTCGTAGTCGCACACCGGTTATCGACGGTGCGGACGGCCGACCGTATCCTCGTGCTCGACGACGGCGAGATCGTCGAGCGGGGCACGCACGAGGAACTGCTCGAATGCGACGGTGCATACGCTACCCTCTGGAACATTCAGGTCGGGACTATCGATACCCCTGCCGGCTGATCGCTCCGGTTACTCCTCGCCGTCCTCGCCCTGATCGCCGTTTCCGTCTTCCCCGCCGTCGTCTCGATACTGGTCGCGCAAGGAGTCGAGTTCGGCGTCGACATCGACCTTGACTCCTTGGTCCAGTTCCTCGTCGTCCGCGTCCGCGTCCTCGTACTCGTCGAGTCTGTGGTCCTCCTCGGTCGCCTCGCGGAGGCGACGGTCTATCTCGGCGCGGAGGTTGCGGGCGTCTTCGAGGACGGGACGGGCGGGCGAATCCTCGGGGAGTTCCCCCGACTCGATTGCAGTCTGGAGGTCGGCGAGCGCGCTATCGACCCGTTCGAGCGTGGACTGACTGAGGTCAGCCGCGCGGTTGCGGGCCTCGGTACCGCGCTGGCGGGCGTTCTCGCCTGTTCGTGCCAGCCGGATCGCCTGCTGAAACGCCTCGAGGATCCGGATGTTTGCCTCCAGAACGGCGATGACGGCGGGAAGAGCCGCCTCGTCAGCGAACCGGAGTACTTCACCGGGACGGGGCGGACGGGGGAGCCCCAGCGGACCGCGGGGCGGCTCCACGTCAGTTCTGAGTTCGCGGAGGGCGTCAGCCAGATCTTCGGCTGCCCGGGCGATGTCGTCGTCGGGCGTCGCATCGCTCATACGCTTGCTTCGGTCGGCACTGCCAAAAACCGACTGGTCGGTGCGCGTCTACAGCCTCGGAAACGGCCGTTTCCCCGGGTCTCGGCCCCACTCCTTCGAAATCGCTTGACAGCGGCAGCCATTGCCTGTTTCCACGATTTGAACCGGATCCCGCTCGCCAACTAATACAGTCCAAGCAGATTTAAGTCGTATCTGAAGAATTCCAGAAAGCCATCGAGCATAGACATTCCGATAAAAAATTTGGCCGCAATATTTATTGTATCCTGTTCTCTATTTACTGAAAGAATGCACACCGAGCATGGTGGGGGTGTTCCGGAGAGTACGGCTTTCTCTCAGGAACTAGCGGCGCTGAAACGGGAGGGGAGCAACATTCTATTGGTGGGTAACGAGTGCCAGGATTCCCACGTCCTCGCCTGCCGCCGTCTGCTCGGTGACGCCAGCGACGACCCCCGACATCGACTGCTCGTTTTCACGGATGGATACGACGCCCGCGAACGCTTCTCTGACGGTGCCAGCGACGACACGAGGGTCATCTTCAAGCAGGTTGAGGAACCAACTGCGGATCCCTGTTTCGAGGAGTCGGTCGTCGACAGTCGACTCCTGAGCGCGCTCGGCAAGGAAATAATCACATCGATAGACGAATTCGAAGAAGGAAACGACGGCCTCGACCCGGGGCAACTCCGGATCTGCGTCGACTCGCTCGTCTCGCTACTCGACAATCACTCCCCCGAAAACGTGTTCCGCCTGCTCCACATGGTGACATCGCGCGTCAGGCAGGCGTCGGGAATGGGACATTTCCATCTCAGCGTCGACCGAGACTCGGACGCCGTCCACCTCCTCGAACCGCTGTTCGACGCTATCGTCGAGGTTCGGACCAAGGGCGAGGTGACCCAACACCGCTGGCATCTCCGCGACGGGGAAGTGTCCAGCGGGTGGATCAGACTCGAATAACGGTTAGTGCGATACTCGGAAGGAAACGGCCCTGTCGGGCACGCGTCGCGACGCTGTTCCGTAGCCGAACTGCTGATACGGTAGGCTAACGGTCGTTTGAAATACTGTGTTCTCTCGCCGATTCTCTCCGGGTTCGTCTACAGCCGTTCGAGGTTTTTGGCCCGCGGGCCTTTGTCCGCCTGCTCTATCTCGAACTCGACTTCCTGTCCCTCTTCGAGGTCAGGTCCGCCGATGTCCTCCATGTGGAAGAACACGTCTTCGTCTGCGTCCTCTGTATCGATGAAACCGTAACCGCCAGTGTCGTTGAAGAAATCGACCGTACCTTTCGCCATTGCACGAGAAAAGAGGGCACGCTTACTAATAATACTTTCCTGCGGACCGGAGGTGTCCGGCCGTTGCGGAGACGCGAAGTTCTTTACGCTGGGAGGAGACAGGGGCAACGAGCGAATGACTGAGAGCCAACACGTCACCGTCGGTGAGCTTCAGGCGGCGGACGACGACCACGGGACGGACGTCACATTGCCGGTAGTGCAACTGCTGACCGGCCGCGGGTTCGTCACCGGGAAAAGCGGTAGCGGGAAGAGTAACACCGCGAGCGTTATCGGCGAAGAACTACTCGAAGCGGGCTATCCGCTCCTGATCGTCGATACCGACGGGGAGTACTACGGGCTGAAAGAGGAGTACGAACTCCTTCACGCGGGCGCGGACGAGGAGTGTGACATCCAGATCGGCGCGGAACACGCCGAGAAGATAGCCACGCTTGCTCTGGAGGAGAACGTCCCCGTCATCCTCGACGTATCGGGCTACCTCGACGAGAGCGAGGCCGACGAACTCATCCGCGAGACCGCGCGGCACCTGTTCACGAAAGAGAAGAAACTGAAGAAGCCGTTTCTGCTCGTCGTCGAGGAGGTCCACGAGTACATTCCGGAGGGCGGCGGCCTGGGCGAAACCGGCCAGATGCTCATCAAGATCGGCAAACGCGGACGCAAGCACGGGCTAGGGATCGTCGGCATCAGTCAGCGCCCGGCGGACGTCAAAAAGGATTTCATCACGCAGGCTAACTGGCTAGTTTGGCACCGCCTGACCTGGGAGAACGACACCAAGGTCGTCGGTCGGATCGTCGACAGGGAGTACGGCGAGATGGTTTCGGATCTGGGCGACGGCGAGGCGTTCCTCCAGACGGACTGGACCGAGGCTGACGTGCGTCGGATCCAGTTTCGACGGAAGCGCACGTTCGACGCCGGAGCGACGCCCGGACTAGACGATTTCGAACGGCCGGAGCTCAAATCCGTCAGCGAGACGCTGGTCGGGGACTTACAGGACATCACAGAGCAACAGGAAAAACAGCGTAACCGCGTGGCCGAGTTGGAGTCGAAACTCGAACGGAAGGACGAACGGATCGCCGAACTGAAAAGCGAACTGGAGTCCGCCCGCGACGTCTCCGCCGCCGCCAGGAAGATGGCCAACGCCTTCCGACACGGCGACGTCGAACCGGAGGACACGCAGCAGACGGAGTTGCCCACGGGCGATGCGGCCGAGCAGCAGCGCGAGCGGATAGAGACGCTCGAATCCGACCTCGGCGACGCCCGCGACCGAATCGCGGAACTGGAGGCGGAGAACGAGCGGCTACGGTCGGAGAACGAACGGCTCGCAAAGCAGGCGGACAGACCGGAAGTCGACGCGCTGGAGGACCGCGTCGACGAGCTAGAAACCGCGCTCGCGCGAAAGGAGATTAAACTAGAACAGTACCGCGAGTTCGCTGACCGTCCGCGACAGTCGAACGAGTCCCCGTCGCCCGGTACGTCGGCCGACCTGTCATCCGCCGGGTCGGCTGATTCCTCGACTACCGCGTCGGCCGACCCCGCAACGAACGAGAAACGGGCCAACCAGGCCGCCCGGCGCTCCGATGACGGCGGGAACGCGACGGACGACGATATGGCGTTGCTTCGCTCCGACCCGGTTAGCCGCCGAATCGCGTTCGCCCGCCGGGAGTCGCTGTGTAACGAGGACTACGCCTGGGACGTTCTGACGCTGCTCGCGAGCAACGGCCCGCTGGGGTCCCGGGAGATAGAACCCCGCGTGGACGCGCAGATGGAGTCGGTACGTAGCCTCCTCACCGAACTCCGAACGGATTCGCTCGTGACGCGCGACGGCGACGGACGCTACGATTTCGACCGTTCCCGGCTGCGACGCATACGGCGAGAAGAATCCTGATGACCGCTGCGCAAAGGGCGACCCTGGGCCCGTCTGACTCGAAAGCTTTGTGAGACGACCCCAACTCGGTGTACGGTATGTCGCTGCTTTCGGCGCTGACCACGTCGATACTGCCAGTTCTCTCGGTCGCCGGCGTCGGCTATCTCCTGGGGGTCTTCCGGGAGGTGGACGTGGACCCGCTGGCGACTATTACGCTGTACGTGCTGACGCCGGCGCTCGTCTTTCACAGTCTCGTCACGACGCCCATCGCGCGCGGGACGGCCGCGACCCTGTTCACCGGAGTTACCGTCTTCACCGTAGTAATGGCCGGGGTCGCGGAGGGGTACGGCCGTATCACCGGTGAAGGGCCACCGACGCTCGGGTCGCTCGTCTTGACAAGCGCGTTCCCGAACGCGGGCAATTACGGCATCCCGCTGTCGGCGTTCGCGTTCGGCACTATCGGCCGTAGCACCGCGGTGCTTTTCATCGCGGCGCAGTCCGTCCTGATGTACACCGTGGGCGTGTACGTCGCCTCACGAGGACAGGCCGGGTCGACTCGCGACGCCGTGACGAAGGTGTTCGAACTCCCGCTCGTCTACGCCGTCGTGGCCGCCGCGACGGTGCGGGCGGCCGGTCTGGTTCCGCCGGCTGACGCGACGGTGATGCAGACGCTCAAACTCACGGGTGACTCCGCTATCCCAGTGATGCTGTTACTCCTCGGTATCCAACTCGCCAACACGACGTACGGGACCGCACTTTCCCGAGTGACTCCCGCCGTAGTGCTGAAGCTACTCGTCGCGCCCGTTCTCGCCGTCGCCGTCGCCGCCGGGATCGGTCTCGGCGGGGATGTCGGCCGGGTGTTTGTTCTGGAGTGTGCGATGCCTGCCGCGATCACGCCGCTGATGCTCACGGTCGAGTTCGGCGAGAGCGGCGGGGCGGTCTCCGCCGCCGAGTACGTGAGCACGACCATCATGGTCACGACGCTCGCGAGCGTGCTGACGCTCACCGCGCTCATCGCGGTGCTAACGTCGGGAGCGCTGCTCTGACCGCAGTCGGTCCTCGGCGACGACGGGTCGGGCACGACTCGTTCGTGACTTTTTCGGGCGCGAACGCGGCGAGCGGGGACCCACCCGGTCCCGGTTATACCCTGCTACCGGACATCACTGGTGACGCGGCCGCGGATTCCAGCACGTCGCCGACGACCGATCGGATCTCCTCGGCGAACCGCTCGCGACCGAACCGGCCACGGATCGCTTCCGGGTCGCTTCGCAGTTCCTGCTTCCGAACGGGAGAGTCGGACAGGACCCGGTCTATCTTCTCGACGGCGTCGCCGGGGGACTCGTACTGCAGTTCGTCCCGGCCGTCAACGATCACTTCCTGACCGCCGTTGGAGGGGACGAACGGGACCGTCCCGCCGGCGGCAAGTTCCGCGACTGCCATGCCGAAGTGTTCGTACTCCTTCCCGTGGATACCGTACCGGTGGGAGCAGATCAGGTCGACGAGTTCGGCCCGGTCGGTCTCTCCTTCGAGGCTGACGTAGCCTCGCTCGTCGGCCATCCGTTCGACTTCCTCGAAGTACTCCTCGTCGACTGTCGGGCCGACGACGTGGAGGTGGACGTCGTGCCCCCTGTCACGGACGCCGTCGACGATCCGAATCATCTCGCGTATCCGCTTGCTTCGCTCGATGCGACCAACCGTGACGAAGCCGCGTTCGCGGTCGCCCCATGGTTCCGGATCGAACTCCGTCGTGTCGACCGGCGGGTAGACGACCCGCGGTTCAGTCCCGTAGGCGTCCTCGACCACGTCCGCCGTCCACTCCGAGTTCGCCAGTAGCACGTTCGACTGGATGTCCTCACGCGTGACGCCCGCGATTCGCGTACAGAACTGCTCGTACCACGACTCTTCCTCCACCGTCGGATGGAAGATCTGTTCGCGGTTATCGAGACTCACCGTCCAGTCGAACGGAAAGTGAATGTACTGGACGGCGTCGGTCTTCAGTCCGAGTTCGTTGATCGTACTCATGAGGAGGTCAAACTCGTCCGCGTGTTGGCGGGCGTACCGCCCCAGTAACGCGTTCTGCAGGACGTAGTACTTCAGTCCGAACGTCTCGTGGAGTCGCGACGCTATCTGCCCCGCCCGACTGACGGTGACGTTGCGGACGTCGGTGTTGAAATAGTCGTTGAGTTCGTCGAGGTCGGGGTCGGTCAGCGTGAGGAGTGTCACTTCGTAGTCGTCTTGCAATGCTTCCAACACGTTCATCGCCACTGCCTCGCCGCCACCCTTAGCCATCAGATCCATGTGAATAACTGCGATCTCTCTCATGACGGTCCCCCTCCCTGTGAACCGTCGCCACGATGCCGTATAGGGGTTCTGGACGCTCGAAAACAGGTCGCTGGGCCGCCAATACCTCACGAGAGAAACGTATCCTTTATCGTTGATAGGTACTGACTCGTAACGACTTCCTCCCCTCGTGGACTACTCGGATCGGAGGGCGTTTATCACGAGGAGGAACATTTCCGACCACCGATATATTTTTAAACAGTAAGCGGCGGTAAGGGAGTAGATGAAACTCGCTGCGATCGGTCTCGGCGGTCTCGGTCACTACGAACTGGAAGTGTACGACGAGATAGACGGTGTGGAGATAATCGCCGGCGCGGACGTCGCCGCTCCCTCCCGCGAGGACTTCGAGGCGGCGTTCGACGCCCCCGCCTACGAGGACTACGAGCGCCTCCTTGACGACCACGGCGAGGACCTCGATGCGGTCTCCATCGTCACGCCGCACACCCTCCACTACGAGCAGGCGATGGCGGCCTTCGAGCGCGGCCTCCACGTCTTCCTGGAGAAGCCAATGGTCACGAGCGTCGACAACGCCGTCGACCTCGTCGAGACGGCGGCCAAGCGGGACCTCGTCTTGGCGGTCGGCTACCAGCGCCACTTCCACCCTGCCTACCGGGAACTTCGGAACGTGGTCCAGAGCGGCCGCATCGGCGACGTTCACATGATCAACTGCTACCTCGGGCAGGAGTGGATCGACGTTCAGAAGGACGCCTGGCGCGCCGATCCGACGCTCTCGGGCGGCGGCCAGTTATACGACTCCGGGGCGCACCTGCTCGACGCGCTCCTCTGGACCACGGGGACGAGGCCCCGCAGCGTCGCCGCGACGATGGACTACCGCGAGCACGACGTTGACGTCAACAGCGCGCTCGCCGCGACGCTGGAGCGGGACGGCAACGTCGTCACCGCGAGCATCGGCGTCAGCGCCGACGGGACGACTGCAACCCCTCACGAGTCGCTCACCGTCATCGGCACGGACGGCCACGCCACGTACCGCGACGGCGAGTTGACCGTCGTCGAGTCGGAGTCAGTGACCTACGAGGCATCGTTCGAACACGAGGACTTCGAGGCGCTCACACGCGCGAAACTGGATGATTTCGTGACTGCCGTCGAGACGGGAGCCGATCCCGCGGTCCCCGGTGAGGTCGGCCTGCAGGTGACCGCGCTCACCGAGGCCGCCTACAACGCGTACGAGTCCGGGCGGTCGGTGGACGTGACGGAACTCGTCGAGTCCGCGCGGAGCGCCGACGTACCGGCGGCGACGTCGGACTAGCCCGCCCGCCCGTCGCCCGGCGAGTGTCCGTCGGCGAGGGACTCCCACCGCGTTTCCAGGGCCGCCGCGGTGTCGTCCCAGTCGTACTTGTCCCGCGCGTACGACCGACAGGCACCCTCAGCGGCGGCGAGTTCCGCGTCTGACGCCTCGGCCCAGTCCAGCATCCGGCGGGCGAGCGCTCGCTCGTCGTCAGCCGGGACGAGCACGTCGGCCGGTAGCCCGTCGCTCCGGTTCAGCGGCCCCAGGAGTTCCGGCGTCGCGCCGACCGTCGTGCCGACCACTGGCGTCCCGGACGCCAGGGCTTCGAGCGTCGCCAGCCCGAAGCCCTCCAGTTCCCGGGTCGGCAGGACGAACACGTCGGCGCTCGCGTAGGCAGCGGGGAGGTCGTCGTCGGGCACGTAGCCGAGGAACGTCGTCCGGTCTCCGATCCCGAGTTCGGCCGCCGTCGCCTCCAGCGCCTCGCGGTGCGGGCCGTCCCCGGCGAGGTAGAGGCGCGCGTCCGGGCGTCGCTCGACGACCGTCGCGAACGCCGACAGGAGGGTTTCGTGTCCCATCCGCGGCGTCAGTCGGCGGACCGTGAGAAACGCGGTGCCGTCGCCGTCCGGCTCCATTGCGTCGAATTCCCCGGCGTCCGGCCGAAATCGGTCGGCGTCCACGCCGCCCGGGATCACGGTCGCCGGCGGGGGATCGTACACCTCCGTCAACCGGTCCCGCATGTACTCGCTCAGCGTGACGGCCCCGTCGGCACGGTCCAGCACGTACTGCTCGACGGCCCGTCGCCATTCCACGTGGAACTCCCGAGGTTCGTCCGTCGGCGACTCCGTCGCCCCGGTCTTCACGGCGTACTCCGTCGGCCACGGGCTGTGAAAAGTACAATCTCGCGGCACGTCGTCGGGGACCAGCGCGTCGACGAGGGCCGACGTCACCGGCCCCTGAAAGCTCACTACGGAGGGCGTCCCGACCGCGCCGAGGTGGTCCGCGACAGTCGCCGCGGCGTCCGGGAGGCCGTCCAGTACCGCCGGAAGGTCACGACCGTACACGTCGACCTCGTATCGGTAGACGTCGATGCCGTCGATGGTGTTTCGATCCGGGGCGTCGCCGCGGCGGCGGGTCACGACGGAGACGGAGTGGCCGCGCTCGACCAGCGCGCGTCCGGTCTCGTACACGTATCGGCCCGTGCCGCCGGAACCGGGGTCCGGATAGAAGTCGTGTGCGCAGACCGCGATGTGCATCGTCCGTCTGTCCAACGGCCGGCGGTAAATACGCCGGCGACGCCTAAGGTTCTGGCCGGCGTACCTCGTCCATGACGATTTACGACTTTGACGGCCGAGTAGCGTTCGTCACCGGCGCGGCACGCGGCCAGGGACGCTCGCACGTGCTCCGATTCGCGGAGAACGGGGCTGACATCGTCGCCGCGGACATCTGCGAGACGCCGGAGGAGTCAACGTACGAGCTCTCCGGCGAAGAGGAACTGGCCGAGACGGTCACGATGGCGGAGGAACGCGGCGCGACGGCGCTCGGCGTGCAGATGGACGTATCGGACGCCAACGATGTCGAACGAGGGGTCGATCGGGCGCTAGACGAGTTCGGCCGGATCGACGTGCTGGTGAACAATGCCGGGGTCGCGCCGGTGTCGGGCCTGCTCGACCTCGACGAGGAGACGTGGGATGCGACGCTCGACGTGAACCTCAAGGGGATGTGGCTCTGCGCCAAGCACGTCGGTCAGCACATGGCCGACCGCGGCGAGGGCGGTAGCATCGTCAACACGTCCTCGACGGCAGGATACGTCTCGTCGCCGGGGCTCGGCCACTACACCGCCGCCAAACACGGCGTTCTCGGGCTGACGAAGACGCTCGCGATGGAACTCGCGCAGTACGACGTGACGGTCAACGCCGTGTGCCCGAGCGCGGTCGACACGCCGATGACCGGCGGTATCGTCGACTCCATCGGCGAGGAGATGGCCGAGATCGCGGAGCAGTCCGGCCCCGACAACGTCCTCGGCGAGATCGTCGAACCCGAGGACGTGAGCGCGGCGGTGCTCTGGCTCGCCAGCGACGACGCGCGCTTCGTCACGGGCATCGGCCTCCCCGTCGCGGCCGGGGCGACCGCGATCTGAGGGCCTCTCGGTCGTCGGGACCGTCGAGTCGGTCCCGCGTTCCGCTATCGCTATGATTCCGAAGAAGAGCCAGGGGTGGGATTTGAACCCACGAATTCTCGATTACAAGTCGAGTGCTT
Organism: Halostella pelagica; assembly: GCA_005954745.1. Taxonomy (GTDB): domain Archaea; phylum Halobacteriota; class Halobacteria; order Halobacteriales; family Natronoarchaeaceae; genus Halostella; species Halostella pelagica. Next base: position 1,933,149 of record CP040678.1, read on the forward strand.
GAACCGCCCAAGCTCCCCTGGCGCTACGCGTTGCTTACCCGTCTTCCTTTGAGTGATTGTCGTTTTCGGTCGAGAGCGGTTTCTCCAGTTCTACCCGATGCGTATCGTAGCCGTGCCGGCGGTAGAACCGTCGGCCGGCGTCGTTGTCGTCGAGGGCTTCTAGCGCAACGACATCCGCGCCGGCGTCTTCGAGACCCCTCTCGGCGGCTTCGAGCAGGGCCGTCCCGATTCCGCCGTTGCGGGCCGACGGTCGGACGAACAGGTTGCTGATGACGCCTCGCGTAACGGTTTGGTCGTAGGTGCCGGTTTCTAGCTGATACGTGACGAACCCGAGGATCTCGCTGTTCTCTCTCGCGACTATCGCTCGACCAGTCACGACGTTGCGCGCGAGTTGTTCACGGACTGATTTCTTGTTATCTTCGGCTAATATGTGCGATCCGTGCCCTTGTTGTTCGGTAGCCAGTGTCAACCACAGGTCGACGAGCGCGTCGACGTCATCAGTCGTAGGTCGTTCGATAACCATGCTGTGAGAGTACCGACAGATCGGGCGAAGACGGTACGATCACGATCGAACGGTAGCAGCATAGGTGTTACTACTCGTCGTTGGAGTTGGGTTTTGACGGTTCTTTTCGTAAAAGATCGTTGGTCCGATCATCTAGTCGCTCTAGGAAAAGTTATTATGAGTCCGGAATTCCAGAGAGAAGTAAGGAGTGTTGTAACATGGGTGTGTCAGAAAGATATTCGCGCGGACGGCAGTTCGTCGTCGAGCAACCGCTCGCGCTGGTCGTCGGGTTAGTTGTGATATGGATGGCATGGTTCCTCGTCGAGGGACTGGTAACCGGACGGTTACAGGTCAACAACGTCCTGGGATACCTCTGGGACGGCCTGTTACGTGGACTGATCATCGGCCTCGCCGGGATCGGTCTCTCGATGACGTACAGTATACTCAATTTCGCTAACTTCTCGCACGGCGATTACATCACGTCAGGTGCGTTCGCCGGGATGGCCGTTTCGTACCTCGTCGCCGGTTTTGGCGAGGCTGACATCGGATCGTTACTTCTCGTCGGTGCCGGTGGGTCGGTGTTCGGTGGTGCGCTGGGCGTCGGCATCGCCACGTCGCCGATAGGGATCATCGCAGGAATGGTCGTCGCGGCTATCGCGACGATAGCGCTCTCGCTTGTGATAGACAGGTTCGTCTACAAGCCGATCCGCGACGAGAGCGGCATCGCCCTGCTCATCACTAGTGTCGGCGTGGCGTTCGCTCTGCGCTATCTCATCGTGTTCGTCTTCGGGTCGCGCGTTCGCGGCACCACCGCGGCGGGCAGTCAACCGCAACTCCGCCTGGTGGCTGTCGACGGCTATCTCACGATAAACGCTCACGACGTCACGCTGCTGGTCGTGGCTGTCGGGCTAATGCTCGGCGTCCACTTCCTGCTTCAGCGGACGAAACTCGGCAAGGCGATGCGCGCCATGTCGGACAACGAGGACCTGGCTCGCATTACCGGTATCCCGACCGAACAGGTCGTTCGATCGACCTGGATCGTCGGCGGGGGCCTCACCGGTGTCGCCGGGTACATGTTCGTCCTCTGGAAGGGGACGGTCGGGTTCAACGACGGATGGCTGCTGTTGTTACTCATCTTCGCCGCCGTCATTCTCGGTGGGATCGGATCGATCTACGGCGCTATCGCCGGTGGCATCGTCATCGGACTGACGGCATCGATGTCGGTCATCTGGATCCCGTCCGAGTTCGGCCGCGCTGCAGCGTTCCTCGTGATGATACTGATTCTCCTGTTTAAACCACAGGGACTCTTCAGTGGGAGGACGACAGCATGAGCGAAAGCAGCCTCCGGAGCCGGTTCGAAAGCCTACTCACCGGAGATCCGGGTCTCGTGATCGCTGTTCTCGGTGCGATCTACCTTGCGTACATCCTCGCGGGGATCGTCTTCGGCTTCACCGTTCGGGGACACATGAACTCCCTGGCGAATCTCACGTTCTACATCGCCGTGTTCGGGATGCTCGCACTGGCGCTAAACCTCCACTGGGGGTACACCGGCATGTTCAACATCGGCGTCGTCGGGTTCATGGGGATCGGCGTCTACGTCACCGCGATCTTCTCCAAGCCGCCGGCGGCTCAGGGCGGCGCGGCCCAGGTCGGTGGTCTCGGACTTCCGCTCGGCGTCGGCGTCGTCGCCGGCGTTCTGGCAGCCGCGGTGTTCGGTGCGATCGTCGCCTTACCCGCGTTGCGTTTGCGCGCTGACTACCTTGCTATCGTGACTATCGCGTTCTCGGAGATCATGCGATTCACGTTCATGTCGTCGACGTTCGAGACGTTCACCGTTCCGGACACCTTCGACCTGACTATACTCGGAACGACGCTGATTAGCTTCGACCCCGTGGCCGACACGGTCGGCTTCGGCGGCGGTAGCGGGCTGATCCTGAACTACGCGTCTCCGCTGGAGGCGTTTTTGAAGTTCCTGTTCCTCTGGGACCCGTATCTCGGCCTCGTCGATTTCGTCGGCGAGTACGCTATCCAGACCAATCCGAAACCGGTCGTCGATAGCCTGGTGTACGGGCTCCTGTTGCTGGTGGTCGTCGGCATCTACTACTGGCTGCTCACCTGGACCGGCGAGTCGCCGTTCGGTCGCGTCCTGAAGGCGATCCGCGAGGACGAGGACGTTGCGAACGCGCTCGGGAAAAACACGGACGTGTTCAAACTGAAAGCGTTCGTTCTCGGATGCGCGCTGATGGGCTTTGCGGGCGTCCTCTGGTACGCCGGCCGCGGGTCCATCACGCCGCCCTCGTTCCGACCGAACATCACGTTCTTCGTCTGGATCGCGCTCATCATCGGCGGAGCAGGGTCGAACACCGGAAGCGTCCTCGGCGGTGCCGTCTTCGCGGCACTGCTCTACGAGGGCCCGCGATACATCAAGAACCTCATCGAGGCGGCTATCGACGTCGGCGATGGGCCGGGAAGCTTCGGACAGGCGATGGCAGCACTCGGGTCGTTCGACCCCGTCCCGTTCCTGGTGTACACGCTGAACAGTATCAGCCAACTCCGGCTCGTCATCATGGGCGTCGTGTTGATCTACCTGATGCACAATCGGCCGGAAGGGATGTTGGGTCACCGGAAGGAAGTCGCATCGAGCATCGACCTGTCGCGGCCCGAAGGTAGCGTCCACGAGGAACCAGCCGCGACCGACGGAGGTGAGAAAGAATGAGCGAAACGACAGAGACTGGAGAGCGGACGACCGCCCCGGACGATGAGGCACAGGGACGCACGCGCTACCCGCTACAAGTCGAGGGACTTCGGAAGACCTTCGGCGGTATCGTCGCCGTCGACGACATCGCGTTCGAGGTCGAAGAGGGGTCGCTGACCGGCCTCATCGGCCCCAACGGGGCCGGGAAGTCGACGACGTTCAACCTCATCACGGGGATGAACGACCCTGACGCCGGTACGGTCCGGTTCAACGGGGAGGACATCACGGGCCGTGCCCCCCACGAGATAGCCAACCGCGGGTTGGCTCGCACCTTCCAGATCGCCCGCGAACTGGAGGAGATGACCGTACTGGAAAACATGATGCTCGCTCCGAAGAACCAGCAGGGCGAGAAGCTCTGGCGCTCGATCACGCCCGGCGTCCGCGACAACGTGCGTCGACAAGAGGAAGAGGTGCTGGAGCGCGTCTGGGAGGTGCTCGACTTCTTCGAGATAGAACACCTCGCCGAGGAGTACGCGGGGAACCTCTCGGGCGGCCAGCGGAAACTGCTCGAAATGGCCCGCGCGCTGCTGACCGACCCCGACATGTTGCTACTCGACGAACCGTTCGCGGGCGTCAACCCGACGCTCGAAAAGCGGTTGCTCGACCACATTCACGAGCTCCGTCAGGACGGCTACACGTTCCTCATCGTCGAGCACGACATGGATCTCATCATGAACAACTGCGAGCGAGTGGTCGTCATGCACCAAGGGAAGATACTAATGAAGGGTACGCCGGCGGAAGTGAAAGAGAGCGAAGACGTCATCGAAGCGTATCTGGGGGGTGAAGTATGAGCCTACTGGACGTTCAGGGTCTCGACGCCGGATACGGGGACCTGCAGATCCTCACCGATGTCGACCTGCACGTCGACGAGGAGGAGTACGTCACTATCGTCGGCCCGAACGGTGCCGGGAAGTCGACGATGATGAAATCCGTGTTCGGCCTGACGACGCATATGGACGGAACGGTAACGTTCGCGGGAGAAGACATCACTGCCGCCCAACCGGAAGACATCATCCACAAGGGGATGGGGTACGTCCCGCAGAGCGACAACGTGTTCGCGGGACTGTCCGTACAAGAGAACCTGGAGATGGGCGCGTACATACTAGACGACGTCCCGCAGGACGCGCTTCAGGACGTGTACAACCGCTTCCCGATCCTGGAAGAACGGAACGACCAGAAGGCCGGGACCATGAGCGGTGGTCAACAACAGATGCTCGCGATGGGTCGCGCGCTGATGTTAGACCCCGACTTGCTGTTGCTCGACGAACCGAGCGCCGGTCTCGCTCCCGACCTGGTCGACGAGATGTTCGACAAGATAGACGAGATCAACGAATCGGGAACGGCTATCCTGATGGTCGAACAGAACGCCAAAGAGGCGCTCCGGCGATGTGACCGCGGCTACGTGCTCGCAAACGGCGAAAACCGCTTCGTCGACAGCGGTACGACGCTGCTGAACGACGAGGAAGTGCGGCGGGAGTTCCTCGGCGGATAGGTCCGCCCCGTTCGTCCGCTCTTTTCCTTTTCCGCTGAGACGTACCGGTCGACGCTATTCACGCACGCACTGTACGTCCCTGTCCGACGACGGACGGGGAACTGACGGGGGAGTCTCAGTAAAAAAACGGCCGTGTCGGAACCCGCAGGAGTTAGCTCGACAGAGCGTCCTGGATGACCGAGGAGTAGGAGGATTCGCCCTTGTTGAAGCTGACCTTGTTCGTTATCTCGCCGTCGAATTCGTCCTCGAAGACATCGCTGAACCGGTCGGATAGCTGCTGGCCGTAGTCGTTGTTGACGTACAGCGTGGCCGCCGATTCGGCCTCCAGACGCTCCGAGGCGACCTGGGCCATGACGCGCCCCTGAAGCAGGTCGCTCGGGGCCGTCCGGTAGATGTAGTCGTTGTCGTCGAGATTCGTCACGGACAGCGCCGTACTGGACGGCGAGCAGCCGACGACTTCGTTGGGGATGAACACCTCCTGCGACACCGGGACGTTGACGCCGGACGACGCGGACCCGCAGATCGCGGGAACGCCCGCGCTAACGAGCGATTCTGCGCCGCTGACACCCTGGTCCGGGGAGGTGTTCGTGTCCTCGTAATGCTCGTTGACCGTCAGGTCGAGCCCCGACTCGTTCACCTGCTTGATCGGCAGTTCGGCGGCCTGAATCATCGGAACACCGACCGACGCCAGGTCACCGGTCTCGGGCAGGAGGATACCGACGTCGACCTCTCGGCCGAGACCGCCGGGCGAATCGTCCGCCGAGGGGCCCGCACCGTCGGGGTTGTCGCCCTCGAAGTTCTGGGTCTCTAACGTGTTGATGCCGTCCATCCCATCGTACTCCCAGATGGAGTAGGCCGCGGAGGCTGGGTCTCCGGCCTCGTTGAAGTTCGTCGCGGACGACGCGCCTTGGAAGTTGATGTTCTCGCCGTTGGCGGCCGCCTCGACGGCGTCGAGGTACTCGCCGGGGCCGTATTCGGTTCCGTCGGGGTTGGCGATGCGACGCATCTGGTCGCGGATCGCCGTCCCGTTGTTCTCGCCGGCCGCGACGTTGGCCAGGACAAGGAGAGCGACCGAGTCGTACGACTGGGACGTGAACACGCCCGGGCTCTCGTCGTACTCGTCCTCGTAGATACTGTTGAACGCATCCTGGTTCGGACCGCCGGCGGCCGGTGCCGTACCGGTGAGGTTACTCATTTCGTTGCCGACTTCGTTGGGCAGGTCCTGCTGTCGGAGACCGTCCGGAACGATGATGTCTTCCTCGCCGTCGGACTCGTCGTAGTAGTCCCGGAACAACTGGATCCCGCTCTCCGGGTAGCCGATAACGTTGAGCACGTCCGGGCCGCCGCCGCTGCCGTCGCCGCTCAGGTCGCCAATGCAACCTGCGACTCCAGCGATGCCAGTAACACCTATTCCCTTCAAAACGTCACGCCGCCTCGTACTCCGTGGCATGTCTCTTCATATCGGACCATATGTTATAAGTGTGACTCCTATTCTGGAATTATTCATATATATGGAACTGTAACAAACTATAATTCACGACACTCGGCACACACTAACTGGCCGTTGGCTTCGCGAAGCGTGTCGGCGAGGGACCCACACGTCTCACAGACGCTCTGGTCCGAGTACGCCCGCTCACCGTTCGCCACCGTGTTCGCTCTGCGGTCGTGGGAGTTTTCCACGGCCGAACGGGCTTGATTCGCCGTTTCAGGTCGGCGGAACGACGCGGCGGCAGCGATAACGTCACGGGCGGTCAACACTCCCTGTATCTCGTCGGCGTCCGTCACGACCAACCGTCTGACGTTCTCGCTCGACATCTTTCCCGCGGCGTTGCGAAGACGTTCGTCGGGAGCGACGGTGAGAACGGGCTCAGACATCACTGACGCGACCGTCGTCTCCCCGGGAGCGGCCTCGTCTGCGACCACACCGAGTACGTCCCACTCCGTGAAGATACCCACGGGGTCGCTTCCTCGGAGGACGACGACGCTCCCGGCTTCCTCCTCGCGCATGAGTTCTACTGCTCCCTGAACCGTATCGGATTCGCTCACGCCGACGTACTCTCTGGTCATCACGTCTCGGATCGTCACGTCGGTCTCCATATGCGGACTGTTACCACGGCATGTCTAAAATCTACCCCCGCTACCTTTATGCGATTCAGCGACGAAGATCCGTGATCGGAAGCGAACGCGGAGGCTGCTATCGTCCCTGGCCCGCGGACGTAGCCAGTCCCTTCCGTCTGCCGTGATCTATCGCGGCCTTACCCGTCCGTCGTCACAGATCCCGGACCAAGCCGACGGGATAGATCCCGACGCACTCGCCTAGCGTGGCTGTTACTGTCGAACCTGCGTTCGGTTCGGTCGAAACGCCGGAAAAATTGAACTGCCGATCTACGCCGGATTCGTTCCGGGATCGTCGCCTTTCGGGTGGTACTCCCAGAAGTTGCCGGCGCGCATCGCGCGGCCGACGCCCTTGTGGAACGAGACGATGTCCTCGAACTCGTCTTCCTCGACGTATTCGAACACGTCCGCGACGCTGACGACGCGGCGGTGGTTGAGACGGAGCGGTTCGTCTCCGTGTTCGTCGACGAAGGCCGCGACGTCGAGCGGGAAGTCCTCCTCGTCGTCGAGTTTCTTCGCCAGTATCGCCATCCCGTACTTGCGCTTCCCTTCGCTGCCCTTGTCGTCGTCCGGGTCGTGGGGCCAGTCCATACGCGGGTGTTGGACGGGCGTCGCAAAAGGATTACTCTTACGCGGTGTCGATGCCGCGGCAGTTCTCGATGCGCCGCCGGAGTCGCTACCTCCTGGGAAACCCCGCTTCGGCGGAGACGGTCAGTCGTCGCCGGCTTCCGGAGATCGCCCCGAGATATCGCCGTCCGGCCCCGAACTCTCGCCGAGTATCTCTCTCCGGTGTTCGTCGAGCAGTGGAGCGCGGCCGCCGGGTTCCGGCGGCGTTTCGGTCATCTTGATCGGCGATCCGGCGATGGTAACTTCACGGTCCGCGCCCGGCTGCTCGACCGGGACGAGCATCTCGCGGTCGCGGACGTGGGCGTCCTCGAACACGTCGGCGGTGGTCTGGACAGGCGCGACCGGAATGCCGTCGAGCGCATCGAGGACGCCGTCCGTCGGGCGTGAGGCGGTCCAGTCCGCGATGGTGTCCCGGAGCGATTCGCGGTGCCGGAGGCGGCTCTCGGGATCCGGGTACTCGGCCGCGAGGTCCGGGCGGTCCATCGCTTCACAGAGCGTCTGCCAGTGCGCGTTTCCGAACGCCGCGACGACGACGTGGCCGTCCGCGGTTTCGAAGGCGTTGTAGGGAAACAGCGTCGGGTGGGAGTTCCCCTGACGAGTCGGCGCGTCGCCGGTGTAGGAGTACTGGTACACTGTCCGCTCGCACAGCGACACCATCGCATCGTACATGCCGGTGTCGACGTACTGCCCCTCTCCGGTCCGGTCGCGGTGGTGGACCGCTCCCAGGATCCCCACGGCGTTCAACACGGCGGTGAAGAGGTCGCCGATGCCAGGGCCGACTTTCGTGGGCGGGCCGTCCTCCGCGCCCGTGATCTCCATCACGCCGCCGAGCGCCTGGGCGACCAGGTCGAACGAGGGTTGCCCCTGTCGATGCGTTTCGCCCGTTCGCGGGTCGCCGAACCCGCGGATAGAACTGTAGATAAGCTCCGAATTACGCTCGGTGAGCGTTTCGTATCCGAGATCGAACTGTTCCATCGTGCCCGCGCTGTAGTTCTCGACGACGATGTCCGCGTGTTCGACCAGGTCGAGGAAGGCCGCACGGTCCGTTTCGTCCCCGAAATCGAGTTCGAGACTCCGCTTGCCGCGGTTGACGCTCTGGAAGTACCCTCCGTACGCTTCCGATTCGGGGTCGTCCACGAACGGCGGATTCGACCGTATCAGGTCTCCTCCCGGGCGTTCGACCTTTACCACGTCCGCGCCCATGTCCGCGAGCAACATCGTACAGTACGGTCCGGCGAGCACTTGCGTCAGATCGAGCACGCGCAAGTCGTCGAGCGCTCCCATGGCCAGGGGTCCGAGGGGAGCGGTGAAAAAAGCACGTTATAGATCATGATGAATGTGGTTGTGTGTCACACCGGTGTCCAAACGTGTTTAATGAATATTATCATGATAGACCATTAAGTTTATCCGGAGCTCTCTCGTCCGCACTGATACCGATGGCCCAGACAGTCATCCTCGGCGTGATCGGTTCCGACGCCCACGTCGTCGGGATCACGATCTTGGAACAGACGATGGAAGCGGCCGGGTTCGACGTCGTCAATCTCGGCGTGCAGTCATCACAGCAGGAGTTCGCCAGCGCGGCGGCTGAACACGACGCCGAGGCTGTACTGGTCTCTTCGCTCTACGGCCACGCCGAACAGGACTGCCAGGGCTTCCACGAAACTCTCCGTGACGCGGGCACCGATGCAGTGACCTACATCGGCGGGAACCTCGCGGTCGGACAGAACGACTTCGAGGCGACGCGCGAACGGTTCCGCCGCCTCGGGTTCGACCGCGTCTTCGACTCCGAAACCGACCCACAGGAAGCTATCGCTGCTCTGCGACAGGACCTCGGACACAGAAACGCGGAGACAAAGGAGCGGGTCAGCGCGTAGATGATACGCGACGAACGCCTCCCCTCCGGCGAGTTGCAACGAATCGACGAGGCGGTCCGCGGGAACTGGCACACGGGCGACGACGTGGACTTCGAGGAAGCGGTCGCGTACCACGAGTCGCTCCCGCGGGAGAAGCAGTTCGCCCGCGTGCTGGAAACGGCGGACCGTCCGCTCCTTCAACCGCGTGCCGGCGTTCCGTGCCTCGACGACCAGATAGACCTCCTCCGACATCTGGAGCAGGACGGCCTCGCTGACCTGCTCCCGACTACCATCGACTCGTACACGCGGGACAACGAGTACGGAAAGGCAAAGCAGGGGCTCGAAGACGCCCGAGAGTCGGGCGACGACACGCTCAACGGCTTCCCGGCGGTCAATCACGGCGTCTCCGGTTGTCGCGAACTGATCGAGGCGCTCGACCGACCGATCGAGGTCCGACACGGCACCCCCGACGCCCGCCTGCTGGCGGCGGTGACGTTCGCGGGCGGGTTCCAGAGTTTCGAGGGCGGTCCCATCTCCTACAACATCCCCTACACGAAGGAAGGGAGCCTGGAACAGACCATCAAACACTGGCAGTACGTCGACCGCCTCGCCGGCGCGTACACCGAACGCGGCGTGCGGATCAACCGCGAACCGTTCGGGCCGCTGACCGGAACGCTCGTCCCGCCCTGCATCGCCATCGCGGTGATGCTCGTCGAGGGACTGCTCGCGGCCACGCAAGGCGTCCGGTCGCTCACGCTCGGCTACGGCCAGGTCGGCAACGTCGTGCAGGACGTAGCCGCGCTCCGCGCTCTGCGGGAGCTGGGCGAGGAGTTTCTCCCCGACGAAGTCACGGTTACAACCGTCTTCCACGAGTGGATGGGCGGGTTCCCGCCCGACGAGGCGCGCGCGAACGGCGTCATCGGCCTCGGCGCTGCTACCGCCGCCATCGCGCGACCGGACAAAGTCATCACGAAGTCACCGCAGGAGTTCCAGGGCGTTCCAACCAAGGAAGCGAACGCCGCGGGGCTCCGTACCACGCGACAGCTGATCGACATGCTAATCGAGCAGGACATCACCATCGACGGTATCGGCGAGGAACAGGAACTCATCGAACGGGCGACCCGCTCGCTGATGGACGCCGTGTACGAACACGGGGACGGCGATGTCGCCCGCGGCGTCGTTCGCGCGTTCGAGTCAGGCGCGCTTGACGTCCCGTTCGCCCCCAGCGACAGCGCGGCGGGGGACGTTCTCCCGGCGAGAGACGACGACGGCCGGGTCCGTATCTTCGCGTTCTCGGATCTCGCCGTCTCCGACGAGACGAAAGAGATCCACGAGGCGCGACTCGACGACCGCGCCCGGAGCGAGGACCGGGACCGCTCGTTCGCGATGGTCGCAGACGACGTGGACGCGATCAGCGACGGGAAACTCATCGGCCGTCCCACGGGGGGAGAGACCGATGCGGATTGAAGCGGTCAGCGCGGTCCCCGCCGTCTCGGGCTTTTTCTTCGACGACCAGCGAGCGATCACGTCCGGGGCCGAGCAGAACGGGTTCTCGTACGAAGGCGAGCCCGTGACGCCCGGATTCGACAGCGTCCGCGAGGCGGGCGAGGCGCTCACCGTGGACCTCGAACTCTCCGACGGCACGGTCGTCTCGGGCGACTGCGCGGCCGTCCAGTACTCCGGTGCGGGCGGCCGGGATCCGCTGTTTCGCGCCGAGCGCTACGCCGATGTTGTCGAGGGACGCGTCGCCGATGCGTTGACCGGCCGCGACCCGGTGACGTTCGCCGAGAACGCGGCGGCCGTCGAAGGCCTCACGTCCCCGGACGGCAACTCGCTCCACACCGCAGTTCGGTACGGCGTCTCGCAGGCGCTGCTCGCCGCCGCGGCCCACGCCCGCAAGGTGACGAGGACGGACGTGCTGGCAACAGCGCTGAACGCGACGCCCGCCGACCGTCCAGTTCCCGTGTTCGGCCAGTCCGGAGACGCTCGCCGCGACAACGCCGAGAAGATGCTGATAAAGGGCGTTCCGGTCCTCCCGCACGGCCTGTTCAACAGCGTCGAGAAGGTCGGCCGGGACGGCGAGAAACTCGCCGACTACCTCGACTGGCTCTCGACCCGCACCCGGGAACTCGGCCCCGACGAGTACGCGCCGCGGTTCCACGTCGACGTGTACGGCACGTTCGGCGACGTGTTCGGGCCGCCGTACGACCGGCCCGAGATAGCGGACTACTTCGCCGACCTCCGCGCCGCCGCCGCGCCGTATCCGGTCCAGGTCGAAGGGCCGATGGACGCCGGCGGCCGCGCGGAGCAGATCCACGCAATGGCGGAACTCCGGGACGCTCTGGCCGACGCGGGCGTCGACGTCGACATCGTCGCCGACGAGTGGTGCAACACCTTCGACGACGTGCGGGCGTTCGTCGACGAGGGCGCGGCGGACGTCGTCCAGGTGAAGACGCCGGACCTGGGCGGCATCCACCGAAGCGGCGAGGCCGTTCGCTACTGCGAGGGAACCGACACCCGGGCGTACCTCGGCGGCACGTGCAACGAAACGGTGACCTCTGCCCGTGCCTGCGCTCACGTAGCACTGGCGACCGACGCCGCGCAGGTGCTCGCGAAACCCGGCATGGGGTTCGACGAGGGGTTCATGGTCGTCACCAACGAGATGCGGCGGGCGCTCGCTCGCCGCGACGGCGCGACGCGGGAGGTGACAGCCGATGACTAGAGAGGATAGAGAGGACGAAGCGCTAGCGGAGTCCTCGGTAAAGCGAGCGGGGAGCAAAGCGACCCGCGAGAATGAAGCGCTAGCGGAGTCCTCGGTAAAGCGAGCGGGGAGCAAAGCGACCCGCGAGCAAGGGAATCGCGGCACCGGAGGTGTCCGCCAATGACTGAATGGACCGACCCCGACACCTTCGCCGCCGCCCTCGACCGCGCCGAGACGCTGGAGAAGGGCAACTACTTCGAGGCGTTCGATGAGGGCGACGAGATCGCCCACGACGCCGGGATCCGGCTGTCCCGCCACGGCAACGACCAGTGGATGAGCCAGACGCTCAACCACGACCCGACGTACTGGCGAATCGACGCCGCCAGAGAGCGCGGGTTCGACGAACCGCCGATCCACCCGGACTACCTGCTTGCCTGTACGATGGGGCCAAGCGTCGAGGATCTGAGCGAGAAGGGCGGATACTTTCTCGGTCGTGACGGCGTCCAGTTGCACGACCCTGAGGTTTATCCGGGGACTGAACTCCGCGTGGAGTCGACGGTCGAGGCGACGCGCTCGTCGAGTTCGCGCCCCGAGTACGGCATCGTCACCTGGGATACCCGGGGGAGAGACGCCGACACCGGCGAAATCCTGCTCTCCTACGAGCGGACGAACATGGTTCCGCGGCGGGAACCGCTCGAAACGGACGGCGGCGAACCGGCGTCCGACACCGTCTCTGACGAGGACGACCCGCCGTCGCTCCCGGGCGAACTGATCGTGCCCGACGGCCCGTCGTTCGCGGACTTCCGAGCGGTGCTCGACCGCGCCGAGGACCGCGACGCCGCCGTCGCATACCGCCACGAACGAGGGAGGACGATGGACGACACGCTCGTCTCCGGGCTCCCCCTGTCGACGCTGAACACCGCGAAGCAACATCACGACGCCGACTACATGGCCGACTCGCCGTCTGGCGACATCGTCACCTACGGCGACGTGACGCGCTCCATCGCACTGGGCCACGCCCGCTCCGACGAACGGACCTACCGCGAACTGGCGTACGGCGACGAGCGGTTTCACACGTTCGTCACGCCGGGCGACACCGTGTACGGGTTCACGCGCGTCCTCGGCGCTGATCCGAACCGCGGCCCGGCCGACTGCGGGCTCGTCCGATTCCGTCACGTCGCGTTCAACCAGAACCGGACGCCGGTCTACTCCGGCACCAGAGAGGCGATCATCCGATGACACGACTCTGTCGAACGTTCCAGACCGCACCGGCCGCCGTTCCGAAAGAGAACTCGGCGAAATACCTCGACTCCGGGCTCGACGCGGAAGGGTTTCAGGCCCCCGACTGGCTCGTGCCGGACCTCGAAGACGGTACCGCTCCGAACCGGAAAGACGAGGCGCTGGAAAACACCGTCGAGCGGCTCCGCGGCGGGGTTGACTTCGGCGGCGAGATATGGCCTCGCGTGCAGTGGGGGTACGACAGCGAGCGAGACAGGAGCCGGGGCCGCGAGGAGATCGAGACGCTCGTTCGAGAGGCTGGCGACGCTATCGACGGCGTGGTCGTGCCGAAAGTCGGCCGCGCCGAGGACGTCGAACGCGCCGCCAGCGCCGTCGCTGAGGCCGAACGCGAGTACGGCCTGTCCGACGGGAGCGTGGAACTCTCGGTCATCGTAGAGACGGCTCGCGCGAAGTCGGACCTCCGCGAGATAGCGCGGTTCGGCGGCGATTCGCGGCTCGCGGGTCTCGTTTTCGGACCCGTCGACTACACCGCGGAACTCGGCGGACGGGCCATCGACGGTGACCGTCCGAGGTGGGACGGTCTCCTCGCCGACCTCTCGAACGAGGCCAGCGCGAACGACCTCGTCGCGGTCGGCGGGCCGTTCGACGACCTGTTCCGCGAGCGTGCCGGCGTCAGGTTTTACAACGGCGACGCCTACGCCGACCAGGTCGAGCGCGAAGCGACGGTCGGCCTGGACGGTAGCTGGTCGCTCTACCCGAAACAGACGGTACAGGCGAACCGCATCCACATGCCCACGAGCGAGGAACTCCGGCGCGACGTGAGCAAGATAGAGCGGTTCGAAGACGCGAAGACCGAGGGGACCGGAGCCGTCACGCTCGACGGTCAGATGGTGGACGAGGCGACGTTCAAGAACTTCGCAAACACGGTGCGGACGGTCCACCGAATCGACGCCGTCCGGCCGGAACAGACGGCGACAGCGTACGACGAGAGCCTGTTACGGCGGGCGCTCGACCTCGATCCGGCGTGGTAGAACAGTCGGCCCTCGTCCCATCAGTCAGGGTTCGACGAGTTCTTCGGGACCCGCGTCATCGTCGAGCGAGTCGTGCTCCTCGATCATCTCCCTGAGGTCGTCGTACAGCGACTCCGCGAGGACGGTCAGCATCTCGAACCGGTCGCTCTCCACCAGTTCCTCGGAGTCCATCTCCTCTCTGAGAACGTCGATCTTCGATTTCAGCCGTAGATATTCCCGGAAGCGGGTGTCGTAGGTCGCCCGCACGACCTGGGCCTCCACGACCGCTATCAGATCGTCCTTCTGGGCCGGTTTGACGACGTAGTCGTCGAACGGCATGTCGACCACGTCCATCGTCGGTTCCAGCGCCGTCACCATGACGACCTGACAGTTGTTCCCGCTGTCCCTGAGTTCGTTCAGCACGTCATCGCCCGATTTGTCGGGCATCTGCCGGTCGAGCAGTACCACGTCCACGCCGTCGGCGAGTTCTAACGCCTCCGATCCGCTGTATGCCGTCCGTACGTCGAACTCGGAGTCGAGATACTGGGCGTACAGGTCCGCTACCTTCGGCTCGTCGTCTGCCACGAGAACCGTCGTCCTCTCGCCCGACCGCTCGCCACTCTCCGCCATTCGGTGTTTACTATCTCACCGGCGTGTAAATATGTTTCTGGTCCGTGAAATCGTCGGCCAGCGATCGGTCTGGAGTTTGGGAAACAACCGGCGTACCGGTAAGAGACGGGAGTCGAACTATGCGAAGACGGTTCGCTCGCCACGTCCGTTCCTCGCAAAACGGTGGGGATGGGATTCGAACCCATGAGGCCTTGGGGCCACCTGCTCTCAAGGCAGGCGCAATAGTCCGCTCTGCCACCCCACCTCGTGACCAGCTATGCAGCGGCCGGTTTAAGAAGTATCGGATTTGACCGTTCGCGTCGAGCCCGTGGACGAGCGGAGAGGGGATGCGCTCGCCGGGACGTTCGGATGACTTCAACCGGGATTGTAGTTTACACAAGGCCCTTTGACAATAGGATGGTACCTTCGGGTATGCCTCCCCTGAACCGAAGAGAAGCCCTCCAGATCGGCGGAATTGCGCTCGGAACGGCGGTCGCCGGCTGTCTCGGCTCGGCTGACGACGAGGCCGATCCGATTGACACGACTAACCGGAGTAACCAGGACCGGAAACTGCTTGACTACGAGGTCGTCCAGTTCTCCGGATCCGATGGGACCCCGAACTGGTACGACGACAGCACGACGGCGCGCTCGCTCGTGATAGACAGCGAGAAACGCGCACGGGCGGCTTTCGGCTACGATGCGTCGGACAAAGTCCAGAACGCTGTCGAGGGGACCGACTTCGATTCGTCGGTGTTACTCTCAGTCACGGTCGCAGCGCCGACTGCCTGCTATCACGTCGAACTCGACGACCTCTCGCTGGATGACGACCGCCTCGTCGGCTCGGTTTCGGCGGTAGACGACGACGGCCACGAGGACGATATGTGCGTTCAGACCGTCTCGTTCCCCGCAGTGCTCGTCCGGGCGCAGTTCGACGGGACTCCCGTCTCCCGCGCGACGCTCTCCGTCACTGACGGGTGGGAAGACGAGACAGAACTGGAGGTGTCGGCGAGCGATTCGCTCTCCCCCGCACCCTCCGAACTCCCCGGACACGTGCGCCCCGACGGCGACCCAGCGAACGTCCCACCGGAACTCTCCTGCGAGGACGACGCGTTCGAGCGCCACCCGTCGTGGTTCGACGATAGCGACGTTTCCTGGGGGGAAGCGACGGGCAACGACGGCGAACCCAGCTTCGCCCTGCGCGTGGACGAAACGACGGTCGAACGCGGCGACACAATCGACGTGACGCTGACAAACGTTACCGACGAGGAACAGACCACCGGAAACCGACACAAGTACAGTCTGCAGGTCCGGACGGAAGCGGGGTGGGAAGACGTCCGCGGAAGCACCAGCGCCGAACACTTCGGCTACACTGACGAAGCGATTCTCCACCCGCCCGGCGAGGGGTTCGACTGGACCATCGAGATGACCGAAAACGGCCTCGTCGAAGACCATCCGTTCGATCTGGAGGTCTGCCCGGACCTCCCTGCTGGCCGCTACCGGTTCGTCCACTGGGGGCCGACGGTCGCCGTCGCGTTCGACGTGGAGTGATCAGTCCCGGCGGAGCCTCGGCGTCCCGTCGTCCGCGACGTCGACTGTGAGGCCGTAATCGGCGATGACCGTCGCGGTGTACTCCGGGATGATGCGTCCCGCACGGGTCCGCGAGCGGACCAGCGAGACGACGGAAGCCAGGTCTCGCCCGGTTTCGACGACCGGCAGCATCGGGAGATAGTCGACTTCGTGCCCCGCGTCCACGCCGCGGTCCGTCAGCGTCTCCAGAACCGGTGGGGTGTCAGCGCTCTCGAAATCGATCGTCTCGGTGAATCCCGCGTAGTACGTGCGGCCGTCGTCCGCTGGACCGAGGACGACCTCGTTCCTGCGGAGCTTCATCGCCGCGTTGTCGATCTCTTTCCGGTCGACGAGCGGTGCGGCCGGGGAGACGACCGCGGCGGACTGGACGCCCTCAGACTCCAGCAAGTGGGTCATCGTGTTGCCCATTCGGGCGGCGTACGACGACCCGACCTGTACCTCGAAGCGCGCCCCGTCGGCGTCTCCCAGCGCGTCTGCGACGACGGCGCGGAGCTGCGCCTCGGAACGACCATCTCCCTCAGGTAGGTCCTCGTCGTCGCGGTAGTTGACCAAAAGCTCCGCCCCGCTTCCCGCCACGGCGGTGACCACGTCCTTCAGCATCGCCTCGTAGAGGTCTACCGCCTCCGCCGCCGAGAGCGGCGACGTGTCGGGCAGGCGTGGCAAGACGACGTCCTCTCGCGGCGGATCGGCCAGTACTGCAACGACTGTCATACCTGTCTATCCGGGTCCCGGAGACTTAGGCGCGCCGTTTTATCCGAGTGGGGGCCGTATCACCGGTCATGCACTGGTCGAAGCCGTCAGCGGGCCTCGCGGTGTTGCTCGTCGGACTGCTCGCGGTCAGCACACTCGGTTTCGTTCTCGCTGACGTCGAAACCGCGGCACTGGCGACGGCCGCTCTCATCGCCGCCACGGTGGCGGCGTTCGTCGCTCTCGGGTGGACGGAGCGGCGGTCCACGCCGTACTGGTGAGGCCGCCCGGAGGGGGTCTGTCCTATCGGGCCTACCGACTCCGCCGGCCCTTCGTCTGGCGGTAATCGCTCGCCATCAGTTCCGAGAAGCGCTCGACGAACGTCTGCGTCTGTTCTTCGGTCTGGTCCGCGGGGTCGACCATCGGCACCAGTTCGAACCCGCGACCGCGAACCGTCGTTGCGTGGTCGTCTACGACATCGAACTCGTCCGCCGGGGTCGTCGTGTATTCCGTCGCTAGCTCGCGTAACGCCCGTTCGCCGACCGGGACGAGGATCTCGGGATTTATCATTCGGATCTCGGCGTTGAGATACGGTTCACACGTGACGACTTCCTCGTCAGTCGGCGGGCGTTCCGGGTCGCGACAGCGCGTCAGCAGCGTGAGAAAGGCGTTCGCTAGCTCGGGTTCGTCGCTGTCCGCCGGCGACCCACAGAGGCCGAGACGGCGGAGGATAGAGAGGAACGCCTCGGCCCGTTCGTCGCCGGTGAACGGAACGCCGGTCTCGTCCGCACCCGGGCCGGGACGCTCGCCGACGAAAACGAAGTCCGCGCCGACGTCCCCGTACCCGTGTACTATCTGCGTGCGCGTCTCGCAGAGGGCGGGACAGTTCTCGCAGTCCTCGTCCATGCCGAACGGGTTCGAGGTGTCCTGTTGATGTGCGTCCACACGTGGGCAAAGCGCATCCAGCGTAAAAACGACCGCGGTGGCTGTTCTCCGCCGTCGTCGCGCTAACCGTTCGCGCGGTCGGGTCGCTACCGTTCGAGGCCGCCGCTTTCTTTCACGTTCAGGATGTTCCGGACGTTCAGGTAGATGTCTTTCGGGGTCGTCTCCTCGTCCGCGTCGTAGAGATCGCTGACGCGGTAGAGGATAGCGGCGATCTGTTCGCTCTCGGAACTGCCGCCGCGGACGTCGTCCGCGATCTCCCGGAGGCACTCCACGCGCTCTTCGTCGCTCTCGAACTCTGTCATACGGTCCACTATCGCCGGAAGAACTTGTAACAACTGCGGACCTGACTGCGGCCGGTGCGCCGGGATTTCACTTCCGGAGGTTGGATACGTGTCCAGTAGGTCTGAAGCCGCGTGACGTGGGCCGAACAGATTCACGTCCGTGGGTATTACAGCCGACAATTAATACCGTCGCCGTCGGAAACCCGGATATGCGAATGGAACTGCGGATCTGCAAGCAGTGTTACGAGGGGACGCACGGCAACCCGGAGAAAACTGCGATCACGCGGGACATGGTGAACTGTGCGGAGCAGATCCGGGAGTACAAGGACCTCATCGGTCTCGACTCGCTGTACATCACCAGAGTCGCGGAGGGTGACCCCGGCGGCGAGGAGACCCTGCCGGCCGTCGTAGCCAGCATCGAAAACGACCAGATCGCCCTGTCCGACACCCAGTTGACGATGGAGGACGACGACCAGAACATGCTGGTGTACCCCGAACCCGAAGATATTCTGGACGTTCTTACGCGAAACCTCGACCAGATCAGCGAGCAGACGCGTCAGGACGTCACTGTCGAACTCTCGGAGGAAGGCGCGCAACTGATCTCCTGACGGCTGCCGCGACGCTGTACTCACCCGGACGAAAGACAACGAAACGGAACTGCTGCCGTTACCGTTCGACGACGGCCGCCCCGGGCGCGGTTCGTTGCACCGCGGCGATCCCCTTCTTCGCGTTCTGTTTCGACGTGTACCCCTCGCCGCCGTCGGCGACGATGTTTCCGTTGCGGTGGCGAAGCCGCCAGCGGTACTCGCCGGCGGCGTCCTCGTACACCTCGAAGCCGAGGGGGTCGAACTGTAGCGTGTCCGCCTCGGGCGCGTATCGGCGGACGCGCTCGAAGCCGTCCTGGGCTCCCGACTCTGAAGCGTACCCCTGGCTACTGTCGGCGATGATCTCGCCGTTGTCCGCGACCAGACGCCAGCGGTAGCGGCCGGCGGCGTCCTCGTACATCTCGGGTCCGTCCTCGACGCGGTCGCGGACGCGGTCGACGGCTTCGACGGCGTTGCGTCGGGAGGCGTACCCCTCGCCGCCGTCCGCGATGATGCGGCCGTTACGATGCCGGAGCCGCCAGCGCCATTCGTCCGCGTTGTCGCGGTAGATCTCGAACGCCGCGGGGTCGTGTTCCAGCGTGTCCGCGTCGGCGACCCGGTTCGTCAGTCGGTCGACCGCGTCCTCCAGAGCGCGCCGCGAGGAGTACCCCTCGCCGCCGTCCGCGATGACGTTTCCGTTGTCGTGTCGGAGCCGCCAGCGCCAGTTACCGCCGCGGTCCTCGTACACTTCTACGGTTGCGCCGTCCGAGGGTTCATCGTCCGGTTCGGGCAGCGACTCGGCGGGGTCCTCGGCCGATTCGGCGGCGGTCGAGGGGCCGTCTTCGCCGTCTGCCGCCGGTGCGGCGTCCGCCGGCGGCGTCTCGCGGCGGTCGACAGCCGCACCGGGGGCGTTCTTTCGCACGCTCTCGATGCCTTTCTTCGCGTTACGTTCGTCCGTGTACCCTTCACCGCCGTCGGCGACGACGTTCCCGTTGTCGTGTCGGAGCCGCCAGCGCCACTCGCTCTTCCGGTCCTGATAGAGTTCAAACGTCGCCTTACTCGCGTCAGCGGAACTCTCTCCGGAACCGGTGTCGTCGGTCGCCGCTTCGACGACGCCGGGTCCCGTCGCGGGTTCTACCGGCGCTTCGTTGGAGACCGCGGGGAACAGGAAGGCGGCGACCACTTCGATGCCGATTCCCAGCGCGTACACCGAAAGGATGATCGGGCTGAGATCGCCCGTGTTCACGTTCCAACTATCGGGGTACGCCCAGAGGAAGGCGACCACCGATAAGAGGCTGACCGCCAAGCCCAGATACGCGACCTTCGTAGCCCGTTCGCGCAACGGCAACACGACGACGAACCCGTACATCAGTACCGGCAGCGCCAGCGCGCCGACCGAGAACGACAGCGACCGGTACGTCCAGAAGATAGAGGTCCCCTTCGTCGCCGTTGTACTCAGGAGAAAGAGGACGAAACCGAGGACGCCGAGCACTGACCCGACGACGAACGCCCAGTAGCCGTACGCCTCGTCGGACGTGTGCGGTCTGGCGACGTTGTCGCTGTACCAGTCGACGAGTGCGTTGCCTGTTGCATCGTTGCTCATATTTAACATTTCAGAGGGTATCGCCGTAATACTTGTGGTAGTTTACCGAGTCACACACTTCTGTCTATGGTCGGTCATCGACCGGGAAAATTACAACTCTCCTCCCGGTGAAAATCCTTTTATCGGGAACCTCGCTGCGAACGGCCTCGACGGGATGGTCGTCGACGGTGAGGTACCGCCCCCGGACCGTCTGAAGGTCGACGTTGACGGACACGCACTCGAACTTCTCCGCGGCGCTCGTCAGACCCTTCCCCGACGCTGTCAGTTAGCTACCGCCACGACGCCGTCAGTCGGTCACCGCAACAGCTACCTCCCGCGACCGCGGGCCGTCGCACTCGACGAGGAGTATCGACTGCCAGGTTCCCAGTTCGAGGTCGCCGTCCGTGACTGGGACGCTGACGTCCGGGCCAAGCACCGTCGCCCGCAGGTGCGAATCCGCATTGTCGTCTATGCGGTCGTGTGCGTGTCCCTCGTCGGGCACGAGGTCGGTGAGGTACCCTTCGATATCGCCCCGGAGGCGGGACTCGTTCTCCTGAACGACCAGCGCGGCAGTCGTGTGGCGGACGAACGCGGTACAGACGCCGTTCGCGCCGTCGGGGACGGCCGCGGCGACGCGGTCGGTCACGTCGACGGTGGTCAGTCGTTCGCCGGTGTCGACGGACAGTCGCTCGGTCATAATCGATGCGACGGCGACGACCGGGAAAAACGTCGTTACTCGGCGCGAAGCCGCATCATCCAGCCGTACGCGATCATTGCGACGGTCGGAACGACGACGACGCCGTACGGTTCCGTCCGGGCCGCCATCGACGACGGGCCCTCGACGTACAGGCGCGCGAGGGCGACCGTCCCTACGACGGCAACCGCCGTCGAGAACAGTAACGCGTCGTCTAAGTCCGCGTGAGACCCCGGTGACAGGGACCCGTACGACCGATACGCGCTGACGTACACCGCGAGGACAGCCGCGAACGCTCCGAACACGAGTCCGAGCGTGAAGTCGGGGGTGAGATGGAGCGTCCCAGTCGTGACGTAGACGACGAGTTCGGGCGCGACGGCGATGAGAAAGGCGATGACGGGACCGCCGTTGAACAGCGCGTACACGATAGGAACCACGAACGTCGACAGTACGACGAGGATTATGAGCGCCCAGAAGAGGGTGTCGAATGCCGGCGACAGCGTGGCGATGGGAGCACCGGCCACCGTCGTTCGGGTGGAAAGGGTACTCGCGACCACAACTGCGGTGAGAACAACCAGATAGCCGATCCCGACGAGCGTTCGCAGTCGGGTGTCCCCGAGAAGGTGCGTACCGAGCGGTTGCGCCGGGAGCGAGAACCGGCGGTAGTTCACGGCCGGATCACGGTCACGTGACCGTGGTGGTCGGGCGATTTCTCGTTTGCGAACCGTTGAGATTCGTCGACGGTCCATCCCGCCTCGTCGAACAACTGTTCGATACGGCGCTGGGCCTGTCGGTACGATTCGATGCCATGGCTCGGCGTCGCCGCCGTATCTTCGTGTGCTTGCATCGATACGGCCCCTTCCAGTTCCCAGCACCGCACGTGTCGCCGGCCGACGGTCCCGTAAAACGTCTCGGCGGCGGTGGCCTGCTGGTGTTCGTACGTCTCCCGTTTGCGGTTCCACGCGTATCGGACGTATTCGACCGGAAGCGAGTACCAACCGGCGTCGAACAGGACGTCCATCACGTCGTCTAATCCCCGCTCCGTCTCTGAGAGGGGGAACACGGCGTTTATCGGACTCGTCGGCGCGTAGCCGTCGTCCCGTTTCTTGTACTGCCACAGCGCGTACGGCGATGTGTCCTCGGCCGTTACCGAGAGCGACTGATCGGTCGCGTTCGCGGAGGGGGACCGCTCATCCGACATCAGGGCGTCGCTGGCTTCCGGCGTTGACGGGAGGGCAAACACGCCCGCCGCCGTCCCGACGCCGGCGATAGCGGCTTTCCGGAGGAAATCGCGACGACCGGTCACGACGGGACACCTCCGTCGGGAGGCCGCCGCTCGGTGATCTCTATCCTGTTAGATGACGCGGTCATCAACGAGTACCGAGACGGACCCGTCGTATAAGTATAACTATATTCTGCCCGAAAATTACGGCGGGAACGGATCCGTACAGACGCCTCAGGCGAGCCATTCGTCGGGTTTGGTGTCGTAATCCACGTCGGATGCGGCGATATCTTCGACTTCCTCCCACGAGAGGTCCTCGATAGTGTGTTCTTCCCCGTCGTAGCGGATCAGTTTCCCTCGTTCTTCGGGGTCCGGTTCCTTGTCGCGGCGCTTCGCGACCTCGATGTCGTGTTCGTCGACCTCCTTGACAATGGTCATGAGGTTGACGGGGCGGCCCCACAGTTCGAAGACGCGTTCCAGCGTCCGCTTGGCCTGCTGGATGTCGAGCATGACGCCGTTGTAGTGATGACCTAACAGCAGTTCGTTCCGGTTGTTGTAGTTGCCGTCGTAGACGCCGATGGTCGGCTTGCCGAAGTTAGTGAACTGGAGCAGCAGTTTCTTTTTCACGTCCTCGTACTCCGTGCTGGCGACGCGGTTCTGTCCGGCGGCCTGCGAGTACTCGTACGTGAAGTACTCGTTCTCGTCGACGAACTCCTGGGTGAGGAACTCGTCGAGGAACGTCACGTCGTTGTGGGATTCGCGGATCTCGCGCATCCGGTCCCAGCCGCGGTTGAAGTCGATGTCGTCGAGCGCGGCCTCCACGTCGTCGTACACCGCGTCGTCGAACATGTATCGGCCGATGCGTTCGAGGTCGCTCTGGCCGACACTGGCCAGGAATCCGCGGTACTGTGGCTTGACGAGCGAGTAATGCCGACGCGCCAATCCCTCGTAGGTCAGGACCTTCCAGGGGTAGCGGTCGACATCTATCTCGCCGTCGCGAGCGTTCTCCAGGGCCTCGCGGTCGACGAACTCGTCCGGCAGTTCGGCCACTTCGTCCAGCGTGTCCGAGGAGAGACGGTCCAGCGCTTCCGGCGGTTCCAACGCCGATAGCACTCGCTCGAAGTCGACGGTGTCGGTGAAGTTACGCCAGGTAATTCCGTCGACTCGCAGGAGTTTCTCGACGACTTCCCGCCGGTTCGTCGTGTTCTCGATGTACTCCCACAGCTCCTTGCCGAGCTTGTACGGGTTGAGCCCCGGCGACCCGAGAACTCTGGCCTGGTGGTCGGCGTAGCTGATGAACTCGTCGGCGGTCGCGAATGCCTCCTCGCCCATCATCATCGACTCCCAGTACGCGGCCCACCCCTCGTTCATCACCTTCGTCATCTTCTGTGCGGCGAAGTAGTACGCCTCCGCCCGGAGCATGTCGAGTACGTCGCGCTGCCACGGCTCCATCTCGGCGGCTTTCTCCGCCTCGCCGTCGTACTGCTTGCCGTGCTTTCGGAGGAACGCGAGCACGTCTTTCTCCGGCACGTCGGGGAACGAGACGCCGTCCTCGTCCTCGTTCTGGCGTTCGAGCCACTCGTCGCTGAACACCTCCTCGCGCACTTCGTCGGAGACGTCGAGTTCGTCGAGTTGTTCGCTCAGTTTGTCGTCCGTATCGCCCTCGATGTCGTCCCCGAGCGTCCCCCGCGGGTCGAACACCTGATGCTGGTCGATGTTGTCCTCCAGCGAGAGCAGGTTGTCGATCCAGCGCTCGACCTCCGCGCGGTCGATGTCGGGGTCTTGCATGTACTCGCTGATGTTCCGGGCGTGGCGTTCGAGCATCGCCGCCGCGTCCAGGTCGTCGGCGAACATGCCGAACCACTCGTTGTTGGCGAAGAAGTCGGCGTGAGCTTCGACGTGGGTGATGACCGCTTTCTGGTCGGCCAGGTCATTCGACTCCTGCAGGAAGGCGTGCGATGGGTTGTCGTTGTTGACGATCTCGAACGCCTTGCCGCCGCCGTAGCGGCCCTGCTTCTGTTGCTTGTCGTATTTCATCCCCCACCGCCAGTGCGGATACCGCCGCTGGAAGCCGTCGTAGGCGATGAGCTCGTTCATCTCGTCGTAGTCGACGATCCAGTAGTTCACCGGGTAGGGCTCCAGACCGAGTCGCTCGGCCAGTTCGTTGGCGTCGTCGACCGGGCCCTGTAACTCGGCGGCGATCCGCCGAGCCTCGTAGCGGTCGAAGCTCATCGTTCCTCCGTAGCGGTGGTCGGTTCGTTGGTCATGATTCGTCCTCCGTGCTCAGGATGTCGTAGATCGCGTCGGTCACGTCCTCGGGACCGGTGACGTACGTCACGGCGACATCGTCGCTGTCCTCGCCGAAGTGGCGTTCGACCTCCTCGGCGTGGGTGGCGTTAATGGCGTTGCCGCTCGGTTGCGTCTCCACGTAGGCGTGGAGGTTCGCCGGGATCTGCTCCATCAACGGGATGACCCCCTCCTCGGTGTCGTTCGACGAGTTCTCGCTGTCGCCCGCGGCGAACACGTAGCGGTTCCAGTCGCTCCAGGGGAACTCCTGCAGCAACTCGTCGGCCAGTTCGTACGCCGACGATATCTTCGTGCCGCCGCCAGAGCGAATGCCGAAGAACTCGTCGCGTTCGACCTCCCAGGCCTCCGCGTCGTGGGCGATGTAGACGAACTCGGCGTTGTCGTACTTGCCCTGGAGATACCAGTCGAGCGGCGTGAACGTCCGCTCGACCAGTTCGCGCTTTTTCTCCCGCATCGAACCGCTCACGTCGCGGATGTTCACGACGACGACGTTTTTCTCCTTTTCCTCGATGATCTCGGGGTGACGATAGCGCTCGTCCTCCCGTCGGAACGGAACGTGGCCGATCCCCTCGCGCCGGATCTGCTGTTGGACGGTCTCTCGCTCGACGTTCTCCTCGACCTGCTCGATGCTCTCCCACTCGCCGCGTTCGTTCTCGGGGATGTCGGAGTAGGTCTCGGTCAGCCACGCCTTCGAGACGGGGATGGACTCGCCGCGTGCCCACTCGAACGCCCGGTCCGGGGAGACGCCGTCGGCTTTCAGCACTTCGGTGAGGAACTCCTCGTCGAAATCCATCGCGAGCTTCCGCTTGAGCCCCTTCTTGAACATCCGCTCGAAGTCGAGCGTGCTGTCGGGACCGGACTTCGTGAGGTCCTTGAACGGCCCCTCCTTTTCCTCGATGACGCTCTTTCCTTTCGGGTCCAGTTCGAGCCCGAGTTCCTCGTCGAGTTCCTCCGCAAACTTCTCGGGATCCATCTCGTAGTACTCGTGCTCGCCGCTCTCGTCGCCCGGATCGCCCTCCTCGTCTCCGTCGCCGGGTTGAGGTTGGGGCTCGCCGACCGGGTCACCCACGTCGGCGTCGCCCTGACCGACCCCGCCCTGGTCCCGCTGGTCGTACTGGAACTCGGGGAGGTCGACTATCTTGATCGGGACGCGAACCTCGTTCGGCAGGCTCTGTCCCAGGTCGCCGTACTGGATGAAGTCGGAGAGGTCCTCGCGGCGCTGTTCGCCCACCTCGTAGAACCGTTCGAGGTCGTCTTTCAGTCCCATTTGTAACTCACCTGTCCCATGACGTGCCGACTCGTCAGTTCGGCCGACGCCTCGCTGTAGTCGAACATCTCGACCATGTTCTGGATAGTCTCCGCTTTGACCGCGGCCGTCTCGGTGCCGCTCGGCGGGTCGTCCCACTGCCGCGGGTCGAAGTCCTCGAATATCCGGGCGACATCGTCCCAGTCGTGGGATTCGAGGACGCTCTTGATCACTGGAATCTCCGTCAGGTCGACGTTGTGCGACGGCGTCTCGGCGGTTGAGGAGTCCGAACCGTCGCCGTCTCCGACCGAGAAATCCTCGTCGCGGCGCTCCCAGGCGTGGCGGTTCAACGCGGTGATCACCTTCTCGGTCCGGAACTGCCTGACGGCGGGCGACGGCTCGTTGCCGTCGTAGCTCTCCGGAGAGAACCGGCCCAGATGCTCGGTCTCGAACACCTTCATCTTCAGCGGGTCCGGGTCGACGCGTTCGCCGCGTTCGTTCTCCAGCGTCTCGTCGGTCGCCCAGGCGTACACGTGGTCGACGTACTCGGCGACGGTCTCCTCGTCGACCCGCCGGTCGCGCATCATCGCGTCGATGACGTCGTCTTCCTGTTTCTGAAACACGTGGTTTTTCACGGGGACGACGCGGTTCTCGAACTCCGTGCGCTCGCCAGGCGAGAACACCGGCGCGTCAGTCAGCCGTTCGGCCATCGCGTTCAGCACGTCCCGCGGCATGATCACGTCCTCGACGTTCAGTTCGGGATGGTGGCGGTCCGGCCGCTCGTGGAGGAGGTCCGCGATGGTGTCGCGGGTGTACGTCACCGGGATGCCGTGTTCGCCGTTCGCCCCGCCGTCGTCGGCGAACTCGAAGTCGTCTTTCTCGAGACGCTCGTCGCCGTCCTGAAGGTAGCCCCGGTCGAACAGCAGCGCCTTGTCCACGAGGTCGAGACCGGCGGGCAGGTCCTCGTCGTCGAGGCGCGTGACGACGCTGTACAGCGACGCCGCTTCGACCGTGTGCGGGGCGAGTTCTCGTTCGCGGACGGTTCCGTCGGACCCCTTGATCTCGATGGTCAGCGGTTCCGCGACCTTCTCCTCGACCGCGTCGTCGTCGCCGTCCCACACCGCCGTCTCGTTGGTCAACTCGCGCCGGATGAGTTCTGTCTCCAGGCTCCGGTTCGTGAGATACGTGAACTCGTGTTTGTCGAGGCGGCGCTTGAGCGCTTTCAGCGGGTCCATCCCGTTTTTCTCGGCGTGCTGGTTGAGTTTCGCTTCGAGGTCGGGGTTAGAGATGATGACTAGCTGCGTGTCGATGTCCATCCCGATCCCCTTGTCGAGTTTGACCGTCCCCTCGTCCGGCACGTTCAGCAGCTTCTGGAGGAGGTCGGCGTGCTGAGCCGCGTCCTCGACGACCGTCAGCAGGCCGTTACCCTGCGAGAGGACGCCGTCGTAGGAGAACGCCTGCGGGTTCTTCCGACCGCGCGAGTCGAGCTCCTGGAGCATGCCCCGCATCCAGGTGCCGACTAGTCGCTCCTTCGGTTGCCCCTCGTCCTCGGAGTGGAGGACGCCGATACCCTGCCCCACGTCCACGACGTAGTTTTTCACGCGCAGGTGGGCGTCGTCGGTCACCGTCGAGAACAGGTCTGACGCGCCGCGTCGGCGGTACTGCTTTTCGAGATACTCGTACGCCTCGCGGGAGAACGGGTCAAGGCGTTCGTCGACCTGCAGGTCGATGTGGTCGTCGTTGTCCGCGTTCAACTCGGCGAGGAGCCCCTCGCGAACCTCGGCCGGAAACACGGAGAAGGGGTGGGCCTGAACGGGGCTCTCGTACCACTGGTCCTCGTCGACGGGCGACTCCTCGCCGTACGAGAGGCCACGGGTGTCGTCCGCCGTGGCGACGTTCCACTCGACGGTGTAGCGCCGTCCTTCGGGCGTCTTCGAGTACTCGCGCAGCCCGTTTATCAGGCAGCGCTTGAGTTCGGATTTGCCCGTCGCCGTCGGCCCGTCGAACCAGACTATCTTCTCGTCTTTGCCCCGACCGGCCGCGATGGAGCGGAGGTCGTCGACGAACGCGTTCAACACCTCCGTGTTCCCGAGGACGGCGTGTTCGCCGTCGTTGTGCGGATCGTCGAAAAAGCGGTACCGCTCTTTCTCCTCGCCCTCCTCGACGACGGTTCGCGTACCCGCCGCCTCGATGGCTTCGAGGAGGTACTTGCTCGCGTGCGAGGCTATCCGCGGCGTTTCGAACACTTCGTCGACGTACTCCGCCAGGCTCTTCGGCTCCTCGTAGGTCTCTTCGAGCGCGCGGTCGGCCTCGCTGACGAACTCGTCGCCGTGGTTCATCAGTCCTCCATCTCGGCTTTTGCCACCTCGGCGCCGGCGAACTCCAGCACTTCGCGAGCGCCCGCTTCGGAGTAACCCTGCTCGATCAGGGCGTCGATCCACTGGTTGCGCTCGTCGTCGTCGAACTCGTTGCTGGAGACCAGCGCCGAGAAGTTGATGTTATGTTTCTTGTCCTCCCATAGCTTCCGCTCGAGCGCGCGGCGCAGGCGCTCGTTGTCCTGCGGGTTGAACGCTTCGCCCTCGCGGGCGCGGCGGGAGACCCAGTTCGATACCTCCTGCCGGAAGTCGTCCTTGCGGTCCTCCGGAACGTCGAGTTTCTCCTCGACCGACCGCAGGAACGTCTCGTCGGGCTCTTGCTCGCGGCCCGTGAGTTCGTCCTCGACGGTCTTGTCGTCGATGTACGCCATCACGTGGTCCATGTACTTCTCGCCCTGCCGCTGGATCTCGTCGATGTCGTACGCCAGCGCGTGGCGGACGTCCTCTATCGCCCGCTCTTTGTACTCCTCGCGGACGGTTTCGAGGTAGCGGTAGTACGTCTCGAAGTTGTCCTCCGGGATCGACCCGTGGTGTTCGAGGTTCTCCTCGAAGAAGTTAAACACCGTCAACGGGGAGAGGAACCCCCTGTCGCGGTGTTTCGAGTCCATGATCGCCTCGGATATCTCGTCTCCGATGAACCGGGGCGAGACGCCCTCCATCCCTTCGCCGATGTCGGCCTTGGCTTCGCCTTCCTCCTGTAACTTCTTCACGTCGATGTCGTCGCCCTCGTCGACCTCGCCGTTGTACGCCTTGGTCTTCTGGAGCAGGTCGACGGTTTCGGTGTCGGGCTCCTCGATGCGCGTGAGGACGCCGAACAGACCGGCCATCTCCAGGGTGTGAGGTTCGACGTTGATGTCGGGAACGTCGGCGTTCGACAGCATCTTCCGGTAGATGTCGGCCTCCTGTTCGTAGGAGAGGACGTACGGGAAGTCGATCCGCTTCGTCCTGTCGTTGAACGCCTCCATCTTCTCGTCGCCTTTCTTGTCCTTGTACTCGGGCATGTTCGTGCGGCCGACGATCACCTGGTCGATGTCGATCCGCGGGTTGTTCTTCGGCTTGATCGTCTGTTCCTGCGTCGCGTGCAGGAAGTCGTAGAGGAACTCCCGCTGGAGTTTGAGCAGTTCCTCGCCGGAGAAGATACCGCGGTTCGCGTTACAGAACGCGCCCGAGTAGTCGAACGCTCGCGGGTCGGACTCGCCGTAGACGGCGATCTTCGAGTAGTTAACGTCGCCCGTGAGTTCGGTCTCGTCCTGGTTTTTCTTGTCTTTCGGTTCGAACGTCTCTAACCCCTGGCGCTTGTTCTCGTCGGCGACGAACCGGACGATCTCGATGTGGTTCGAAAGCACCTGCTGGAGGTCGTCGTCGTAGTACGCGAGCAGTCTGTCCATGTAGAACTCCGATTCCGGATCGAGCGATTGCTCGTTGCGGATGGTGTAGGGGGCGTCCAGACGCTCGTTCAGGTCGTCGATGATCGACTCGCGTTGCTCTTGCGGGATCAACACGATCGGGTCCTGGTTCATCGGCGACCGGACCGTGTCGTCGGACGGGTCCTGGTCGTCGACGACGTCACAGAGGTTCGTCCAGCGGAACGTGTACATCCGACCCTCGTCCCGCATGGTGTATTCCTCGTAATACTGCCGGATCTGCTGGTCGAAGGCGGACTTACCGGAGCCGACCGGACCGAGCAGGAGTTTGATCCGTCGTTCCGGCCCCAATCCGCGGGCCGACGACTTCACTTTGTTGACGAACTCGTGGATCGCCTGATGGATGACTCGGCCGTAAAAGGTGTTCTCGCCGTCGTTGACCGGGTCCTCCGACACCATCTTGTATTCGACGACTCCGGCCTCCTCGTCGTACTCCGTGCCGTAGTAGTCGAACATGTCCGCGACGCGCTGATGCGCGTTGCGGGCTATCTTCGGGTCGTCGTACAACTCTTCGAGGTACCAGTCGAACGACTTCGTCGCTCGCAGGTCCTCCGGGACCGATGCCTGGTATTCCTCGCTCAACGCCTCGAGTGTGTCGATGTCTCCTGTCATTGTATCACGGACGGTTAGTTGCCCACCCCGTTTCGATCGGGGGCGACCCCCGTAGATCCACAGTACGACAGGTCGTCGTCACCAACGAGGGGAGAGCGCGGGGCCGAACCCGCGATGTCGGGGCGTGCCCACCGAACCGACCACTCGACGTCTCCGCGGTCACACTACCGACTCCGCCGACCGGACGACGCGACGGACCGACCGTACTTCCGTTGTGGCGTGACATGTGTGGTCGATTACCACGCTCGCGCGCGCGACGACGGGAATCTTCCATGGGAGCGTTCGAAAACGCTTGCGTCTGAAACCGGGTCGGAGCGCGAGAGCGGGACCGGCGGCAGGCGGCCACCGATAGTGTTTAATCTAAAAGTATCCAAGACACTTAAGTGTATACCCAAAACATATTCACAGGTATAATTCTACATATTAAGGTTCCGGAACACGGCGGAGTGATGCGGACCGTTCATCGTTTCCGGCCCTCATAACGAGCGGATTTTATATAGCCCACGGTGATACCCGGCGGTCTCAGTAACCCTGTCGACTGTCTGTGTGCGAGTCGGTGGCGCGTGCATCGGCTTTCAGTGGCTACTATAGCTGACGGATACGTCCGTTAGTGTCGTATAGGTCCGAGAAGGCCTTAGGCACCGGGGGTGTACTGTCCGGTATGACCGATATCGATACGCCCGAGGGATGGGTCGTCTGGAACGAAGAACCGGACGGCCGGGTAATCCTCGCCTATCGCCCCGACGTGTTCGATTCGGACGCGTTTCCCGCGGCCTGTCTCCCGACGCTGTATCTGACGAAGGGCCGCCGGGAGTCCCGCCGGCCCGGGGCCTCGCCCGCACCGGGGGCGGACTGGTACGTTACGCTGTATCTCGAACCCGATGTCGACGACGGCGGCACGTCGTACGGGACGAGAGACGCCGCTGTATCGGGTGCACTCGACATCGCACGGTCGTTCGCAAACGGCGAGATAAACTACCGCGAGATGTATCAGGTCCCCCGCGAGGACTACTTCGAACGTCTCGACGAGCTAATACTGTCGGACGGACCGTCGTGACGACATTCGACACCCCAGTGTGTCCAAATTCGTCATGGGCCTCCGTCCGGCAGTATAACCGGACGAGAGACTTAACCTTCGCGGACAACAACGGGAATCCATGTCCCAGGTCACGCTCATCGGCGCGCGCCTCGCGAACGAAGGCGAGGAGTTCGTCTACCATGGGGAAGCCTCCGGGTGCGAGGGATGTCCGTACCGCGACCAGTGTCTCAACCTCTCCGAGGGCGTCAAATACCGCGTCGACGGCGTCCGCGAGAACGCACAGACGCTCGACTGCGCCCTCCACGACGGCGGCGTCCGCGCCGTCGAAGTCGAACCCGCGTCCGTCCGTGCGAACGTCCCCTCCAGAAACGCGTACGCGGGGAGCAAGGCCAGCCTCGCAGGCCCCTGTCCGCACGTCGAATGCCCGAGTCACGAGTTCTGCGTCGCCGACGGCGCGGACGAGAAAGAGGAACGCCAGATCCAGGAGGTCGTCGGCGACCCGCCGCACGATACGTGCGCGCTGGACCGGGATCTGACGCTCGTCGAGTTTGAGTCCGAGGAATAAGCATACACGAACCAACCGACGGGCCGCGCTCGGCGTTCATGTCGAGCGCACGGGGGAGCAGGTACTCGAAGCGTGTCGCGGCGATCGCCGCGACTCGCGCAAACTGGCGGGCCTGGACTGACGCCTGAGACGGAGCCGAAGGCGTCGTGGAGGACATTGAAAGGGCGAGCGAACACCTGCCAAGGTGTTCGCGAGGGCTTTCTTTTATAAGGTGTCTATTTTCTCTGCCGCGTAGCCGAAGACGTTCGCGTAGCCGTACGGCGACAGCAACACGGGGTAGAAGTCGTCCTCGGCGGTGAGTTCCTCCCCGTCGGCCGCGGCGAACGGTTCGCCGGCGTCGACGCGTTTGAAGTTCTCGGCGAACACCTCGTACGACTCCGCCTGTTCCTTGTCTATCGGCCGGAGCAGTTTGTACGCCGGTACGTCGCGCCGCATCGTGTCGCCCGGGAGCACGCCGGTCGCCGTGAGGAACTCCCGGATTATCCGGAGCGCGTTCTCCTCGGCCTGGTCCGACCCCTGGAGGCCGGCCTCTATCTCGATAGCCCGACCCGCGGCGAAGATACGCCCCTCGATATACTCGCTCGTCTCGACGACTGCGGCGACCGACAGTTGCGGGCAGATATCGCGGGCGGTGTCGTCGATCCCGTTGACGACGGCGAACGGCTCCGCGTAGGACTGCGTCGAATGCAGCGCCAGAGTCAGGCAGTCCGCTATCTCCGCCGTGATCGCCGCCGCTAGCCGACGCTCGTGTTCGTCGGCGGTGGACTCCCCCGGAAACGCGCGGTTGAGGTCAGTGTCGACGAACCGCTCCCCGCGGTCGAGCGCCTCCTCGTTCGCCACGATGAACTTCACCGGGCGGTCGACGGTGAGCGGTTCGTCGAGCAACCGCTCGACGGCACGCACGCCGCACGGTTCGTCACCGTGAATCCCGGCGACGACCGCTATCTCCGGCGTCCCGTCGCCAACCTGTTCGACTCGCATTAGCGTGTCCCAGGGCCTCCTCGGTGAAGTGGCTTGAGATTCACTCGTCCAGAGAGTCGGCGTAGGCGAAATCCGCCTCGCGGGCGGACGGTCGCTCCCCGTCGAGCGCTATCTGCCAGCCGTGCAACACCGTCGGATCGTCCAGCGCGTTCGAAAGCGTCGTGCGCACGTCCAGTAGGTCGACGCCGTAGAAGTCGTTCGGAACGTCGTAGAAGTACTGGAGTGCGGTGTCGAACAGCGAACGCATCCCGCCGTCGTCCTCGAAGTCGAAGTGTTTGTAGGCACCTGCAGCTACCTGGACCATCCCGTGGAGGAACTTGCTCTCGGTTGAGCCGCGGCCGTAGTTGTACCACTCGTCCTCGAAGCAGTCGTGCGACTCGTGGAATTCGCCCGCGTTGTAGAGGCGGACGCCGTGAACCGTCGCCCGGCGGAGCGTGGCGTGCTCCCAGAGGTCGTCGTCCGGCCGCCATCCGGTCGGCGTTCCGGTCGGCGGGGCGACGGACGAGTCTCGCGTGTGTTCGTCCATGGTCGAGCGATCGCTCCGAAGGCTGGTAACTCCGTCGCCCGCCCGTCAACTCCGGGTTCCGTCAGGACAGTTCGTCCGGAAAAGAGTCTATGAGGGTCCTCGTCGCTACGTGGAAACATGGCGCATCCGGAACTCGACTCCGTCGACGAGGGGATCCTCTTCTTGCTACAGGAGGACGCTCGCAACGTGACGACGAAGTCGATCGGGGAGAGGTTGAATATCGCTTCGAGTACCGTTGCAAACCGCATCCGAAAACTCGAACAGCGGGGGATAATCCGAAGCTATCAGCCGGACATCGACTACGCGCGGACGGAGTACGACCATCACCTACTCGTGATCGGGTCTGTCCAGCCGGAAGCGGACGTGAACCCGGTCGAAGACACCCTCGATGTCCGAGGGGTTATCGAGGCTCGGGAGCTACTGACTGACGAGCAGAACCTCTCGCTAGAACTGCTCGGATCCAACCAGGAAGACATCGTCCAAACGATAGAGCGACTGCGAGAGGTCGGCGTCTCCGTCGCCCGAACAGAGATACTGAAACGCGAACTCACCCAGCCGTTCGACGAGTTCGGCGAGCATGTCATGGACGAGTGAGGAATTATGTTCGTGGAAAGATGACGAAAAACAACCATTCATCTGGTTAGACGCGGAGAACGCCCGGACGTTGCTGGAAAATGTTTCATCCCCGACAGACTTTAACCGGCGTATCGGGTACGATGTACTAATGGATGCACCTCCGACACCCCGCGATAGCGGAGGCGTAAGTGAGAAAGTAATCGACGCCGTCGCCGAAGCAGAAGGTATCGAACCAGTAGACGTGGCGCCGCCGTTGTACGAGGTGGTCGACCCTGAGGCGCTGGACCGGGTGTTCGCTCCGTCGACGGGGGATCAACTGAGCGGAGAAGTGACGTTCTCGTACAGCGGACACGAGATCACCGTCGGTGCAGACGGCGAAGTGCTCGTTTACTCGGACGCCGCTCGTTCCTCGTAAGACCGACGACCGTCGCCGCAACTAGGGACTGCAAATGCGTGGTAGCTAGTACTGCAGTACATTGGCCGAGAGTCGGGTAGCGATCAGTAACCTGAAGGTGTTCGGAAGCAGACCAGCAGTAACCCGTAGATGTATTACGACGCTATCATCTTCGACCACGACGGAGTGATCACGACGCCGCCCGAGATCGACATCCTCCAGTCGGCCGCCCGCGACGCGTTCGTCGAGGCTGGCGTCGAATCGCCGCCGGACCGCCACGTCGACGGTCTCGCCATCAACGTCACCGTCGATTGGTACGAGGACGTCTGTACGGAACACGGTCTCGACCCGGACGAGTTCTGGGCTGTTCGGGACCGGGTCGCCTCCGCCGCTCAGCAGGCGGCAGTCCGAGACGGAGAGAAGACGCTGTACGACGACGTCTCCGCGCTCGCCGACCTCGACCACGATTTCGGCATCGTCAGTTCGAACCAGCACGAGACCATCGAGTTCGTCCTGGACCACTTCGATCTCACGGACCGCTTCGAGACGTACTACGGCCGCGACCCGACCGTCGAGAGCATCCGCCGCAAGAAACCGAACCCGTACTACGTCGAGGAGGCCATGGCTGATCTGGGCGCGGACACCGCTCTGTTCGTCGGGGACAGCGAAAGCGACATCGAAGCCGCGAGAAACGCCGGCATCGATTCCGCCTACCTCCACCGCCCGCATCGCGACGGCGCGGTGTCGAGCGCACCGACGTACGAGATCGATTCGCTCGCCGGCCTACACGACATCGTTTCGGACGACTGACCGGTGGCGTTCGGAACTCGCCGAAAGAAACGCGTTTCGTGCAAACTATAAACCGACGAGTACTGACCCTACAGTACGGTTCCGCGAAACCGCAAACAGACACACAGCAGTCGCGTGCGAGGGTAGCCAAGCCTGGAAACGGCGGCGGACTCAAGATCCGCTCCCGTAGGGGTCCATGCGTTCAAATCGCATCCCTCGCATCGCAAGATGCGGAAGACCGTCCCTTCGGGGCGATCTTCCCTCGCAACTTCTCACGAAATCAGATACCGCCGAGTCTGTACTCGGTCGAACGACGAACGCCGACTCACTCCGGACACTCGCAGGCGAACACGTCCTCGTGGAGGCGGTCAGTTACCGTCTCCATCAGCGTCGCGAGATTCGCCGTGTCTTCGCGGTTGTACGAGATGAGGGTGTCGAGCGCGTCGTCGTCACCCGCCTCGTACTCGCGCCAGAGGCGGACCGCGTCCTCGCCTGAGATGTCCGGTCGGTCACGTTCCAGTCCGATGTCCCGTTCGATGGCTTTCAGCCCTCCGGTCAGGCCGAGTTGCTTGCAGGGGTACATGAGGTCGACGTGCGGACAGTCGACGGACACGTCGAACGACGATTCGAGAAACGGGACGTCGAAACGCTTCCCGTTGAACGTCGCCACGAGCGACGCGTCGGCGAACTGTTCCGCGATGCGGTCCGCGGTGAGGTCCTCGCCGCGGACGAGCGTCGTGGTCTCGCCGTCCTGATGGAAACTCACCGTCGTTACCTCGTTGTGGTCGGGGCTCAGCCCCGTCGTCTCGATGTCGAAGTAACAGGTTTCGGACCGGAAGTTCTCGTGGAGTCGCCAGTGCGATCCCTGCGGGAACTGTTCTGCGAAGAACTCCGCGTTACCGTCGTCGA
Organism: Halostella pelagica; assembly: GCA_005954745.1. Classification (GTDB taxonomy): domain Archaea; phylum Halobacteriota; class Halobacteria; order Halobacteriales; family Natronoarchaeaceae; genus Halostella; species Halostella pelagica. Next base: position 1,969,377 of record CP040678.1, read on the forward strand.
GATGCTCCCAGGCGGTAGCGACGAACGACTCGACTCGGTCGCCAGTTTTGGGACCGACTGCCGACGGGTCGAACTCCTCCCAGCGGGTGATGCCGTCGCGCCAGAGTCGCCGCTCCGTCGTTTCGCCGACGCCGCGGACCGGGATGAAACTGTTCTCGATTCGCACGTGACGGTGGGCGCACCGCGTCGACTAAACGCTTTCTACCGCCGGTCGGTGGACAGTATCGTTTTAACGATGGATCGTCATGTGTCGGACCATGGAAAACGACCTCCTCGCACCGGAGTCAGCCGATCAGATCGCCACGCTCTGTCGCACCGCTATCGGAGACAGCCTCCGTTCTGTCACGTACTTCACCCGCGACGACTTCGAGCAACTGTACCTCCGCGGCGACCTGGAACAGGACGCCGACCTGATGGACTTTATCGGCCACGAGTGGCAGGACTTCAAAAACACGCAGAACGCCTACTCCGGTTCCGAACTCGGCGAATACAAGTTCACGGTCCGCGCGTTCGAAAACGGCTATCTCGTCCGCGTAGCCACGGACCGGGAGGGCGTGTTCGCGACCACAGATAGCCTCACGCTGCAACAGTACGAGGAAGTCGCGACGGCTATCTCGGAGATCCTCGAAGAGCGCTGATACTGTCGGACGGAACGTCGTGAAGTCATTCGACACCTGATCTGTCGAAATGCTTCATGGGCCACCATCCGACAGTATGATCGCCGGGAGTATTTTCCCTGCCGGCGTCTATGGCGAGGGTATGGCCGCTGGATCACGTGCTGAACTCGTCGAACGGGCCGCTGCCGCCGGCGCGACAGTCGCTCTCGATGCGTTCCGCACCGATGTCGACGTCGAAACCAAAGCCGACGCCGAACCCGTCACCCGGATAGACAGAGACGCACAACGACGGGTGATAGCGGTGATCCGGGAGGAGTATCCCGACGAACCGGTCGTCGGCGAGGAGGGCGACACGCCGAAATCGCTCCCGGAGGGCGAACCGGCGTGGGTCGTCGACCCGATAGACGGGACCAAGAACTTCGTCCGCGGCACGCGGGCCTGGGGAACGAGCGTCGCGACGGCGACAGCGTCGGGGACCGCGGCGAGCGCAAACGCGTTTCCAGCGCTCGGAGACACGTACGTCGGCGGCCCGAACGGGACCCGCAGAAACGGAGAGGCCGTCACGGTAAGCGACGTGGCCGACCCGGAGAGCGCACTGGTCGCGCCGCTGATGCTCTGGACCCGAAAGCGCCGCGACGAGTTCGCCGCGGCGACGCGGGCGATAGTCACTGAGTTCGACGACCTGCGGCGGGTCGGGTCAGCGCAGTTGACGCTGTCGATGATCGCCGCAGGGGAACTCGACGGTACGATCACCAACCTGTCCCCGCCGCCGTGGGACACCGTCGCCGGCGCTCACATGGTCCGCAAGGCAGGGGGCACTGTAACGAACGTGGCTGGCGACCGCTGGTCGCCGGGTGACGAGGGCCTCGTCGCCTCCAACGGACGGATACACGACGCACTGCTTTCGGCCGCTCGAACCCTCCCGGACGGCGGGTAACCCTCACTGGCAGCGAAAGACCGGAAACGTGATACCGTGTGAGTCGCGTTTTTCCCGCTATGGACGAGGTTCTAGACAAGGTCGACCCCGAGCGAGCGTGGGCGGCGCTTGTCGCAAGCATCGTCGCCGTCTTCGGTCTCGGGTCGGTCCTCTTTCACCGGACCGTTTACGTCGAGTTCATCTGGCACTACTTCTGGGGGCCGGTGTACGCGGACTCCGAGGGTGCGAGTTGCGTCGCCTGGGCGGACGGCGAGCAGCGGTTGCTCGATAGCAGCGAGTGCGCGTCCCTCCAAAACAACCCGGACCGCCTGGCGGATATCGGGCCGGTCGCGGAACCCGGATACACCCTCGTGTCCGAGGTCGGATACGTCGTCGTCCTGCTGGTCGCTCTCGTGGGAGTCATGTTCCTGCTCCGGAGACTCGACATCCAGCGGTACCGAACGGGCTTCTACGCGCTGTTCCCGTTCATGCTGTTCGGCGGGGCACTCCGCGTGGTCGAGGACGCAAACGTTGCGGCGATCCGCGCCGGCGTGGACCAACCGATCAGTTACCCGCTCAACACGCTGCTCATCAGCCCCCTGATCTACTTCACGATGTTTTTCTTTACGCTGGCTGCGGTCGTAGTCGCGGTCCAGCTCGACAGCCGAGGGTACGTCGATGGGTTCGAGTATCCGCTCGCCGGCATCGGAACGGCCGCGCTGCTCTCCTGTGTCGGCTATCTCGGCTATCTCGCCGGCACGGCGGAGTACGTCTACTTCCATCCACAGGTGCTCGCTGTCGTTCTCGTCGGAGCCACGCTCGCCGCGGGGTTGACCTGGGTCGCCATCGACCGGTTCGCACCCGAGGTCAACCGCGGGACGGGGCTCATCGGACTCGTCCTCATCTGGGGGCATGCGATCGACGGCGTGGCCAACGTCGTCGGTCTCGACTGGGCAGCGGAACTCGGCGTCCACTACGGCGACCTCGGGCCGAAACATCCGGTCAACGAGGCTATCGTCAACGTGACGGGCGCAGTCTTGCCGGCGAGCATCACACACTACACCGGCACGGCGTGGCCGTTTCTGCTCGTCAAACTCGTGGCTATCGTCCTCGTCGTCTGGATATTCGACGAGAACGTGTTCGAGGACAGTCCGCGCTACACGGTCATGCTACTGATCACGGTGCTCGCGGTCGGCTTGGGTCCCGGAACCCGGGACATGCTCCGGGCGACGTTCGGAATTTAGCGCTTCGAGGGCACCTTCGGGAAAGTGCCGACTCCCGCAGTCCGCGCACACGGCGATCTGGACCGACCCGGAAACGTTCGCGTCGAGCGCGTCGGTTCCGACAGTTCGTTCCTGTAGCATCCCCCCACACGTCGCACAGTCCAGATCGAACTCGGTAGTCATACTCCCCCCGTTCTGAAACTGCGTTCGCTCATGATAACAAATAGCACACCGCCAGAAACTACGGCGGTTGTCGTGATAAAGCTACTGTACAGCCGCACAGAGGCGTAATACCGGCAGTCAGGGGTACGGATGGTGGTCGCGCCCGAGTCGGGGGTCGTGCCCGAAGTCCGCGGGGACGGTTCGGGCGCGGTCGCCGAAGACGGGTTCACCCGTGAACAGGGGTTGTGCGCCCGGCACGACGACGCGAACCGCCGCGAGGTCGATCGCGGATACGTCTCGTGGCGTGAGTTCGGCCGCGTACGGCGTCAATCCGGCCTCAGTCACGCGCTCGATCACGGCTTCGAGTTCGGCCGGTCCCGAAGGGAGTTCGTCCGGGCCGACGTCGGCGCTCGGAACGATACCGTCCGCATCGAGGAACTGCTCGGCGGCGGGCGGATAGTTGGCGTACTCCGCGATTGCGCTCGGGTCCTCGGCCGACTCCTCCGGTCCCATCGATCTGAGTTCCATCCAGTTCTGGAGCGCCTCGGCCAGAGCGGCCGTCGCCGCGGCGTCCGGATCGAGGTCTGCGTCGGACCCGACCGCGAACCGGGGCCACCCGCTCTCGCGGTGAACAGCGACGCTGACCACCGGCACGTCCACGTTCTGTGTCACGAGCAGTGGCGTCACCGACAGGTCTTCGGCGCGGGCCCGCCGGGCGAGCGTGCCGAACCGGTCGTCGTCCACGCGGAGTTCAAGCGGGTCGAACGTCGAGTACCAGGCGATCATCGTCGCGTCGCGCTCTATCACCTCGTACAGGCCGGACAGGAGGGCACCGACGCCGGAACTCCCTAACCCGAGACCGGTAGTGATCGTCTGTAGATACCGCTCCTCCGGCGGCGGGAAGTGGACCGCTTCGGCGGGGAGAAACGCCTCTTCGTCGGTGACGAGATTCGCGCCGGGAACCCATCGGATCCGGTCATCGACCGCCTCGCCGGGTCCCCGAACGAGACTCGCCGGCGAGACGGCATTCGGCAGATCGTCGGGTGCGCCGACCGTGAACTCGGAATCGCGGTAGACGCCGGCACTGTACCGTTCTATCGCCTCGCCCAGCGCCTTCATGAACGCGCCGTCCCAGTCGCCGGCGACGCCGGCCGCCTTCCGTGCGGCCGAAGCGTCGCTGAACCCCTCCGTATCGGCGTTTTGCGCCAGATAGTACGGTGCCGGGAAGGACTCGATCTCGCCGACGGAGTTGACGATACCGACTCGCTCGTCCAGCGCTCGCTCCGCGCGCGACAGCGCAGCCTGCAGTTCGACCGACTCGTACTCGCGGTCGAGTGACCAGTCGCGGCCCTCAGCGCACTCGCACCCCGGAACGGGCAAGAATTCGCGACGAGCGTGGGGGAACTCGACGACCCCACCGAGCACCGAGGAGTCCTCGCCGGAGAGCAGCGCTACCGCCTCGTGTCCGGCCACGGCACCGGCGACTCGGACGGCGCTGCGGTCGGCCGAGGGTTCGGCGGCGAGTACGTCCTCCGCGGCGTTCGCCGCGACGCGCTGGCGAAGACATTGGTAGCACCCGGATGACGGGCTGAACCCGGACACCGCCGCGTCGACATCCGACAACGGAACGCCGCCGACGCCGCTGATTTCGACGGCCAGCCACGGCGTCCCGCCGTCGCGCGCCGCGCGGTTTACTGCATCGAACGAGTCGTCGCCGGCGACACCGGTGACGACCGCGAAGTCCGCCGCGGCGACATCCTTCGGGTCGCCCGACTCGGTCCCAACGCCGACGTCCGAAAGCGCGTCCCCGACGGCGTCGAGCGCGGGCCCGCTTCCGACGAATGTGACGTCCATGCGCGAGTAGTCTCTAGGAGAGAGCAAAAGCGCGGCGACTCTACGGGACGGACGAAAGCGTGACCGAGCGGCGCTCGCCAGATAGCCGTAGAGTAGCCGTACAGCCAGTTTTCAGCGTTCGTGCGGTTCGTTCGATGGCTCTAAAAACGCACGTACGCAGTGTGGGTCGGGGAGGAATGCCGCAGGTATCGAGGGAGTGGGCTGTGATCGGAGCGGTAGCAGAGACCGAAGAGTGCGGTAGCTGAGGAGAGCAACGCGGTAGCGGAGCGAAAGCAGAATGGAAGCGGAGTGTAGCGGTAGCGGAGTGAAAGCAGAGTAGAGCGGTGGCCGCGTTCGGATGCGCGAGCGGAGCGAGCGCGCCGAGCGGACGGGGGAAGGCAGGTACTCGGAGCGTGTCGCGGCGACCGCCGCGACCGCGCAAACTGGCGGCCTTAGCGAGAATCGCGGAGCGATTCTGGCGGTGGGCATAAAAAGGGCGACGTGAGCGCCGCCAGGCGCTCACGAGGGCTTTTTAGTGGAGAATAGACTGGGCGACGCTCGCGACTTGGTCGTTGTCCGCGTCGCGGAGACGGTCGTCGCCGAGTTTCAGACGGAGGCGCGGGCGGCCGACGTCGATGGGGACCTTCTCCGTGTCGATGAGGCCCATGTCTTCGAGTTTGGTCTTGGTGCGGGAGAACGTCGCTTTCGAGGCGATGCCCACGTCCTCGCCCCACTTGCTGATGTCGTACAGCAGCGCTTCGTTCTTTGCCGCCACGAGGAGGCTGATCGTCACTTCGTCGAGACCGTCGCCGTCGCCGCGGGCGGTCTCCAGCGTGTCGAGAATTCGCGAGAAGTCCTCTTCTGCCTGCGGGCTGATGTCCTCGGACAGGCTTTCGCGGACGCGGGTGATCGGGGGAGTGCGGAGGTGGTACTCGTCGGCCTCTTCCCACTGAGTGCGGTACGTGTCGTATGCGGCGTCGACGAACTCCTCGTCTTCGGTCGTGAGGCCGCCGACGCGACTGCCGGCGTCGACCAGTGCGATGACGGTGTCGTCGGTGACGAGCAGAGAGTTCTCGCCGCCGTCGTCCATCGTGCGAAGCGAAAGGATCCCCTCGTCGAGGAGGTCTGCCGCGTTACTGGCGACGATGAAGTCGTCCATCACGCCCTTGAGCGTCCGTTCGTCGGCCAGCATTCGGATCTCGGGAACGTCGCCGCTGACGTCCGTCGCAACGCGGATCACGTCTTCGATCGTATCGGCTGCCGGATTGACGACGACTACCTCGTCGTCCGCGTCCGCCAGTACTGTGGTCAAGATATCGTCTAACTGCCTGTCGAGTAAATTCGAGGTCATGCCTGTACGGGAGAAAGGGGTCCGTCATACTTAATTTTACTGGCCGGTGATGTGGCAAATCTCGCCTGAGGAACTCTATCAAGCCTATTTACGACAGGTACAACGAGATACATAACAGAATTAGTATGGGATTTATCAGCTGCGGAGACGGATCCACGGTTCGACAGGGTTCTGTCAGCTGTCGGTTCCTGTTCGAGTGTGCCTTGCACGGTGAACGGAGGTTTCGTACTGAGTCGTCCGGGGGCGTACGCGACCGAAAACACATCCGGTTCGGACCGCGGCTGCAAGGCGGCTGTGGTGGCAAAAGAAAGCTACAGGTTTCCGTACAGTTCGTCCGTCCAGTACACGTCACCGTCGTAAATGACAGGCATCTCTGTCCGGTTGAGAAACGAACGCGTCGAATCGTAGTCGAGGACGTACTCGGATTCGTTCCCGCAGAGGTACGCGTACTCGTTCTCGTCGACGGACGGCCGGTAGAACGCGCCCAGTTCGTTCGCAGAGAACTGGTCGTAGGTCAGGAGGAAGTTACCCTCTTCGAGCTTCTGTAGCCGTACCGTCGCCGGAAGGTGGTTGCTACTCTGGGTCAGGACGTGGGTCCCGTCCCCGACGACGGCGTAATCCTTACCCATCATAATGCGGCGTCTCGCGAGTCGCATCGCGCGCTCGATACCGAACCCGTGAACGAGCAGCCGAGCGAACGTCGACCCGACCTTGACCGCGTGATCGTTGAGGACCTCGCAGAACGTGACCGCACCGGCAACGCTCCCCTTCTCGACGAGTTCCTTCCCCTCGTGATACGACCCACAGGCGTTGAGAAAGAACGTCTCGGCGTTGCACTCGGTCAAACTGCTGGCGGGAAGATATCCGTCGGCGCAGCACAGCCCCTGGTCTTCGCAGTGGCCGATGTAGTGGACGAAATCCGTCTGTGACTCGAAGACGGCTGCGAGGTCGTTTTTCGAGAGACGGTGTTCGACGGTCAGATCGAGCGGGATGTCTTCGCCTCGTTTCCGGTAGATCCGTTCGACATCAGCGTGTTCGGCCGCCATGTCGTCGTCGTTGAGAACGACCGTTACGGAGGTAGTCTCGCTCTCCCGTTGGAGATACGAGAGCCGGTTCTCGTACGCGGTCTTGGTCGATTTGAACACGTCTATCGGCACGCCGTCGGCCAGCCAGCCGTGGATCCGGCCGCCCCGGAGTTCGGGTTTGACGACGTTGACGGACGCGACCGTTCCTGCACTGCCCGGCGTGGCCCGATAGAAGTCGTCGAGCGACCGTTCGATGAGTTCGGGTCCTTCGAGCTCCGAGGTCCGCGGCCTGTACACGAGACTCATGTCGTCCAGCAGGAAGGGGAGGCAGTCGACCCGTTTCGGGCCCGGTTCGACGTACGCCGAGAGGTGCCAGTCGGGGAGGCGCTGTTCGATAGCGCCGTACGGAACGTCGGCGTACTCCGCGAGACGCTCGGCGGGGGATAGCTCGTACAGGGCATCTACGTCGAGACGCAAGGCGTCGAGCAGATTGTTCTCGGCGAGGTTCGTCCCGTACGGTCCCGCGTTGCGCACGAGACAGTCCATGAAAAACACCTTCCTGAGGAGACGCGTCACGTCGCGTTCGAGGTCCGGGAAGGCGTCCAGTTCGTAGCAAAAGCCCGTCGACGGCGCTCGCAGGACGGGCGCGTCGCGGTCCTCGGTAACGACTGACGCCTGCAGGTAGTACGCGAGCGGGGCGAGCACGAACAGTTCCGGAAACGACGGTTCGACGGCGAGTTCGATCCCCGTCTTCGGCGTTTCCGCGGCGATAGCGTCAGGTATCGACGCCTCGGTTTCGTTGGTTTCGACGAGCGGAGGGTGACCGCGAAGGGTCGGATACGACCGTTCGGGTCCGGTAGTTTTGTGAGACGACGAGAGATGCGTGAGGGCCGTTGCTACCCCTTCCGGCGTCGGTGGAACCCGGATAACGCCGGACGGCTGTTCGTGATGGCTTCGGAATCCGACGGTACAGCGACTGTGTTCGGGAAACGTGACGATAACCTCGCCGCCGGATTCGGCCGTCCGCACGGTTACGGGACCGTCGAACTGCGCGTACACCTTGATCTCGGCGTCTGCATCAGCGACGTACTCGTCCGCTGGAAGTTCAAGCGGGGTCGTCCGGCCGTTCAGTTCGTAGCGCTCCGCCGTCGAGACGGACGTGAGATAGAGGGCGTCGACCGGGAACCGTAACTCGTTGGCCGCACAGTCGACGGCCGCGTCGATAGGCCGCGGGAGGTCGGCGTTTCCGGCTCGGAGTTCGAATCCGGGCGCAGCCACCGAAAGTTCGGCGTCGTCGTTGTCGACAACCCGGAGGCCCGATTTCGTCACCTCCCACTCGATCATTCGAGTGGGAAGATGACGTTACAACAGGTTATTCTTTCGGAATGTTGGTTGTTATCACGACACATATAGACCGCGGGAAAACCCGTCACCGGAAAGATACACTTATGGATGGCGCTGTCCCGCGTTGAAACATGAACGACGACCACGTTAGCGAGGTCGATCCGGCGGTCGCCGACGCCCTCGCCGACGAGGTGGAGCGCCAGCAGGACACGCTGGCGATGATCGCGAGCGAGAACCACGCCAGCGAGGCCGTCCTCGAAGCCCAGGGGAGTACCCTCACGAACAAGTACGCTGAGGGGTACCCGGGCTCCCGTTACTACGGCGGCTGCGAGAACGCGGATGTCGTCGAGGAACTCGCACGAGAGCGCGCTACCGAACTATGGGGCGCGGAACACGTCAACGTCCAGCCTCACAGCGGTACCCAGGCCAATATGGGCGTCTACCTCGCTATGCTCGAACCAGGCGACAAGATCCTCTCGCTGGATCTGACCCACGGTGGACACCTCTCGCACGGTCACCAGGCCAACTTCACCGGCCAACTGTACGAGGTCGAACAGTACGAAGTCGACGCGGAAACGGGGTACATCGACTACGATGACCTCCGTCAGCAGGCCGAAGAGTTCGAACCGGACATCATCGTCTCGGGATACTCCGCCTACCCGCGCGAGGTCGAGTGGGATCGCATTCAGGCGGCTGCTGACGCCGCCGACGCGCTGCATCTTGCCGACATCGCCCACATCACGGGTCTGGTCGCGGCGGGCGTCCACGACTCGCCCGTCGGCGTGGCGGACTTCGTCACCGGCAGCACCCACAAGACGATCCGGTCGGGCCGCGGCGGGATCATCATGTGCGACGAGGAGTACGCAGACGCCGTCGACAGCGCCGTCTTCCCCGGCAGTCAGGGCGGCCCGCTCATGCACAACATCGCCGGCAAAGCCGTCGGATTCAAGGAAGCGCTCGAACCGGAGTTCGAGGCGTACGCAGAGCAGGTCGTCGAGAACGCGAAAGTCCTCGGCGAAACGCTACAGGACCGCGGATTCAGCCTCGTCTCCGGCGGGACGGACACCCATCTCGTGCTCGCCGACCTCCGCGACTCTCACCCGGACGTGACCGGGAGCGACGCCGAAGAGGCCCTCGAATCGGTCGGCATCGTCCTCAACGCGAACACGGTTCCCGGCGAGACGCGGTCGCCGTTCGTCGCGAGCGGTATCCGGGCCGGCACGCCCGCGCTGACGACGCGCGGATTCGGTGTCGAGGAGATGGAACAGGTCGGTTCCTGCATCGCCGACGTGATCGACAACATCGGCGACGAGGACGTGATGGCTGAAGTTTCCGAGCGCGTGCAGGACCTCTGCGACGAACACCCGCTGTACGAGTAAGCCGCGCCGCTCGGCGCGATGCGCGCGTCGCACGACAAACCCTTTTTCGCCGTCGCGCCTATGGCAATCAGATCCACGAACATGCATAGAATCCGATCCTTCACTCGGAATATAGGCACGAATCCGAGAGTTGAAGGGCACCGCGGCCCCTCGTTCACGCAATGACGCACGTCATCGACGGCAACGCCGTGGCCGACGATATCCGAGACGACCTCTCCGTCGCCATCGACTCGCTCGCCGACGCGGGCGTGACGCCCGGTCTCGCCACCGTCCTCATGAGCGACGACGGCTCCAGCGAGACGTACGTGAAAATGAAACAGCGCGCCTGCGAGGAGGTCGGGATCGACGGCATCCACGTCGAGATAGACGCCGACGCCCCCGCGGAAGAGCTGTACGAGACGATCGACGACCTGAACGACGACCCCGAAGTCCACGGTATCCTCGTTCAGATGCCCGTCCCCGACCACGTCGACACGCGCGAGGTACTGCGCCGGGTCGACCCGATGAAGGACGTGGACGGATTCCACCCCGAAAACGTCGGCCGCCTCGTCGCGGGCGACGCCCGGTTCAAGCCCTGCACGCCGCACGGCATCCAGCGACTCCTCGCCGCCGCCGGCGTCGACCCCGAGGGAAAAGACGCCGTCGTCGTCGGTCGCTCCGAGATCGTCGGCAAGCCGATGGCCAACCTCCTCATCCAGAAGGCCGACGGCGGCAACGCGACCGTCACGGTGTGTCACTCCCGCACTGACGACCTCGCAGAGAAGACCCGCAACGCCGACATCGTGATCGCCGCGGCCGGCGTCCCGGAGATGATCGACGGTTCGATGATCGGCGAGGGCGCGACCGTCATCGACGTGGGCGTCAACCGCGTGGACGCTGACACCGACAAGGGATACGAACTCGTCGGCGACGTCGAGTTCGAGAGCGCGAAGGAGAAAGCGAGCGCCATCACGCCCGTTCCCGGCGGCGTCGGCCCGATGACCATCGCGATGCTGCTCTACAACACGGCGAAGGCGGCAGGGTTGCAGGAAGGGGTTACCGTGGACCTGCCCTGAAAGCGGTTAATCCGACTCTCCATTTAAGTGTCTCTCGCGACAACGGGTCATAGTGAGCGGTTCTTCGGGAAACGATGCCGCCGAGCGGTGCCGCTCGATGTCATCCAGTGCCCGCTCAGTCAGCGAGGCGGTCTACCCTGTCCTGTGCGTTCGCCAGCGCGAGTTCGTCGCCGTCCCGCACGTACGCCGCAATACCGCGCATCGCTTCGACCAGCATGTCCGCCGTTCCGGGGTCGACACTCCCCGAGAGCGCCCTGACGCGTTTTTCGTGTTCGCCGACCATCTCCAGCGTGTTCTCGACGGCCGGATCGTCGCCGTCGTGCCACTGGCGGAGGTCCCGGCGGTACTCCCGGACCGCGTTCGCGGCGGCGAGACCGCGAGCCTCGAAGAGCGATTCAGGAACAGTGCTCGCGTCCGGTCGCTCGCCGGCGTCTGCGCCCCGGAGTAGTTCGAGGAAGTAAAGCTCCTCGCGCTCGGTCGGCTGAAACGACCGACCGAACACGTCCGCCGCGTGCTGCAGTTCCGACGCGGCTAGGTACGTGTCGTCGAGGTCCGTCAGTTCGCCGCCGCGGACGAACCCCCGCTTGCGAACGTACTCGCGACACGCTTTTTTTGCGGCCTCCGCCACCCGGTGTAGCGGATCCGTGTCAACCCGTTCGCGCACGTCCGTCAGGTCGAAGTCGACGGGGCTGGTCGTGTGGAGTTTGCGCTCGCCGTCGACGCCGACGCTGTGCATGCTCCCGCACTCGGGACAGGAAACGGTTCCAGTCTCGTAGTACGACCACCGCGACCCGCAGTCCTGACACTCGCGTTCGCCGCGGATCTCCATGGCCGGCAGTTCGGGCTGGGCCGTCAAAACTCCGGCGACGTTCGTCCGGGACTCCGAACCCGCTCCGGTGGTCGGCGGTCCTGCAGACCGATCTGCACGACCTCGGGGTTTATGATTTGTCCGGGCGTACAGCCGAATACCATGTCGTCTCAGGCTCCGACGACCGACGGTGCGGAGGATAGAGTAAGTCGCCACACGGCGACTGGTCGAGAAATTCTCGACCGAACGTAACGGGGATTTCTCGCACGAATACGCCGACGACCGGCGAGGCAGATCGGACAGTACTGACAGTGACCGACCCGTGGCTGTGCGAAATGACGGGGGGACGCTCGTTCTGGACACCGGAACCGAAACCCGAGAGCTGACGCGTTCGGAGGCCCGGCAACTCCGGACTGCGCTCAGTGACGCGCTAACCGAGCGCCGAGAGTTCGTCAGGACCGCCGGCACCTACCGCGAAGACGGTGCGTACGTCGTCGAACGTCGCGGTGTGGAATCAGCGGGGCACAGGAAGGTGTTCGAGTCGACCGACGAGTGCCGTCGTCTGTACGACCGACTCCCCGAGGAGTTTACCGCCGACGACGTTCGCCACGCCGGCGTCACCGGCGGGCGTCGGCACATGCTCGTCTGGCACTTCGTCGAACACGACGCGTTCGACTGCGAACTGGTTTCGCGACAACCGCTAACGGCGAGAAAGGAGGGACCAACCAACGGATAAGACTGGGGTTCTTACCGGCGGCGACCGAACTCTCGTCCATGCGCTCAGAAGAAGAAGTCCGCGAACAGTACGAGTTTCTGAAGGAGGAGTTAGAGAGCGAAGATATGAACCACGAGGGCGTCAGACAGATGTTCAGCTACTACCGCCGGGCGCTGGGATGGGTGCTGGAAGAGGAACACATGTGACTCCCCTCGGAAACTATCAGCCGCTCGTCCCGTGTCGTTACATTTAAGGTATCAGCGCGACTTCGTTCAGTTGACGCTTCGCTTGGAGGGCCGAAGCGTCAGCGGGGACCAATTCAGGGCGGCAAGCGAACCACGCGCGCTTTTCACTCGCATGGTTCGCTTTCCATTTCCTATTCGATACGTAAATCACCGTCAGCGTCCGCTCCGTCGCCTTCGTCCCACTCGACTTCGAGTTCGAAACTCATCTCGTCCGGACCGGAACCGGTCTCCCGTTCGACCTTGATCTCGAACGTCGGCGACGCCGGCGGGTCGACGGTGACGTTCTCGTCGCCCGCCGCGAACGTCACGGGGTCGCCGCCGTCAAGTTTGTCAGCGACGTCGCGAAGCGCGGCGGCGATATCGGAACGACTTCTCGCGCTCTCGGATTCGAAAAGAACGGTTTCTGCCATGGGCTATCGTACGTCTCCCCCGGATATATACTGTTGGTTGTCCCGTATGTCCACTCGTTGCTGCGGTTTCGTCGGCGGAGTTCGACCGGCGAGCCACGATCGTTTACCGCCGACAGAACTCCCGTATCCGTTGATAACCAGTTCGACATATCGATGAGAATTACCACTTAGGTCAGATTAGTTAAATTTAGGTTGTACCCCAGAAACATCGGATTAGTCGCCCGTTTTCGCCGATACTCGACTGTGAGTCGTTATACTTATTTTATTCCGATAGTAACGTTCTTGCGTACTTAACCAATGTACGACCTGACAGGATTTCAGCGAGATCTGCTGTATGTGATCGCGGGCGAGGAGGAGCCACACGGTCTCGCTATCAAGGAAGAACTCGAAGCGTACTACGAAAAAGAGATCCACCACGGCCGGCTGTATCCGAACCTCGACACGCTGGTGGACAAAGGGCTCGTCGAGAAGGGCCAACGCGACAGGCGGACGAACTTCTACACCCTCACCCGCCGCGGCCGCCGCGAGATAGAGGCCCGGAACGAGTGGGAACAGCAGTACGTCGAAGCATAAGTAGGAATTCGGTCGTTCGGCAGGTCGGTCCGACCGTGTTTCAGGTGGCCCGCCACCGGTTTCCCGGTCCCCAGTCACGCCGCTACTGCAGTCAACTATTAACTATCCGAACGGCGTACCGTCGAAGGTGTTGGGACCAGTCGCGCAGATATCGTCGGTGCCGCTCGAAAGTACCGTCGTCCGGATAGCGCTCGCGGGAGCGCTCGGCCTGTTTCTCGGCCTCGAACGGGAGTGGTCCCACAAGTCCGCCGGTATTCGGACGTTTTCGCTCATCGGACTCCTCGGTGCGGTGTTTGCCGTATTGGACCGCCCCGAACTGCTGGTTATCGGCGGCATACTCGTCATCGTTCAGGGCGTCCTCCTCGCCAGTCAGGGTCTCATGACTGACCCCGAGGATGCCGGCCTCTCGCTCACCACTTCGGTTTCGATGTTAGTGGCCTACGGCGTCGGGGTACTCGTCGCCACTGGGTTCATCCTGGAGGGCGTTATCGTCGCCGTCCTCTCCTCGCAGCTACTCGTACTGAAGCGGGAACTCCACCGCTTTGCGGGGAACCTCTCGCGGGAGGAGATGCAGTCTGCAACGGAGTTTGCGATCCTCGCGTTCGTCGTTTTCCCACTGCTCCCGACGGGGTCGGTGACGGTGGGGTACGAACCGATTACGGTGTCGTTCGAACCGCGCGTCGTCTGGTTGATGGTCGTCACCGTCGCCGCCATCGGCATCGTCAACTACGTCGTGGTACAGACGTACGGCGGCCGCGGCATCGCCGTTACCGGGTTCTTCGGTGGACTGGCCTCTTCGACCGCCGTCGTCGGGACGATGTTAGACCACGTGCGGCAGACGCCCACCGCCGCCTCGTACGCGGTGGCCGCGATCCTGCTCGCCGACGCGGCGATGGCGCTACGGAACCTGGCTATCGCCATCGCGTTCACCTTTCCGAACGTTCTCGTAGACGCGGTGTTGCCGCTGGGGACCGTGATCGTCGGGAGTTTCGCTATCGCGGCGTACACCGCCGACTGGGGTGAATCTGTCGAGATGGAACTGGACGACCCGTTCTCCCTGAAGAACGCGCTCGCGTTCGGCGCTATCTTCGCGTTCGTCATCGTCGGCGGCGCTGTCGGACAACAGCAGTTCGGTTCGGCGGGGTTCTACGTCGCGACGTTTCTCTCCGGACTCGTTTCTAGCGCTGGCGGCACCACTTCAGCCGTCGTTCTCTACCGGAACGGGACGGTCGACCAGACGACGGCGGTGTTCGGCATTCTGCTCGCCACGGCGTCGTCGATCATGGTCAAAGCGGTCCTCACCCTGATGGGACCGAGCCGCGAGTTCGCCTACCGAGTTGCCCTCTGGAGCGCCGTCCTCCTTCTCACGGCCGGCACTGCGTCGCTTGCGGCCGGCTTGTAAGTATTGCCCGAACCGTAACGAATTATTTATGGGATACGTCGCCATAATGGTGATATGGACCGCCACACTGCGGAGCCCCGGGTGACGGAACTGCCCGGCAAACGGGCACAGGAGTGGGTCGACTACCACCACGACGCGGCCGCCAAGACGACGTACGTCTACGAATTCGTCTGGGACATCACCGAGGACGCCGAAGGACCGTTCTGTACGGACGTCGACGGGAACGTCCTCCTCGACTTCACCAGTCACGTCGCCGCTGCTCCACTGGGGTACAACAACCCCAAGATACTGGAGAAACTCCGCGAGTTCGACATCGTCGACCCGCTGAAGATCGCCGGACAGGACTTCTACGCCAGCGGCGGTTGGCCGCCGGAAGACCCCGAATTCCCCGGGCCGACGCAGTTGATGCACGAACTGACAGACCGGACGGGCCACTACGACATGGACACCGTTTTTCTCTCTAACTCCGGCGCGGAAGCGGTCGAAAACGGGATCAAGGCCTGCTACGACCACAGCGACGGCGCGAACTACGCCATCACCTTCGACGGAGCCTTCCACGGACGAACGCTCGGTGCGCTCTCGCTCAATCGCTCGAAATCCGTCCACCGACGGGAGTACCCCGAAGTCGCCGGCGTCCACGACGTACCGTTCTGTGATAGTTCGGGCTGTACGCGGTCGTCTTGTGACTGCGGATTCTTCCCCGGCGACGCCGACGACCCCTCCGTCTTGCGGCGGAAACTCGACCCGAAGCAGGGGCATATCGACCCCGACGAAGTGGCATTCCTGATCATGGAACCGATCCAGGGCGAGGGCGGTTATCGCTTCCCGAGCGACGCGTTTGCCGAAGAGATTCAGGACGTCTGTGCGACCCACGACATCCCGCTGATCGCCGACGAGATCCAGGCCGGCGTCGGCCGAACCGGCGAGATGTGGGGGGCAGACCACTACGCGATCGAACCTGACGTGATCACGAGCGCGAAAGGGCTCCGCGTCGGCGCGACTATCGCCAACGAGGACGTCTTCCCGGATGAGAAGTCCCGCCTCTCATCGACGTGGGGTGCCGGCGACGTGATCGCCGCGATGCAGGGCGTCCTGACGCTGGAAGCTATCGACGAATACGACCTGATGGACAACGCCGTCACGCGCGGCGAACAGCTAATGGACCGTCTCCGCGAGACCGACGACGAGATCGTCACGGACGTCCGCGGGAAGGGGTTGATGGTCGCCGCCGAATTCGACAGCAAGGAACGCCGGGACGACGTGATGGAGGCAGCACTGAATCGCGGTCTGTTGACGCTCGGTTGCGGTCACCGGACGCTCCGTCTGTTGCCTCCGCTCGACGTCACCGAACGGGAGATCGACCTCGCCGCGGACCTGCTGGACGACGCGATTCAGGACGCCACGCCGACGGCGAGCGTCGGCAGCGAGTGAACCGTCGACTGCGCGCTACAGGCTGACGTGTGGAAACGCGTCGATAGCCGGCGTCCGGTGCGGTCTGCAAGGAGCCCGCAGTTCCTTGTCGGACACCTCTACTGCTCTCTGCCCGGACTATCGTAGCCATCGCACGATACAGCAGGTCGCCGGATTGGGCGGAGAACAGTGTGAATCGTTTCGATAGCTCTTGCGAGCCGTTCCTCGCGGAGGGCGAGTACGACTTGCGCAGCGCTCCACGCTCGAAACCCTTGGCCAGTTTATATTAGTTTCAATTATCTTATCACGGTGTTCATTGTGGTCCGGGTCGTGAGTTCGCATAGCACAGCGATGGAGAGAGATGAATCGGTTGCCCTCGAAATCATACGAGAGGTCGCAGAGAGAGAGAGATGCGAGTACACCGACCTCCCACCGCTCTACGAAGCAGTAGATCTAGAAGCCGCAACGGATCTTCTCGAATCAAACGACGTGCGGATCGAGTTCAATTACTGTGGCTACGGCATCGTTCTGGAGAATCGAGAATTCACCCTCAAAGGCTGAGATCAGTCACACCTGAGCAACTATCGGTAGATCGGACTGGGATTTCCGTTACAAACACCGATCTCTGATCGGAGACTCTCCGGAGATTTCATCGGTCTCTATCCACGTACGGCCACGGATCTGTACGTCTACACTATTTCACACGGGGCCGATGTACAACCCTGTGTTCTGTGCCACACAATTAAACAATCCTCGGCAGATCTACGGCTCTAGTTAACTTCCCACACATTTTTGCAAGTTGACCATGACATCACGATCAGATGATGCTGCCTGTCGATAGTCCCTCTGAAGAGGAAACGAATGGTAACGACCGCGGACGTTATCGTCTCATTTCTGACGGAGGGCAGTCCCCGTTAGACAGGATGTTCGATTCTCTCCGGGGGCAGCGCCGTCGGTATCTACTCTATTATCTGGAAGAACGCGACAGCACTCGCATCGAAGATGCGGCCCGTTTCATTGCGGCGCGCGAACGCGATTGCGATCCCGCAGACGTGCCTGCCGATGTCGCTGAGCGGGTGAAAGTTGCACTCTATCACGTTCACCTCCCGAAACTAGCCGAGAAGAATATCGTCGAGTACGACCGGCGGAGTGGTGCGATGCAGTTTCAGGACCCTCCGGACGGGATGTCTGATCTGATCGATCTGTGTTATTCTATCGAACAGGGGAATGGACAGCGGAGCGAATGACTCTTCCCCCGCGGCAACGGAGAGACTCGCTCGCTGTCGACGGTCAGAGATCGCGAAGCGGTGAATCACCGGGTATGAGCCGCGAGGCCGGACAGAGTCGAAGTATAGTACTCGTCCAGTTGGAGTACCCCGCTCGCCGGCTACAACCGCCGGGCTTCGAGACGCCATCGACCGACCAGCTAGGGGATGAAATCAGTAGACCGGGGCACTTTTCCGAACTGCACCGGAACTGTGTAAAAATGAGCGGCGTACAGGAAGTCCGAACACCGGCTGATACTGTCGGACGTAACTGTTTCAGATATTTCGCGGGGACATCCCCGCGAAATACGTCACTGACTTCCGTCCGTCAGTATGAGAAACCAGCGGGAGACCGGGAGCCACTACCGGGCGGGCGTAATCGGTGTCGGATGTCTCCGAACGGGAGACGACAGGCGGTATCTTCTCGGACCATCCCTGCTCTTGTAACTGTGCGCAGCCGTCGGACCTCGGTCCAGGTATGAACAGGGTGCGGCGCCTTCTTCCCGGCCTCGTGGTTCTTCTCTCGCTCGGCTTTCTCGCGCGGGGGATTACGATGTTCGCTCCGATCGGGAGCCACCTCATCGTCGTCATCGGCCTTGGTGTCATCATCGCTAACTCGGTCGGCGTTCCAGACTGGGCGAAACCCGGAGTCGAGACGCATAGCCTCTTGCTCGCGGCCGGCATCGTCTTGATGGGTGCGACCGTCGGGCTCGAACAGATCATCGATGCGGGCGGTACCGTGCTGCTCGTCGTCGGAACCACCGTCTGTGTCACCGTCGTGACGGTCGAAACCCTCTCTCGGGAGATATTCGATATTCCCGAGAAGATCGGGTCGCTTCTCGCAGTCGGTTCGAGCATCTGCGGCGTCTCGGCAGTCGCAGCAGTCGCGGGGAGCATCAAGCCGGATCAACAAGACATCGCGTACGCCGTCGCGACCGTGCTGCTATTCGATGCGGTTACGCTCGCGGCCTATCCGATGATCGGGCGTGTCCTCGGCCTCTCTGATGTCGTCTTCGGGATCTGGGCGGGGGCGACGATGTTCAGTACCGGTCCGGTCACGGCGGCCGGGTTCGCCCACTCGGAGGTGGCCGGTGAATGGGCGGTCCTCGTCAAACTCACCCGAAACGCGCTCATCGGGGTGATAGCGATCGGGTATGCGCTCTACTACGCGCGCCGCGGCGGAGCCGAGGCGACGATCGAAAGTAAACCGGTCTATCTCTGGCGAACGTTTCCGAAATTCATCCTCGGGTTCGTCCTCATGATGGTTCTCGGCAGCATCGGCGTGTTTTCGAACGCACAGACGACCGCCTTCGACACTGCGTCGACCTGGTTGTTCCTCGTCGCGTTCGCCGGACTGGGACTCAGCATCGACGTCCGCGAGTTCCGAGACATGGGTATCAAACCCGTCGGCGTCGTGCTGACGAGCCTACTTCTCGTTAGCACGGTGGTTCTCCTCGTGCTTCTCACCGTTTTCTAATCGCACTCATCCCCGGAATAGACAGGCCTCGCAATAGACGGATATCACCCGTGAGGGGTCCGCGTTACGACGATCAGGTTCGCCACCATTCCGCCGATGGTCAGCGTGACGACGCCCGAACCGAGGACGAGCAGCGCGAACGCGACCGTTGCGAACGTTCCGCCGACGTACTGGTTTCCGAGGACTCCGACGAGGCCGACCGCGACCGCCGGCGCACCGACGGCCAGGCCGCCGCGAAAGGCGGTGTCGACTCGGCTGTCGAGTCGGTTGACTCCGTTCTCGTCGAACGCGTACAGGCGGTACGTCAGAACTGCCGCGATCAGGACGGCGACGACCAGCAGCGCGAACAGCGATAGACCGCGGTAGAGCGTACTCATCATGTTCGAAACCGGGGGGAGAACACTGAAACCGCTTGCGGAAGATCCCGCACACTCGCGTTAGAACTGGTAGCGACGGTCGTCTTTCTGCTGGTCCTGCGGGAAGGCGTTGCCAGTCATCTCGTCGAACGTCATCCCGGAGAGGTACTCGTCGTACGTGACGTCGTACGTGCTCCGCAGGTGGAAGTCGAGTTTCCCGGATTCGACCGTCGACTGGAAGAGGAGGTGAACGGCCCGCCGGACCAGGTCCTCCGGTTCCTCCGGGTCCAGCGCGGCGTCGAGCATCGTCAACTCCCGCTTTGTCTCCTCGTCGAGTGCTACGTCGAGACCCTCGTCGATGTCGGCGTAGGCGGTTTCCACGTCGGCTTCGAGGTCGTCTAAGCTCATATCGCGATCCAGTAGAGGGGGCCAGATACGGTTTTCGTGTCGAACCGGGACCGCGGGGCGACAGGACGAGCTACAACGACGAATCGCAGTGCGAACACGCCGCGGCGTCGGGGTCGTTCGGGCTTCCGCAGTTCGGGCAGTTCCGGGGGCGGACGTGCTCCTCGGCGTCCTCGGGCGAAAGTACCGTCACGAGTATTCCGGCGACGACGAGCGCCAGACCGAGTCCGAACCAGAGGAGCGGACCGCCGGCGAGGAATATCAGGGCGACAAGCGGAGCGACGATGACCCCGAGTCCGAGCAGCACCAAGTCGGTTCCGTCCATGCGCAGAGATACCAGCAGACGGAAAATAAGCGTGACGCTCAGATTGACAGACGCCGTCCCGCGGACCCGACACACTGCGACCGGCAGGCGTATGTCGCTCGCGTCGTAAGCGGACGCCGATGAGCGAGGCCGACGCCCCGACGGTGCCCGCGGACACGGACGCGGTCCGGGACGCCCTTATCGAGTGGTACGAGGAGGACCACCGCGACTTCCCCTGGCGGCGGACCGACGACCCCTACGAGATACTCGTCTCGGAGGTGATGAGTCAGCAGACCCAACTGAGCCGCGTCGAGACGGCCTGGGCCGAGTTCCTGAAGCGCTGGCCGACGGCGGCAGACCTCGCCGCGGCGGACCGCGCCGACGTGGTCGGGTTCTGGACCGACCACAGCCTCGGCTACAACAACCGAGCGCGGTACCTCCACGAGGCCGCCGAGCAGGTCGGTTCCGAGTACGACGGAGAGTTCCCGAGTGACCCCGAGGAACTACAGGAACTCATGGGCGTCGGCCCGTACACTGCGAACGCCGTCGCCAGTTTCGCCTTCAACAACGGCGACGCGGTGGTCGATACGAACGTCAAGCGCGTCCTGTACCGCGCGTTCGATATTCCGGACGACGATGCGGCGTTCGAACGGGCAGCGTCGGAGTTGATGCCCGAGGGAGAATCGAGGGTGTGGAACAACGCCGTCATGGAACTCGGCGGCGTCGCCTGCGAGAAGACACCCAAGTGTGACGAGACCGGTTGCCCATGGCGCGAGTGGTGTCACGCCTACGAGACCGGAGATTTTACGGCTCCGGACGTACCGACGCAACCGAGTTTCGAGGGCAGTCGGCGACAGTTCCGTGGGCGCGTGATTTCGACACTGAAAGAGTACAACGAACTCGGGCTAGACGAACTCGGTCCGCGCATCCGCGTCGATTACGCTCCGGACGGCGAGTACGGTCGAGAGTGGCTTCAGGGGTTACTCTCCGATCTGGCCGACGACGGTCTGGTCGAAGTGGAGAAACGGAACGGCGACACCGTCGCTCGACTCCGTTCCTGAACGTCCATCCGCCAGTACGCCAATAGTAGCACCATAGAAGCGATGAGCCGGGGATATCGGACACCGGAAGGATATACAGAGCGGTACCGTTCTCCGGGATTTGCTGTATGTTGTTTGGTCTATATATCAGCTGATTACGAATGTTTAAATAAGGGGAAAGAATTAGAAGTGCAACACGATGGAGTACTCGATCGAAAAACGGCCGAGTTACGCGATGCTAGAAGTGACGCTGGCAAACGGGGAACAGATCCAGACCAAACCCGGGGCGATGATGACTCGGACGGCGGGCATCGGAAACGAGTCGAACGTCGGGGGCGATGAGGGCGTTACGGGCATGGTCAAGCGGGCGGTCAGCGACGAGCGAGGGCTGGTCGATAACACGTACTACGCGGAGGCGGACGACGAGCAGGTGACGCTCGTTCCCGAGCATCCGGGCGACATCAGCGCGATCAACGTCTCCGAATCCGGACCCATCCGGTCGCAGTCCGGATCGCTGCTGGCGTGGGAACCGCTGGTCGAACGGTCGACGGAGTTTAACAACCGGTCGAACCTCTTTTCGTCGGGCGAACTGACTGTTCTGGGACTTTCCGGCCAGGGACACGCATTTCTCTCGTCCTACGGTTCCATGCACGAACAGGACGTGACGCCGGAGAATCCGCTGATAGTAGACGAGGACCACATCGTCGCCTGGACCGCCGGTCTGAACCTGAACCGGCAGAAAGACGGGAGCATCAAGTCGACCGTGTTCGGTGGCGAGGGATTCGTGACCGAGTTCACCGGCGAGGGCCACGTCTGGCTGCAAACGCGGAATCCGATGACGTTCGCGGTGGGCGGGGCCGAACACGATGACGACGATTCGGCGGGCGGCCCGAGCGTCAGCGACTTCATCTGACGGTGTCGCCCCGGCTTTCCCGTTTTGCGGGGGTGCGGTCGAGCGTTGGCCCTTTGTGACTCCCCCTCTCAGAGTGTTGTATGCCAGATGGACCGCACGTCGTCGCGATAGCCGGGAGTCTCAGGGAGGAGAGCAAATCGCGGCTCGCCCTCGAACACGCTCTCGACGCCGCCGAATCGTCCGGCGCATCGGCCGAACTGATCGACCTCCGGGAGTACGACCTGCCGATGATCGACCCGGACGAGGACGAACCGGAAGACGCGGAGGAACTGATGGCGACGGTCCGTGCGGCCGACTCGATCCTGCTCGGTACGCCCATGTACCACGGATCCTTTTCGTCGCCGCTGAAGACGGCGCTCGACTACTGTGGGTTCGACGAGTTCGAGAACAAGACCGTCGGCCTCCTCGCCGTCGCCGGCGGGAGCTTCCCCATTTCCGCGCTGGAGCATCTCCGGTCGGTCTGTCGAGCGTTAGACGCCTGGGTCATTCCGCACCAAGCCGCCGTTCCGAAAGCCCACAGCGCGTTCAGCGACGGCGCGTTCGTCGACGACGGACTCGAAGAGCGCGTCCGGACGCTCGGCCGGCGTGCAGTCCAGTACGCCAACATCGAACCCGACCCCGAGTCCTTCGAGAGCGAGGAGAACGTCGGAGCGGTGAACAAGTAACCGTCGGCGACGGGTGAGTGTCATCGAACGGCTCTCTCCCGACTTCTCGGGGTCGGCAAGGGGGAGATCGTATGGCCGAGCCAGCAGAATCGATCCGGCCGCTTCCGTGGCAATGAGCGTCCCCCTCGCGAGCATGTCGTGTTTCCTGACAGCTCTCCTCGTCCACATCTGCACCCAGTCAGAGTGAAAGGGAACGGCTTTACTCCTCGCCCGAACCTGTGGGACCATGGACGCGTTCGACGCTGCCAGTCGCGGAGGGATGTGGCAGTGACCCAGTGGATAGAGAACCCGACCGGCGGGCGCGACCGCGGTCCGCGAGCCGTCGCCCGGGCGTGGTTCGAAGTCCTGACCAGGCCTCATAGGTTCTTCCGCTCAGCGGTCGCAGAGGGGGACCAGGCACCCGGACTGGCGTTCGCGATGGGCGTCGTCATGGTCGAGGAACTGACGCGCTATCTCCTGGTTGCGGACTCGTACCCGGTCGTGGGCGGACAGGAGATACTGTCGGCCGCTCTGTGGCTCGGTATCGCCGTGTTACTGGTCGCGCCCGCGGCGCTCCACCTGACTGCGGCGCTGCAGACGGTGCTTCTGATGCCGTTCGTCCCGAACCGCGGCGGCATCAGCCAGACGGTCCAGACTATCGCCTACAGCGCCGCTCCCTGCGTCTTCGCCGGTATTCCGATCCCGGAGGTTCGGGCGATAACCGGCATCTACGGCGCGTTCCTCCTCGGCCTCGGTATCGCTACCGTCCACGACACCTCCAGCGGGCGTGCGGCCCTGGCGAGCGCCCTGCCGGCGGCCATCGTGTTCGGCTACGGGTTCCGGACGTTCGCCGCGGTGGAGACGCTGCTCCGGCAGTGGTACATCATCTAAACGGTGGGACAGCGCTCGGCTGTCGGTCCGCCCGCGCCGATCAGTACGGTTCGTGGGTGGCCGCATACCCCGTTTCTGTCCGCCGAATCCCGGACATCGAGTACAACTGGAGCGACCGCTCCTGTTTCGTCCGCACGGGAACGTCGTAGTTCTCGGCGTCGTATCCGAACGACCCGCCGTCAGCCCGCTCCTCGGCGACGAACTCGCGGTGGTCGGTCAGTCGGCGCTCGGTGACGCTCCGGGAGAGTTCGGGTAACTCGTCTACGTACTCGTCGAACGCCTCGACGAAGGCCTCGGAGAGTTCGTACCCCACGGAGTTGCGTGCGCTCGCCATCGCCGCGGCCGTCGTCGTGCCGGTCCCCCAAAACGGGTCGAGGACGGTGTCGCCGTAGACCGAATACATGTTGATCAGGCGGTACGGGATGGTCAGCGGGAACGCCCCCGACCGCTCTCGGCGGTCCGGATCCCCGGCGGCGTCGAGCGACTGGTCGCGTCCGCGAACGTCGGTCCACACGTCCGAGAACCACTCGTTTCGCTCCTCCCAGAAGTAGGCGCTCTCGTAGCGCCGGTCGGCCTTCGGTTCGAACGACCGGGAGTCGCCGTTGCGGAACACGAGGACGTACTCGTGTTCCAGTGTCACGTAGGCGTTCGGCGGGAGCATCCCGGACCCCATGAACTTGCTCGCCTTGTTCGTCGGCTTGCGCCAGAGCACGTCGGGAAGCGGGTGAAACCCCAGGTCGCGAAACGTCTCGGTCACCCGGACGTTGTTCGGGAAACACTGGAACCGGCCGCCGATAGAGCGCGTCGCGTCGCCGACGTTGACGCAGGCGATACCGCCCGGGGCCAGCACGCGAGCGACCTCCGCCCACACGTCTTCGAGGACGCCGTGCATTAGATCGAACGCTCGGTCTCCGTCACCTTCGGCGAGCGCTGACTCTACGTCGGGGTCGAGAGCCGCGAACGACTCGTCCCACATCTCGATCATCGGATACGGCGGCGAGGTCACCACGAGTTCGACGGAGTCGTCCGCCAGGCCGTCCATCGAGCGGGCGTCGCCGACAGTCACTTCGTGTGTCGTTTCCACGTCGTCCGGTCCGTCGTCTCCGGTGGTGGTAAAACGGTCGGTTCGATAGGCACGTCCGACCGGAGGAACACAACCGTTAAACTGCTGAATGAACGTTCATTCAACAATGCCTCCGTCGGATCCGCTCGACGACGACCCTGCTGATACCCGCACGGCGATCATGCAGGCGACCTACCGCGCCCTGAGCGAACACGGTTACACCGGTCTGACGATCCAGCGGATCGGCGACGAGTTCGACAGGAGCAAATCGCTCCTCTATCACCACTACGACGGCAAGGACGACCTGATGCTGGATTTCCTCGCGTTCATGCTCAACTACCACCGGGAGACGGTTTCGGAGTGGGAAACCGACGACCCGGAGACGGAACTCCGCTCGCTGGTGGACCACTTCTTCACCCGCGACAGGGAGGACGACGAGTTCGGAGCCGCGATGGTCGAACTCCGCGCGCAGGCGGCCCACGACGAGGCGTACCGTGACCACTTCACCCGTAGCGATGCGCAGTTTCGGGACCGGATCGCCGAAACCGTCGCGCAGGGCGTTGAGCAAGGCGACTTTCGCTCCGTCGACCCGGAAGCCGTCGCGGAGCATCTGCTGACAGCCATCGCCGGCGGAACGACCAGACGTACGACCGCGGACGCCGCCGCCGCTCTCGAATCAGTCCGGGCCGAACTGCACCGGTACATCGACGACAGTCTGCTCGCGGAGGGCAGTACATGAGTTCTCCCGGTGACGACCGCGCGGTCGATGTCGTCAGCGGCGCGCTCGTCAAGCCGCTGATACTCCTCTCTCTTCCCATCGTCGTCACGAACCTCCTCCAGGTCGGCTACAACCTGGCCGACACTTTCTGGGTCGGCCGCCTCGGGCAGGCGGCGGTCAGCGCCATCTCGTACTCGTGGGCGATCGTCTTTCTCGTCATCGCACTCGCCGCCGGGTTCACCGTCGCGGGGACGGTTCTCGTCGCTCAGAACAAGGGCGCGGGGAACACGGAGCGCATCGCGGGCGTGGCGGGCCAGACCATCTCGTTCGTGATCCTCGTCTCGGCCGTGCTGTCGGTCGTCGGCTATCTACTCACGCCCGACTTGCTCCGCCTCGTCGGCGCGACCCCCGGTACGGACGAGTTCGCTCTGTCGCTCGCGTACACCCGGACGATGTTTCTCGGGCTACCCTTTGTCTTCGGGTTCTTCATCTTCCAGGCGCTCCTCCAGGGGTGGGGCGACACCAGAACGCCGCTGTACCTGATGGCGTTCGGGGTCGTACTGAACGTGATCGCCGACCCGTTTTTCATCCTCGGCTTCGAGGAGAACGTATTGTTCGCCTGGTTAGACATGGAATCGCTCGAATCGTCGCTGTACGCGGCGACGGAATTCTCCGGGTTCGGGGTTCAGGGGGCCGCGCTGGCGACGATCATCACCCGCGGTATCGGGGCCGTCATCGGCATCGCTCTGTTGCTCTCCGGCCGGGTCGGGATCAGCCTGTCCCCGTCGGACTTCGTACTCAGGGCTGACACCGTTCGGAAGATAGTCCGCATCGGCGCGCCGGCGAGCGTCGAACGCAGTATGGTCGCCGTCAGCACGACGGTCGTGACCGCGCTCGTCGCCATCGTGGGCGCGAACGCGGTCGCCGGCTACGGCATCGGCACGCGGATCACCTCGATGGTCGTTCTCCCGGCGCTCGGCCTGGCCCGTGGCGTCGAGACGGTCGTCGGACAGAACCTCGGTGCGAACCAGCCGGACCGGGCCGAACGCGGCGTGTTCGCAGCGGCGGCGCTCATCGTCGTCAGCCTCGTCGCGCTGTCCGCCGCGGTGTACGTCTTCGCCGAACCGGTGGTCGACGTGTTCATCAGCGGCGACAGCGCCGCCGCTGTGATCGGCTACGGTGCCGACTACCTCCGGATCGTCGGCGCGTCGTTCGTCTTTCTCGGCGTCTTCTACGTCGTTCAGGGCGGTTTCCGCGGGAGCGGGAGCACGCGTATCGCGATGGTGTTTGCCTTCCTCGGATTCATCGTCTTCCGGGCGACGCTCGCGTACGCGCTCGTCGGCCCTCTCGACCTCGGTGCGACCGGCGTCTGGTACGGCGTCGCCGCCGCGAACGCGCTGATGGCCGCTATCGCCGCCCTCTATTTCCTCAGGGGAACCTGGGCGGAGGGCGTGGTCGACCCGACGGAGTCGGACGTCGCGCCCACAGACGACTGACCGGACCGAACATGTTCTCGGACGAGGTTACCGGGCGGGGCCGCGTATCCCGCGGACGATGACCACGAACCAGTCCCAGAACGCTCGTGTCCGCATCCGACGATGAATCGGAGCATCGACCGCTGGACGCGACGCTACGTGGCCGCGAGCGCCGTCGGGTTCGCCTGTTGGCGGATCGGTGTGCTCCTCGGCGCGGACCACGGGGTAGAGGTGGCCGCCGCGCTACTGGGGTTCGTCTTGCCCGTCGTCTTCGGGAAGGCGTACCTGTTGATCCCGTCGTTTGCCGGACGGACGCTGGCGTCCGCGTCCGTCCCAGCAGTCCACTTGCCGCTCGCCGCTGGCGGCGCAATAGCGCTGGTCGGCGCGCGGGCCGGCTTGACTCCACGCGTCGTCGGCGTCGCGGGAAGCGCAGCATGGACGCTCGGCGTCGTCCTCTTTCTCGGCGGCCTGCTGTGGACGGTCGGCCCGGAACTGACACGTTTCGAGCGGTGGGGGTCGGGCGAGGACCGCTGGAGCGCCCGGTTCGCGCTCCCGTTCGTCGGGGTCGCCCTTACCTACCTGCTCGTCGGGACCGCAGGGCTACTCGCAGCGACGACTGACGGAGCGGTCGGCACCGACCCGCGGACCACCCACCTGTTTGCCGCGGGCACCGCTGCCCTGTTGATCGTCGCGCTCGGGACGCGCCTGCTTCCGGGGTTTTGCAGTGCCGATCCGCCGACGGCAGTAGTCGCCGTGACACTCCCCGCCGCTGCCGTCGGGCCGGGGATGCTCGCGGTCCACCTCTGGGGCGGGGCCGACTTTCGCCTCGCGGCCGCGACTCAGGCCGTCGGACTGCTCGGCTGGGCCGTCATCGTCGGGACCCTCTTCTTCCGGACCTCGCGGTCGTTCGTCGGCTTCTACGGCATCGGCGCGGGGGCGGCGTTCGGCGCTGTTGGAGCCGGCCTCGGCGTCGGGATGGCGACCCGCGCCGGACCGCTCGCCGCGCTCCGCACGGCCCACGTCGATGCGATGCTGGCGGGGTTTCTCAGCCTGACTGTCGTCGGATTCGTCCTCCTGTTCTACCCGCACACCGACGGTAAGTTCCCTGGGAGCGATGCGGCGGCGGCGGCAGTCGTCGCCGCTCTCGCCGCGGGCGTCGCCCTACAGGTTCTCGGACCGCTTCTCGGAGGTGACCCCGTCACAGGGGTCCTCTCGGGCGTGGGCGACGGACTCGCGGCACTCGGGGCCACGGGGTTCGCCGCGGTCGTCGCCGTCCGACTGTTCTGACGGATAGCCTGCCGAAGCACGTAAAAAGCGAAACCGAACATGTGACGGAGAACTCCTTTTCCGGATCGAACTAAACCCCCGGCATGGCAAACGGAACGGCTCAGTTGGTGTTGACGGGGGTGATGGTTCTGGTCCTTCTCACCGTCGGCCGGTGGGTTTCTACGCTCGAAGGGCGTCGTTCGTACGTACCGGCGGGGTCGGGCCAGACAGGAACCGAAGGAGACTACGGTCACGCGGAGAAACCCGGCGGCCTCGTCCGGTGGCTGACGACGGTCGACCACAAGGACATCGGTATTCTCTACGGGGTCTTTGCGATCCTCTCGTTCGCGTGGGGCGGCCTCGCAGTCCTCCTGATGCGGACGGAACTGATGACGCCGACCTCCGACATCGTCACCACGTCCACGTACAACGTCTTGCTGACGAGTCACGGCATCACGATGCTGTTCCTGTTCGGGACGCCGATCCTCGCGGCGTTCTCGAACTACTTGATCCCGCTTCTCATCGGCGCGGACGACATGGCGTTCCCCCGGATCAACGCTATCGCCTTCTGGCTGTTGCCGCCGGGAGCGCTGTTGATCTGGGGCGGTATCCTGCTGGAACCGTTCGGGGCTATCGAGGGCGCTCAGACCGCCTGGACTATCTACCCGCCGCTGTCGGTCGAGCAGACGAACCCCGGGGTCGACCTGATGATCCTCGGCTTGCATCTCACCGGCGTCTCCGCGACGATGGGTGCGATCAACTTCGTCGCGACCATCTTCACCGAGCGAGGCGAGGAGGTCGGCTGGAGCAACCTCGACATGGTCTCGTGGACCGTGCTGGTCCAGTCCGGGCAGATCATCTTCGCGTTCCCGCTCCTCGGGAGCGCGCTCGTCATGCTCCTGCTGGACCGGAACTTCGGGACGACGTTTTTCGCCGTTGACGGCGGCGGCACTATCCTCTGGCAACACCTGTTCTGGTTCTTCGGACATCCCGAAGTGTACATCCTCGTCCTCCCGCCGATGGGGATCATCAGTTACGTCCTCCCGCGGTTCGCGGGACGGAAGCTGTTCGGGTTCAAATACGTCGTCTACTCGACGCTGGCGCTCGGCGTCCTCTCGTTCGGCGTCTGGGCCCACCACATGTTCGCGACGGGTATCGACCCCCGGCTCCGGGCTAGCTTCATGGCGGTTTCCATCGCCATCGCCATCCCGAGCGCGGTCAAGACGTTCAACTGGATCGCGACGATGTGGAACGGTGCGTTGCGACTGCGAGCGCCGATGCTGTTCTGTATCGGCTTCGTGGCGAACTTCATCATCGGCGGCGTCACCGGCGTGTTCGAGGCGGCGATCCCGGTCGACCTCGTGCTCCACGACACGTACCACGTCGTCGCGCACTTCCACTACGTCATCATGGGTGCCATCGCCTTCGCCGTGTTCGCCGGCATCTACTACTGGTTCCCCCTCGTAACGGGCAGGTGGTACCAGCGCACGCTTGCGAAGTGGCACTTCTGGCTCACGATGGTCGGGACCAACCTCACGTTTTTCCCCATGGTCCTCCTCGGCTACGGCGGAATGCCGCGCCGGTACGCCACCTACAACCTGTCCGTCGGCCCGCAGACCTACTTCATCGACCTGCACCAGGCGGCGACCCTCGGCGCGTTCATCCTGGCGGTCGGCCAACTGATCTTCGTCTGGAACATCGTCGTGTCGTGGCTCGAAGGCGCTCGCATCGACAGCGGCGACCCGTGGAACTTGGCCGAGCGCGGCCTCAAGACGCGCGAGTGGGAGTGGCTCGAAGAACAGCGGGAGACGATGCTCGCGGACGGCGGCGAGTCGTCGGACTGACTCCCCCGGTGTGGTCGCGCGACCGTTTGGGGGCAGGAAACGGAAGCATCTGCGGGGAAGAGAGTGTCTCGTAGGAGAACGCGATCAGTCGGAGGTCGCCGTCTGCGTCGCGGATGCCGTCGGTGCCGGCGTCGGGGAGACGACGACGCGCCGGTCGGCGTACACTGACACGTCACAGCCGGCGTAGGTGAACTCGATACGACCGCTAGGCCGGTCACTCCCGTCGTTGCTCGACTCGAAGAGTCGGTTTAGCGCGTCCGGGTCGATGGCGTCGAAGAGGGGGTCAAGTTCCAGCGGGTCGGCGTCTGTCGCTTCGGCAGTGGCGATGACGACGGCTTCGGTTGCGGACTCGGTCTCGGCGACGCGTTCGACGGGGGTGGTCTGGTCAGCGTTCATTGTCTATTACGACGAACGGACCCTTTCGGTATGGGGTCCATGGCTACAATCATATCTCCGTCCGTTCGGCGGGGGCTATATGTATTCGGCGGGTCGCACGTTCAGTCGAACTGGTCGAGTACCGCGTCGACGATCCGTACCGTCGCCGGCGCGTGCAGCGGTTCGTTGCCGTTGCCGCACTGCACGTCCATGAGACACGCCGGGCAGCCGTTGACGCCGCCGCAGTCGCAGTCGGCGACGCGTTCGCGCGTCCGCTCTAGCACCGACTCGACGTTCTCGTAGATCCCCTTCGCGAATCCGATGCCCCCCTCGACCGTGTCGTGGATGAACCACGTCGGCGCGTCGGTCTCGGGGTGGCGATTGATGCTCAGACCGCCCATGTCCCCCTTGTCCATCCGCAGTTCCAGCGGTGCGAGTTTGATCATCGCGTGTTCGGCCCCGTGGAGGCCGCCGAGGAACGTCCACTCTTTCGTCCCGAGCGACGCGGACGCTGACGGTTCGGCGAGCAGTTCGTCGGGAACGTCCTCGACGACCGTCTCGAACAGCGAGCGCGGCGTCTCGACCCACATCAGTTGCGTCCGCAACTCGATCGGGGGCAGGCCGGTCGGTTCGGGCGCACCCTTCGTCCGACCTGTCTCGATTTCGATCCGCTTGTAGTGGCTGTAGTGGATCGAAACGGTGCCCGTCCCGAAACAGAGCGTGAACCCGCCGCCGAGGTCGCGCTCCCGCCGGCGGTCGAGGTCCGAAACGGACTTCTCGGAGAGCGTCCGCGTGTACTCATTGGTCCGGGCCTCCCGGACGGTGACGTACGGGCGGGGAACGTCCTCTTCGAGTTCCACCACCTCGTACTCGGTGCCGTCGTGGAGCGTCAGCGCGCCCGGATGGAAGTCGCGGTAGGCCCGTTCGCGGTCTATCGGCTCCATCTCTATCTCGCCGTCCTCGCAGCGGACGTCGAACTGCTCGCCGGAGGTGGCGTACATCGAGATGTCGGCTTGCGGGCGCGGCGGGCCGTCGTACTGGACGCCGTGGTCGAGGTGACCGACGAACCGGCCGGCGTCTTTCCACATCTCGACGCCGCGTTCCAGTCGGTCCTCGCCGTCGAACCACCGGGAATCATTGCGGGTGAGCGGCAGTTCGTCGGCCGCACAGAGCAGGTGTCTCGCGTACACCGCGTTGTTCTCCAGGTCGACTACCGCGTCCTCCATCGCGTCCCCGAGCAGGTAGTCGGGGTTGTCCAGCACGTACTGGTCGATGGCGTCGGCGCGGGCGACAAGCACGGCGAGCGCGTCCGCCGTTCCGCGCCCCGCCCGCCCGACCTGCTGCCAGAACGACTGTCGCGTGCCGGGGTAGCCCGCGACGACCGCGGCATCGACGGAGCCGACGTCGATGCCGAGTTCCAGCGCGTTCGTCGAGACGACGCCGTCGAGGTCGCCCGACTTGAGGCGGTACTCGGTGCTTCGCCTGCTCTCTTTCCCGTGGCCCGCGTGGTACGGTTCGACCGAGAGGTAGCCGCCCGCCGGGTGGTCTCCCGCGGCGCGCTCCGCCGCCTTCGCTGCGAGTTCCGTTCCTTGCCGGGAGCGAGCGAACAGCAGGGTCTGTACCCCGTTCAGGCCGAGATGGGCCAGCACGTCGCTCGCCTCGCTGTTGGCGCTGCGTTTCGCGCCGAGGAACTCCTCGATGTCGTACTCCTCGGCCGGGTCCTCGTCGAACGGCGGGTCCCAGAACACTATCTCCCGCCGCCCGTGCGGACTGCCGTCCTCGTCGACGACCGAGAACGGTTCGCCGGTGAGCGCCTCGGCGTGGTCGGCCGGGTTGCCGATGGTCGCCGTCGTACAGACGAGGCTCGGGTCGCTCCCGTAGTAGTCGAGAACGCGCCGGAGGCGACGGAGCGTCCACGCCACGTGCATCCCGTGAACCCCCGTGTAGGAGTGCGACTCGTCGACGGCGAGGAGTTCGCAGTTCGCCAAGCAGTCGCGCCACTTCCGGTGGTGGCCGAGGTAGACGTTGATCCCGGCGAAGTTAGAGACGATCACGTCCGCGCTCTCGCGGATCGCTCGGCGGCGGTCCCGCGGGGTGTCGCCGTCGTACACCGCGACGGTGACATCCAGCCCGAGATCGCCGTAGAGGTCGTTCAGTGCCCCCTCCTGGTCGCGGGAGAGCGCCTTCGTCGGGAAGCAGAACAGCGCCCGTGCGTCCGGGTTCTCCCGCTTCAGGAGCGCGAAGTACAGCGCGTAGACGAACGTCTTCCCGGACGACGTGGCCGTCGCGACGGCGACGTTCTCGCCGTCGAGTAACCGCTCTATCGCCTCGGCCTGGTGCTCGTACAGGTCGTGGCCGAGTTCCGCCGCCAGCGCGTCGCCGAGGACGGACGCGGCGTCCACGTAGTCGGCATATTCGGCGGTCTGGGCCGCCGTGTGGGCGATCTGGCCCTCGTACTCGGGGAATCGGTCGCGGAGCCGCTCCGGGGAGAGCACGTCGACCCGCTCGCTCCATCCCGCTGTCTCGTCCGCCGCGGTCGCGTTGTCATCAGTCATATCAGAAGTCCGTGAGTGTTCCTTGCGAGGTGTCGTCACCGGTCGCCGACCCGGAGTGGCTCGACGAAGTCCGCTGCTGAGAGCTCCCGCCAGCGGCCGTGAGGGCGTCGTATACGAACGCGAGAGAGCGGACGTCGTCCTCGCAGTACCGTTCGTGACGCTCCCAGTCTGGTTCGGCCTCGGCCGTGCGCTCTCGCATCCACTGTCGGTACGCGCGGCCGACCGCCGCACCGGTGAGTCCGGTGTCGTCGGTCTCCCAGCCGAGCGCCGCCGCGACATCGCCGAGTTTGTTCGTGCGCCCCGGAAACACGGCGTTATCCTGGCGGACCGCCCAGTAGTACGGGTCGAACGTGTAGGTACTCTCCCAGTCGTCGAGGTGCTCGGGACAGTGTCGTTCGACGTGGTCGGCGATCGTCGGGAAGTCGAAGGAGAGGCCGTTGTAGGCGACGACCGGACGCCCGCGAGCGTTGGCCGCGTACCACGAGACGAACGCTTCCACGGCCCGGCCCGGGTCGTCGGGGTCGCGGTTCAGGAAGGACATGTACGTCTCCTCGCCCTCGCGGTCGAGAACGCCGATCAGCCAGACGACCGTCGGCGTCAGTCCGTCCGTTTCGATGTCGATAAACACCGGTTCGCGGTCCGGAACGTACTCGTCGCCGTAGCGGACGACCTCGCCGGCCTCTAGCGCCCGGGCATGGTCACAGATCGTCTCCGCGGACTCCCGTCCGACCCCTGAAACGTCGAGCAGGTCGGCGGGCTGAGCCTCCGCGACCGCCTCGGGGTCGGCGTACCCCGCCTCGCGGAGCCGCCCCGCGGTCGTCTCGCCGACGCCGGAGAGCGCCCGAAGGCCGAGGCGGGTCGTTGCGATGGCGGTCGAACAGACCGTCCCGTCCGAGTGAAACTGCAGCGTCGGTATCTCCGCGCCTCCGCGTCCCGTCCCCGTCGCTACGCTGTCGGCGTCCGGCCCAGCGCCGGCGACAGTGAGGCCGTCCCACTCGCGGTAGTAGTCGACCGGTGCGGCCGTCGAAACGTGGGTGTACGACCCGCCGAGCGCGTCAGGTGCGAGCGATTCGCGGTACGTCGTAACGCCGGAAAGCGTGGCCTCGAGGCTCGTCGGGCGAACGGAGACGTCGAGACGGTCGCTAATGACGTACGTCTCCGTCGACGGGTCGACCGTCCCGGCAGATTCGAGCGCTTCGACCTCGGCTAGCCCCTCGTCCGTCGTCGGCACGACGAGGTCGACGCCGCGGATCCGGTGGTGTGCTGGGTCGCCGCGATTCGCGTCGCCGGGGACGAGAAGCGGCCCGAACTCCTCGACCAGATCCGGTGTCGCCGCTCGGAGGCGAACCAGCGCGCCGGGGTCTGAAAGCAAGAGCGCGTCGGGGTCGGCGTAGCTCAGGGCGTCACGGACCTGGGCAGCGCGACAGCGCGTGACGAGGTCGCTCGACAGGACGGTCACGCGAGGCGGGGGCGAAGCCATAGGGTGCGGTACGATGGAAGGAGTCAGACCGGTAAAAAATGTCCGTCGGAGGTGGCAGAAAAGGTATGGTTTCTCGGATAGATATCCGACCGTGACGCTCGGTCTGACCTACCCCGGCGGCCACGCTGTCTTCCTCGCCGTCGCCATCGCCACGCACGCGGTCATCGGGTACACCCTCGGCGCGCGGCTGTTCGATGCGCCCAAGGCGGGCCTCGTCGGCGGGCTGCTGGCGGACGCCGACTTCCTCTTCCCCGCGGCCTTTGACTTCCCGCTCGTCCACCGAGGTCTCACTCACACGGGGCTTGCGCTTGCGGTCGCGGCGACGCTGACGTGGATCGTCGCCGACCGCCGGGCCGGCGGGGCCACGGCCGTCGGCTACGCCTCCCACCTCGCCGTCGACGCGACGACGCCTACGGGTATCCCCGTGCTGTACCCCGTCAGCGATGCGTTCCACGGAGTGGTGCTGTCCGGACACTCGCCGACCGCCACGGCGATACTGTGGTCGTGCTGTCTGAGCGTGCTGTGGGCGGACCGCATCGCGGAGCGGTTGACAGCGATCGGAGACGTTTTCGGCTCATCTAGCGGCTGAGAACGGCCGTTTCACCAGTCCGCCTCACAGTTTCAATCTCTGCAACCGTGACGCCCGTTTTTTTAAGTAGCCGGGGGACTGCTATGCTGTGAGCCGAAACCGTACGTCTCCGCGGAGATATTCTCCGAGGGAACGAACGTATCGACGGAACGAGAACGACCGGCGTCGATGCCGGCCCGGGAACGGGTACCGGAGGCACAGATCGCTGACCGCCTCGCAAGGGACCGATGGAGGGCGATAATGGGGGGTGCATTCGACAAGATCGTCGACTTCGTCACGACGCACAACCGGATCGCCATCCTGTTGATGCTGGCTCTCACGGGCGTGATGGCCGTGGGAATGACCGACCTCCAGACCCAGAGCGAGGCGGGAGACGCCGACGCGTTCAACGACACCGAGATCATGCAGAAGGGGGAGTACATTCAGGATAACTACGATCAACCCGGAAACGAGAACGTCACCGTTTCGTCGGTCTACGTCAGGGACGAGAACGGAAACGCCCTGTCGCAGGAGTCGCTGATCGGGTCGCTCCGGTACCAGCAGTCGGTGCAGGAGAACGATTCGGTGAGTACCGCGCTCGCGACCGACGAGGGAAGTGTCAGCGTTGCGACTATCGTCGCCAAGCGGGCCGCAGAGGACCCCAACGCGAGCCTCGCGACGCAGAGAGAAACCCTCGAATCGATGGACGAAGACGAAGTTCGTCGGGTCGTCTCGGCGACGCTCTCCGAGGATTCGCCCGCGCTTCGCCTACTGCCGAACGACTACGAACCGGGAACCCCGAGCGCCGAGAGCACGCGCATCCTGTTCCGGTTCGACCAGACGGTCGGCGGTGAGGACGACGATTCCACCGTCGCGGCGGCGCAGAAAGCCCTCTACGACGAGGCGGAATCGCGCGACTCCCCCGAGTACTTCACCCTCGGACAGAACGCTTTCGCCGACTACAGCGAACACCAGTTTACGAACACCGCTGAGCTGATACTCCCGGTCGCGCTGGCGCTCATCCTGGCCGTTCTCGCGTTCTCCTACCGCGACCTGGTCGACGTGATCATCGGATTTACCGGCGTGATCCTCTCGCTGGTCTGGATGTTCGGAATCCTCGGCTGGCTGAAGGTGTCGGCCGGCATGACCCTGGTCATCGGCCCGGTTCTCATCGTGGGGCTGAGCATCGACTTCGGCCTCCACGTGTTCCAGCGCTACCGCGAGGAACGCGGCGAGGACGAGGGCATCAGACGTCCGATGGCCCGGTCGCTACGGGCCGTCGCCATTGCGCTCGCGCTCGTTACCGTCACGGCCGCTATCGGGTTCCTCTCGAACGTGACGGCCGCGTGGCCGAGCATCCGGAACCTGAGCATCGGAATCACGATGGGCGTCGTCTCGGCGTTCGTCATCTTCGTGACGATCGTTCCCGCGCTCAAGGTGAGCGCGGACGGTCTGCTCGAACGGTTCGGTATCGACCGGCACAAGCGCGCGCTGGGCCGCGGCAGCATAGTCGGGCCGTTCCTCGCTAGCGGCGCGACGCTAGCGCGAAAGGCGGCTCCCGTCGTCATCGTGCTGGCGCTGGTCGCCGGGACCGCCGGGGCCGCCACCTGGACGTCGCTCGACAGGCAGAGCTTCCAGCAACAGACCGACGAAGTGGCCGAGTGGAAACAGGACCTCCCCGGCCCGCTCGGCTGGGACCAGGCAGCGTACGAAAAGCGATCGAGCTACGTGGACGACCAGTACCGCGAAGCCGATGAGAGCCAGCGCAGGCAGTCACAGATACTCATCGAAGGCGACGTAACCGCGCCGAAGGCGTTAGAACGCGTACACGAGAGTCAACAGGCGGCACGAGACACCGACGTCGTCTTCGAGCAGGGAGGGACCGCCCCGTTCGTCTCGCCCCTCTCCGTCATGCAGGAGGCCGCCGCCCGGGACGATGAGTTCGCCGAACTCTACCACGAGAGCGATACCGACGGCGACGGCGTCCCCGACAGGAACGTCGAGGCCGTGTACGACGCGCTGTACGAGACCGCCCCGGACCGGGCCGGACTGGTGATCGAGCGGACGGACGGCGAGTACCGTTCGCTGCGCGTTATCGTCCCCATCGATTCGGCTGCCACGTTCGACGACCAGGCCGATGCGATGTACGACGTCGCAGACGTCGCCGACGAGAGCGATGGCGTCAGCGCGACCGCGGTCGGATCGGCGACGATCAACGACACCATCTCGTTCCAGATAGCCGAGAACATTCTGGAGACGATCGTCCTCGCGCTCGGCGCGGTGTTCGTCGTACTGACGATCATCTACCGGCTCGCGACCGGCAGCGCATCGCTCGGCGCGCTCACCGTCGTCCCCATCGTCCTGGTCACCGCGCTGGTCATCGGGGGGATGTACGTTCTCGACGTTCCGCTGACCCTGCTCACCGCGTTGCTGATAAGCCTCGTCATCGGACTCGGCATCGACTACAGCATCCACATCAGCGACCGGTTCGCACACGAACTGGAGCGAGGCCGCGACGCTTACGACGCCATTCGGACCGCTGTCACCGGTACCGGGGGCGCGCTCCTCGGTAGCACGCTCACTTCCGTCGGGGCGTTCGCGACGCTGATACTGCATCCGAGCCCGCAGTTCCAGAGCTTCGGGACGCTCGTCGTTCTCGCACTGCTCACGTCGTTCGTCGTGAGCGTGTTTGTCCTCCCCAGCATGCTGTACGTCTGGGCGGAACGCATCCACACCGGCCCGGTTCGCTCCGAGGCGACGGAGGGGCCGGCCGCGACGCAGGACTGACGACGACGGGCCGGCCGCCGCGATTTTGATACTGACGGACGGAAGTCAGTGAAGAATTTCGCGGGGACGTTCCCGCGAAATATCTGAAACAGTTACGTCCGACAGTATGAGGCCACCGGCTGGACCCCCGAGCCGTTCTCACTCGTCCGGTTTGACGAGGCTCCCGTCCGGACGTAACGCCCACCAGACATCGTTTGCGCCGTGTCCGTTCGCGTCACCCGGCTCCTCGTCCGGTGCGAAGTAGTACAGCGGCCAGCCGTTGGCGGACACCTGCGTCGACCCGTCGTCACGCTCGAACGTCGTGAGAGCGGCCGTCACGCCGTTGCCCGGGCTCGGGTCGCTCTCGACCGTAAGCGGCGGCCAACTCTCCGCACAGCCGTCGTAGCAGGTGCTTTCCCCCGCCCCTTGCGTGTCCTGGTCGAAGTTGTACAGCGTCATGCCGTCCGGCCCGACGAGGACGTCCCCCAACTCCTCGTGTGCGCGAACCGCAACAGTCGCGTTCGAGGAGTCGGTCGTCTCGTCGTCCGTTCCCCGCGCGTACGGTCCTCTCTCCGTCGTTTCGTCGCCGCCGTCCGTTTCGTCGTCGCCGCTATCCGTTTCGTCGTCGTCGCCGAGGCATCCGGCGACTGCGACGGTCG
Organism: Halostella pelagica; assembly: GCA_005954745.1. Taxonomy (GTDB): domain Archaea; phylum Halobacteriota; class Halobacteria; order Halobacteriales; family Natronoarchaeaceae; genus Halostella; species Halostella pelagica. The sequence goes on from CP040678.1 coordinate 2,007,909, forward strand.
TTGCTGCCGTTCCGAGCAGAGCGCGTCGTGTCCAGCGCATACGTCAGAGGTCGCCTGTCCGCTAAATGAGGATTTTCCGAACTGCGTCCAAAATTCGTCCAGGGTTCGGCGGCGGTCGGCCGTCAGCGTACCGTGACGATCGCGCCTCTCGAACGCCGGCGGTCAGGCCCAGGTAATGCGGGTAAGAACGAGCAGAGCAAGCAGTTCCAGTCCGCAGAGGAGGGTGATTCCGACCTGGACATCCGTCCCCACGGAACCGAACCAGCCGACGAACGAGGAGTGAAAGACGTAGAAGTACAGCCACAGGACGTTTTCGACCAGGAGGAAGCCGGCGAACACCAGGAGGCCGAGCGTGTGCCGCGCCCCGTGCTGTCGGTACCCCCGGAGCCAGACGGACCCGAGCGCGACGAGCAGGAGTAAATTCGCCGCTGCGGCGCCCCTAACCGCGTGTATCCAGATCTCCATCGTGCCTCCATTGGTAGTTCGCCGGTTTATGTTCTGTCCAAAGTTCGTCCATGATCAGCTGTCCTCCCCGTCGACCGTATCGAATATCTCCTCGACCGTTTCCCAGTTGGCTCTGACCTGGTCGGTCGGCATGTACACCGCCGCGTACTCGTCACCAGCCTTATCGACGACGTTGTTCTCCATCAGGACGTCGAGGTGGTGGCGGATAGTCGTGTAATCCATGTCCAACTGCTCGGCCAACTGGTTCGCGTTGCTCGGTTGTTCGTCGAGTCGCCGGAGGACGCGAACTCTCGTGGGGCCGCCGCGGGAACTCGCGAGCAGATACCAGAGGACGCCCTCCATTCGGATCCGTGTTCTCCGGGCGGGGTTGTAAACGCTCGGCCAGAAGACAGCTCAGTGCGCGTCTCAGTTACGCGAGTGAGAGAGTCGAGACGACGACAGTGGACGAACGAGGTCCGTCCTTTCCCGATGGTTTTTCACCTCTCATCTAACAGTACGTCACAAATGAGTACCACGGCGGGGTTGACAGCCGTCTTCATGCTCGCCGCGGTGACCGGTGTCGCGGTCGCTCGTGTCTCACACCGGCGGGACGCGCCGATGGCCGACGGGCTGACGGTCTCGGCGCTCGGCATCGCCGGCACCTCTATCGACGCCGTTTTCGAACTCCTCGTGCCGACTGTCGCCTTCCATCTCGCCGCCGAAGCACTGTCGGTGGTCACGTCGGGGCTGATCATCGTCGGGTGGGTCTACTTCATCGCGCACTTCACCAACTACGAACGGGTCGTCGACGGTCGCCGCATCTATCTGCTCGCCGCGCCGTTTCTCGTGATCGGTGCGGCGTTTGGGGTCGAAGGTACGTACTCTCTGTTAGCCGGCGCTCAGTCGGCGTCGCCGTTGATCGTCGACGACCCGGAACCGTGGTACAGCGCGTTCGACGTCTACGGCTACGGTCTCAGTCTGCTCTCGCTCGCCGCTCTCATCGTTCGCGCCGCCGAGCGAAACCGGCTCTACCGACGGCAGGCGGGGATGCTCGTCGCTGCGCTGCTCCCGCCGCTCCTCGTCAATCAGGCTGGCAACGCCGGGATCGTTGAGTCCGCGGCCGAACTGACGCCTATCGGGTTCGCCCTGACCGGACTGATAACTCTGTACGCGCTCTACTACCACGACCTGCTGGAGATCGTCCCGATTGCTCGCGAGACCACGATAAACACCATCGAGGACGGGGTGATCGCGCTCAACAACGACGAGGTCGTCGCGACGGTTAACGACGCTGCCAAAGAGATGTTCGACGTGACAGACGACGTGCTCGGCAAGACGGTCTCGAACGGCTTCTCCGAGTGGCCCGACCTCGTCGAAGCGGTGGAACGGAGCGAGGAGACGACCGCGGAACTGAACGACGGTCGATTCGTGACGGTGTCTCTCCCGCCCATACGGAAGCGGGGGATCAGAATCGGGACTCTGGTCCACCTTCGGGATGTCACGGAGGAAGTCGAGAAACAGCGGGAGATAGCCGAAAAGACGGAACGGCTCGAACGGCAGAACGAATATCTGGACGAGTTCGCCGGCGTTGTCAGCCACGACATCAGAAACCCCCTTTCTATCGCCCAGGGATACACCGAGGAGGTCGCACGGCAGGTCGACGACGACGAGGCGATCCGGAAGATACGCCGCTCGCACGAGCGGATCGAGACCATCGTCGACGACCTGCTCACGCTCGCTCGACGGGGCCGACAGGTCGACGACGCGGAATCGGTCGCCGTGAAACCTGTCGCCGAGGCCGCGGCACGGACCGCCGGTGTTCCGGACGGGTCGCTAGCGGTGGAGGACATCGAGACGCTGTGGGCTGACCCCACACGACTGCAGGAACTGTTCGAGAACCTGTTCCAGAACAGCGTCGAGCACGGTTCGACTACCAGCAAGACACTGTCCGGCGACTCCGTGGAACGCGGTTCCACGAGCAATTGGACGGAAACCGGCGATAGCGTCGAGGACAAGGTCGGCGACGGGCACGACCGCGACGCCGAGACGACCGAAGCCGAGAGAGACGACCGCGACCTGGGACGCGGTCCCGACCGAAAAGGATACCCCAACGCCGCAGACGGCGGAAAATACGGCGGGTACACCCCAAGACAAGGCAACCGTTCGGACCGAGCGTCCCGCCGAACTAGAGGGTGTGATGTCACCGCAGACGACCTGACCGTTCGCGTCGGCCGACTCGACGGACAGGAGGGGTTCTACGTGGAAGACGACGGTCCCGGAATCCCCGAGCCAGAACGCTCACAGGTGCTCGAACGCGGATACACGAACGCTCGGGGCGGTACGGGTCTGGGACTGAGTATCGTCAAGTCCATCGCCGAAGCCCACGACTGGAAGCTACGGATCGCAGAGAGCGAGGCCGGCGGTGCGCGGTTCGAGTTCCTAACCGGGGGTGATTCCGGCGGTATCTCGTCCGCGGAGTTCACGGAGGAGTCTGGTTAGGGGGACAGACCGATAGGTGTGTCCGATACGAGTGCATCGAACCGGGACTGCTGACCGTTTCTGAACGATGGTACCGCAGAGAACGACGAGTTTCGGCAGCCGTTCGTGACTTCAAACTCCTGTCCGAGCGAATAATATTTAAGATCAAACAAAACATAACGAAGCAGACTAACCGACTATGGAGCCACACTCAGACTACAGTGACAGCGACGGGGGCTATCTGTCTCAGTTCGAGAAGAACCGCTTTTTCAAGGGCAAACTGATGACTCCTCGCGACATGGAAGCCGAGCAGGAGTATCACGCGGAACGTCTTCAGACTATCACGCGACTCGTTACCGGAAGCGGGATCCTACAGGGGTTAGGAGTCCAGTCGATCACGGAAACCGACGACGGCCTCGACGTGACGATCGAACCGGGCTTCGCGCTGGACGGGAACGGTCGACCGATCGTCGTCGAACAGGTAGCGACGAAATCTCTTCCGTCTCCCTCCGGCAACGAGGTTCACCTGTATCTACGATACAACGAGGTTGCGATGGAGACGGTTCCGGTTCCCGATACCACCGAAGCCGCGGACGAAAGTGCCACACCGAACCGCGTCGTCGAGGTGTTCGAGTTGACGTACCAGGAGTCACCGCCGGAAAACACCATCGACGTCCCGGACGTCGAGCTACCGCGTATCGGGGACGACGGGGTTGACCGAGAGGCGTTGGCTCGACGCGCCATCGAGCGGTTCCACGAACGACATCGTTCCGCTTCGACCGACGACGAGGATCCGGCGGTGTTTCTCGGGTCGTTCGAACGGAATCCTGACGGCACTTGGGGAGTCGGGGACGATGCGACGGCACGCCCGTTCGTGTACGACGCGGAACTACTGTTCGGGTTACTCGTCGAGCACGTCACTGACACTGAAAATCCCCATCAAACACCGGTCGACCAGGCGTCCGACGACATTCCGGAAGACATCGTCGGCATCAGCGACAGGCTCACGTTCCTGGAAGAAGAGATGAAAGAGATCAAACGGGACCGAGCGGCCCTAACGCGGTACGTAATGCGCAAAACCATAAAGGACCGCATCCGGTTTTTCGAAGCGCTGGCCGAGCGGTTAGAAGATCACACTGGAGACGGCAGCCGTCTCGCTCGCGAGATCGTCGAACTCTCCCACGAAGAACTACAGTCGTTCGACGCTCGCGAGGAGTCGTATCGTCGCCACGTCCGGACAGTACTCGATCAACTGATCGACCTCGGCGAGTGTCTCGACGAGAATACGACCGAGGACAGTCTCGAACAGTATCTCAAAGCAGTGTCCGAACTACAGACCGTCGTCGAGGACGGCGAACCCGTACTCGAACTAGCGGACGCACACGACCAGGTTTGCGAGGCCGCGGACTCGCTGGAGATCCTGGTCGGCGTCATTCCCGACGAGTAACGCGGCAGTGCTCTCTCAGACCGAACTTTGATCCGATCCAACTTCTGTTCAATACTCTCACATTTACCCTCATGTATTTGTCTTTGATAGATAAGTTTTATATTATAACACCTAAAATTTGGTTCACGTAGATCAGATATTGGAGGCAAGCAGATCAATGCCAGAATACCAATCCCCAGGCGTTTATGTTGAAGAGGTAGACAGCGGATCCAAATCCGTCGAAGGCGTGAGTACGAGTACGGCCGGATTCCTCGGTGAGACTGAACGCGGTCCCGTTGAACCGCGGCTCGTAACGAGCTTCGCGGAGTTCGAACGGATGTACGGTTCGAGCCCGTCGTCGTCGGATCTAGACGCCGCCGTCGACGGGTTCTTCAAGAACGGTGGAAGCCGATGTTACATCGGTCGCGTTACTGCTGCCGAACCGACCGACACCGCGACGGCGACGCTGGTCGACGAGGACCTAAACGACGTTATCGAAGTCGAAGCGAACGGACCCGGTGAGTGGGGCAACTCCATCGCGACGATCGTCGAAGCGGAGGAGAGCGGACACTTCCGACTGACGGTTCGGTACTGGTCGTGCGACTTAGAGGAGGTTAGTAAGCCCAGTTCGAACAAACCCGACCCCGCACCCTACGCCGAAGAGATATACGACGACCTCTCGACGGACCCGGAGTCCAGCCAGTTCTACGAGAAGCAACTCGCGAGTTCCGTTCTCGTCGATCTGAACAAGGTCGACGACGGCGTCCCCGTCGAGGGGCTCACGTGGCTAAACCGGGACACCGTCGAGGAAGTCTCGGACGGCGGCGTGCTCGAAGTGCAAGAGGAGGACGACTCAGTCGTTTACATCCCCGAGGACGTCGACGAGTTGGCGTACAACGAGCTACAGTCGATCGCCGGGTCGTTCGATATCGACGGAAGCCAATCCAAAGACGACCTGGTGGAGAGCCTCAAGGAGATCCGGTCTGGAGAAGAAGAGGTCGACGTCGAGGTGATCTCGGACCCCGCGGAAGCGAAACAGTCCGAACCTGACGAGGATGTCACTCTGAGCGACTACGAGGGGACTGAGAAACCCGGGATGCGCACCGGACTTGCCGGATTCAAGAAACTCGACGGCATTTCGATCGTCTGTGTCCCGGACGAAAACGATATCAAGGGCCTGACTGAATCGCTGGTCGCTCACTGTGAGAACATGGGCGAACGGTTCGCGGTCCTGCAGGCACCCCAGACCGCTGGCCCCATCTCGGAGATCGAAACCCCGGTCGACTCGTCGTATGCCGCCTACTACTACCCGTGGGTGTCGGTGAAGGATCCGTTCACGAACCAGGAGAAACTCGTCCCGCCTGGCGGTCACATCGCGGGTCTGTTCGCTCGGAGCGACGCTGAGTACGGCGTTCACAAGGCCCCCGCGAACGAGGTCGTCCGCGGCGTGCTCGGAGTGCAACACGACCTCACGAAGGGTGAACAGGACGTTCTCAATCCGAAAGGCGTCAACTGCATCCGTAGCTTCCAGGGACGAGGGATTCGCCTGTGGGGCGCACGGACCACGTCGAGTGACCCCGAATGGAAGTACGTGAACGTTCGACGACTGTTCCTATTCATCGAGCAGTCCATCGACGAGGGCACCCAATGGGCAGTGTTCGAACCCAACGACGTGGATCTCTGGGCCCGCGTTACGCAGTCGGTCGAGAACTTCCTGACGACGGTATGGCGAGACGGCGGCCTTCAGGGGTCCACTGCCGACGAGGCCTTCTACGTCAGGTGCGGGGAAGAGACAATGACACAGGACGACATCGACAACGGTCGTCTCATCGTCGAAATCGGCGTTGCGCCTGTCAAGCCGGCGGAGTTCGTCATCTTCCGCATCAGCCAGGACACCGGCGATTCGTAGACACCCCTACCTGGTACAGTAGCAACCAACGACGGAAACTAACAAACAAAACATACGATCAACGATGGCAGATACACACGGACCACTCAAGCAAACCGAATTCAAGGTCGAACTCGACGGCGTTAACGTCCCTGGATTCATCGAGGTAGAGCTCCCAGCGAAGCGAACCAAAGAGATAGAGTACCGTGAAGGGAACGACCCCGGACACAACCGGAAGCTCTGGGGCGATACGCAGTACGACGATCTGATCCTCGTTCGAGGGGCGAACAAGGAAAACGAGGCCCTGTACGATTGGCGCAAAACCGTCGAACAGGGAAAAATGGAGGACGCTCGAAAGAACATCGCCGTCATCATCACGAACGAAGTCGGCGATTCCGTCCTCCGTTTCGAGTTCTCGAAAGCGTGGATCAAGGAGTATCAACCGCCTACCCTCAACTCCCACGCCGGGGGCGGACAGGCTAACCTCGCCACCGAACAGTACGTCATCACGTTCGACGAGATGGACCGCAAGAACGTATGACCGGCACGCAGAAGGGTTCGACCCCTGAATTCACTGTACCGCGACACCGACACGGCGACGGGTGGCGGATCGACGACGAGGGGTATCTCCACACCTCTACGTCGGCAGGCCTCACAGAACGCGTCGTACTCACATGCGTCGGACGGGAGGACCGACGATGACCGACGCGGCATTACAGACCGAGTTCGAGTTCACGCTCCCGCGTGGGTACGTCGACGACGACGGGACACTCCACAAGGAGGGCCGGATCCGACTCGCAACCGCGGCGGACGAGATCAAGCCGCTGAAGGACCCGCGCGTTCAGTCCAACTCCTCCTATCTGACTGTCCTGCTACTCGGCCGGGTCGTCACGGAACTCGGTGATCTGGAGACCGTGGACGAGGGCGTCATCGAAAACCTGTTCGTCACCGATCTGGAGTATCTCCAGGCGATGTACGAGCGGATAAACAACCAGGGAACGAACGCGGTCGAGACGGCCTGTCCGGACTGCGGCGAAGTGTTCGAGATCGACGCAGAGAGCGGCTCTCACGCCACACCCTCGGACACCGGTAGTGGAATGGAGCCAACAGGGATGGACGCTACCGGCGCATCGACTGACGAGATCCGTGCGGAGTTCGGCGGCGGTTCCGCCGCCGGAGGGTCGCCGGAAAGCGAATTCACCGAAGCCACACCCACAGAGGAAGCCGTAGAGACCGACTCGGGAAATCCGACGGAGTGACGCCACTGTACGACCCTGACCGCCTCTACGAGGAGGTCGCGTTCGTAGCGTATCACTTCGGATGGGACCGCGACGACGTACTGACCATGCCACACCGGGAACGCCAACGCTGGTGCGAAGAGATAAGCCAGATCAACGACCGGATGAACGACGACCCATCGTCCGAAGGCGGTCACCGACTGGGTCGCTCCCGGGGAGACAGTGGCGGCATCGTCCTCCGGAACCCACCCGAGTCCCTCTGAGCATCTTTCGAACTGAACACTATGACGGAATACACCGCCAAAGACGACCCCTACTCGAAATATAACTTCGAGGTCGAGATAGACGGCGAGACCGTCGCCGGTTTCGCCGAAGTGTCGGGACTCACGATGGAGTTGGACACGGTCCAGTACCGTGAAGGCGGGGTCAACGACCACGTCCACCAGTTACCCGGCCAGTTCGCGCACGCGAATCTGGTGTTACAACGAGGGCTGACGAAGGACACGTCGTTCTGGCACTGGATCCAGGAAGTGATGAGCGGCGAGGTCACGCGGAAAAACCTCGTCATCAAGATCAAAGACAGCTTCAAGGGCGACAGCACCTGGGGCTGGGAGTTCAAAAACGCGTATCCCACGAAGTGGCGCGGCCCGGACCTCGCGAGCCACCAACGCGGGATGGCCATCGAGTCGATCGAGTTGGCGTACGAGCGGTTCACCCGGATGTCGGGGATGCCCGAGTAACGGCTTCATCGCCGTCTCGTCCGACCGCCTCCCGTTTTCGACAAAACGCGTTTCGGTAGGGGCGCTGCCGTATCTCCCTCCCGATGGGAAATCCAGAGGTGGGCTGAGCTAGCCGTACGCGAAGGCTCGTTCCTCTTCAGGGTCGATGTAGTTAGGGTACATCTCCAGATGCCGGTACTGTTCGGCGGCTTCGAACCGGCCGTATCCGAGTATCCGAAACGGCTCGGGTGGTTCGAGGCCCATCCGGACGAAACAATCCCGGATCTGGCATGAGAGGTTATGATTGAGGTAGTCGCGAAACGCTTCGAGCGATCCGGGGTCCATCATCGGCAGTTCCAGCAACGCGTCAGGCTCGCGCTCGAACGGTTCGTCGGCGTCAGTAACGTGTTCTTCGCCGCGGTCGTCGAGGTACGCCGTGTACAACGAGGAGACGGAGTCGATCTGGAGTCCTTCGGAGAGGTCAGCATCCGTCTCAACTGCTAACTCGCCCAGGTCTTGCGAGAACGCCGTCCAGCTATCTAGCTCTTCGCCAGAGACGGTATCGAGCGATCTCTCCGAGATCGACCGATCGGAGAAATCGAACCCATGTCGTGCGGCCAGTTCCTGAGCGCCTTCACGGAGTTCCGTCTCCCCCGGGTCGAGCCCAAGGTAGACGTTCTTGCGGTACAGCACCGAGTCGGCATCGGTCGCGTCGGCCGGAACGTCGATCACGCGGTCGGTGTCATGGTGATGACTTCGGAGTTGCCGGTAGAAATCGCCGAAGTAATCGTCAAGTCTGTCCTCGGTAAGCGTCGCAATAGAGACGCGGACGGCGTTGAGCCGTTCCGGGTGGATCGTCGGCGGAACCGTGTCGTAGCCTCGTTCAGTGAAGACACAGTACTGAGCAAACTTGCGGGCTTGGTGTACGCGTTCACTTTCCGCTAACGTTCGCTCGGTAGGATCGTCCGGATACCCGTCTTGCGTATGGTATGCGATTTCGCCGGACTCTTTATCGACCGTTAGATCGTGTTCCGTCTCTGTGTTATCAGTAACGTAAATCTTCACGTACTCTTCATCTTCCCCGTCGATATCCCCGTTCATTACGTGTCACCATCAGTAAACGGATCGCTGCCCTTTCCAGTTCGAGCCTGGTCGTTGAACCGCATCTTTTCGTCGAGCAGTTCGTCTATCAGGCCTTTGATTCCGCGTAGCGTGTCGCTGTTGATATCCGGCACTTCTGCGTCGGCGACTGCCTGATTTCCCTTGTCGTAGATAGGGTCGTAAACGGTCTTAGTCACGTCGCCGGCGATGCCTTTGGCGACTTCGGAGACGGCCTGTTGACCGGCGACTGCCCCGGCGGCCGTGCCCGCCCCGGGTGCGATCATCGTACCGAGTGCCGCGCCGGCTACTCCGCCGACAGCACCGATCGCACCCTTACCGGTCGCCTTGCCGAGCTTGTCGGCCCAGCCTTCGTTACCGCCGCTGACTGTCTCCTCGATCGAGGATACCCGTTGTTGGAGGTTCGACACCGTCTGTTTGAGCCTCATCCCGTCGCTCTCCGACTCGGCCTGGGCACGAGCGTTTTCAAGCTTCTCCGCTTCGGGCATCCGCTGGATATGCATCTCTACGCCCATGCGGTTTACCGTCACCGGCCCGTCCTGCATGGCGTCTTCGGCAGCGTCCTCGGCTTCGCGTTCTAACGCCGGGTCCGGGTCGATTTCGAGGGCGGCGTCCTCCCGAGGCATCATGCTGAGTTGCGCGCCGCCGGTTTGTTGTCTGACGTGGGCGAGTTCGTGGGCCAGCAGATGTTGCCCTTCGGGAGACTCCGGTCTGTACTCGCCGTCGTTGAACACGATATTCGACCCGGCTGTGAACGCCCTGGCGTCGATAGCGTCGCAGGCTTCGGCGGCGTCCGCACCCGTGTGAATGCGAACGTCCCAGAAGTCCGCGTCCATGCGCTCGCCCAGAGATTTCGAGATGTCCGGGTCGAGCGGGCGGCCCGGCTTGTCGAGGACGCGCTTAACCGTCTCCTGTGCCCCCGCAGACGCGTCGGCGGCGACACTGTCAGTGCTACACTGGACGAAACTCTCGGGCGTGGGGTCGCGGTCGCTGCTGCCGGTGCGCTCGCGGAACTCCCGCATCTTCTCGGGGTCGCCCATCACGTCCGGCGGCATCCCCTCGTCGGCCCACCGATACACTCGCGGGCCATAGGTCTGTTCGAGGCGCTGGAGTGTGCCCGTACGGTCGATTTCGTCGGCCTGGTTGCTGTCGGGTTCTGAGGTGACCGTGGACTCAGCGGTAGAGGTCGTCCCGCCGGCTGAGTCGGCCGAAGTACTCTCCTCTCTGCCCGTCCGACTCGATCGATGTCCCATCTTACTTGGAATAACGTCATATATCAATTCATATAAGTCTTTGTATGGTTGGATAGTGTGTTAGTTGAACACGATGTCTGACGGAACGAACTGTCGAGGCCGGCAACGAGAGGGACGGAACCGATGAGCTACGAGACCACGCAGCAACACCTGCTAGACGAAGTCGATCGCATCGAGACGCTACTCCGAGCCTACGCCGACGAGGCGGACACCCCCGGACTGTCCGAAACCGGGTCAGACGGCGGAGCCGGGATGCACGAAGGCGCACCCGAACAGTTACCGATCGGCGTCTCGGAGTCGGGTCGTGGGGAACTCGAGACACACACCGCGGCCATCGAGCAGCGGTGTCGGGAGACGCCGGAAGAGATACCGCTGCGTCTTCGCGAACTTGCCCACCGGTTTTCCCTGTCGCGGCGGCATCTCGACGTTCTGGTACTCGCCCTCGCTCCGGATGTCGACGACAGCTTCGCGGATACGCTGAAAAGTATTCAGGGGAACGTTGCTCTCCCCCGGCCAACTGTCGGTCTCGTCGAAGACCTCTTCAGTCAAACTCGCCAGCAACGTGTCGCCGCCGGCGCGCTCGTCGGCAGCGACTCGCCGCTCCGTCAGCACGACCTCGTCTCGGTCGCATCCGCTCCTGACGGTACCGGAACCGCACGTGATCGAACGGTCCGTGTCGACGAGCGGATCGCCGAATATCTCAAAGGCTACGCGGGGATCGATACGGACCTACAGGCAGTTCTCGAACAGCAAAGCGGTGACGGGGCCAACGATTCGCTTTCAGTGCGCACAACCGAGACTTCCCTCTCGGATCTCGCGATCAGCGACGACTGTCACGAGCGCCTGTCGTCGCTCCCCGAAGACGACGGCGGTCGGCGTTTCTACTGGTACGGTCCCGCTGGCACCGAGAAACACCGCGCGGTCGAGGCCGTCTGTGACGAGGGGGTTCTCCGGGCGGATCTCGACGCCGTCATCGAGGCCCGGGCGCTTGACCGGTTGCGCCGAGAGGCGACGATCCTGGACCGGCCGCTCCATCTGATGTCGGCCGCGCAGGCGACGTTCGACGCGCGGGAACGCGATACGACCCTAGAGTCCGTGTTCGACCGGTTCGCGGGCTTCGGGAACGACCTGATCGTGACCGGCGAGGGTGAGTGGACGCCCTCGGAGGCGATGCACACGCCTGTCGACGCGATCGTCGAGTTCCCCCGGCCGTCGATCGACCTCCGCCGGGAGTTCTGGGCAGGTCACGCCGACGAGTTGCCCGACGACATAGACCCCGAAGTGCTGGCGGGGACGTTCAACCTCACGCCGGGACAACTAGCGGCGGCGTTGTCGACGGCCGAGTCGCTGTCCGGCGACGGCGAACTCACCGCCCAAGCCGTCTACGCTGGCTGTAGCGCCCAGTCCGCCGACGAACTCGACGAACTGGCCCAGAAGATCGAACCGGGCAAGGACTGGGACGACATCGTGTTACGCGAGGAGACGCGACGCAAACTGGAACTGGTTCGCAACCATGTCAGGCATCAGGCCCGGATATACGGGGACTGGGGGTTCTCTGAACAGTTTAGCCGCGGCACCGGCGTCGTCGCGTTGTTCAAAGGAGAGTCGGGGACGGGCAAGACGATGGCCGCCGAGATCCTCGCGAACGACGTCGGAATGGACATCTACAAGATCGACCTCTCCAGCGTGGTCAGCAAATATATCGGCGAAACGGAGGAGAATCTCGAACAGATCTTCCAGGCGGCCGAGAACTCGAACGCGATCCTGCTGTTCGACGAGGCCGACGCCGTCTTCGGCGACCGCTCGAAGGTCTCGGACTCGACCGACCGCTACGCCAACGTCGAAGTTAACTACCTGCTCCAGCGGATCGAGGCCTACGACGGAGTGATCCTGCTGACGACGAACTACGCCTCGAACATCGACTCGGCGTTCAACCGCCGGATCGATCACGAGATCGAGTTCAAATCGCCGCGGGAATCGACCCGCGAAACCATCTGGAAGAATATCTTCCCCGACGACGCGCCGACGGGAGATGTCGACTACGAGTTCCTCTCGGAGTTCACTTTCACCGGCGGCCGGATAAAAACCGTCGGACAGACCGCCGCGATCCTGGCGGCGGGCGACGATAGCGAGGCGATAGAGATGTCCCACGCCGTTCGAGCGGTCCAGCTCGAACTCGAGAAGATCGGTCGGCTGTACCAGGTGTCGGAGTTCGAGCCGTACGAAGACCATCTCGTTACCGATTGACGCTTGCAGTGAGCGAACGGCTGGCGTATTTTTTATCACAAGATGGGAAATATTAACGTATCCGGATAGAAATGTTCGCGTATGGCGTACTGTCGGCGTTGCTACCGTTCGAGTGTCCCGATATCCGGTCGGCGGGGTGAAACAACGTGACGTTCACCGCCGTGGCGGACGTCAGCCGAACGCTTCTGGAACTGTTTCGGGACGAGATCGACCGTCGCGGCAACGTCGTTTCCATCGACCGTGGCAGCGTCGACCTCGTATCGCCCGAGGAAGTCAGCCAGGACTCGAACGTCCGCCTCGGACTGTACCCGTACAGGGTCACGGAAGACGGAGCGGCGGGGTCGACCACCCATCAGATAGGGGAGTCGACGAAGCGCGACCCACCGCTTCCGTTAGCGTTGCGGTACCTCCTGACCGCCTACCCCGTCGGCGACGATACCGAGCAGTCGTCCGAGATGATCGCACAACAACGAACGCTCGGTCTGGCCCTGCAGATCCTGCACGATAACTCGCGGCTGAACCCCGACGACTGTGCGGGCGGCATCGATCAGGATACCAGCTTGACTCTGTCGCTGACATCGGAACCGCTCGACGAGTTCACGAGCCTCTGGTCGCGGTTCGGCGACGCCACGTACCGGCCTTCGACGACTCTCGAAGTCAGACCGGTAATGATCCAGTCGATGAACGAGGAGGACTTCACCCGCGTCGCCGACCGAGAAACCGGCGTCTCCCGTCGGCCGGACGAGCCGGACGTACTGAACGACGACCCATCGGACCGAGAGCAACCAGACAAGTGGTGATCACTGTGAATCAAGACACCACTGTCGGTTGAACCGCTGTTCCGGTGTGGGGTTTCATCGCGGAACACTGCCGTTCGGCGACGGTTCCGGCAAGGGGCCCGGGCCGACCGGGATATATTAATACGATCGGTGATTTTATATTTTATCATTACAGGAAGTTACAATAACTAGCAGATATGAATCTCAGAGAGCCGACTGTTACTTTCGAATCATCACGAACCGGTAGCGTCCCGAGGAGCGGTGGGGTGACAGGTATCGCAAGCCGGTTTCGGATCTATCGGGGGGAAACACGATGAGGCGGATGGCGAAACGGGTAACGAAGCCGCTCAAAAAGAAACTCACGCCGTTCCTGCCGATACTGCTCATCGCCGGGATCGTCGCCACTGTAACGACCCTACTGTTCATGTTCACCGGGTATATGAGTGCAGTCCCCACAGTCCGGGTCCCTCTCCTTGAGTGGCCGATATCGCCCCGATACTTCCTGTTTCTCTCCGTTTTCGTCGTCGTCGTGGTCGTCGGTGGCGCATACCGGTTCTATCGTCGGAACCAGGAGGCTATCCTCGGCCGATGGGAAGCACTGTCGACGTGGTCGCAAGGCACCTTGATCGGGTTCGTCTCTGCGCTGTTTTTTGCCATCGGACTAGCTATCGCGTCGCTGTTTTACACGTTCCCGTTGTATCTGATCCCCGTCGGATTCCTTGTCGCGTGGCCGCTCAGTGCCGCTGTCACGCTTCTCAAGGTCCGGGGCGGGACGAAAGAGGAGTCGCCGTCGACGCTCAGATCGGCGTTCGTGAGAACCGGGTACGCTCAGATGAAAAGCCAGGAGAGTCGGACGCTCGCGGTCCTCGTTGGGTTCCTCGTGGCGATACTCGGTGGTCTGGTGATCCGATACGCGACAGTCTGGTACTTCGGATCGTACTCTCTTCTCGCGCCGATCCTCGGCGGACTGCTAGTGTGGCTTCTCGTGGCGATGATAGCGTACAACCGGTACGAATCGACGACCAGCGAACGGACGGACCTCGTCGTCGTGAAAGTGACGGCACCCGAGTCGCGGGCGGGCCGGGAGTTGACCGTTCGGAACGAGGCGAGTCACTCGATCGACCTCGCGAAATCGAAGATCCGCGACACCGAATACGACCTGTTCCGCCTCGGTATCGATGTCATGCTCGGCCCTGGCGAGGTCTGTACGTTCGAGATTCCGGACCAGTTCTCGCTCGCCCCGAACGACGACGCGACGGATCTTCCCCTCGGATACACGCTCAAACAGGGCGGCCAGACCCCGGTCATCTTCACTCAGTCCGGCGAGAAGTTCACGCTCCGACGAGCAGACGACAGTGGTGACCACCGCCCGTTCGCCACCGCCACTGAGGCAAGGCCCGGAGTCGACCCCGCGTCACAGGACTGAAGAGTCCGATCTGTCTCCGGCCGTATCCTCCCGACCGACGATCACCAGTCGGGGTGCTGTGCGGGGGCCTGCCGGGTCCAATCGATGATCGCGTCCGGGTCGTGATAGCGTTGATACCCGTCGTGATGCTCGTACTTATCGGTGAGAGCGTCGATCCCGGTTCCCCGAACTCGCACACCCTTCGGCGGGGAAAACCCCATGCCGACGTAGCAGTCCCGGACCTGACACCGAAGGTGATGAATCAGATGTCGCTGGAACGACTGGACCGTCTCGATACGGTCGTTTTGCACTGTCATCTGCAGTCGGGCATCCGGAGCGCTCTCAGCGCCGGGGTCGGACCCGTCGCCGTACGTGACGCGCTTTCCCTCCGCCGCTTGCCAGTGGACGCGTAACGGCGAGAGACCGCGGAGAAATCGGTTCTCACTGTCGTCTCCGGCAGCGTCTCCCTCATAGCCATCTGGTTCGCCGGGAAGCGCCGCTTCGAGGCGGTCGAACAGGTCGTCGTCGTTTCTGTTCGGTTCCCTGTCGAGCGCTGTCGCGAGCGCGGCGAGCCCATCAAGTTCGACGAGTACGTCGCCGAGCAGCCGCCATTGGTCGTCGTTCAGTGCGAGATACACGTCCTGTTGCACTCGGTGACAGTCCGCGTCCGGTTCCCTGTCGGGAGGACTGACGGGCGGTTCAACGTCCGCGTATGCGCTCGCTATCTGCCGATAACACGCGCCGAAATGGCTTTTGAGCGTCTCCGGTGACATCGCGCCGATGATCAGCGTCGCGGCGGCGAGTCGCTCCGGATGGGTGATGCGGTCCGTCTTACTGTACGGCCTCAGCGTGTTGAGTCCTCGCTTTCGGTCGACGTAGTACTTGGAATACCTGTTTACCTGTTCGACGTGCTGGTTTTCTCGCGGTGAGCGGGCCCGTTCTTCCCCGGCGTATGCGTCGCACTGGTGCGACGCTATTTCGCCGGTCCCGTCTATCTCGACTCTGTGCTCTATGTCGGCGTTGTCGACGACCCGTACGACGATCCCGTTGTCGGTTTGTGCTTGTATGTTCGCCTTCATTTCGTGTTGTGGTCGAATCTGTACGGACAGTTCTCGATGGGCGGAGCGGATCTCATGGGTATATTTATAGACATTCATTGTAAAATCACCGAGTTGAGAGACAGTTTGAATCCCGATCTACAGTCGAACTATCCGGGTCGGATGTGGCATCTTACCCTGAAAACACGACTTCATTACGGAAGCGGTTCTGTCCGTGCCACGCGGCGGAAGGAGTTCTCCCACCGCGATATATTCTCCCAGATGTTGGAAAATGTTAAGTGAAGCGAATTATATTTTCCCGATACTAACTGTGTATAGATGCGGCCCAGTATCGGCGATCCGGTTGGACCGGCGACCTGTTCGTCGTTCTCCGGGGAGTGACCTGTGATCGGTGACCGCGACCCCTCCGATGCGGCCTCACCGGTCCGAGATATCAGCGTCATCGCGTCGCCCAACGATGGCGAAGAGAGTACCCACTGCACCGGGGCGACGATAGTCGGTGGCCTAGACGCTAGCGTCTCGCCTATCGCGACGCTCGACATCGACGAGTTCGCGGCCGGACTCGGAGTCGGGATCGCGCGGAAACACAGCCCGGTCGATCTGACGTTTCTCTCCCTGTCGGAAACGGATCCCGCTGCGGACCGTCCGGATGGATCGCTGCCGCCGGGCGAGGAGACGTACGTGAACGAGTCCGGGGAGCGCCACGGAGGGTATTCTGCCGGGCTTCAGTACGCGGACGTCCCCGCCCTCGACGGCGATTCTACGGCAACGGAAGGACCGTACGACGGATCCTGGATCGGACCGTCGGACGCGACGAACGACGCCGTACCTCCTGAGCCGTCTCCGTTGAACGGACTGGGAGCGGCCGGCAGCGAGGGATTCCCTTCTGCGATCGGCCGAACTGGACGGGCCGAGACGGAAACAGTGGCGTCGCCACAGGCGAAACCCGGCACCGATACCTCGACAGAGCCCCGTCCGGACCGGTCCCGTCGAGGCGGACAGACCGGCCGAACCGGCCAGTCGGCGGTTGACCCCGTGAACGCGTCGACTCGCTCCGGGACACGGCCGCGACGTACCGAGGCGACTCTCGTCGGTCCCCCGACCGTGTGTACGACCGTCGACAGTCAGCTATCGATCGGTTCGAGCGAGGTCGAAGGAGAACGAACCACTGCAGTCAGTTCCCGAACTACACTGACGGACTCACGGCAACCGACAGTTCGAACGCGAACCGTGCCCGTGGCCTCACGCGAGACGGTGACGCCTCGCGACGGCGCAAACGTGACCGACCTCGCGAAAGTGTCCCGCCTGCCGAGTTCCCGGCCATCGGCGAGAGATACTGCGAACACCTCGTTCCGCACTGGTCGAGTCGTGGTCCCGGGATCGCCTCATGAGCGAAGTTCAGCTAACTCACGGTCTGACGGGCCGTCTCGCCGCCCGAAGTCGTCGGTCCACGACTGGTCCCGGGGCACTGCCGTCACCCCATCCGATCGGTGGAGCGAGAAACGCCGTTCGACGGACGACCGCCCCGAGTCGCCGAGTCGCGCCGTGTCGACGACGGCACGGCGTCAGACCGCCCGGAGTTCGGACAGTCCCGACCGTTCAAACCGGCGCGCAATCACGAACAGGTCCGGCCACCCGGAAACAGCATCCCGGAGCGCGACTTCTCGGAGTATCCCGGAAACAGTACCGCGAACGGGGGCTCCCAGCGGCGGCTCGCCCGCCGTCGTCGAACGTCGCGGGCCGTCGGCAACCCGCCGCATAGCAACGCTCGAAGCCGCCGTACATCGCGCACCTGTCGACCACAGTTCAGCCGTTACCCCCCGGAGCGCCTCCGAACCCAGTATCAGATACCGAGCGAGCGCGCCTCAAACCGACGACGTCGGACCGAGAGCCACTGGGGCTCCGCAGTTGACGCCGCACATCGACCATCCCCGTTCCGGTGGAACCCACAGTGAGCGAACGACCGACAGCCGTCCGGAACCGTCGCCGGGCACAGCAGCCGGTACTGGAAGCGCCGTTCGCTCCCCATCACGAACGGCCGCAGAACGCGACACCGTCGCCGGCCGACGAAGCGTACGCTATCGCAACCAGGAACGATCGTCCGGCGATGCCGCAGTCGATAGCGTCGACTACAGCGACGGCTGGCGGACACCGAACGCCGTACGACGGGCTGAGCGCCCGAGTTCGCCGACCGAAACCGGCGTAGCCGGCACACGGTCGTCCGGGCGGCGCACACCGGACCAGTCGGCCGCTCCGGTGGCTGTCCAGCGCTCTCTGCCAGTTCGTGGGCCCCGCGTTGCAGGGGACGAAAACGGTCCCGACCCGCCGTCGAACGTCGTGTTCGGAGCGGGAGACGGGTCGTCACCGGAGACGATGCCCGCGGCCGCGGATCCGGATGCTCGGGACGGGGCCGGGCGGATCCAGCGACTGGCCGCCCGAGTCTCGGCCGAGGACTCCCGAGCCGTGGTCAGGAATCACCAGACACATTCCGATAGCCGCACACGGCCACGGCGGTTCGATACGCCAACTCAGCTACGGTTGTCCCCGAGACAGACGGCGATTCCCGGGAGTTGGTCCACCCGCTCGCGATCCCTCAGCACCGGAAGCGGTCAGCAGTCGACGAGTGCGTCTCTCGCCCGCCGATCCGGTACGGGGACGGCCGACCGCGCGACGGCGGAGACCGAACGGGAGCGAACCGCTCCGAAATCGTATCAGACAGCCCACTCTCCGATGCGTCCGAACCCTCGTCGGACCGCCAATTCGGACTCGACAGCCAGACGAACCGCCCCGCGGTCGGGTACGGTCCTGCGATCACCCACCGGCAAAGACGGGCGGCGGTCAGATAACAGCCGACGACTGCGCCTCTCGGGGCCTGGACCGGCCGAGACGCCGAACTCGACCCCAGCCCGTCCCACCGAGCGTAACACCGGAACGCCGATCCAGTCTCGGGACAACGCGTCCAGGTCCGAACGCGGTTCAACACCCGCCCCTGTCGCCAGTGATCCGCTGAGCGTCGCCGTATCGACGCCGTGGATGACCCCGTCGACGGAGGGTGCTCGTTCCGACACGGGGACCGGACGTGCGGACCGTCCGTCGGCCGGGGAAGGGCAGACACTCGCTTCGGACGAGCAGGAACGACTGCCACGTGCATCCGGTCACGATACTCCCCTCGTTATCCGTAGAGGCCGGCCCAGTCCGTCGCGTGCGCGGTCTGGCAGTTCCGGACAGGACCCGTCTTTCACCGAAGAGCTCGACCGCTCCGTCTGGTTCCCGCCCGCTGCGGAGGCCGCCCGCGCTCCAACGCCGACAGCGGAACCACAGCGTCCCGGCAGCGAGCATTCCGACCGTACGCGCGGCGCACGAACGGCTGTTAGAACTGGAACACCTCCACGGAGACGGTCGGCATGGGCAGAGAGCCAGGTCATGCGCGGTTCGTCTGCGAACCGCTCTCGCGTATCGTCGAACGGTACCCACGGACAGCAGCCGGAATCACGCGCTTCGCGGACTGACGCATCCGTTCGGGGCGGGCAAAGAAAGACAATACACAGGGATGAGACGACGCGCAGGGATGGGTCGACGTGGGGTAGTGACACAATGCAGGAAAGTGAGACGACGCGCAGGGATGGGTCGACGTGGGGTAGTGACACAATGCAGGAAAGTGAGACGACGCGCAGGGATGGGTCGACGTGGGGTAGTGACACAATGCAGGAAAGTGAGACGACGCGCAGGGATGGGTCGACGTGGGGTAGTGACACAATGCAGGAAAGTGAGACGACGCGCGGCGGCGTCACAGACGAGGGCGACCAGGACAGGAACGGCCGCCGATGGGCGCTAAACCGAAGGACCGGGGCATCGGCGTCCCAGACGGGTAGCGCCCGCAGTCGGATCGGTCTCCTCGCGGACGAGGCAGCACGACCGCGCGAGGGGGAAGTCAGTCGGTTACGACGAGTCACCGTTCACCGACTGCCCGAGGCGACCACTGCGTCGAAGGTCGACCGCAGAGACGGGATGGGGGCCGCTGGCGAACGAGCGGGTTCGTCCCTGGGCGTCTCGCTTCGGTACGGAACGGGTGACACCGGGCGTCAACCCGCGCCTCGTCCGTCCGAGTCCCGACACCCTACCGGGTCCGCCTTCCAACCCGACGGGGCCTCCTCGACGGCTAGCCCGCAGTCTGCGCCTGCTGCTGGCACGGCGAAAGCGAGTACTCGGTCCGTGTCCCGGACCAATGATACAGAGGCGAAACCGGGTACGGCCGAACCGGCGGACGAGACCATCGGGGGCGCGGCGGATCGGTCTGTTGGACGACCGGTTCGATCCCGGCGGAGCGACGGCGAGACCGCACGGAGCCGCTTCGACGTGGGCGTGACGACGCCCGCTCTATCGCTGTCTCGCCCGGACGCTCGAAACCCGGCAGACGGTCTCGCATCCTCTCTGCACTTCGACCGAACGGACGGCCGGGCACCGGCCACCGAACCGATCCGCTCGGCGCGGATGTCGGTCAACAGCCCCGACCGACGCATCGAAGCAGTGTCGGATCCGACGGGCTCGCCCGACCCGCCGGTTTCGTCCGAACCGCGGGCATCGCCAGAACAGCGGACTTCGCCCGGTCCGAGAGTGGACCGGACCGCATCTGGCTGGGGGGAACGCCTGCCTGACCACGCTACTGGTCTGATCGGAGCGTCCGGCTCGCCCGCTGAAACCGGTGAGGCTCTGACGGCATCCCGGGAGGGAAGTTCGCCAGTACTGGGGTCAGAGACACAGCCGGCAGTTCAGTCCGGGTCGCAGCCGGCAGTTCAGTCCAGACCATCGTCGGCTGTTCGGTTCGGGCTATCGTCTACTCGTGAGACAGACGGCTCACTGATCCGGGCGAACAGGGTCATAGGAACGAATAGGGAAAGTACTAAATCAAAATCTATCGGATCGAAACAAAGAAGCTCGGTGGAAGGTGGGATGCACACAACCGGACTGTCTGAACGACCGTCGCTGACGTACCGTGACACGGCGACGGCCAGTGAGACGCGGGACGGGAACGAACGGCCAGCGACTGCTGCCGGAGGAGCGCAGTCCGTGCAAAGCACCGGAACCGACTCTCGACCGGAGTCCGGCCATGCCAGGCAGAAAACCGGACCGCAGCGTGGGACGGGTCGCCAGCCAGCCCACAGAGGCGGCCTCGACGAACGGTCGGTTGCAGACGAGTCGGACGCGACATCGGGTCCGTTTCGATCGTCGTTCGATCGGAGCGACCGCCGGTCGCCGACGGACAACCTCCCACCGAGTGAGGGGTCGTCCACGCCGGGCCGGCCGACTGAACCCCCGCGTTCCGATCAGCGCTCCGGCAGACGTGATCAGCGCCCCGACGACCGTTCTCAACGGGACCGGCGACGGCGTATCGATATTCCGAGAGACACGGGCTCGATGGAGTTCGAATCGGACGTCGATCGGATAGTCGAACGGCTCTATCGGAAGCTCGAACGAAAACAGCGGATCGAACGAAAACGGCGGGGATTGTAGATGGCAAACAGTGGCAAACTCGAGAAAGCACAGATATCCGTCCTCAACGGCAAGAACGAGGGCGAAACGATCGACTGCAAGTTCAACCCGAGTTCGTACACCATCGAAAAGAGCGTCAACTACGGTGAACTGAACGCGACCGGCTCCGGAGCGTCGATCATGCAGTTCGTCGACGGCAACGCGGAGACGCTGTCGATGGAGCTGTTTTTCGACACGACCGACCGGGTCGAGGCAGATAGCTCGTCGAGTTCATCCGAAGTCGACGTCCGCGAGCAGTACACGAAACACATCGACACGCTCCTTTCGGTCGACGGGGAGCTTCACGCTCCGCCAGTCTGTCAGTTCGTCTGGGGCGACGGCATCGCCTTCACGGCGCTGGTCGAGAGCGCCAACAAGCAGTTCACGAAGTTCCTCCCGAGCGGCGTGCCTATCCGCGCCCGGGTGAACGTGGTGTTCAGGGAGTTCAAGACGGCGGACTATCACAAGTCCGAGGTATCTCCTGAGTCGACAGACAAGACCAAGGTCTGGACGGTGAACGACGGCGACACGCTCTGGCTGATCGCGTCCGAGGAGTACGGAGACCCGTCTCACTGGCGCACGATCGCTGAACAGAACGACATCGAAGACCCGCGGACGCTCGAAACGGGCGAGACGCTCGAACTCCCGCCATTGTAGCAATGAGCACCGAAATCAACAACCATCCGCGGTACTCCCCGCGGTTCAAGGTCACCGTCGGCGACGACAAGTTCCAGGAGCCGGGCGGCCGAATCACCGACCTCGTCGTCGAAACGACCCTCGACGGCGCTGACAGGTTCTCGTTCGGACTCAACTTCCCGTTCGACGAGGAACTGGGCGAGTTCGCCGGGTTGACCTGGGACGACTTCGGCATCGGGACGGACGTCGAGATAGCGATGGGGTACGGTGACGACGGCACGTTGACGCCGCTTTTGAGCGGAAGTATCCGCTCGATCGACACCGAGTTCACGACGGACAGGGGGCCGCTGGTCCAGGTCAACGGGTACGGACTGCTCTGGGAAACCATGCAGGGGACCGACTCTCGATCGTGGTCCGAAACCACCGTCGGAGCGGCGGTCGAAGACGTGCTGTCGTCGTACTCGTTTTCTACGATCGACGTCGAGAGCGCGAACGTCAAGCGGGCAAAACTGATCCAGGACAGACAGAGCGACTATCGGTTCATTCAGGACCTGGCCGCGACCTACGGCTTCGATTTCTACGCCGAACGGGATTCGGTCAGGTTCGTCCCGCTGTCCTCGCACGCCGGAAGCGACGGACCCGTCGCCGAACTCTGGTACGGGGAAGCGCTTCACGAGTTCTTCGCCGAGATAACCCATCGAAAGCGGACGCACGCAGTCGAGGTTCGGTCCTGGGACGTCCAGAAAAAGGAGGAAATCGTCGTCTCCGCGGGGAGTTCGAACGCGAAACACAAGGAGGTCTTTCGAATACCAGCCATGTCACGCGACGAAGCAGACCACATAGCAGAAACGAAGCTGAACCGGTTCTCCGACGGCGTTGTTCAGGGCCACGGAGAGGTCGACGGTACCCCGGAGATCCGAGCGGGGACAACGGTCCGTCTCGAGGAACTCGGGGAGCGGTTCTCCGGCGAGTACCACGTGACGAAAGCGACGCACCGAATGGGCGGTTCCGGCTACCGCACGACGTTCGAGGCCACGGAGGTGGGAACGTGAGCCGTCCCGGGTTTTTCGAGGGGGACGCCGACGACGACGGCGACTCCCGCAACGTCGCCGTCGGTATCGTCACGGACAACGAGGACCCGAAAGACCTCGGCCGCGTGAAACTACGGTTCCCGTGGCGCGACGCCGACGACGAGAGCTACTGGGCCAGAGTCGCCACCGAGATGGCGGGCGACGGGTACGGGACGTACTTCCTTCCGGAGGTCGACGACGAAGTGCTCGTCGCCTTCCAGAACGGCGACATCCACAGACCGTTCGTCATCGGGTCGCTCTGGAACGGCGAGCAGAAACCACCACAGACGAACGGCGACGGCGGCAACGACGTTCGGGAGGTACGGTCGCGAAGTGATCATCAACTCAGGTTCGACGACGCCGATTCCGGGAGTATAACGATACGGACTGGGGAGGGTCACGAAATCGTCATCGACGATTCCGGCGATTCGGAGACGATCGTGCTCCGCGACGAGAGCAACGACAACAGCATCACTCTCGACGCTTCGAGCGGAAACGTTTCGATCGAGGCGAAAAACGAGATCGACATCTCGGCACCGACCGTCTCCATCAGCGGGGGAAAGAAGGTGAAGATATCGGGCAACAAGGGCGTCGCCGTTTCGAGCAAAGCCCAACTCGATCTGGCAAGCAAGGGGCAGTTGAACGTGTCGAGTCGCGGGATAATGGGGATCGACGCTACCGGTCCGTTAACTATTAAAGGCTCTATAATACAATTAAATTAATAGATAATATAGATGAAGCCTGCAGCCAGATTGGGCGATCAGACCGCTCACGGAACGCCACTCACCGGCAGTGCCAGTTCGAACGTCCTGATCGGCGGCAAGCCCGCCTGGCGCGCCATCGCCGACGTTCACAGCTGTCCGCTCACGAGCGGTGTCGTTCCGCACGTCGGCGGTTCAGTCGCGATGGGAAGTACGACGGTGTTTGTCAACAAGATGCCGGCGGCTCGGATGGGAGACACCGTCGTCGAGAACGGCCCGCCGAACAAGATAGCGAGCGGGTGTCCCACGGTCTTCATAGGCTGAGCCACGATGTCAGAGGACTTCCTCGGAACCGGGTGGAAGTTCCCGGTCGAAACTGACCACCGCGGAGACGTCCGAACGTCGGACACGGACGAGGACATCCGCGAGGCGATCCGGATCATCCTCGGTACTGCGAAAGGAGAACGTATCATGCGGCCGGAGTTCGGCTGTGAAATTCACGATCACGTCTTTTCGGCGGCCACGCCTGCCACGCTGAACCTGATCGAAAGCAGCGTTCGGAAGGCGCTCGTTCGATGGGAGCCCCGGATCGACGTCGAGAACATCGAGGCCCGGACCGCTAGCGAGAGCCCGAACAGGGTCCAGATAGAGATCGAGTACCGCGTTCGGACGACGAACAGTCTGTCAAACATGGTGTACCCCTTCTACATCACTGAGGGCGACGGATGAGTCACGAGCCCGTAATCGACGATAGGAGCCAGGAGGAGGTGTACGAAGAACTCCAGCGTATCGCCCAGATGTACACCGATTCGTGGGACCCGACGTCGGCGGACAACGGGCGGACGCTGTTGCGGATCTTCTCCCATCTCGGAGCTGATATCATCCGCAGGTTGAACGACGTCCCGGAGAAACACCGTATCGCCTTTCTCGACGCACTCGATTTCGAACGACGACCGCCGCAGGCCGCCAGATTACCGCTGACCTTCTCTGTCTCGACGGATCTCGACCGGAACGTGGCGATCCCGGGTGGGACGCAGGCGATAGCCGACCCCGACAACGCGGGAACGCAGATATTCGAAGTGCCGCAGGAACGGGGCTTCGAAGCGACGGGGGCGACGCTGATCGACGTGACTGCGGTCGACCCGACCGACGACGCCATCGTCGACCACGACGACTTACTGGACGACGACGACGGCGTTACGGAGGTGTTCGTCGGCGAGAACGAACAGGAACACGTCCTCTACATGGGTCACGAGACCCTGCTCAACCTCGAATCCGGGTCGTCGGTGACAGTCACGGCCGAAACGAACGTCGATAGCGACGTGTTCCTCGACTCGGTCGTCTGGGAGTACTACGGCGACGACGAGTCCGGCGAGGAAGGCTGGCATCGGCTCGAACAACCACAGGACGGAGACGGCCCCGGCGACGACGCCAGTCTCGAAGAGCTTCAGGAGTTGCTGCAGTCTCGCTCGGACACCGGGCACGAGAGGAGCGACGGTCACGCGATCGAATCGACGTTTCGGCTCCGGGGCGAAACCGTACAGACGACCGTCGACGGTGACGAGAGTCGGTGGCTTCGGTGCCGGCTGGTCGACGACGAGTCGGACCCCTTCTCGGTGAAAATGCAGTCGCTAGCGGTGAGCGTCGGAAGCGGGGCGAGAGAGGGCGGGCTTGCGCCGGATTTCCTCCTCGCGAACGATGTCCCCTTGTCGCTCGAAGACGAGGGCGACATTCTACCGTTCGGACGGCTTCCGCAACCCCCGGCGACGTTTTACGTCGCCTCGGAAGAAGCGTTCACCAAAGGGGGTGGAGTCATCGACATCGAGTTCCACGTGCCCGAGGTGGCCGGCCCGTCCGACGCGGGCGACGGTGCGGACGGGTCGGCAGACGGTGGTCCAGGTGGTGTCGGACTCGTCGGCGGCCCTCCGCACATATCGTGGGAGTACTGGAACGGGGACGGCTGGACTCGGATCGACGGTATCACCGACGAGACGAACGCGCTGGCGGACCCGGGTCACGTCCGGTTTCCCGTTCCGGACGACATCGAGGCGACCGCAGTGTCCGGACACGATGACGTGTGGATCCGCGCCCGGCTTGTCAGCGGGAACTACGGGCAGCCGTCTTTCGACGTTACCGACGCCGGTACGCGAGGAGCGCTCACCGACTCTCCGGAGCCGCCGAAGTTCAGTAACGTGTCGATCCACTACGACAGGGGGCTGGAACCCTTCGAGACAGTCCGCAGATACGACAACGCGTCGTTCAGCGAAGATTTCGCGGACCGTTCCGATCCGTTTTCGCCGTTTACCGAACTCCCGGACCGGGAACAGACGATCTATCTCGGGTTCGACGACGTACTCCGAAACGGGCCGCTTTCCGTGTTCGTTCCGGTGAAAGACACGACGTATCCGCGCGCCTTCGACCCCGGAATTCAGTGGGAGTACTGCAACGACCCCGACGCATTCGAGTGGTCGGAGATAGACGTTCAGGACCGGACGGGCGGGCTGACGGAGCGCGGACTCGTACGGTTCACGTTTCCCGAACCGACCACCGCGTTCGATCTGTTCGGCCGACAGCGCCACTGGATACGGGCACGCATCACGCAGGACGAGTTCGAGCGCGAGCCCCGACCGACCCGACCGTCGCGGAACAGCGGTGTCGTATCGGAGGTCGAGGGAACCGACCGAACATTAGAGCGGTCGACGACGCCACCGGTTCTGGACGGAATCTACCCGAACACGCAGTGGGCCTACAACACGAATACGGTGGAAAACGAGATACTCGGATCGAGCGACGGGTCACACGACCAGTCGTTCGAATTCGCGTTCGCTCCGGTCATCCAGACAGAGGTCTGGGTCGACGAGTACGCCAGTCTGTCTTCGGGCGAACGGCGAGAACTCGTCGAAACCCGCCCCGATGCCGTCGAACGCGTTACGTCGCCCCGGGGTGAGACCGAGGAGTTCTGGGTTCGCTGGGTGGAAGCGGCGGACTTCCTGGACTCGGGCCCGTCGGACCGGAACTACGTCGTCGACAGGAGCAACGGCACCGTCACGTTCGGCGATGGGAACAGCGGAGCGATCCCGCCGAACGGCCAGGACAACCTGAAGACGACGTACACGACCGGTGGCGGGAGAGACGGCAACGTAGACACCGGGACGATCACCGACCTCAAGAGTTCGATCTCGCTGGTCGAATCGGTTTCGAACCCGGCACCGGCGGACGGGGGTGCGGACATCGAGTCTATCGATGCGCTCGTTTCGCGGACGACGAACCAGATCAAACACCGGGGGAAAGCGGTCACTGCCGCCGACTACGAACAGGTTTCGAAAGCCGAGTTCCGCGAACTCGCGACGGTCAAATGCGATCCGAACCTGTCCGGCAGCGGCGAACGGGCGTCCGGTCAGGTGACATTGTTGATAGTTCCGCAGGCCGAACGAGAAAAGCCGGTCCCGTCAACGGAGCTCAAACAGCAGGTCCACACCGCACTGCGAAAACGGGCGCCGGCGTCGCTCGTCGAATCGGAGAGCGCACGGATCGTCGTCAGGGGACCAAGTTACGCCGAGATGGCCGTCGAGTTGACGCTCCGAGCGTCGGAGGTCAAGAGCGTTTCACAGCTCAAGGGAACGATCAGTCAACGACTCGACGAGTATCTGCATCCGCTGACCGGGAACGGGGGCGACGGGTGGGAGTTCGGAGCGATGCCCGGTATCGAGGAACTGGCCGCGGCTGTCGACGACATCGAGAACGTGTCGAACGTGGTAGATATCGGGGCAAGGATCGACGTGAGCGGCGACCGACAGTCGCTCAGTGGCCGCCAGCGCGATCCGACGCTCCCGAGAGACGCACTCGTCTGTAGCGGGGACCACGAGATAACAGTCACCATGGAGGGAGACCCGTGACCCGCCGAGTCGGAACGGGTCGGCGTCAGCCGAGGATCGCACCCGACGGAGGGCGGTGACCCGTGGGGCTCGACGTTCCGGAACTCGCCGACAGGGAGTACGAGGAGATACTGGAAGAGGCTCAGAAACTGATCCCCGCGTACTCTGACGAGTGGACCGACTTCAACCCGCACGACCCGGGGATAACGATCTTAGAGGTGTTAGCATGGCTGACAGAGACGTACGTCTACCAGCTCGATAGAGTCACAGACGAACATCGCGAGAAGTACCTCCGGCTGATGGGCGAAAAACCGCGTCCACCCGGTCAGGCGACGACGCGGGTGGCGTTTACCCCGCAGGGCGATACTGCGGGCTGTCGCGTTCCGGCCGGAACCAAGCTTACGGTGACCGATACCACGGGGGAAACGTGCCGCTTCGAAACTGACCACGACACCGCTCTCACGGCAGCGGCTATCCGACGCGTCGTAACCGTCGGGGAAGCGGGACAGACCGACAACTCGCACGCGAACCGGACCGACGGGATGTACTACCGCGCGTTCGGCGACGACCCGTCGGTCCGCGATACGCTGTATC
Organism: Halostella pelagica; assembly: GCA_005954745.1. Lineage (GTDB taxonomy): Archaea > Halobacteriota > Halobacteria > Halobacteriales > Natronoarchaeaceae > Halostella > Halostella pelagica. Next base: position 2,036,368 of record CP040678.1, read on the forward strand.
TGGGGTTTGACGCCGATCCGTTCGGGGCTTCGGACAGACTCACGCTGATGATCGATTACCACGACGAAGATATACCCGACCCGGCTCCGTCTCGAACTGGCGACCCGTCGTTCGACCCGTCTGTCGAACTTGCGTGGGAACACCGGCGGAAGCGCGACGGGGCGTGGGTGTGTCTCGACGTCCGTGGTGACGGTACGAACGCGTTTTACGAAGGCGGGCATATCGAACTGAGCCGTCCGGACGACAGGGAGCAGACGCGAGGAACCGAACTTCCGGTCGACGACGCGGCGTCGGAACACCACTGGATCCGCTGTCGACTAGTGAGGCCCGGCTACGAGATCCCGCCACAGATCGACGCTATCGAGACGAACGTCGCGTCCGCGAGCCACCGTGCGTCAGTCAGCGGTGAACGGTTAGAGCAGGTCGGGACGCTCGACGAACCGACGGCGTTGGACGGACAGACGTTCGCCTTCGAGCACTCTCCTATCCTTTCAGCGCGGGTGACAGTCGACGGCGAGCGGTGGACGGAGGTCCCCGACTTCGACGCATCGGGGCCCGACGACGAGCAGTACGTCCTCGACCGCGACGACGGCAGCGTTCTGTTCGGCGACGGGATCAACGGCAAGGTGCCGCCGTCTGATGCGACCGTCGTCGCCGATTACGTGTACGGCGGCGGCGACGAAGGCAACGTCCCGCAGTCCGCACAGTGGCGGTTTACAGATGGGACGACCTCGCTCGACGGAGCGGGGACGCTTGACGACATCACGGTGTCGCCGACCCGGCCCGCAACCGGGGGGACGGACGGCGAGTCGGTCGAGGCAGCGCTCAAGCGCGTCAGACGGGACCTTCGGACGCCACATCGTGCAGTCACCACGAACGACTATCGCGCCATCGCGTCGCGAACGCCGGGGGTTCGCGTCGATCGGACGAACGTCGTCGTGGCCGACGAGCAGATCACCGTGGTCGCCGTCCCGTACGCGCCTCCGGACGTGCCGAAACCCGAACCCAGTGAGGGGTTTTTGCGAGCAGTCAAACGGTATCTGGACGAACGAAAAGTACTGGCTGATCGCGTTCGCGTGATAGCACCCCGGTACGTCGGACTCGAAGTGACCGTCACGGGCCGAACTCGGTCACAGTACACCGACGATGGACACGAGGCGGCGGTCCGCGCTGCCGTCGAGGAGTACGTCCATCCGCTCAACGGCTTCGACGGCAACGGGTGGCCGTTCGGCCGACCCCTTTTCGATGCCGAACTGCGCGATCAGATCGCCGGCCACGACGTGATCGACCGGGTGAGCGACATCGATATCTCCGCGCACGGTGGGGCGGTGATCGACGACGGCGTCGTTCGGATCGACGAGATGTCGCTGTTTTACGTCGAGGAAGTGATCACGGACCTCGCTGAGATGGCCACCCCGAGTGGCGGAGGTGTGTAATCGTGGATTTCTCGTACGCCACGACAGCGAGCGAGACGGACTGGAACGAGTGGAACGGTCGCAACGTCGACGTTCGAGACGGCGGAATAACCCTCGAAACGGCGACCGCGATCCGGCAGTCAGACCTGGAAACGCGGGCCATCGACCACGCCGTCGATCCGAGCGGGGTGCTCTACACTGTCCGGCCGTCAGGCGGGCTCTATCGCTACGATCCGGATACAGAACTCGAACAGCAGTTGTTGGACCGGACTGAAGCGACGCTCACCGACCCGGTCGCGGTCTGTGCTACGGCGGACCGCGTCTTCGTCATCGATGCGATCGACGGCCGTATCGCCGTCCTTTCACCGCGATTACAGCGCCTTATCGGAACACTGGAGACGCCGGCGTCCGAGCCCGCGGGGTTAGCGCACTCTGACGGGACGATCTACGTTCTCGACGAGAGGGAAGGGATCGTGACGGTCGAACGCGGTAAGACGACCGACTCGACGACTGGGTGGGATCTCGGAACCCCGACTGACATCGCGGCCGATGACGGCCAACTATACCTCTTAGATCCCCTGAACGGTGTTTCTACCGTCCGAGCTTTCCGTGGGGGTGAGGAGGTCGAGAGCGCGTCGGTGCCGGGGGCGACGTTCGAAACCGAAGACGGCCCCGTTTCGCCTGTTGCTCTCTCTGTCACCGCCGGCCGCCTCTTCGTTACTGGAGCAGTAGCCGGAGAAACGGAGAGCGCGCTGTACGAGTGGGATCCTGACTCTGAATCGTTTTCCGAACGCCACCGCTTCGACGACTCCTGTGTCGAACTCGACGGCCGGTTCGTCGAAAATACCGAGCAGTACGAGTTCTATGGACTGCTTGGCGACGACCAGAACTGTCACGCGCTTACTGAAACCTCGTTGAACAAGCGACATCCGAGACGGGACCGGTACGTCGGGACGGCGTTCCAGCGATTCGACTCCGGTGCGCAGGGGAACGAATGGCATCGGTTGTCGCTGGGGATCGGCCGGTCGTCAGCCAGTACTCAGGTCCGCGTTCGATATTTCGCGACGGACTCACCCGCGCTCGTCGAGTTAGACGCTGCCGAGATCACTCGGCTTGCGCCGAAGACGGTCGACATGCTTCGAGACGACGGGATCACCAGCGTCTGGGAACTCATCAACTGCGACCCTGATCGGGTCGCTTCGCGTCACGAGGACGTCTTCCCGAGGAACGTCCGCTACTGGCAGGGTGTCGCGCTGAGCAACCTGTCGGAACACGCGGAAGGCAACTGGACGACTGTGGACTCACTCAACCCGACCGATGTCCTGTTCGAAGACGGAAACGGGCGATATCTGTTCGTCAATCTGGAACTCGTTGGAACTCCGGAATCAGCTCCGCGGGTCGACTCCGTACGGGCATTCTGTCCCCGACAGACGTATCTTCGGTATCTCCCGGAGCTGTATCAGGACGACGACCAGTCTACGGAGTTTCTCGAACGGTTCCTGTCCGTGTTCGAACGGATATTCGTTGACATCGAGGAGGAGATAGACGGGATCGGACAGTATTTCGATCCGCAGGGTGTTCCGAGCGAATCGCTGGCCTGGCTGGAACGGTGGTTAGCTGTCGACTCACGGGTCGACTGGCCGGAGTCCGCACGCCGAGAACTGCTCGCCAGGGCTCCCGAACTGTACAAGCAGCGAGGAACGAAACGAGGCCTCCGCGAGTTAGTCGAACTGTATCTCAGATACGCGACACCTGTGGGTCAGTCTACGGGCCTGGACCGAGCCGACGGAACTGACCCCGATTCTCCCGCTGCCGGCACTGCCGATACTGCGGATTCCGCGTCCATGACACATGATACGCCGGCTTGCGGGAGCGCCGACACGCCCTCCGGCCACCGATTGTACTTCCTCGACCACAGCAGCCTTGAGAGTATCGAGCGCGAGGCAGCGTGGTCTCAGTACGCTTCGGAACTCCCCGACCGACCCGGGTTTGCGCTCTTTTGCGGCCCGCTCCGAAGCGACGACGAACGCGCCGCCGTGGAAGCGCTCGCGAGTTCTCAGAAGCCAGCCCACGTCGGATCAGCCGTCGTCTTTCTGGAAAACGAGTGCACACTCGGATCCGGCACGTTCCTCGGGATCAACAGCAAGTTAACGTCCCGCGAGTTCTCGCTCGGCGAGGCGGCGCTCGGCGGCGAAACGGTGTTAGAACCCAGGAACTGACGGCGGTGGTCGCTTCGAGATCAGGTGTCGAACGCACATATGTTCGTGCGTGTCACGCGGAGCAGGCGTAAGACGGCGAACCATCAGTCCGCGTCAGTTACGGTGACTGAGTTCCGGTCCACGTGGAGGTACGTAACCCACGGTGCGTCGTCCGCGAGGCCGGAGTCAGTCGTCGCTGCAAGCGCCTGGTCGTAATGGACGGCTCCCTTGGTTCCGAGCGTGGTCGTTCCGGAGACCACGGCCCCGTACACGTCCGCCTGTTTGACGTAACTGTACCCCGACCCGTTCCGCGTCGGCGCGTACATCACGCCGGTGAAGGTAGCGCGTGTCGTTGAACTGCCTCCGCCAGCGATAGTCGCGTTGAAGTCCTCGGTGCCGAACGTCCAGAACTGCGAGGACCGGTCACCCGGGACTGTGACGTGGGATTTCTTGCCGACGTGGACGTTGACCTGTCGCTGGCCGAGTCCCGTCGGGGAGACGGTGACATCGCGTTCGCTCGCAACGTACAACCGGACGCTGTTGTTCCCTCTGACGGTGATGTTCGACCCCTGCGCTCCGCCGAGGCGGACGTAGTCCCGGACGCCGACGACGATGTCCCCGTCTGTCGTGTCGAGAACCAGTTCCTCGTTGTCGAGATCGATCGCTTCGACGGAGTACTGACCGGCGGTGATCGTCGTCGTCGAACCGGAAGTGGACAGCGAACTTCCGGAGATAGCGGACGCGTCCGCGTTGTCGTTTTCGTCTGCGAGGCGCGCGACCTGTCGCTCGACGATAGAGCTGAACGGGGTCGCTGTCTCGATGCCGTCTATCCGCTCGGAGTCGTCGTAGTCCGCGCCGTTCCGTTCGAAGCTATCGGTCCAGTGAACGGTCCCGTCGATCTCCGTCGAGCCGCTGAGTTCGACCGACTCTCCGGAGTAGAGGTCTCCCCGTACCGTAGCGTCACCACCGGACGAGACGTTTCCAGCGACCCTGACGGACCCGTGTCCCGTCGCATCGTCCTCGGAGTACGCCGCCTCTGAGGAATCGTAACTGTCCGTGTACGCGCCGGTGCCAGTCAGACGTAACTCTCCGGTCGGGGCCGTCCCCGTGAGACCGCTCCGGATCTCAAGTTGCGGTGACCCGGTAACGAACTGGACCGTCACGGCCTGTGCGGAGTGGTTGACGGAGACCCTTCCCGGCGTTCTCGCCCGGAAGTACGCGGCCCACGCGGTGTAGTACTCACTTTCGACCGTGATCGTGAGCGCCTGTGGGCTCTCGATCGGATTGGCGACGGCGTCTGTAGTAGTTCCAATCGAGCGGTTCGCCGACCGGATCCGCAGTCGCTGGTCGAGCGAAGGGTCACCCTCGACGGTGAGGTACTCGACCAGAAGCGTTCCGTCCCGATACTCGATTTCCGGCGTCGACACCATCGTCGTCCCTCCGGACGAGTGTCTGAACACAGCGCCTCCCTGGGTCGCGATCCGCGTCTCTCCGGCGACGTACGCGACTTCTCCCAACGACTCGTTCGCAACCACGACCGACTGACCCGAAGCGAAGTCGACGCTCCGGACTGTGATCCGTCCCCTGTCATCGTTGACGGAGAGTTTCCCGTTCCCGTGATCGAAGGTTAGACGCTCCGTCGCCGCGGACTGGCGGCCCACGCGCTCGGCCGTCGCGTCCAGTTCGACCATCCCCGTTTGTGCGGCGCGGATCTCCGCGTTCCGCCTGGATTCATCGAGTACCGGGACGCCAACCGCAACGACGAGAGTTAGCCCGGCGACCACGAGTCCGACGAGCAACACGACCCCGATCACTTCTGATGCGCCCCGGTTCGACCGGTGGGCTGATCCGCTCTTCAGTCGTTTCCGCTCGCTCTCTCCCCCCATGAATTGCAGTTAGATTACTGACCTGTAACCAAAGTTAGAAGCGCTGTAATCGTAGAATAGGCCGACTAATTACGCCGTTTAGTACAGTATATCAACGGTATCTCGTTACGTGATGCCTTCGAAACGCCACCGCATTCGGTGCGAGAACGGGACGATCCCTCTTTTTGTGGCCCCGTGGGGGTGTGTCCACTCGGTGAACCTGAATGTCGTCAAGGATCCTTGGGGAGAGACCGGCGTCAAGTGCGGTAGAACGAGACAAGCGATTCAGTATCGCTCCGCTCTCAACGCGGTCGAGTGTCCCAGTATGGGGGGTCGAGCGACACGTCGTCTTCGTTGGAACTCCGTTTGACGCCGACGACAGTCCATCGGTGTCGTGACACGTGCGAGCGTCGGATGAGTGAGTGTGACTAGAGTGTCACAACTCGCGACTTTAACACCCATACGATGCGGGGTAGGGGGACATGCGTCTAGAGGGCGATCAGAGAGTAGTGTGTCTCGATTCACGTTCGACTGTCCGGAGTGTAGCGCTGAGGTAGACGTCGATGACGACATTCGTGCGGAGATTCTGGACAACGGTTGCGTGCTATGTCGGGCACAGGTCGGCCCCAGTGCGTTCTCGCGGATCGGTTCCAATACGATGCAGTAACCGACCTCCACTCCGTGATGGCAGTGGAGGCGACTACAAATCCGCCTGTATATTGTAGCGAACCACGGTTAGCGAAGGGGGAGACGAGCTGGAGCCATTTCAGTGAACAACTCCGTCCGTCGCTCGGTCCCGGACGGCGACGATGGCGAATCGGATCCGTTCTTCGATCCAGTGGCGACGTTGGCCAAGGACTGTGACCTTACGCTGTCGATGGCGTACAGGAAAGTGGAGAAACTCACGATTTCGGGCTGTTCGCAGCCGTCGAGACGGCAGACGCTGTAGAGCGAGCCAACGGTCCGGCAGTCCTAGGCTTCGAAGACCGTATCCAGTAGCGTCGTCTGGGCTGCCGCGAGGTGTTCGGCGAACGTCGACCTGTTGATGCCGAGTGCCTCCGACACCTCGGTCGCGTTCGCACCTTTCGGATGGTCGAAATAGCCCAGATCGTGGGCCGTCGACAGCACCTCCCGTTGTCGGTCCGTGAGATTGTTCCGGTCGACGAACACGAGGCTCTCGTCCGAATCCGGTCCTTCTGACCGGGTGAGTCGGCGGAGGTTGACACCGTCGAAGTCGGCGCGCAGGTCCGAAACGACCGCTCGGAGTTCGTCCAGGTCAGTGACGAAAAAGCCGATGATTAGCGACCCTTTCTCCACCCGGATAGTCTGTATCGGGATGTCGTGGGACTCGACGAGTTCGCAGACGCACCCCTGCCCGCTGTCACGGGAGAAACGGTAGACGCTGTCGCTGTCGTACGTGAATATCTCGTCCATCGCATCGCCGTCGATCTCGGTGTCCGCCTCGACGGTAAACTCCTCGGTGACCGCGTCACCGTCCGGCGTAGTGGTTCGTCTGATAGACCGGACCGATGATGTTTCCTGAGAGACAGCCGCGATCTGGCACGTAGACGGGTTGTCTATCAGGATCTCTGCCCGGATGCTAACGCCCATACCGGGGAATAACCGTATCGAAGCGCAAAGTACCTTGCCCACCTATTTCTCCCCGGTTTTAAACACCCGCCATCCTGTGGTCGACGTGTTACCGGCCTATGGACGCTACGTGAGATCAGAGAGCATGCTCAGAAATCATAGGTGGGGAACGAGCGGTCAGTTACAGTACCCGGGAGGTGGCAAACCGTGAAGCGAGAAACAGCAGTCATCGTCCTGTTGCTCGTCGCCGTGCTCCTGCCGATGTGGTACGTCGCGCTACACGGGGAACCACCCAGCGAAGAGGTCGAGATAGACAAGAGCGTCAGCGAGATCCGACCGCTCCAGGAGATCGTCGACACGCCGGAGAAACTCGCACCGAGTCAGGTCGGCGTGATCGTCTGGGTCGCGCTGTTCGGACTCGTCGCTGCGCTCACCGCGGTCCACCGGTTCATGAACTCGGCGGTGCGGCCGGACGACGCGAACGACGCTGCGGTCGCCGACGGGGGACAAGTGGGGCTACCCTGGTTCCGCACCGACGACCGCTGGGTCGTCACGTATCACGACGCCTCGGACGCCATCGAGGGAGTGCTGGCGATGGGTGGGTTGACGATCGTCGCCATCGTCTTCGCTGCGCTGTTTACCGGCGAGTATCTCACGCTCGCACGGACGCAGTACTTCGGCGTCTATGCGATGGGGATGTTCGTCTCGTTAGCACTGCTTACGGTCGCGTACTACGCCTGGTTCCTCCCGCACGTCGAGGTCGCGGAACGGAGGGAACACTGATGGGACACGATACACCGAACTCCGAAGCAGACGACTGTAACGGCCGTTGTACGGACTGTCCGAGCGACGGCGACGAAGGGGGTCGGCCGAGTATCTTCACCGATACGCGGGTGACGCTGGCTCGCCGCGACTACGCGAAACTGTTCGCCACTGTCGGCGGGCTGACGGCGGTCGGGAGCCTCGCAGCGCCGCTCGCCGGGCTGACGCGCGTGTTCGACCGGTCGTACACCGGCCCGGTCTACTCGGACGGCATCAACCTCGTCGACGGTGACGGGAACAGAGTTGGCGAATCGACGCTGTCGGAGGGCGAGAAGCTGACCGTTTTCCCGGAGCCGCGACCGGGGATCGAACGGGCACCGACCCTGCTCGTCCGCCACTCCGAGGACGCCTACGGCGGCGAAACGAAGATGGAGTTCACCGTTTCAGGCTACGCCGCCTACTCGAAGGTCTGTACGCACGCGGGTTGTATGGTGTCGAACGAGGAGGGAGAGACGCTCGTCTGTCCCTGTCATTTCGGGAAGTTCGATCCGATGGACGGCGCGTCGGTAGTCGGCGGGCCACCCGAGCGGCCGCTGCCGCAGTTGCCTATCACGCTCTCCAGTGACGGGAATCTCATCGCCACGGGGGATTTCGAAGGGCCAGTCGGCCCTGGTGGTGACTGATGTCCCGGACCGACAAACTCGCAGAGCGAGCGGCCGACGCCGGCGAGCGCGCCTACGACTGGCTGGACGTCCGATTCGGCCTCGACAGCGGCCGCGAGTTCCTCGGGAAGGCGTTCCCAGCCGAGGACTCGTTCCTGCTCGGCGAGATAGCGCTGTTTTGTTTCCTGATGCTCGTGCTGACGGGGATGTTCCTCGGAATGTTCTTCGAGCCCTCGACCAGCGACGTCGAGTACGAGGGGAGCGTCGACAAGTTCCAGGGCGAGGAAGTTCCGGAGGCGTTCGCGAGCGTCCTGCAGATCACCTACGACGTCCCGTTCGGGATGTTCATCCGGCGAATGCACCACTGGGCGGCCCACCTGTTCGTGGCTTCAATCGGGTTACATATGCTCAGGGTGTTTTTCACCGGGGCGTACCGCAACCCGCGCGAGCCGAACTGGATCGTCGGCACCGGCCTTGCCGGGCTGGCGATGGGCGCGGCCTACACCGGCTACGCGCTGCCCTTCGACGAGTTCGCCGCGACGGCGACGGGTATCGGCTACAGCCTCGCGACCTCCATCCCGTTCGTGGGGGAGATCGTCGGGAAAGCGTTCTTCGGGGGGGAGTTCCCGTCGAGCGCGACCATTCCCCGCCTGTACTTCCTCCACGTACTCGTCATTCCCGCGGCTATCGCCGTGCTACTGGCGGTCCACATGGGGATCCTCGTCCGCCAGAAACACACCGAAGCACCGCGCGAGGACGACGTGCGCGGACCTCTACCGACGACCGGCGATGAGTCCGCGACTGACGGCGGCTCGGCGACCGTCGACGAGGACGACGACAGCGTCGTCGTCGGCCTGCCGGCGTTCCCGAATCAAGCGGCCGTCAGCGCCGTCGTCTTCTTCCTGACGCTGGCGGTGCTGGCGGCGCTGGCCGGCTTCCTGCCGGTCCACAACATCGCGGAGTATGGCCCGAACAACCCCGCCGGGACGCCGGAGCTCATTATGCCGGACTGGTTCCTGATGTGGGTGTACGGCTTCCTGAAGCTCCTTCCCGCGTGGATGAGTTTCACTGTCCCGTTCGTCGGCGTTCACGTCTCGACAGAGTTCGTCGGCGGCGTGTTACTTCCGACGCTCGTGTTCGCCGCCGTCGCCGTCTGGCCCTTCGTCGACTACCACGAGGATCCGGTCCACTTCACGGCGAACCCGCTCGACCGCCCGTGGCAGACCGCGGTCGGCGTCGCGGCCATCCAGATGATCATGGTGGCCTCCATCGCGGGCATGAACAACCTGCTCGCACGCGCGCTGGGCGTCGGAACCGAGGTGGTAAATCAGGTTCTCACCGTTGCGCTGCTGGTCGTCCCGGTCGCCTCCGGCCTGCTTACCTACCGCGTCCTTCAGGGCGACGACGAGCGCAGCGAAACGGACGACGCGGCGGAGGTGGCCGACGATGACTGACGCCCGCACCGCCGCGGACTGGCCGACCGAGGTCAGACTGTCGGCTCGGACGTATCGATATCTCGACCGCGCGAGCAAACTCCTCGGAGTCGGGTTGGTCGCCCTCGGTCTCGAAGCCGGCGGCGACACGCTCGCGGGAGTGACACTCGGCGCGGTCGGCGTAGCACTAGCGCTGACGACCGTTTTCGTACGGAAAGACGAATGAACAGAAACGACACACCGCAGAACGACGACGAGAGAACAGAGAAACCGGACCGCGAAGACCCCGAGATCGATGGACCTGCAGTCGGCGACCCGCCGGGTGACCCGACGGACTCCGACGGGTCCGTGTCCCGCCGAGGCTTCCTCGAAGGCGTCGGCATCGCGTCGCTGCTCGGGATCGGGGGCGCGTCCGCCGTCGGCGACGGGCTGTTCCAGATGGACGGGCTACAGACCGTCGACGACCCCATCGGCGACTACCCGTACCGCGACTGGGAGGATCTCTACCGAGAGGAGTGGGACTGGGATTCGGTCGCGCGCTCGACCCACAGCGTCAACTGCACCGGCAGTTGCTCGTGGAACGTGTACGTGAAAAACGGGCAGGTCTGGCGCGAGGAGCAGGCTGGTGACTACCCGCGCTTCGACGAGAGCCTGCCCGACCCGAACCCCCGCGGCTGCCAGAAGGGGGCCTGCTACACCGACTACGTCAACGCCGACCAGCGTATCAAACATCCGCTCAAGCGCGTCGGCGAGCGCGGCGAGGGGCAGTGGCAGCGCATCTCGTGGGACGAAGCGCTCACGGAGATCGCCGAACACGTCGTCGACGAGGTCCAAGACGGTCGCTACGACGCCATCAGCGGGTTCACGCCTATCCCGGCGATGAGCCCAGTCTCGTTCGCAAGCGGCTCCCGGCTTATCAACCTTCTCGGCGGTGTCAGCCACTCGTTCTACGACTGGTACTCGGACCTGCCGCCGGGCCAGCCGATCACCTGGGGGACCCAGACCGACAACGCCGAAAGCGCCGACTGGTACAACGCGGACTACATCATCGCCTGGGGGTCGAACATCAACGTTACGCGCATCCCCGACGCGAAGTATTTCCTCGAGGCCGCGTACGAGGGCACCAAACGGGTCGGCGTCTTCACCGACTACTCACAGACGGCCATCCACACCGACGAGTGGATCAGCCCCGACTCCGGCACCGACACTGCGCTGGCGCTGGGGATGGCCCGAACTATCGTCGACGAGGAACTGTACGACGAGGCCCACCTCAAGGAACAGACCGACATGCCCCTTCTGGTCCGCGAGGACACCGGGAAGTTCCTCCGCGCGAGCGACGTGCCCGCCGTGGAGACCGACGCGGACCGACCCGAGTGGATGCTCCTCATGGTCGACGCTGACGGCCGACTCCGCGAAGCGCCGGGGTCGCTCGGCGAGCGAGACGGCCAGAAAGACTACTCGAAGAGCATCGACCTGGATTTCGACCCGCGCCTCGACGCCGAGCGGACGGTCGAGACGACGGACGGCACCGTAGGCGTCCGGACGGTGTGGAACGAACTCCGCGACGAACTGGCCGAGTACGACCCGGAGACTGTCCACGAGGAGACCGAGGTCGGCAGGGAGACGTACCAGCGGGTCGCCCGCGAGTTCGCCGAGGCGGAGAAAGCGAAGATCATCCACGGGAAAGGCGTCAACGACTGGTATCACAACGACCTGGGCAATCGCGCTATCCAGCTACTCGTCACACTGACTGGCAACCTCGGCGAGCAGGGGACTGGCCTGGACCACTACGTCGGTCAGGAGAAGATCTGGACGTTCCACGGCTGGAAGACGCTCTCGTTCCCGACCGGGAACGTCCGGGGCGTGCCAACGACGCTGTGGACGTACTACCACGCCGGTATCCTCGACAACACCGACCCCGACACCGCCGCGAAGATACGGGAATCTATCGATAAGGGGTGGATGCCCGTCTACCCCGAGGAGCGCGAGGACGGCTCCCGTCCGGACCCGTCGACGATGTTCGTCTGGCGCGGCAACTACTTCAACCAGGCGAAAGGGAACGTCGCCGTCGAGGAGGAGCTGTGGCCGAAGCTCGACCTCGTCGTCGACATCAACTTCCGGATGGACTCGACGGCGATGTACTCGGACATCGTGTTGCCGACCGCGAGCCACTACGAGAAACACGACCTGTCGATGACGGACATGCACTCCTACGTGCACCCGTTCACGCCCGCGGTCGAGCCGCTGGGCGAGTCGAAGACCGACTGGCAGATCTTCCGCGAACTCGCCGCGAAGATCCAGGAAGTGGCGACAGAACGTGGTGTCGACCCCGTGCAGGACCGGAAGTTCGACCGCGTGATCGATTTGACCACTATCCACGACGACTACGTCCGTGACTGGTCGACCGACGAGGCGGACGCGCTCGCGGAGGACCGCGCGGCCTGCGAGTACATCCTCGAACACTCCGAGGAGTCGAACCCCGCCGACAGTGACGAGCAGATCACGTTCGCCGACACGGTCGAGCAACCCCAGCGACTGCTGGAGGCGGGCGACCACTGGACCTCGGACATCGAGGAGGGCGAGGCCTACACCCCGTGGAAGGACTACGTGCAGGAGAAGAACCCGTGGCCCACCGTCACCGGCAGACAGCAGTATTACATCGACCACGACTGGTTCCTCGAACTCGGCGAGGAGCTTCCGACCCACAAGGAGGGACCGACGAACACGGGAGGTGACTACCCGATGGAGTACAACACGCCCCACGGCCGGTGGTCTATCCACTCGACGTGGCGGGACAGCGAGAAACTGCTCCGCCTCCAGCGCGGGGAGCCCGTCGTCTACCTCCACCCCGAAGACGCCGCCGAGCGCGGCATCGAGGACGGCGACGCTGTCGAAGTGTTCAACGACCTCTCGACGGTCGAGTTGCAGGCGAAGATCTATCCGAGCAGCCAGCGCGGTACGGCCCGGATGTACTTCGCCTGGGAACGGTTCCAGTTCCCCGATGACACCGATTTCAACTCGCTCGTGCCGATGTACATGAAGCCGACCCAGTTGGTGCAGTACCCGGAGGACACCGGCGAACACCTCTACTTCTTCCCCAACTACTGGGGACCGACCGGCGTCAACAGCGACGTCCGGGTCGACGTGCGGAAGAAGGGAGGTGACGGCGAATGACCGCACAGGATGCGGATGCGGGCGACGAAACGGTCGACATTGCGGAGGGGATCGACCACCAGGTCGCGATGGTGATGGACCTCAACAAGTGCATCGGCTGTCAGACGTGTACGGTCGCGTGCAAGTCGCTGTGGACGGAAGGCGGCGGGCGCGACTACATGTACTGGAACAACGTCGAGACCAAGCCCGGGAAAGGGTACCCGCGCGACTGGGAGGAGTCCGGTGGCGGCTGGAAATCAGACGAGCACGGCGAGCGCCAGCCCGGGCAGATCCCCGACCAGGAGGACTACGGCGAGGCGTGGGAGTTCAACCACGAGGAGATCATGTACGACGGGAGCGACCAGCCGCTCCGGCCCGACGGCGACCCCGAGTGGGGACCGAACTGGGACGAGGACCAGGGGGCCGGCGAGTATCCCAACTCGTACTACTTCTACCTCCCGCGCATCTGCAACCACTGCACGCACCCTTCCTGCGTCGAAGCGTGTCCGCGCAAGGCTATCTACAAGCGCGAGGAGGACGGTATCGTCCTGATCGACCAAGAGCGCTGTCGCGGCTACCGCTACTGCGTCGAGGGCTGTCCCTACAAGAAGGTGTACTACAACGCGACGCAGAAGACATCAGAGAAGTGCATCTTCTGCTATCCCCGGATCGAGGGGGAAGGGCCAGAGGGCGAAACGTTCGCACCGGCCTGTGCGGAAGACTGTCCGCCGCAGTTGCGCCTCGTCGGCTTCCTGGACGACGAGGAGGGGCCCATACACAAACTCGTCGAGGAGTACGAGGTCGCGTTGCCGCTCCACCCTGAGTACCGGACGCAGCCGAACGTCTACTACATCCCGCCGTTCGCGCCGCCACAACACTCCGAGGACGGCGAAACGGTCGACGTCGACCGCATCCCGCGAACGTACCTCGAAGAGCTGTTCGGCGAGGGGGTCCACGACGCGCTCGACACTATCGAGCGGGAGCGCGACAAAGTGGACCGCGGCGGATCCAGCGAACTGCTCGACATGCTCACGGACACGAATCCCGCACGCAAGTATCGGTTGGAGGTGTTCGACTGATGCGAGCGAAGTCGCGCTCGCCGGAACGGAGTTCCGGGGGTGTTCGACAATGAGCGAGAACCGGGAGCCGGGAAACGACTCGGAAACGCGAGCGGGCCGTTCCCGGGAGCGACGGTCCGTCGCTGTCGGAGCGATCGCCATCGCCAGTCTGATCGTTGTGACGACCGCGCTCGCACCCATGCTGGTGTCCGCCCGCCCGGCGAACCAGATCCCGGTCGAGTCGGTGTCCGTCGACGACGAGCCACAGGACCCGACGAGCGATGCGTGGGACACCGTCCCCGCCGTCGACATCCCGCTGGCCAGCGCGCCGAGCGGCGTTCCCAACGCGAGCGACACGACCACCGAGACGGTCAGCGTTCAGTCGGCTCGAAGCGACGAGCGGTTCTACCTCCGCCTGTCGTGGAGCGACGAAACGGCTGACAGCAACGCCACTGACCCGCGAGCGTTCGTCGACGCGATTGCGGTTCAGGTTCCGAAAAACACCAGTGCCCGGCCACCCATCGCCATGGGAAACACTGAGAACCCCGTGAACCTCTGGTACTGGAGCGCGGACGGCGAGACGGAGGAACTGCTCGCCGGGGGACCGGGGACGACGACCGAGTTCGAACAGGCAGCAGTGAATACGTCGGCGAGCCACGATAACGGGCGCTGGACGGTCGTCATGTCGCGGGACATCGAGTCCGACGCGACGAACCGGACCTCGCTCGCGGTCGACCGCGATGTCGACGTTGCGTTCGCGGTGTGGAACGGGTCGAACATGGAACGGTCCGGCCAGAAGTCGGTCAGCGAGTGGTACCACTTCCCGCTCGGATCCGGCCCGCAGGGACCGCCGTACGAGGCGATCCTGTGGACCATTGCCGGACTCGCGATCACCGGCGTGGCGCTGGTGACGATCCACGCGGTGCGAAACACCAGAGGTGAGACGAGATGAACACAGACAGGAACGGCGAAGCGGCGGACTGCTCCGGCGAGGTATCACGTGACAGCGAAGCAAGCACCGACGAACCGCCGGTGGCCGAGCGACTCGACGCAAAGCGGGTCGACCGTCAGGCGGCCGCCCGCGGCGGGGTGTACGCGCTCCTCGCCGCGCTGTTTGACGAGCCGGACGAGTCGACGTACAGACGGATCGCGGCGGGCGATGTCGACGCAACCTGCCGCGACCTGCTCGATGCGACCGGTCTGGCAGTCGAAACGCCGGAGCTAACCGTCGAGGACGACCACGAGACGCTTTGCGCGCGGTTCAACGACCTGTTCACGGTCGGGTACGCGGAGTACGAGGACCGGACCGACGGCTCGCTCGACAGCCAGGGGCCGCCGGTATCGCTGTACGAGACGGCGTACCGGCCCGAGGCGTCGTGGAACGACGTGAACCTCGACCTGGCGAGGGCGTACGACTACTTCGGCCTGGAGGTCGACCAGTCTGCCCGAGACAACCACGACTACCTCCCGTACCAGTTGGAGTTCGCGGGGTACCTCGCGCGCCGCGAGGCCGAGTCGTCGGCCGACGCCGCGCGGGCCAGGCTCGACCTTCACGACCGACATCTCCACGTCGTCGCCGGCGGCCTCGCCGACCGTATCGACGAGGAGCACGGTACGGGCCTCTACGGCGAACTCGCCGACTTTCTCGACCGGTTCGTGACCGCCGACCAGACCGCTCTCGCCGAACGGTTCGAGGGAGGTGACGGCGGGTGAGCGGACGCCGAGCCGACGAGATGGCCGACAGCCGTCTCGAAGCGGTCGTCGCCCGACTCTCGACGGAGTCGCCGCTTTCGACACGCACCGCCGCGGGGGTGCTGGCGCTTCTCTCGGTCGCAGCGACGACGCTGTACCGTATCGCTCACAACGCACCCGGAACGCTTCCCGACCCGCTCAGAGAGTTCGTAACCGTCTTGCTCCCGGTCGGCGTCGCCGGCCCCGCGTTAGCGGGACTGCTCCTCGCAACGACTGCGGACGCACCCGGCGAGCGTATCGGTCTCGCCTTCGCCGGCGGCTTCGGGCTGGTCGCACTCGCGTCGCCGATGGCGTGGCTTCCCGCCGCTACCGGCGTCGTTTTCGGAGGCGGGCTCGCCACGGTCAGCCGTGTCCGGCGGCTCGGGCGAGATGCGAGCGTCGCCTCGATTCGCCGCGCAGGCGTCGTGACCGTCCTCACGGCCGGCGTCGTCGTATCGCTCGCGGCGACGGCGGGCGTTGAAACCGTGACTCTCCGTCCGCTCGGCTCTGGGCTCGCGCTATTCGGCGTTGCGCTGGTGCCGCTTCTCGTCGGTATGGACCGAGCGAGTCTGACCGTCGGCGCGCTCGCTGGCCTCCTGACGTACGGGACCGCAGCGAGCATCCCGTACGTGATGGGCGCAGTGCTGCTCGTGGGTGTCGGGGTCGTCGGCGCACCCCTCGCGCTCGTCGTCCTCGCCGTCGGGGGCGGCGTCGCCGGACTCGCTCACACGCTCCGCCGGGGCCGGGTCGACGCCGCGCTCGGTACCGGGTTACTTCTCGCGGCCGGCGTCCCCGGGACGCTGATCCGGGCGCTGGGAGTCGTCGTCGCCGTCGCGCTACTGGTCGACTCGCGAGGGGGTGAGACAGCGTGAGAGACGAAGAAGAAGCGACCGACGGGCCGCCGGACCCGCAACTCCACCCCGAACAGAGTCCCGGGTTCGACGAGGAGCCCGAAGGACTGGAAGACATCGAGGTCGACCGCGACGTGACGATCGGCGAGGCGTCACCGGAGGAACTCGCGGCCAGTGACACCGAACCCGTCGAAGACGATGCCAGGGGCGACCTGCTCGCGGCGCTCGCCGGAGATGATGTCATCGAGCGTCGTCGCGCTGCGCTCGAACTCGCGGAGCGAACGTACGACGACCGCACGGTCCGCGCACTGAGCAAGGCTGCGACGACCGACGACGACGCCGAAGTACGGCAGTTCGCCGTCGAGGCGCTGGCGAAACTCGGCGGGGAAGTGGCCGCCGAGACGGCGCTCGCGCTGACCGACGACCCAGAGCCGTGGGTCCGCGCGGAGGCCGTCGTCGCCTTGGACCGACTCGACCGAGCCGAACACGAGGACCCCATCGAGTCCGCGCTGGACGACGGGCATCACGCCGTCCGCCGGAACGCCGCGGTGTCCCTGTTCAAACACCGTGGCGAGGGCGCGCTCCCCGTGCTCGTCGAGGCGGCCGACGACCCGAGCGAACGGGTCCGAGAGTGGGCCGCGCATCTGCTCGGCGGTATCGACGACGAGCGGGCGCACGAGACACTGGACCGACTGGCCGACGACGACAGCAGCATCGTCCGCGAGACCGCCGTGCGTGCGCGGGAGGTCGACGCCGGCAGCTTCCGCCGGCAGTTCAGCGGCACCCTCGACGAATCGGACCGCACGCTCCCGGGAGAAGACGACCTCAACCGAACGCCGAACCTCTGACCATGACTGACCACTCACACCCGACGACCGACGCCGACCAAACCGCGTCCGACGATACGGCCGCGGCTGCGGACGAACGCACCGACACTGTCGACTCCGATGCCAACAGTCTCGAAGACCGGGTCGAATCCGCTTTGCGTGCCGTCCGCGACCCCGACGCCGACGTGACCGTCTTCGAGGCGGGACTTGTGGAGTCGATACGGATCGAGGGGGCCGACGTGACCATCGAAGCCGCCGTCGCCGAGTTCGACGAGGAGAACGCGACGAACGTGATGGGCGCGATGTTGCGCGCGGTTCGCGACGTTCCCGGCGTCGATAGTACCCACGTCGAACCGGTCGCCCCGTCGGCAGGTGACAGGAACCTCGGCGTCGCCGGGTTCGATACGGTGATCGCCGTCGCCAGCGCGAAAGGGGGCGTCGGTAAATCGACCGTCTCGACCGGTCTCGCTTGCGCGCTCGCGGCCGGCCGGCCGACGGGACTGTTCGACGCCGACATCCACGGCCCGAACGTCCCGTCGCTCCTCGACGTGTCCGGCCCCGTCCGCTCGGACGACGAGGGCCACCCCCTGCCCGTCGACGCGTCCACTCCCGACGCGGAACTCGACGTAATGAGCGTCGGCCTGATGGAGGACGGAGCCCCGCTCGCCTGGCGCGGTGCGATGGCCCACGACGCGCTGACGGAACTGTTCGAGGACACGGCGTGGCGCGCCGAGGACACGCTCGTCATCGACCTGCCACCGGGCACCGGCGACATCGTCCTCACCACGCTTCAGGAGGTTCCGGTCGACGGCGTCGTCGTCGTGTCGACTCCGTTCCCGGCGAGCCTCGACGACACCGCTCGGAGCATCGAACTGTTCCGGGACAACGACGTGCCGGTCCTCGGAGCAGTCATCAACATGGGCGGGTTCACCTGTCCGTCCTGCGGTGACGAACACGACCTGTTTCCGGGAAGTTCGCCAGCCGACACGCTGTCCGCGCCGGTCCTCGCCGAAATCCCGTTCTCGACTGACCTCCAAGAGACCCCCGTCCCCGGCGCTACACCGACGGAGATGGGCCGTCTCGCCGACGCCGTGGCCGACGCGGCGGCGACCGCGTGGGACCTCGACGTACCTGACGACGCGGTCGATATTCGCGGCGACCCCCCGGAGAAACGGCGCGAACGCGTCGCTGAACGGTTCGAATCGCTAGACAGCGGGGCGACGTTTACGCTCGTCAGTGACAGAGACCCGTCGCCCGTCAGAGGGTACCTTGCTGAGGTCGTTGACCGCGATCCGGCCGCTATCGACTCGTTCGAGGTTGACCGACGGACTCCGGACGATTGGGTCCTCACGGCCGTCCGCCCGTAACCGAATCGTCGAGCATGACCCGGAACGTTCCTGACCCGCGAACGGGTTCCGAGCGAGATACTGGTCGCGACGGCGGCGCGACCGTCGATATCATCGGCAAGAAGTGGTTAGAACTGACTCGCGACGACCTTGGCGCGCTCCCGACCGTCGAACGCGAATGTTCGGTCGTCTGTGCGTCCGGCGACCGAACCGTAGCGACGTGGACAGGCGTTCCCGTTCGGGACCTTCTCGCGATCGCTGGCGCTCCGCCGTCGACGACGCATCTCCACCTGAGTAGCGCCGACAATTACCACGTCTGTGTCAGGATCGCCGCCGCATTCGACGCGCTGGTCGCCGTCACTCGCGACGGAGCGGACCTGGCAAACGGGAACTGCGGTACGCGGTTCGTCGGGACACAGATCGACGGAAAACAGTCGATTAAAGCGGTCGCACGGATCGAACCAGTTTCGATCGAACCTGGCAATGACCCGGCGGAACAGGTGATGCGACCTGTGACCGATCGGGAGAACGGATGACCGCTCTGGTCGCCACCGTCGTCTCCGCCACCGGTGAGACCGACCGCTTTACGACAGTTCGACTGCGAGGCAACGACCGGCAAGGATCGTCAGAGCCGACCTCTCTATGAGTGTCGTTGGACTGGCACCAGGATTGAACGGCGACACACCAGCATCTGGTGAATCGTTCCGTGCTTCGACGGAGAACGTTCTCGCACCGCTCGTCGTTGCAAGGAATCAGAAATGGGTTGGGGCGGATTCGAACCGCCGGAGGGCGGCCCCGCCGCCCTCCGAGGTTCGCGTCGGAGCGACGCGAACCGCCGACCTGCAATAGCAATCTGTGTAGACTCTCGCCACTTTCCGGGCGACCTCGTCTCGCTGCCGCACGATTCCGTGATCCAAATGTCGCCGGAACCACTCACACCAACCGACGCAGTCGACCAATACCTCGCGTCACGCCAAGCCGACGCCGCACAGTCCACGATCCAAAATCATCGGTACCGCCTCAAGCAGTTCCTCCGCTGGGCCGACCAAACGGGGTTGGACGACATGACCGAAATGTCGGGGCGGAAAGCGGAGCAGTACAAGAATTGGCGGCTCACCTCCGGCGAGGTCAATACTGTCACCCTCGAACAACAACTCCGAACCTTCCGGGTCTTCATCCGCTGGTGCGAATCCAACGACGCCGTCGAATCAGGTGTCGCCGAAAAGATCCTCGTTCCTAAGGTGGCCGAGTCCGAGAAAGTCCGCGACGACTACATCGACTATGACACTGCCGAGACGATCATCGACTATCTCATGCAGTTCCAGTATGCGACTCTCTCTCACGTCGTCTTTCATCTCCTCTGGCACACTGGAATGCGCCGCGGTACGTTGCGCGCTCTCGATAAAGAGGACTGGTACCCCGGCGACTCCTACCTACGCGTTCGGCATCGAGACGAAACACCGCTTAAACTCGGCGACAATGGCGAACGCAATATCTCGATCTCGGACGAACGGCTAACGACGGTTCTCTCCGACTACGTTGCACACACCCGCCACGACGTAATGGACGACCACGGACGAGAACCACTCATCACCACGCCGTACGGCCGTCCAGCAAAGACCACTCTCCAAAGCCACGTCTACCGTGTCACCCGGCCCTGTTACTACGCCAACGAGTGTCCGCACGACCGTGACCCGGATAAATGCGAAGCGACCGAGCACCCTTGGTACTCGAAATGCCCGTCGTCGGTGTCACCCCATCCAGTACGGCGAGGCGCGATCACTGCACACCTGAACCGTGATGTCCCAATGGAAATTGCCTCCGAACGGATGAACGTCTCCGTTGACACACTCGAACTCCACTACGACGCGCGTTCCTTGGAGGAGAAACGCCAAAATCGCAAACAGTACCTCGATAACCTCTGATTTACTTTCTTACGTTTCCGTGAATCTCGTATGGAAATCATCTAACCGTAAAAGATTCTTCACCCACGGGGACACAATCCACTACTGATGTCGTAATCACTCTTTGTCGTTCCCACGAACACGCGGTGAAGTAGACAAACCGCGAGAGACCACGGCCGGGGGTCCTGAAGCAGGATCGACGTTACAGTTCACTACGGAGCATCGATGTGAGATAGTGACCCATCCGGATCTGTTTCCATGCATTCGGATTGCGTGTGGACATACCGCCTGTAGACAGAAGGTCAGCATCGCGACAGAAATCACAGTGTTGGGTCTGCCACTCATTCCAGTCCGTCAGGTCATCCGATGCCCCTTCGTATGTTGACCCATCGAATTCTCTGACAACCGACTGACTGGGATGATAATGGCGGATGATTACTGTATCCCCTTGGTATCCGTTTCCGGGATACCGTACATTGATCGCAAAGTCACCAAACCCGTCCATGCCGAACTCCTCGGCAACGTAGGGGGTGCGGTTTGTACCATCTCCATCAAACGGGTTAAACACGTTCAACACTCCCAGTTGATTATCCGAAAACGTTCTCGACAGAAATCGCAAATTTTCACGAAGACCGTCGCTATAACCGGTATCCGGAATGTCAAACAACACCTGATCCGTCGGTCGGAGGGACTCTGCCAACGTGGAAATTGATTCTCGCTGGGAATCAGTAAGCGGCCCGGTCAATCGGATCATCAACCGATGTACAACTGTACGAAAGTAGTCCCGTAACGCTTGCTGCTGGATGTGGTGGATATCATAGTCCACCGGCGTTTCAATGCGCCCGGAAACAACCGGTCGGTCAATACAGTCCGCATTCGCTTGGTAAAACCCAACCCGCCCATCGTACTCTGTTACCGCTGATTCCACAGCGTTACCAAACGAGGTATCACGAGCCATCTGATAGACGGGGAGATCTACGAGTACCCCGTTACTCGCGTCCACAAAGGGGTCGAGATCATTGAGGTCGGTATCACCGCCGATCTCGATTATTGGTTCTAGGTCAATAACGCGGTCATTGGTGTGCTCAAAGTGAGTCAATCCGCCAAATGATTGGACGACATCCCGTTCATTTTGCTTGTTACGGAGGATCGGATGGTATATTTGGGGCATTATTGGCAGTTCCCCTGATGTTTCGCAATTGGGGATGGGAAAAATGACAACAAGTTATCGGAAATAACTTTCGGCGAGTTTAATTAGATATTATTATTGAATGGGGGAACAATGTTTGTTCCTCCCATCCTGTCCCCGCACGTGGGGTGAGAAATTTTAATGGTCAAAACACGTCGAGGTATTCCTCCACAACCTCGCGCTCATCGGCTGTGAGGTCAAACAGGTCGTACACGGCATCATCGATCTCGGCCTCCAGCGCCTCGATGTCGATGGACTCCACCGAAGCCCGGTCATCCTCCACCCGGCGCAGGAGCGTCCGCACGCCGTCGTCAGTCCGAGGGATGGGAATAGTCATCACCTCACCGCTCTTGACGTTACGACCGTCGACAGCAGCGTGTACGTACTGCGCTCGGTCCCTCCGCGCGTCGCGGTCGTCGGAGTACATTGCCGGGTCACTGATCGTGTCCGACCGTCCCGCCTGAACGGTAAATTCGCCATCCACGTCACCCTGTACCTCGGCAGACACAGGATACCGACGCGTCTGCCACTCGTACCGGATGGTATCCAGTTCCCCGTCGAATTCGCCGAGGTACGCTTCCGGGAATCGATCAATCTTGTTCTGGGTATCAAGAGCGGTTAGTATCGGGTGGACATTTTGTTCCAATTCCTGTCCGATGGATCCACTTTTCAAATCAGCATAGGGTAGTTGAGTGAGATACCGAGATTGGTACCTGTATTTCCCTCCCAAGAGCATCGGAGCAATATGCTTCAAGTAATAGTCGGACACTTTCGAATTTACCAAGCAAGCAACACGATCCGTCTCGGATTGGAGATTGTCCTCTAGATAGATACCATAAGGTGTCTTGAAGTACCACGCTCCAGTTTCATCAATCATGAACCGTGCATTGCTCGCCATGTCCGCATTGATGAGTTTAGGACGTCGGAATTTCTCCAAGTTTTGAGGACGTCCGAACTCCCACCAGACATCACTATTCTCCCAACGGCCACCTTCTCTGCCCCGAAGCGTGTCCTCGTGTTGTTTGAAGAAATCCCATGTTTTCGGGTAGTTTTCCTTCATCTCATTTTCCTTATAAAGGTGCGGTTCGAACTCTCCGTTTTCCTCTCTTTCGAGACGATAGGGGAAAATCACGTGCTGGCCGGCCCAATCACCACGCCAACGCTGAACGTCAATCCCCTGTAGCCACGGACAAAGCAGGTCCGTTTCAATCTCATACTCCTGTGATTCACCCAGTGGAACGACGCGTACGGTCCCACCTTCATCCTCAGGTTCGATTCGGTCTGCATCTTGGGGGATTACCAAATAGACGTTATTTGCACTTGTTTGAGTCCCTGATGATATCGATTCTGTCACGTCCCCCAATTTTGCCTTGCTTTCATCACTTAACTTATTGAATACTTTGAGTTCCTCGGGCGGCATCAACGACCAAAACTGTTCGTCCAACTCGGCTTGGGGGAAGTCAAATACGTCAATGAACTCGTCGCTGTATCCGGGATCGTTCCGGTGTTCCCGAACGGTAGTTACGACTTCCTCGTCGAGTTTGTTTTGGCTGTACTCGCTGATATTGGACTTGACCCGAACGGAGCGAATGACATTCTCTTGTCGTACCTCGTCGTCCGGTTCGTCCCTGGCAAACAGGATCACGGGGAGGTTTGCGGCGTCCTCAAACACGCCGGAATCGCGGAAGTCATACACTTCTTCGATGGCGGCTTCCTCCAGAAGCACTCGGCGTATTCCCTCTCCATAATATGTCAATAAGAATTGGTTTGAGGTGATATAGCCCAGTTTCCCAGTTTCCTCGTTCAGAAGTTCGAGCCCCCGTTCATAGAATGTACAATAGATGTCGTAGTTCCCCGTCGTCGAGTCGTACAGTCGGTCAAGGTATTCCTTTTGCGAGTCCGGGAGGTGTTGGACGCGGACGTACGGCGGGTTCCCGACGACGTAGTCGTACTCCATGTAGTTCTTGACGACCAGCGCCAGCACGGTGTCCTCGAATATCTTGAACAGGCGGCCGTCGTTGTGCTCCTCCTGGAGGTACCGGACGTTCTCCAGCATGTCGTCGACGTACGGCTCGAAGAACTCCTCGACGCCGCTGTACTCCTGCCGCGTGTAGTGGTTGACACGATCCTCCAGCCCGCTCTGATACGTCCAGTCGAAGTCGTCGCCGAACTCCTCGGCGAGTTCCATGTGCGCTTTGACCGTGTCGAGCACCCCCTGAAGGGCGGCGAAATACTCGCCGAAGTTGCCCACGCCGGTCTCCAACTGGATCGTGTCGAACAGGGGCATCCGGATCCGGCGGACTAGGAACCCGTCCTCGGTCTCGGGGACCTCGTCCTCGTCGACCTCGATCGGCAAGGGGACGGGGATCCGAACGTCCTGCTCGTCCTCGGTCATCGCATCGAACGTCATCTGTCGCGTCCCGTCATCGCCGAGGTCCGCGCCGGTGAGTTCCCGCTCGTTGCGGAGCGTATCCGTCCGGTAGATGGGGAGCCGGCGGAGCGTGAACTGGGGGTCTGTCTCTTTCGCCTTCCGGTAGGCGGGCAGGATCGCGACGACGAAGCGGATCTGTGCCATCAGGACGGCGAACGGGTGGATGTCGAGGCCGACGATCCGCGGTCGGGTACAGAGGTCCTGAAGGTGGTCCTGCCAGTCCGGGTCGTCGTGGTAGTTCTCCACGTCGTCGATGTATCGCTCGACGGCTTCGACGAGAAACGTCCCGGACCCACACGACGGGTCGATGAGGCGTTCGTTCGACACGCCGCGGTCGTAGTCGACGCCGTCCATGATGTAGTCGATCACCGGCTGGGGGGTGTAGAACTCGCCGAGTGCCTTCCGGGTCTCGGGGTCGAAGTACCGCTGGTAGAGGTCGCCGAGCAGGTCGCCCTCCACGTCCTCGAAGTCGAACCGGAGGACGTTGAAGAACACCTCGGCGACGGCCCGGCTGAATCGATCCCGAGTGGGGGCGCTGATCCGCTCTACGTCGCCGGTCCCCTTCGCGACGGACTCGAACTGGCTCGCACCGGTGTCGTGTCCCCGTGCCAGTTGTTCGGCGTAGCCGTCGGTCCACCAGACGAAGATGTCATCTTGGAACAGCCCCTCGACGAGTTGGTCCTGCATGTCGTCGATGAGATTGTCAGCGGCGACCGGGAACGCGTCGAGATTAATGGTGTCCCCGAATCCTTGGAGCCCGCGGAAGTAGTCGTCCATCCCGCCGTAGCCCGTCCCGGCGAAGAAGTCGTGGTCCTCGGTGGCCTTCGCCAGCAGGAGTCGGGCGAGCAACGCGTGGCCGCTTTCGAGACAGAACATGAAGTCCCTGAGCGACTGATTACCGTCGATGAACGGCTCCCACGAGGACGGCACGTCGTCGGGCTCACTGGCGTACGTGGCCTCCCAGAAGTCGTATGCGCCTTTCACGAACTTCGCTTCTTGTTCGTCGCGGAGTTCGTGGAGGAGGTCCATCATCCCCGTGACGAGGTCGGCGAACGGGCTGTTGTCTTCCAGTCGGAATGTATCGAAGAAGTGTTCCTGTCCGAGTTCGGCCTGCTTGTCGAGTGGGATCGGTTCGAGATCCGCCAGGAACTGGTTCACGTCGTCGGGGTCGGTGAGGTCGAAATCCCGCTTTTGGAGGGCGCTAACGAGGTCACGGGCGTGGCTTTCGGTGGCCGACGCAGTGGCAACCACCATGACCGGCGAGTTGGTTCCCTGCTGGTAGAGCCGGATCTGCTCGCCGTTCGTGAGGACACCGTACTCTGCCCGGAGGTGGTCCATGTAGTGGAACAGTTGGGACTCATGGGGGCCGAGGTCGCGGCCGGTGGTTTTGAACTCGTAGACGGCGGTGACGGCCTCGTTCGTGTCGAGCGTAATGTAGTCGGGGCGTCGGTCGTCAGGGAGCGTAAACTCGCTCCGGATGTCGGTGCCCGTTCCCTCGTAATCGAGTGCGTCGTAGAATCCCTGTTCGAGAAACAGGTTCTCCACATCCCGTTCACTCATGTCATCGGTGGTGCGGTCCGCGATTGCACGAATTGAATCGTAGAGGGCGACGGCATCGGGCATAGTCCCCGACTTGTCCGACGAGATGATAAAAGTGATGACTGTCTACGGAGTCACCGGGCCCCCGTGGTGCGAAGATTCTTAAAGAAATTTCACACCACGTGGACTCGAAAACCCTCGGTAGTTGATAATAGTCCGTTGTCAAATATCGGCGTATTCCCCATAGTCCCCCTCAAAGATGTCATTCTGAATCCGTTCCGCTGAATCAAGTTCCCATTCGAGCCAGGTAGATTGACCACGCGGGTCATCCCATTTGGGCCGTGGACGGTCCGAATCCCAGATCACCTGTTCGACAAGATCCCGATCCCCTTTGCACCAGAAGAAGCAGTGAATAAAAAAGGCAGCATCGGACTCACTTTTTGATTTGTGGAGGGTTCTTCCTTCGTATAGATCTCGAAACTCACGCTTACCGTAATCTTCCGCTGTTCGGACTACTTGACGGGAAGAGACATTAGTGCTGTCGAACGAGTTAGGTGAAGAAACAGATTCAGTACGGTTGCATCGCGGGTCATTGTACTCTTTCTGTAAGGTTTGAAATTCGTCACCGGATTTGGTGATCTGTTCTGGTAGTCCGGTAACACGCTCCCCGGTTGTCGCGAAGTACTGGTTTTTATCGTAGAACTCGATTCCTAAATTAGTGTCCTTCTGCTTATGTGATGGATCTAGCCCATTTGGAGCACGTCCAATGATGTGGAGACCTGTTCCGCTTTGGGAAACCTCTGTGTATGAATTCATGGTGGCTGCGATATCACGAGCAGGTTCCGAGATGTTTCCCTCTGCACTGACACAATCATCAAGATCGATGCCAACGTATGGATCGTCAGGCGTGAAGACGAAACCGACACCATCCAATGCTTTGTCGTCTGGTAAACTACGATTAGTCACTTCCACGAACTCTTGTGCAGTTTCGTAGTCCGCCCACTGTTTCTGTGATGCTGTTCCAGTCGTCACGAGTTGTTTCCCGGTTGGACTCCAGTGCGGTGCCTTCGGGCATTTCTGATCCCTCTCGGCACTCGAATCCCATTCTATTCGATAGCACAGCCATTGATTCTGTCGCTTCAGTTCCTCTGGGACCGAATTCGACGAAATCTCGCTTATCTTTTGTTTATCCATATCTCTGTGGTGGTTTTTTTTTATGATAGATCCCGATATCTAAATCCGGGGAGGGTAGACGAGGTCAGAGTTTGTATGGTGAAACTACCCAGTTTCTGATATAGAAAACAACCCTATGTGAATTTATTTAGTATATTAAACTCATGTTATAAATATTACGTGAATCTCGGGAATTCGATCTCTGGAGGCCAAGCCAAGTCATCATCTAACTCTAATTTCTTTGTTCCCCGACCGTCTTCCTCTTCAATTGTTCCGAGTCCGATTCCTTCCAATAACTCCATCCGATCGAGTATCGTCGGTTTACTCTCACTAACCCCATGACTCTCGAAGTCACTCGCAGTGAGAGCATCGTTAGTTTCTGGATCCAATAGTATCTGGACATATCGACGGCGTTTTTTGGGCATTGTACTCAGTGTGACACGAGCGGGAACCTGAATATCAGTCATCTGCACCTCGGTCCGACCCTCCAGAAGTGCCCGTCCATGCGCGAGATCTACAAGAGTTTGAGCAATACGCCAAACACCCTCTGGTTGGTCATCCTCGCTTGGTGTACGGGCGTGTTTCACTATGTCAGACAATGTAGCGATCGAACTCAGTGCCTCTTCGGGTGGTTGTGTCTTCTCGACACTTCCATAACCTCCAAACTGCTCCCATCGTTGATCCAGAAGATCGTGGACAGCGTCAGAACACCGTTGCTTCTCCGCTTCATAGGATGTCCCCTCGCGGAGTTTCTGGACTACATCATCCTGAGTGGTAGTGTCTGGAATTTGATGTAGGACAATGCGGTTTCCAGTATGCCCCATCACATCCCAAACACGATGATCCAACGGGACAGTAGCACCCAAAATATTAAATCGGAAATCCCCAGTATATCCGCGCCGACCATGAGCACCGGTGTCGCGACTGTATCCATCTCCATCTAGTACTCTAACAAGAGTTGACATCCTGTCCCGTATTCTGGATCTGTCACCGGAGAACCAATTTGCCATGTCTTTGCTCATGAGCGTCTGGTGGCGAACTTTCTTTAGGAGATCGACATCCTCTAGTTCCGATTCGCTAAGAGACGCATCGTGAGATACGAAAGACGCAGGGGTGAACTCATCGGATCGGTAGACCGTGCTGTGGCAAGCAAGGAGATCCAGTACAGTCGACTTACCGGTGCCCGAGGGCGCAGTAAGAACAAGACACCGGGGTTCCGTATCTTTCAACAAAAGTGTCATATGGGTGGCAAGTGCGGCCTCCGTTGCTTTCCAGGATGCCGCCCCGAAATCATCCCGGACTCGATTTTCGACCGTGCGGAAGTGATCCGTTCCTGACTTACCTTGACTCACTCCACCTAGTTGGTCGAGTTGCTTCTGACGAATCCGGTTTGCTTCCTCTTCTCCCACGTCTTGCTCTAAAGACGGTCCCTGTTGGAATTCGATATCGTCGCCGTTACCACGCTCACTCATTATCCATACCTCCCAACCGTGGAGTCGTGGATTGACTGCATTGCATACCCGTAGAGGTGGAACAGTATTCAGCAGGACAACGGCATACGTCGTAATAGTCCGAAGCCGTTGTCGTCGCTTCAGTACGCTCCCGTTGGAACCTGTGTTTCGTCATCGCGTCACCTGTTCGTAGCGGAGGGAGACGTAAAGCGTTTTCGGTAGAGTTATTAGTAATGCGTGCGGGGTACATATATACCTTACTATCGCGCCAGTGGGCCCCGGTGCGAAATCCCCCTCCGGCGTGGCCTCTCGCGGTATTCCTCCCAACCAGTAACTCGGTAGCCCAGTGGGGCGTTGGTGGTACGACAGGAAGCGTCAACGGCCGAGTGGTCTAGTGGGGCCCACTGATCACGTGACGCGAGGTGGTACGGAGTCGGGGCCGAGATGGATCGGCGAATGATTTAGGGAAGTCGGCGTTCTCCTTTCGGATGGAATCGCCATTCGGCAGCGAGGCGGAGTTGGTTGCCACATCGATTGGGGCAGACGGTCAAGAGGGAGTTTAAATACACACCTCTGCCGGGTGTTCCTTCGAGTTGCGAGGAATCAGAAATGGGTTGGGGCGGATTCGAACCGCCGGCCTGCTCCGTGTGAAGGAGCCGTCATAACCTGGCTAGACCACCAACCCGCAAGAAAGCGTACCCGCGGGCCGGTGAAAAACGTTCCGGAACCGATCAGTTCGGGCGTTGTCCGCGGATACGTCGCCGCGCCTTTGCGAGGGCGTCTTTCGCCTCTCCTTCAGCACGGTCCTCGATAGCTTCGAGTTCTTCGCGGACGTTGTTGAGGCGACTCGGTTCGGGTTCTTGCTCACTACCGGTCAACTCCCGGAAGCGCTCCTCGACGGGTTCGAGTTCCTCCGTAACGCCTTTCTTAGCGTGTTCACCGGCTCGCTTGATGTAGTACCGTGCATCTTCGAAGTGCTTGTTCATACCTATCTGTTGTCTTCGAAAGGATATAACCTTTGTGGAGGGACAGAATTCACAGTCGACATTTCTTCGCAGAGTATGAGTCCGCGACTGACACTGACATCAGCTTTTAGGCTGGCCGAAATCAGTGGTTTTATGTATTTCTTAGGCGTGCCTAAAACCGTGCGGGGCGGCGAACCGTCCGAGTATGTCACTGGTCATGCCGCCTTGACGATTAGCTACCGCCGCAGTCCGGGCACCATTGCCGTCCCGCCGACTCTGTAAGGGAACGTAACCGTGGGCATCGGTACCGACCCAGCTGATCCGTCTTTTCGTATCGCCGGTTCACAAACAGTTTACCCGCGGACCGTCTTACCGAGCGTGTGATGTTCAAGCGGCTTTCGATCCCGACGCCGTTTCAGGTCGGTCCCGTCAACGCCTACATTTCGGGACGGACCATAGTCGACCCCGGCCCGGACAGCGAGGAGTCCTGGTCGACGATGCTCGACGAACTGGAGAAACGCGACCTCTCGCCCGCGGACATCGAACAGATACTCGTGACGCATCCGCACCCGGACCACTTCGGGTTAGCGAGACGGTTTCGCGACGACGGAGCGAGGGTGCTCGCGAGTCCCGCAACGTCCCGGATCATCGAGAACTTCGAGGGGCGTCTGGCGTACGAACAGTCGTTTTTCGTCGACTGCTTCGAGCGCCACGGAATGGCCCGTTCGACGGCCGAAACCGTGACCGAACTCCCAGAAGTGTATCTGGAGTACTCGCCGTCGTGTGAAACCGACCGACTACTGGAGGAGGGCGAGAAACTCACCGTCGCAGGCGAGACGGTTCGGGTACGCGACGCCGCGGGGCACGCGCCGGGCGAACTGGTGTTCGAGTACGAGCACGACGGCGACGAGGAGGCTATCGTCGGCGACCAGATACTCCCCGATATCACGCCGAACCCGCTCTTGCAACCCCCGGCGGAAGAGGGGGACCCGCGTCCACGAGTCCTGCCGGCGTTCAACGACTCTCTCGACCGACTTCGCGGCCGGGAGTACGACCGCGTGCTCCCCGGCCACCGGGAGGTGATCGACCGCCCATCGGAGCGAATCGGCGAGATACGCGAGTCCCACGATGAACGCACCGAGAACGTCCTCGAACTCGTCGACGGCAAGACAACGGCGATGGACGTGATGGAGGGTCTGTTCGGCGACCTGCCGCTGACCGAGTACTTCCCGGGGATGAGCGAGGCGGTCGGCCACCTCGACGTGCTTGAACGTCGCAGCGAAGTACAGCGATCCGAACGCGGCGGTGTCGTCGTGTACGAACGAACATGAACGGGAACAACCGAGACGAAGACCGGACGGAACCGACGAACAGACAACGTGAACAGGCAGTGGCACTCGGCGCAGACAGCGCGGACCTCGTCATCGAGAACGGCCGCGTTCTGCTCGCCGAACTCGGCGAGTTTCGCGACCGCGACGTGGCGGTCGTCGGCGACCGGATCGCCGCCGTCCCCGAGGACGCGGGCGGGGTCGTCAGCGACGACACGACGGTCGTAGACGCCGACGGGCGTGAGGTCGTTCCGGGATTCGTCGACGCGCACACGCACGCAGACATCTTTCAGACTGTCGAAACCTCGTATCACCGGATCCTCGAAGGCGGAACGACGACGCTCGTCACGGAGGCGACGGCGTTCGGCGGGGTCAGCGGTGCCGACGGCGTTCGGGAACTGCTTGCCGCCAGCGCGGACCTGCCGGTCGACCTCCGCGTGACCGTCCCGCCGCTTGCGTTTTTCGACGCGTTCGGCGCTCCCGCAGACGAAGCCACACGCGACGGCATCATCGACCTGCTCGAAGACGAGCGCGTCGTCGGCGTCGGCGAGTCCGACTGGGTGCAGGTCGTCGGCCGCGACTCCCTCGCCGGGGAACTCTACGAGCGAGCGCGGGAACTGGGGCTCCGTGTCGTCGGTCACGGTGCCGGTTGTTCCGGCGAGAAACTGACGGCTTACGCCAACATCGTCGACAACGACCACGAGGCCATCACGGCCGACGAGGTGACGGCGCGTCACGAACGCGGCATCCACCCCATCGGTCGCAGCGGATCGATCCGCGACGACAGCGAGGCGATCGCCGAGGCGGTACGGGAAAACGACATCGACGCTTCCCTGTCGACTGACGGTGCCTGGCCGGACGTACTCGCTACGGGCGAAGCGATGGACGCTGCGGTTCGCCGCGTGATAGACCACGGCGTCGCCCCGGAAACGGCGATCGGGATGGCGACGCACGCGCCGGCCAACCACTTCGGCCTGACCGACCGCGGGAGTATCGCGCCGGGCAACGTCGCGGACCTGCTCGTCCTGGACGACCTCGAATCGGTTACCGTCGGTTCCGTCGTCGGCGACGGCGAGGTCGTCGTCCGGAACGGCGAAGCGGCCGTCGGCCCGCGAGAACACGACTACTCCGCGGAGTTTTACGACTCGGTGGACATTGACCCGACCGCGGCGACGTTCCGGGTCCCGACGAGTGCGGCCCGCGACGGTTCGGTCCGAGCGCTGGAGTATAGCCACGGCCTCATCACGACCGAAACGACTGTTAGTCCCTCTGTCGACGGAGATGCGCTCGTCGCAGACCCGTCCGACGATATTGCCAAGGCCGCGCTGCTGGACCGCCGGAGCGGTGTCGACGACGCCTTTACCGGCTTTCTCACTGGGTACGGCATCGATGAGGGCGCTGTCGCGACGAGTCTCACCTGGGAGCAAGCGTCGGTCGCCGTCGCCGGCGTCGACGACGCGGCGATGGCCCGTGCCGCATCTCACGTCGCCGACGCCGGCGGCGGATTCGCCGTTGTCCGGGACGGCGAGGTGCTCGCGGACCTGCCGTTGGCAGTCGCCGGCGTCGCCGCGGACACGCCTCTCGACGAGACAGCGGAACGCATGGACGACGTTCGGGCGGCGCTGAGGGCCGTAGGCGTCGATGTCGAACGGCCGCTGCTTCCGATTCAGACGCTCACCTTCTTCGGGGTGCCGTCGCTGAAACTCACGCCGCGGGGCTACGCGGACATCTTCGGCCGGCGCGTCGTGGGATTGACGCCGCCGGGAGACGGCGGGAAGTGATCTCGTCCGCAGTCAGTACGTCGGGTTCTCCTCGGGGACGCCGTCACGCTCGTTTACCGCGCGGCCGAAGGTAAACAGCGCGTCCGACAGGCGGTTGAGATACTCCACTGTGTGTTCGTTGACCTCCGATTCGCCGGCGAGCGCCACAACTCGGCGCTCCGCCCGCCGACAGACGGTGCGGGCGTGGTGGAGACGGGACCCCGTCTCCGACCCGCCAGGGAGGATAAACGACTCTAGCGGGTCGAGTTCGTCATCGTAGGAATCGATCCAGTCTTCGACTTCGGCGACGTGAGCCTCGCGAACGACCGGGTCGCCGTCGTCGGGGTCCGGGTTCGCCAGATCCGCCTGCACGATGTGGAGGTGGTTCTGGACGCCGGAGAGCTGTTCGTCGATGTCGTCGTACCCCGTCGGAACGATGGTCCCGATCAGAGCGTTCAACTCGTCTACCGTCCCGTACGACTCGATCCGGGGGCTCGTTTTCGAGACGCGCGACATGTCTCGCAGGTCCGTCATTCCCTCGTCGCCGCGGCCGGTGTAGATTTTCATACGATCACGGTCGCCTCGGACCCACTTAGTATCAATCACGAACGCCGAGTTTAGTCGCCGCGGCTTGGAGAGTCCGAGGGGTTTGATATATCACTATGGGGTTTAATTGGGTGCGTAAGTCCGGGGGGAAACCAGTATGTTAAACAACGCTCGTAGAAACGATCGAATATGGCCCTCGAACTCGACCACTACTGTCCGGACTGCGAGAAAGACCGGACGTTCTGGCGTGCCGCGAGCACGACGCTCCATCTCGGAGAGAAAACGAAGTGGCGATGCCCCGAGTGCAACTACTCCTTCGTCACGATCGACGGCATCGATTCCAGCCAGTCCGACATCGAAGCGTAACACTGGTTCCCGCCTGTTCTCCGCGACCGATCACCCTCGAATCAGTGTCGAAGCTAGCCTGTTCTGGACCGTACCCCCGGGGTAACGTGTCCAGTCCATCGATCTCTCCGGGCTGTTCTCATCGGTCCGGGTGTAAGAGTAGAGGAATATCCTCCGGCACACCGATTTTGAAGACTGCTAGTAGCTGAAACGAGCGCCGCCCACAACAGGATCAGTCGGTGTCGTCCGACCGAGGGTCGATGTGGTGGATTGCATGCCGAGACGAGTCTGCCGGTGGGAAGTTCGACCCATCCGTACAAGCGGACCAAACACCTCCTCGCGAAGGACGTTCTCCCGGGCGAGATCACCGTACGACTGGCGATTCGTACTCCCCGAGCAGTGGACCTCGCCCTAATCTACTATCGGATCAGTCCTCGCAGAGGCTATACAGTGGATTCGACGGAGAAAATAACACAAGCATAGTCCATTGCGGTGAGGAATAGCCCCGCATCCGTGGTCGGATCCAGGACAGGCTGGCTTGATCTCGACAGGTCGTCCGCGTGCCAGGGCGGTACTCATGAACTGCTTGAGGTTGAGGGCTCTGAGAGTCATCACCCGTCGTCCCTGCACTCGGAGAAGACCATTTAGTTCAGTGAATTCCCCTGGTCTGGGCTGGACGCTTCCTGTCACACACTTTCGGACTGCGTTGGTAAGTGTGATAGCCACAGTTCTCTCGTCACGTGGTACCCCTGGCTTGAGCGCCTGAAGAACCTCGCAACAACGTCCCGGGAAGTCGTCATCAGGGCGATCAAATAAACCATTAAACGCGATATCAAATACACCCCTCTCCGGTTGGCGGCGGTATACCGCCGTCCGTTCACCACAAACAGCGATAGCGACTTGTCCTGAGTCCGGTTCCCATCCGAGCGGCTCTGGAGGAACTGAACACGAGTCGTGAAAGAAAGTGACTGCACAGGAAGAAACTGTTCGAGAGAACGCCGCCGACCGAGAGATCAGACGCCGCGGAGTACGATCAGTCCCCGTCCAGGGAGTGCCAGGAGAGCCGCAGGTCTCGCGCGGCGGACGTCTGGTCGATCCGGCGTGCGGTCGTGCGCTCGGGGGCATCGGCGAGCGTCGAGTCGTCCTCGCCGGCGACGGCGTTGAACGCGGCCGCTAGCTGGTCTAACGTCTTGCGGTTCTCGATCTCCGTCGGTTCGGTCATCAGCGCTTCCGGGACGATCTCCGGCCACTTCGTCGTGGGCGGATGGACGCCGTAGTCGAGCATGCGCTTTGCCACGTCCGCGGCGTCTTGGTCGCCGGCACTGGCGACGAACTCGTGGTGGTACGGACCGTACGGCACGTCGTAGTCGGTCCGTTCGCCGAGGTAGTTGGCGTTCAGTACGGCCTTCGCGCTGGCGTCGCGGAGGCCGGGATCGCCCAATCTGGCGATGTAGGCGTAGGCTTTCACGAGGACGAGCCAGTTGCCCTGGAAGCCGTGGACTTTGCCGACCGTCTCCTCGGGTTCGAACAGTTCGTACGCTCCGCTCTCGGCCTGGCGGACTCGCGGCGTCGGCAGGTACGGTTCGAGGTCCGAGACGACGCCGACCGGTCCCGCACCGGGGCCGCCGCCGCCGTGGGGCGTGGCGAACGTCTTGTGGACGTTGTAATGCATGATGTCGAAGCCCATGTCGCCCGGGCGCGCTCGGCCGAGCAGGGCGTTGAGGTTCGCGCCGTCGTAGTACAGCAGGCCGCCCACGTCGTGGACCATCTCGGCTATCTCCTCGATGTCGCGTTCGAAGAGGCCGAGCGTGTTCGGATTGGTGAGCATCAGCGCCGCCGTATCCTCCGAGAGTGCCGCTTCGAGCGCGTCGAGGTCGACCCGGCCGTCGTCGCCGCCCGGGAGTTCGACCACATCGTACCCGCCGAGAGCAGCGCTGGCGAAGTTTGTGCCGTGGGCACTCTCAGGAACGATCACCTCGTGGCGGTGGCCCTCGCCGTTAGCTTCGTGGTACGCCTCGGCGAGGAGGATACCGGTGAACTCGCCGGCCGCGCCGGCGGGGGGCTGGAGCGTCACGGAGTCCATGCCGCCGATACGGGCGAGGTAGTCCTGCAGGTCGTACAGCAGTTCGAGCGTCCCCTGTACGGTGTCCTCGGAGCGGTCCGGGTGGACCGCAGCGTCCGGGATAGCGGCCACGTCCTCGGTGAACTTGGGATTGTACTTCATCGTACAGGAACCAAGCGGGTACGGCCCGTTGTCGATGCCGTAGTTCATCTCCGAGAGCCGCGTGTAGTGCCGGGCGAGTTCGGGTTCGGAAAGCTCCGGCAGGTCGAGGCTGTCCCGTGTCAGGTCGTCGGGGAGCGGCGAGTCGTCGATTTCGACCTCGGTCCCGTCTTTCTCGGAGAGGAGGGGTTCGTAGCGGCCGCCATCGTCGTCGGTCCATCGCGCCTGGTCGAATCTCATTCTGCCACCTCCGCGAGCGCGGCGACCAGATCGTCTGCCTTCCGGGCGTTGGCGTCGGTCACACAGATCTGGAGTTCGTGGTCGGAAAGCGCATGCACCGCGAATCCCTCTGTTTCGAGATCCGAGGCGATCGCCGGCGCGGGCTGGTCGGTCCGTGCGACGAACTCCCGGAAGTGATGCCGGTCGTGAACGGGAGCGCCGACGCCACTGATATCGTCGACGCGTTCGGCGAGGTCCTGGGCCTCGGTGACGCACGTTTCGGCCAGGTCGACGAGACCAGAGGGGCCGAGGTCCGCGGCGTGAATCGCCGTCCGGAGCGCGACCCACGCCTGGTTCGTACAGATGTTGCTCGTGGCGCGCTCCTTGCGGATGTGCTGTTCCCGGGTCTGGAGCGTCAGCGTGTACGTCCGGTTGCCGGCTTCGTCCTCGCTCGCGCCCACGAGACGGCCGGGAACCTGTCGGACGAACGAGTCCCGCGTGGCGAACAGGCCAAGCCCCATCCCGTAACTCGTCGGAAGGCCCAGCACGCTGGCGTCGCCGATAACAACGTCGGCACCGACCTCGGACGGTTTCTGGAGCAGTGAGAGCGCGACGATGTCGGAGCCGAGCACGAACAGCGCGTCGTTGTCGTGTGCGATGTCGGCGATGTCGGCGAGTCCTTCCTCGACGGTCCCGCGGACAGACGGGTTCTCAGCGTACACCATCACGGTGTCGCCGTCGACCAGGTCTGCGAGCGCTTCGACGTCGATATTACCGTCGTCGCTCGGCACCGTCTCAACGACCATCTGGGTTCCGGCGACGTAGTTCTCCAGCACTTCGCGGCGCTCGTCACGGAGCAGTTCTGGCACGAGCACGCGGTGGCCGTCGGTGGCACGGACGCGGGAGGCGAGCGTCGCCGCCTCGCCGAGCGCAGTCGCGGCGTCGTACATCGAGCAGTTCGCGATCTCCAGTCCGGTCAGTTCGACCAGCAGCGACTGGTACTCGAACAGGACCTGCAGGAACCCCTGGGTGACCTCGGGCTGGTACTGCGTGTACGAGGTGAGAAACTCCGAGCGCAGGGAGAGGTGGTCGACGAGCGACGGCACGTAGTGGTCGTAGTGACCGCGTCCGAGAAACTCCGTCAGGTCGTCGTTGTCACCGAATGTTTCGCGCAGTTCGCGCTTGACCGCGCGTTCGCTTCGTTGTTCGATCCCGAACTCGCCGTCGAATCGAACGGCCTCCGGAATGTCGAACAGTTCGTCGACGTCGTCGGCACCGATCGCGTCGAGCATCGCCTCGGTTTCGTCCGGCGTGTGCGGCGCGAACGGACTGCCAGTGGTTGTGTCGTGTCCAGTCATGGTTGCGTGGGACTCTCGTGTTCGAGGGAAAAGCGTCGCGTAACCCGCGGCGACCCGCGGAGAGTGGTCGAAAGCACAGGTATTGCGTACTTACGACCCGCCCCTTATCACATCCTCGGTTTCTCCGGTGTACGGTCCTGGGACCGACGGAACCGCCGTCTCAGTCTTCTCCCCAATGTATAAGTTCGGGTTTACCGTCGGTGAAAGTATGAGCCGGCAAACGGCGCCCGAATCAGACCCTAACCCGCTAGTTCGCGAGGTGTACGACGAACTCGGCGAACTACTTCAAAAGGGAGACGACGCGTTCATCGAGAAGGGGCCCACCCGCTTAGCTGACGCCATCGAACAGGACGGCTTCTTCGAGAACGTTACCACGGACCCGGCCGCACCCGACGAGTACACGCGAGAGAAAGTCATCGGCGACCCCGGCGAACACGTAATCCGGTTCATGGAGTGGCCGCCCGAATACACGTTGATGCCTCACGAACATCACGGCCGGCCCTGTTTCGAGGTGCTGGTAGACGGCCATCTCACGCTCTCGAATCTCGAACGCACAGAGGTCGGAGACGGCGAGTACGCCTTCGATGTCGTCGACTCGGAGGTCACGGAACCCGGAGAACCGGCGGTTGTCGACCCGCGGAAAAACGAGATCCACGCCGTGTACAGCCCCGTCCGTAGCAGGTCGCTACACGTGTACCCGAGCGACAACTGGCGGGCGTTCGGGTACGTTCCGAAAGACGACACCCCCGACAACGACGTGTACGAGCGTCGGGAGTTCACGTTGCGGGAACCCGGCGACTGACTCGTCTCGTGTGGTGACTGGGCATCCGCGCGTCGGACATCCCGCGAAGGCAGAGCGCGGTTCACCGTCGAAGCGGAGCTACGTTCCGTGAGGCGGCTTTCGGTCGTGCTTGACGCTTCGAGCGGTCACACCGTGCGAAACCAGAGGAAAAAGGTCGCTTCTACTCGATCTGAGCTCTGTACTCGTCCGCGGACATGAGGTCGTCGAGTTCGCTCTCGTCGGCGGCGTCGACTTCGAGCATCCAACCGTCACCGAACGCGTCCTCGTTGACGAGTTCCGGCGTGTCGAACAGGTTCTCGTTGACAGCCGTCACCTCGCCGGAGACGGGCGCGTACAGGTCCGAGACGGCTTTGATGCTCTCAATGACGCCGAACTCCTCGCCCTCGCTGATCGTGTCGCCGACGTCCGGCAGTTCGACGAAGACGACGTCGCCGAGTTCGTCCTGCGCGAAGTCGGAGATACCGATCCGGACGGTTCCGCCGTCGTTGTGTGCCCATTCGTGCGATTCCAGGTAGCCGTGGTCGTCAGGTACGTCGAAGCTCATTGGTCGATGAAAGGTGTGTTCGTGATCTGCGCGTTTTTCGGTCGGTCCCGGACGACGACCCGTACGTCGGTGCCGGGGTCGTCGTACTCGACGGGGACGTAGCCGAGTCCGATCGGCTTGTCCAGTGTTGGACTCATCGTACCGCTGGTGACGGTGCCGATGACGTCTCCGTCAGTATCCGTGATGTCGTACCCGTGACGCGGAACGCCGCGTTCTGTGAGTTCGAAGCCGACGAACGCTTCGTCGACGCCGTCGGTCTTCGCGCGTTCGAGCGCGTCCCGGCCGACGAACTCGGTGTCTAACTTGACGGTGAAGCCAGCGCCCGCTTCGTACGGGTTCCGCCGGTTCTCCTCCTGGTCGAAGTCCTGCCCCGAGAGGAGGAACCCGGCCTCGATGCGGAGCGTGTCGCGCGCGCCGAGGCCGCAGGGCTGACAGTCGAACGCCGCCCACACCGTCTCGGCGGACTCCTGCGGAACGACCAGTTCGAAGCCGTCCTCGCCGGTGTAGCCGGTGCGAGCGACCCAGCACTCGACGCCGGAGACGGCCGCCCAGCGGGCCTCGAACCGGGAGAGGTCAGTCATCTCGTCGTCGGCCGCCTCGGACACGAGGGCTTCGGCGTCCGGTCCCTGAACGGCGAACATGCCGTACTCCTCGGTTCGGTTCTCGACGGTCGCGTCCAGGGACCACTCGTCGCGGTAGCCCGTCCACCGGTCGTACGCCTCCTCGTCGTGGCCGGCGTTGGGGACAAAGAGATACGACGCCTCGCCGGCCCGTGACTCCGTCCGGATCTCCCCGTCGTCGGGGAGGCGGTACACGACGGTGTCGTCGATGATGCTACCGTCCTCGTCGGTGATCATCGCGTACTGCGAGTCACCGGGCGAGAGCGCCGTCACGTCGTTCGTGACGAGCCGTTGCATCAGCGCCGTCGCGTCGGGACCGCTCACTGTTATCTCCCCCATGTGCGAGACGTCGAAGATGCCGGCGGACTCTCGGACGGCGGCGTGTTCCGTCTTGATCGAGTCGAACTCGACGGGCATCTCCCACCCGCCGAACCCGGTGAATGACGCACCGCGATCGTCGTGGACCGCGTGCAATGGTGGCCTCCGTCGGGACATACCCCAACGGTCGACCGCCTGTAAGTAAGGTTTTGGTATTACGGTCGGACCCGGGCGAGAACCACGCTGGACTGTAGTCCGGGACGCCAGTTACGCCGGTCGCGAAAAAAGAGACGGAACGACAGTGACACGGAGCGGTTCGGATGACGGCTTATTGGCCGATCTCTTCGACAGAGAGGGTGTAGCTGCCACTCCCGCTGTAGGAGTCGACGAGGATACCGAGTTCGGTGCTGCTGTCGACGTCTTCGGCGACGACTGTTTCCTGGCTGTCGCGCGTGATCGAGCGCTTGTCGTAGTCGCTCGTCGACGGCGTACGGCCGTCGAGGGTCACGTACAGGTCGAAGTCGGCGTTAGAGGGGCCGTCGAGCGAGACGGTGACCTGACAGGGGTTGGCCGTGTCCGTCCCGTAGGTGTAGCTGTCCGAATCGGAGTAGCCGGACAGACTCCCGTCGACGCTCCCAGTTTCAGTTTGGCTTCCGCACTCTCCGCCGCCACCGCCGTCCCCGACAGTCACGGCGACGGAGTCGGTGGTGGACGCGCCCTTGTCGTCGGTAACTGTCAGCGACACGGTGTAATCGCCGGACGAGTCGTAGGTCTTCGTGACGACCTCGCCGGTGTCGGTGGTGCCGTCGCCGAAGTCCCACTCATAGCTCGTGATAGTGCCGTCGGGGTCGGAGGACGCGCTACCGTCGAACGTGACCTCCTCGCCGACGTTGACGGACGCGGAACTGGCGTCGATAGACACCGTCGGCGAGTCGTTGCCGCCGCCACCGCCGTTGCCGACGATGTTTCCGGCGTCGACTCGGCCGGACCCTTGCTGGTCGCTGGAGAGTCCCACGTCGACCGCGGTCTGTTTGAGGTGCTGGCGCAGTTCCGTTGCGGACAGCGACGAGTCCACCGCTTTGCCGAGCGCGGCGACGCCGGCGGCGGCCGGACAGGCCATCGAGGTACCGGAGATCCGGTTGTAGTCGCTGGTGGTCCAGGCGGAGAGGACGTCCACGCCCGGCGCGGCGACGTCGATCTTGTCTCCGTACTGTGAGAAGTCCGCGAGGTTCTCGTTCTGGTCCAGCGCGGAGACGGCGACGGTCTCGTCGTACCCCGCGGGGTAGGAGACGCCGCGGGAGCCGTTGTTACCGGCCGCACAGATGACGAGCGCACCGTTGTTCGTCGCGTAGGAGACGGCGTTTTTCATCGTGTTCGTGTAGCCGCCGCCACCCAGGGACATGTTGATCACGTCCGCGCCCTGGTCGGTGGCCCACTGCACCGCGTCGGCGATGTCCGCAGTGGATCCGCCGCCATCTCCGAGCGCTCGGGCCGAGAGGAGGCGCGAGTTGCTGATGCCCGCGACGCCCGTGCCGTCGTTCGTCGTCGCCGCGGCGATGCCGGCGACGTGAGTACCGTGATATTCGTTTTGTAGGTCCGTGGGGTACGGATCGCCGTCGTTGTCAACGAAGTCACGTCCCTTGTTGCTCCCGAACTGGTCGGCCAGGTCGGGGTGGTCGTATTTGACTCCCTGGTCGACCACGGCGACGGTGACGCTCTCGGAGCCGAGTGTGGTGTCCCAGGCCGCGGGCGCGTTGACCTGCTGGGGCGCGTACTGGTCGTTGAACCGGGGGTCGTTCGGTTCGGCCAGCGGGTGATGGGTCGAGTTGTCCTCCGCGTATCGGACGCCGTTTCGGTTTTCCATCGCGGATTTCACCGAATCGCGTGCCTGCGTGCCCGCGCGATCCGGCAGTCGTACCGCCATGTAACCGAGCGTCTCGTTCCGGTGAACGACCTCCGCATCGTCCGGAATATCTCGCTCGACCTGTGTCTGAACGTCATCCATCGTCGACGCTGCGGAGACGCCGACGAGGATCTCGTCCTCCCGTGGACCGGGAGATCTCCCCGGGGTTGCCGAGGAGACACCGCTGAGGGCGCCTATCGCCCCCATCGTACCGGTTGCTTTGATAAACGATCGTCGTGACCATGATGGGTTGCCATTATTTGACATGGCGGTGGCAATTTTTGCAGTACTTTAATTTAAACTTTTCCAAATAATATATAAAGTGATGATAGGTATAAAAATTCAAGGGTAATTCATCGGATGGACGACTCAGTCCCACGATCTGGTCCAGATAGAAACGTACTGATAATTTTTAAATCTGCCAACGTGTACCGAAGGCGACGCGGGGAGAGGCGGACCCGCTGACGCGACACCGCTACGACTATCGGGGTAAGCAGTCAACGGCGATCCATGAACGGACTACTGCGCCGTCTGGTCGGCGGCGACGAGAGTCGGACGAGGGTCGGGCTGTTCGTCGACGGCCCGAACGTCCTCAGAGACGAGTTCGACGTCGACCTGGACGACCTGCGCGACATCGCGGCCGAAACCGGCGACCTCGCGGTGACGCGGTTGTACCTCGACGAACACGCGACGCCGGGACTCATCCAGGCCGCCGAGGCGCGCGGCTACGAGGTGATCGTCACGAGCGGCGACGTGGACGTAAAACTCGCCGTCGACGCGGCGGCGGCGGTCGTCGACGGGACGATGGACGTACTGGCTATCGCCTCGCGGGATACGGATTTCAAGCCGGTCGTCGAAACCGCCGGGAAACGCGGGGTCCGGACGCTCGCTATCGCTCCGGGCGAACACGGGAAGTCCGATGCGCTCGGGAACGCGGCCGACGAAGCGCTCGTCGTCGACGCCTGATAGGAACTGCGACGGGCGTCCGTGACGCCGCGCGCCGGAGGCGAGC
The DNA here is from genome assembly GCA_005954745.1 of Halostella pelagica. GTDB lineage: Archaea > Halobacteriota > Halobacteria > Halobacteriales > Natronoarchaeaceae > Halostella > Halostella pelagica. The sequence continues at coordinate 2,078,887 of CP040678.1, forward strand.
CGTCGCGAGCGAGGTCTCGCGCGCGGGACCGACCCCTTTTCGGTGCTGGAACGCCCACTGCGGACCGATGACCGATCTCGACACGCCGGTGCTCGACAATCACCTCCACATCGACCCCGACAACGGGCGCGGGATCGAGGCCGTACAGGACTTCGCACGCCTCGGCGGCACGCACCTGCTCGTCGTGAACAAGCCGTCCTGGCATCTCGGCGTCGAACCCGAGGTCGGCGAGGACTTCCGGGCGGTGTTCGAGCGGACGATAGAGGTCGTCGACCGCGCGAGCGAAGTCGTCGACGGCACGGCATGGCCCGTTCTGGGCGTTCACCCGGGCCTCGTCACGCGTCTCGTCGACGACCGCGGGTTCGCGCCCGAAGACGCGCGTGACCTGATGCAGGCCGGCATCGATGTCGCCGCGGAGTACGTCGCGGACGGTGCCGCAGTCGCGCTGAAATCCGGTCGCCCGCACTACGACGTGAGCGAGGCGGTGTGGGACGCGTCGAACGATGTCATGCGCCACACCTTCGCGCGCGGCGCGGACGCGGACTGCGCCGTCCAGTTGCACACGGAAGCGAGCGAGGAGATGACCGCCGTTGCGGAGTGGGCCGAGGCCGCCGGCCTCCCCCGCCACCGCGTCGTCAAACACTATGCGGGCGGCCGCCTCGTCGGCCCGACGCCGAGCGTGATGAGCGAGAAAGAGCGGCTAACTGTCGCCGCCGAATCGGGGGAACCGTTCCTCATGGAGACGGACTTCGTCGACGACCCCGACCGGCCCGGCGCGGTGCTGGGGCCGAAAACCGTGCCGCGCCGGGTGCGCTGGATGCTCGAAGAGGGGTACGACGACGCCGTCGAGCGGGCACACGTGACGACGCCTGGCCGCGTGTACGGCCTCGACACCGTCGCCACGCTCGACGGAGACTGATAGGTTTTTGCACCTGTATGCCGGTCCGCGCCGACCCCGCGTCGGCGCACGACCGAACTGAATTACAACTGTCCGTATGAGGAAGTGTCGGTTCGGCCCAACGCACCGGTGAGAGAGAAAGGCATTTCAGGCGGCCAATGTACCCTCATGTATGAGCGAACCGCCGCAGGAGTTCTACTCCGAGGAACGCTGGCAGAACTGGGTCGACCGCATCAAAGACGAGGAGATCGATCCCGAGGACGAGGACTCCGCCCGCCTGCTGTTGAATCTGCAGGACGACGCGGCTATCGCCGTGGCGAAAATCGTCTCCGCGTACGACGACGAAACTCTCGACCAGGAGACGGCCCTAGAGGAGATCGCGGACATCCGCGAGATCGTCCTGAGCGAAGTCGACTTCGAGGACGAGGAGAAACTCATGCTCATCGACGGCGTGCAGACCAGTCTCGTCTGCGTCTTCTACGCCGCCGAGGAGTTCATCGCCAACGGCCCCGCCGAGGAGGCGAGCGTCGAGGAGTACATCCGCGCGGCCGCTGACGCCGAGGCCGAGGAGGACTTAGACGCCGCACTGGGGTACGTCGCCCAGGCCGGCACGCGTATCATCGACGGCGACGAACTCGACATCTCGATCGCCGAGGAGGTCGAGTACGGTCTCGTCACTGAGTGGGTGAACGGTCTCGACAGCCTACAAAGCGCCATGAGCGACCCGGAAGTCGTCGAGGAGGACGAAGCGGAATAACCATCACGGAGGCGACCTGTCTCCGGCAACAAGTGTTTTACTCTCCCCGTCTCTAGGTGTGCCCATGCAGTTCGGGGACGACGAGCGCGCAGCAGCGATCCAGGTCGGAGCGACGCTGCTTTTCGGTATGCTCATCATTTCGATGGCGCTCTACCAGGCCACTGTCGTCCCCGACCAGAACAAGGGAATCGAGTTCAACCACAACCAGAAGGTGCAGGGCCAGATGCAGGACCTCCGCAACGCCGTCGTCTCCGTCCCCGGCGGCGGTAACGGGGGGTCAGTCACGCTCGACCTCGGGACGACGTACCCGTCGCGGACGCTGTTCTTGAATCCCGGCCCGCCGTCCGGATCGCTGCGGACGGTCGGGACGAACGAGGAGAACGTGAACGTCAGCGTTGCGCACGCGGTGGCGACCGACGGCGAGGTCGAGGACTTCTGGAGCGGCGACGCTCGGAACTACACGACGGGCGCGCTCGTCTACGAACCCCGCTACCACGAGTACCAGAACCCGCCGACGACAGTGTACGAACACTCGTTGCTGTACAACAAATTCCGAGACGCCAACCTCACGGTGTCGGACCAGACCATCGTCAACGACCGACAGATAACGCTCGTCACCCTCGATGGCAACCTCTCGGAGAACGGAATGGGAAGCGCGTCGGTGACCGCCCGGTCCGTGAGCGCCTCGACCAACACCGTCGCCGTCGAAGCTGATAGCGATCCGATCAACATCACCGTGCCGACGCGCCTCGACAACGACACGTGGAGCGAGGCGCTCAGGGAGGAGTACGCGAGCAACGGGGGCCACATCGTGGGGCAGTATCACGAGGACGTAAGCGGCGCACCGTACGCGCTACTGACGATAGAACTCGAAGAGGGCCCGACATACGACCTGCAGATGGCGAGAGTCGGCGTCGGGACAGGCGCGTCGGCCGGGTCGGCGGAGAGATACATCACGGACATCGAGGGCGGCGGGTCCGTCCAGACCGGTAGCACGCAGGAAGTGACGGTCGAGGTTCGCGACACGTACAACAACCCGGTGAGCGGGAAAATGGTGAACCTGAGCGCGACCGGCGGCGAGTTCGAAAACGCCTCGGGTCCGCCGGCGGCGGATATCACTCGGACGACGAACAGTGACGGCCGGGTGACGGTCACGTACAACGCGCCCGATAGCAAGGGGACCGACACCGTTACCGCGAACGTCAGCGCGTCGCCGAACGCGAGCGAGAAAGTCGAGTTCGAGATGAACGTGGAGAGTTCGGGGGGTGAAGCGTCGTTAGGAGTCGGATCGGGCGGAACGTCCGTCTACTCCCCGAGTTCGAACACGGCACGGATGTCGGTCGCAAACGGAAAGTGGACGGCGATCACGAAGACCGACCAGTTGATCCTCAGTGACACAGACCCGGTGTACGTCAGCGGCGACGACTACGTGAAGCTCCGGTACTCGGTTGAGAACCGGACGACATCGTTCGATATCACTGTCGAGGCGTTCCGTGAACCGGACGGGTCGAACCCGGGCGGGAGTGTCGAGATCTACTCTAGCCGGACCGGCTCCTCGACAACAGCCAACCTCAACGACGGGGCCGTAGACGCGATATTAGACAGTGACAGGTCGTACGACGGGACCGATATCATCAATCGGGAGAGCTACCGGACCCCGTCGGCCGGGTTCGTCGACAGCCTTCGTACGATAGCGGATCTCGACAACTCGTCGACGACGTACACCACCACGACGATCAACGGGCAGGTGAATGCGACCTACCGCGGCGAGGCGTTGCTCACTGCCGTCGAGCCGGATCCCAGCACGACGAACGACCGAACCGAGTTCGTTCAGATTCACTTCGAGAACTCGACGGAGACTTCGGGCTGGACCATCGCTGACAGCGACCAGTCTGAGACGCTTCCCGCCGAACGACTGCAGGGCGAGTACTTCCTGACTAAAAACGAGACGGCCTTTCTCAACGCCCACGGGTCCGTTTCAGCGAACCGCGTCTACGAGACCTCGCTAAGCCTCGACAACGGAGGCGAGGCGCTGACGCTCACCGACGCGAACGGCGAACTCCGAGACGAAGCGGCGTACGGGTCCGAAAGCACGTCGAACGGCTGGAGCGTCTCGGTTGGTACCAGCGAGGTCGGGTATCGTACCGCTTACAGTGACGAGGGCTACCGGGAGACGGACGAAAGGAGCGATTGGGGCACGCAGTCCGAGAGCGTGTTCTTCGGCGGCAGTAGCGGACAGGTACGGTACAACGGCGACGGCTACGCCTACGACGACGACGGGTCGGTCGGGATCCGCGAAGGAGTTACGTTCAGTGTCGAAAACACGGCAACGACTGACGTGACGGTCACCGATGTCACAGTCGATCCGGCAAACGCCAACATCGACGAACTGAGCGACCCCGTCGCAGGCAACGGGATAAACGAGAGCGAACTGTACATCGAAACGAGCAACACCGATGGGGTCGCTGACGCCGACAACGGTGTGACACTCCCGTCGACCCTTGACCTGAGCGGCGGGAGCGGTTACAACGGCGCACAGGAAGCTGTCATCGGAAGCGGTGACGGCGCACGGTTCTGGCTGTACCGGTTCCTCCAGAACGGCGGGGAACACGACATGGTCTGCGAGGAGGTCGAAATCACGGTCGAGTTCGAGAACGAGCCGAGTCAGACGTTCACCGTCACCCCCGAAGACGGTGTCGGCGGGGCTTGCGATGCGACCGGATCACCGACGGAGGGCATCGCCTTCCGCGGAACGGATAACAGCCTCAAGACGATCGATTCGAACGGCCGTCTCAACGACTACAGCCCGAACAAGCCACTGAGTACGGGGCCGATGACCGCCGACCTCGACGACGATAGCGCGACAGACCTCCCGTACATGGACCAGAACAACAACATCGAGATAACGGACCTCAACGGCGACGTGAGACGACTGGTCGACGGGGGTAGCGTGACCCAGACGCGTCTGGCGGTCGGCACTTGGGACGGAGATACCTCTGTCTTCTTCGTCAACGGACAGGGGGACCTGTCCAGAGTTACTGGTGGCAACTCCGCGCAAGCGATCGATAAAAAGCCGTCTAACAGCAACAATTTCAAACCGATAGCGGCGTCCTCTGCGGTCGGCGTCGCCGACATGAACGGCGACGGAGACGCTGATCTGGTGTTCGTCAACAGCGATCAGGACCTGGTGTTCGTCGAGGACAAGAAAAACGGCGGTAGGGAAGTCATCAACACGGGAATCAATCTCAACACCGCTGACGCCACCGGCGCTCCGGCAGAGTACGACGCCGACGGAGCGCCGGAAGTTCCGTACGTAGACGGGAACGGGGTCGTCAACCTGGCGGACGAGACCGGTAACGACCGGGCGCTTACGTCGGGCAGTATCGAATCCCCGGTCGGAACCTTCGACTGGACCGGTGACGGGACTCCCGAAGTGATTTACGTCGGCCTCGGCCCCAACGGTAACAACTACTACCTGAAATACGCGACCGATTCCGGCGATGTCGGATACGTCCGCGATACGAACGGCGACAAGGTAAGGGTCAACGACAACGGCGTCGGTGCTTCCTGACGCAGTTCGACGATCGTCGATCGCCCAGACGACAATAACTTATACCACTGTTTCGTTGGTCGGGGTATGACCGCAGTCGGTATCGACGCCATCGAGATCCGGACCGGGAATCTCAAGCTCGACCTCCCGAACACCTTCGCGCCTGCGAAAGGCGAGGAGCCGGGCAAGTACACGAAAGGGCTGGGCTTGAACGCGAGTTCGTTCCCGGACAGTTACGAGGACATCGTGACGATGGGCGCGAACGCCGCCCACCGCCTGATGGAGCGCAAGGGGCTGACCCCCGACGACATCGGCCGGATCGACGTCGCGACCGAAAGCGCGTTCGACAACTCCAAACCCGTCTCGACGTACATCGCCGGCTGTCTCGAAGACGTGTACGGCGAGAACTTCCACCACGCGAACAAGGGCGAGCGGAAGTTCGCCTGCATCGCGGGCACTCAGAGCTTAGACGACGCGTACAACTGGATCAAGGCGGGGCGTAACCGCGGACGCGCGGCCCTAGTCGTCGCTACTGACACCGCCCTGTACGCGCGCGGCGACGACGGCGAAGCCACGCAGGGTGCCGGTGCCGTCGCCATGCTCATAACCGAGGACCCGTCGGTCGTCGAGATGAGTACAGAGCAGGGGTACGGCAGCGCGGACGAGACTGACTTCCTCAAGCCGAACCAGCAGTTCCCGAGCGTCGACGGCAAGCGCTCGGTGCAGGTGTACCTCTCTCGCATGCGCGAGGCGCTGGAGGACTTCGAGAGCGTCGCGGGCGACACACATCCCGACGACTACGCGTACATCCCGTTCCACACGCCGTTCCCGGGTATGGTCCGAAAGGCCGGCCTCCTCGGATATCGGCACATGATCCGCGACACGTCCGTCGAGGACGAACTCGCCGAGGAGATCGGTCGCCAACCCCGCCGCGAAGCGTTCGACAACGACGAGGCCTACGAGGACGCCGTCCTCGAGTACATGGACGCACTGAAAGAGACAGACGCCTACCGCGAGTGGTACGCGAACACGATCGACCCGACGCTCACCATCTCCCGCGAGGTCGGGAACTGGTACACCGGCTCGGTCCACGTCGCCCGCGCCAGCGCGCTTCGACACGCGCTGCAAAACGACGTCGACCTTGTCGGAAAGCGCCTGCTCATCGGGTCCTACGGCAGCGGCGCACAGGCCGAAATCCACGCCGAGACGGTCGTCGAGGGGTGGGAAGAGGAGGTTCGCGCGCTGAACGTCGAGGAGCAACTCGCGGACCGCCACGACCTCTCGTACGGCGAGTACGAGTCGATCCACGATTCTCACAACCACGAGAAGGACACGGACATGGACGCCCTGACCGTCCCCGAGGAGGAGTTCACCTTCGACGGGTGGGGTCGGATGGGCGAGCGGAAGTACCGGTACGTGGAGTAAGCCGACGACCCTTTTTCCCGGTATCGTCGAAGTATTCGCGACCGAGCGGCCCTCTGTCGCGAGTGGTTTCCGAGCCGAGCGGGCCCAATGGTTCCGCTGTCCGTGCGTACGAGCGCGGCCTATGAACGGAGAGTGGTCGCCGGAGATGACCCGACGAAAACGGCCGCTACGGCAGTTCCCGCATCGCGTCGAGCATCTCGTCTTTGTCGGCGTCCGTCACTGCCAGCGCGAAGTCGTCGATGGTAGCGAGGTCGGGAGCGTGTTCCCATAGCTCGTCTTCGGTGATCCCGTGGAGGACAACGGCGTTCGGGGTCGGGTTGACGACGCGCATGGCGACCAGCGGCGACTCGCCGCGGGTGATCCCGGTGAACACGAGCGCGCGGTTCGTACTCTGCCCGTAGAGGCGATAGAACTCCTCGCTGGAGAGGCGGGTGATCGCCTCGATGGAATCGATGACCGTGTGGCCGCTTATCCGGTCTTGCGTGCCGCGAACGAGTTCGGTCGCGCCGACGGTTTCGTAGAACCGCCCCAGCGAGACGGTCGTCGAATACTCGCGGAGGTCCTGGACGATGTCGCTTTCGAACCCGGCCGAGAGGACGCGCGCGTACTGCCGGATCCGACCGCCGCCCCGGCGCTCGTCGATGTCGAGCAGACCAGTGACGACCCGTTCGATGACGCCGATTCCGGGGCTCTTGCGACGGCCGCTCTCGTAGTCGCTGATGACGGACGAGGAGACGTCGAGTTCGTCCGCGAGTTCCGTCTGCGAGACGTCGAAATCGGTACGCCATTTCCGGAGCGTCGCGCCCGGATCATCGCTCAGGGTTATCTCGCCGGCGATCTTTTCGGCGAGGTCGCGCCGTGCCCCGTTCGTCCGTGCCATGGTACGGGGGTGAAGAGAGCGGGTAATAGCTCTACCGAAACCACCGTTCGACAGACGACGAAGACGAGCGGCGGGAGACCCGACCGCTCCGGTCTAAGGAACGGGAACGCTGATAGGTTCGGCACACGTGGTGTGTGGGTATGCCGTCGACCGTCGTCCACGTCGCGCTGGCCGGTCTCGTCGGGACAGCACTTCTTGGGGACGAGTTCGACGCTCGCGCGATAGCGGTCGTGATGGTCGCAACGGCCTGTATCGACCTCGACGTTTTCCTGGGCTGGTACTTCATCGGGACCCACAGGGCCGCCTTCCACACGTTGCTTTTGCCGCTGACGGCCGCCGCAGTCGTGTACTACGACACTCGGATGAGCGAACAATCGCGGATCCGGACGAGATGGGGTCCGTATGGGTCCCGCGTTGCCTGGTCGACTATCGCGGCCGTGACACTCGCGGGTATCGGCCCAGACCTGACGTTCAACGGCGTGAATCTGTTGTATCCCCTACACGACCAGTTCTACGCGTTTGACGGCGAACTGTACTACTCGACGGACGGCGGTATCGTCCAGACGTTCGTCGACCTCGAAGAGTCGGCGCGCGGAACGACTCAGGAGACGCAGTTCTACACCGGCGTCGATCCTGAACCCGGTAGCACTGGCGCTGATGCCGGCGGCGACGGCGGGTCCCCGGAACGGATCTTCCCCGTCGTCGCGAACGGCGACCAGTTGATAGTCGTCGTGGCGGGAGTCGTCACGGTCGCGGCGCGCCTGTTTGAGCGGCGGACGTGACCGACAGTCCCGGCGGCAGACAGACGAGCGCGTTGGTCGGAACCGCACAGATAAACAGGATCGGGCGAGGAGATGTGGTATGGACGTTCGAGCATACGACTCCGACACCGACGAGAACGACCTCTGGAGACTCAAGCGCGCCTTCGAGCGCGGTCTCGGCGCGAACACCGGCGGCGAGGAGAAGGAAACAGCCTACGAGGACAAACTCACTGACGACTACCGCGAGCGGTATCTCGACTGGGTCGAGCGCTGTACCGAAGACGATCCGGACTGTGTGACCGTCGCAGCGCTGGACGGCGGTCTCGTCGGCTACGCGTTCGTCCTCCCCGAACGTCTGGCGATGATCTGGGACGCCGCCGTCCTCAACGAGATATACGTCGCCCCCGAGTATCGGGGGTCGGGCGTCGCCGACGACCTGATCGCGGCGGCGATTGGTACGGCCCGCGACCAGGACCTACCGCTTGATCGGATCGTGCTTGACGTGGACCCGAAAAACGACCGCGCGCAGGCGTTCTACGATAACTACGGTTTCGAGCCCTGGGGCGAGATGGTCGCCCGGCCGCTGTGATGACCGTCACGACCGGTACGGCCGGCCGTTCCCATCGCCGGCCCGTCACGCCGTCGCCTCGCAGTACTCCTCTCTCCGGATCGTGTAGCGGTGCTGGTCGTGGGCCTCGCCGGACTTGACTTCCCAGTTGCGAACGGTCCCGTCGTAGGAGCCGCCGAACCGGTCAGCGTACTTCTCGATCGCACGCTGAGATTTCTCGTTCCCGGCCTGATGTTCGACGGCGACGACATCGAGGTCGAGTCGGTCGAACGCGAGGCGCATGAACGCCGAAGCACGCTCACCGGAATACCCGCGTCCCCAGAAGCGCTTGCGGAGCCACACGCCCAGCGTCCCGGTCTTTTGCTCCCAGTCGAACGTCATCCCGGCTCCGCCGGCGATGTCGCCTGAACCGTCTTCGTTCTCACGCGGCCTGAGCAGATAGGCGGCGCTGTCGCCGCGTTCCCACTGTCGCTCGACCATGTCGACGTACTCTCTGGTCTCGCGGATCGACTCGTGCGGGTCCCACGACAGGTACTCCGTCACCTCGTCGATGGCCTCGTCCGAGGAGCAGATCCGATAGTACTCCGGCAGGTCGACGGTCTCGTGAGAGAGGCGTTCGATGCGCAGGCGGTCGGTTTCGATGGTTTCCGGAAACGATTCGTTTCGCCGCCGTTCGAGGAGTTCACCCATCGCGGAACACCAGATGGTCGTCCGGCCGGTTCGCCTCCCACTGCTCCTGAGTGACCGTGTAACGATACAGGTCGAGTACCTCGTCCCCGTCGGGCACCCAGTTCCGCAACAGGCCGTCGTAACCGCCGCCGACGCGGTCGACGTACTTCTCGATCGCCTGTTTCGATCGCTCGTTCCCCTCGAAATATCCGGTCGAGACGAGGTCGAGGTCGAGGCGGTCGAACGCGAGTCCCATGAACGCGATAGCTCGTTCGCCGGCGTACCCGCGGCCCCAGAACCGTTCCTTGAGGACGAGGCTGAACCGCGCGCTGCGACGGTCCCAGTCCGGCGTCAGCGCCGCCATCCCCGCGAATTCGCCGGCGTTCGGTTCGCCTTCCCGCGGGAAGACGGCGTACCGGGCCTTCTCGCCGTCGTCCCAGTTCCGCTCGGCGGCGACGAAGCGGTCCCGGGTGTCTTTCAGCGTGTCGTCCGGAGTCTTGGTGACGTGCTGTAACTCGCGCTCCGTCTGCTCGTCGCGCGACAGCGCCTCGTAGACCGGTTCGAGGTCGACGTGGTCGCGACTGAACTGGACGAGGCGCAATCGCTCCGTCTCGATTTCCTCCGGGAACATCAACTGATTCCGGAGGTTCCGGCCGTGGTGTGATAAGCGTTCTGGAGGCACGAGAGCGTTCGGCGAGGCGACATGGCCGGGTGATGACAGCCGGAAACGTGTCGTGAAGCGTATACCACGATATGAAATCGGGTCAGTAGTCAGGACGCTGTTGCGTATACACGTTTCGCGGGCTATTCGGATTCCCCAGACGACCCCGGCCCGTCCGTCACAGCCAGATTCGCACTGATCCACTCGACCGCCGCCGCGACCTCGTCGGCGTCCGTCCCAGACAGTTTCAACCGCCCCGGCGTCTCGCCTTTGCCCGGATAGCTTCCGACGGAGACGTCGAAGCGTTCGTCCACGGCGTCGATGATATCACCAAGCGCGCCTTCCGGCGTCGGCGTCCACACCGTCTCCGAGACGGCGTCGCCGACGAACTCCGCTTCGACCAGGTCGAACATCGCCCGCATCTCGTCCGGGAACCCAGGGAACACGTAGACGTTCTCGACGGCGCAACCCGGCGCCCACCCCGCGTCCGTCGCGAGGGCGCGAGCGTCCTCGGGGAGCGACGCCGCCGCGTCGAAATCGAGGTCCAGATCGTACTCCTCGGCCAGTCCGGGGTTCTCCTCACGGAACTCCCGGGCCTTCTCGACCAGTCGCCCGCGCTGATCCTCGTCGAGGAGCATGTCGCGCTCCAGTGCGTCGGCGACTGCCTCCATCGTCACGTCGTCAGGCGTCCCGCCGAGACCGCCCGTGACGACGACGGCGTCGAAGCCACCCGACCACTCGCGGACGTGTTCCGCGATGACATCGCGGTCGTCGGGGACCGTGAGGATCCGCCGTACTCGTCCGCCGCGGTCCGTGATCTCCTCGGCCAACCACGACGCGTTGGTGTTCGTCGTATCGCCGGCGAGTATCTCGTCGCCGACGGTGAGAATAGCGACGTCCATGCGCTAGATCGGTGGAGTACGACTGTCCGTCTTTCGCAACAGCGCGGGCGCGTTTACTTGCGGCTCGATGTCGTCGTACCAGACGATGGCCGAGAGCGACGGGACGGACGGGACCGGCGCTGCTACGGGAGGGTCGCGTACACGACCGAAGGAGGCTGTCCGGTGGGTTCTCCGTACCGGCAGTCGCCGACTGCTAGCGGTGCTACTGTTGGTCACTATCCTCCTATCGCTCGTCACCGTCGGAACCGTGTGGGAACTGGAGATGCAGACGCTGGTCGACGAAACTCGAGCGGTCCAGACGCTGTTCAACACGCTCCTCGGCGGAATCATCCTCTTCGTCTCAGTCGTCCTCTCGATCAACACTGCCGTCATCTCTGACGAGTTCGGACCCCTCGAAACGAAACAGTCACACGTCGAGGAGTCGATCGAGTTCCAGACGGAACTCGAGGGGATGGGAACGGGGATCAGCCCCGCCGGGTTCGGCGATTTCTACCTGTTTGTCCTCGAGACGCTCGACGAGGAGGCCGACACCTTGCGGCGAGAGGCGAAGGCGCTCCTCGACGAGGGCGACCGCGGGGACGTCGTGGCGATCGCTGAGGACGTCCAGGAGGAAGTCGCGCTCATCGAAGAGCGGATCCAGTCGTCCGACCGCAGCCTGTCCGCCGTCGTCGTGGCCGGTCTGGACTACGACTACGCCCGACATATCAACGCCGTTCGTCGACTCAGAGCGACTCGCGGCGACAGATTTCCGGAGCCCGTACGCCAGACGCTCGACGACCTCATCTCCGTTCTCACCATCTTCGCCTCCGGTCGGGAGTACTTCACGACGCTCTACTACAAACGCGAAGTACGGGCGCTGTCGGGCGACCTCCTCGTGCTCTCGCTTCCCGTCATCGTGTTCACCTCGTTCGTGTTGCTTGCCATCGACGCGGGCCTGTTCCCCCCGTTCACGGTGTTCGACATCCAGCGACGCCTCCTCTACGTCAGTATCGCCTTCGTCGTTGCGCTCTCACCGTACGTCCTGCTCAGCGCGTACATGGTCCGGATCCTCACCGTCTCGAAGCACTCGCTCGATCCGGGCGGTTTCACCGCGGAGTAGTGAGCCGAGAAGCGCCGGGCGACTCCCGGTACCTAGAAGCTAGGAAGCGCTCCCGGAGAGATCCCCGACGGGTCCGCAACCACTAAACGCGGTTCGTCCGTACGACCGAGCAATGACTGACTGGACGGAGAAGTACCGCCCCTCGACGCTCTCCGAGGTCCGCGGGAACAACAAGGCCCGCGATAAGCTAAAAGAGTGGGCGGAGACGTGGGAGGACCACCGGAAGGCCGCCATCGTCCACGGCAGTCCCGGCGTCGGCAAGACATCCGCGGCGCACGCGCTAGCAAACGACATGGGGTGGCCGGTGATGGAACTCAACGCCAGCGACTCGCGCACAGGGGACGTGGTCGAACACATCGCGGGCGAGGCTGCGCAGTCCGGAACGCTGACCGCGGGCGAATCCGGCCGCCGACTTCTGATCTTGGACGAGGCCGACAACTTCCACGGCAACGCCGACTACGGTGGCTCGCGGGCCGTCACTGGCGTCGTCAAGGAGGCCGACCAGCCGATAGTCCTCGTCGCCAACGAGTTCTACGACATGAGCGACAGCCTCCGGAGCGCGTGCGAGGAAATCGAGTTTCGAGACGTCTCCTCGCGCTCTATCGTCCCCGTTCTCCGGGATATCTGCCGACAGGAGGGCGTCGAGTACGAGGACGACGCGCTCGATGCTATCGCCGACAACACGAGCGGCGACCTCCGGTCCGCGATCAACGACCTCCAGGCGCTCGCCGAGGAGACCGAACGGCTCACCGAGGACGACGTGGTCACTGGCGCACGCGACGAGACCGAGGGCATCTTCGATTTCCTCGACGACCTGATCAAGAACCTGGACGCCCAGGACGCGCTGTACGCCTCGTACGACGTGGACGAGACGCCGGACGACATGATCAACTGGATCGAGGACAACATGCCGAAGGACTACCACGGGGCGGAACTCGCGGACGCGTACGGGTTCCTCGCGAATGCTGACCGCTGGCTCGGTCGCGTCCGCGCCACGCAGGACTACTCGTACTGGCGCTACGCCGGGGACAACATGACCGCCGGCGTCGCCGCCGCCCGGAAGGAGAACAAGGGCGGGTGGACTCGATACGGGCCGCCGAGTTACTGGTCGAAGTTGGGGCGCACGAGCGCGACGAGGAAACAGCGCGACCGCATCGCCCGCGAGATAGCCGAGCGGTCCGGCACCAGCATCGGCACGGCCCGGCGGGAGATCCTCCCGTTTCTCGCGACGATGACACATCACTGTAAGAACCGCGAACTCACCGTCGCGATGGCCGCAGCCTACGACTTAGACGAGAGCGACGTTTCATTCATCACGGGAAGCGGCGAGACGACGAACAAGGTCCAGAGCGTCGTCGAAGACGCGCGAGAGCGCCGCGACGAAGCGATCGAACACAACGCGGGCGGCGCGTTCGAAGGAGCAGTACGGGATGCTATCGACGGGGCTACCGAGGGCGACTCCGACGATGGTGACGCGGACGATACGGGCGGGCCGAACCCGACGAACGGCGACGAGGTCGACGATGCCGCCGACCCCGCCGCGTCGGAGGACCAGTCCGGCCTCGACGACTTCATGTGACCGTCGGCAGAGCGGGGGTACTCACTGCCGTCAGACCGGGTTCGTTCACCAGGGGCGGACCGGGAGCAAATCCTCCGCGCGGACTTTCACTGCGTCTCCCTCCCGTGGAATTATCACGTCGATATCCTCGCCGTAGTCGACTATCATCTCCCGACAGACGCCGCAAGGCGGGATCAACTGTATCTCTTCCGCATCGTGTTCCGGCATCGGATAGCTGACCGCCGCGATCGCATCGAACTCGTCCTCGCCGTCCGCGATAGCTGACCCGATAGCGACCGGCTCGCCGCAGCCGGACGCCCGACCGATGCTCGCCGGAACGCTCACCCCGTCGTACATGGCTCCTGACGACGTTCTGAGCGTGGAAGCGACGATATGCGCGCCGCCGAACTTCTCGTGGTCGACGCAGTCGGCGACCGTCTCCGATGCCCGGTCGATCAGGTCCCGGTCGGCCGATGAGAGAGATCTCGTTTCCATAGCCATCTCGACCGAGGAGTGGAGAATAAGTCTTCGGGTGACGCAAGGGTTTATACTCGAAGGGGCGGCCAGAACCGCCGTGATCTGACCGACCCGCCGCGAAGCGGTCCGCGGTCGTGCGGCCGCCCGCTTCGCGTACGCTACGGCCGCCTGTTCGCCATCGCAGTTATCGAGTTCGTCGCCTCTCGTGCTGTCGGGCAGAGGTCTGAAGACTGTCGAGATACCAGGGTGTCGACTCCCGTCACGACGGGACGTTCGACAGTATCACCCGTTTAACGCACCCGCAGGTAGTACCGACGTCGGCAGGTGCTCCCGGAGTTCGTCGACCGCGTCCGCGGGTTCGGAAAAGACAAGCGGCGGTACGGTGTGTACCGGCACGCCAGTCATCCGCTCCAGTTCCGCCGGGTTCGTCCGTTCGGCGACGCTCGCGCCCTCGAACTCGTTTAGAACAACGGCGTGAACGTCGACGCCGCGGCGCTCCAGCGCGCTCACCGACAGCGCCGTGTGGTTCAGTGTCCCCAGCCCCGACCGCGCGACGAGAACCGCTGTACAGTCGAGGTCTGAGACGAGGTCGATCACCTCGCGTTCGCCCGCAAGCGGCACTCGAAGGCCGCCGATCCCCTCGACGATCCCGACAGTTGTCGTATCGAGTTCGCGCTCGCACCCGTCGCGGATCACGTCGTAACCGAGTGTGACGTCCTCGCGCTCGGCCGCGACCCGCGGTGCGAGCGGAGGCTCTAACCGCCGCAGACAGGTCGCAGCGTCCGCTGTACCGCAGGCCTCGGCGACGAACGCCGCGTCGTCGTCTGGCGGATAGCCGGTCTGGGCCGGCTTGACAGCACTCGCGTCGACCCCTTCCTCTCGAAGCCACCCCGTCAGTCCGGCGGTGACGACGGTCTTTCCGACTCCGGTGTCGGTGCCGACGACGGCGAGTCTCACAGTATCCCGACCTCCGTGCCGGCCTCTCGAAAGACGTCAACACAGTGCGCGATGTCCGATTCCGTGTGAGTTGCCATCGGTGCGACGCGGATACGACTCGTTCCGTCCGGCACCGTCGGCGGGCGGATCGCCGGTGCGGCGACACCGCGTTCGCGGAGAGCGGCAGCTAGATCGAGTGCGTCGTCGCGGTCACCGATCATGACGGGTAGGATCTGCGTTTCGCCCCTCACGTCGTAGCCCGCGTCCGTCAACCTGTCGCGGAGCATGGCGGCGTTCACCCAGAGCGCGTCGCGGCGGTCGTCCGCACGGGCGATCTGGAGCGCCTTGCGAGCGGCCGCCGCGGCGGGCGGCGCGAGTCCCGTCGAGAAGACGAACGAGCGCGCCGCGTTGACGAGATGCTCGACCAGAGCCTCGTCACCGGCAACGTATCCGCCCTGACTGGCGAGCGCCTTCGAGAGCGTTCCCATCTGTACGTCGACGCGGTTTTCCAGTCCGTCTCGCTGGACGATGCCGCCGCCGTCCCGGTACAGGCCCGTCGCGTGAGCCTCGTCGACCATGAGCCACGCGCCTGACTCATCGACGACATCGCAGAGTTCGGACAGCGGCGCGACAGTACCGTCCATACTGAAGACGGAATCGGTGACGACCAGCCACGACTCGTCGCCCGCTGCGTCCGCGGAACGGCGGTCCATCCGCTGTGACAGGTCGGCCGGGTCACAGTGGTCGTACACAACCGTTTCGGCGTCGGCGAGCCGGCACGCGTCGACGATGCTAGCATGGTTGAGTTCGTCCGAGAACACTACGTCCGGGGCGAGCGCTGTGATCGTGCCGACGTTGGCGGCGTAGCCGGACGAGAACGCGAGCGCTCGCTCGGTCCCCTTGGTATCAGCGAGCGCACGTTCCAGTTCCCGATGAACCTCGGTGTCCCCGGTGAGAAGCCGACTCGCGCCGGCCCCGGTTCCGACCGAATCGATGGCCTGTGCCGCGGCATTCCGAACGCGTTCGTCGGTCGTCAGTCCGAGGTAGTTGTTCGCCGCGAAAACCAGCAGTTCGTCGCCGGTGAACGACGGAGGGCGGCCGTTCGGGTCGGCGGCCATCCGCGATCGCTCGGCGACGCGGTCGACGGGTTGGAGGTCGCGGCGAAGGCCGCGTCGGTCTCGTTCGTCGAGACGCTCCGCGAGGTCGAACCCGCGTTCGTCACCGGGAGTACGGTCGCAGTCGGCCATCAGAACTCCGGTAGCAGGTCTGCGGGGCCGAACACGCCGTATTCGCCAGCACGGTTACGCCGGACTCCGGCCTTTAGGTAGCCGAGTGCGGGACCGTTGACGTTCGCGGCCATGCTTGTGTCGTCGTCCAACTGGAACGTGTTCGTCCCGCGTTCGCCGTCGAACGTTCGGCCTGTCACGCTGACGGTGGTCGTCGTCGGCTTTTCGTCGCTGCGGACGTCGAGGATGCCGCCGACGCTGACGTCGTCTGCGTCGCAGATGCCCGCCCGTTCGAGCAGTACGTCGTCGGCGTGTTCCATGTCTTCGAACTCGATGATGCCGTCGTGTTCGTCGACGATCGCTTCGATCTCCTCGTCGGAAAGGTCGCGCGCGGTCTCGATATCGTAGCCGTCGAGGTGTGCGATGTCTTCGCGGACGGTGCCGCGGTTGTCCTCGTAGCCGGATTTGAGGCCGACCCCCCACCATATCTCGACCTCCTCGACCTCGACGAACGACTGGGCGGCAAGCGCCGCCGCGCCTGTGAGGAACCCGGGGGTCGCGCCCGCGCCGCAGACGAACGTGATGCCGCTTTCCTCGAACTCGTCGGCGCGGTCGTCGAGCATCCCGATAACCCGGGAGCGCTTGAGCACGTCCACGAGGACGCCCTCGTAACCCGCCTTTGCGAACTGTTCGCCCACGCGCGGGATGAAATCGTGTTCCAGGTTCGGCAGTGCGATCAGGACCGCGTCGATAGCGTCGCTATCGGCGATTATGTCCTCGATCGGCGTCTCCGTAAGCTCTGCCTGTGCCGAGGCGGCGACGCCCGCGTCCTCGCCTCTCTGTTTGACGGCCGCCGTCCCCCCGTCGGTGACGGCCCCGTCGTCCGGACCGCTGGCGATGTTCCCCTCGGTCGCGTCCAGCAGTTCGTCCACGTCGAGGCCGCCGTGGTCGACGGCGATGCCGTTTCGGTCGCAGGCCGCGACGGGAACGAGCGCGTCCTTGTCCTTCGAGACTTCGAGCGTCCGTCTGCCGATACCGCCGGTGCCGAGTACCGCGAAAGTGATTTCGTCCATATCTAATCCTGTGTCGCGTTGCTGGTCGCAGACCCCGCAGCGGTCTCGGCGGCCGCGTCGTCGCCGTCCGTCGACCGCTCTTTCACCCGTTCGGGGTCGAATTCGTTCGCGTCGGTGTTCGGTTCCATCCCCGCGCGTTCCATCACTTCTATGTCGTCGCCGGGGGACTGGCCGCCAGTCGTGAGATAGTCGCCGGTGAGGATCCCGTCAGCGCCCGCTTCGAACGGGAGATGCTGCTCATCCGGCGAGAGGTTGACCTCGCGACCGCCGGTCAGGCGGACGCGGGCCTCCGGGTGGAGCAGTCGGTACACAGCGACTGTCTTGACGATTCCCTCGGTTGTGATGTCCGCCGCCGGAGTGCCGTCTTCGGCGGCGCTAGTTACGTCTCGGGGCTCCTCGCCCAGCGGAGTCCCCGCCACGGGATTGAGCACGTTCACCGGAAGCGATGAAATCCCGATGTCCTGTAGCGCGACGGCCGCCTCCACGCGGTCGGTCGGCGACTCGCCCATGCCGAGGATGACCCCCGCACAGAGGTCCATCCCGGCCTCTTTGGCGATTTCGAGCGTCTTCACGCGGTCCTCGAACTCGTGGGTGCCGACGATTTCGGGGAAGTAGCGCGGCGACGTTTCGATGTTGTGATTGTAATGGTTGATCCCCTCGTCGGCGAGAATAGCGGCCTCTTCCTCCGTGAGGATGCCGAGCGAGGCGTCTACTTCTACGTCCGTCTCGTCGCGGACGAGGCGGATCGCCTCCAGCACTTCGTCCCACTCATCCGGTCGGTGCTCTTTCGAGACGCCTTTCTCGGCCACGACGATACCGAACCGCTGAGCGCCGTCTCGCTCGGCGCGTTTCGCCGCCTCCAGTA
This sequence comes from Halostella pelagica, assembly GCA_005954745.1. GTDB lineage: Archaea > Halobacteriota > Halobacteria > Halobacteriales > Natronoarchaeaceae > Halostella > Halostella pelagica. Next base: position 2,097,192 of record CP040678.1, read on the forward strand.
TCTTCTCGGGCCCGAGAAAGCCGTAGGTGTCGATGCCGGTGTCGAAATGCACCGACTGCGCGCAGAACCCGCAGTCCTCGGCGCAGTCGCCCGCCTTCGCGTTCACGATGGAACAGGCGTCGACCGTGTCGTCGCCGAACTGCGAACGCACGTAGTCGGCGGCCGGCGCGAGGTCGTCGACCGGTTGCGCGTAGAGCGCCAACCCGTCGCGCCGGTCGAGTTGTTCGCCGGCGAGGACACGTTCGACCGCGTCGTCTACCGTCCGATTACCCGTTTCGTAAACCACGCTCTAGCGGTCAGTTGACGAGACTATAATAGTTCGGGATCCAAGGTCGTGGAAACTACCGACACAGTGCAGGGCGGTTCTCCTAGTAGTTATATCAGAAACATGAACGAAAGTTTCGAGCTGAGGAGACTACTGTCGCGACGCAGGAGGACTGTCTACTGGCGTCCCTTGATTCGGCCGACACCGGGGATGGACGTCCGGCGTTCGACGGTCTCCATCAGTTTCGCGGCCGATATCACCAGCGCGAGATACAGCACGCCGGCCAGGGTGAACACGGCGGTGTACCGGAAGTTGTTCGACGATATGTCCTGTGCCTGGTGGAACAGTTCGGGGACGGTGATGAACGCCGCCAGCGAGGAGTACTTGATGAGGTAGACGAGTTCGTTCGTCCACCCCGGGATGGCGTAGCGAAGGCCCTGCGGCAGAACCACGTACCGGATGCCGTCGAGTTTCGACAGTCCGATAGCTCGCGCGGCGGTCAACTGGCTCTCTTCGACGCTGATGAGCGCCGATCGAATGTACTCTGCCTGATAGGCGGCGCTGTTTATCGTGAAGCCCACGATGGCAACCCACACCGCCTCGTCGGGAACCCAACCCTGACCGACACCGGGTAGGCCGCCGAGGAACGAGGTCAAACCGATACCGTAGTAGAGGACGAACAACTGGACGAGCAGCGGCGTCCCACGGATCAGTTCGGTGAACGCGAGCGAGAGATACGACGAAGTGGTCCCGTACACGCGGGCGATCGAAAGCGGCACTGCGAGGACGAACCCGAACGTGATACCGGCGACGGTCAGCACGACGGTGAGATAGACGCCGCTTGCCATCTGCGGGAGGAACTCGACGGCGAAGGCGACCCACTCAGGGATCCACTCGGGAAGGCCGGCGGGGTCGACGAACGGTTCGTCGGGCGCCGCGCCGGCGTCGACGACTCCCCAGTCGTTCAGCAGGCGGACGGCGAGCCATCCCCAGAACAGGATCCCCGCCGCGGCGGTAACGACCTGGCCGGGCGAGAGCGACCGAAATATGCCCGTGCGGGAGCGCGTCGCCGTCTCGCTCATGGCTGCGCGTCACCGTGGCGGGCCGTGATCCGACTGAGGAACTCTCTCGTTCGTTTCCGCTCCGATCTGTCGAAAAGCTGTTCCGGCGGGCCGCGCTCTACTATTTCCCCCTGGTCGAGGAACGTCATGGTGGAGGCGGCCTCTCTGGCGAAGGTCATCTCGTGGGTAACGACGAGCATCGTCATCCCGCCCGACGCGAGATCGCGCATCACTTCAGTCACCTCGCCGATGAGTTCGGGGTCGAGCGCGCTCGTCGGTTCGTCAAACAGAATCAGTTTCGGGTCCATCGCGAGCGCGCGAGCGATGCCGACACGCTGTTTCTGCCCGCCGGAAAGCTCCGCCGGGTAGGAGTCGGCCTGGTCCCCCAGACCTACTTGGTCGAGATGCTCCATCGCCTTCTCGCGGGCCTCGACCTTGCCCATGCCGCGGACGCGTCGTAGGCCGAGAGTCACGTTGCCCAGCGCCGTCTTGTGCGCGAAGAGGTTGAAGTCCTGAAACACCATCCCGACGTCGCGCCGGAGTTCGTTCACGTCGGTGTCCGGGGCGGTCACCCGGTCGCCGTCGAGATAGATGTCGCCGTCGTCGATTTCCGTGAGGCGGTTGACACAGCGCAGTAGCGTCGATTTGCCGCTCCCGCTGGGACCGACGACGACCTCCACGTCGCCGACCTCCATATCGAGGGAGACGCCGCGCAGTACCTCCTCGTCGCCGTAGCTCTTGTACACCGAGTCGAGACGTAGCAGTGGATTCATACTGATTCCTCCGTGGGGATACCGTAGTACTGGCCGAGGTAGTCGAGTCCGCGGTTCGTCGTGAACGTCAGCACGAAGTAGATGGCGCTGGCGAACAGGAACACCTCCATCACGGCGGTCGTCTCCTGGATGAACAGTTCGCGACTCAGCGTCAGGAGTTCCGCGACGCCGATGGCGTACGCGATCGAGGTGTCCTTGAGGACGATAGTCATCTCGTTCTGGAACCCGGGGATCGAACGACGGAGCGCCTGCGGCACGACCACCCACCGGATCGCTTCCAGTTTCGACATGCCGACCGAGCGGGCCCCCTCCATCTGGCCCTCGCTCACGCTCTGGATGGACCCGCGGAATATCTGGGACTGATACGCGGCGCTTCGCAGGCCGAGACCGACGATCGCCGTCTCGAACGCGCCCCCGAAGCGAAACACGAAGTAGCCGAAGAAGAAGATCACCAGGATCGGGGTGCCACGCAACACGACGCCGGCCGTCCCGACTATCGCACGCAGCACGCGACCGCCGTACACCTCGACCACCCCGGCGGGAAAGCCGACCAGAAAGCCGAGCAGGACGCTCGCCACGGTGAGCAACACCGTCGTCAGCGTCCCCTCTAGCAGATAGTCGGCGTTTTCGAAGACGAAACCCCAGTCCCCGCTCTGGAGGACCACGGCCCCGAACGACGCGTCGGCGAGGGCCTGTAGCATCGAATTACTCCGAGGCGAACCACTTGTTCGTCAGTTCCTCGTACGTGCCGTTGTCCCGGACTGCCTGCAGTCCCTCGTTGAGAGCGGTCCGAACGTCGTCGGCCCCCTTCTGAACGGCGAACCCGTACTCCTCGTCGGTCTCGAAGACGAAGGCGACCTCGACGTCGCGGTTGGATGCGAACGTGTTAGCAACAGGGTCGTCAAGCACGACGGCTTCGATGTTGCCGTTCTCCAGGTCTTCGACGGAGAAGACGTAGTTGTCGTAGGTGTTGTAGTTAGACTCCTCGTACGTGCCGTTCTCGATCCGGTCCTGGATCAGCCCTTCGCCGGTCGTCCCGCCCTGTGCACCGATGTCGTGGCCGGCGAGGTCGTCCATCGACTCCGGCGAGAAATCGCTCCCCTCCTGTACGAGGACAGCCTGATCCGCGCTGTAGTAGGGGTCCGTGAAGTCGACCGTCTGTTTTCGCTCGTCGTTTATCGTCATCGCGGCGGCGACGACGTCCGCCCGGTCGTTGTCGAGTGCGGGGACGAGCGACGTGAAATCGAACTCCTGCCACTCGCCGAGTTCGTACTCGGTTTCGTCGATAACGGCGTTGAGAAGGTCCACGTCGAAGCCGACGAGTTCTCCGTTCTCTTTCATCTCGAACGGTGCGAACCCCGGATTGGTTGCGGGCGTGAGAGTCTGGTCGTCGTCACCGCCACCGGTGATCGAGTCGAGACAGCCGGCGATTCCTAGTCCTGCGACGGTACTTACCGATGTTTTAAGATACGTACGTCGATCCATACCGAAAAAGCAGTGGCTATACCTATGTAAATGCTTTAATTCGTGTTCGTCAGGGAAGTGCGTCGGATAACAGGGTTTACGACGACTTCCGGAACGGCGAGGCCGACCCGACCTGTCCGGACGGGTCCGACGGCGTGGCGAGTTGCGCTACTCGACGGCGGCGGAGCGACCGCCGGGCGGGTCCGAGCCGTCCCGTCGTGAACTCAATCGGAACGCGGCGAGCGTGGCGACGAGGACGACGAGGTTGAGTCCGACGGCCACTGCCACCGTGTTACCCGTGAGCCAGACGCGACTGATCAGCAACTGGACCGCGAGCGTCACCGCGGCGGCGAACGAGACAAGCCGGACGTGCGATTGTCCGGCGACGTTGACGTCCCCCAGCCACAGACCGGCGGCGAACAGGGCGGCTAACGCGGCCAGGCTCGCGGCGTAGTAGCCGATAGTCGCGCCGAGAGACGTGAGTATCAGTCCGGGCGTGAGCACGACACCGAGCAGGAGCAACGGGAGCGACCCGCCGAGCGCTATCCGCGATCGCGAGCGGCGCGTCCCGCCGGCGAGGCGTCGAACCGCCGGGCCGGACGCGAGTGCGAAGGCGGCGAGGGGGACGGCCGTAGCCGCGACGAGACCGGCGCGGTCGACTGCCGGGCCGTCCGAAAACGACCAGGCGGCGACGGCCACCGGAACGCCGAGTATCACCGGCGGGAGGGCAGCGATCCGGGCCAGTCGGGCGGCGTCTCTGCGCTCGCCGTCGTCGCTTGCGTCGGCGTTTCGGTCGTCTCCGGCGCGGGTAGCGGCCGTCCCCTCACCGCGTGTCGTGTCACCGTCGGCGAGCGCCCAAGCCGCGACCGCGGTCACGGGCAGAAAGATCAGCAACGCCGTGGCGAAGTGCGCCGCGAGGATCAGGAGTTCGTACTCGGTGACGGTGAGCGCCCCGAGAACGATCTGCGTCGGCAGGACGAGCGTCGCCGTCGCCGCCGCGTACCGGACTCGACGGGAGCGACCGCCCCGCCAGGCGGCGGCGGTCAGGCCGAGGATCATGAACCCCGTTGCCATCGCCACCAGCCGGTGGAACCACTCGACGAAACTCCCCCAGTTGGCCGGGAACAGGCCGAACACTGCCCCGTCGCAGAATGGCCAGCGCGTTTCGCAGGTGAGACCGAACCCAGCCGTCGCCGTGTAGAGGCCGATCAGGATCAGGAGGAACGTCATGATCGCCGTGGCGACGGCGAGGCCCCGAAAGCGGTCCGTGCCGTTCGACCCGGAAGTCGAGGACATTGTTTAGAAATCAGTCGCTCGCGCACTTATGTCACGCGGTTTCGGCGAGTGATTACCCGCGTTTAGGGCCGCGGAACCCGACAACCGTCCGGTGGCTTCAAGAACGGGTACGGACTGGTAGCGAGCATGAGAGAGGAGCGACTCGACGCGTATCTGGCGGAGAACGACCTCGAATCCGTCTGGTTCGCGCAACCGAACAGTTTCGCGTGGCTCGCCGGCGGCGACAACGTCGTGGACCGCTCTGCGCCCGTCGGCGTGGCTGCCGCCGGATACGACGGCGAGAGCGTCACCGTCGTCACGGACAACATCGAAGCGCCGCGTCTCGCCGCCGAGGAACTCGACGACGACGTGACCGTCCACGAGACTGAGTGGTACGACTCCTCGCTGGCCGACGGCGTCCGGGCCCACGCGACGGAGCCCGCGGCCGCGGACTTCGACGTTCCCGGGTTCGAGACGGTCGACGCTTCGTCGCTCCGGCAGCCGCTGACCGAGGCCGACATCGAACAGTACCGCGAACTCGGGCAGAAGGCGGCCGCCGCGCTGGAGGCGGTGTGCAAGGAGATCGAACCGGAAGACACGGAGCACGAAGTCGCCTCCGCGCTCCGGGTCGCGATGTCGGCGCGGGATCTCGAAGCGCCGGTGGTGCTGGTCGGCGGCGCGGAGCGCGCCCAGACGTACCGTCACTACACGCCGAAACGGGAGGAACTCGGGGCGTACGCACTCGTCTCGATCACCGCGGAGAGCGGCGGTTTACACGCGAGCCTCACCCGGACGGTCGCGTTCGACCCCCCGGAGTGGCTGGAGGAGCGCCACGACGCGGCGATGACCGTCGAGGCGACGGCGCTCGCCGCGACGCAGGAGGCGGCGGCGAACGGTGACGCCGCAGGGACCGTCTTCGACGCGGTTCGGGACGCCTACGAGGCCGTCGGCCACGAGGGGGAGTGGAAACGCCACCATCAGGGCGGTGCCGCCGGGTTCGCCGGACGCGAGTGGATCGCGACCCCGGGCCACGACGGCCCGGTGACGACGCCGATGGGCTACGCCTGGAACCCGACGGTTCAGGGGGCGAAAAGCGAGGACACCGTTCTCGTCACCGAGGACGGCTTCGAGGTCCTCACGCGGACCGGTCGGTGGCCGACCGAGGTCGTCGCGGCGGTCGACCGCGACGTGACTGTCGACCGCCACCGCCCGCTTTCGCCGTGATTTCGACGAATGACGAACTGTCGTTTCGTCAAAGTTTATAACGGCTGATGGCGACGTTCTCCGTACATGGGACTCGACGAGGACTCGCTAGAGTATCACCGCGAAGAACCACCCGGCAAGATAGAGATATCCACGACGAAACCGACGAACACGCAGCGCGACCTCTCGCTCGCGTACTCGCCGGGCGTCGCCGAACCGTGCCTGCGGATCAGTGAGAACCCGGAGGATGCCTACAAGTACACGGCGAAGGGGAATCTTGTCGGCGTCGTGTCGAACGGGTCGGCCGTGCTCGGACTCGGCGACATCGGAGCGCAGGCGTCGAAACCCGTCATGGAGGGGAAAGGCGTGCTGTTCAAGCGGTTCGCCGACATCGACGTGTTCGACATCGAACTCGCCGAGAACGACCCGCACGAGTTCGTCGACACCGTCGTACAGATGGAGCCAACGTTCGGCGGGATCAATCTGGAGGACATCAAGGCTCCGGAGTGTTTCACCATCGAGGAGGAACTCCGGGAGAAACTGTCTATCCCCGTGTTCCACGACGACCAGCACGGCACGGCCATCATCAGCGGCGCGGCGCTGCTGAACGCCGTCGAGATCGCCGAAAAGGACCTCTCCGACCTCGACATCGTCTTCTCCGGAGCGGGGGCGAGCGCGATCGCCACCGCCCGGTTCTACGTCTCGCTGGGCGCGAGCAAAGAGAACATCACGATGTGTGACTCCTCGGGGATCATCACCGAGGAGCGCGCCCGACACGGCGACGTCAACGAGTACAAACAGGAGTTCGCCCGGGACGTTCCCGAGGGTGACCTCGCGGACGCGATGGACAGTGCTGACGTGTTCGTTGGCCTCTCTATCGGCGGCATCGTCGACCAGGAGATGGTCCAGTCGATGAACGACGACCCGATCATCTTCGCCATGGCGAACCCTGACCCGGAGATCGGCTACGAGGAGGCGAAAGCGGCCCGCGACGACCACGTTATCATGGCGACCGGTCGCTCGGACTACCCGAATCAGGTCAACAACGTTCTCGGGTTCCCCTTCATCTTCCGCGGCGCGCTCGACGTGCGGGCGACGGAGATAAACGAGGCGATGAAAGTCGCCGCCGCCGAGGCGCTTGCGGACCTGGCGAAACAGGACGTACCGGACGCCGTGGTGAAGGCGTACGGCGACCAGCCGCTCCAGTTCGGCCCGGACTACATCATCCCGAAACCGCTCGACCCGCGCGTGCTGTTCGAAGTGGCACCCGCAGTCGCAAGGGCGGCGATAGAAAGCGACGCGGCCCGCGCGGAACTCGACGAGGAAGCGTACGTCGAGCGGTTAGAGGCCCGCCTGGGCAAATCCCGCGAGATGATGCGCGTCGTGCTCAACAAGGCCAAGTCCGACCCGAAACGCGTCGCGCTGGCCGAGGGCGACGACGAGAAGATGATCCGCGCGGCCTACCAGATCCAGGAACAGGGGATCGCCGAGCCGATACTCCTCGGCAACGCCGACAGCATCCGGACGACTGCCCGGCGACTCGGACTCGACTTCGAGCCCGAGATAGCCGACCCGCGCAGCGGCGATTACGACGACTACACCGACCACCTCTACGAGATCCGCCGTCGGAAAGGGATCACGGAGAACGAGGCCGAGGAACTGATCCGCGGCGACACGAACTACTTCGGCAGCGTCATGGTCGAACGCGGCGACGCCGACGCCTTGCTCACGGGGCTGACCCACAATTACCCGTCGGCGCTACGGCCGCCGCTACAGGTGATCGGAACCGCCGATGACGCCGATTACGCGGCCGGCGTCTACATGCTCACGTTCAAGAACCGCGTCGTCTTCTGCGCCGACACGACGGTCAACCAGAACCCCGACGAGGACGTTCTCGCCGAGGTCACCCGCCACACCGCCGAACTCGCGCGCCGGTTCAACATCGAGCCGAGAGCGGCGATGCTGTCGTATTCGAACTTCGGCAGCGTCGACAACCAGGGGACGCGCAAGCCCCGCGAGGCCGCTCGCCGCCTCCGCGAGGACAACAGCGTGGACTTCGCCGTCGACGGCGAGATGCAGGCCGATACGGCCGTCGTCGAAGACATTCTCGAAGGGACGTACGAGTTCTCTGACCTCGATGACCCTGCAAACGTGCTGATCTTCCCGAATCTTGAGGCGGGCAACATCGGCTACAAACTCCTCCAGCGCCTCGGCGGCGCGGAGGCCATCGGCCCGATGCTTGTCGGCATGGACAAACCCGTCCACGTCCTCCAGCGGGGCGACGAGGTCAAAGACATCGTGAACCTGGCGGGCGTCGCGGTGGTCGACGCACAACAAGAGGATTGACATCTTCCCCGCCCTGACGGGCGGAACTTTCTCCTTGATTCTCCGTAACGAACGCGAGCGGCCGACTCCCGGGGACGGCCCCCGTCGAGGTTGTCCCGACGGCGTGTTTTGGCCCGTAGAGATAGGTCTTCGCCGGCGTGCGGACAGCGGTGTCCGGCTTAGTCGCTCGCCTCGTTCGCGTGGCGGTCGGCACGCGACGGCGGCGGGAACCGCGGATCGGCCGCGGCGTCCGGTTCGTGCGTTTTCGGCAGGACGCAGCGGGCGGATTCGCGGTTGACGTGCTCGTAGTGGTCCGGCGTGTTGGCGAGCGGGTGGGCCGGGTTCTGCTCGCTCCGGATGCGCGCGGCGCGGATCTCGCCGAACGTCGCGAGGCGCGCCCGAATACCGCGCCAGTGGTTGGCGCTCCCGTCCGGGACCGAGTACGGTCGGGGCGGGTCGTTGTCCGGGTGACGCGCGGCGAGTACCGCGGCGTTGACGTTCTCGGCGAGGTCGTCGTGGTCCAACAGGAGACCGACCCGCGCATCGGGCGGCGCGCGAGCGTCGAGCACGTCGAGTCCGAGATGGAGCGCACGGTACTCGGCGACGTTGTTATCAGGAGCGCTATCCGGGAGGGAAAGCCGCGTCACTTTCGTCCCGTCGCGAGTCTCGATGACGACGCCGAGTCCGCCCGGATCCGAGGCTCTGAACGAACCGTCGGTGGCGACGTAGAAGTCCCGATGATGAGTTTCGGGTGGATGGGCGATGTGTGGCGTCGGTGACTCGTCGAAGAGATCCCGCAACGCGGGCCGGCCATGAACGGCCATACCGTTACAAGGACCCGTTTCCGTATAAATACACCGGGCGAACCCGCTCCTTGTCGGATACCGTGGATTTGCTTGGGGTACCGACTGAGTCGGGTCGTTGTAATCCCGCGCTCGGACACAGGCGTTGGATATACTGGATATCCGGGTTCGATCCCCACGATATCTAAACTGAAAGGTGGGATAGTTCGGGACAGTACGGTGTTACGGATCGAAACATTCAGTCCGGTGTGTGTAAAACGGCCAGTGTGACCCGCTATCGAAACGTGTTGCTGTTCGTCGTACTGGCGGCCGTCTGGGGGACGGCGTTTATGGCGATCAAGGCCGGATTGGCGTATTTCCCGCCCGTGCTGTTTGCGGCCATCCGATACGATATCGCCGGGGTGTTGATGCTCGGCTACGCCGCGTACGTCGTCGATGACCCGTTCCCACGCGGGCGCGGCCAGTGGGCTCTGGTCGCCGTCGGCGCGTCGCTGATGATCGCCGCCTACCACGCCTTGCTGTTTATCGGCGAACTGAACACGACGAGTGCGGCCGCCGCAGTGGTCGTCTCGCTCTCTCCCGTTCTAACGGCCGGATTCGCCCGGATGCTGTTACCGAGCGAACGCATGACGACTGCCGGCATCGCCGGCCTCGTCCTCGGCCTTCTCGGCGTTGCTATCCTGGCGCAACCCGACCCGTCGAACCTGCTGGCCGAGGACGTGGTCGCGAAACTACTCGTCTTCGGCGCGGCGGCGGCGTTCGCCCTCGGAAGCGTCTTGACGCGTCGGATCGAGGCCGAACTCCCTATCGAGACGCTGGAGGCGTGGTCGATGGTCTTCGGCGCGTTACTGATGCACGTCCTGAGCGCCGCGTTGCCGAACGAGTCGTTCGCGGCGATAACCTGGACCGTCGAAGCGGTCGCGGCCGTCGCCTATCTCTCGGTCGTCGCGAGCGCTCTCGGCTTCCTCGTCTACTTCGATCTGCTCGAGCGTCTCGGCCCCATCGAGATCAATCTCGTGTCGTACGTCGCGCCGATATTCGCCGCAGTGTCGGGGTGGCTGTTCCTCGGTGAGATAATTGGCGTCCCGACGGTCGTCGGCTTCCTCGTTATCTTCGCCGGGTTCGTCCTGATAAAGCGGCGGGCGCTGACCAAGGAGGTCGAAGGTATCAAGCGAGCCGTGGTCGACTGACCGCAAGACGAGGGACCACAGGGGACGATAGAAGATGGCGTCAGCAGGGGATTTCGGGGCCGCGACTGCCGTCAGGTCGTGTTGTACGGATGGCCGATCAGAAGCGCCACCATATTGACGACGAGTAGCCCGAGGAAGGTGATCGTCTGTGACGGATCTGTCAGACCGCGGAGGAGTAACGGCACGTGGAGGAACGGGAGGGCAACGGCCATCCAGAAGCTAATCATTCTGATCGGCGCGGTGAACAGGGACGAATCGAGTCGGTCGAGCACCGACTGTCGACCGTTGCGGTTGTCACTCGCGTCGGAGGGTGCTTGTTCGCTGTGGAAGGGGGAGGGACGTGACATTGTTGTCGCGCTTGAACAGTCCTACAGTACGTCAGACCATATAACCGTCAGAGCGTTCGCTTTATTTCGCTCCGTTTTACGGATCGTACCAACCTCCTACTACGTTTCACGACGCACTGAGAGGCGGCGAGATCCTTTACAACAGCCTATGAGTCAATATATCGAGTTTACAGTCAGAACGAGCGCGCGAGCGGCTATCGTCTCGGTCGTGTCCTCTCGCTCCGCGACCGTTATCGTCGCCTCGATATCCGTGTCGTCCGACACTACGCCATGAGAGTACTCGCCGGTCGACGCGTTCTCAGCGACCCGCGTCGTTAGATCGACCGTCCGCGGCTCTCCGGCGTTTAGTCTGACGTACTCACGGTCGGCCACGGCGTCGTCGAACCGGTATTCCACCCACTGGCCTCCCGGTTCGTTGCCCGCGTTCGTCACCGTCGCCTCGACCGTGACGTTCTCACCGCGCGCCACTTCGTCGGGAGCGTCGAGCGACGAGAGGGTGAAGTCGGCCCCGCGGACGGAGACGGTGTAGCCGTCAGCGTCGAACGTCTCGGTCGCCGTGTCGGTTCGCAGGCCGCGGACGGGTACGGTCCCGGGATCGTCGAACGTCACGTTCACCGTCCCGTCCGCGCCGGTTGCGTGGGTCGCGTTACCGACGGACAGTGAGCCGTCGACCGGTTCCCCGGTGTCCTCGCGGGTCAGATCGAACCGAACCACCGCACCCTTCTCGACGCGAGTCCGGTTCGCCGCGAGCGCCAGCGACACCGTCCGGCGGTCGACTGCGACCGTCAGTGCGGCGTCGTCGAACGTGACCGCGGGCGTGTCGGGCGCGCTGGCGGTGAACGCAACCTCGCCAGCGGCTTCGACGGTGACGTTGACGATGCCGTCGTCGTCCGTCTCGTACGTCTTCCCGTCGACGGTAACTGTCGCGTTGGCCGGGCCGCCGGTGTCGTCGCGGGTCACACGAACCCGGACCGGTTCGTGGGCAACGGGGTCGTCCTCGACGGTGAGCGAGAGCGACGCTCGCCGGCGAGTGACCGATACGTCGACCGAACTCCGGTTGAATCGCGTCGTCGGAGTCCGGCCTTTGCTCGCCGTCGCGGTGAACTCGCCCGCTCGCTCGAAGATGACGACGACGGTGCCGTCCGCGCCGGTTGTGTGTCCCTTCCCGGCGACTTCGACGGTCCCCTCGACCGGATCCGTCCCGTCCGTGACGGTAAATCGGACCGCATCGCCGGCCGTCGCACGAGACGCGTTCGCCCGGATGTCCAGGTCGGTGACGTACCGCTCCACCATGACCGTTCGCCGCGCGTCGATGAAGTTGATCCCGTCAGCTGACGCCGTTGCCCTGACCGTGTACTCGCCGCCGCGGTCGAACCGTACTGTGACGGTCCCGTCGTCGCCGGTTCTGTACCGTTCCCCGCCGACGCGCAACGACGCGTTCGCGACCGGGTCATTCCCCGCGCGTTCGACGGTGAACGTAACGGCGTCGCCGGGTCTGCTCGTCGACCTGTTCGCGTCGATCCGAAGTTCGACGGCCGTCGCCGAGTCGCCGTCGTCGAGGTCGGGGAACGGGAAGACCGGCCCGCTCTCATTTCCAGCCACCGCACCCGGACCGCCCAGACCGATAACCATGGCGACAAGCGTGCCACAGACGATGCCGACGAGGATCACGATCGTCGGGTCCCGGAAGGCGCTGTACGGGTCCTCGCCGCCGGTGAGCGCGTCTTCGTCCGGTTCGCCGGGCGATCGTCCCTTCACGGATGTTACAACTGGCGTACGTATCAGACGTTTAAAACGTTATCGTCGATCCGCCGCGAAAACGTGTAGCGTGCTGGAAAAAGCGGTTCGCCTGCGAGAGCCGACGGTCGGCCTACTGGAATCCGATGCGACCGCCGGCTTTGTCGTGTGCAGGGTCGCCGGTGCCGCCCTTGAACTGGTCTTCCATCCGCTCGTAGTAATCGAGGATGTCCTCAGTTATCGTCGGCCGGACGTTTTCGAGCGCCTTGCGGAAGTGGCGCATCTCGACGGTTTCGGCGTCGTCGTCCTCGCGAAGCGCCTCGATAGCGGCCTCGCGCGCGATGCTTTCCAGGTCGCTCCCGACGTAGCCGTCAGTTATCTCCGCGATTTCCGGCAGCGACACGTCCGCGGCCAGCGGCGTGTCCGCCGTGTGGATGTCGAGGATACGCTCGCGACCCTCGACGTCGGGCTGACCGATCATCACCATCCGGTCGAACCGCCCGGAGCGGATCAGCGCCGGGTCGATGATGTCCGGCCGGTTGGTCGCGCCGATAACCATGACGTCCTCCATGTCTTCGAGGCCGTCGAGTTCCGTCAGCAGTTGGTTGACGACGCGCTCGCTGACGTTGCTCCCCATCTCACCGCCGCGACCCGGAGCGAGGCTGTCGAGTTCGTCGAAGAAGATGACCGTCGGCGACACCTGCCGTGCCTTCCGGAAGGTCTGCCGGATCGCCTTCTCCGACTCGCCGACCCACTTCGACAGCAGTTGCGGGCCGCGCACCGAGATGAAGTTGGCGTTGGTCTCGTTGGCGACGGCTTTCGCCATCAGGGTCTTCCCGGTTCCGGGCGGGCCGTACAGCAAGACGCCGCTCGGCGGGTCGATGCCGAGGCGCTCGAACTTCTCCGGCGAGGTGAGCGGCCACTCGACGCTCTCTTGAACCTGCTCTTTCGCCTCGTTCAGGCCGCCGACGTCGTCCCAGGATATCTTCGGGAGTTCGACGAGGACCTCCCGTAGCGCGGACGGTTCGACCTCGTTCAGCGCGCCGCGGAAGTCCTGGCGCTTGACGATCATCCGGTCGATGAGGCTCGGCGGGATGTCCTCCTCGTCCAAATCGATCTCGGGGAGGTATCGCCGCAGCGCCTTCATCGCGGCCTCTTTCGTCAGGCTCTCGATGTCCGCGCCGACGAAGCCGTGAGTCTCATCCGCGAGGTGACCCAGGTTGACGTCGTCGGACAGCGGCATGCCGCGCGTGTGGATCTGGAGTATCTCCTCGCGACCCATCTCGTCGGGGACGCCGATCTCGATCTCGCGGTCGAAGCGACCCGGCCGGCGAAGCGCGGGGTCGACCGAGTCGACGCGGTTCGTCGCCGCGATGACGATGACCTGACCGCGCGATTCGAGGCCGTCCATCATCGTCAGCAACTGGGCGACGACGCGTCGCTCGACTTCGCCCGTCACGTCCTCGCGTTTCGGCGCGATGGAGTCGAGCTCGTCGATGAAGATGATAGAGGGAGCTTCCTCCGTCGCGTCCTCGAATATCTCCCGGAGTTGCTGTTCGGATTCGCCGTAGTACTTCGAGATGATCTCCGGACCGGCGATAGAGAAGAAACTCGCAGACGTCTCGTTAGCCACCGCCTTCGCGAGGAGGGTCTTCCCGGTGCCGGGCGGGCCGTGGAGCAACACCCCCTGGGGCGGTTCGATCCCGAGTTTCTTGAATATCTGCGGGTGTTTCATCGGGAGCTCCACCATCTCCCGGACCCGCTGGATCTCCGACTGGAGTCCGCCGATGTCTTCGTACGTGATCCCGCCGCCCGTCTTCTCGAACCCGCTGATCGGCTCCTCGCGGAGTTCGACGTCGGTGTCCTCGGTAATCAGGACGACGCCCTCGGGTTCCGTCTCGACGGCGATGAGCGGGATCGCCTGTCCCGGCGAGCGCATGAACGGGTGGTTCGTCGACGACATCACCGGAACGATGTCGCGCTCGACGACCGGCCGCTTCAGTATCTGCCGTTTCACCATGCCGGCAGCGTCGCTGCCGAACTGGACGCTCGCCTCCTCGGGCGGCGCGAGCACCAGCGAGTCGGCCTTCGTCGCCTCGGCCTTGCGGATCGTCACGCGCTCGCCGATCCCCACGTCCGAGTTCTGTCGCGTGAATCCGTCGATACGAACTGTGTCCGTGTTCCAGTCCTGCCGGTCGGCGCGCCACACCTTCGCCGCGGTCGTGTCAGCACCCTCGATTTCGATGATGTCGCCCGGACTCAGCTTCAGGTGGAGGAGCGTGTCCGGGTCGAGGCGAGCGATACCGCGCCCCGAGTCGTTCGGGTACGCTTTTGCGACCTCGAGTTGAACTTCGTTCATGATTTCACAGCGGTAGAGATGGTTTGCATTCAGACGCCGGTCCCGATATGTCTTTTGTTATGGGGGGGTCACCCCCGCTGTTTACCCTGTCTCGTGTCATATGGTACCACTTGATATTGAACCGGGGAACACAAAGGCGTGACGTTCCCGGACCCGAACTTTGACCAGCCGTCACTTCCGAACGTGTGATATGCGAACGCTCGCCTTCGACGGCCGGATGGGAGCCAGCGGCGATATGCTCCTCGGCGCTCTCGTCGCGGCAGGTGCCGACCCCGACGCGCTTGCTCCCGTAACGGCCGCTCTCGACGTTGAATACGCGGTCGACGAGCGAACGGAACACGGGATCGGAGCGACCGACGTCCGCGTGCTCGTCAGCGACGGACGGGACGACGACGATCAAACCCGCGACAGCGATGAACACGACCACAGTCGCGATCACGAAGAGACTCACAGCCACGACCACACCCACGACCACGAACACTCCCATACTCACGACCACGACCACACTCACGACCACTCTCACACCCACGACCACAAGCGATCCGCCGAGGGTCGCGGCCCCGCCCGAACCTACCCCGAGGTAATCGGGATCGTCGAGGGGATGAATCTCCCGGCCGGCGTCGCGGCGGACGCGAAAGCCGTCTTCGAGATCCTCGGCGAGGCCGAAGCGGCGGTCCACGGGACCGACCTCGCCGAGACGCACTTCCACGAGGTGGGCGCTGACGACGCCATCGCCGACGTGGTCGGGGCGGCGCTGCTGGTCGATGACGTAGGGGTCGACAGGGTTGTCACCACGCCGGTCCGGACCGGCGGCGGGACCGCCGAGATGAGTCACGGCGTGTATCCGGTTCCCGCGCCGGCGGTCGTCGAGATAGTCGAACGTGCGGACTGGGCGATTCAGGGCGGCCCGGTCGACGCTGAACTGCTCACGCCGACGGGTGCGGCGATACTCGCGCACTTCGCCGACGGTGTCGGCCAGTTGCCGCCGCTGGACGTGACGGCGTCGGGGTACGGGGTCGGCGGCTACGACTTCGACGAACGACCGAACGTGCTGCGCGCGTTCGTCGGAGCGGAGCGCGAGGCGGACGCGGCGGACGATGGCCACGGTCACGCACACGGCGCGGACGACAGGCACTCTGTCTCGGACGCGACGGACGACCGACACGGCGTTGCGGATGCGACGGACGACGGACACCTCGTCGGCGACGACGTTGCAGTTCTGGAGACGAACATCGACGACGTGACGCCGGAGGTGCTGGGAAGCCTACAGGAATCGCTCTCGCAGGCAGGCGCGCGAGACGTGACGATACTCCCGACGACGATGAAGAAGTCCCGCCCGGGCCACCTCGTGAAGGTGATCGCGAAACCCGAGGACGCGCGGGCAGTAGCGCGCCGCCTCGCGGAGGAGACGGGAACGCTCGGCGTCCGGCAGAGCGGGGCGACCCACCGCTGGATCGCCGAACGCGCCTTTCTGACTGCGACTCTCTCGGTGGACGGCGACACCTACGATGTGGACGTGAAAGTGGCGAGCGACGACGCGGGCGAGACGTACGACGTGAGCGCCGAGTACGACGACGCGCTCGGGGTCGCGCGGGAGACGGGGCTCGCGCTCCGCGAGGTGTTGCGGCGGGCGGAGAACGCGGTGAAAGAATAGAAACGGTGAACGCACTCGTGCGTTATTCGGATTCGGGCTCGTTGTTCGTCGTCGGGTCGGCCGGACCGACGCCGGGAGATCCGCCGCCGGGCTGTTCAGCCAGGAACGAGAACTCGCCTTTGCCGTCCGGAGCCTCGCCCTGGGTCCACGGCGTTGCAGGGTCCTCGTGCGGGTCTCTCGCCGTCGACATGAACGAGTAGTTGAACTCCTGGTTCTCCTTCTCCTGCGGGAAGCTCGCGGGGATCGGCAGATGGTCCTCGAACGTGTCGAGAACCGTCAGCCACTGGTTCTGATGCATCGTGTCGCGCGCGATGAGATACGCGAGCATGTCTTTCATCCCCTCGTCGTTCGTGTACTCGTACAGGCGGGTCGCCAGCAGTCGCCCGGTCGACTCGGCCATCACGTTCGCGTACATGTCGGCCGCGAGGTTCCCCGACGCGACGACGTAGTTCCCGCTAAACGGCGTGCCGTTGCTGTCGACCGGCATCGCGGACAGCCCGGACGACAGGAAGTGACGTGGGTTCTGTCCCGTCATCGCCGCGGCGACGGCGGCGTCCTCCTGTGCCTCCTCGCGGAGTTCCTGGGGCGCGCCGCGCAAGTTCTTCGTCACCGCCGTCGCCAGCATCTCGATGTGTCCGAGTTCTTCGGCGGCCGTCTCCATCAGCATGTGCCGGAAGTCGCTGTGCTCCTCCGGAAGCGCCATCGCCTGGAACATGTACTGCATCGCCACGCGCATCTCCCCCTCGACGCCGCCGATAGCCTGCTGAAGCAGTTTCGCGAAGTGCGGATCCGGTTCCTCGACCTCGACCTCGTACTGTAGTTCGTCGTTTTGGAAAAACACTGTGTGACCTCCGGACGCTATAGCCACGAGCAGAGGTATAAATTCCATGAGGGTGAACTGGAATGTTATTACACTTTCTCCGGATGTTTCCCGATGAAAGCCGAAAACAACCCGCTAGGTACTCCCCGCTAACCGGTCCGTACCTTTTTCGCACCGACAGTGGGGAGATGCCTGCGGTGATTCAGAATGGGTGATCATCACTCGGATACGACACTTGGGGCGTCACGATGAACGTTCCTGTCCACCGCGCCCGACGCCCTCCCGGACGGGCAGAAGTACGTGATTCGGAGGCGGGACGACGGAGTCTCGGAGCCCGGTCCGCTGGCGGATATCACGGTAGACCCGTGAAATGAACGCTACCTGTCCCCGTGTTCGTCGAGCGCTTCGTCGATAGTGAGGTCGCCGCTCGCGACGCGCCGTGCCAGCGCCTCGTCGATAGCGCGGTTCCGGGCCGACTGCTCGCGCGAGCGGTTCTTGATCACCTTCAGTTCGCCCTCGGTCGGTTCGACCTCGCGTTCGTCGACGATGTCGCCCTCGATGCGGGCGATGTTGACCGCCGCGAGCACGTCGCCCATGCCGCGAGCGCCGGTGCCGAGATACGGCGTCGTCCCCGTTTCGTCGACGAGTTCGACCCGAACGTCGTCCAGGTCGTTGACGATAGTCGCCCCCTGAAGGCGCGCACCGTTGCCGACACGGACGACCGGGTCCGGCGCGTCTGCGACCTCCTCCCGGATGACCTCGACCGCGTCCTCTAACGGGACGTGGAACGCGGCGACCACCGTCTCGCCCGTCAAAACGGCGATTCCGGGGCGCGTGCCGGGGTCGACGCCGACGATAGTCCGACCCCCTTCGCCGCGGACGGCGGCAAGCGCCGACTCGACGGCACGGCGGGGGCTCTCCGGGTCGGCGGTGATGACTGCCACGTCGCTCGGGACCGACTCGTCGCCGCCGGCGATCCCTCCCTGAGCGTCCGTGACGAGAACTGTCGTCGACTCGGGGATCGGGTCCCCCGGTTCGATGGTCGTGAACGTCACGCCCCTGTCGCGGAGTTCGTTCACGACGCCGTGGTACAGTTCGAAGTTCTCGGTCGCGACGACTATCACTAGGCGATCGTTCGCAGTCGTCGGAGTTAAAGTCTTCCGCGGACCGGGGGCTTTTTCCCCGAAACCCGCCAAGCGACGGGTGTGAACGACGAGACGCCGATCCCGACCGGCTGTTCGCCGGTCGACGACCTGCTCGGCGGCGGGTTCGAGCGAGGCACCGTCACGCAGGTGTACGGTCAGCCGGCGGCCGGCAAGACGAACCTCGCGCTCTCGGCCGCCGTCGACGTGGCGGCGGACGGTGGTCTGGCGGTGTACATCGACACGGAGGGGCTTTCGCTCGACCGGTTCGAGCAGATAGCGCAGGGGCGTACCGACGGTGACGCCGAGTCAGTGACCTCTCGGATCGTCGTCGAATCGGCCCACGACTACGAGGAGCAGGCGGAGGCAGTTCAGGACGCCAGCGAGTTCGCCGAGGAGGCGGACCTGATCGTGCTCGACAGCGCAACCGGGTTCTACCGCCTCGAACGAACGAAAGAAAGCGATAACGGGGAGTCGCTTCGGGACGTCGCCAGGCAGGTGACGCATCTGCTGTCGCTCGCCCGCCGGCACGACCTCGCGGTCGTGATCACTAATCAGGTGTTCACCGACCCCGAGTCGGACCGAACGCGGGCGCTGGGCGGGCACACCCTAGAGCACTGGACGGGAACGGTTCTTCGAATCGACCGCTTCCGCGGCGGAAACCGCCGAGCGACGCTTGAAAAACACCGGTCGAAGGCCGCCGGAGAGACGGCCACGTTCCGGATCACCGACGAGGGCCTGGCGGCGGCCGACGAGCCCTAGATCTCGCCGAGTTTCCGGAGCAACTGGCCCCGGTACTCCTCGTCGCTCTGGATACCTTTCTGTTCGAGCACGTTCCGTTCGAGTTTGTCGAGGGCGACGTGGAAGCCCTGCTTGGCTCCGTACCCCTCGCCGCTACCCATCATCTGGCCTCTGTTCGTCCGCATCCGGATCTGACAGAGAATGAGCGGCGTGCCGCGGAGTTTCTCCTGGTGTTCCTGGAAGCGGACGTGAGCGTGTCGGACCTGCATCTTGCTGTACTTGTCCGAAACCTGCTCGATGCTCTGGCGGATGTCCTGCCGAGAGATGGTTTCGAGGAGTTCGATGTTGGTGATCTGAACGTCCATGTGTTCCTCCTCGGTGTACGTCAGCGCACGGAGAACGTCAGTTCTCGTGAGGACGCCGCCCACGATGCGGTCGTCGTCTTCGGGCGTGACGACCAGTCCGGAGTAATCGTTGTCGAGCATCCGTTCGACGGCGTCGCGGACGCTCTCGTCGATGGACGTCGTCGCGACGGGACTGGACATCACGTCGTACGCGGGGATGTCGAGCATCCGGTCCAGGTCGCCGGCGCGGTCACCTTTTCCGGTGATGCGTTGCTCGTTACGGGTGGCGAAGTCGATGATGTCGTGGGTCGTGACGACGCCGGAGAGCATCCCGGCGTCGTCGACCACGGGGAGACGCGAGATGACGTTCTCGCGCATGAGGTTGATCGCCTTTCCGATACCGTCTTCCTCGGTGATCGTGATGACGTTTTCAGTGTATATCTGCCCGACATCGAGGGCGTCGAGGTTCTCCAGTACGGCGGTCAGGATCGCGTCTTCCGTGATGATACCCCACAGTTCGCCGCCCTCGAAGACCGGGGCGACCTTCGTCCCTCCCTCGACGAGCACTCGGGCGGTTTCGCGGATGTCTTCAGTTCGTTCGACCGTCGGTGCGGGTGCGTTCTGGCTCGGTTTGACCAGCGCCGCGACTTTCGTATCGTCCTCGACATGCGATTTGAGGAGTTGCCGTTCGCCGACGACCCCCTCGTACTCGCCGTTTTGCATGACAATGATCCCCTTCGGGTTCTTCTCCTCGAACAACGACCGGACTTTCCCGAGGCGCGTGTCAGCGTCGACTTCCACGTACTCTCGGGTAGCGATGTCAGCAATATCCATCGTACTCACACCGGAATCTTCTCGTCCGACTGACTTCAAACTTCGTCCCTTGTCAAAGTGTACCACATGTGTGCCTTAGGACGAGGGCGCCTAACGTGAGATCGTGTTTCCGGATATCAGCGTTTTCGGTCCGTACACCTATCTGGTGACGGAGATCGCTTTCGGTAGCGTCGCGTTCGCGTTACTCGTGTACGCCAACGCTCTGGGCCGCGCCGCCCGTACCATCGCCGCACTGTATCCCGTAGCGTACGTCTGGGACTGGTACACGCTCCGGGTCGGGGTGTTCGCTATCGAACTACGAACAGGCGTCGACCTCCTCGGGATTCCGGTCGAGGAGCACCTGTTTATCCTGGTTGTTCCGGGGCTCGTTATCGGAATTCACGAGACGCTTCACGGGTCTGCCGGCGAGCAGTGACCCCGTTTTTCATCTCAGTAACAACAGAAACGTCTCAGCATTCGGACTCACGAGAAGAATTTAAGACTGAACGTTGTACTGGGGGCATGAACCAACGAACCCAGAGACAGCGCGAGGCTGAGTGGGGGATCAGCTGAGATGTCAAACGGAAAATCGGATGTCGAGTTAACACCGGAAATCACCTTCGAACTGCTCTCGAACCCCCGGCGGCGCTACGCGCTCGCGTATCTGAGCAAGCGCGGCCTGCCGATAACCGACAGAGAACTCGCCGAGCAGATCGCCGCCTGGGAGGAAGACAAGGCCGTCAGTGAGGTCGACGACGAGACAGCGGAGCGTATTCAAATGACGTTGCATCACAATCATCTCCCGAAACTCCACTCCGTCGGCCTCGTCAAACGGTCGGAACGCGGTGACGGGTACGTACTCGAGCCGACGGACAAGGTGAGTCAGGTCGAAGCAGAACTGAGCGTCGGTCTCGACGGCGGACCGACGAAACACTACACGACGTAGTCGTCTTCGGCCGGACCCTGCTCGTCGTTCCATCTTTCGACGCACTCTGATTCGCAGAAGGGGAGAATTTCGACATCGTCTTCGTCGCTTCGGACGGCTCGAACCGGATGCCACTCGCTAGTCTCTATTTCGCCTTCGCAGTACGTGCACGTTTCAGTGGAAGGAGTATCCATTTTCTGTCCGTTCACGGAGTCGCACCCGTCTTACGAGACGGGGACGTAACCGCCGCTGTTGCGGTTCCGTCGGCGTAAACGACGACGGAACAGTCCGCCATCGTGAACTCAACTTTCGCCGGGGCAACCGTCCGCTGGTGTTCCTCTCCAAACAGTTGGTCGAGCGCATCGGGGTCTATGACGTCGTTGAGTCGGGTTTCGAGTTCGGCCGCGTCGACGCCTCGTTCCTCTGCGACGGCCAGTACCGCCGCTGTACTGGGTTTATCGGCGTCGTGACGCGTGCTTCCGTCTGCGACCTCTCGTTGCATATCCGTTCTGAAGCACTACAGATGTATAGGCGACCCAGCTAGCCTCGTACCCTCGTGTAGAGAGAGGGGCTATTAATCTAGATGCCGGGAGGCGGTACGAATCAGTCCGAACCGTCGCCATCGGACAGCGACGACCCCACGTGTGTTCAGCAATTAGATCTGCAGAGACGGCCCGTTCGTATCAGCACACCGTAGTCTGGCCCGCGGCGAGCGATGAAGCCACTTGTCTCGAATCCGTCCGAAGGAGAGCCTGCTGTCACGCTCGGGGTCGAGCGTCGTGCCGTCGTGTCGGGTCCGGAACCTACTGTTCTTTCTGGGGCGCTTCGAGTTCTTCGAGGTCGACTTCTTCTTCGAGGAGAACGTCCGTCTGTCCGCTGACGTCTCGCTCCTCGCGAACCAGTTGTTTGAACGCGCTCTGGGGGGCGAGGTCGCCGATGAGGACGCCGCCGATTATCTTCCCGTCCTTGAGCGCGAGGCGTCGCCACTCGGTGTCGCTGTACTTGCGCTCGATGTGGTTGTCGCCGAGTGTCGGGTGGCCGAAGGAGAGAAACGGGAAGTCGAAGTGAGTGATAGAGTACGAGGATACCCAGCGGAACGCCTCCGATTCGCCGTCCGCAACCATGTTTTTCGCCGCAACCTGCCCCTGTTCCTTGGCGCTGCCCCAGGATCCGTTCTGACCGTGATCGTTGAGGATCGTGTCGTAAAAGCGTGTGAGGTCGCCGGCCGCGTAGATGTCGTCGACGTTTGTCTGCATGTACTCGTCGACGACGACGCCGTCGTCGGTCTCGACGCCGGTCCCTTGGAGCACCTCGACGTTGAAATCGAGACCGATGGCGACGCCGACGAAGTCGCTGTCGTGTTCCTCGCCGTCGGGCGTGACCGTCGCCGTGACCTTGCCGTCGTCGTCCGTGACGAACGCGTCGACGCCGCTATCGAACACGGGCGTGACGCCCTTCTCGCGCAGGCCGTCGTGGATGATCTCCGCGCCCTCCTCGCTCAGGGCGTAGCGCCACCAGCGATTACCGCGCATGAAGTAGTTCGCGTCGATGTCCTGGGCACCGCAGATGGCCGCGAGGTCAATGCCGAGCAGGCCCGCGCCGACGACGGCACCGGTGTCCGCTCTCTCGGCGTGTTCGGCGATATTTCTGGCGTCCTGAAAGGTCCAGAAGTGGTGGATACCGTCGGCGTCGCTGTTGTCGACGGGCAGTTGGGTCGGCGTGCCGCCCGTGGCGACGAGCAGTTTGTCGTACTCGTACGTGTCGCTCTCGTGAGTGTGGATAGTGTGAGCGTCGGGGTCTATCTCGGTGACGTGCGTGTTCAGGGCGAGGTCGATCTCGCGTTCGGCGTACCAGTCTTCCTCGTGGATGGAGATGGGGGCTTCCGGAAGTTTCCCTTTCGCGAACTCCTTGATCAGGATACGATTGTACAGGGCTTCTCCTTCATCGGTGATGACTGTGATGTCGGACTCGGGGGCTTCCTCCCGGAGGGTCTCGGCCGCGGAACTCCCCGCGATACCGTCACCGATAATTACGTACGACTGGGTCATGTGCATGGAATTCGGAACGAGGGTTGAAGTGGATTGCTATCTCACCTGTCGCGGGGTTCAATAGGATCCTCTCCTAACGACAGCGTATGAAGATCCGCCAGAACGTCCGCCACTGGGCCGCGAAGAAATCGCTCACTACGCCGGTCGTCGGCGACGTCGTGCGGAGCAGACTCGTGGACATGCACACGGGCATCTTCCTCGACAAGGCCGACGAGACCCGCCGCGAGGAACGGCGAGACCACCTCGACGACTTCTTCGACGCCACGTTCGATACGTACGTCGCTGCGCTCGACGCCGGATTCACCGAGGCGCAGGCGCGTGAGATAACGCACATCCAGGCCAACTTCGACTTCTACAACCACGGCTGGACCGAGATGATGGAGTTCCCCGGCGACGAACTGTCCGACCACTACGACCGCTACGCGGCCTTTTTCGAGCGTCACGGCATCTCCATCGACGACCCGCTCGGCGAGTTCCACCCACAAGAGGGCATCGCCGACGCGCCGTCGACGCCCGAGAAACTCGACGACCCCGACCACCCCCACGCCGAGGGCGGGTTCGCGGACGACGTGTACGTCGAAGACGCCGAAGGCAACCTCGTCGTCGGCGGCCAGGACGAACCCGAGGACGTCGACGTGAGCGAAGCGCCGGGCGTCGAGGACGAGGGCGAGACCTGACGGTCGCTACTCGGACCGCGGTTTCGCTCCGGCAAGCGGGTTCGACACCTCGCTCGTGACGTACTCGTGACGCTTGCCGCGGAGTCGCATCGCCGTCAGCGCCTTGTGGACGGTCGGGTCCGCGAACAGTGCTCGCTCGTCGCGGCGGACTCGCTCGTCCGCGACGGCGGGGTCCGACCGGGCGGCGTCGAACCCGTGCTCGCACGCCGCGCGGATCCGCGCCCAGCACGCGCCCTCGTCCACGTCGAGTTCGGTCGCGATCACCGCGACGAGTTCGGCGAGGTGGTTCTGAAACAGCGCGTAGTACAGTTTCCGGTAGAGGTCGGTCTCGCCGTCGGCGTCGAGGTCGGACTCGGGATACGGGTCTATCGAGCGGCCGCGGTCGGCGATGCGGCCGCGGTGGACCCGGATGCCGCCGAAGTCCCGAACGAGCGTTGCGACGGGACGGGGGCCGTCAAACGCGACGAGGCTGTTCTGGAGGTGACTCTCGAGCGCGATTCCGTACTTCGAGAGGAGAAACACCTGCTCGGGCACGACGACGGACGCGTAGTCGGCGACGAACGAGAGCGCGGCGTCGGCCGGGTCCGTCGTTTCGGTCGCTGACGCGTACTCGTCTAACAGGTCGCAGACGAGCGGCCGTCCCGTGACGGGGGAGTCGGCCACGAGGCTCGACGCGACCACCGGATGCGCTCCGTCGGCGACGAGCGGGTGGTCGTACGGGTTCGCCCGGAGCAGTCCGGAGAGGTGGCGAGCGTCGTCGAACTGGTCGCCGTCGAGGTGGGGTCCGCCGGGCGCGAAGTAGCAGGTCGCCGATAGTTCGTCGAGGAAGCCGAGCGTCTCGAACGACTCCGCCCCCGCCACGTCCGAAAGCAGGTCCGTCACCTGCGGGCCGTTCGTCACCGCGTGCGGCGACAGGGTCCGCTCGACGTTCGTCGTCTGGACGGCGATGGCTAACTTGACGTGCGGCGGCGGACCGCCGTCGATCCGCTCGGTGTCGTACGGCACTACAGTCCGGAGATTGAGGCCCGGCGTCGCCGGATGTGAGAACTCGGATATCGGCACGACGCGACCGTCGCGACGCTGTTCGGCGTATCGATCCGGGATCGTCCGGGCGTACTGCCAGGGGTGGACCGGGACCACAGCGTACTCGCCGGGGTCTCGCCCGTTCGGGAGCTGATTCCCCAGCGCGTCTCGGAGCCCGTCGAATGCGGCAAGGATCCGGCTACTGAACCGCTCGGCGTCCGCCGCCCGGGTTTCGCGGGCGTACGCCCGGTCGACGGCGACGAAGCGGAGGTCGATCCTATCCGTGAACTCCGGCGCGTAGGCGAGGCCGTCGGCGGCCGTCATCCCGCGCCGAATCTTGCCGCCGTAGTGAAACGGGTGGCCGTCGGTCGTGATCCGCTCGAACGCGGCGACGGGATCCGCGGCAGGAATCCCGTCTGCCACAGCGTCGAGTATCGACCGTCCGGCCGCGCCGGGTCTCGGTGCCGCGGCCGCATCGATCTCCTCCGCGTCGACTGTCTCCGCAGTAAGCCCTTCGGCGTCGACCGCCTCGGCGTGAATCCGCTCGGCGAGTCGAGCGAGCGCGAGGTTCGCGACGCTCTCGGCGAGTTCGCCGCGGACCCGCTCGGCCTGTCTCGTGTCGGCGAATGCGCCTGCACACTCGACGAGCGGGACCAGGTCGACCGGATGGCGAACCGTCGCTGCATCCTCCTCGCCGCAGTTCCACCGCCGTACCGACCCGCAGAGTCGGGCGCGGTCGTAGCCGTGGACGTTCGCAACCTGCGCGACGACGACGCTCCCGGCGGCGGGAAACGGCAACAGCGCGAGGCGCTGACAGTCGTCCGCGAGGGGGCCGACGGCCGCGAGTAGTCTCGGGCCGTCCAGGTCCGAGAGCGGGACGGGTGCGTCCGGAACCGACGGCGACGACGCCGAGACGAACTGCGGGTCACAGAGCCCGGCCGGCGACCCGCGCATGATCCCGCGGACGAACCGAAAGAGGATCTCTCGCCGAGCGGCGGGAAGCGCCTCGGCGTACGACCGCTCGGGCGGCGAGCCACGGTCGTGGCTGCGGGTGTAGTGGACTGCCGCCCCGAACGCGTCGCGCTCGGCGGCGGTCCGCGGCGTCGCCGTTTCCGGCCGGCCTGAGTTGGCGTCTCCGGACACGATAGTCACCGGAATAGTACTGTTTCGACGCGCGGCGTGATAATACTCGGTAGCGGTCGGCCAGAGAGGTCAGCCCCGCGTCGAGCGGCGACCGCCAGACCGGATCAGCGTTGCGGCGGCCGCTCCCGTCGCGTCCCCTTCTCGGCTATTCGGTCCGCCGCCTCGAACCCGGCGACGATACCGCCGTTGAGGCTGCGTTCGGGATACTGTGCCTCCGACGCCATCCCGGCGTAGTAGAGACCGTCGGCCACCTCGTCAGCCAGATCGTACGGTATCACCATGTCAAGATACCCCCGTTCGTACACGGGCGCAGTTCTCGGTTTTCGCGCGGTCCGGACCCAGTTCACGTCGTCCCGGCTGAAATCCGGAAAGAGGTCCGCGATGCCGTCCCGCCACGCGTCCTCGACCTCGGCGTTCGACAGTTGCCACAGTTCCTCTGCGGGGTCCTGTACGTAGCTCGCGGTGTAGTAGAGGTGTTCGCCGCCGTAGCGCTCGGGCGGGACGAAGTTCGTGTGTTCGATGAGCACGCCGAACGGCGCTTCGTCGGCGATGTTGAGCCAGTAGGCGTCCGACAACGACCGGTCCATGCTCCACACCGAACAGACGGTCCCCTGGAAGTCGATGTCGCAGGCGTAGCCGGTCAGGTCCTCTAGCACGTTCGGCATCGCCGCCACGACTACCGAATCGACCTCGTAGGTCGCCGAGCCGTTCTCCGTCTCCGCGGTGAGCGCTCGGACGGTGCCGCCGGTCGTGTCCACCCCCGTCACACGCGCCCCCGTGGTGACGTTCTCCCGGCCCACCGCGTCGAGCAGCGCGTCGATCAACACCGCAAAACTCCCCCGGAAGTAGCCGAGTTGCTCCCCGCGCAGGAGGTCGCGCTCGCCGCGGAACTTCACGCGTCCGAGCAGCCACGCGGCGCTGACGTCCTCTTTCCTGCTCCCGAACTTGGCGTCCAAGAGCGGGAGCCAGAACCGCTCGTACACCTGGTCGGTGGTATGTTCGCGCAGGAACTGCTCGACGGGAACGTCCTCGTACGCTTCGATGTCGTCGTAACTGTCCGTCGACGGCGGGAATGTAGTGCAGTCCACCTCCATCGTGAGCATCCCCAGCCGGAACTTGTCGTAGAGGGAGAGATGGGGATAGGCGGCTATCTCCCATAGTTTCTCCAGCGGGTGGACCACGCCGTCGACGTAGTAGGCGTCGGTCTTGTACCGCCACTCCACTCGGTCGCTCAGGCCCAGTTCCTCCGCGAGGTCGACGATAGTCTCTTCGGCCCCCGAGAGGTGGTGATAGAACTTCTCGATGGGGTCGCCCGCCGTCTCGTACACGGCCGCGAGACCGCCCATCTCCTCGTTGGCCTCGAACACGTGAACGTCGTGGCCGCGTTCCTGCAGGCGGTACGCCGCCGCGAGTCCAGCGACGCCGCCGCCGACGATACCGATCATGTCCGTGCGTTGTGGGGGGGCCGAGATGGGTCTTTTGCATGTCACCGTCGGGATCCCTGTTTTGGTATACGTCGCGGGAACGTCACCGAACTCTCCGACGACGCGCGTCTGTCAGGGGATTCTCGGTCCGCTACCTTTTTGCGTTCACTACGGCAACTGACGCGCATGCTTACCGTCCGCGCTCCCGCAACCAGTGCGAACCTCGGGAGCGGGTTCGACGTGTTCGGGGCCGCACTCGACCGGCCCGCCGACATCGTGCGAGTCGAGCGCGCCCCGGAGACGACTATCGAAGTCACCGGCTCCGGGAGTCACTTCATCCCGGAAGACCCGGAGAAAAACACCGCCGGCGCGGTCGCCAAAGCGCTCGACGCACCCGCCCGGATCGAGATAGATAAAGGGGTGCGGCCGGCCTCCGGTCTCGGGTCCTCCGCGGCGAGTGCGGCCGGTGCGGCGCTCGCACTGAACGAACTGTACGACCGTGGCCTCTCGCGGGAGGAACTCGTACCGGTCGCCGCCAAAGGTGAGGCGCTCGTCTCCGGCGAGGCGCACGAGGACAACGTCGCGCCTTCGCTGCTGGGGGGCTTTACGGTCGCGACCGGCGACGGCGTCACGCAGGTCGACGCCGACATCCCGCTGGTGGTCTGTCTGCCCGACATCGTCGTCTCGACCCGCGACGCTCGTCGCGTCGTCCCCGAGACTACGTCCGTCGACAAGGTGGTCGACACCGTCGGCCGCGCCGCCACTCTCACTGTCGGCATGGCTCGGGACGACCCGGCGCTGGTCGGCAAAGGGATGGAAGACGAGATAGTCACGCCGGCCCGGGCGGAACTAATCGACGGGTACGACGCCGTCCGCGAGGCCGCCCTGAACGCGGGGGCGACGGGCGTCACGGTCAGCGGCGCAGGACCCGGCGTCATCGCCGCGTGCCGGGAGAACACGCGGCGGGACGTCGCCAGCGCTATGTTGGACGCGTTCGACGACGCGGGCATCGACAGCCGGGCGTACCAGAGCCGGATCGCCGACGGAGCGGAACTGTTCCGCTGATAGAGGTAGGTGAGGGTTAGTTCATACTGTCGGCTGTAATTCATCGAACAGTGATTAGACAGCAAACTGTGTGTAAGCAAGTAATACGGCCATACTTGCGTCGCAGTCTTCACGTACTTACAGCCGACAGTATCAGTCGTTGGCCGACGCCGGGTCGGCGAACACCGGTACGCGGTTACGGCAGTCCCGATGAGAACTGTCGGCGCTGTCCGGTCGGACTCCGATGTGCCCCGAACCGGTTCGGTTCCGTGCTTTTATTCGTGTGTGTGAGTAACTACCAAGATATGGCTGGGCGCAGGCCGAACCACCGGGAACCGGCCCGCGAGAACCCGTCGCTTGTCGCTGTCGGGCGGCGGGCCGTAGCCGTCGGCGTAGCGGCGGTCGCGCTGAGCGCTCCGGTCGCGCTACTCGCCGGCGTTTCGCTGTTCGGCGGAACGGCACCGGCCGGAATCGTCCGCGGCGCGGACGCGCTCCTGCGCGCGGACGCCGCGTCGCTTTCCGGCGTAGAACTGGTTTTCCACGTCTCCTCGCTCGTCGCTCTCGTCGGAGCGTGGGTGCTCGGCGCGGGTCTCGTCGTCGAGGGGGTGTTCGAGTGACACGCGAGGCCGACCGACGGAAGGCCTCGGATGGAGCGAGCGGGGAGGAACGACCCGCGGGCCGCGAGGCCGTCGTGGACGCCGCGAGTGCCCTCGCCGTCGGTTCCGTCGTGGCCGCCGTCGTCCGCTGGCGCGATATCCCGCTCTCGCCGCGAGCAGTCGCCGTCGGAGCAGTCGGCGCGCTCGCGCTGGAGGGCGCGCTTTTGCGACACCGCGACCGCGTGAGAGCCCTATGGGAGCGACCGAGCGTTCGGTGGGGGACGACGATAGGCGGCGCGGGAGCGGCGGCAGTCGCGGCCCCGCGAGCACCGGGACGAGTGCTGTGGGCACTTCTCGGCGGCGTCGTGTCGTATCTGACGCTGCTCGCGGTCGTGACAGCGAGAAAAACGACGAACGAATCCGGCTAACTGCTGCGACCCTGCACCGCTTTACTTCGCGGCCTCGAACCGCCTCAGACGCCGCGACCCTGAAGCTTCTCTTCCTCGGGGAGGTCGGCGTTGGCGTCGCCGCGCATGCCGCTGCCGACGTTTTTGCTGATGTCGGCGAGTTCGTCGGAGTCGTCCCAGCTGTTGGTCGCCTGAACGATGGCCTCTCCCATCTGTTCGGGGTCTTCCGCGCCGAAGATGCCGCTGCCGACGAAGATGCCGTCGCAGCCGTGATGCATCATCAGAGCGGCGTCGGCGGGCGTTGCGATGCCGCCGGCGGCGAAGTTGACAACCGGAAGACGGCCCTGTTCGGCCGTCTCGTGGACGAGTTCGGCGGGCGCTTCGTTCTCGCGGGCCCACTTTTCTCGCTCCTCGTGGGTCATCCCCTCCAACTTGCGGATGGACCCTTTGATGTTGCGCTGGTGGTGGACGGCCTGGTTCACGTCGCCTGTGCCGGCCTCGCCCTTGGTGCGGATCATCGCCGCACCCTCGTTGATGCGCCGGAGCGCTTCGCCGAGGTTGCGCGCGCCGCAGACGAACGGCGATGTGAACTCCCGCTTGTCGATGTGGTAGCGGTCGTCAGCGGGCGTCAGCACCTCGCTCTCGTCGATCATGTCGACGCCGACCGACTCCAGGATCTGCGCCTCTTTGGTGTGGCCGATGCGGGACTTGCCCATCACCGGGATCGATACTTCGTCGATGATCGCTTCGACGTCGACTGGGTCCGGCATCCGGGCGACGCCGCCGCGCTTGCGGATGTCCGCCGGAACGGCCTCCAGCGCCATCACCGCGACGGCACCGGCATCTTCGGCGATGCGGGCCTGCTCGCGGTTGACAACGTCCATGATCACGCCGCCTTTCTGCATGCGGGCGAACCCCCGCTTGACGAGTTCCGTCCCTCGCTTGAGTTCCTCCAGATCGGTCTCTTCCGCCATGCGAGTGGCTTGGAACCGCCAGCACTTACCGCTGTCCTTTCGCACACTCCCTTCCGGATCGACTGTCGGCCGCCCGCGCCGAAACCGCTACCGTTTTGCTACCCCCATCCGTGGTCCGTCCCGATGCGTTCGCTCCCCGAACGGCCTGATCTCCCCCGGTACGTTGCTCCCGTCCCGCAACGACTGGAGGACCTTGGCCTCCGGTACGCGTGGGTGGTCGTCGCTGTCAACCTCCTCGGCACCGTCTTCGGGTTCTGGTACTACGGCTTCCATCCGCTGCCGCTGTCGGACCCGCTCATCACCGGGCAGTTCGCCATCGAACCGCTGTCGATGTGGCCGCTCGTCCCCGACAGCCCCGTTGCGACGCTGTTTATCGCCCTCGCAGTCGCGTCGTGGAAACTGGGCGAGTCCCGGGAGTGGCTCAACGCGCTGGCGTTTTTCGGCTGCCTCAAACTCGGTTTCTGGACGCCGTACGTCCTGCTCGTGTTCAAAGCCGACTTCTCCTATCTCCACTGGGCGATGTACAACTTCCTCTTCTGGAGCCACCTCGCGATGGTCGTCCAGGGGTTCGTCCTCTACCGCTTCGCCGACTTTCCGGTGCGGGCCGTCGCCGTTGCCCTGTTCTGGTACGGCCTCAACGACATCGTCGACTACTTCGTCCCCATCCTCGGAACGCCGCATCACACCCTCGTCCCCGCCGAAGAGATATCGGCAAGCGGCGTCATCCACACCTCTCCTGCCCACGAGTACGCCGCCGCGGGCGCGGTGGTACTGACACTACTTGCGACGTTCCTGTCGCTTGCGACGCGAGTGAAGAAAGGAGAGACCGGCGCTGTCGAATCTAACTGTGGCTAGAGATTCGACCGCAGGAACTCGGCGGTTCGGTCGACGATATCGTCGTCCCAATCGTTGCGGAACGGGACCACGTGGTCGCCGCCGTCCGCGACGAACAGGGCCGTTTCGACGCCCAGGCCCGGCAACCGGTCGTGGTACCGTTCCGACTACGCCACCGGCACAGTCTCGTCGTCGGACCCGTGAACGAGAAGCGTCTGCGGCGCGTCCCCGGTGGCCACCTGACGCGGCGACGCGCGGCGGTACCGCTCCGGCAACTCCTCGCTCGTCCCGCTCAGAAACCGCCGGTAGATGTCCGGACCCCCGTCGGTGATCGTGAGGTCGTACACTCCGGAAATGCCGACGACCGCCCCGACTACAGTAGACGCCTCGCGGCGCTTGCCGAACGCCGCCTTCCTAACGCTCGCGAGGGCCGCGAGATGCGCGCCCGAGGAATGCCCCATCGCCGCGATGCGGTCCGGGCCCGCACTCAGTTCCGCACGATGACGATGGCCGATTCGGTCTCGATCATCTCGCCCTCACCGGAGTAGGTGCGTTCGCGCTCGATCTCGAACAGGTCGGAGCCGAGTTCCTCCCCGGCGACGTGCAGGGTGCCGTCCTCGATCTCGAACTCGCCGCTCTCGATGGCGGCGTCGATGTCGCCGACCGTCTCGCCGTACTGCGGGCCGAC
Organism: Halostella pelagica; assembly: GCA_005954745.1. Classification (GTDB taxonomy): domain Archaea; phylum Halobacteriota; class Halobacteria; order Halobacteriales; family Natronoarchaeaceae; genus Halostella; species Halostella pelagica. The sequence goes on from CP040678.1 coordinate 2,129,291, forward strand.
GGTCGAGTAGTCCAGGTCGACGCTCGTGATCTCGGTGGTCGTCTCGGGCTCTGCGTCTAGAACGTCCAGGTTCCGAACGTGCATGACCTCGGCGACGGCGTCCTCCATCCCGGCGACGTTGCCGTAGACGGAGACGGCGTCGAGCTCTTCGTTCAGCGCAAGCTGGTGGTCGGTCTTGTACTTGCGGAGCGCGGAGACGGTTTCCATCGCCGTCTCACCGGCCTCCAGGTCGGCCTCGTAGCCGCGCGGCTCCGGCCAGTCGGTGCGGTGGACGCTCCCGCCGTCGTGCATCTCGCTCCACAACTCCTCCGTGACGTGCGGGAGCAGCGGCGCGAACAGCTGGCAGAACGTCCGGTGAGCCGTCCGAAGCGCGTACGCCGTCGACTCCGTCTCCCGGCTCTTCGCTATCTCGAGGTAGTCGTCGCAGAACGTGTTCCAGAAGAACGTCCGGAGGTTGTCCCGAGCCTTGGCGAACTCGTACTCCTGGAACTGCTCGGTCGTCTCCGCGACGACCGCGTCCAGTTTCGCCAGCAGCCACTCGTCGATCGGGTCGAGTTCGTCGGGTTCGGCGGCCTCGGCGGGCGTCAACTGGTCGACGAGCTTCGAGGCGTTCCAGAGCTTTCGCAGCAGTTTCTCGCCGGCGACGATGTCCTTGTCGTGATACGGGAAGTCGTCGCCGACCGCCGACGACGCCGCCCAGTAGCGGATGGCGTCGACGGGATACTCGTCGACGACCTCCTCGGGCGCGACGATGTTGCCCTTGGACTTGGACATCTTCTCGCGGTTCTCGTCGAGGACGTGGCCGTGGATCATGACGGTGTCGAACGGCACGTCTCCGGTATGCTCGTAGCACTTGACGACCGTGTGGAACAGCCAGAAGCTGATGATGTCGTGGGCCTGCGGGCGCAGGTCGAAGGGGTACAGTTCGGGGTTGTCGAGGTCACCCGCGGCGAGTTCACCCTCGCCGATCGACTCGGGGTCCCAGCCGGCGTTGATAAGCGGCGTCAGGCTGGAGGTCGCCCACGTGTCGAACACGTCGTCCTCCGGTTCGAACGCCTCGCCGCCGCACTCGGGGCAAGCGTCGACCGGCGGATCGTCCGCGAGGGGGTCGACCGGCAGGGCCTCGCGGTCCGCCATGACCTCCTGACCGCAGTCCTCGCAGTACCACACCGGGAACGGGATGCCGGAGTCGCGCTGGCGGGAGATGAGCCAGTCCCACTCCAGTCCCTCGATCCAGTGTTCGTACCGCGTGAACATCTTCTCGGGGTACCAGTCCATCTCCCGGCCCGCTTCCAGATACTCCTCCTTGTGGTCCAGGATCTCGACGTACCACTGCTCGGAGACGCGGAACTCCACGTCCGTCTCACAGCGCTCGTGGACCTGAACGGTGTGAGTGTGCTCCTCGCGGTCGACGAGGTGACCCGCCTCGTCCAGGTCCTCGGAGATGGCCTCGCGGGCCTCCGTCGTGCTCATGCCCTCGTAGTCGCCGGCGAGGTCGGTCATCGTCGCGGACTCGTCGATAGCGACCCGTAGCGGCAGGTCGTGTGCCTGGTACCACTCGATGTCGTTCTGGTCGCCGAAGGTACAGCACATGACGACGCCGGTCCCCGTCTCCAAGTCGACGCGGTCGTCCTCGATGATCGGGACGGTGTGACCGAACAGCGGCACCTCGGCCTCCTTCCCGATCAGTTCGCGGTTCTCGTCGTCCTCGGGGTGGACGAAGACGGCGACGCAGGCCGGAAGCAGTTCGGGACGCGTGGTACCGATGACGAAGGAGTCGCGACCGCTCTCGGTCGGCTCGGCCAGGTCGAACCGTACGTCGTTAAAGTGGGTGTGGCGCTCGGCGTCCTCCTGTTCGACCTGCGAGATAGCCGTCTCGCAGTCGGGACACCAGATCGCGGGAGCCTGCTTGCGGTACTCGCGACCCTGCTCGTACAGGTCGAGGAAGGATAGCTGGGAGATCCGCTGGACCTCCGGACTGATCGTCTTGTACGTCCGGTTCCAGTCGATCGATATCCCGAGACCCTGCATCTTCTCCGTGAACTCGGCCTCGTACTCGCGGCAGACCTCGCGGCACTTCTCCTGAAACTCCCGGCGGGAGAAGTCCTGATGCCGAATGCCGAGTTCCTGTTCGGTGAGCCGTTCGGACGCGATGCCGTTGTCGTCGTAGCCGAAGGGAAACAGCACGTCCTCGTCGGCCATCCGGTGGAACCGGGCAGCGAAGTCCTGGAGCGCCTGACCGTACATGTGGCCCATGTGGAGGTTTCCGGAGACGGTCGGCGGGGGCGTGTCGATGCTGTACACCGTGTTCGGGTCCATTTCGGGGTCGCCGTCGTAGGCGTACGTGTCGTGTTCGACCCAGTGCTCTTGCCACTTCTTCTCGACCGCCTCGGCGTCGTAGTCGCCGTCGGGGCCGTCCTGTCGTTGGTTCGTTTCTGCGCTCATGTGTTGTGTTCCGTGTGTCTGACTGCGTCGCGTTCTGGTCGTCTGTTGGTCGATACTGCCTGGTCGGTTCTCCGCTTTTCCGCGTCTGGAACGACCGTAACCGGACGAAGAATGGGTGGTGGTGGGGCTAGGACGCCCCTACACGTACCAGTCTCACAGCGGCGGCCGACGCCGACCGCTCGACTGCGACGCTCCGGCTCATTACTGGTATCGTGTCGCGCGTTCGGATTTAACTCTTGCGAGACTCGGTTCCTGGCCGGGGAGAGCCCGACTACTCCGACTCCCCGTCGCTCGCCTCGCCCCGCCGTTCGGCCAGTCTGCGTTCGAACCACTGCCACTCCCGGGAGAACTGCCCAGTCTCCTTGAGGTCCCACACGTCGGCGTCCCGCACGGGACGCCCGATCCGGAACGACTGGATCATGTTCACTATCCAGAGGATCACCCCGATCCCGATGAGCAACGCCCCGACCGAGGAGACGAACTGGAGCGGGCGGAACATCTCGGGGTACTCGGCGTACCGCCGCGGCATCCCGGCGTTGCCCATGACCAGCATCGGCATGAACGTCAGGAACGCCCCGACGATCATCGCGAACGCCTGTGTCTGTGCGAGTCGGCGGTTGTACAGGCGACCCGTCAACAGAGGGAACCAGAAGTAACTCGCCGCGAACATCGAGAACGGGATGATCGCCATGATGATGAGATGGAAGTGGCCGACCACGTACAGCGTATCGTGGACCCGAACGTCGTAGGGGACCACGGCGACGAACACGCCAGTGACGCCGCCGATGATGAACAGCCCGACCCCGCCCGCGACGAAGAGAAACGGCGCGGAGAGGCGGATCCGACCCTGCCACATCGTTGTGAGCCAGTTGAACGTCTTGACCGCGCTCGGCACGGCGATAGTGAGCGACGTCATCATGAACGCCGCGCGGAGTTGCGGGGCCATCCCGACGACGAACATGTGGTGAGCCCAGACGCCGAACGAGAGCACGCCGATAGCGAGCGACGAGTAGACGACGAACCGAAAGCCGAACAGCCGCCGGCCCACCAGTTTCGGCAGCATGTAACTGATGAGTCCGAAGGCGGGCAGGACGAGGATGTACACCTCGGGATGGCCGAAAAACCAGAACAGGTGTTGCCACAGTTCCGGGCCGCCGCCCGCCACCGCGAAAAAGGAGGTGCCGAAGTTCCGGTCCAGCAGGAGCATGACGATAGCGCTCCCGAGGACCGGAAACGCGAACAGGATGATGCCGCTGGTGGTGAGCATCGCCCACGAGAAGATGTCGAGGTTGCTCCACCCGACCTCCTCGTCGCGTTCGACGAATATCGTCGCGATGAAGTTGATCGCCGACATCGTCGTGGCGACCCCGGACAGGTGCAGTCCGAGAAGCGCCATGTCGATCTGCGGGTTCGCCATCTCGATAGTCATCGGCGTGTACATCGTCCACCCCATCGCCACCGGTTCGAGTTCGAACAGGAGCGGGACGGTGTAGCCGACGAACTCCAGCCCCTTCGCGAACACCTCGGTTATCAGGCCGCCGCGGACGAGCGCCAGCCCCGGCGGCAGCAGCCAGAACGCCAGCGCGTTGATCCGCGGGAACGCCATGTCGTCAGCGCCGATCAGGATGGGGAGAAAGTAGTTAGCGATCCCGGTAAACACCGGCGTGACGAAGAAAAACAGCATCGTCAGCCCGTGAGTCGTAAACAGGGCGTTGTACGTTTCCAGGTCCCAGACCGTGGCTTCGGGTGTCAGCAGTTCCGTTCGGATCATCATTCCGTCGACGCCGCCCCACAGCGCCGCGACGGTGCCGAGAACAAGGTAGAGTACGCCGATGTCGCGATGGTCGACCGTGGTGAGCCACCGGAGAACGACGTTCGTCGGCTTCTCCGTTCCAACCTCTAACCCGGTGACGTACCCGCCGTCGCGCGCGCGCCGCCTCGGTCGGCCGTACGCGAGCGCGGCGACGGCGAGTGCGAGCAGTACTCCTCCCGCGATGACGATCCCCGGTATTTGCCCCATTCGTTCCACCCCGGTCCAATATCCAGTGGATCGACGTGCATCCGGAAATACAGGCGGGACACCTCTCGTCGGAGCGAGCGGTCGCGAGCGCGGCGGCACGTAGCGTAGATCCCTCCGCGCACACTGTGGTCGGGTCCCCGTCAGAACGGTCGTGGACCGTCCGCTATCCCGGCGTTTGGTCTCCCCGAGCGCGCGGCGTTTCCCCGGTCAGGTAGCCGTACACCGCACCCATCGTGAACCCGTACGCCCAGTGAGCGAGCAGGGTGAACACGAGATAGACGATCAGGATCGCCCCGTCGAGGTCGCCGCGCCCCGTGATCGCAAACACCACCCATAGCGCCGTGGCGAAGACTGCGCCCTGCGCGGCGGGGTCCGGTCCGCGCGGCAGATACGGCCGTAACACGAGAAAGATCAGCGGCCAGACGACCGCGCCGGCGAACGAGTAGATGACGAACCCGAGAAACGTCTGTCCTGGGAGACCGACGAACCGCGCGACCGCGTCGAACAGGTGGAGGACGTCCCGCATCTGCACCTCCAGCATGACGAGGATCCCGGATATGACGGCCGTCCCCGCCACGCCGCCGACGATGGCGCTTCCCGCTCGCTCGGTGTCCATACGCCGTCGTACCACCTCCGCGGGCAAAAAGGTCTCACAGCCCCGGACGGTGCCCGAGCGGCGCTCGGCGTTCAGCGCTCCAGTTCCCCGTCGGAGTGCGCGCGCACCCACAGTTCGCCGATGCGTGACAGCCGCGTCCGGTAGGACTTGCCGTGTGACTCCTGTTCGATGTACCCCTTCCCGCCCGGCCCGAGTCTGTCGACGTTGTAGATGACTTTCGACCGGAAGCTGTCGGTGTATTCCTCGTTGAGTTCGTCGGCGAGCGACTCCGCCAGTTCCGAGACGGATTCGAACTCGCCGCGCTCTCCGAGTTTGTAGAGGATAAGCTCCTCGAACGGTTTGACGTTCGAGAACGACGCCACGGGGAGTTCGACGATGTGGCCGCCGCCTATCTCCTTCGCTCCGATAGTCGTGCCGCGCTCGTCGAACTCCGAGAGGAGGTCCCGGGCGCTCTCTAAGCGTTCCGTGACGCGGTCGTCGTCGACGGCGTCACCGCCGTTTTCTTCGCGAAGGTCCGCAAGCAGGTCGATCTGGGTCCGCAGTTCCTCGGCGAGTTCCGTCTCCAGATACTTCTCCGGGACGGTGTAGTAGGTGTGGATCTGGTCGCGGTCGCCCTCGCGCTCGACCATGATCGAGTGGGCCGCCGTCGCGAACGCGAAACTGACGGTGCGGGGCATCGCGCTGATGTTCACCCACACCTCGTTTCCGTCGTCGAGTTCGGCGTTTATCAGGTCGAACGCCTGCTCGAACGCGTTGTCGTAATCGTACACGTCCTCGATGACGAACCGCTCGGTCGTCGCCCCCAGGAGGTTCTCGAAGTCCGTCTCCAACTTCTCCGAGAGGTTTCGGGAGTACTCGACGTTGGCCTCGCTCCCGACGGCCCCTTCCAGCAGGATCACGTGGTCGACGTCCAGTTGATCGCGCACCAGCGGCGCGATCAGCCGGTCGTAGTCGAACCCGACCGGGACGATGTGCGTTTGCATACGCTATACTCCGTGGGGACGTTTATTAATCCCCTCAAGTGGAATACCGTTCGACTGCGCATCGTTCGTCCTTACCGGTCACCCCCGGGAGAGGTTTCCCGTTCGATGCGCGCTATCGTCGCCGGGATCAGCGACAGGTCGCGGTCCACGCCGACGAACAACATCCGCCGGTCACCGATCCGACAGAGGAGATTTATCCCCCGCTCGAACACTCTGATGGTGTATTCGAGTTCCCCGCGCTGAACGAGGTCTTCCTGCCGCTCGCACATCAGCGCCTCGAGGATCGCGCCGTCGAACAGTTCCCGCCGGTCAGGTGGAGAGTACTGCTCGGCGATGTCGTCTCGTATGTACTGTATCTCGAACTCGTCGGCAGCACCGTCTCCGACGCCGATTAATCGAAGCGCGTCTCCGAAGTCCGTGACGAGAGTGGACGTGCACTGATCGATGGAACTGTTGAACGTCATCGTTTCTGTCATCAGCCGGCGCAGTAATAAAATCGCGGTCGCCGCTCCGACCCGCGTCCCCCCGAGATTTATAATGCAGTAATATGACCTAGTTATTATGACGCAGATCCGCCGAGCGCGCGATGGAGAAGTCACGCCCGCCATGAAACGAGTCGCCGAACGCGAGCAGGTCGACCCCGAGTTCGTCAGACAACAGGTCGCCGAAGGGCAGGCCGTGATTCCCGCCAACGTCAAGCACGGGAGCCTCGACCCGATGATCATCGGTCGCGAGTTCGGGACGAAAGTAAACGCGAACATCGGCAACAGCGAGACGACCAGCGACATCGAGGGCGAACTCCGAAAACTCCACACTGCCGTCCATCACGGCGCTGATACGGTGATGGACCTGAGCACGGGCGGCGACTTAGACAGTATCCGGGAGGCCAACATCGCCCGCTCGCCGGTCCCCGTCGGTACCGTGCCTATCTACGAGGCGGTGAAACAGGTCGACGACGTCACCGACATCACTCACGAGATCCTGCTCGATATAATCGAGAAGCAGGCCGAGCAGGGCGTCGACTACATGACTATCCACGCCGGCGTACTGATGGAGCACTTGCCGCTGACCGACGGCCGGAAAACCGGTATCGTCTCCCGCGGCGGGTCGATCCTCGCGCAGTGGATGGAGGAAAACGGGATGCAGAACCCGCTGTACGCGAAGTTCGAGGAGATCTGCGAGATATTCGCGGAGTACGACGTCACGTTCAGCCTCGGCGACGGTCTCCGTCCCGGTTGTATCGCGGACGCCAGCGACGAGGCCCAGTTCGCCGAACTCGACACGCTCGGCGAACTGACTCGCACCGCGTGGGAACACGACGTGCAGGTGATGGTCGAGGGACCGGGCCACGTGCCGATGGACGAGGTCGCCGACAACGTCGAGCGCCAGCAGGAGGTGTGCGACGGCGCGCCGTTTTACGTTCTCGGCCCGCTCGTCACCGACATCGCGCCCGGCTACGACCACATCACCAGCGCTATCGGCGCGACGGAGGCGGCCCGCGCCGGTGCCGCGATGCTCTGTTACGTGACGCCGAAAGAGCATCTCGGCCTGCCCGAGGAACAGGACGTCCGCGACGGTCTCGCCGCGTACCGCATCGCCGCCCACTCCGCGGACGTCGCGAACGGCCGCGAGGGTGCCCGCGACTGGGACGACGCGCTCTCGGAGGCCCGCTACGAGTTCGACTGGTCGGAGCAGTTCGAACTCGCGCTGGACCCGGAGCGTGCCCGCGAGTTCCACGACCAGACGCTGCCGGGAGATAATTACAAGGAGGCACGCTTCTGTTCGATGTGCGGCGTCGAGTTCTGCTCGATGCGGATCGACCAGGACGCCCGCGACGCCGACGGAGAGATGGAGTCGATCGAGGACGACACCGACGTCGCCGACTCCCCCGCGGCGGAGGTGAACCGGCCGCCGGTCGGCCGCCACGACGCGAGCGACATCGCCGACGAGATAGAGGGCGTTGACCTCTCTCACGAGTATCCGAGCGCGGACGACTAACCGCGGTCGGCTCACCGAAGGAGGCTCGAACGAACAGTACTGACGCCCTCGCCCTTGCCGGGATACTTATTCCTCCGCCCGCCGAAACGACGGCCATGTCGCTGCGGCTTCCGAGCGAGATAGTCGTCGACCGGTTCCTGCCGACCGCGAGGGCGATGCTCGCGGCGGAACTCCACGAGCACGACCTGACCCAACAGGAGATAGCCGACCAGCTCGGCGTGACGCAGGCTGCCGTCAGCAAGTACGTCGCCGGCGACAGTGCGCTGAACGAGCGGTTCAGCGATAACCGCCGGATGAGAGAGACGATGTCGGCCATCGCCGACGGGCTTGCGACGGGCGAACTCGACCAGTACGAGGCGCTCGCCGAACTGCTCGACCTGATCCGCGAGTTCGAGGACCGAGGGCCGATCTGCGAGGCCCACGAGGAGGCGATGCCCTCGTTGCAGGGGCTCGGCTGCGACCTCTGCGTCCGCGGGCGCGACGACGCCGTCCTCGCGGAGCGAGACGTGCTCTCGACGGTCCGCGAGGCGACCCGCGCGCTCGAGAACGAACCCGCTATCGTCGACCACGTTCCCAACGTCGGAACGAACGTCGGCACCGCACTGCCCGGCGCAACCGACGAAACCGACGTGGCGGCGATCCCGGGCCGGATCCACGCGATGCGGGGGCGGATCAACGTGCCGGCGAACCCCGAGTTCGGCGCGTCCCAACACGTCGCGGAGACCGTTCTGGCCGCGAGCGCAGTCGACCCCGACGTCGGCGGCGCTCTCAATCTCGCAACGTCCGAGGCCCTGCTCGCCGCCGCCCACGAGGCAGGGATCGACCCGCTGGAGTTCGACGCGGAGTACGACACCCGGCGCGCGCGCCTTCGCGAGCGGTTCGAGGAGCGAGGCAGCGTACCACGGGTGATCTACCACCGCGGCGCGTTCGGCGTCGAACCGATCACCTACGTTCTCGGCGAGACGGCGGTCGAGGCCGCCGCACTCGCCACGTCTCTCACGGCCAGCGCGCAGACGGAGACGCGCGAGTAGACGCGCGGAAAAATACACCGACGACCGGTCGCTATGCTGTGTGTACGGCCGACCGTATATTCCGCTGGTCCGCGTACCCCCAGATATGCGAACGGCAATCCAGCTGTACACGCTTCGCGACGTAGACGGATCGACGAGCGACCTCGTCTCGCTGGTCGCGGAGACCACGTTCGACGGCGTGGAGTTCGCCGGGACTCCCGACGAGGAGGTGTCCGCTGCCCTGACCGAGACGGGGCTAGATGCGGCCGCAGCCCACGTCGGCATCGAGCATCTGGAGGGACACCGCGGGAGCGTCCTCGATGCCTGCGAGGCGGCGGGCGTCGACACCGTCGTCGTCCCGTGGCTCGACGAGTCCGAATTCGAATCCCGCGCCGCCGTCGAGCGAACGGCGAACCGACTGGACGGTATCGGGGACGCCCTCGCGGACCGCGGGTTTCGCCTGGCCTATCACAACCACGACCAGGAGTTCACGGCTCTCGGCGAGACGACTGGGTACGAGCTGCTTCTTTCGGAACTCGGCGACAGCGTCTCCATCGAACTCGACACGGGGTGGGCCCTCGCAGCGGGCCGCGACCCCGTCGACCTGCTACGGCGCATCGACGACGCGCCACTCGTTCACCTGAAAGACGTCGACGCCGAGACGAAGACGCCCGTCGAACTCGGCGAGGGTGACCTGGACGTGGAGGGATGCGCCGAAGCGGCACGGGACGCCGGGACGGAGTGGATCATATACGAACACGACGAGCCGTCGAACCCCCGTACATCGCTGGGCCACGGCGGTGCGGTCCTCGACGCGCTCAGGTAGTTGATTCGCCGTTGTCAGCAGACGTTGACAGGCCTCATCAGGACTCGATGCCCGCGTCAGGCTCCGGCGGCCTCCGGACGCCGTCCGTTTTCCCGTCTCCTTCCTTTCAACCCCAACAGGTATTTGAGGGATCCTCAACAATTACAATGTAGTCCATGGACGCGCATGGAGTCACGGTTCAGCCCGACAAACGGGCAGATCATCTATGGAGGACACATCGAAATATCTCATTCACGCCGAAATCTCCGCCGACGGGGTGGTAGAGCGGAGTGACGTCGTCGGTGCGATCTTCGGTCAGACCGAGGGGCTCCTCGGCGACGAACTCGACCTGCGAGACCTCCAGCAGTCCTCGAAGGTCGGTCGTATCGAAGTCGAGATAGAGAGCGCCAGCGGCCGGTCGGAAGGCACGGTAACCATCGCCACGAGCGTCGACAAAGTGGCGACGGCGACGCTCGCGGCCGCGCTGGAAGCGCTCGACCGGATCGGCCCCTGCCGAGCCGAACTCGAAGTCACCGACATCGAAGACGTCCGGGCGGCGAAACGCCGCCGGATCGTCGAGCGCGCGCAGGAACTCCTACACGACTCGTTCGACGACGGCGTGATGACGAGCGAGGAGATCCTCGACGAAGTGAGACAGAGCGCCCGCGTCGGTACCGTCACCGACCACGAGGGGCAACCGGCAGGCCCCCGCGTCGCGGACAGCGACGCCGTCGTAGTCGTCGAGGGACGTTCGGACGTCCTCACGCTCCTGCGCTACGGGGTGAAAAACGCCGTCGCCGTCGAAGGGACGAACGTCCCCGACGCGGTCGCGGATCTCACGGCCGACCGGACGGTGACAGCGTTTCTCGACGGCGACCGCGGCGGACACCTCATCCTCCGAGAACTGGGGCAGGTCGCTCAGATCGACTACGTCGCGTTCGCGCCCGACGGCAAGTCCGTCGAAGACCTCTCTCGCGAGGAAGTGTTTGCGGCGCTCCGCGAGAAGGAACCGCACGAGACGGTGGCCGACCGCCCCAACTCTCAGGACACCGTCGCCACGGACGGGAGCCGGTCGCCGTCCCCGCCGGTCGACGAGAACGCCACGACGGCAGAAACCCCGGTTTCACCGGAGACGCTGGAGTCGCCAGGGCCGGACGACGCCGACACGACGGAACCGCTCCGACGCGGCGCCTCGGACGGGTCGGCAGCGACGGACGCGAACACGCCGGAATCGATGCCCGACGAGGCTGAAGCGGCGGAAAACGCCGAGGAAGCGGTTTCGACGGAGGCGGTCCCCGAGACGCTCCGCGACCACGTCGCCGAGGTGATCGACGAGGGACGCGGGGTCGTCCGTCTGCTGGACGCCGACCACTCGCCGCTGTCCGAGGCACCGGCCGACGAGGCGGTCGACGCTGTCGACGACGCTGACCCGGTGCCGACCGCCGTGGTTCGCGACGGGGACGTCACTCAGCGACTCGCAGACGTGGCGGCCGACCGCGGCGTCGACCGTGTCGTCGGGAGCGACCGCGGGGAGTTCACCAAGCGCCCGACGAGCGTCCGCGTCCACGCCGCCGCCGACATCGAACTGTAGCGAACGCGCGCTACAACGGCCGCCGCATGAGCACGGCGGGACCGCCGTCGTCGTAGTACGACTCTATTCGCGTTTTCTCCTCGAACCCGAACTCCTCGTACAGCCGTCTGGCCGCGTCGTTTCCCGGTTCGACGGCCAGTTCTACCGATGTCGCCTCCGTCTCGCGCAGGCGGGCGAGCGCCGCGGCGAGCAACCGCCGGCCGCGCCCCTCCCGTCGGTGCGACGGTGCCACGACGAGTTCAGCGACGTGGGCCGTTTCGGGGCCGTTCATCGCGAGGATGTACCCCACCGGAACGCCGGTATCGTCCGGCCCGTCGACTGACGCGAGCACCACGCCGGGTCCGCGGAGCGCGGTCGTCAGGAGCTGCGGACTCGACGCGGGGAGAAGCGACTGGAGCGCACGAAGCACGGGCATGTCGGCGGGCGTCGCCGCTCGGATCACGCGACGGCGGCGATGCCCAGTCCGCTCGCCAGGACCGCCCCGACGGCGCCGCCGGACAGGGTGGCGAGGAAGTTCACGCTCTGGTTGCCGAGACGACCGCCCTCGACCGTCGCACCGAGGAGGCTATCGACGGTCATGCCGGCGACGCCGGCGACGAGGATGACGCCCGCGCCTGTCGGCCCGACCGAGTCGAGCAACGCGACGGCGACGAGCGCGATGAGCGTCGCCCCGGCGGTGCCGGCGAGTTCTCCCTGCCAGGTGACGGCACCGTCAGTCCCGGGGTCGACTGGTTTGAGCGTCGTGATCAGTCGTGGCCGGTCGAACACGCCGCCGATCTCGCTGGAGAGCGTGTCGCTCATCGCCGTGGAGATGGAGCCGGCAAACGCGTAGAGGAAGAGTCCCCCGGCGATCCCCGTGCCATCGCCGACCGGGAGATGGATCGGCGCGGCCGCGTACGCGAGGACGGCCGCCAGCGCGACCGCTGCGTTACTGAACACGTTTGAACTCCCACGCGCGCCCTCGTTTTTCTCCGCGACGCCGCGTTGGGCCTTCTCCTCGTACCGGAACTTGGTCGAGAGGCCGCCGATGCCGAAAAAGACGATGATGACGGCGAACCACCCGATCCCGCCGAGAACGATCGTGAGCAGGCCGAGGAACACGCCCGATAGCATTCCGGAGACCGACGCGGTGTCGAGAGCGTAGGAGGCGTATCCGACGGCGACTGTCACCGCGAGGGCGATCCCGACATCGTGTACCGTCCCCGGGTCCGTCAGTTCCCAGAGGAACCAAAGCAGGAGTCCGACCGAGAGAACGACGACCGGGTCATCGCGTTCGAACAGGACCGACCGAAGCAACGCGCCGAGTAACGCGCCGCTTGCCGAGAGGAACACGACGAACGCGGGGGCCACCCCCGAGTCACCGTTCAGCAGCGCCGTGGCGAGAATGCCGATCCAGCAGCCGACGGCGCCGCCGAGGACGAATCCGACAGCGCCGACGACGGGGTCGGTCGAACGCCGGCGGACAACCTGTGCGGCCAGATTGCCGTACACGAGCGTCAGTACCGCACCGACGAACGCGAGTGTCGGCATCGCCTCGACGGTCGACAGGAGTCCGAGACCGGTCGCAGCGAGTGCGAATCCGATCAGTCCGTGCAGGCGGCCCTCTTCCCAGTCGCCGGGCCGCGCAAACAACTCGAACACCGGCCCGTCATCGACGAGCACGGCGATTCCCGCGACCACGGCGAACGGGACGGCGGCCGCCCATCCGAGCAGGGGTGCGACCAGTGCGAGGCTGCCGACCCCCGCAAACGCCCCCGCTCGCCGTACAGTCGATGTCACGCTAACGCGTCCGTTTGTAGGTAGGTCACTTAACCTTCCCGAAGCGAATCACCGCCGACGGCGACCCGTACCACTTATACCGTCGGCCGTATCCGGTTGTGGAGTGCACCGGATCGGTCCGGCGAACGTCCACAAGGACGGACAGCCGACAGTGTATTCTGGCGTCTGTTCTCTCGCGAGAATAGTCGAACCCGGAGCGTCGAAACCGGCCAGCGTCTCACAGCCGACAGTATTAGGCCATCCGCCTGACAAGCGATTCGTGTGGGTCTCTACGATAGATATCTCGCCGCCCGTCTACGCTTCGAGGACGACGTTCGCCCGGACCGCGTCGCGATCGTCATCACGGAACGCGACCTGCTGGAGCAGGGAGCGTACGACACCTTAGAGGACGCCTTCAACTGGGCGTTCGAATACGACGCGGAACGGGTTACCGTCTCCGTGAGCGTACTCGACGAAGCGGCCGTTCCGACGCTGAAACGACAGTTCGACGACATCGACGTTCCCCGTACCATCGACGTTCGCGGACCGGACGACGACGTTCGCGCGGACGCCCCTATCCAGGTGAGCATCGGCCTCGGCGGCAAACACGAGTTCACCACCGCCGTCCGCGGCCTGGCCGAGGAAGTACAGGAGGGGGAACTGGACCCCGATGAGATAGACGCCGACGACATCGAGGACCGACTCGTCTTCCCCGAAGAACCCGACCTGGTCATCAAGACCGGCGCGGAGCGCCTCTCGGATTTCATGATCTGGCAGTCCGTCTACTCCGAACTCTACTTCACCGACGTGAACTGGCGGGACTTCCGGAAGCGCGACTACCTGCGAGCGCTCCGGGAGTACGGGAAGCGAAACCGTCGATATGGGCGGTAGCCTCGACACGGCACTGACGGAAAACGAACCGACGAGCGCTCGCCCGACGAGACCCGTCAGTCCGCCGGCTTCGGTTCCTCGTCCGCGGGCGGCAGATCCTCGGGCGCGACCTCGTCGACGGTCGAGCGCTCGCTGCTCGGTAACGAGTCGCGGAACCGCCGGACGACCGACCGGGCCTCGTCGAGTTCGACGCCGCCGAGCGCGCGCAAGAGCGCGAGGCCGCGGCGGGCGCGGGTGCGCCGCCACGACCGTTCCCGGTGCTCGTAAGTGCGGATTCCCCGCAGGAAGTCGACGCGGGAGAACTCCGGCCAGTACGGCGTACAGAAATAGACGGCCGCCTCGTTTCCGTTCGCGTGCCACGGGAGGAAGTTGCTCGTCCGCTCGTCGCCGCCGGTTCGGAGGATGAGGTCGACGTCGCGAACCGGGCGGTCGTACAGCCTTTTCTCGACGGTTTCGACGTCGACGTCGTCGGTGCGGAGGTCCCCGTCGTCGACCTCCCGGGCAACGCTCTGTGCGGCGGAGAGTAGCTGGGCCCGGCCGCCGTACGCGAGCGCGATGTTCAGAACGAACCGGTCGTAGCCGCGGGTCCGGTCCTCCGCGTACTCGACCGCGTCCCGGACGCGCTCCGGCAGGCGGTCCACGTCGCCAAGCACTCGAATACACACCTCGCCGTCGTGGACGCGGTCGGCGTCAGCGAACTCGTGGAGTTTCTCCTCGAGGAGGTCGAACAGCGGTTCGCGCTCCTCCTCGGGACGGTCGAAGTTCTCCGTCGAGAAAGTGTAGAGCGTCAGTTCGTCGATGTTCATGTCCCGGCACCAGTTCAACACCTGTTCGGTCGTCTCCGCGCCGGATCGGTACCCGTCGTGTTTCTCTGTGCCCTGCTTTCGGGCGTATCGTCTGTTTCCGTCCTGAATCACGGCCACGTGCGACGGTGTTCCCGATATTTCGCGTTCGAGCAGTCGCTCGTAGGCATCCTCGGCGCGCTCGCGGAGACCAGACAGCATCTACGTACGGCGACAACGGCGGGGATAATGTGTCTTGTGTGTCGGTAAGTGTCGTATTCTGATGGACGTGCCTGTTTCAGATATTTCGCGGGAACGTCCCCGCGAAATTCTTCACTGACTTCCGTCCGTCAGTATCAGTACGCGTCTGCGGGCCGTGAAAGCAGATCTCGGCCTCCACGACGACCGCGAGTCGCATAGCTTATATAGGCGGAGCCACTCTCCAGAGTTGCAATGGCGAAAGGTACGGTTGACTTCTTCAACGACACGGGCGGTTACGGTTTCATTGACAGCGACGACTCCGAGGAAGACGTGTTCTTCCACATGGAGGACGTCGGCGGTCCTGACCTGGAGGAAGGTCAGGAAGTCGAGTTCGATATCGAGCAGGCCGACAAGGGCCCGCGCGCGACGAACCTCGAGCGTCTGTAAACCGGTTTACAGCCCAATTCGCATCCGGGCGCTGTCAGGCGGCGCGGCGACGCGCATCTCTGGGGGTCCACCCCTCTGCAGTCCGCCCGTGCATCGTTTCTCCGTTTTTTCACACACGCCAGCGACGGCTCCGGCCGCACGCGATGACCGGAAACCGCTCGCTCGCGCGGAAACGGGTACCATAAGGGGACGCGACACGTTCGTCCCGCTAATGAGCGACGCTCTCGACGACGACCTGTACCGGCGGACCAAGCAGTTGCTCGAACCCGGCGAGATAGAACTCAACGGTGCCGTCGTCCACACGGACATCGAGTCCCAGGACGACATCGCGATGACGCAGGCGACCATCGACATCGGCGAGGTCATCGCCGACCACGCTACGGACGAGGAGGCGTACGTCTACTCCGGCTCCGACGACCCCGAGTTCGCGTCGAATCAGCATCAGGGGCTCACGCTCGACGACGACGAGTTCGTCTGGGAGTGCCAGCAGCTTCTCCGCAACGGCACGTTCGACGTTGTCTTCTACTACGAGGCCACCGCCGACCACGAGGCCATTCTGGAAGACATTCGCGAGGCGGGCTTCGACGTGACGGGCGTCCGCGGCGACTGATCACGGCAGTCGGAACGGCGGTATCGAGAGACGCCGCCGTCGCGCCTCGCATTGCTTATACGCCCCCGGTCCTCAGTTTCGACTATGAGCGAGACGGACGTCGACCTGGACGAGCGGGACCGCGCGGTCGTCAACGCCTTTCAGGGCGGGTTCCCGGTCGTCCGCGACCCCTTCGAACCGGCGGCCGCGGCGCTGCGGGACCGGGGGGTCGATGTGGATGCCGACGAACTGTTGGAGCGGGTCCGGCGACTGGATGACGACGGCGTGCTGACGCGGTTCGGCCCGCTGATCAACGCACAGGAGATCGGCGGCACAGCGACGCTGGTCGCCATGCACGCGCCGGAGGACCGGTTCGACGAGGTGGCCGAACAGGTCAACGCCCACCGCGAGGTGGCGCACAACTACGAGCGCGAGCACCCGCACCTGAACATGTGGTTCGTCGTCTCGGTCGCGGACGGCGGGACTCCGGAGGGGTCCCAGTCGAGCGGTGAAACCGCGAGCGACCGCGTCGAAGAGGTTCTGGCCGCTATCGAGGACGAGACCGGCCAGGAGACGTACAACCTCCCCAAGCAGCGGGAGTTCCGCGTCGAAGCGAAGTTCTACGTCGACGGGCCGATCCCCGAGGGCGACGTGGACCTCTCGCATCTCGGTCCGGACGTGGCCCCGACCGACGCCGACACGCTGACGCCCGCCGAGCGGGACCTGGTAGTCGAGATACAGGACGGGCTCCCGGTCTCCGCGACGCCGTACCGGGACGTCGCGGACGCGCTGGACGCCGACGTCGACTGGGTGCTGGAGACGATCAAGCGGTTCGACGCGGAGGGGAAGATCCGACGGGTCGGCGTCATCCCGACCCACTACGCGCTCGGCTACACGGAAAACGGGATGACCGTCTGGAACGTTCCGGACGACATCGTCGACGAGGTCGGCCCCGAGATAGCCGCCCTCCCCTTCGTCACGCACTGCTACCGGCGGCCGCGCCACGAGGGCGTCTGGCCGTACAACTTCTTCGCGATGACCCACGGCCGGAGCGAGGAAGAGAGCGAGCGGCGCATCGAGCAGGTGCGCGAGCGCATGGCGGAGTTCTGGGACGTCGACGAAGAACCGTCGTCGGCCCGCCGGACGGAGCCTGACGGCGTCGACGAGGGCGACTGGGACACGCTGTTCTCGACGCGCATCCTGAAGAAGACCGGCATCCGAATCGAGGAGCGCGCGAGCGCAAACACCGTAGAGTGAACCCCGAATGATCCCGCTACTCCACGACTTCTCGGGCGCGACGGTGCTCGTGTTCGGCGGCGGCCCCGTCGGCGCGCGGAAGGCCAGACGGTTCGCACGCGAAGCAAGCGTCGTCGTCGTCGTCAGCCCCGATTTCGCCGACGCGGAGTTCGGCGGGAGCGAGCGAGTGCGGGCGGCCCCCGCCGAAGGGGACGTTCCGAACTGGCTCGACAGGTTCGACCCGGCGCTGGTCGTCGCGGCGACCGACGACGCTACCGTCAACGAGGCGATAGCCGAGGCGGCCCGGGACCGCGGCGTTCTCGTCAATCGGGCGGACAGCCACGGCGACCGCGACCCCGGGAGCGTGGTCGTCCCCGCGACGGTCCGCGACGATCCAGTGGTGGCCGCCGTGGCGACGGGCGGCGCGAGCCCCGCGTTGAGCAAGCATCTCCGCGAAACTATCGAAGCGGAGATAGCGGGAGCGGGAGCGATGGCGACGGTGACGGCCGACCTCCGCGACGAACTGCGCGACGAGGGCGTGCCCGAGGGGGACCGACACGACGCGATCCGAGCCGTCGTCAGGTCTTCCCGGGTTTGGAAGGGTTTACGTAGGGGGGAGTCCAAGGGTCGGCAAGTGGCTCGCGACGTGATCAGCGACAAACTACACTCGTCCGGTGATACTCGATGATCGCAAGCACCGGCGTCATTTCCGGCGTAAGCGTCTCGCACGAACGGGCGTCCGTCGACGTGCTCGCCGAGGCGAGCGGCCCCGACCAGCGGACCGTCGTCTCGGGTCTGCTCGGCGGTGCCGAGGAGGCGTTTGCCCTCCAGACGTGCAACCGCGTCGAAGCGTACGTGGTCACCGAATCTCCTGTGACCGGACGGGCCGTTCTCGACGAGTTGGTCGCAGACGTTCCCGACGATAGCGTCGTCGAGATGGATCACGAGGAGAGCCTTCGCCATCTGCTCCGGGTCGCCTCCGGACTCGAATCGCTCGTCCTCGGCGAGGACCAGATCCTGGGCCAGGTCCGGACTGCCTACGAGGAGGCCCGCGGCGCGGGCGGTATCGGCCCCGTGCTGGAAGACGCCGTCACAAAGGCGATCCACGTCGGCGAGCGGGTTCGCACCGAGACGGCCATCAACGAGGGGGCCGTCTCGCTCGGCACCGCGGCGGCGCGGCTGGCCGAGACGGAGACCGACCTCGGTAACTCGACGGCGCTCGTCGTCGGAGCCGGGGAGATGGGAACGCTGTCGGCCCGGGCGCTCGCCGCCCACGGTTCGGACGAGATGATCGTCGCCAACCGGACCGTCCCCCACGCCGAACACGTCGCTACGGAAGTCGACGCGGACGCGCGGGCTATCGCCTTGCCCGCCGTCCCCGCCGCGGCGGAGCGCGCCGATGTCATCGTCACGGCGACGAGTACGGAGGGGTTCATCCTCGACGCGGACACTCTCACCGACACCGGCGGGACCGTGGTTATCGACCTCGCCCAGCCGCGAGACGTCGCGCCGGCGGCCGACGACCTCGACGCGGTGGCTGTGTACGATCTCGACGAACTGGAGTCGGTGACTGACCGGACCCGAGAGCGCAGACGTGAGGCGGCCGAACGCGTCGAGAGCACGATAGACGAGGAGTTCGAGCGCTTGCTGGACCAGTACAAACGTAAGCGGGCCGACGAAGTCATCGCCGCGATGTACGAGAGCGCGGAACGGGTCAAATCCCGCGAGATCGAAACCGCGGTCTCGAAACTGGAGGCGGAGGGCGACGTTTCCGACCGCCAGCGCGAGATACTCGAATCGCTCGCCGACGCGCTGGTCGGCCAGTTGCTCGCCGCGCCCACGAAGAGTCTCAGAAACGCCGCCGCTGACGACGACTGGACGACTATCCACACCGCGCTCCAGTTGTTCGACCCGGAGTTCGCCGGGGCCGACGGTCCGCCCGACTTCGTTACCGAGGCGATGTCCGACGAGATGCCGGCGGACGCGCGTGACGAACTGCCGGCCGACGCGCTCGTCAGCCCGTTCGACGACGACTGAAGCGGGCACAACGATTATCTTGCTGGCCTCGGGATATCTTCTCCATGGCCGACCTGCTTTCCGACGACGAAGTCGAGGAACAGATCCCGGATGAATGGCACCGCGAAGGTGACGAGATAGTCCGGACCTACGAGTTCGACGACTACCTACGCGGCGTCAACTTCGCGCAACTCGTCGGCGAGATCGCGGAGGCGGAGTTCCACCACCCGGAGATCCGGATCGGCTACGAGGAGGTCGAAGTCCGGTTCACCAGCCACGAGGAGGGCGGCATCACGGACAAGGACGCCGAGATGGCGGAACTCGTCGAGACGGAGTCAGGCCACGAGTGAGAGACCAACTACAACGATGAAGGGGCCTTACGCCTGATGGATGCAGAGTACGTGTTCCGCGTTCGGGTCCGGATCGATCCGGCGGGCGAGCGCGTTCGCGTCGACCCCGCTACGTTCGAGACGACGCTGTACCGCCGCGCTGACCCGCCCGGCGATGAGGGGTGGCTGTTCTTCCGCGACAACCTGTGGCGGGGCGAGGTAAACGACGAGAAGCACCACCGGGCGATGGCCGAGGAGGCCCTCGACGTTCCGGTAGACAGCGTCGCGTTCAGCGCGCTGCGGACCGACGAAGCGTACTTCGACGGTATGAAAGCCGAGATCGCAGAGTCACTGGACCTGTTCAATGCGGATTCGGTCTCCGAGGTGATCTCGAAGTATCTCGGCAGCAGCGTCGAGGTACAAGAGGGTGACGCGTAGGTCGCACTGGCCGTATTTTGGCTCCGCTTAGGCCGATCCGAACCGTGTTAACACGGCGCGTAGGGGCAGAATACTTATTCTGCTACGGCCTCTATTTTTGCCTCCTATGGTCCCGGAGTACGACTACTGGCTGTTCGATCTCGACGGGACGTTAGTCGACGTCGAATCCGACTATCGCCACGAGGTGATGGCCGGCGTCGAAGACCGACTCGGCCTTGCGTTTACGGACGACGAGCGGTATCTCCTCTGGCACGCGACGGACGACCTGCGAACGGATATTCTACCGCCCGAACTCACTGTCAGGGAGTTCTGGGAGGTGTTCGACGAGGTGGACGACCCCATTGCGCGAGCGGAGTCGACGTACCTCTACGACGACGCCGACCGTATCACGAACATCGACACGCCATCGGGCATCGTCACGCACTGTCCAGCACCGGTCGCCGACGTCGTGTTCGACCACCTCGACATCCGGGACTGGTTCGAGACGGTCGTCTGCTGTTCGGAAGACCTGGGTTGGAAGCCCGACCCCGCGCCCGTGGAACACGCGAAAGAGAAGATGGAGGTCGCGTACAACGGTCACGAGGGCGTCCTCGTCGGCGACGGTGCCTGCGACATCGGCGCCGCCTGGAACGCCGGCCTCGACGGCATCCACGTCGAGCGTCACGACCCCGACCTGCTCGGCCACAGCGTGCTCGGGGACTACCGACTCTCCTCGTTCGCCGACCTGTAACCGGGTAGGTCTGCGGCAAGATCGGGCACCCGGTCGAGCGCCGTGATCAGTTCCGTCACGCCGGTTTTTTCGGTCCGGTCGGGGTTGCCGTGGACCCGCACTCGCTGCTCGCCGAGCGGGACGAAACCGAGTCCCAGTTTCTCCGCACTCGCCCGTAATCCGACGCCAGCGTCAGCACCGCCCGCAGCGACTTTCCGCGCCGGGCTCTCGTGGGCGCGCACGGCAAGTTCGAACCCGTCGATAGCGTCGACCAGTTCGCGGCGGTCGGCGCCGCGCTCCTCGGCGAGTGCGGCTACCGCCTCGCCGAGGCTCGTCCGCAGGCCGGAGTCGGTCGTTCGGTTGACGAACCGCAGGTCCCGGTCGACCAGGTCGGCGAGTCCGTCGACCCTGTCGGGATCGCCCGTGGAGACGATCAGCCCCCACTCACGGGTCCACTCGCCGAGCGGTTCGGCGTCGACATCTCGCTCGACCGGCCCGGCGGTCACCGCGGCGTCCGGCGTGCCGTCGCGTAGCCGGCGCAGTCCCTCGCGGCTCCCGAGTGACAGGTATCGGGGGTTCGACAGGTCGTCGAGTAGCCGGGAGAACAGCGGGTCGTCTTCGCCCACGCCGAACAGCGACGGCGGGCGCACGTCCGGCGAGAACAACTCGACGGTAACCGGCTCTCCCTCGGCGAGGTAGTCCGTGTCGGAGTCCACGGCGACGACGCCGTCCGCCTCGACGAGACTGGTCGTCGCGCCGCTTCCCTTGTCGACGGGATAGACGAGCGTTTCGCCGTTCCCGTCCGCTCCGATGGTGTCACCGTTTCCGCCTCGCTGGTCCTTCGGCCCAGCCGTGACGAGGCCGACGGGCATGTACCGGAGACGACCCTCCTGATACCGCTCGCGGCGAGCCATCCGGCCGGTGACGGTCGCGGTCCGCGGTTCGGGGCGGCCGGCAGCGTCGCGGACCGCCGGCGCAACGAACGTCCGGAAGATGGTGAGCGCTGAAACCGGGTAGCCGGGGAGGCCGACGTACGCCGAGTCAGCCAGCCGACCCACGAGCATCGGTTTTCCCGGCTTCACCGCGACGCCGTGGAGCAGGAGTTCGCCCTGGTCTTCGATCACCTGATAGATGACGTCGACGGCGCTTGCGCTCGTCGACCCCGACGAGAGGACGATGTCGCACTCGTCGGCGGCGGTCGTCAGGATCCGCTCCATTTCATCGTAGTCGTCGCCCGCGTGGGGGTAGGTGACTGCTTCGCCGCCGGCCTCTTCGACGGCGCTGGCGACGGTGTAGGAGTTCACGTCGTAGATCTGGCCGCGCTCGCTGTGGAGGTCGCCGCCGGGCCGGACGAGTTCGTCGCCGGTCGAGATGATCCCGACTCGGGGCGTCCCGCGGACGGGCACCTCGTCGACCCCGAGCGCCGACAGTAGGCCGATCTCGCGGGCGGTCAGTCGGGTTCCGGGGCCGAGCGCTCGCTCGCCCGCCGCGATGTCCGCGCCGGCGAGCATCACGTTGTCGCCGGGCGCGACGGAGGTCCGGACGAGGACCCGATCCCCGCTCTCGTCCGTCTCCTCCACCATCACCATCGCGTCCGCTCCGGGCGGCATCACCGCACCGGTCGATATCTCGACGGCCTCGCCCGTTTCCACGTCGACGCCGGGTTCCTCGCCCGCGTGGACCGACCCGACCAAGTCGAGGGCAACGGGGTCAGCCTCGTCCGCGCCGAACGTGTCCCGTGCTCTGAGGGCGTACCCGTCGAGCGACGCGCGGTCGAACCCCGGTACGTCGATACCCGCGTCCACGCGCTCGGCGAGAACGCGGCCCCGGGCGTCTTCGAGCGACACCGTCTCCGGTTCCGGTTCGAGGTCGAGCGAGTCGATGGCCTCCCGGGCGCGCTCCGGGGACGCGAGGTCGCGGAACTCCTTACGGTCGTTCATGCGTTCACCTCCGCAGCGGCGTCTGCGTCCGTCACGCCGACCACTCCCAGTCCTGTACGGCGACGGTTTCGCCCTCCGCGACGCCCTCGCGGTCGTCCGGGATCACCACCCAGCCGTCGGCCTGCGCGACGCTCGACAGGATCCCCGACCCGCTCGCCCGCGTCGGGATGGCGACGCGCTCGCCGTCTCTCGATTCGAGTGTCACGCGGGCGAACGTCCGCGTGCCGGGTTCGCTCGGTATCTTCCGGTCGAGGCGGGCCTCAGTCGTCGGATGCGGCGGAACGGCCGCGTTCTCGGTCCACTTCATCGCGGGCCGGAGGAACTGGACGGCGTTGACGATGCAGGCCACGGGATACCCCGGGAGCATGAGCACGGGCGTTTCCTCGACGACGCCGAGCGCGACGGGATGGCCCGGCTTCAGCGCGACGCCGTGGACGAACACTTCGCCGAGGTCGTCGACGACGTCAGGGATCAGGTCGCGCTCGCCGACCGAGGACCCGCCGGTCGTGACGACGATGTCTTTCGTCAGGTCGCGCTGGACGGCGGCGCGGAGCGCATCCCGGTCGTCCGTGACGACGTTCCGGTACTCGGCGCGCCCGCCCCAGCGCTCGACGTAGCGAGAAACCGTCAGCCCGTTCGTCTCGATCACTTCGCCGGGGTCGGGGTCGTACTGGACGAGTTCCTCGCCCGTCGGGATCACGCCGACTGACGGGCGGTCGTAGGTCTCGACCTCGTCGACGCCGACCGATTTCAGCAGTCCCAGGTCCGACGGGCGTAGGCGGTGGCCCGGTTCGTACAACACGTCGCCCTGCTCGACATCTTCGCCCACGGGGGCGACGTTCTCGCCCTCGGCGACGGCGTCGAACACTTCGAGGTCGTCGCCGACCGCCTCGACCTGCTCGACCATCACCACCGCATCGGCTCCCTCCGGGAGTTCGCTACCGGTGTGGACGCGGGCCGCACGCTCCGGCCCGACAGCGTCGTCGGCCCGGAGGACCGACGGCGAGCGGTCGCTCGCGCCGAAGGTGTCTGCCGCCCGCACCGCGTAGCCGTCCATCGCGGCCCGCCGGTAGTGAGGGACGGACCGTTCCGCGGTGATTCGCTCGGCCACAACCCGTCCGTCGGCCGCGGTCAGCGGGACCGACTCCGTGCGGTCGATCCCGGCGACGGCCTCGCGGAGGGCGTCGCGCGCCTCGTCGACCCGGGTTCGGTCCTTGAACCCGGCGTCAGTTACTTGATCGCTCATACCACCACGTTCGGACTGCCGCGGGAAAAGTGGGGGTACTCGACGCCGGCGGTGCTGACTGACGGGGCGGCTAATCACCAGACCGCCGGGACACCGTAACGGCGAAATCGGTTTCGACGGACGGTGTCGCTACAGCAGAACTCTCACAGGCGGCGACGCCACAGCACTACCACGCCGACGGTCGCGAGTGCCGCGGCGACGGCGACACTGGCGGGGACGATATCGACGGGAAGTCCGTTTGTCCCGTCAGCGGTCGCCGGTCCCGTCGTGGCGTCGTCCGTCTCCGCGGAGCCCCCGTCTCCGCCGGTTTCGGTCCCGTTCGCTGAGCCGTTCTCCGTCCCGTCCGTCCCGTTTCGGGCACTGTCCGTACCGTTTCCGTCGCCTGTCGTCGCGTTCTCGACCGGCGAGGTGTCGACGGCGCACTCTCCCTCCAGGAGATAGGCGTGGCCGGTGACGTTCGTCGTGTTCTCGTGCGGTGCGCCGACCAGCGCGTCCCTGGTTTCCCCGCCGGTCGCGTTTGCGACCAGTGCCAGGCGGTAGCCGGCGAAATCGCCCGCGCTCTCGCCGGTCAGCAGCTGCGCTGCGTCGCCCCCGCCACCGGGGACGACGTACGCAGCGCCGGCCTTGTCCTCGGCGTAGGGCGCGCCGACGAGCAGGTCGGGGCGGTCGTCACACGTCACGTCGCCGGCCGTCACGTCCCATCCGGCGCGGTCGCCCGACGAACCGACGAAAACCGGGTCCCTCTCGGAGAGGTCAGTCGACTCTACGGGGCTGACGTACACCGCTCCGGAGTTGCTCCCGTCCCGGTTCGCGCTCGGTGCGCCGACGACGACCTCTCCGCCGTCGTCCGTCCCGACGATATCGACGCTCTGGCCTGCTCTGTCGCCGGACTGCGCGCCGCGGACCACGATGTCAGCGTCGGCGAGCGAATGGGTGCCCGACCAGTTCGAGGAGACGACGTACGCCGCGCCTGCCGCGTCGTCGACGCCGCGCGCACCCACTGCGATCTCGGCCGATCCGTTGCCGTCCGCGTCGGCACCGGCGACGTCCCACCCGGCGGTGTGGCCGGACTCCGCGCCGACCAGTCGCAGGTCGGCGTCGGCGGTGGTCACGTCTGTGGACGGCGATTCGAAGTAGTACGCGGCACCGGCGTTCTCACCGCCGACGTCGCTTCGCGGCGCGCCGATGACCAGTCCCGCGCCGCTCTCACGCTCGACGGGATCGACAGCGAGGCCGAGTTGTTCGTCCTGGTCGACGCCGCTCAGCACGACATCGGCGTCGTCGGGAGTGAGAGTACCGGACAGGGACGGGCCGCCGTAGAAGACGTACACGTACCCTTCCTCGCGAAGCGGCGCGCTCACTATCAGGTCGCCGTAGCCGTCGCCGTCGACATCGTCGACGTTCACGTCGTACCCCGTCCACTGTCCGCCGGCACTGCCGCGGATCGTGAGATCGGCGTCTTCGATGTCGTACTCGCCGCCCTCGACCGGGCCGTAAAACAGGTGCGCCGCGCCGCCGTTCTCGCCCGCTTCGTCGTTGAACGGTTGGCCGACGAGAACGTCGGCAGACCCGTCGCCGTCGACGTCGCCGCCGCCGATATCCTCGCCGGTGGAGGGGCCGCCGCGAACCGTCGCGTGGGCCGAGAGCGAATTCCGTGCGTTCGTTTCGTTTTCTTGTACGTCCGTCTCGTTTTTCGTCAGCGGGTCGATCGGTCCCTCCACCGCCGCGGCCGTCGCTGCTACCGTGAACGCTCCGACAGTCGCGACAGCGAGAAACAAGATGGATCCGAGGACCACCAAGGGAGTCCGTCTGTTCATCGTCCCATCTAACCCCTTCCGGGTGTTTTGTTATCCTCCACCCAAACCGGGGCTTCGAACGGTAAGTTACCCTTATTCAGCGACGGAACGCTTATTTCCTGGGGTTCTCAACCGGAAGCATGGCACTGCTCTCGGCCGCGACTGCTCTCATCGCGGTACTCGTCCTCGTTAGTCTCCTCTTACTCGGGGACGCCGGCAGACACGGCGCACGGGCATACCGCGTCTATCGGAACGATCCCATAGACGTCGCGTCCGCGGCGAACGTCTCCGGAATCGTCGAGATCGAGGGGTCGGTCGGGATACACGAGTCGTCGCTCCGTGCGCCGTTTTCGGGAACGAAATGCGTAGTCTGCGAGTACGAAGTACAGGAACTGCGGTCGTCGGGCAAGAACAACCACTGGGAGACTATCCATTCGGGGAGCGGGCGCGTCCCGTTCGTTCTGGACGACGACACCGGGGCGTTACTCGTCGATCCCGACGGCGCGGCCCTGGCGCTCGACGACCACACCACCCGCGTCGACGGCGGAAAGGCTCCGCCCGAACGGATCCGACGGTGGATCGAGGACACTCCGGATGTCGGCTCAGAGGAGAAGTCGTGGGACCTCCGCGTGATCGAGATAGCGACCGGCGACGACCGCAAGTACATCGAACGCCGCCTCGACCCCGGCGACCCCGTCCACGTGTACGGCGGAGTGGAGTACGAACCG
Source organism: Halostella pelagica (assembly GCA_005954745.1). Taxonomy (GTDB): domain Archaea; phylum Halobacteriota; class Halobacteria; order Halobacteriales; family Natronoarchaeaceae; genus Halostella; species Halostella pelagica. The sequence continues at coordinate 2,155,865 of CP040678.1, forward strand.
TGGTCGAACGCCGCGGGGACCGTCAACGCCGTCGTCCGCGACGGCGAGACGGCGCTCTTCCGGATCACCGACGGCGACGAGGGGGAGGCGGTTCGACGCCTCGCGATGCCCGCCCTGTGGCGAATCGCTGGCGCGGCGGTTGTTCTGACCGTTCTCTGGGTCGTGGTTTCACCGGTCTAGGCTGGATCGCGGCCTTTTTCGCCACGGACTCCGTACGACCGCGTATGTCAGCGCTGCGTGATGCCTTGCGCGACCTACCCGACGCCGTGTTCGCCGATCTGCTGGAGAGCGACGACGAGTATCTGCTCGTCGTCGATCTCCCCGGTGTCACTGCAGACACGGTCGACATCGCCGTCGATGGCTCTGCGCTCGAGATCGAGGCGCGGCGCGAGAAAAACCTCCCACCGGAGTTCCAGTACCGGACTGAAGACCGGTCCCTGTTTCTGGACGCCGATATCCCGCTCCCGCCGGACGCGACCGACGCCGGGGCGTCTGCGACGGTCGACCGGGGCGTCCTCGAACTCCACCTGCCGAAACGCGGTTCGGAGTCTACTGGCACGTCGATAGAGGTCACCGAGGGCGCGTAGCGCGAGGTGGTTACGCTGGTCAACCTCCGGGCCTACTGGCGCTTTTTCGTCGTCGTGCGTCAGTTCCTACCGCTGCTGGTCGCCTACGCGAGAGACCGTCACAGGTTCCTGATCGTCGGCGGTCGCCGCCGCGTCGACGCCGAGATGCGTCGCGAGCGCGCGGACCGCCTGCTCGACTCGCTGCTCACGCTGGGGCCGACGTTTATCAAACTCGGTCAACTGCTCTCGACCCGGCCCGACATCCTCCCGCCGGAGTACATAGACGTCCTCACGCAACTCCAGGACGAGGTGCCGCCCGCGCCGTGGTCCGACGCCCGGACGGTGGTCGAATCGGAGCTCGGACCCGTCGACGAAGCGTTCGACGGATTCGACACCGAGCCGATAAGCGGAGCAAGTCTCGGGCAGGTGTACACCGCCGAGTTCCAGGGGTCGGAGGTGGCCGTGAAGGTCCGCCGCCCGGACATCGAACCGCTCGTCGAGGCCGACCTACGGGTTATCCGCTGGTCGCTCCCGGTCCTGTTGACGTTCATCGACGAGTCGCGGGCGTTCTCGCTCGAAAACCTCGCCGACGAGTTCGCCAAGACGATCCGCGAGGAAATGGATTACGAGCGCGAAGCCGAGATGCTCCGGGAGATCCGGTCGAATTTCGATGACGACGACGCGATCGTCGTTCCCCCCGTCGTCGAGGAACGGTCGGGGGCGCGAGTGTTGACGATGGAGTACATACCGGGGACGAAGATAAACGACCTGGAGACGCTCGCGGAAAAGGACCTTAACCGCACGGAAATCGCCGAGAACCTCCAACGCGCGTACCTCCAGATGATCATCGAGGACGGCGTCTTCCACGCCGACCCCCACCCGGGGAACCTCGCGGTGACCGACGAGGGCCGCATCATCTTCTACGACTTCGGGATGAGCGGCCGCGTCGACGACTTCATCCAGGACAAGATAGTCGACTTCTACGTCGCCGTTGCGAACCAAGACATCGACGGCATCCTCGACGCCCTCATCGAGATCGGGACGCTCTCGCCCGAGGCCGACCGACAGGTGATGGGCGAGGTGATGGAACTCGCCATTCAGGACGTCCGCGGCGAGGACATCGAGCAGTACCGCGTCCAGCAGATCGTCGGCCAGATCGAGGACTCCATCTACGAGTTCCCGTTCCGCCTGCCGAAGAACCTCGCGCTCGTCCTGCGGGTCGCCACCGTCGTCGAGGGCGTCTGCGTGACGCTCGACCCCGATTTCGACTTCATCTCTATCGCCACCGACTATCTGACAGAGCAAGGGTATCGCGAGGAGAGCGTCCGGCAGTACATCGACGAGGCGGGCGACCAAGTTCAGCAGTCGGTGCTCTCTGCTGTTCGCGTACCGCCGAAACTGGAGCGCACGCTGGACCGCATCGACCGCGAGAACCTCCACGTCCGCGCCGAGATAGAGGACTCGAACGACGTGTTCGACACGCTTGCGAAGCGGATCGTCTACGGCCTCCTGCTCACCGCGGGCGTCCTCTCGACCTCGGTGCTTTACTCCTTTGCTACTATTCGGTCGACCGCGATCGCAGCCGCGTTCTCCGTCGGCGTCGGCCTGTTGCTCTACCGCTCGTTCCGGGCCCGCAAGGGGATCCGTGCGAAACCCCAGTTCACCCGCCAGAATCTGAAACAGCGCCGCCCGGGCGAGGGCGACTGAGACTGACGAGCGTCGTCTGCCGGAGATCCCCGCCGGCTTTTACCTTCGCTCGCTATCGACCACTATGAACGTCGCCGACTTCGGTCTGGAGCGGTGGTTCGCCGAACACGAACACGAAGCCGATATCATGCTCGCTGAGAGCGGCATCCGTAGCCTCGACGCTGACCGGTTCGACACCGACCCCGGCGAACTCGGCTACGTCATCCCGACCAACGGTGACCCCGAGTTCCGCGCCGAGGTCGCACAGCGGTACGACCGCACCGCCGACGAGGTGCTTTTCACCTGCGGCGCGCAGGAGGCGAATTTCCTCACTTTCCTTTCGCTGCTCGACGCCGACGACCACGCCGTCGTCGTCACGCCGACGTACCAGGCGCTCCACGCCGTCCCCGAAGCCGTGGCCGAGGTGACGCGCGTCCCTCTCTCGTCGCCGGAGTGGGAACTCGACATCGATGCGGTAGCGGACGCCGTCCGCGAGGACACCGAGGTGATCGTCGTCAACAACCCGAACAACCCGACGGGACAGTATCACTCCGAAGAGAAAATCCGCGCGCTCTACGACCTCGCCGAGGACGCGGACGCCTACCTGCTCTGCGACGAGGTGTACCGCCTCCTTGCCGAGGAACCGATCCCGCCGGTCGCCAGCATGGGCGAGCGCGGCATCAGCACGTCTAGCACGACGAAGTCCCACGGCCTCGCCGGCCTCCGGTTCGGCTGGGCCGTCCTTCCCGAGGAACTGGTCGAGACGGCGTGGAACTGGAAGGATTACACGACTATCTCGCCCTCCGTCTTCGGCCAGCACGTCGCGAGGCAGGCGCTCGGGGCGGAGGAGGACGAGATACTGCACGAGAACCGAGAGCACGCCCGGCGCAACCACGAGCGGGTGCAGGCGTTTCTCGACGACCACGGCCTCGACTGGCACGAACCGGTCGGCGTCAACGGGTTCGTGACGGTCCCCGACGGGTTCGCGGACGCGCGGGATTTCTGCACCGCCGTCGTCGAGGAGGAGAGCGTCGTCCTCGCGCCCGGCGACCTGTTCGGTCATCCGGACCGCTTCCGGATCGGCTTCGGCCTGCCCCGGGACGAACTGACTGAGGGGCTGGAGCGCGTCGGGCGAGTTATCGAGCGTCGGAGGTGAGTGTGTGCGGCGGGTCCGCCGGAATGGACCGTGCCGGTTCGGGTCAACAGGGCTGTCGCTCGGCGACGACCACTTCTATTTCGTCGGTCGGTTCGACGTTGACGTTCACGCCGGTCACGTCTTCGACTGAGTCCGGTACGTCCCACGCCACTGTCTCCGACCCGGCGTCGCCGGCGTCGACCTCGACGGTGTACGCTCCGCCAGCGTTCACGACATTCTTCCGCCGGTCCCGCTCGTCCGGTTCGAGAGAGACGTCGGCCGAGAACGGTTCGTCGCCGTCCGGGCCGCGAACGGTCACGGTTATCTCCCGGCTCTCGTCGCCGTCGTTGCGCACGCAGACGTAGAAGTCGCCGTGGTCAGGGTCCGAGATGGAGGGGACGCCAGTCGTCTGTACGGGGGTGGGTTCCGTCGAGTCGTCGCTGCTCAGACAGCCGGACGACAGCACGACGCAGGCGGCGGTCGCCCGAAGCGCTCGGCGACGCGACAGGGAAGGAGGACTACCCATACAATTCCATCATGAAACCGGGGGAAAAAAGTGTCGACGATCGATTCCGTCCCGACGCCGCCCGGAGAGGGAGAACGGAACTGCGCAACTCCGCCCAGAACTGATTGCGGCGTCATTCGGCGGATTTAGCCCCGGAGAGACCGGTTACACGCTTCCAAATCGTTTATACTGTTACGTTGATTAAGCCGCCCTATGGCGAAACAGCAGAAGCAAGTTCGCGACCTTCAGGAAGGCAACTACGTGATGATCGAGGACACGCCGTGCCAGATCAATGCGTACAGCACGGCGAAACCGGGCAAGCACGGCAGCGCCAAGGCACGTATCGAGGCCGAAGGCGTGTTCGACGGGAAGAAGCGCTCGCTGTCGCAGCCGGTCGACGCGAAGGTATGGGTCCCGATCATCGAGCGAAAGCAGGGGCAGGTCGTCAGCGTCGAGTCGCCCACCGTCGCGCAGGTAATGGACCTCGAAACGTACGAGACGATCACGATCAGCACGCCCGAGGATGCAGACCTCTCGCCCGACGACGACATCGAATACCTGGAGATGGAAGAGCAGCGCAAGATCATATAATGTTCCCCGGAGCCCGCGCCGACCGCGACGACGTGTCGTACGTGGTCGTTGGGGCTCCGCTTGACGTCTCGACGACGTTCCAACCGGGCGCACGATTCGGCCCGGACCGCGTGCGTCGCTTCGCGGAAACGTACGACGACTTCGACCGTCGAACCGACCTCCGTTTCTCGGAACTCTCAGTTCACGACCACGGCAACGTCCGCGCGTGGGACGACGCCGCCGAGTACCTAGAGTATCTCGAAGGGGTCCTGACCGACGCGGTGTGGGACGGAGCCGTCCCGCTCACGATCGGCGGGGAACACACCGTCTCGGTCGCCGGCGTCAGGGCCGTCGACCCCGACGCCGTCGTCGTCCTCGACGCGCATCTTGACCTGCGAGAGGAGTACGACGGCAACGAGTTGAGCCACGCCACGGCGACCCGGCACGCGTTAGACGTGGCCGACGAAGCCGTGATACTGGGCGCTCGCACCGGAAGCGAGGCCGAGTGGGAGCGCGCCGACGCGGACGACGTGACCGTCGTCCCGCCTGCAGACGTGCCCGACTGGTCACCGGATTTCGACGACGAATCCGTCTATCTCAGCGTCGACGTAGACGGTGCCGACCCGGGGTACGCCCCCGGCACCGGCACGATGGAACCGTTCGGACTGCACCCCCGCGAGATGCGCGACGCCGTCCGCGCCGTTGCCCCGCACGCCGACGGGTTCGACGTGGTCGAAGTGAACGACCGCGACGACGGCCAGGCCGCGGCGCTCGCCGGCAAACTCCTCCGCGAGTTCGTCTACGAGCACGCTCGGTAGTCAGTGCTGTCCGTCGAGCGTCGACCGCCAGGGGGAGGTTTTTACCGCGTCGCGGTGAGTGTTGGAAGCATGACCCTCTCGTCGTGTTACTTCTGCGGGACCGCAATCGAGGAACCGCTCTCCGAGTATCCCGTCGTCCCTGACGCCTTCGCACCGTCTCCCGAGGAACAGGGGACCGTCGTCCTCTGTCCCTCCTGTCACCGAAAGCTCTCCCGCGTGATGGACCACGTCGTTACCGCCGTCGACGACCGACAGCAGCGTCTCGACCGGACAGCAGGGTCGGTCGAATCCGACCGTGCAACGGCGTCGAACGACGCGGACGCCGCATCGCCGTCCGCGGACTCGGCGGCAGACGCGGCCGGAACGTCGGACGGACTCGGCGTGGACGACCCGCCGTCCATCGACGACGACGTGGCCGAGGACCTGCTGGGAACGGAGTCGTCGAGCGACGCCGGCGAGTCGGCCGATACCGGTCCCTCGGACGAACCGCGTGAGAACACTGATCCGACACACGCGGACGAAACGCGCGAGTCGACCGGTCGGGCACACGCCGACGAGACTGAGGTGTCCGTCGAGGTAGAAACGCCGGACGAGACGCCCGGCGAACCGCAGGCTGACGACGGGATAACCGTCGACGACGGGGGCGCGTCGGGCGAACGCGCCGGTGACGCCGGTGGCGGGGAGTCGAACGGCGACAGCGCCGGTGGTCCCGGAACAACTGGCGGCAGCGCCGACGATTCGGGAACGAGCGCCGCGGGGAGCAGTAACGGCCCGCCGCAGGCGACGTACAACCGCGTCGTGCGCCTACTCCAGAACCGCGAATTCCCGGTCGAACGGGGAGAGATAGCGACCGTCGCATCGAACGCCTACGAGATACCGCCGGAGGACTTCGACGCCGTCATCGAAACCGCCGTCGACCGCGGCGTGTTGGTCGAAGACGGGCAGTACCTGAAGCAACCGGAGTAGCGCGCCTGACGGGGGCGACGGCCCGCCTCGTAGGGACTGTTGTAACTCCGCCTCGCGATGTCGCCGCTCCCGTGTCGGTGAACTACCGAACTGACGTACAACGTCCCCATCAGGGGAAAGCAGGCGGCCGAAGCAAGAGAGCGCAACGCATACGGTGCGGCCGGCGGTACGGCTTCCCATGGACCTCTCCGAGTTCTGCGAGCGCTTCGACGACCGACTGCGAATCGAGGAGTACGCCGACCTCGACGCCGCCGCGAACGGCCTGCAGGTGGGCCCCGACGAAGCGTCCGTCGAGCGTGCCGTCTTCGCCGTCGACGCCGCCACCGAAACTATCGAGGCCGCGTCCGAGGCGGACGCGGACGTGCTCGTGACCCACCACGGCGTCTCCTGGGGCGGGTTCGACCGCGTCACCGGGCGCAAGTTCGACCGCATCGCCCCGCTCATCGAGAACGATATCGCGCTGTACGCCGTCCATCTGCCGCTCGACGGCCATACGGAACTGGGCAACGCGGCCGGCGTCGCAGACCGCCTGGAACTGACCGACCGCGAGCGATTCGCCGAGGTCGGACCGGAGTACATCGGCCTGCGGGGGACGGCGTCCAAGCCGTTCACCGCCGACACTCTCGGTGAGAGGTTGGGCGACGCACTGGACACCGGCGGACAGGACGTTCAGGTGCTCGACTTCGGCCCGGAACCGATCGAAGACATCGCAGTCGTGACAGGTAGCGGCACGGACTGGATCGCCGAGGCTGACGAGAAAGGCGTCGACGCGCTCGTGACCGGAGAAGGCAAGCAGAAGGCCTACCACGAGGCGCGGGAGGCCGGAATCACGCTCGTTCTGGCGGGGCACTACGCCACCGAGACGTTCGGCGTCCGGTCGCTCAAGTCGGCGGCCGAGGAGTGGGGACTGGAGACGGAGTACGTCGACCGCCCGACTGGACTGTGACACTGCGGTAGCCGGTCCGGCTGGCCGCGCTGGCGAGCGGTGATCGCGGCGTTCAAACCCCTGGCACGCGCAGGCGAACACATGTCCGAGGACCACGAGCCGGCGGAGGACCACGAGCCGGAGCGCGAGGAGTTCTCTCACGACCCTGTCGCCCACGCGGCGGTCCGGGCGGGGATGACAGTCGACGAACTCGTCGGGGAGTACGGCGACGCCGGGATCGGCGCGACGGATATGCACGAGGCCGTCGACGTGTACGCGGAGATGATCGGCGACGACGACGTGACCAACTTCTTCGGCCTCGCCGGCGCGATGGTGCCCGCCGGGATGCGCCGCATCGTCGCCGACCTGATACGGGACGGCCACATCGACGCGCTGGTGACGACCGGTGCGAATCTCACCCACGACGCTATCGAGGCTATCGGCGGGAAGCACCACCACGGGCAGGTCCACGGCGAGGGGACCGAACGCGAACACGACGAACAGCTCCGGGACGAGGGCGTGGATCGCATCTACAACGTCTATCTTCCCCAGGAGCATTTCGCGCTGTTCGAGGACCATCTTCGCTCGCGAGTGTTCCCCGAGTGCGAGGGCGTGGTGAGCATTCAGCGACTCACCGAGGAACTCGGCCGGGCGAACGCCGCCGTCAACGAGGCCGAAGACGTCGACGAACGGCCGGGTATCGCCGCGACCGCGTACGAACACGACGTGCCGATCTACTGTCCCGCGGTCCAGGATTCCGTGCTCGGCCTCCAGGCGTGGATGTACTCCCAGACGAACGAGTTCTCGCTGGACGCGCTCGCCGACATGACGCCGCTGACCGACAAGGCGTTCGACGCCGAGAAGGCCGGCGCGATGGTCGTTGGCGGCGGCGTCCCCAAGAACTTCGTCCTCCAGACGATGCTCGTCGCGCCGGGCGCGTACGACTACGCTGTGCAACTGACGATGGACCAGCCGAACACCGGCGGCCTCTCCGGTGCGACGCTCGACGAGGCGCGGTCGTGGGGGAAAATAGAGAAAGCGGGGCGCAACGCGAGCGTCTACGCCGACGCAACGATCACCCTGCCGCTGGTTGTCGCCGCCGCCCGCGAACGGGTCGGCGAGTAGGGGCCGGACTAGCCGCCAGCGCCGGTGTTCCCGGGCTGACGACCAGTCAAGCCCGGAAACCGTTCGGTTCGCTCATACGGGTACCTATCCCGCTCGCCGTCGAACCACTGGTATGGCACAGTTCGACTTCGACGACCCGACCGCCGGTCTATCGTCGGACGCCGACCGGACGCTCGTCGGCGACGAGGGGGCGGCGATACAACGGATGCGAGCGGTGAGTACGGTTCTCGACGACGCTATCAGGGTCCCCGGAACCGACTTCCGCGTCGGCCTCGACCCGCTCGTCGGGATCCTTCCCGTCGCCGGTGATTCGGTGATGTTCGTGGTTTCGATGTACATCGTCCTCGAAGCCGCCAACCTCGGGGTTCCCGCACCGGTCGTCGCGAGGATGATCGCGAACATCGCCATCGACGCGGTGGTTGGCTCGGTCCCGCTACTCGGGACGCTGTTCGACGCCGCGTGGAAGGCGAACCGCCGGAACGTCCGCCTCGTCGAGGAACACGTCGACGCGGTGTAACGGACCCGTCGGTCAAGACGCTCGCGGTTAGTAGTCCGTCGTCACCCGACCCCAATCGAGCCGCAAGTAGTGATACAGCGTTCCGGTCAGTCCCACGTCCGCGATCCGCCGGCCCGAACTCTCGACCAGCACTCTCGGACAGTACCCCGTCTCGGCGACCCTTCCGAGGCGACGACTGAACGCCGTGTCCTCGTTCGGAACGTCCGGAAATCCTCCTGCGTCGCGGTACGCCTCTCGATGCACGAAACAGTTGAATCCCGGCAGGACCGGGCGCAGAAGACGCGGGAAAACGTAGTTTATCGTCCACTCCATCGGCTTCGCCCGCCGCGGTCCGGTCAGTCGACAGCGCGAGGACGCTCCATCGAGTCCCTCGCGTTCGACGAAGCCAAGCATCGCGTCGAGATACTCCGGGCGGACGACGGTGTCGGCGTCGACGAACGCGAGCCAGTCGCCGCGGGCATGGGTTGCACCCAGATCGCGAGCGGGTCCGATCCCCCGCCCGTTCTGATGGTAGACGCGAGCGCCCTGCGCTTCGGCCACATCGACAGTGCAGTCATTGCTCTCGCCGTCGACGACGACGACCTCGTACGGTTCGTCGGTCTCTAACTCGCGGATGCTCGCGAGCGTCGCGGGAAGGTAGTCGGCCTCGTTGCGCGCCGGGACGACGAAACTCGCCGTCGGAGAGCAGTCGCTCGCTGTCGAGGCCCGTCCGTCGGCCATCGTTCGTCACTGCATCGGAGACGCTGTTAGTTCTTGCGTCGCTCCGGCTCTACCGCCGTCAGTTCCGGTGACAGCCGCACCGACACGAAAGATTATTATATATGGCGGAGAAGGGGTACGTATCCGATGACGCTGGTCGTACCCGTACGCGCCTGATTCTCTCGACCGTCGTCCAGTGCCGCGACTGCTCCGATTCGACTCACCTTCGATGTACACCAAAACCACGCGATCCGATTCAAGCACAGACTCCGAAACGCCGTCGTCCTCGACTCCCTCACCCGACGCTTCGACGCTCGACGGGTCGCCCGAAACTCGCTCCGCAAGCGACGACGCACCCGCGACGTTTTCACCGTTTCGCACGTCGAGACTGCCGAATACGACGGACGAAGACAACCAGGCGCTGCCGGACCCCGCCGACGCCTCGTCGGAACCGTGATAACGCGGAGGACCGTACGTCCGCCCGGCCGATGACGAGGGCACCGGACCGAGTCGGGGTGGCACCCGGCGGTGACGAACCCTATGAGTGCCGAGGCCCAACTATTACCGACTATTCATTTCTCTCGCTCATTCTGGAACAGTAGAATTCAGACGGCAACGCACAACGTTAGTGCTGAACTCGAACGGATAGAAAATTGGCGATATTAATCAGGGTAAGAATTCCTGCAAAATTTGGCTGGATGTGATTTCACCAACAGTCAGAGGTTCGATGAACAGACGAATTCCAGTCACAATCAAGATGAGTATTGCAAGACTAATTGCTGGTGAGAGAACGGTTCCAATGATACGCATCTCGGTTGTTTTGGGATAGTAATCGGCGTCCCTGTGTCGGAACCAGATTATTCCTGTAATCACTATTGAGGTTGCTGCGATAAGAAATTGCCCTGAAGAACGCGGGTAGCCGAGAATCGAGATTATCGCTAATCCTCCCCAGACGACGATGAGTAGCCAGAACGCTAGTTGTAGCTTCTCGACAGCCCACTTTCGACGCTTTTCGGCATACTTGACGTAGCTTCCTCGGCGGTCATCGAATCGACTGAAGTCGAACAGGTGGCCCGAGAACTCCTGAATCGTCTCGGAGTATACCTCAAAATCATCATTGCTCTCGCTTATCAGGTCATCCAGTTCGTCGATTTTGTTTTGGAGTTGCTTGACTGTCTGGTCCTGTGTTTGGATGAAAGGTGCGCTGCTGTCCCGATACATCCGGGCTTCCTGAATCAGGTCGTAGAGGTACCGGCTGAGGCTGGACCCTTCATGTTCGGCTTCTTCCCACCATTCCTCTTTGTGCTGTTTGGCGGGGAAGAGTTCGGCTCTGGTCGTATTCTTGTGGAGCGTTTGGAAGTCCCGTTCGTCGCTGGGGCTGTCCGCAGATGTCTCTGTCATACTAGAACCTCCGAATAGTCATTAGGTTGTTAGGTTAATGATATTACCGGTAAAAACGCGGTCTATGTCCCGGTTTCGGAGGAAAACGATGTTTCGGACTTCGCCGTCTCAGTCGTCGTTATGTCTCTGCCAGCGAGCTTCTTGAACGAGTTCGACCAGATAGCGACTCAGGCTGATTCCTTGTTCGTCGGCCTCTTGCTGCCATTGGCCTTTGTGCTGGCGGTGACAGTAGATATCTACGCTGGTCATCCCCTCGCCCAATCCCTTGTTGTCGTCCATCGGTCGACGGGGCGCTAATGGTGCATCAGTCATCGAGAATCGTCATTTAATTGCATGGCTATCAGGATATCAATGATACTGAATTGTTTATTTCGTGGTCTGTAATTATATTCAGCCCTGTCGGTGGTGGATGCACGAATTCCTGACCATCGGTATGCGAGATCCGTATCTCAGAAACAGAGAATTATTCTTTTGTGTTTTCCTCTTTGGGAATCACGCCATTTCTGAGGAGGTGTCTTCGATACACTGGTGAATGCTGACTCATCTGTTCGCGGAGAGATGAGCGAAGTTCATCTTCGTCATCAGACTCTGGTACATCTAAGTCTAAGGCAATCGAACGGTCAATCCCCAGATCCATAAGTTGGAGTCGACCAGAGTCATACGATCCGCGTTCTAGCCGTTTATCAAAGTTCAGCATAAAGTAGTTCTCATAGTCGTCAATCTCTCCTAGAATATCACATAGGATTTTATAATATTTTACTAGCGCATAGCGAACGTCAGTATTAATTATTCTCATTAGTTCTTTGATGACTGAATTTATGTTGTCCTGCTCAAGTGCCTGCTTTCGCAATTCAATCATCTCACTATAGTTCCGCTCACTCAACCAATGATATGCTGTATATGAAAGATGATTGAAATTATATGCGCGGGTTTCTTCAGCTGGTGTTGATTCAATTCCCTCCTCTGGATCAGCAACAAAATTGAAGATAATGTTTAGTCTTCGAGTGACTTGGAAGAAAGTTTCTCTGAGGTTATTAGTTTCCACTTCCCAAGGGCTTGGACTCGACAGGACATTCTCATACAATCTATTCTGTAGAACTGGATCGACTGTAGGATTCTTTTTGAGAATCTTCTCAGGAATCCCAAGCTTGGGAAGTCCTGAATCGAGCTTACTGACAATCTCTTCTGCTTCCCGTTCCTGAACCCCCTTTTGTCTAAGGTATGGCTTGACAGATTCTCGATCCTTGATATACCGATTTCGGAGTAGAATAGTAGTATATCTGAGCCCAGCGTCGTCGATTTCATTTGTGTTAGCTGTGGCTATTTTCTCACGTAGTTCGTCTTGCTTTTCCAAAAGGGCACTAGAAGTGGCTGATGTCACTTCCTTTTCAACTGTTTTGTCAAGCTTCCCCTCAGACCACTCATCATCTTCTCTGTCAATATAATAGATTGTCCCATAGAGTTTACTTCCGACTCGACCTACTCGACCAATGAGATTCTGCAGCTCGAAATCGGAGAGCGTTTTGTTTCTCCCCATCCCTGGATCAATTATGTACATCTTCTCTGCCGGGAGGTTCACTCCTTGTAGAAGCGTAGATGTGCATGCAATGGTGTCTAATTCTTCATTTCGGTATAGATTCTCGATCTCATCCCGAGCAATCTGAGGTACGCTAGCATGATGGAACGCTACACCACGCTGGATTGTGTCGACCAGTGCGTACTCCTTGTGAATCGAACGGCGGAGATATTCGAGAAGTCCTTCTGTTTCAGGGCTTGATTGGTTCGAGCGAGACTCAGCAATCCCTTCGGCCATATTTTCTGCTGCTGCCTGTGATTTCGCGTATACCAGTGATTGATCCTCGCGACCGAATGTCTCTATGAACTTCCTTATCGTCTGCTTTTTGTTAGTTTTTATAGTACTGTAACTTAGCCCAGTCGGTCGATCCACTTCGAGATTTAGGATACTTCCAGAAGCACTCTTTACCTCTACATCGATAACGTCGGAATATTTACGAAATGTAAATCGCGCTTGGAGCTGGAAGACAGGATTAAAGATCGTCTTAATGTCCGACGCATCCCCGTGGACAATCTCTTCGAGGGCACTTGACGGATTATCAATAAACGGACCTGCAGCGATAATTTGTGCATTTTGCCAAACTGACTCTAAGTTTTCAAGGACATTTTCGAATAGTGGTCCTCTTCCTCCGTCTTCCAATTGTTGTATTTCATCAAGGAAAATCAAATCAATATCTACCTTGTCAGATTGCTCGTAATCAAATAATTGGAGACATCGCTCTGGAGTCAGTACGAGTAAAAAACTCTCGCCTGCGTCATCCAAGTGAGCGTTTGTTCGAACGTCTATCTGATCGCCGATTTCCTCTCTGAAGTCTGCACTAACTTCTGAAATCAATGCTCTCGAAGGAACCAAATATATTGCCTGGAAAGTGTCATCATTAGTAACGCGGTGCTCAATATATCGGCGCATCAAGAACGATTTGCCAGAAGAAGTCGGACCTGAGAAAACAACATACTTTTTGTCGAGATTGTTCCAAATCTGTTGCTGGAACCGAGTGAGCACAGTTCCGTCATCCAACCTATGGTACTCCTCTGCAGCGTCTAACTCGGCATCTAGAAGAGTTCCTTCAAAGTCCTGAATAGAGTCGACATCTTCTTTGGCAGTACCATCTGTAAGCGATTGAGCACTGGGTAGACTCCCTAAGCGTGACAGAACCGTATAGAGAAATTTGCGATACAACTGTCTCTGACCCTCATCTTGAGTGATATACAATAGAACTGCTGTGGCTAACGCCTTTTTTTGATGTTCATCATCGGGACTTCCAGCTAATACTGAACTCGCCCAAGCCGCTTTTTTCAATTCTTTATCACCAAGCTCTGGCGTGTACTCACTACCAATATCAGAGTAAAAGACGTGTTTTGTGAGCTCATCTAGTGTATGATTGAGAAAGTCAGCATCTGCAGCAGCATCATAAGTGCTCATGCGCTTCCCTCCTCAGCTTCCGACTTTTCATCGGCGTCCGCTTCTCTGTCGAATAGGTGTCTTAGCCCAGGATCAATAGACACGAGCATTCGCTCACGAAAATCGTCCAGGCTGGGGACCGGCAAAAAGAGGAACAACAGATATGCCCGCCTTAGCCTGTCTGTTCCGTTGCCTACCTGTGTCTGAGTTTTCGACAGTGGGTCGATGTCCTCTAAGCGACTTTTGATTTCCTCTCTGATCTTTTCATTATCTTTAGTAACATCTTCTACAGACCCCAAATCCCCATCCTCATAACATATAAATACGGGGTGTAGGATTGGGTATTGTCCTGGATCACTAACAAGAACCTCAGCCAAATAATCGAACTGCTCTGGCTCAAGGTTGTTAGTAAGATTCTTAGGAGCGACATTTAGTTCTTGAGTGAGATACGTTTTCGACTGCTCCTCATGAAACTCTGAAATGCTGCTTACAGCTTCCCGAATCCCGTCTGTGATATTCCCATAAACTTTGGCTTCACCGATGCCGATACATTCCTCATCTTTGAATTCTCCGAAGAAAAGGTTGTCACACCCATAAACCTCGTGACTGTAGCTTTGCTTATTCGATATTTTGTGTGATATCATCGGTATATCAAGGAACCCATCCGTAAGAAGAAATAGTAAGAATTCTCCAAGCGTCCCATCTTGGCGAAATTGCTTACCAATCCCAGCCATTTCTTGAGCTTTTATACTTGGAGACTTGCCGCTTTTTCGCAGACGTTCAACCTCTTTTTTAGAGAATACATAGTAGGCAAATCGATTCCGCAAGAATTTGCCTAACCCATCGAATGCGAATCCGGCTGGCTGTACCTGTACACAGTAATTTGTTAGGTGAATATTATCAACCTCATCAGTGTCAACTTCATAGACATATTCTCCGAGAGAATCCTGGTCAATTACTGTAGCTTTGGACCAGTCGAATCCGCCCATGTATCTGTCACTCTGTGCTATGGAATTACTTAATCCTTTATGATAGTTGAAAAGTAGCAGTGATAATTCGATTTCAGTTTATCGAGGGTGCAAGTCACACTGGTTGTGTTTCCTCTACTGCATCCGCTAAATCATCAAGAAACTCCGAGTTGTACTCCTCCTCGGTGTGGTTCACATTCCACAGCCCGGATTTTTGGATTTTCTTGCTCCGGCTATGGTAACCGAGCCAATCATCTGAGCGAGCGTCAACGGCCTCTCGCTGGTAGTTACTGAGGAGCGCAATCGTGTTTCGTTCGATGTAGGCCCGTTCACTCTCGGCGCTTGGCTCGTCGTCAACGTTCAACCAGAGGAACGGCAGGTCCCGAAGATAGTCGCTTACTCCCCGCTCCATCTCGAGTTCATCAAGTCGGCGTTCCCGCTTCGCGCTTGAGCCCTTGCCCCAATGAGGATACTCACCATTCAGGGAATCACGCTCAACGAACGCTTCGCCGACTCGTTTCCGGAAGACGGAGCCTCGGTGGTTCCCGCCGCCTTCGTAGGTTCCCCGCTTTGCTCCGCGATGTGTTCTGAGTCGGTCCCAGAGCGAGGTACTGCTTCCCTCGGAGACTGCGTGAGTCCCGATGCGAGTAATCCGAAGCTGGTCGCCGGCGTCGCGGTGTTCGCCTGATGCAAAGAAGAAGTAGACGCCTCTGTCGGGCCAGTCCATATAGCCGGTACAGTCCTTGAGCTTCTGTTTCCCGCCGACGGTCTGCTCTAACTCGTCAAGGAGTTCATAGAGTCGGGTAATATCCTCACGTCGTGCCATCGTTGTTGCTTAGCATATGATTCTCAGGTACGTCCACAAAGAGTTTCGTTCTCTGAGTAGTCATTCAGAATAAGAATACACAAATGGGATTGGATGTGCTCATTATCTCACCTTGTTCAGGAACGAAGCGATTTGATGCTGTTATTGGTCCCGAAGAGATAGACTCGCGGGAGCGGACAGAGTTACTGACCGAGCATCCTAATTCAGTCGCTTCGGCGGCTGAGATGTACACGGGACGCGAGCACGAGCATATCGAATCAGCTGTACAAGAGCTTTCGGAGTTCGCTAATGTGGATTGGCGTATCATCTCTGCCGGGTTTGGTGTCCTCTCTGCTGGAACAGAGATTCCGTCCTATGAATGTACATTCAGCGAGATTGAGCAGGTTCGTCAACGGGCAGAACGGATGAACCTCGACGTAGATACGATGACCAACAACGAGTTAGTAGCGGCTGTTGGCCGGGAGAAGAATATCCCTCAGGACCTCCGGCAAATCCTTGCCAAAGGCTACGACTTGGTCTTCGTCGCATTGGGGACGAAGTATCTAATTGCTGCTCAGGAGGCGTTGACATCGTTGCCCAAAGAGACGACTGCATTCGCATTCGCGTCCAAGGGGAGCAAGGAGTTCATCGGGGATTGCTATTGGATTCCTGCAACCGAGTCTGAGCGGAGCCAACTCGTGACAACGTGGCTTGAACTACGAGGGAGAGAATTGCTCACTTTAGCCGAGAATATCGAGAGTCAGCAGCACCTCGAACAGATACGAGAGAATCCCAAAAGCGCACGAGAACTAAGCACTCCGAATTAATTGATATCGGACCAGAACACAATCACTATCTCTCTTCCTTGTACGTCATCGTACTCTGGGTTGAATTCTTTCGGAAGCTGAGGTGGATTCTCCCCGCATCTTTGGCGGTGAGTGGCGCGACTATCGCATTCAAAATATCGTCTACCCATTCTTCCTGATTACCAGAGTCCACGGACAGCCCACCTGGACTCATAGTGACGCGATGAGCTGAAGCGTGAAGCCTCCCATCAGAACAAAAGCACCCTGTGTTCTAATCCAAGTTAGGTGGCGCTCCAGTCTCTCAATCTCCTCGCCAAGCCATTGATAGAATAGAGTTTGTTGAGCAACCCAATCGTAATCTTCACCGCCGAATACTGCTTCCTCTAAGGAATACTCATCAGGGTCCATGTTCTGAGTTCGTTCTATTGGTGTTTCTGCCTCTTCTGTAGATTTGTACAGGACAAGTATCCCTTTCTCTGAACTACGTCCCTGTCCTGGCGGAAAAACTCTCTTCACATAGACTTCCTGGGATTGGTCTCGGAGGTTCTCTCCCCAGTAGGACTCAGTGAGTTTTTCAAGCACTTCAAAAAGTTCAGTTGAATCGTCATTACGGGTCGCATGTCCAACTTGGAATAGCTGGTTTCGAACTTCTCTTAATTTGTTTGGTGTAGTTAGATACTGTCGGACAGCTAGGTCAGGAAGTGCAAGAAGGAGAGCACCAATGATATCGATAGTTAATCCGACAGCGATGACTGTTGGTTTATCGATTCTGTCTTGGCTGAAAGCAAGAACTATGCCTAGAAAAAAGATAGCGAACGGGAACAAGAGATAGTTCAGAAGTGGAACGTCCTCAAACAAGGGCTTACGCTGTTCCTCAATAGGGAGGCTCGTCGACATAATCAGAGTCTCGATACTCTGGATATATTAGATATGCTAAACAGCTCCACTTTCGAGCGTGGGTCAGAGATTTACACGCGGCTTTTGTTTGGTAGAGTATGTCCTACGGAAATCGTTCAGTTTGGCGTGAGTGCCCTGAGTGCGGTGAAAAGCAGAAAGTGAAGGCAGGTCAGTGGGCTACCTGCCGAAATTGTGACGAGAGTTTTCACGCATAATAGAAGCCATTGAAGTAGTCGAACAGCACCGAGTCAATGCCCGAAATCTATTCTTGCCTGAATTCACTCAGTCGAGACCTATGGGCGTCTATCTCCTGCTGAGTGAGTTTCAGAAGCGTTTTCGAGAACAGGTGTCGCCCCGTTTCCCAATCATCCATTTCCTCTAGAAACGAGAATTCGCTTCCGTCTACTGTGTCTCCGACATGGGTGTTAAACTCAGAGACTGCTTCTTCCATGAACTCTCGTGCGTCACTGGGATTATCCGCATCGAATGCCTCGATGTTTTCTGCTTGAGAGTATAATTTCCCAGAAAGAGACTCCACTTCTCTGACCGCCGCGATACTGACTCCGCTTGGAGCTCGGCCTGCAATTCTGGCGAGTTCGTCTGAGACTGCTTCGTGTTCTTCCGCTACCTGTTTGAAACCAATATCAGATGAGGTCAGTTGCTTTTGACAATAGTGTTTGAGTCGGCTCAGTTCTTCGTTTAACTCTCGATGCCATTGGTTCGCCTCTTGCTTTTCGTCTTTCGTGGATTGACTCCTCACTCGATATTCCGATACGAGAAAGCTGACAGCAAGACTCACACCTCCACTAAGAAGCAACGTTTCGGAAGTAGCCATGGAATCCAATTGAGATAGAATCCAAATAAATATGGGAGTGAATCAAGTGAGGATTCCGCTACAGAGGTCGCATCTCTTCGCTGTCTATCGGTTTGAGTGTGAACTAATTTTATATAAATACCTTCTTAAGTCGGTAATAATTACTGGTTCGAGTGCCGAGGCCAGCTTTCTGTCCATCCAACTTCGAGTTAGTGTGGACGAACGCAGAGAATCACGTCTGCCACGTTCTGAAAAAGTAGCCAGAGCGAACAGCGTTCACTTCGAGATGTCGTATCCGCTCGGTAGTTTCGTCCACGAAACCTCCTGACCAGTCGGGAAATTTATACTTTATCAGCTCTCCCGGCATAGACAGAGTGGAACGTAACCAATGACTGCGCTCACAGATTCAGACGCTGGGGAGACGGAACGGAAAGTTGCACTCATCACCGATGCTTCGTCGGGTATCGGGAGATCGACGGCTGAGGCACTCGTTCGGAAGGGAGTTCGTGTCGCACTCGCCGCTAGACGGAGCGACGAGCTCCAGGAACTCGAGGACCGTATTGAGTCCGAGGGTGGTACTGCACTCGTCGCTGAGACTGACGTCACCGACGAGGACCACGTACAGGAGACCATAGACCAGATAGAGGACGGATTCGGCCGCTACGTGGTCCGTCTTGGAGAACCAGTGGCGGAGTAAATATCTCGAGACGCTCGGTAAATGTACCCACTGTGAGTCGTGAATGCTGGGGGCTCTCCACCCACATCCGTTCGAGCGCCCTGCGGTACTTATTTATCAGATGATTTCTATCAGCGAGTGTATGGACGTTCGGAACCTGGCCACGGCGCTCATCTTCTTGCTTTTCGGGCTCGGAGTTCTCGGCGGCGTCGTCTACTCCGAATATCCGAAGTACGAACAGCGGACACAGAGCGTCGCTGTCGATGCGGAAGTCCAGTCGTCGGAATTTTCTAGCTATGCTGGCGGGCCAGATTCAGCGGACCAGGAGTCTCATTCCGTCACCGTCGTGTACACGTACACGTACGAGGGCCAGAAGTACGAGAGCGACAGCGTCTTCCCCGGCGGCACGAACGCGGTCTCGTCGGGGAGCAGGGCCGAGGAGGTCGCGGGGAACTACGCCGCTGGCGACCGGATTACGGCCTACGTCCTTCCGGGCGAGCCCGAGCAGTCGTATCTGCTGGAGAAGGGGCACAACTACTGGAACTATCTGTTCGTCCTCGTCGGCGCGCTCATGGCCTTCGCCGGACTGCGGCATATGGTTCGGACGATTCGTGGTAATACACTGGATGTGTAATCCGGGCCGGTGCTGTCAGTGCGCCGCGCTGCAGTCTGGGACGAGTATCGATTTTTAGTTCCCGGACAGGTCGACTGTTCGACCTCTACCCAATACTGAAGTTTCGGAGTGAAAATATAAAGATTGGATACAAATGGGGTTCAATAAATTCGTTTACGATCTGTTAGAGTGGCTCTGGATAGTCGTCTCTGGATTCGTCTTACTCGCTATTTACACTGGGAACGCAGAGCCGTACGTCGCTGCGTCCCAGCTTCCCGGGGGGGACGCAACGCTCCCGAATATGTACATGTTCGGGACGATTGCGCTGGTGAGTCTCGGACCCCCACTCCTTGCGAAATTGCGCAGCCGGGGTAAGTGGTCGCAGATACAGGACGAGACGTCGCTCACCCTGGAGGATGGCGTGTTCTCGGGCTCGATACACGGGCGACCGGTGCGTGCCCGCACGGAGCGACGGAAGGTCGGTGGCGACTCCAGAAGCTCGAACTACGCTACCTTCACCATCGTCGAAGCAGACCTGGAAGCGCCGACCGCCGAGAGCATGATATTTAGTGTCAAGAGCTCAGACGGTGGGTTGGCGGAGTTCGGTGAGAACATCCCCACGGAGACTACGGTCGTCGACGACGAGTTCGTGGTACTGGGCGAGCCGTCAGACACGCTCGCCAGCGAGATTCTCACGGCGCGAACCAGAGACGCGCTTCGGGCCGCCGAGGATGACAGCGTGAGCATCGGTGCTGCGGAGGAACATATGGCGGACCACATGCCCGATATGTCGGACTCGATCGTCGGGGGGCTGTTCAAGGGGAAGTTCGAGGATGAGTTCAGCAAGCAGTTCGGCGGGACGCCGACGACAGTGGCTATGAACACGAAGGGGCGGCTCGGTGACCCGGACGAACTGGACCGGCGAGCGGAAGCCGTCGCCGCCGTTGCGGACGCCTTCGAGGACGCCAGGGGTGCCTGAACCCCTCGGTGTCGCCACACTGCGTGACTCAGCATCCCTCGATGCCCATCGACTCCCCGAAGCGACCCTCTGTCAGTGGGCGGCGGCTGGTCCTGCGCCGCGCCGGCGTCGAGCGCGCCGTTGACCAGAACCATCTGGCTAAGCGCCTGCGCATTGCTCGATAAAGATGGGACGGTAGCACTCGTGTGAGCACTCCAGCGTGAGACGAGCCTCTTTGTGAGCGAGGCGGTGATGGAACACGGCGTCCAGATGCTGGACGAACGGTAACGGAACAAGCGGGCCCGATAGCCGCTCTAAACACAGTCACTATGGATAGATTGTGAGTCGTGAGTGCCGAGGCCAGTTCTCTATCCATACAGTTGCGACGATACGTGCACGAACGTCAGGGAATCGCATCTGCTATCTTCCGAGAGGGGACAGTTATTAATTGAGTTCGGGTAGAGTGACTTCTGGTTCGACGACAGTCGTGACTATCCACAGGCGTATATTCCATGCTGTTCTAATTCCCTTATGTCTACGCCGAGCACAACAGTTACTGGAGCGGTCCAGCAACCCTCTGCGCGGGACACCCGACTCCGGTTGTGGAACGCCGTCATGGCTGTTCTCCACTTTCTGCAGGGGCTGGCGATGGTTCTGCTTGCCGACCGGGTCCTGTGGCCGGTCACGCGCACGAGATACGGATTCGACCCCCAGACGCAGACTATCTTCCCGGAGACAGTCTCGTTCATCGATGCGAACCTCCCACTACTCGTGGCAGGGTTCCTGTTCATCTCCGCGGTGGCGCACACTGCCATTGCGACCGTGCTGTACGACCGGTACGTCAAGTATCTCGACAGGGGAATGAATCCCTACCGCTGGTACGAGTACTCCGTGAGCGCCTCATTGATGATCGTCGTGATCGCAATGCTGGCCGGCGTCTGGGACCTCGGGACGCTCGCTGCGCTGTTCGGACTCATCGCGGTGATGAATCTCGCTGGACTCCTGATGGAACAACGCAACGAGTCGACCGACGACACCGACTGGACGCCCTACTGGGTGGGGACACTCGCCGGTCTCGTGCCCTGGGTCGTCATCGCGATCACGTTCGTCGGCACCGTGACGGCCAGCGGCAGCGAGTTTCCGGAGTTCGTGATCTACATCTACGTCTCGATTTTCATCTTCTTCAATCTCTTTGCGCTGAACATGGCACTACAGTATCTGGAAGTCTCCCGTTGGACGAATTACCTCTTCGGAGAGAAGGTCTACATCCTGCTGAGTCTGGTTGCCAAGTCCGCCCTCGCGTGGCAGGTGTACTTCGGTACGCTGAATTCCCCGATCTGAGTGTCGAAAGCGCGGGTCGCCGGGGGTGCCACTCGGCCGAACAAGTCTCAGCGTCTGCTGTCAATCAAGTCTCCAGAGCCATGCAGTCTCCGACTGGACGGGCTGGAGGACCTAACCAGAGACCCCCGTGGATAGATGGTGAGTCGTGAGTGCCGAGGCCGACTTTCAGTTTCTGGCGAAAGGAGATACTTCGAATGGCCTCGGTCACCCCGACTGGTCGTCCAGGCCGGCCAGTGCGATCGCCGTACCGAGTAGCGCGACATTTTTCAGAAAGTGGATCTGCTGTTGTTGCTTCTCCCGCGGATCATCGAGATTCCAGAAGTCGTGCATTACGGGCGTCACGCTCACGAAAAAGGCAGCGATGAACCCTGCGGCGAGTTTCGGAACGCGTCCCAGCACCGTCGCCACGGACCCCACGAGGAGAAACGAAGTCGTCATCGGGACCGACAGGTCGGCCATCGGCGTGCCTTTCGAGTTCGCGTACTCGATCCGCTCGTCGAGGTTCTGAACGTTGTCGAAGGCCATGACCCCGAGAACGACCCCGTACACTGCGCGCCCGAGGGAGAACAGGGATGCGTTGGTTACTGTCGATTCCGTTCCGGCGGTCGTCTCCGCTTCGGTATTGATTGTCAAGCGTTCCGTCTCTGAGTGTTCGGTTTTCCCCACCACACTCGGCCAACGGATAGCAGACCCTTAGCTCTATGTTGGCGTCGTCGATCCGGGATCAGCGACAGGCGGAGACGACTCGACTGAGACGGGTCGTGCTACTGCTCCGAACGGAACGCCCGAAGCATGTCTCGCTTGCCCGGCTCGCTGTTGACCTGCTCGAAACCGCGTTCGGTGAAGATGCGTTCCCAGTTCCGGTAGTAAAGCGGCACGTCGTCGTTGACGTAGTTCACTTCGGGGTCGCCCTGCGGTCGGTCCGTCGCGCCGCCTTCGTTTTCGACGGTGATGAGTAGCGAGTCCGTGATACGGGCGAGGTCATCGAACACCCACGCGGTGTCGGGATGGAGGTGTTGCAGGGTCTCGACCGAATAGACGACGTCGAACTGACCGTCATCGAAATCGGTGACGGCGTCCTCTATGGCGTCGACACGGAACGTTCCGTCGGCAGCCAGGCCCGGATACATCTCGTCCATCACCTCGAAGGCGTCCGGGTTGATGTCGATGCCGTACAGGTCTTCGAACCCGTTCTCGTGGAGGTGGGCGAGATGCCGACCCGAACTGCAGCCGAGTTCCAGAACCGCGGCGTCGCGAGCCACGGACGAGTCGAGAACCTCGTGGATCCACTCGCTCGACTCGTTCGGTCCGTAGTGGGCGTAATAGTCCGGCGAGTACTCCCCCTGCTGGTCTTCCCAGAGTCGACGGACCTCGGTAGAATCCATTGGCTAGCCGTAGTACATCACGCGTGAAACGTGCTTGGAATCAGTCAGGGGACGACTGACGCCGCGTGGAGCGGGACTTCCCGTTCGGTAGCGTCGCTCTGCAGTCGGGGTCAAACGAGTACAGCGGAACTGACGCGTTGCTCGCGGTTCGCGTTACGAAGAACAGTACGCTATCGCAGAATCAGTCGATGTGACCTTCGCGGCGGAGCTGGTCCGCGTCCTGGCCGGAGTAGCGCCACTCGATGTTGGCTTTCTCGTCCTGCCAGTCCCACGGTTCGACGAGTACGACGTCGTCCTCGTTGATCCACGTTCGGTATTTCATTCGGCCGGGGATCCGGCCCATCCGGTTCTTGCCGTCCTCACACCGAACGCGGACGTGGTTGCCACCGTTGTGTTCGGTGACGACCGCGAACAGTTCGTCGTCGTCGGGCATCCGCAGGTTCCGCCGCTCTGAATTTTCACTCACTACCGAAGATAGGTTCTCCTCACGTATAAGTCATTGGAGAGTGACGATATCATTTACCACACCCGGCGGAGTCGGCTGAGCAAAGAATGCATCCGTCGAGAACCGACCAGTGACGGTAGTTCGCGCCTCAACCGTTTAGTCAGTACCATCCACGCCCCAGTTCCGTTTCATAATTCCATAGCCGCTGCGCACTGTCACCCCCGAAGGAGCGGTACTGAAACCTCTCGCACCCGGGCGAAGAGGGCACACGAGCGCGTCAAACGTATGTGATCCAAACCACTAGAAGGTGCCATGTCTGACGATCCTTCGACAGAACCCGTCACCGCAGATCGACCCGACAGTCCGATCCGCGTCACCGGAACCGACCACATCACGCTCATCGGGAGCAACGAGGAGGAGACGATAGAGTTCTACCGCGACGTTCTCGGGATGCCGCTCGTACTCCGGCAACCGAACCTCGACGACCCGGACTCGACGCACCTGTTTTTCGACACCGGCGACGGCCGCATCATCACCTTCTTCGTCCGCGACGACCGGCAGTCGAACCCGCAGCCGCACCGCCACCGCGCCGGGTCGGTCCATCACCTCTCGTTCAGCATCGACCCCGAGCGCTTCGGCGAGGTCAAGCAGGCACTGAACGATGTGGGCCGCGGCTACAACGAGTTCGACCGCGGCATCTTCCACTCGCTGTACACGCAGGACCACAACGGCATGGTGATCGAACTGTCGACCGACAAGTACGACATCCCGAACGACCGCCGCGGCGAGGTGCTGGCGACCGCCCAGCGACTCCGCGTCGAGGACGGGTCGGACTTCGCCGAGGAGGAACATCTCGCGGCCGCGCTGGACGAACTCGGCATCGACAGCGACCCTGTCGAACTCCCCGACGCGCCGACCGGGTCGGGGGTGGAGTAAGTCCCCCGGCGCGTCGAATTCAACCCGAACAAAGCGCGATATCGAACGATTCCCGTTCCGAACGGTTCATCTCGAACGGTTCATCTCGAACGGCGGATACCTCCCCGAGATCGTCGAATGGGTCAACGAGCGCAGTGATTAGCGGTCGTTCGAGACGGGTGAGCGGTCGCACCGCAGCGGACGGGCGATAGCGTCCGTCGACCGAAAACCATTGCCGTTCGTCGCCCTACTCTCGTCGTGATGCGACTCGCACGGATCCGGACTGACGACGGCGTGCTGACTGGCGAGTACGAGGACGGGACGGTCCACACCGACGGCGAGAGCTACGTCGTCGGCGACGCCGTCGAACGCGGCTCAACGGACGCTCGTTCGCCGGCGTCTCGCGGAGGTTCCGCCGGAACGAGTTCCCGCGACCGCTCGGTCGCTGACACGCCCGAATCCGACGCGGCCGAACTGCTCGCTCCCTGTGACCCGACTGCGGTGTACTGCGTCGGTCGCAACTACGCCGCGACGCTGGACCAGATGGACTACGAGCGCCCGGAGCAACCGGACTGGTTCATCAAGCCGCCGGCGTCAGTGCATCCGCCGGGCAACCCGGTCGCGTACCCGTCGTGGACCGGCGAACTGACCTACGCCGGCGAACTCGCCGCGGTCATCGACCGGGAGTGTACGGACCTGGATCCCGGTAATGTAGACGATGTCGTCCGCGGATACACGATACTGAACGACCTCGACGCGCTGGACCAGCCCGGACGGACCGCCCGGAAGGCGTTCGACGGGTCCGGACCTCTCGGCCCGTGGATCGAGACGGATGTCGACCCGTCGGGCCTCGATATGACGACCCGCGTCGGCGGCGAGTTGCGTCAGGAGGCAAACACCGAACTGATGCTGTTCCCGCCGCGGGAGACGATAGCGTTCCTCTCCGAGCGGTACACGCTTCGGCCCGGTGACGTGGTCGCGTTCGGCAGTCCGGCCAACCCCGGCCTGGTCGAACCCGGCGACGACGTCGAGATCTGGTACGAGGGGATCGGAACGCTTCGAAACGCCGTCGTCGGGGGCGAGTAGAGCTGTACAGAGGTGTCAGTGCGCGGGTAGAACGGGACGCTACTCTACCGGTGCAGTCATCGCAGAAGAGATGAGACGCGAACCGTTCGCGGTCGCCTCATAGGACTGACGTAAATCAATTCGGTAGTTCGCCGACACGGGGTCGGCGAATACCGGAAGCAGTTACAACGGCCCTCTTAATCGTCGCTTTCGCTCGGGACCCGACGGGGGTATCCGTCCTCGTCGGGACTTTCGGCGGGCGTATCCGCCTCGCGCTGGTTGCGGAGTTTCGCTACCACGTCGTAGCCGAAGATCAGCGTTCCGATGATTATCAGCGTGTCACCCGGCAGTCGGGCCCAGAACAGCCACTGGATGATGTCCTGGTTGTAGAACGCCAGGCCGCGCGCGGTCGCGTAGTTCTCGACGAACGCGGTTTCGAGCTGCAGGAAGCCGACGGGCAGGACCGACACGAACACCATCAGGGCGAGGCCGACGTTCCACGCCCAGAACGCCCAGCGCAGCCGACGGCCGCTCCAGTCGGCCGTCGATATCTGGAGCATGTAGATCGCCATGCCCAGAGCGAGGAAGCCGAACGCGCCGAACATGGCGGCGTGTGCGTGCCCGACGGTGAGGTACGTACCGTGTTCGTAGTAGTTTATCAGCGGGAGGTTGATGAAGAACCCGAGGACGCCCGCGCCAACGAAGTTCCAGACGCCGCTCGCGATGATGAACATGAACGGGAGCTTGTACGGGAACTCCTTCCCGCTCGCGTCGAACGTCCGATACTGGCCGAGCGCCTCGTAGAGGATGAACACCAACGGGATCAGTTCCAGCGTCGAAAACGCGCTGCCGATGGGAACCCACATGTCCGGCATGCCGACCCACCAGTAGTGGTGTGAGACGCCGATGACGCCGGTCCCCATGACGAGGAGCGATTCGACCAGGACGGCTTTCTCGGCGGAGCGGTACGAGAGCAGGTTCATCGACACCAGCGTGAACGCGACGACGGCGACGATGAAGAACTCGAACGCACCCTCGACCCACATGTGGACGACCCACCAGCGCCAGAACTCGGTGACAGCGATGTTGGTCGTCGGCGTGAAGAGGAACCCGGCGGTGAACAGGAGCCCGATCGATCCGCCTGCGTAGAGGATCATGTGGGCGAGTCCGTACCTGGATTCCTCCACGAGGAGGGGCTTGAGTGCTCGCGCGACCAGAACCGCCCAGAGGGCGAACCCGACGAGCAGGCCGGCCTGCCAGAACTTCCCGATCTCGAGGTACTCCAGTCCCTCGTTTCCGAATATCCACCAGAGGTCGCCGCCGATGTACCCGTTCGCACCGAGCCAGACGCCTGCCAGTCCGCCGACGGCGACGACAAGCAGCGCGCCCAGGAGTCCGCGGACGTAGGTCTGCTGGCGTTTCGGCTCGTAGCGGGTCACCAGCGCCGGCAGGAACAGCCCTGCGGCGATCCACAGCGTCGCGATCCAGAGGATCGCAAGATCGAGGTGCCACGTCTTGGCCATCGAGAACGGCAGCACCTCGACGATGTTCACGCCGAAGAGCGTTGTCACGCCGAAGAAGGCGTCCCGTTCGACGTAGTAGTGCGCGAGGAGTCCGCCGAGAGCGACCTGTCCGACGAACAACAGCGCGGCCACGGGGATGAACTTCACCGCGGTCTGCTGGCTCGGGTACAGGTCGAACTCGCCGGGGGACGGAACGTCGAACCCCTCAGTGTCCGGTTCGGGAAGTTCGATCGACTTGTAGAGCCAGACGCCGAATCCCGCACCGGCGACGAGAAGTACCATCGATATCACGCTCCACGTCATCGCGGCCCCGATCGGGTTGTTCCCCGAGAGCGGCGCATAGGGCCAGTCGTTCGTGTACGTGTGCGTACTTTCCGGACGATCCGTATGCGCCGCCCAGGCGGTCCAGAGAGCGAAGTCAGCGAACTGCGACGCCTCCTCCTCGGAGTCGATCATGCCCGCCGGCACGCCGCGTTCCGAATCGCCCTCGTGGTACCGCTCGACGTAGTCCTGGCGCACCGCCTCGTGGGCGTACGCTTCCGCCTCGGAGTACGGTATCGCGTTCTCCGACGGCTGGTCGTTGCCGAGGTCTTCCGTGACGCGCTCGTCGACGGCCGCGCGCTCACCCGCTTCGAGGTCGTCGTACGCCGTTCCGTACCGCTGGTCGGCGTAGTACTCCTGCATGTACTGGGTCTTCAACTCCAGGGCATCTGCCGTGTAGTCGACGCCGTAGTAAGCGCCGTTACCCAGGATCGACCCGTGGTTCATCAGCCCGTACTGCTGGAAGGCTGCCTTTCCGTCCTGAATATCCGCCGTGGTGGCGACCGTCTCACCGTCCGGTCCGTGAATCCGGTCCGGCATCGGTGGCGCCTCTTCGTAGGCGAACCACGCACCTGCGCCCATCACTGCGAGGTTGAACACGAAGACCACCACGAGGATCTTCGCGAGTGTCTGTCTCTGAACTCTCATCGGTAGTTGGATGTACAGTATCGACACAAAATAGGTGACAGACGATTCTCGACAACTGGGAAGGGAACGAGCGTTCTCAGTACCTCGTTTCGCCGGCGCGGTGTTGCTGCTCGCGGAGGCACGAGCGAACGCTACAGCGTCCTAATCGGGATAACTCGAAGGAGAAGTGCGCTGGCCGAGATTTGAACTCGGGTTGTGACCATGGCAAGGTCACGTGATACCACTACACTACCAGCGCCCGTTGCATTTGCTTCTAATTCTCGGATGTCGTATAAGGCTTCCGGATCTGGACACCTTCGACCCGGCGAACCACGGTATGGAGACACATACGCAAACCGTCGTGAAACCCTACTGAAACCCGTGTGAACGGCCCACAGGACAGATTCGATCCGCTATCCTTTTACGACCCGGACGGAAAACATCGGCACAGTCTAGTGGCGAGGCGTCGAAGCGTCACGGCATGACCGTCAGCGTACTCGTGCCGTCGTCTCTCGTCCGGGAAGCCGAAGACAAACGCGAGGCAACTCGCAAGATCGGTTACGTCGCCCGCGCGGCGACGGTGTTCCGGGCGGACCGCCTGACCGTCTTCCCCGATTCGGAGGGGGAGCGCAGGTGGGGCGGCGGGTTCGTCGAAACCGTACTTCGGTACGCCGCAACGCCGCCGTACCTCCGAAAGGAGGCGTGGGGCAAGCGGGACGAACTGGAGTTCGCGGGCGTACTGCCGCCGCTCCGCGCCGCGTCGCAGACCGGCTCCGGATCCGACGATTCGGGGTCGTTAAGACAGGGAATCGTGACCGAGGTCGGACCTGAAGGGCGCGTACGGGTCAATTGCGGAATGCAACACCCAATTTCGCTCGTCGTCCCTCCCGAAACGGAGGTCGACGAGGGGGAGCGCGTTACCGTCAGGATCTCTTCGAGAGAGCCGGTCCGTGCGAAGATCGTCGACACCCCCCTTCCGGGGCTGTCGGTCGACCGCGCGGACCTTTCGGCAGCGCTCGGCCGTGAGGACGCCGGTGTCCGGATCGCAACGTCGCGCCACGGTGAACCGCTCACCGCTGGCCGACTCGGACAACTGGCCGGTCGCATCGAGGGCGACGGAATGACCGTCGCCTTCGGTGCGCCCGAGAGAGGGCTGCCGGCGATGATCGAGGGCGTGACCGCGGAGGCGGTCAGGTCCTCCCGGACTCCCGACGAGGGAGCCGTTGAGACCGAACCGGCGGACGGGACCGACTCGTCCGCGGTCGAACCAGGCGTACCCGGCCGGTTCGACCTCTGGCTCAACGCGATTCCGAATCAGGGCAGCGAGGTCGTGCGAACGGAAGAAGCAATGTTCGCCGCCCTCGGCTGCCTCACACTCACAGAGTGAGACAACAATGCCACAACCAAGCAGACCACGCAAAGGCTCGCTGGGGTTCGGTCCGCGGAAGCGCGCGGAGAGTGAAGTTCCGCGCTTCAATTCGTGGCCGGACGATGACGGACAGCCAGCGCTCCAGGGTTTCGCCGGCTACAAGGCAGGCATGACCCACGTGGTGATGATCAACGACGAGTCAGACTCCCCCCGCGAAGGGATGGAGGAGACCGTCCCAGTCACCATCGTGGAGACGCCGCCGATGCGCGCCGTCGCCCTGCGAGCGTACGAAGACACCGCGTACGGAAAGAAACCGATAACGGAAGTCTGGACCGACGAGTTCCACGACGAACTCGACCGCGTCCTGGACGTTCCCGAGGAGTACAACGCTGACGCCGCGGAGGACGAACTCCGCGACGCTATCGAGGCCGGTGACGTCGCCGACATCCGCGTCATCACCCACACCGTACCGGACGACGTACAGAGCGTTCCGAAGAAAAAGCCCGACGTGATGGAGACGCGCGTCGGCGGCGGTTCCATCGAGGACCGCGCCGATTTCGCCCTCGACATCGTGGCCGACGGCGGCGCACACGAGATGAACGACGTGTTCCGCGCCGGCGAGTACACGGACGTCAGCGGCATCACGAAAGGGAAAGGTACCCAGGGCCCCGTCAAGCGATGGGGCGTCCAGAAGCGGAAAGGGAAACACGCCCGTCAGGGCTGGCGGCGCCGGATCGGTAACCTCGGCCCGTGGAACCCCTCCCGCGTTCGCTCGACGGTCCCGCAGCAGGGCCAGACTGGCTACCACCAGCGTACGGAACTGAACAAGCGCCTCATCGACATCGGTGACGGCGACGACGCGTCGGTCGACGGCGGCTTCGTCAACTACGGCGAAGTCGACGGCCCGTACGCGCTCGTGAAAGGCTCGGTCCCCGGTCCGGAGCAGCGTCTCGTACGCCTCCGACCGGCCGTCCGACCGAACGACCAACCGCGCCTCGATCCCGAGGTGCGCTACGTCTCTACCGAATCGAATCAGGGGTAAACAATGCAAGCAACAATCCGTAACCTGGACGGCGAGGACGACGGCACGCTCGACCTCCCCGAGGTGTTCGAGTCGGCTTACCGACCGGACCTCATCAAGCGAGCCGTGCTCGCCGCCCAGGCCAACCGAAAACAGGACTACGGCGCGGACGAGTACGCCGGCATGCGAACGCCCGCCGAGTCGCAAGGGAGCGGCCGCGGCATGGCCCACGTCCCGCGCGAGAACGGACAGGGGCGACGCGTGCCCCAGACCGTGGGCGGCCGCCCGGCCCACCCGCCGAAGTCCGAGAAGGATCGCTCGCTAGATATCAACGACAAGGAACGGAAACAGGCAGTCCGCAGCGCCATCGCGGCGACGGCGGACGAAGACGTCGTGGCCGAGCGAGGCCACGAGTTCGACGACGACCTCGACCTGCCGCTCGTCGTGAGCGACTCGTTCGAGGAACTTGTCAAGACCCAGGCGGTCGTCGACACGCTCGAATCCCTCGGCGTTCACGAGGACATCGAACGCGCCGACGAGGGCCGTTCGGTCCGTTCCGGTCGCGGGAAGACCCGCGGCCGCAAGTACCAGACGCCGCGGTCGATCCTCTTTGTCACGTCCAACGAGGCCGGCCCGTCGAAGGCCGCGCGTAACCTCGCTGGCGCTGACGTCGCGACGGCGGCCGAGGTCAACGCGGAAGACCTCGCCCCCGGCGCGGAAGGCGGTCGACTAACGGTGTTCACCGAGAGCGCCGTCGAGGAGGTGGCCTCCCGATGACGGGAGACATCATCGTCCACCCGCTGGTCACCGAGAAGGCGATGAACCAGATGGACTTCGACAACAAGCTCCAGTTCATCGTCGACCTGGACGCCGCCAAGCCGGAGATAAAGGAGGCCGTTCAGGAACAGTTCGACATCAACGTCGAGAAAGTCAACACCCAAGTCACGATGAACGGGAGAAAGAAAGCGACCGTCCGACTCGCCGAAGAGGACGACGCGCAGGAAGTCGCCTCCCGTATCGGGGTGTTCTAACAATGGGACGGAGAATTCAAGGACAGCGACGCGGTCGCGGTGGCTCGACGTTCCGAGCCCCGTCGCATCGCTACAAGGCGGACCTGACGCACAAAAAAGCCGAAGACAGCGACGTGATTTCCGGCACGGTCGTCGACATCGAGCACGACCCGGCCCGGAGCGCACCCGTCGCTGCCGTCGAGTTCGAGGACGGCGACCGACGCCTCATCCTCGTCGCCGAGGGGATCGGCGTCGGTGAGGAGATCCAGATCGGCGTTTCGGCCGAGATCAAGCCGGGCAACACGCTCCCGCTCGCCGAGATCCCGGAAGGGGTTCCGGTCAGCAACATCGAGCGCCAGCCCGGAGACGGCGGCAAGTTCGCCCGCGCCAGCGGGACGAGCGGCGACCTCATCACCCACGACCGCGACGCCGCGGTCGTCCAGTTGCCGAGCGGCGAGGTCAAACGGCTCGACCCCGAATGCCGGGCGACCGTCGGCGTCGTCGCCGGCGGCGGCCGCACCGAGAAGCCCCACGTCAAAGCGGGGAACAAGTACCACAAGATGAAAGCCCGCGGCACGAAGTGGCCCAACGTTCGTGGCGTCGCCATGAACGCCGTCGACCACCCGTTCGGTGGCGGTGGCCGCCAGCACCCGGGCAAACCGAAGAGCATCTCCCGCAACGCCCCGCCGGGCCGCAAGGTCGGCGACATCTCGTCCCGGCGCACGGGACGCGGAGGTGACAACTGATGTCTGATTCCGAATACCGAACCGGCCGTGAAGGTGAGTTCACCTACCGCGGTCACACGTTGGACGAACTGCAGGACATGAGCCTGGAGGAAGTCGCGGAACTGCTCCCCGCTCGACAGCGGCGAACCATCAAACGCGGCCTCACCGTGCAGGAGGAGAAACTCCGCGAGGAAGCGCAGACGAAAGGCGACGAGGAGTCGGCGAACGACCCCATCCGCACGCACCTTCGCGACATGCCGGTGCTGCCGGAGTTCGTCGGGAAGACCTTCGCCGTCCACAACGGCCAGGGCTTCGAGCGCGTGCAGGTCGAACCCGAGATGATCGGCCACTACCTCGGCGAGTTCCAGCTGACGCGGACCTCCGTCGAACACGGTCAGGCCGGTATCGGCGCGACACGCTCCTCGAAGTTCGTGCCGCTGAAGTGATACAATCATGGGAATCAACTACAGCGTCGACGCGGACCCGGACGAGACGGCGAAAGCAATGCTCCGGGAGCGTCACATGAGTCACAAGCACAGCAAGGCGATCGCCCGAGCTATCAAGGGCAAGACCGCCGCCGAGGCCGAGGAGTTCCTCCAGGCGGTCGTCGACGGCGACCAGTCGGTCCCGTTCAAACAGCACAACTCCGGTGTCGGTCACCGGTCGGATATCGACGGCTGGGACGCGGGTCGCTACCCGGAGAAAGCCAGCGGCGAGTTCCTCGACCTCATCGAGAACGCCGTCGCCAACGCGGACCATCAGGGGTTCGACGGCGAGGAGATGGTCATCGAGCACGTCGCTGCCCACAAGGTCGGCGAGTCCCAGGGACGCAAGCCCCGAGCGATGGGCCGGGCGTCTGCGTGGAACACGCCGGAGGTCGACGTCGAACTGATCCTGGCGGAGGAGGGTGACGAATAATGGCAGACGAACACCAGTTCATCGAAGACGGCCTGCAGCGCTCCCAGATAGACGAGTTCTTCGCGGACGAACTCGGTCGCGCCGGCTACGGCGGGATGGACGTCGCACACACGCCGATGGGTACGCAGATCGTCCTCAAGGCCGAGAAGCCGGGGATGGTCATCGGCAAGGGCGGCGAGAACATCCGGAAGATCACCACGGCACTCGAGGACCGATTCAACCTCGAAGACCCGCAGATCGACGTTCAGGAGGTCGACGAACCCGACCTGAACGCCCGGATCGTCGCCGACCGCCTGGCGAACGCGCTCGAACGCGGCTGGTACTTCCGGAAAGCCGGCCACACCACGCTCGAACGCATCATGGATGCCGGCGCACTGGGTGCCGAGATCGTCCTCTCGGGCAAAGTGACCGGCGCGCGCTCGCGCGTTGAGAAGTTCAACGACGGGTACATCAAGCACAACGGTGAGCCCGCCGAGACGATCGTCGACCACGGTCAGGGCGTCGCGGTCATGAAACTCGGCACTATCGGCGTGGACGTCAAGATCATCCCGCCGGAGGCTCAGCTCCCCGACGACTTCCGCATCGAGGAGGACGCCGACATCGAAGACCTCGTTCCCGAAGACATCGAGGCCGACGAGGGCGTCGAAGCCCTGCTCGACGAGCCCGAGGAGGGCGAGGTCGCGGAGGACCTCGGCGAGGCCGAGGCCGAAACCGACGAGACCGCCGAGCCCGACGAAGAAGTCGTCGAGGAGGAGGTCATCGAGGAGGCTGCGGAGGCCCCGACCGAGGAGTTCGAGGACGAAGACGTCGAGGTCCCTGGTGGCGAGGAAGAAGACATCGCCGAGGAGCTCGAAGAACTCGACGAGGAAGTCGAGGAGGAGGCCGACGAGCTGATGGACGAGATGGACGACGCGGAAGCGGAGTCCGACGACGAAGACGAGGGAGGTGACGCCTGATGGCTATCCTCTACACCGAAGAGATCCGCGAGATGACACCCGCCGAGCGTGCCAGCGAGCTTGAGGAACTCGAAACCGAGCTTCTCAACGCGAAGGCCGTGCAGGCAGCGGGTGGTGCGCCGGAAGACCCCGGTCGCATCAGCGAGCTCCGGAAGACGATCGCTCGCATCAAGACGATCCAGCACGAAGAAGACGACGACACGGACGCAGAATAATGGCACTGACACCAGAGACGCTCCCACGACACGAACTCAACGGCCTCCTCGTGGAGGTCGTCGACGCCGCGAACCCCGACCTCGTCGGGATAGCGGGGCGTGTCGTGATCGAGACGACGCAGACGCTGCATATCGAGAGTCGCGACAACGGGGCGTCTCAGGTGCGACAGGTGCCGAAACAGGACTCGACGTTCGAGTTCACGCTTACAGATGAAGCCGCCGCGTCCGAGAGGACTGCGGGGACTGCGTCGGAACCGGGTCGTCCCGACGAGGACGACGAACGTGCCGAGGGGCACGCAGACGGTGCCAACGGGCACTCCGGCAACGACGCGGCCCACGTTACGGTGGATGGAGCACGACTGCTCTCACAACCCGCCCGACGAAGCGAGAACACAGGAGATTCATTATGGCGATAGGACTGAATGTACCGGAACCGGAGGAAACCTGCTCCGACGAGAACTGTCCGTTCCACGGAACCCTTTCCGTGCGCGGCCAGATCCTCGAGGGAGAGGTAGCCTCCACCGACATGGACAAGACCGTGATCGTCGAACGAGAGTACGACGTCACAGTGCCGAAGTACGACCGTTTCATGAAGCGACGGTCGCGCGTTCCGGCCCACGCACCCGAGTGCCTGGGTCTGGAAGTAGGCGACACGGTCCGTATAGCAGAGACACGACCACTTTCGAAGACGAAGAGTCACGTCGTCGTCGAGGAGATCCCAGCGGAAGCCGGAGCTGCCGGCGAGGGAGGTGACGACTGATGGAAGCGCTCAAGGCTGACGTGACGCAGGGACTGGAGAAAGGTTCCCTGCTGACCTGTGCCGACAACACGGGTGCGCGCGAGGTGAAAGTCACCAGCGTGTCGGGGTACTCCGGCGCGAAGAACCGCCACCCGAAAGCCGGCATCGGCGACAAGATTACGGTTTCAGTCACCAAGGGGACGCCCGAGATGCGTCGCCAGGTGCTCGAGGCCGTCATTGTTCGTCAGCGCAAGGCGATCCGTCGACCCGACGGCACCCGCGTGAAGTTCGCGGACAACGCGGCCGTCATCATCGACGAGAACGAGGAGCCGCGCGGGACCGAGATCAAAGGCCCCATCGCGCGGGAAGTCGCAGAGCGATTCGGAAGTATCGCGAGCACGGCGACGATGATAGTATGACACGACAACCACGCAAACAGCGAAACCAGAGCGCGGAAGCGTCGCTCCACGAGCGACACAAGCAGGTCCACGCGACGCTGTCGTCCGACCTCCGCGAGGAGTACGACACCCGGCGCGTTCGCGTGAACGAAGGCGACACCGTCGAGGTCATGCGCGGCGACTTCGCAGGCGAAGACGGCGAAGTCGTCAACGTCGACCTCAAGGACGCCGCCGTTCACGTCGAGGACGTCACTCAGGAGAAAGCCGACGGCGAGGAAGTGCCGCGGCCGCTCGACGCGAGCAACCTCCGCGTGACGGACCTGAACCTGGACGACGAGCGCCGAGAGGCGCGTCTGGAAGGTGATAGCGAATGACGAAACACCAGAAACGACTGTCAGTTCCGAAGTCCTGGCCGGTCGAACGCAAGACGGAGACGTTCACGACGGCGGCCGGCGCAGGCCCGCACGGCAAGGACGGCGTACCGCTCGTCATCCTTCTGCGGGACGTGCTCGGCTACGTCGACTCGAAGAAGGAAGCACGCTACGCCCTGAACCAGGACGCAGTTCTGGTCAACGGCGACGCCGTCTCCGACGAGAGTCGACCGATCGGGATGTTCGACATCCTGGCCTTTACCGAGCGCGAAGAGTTTTACCGCGTCTTCCCCGACGAGGGCGGTCGGCTCTCGCTGACCCCCGTCGACGAGGAAGCCGCCGGCAGCAAACTGAGCAAGATCGAGGACAAGCAGCAGGTCCCCGGCGGGGAGACGCAGGTGAACCTCCACGACGGACAGAACCTGAGCATAGACGCCAGCGAGTACAGCGGCGGCGACTCGATCGTCGTCGACAACGACACCAACGAGGTCGTCGCTCACTTCCCGTACGAGGAAGGGGCGCTCGTGACGGCCGTTCGCGGTCAGCACGCCGGCGATATCGGCGAGATCGCGGAGATTCAGGTCACGCCCGGCAGCGGTTCGAACAACGTTGTCGTCGAAATGGACGACGGCTCCTTCGAGACGATCGAGGAGTACGTCGTCGTCATCGACGAGAACTTCACGGGCGACGACTCGGACGGAGGTGACGCAGAATGAGCGAGGCAGACGACGCCGAGTTCCACGAGATGCGTCGCCCCCAGACCGAGAAGGTCGTCGTCCACATGGGCGTCGGCGAGGGCGGTCGAGAACTCGCCAAGGCAGAGGAGATCCTCGAAGAAGTCACCGGCCAGCAGAGCGTTCGAACCCAGGCGAAGGCGACGAACGCCGACTTCAA
This sequence comes from Halostella pelagica, assembly GCA_005954745.1. Lineage (GTDB taxonomy): Archaea > Halobacteriota > Halobacteria > Halobacteriales > Natronoarchaeaceae > Halostella > Halostella pelagica. The sequence goes on from CP040678.1 coordinate 2,192,530, forward strand.
CATCCGGAAGGGCGACCCCATCGGCGCGAAGGTCACCCTTCGCGGCGAGGACGCCGACGAGTTCCTGGAGAAGTCGCTGCCGCTCGCGGACGTCTCCGCGTCGCAGTTCGACGACACCGGTAACTTCAGTTTCGGCGTCGAGGAACACACTGAGTTCCCGAGTCAGGAGTACGACCCGAGCGTCGGGATCTACGGGCTGGACGTCACTGTCAACCTGGTGCGTCCGGGCTACCGCGTCTCCAAGCGCGACAAGGCCACCCGCTCGATCCCGTCGAGCCACCGCCTCGACGAAGGCGATGCAGTCGCCTTCGTGGAGTCGGAGTTCAACGTGGAGATCGACCAATGAGTGAAAGTGAGAACGAAGCCGACGCTACGGGCGAGCACGCCACAAAGCGCACCGAGCAGATGGAGCAGTGCCAGCGCTGCGGGCGCAAGCAGGGCCTCGTCGGCAAGTACGACATCTGGCTGTGTCGACAGTGCTTCCGCGAAGTTGCCCGGAGCATGGGCTTCAACAAGTACCGATAACAATGGCAGGAAACGATCCATTCAGTAGCGCGCTTTCGGGGCTTAACAACGCCGAGAGCGTGGGACATCTGACATACGAGGTAGAACCCGCCTCGAACGAGATCGGCAATGTACTCGAGGTCCTGTACGACCGCGGGTACGTCGACGGCTTCGAGTTCGTCGAAGACGGCAAAGCCGGTAAGTTCGAGGTCGAATTGAAAGGCGCCATAAACGACTGTGGCCCCGTCAAGCCCCGCTACTCCGCGGGCGCGGACGAGTTCGAGAAGTGGGAGAAGCGGTTCCTCCCCGCCCGCGACTACGGTGCGCTCATCGTGACGACGAGTCACGGCGTAATGAGCCACTACGAGGCCCGCGACCAGGGCATCGGCGGCCAGGTCATCGCATACGTCTACTAACAATGCCGCGAACAGAACTACAGATCCCGGACGAGGTAAGCGCCGAGGTAGACCACCTCGACATTACCGTCGAGGGACCCGAAGGTAGTATCACGCGACGCCTCTGGTACCCCGACGTGTCGGTCTCGGTCGACGGCGACACCGTCGTCATCGAGAGCGACGAGGACGACGCCCAGACCATGTCGACGCTCGGCACGTTCGAGAGCCACGTCGAGAACATGTTCCACGGCGTCACCGAGGGGTGGGAGTACAAGATGGAAGTCTTCTACTCTCACTTCCCGATGCAGGTCAACGTCGAGAACAACGAGGTCGTCATCGAGAACTTCCTCGGCGAGAAAGCGCCTCGGCGAACGCCGGTCCACGGCGACACCGAGGTCGAAGTGAACGACGAGGAACTCGTGCTCCGCGGCCCCGACATCGAAGACGTCGGTCAGACCGCCGCGGACATCGAACAGACCACGCGCGTCACGGACAAGGACGCCCGCGTCTTCCAGGACGGCGTGTACATCACCGAGAAGCCGACAGGAGGTGCCTGATAGATGGCAGACGAAGAACCAGAGGAACTCGAAGACATCAGCGGCGTCGGCGCGAGCAAGGCTGACGCCCTCCGAGACGCCGGCTTCGATTCGGTCGAAGACGTGAAAGGCGCGAGCCAGGACGAACTGGCTCAGGCGGACGGCGTGGGTAACGCGCTCGCCGCCCGTATCAAGGCCGACGTCGGCGACCTCGAAGTCACCGAGGAGACCGAGGCGGAGATAGAAGACGAGACCGAGGAAGAGGCGGAAGCCGAAGAGGAGGTCGAAACCGAACTCCAGCCTCGCGGTCTCGCAGAGAAGAAACCGGACCTGAGCGAGGAAGAAGAACGGCTGCTTACCGAGCGCAAGCGCGTCGGTAAGCCGAAGTTCAACCGCCAGGACCACCACAAGAAAAAGCGCGTGTCCACGTCGTGGCGACGCCCCCGCGGTACGCTCTCCAAGCAGCGCCGCGGCATCAAAGGCAAGGGCGACACCGTCCAGGCCGGCTTCCGAACGCCGACCGAGGTGCGCGGCAAGCACCCCAGCGGCTTCGAAGAGGTACACGTTCACAACGTCGACGACCTCGAGGGCGTCGACGGCGACCGCGAGGCGGTCCGCATCGCCTCGAAGGTCGGTGCTCGCAAGCGCGAGCGGATCGAAGAACAGGCCGAAGACCAGGACATCCGCGTACTCAATCCGACGTACGTGGAAGTCGAGGTGACAGACGATGAGTGACCTATCCGCACAGAAGCGACTCGCGTCCGACGTGCTGGATGTCGGGAAGAACCGCGTCTGGTTCGACCCCGAGGCCCAGGGCGACATCGCGGAGGCGATCACCCGCGAAGACATCCGCGAGCTCGTAGACCAGGGAACGATTCAGGCAGAGGAAAAGCAGGGCAATTCGCGGGGTCGCGCACGCGAGCGCCAGAAGAAGCGCTCGTACGGCCACCAGAAGGGCCCCGGTTCCCGGAAGGGGACCGCCGGCGCTCGACAGGACCCCAAAGACGACTGGCAGGAACGGATTCGCGCACAGCGTGCTAAACTGAAGGAACTCCGCGCCGAGGGCGAGATCACGTCCTCGCAGTACCGAGACCTCTACAACAAGTCTCGCGGCGGCGAGTTCCGGAGCGTTCAGCGCCTGTTGAACTACATTGACGACCACTACGGAGACCAATAATGGCGACAGGACCACGATACAAGGTGCCGATGCGGCGCCGCCGTGAGGTCCGGACAGATTACCATCAGAGGTTGCGCCTGCTGAAATCCGGGAAACCCCGGCTTGTCGCTCGCAAGAGCAACAAGCACACTACGGCGCAGCTGGTGAGCCCCGGCCCCGACGGCGACGAAACGATCGCGAGCGCACACTCCAGCGACCTGGCGGAACACGGTTGGGAGGCTCCCACGGGGAACCTGCCCGCCGCGTACCTGACCGGGTTTCTCGCTGGCAAGCGCGCGTTAGACGCGGATGTCGAGGAAGCAGTTCTCGACATCGGCCTCAACACGGCGACACCCGGAAACAAGGTGTTCGCCATTCAGGAAGGTGCGATAGACGCTGGCCTCGAGATCCCTCACAGCGATGACGTGCTCGCTGACTGGTCGCGTAACCGCGGCGAACACATCGCCGAGTACGCCGAACAGCTCGACGAGCCGCTGTACAGCGGGGACTTCGACGCCACCGAACTGCCGGAGCACTTCGACGAAGTGCGCGAAACACTCCAAGAGCTATGAGCGGCGATAACTACAACGATAGCGGCTGGGAACCCGTCACCCGGCTCGGAAAGCAAGTACAGGAGGGCGAGATCACGACGATGCAGGACGCCCTCAACTCCGGTCTCCCGCTGAAGGAGCCGGAAGTCACCGACCAGCTCCTGCCGGGGTTGGAAGACGAAGTGCTGGACATCAACATGGTCCAGCGAATGACTGACTCCGGACGGCGCGTGAAGTTCCGCTGTGTCGTCGCCATCGGCAACCGCGACGGGTTCGTCGGGTACGCCGAGGGTCGCGACGACCAGGTCGGTGCCGCCATCCAGAAGGCGATCGGTATCGCCAAGCTGAACATCATCAACGTCTCCCGCGGCTGCGGGTCCTGGGAGTGTGGCTGCGGCCGTCCGCACACGGTTGCGCTACGCGCCACGGGCAAGGCCGGCAGCGTCGAGGTCGAGCTCCGGCCCGCCCCGCGCGGTCTGGGTCTCGCCGGCGGTGAGACGGTCCGTAACGTGCTGGAACTGGCCGGGATCGAGGACGCCTGGACACGCAGCTCCGGGAACACGCGCACCACGGTCAACTTCGCGAAGGCGACGTTCAACGCGCTTCGCAACACGGCCGAGGCGCGCGTCCCGCAACACGCCTTCGAGCAGCGAGAGGTGATCGAATAATGAAGGCGGTCGTTCAGGTCCGCGGCGAAGTCGACATGAACAACGACATCCAGGACACCCTGGAGATGCTCAACATCCACGCGGTGAACCACTGCGCTCTGGTGCCGGAAACCCCCACGTACGAGGGGATGGTGACGAAGGTCAACGACTACGTCGCTCACGGGCAGCCGAGTCAGGAGTCCGTCGAGACGCTGCTGCGTACCCGAGCGGAACCGCTCGAAGGGGACGCCGACGTCGACGACGAGTGGATCGACGAGCACACCGAGTACGATGACATCACCGCTCTCGCGACCGCTCTCGTCGACGAGGAGACGACCCTCCGAGACGAAGGCCTCGCGCCGGTGCTTCGCCTGCACGCCCCGCGGAAGGGCCACGAGGGCGTCAAGAAGCCGACCGCGGAGGGCGGCCAACTCGGGAAACACACGACCGAGGAGATAGACGACCTCCTCACATCGATGCGATAACAATGACCAGTAAGAAACGACGCCAGCGCGGCTCTCGAACGCACAGCGGCGGTAGTCACAAGAACCGCCGCGGCGCCGGCCATCGGGGCGGGCGCGGGCGCGCAGGCCGCGACAAGCACGAGTTCCACAACTACGAACCGCTCGGCAAACACGGCTTCAAACGGCCGCAGTCCGTTCAGGAGGAGGTCCTGACTATCGACGTCCAGAAACTCGACGAGGACGCCGTCGTCTACGCGGCGGACGACCTCGCCGAGGAGACCGACGGCGGCTACGAACTCGACGTACGCGACATCGTCGAGGACGGGTACGAGGCCGACGCGGTGAAGGTACTCGGTAACGGACAGGTCCGCAACGAACTGACGGTCGTCGCCGACGCGTTCTCCGCGAGCGCTCGCGCGCTCGTCGAGGAAGCGGGCGGCGAGGCCGTTCTCAGCGACCGCGCCGAAACGGCCGACGACGAACCAGAAGACGTATCCCAAGCCGACGAAGACGGAGAGTAAGACATGGGATGGAAGGAGGCTGCCGAACCGGTCCTTACCCGCATGCCCTCTGTGGAGCGACCGGAAGGGCACGTACCGTTCAAACGGAAACTAGGCTGGACCGCGGGCGTACTGGTGCTGTATTTCTTCTTAACGAACGTACAGCTGTACGGTCTCGCGACCGGCGGTGGCGGTGACATCTATCAACAGTTCCGGTCGATCCTGGCCGGGTCGCAGGGGTCGGTCCTGCAAGTCGGTATCGGACCGATCGTCACTGCGAGCATCGTCTTGCAGTTGCTCGGCGGTGCGAATCTGCTCGGACTAGACACCGACGACCCGCGCGACCAGATCCTGTATCAGGGTCTCCAGAAGGTGCTGGTCCTCGTCATGACGGTCCTCACCGCCGCGCCGATGGTGTTCACCGGCGGCTTCTTGCCCGCGGGAACGATCAATCTCGGCGGTACGTCGCTCGGACCGGGTGCCGTCCAGTGGGTCATATTCGGCCAGATCATCGTCGGCGGTATCCTCATCCTGTTCATGGACGAGATCATCTCGAAGTGGGGCGTCGGCAGCGGGATCGGCCTGTTCATCATCGCCGGCGTGAGCCAGCGACTGATGGGCGGTCTCATCGGCTCGAACGGCCTGCTGATGAGCTGGTACGATATCGCCGTCGGCGAGACCGCAATCGGTCCCATCGCCGGTCAGGGTCTGTACGCGCTGATCCTCGGCGAGGGCCAACTGCTCGCGCTGCTGACGACGTTGCTCATCTTCGCAATCGTCGTGTACGCGGAAAGCGTCCGGGTCGAGATACCCCTGAGCCACGCTCGCGTGAAAGGCGCACGTGGTCGCTTCCCCGTCAAGCTCATCTACGCGAGCGTCCTGCCGATGATCCTCGTCCGCGCGCTGCAGGCGAACCTGCAGTTCCTCGGACAGATCCTCCAGAGTACGATGGAGATGCCATCGTGGCTGGGTGTGTACGCCGACGGCCAGCCGGTCGGCGGCCTGTTCTACTACATTGCACCGATCCAGCGACCGGAAGACTGGATGTGGTGGTCCGGAGTCACACAGGAAACCTGGCAGGTGCTCATCCGCATCGGCATCGACCTGACGTTCATGATCGTCGGCGGAGCGATATTCGCCATCTTCTGGGTCGAGACGACCGACATGGGCCCCGAAGCCACGGCGAAGCAGATCCAGAACTCCGGGATGCAGATCCCCGGATTCCGACAGAACATCGGCGTCATCGAGAAGGTGATGGAGCGGTACATTCCGCAGGTCACCGTCATCGGCGGCGCTCTCGTCGGACTGCTCGCGGTCATGGCGAACATGCTCGGCACCATCGGCGGCGTCTCCGGTACCGGGTTGCTGCTGACGGTCTCTATCACGTACAAGTTGTACGAGGAGATCGCAGAAGAGCAACTCATGGAGATGCACCCGATGATGCGCCAGATGTTCGGGTAATTGGGGACACGCGCTGTGTCCCCGGTCTTTATTTCATAGTTCCGCGTAGCCGTTGCTATGCCTGACGGCTCTCACAACAAAGTCAAACTCAACGTCCGAGTCACTCCTGAAAAGAAAAAGGAGTGGCAGGACGCACTCGACGACGGTCAAACCTATCGTCACTCGTCCGAACGGCGATAGACAAAGAGACCAATATGGAGTACATTCCGCGCGAGACAATTGAGGATTTTGACGCTGAAGTCGAAGTGGATTTGAGCGGCACTGTCTAGTTGGGGGTTGAGAAGTGAGCAGGCCGTAGCGAGAGGTGTTCATGACACTCGCAGACCTGCTCAGAGAAACGTTAGAAACGGACAGTCAAGATGTTTGGGAGAACGAGCGCACCCCGACACCCGTCAGGCGATTTGGGGTGCGTCTCCATGCGGCGGGGCTGTCGGTCAGGGAGACGGTTGCGATCTTAGACCTGCTGGGTGTCGATCGCTCTCACGGTGCGGTCTGGAACTGGGTTCATACACTGTCTGAAGCCCAGAGCGACCCGCCGACGGCGCAGCCGTCGCGGGTCGCGGTCGACGAGAAACAAATCACTGTTGACGGAGAAAAGAAATGGCTCTACGCCGCTATCGACGCAGAATCGAAGCTGTTACTCGAAGTTGACGTGTTCAGCCGCCGCGGGACCGACCCCGCGGCGGCGTTCCTGCACCGACTCACCGAAAAACACGATATCGCCGACACAGAGTTTCTCGTTGATGCTGGTGGCTATCTGACTTCCCTCGTCCGTCACGAATTGAGCGGTCAACTCGACTACCAGATCCGGAACCACATCGGAAAATGGTTCCAGACTGTCACCATGCGAATTGACCGCTTTCACTCCTTCTGGAGGGGCAGTCAATCTAGCGCGAAACAGTGGTTACGACGCTTCAGACACCACTACAACCACGAAAGGCCGAACCAAGCACTCGACGGACGAACGCCAGCTGAGGAAGTTCAGAACTAGACAGTGCCCGGGCTAAACAGCTATTCTCCTCCTTATAGGGGTTTCAGTATGACGGCGGAACAGTCGTTATAGTTCGTTGTACCTCTGTTCAACGGCCAGCACGTCGTCGAGGAATTGTCCTGTCTGGTCCTCCCCTACATACACATTGTGAATACACAGAGAACGAATCGTCGCCTCACTTCGATCATAGGCCTCCGCTGTTTGAGTCAGTGCTCTATCTAACCTGCTCTCCTCTTTAGACCGGTATGCTTCTCCCTCATCGTCGCGTTTCACGGGTGTCCCTTCCAAATCAACGAAGCGCCGACAAACAGAAACGCGATATCTCGATCCATTCTTATCATCCGTAAGCGGCGGAAAAATCTCGCTACAGAGCATCTGGAGCTTCTCGTCGTCAGTCAACTCCGATTCTTGTGACTGTATCTTACTCAAGAGGCTCGAAATATCCATGCGGAATGCCAGGTGCTTCTAAGTAATATACCAAATGGTTGTTTTGACCGATGCGTGATTCGTCGATAGATAGCGCATACAATAGTTCTCTTTGGGTCCCTAACGTGTGCCCGTTAAATCTATGATGCGCCAGATGTTCGGGTAGAACGGACCCCGGCCCGTTCGGAGTTGGTCGACGGGCATTTCCGCCCGACCACGGCGTTTCGTTTTTTCTTTCACGAGACGAGTCGTATCGTTCACGGTGACTGGCGAGTCTCACTGTTAGTTTCGCGTTTCTCCGCGTCACGGGCGAACTGCCGGCTCTCGTCGAGACAGTCTCCCTCGGCACGAACACCGAGTATCCCGTACTGAGGTCGGATAGCTCTGACCCGGTTCCGACACCGAACGGAACGGTGTGGCTGTGTGAAGACGACAGTCACGACGTTCTGTTTCTGTAGCTTTGCTCTCTCCACCACACACACTCAGGACACCGACGCCCACGACCGGGTAAGCGACTGCGAGTACCGCGGTCCGGTCGAACCCTCGGTGACCCATTCGAATCGGTCGAACTGGGGACCGTCACTGATGACGTACTCGAGGGCCTGCGGATTCAGATCCGGAAGAGTGGGCAACGTTCACGCTCCACGTTGCGTGCAAGTAACAGTATGTTCTACCCCGTTCTGACCGCACCTTGCTGCTCCTGGCGCTCGCTCGGGACTCGAACAGTCCGGACGTTACGGCTCGGTAGAAAAGGGATCGACTCGGCCGCTACCTCGACTTCGCCTCGAACAGTTGGCGGTACAGTTTCCGCTGTGCGGCGCGCAGGTGGTTGTTGAACGTCGGTTGGGTGATGTCCATGCTCGCTGCTATCTCGCTGCCGGTTCTGGTCCGGGGGTTCTCGAAGTAGCCGCTGAAATACGCCGTCTGTATCGTCTCTAACTGACGCGCTGTGAGTTCGTCGGTCAGCGTGGCGTGGAACTCGGTCTGAGTTCGTTCCGGCCGTTCACGGGTTCGCTTGGCGGTGACTTCCGCGGCCGGGCATTCGGCTTTGAACGCAGAGACGAACTCGCGGATCTCGGCGTCGGCGGCGACGTGCAACGAGACTATCGCGTCGTCGTCCGTCACCTGAAACTCATTGATCCGGCCGCCGTGTGCCAGAACGGTATCGACCAGGCTTTCCGAAGTCAGTTCTGCCTCGAACAGACAGATCTGTTTCCCGTCCTCAGTTCGGTCCGAAAGGAGTTTGAGCCCGTCGACGGGCAAACTGGAGACGTAGTCCCGAACGACGCCGGGGGAGACGCCGCAGGTAGTGAAAAAACCGCGTACTCTGCCGTTTGCCTGCGGAACAGCGTATTCGTAGGCGAACTCACAGCCGGTTTCGTCCACCAGTTCGACGATACCGTTGTCGGTGTCCGAGAGGGAGAACTTCAGCTCCGTCACCTCGTTACTGACAAGCGCCTTCTTGCTCTCGACGGCGTTGATAGCGTACGCGATGGTGTCGCTCAACTCGTCGAGGACGGTCCATTCGAGGTCGTCGAAGACGCCTGCCTGGTCGGCGTAGAGGGTGAGAACGCCGAACAGCGTCTCTTCATGGACCAGCGGTAAGGAGATGACGGCGTGAAAGCCGCGACTGAGCGCCGCCCGTCGCCACGGCTCGAACGGCGGGTCTTCGAGTATCTTGTTTACGATCTGGGGCGTCCCTGTTCTGGCTGCCCGGACTGACGGGGGGCCACCGTCGGTAGAACCACCGGCGTCTATGTGAACTGCATCGAGATAGCCGTTCTTCGCGCCGGCAGAAGCGTTCGGCGTTAGCTCGCCGGTCACCGGGTCGTGTTTTCCGAACCACGCGAGTTCGTACGGACCGGCGTCCGTCAGTTCGCGACAGACGACGTCGACGATCTCGGCACGCCCCGACGCGCTGACGAGCGCCTGGTCGATCCGCCGGATGGTCCTATTGATCCGTCGAAGCCGTTCGAGCGATCCGTTCTGTTCTTCGAGGCGGTTCTCGCGCTCGTGCAACTGCTGTTCGCGGTTGGCTCTGTCCAGCGCCGCGTTGACGTTGCCTGCGACGGTTTCGACGAATTCGAGGTTGGCCTGGCCGAACCCGCCGTTCCCGGTCGAACCGGCGAGTAACACGCCGTGAGTACCAAGCGGAAGGGCGACGACTTCCGTGACCCGTGGGTGGAGTACCTCGTCGGTCTTGCGGAGTGGGTCCAGCGTTTGCTTTCGCTTGTTCTCGGCGAACGCCTGCCAACCGATCCCTTGCCCCGTGTCGAACGCGGACGTCGCCCGAACCAGATCCGCTGCGTGGTCGGTCGACGCTTCGGGCTCCAGCGATCCGTCCGCGGGATCGTACAGCGCGACGCTCGCGACGGTAAGATCGAGGTGATCGCTTGCAGCGTCGATGACGTAGTCGCTTACCTCCGCGGCCGTCTCGGCGTTCATCAACTCCTGTGTTAGGTCGTTGAGCGCCGCCAGCCGGTCCTCCCGCTGTGTCCGTTCGAGTTCGTTGCTCAGCCATTGGCCCATGAATTCGAGGAACGTGTACTCATCGTCGGTGAACGTCCCGCTGTGTGAGTCTTTGGAGGCAAAACACAGCGTTCCGTACGTGTCCTTTCCAGCAGTGACGGTGGTTCCCAGATACGCGTCGAGTTCGTACTTCTCGTACGCAGGGTCTCCTTTCCATCCCTGGGACGGCGCGTCCGTCACGCCGAGGGGATCACTCGAACCGAGTAGGCGGTGACAGTAGGTGTCTTCCAGAGTCGCTACTGACCCCGGCTGGATCTCGTCGTGGGATCCGACAACGTCGACTACTTCGAACGTCTCGTCGTCGACCCGCGCGAAGAACCCGATGTCGAGGCCGAACCGCTCGCGCCCCACCTCCAGCAGTGCAGTCATTTTCTCATCGAACGAGAGGTCCGGGTCGGACATCGCATCGTACAGGGTTCGGAGGGACCGCTCGCGAGCCTGGAGCGTGGTCCGCGCCTCGGTGCGGTCACCGAGCGTCCGCATCATCTGATCGACCTCGCGATCCGGCCGTTCCGGGCCGAAGAACTCCTCGGGCGGCGTGTAATAGAAGTTCTGGCAGACCATCCCGTCGTAGATCAGATGTGGGTGGGATTTGACGATGTCGCGAATGATCTCTGCCGGGAACCGCTTTCGATTGTACTGACACAGCGCAATGCAGTTCTCGTCGGGAATGAGTCGGTTGAGTTTCCCCTCGTACTCGATCAGGTCGTCCATTTCGGGATCGTCGCCCAAGATCCACGTCATCTCGCCGGTGATCCGAAGCGCTTCGTACTCCTCCTGGGCCGCATCGATAGTCTCCGAGAGGAACTCGATCATCTCGTCCGGGTCGAACGACCCATCCCGGAGATAGGTATCTTGCTTCGAATGGATCGTCAGCGCCCCGGATTCCAGCGCGGCGTCGACGTCGACGCCGCCCTCCCGTAACGCGGTCATCACGTCCTCTTTCGAGTTCTCGTCGACGATGTACAGGCACCGCTCGTCGCGTTCGAGCCCCTGGCGCGTAAACGGCACCGCGGCCGCGAACTGCTCCGTTTGGTTCTCGTAGATGAGCGCCAGATGGTCGTTGGACTCGTGTCCATCGAGTTCCTCGACGGGCCCGCGGAACTCAGAACTCGACTGAAGGGCTCGCAGACCGCTTTCGAGACTCAGTACGTCAGTACGATCGGCATTCTTTGAAGTTAGCATGGTGTAGAGTGGTCGAAATCAGCACGTCCTCGCCGCAGGTCGGACCGGGTCGTCGAAGGACCAACGTCACCCGTTCACTGCGGGGGTTTTCAGTGTGCGGACAGATGACTCGATGAACGGCACGGAGCAGTGAATTGGATCCGACATCTAGTTTTGTTGTCCGGTTCGGTCCGCACACGGGAAACGGGTTACTACCTTCGTTCAGTAGATGGGGAAATGAGCTATTAGGGGATAAACGCAGCGCCAACTGTCGAATAGAGACGATCTTACGGTCGAATAGCTACTCGAAAGATGAGGCGTCAGATCGGGTCACCTATATCTATATCGACATTTCAAACCGAGGAGAAAGCGGCCTCCCGCCGGTGACGAACACGAGGGATCGCCGCTGACGGAGAGTAGTAGAGTTATTACGATGGGTGGTCACGGTCAGATAGATGGTCGAACCTGTCCTGAAGTGGGCGGGCGGCAAACGCCAACTTCTCTCGGAGATAACCGCTCGCTTCCCGGTCGCTCCCGACCGTTACCACGAACCCTTCGTCGGCGGCGGCGCGGTGTTTTTCCACGTCGAACCCGACGGCGGGACGATCAACGACATCAACGAACGACTGGTCAACTTCTACCGGGTCATCCGCGAGTCGCCGGACGCGCTCGTCGCGGAGAACCGGACGCACGAACACTCGGACGACTACTACTACGATGCCCGCGACGAGTTCAACGAACTTCACGGGGTCGCCGAGAAAACCGAGACACAGTCCGTTCGCGAGGCGAGTCTCCTCCTCTATTTGAACCGGACCTGCTTCAACGGCCTCTACCGCGAGAACGCCGATGGGGAGTTCAACGTCCCAGTCGGCCGGTACGCGAATCCGAACTGGGTGCAGGCGGAGCGTATTCGTGCAGCGAGCGAGACGCTAGACGGCGTGACGATCAACAACGACGACTTCGAGTACGTGCTGACGGAAGCGACTGCGGGAGATCTCGTCTACTTCGATCCGCCCTATCAGCCGGTTTCGACCACCGCGAACTTCAACGACTATCACGCCGACGGGTTCGACAAGGACGACCAGCGCCGCCTCCGCGACCTGGCCGCGGCGCTCGACGACGAGGGCGTCCACGTCGTCGTCTCGAACTCCCCGCCGGTTGCGGACCTGTACGAGGACCTGCCGTCGTTCGAAGTGGACGTGGTCGATGCGACCCGGGCGATAAACAGCGACGGCGACGAGCGCGGCGAGGTAGCGGAAGTTCTCATCACGAACGTACCTCAGGCAAACCGACGGCGCACCACGCTGTCGGAGTTCTAACCCGCGGCGTCCGAGTCGCGACACCCGTGACGACAGCGCGATGATCTCTCTGCCGTTCGAGGTAGACCACTGGACCGCCTTTCGGAGTCGGCTCCCGGTCGGACGCCGCGTCAAAAAAGTCCGCTCAGCCGTCGTCGGCTACAACAGCAGCGTGACTATCGCCAGGATGATGAAGACGACGATGAAGATCCGGGCGATCTCCATGCTGATCCCGGCGACACCCCGCGATCCGACGACGGCGGCGATGATGGCGAGGACGAAGAACACGATGGCCCACTGCAGGAACTGGCCGCTGAACTGCAGCGGAACCGTGAGCGCGCCACTCATCGGGCCACCCCTCCCGTAACGCATGCAACTGTGAGCATACACCCGTGTTACCAGAGAAGCGTCCTTTGTTATGGCCGTCTTAGCCGGAGAAATCCCGGATTAGGCGTTCAGCCGAACAGCCGTTTGCGTGGGGAAGAGCGCGTACGTAGTTTCCGAGTCGCCTTCGTCTCTGCCGGACACGAACGATAGCCTGTCGGTGGGTTCATATCTCCACCACCCAGGCGCGGTACTCCTCGGAGAGGTCGAACGCGTCGACGAAGGCTCGGTCGACGAACTGCGCGATGCGGTTGGCGTCGCCGCGCCCGACGATCCGAACGTTCGTGCCGTCCGCCTCCTCGGGCCGGGTGACTTCGTCGATCGTGAATGAAGGGAACTCGCCGAGGATATCCTTCAGTCGGTCCAGTTCGTCGTCGGTGCAGTCCGTATTGATCCGGTCCTGACTCACCTGGACCCACGGCGCGAGGTCGTCGGGATCGGTCTCCGCCTCTATCGTGAGGAAGGCGCTGTCTCGCTCGCGGTGTGCGGTGATCGCGTCCGCGAACAGTTTCCGGCGCTCGGCTGGCGTCGCGGCGTCGAACACGGTCATGCGTGACCGTACGAGGGGCGGGGACGAAAAACGCCCGGCGTCTCGACGGCAGCCGATGTCGGAATCCTTCAAACATTTACCGTGGGAGAGTGAAGTCGGACCATGAGCAACCCGAACATCCTGATCCTCGGTGCGCCGGGGGCTGGCAAGGGGACGCAGAGTAGCAACATCGTAGAGGAGTTCGGCGTCGAACACGTCACCACCGGCGACGCCCTCCGCGCGAACAAGGACATGGACATCAGCCACCTGGACACGGAGTACGACACGCCGCGCGCGTACATGGACGCCGGCGAACTCGTCCCCGACGAGGTCGTCAACGAGATCGTCAAGACCGCACTCGACGAGGCCGACGGCTACGTGCTCGACGGGTATCCGCGGAACCTCGCGCAAGCCGAGTACCTAGACGAGATCACCGACCTCGACGTAGTGTTGTATCTGGACGTCGATAAGGACGAACTCGTTGATCGGCTCACGGGCCGGCGCGTCTGCGACGAGTGCGGCGCGAACTACCACGTCGAGTTCAACCCGCCGGAGGAAGAGGGCGTCTGCGACGAGTGCGGCGGCGAGTTGATCCAGCGCGACGACGACACCGAGGAGACCGTCCGCGAGCGAATCAACGTGTACGAGGAGAACACGGAGCCGGTTATCGAGCATTTCGAGGAGGAAGGCGAACTCGCTCGGATCGACGGCGAGCAGACGCCTGACGAGGTGTGGTCCGACGTTCGCGATACGGTCGAATCCGAGGCGTAGTGGAGACGGTTGGGTTCGTCGTTCGGAACGTAAACGGCGGTGTCTCCCGCCCGATCTGATCCACTGTTCTCGCGGGCGCAAGGTAAAAGGTTGATTACAGACCGACTCTTAGACTCCGACAATGGCACGGACAGCGGAGAAAGTAGAGTCCCTCATCGAGGAGGACGTGACGATGGCCGACGCCATCGCGGCGGTTCGCCGCGAGACGAAGGCCAACGGGGGCGAGGTCGAGTGGGGCGACGTTCGCGGCGACCTCACGAGCGGCCAGTGGGGCCGCCTCATCGAGAAGGGAATACTCGTCAGCGGCGACGAGGGGTTCGAACTCGCCAACCCCGGGGCCGTCGACGAAGTACTCGACGAGGACGGAACGGTCACCACAACGGTCGACACCGATGTGGGTTCGGAGACGAGCGACGGCTCGGACTCCGACTCTAGCTGGTCCAAGTACGACAAACTGGCCGGCGTCGCCGCACTCGGCATGATGGTCGGGTACTACTACTCGCCGGTTCGCGACGCGGTCGGGGGAGCTATCGACGTGTTGCTCTCGCCGTTGACCCAGACGATGCCGTTCTACGCGGTCATCCTCTCGATAGCGATGCTCACCGGCCTGTACTCGACGCTGTTGCAGTCGAACCTGATGAACATGGAAAAGATGTCCGAGTATCAGGAACAGATGCAGGCGATCAAGGAGAAACAGCAGGCCGCGAAAGAACGCGGCGACGACGAGGCTCTGGAGAAGATCCGTGAAGAGCAGATGGACGCCATGGGCGACCAGATGGGAATGATGAAAGAGCAGTTCCGTCCGATGGTGTGGATCTTCCTGCTCACCATTCCTTTCTTCCTGTGGATGTACTTCAAGATCAGCGACCCGGCTATCGGCGACGCGACTATCGTCATGCCGATGCACGGCGAGGTGAGCTGGAAGGAAGGCGTCGTCGGTCCCATGCAGGCGTGGATCGTCTGGTATTTCCTCTGCTCTATGGGGTTCACCCAGCTGATCCGGAAATCGCTGAACCTGCAGACGACACCCTCGACCTGAACTCGCTCGGCGGAGCCGAGTTCACAATCCCTTTTACTACCTACCGCGGACATAGGGTATGTTACTAACCGTCTCCGGCCCTCCCGGGAGCGGAAAGAGTACGAACGCCGAGCGACTCGCCGACGAGTTCGACCTCGAACACGTAAGCGGCGGCGACATCTTCCGGTCGCTGGCCGACGAACGCGACCTCTCGCTGGCCGAGTTCAACGAACTCGCGGAGGAGGACGACCAGATCGACCGCGACCTCGACCGCCGCCTGCGCGAAATCGCCGTCGACCGGGACGGCGTCGTGCTCGAATCGCGGCTGTCGGGCTGGCTGGCCGGCGACGAGGCCGATCTCCGATTCTGGCTCGACGCGCCGCTTTCCGTCCGCGCCGACCGCATCGCCGACCGCGAGGACAAGTCCGCCGACCGCGCACGTGAGGAAACCGAGACGCGCGAGGAGAGCGAGGCCCAGCGCTACCGGGAGTATTACGGTATCGACATCGCGGACCTCTCGATCTACGACGTCTCGCTGAACACCGCTCGATGGGACGAGGACCAGGCGTTTCGGATCCTCTCCGACGCGGTCGACGCGTACGAACCGGACGGCGACGAGGGCAAGTACCCGGTCACCGGCGTCACGTACGATTTCTGATGACGCTTCGTCCGCCACCCGACGACCGGACGCCCGCCGAACTGCTCGAGTTCGGCGTCGTCAACCTCGATAAACCGCCGGGACCGTCGGCACACCAGGTCAGCGCCTGGGTCCGCGACATGGTCGCCGACCGGGTAGGCGAGGACGTCGTCGACAAGGCCGCCCACGCGGGAACGCTCGACCCGAAAGTGACTGGCTGTCTACCGACGCTGCTCGGCGACGCAACCCGCCTCGCGCAGGTCTTTCTCGAAGGGGCGAAAGAGTACGTCGCCGTGCTCGAAGTCCACGACGCGGTGCCGGCCGACGTCGAGGCCGTCGCCGCCGAGTTCGAGGGGCCGCTGTACCAGAAACCGCCGCGCAAGAGCGCAGTCGTGCGGGACCTGCGCGTCCGCGAGGTGTACGACATCGAGGTGCTGGAGGCGACAGACCGCCAGGCGCTCCTGCGCGTGCGCTGTGAGAGCGGCACGTACGTCCGCAAACTCTGTCACGACCTGGGGCTGGCGCTCGGGACCGGCGCGCACATGGGTCATCTCCGCCGGACGGCGACGGATCCGTTCGATGACACGGGTCTCTCGACGCTACACGACCTGGCAGACGGTCTCGCGTTCTGGGCGGACAACGGCGACGAGGGGCTTCTCCGGGACGTGGTCGAACCGGCCGAGCGCGCCCTTGCGCATCTGCCGAGCGTCACTATCGCACCCAGCGCGGCCGAGGAGGTGGCAAACGGCGCGCAGGTGTACGCGCCCGGCGTCATCGACGCCGACGACGCCGCACGCGAGGACGGGACGCTCGTCACCTGCTACCTCCCGAACGGAAGCGCCGTCTGTCTCGGTCGGGCGGTCGGCGAGTTCGATGCCGACGAGGGGATCGCCGTCGAACTGGAGCGCGTTCTGGTTTAGCTGAACACGTTGGTACTCGTGTGACGGAAACATGGCCGTCACCGACCGCTTCACGACGGAACCGTCGTCGGCAGACAACGAAAAGTGCGCTGGGCATCCTGTCATTTTATGATGTAGAAAGCGTCCGGAATTAATAGCATGGCAGAGAAAACTCCGGAAGGGGCTTACTCAAAAGATGAATTGGTGGAGGACGCCAGGCATCTCGTCGAGACGTTAGAGGATACCCACCCTGACCCGTACACCGGTCACGGGGGCAGAGTCACCTTTCACCGCCGTCTGGAGGAGTTGATCCGGGAGGTTCCAGATGAGGGCGAATCGATCGCAGAGTTCTACCCCAGGGTCGCGGAGATCGCCGCACGCGTTCGTGACGGGCATACAAGCATCTTCACACCCACACTGCCGGATAACGGCGTACCCGGACAACTCCCGGTAGGGTTCCGAGTTATCGGAAGCGAATTTTACATTGACGAGGTGTTTGACGATTCCTGCGAGGATCTACTCGGTAGCAGGCTACTCACCGTAGAAGGCGTCCCGGTAGCAAAGTTAGTTGACCGAACCGCACGACTTCAAGGCGCGGACAACGCCTTCCACGACCGGACCAACTTCACGCGAATACTCCGGAAAGTTACCCCGTTGCGATATCTGTTAGATAGAGCAGTTACCACACCGACGCTAACGGTCGAAACACCTGGCGGTACGACAACCGAGCAGGAGCTCGCCTCCGTCGAAACCGATGACTCGGAAGAACCGGTCGCTGAGTTAGAGACGGCTGTTGAACTACCCGAAACAGGCGGTGAGCCAGCCTATCGGTTCCTCGGTACGGAGGGATCTACGGCGCTACTCGTCCTCCCTGATATGTTCTCGTATCGGGAGGCTCACGAATTACTCCGCGGGGCCGGATATGAGCGCGGTGAAGCACTCGCTCGGGACGCGTATGCCGACACCGTTGGAGACGATCCCCCCGAGTCGTACGGCGAAGTCGTGGAGGCACTGCCGTCAGCGGTGGACGTGCTGACCGATCTCGTCGAAGCGATGGCGGAGAAAGCGACAGAGCGACTCGTTATCGATACCCGCGATAACAACGGGGGGAACTCGCTTCTTTCGCACGCGCTCACCTACGTTCTCTACGGCTGGGATGGCATCGAGAAAGGTGGTGAGAACCATCTTCAGGTTCCGAAGGACTCAGCGCTGTATCGCGATCAGTACGGCGATGACGGACCGGTCGGTGAAACCGACAATCCTGCCGGGTTCGACTTCGAGTCATACTTCGAGCGGACTGATTCGGAGCAGCGGCTCGCTCGCCTCCGTGAGTGGCTTACGGGCAGTTCGACCTTTGCCGCCGAACTGGACAGCGGGGAGTACGAAGCGTTCTACCGACCGAACTCCATCGTCGTGGTTACGTCCGCTACGACGTATTCTTCGGGCGTCGAGCCGGCGTTTACCCTCTCGAGACTCGGCGCGACCGTAGTGGGAGTACCTCCATCGCAGGCACCCAACGTACCACGAGACCTGCTCAGGGATGAACTTCCGAATACGGGGCTGGAGGTCAAAACGTCGTTTCGCCACGTTGAGTCCCGACCGGAAGAGGATGGGAGGGTGTTCCAGCCGGATATTGAACTCACGCCCGAACGGTTCGAGGCGATGGGCCGGTCCGCTAACGCGGGTGTTCGGCTTGCCTGCACTGCCGGCGAGGATACGGAGGAGAATGACTGAAAAATCAGCATTTTAGCCCAGCCGGGCGTTCGCATGGCAACGTCCGGACGGTCGGTTGATATGTGAACTCTGCATTTCATTAGCGTCCCGACCGATTCACGGGTATGTCGATCGCTACCAACGGTGACGTCGACATCTATTACGAGGTCGACGGCCCGGCCGACGCCGAGACGGTGGTCCTCGTGGAGGGACTGGGCTACGGCCGGTGGATGTGGCAGTGGCAGCGCGAGGCCCTCGCCGAGCGGTACGAGACGATAGTGTGGGATAACCGCGGGACCGGAGACTCCGACGCGCCGGACGGGCCGTACACGGTCGCGGAGATGGCGAGCGACCTAGAGGCCGTCCTAGACGACCGCGGAACCGAGAGCGCGCACGTCGTCGGCGCGAGCATGGGCGGGATGATCGCCCAACGGTACGCTCTTGACCACGACCGGGCGGCGACGCTCTCCCTGCTCTGTACGAGTCCGGGCGGCGACGAGGCCGTGGAGGCGTCAGAGGCGGTGCAGCGGCGGATGGTCGCCGAACCGGAGGGGTACGACGAACGGGAGGTGATCCGTCACCGAATGGCACCAGCGATGACCGACGAGTTCCGCGAGGCGAACGACGACCTGCTGGAGCGGATCGTCGACTGGCGACTGGCGGGCGACGCCGTCGAGGCCGCGCGCGAGGCGCAACTCGCCGCGGTCGGAGCGTTCGACGTAAGCGACCGGCTGGAGGAGATCGAGATCCCGGCGCTGGTCGCACACGGCACCGCTGACCGAGTCGTTCCGTTCGAGAACGGCGAACTGCTCGCCGACGGCCTCCCGAACGCCCGCTTCGAACCGTTCGAGGGCGGGCCGCACCTCTTTTTCATCGAGCAGTCGGAGGCCGTCAACGAGACGCTTCTCGGGTTCCTGGACAGCCACGTATGACGGTCCACGACCACGGCGAGCGACCGTACGATTGGGTCGGGGCCTGGAGCGAGCGAAGGGCCGCGCTGTCGCCGGACGCTGTCGGTCTGACGGATGCGACGACCGGCGAGTCGTACACGTACGCCGACCTCGACGCGCGGGCCAATCGGACCGCCAGACTGCTCGGCGAACACGGCGTCGGGAAGGGCGACCGCGTCGCCGTCGTCTCCCGGAACCGCGCGGAGCTCGTCGACCTCTTTTTCGCCGGGGGGAAGACCGGGTCGGTGCTCGCGCCGCTCTCGCACCGCCTCGCACCGGCCGAGATGGACGAGTTACTCGACAGGGTCGACCCGCACCTCCTCGTCGTGGAAGAACCGTTCCTCGGGCCGGTCCGCGAGGCGGTCGACGGCGAAGTGCCGTGCGATCTGGTAGTGTTGTCGGCGGGTGACGACACAGTTACCACTGATGAACCGGCAGAAGCCGGGGCCGCAGACGAGATCGCGGACCCGCTAACCGCAGACGCCCCGGCCTACGCCGACGCGCTTCCGACGGACGACACGCCGGTCGACGGCCCGGAGTTGGGGTTAGACGACCCCTGCATGTTTCTCCACACCGGCGGGTCGACGGGAACGCCGAAGGAGACGGTGTTGACCCACGGAACCGTCGCCTGGAACTCGTTTAACACCATCACGGCGTGGGGACTTCGACCCGACGACGTGACGCCGATGGTGTTTCCCATGTTCCACACAGGGGGCTGGAACGTGCTGACGATACCGCTTTTCCACCTCGGCGGAACCGTGGTCATCTGTCGGGACGTCGACCCCGAAACCGTCCTCACGATGATCGAGGGCGAGGGGGCGACGCTGTTTGTCGCCGTGCCAGCGGTGTTGCGCATGATGGCCGAACACGACGACTGGGACGCGACTGACCTCTCGTCGCTCCGGTTCGTCAAGAGCGGCGGCGGTCCCTGTCGCGACGCGACGATCCGGGCCTGGCGCGACCGGGGCGTCGACCTCTCGCAGGGGTACGGCCTCACCGAATGTGGTCCGAACAACTTCACCATGCCGGACGGATGGCCCGAGGGGAAGACGGGGACCATCGGCAAGCCCGTGATGCACACGGACGTCCGAATCGTCGACGAGAGGGGCGAACCGGTCGATGACGGAGCGATCGGGGAACTCGAACTCGCCGGACCGCACGCGGCCGACCGGTACTGGCGCGACGAGTCGGAGTCCCGGGCGACGTTCGGAGAACGGGCGAGCGACGGCGACGACGCCTTCGGCTGGGTGTCGACCGGCGACCTCGCGCGGGTCGACGAGGACGGGTACTACAGCATCGAGGGGCGGAAGAAGAACATGTTCACCAGCGGCGGGGAGAACATCTATCCGCCGGAAGTCGAGGACGCCGTGGCGGACCACCCGGACGTCGAGGAAGTGGTCGTCATCGGCGTCCCGGACGACGTATGGGGTGCAGTCGGGAAAGCGGTAATTCAGGGGGAGACGACGCTGTCGGTCGAGAGCCTCCGGGAGTTCCTCGACGGCCGCCTGGCGGGGTTCAAACACCCACGCCACGTCGCGTTCGTCGACGAGATGCCGACCAGCGGCCCGGAGAAGATAGACCGAACGGCGGTCGAGAACCGGTTCGGCGGTACTACCACCAAAGATAATTGAGGTCTCGTTTGGTACATCATAGTATGATCGACGTTGGCATGGACATGGAACAGTACGACTGTCCGTTCATCGATACGACGGACGACTACGAGGTCGCGTTTACGGCTGTCCACTGGCAGTTCGACGGTGTCTCGAAGCAACTCGAGACGCGTCTCGCCGTCGACGGCGAGAACCGCGAGGAGTTAGAACAGGGGTTGACCGCGCTTCGGAACCACGAGAACATGCGGGAGTGCTCGCTGTTCTCCAAGCGCGAGGACAACGCCGTGATCCGAACGGTCATCGACCAGACGAACGCGATGAAAGTGATCCGCGAGAACGGCGGCTACATCACCGGGCCGTTCCGCATCGAGGACGGGAGCGAACTCTGGGAAGTCGGGTTCGACGACGACAGGGTCGCCGACGACACGCTCGCCGACCTCGAACGGAACAACGAGTTCACGGTCGAATCCCGGGAATCGTTCGAATCCGAAGAGCTGTTCGACCTCCTCGACAACGCCGAACCCGCGCTTTCGATGCTGGACGGGTGTCGTGACCTCTCGGCCGTCGAGCGGGAGACGCTGCTGACGGCGGTACGGGAGGGTTACTACGAGGACCCCCGCGCCGTGACGCTCCAGAACCTGGCCGACGAGTTCGGCGTGAGCGACACGGCCATCTCGAAGAACCTCCGCCGCGGCGAGCGAAAAGTCGTCCGGAGCGTCGCGAGAGCGCTCACGGAGTTAGAGTCGTGATGGGGCGGTTCGAACAGTACCCTGCTCTCTTATCGACCTCCAGTTCCTGTGTGTGACCATGACTGATGCAAACGTAGTGGGCGTCGGCATGACGGCGTTCGGCGTCCACGGATCGACTCTTCCCGACCTGTTCGCCGAGGCCGCACTTCCCGCGCTCGACGACGCCGGTGCGACGGCCGACGACGTAGACGCGTTCTACCTCGGCAATGCGATGGGCGGGCAGATAGAGGGTGAAAGCCACCTCGCGCCGACGCTCGCGTCTCATATCGGTCTCGCCGGGGTTCCCTGCCAGCGGTACGAGGACGCCTGCGCGACATCGTCGAACGCGTTCAAAAACGCCGTGCGCGCGGTCGAAGCGGGCCAGCACGACGTAGTTCTGGTCGGCGGCGTCGAGCGGTGCTCGCCGGAGACGGGCAAGGAGACGGACGCGATGACGCGGATCTTTGCCAGCGCCGCACACGGGGCGTACGAACGGCCGACCGGCCTCACGTTCCCCGGCGTGTTCGCCCTGTTGACGAAGCGGCACATGCACGAGTACGGAACGACGCCCGAGCAACTCGCGGCGGTGGCCGTGAAGAACCACCGTCACGGGAGTCTGAACCCGCGAGCGCATTTCGGCTCGGAGACGACCGTCGACGAGGTGCTCTCGGGCCCCGTCGTCGCCGACCCGTTCCGCCTGCACGACTGCTGTCCGTTCTCCGACGGCGCTGCCGCCGCCGTCGTCGCGAGCGCCGACGCCGCCGAGACGCTCAGCGGCGACCCCGTGCGCGTCGCAGGCGTCGGGCACGCGACAGACATCGTTCCGATCGCGGACAAGGCCCACCCCTCTGCGACGCAGGCCGCACGCGACGCCGCGGGGCAGGCGTACGAGGCGGCGGGCGTCGGACCGGACGACGTAGATGTCGTGGAACTCCACGACTGCTTTACCGGCGCGGAAGTGCTAGCGACGGAGGCGCTCGGCCTCGTCGAAGACGGCGAGGGCGGGCCGGCCGCTGCGGCGGGGCGCACGTCGCTGGGCGGCGAGATCCCGGTCAACCCGAGCGGCGGCCTGAAAGCGAAGGGCCATCCCATCGGTGCGACCGGAGTCGCACAGGTCGTCGAACTGACCGAGCAGTTGCGCGGCGACGCCGACAGTCGACAGGTCGAGGCGGCCGACGTCGGCCTGGCACACAACCTCGGCGGCGACGCGGCGACGACGATAGTCAGCGTTCTGGAGAGCGTCCCGCGGCGCGACTCCGACCAGCGCGGGGAGGTGGCACGATGAGCGAGAGCCTCGACGCCTACCGGTCCGACGGTCGGCTCACGACAAACGGCTGGCGTGCGGCGCTCGAAGACGGCGTTTTGCTCGGCCAGGCCTGTGCGGACTGCGAACACGTCACCGCCGCGCCGAAGGCGGCCTGCGCTCGGTGCGGGTCGCGTGACCTCTCGACGGTCCAACTCCCCGAGGAAGGCACGGTGTACTCGGTCAGCAGGATCGAGGTGGCTCCCGCCGGGTTCGACGCGCCGTACCACGTCGGTCTGGTTACGCTCGGCGACGCACGGCTGACGGCACGGCTGTCTGACGCTGCCGAAATCGGCGACAGTGTGTCGTTCCAGAATGCGGTGACGACCCCCGAAGGACCGGCACCGCGTTTCGGCTGATGGTGGTATATGGCCCACCGAATGACCGTTTTCGGACCGGCTCTGACCGCGGAGAGCCGTTACCGGATCGGCCGGGTTTGTATATCAACACCGGTGACTTTGCGGGTTTAGTACGTGGATTGGTACACGATGACACACACGACTCGACGGTCGTTACTCAAAAGCGCAGGTGCGATAGGTCTCGCCAGCGCCGCAGGATGTCTCTCGGAGGACGGCGGCGGCGACGGCGGATCGCTTCGCATCGGCATCATGCAACCGCTTACGACTTCAGTCGATTACTACGGTCAGCAGAGCCTGTGGGGGTTCCTCTCGGGGTTGGCGTACAAACACGACCAGGACCCGCTGTCGGTCGATTCTCCCACCGAGGAGACTATCGAGGGCGACCAGTACGACTACGAACTCCTGATCGAGGACTCGGAGTTCGATGCCGACCAGGCACAGTCGCCACTGACTTCGTCGAGAACCGCGACGTAGACATCCTGTTCGGAACGGCCTCGTCAGGGTCGGCCAGACGGGTGATCGAGACGGTGGTGAGTAACACGGACACGCCCTTCGTCGCCGGCCCGGCGGCCGCCGCCGACATCACGTCCGACAGCCAGTACTGCCACGAGCGCGTGTTCCGGGCGAGCGAGAACACCGCGATGGACGCCCGGAGCGGCGGCCGGTACGTCGCGAACGAAACCGACGTCGAACGCGTGTTCATCATGGCCGCCGACTACAGCTTCGGACGTGCGGTCGCTCAGAACTATCGGACCGTTCTGGAGGGCGAGGGCATCGAGATAGTCGGCGAGGAGTTCGTTCCCCAGGGCTACTCCGAGTTCGAGGGGTTCTACGAAAACGCCGTCGAGGCCGGCGCAGACGCCGTCATCGGCGGGTTCACGGTACAGACGCTTCCGCAGTTCCTCAGCACTGGCCTTTCCGGCGATTACGGGCTGCGCATGTTCGGCGGCTTCGCGACGCTCATCTCGAACCAGGCGCTCGGCGGCGTTGCCCAGCGCGTGTTCGGCGAGGACTTCACCGCCGAGGACCTTCGAGACGCGGAACTCGGCCCGTTCACGACACGCTACCACTGGAACCAGTACGACAACGACATCAACAGCGACTTCGTCGACATGTACACCGGAGCGTACGATATCGTTCCGGACCTTTTCACCTCCGGGACGTTCACCGCAGCCTCGTCGATCGTCCAGGCCGTCGAGGAGAGCGGGTCGACCGACGCCGACGACGTCGTCGACGCGCTCACCGGGATGACCGTCGAAGACACGCCGAAAGGACAGGGCGGGTACACGTATCAGGAGTACAACAACCAGGCCAGGTCCGCGATGACCATCTCGAACCCGGTACCGACGACGGACGAGTGGGCGGGCAACTGGGACGCACCGGTAATGCCCAGTCCCCCCGTCACCGAGATATCGGCGGACGACGCGACTATTCCACAGAACGCAAGCGGGATGAACTGCGACCTGTGATGATCCGGACGACAGGACTGACCAAACGGTTCGGCGGTCTCACAGCGGTCGACGGGGTCGATTTCGAACTCGGGCAGAACGAACTCTGTTCGCTCATCGGTCCGAACGGTGCCGGGAAGACGACGTTTTTCAACCTGCTCACGGGCACGCTCGCCCCGACGGCCGGCCGCGTCGAATACCGCGAGAACGACTGGGTCGACGTGACCGACGACGGTCCCCACGAGACGGCGCTGCGCGGGATCCACCGCTCGTACCAGATCACGAACGTCTTTCCGACGGCGACGGCGCTGGAGAACGTTCGCGTCGCCGCGCAGGCACACGGCGGCAACGACGCCTGGAAGCTATGGCGCAACGTGTCCGCGTTCGGCGAGTACGAACGGGAGGCCCGCGAGATACTGGACCGGGTCGGACTCGGCGACGAAACGGACACGGTCGCATCGACGCTGTCTCACGGACAGAAGCGACATCTCGAAGTGGCCGTCGCGCTCGCCGGCGACCCTGACGTTCTCCTGCTCGACGAACCGACAGCGGGCGTCTCAAGCGACGCCATCGACCAACTGGTCGAACTGATACGGAACGTCGCCGAAGACCACTCGGTCCTGCTCGTCGAGCACAACATGGACGTGGTGATGGACGTCAGCGACCGCGTGGCCGTCCTCCACCGGGGCGAACTCATCGCGGACGACGACCCGGTCGCGGTCCGCGAGAACCCGGACGTACAGCGGGCGTATCTCGGTGGGTACGAGGCCGACGGGGACGGGTCGAACGCGGGCGGGAACGACACGGGTACAGGGGGTGAACCCGCGTGAGCGGCGATCCCCCCGCGCTCGAACTCGACGGCGTCCACAGCTACTACGGCGAGAGCCACGTCCTTCGCGGCGTGGACCTCTCCGTCGAAACCGGCGAGAACGTCGCTCTCGTGGGTCGGAACGGTGTCGGGAAGACGACGACGCTCCGGTCGATTTTGGGGCTGACGCCGCCCCGCGAGGGGACGGTTCGGATCGACGGCGAGGACGTCACCGGCGAACCCACTCACGAGATCGCGCGACGCGGCGTCGGGTGGGTGCCCGAGGAGCGTCGGATGTTCAAGCACCTCTCCGTGGAGGAAAACCTCCGGGTCGCGACGCCGCCCGGATCCGACGTGTCCAAACGAGTTCAGGAAGCGCTCGACGCGTTCCCGGCGCTGCGCGACCACGTCGACAGGGAAGCCGGCGACCTGAGCGGCGGCCAGCAACAGATGGTCGCCATCGCCCGCGTACTGGTCGGCGACAACGACCTGTTGCTCGTCGACGAACCAAGCGAGGGTCTCGCACCGCTCATCGTCGAGGAGGTCGTCGACGCCCTGGGGACGCTGGCCGAGGACGTGACGTTGCTACTCGTCGAGCAGAACTTCCCGATGGCGATGGATCTCACCGACCGGTTCTACCTGCTCGACCAGGGGAAGGTGGTGGAAACGGGCGACTCAAACGCCGCCTCGCGTGACGACGAAACCATCCGGAGGTATCTCTCGGCATGACCGACGCCGCCGTCCTCTCCGTCGTCGACGTTCTCGTCGACCTGCTGGAACCGACGACGCTGGTCCGGATACTACTCGACGCGCTGTCGAAGTCGGCGCTGTACGTGCTCATCGCGAGCGGCCTCTCGCTCATCTTCGGCCTGATGGGCGTGTTGAACTTCGCGCACGGGTCGCTGACGATGCTCGGCGCGTATCTCGGCGGCGCAGTGATGGTCGCACTCGTCTCGGGTAGCACCAGTGAACCGGTCCAGTTACTGCTGTTTTTCGTCGCTATCGCCGCGACGTTCGCCGCGCTGACGCTGCTCGGCGGCGCGGTCGAGATGACGCTTATACGCCCGATATACGACCGCGAGCCGCTGTTTCAGATCCTGCTGACGTTCGGGCTGGTGCTGGTGCTCGACGAACTCGCGCGCATCGCCGTCGAACTGTACGGACTCCAGCCGCGGAGCGACTGGCAGGCCGCGCTGGGGACGGCTCCGGGCTTTCTCTCGTCTCGTTACACCGTCGCGGGCGTCACGACGCGGGGGCTCTACCTGTTCGAGGTGTTGATCGGCGCGCTGGTCGTCGCCGCCATCTGGGCGTTCCTCACCCGGACGCGGTACGGCCTGTACATCCGCTCGGGGAGCGAGGACTCGGAGATGACCCGCGCGCTGGGTATCGACGTCCGGCGCACGTTCACCGTCGTGTTCGGCCTCGGATCCGGCCTGGCGGGGCTGGCCGGCGTCGTACTGATGTGGGACCCGCGCTTCGGCGCGAGCGTCCCGCTGTCGGTGGAGACGCTGCTCGTCGCGTTCGTCGTCGTCATCATCGGCGGGCTCGGATCGTTCCGCGGCACCGTGGTCGCCGCGGGAGTCGTCGGACTGACCGACGCGCTCATGACCTGGCTGTTCATCAACCACGTCGACTTCGCCGGCCTCCCCGAGATGGTTACGTTCCTGGTGCTCGTCGCCGTGTTGATCGTTCGCCCGCAGGGACTCTACGGCATCGCGGAGGTGGGCGGCCATTAGCGATCCGACCCAACCGGCTGACACGGCGGACTCGACCGACGTGTCCGAGCCGACCGAAACGTCGGACGCCCCCGCGGTCACAGACCGGCGGGGAGCGTACGTGCGGCGAGTACTCGCCGACCACGCGGTACACGCCGCGGTCGTGGTAGCCTTCGCGCTGTATCCGATAGTGTACACCGTCCTGGGCCAGACGCCGCTCGGGTCCGAGTTCGAGGTCTTCCTGCCGCGAGTTCACGCGATGGTCGCCGTGCTGTACATCGGTCTGTTCGCGATGAGTTTCGACTTCATCAGCGGCTACACGGGCTATCTCTCCTTCGGCCACGCGCTGTTTTACGGGAGCGGCGCGTATCTGGTCGTCCTGACGGCGACAGACAAGGTGCCGCTGCTCGGGCCGGACACGCCGTTCATGCTGCTGATACTCGTCGCTGGTCTCGTCGCGGTCGCGCTGGCGCTCGCAGTCGGTGCCGTCTCCTTTCGTCTCTCCGGCGTCTACTTCGCGATGATCACGCTCGGCTTCGCGGAGGTAGCTCACGTGTTCATCAGGAACTGGGACCACGTGGGGAGCAATCCGAGAGACGGCGCATCGATCGGTGCCGCCGGCGACGCGTTCGCAGTCGGCGTTCCCGGCATCGACGCGCTTCAGGTCGGCATCGGCCGCCTGGTCGGCGACGAGTTCGGCGACGTGTTCGGCATCGGCGTCGAGTTCGGGACGGCGGAGGTCTCCTACTACGCGATAGGCGCTGTCGTGTTGGTCTGTTATCTCCTCATGCAGCGGATCATCCACTCCCCGTTCGGGCGAGTGATGATCGCGATTCGGGAGAACGAAGAGCGCGCCCGGGCGGTCGGCTACGACGTGTTCCGGTTCAAACTCGCCGCGTTCGCGATCAGCGGCTTCTTCGCCGGGGTCGCCGGCGCGCTGTTTGCCGGTTACCGCCGGACCGTCGCACCGGGGAACACGTTCGACCTCTTTTTCACCGCTGAGGCGCTACTGGCCGCCATCGTCGGTGGGTTCGGGACGCTCGCCGGGCCGCTGTTCGGGTATCTGTTCAACGCCTCAGTCGAGGGTGTCCTGTCCACGGAACCCCACGGAATCGCCCGATATCTCCGCGACGTTCTCTCCGAGTCGACGCTGTCGGCGGGCGCTGGCGGAGTCACCGTGGCCGATGTGATCAACGTCCTCGTCGACGGGCGGGCCGACCTCTATCTCGGCATCGTGTTCATCCTGTTCGTGTTGTACGTCCCCCGCGGGATCCTCGGGACGCTTCGCGACCGCCTCGGCGGCCACGTCGCTGACCGACTTCCCGAGCGAGTGCGTTCGCGCTTCCGGGGGCGAAACGAGTGACGGTCGCGCTGACCGGCTACGGCCGCTACCTCCCGGACGACCGCCTCACCGGTGCCGAGATCGCGGACCAGAGCGGCATTCCCGAGTCGGTCGTCGTCGAGAAGATGGGCGTCCGGGAAAAGCGCGTCTGCCCGCCCGACGACGACCATCCGTCGGACATGTGCGTCGCCGCCGCCGAGGACGCACTCGCGGACGCGGCACTGGACCCCGCCGACGTCGACCTCGTGCTGTATCACGGGAGCGAATTCAAAGACTACGTCGTCTGGAGCGCCGCCGCGGATATCGCCGACCGGGTCGGTGCAGACGACGCGTACGCGACGGAGAGCTACACGCTCTGTGCCGGCGCTCCGATCGCCATCCGACAGGTCCGCTCGCAGTTGATCACGGGCGACATCGACACGGCCCTGCTCGTCGCCGCCAACCGCGAGGAGGACCTCGTCGAGTACGAGAACGAAGACGCGTCGTTCATGTTCAACTTCGGGAGCGGCGCGTCCGCGATGGTACTCGAACGCTGTGCCGGCGACCGCGCCCGGGCACAGGTCCACGAGAGCGCGGCAATCACGGACGGGTCGTTCTCCCGAGACGTGGTGATGCCCGCCGGCGGTACCCGGCACCCTCCGAGCGGGGAGACGGTGGCCGCCGGCATGCACTCGCTCGATGTGACCGACCCCGAGGGGATGAAAGAGCGTCTCGCACCCGTCTCGCTCGCGAACTTCGTCGACGTGACTGCCGAGGCGCTGAAGCGGTCGGGGTTCGCCCGCGACGACATCGGTTTCGTCGCACTCACCCACATGAAACGCTCGTTTCACGACCGGTTCTTCGAGGAACTCGGCCTGAACCCGAACTCTGACGGCTACTACCTGAGCGAGTACGGCCACGTCCAGAGCGTCGATCAGGTGCTCGCACTCGACGAGGGGGTGGCCGCCGGACGCGTCGATCCGGGCGACATCGTCTGTTTCGTCGGCGCAGGCACGGGGTACACCTGGGCCGCGACCGTCCTCCGATGGCGCGGATGAAACGAAGCGCTTAATTGTCGTACGCTCTTCGAATCGGGTACGGGACCGTGGGGTAGTGGTATCCTCTGCGGATGGGGTCCGTTGGACCCGTGTTCGAATCACGGCGGTCCCACTCGAAATTATCTAACTTTCCATTCTCGACAGTCTCGACTCCGTGAGCCTGTCGAAAACCCCGTTCGGAGGTGGGGGTGATGTCGGCGGAATTATTCACATGCTCCGTCGACCGGTCCGCGTGCGTTCACTGTGACGCCCACGTGTCGGACCAGTTCCGGCGCGTGTACGGCGACGGTGACGACCACGCTCACCGCTGTCCCAGCTGCGATTCCTGGCGGCGACTGACTGAAGGGAGCGCGGCTGGCCTTGACGTTCCGACGCCCGACCCTGAGCAAGCCCTCGGCCGTCACGGGAGTGATCCTGCATGACGTTCGTCCGTGCTTCCCGTCTCTACGATGTCGGTGACGGTGAGCGGCAGTCTGTTGAATGGGACTATCCCACGGAGGGCCGCTGATGAACGGCCAGGCTCGCCTCACCGAGTTTGGAACGGAAACCGATATCGACCTGTCCGAACTCACCGAGGCCCAACGCCGTGCGTACGTCGCCGTCCGGCTGAACGGCGTCGGCGTTCGCGAACACGCGCGCCAGACTGAACGCGAACCCGGCACTGTCGGGAACCTGCTTCGTCGCGCCGAGAAGCGCCTCGACGGGGAGGGATCGGCGTGATGCTATCGTGGTGGTCCCTAACGACGCTCGGAAACTACGAGGTCCTGATAGGGATCGCGCTGGCATACGGCGTCGTCGTTCGGCAGTTCGATATCACGCCGTTGCTCCTTGTCATCGGAGCTATCGCACTCACGACGTGGCTGAAAGCGACGCTTGGGGTTCCGAGACCCCCAGGATCGGCCATTGGCGGGAACGCAATGCCGAGTGGTCACGCGCTCGTCTCGACGGTCTGCTACGGGACGCTGGCGGTCGTCGAGGACCGAGGACTCGGCCCCCGGACGCTAGTCGCTAGCGGTCTCGTCGCGGCGATCGCCATGTCTCGCGTCGTCATCGGCGTCCACTACGTGGCGGACGTCGTGGTCGGAGTGACGATCGGTGTAGTCCTGGTCGTCGCTGGCGTCGCTGCTCGGCGTCGGTTAACCGCGGTCGACGCTCTGCCCATGGCCCACAACGCGGAGGGGTCGCCGTGAGCCGCATCGTCGACGCCGTCGAGTGCGACCGGTGTGGGGCTTCTGTCGGAGTCCGCCGGTACGGACCCCGGCGTCTCTGTTCCGAGTGCGTTGACGAAGAACGGTCAGCACGGAAAGGGCCGCTATGACCCACGTCGCAACTGCACCCCACGAGTGCGAGGGAAATCTCGTCTACGTCCGCAACGGACTATCACCGTATTGGGCCGTGGGCGCGTTGCTGTTGGATGGTTTCGACGGTTACAGCGGAGAGATAGACGTCGAGGTCGGCGGCGAAGAGTGGACGGTGAACCTCAAGTACCAGAAGGGTGGTATCGCTCCGCGGCTGACCGACAACGTGGGCGGCGATCGCCTCTACGAGTACCGCATCGGCGCGTACGGTGACGGCGAGCGGAAGGCCAACTTCCTGATACAGCCGCGCTTCGAGAACATGCGCCACTACGAGAGCGGCGACGAGATCAGCAACCCCTTCGACAACGCCGATCCCGACGAAGCAGTGAACGTCAGTTTCGGCGGTTCAAATCTGGAACCCGAGGAGTACCGCGACCTACTCCCCGAGTTCGTCCAGGCGCTCGCCCAGGAAGGCGGGAAGTACGTGAATCCGGAGTACTTCGACGGCGAACCCCACCAGTTCAGCAACATCACGACGTACGAGCGATACGTTCGCGTCACCCGGAACATGGGCAAGAAACTGGTCGGTCGGACCGGTATCATGCACCGGCTTCTGACCCTCTGTGCGACCGAACGCGGGAGCAAATTCGAGTACAAGGTCGACAACGAGGAGATCGTTGGGAAGAACCACCGGGCGATCATCCCGAAGGCCGACGCGAAGCGACTCGTCGGGGAACACACTCTCGGAAAGCAGCTGAAGCACTACCATCCCAGGCACGTCCGCGACGGCGAGGAGAACGACGATCCGCTGTACCATCCGAAGGTTGGCGTGTTGGTCAAGAAGTCGCTGAACGGCCACGCATTCCGCTGGAGCAACCGCGAGACGGTACGCCGGGAGATCGATGAGACGTTGATTAACGCTCTGTCGTGGTCCGGTATACCGACGCAGCCGGACGCGACGACGTTCGTTTCCGACGACCATTTTTCGGTACGGGCGAGCGAGCGGGCCGTTCCGCTTTACGATGACCCCACGCCAGAGATGGAAGCCGAACAGGAATCGCTACTGGTAACGACGCTCCGGGACATGACCGATTCCGACGTTGAAGTTCTGGAGGCACTCGCCACAGAAGGCGGTGAAAAGCATCCGGCGGACCTCGCCACAGAGACAGATCACGGACTGAGTACGATCTACCGGGTGCTGCAACGTCTCGACGATGTGGTTCGGAACGATAACGCCAGCGTGAGCTTCGTCTCGAAGAAGGTCGAGCAGGAGATCGCGGCGATCGTCGAGAGTACCGAATTCCAGATAGAGAACGCGGCCGACCGAGCAGCGAAGCTCTTGAACGTCGATGCGGGGCAGGCGGCGTCGAGCGCGTGGCAACAGTGGTTGAACAAGTACGCAGCCGATGTCGTCGAGGCGGCCAACGGCGAGAAGAAGATACGAATCGACACGATCCTCTCACGGTTGAAACGGACGCCGGAGCCGCGTCTGGAGGACATTCTCTCTGACGCCCTGGAGGCGTGGCGGAAGGCCGGGCGCGACCCGGTGGAACTCCGTGAGATGGCTGTGCAGTGGCGCGACGCGAAGAAGAACTGGCAGGCGGGGAAAGTCAGCGCTGTCGTTGCGTGACGACGGCGTAGTGGCAACGCTGTTCTACGGGCCGTTTCGTACAAGTCAGGTTGGGGTTTTCAGCTGATAGAGCGCAACTTTGGTTGTACTTCTGCGGGCGTCGACAGCGATCACGACGAGCGGCCGCACCGTCGTGGGTGGGGCTTGTCCCGCCGTGCGGGAGAGACCCCTTACGGAGTGTGCCTAAGGGCACGAGCGAAAAAAATTACCCCCCACCGCCCGCTACGTAGACTCCAGTTGATCCAGATGAAACAGTGGAAGCGGGGGTTAGAACACGTCGCCAATCGCTATCTTCGCTTGCTTCGAATTTCGATGTGACCCACCGCCATGCCACCGGAGCAGCGGGAGATTCCCGGCGTCGACGGACTTCATTTTGAGTACTTGGCATCCCCGCCCGCGAATTCGATAGACGGCAAACCCGTATCGTCCGCCGTTCTTCTGTAACTTCTCGTGATACTTCTTGTAGACCTTGAAATTGCCAGGATTGCCGTCTGCGTGCTTATGGGCCGTTGCCTTGAACTCCCACGGCACCCCGTTTCGTATCCCGTCGTGCCACGACGAGCGTTCAAGTTCGACGTTATACTTCTCGGCCAGTTTGTATTCACACGCCGTCCCGTACTTGTTCGATTTCTTACTCGGCATGCGCACCTCGCGCACCGATATATATACACCTCCGCCGCTCGTTTGACGCTGGATGTCTCGCGTCGTATGGGCTACTAAAGGGGGGTTGGTTTGGGTTTACAGGTTTACATCCCTGCGCCGTCATGCAATCACCTGTTCAACCGTGGAAACCCAGTCGCGCTTTTCGCCGCCTTCGTCGTAGTCATCTAACCAGTTATTGACGGTAGTATGGCTGTACGGGACGAACTCGGCGGTTTCGCGCGGAGACATTCCTTGCTCACGACAGGCAGTCATTGTCCACATGGAAACGCGCTTTATGTCCTCCTCGGCGACTGTCTCGCCGTCTTTCTCGTCACCGTTTGGCTCGGTCCAACTCCAATCTGCTTCGTCCTTCGTGTTGAAACTCCAGTCAGTCGGCGGGATGCCTTCGAGCGGTCGCGGGTCAACGTCAGTCAGGCTTCCGTTCGATACACGGTCGGCGATGATGGCCGATTTCTTCGAGGTTTTCTTGATGATAGTGCCAACGCGCCACAGCAGCGGATGGATCGAACTCTCACCGTGTGCGATGTAGATGAGCATTCCGCCGTACTTGCGTATCTTGTACACGAGCGGCCCCATTTTCGTCCGGACCTTGTGGCCGTCCTGACCGGTCCCGCTCGCGTTCGTGCTGAACTCGTCGCCGATAAACAGTTTCTCTTGCTGGGTGTTCTCAACTGGGTCCCCGTCCTGCTGTACCCATTCTTCCAGTAGTGGATAGTGGGGAATCCAGCCGTCCTCGACGTTACCGTTGTCACGAACCCACGGGTCAAGTCGTCCGAGAGTTCGGATGTTGCTGGCGACAAGTAGATCGCCGTCAGTCCACCTATCGCGCAGTTGACCGAGCAATCCGGCGAAATCGGTCTTTCCGTCACCCATCTCGCCGAGCAACACGATAACCGGAGCGGGACCAGTCACGATATCCTCCAAGCGAGTAATGGCCTTTATCCCGGCAAGGTCCGCTTCCTGTGACGGGTCGCCGATATAGTGTTTCAGCGTCACTGTGTCGCCGTTTTCCATCGCGTTCCGCGCCGTCTCGCTGCCCTCGGCGCGGAGGATATTCCGGTTCTTCTGAACGGCGAGGTAGTCTTTCGCGGCTTTCCCTTCCCACTTCTCCGGGTCGTGATGGATTGCACGCATCGCCATCTGTCGGTCCACCTGTTCGTCCCTCACGAAACCGGAGTGCGGTAGCACCTCGTCCGGATCCCGTTTCTGGTTGCCGCTCTGAAACTCCCGAAAACCACCGACCGTGAAGTTGTCCTGTTCGTCACTCATCGTTCCCTCCGTCAGTTGCTGCGGTCGTCTGTGTGGTCGCAGGCATCCCGAGGTCGTGTTCCTCGGCATACTCCTCGGTGTACTCGGTCACGTCCTTTATCTCGCTTTGCTGCCGGTCCTCAGCGTCCTTCTTCGCTCCCTCGAATCGGTCGCGAACCGTGGTACGCGGGTTCATCAACCCGCGCTCGTCCGCCTCGGCTTCCTCGTTGATCACGTCGCTCTGTATCTCCAGTCCCATCTTGGAGATACGGCCACGGAGCCGGTTCAGTTCCAGATATGCGTCTATCAAATCTCCGTGAATATCCTCGAACATCGTTTTGACCGTCACTAACTTGCTGTCGGCTAACTGGCTCATGTAGCAACCTCGAACAGTCAGTTCCTCCATGTCCTCGTGCCAGTCGAACTCCCGAACCTCAAAGCCGTCACCCTCGTTGACAACGTACGGGCTCGGGCCGTTGACGGTCTTTTCGCTCCATATCTCCGGCGCGACCATGTACTTTTCGCGAATATCCTTTTCGCCGTTGATGTGGTGAACCTGTACTCTGTGCCGGTTGCGGAACCGACGCAACAAGAACACGAAGAACCCGAACAACGGAGGCCCGAACAGTAAGAAGGTCGCTGCGACGCCGCCGACCCACGCCGGGATACCGGGAACGTCTGGGCGCGTCCAAAGGAGTATCAGCCCGATTGTGACCATCGTCCCGGCAACCAACAACTGCGCCTCTGCGATAATGAAAGTCAGACGATCCCAGACGCCTCCGAACGTTCCACTCGTTTCAGCCATTAGTCGGCCACCTCCACCCCGTTAGATTCCCTCCACACGACGAATCCGGCGGCTAGGAGCGAGAGAAAAACAGTTGACAGAACGCCCGTGAAGACGCCGCTCGTCCCGCCAAGCGTCGAGAGCGGATTGTTGTCTCCACGCTCCCCTGACTGGATGATGACTTGCCGCTCCTCTTGGATTGATTTCGGCGTCGTCACCGATATCACAGCGACTCCCTCGAACTGTTGAGCGGGCACGCTCACCGTGTTCGATCCGGTGTAGAGTTGCGTCTGTTTGATGCCTGCCGAACGCATCCCCTCCCCCCGCGGCAGACTCTCTGCTCCGGTGAGGGTCGTCGGGATCTCCGCCTCCACCTGCAACACGAATTGCTGGCTGCTTGCGTCGTAGTGCCAGCTCGTGATCGTCGTCGTGGAATCGATCCGCATCGTGCGATTCGCGTTGTCCTGCTCGACGGCGGTCGTCTGGTTGGTCGTGTTCTCCTGTGCCTGGACCGGCACCGCGCCTATGCACATCGTCAGAGCCACCGCTGTTACCAGCAGCGCGGAAAAAATGCGTTTCATAGTTAATCTTGGAGCAGCAGCGCCGCGCCTCCCACGAGAGCGATGATCACGATCCCAGAGCCGACATTGAGACTGGCCCCTCCTTCCCACGGCCAGCTAAACCCACCACCGGAGGTCCCTCCTCCACCACCGTTGTCGACGTGATCCGATATCTGCTCTTGGTCCTTGATGGCCTGATCAACCACCCCCTGCAAATCTGATTCATTTGACACCTGATAATCGGTGTCCTGAGTTTCAATAGTCTCCATTTCGACCCCGTCTTTCGAGACAGCTTTGTGAATTGAGAACGTCCCGTTGATGGTCCGCTGCTCGGCCTGCTCGTTGACGAACAAGACCGGCCCGGTGATGTTCTCCGAGTTGTAGGTTGTTCCGTTCGCCGCCCATCCGCCTTCCGGCGCATTTCGGGCGAATAGCATTCCGTTTTCCGGCCCAAAGGTCTTATTCCCGCCAGGTCCGGTATAAGAGACATTCATGAACCCGGTTTCGTTAAGGGCCGGGGCTTCAAGGCCTAACGCGGCCAGACTCGCCGTCACCTGACTGAATGAGGCGTTCTCACCGGTTCCTGAGACTGCGTACTCCTCCATCAGGGTGATCGTAGATAGCACCTCAGAGGAATTGATCGTCCCATTCTCTAACGCGGGCCATGTCTCTTGCACGAACAAAGACACGTCGTTCTGCGTGGCGTTCTCCTGTGCAGTTATATTCTCATAGACACCGTTAAATTGAGGATTCTTGATGTAGAAATAAGTTGGGTAACCCGTCTTCGGACTCTTGATTTGGGTGTTGCGATAATTAACCTGAACATTCATATACCCCCCACTTGTCGGGTCGTCGTTATCGTGGGCCTCGATGGTCCACGGACCCATATCCCCAGGATGAATGAGGATCGTCTCATTCAGCACAGAGCTGTCTCCGTCTGGGTTTTGATAGACATTGAATTCCAAGGCCTGAACTTTCTGGATGGAGCCGTTTGCCAG
Source organism: Halostella pelagica (assembly GCA_005954745.1). Lineage (GTDB taxonomy): Archaea > Halobacteriota > Halobacteria > Halobacteriales > Natronoarchaeaceae > Halostella > Halostella pelagica. The sequence goes on from CP040678.1 coordinate 2,229,584, forward strand.
CTCAATTTCAGTCGTGTTCAGACCAGAATACGATACATCTGGATTTGACGCATTGTAGTAATTTCCAGATGCATCGCCTGTGCGGAAGACACTTGATGAATGATTCAACTCATCAATCCCCTGCTGCTCGGCCCGCTCAAAGGCATAATCATAAGCCGACACAGAAGTGTTCCATCTGTCAAGAATGTTGAGATGTTTGACAGAATAGTAGCCCCCAACTTCCCTCTCAATCGCAAGCTGGGCCTCTCCCTGAGTCGATCCATTCTCGAACTGCTCTGCAATCGTCGTTTCTGCGATCATCCAGGCACGGCCGTCAAGATCCTCTCGATAATTTTCGACGACAGTGAGGTGATTCTCGTGTGCGGCATCCTGCGTTTCGAGATGGAGATAGAGATCGATCTGCGTCTCCAAATCGTGAGCTGACTCGTTGTACCCATCTTCAGCCGCCTCCGAGCAGTCTGCAAAAAACAAGTACTCATCGGCGTTCAATTCTTCATACAGGCAATCCGGATCATCCGCGGTCGTCGCGGTCACCTCGGTCGTCGCAGTCGCCTCGGTCGTCGCGGTTGCCGCGGCCGCCGGTCCCGCCAGCGACGAGACGAGCAGCAGCCCGACGAGCGCGAGCGCGACGATCCGCCGCCTCATCGTTCCCTCCGTCGAGTGTCATGGGCATGGGCCGCGAAACAGTCGAGAGCGGCCCGTCCGGTCGGATGCGGTTCCGCGCAGGTCGGACAGTGATGCACGTCGTCAACTCGTGATTGTGATCGTGATTCCATCATTCGATGTAGGAAATGTAGACGGAGACGATTGCGACCAGCATCCACGCCGCGAAGGCAAGCAGGTCGGAGCTACCCACGAAGTTGCGGACTGCCGGGATCAACGAGAAAAGCGGAACAACCAGCACCCCCGCCCCGAGAACGGTCATCTCCTCATCGGAATAGGACGTGAGCGGCTGGTCGTTGGTAACGAAAATCCACATGAAGGCCCCGACGGTCGCCAGCAGCGCCGCCGAGATTTTCGTCCCGCCAGAACTGAAGATCGCTTGGGAGAAGTCGAAGCCGCCGAAGATTTCGACGGCGAACGACCAGACGCCAAGTTCCATTCCGGCCGTGATTGGTATCAGCACGAGCGCCGCGATGTCGATTAGGTCGGTTTGGTCTCTTGCCATGCTGCGGCAATGCCGGCCACCCGCCCACTCGTTAAACTCCGGATTTTGGTACTCGCATGATCATGACGTGGCTACCGTCGGAACAATTAAGAGGTATAGGATGGCCCGCCTCAGTGCCGATGTTCCGAAAACTCTGCAATCGGGAGGGAACGCCCACCGTTTCGCTCGACAAGGACGATCTCCTACTCGACGGGATCGTACAAACTGACGGGACTGTCCCGGCCAATCAGGAGATGCACGTCCAGCGCGTCGCGGAAGGCGCGTACCTGGTCCGTGCCGTCGAGGAGGGAACCGTTCCCGAGGTCGCCGTTCGCGTCGACGACGAAGAGGAACTGGCGCTATGACCAGCGCCGTCGAACCCGGTCTTCGAAACCGACACCGTGGGGTAGCTTGTAGATGTATTACCGATCCGCGATCTATGCACCTTCGCCGCCGTGGGCGTGGGCCGCGGTGCATAGATTGCACCGACACGACCGTCCGAACCGTCCCGATCACGCCGCACCCCCGGAGCCAGTTTATATGGAACGAGCCAGTCAGTCACGCCAGTCCGACGCGAACGAACCCCCCGTGCATACTTTCGCGTGAGCCATGACCCGGCGAACGAGCCTCAAGATCACCGACGAACGCGAGCGACTGCTGGAGGAAGCGAGCGAGATCGTGGCGAGCGGTCCCGACGACGACCCGCCGATGAGCGACGTTCTTGACGCCGCACTGACGCACCTGGTGCAGAGTGAGGAGAACATCCAGGCGGCGCGTGAGGAGGTGAGTCCGGAGGTGATTCAGCGGTTCAACACCGACGTGGTGGGGTTGCGTTATCGGACGCGGGTCGAGAGTCGGTGGCGGTGAAGTCCTTCAAGGCTCAACTTCTATAGCTTAATCAGCATCTCAAATCTACTTGACAGCCGAACCGTATGCAGCACCCGCAGCGGAGACCGCGCTGGCAATTCCGACGACTATCGAATTGACGATGACGCCGCCGAAGTCGACCCCTTCGACTTGCGCAATCAGGGTTGCTTCTTCGGTGAGTGCCGTCGAGGAGAGGAAGATCACGAGCACAACGAAGACGAACGAGCCGAGGAACGTTGCAACTGCCCCGTAGATTACCGCCTGGTTGCTATCAGGAATTGAACTCCCCGCCCAGTAACCAGTGAGTCCACCGAGAATAGGTGCGAGGACGACAGAAATCAGGATTGTGAACATAGCAACCGTCGAATAGAACTGCTCGTTCAAGTCGCTCATTTGGCTGGTAGTCATTTCACCGGCAGAGGTGAGTTCAAACGGATAGGTTCCGAATTCGCTTAGCAGAATGATCACTAACCCAATCCCCAACCCCACGGTCGTGTAGAGGAGGACGGCGTTTTTCATGTACATCAGGTGCTTCGACGGGGACTGCTGGGTCTGGTTGGTCCGGTTTGCAGTATTTCGCGCCATCAGTACTGGAGTCAAATACAGAACACTTAGTTGTTTTGATGAATTGAACAAGTTGTTAGGAAAAACCGCCTAACTGCCGACTACAGTTAATCGTCCGATTGCTCTAAGTCGTCGGCGTCGAGGTTGCCGGAGAGGTACGCTCGGCCGCGGTCGGTGATGCGGTAATATCCTTCATCAACTCTGTTTACCAGCGACTCGTTACGAAGTATTCGGAGTCGCTTGTTCACGTAGTTCCGAGTGTAATCTGTGTTATAGGCGATTACGGCAGGAGAAAGAACCATACCGCTTGATTCGAGGGTTTCGAGGATACGGTCATCACCTTGCGTCATCCACGATACCCTCGGTCTCCGCATGCGATTCGCGTTCTAATACAAACACCATAGTCGTGCCGAAAATGCAATCGTAGAAATCCATTTGGTTTCCCTCAGTCACACAAACAATGGACTAGATATAAGTATCCCGGATGTTTCGGGTCAGGTGACAGAGAATACGCTCGGGCCAGGTTGGTTCCGAAGGAAAGTCGAACCGGTGTACAGGCACCGGCCCGAGTGGGTTTCTGTCGATAACCCATGCGAAAACGCAGTCCGACCGGGAATAAATCCCCGGCACGACAGTATCAACCGTTTAGTTCCGCCCGTTCCCGAAGTTACGGATCGGGCGACATGACACGCCTCTCCTACGGTTCCGTAGGTATCAGTGGTCGAAACGTTCAGTTTCACTTTCACACCGCGGATAAGGATTCGACCTTTTGTCGGGTGTTTCGTCAGTTCAGCCAGATGACTGGTAGAACGACTATACATTTACAGGATGAGTCGGACCGGTGGAGGTGGGTGTGTCCCCGCGGGCACCGGTCGTGGGAACCGACAAACCACCACTTCTGGTGCCAGAAGTGCGCGCGACTCGACGGAGCCGACGGCGTGTTTCACGAACTGCGGAACAAGAAGACGGGGAATCTCGTCAAGCGTGATGATCTACTGTTGGAGACGCCGGTAGGCCAGTACGAGTCACGGGAGGGGTCGGCATGAGTGACCTGGAGCCGATCGCCCCGGCGGAGGCGCTGGAGATGTGGATCGGCCGCTTGCAGTCCACGCGGGCGGACGAGACGCTTCAGAGCTATCGGTACCGGGTGCAGAAGTTTGTCGAGTGGTGCGATGAGGAGGGGATCGAGAACCTGAACGAGCTGACGAGCCGCGACATCTTCCGGTACGACTCGGCCCGGCGAAGCGAGGATCTGAACGTCTCGACGCTGAACAACCAGTTCGGGACGCTGAAGTTGTTCATCCAGTTCTGCGAGCGGATCGACGCGGTCGAGGAGAACCTGCCGGAGAAGGTTGAAGTCCCGTCGGTGACGGTTTCAGAGCGTGTCAATGACGAACTGCTGACGGCGGAGCGCGCGGAGACGATCCGGGAGACGCTTCACCGATACCAGCGGGCTTCGCGGCGTCAGGCTATCTTCGAGTTGATGTGGCATACGGGATGCCGTCTCGGCGGGCTCCGGTCGCTCGACATCAGTGATTGCTTCTTCGAACCGGAAGATCTGGAGCGGCTTCAGCACCGCGACGACATCGAGGAGGATGCGATCGAGAACGTGGATCTCCCGTTCGTGTACTTCCGGCATCGGCCGACGACGCCACTAAAGAACAAGCGTGACGGGGAGCGACCGGTCGCGCTCGACGAGGAGGTGGCCGAACGGATTCAGGAGTACGTCGACGTGAACCGCGTCGCCGGGACGGACCAGAACAATCGCCGACCGTTGTTCACGACGGAGCGCGGCGACGGTCCGCGGGTGTCGAAGGCGGCCGTCCGGCGGGATATCTACATCCTCACCCAGCCGTGTCGGTTGGGTTCGTGCCCGCACGAACGCGACACGGAGACGTGTGAGGCGTTGAATCACGGGTACGAGTCGCGGTGTCCGTCGGCACGTTCGCCCCATCCGGTCCGGACAGGTGCGATCACGCACATGCGGGATCACGGATGGCCGCCGGAGGTCGTCGCGGAACGCGTGAACGCGACCCCTGACGTGATCAGGGAGCACTACGACCATCCCGACCCACTTCGGCGGATGCAGTCACGCCGGGAGGTCCTTCGAGGTGAGAATTAACATGTTCAAGAAGTCCGAAAATCGACCGGCAGCGCGCAGTTCGGGGATCGGTAACCACGGCGGTCCCATAAGGATTTCATTTCTTTTCATACCTGGAGAGCATATGGCTTATCGGTCCAAATTACCAGGCCATATTCGTAGTAATATTCTCTAACACGGCCCTCGCTGCTCGTCAAAATCTTCCTGCGGAACAACGTGTAAAGCGACGAGGTGCGGGGGCTGACCGGGCCGGGATTCGTGCGACTGACCGACACGACGCTGACGACGGTATCGACGATCCTACTCGATCCGGATCCAGCGAAAAGATAGTTCCCTCGTTCCCCTATGGTCTCAGACGACGTACGAGTTGATAATTCTATGGTGACTGCAAGTTCTCGCGCTGTACACTTCTCAGATCGTACTATCCCCGTGGATCTCCCTTTGGATGTAACTCCTGATGGTCGCACGTCGATAAGGATCCGTGGTTAGAGGTGGCTTAGGCAGTCGAAAACAAGTGTGGTGGTAGATACAGGGTGCGTGTCTATCGCATTCGGATACTACTTCAACAAATTCGCCGGGACCAACTGGCCTGGCGATGACTGCATCTTCGTTTTACCCCATATCTCGGGCCGTTCAAGGGCTGCTATCCGGGTCACAATTACACATTGAAGGATATATACGTCATCCTGAGTATCTTGGTCAGTGTAAAGTAACGATAACTTATTTAACTATACGAGGTATTCCATCGGTGTACGCATTACCACAGCAAAAGCGGGACGGCACGGGATCGGATCATCCATCGCGTGCGTTACTGTCGGTCTAACGGACCGACATATAACCGCTCCGTACACTGTCTGTAATGCGCAATAACAAACCACAACACAATGGATTTAAAAGAATTATTCACAGACGACGACGCGGTTTCGCCGGTGATCGGCGTGATTCTTATGGTCGCCATTACGGTGATTCTGGCGGCCGTGATCGGGGCATTCGTCCTCGACCTCGGCGGGAATCAGGACAGCGCACCCAGTGCCACGTTCGACTGGGAGGAAACAACCAAGAGTAGTAATGACGTTGCTGTCGCCACAGTTCAGAGTGGTGAGACGATTCAGGACCCCGGCGATGTCCTAAGTGCAGGTGGCTCCGCTAGTTCGCTGGCGCTGAACGGTAGCCCCGGCGATCTGGATGCAGGGGACGCAGTTGACCTAGAGTCTGGTGGTTCGTACAGTAGCGGAGATAACATCCAGATCGTCTGGAGTAGTCCCGATTCAGACCAATCATCTGTTATCGGTGAACACACTTGGCAAGGCTAATTACATGGATCTTAAATCCCTATTCCAAGAGGAAGACGCCGTCTCGCCGGTGATTGGTGTCATCCTTATGGTCGCAATTACAGTGATTCTTGCCGCAGTCATCGGGGCATTCGTCCTCGACCTCGGCGGGAATCAGGACAGCGCACCTAGTGCCACGTTCGAGTGGGAAGAAACTTCAGGGACCGTAGGCGGTACATCAGGTACCTCTATCGCTGTTGCTACTGTGCAAAGTGGTGAGACCATCCAAGATGCCGCAGACGTTCTTAGTGCAGGCGGTGCTGCAGATTCGTTCGACACTAATTCGACCAGTAGCGGAGACCTTGAAGCAGGTGACTCCGTTGACCTTCGGGCCGCGTCCGGTACCACCTACAGTAGCGGAGATAACATCCAGATCGTCTGGAGTAGTCCCGATTCAGACCAATCATCTGTGATCGGTGAACACAATTGGCAAGGCTAATCACATGGAGCTAAAATCCATATTCCAAGAGGAAGACGCCGTCTCGCCAGTGATTGGCGTCATACTTATGGTTGCGATCACGGTGATTCTCGCAGCAGTTATCGGGGCATTCGTCCTCGACCTCGGCGGGAATCAAGAATCAACACCATCTGCCTCCTGGGATTGGACTCAGAACCAAAGTGCGACAGCTGCCGACTCAGCCGGTGAAGGAGTCACTATCGACGTTGAAGTTGGCTCTACCGAGGAGATAAACACAGATAACACGGAAGTAAAGATCGACGGGTCTAGCCCCGGATCTGGTGAATGGGTTGAAGATTCAGGATTCGGGTCAGAGATCACAGCAGGGTCAAGTGCGTCCTACGTCACAGACGGATCTGTCGGTGCCGCGGGTCCATCCCTGTCAAACACTGAGGGTGATACCTTCCGTATTACCTGGTCTAGCCAAAATGGCGAGTCCAGCTCTACGCTAACGGAATACACGGTCAAATAACTCTCACGCGAGAGTCTTCACCGCGGGTATTTTTTGTAGTACGGAAAAGGGGAATAGAGCGATTTCGCCCGGTGCGTTACAATACTGTGTCACTCCCAGGCCGCTGTAATGATCGTAGTTGACGAGTTGTTGAGAGACACCTACAACCAGCAGAACCGGAAACGACCTCACTTCGTTTTTATATCTCGTCTGAACAGTTCGAATCATGCTACGGACTCTGTTGTTAACCAAGCTTATCCCCCAAACGAAACCTAGTCGTTCCCGTTCCGACAAGGTTGACCAACGAAACTGCAGAGTCGGCCGACGCGTCGCTCACCAGTTAGCGGCAGGCCCGCGCCCCTACACGCGAGCCACATGACAACAACAGTTGTAACTGCGTACACAGGGACTTAGTAATAAAGTGGTTAGCGGCCTATTCGGGCGTTTAACCCGGTATTATCGGTGTTTCGGAGAAAGGGGAATTCGACCCTCGACCCGGACGGTGCCGAGACAAGCGATCGGCCCTGATACGCACATCTTCAGGACGGTCTAACGCGTGGCCAAGTTAGGGCGTCGCGTGACGGTACCGTAGACGTAACAGACGGTCACCTCCTCGACGCTCCGGAAACGCAACTTCCGGTGCCCGCGAAGCTCGATTCCCGCTGATCGACATACGAGGTAAGAAACCCCTGTTACCGCCCACGATATCCTGTGTCGTCGGTTCGCGTCTGAGGGTCAGGGGTAGGTCGACCTACGCCGCAGGAGCGCCCCCGAGGACAGAATGCCGAGGGATTACTCGCTCGGCTAGGTCATCCTCCGAGATGGTCCCGGCGCTGTGATCGCTGTCTGAGCGGGTCTACTGTGTTACCGCTACGACCGCGCGAGGGCGTGCGGTCGATGCCGAAATGACTTACAGCAGTCCCAAGAGCGGTCAACGCAGTCGAGACAGGAACTCTCTGCGAAGCGATCAGGTCACTCTCGATTGGGTAGATGATTCCAGCGCAGGTGGCCGAGAAACACACCTCCCGCTATTTCCGACAGATTCGGCCCGCTCTCCGAACGTGTTCGGCGACGACGGCGACATCCCCGTAACGGATAAGTGACAGCGTGTTCAATAGAAATAAAGAATGTCCCGAACGATGGGTATAGATCCGCCCTTCGGTAAGGGGTTGGTAAACGTTATCGTCGAACACGCCTTGCATTCGGGCGGCGCTGACGACATCCGGACGACGTTCGATATCTTTCGGGAGATATTCCTGGTGTTTCTGGTCATCGGGACGGCCGTCGGCGTCGTCGTCGTCGCGTACATGACGTACAACGCCTACAAGTACCGAGACGGAAACGGGACGGCCGATAGCGGCGACGTCTCCCGGCCGGAACTGGGCGAACTCCCGTCCGGCAGCGGCGGCGGGAAGAAGCTATTCGTCTCGTTTTTCTTCAGTGCGATCATCGTCGTCTCGCTTATCGGCTGGACGTACGGGGTGCTCGGCTACTACGAGGAGGGACCGACGGAAGCGGAGACGGACGAAGCGCTCGAAATCGAGGTCACGGGCTACCAGTTCGGCTGGCAGTTCACGTATCCGAACGGACACACGAACTCCACGCTGGTCGTCCCGCAGGACCGGCCGATACGCCTGACGGTCACGTCTGACGACGTGTTCCACACGTTCGGCGTCCCAGAGCAACGCGTCAAAACCGACGCTATCCCCGGGCAGACGACGAAGACGTGGTTCGTCGCCAACGAGACGGGACAGTTCGAAGCCCGGTGTTACGAGCTCTGCGGGAGCGGTCACTCGTATATGACCGCGGACGTGGTCGTGGTCAGGCAGTCCGAGTTCCACGACTGGTACGACAACCGGAGCGCGGCCGAGAACGAGACGCAAGCTGACGACGATCCGGACACGGAGACAGGTACCGATACAGAGGGACGGCTGGTGGGCGTTCCCTCCGTGACGACCCCGAACCACGCGACCGAACCGACCACAATCGAACCATGACCGAAGACGCTCACGCCGAGAACGGCCACGACGGACTGCCCCCACAGACAGCGGTAAAACGGTGGCTGGTAACGACGAACCACAAGGACGTCGGCATCCTCTACATCGTGACCTCGCTCTTTTTCCTCGTGTTCGGCGGCGTCCTCGCGCTCCTGATGCGGGTGGAACTGTGGACGGCGACCCAGACTGTCATCGCGCCGGGCGCGTACAACGAGACGGTCAGCGCCCATGGGCTCATCATGATCTTCTTTTTCATCTCCCCGTTCGCGTTCGGGTTCGCGAACTACGTCGTTCCCCTCCAGATAGGGGCGGAGGACCTCTCGTTCCCCCGGCTGAACGCGCTCTCGTACTGGCTGTATCTCTTCTCGGGGCTTCTGTTCGGTACCTCCTTTTTCCTCGGCGGAACGTTTTCTGGCGGATGGACGATGTACGCCCCACTGAACATGCCGGCGTACACGCCGACAGTCGGTGGGACGACCGCCGTCCTCGCGCTGATGCTGTTCGTCGCGTCGGTGACGGTGTCGTCCGTGAACTTCCTCACGACTATGCACCGCCAGCGAGCCGAGGGGCTGACGACGCTGAAGTTACCGCTGTTTAGCTGGACGATCCTGCTGACGGTGTGGATGATGCTGTTCGCCTTCGCGGCGCTTCTGGCGGCGTTGCTCATTCTCGCTTCGGACCGCATCGTCGGCACGGTGTACTTCCAGGCGACCGAGGGGGGATCTCTCCTCTGGGCGCACCTGTTCTGGTTTTTCGGCCATCCGGAGGTGTACATCGTCTTCTTCCCCGCGCTGGGGATCATGGCCGAGTGTTTCCAGACGTTCTGCGGCCGGCGGATCGTCGGCCGGAAGTGGTTCATCGCGGCGATGGTGCTCGTGGCGATCCAGAGCTTCTTCGTCTGGATGCACCACATGTTTCTCACCGCGATCAGCCTGGAGATAAAGACGCTGTTCATGGCGACGACCATCGGCATCTCCCTGCCGTTCGACCTGATGGTGTTCGCGCTGATCTACACGATGGTGAAAGGGAAGATCCGGTACACGACGCCGTTTCTCTTCTCGTTCGGCGCGCTCGTGCTGTTTATCATCGGCGGCATCACCGGCGTGTTCCTCGGCGCGGTCGTACTGGACTACGAGTTCCGCGGCACCTACTGGGTCGTCGCGCACTTTCACTACGTGATGGTGGGCGGGGCGACGGCGCTGTTCGGCGGCCTCTACTACTGGTATCCGAAGATAACCGGGCGGATGTACGACGAGTTCCTCGGCAAAGTCCACTTCGTGCTGTACTTCGTCGGGTTCAACCTGCTGTACTTCCCGATGTTCGTCGCCTGGGAGACGCCCCGGCGCGTGTTCGAGTACCACCAGAGCTTCGTCGCGTGGCACCAGCTCGCATCGATCGGTGGATTCGTCCTCGCGGCAGGCTTTCTCGTGATGTTTTACAACCTCTACAAGAGCCTGTTCGCCGGCGAAGAGGTCGACGGGAACCCCTGGGAGTACGCGTCGTCGGCGGAGTGGTCCGTCTCCTCGCCGCCGCCGTTCGAGAACTTCCCCGGCCTCCCCTCGTACGGCGACGGCCGCCTCCGGTTCCTGACGCCCGGTCGCGGGGGCGAAGTGGCTGACGGCGGCACCGCGACGGGGGACGACGCCCTCGACGCCGCGGCGGACCCGGCCACCGAATCCGACCGCCCGCAGTCAGACGGCGGGACCGTAACGGCCGAGGCGGCTCGTCCCGAGATCGCCCGCGACGAGACGGCCGATACCGCGCTCCCGGATGCGGAAGCCGAGGAGGAACATCCCGACCACGCGAGCTACTGGCCGCTCGCTATCGGGCTCTCGGCGTACGTGACGTTCCTCGGCCTCTCGGGGATCCGGATGGACACGGCGATGTATCCCGCGCTCACGGGCGTCGGCCTGGTGATGGGCGCGTTCTCGTTCGTTGGCCTCGGCCGGGAGTCGTTTCACGTCCCCGAGATGGCGGTCGCGGAGCGGTGGCCGTTCGAGGGGGTCGAGAACGGGAAGCTCGGGATGTGGATCTTCCTGGCGTCCGACGTGGTGCTGTTCGGCTCACTCATCGGGTCGTACGTGTTCATACGGGTCGCCTACGGGTGGACGGCGTGGCACGTCGTCCCGCACGATCCGATCCCGGGACTGATAAACACGTATCTGCTCTTGACGAGCAGTTTCACGGTCGTGCTCGCGCTGGTCGCGGCCAAGCGAGAGAGCACTCGCGGCCTCGTCGCCAGCCTGGGAGCCACGGTGGCGTTCGGCGTCGGGTTCCTCTACAACAAGGGCATCGAGTGGCAGGAACTGTTCCACGAGGGGACCACAGTCGGCAGCAGCGTCGAGGCGTCGACGTTCTTCCTGACGACGGGCCTGCACGCTGCACACGTCATCATCGGTCTGCTCATCGCCCTGTTCATGATAGCGCAAGCGCTGAAGGGGGCGTACCTCGGCGAGGAGGGGAGCAGGAAGGTGGAGTACTTCGGGCTGTACTGGCACTTCGTGGACATCGTCTGGCTGTTCCTGTTTCCGCTGTTCTACATCCTGTAGGTGACACCATGAGAAAAATCAAACTGTACACGATAATCTACGTGGTCCTGTTCGTGTTCGCGACGGTCCAGGTACTCGTCGAGTTCGCGGGGTTCGACTACTGGACCGGGCTGGTGGCGATCCTCGCGCTGTCGGCAGTGAAGGCGGTTCTCGTCGCCGGATATTACCAGCATCTCGTCCACGAACCACGGTCGCTCACCGCGCTGATGGTCGGGAGCCTGTTCGTCGCGCTGGTGCTCACGACGGCGGCCGCGTTCTCGATCATGTGAGGTGGCTGTGGTCGGGAATCTACGCGGCCCCGTAGAGGAGAGTGCGCCGGTACGGAGTTCAGATTTAGCGGTCGTTCCAGTTCGGGGTCACCTCCGTGGGAGTCGGTTCATCGTCGCTTGCTTACCAGTCGAAATCGCGGTGAATCTGGCGTCCCGTATCGTTCAGCACGGGACCGACAACCTCACTGATTCCGTCGAGGATCTCTGCCGATCGGACCGACGGCTCGTTGCCGGTGAACTCCGCGATCTCGTCGCTGCCGACGCTGTAGACGACCCGTCCGAATCCAGCTTTGGCCATTCCGCCGGCGCACATCGGACACGGCTCCGTGCTCGTGTACATGACGGTCTCGGCGCGGTCGTCCGGGTCGAACTCTCGACAGGCCCGATACGCGAGGTGGAGTTCGGGATGACGACGGATGTCGTTCTCGGTAACTACGCGGTTCGAGTCGGCCATGATGACCGTATCGTCGCGGACGAGTACGCTACCGAACGGCCGGTCACCGCGGTCGGCGGCCTCGCGGGCGAGTGCGAAGGCCTTGCGCATGTGCGAGTCGTGATCGAAGTTCGGGTCGGTCACGTCCGGACACAGGTTCGGCCACTACGTAGTTCCACTCCCCGAGCGGTTTTCATCACGAGCGGAATCGACAGCGAAACACTCACACGTACTTGGCAGATAGCGTTCCTCGGATCGCAGTACGGGTTTCGCCGAGCGATCACTCGATCCCCGGTCGCCAGTACAGGAGCGCCACCGTCACGACGAACGCGGCGGTCGCGATGTCGACCGAGTGCGCGTACGCCGCCGCGGCACCGGCGGATCCGGCCACACCCGCGGCGAGCGTCGTCAACACCGGTAGGCTACAGCCGACGCAGGCGATCAGGCCGAGGCCGCCGAGCGCGGTCGCGCTCAGCGCCTTCGTCGTCGCGACGTAGAGGAGATACGAGAGCGAGAGATAGCCGACCGCGAGATAGGGCACGAAGGTGACGTAAAACGAGGGCGAGACGTACGACAGGACCGGACCCCACCCCGGCGAGCGCACGGCGAAGCGGGTGCCGAGCGGCCCCTGGGGGTCGCCGGTCAGCCCCACGAGACCGCCAACCGTCGCCAGGACGGCGAAGTACGCCACGGCGAGGACAAGCGCGACCGCCTCCCGCCGGCGGGACGCGTTCGGCGGGGGCGTCTTCACTGCCGCCAGCACGCCGAGGTTGATCCAGACGAACGGGTAGAGGACGTAGCGTAGCGATGTCGGTTCGCCGGGCCGGACCCGGAAGTGAACCGCGACGAGGAGCAACTCCGCCGCGACGGCGAGAACGAGTAGCCGGACATCTCGGCGCGACGTCACCGCGTCGAGTCGGTGCCCGGTCGCGCCGCTCATCGCTCCCACCGCCGTCGCCGGGCGAGGGCGGTCCGTCTCACGCTCATCCGGCCGCGACGAGTTTCACGACGACGCCCGCCACCAGCAACACGCCGAACGCGGTGGCGCTCTCGGCGACGGCGAGCGCGCTGGAATGCCCTCGCTGACGACCGAGGAGGTAGACGCCGGCGAGGAGATACAGTGCCAACATGGCGACGAACAGCATCGGGAGCATGTCGCCGAGCGTCGCCGGGTCGCCGAGAGCGAACACGCCGGCGGCCGCGAACCCGACAGTGACGATCACGAAGCCGACGATCCACGCGGCCACGTCGTCGTACAGACGCGCGAGGAGTCGCTCGCCGGGGAGAACGGGATCGCCGCTGCTATCGGCGGTTTCCGCACCCTGCGAGTGCGTGGGACTGCCGCCGGAGGCCGCACGGCGCGACCCGACGACCGTCGCGCCGGCCACCGCCACGAGTAACAGCCCCGTCACGACCGTGCTTATGGTGAGTGTTACCATTCCCCTTCCACCTGTAACTCACGTCGTCCGCCCGAGATAATAAGCGTTTGCTCCGCGACGACAGTCGTGTTCAGATTAGCTGATTCCACGCGAAGGCAAACGATCAGAGCCAGTCGTCAGCTGTCGTTGCTTCGGCGTTGCTGGAACTGTTTGAGAATGAATAAGTGCGCCGTTTTACCGCACGAAAGACATGTTCGCCGCTATTCCGGTTTCCATGTTTGGCATATCTAAAATCGAGGCCGTGTCGTGAGCAGGCGTCTTTCAGTGAGAGTGACCCACCGATGAGAAACACGGCGTCATCAACATCGTGTTTTTCGCGGAGTTCCGCGAAAAACGCGTGAGCGATAACCTTGTTTGTCGTCGGTTCGAGCTTTGTATGGGGTAATTAGTTGTTCTCTGGATCGTCCGCGGCGTACAGCCAGTGTTGCTCGTCGTTGAGTTGGATAACGGTTTCGTCAACCGCAACGTGGTCCGGTGATTGACCAGTCTCTGGCTGTAGATCGGCTTTGTGATCCCAATTATGCACAGTTGAACGGGCTCGTTCAACACCGAATATATAAAGAATCGAAACGGTATTCGAAAGCGATAATTCAGCCAGATGCAACTAAATACCGAGTTCCATCAGCAGTCGCGGTGTCGCTTCACGTTCAACAAACTCTAGGTCGATCTGGTCGATACTACCGCTGAGGCGTGTGTTTTCGGGCATGAACCACTCAGAAAACGCTACGCCTCACCTTTCGATCCTTATCTGAACACCGCCCTTTCTTTGACGCTAAGTGATTTCGGTAGGGGCGACTTTCTACTCAGGTCCGGGACGACACAAACTACTTTGGCTAGCTACTCACACTCTGTAATATATCACTCTACGAACACCAGCCGCTATCACTTAGTGAGCCACAACCTCTGAATCTGGTCTCCTTCCACCAGATAGATCGCAAAGACCTCTAGAGGTTCGTCCATCCCCGTAACCCTCTCGTGACAAAATACGAATTTGCCAAGTGTCAGTTCAGTCAACACCTCACATTGAAGAGTCGGGTATTCCTGGAACAGAGGTGCATACTGATCGCGGATTTCTGATCGACCCTGTGCCATATCTGCGCCTGTCGAGAGGTTACTGATGACTGCATCTTCTGCGAACCACCGACCGAATTCCTCAACATCAGTGTTGTTGTAGGCGTCTAGCTGGTTGTGAACGATCTCTGTCAGCGTCTGATCAGTATCAACTGGCACACCGACGGTTTCCCTTCCATCAGTATCAAGATTGTCGTGCAGCGCTCTTCACCAGATTTATTCAGGCTTTAATTATATGTTTTATGACTAAAATTTCCAAATGTAAATTTGTGCGAGTTCGTATGCGGCAGGCGTCGCGGCGGCCCCCGCCCAGTCGAGAACGGCCTGGGTGACGCAGTTGGCATCGGGATCGATCACGAGGTTCGCGGAACGATAGTCCATTGGGCCAGGACAGGCGTGACGTGTGTGGTCGAGCGGCACTTGGTAGCCGCCTCGCTGGTGTGTTCGTAAAGCGTCTCAAAGTAGGGCTCGAACCGTGGCCCAAACTGGTCGGTTTGGGCCTCAAGCGTCTGCTGGAACCCCGATGGCCGGTCGTCGGCTACGTTCGCTGCTGTCACACCGTCGTTGCCAATAGTGAGAGGTCCACAGTGCTCGAAGGTATCGGTGCTATGGAGGTCGGCCAAGTGCCGGCCAGCCACCTCACAGATCCGGGCGAGGAGATCGGGAGACTCGATGACAGGCCGGCCCGGGAACGTTTGCCGGGGTACCCGTTCGTAGAGACAGCGAGGATACTCCAGCAGGTCCCTGGACATTCCGAGTACCTCGGGGACCGAAATTGCCGTGTGCTCGCGAATGAACTGCAGGATTTGGGGTTCAGTCAACACGCAGTCACCCGACACTGCTCCGACTTTCAGGATCGCTTTCCGATCGTCTTACGTAACCTCGTAGACGCCGTTTTGCCGGCCTCGACCGGTAGATGGTGTGGATCGGTTATCTAGTTGCTTCCTGCCCGTACGACTGACTACGAACCGGATCGGAGTCGACTAAACTGCAACTATGTGCACTATATTCAGCACACCACTCCTGTTGAGCCTAGAGGGCGACGACCCGGCCCCGACTACTAAACGGAGGTTCGTCGTAGGACGGTGGTATGGTGGGATCGTCACAGACGGATCTGCGCGGAGTCACCGTTACGGGAGACTCGGACGCGACCGCTGTCGTGTTCGTTCACGGGGTGACGCTAACGCGAAAGATGTGGCTGCCGCAGGAATCGGAACTCGGCGAGGAGTTCCGGGTTATCTCGTTCGATCTCCCCGGCCACGGTGAGCGCGCCGCGGAGGAGTTCCGATTCGACGAGGCTCTCTCTCTGCTCGACCGGGTTGTCGAGACGGTCGCGGACGGAAACGCAGTGGTGGTCGGCCTCTCGCTCGGGGGGTATCTCGCGACGGCGTACGCCGCGCGACACGGCGAGAAGGTCGACGCACTGGTTATCTCGGGCAGCAGCGCGAATCCGACCGGTCTGCTCGGTACCCTCACGCGGGTCGTCAGCGCGGTTTCGCGACTGGCGAGCAAAAGCAAACTCGTCCGCAGAGGATACAGTTCGGTCTGGAAGCGGATCATCCGGAAACTGGACCTGAACGAGGACGAAAAGCGGGGGATAATCGACGCGGGGTTTTACTTCCGACCGTTCGGCACGGCCGGGAAAGCGCTGGCCGGCCGGGATTTCCGCCGCGAGTTCGGCGCGTACTCGGGTCCAGCGCTCATCCTCAACGGGGAGGGCGACCTGCTCTCTCGGCGCGGCGAGGACGCCCATGCGGCGGTCGCCCCGAACACCCGCGTCGAGGCCGTCGACGCCGCCGGCCACACCTGTAACCTCCACCAACCGGCCGCGTACAACAGGGCCGTCGAACAGTTCTACCGGGAAGCGCTGTCGGCGTTTCCCTCCGGTGCGGAATGACCGGGCGTCGAGCGCTCCCGGACGTCACGCGGCGCGACTGGCTCCGCACGACCGGCGGCGTCGCGGGCAGTCTCCTCGTTGCTGGTGACGTTAGCGGGCGTAAGACGGCTGACCGGTCGGTGCCCGCAGTGCAAAACGACGACCGACAGGACTTCGTCTGGCTGAACGGGTCGCTCCGGACGACAGACCGACTCCGAGACAACGTCCTCGCGTTCGCCGACCGGCACGACCTCGCCGTCGTCCTCGTGAAGACGAACGTGAACGTGCCGGATGTCGTCGACGCCGTCCGCCCGCACGTCGAGGCGGCGGCCGAACGCGGCGTCGACGTCTGGTTGAACACCGGCATCCTGAACGAGCTAACGGCCGAGGAGTTCGTCACCGACGACGACGGACGGGAGCGGCATCTCGACCGACTCCGGAGCGTCGCAGAACTGTACCGCGACCGCGTCGACGGCGGCCGGATCGTCCTCTGGCAGGAAGCCCCCGTCTCAGGCCGGTGGGCCGAGGGGGGCAAGTGGACTGCCGAGTCCGTCGCGAACCTCCGGGAACACGGCCCCGCGGTGTTCGCGGCGCAGCGGGAGGCGATACGGGACGTCGCACCGGACATCGACGTCGGCATCTTCGTCCACTTCCCCTACGTCGTCGACTCGAAGACGCCGGAGACGTACGCGAACCTGCTGTCGTCGCTCCGCGACCGCGACGCGCTGCCGGACTTCGCGTTCGTCGACTTCTACCGCGGCTGGTACGAGAAAGACGCTGGGGCCGAACCGGCGAACGACGCGATCCGAAGCCTGATCGAGAACGCCCGCGAGGGCGTCGACGGCCGCGAGGTGTTCTACATGGGCCAGGCGCACACGATCAACCCGAACCACACGCCGAGCAGGACAGCGATGCGTCAGGACCTGTGGACGGCGCTCGACGCCGATGCCGACGGCGTCGGCTGGTACTCCCGGAACCAGTACAAGCGCACGCGCACCGGGTACGACCCGTACGTTCCGAACGAGGGCAATGTCGAGGAGTTCGGGGACCGGCCGGACGTCTCCACGTTCACTGTCGCCCGCGACCGGTACCAGTACGCCTGGTCGGGCACCCATCCGACCCGGCAGGGGTACGACCCGCGGGAGCGGTTCGACCTCTGGGTTCACACCGACGCGGTCGGCTTTCACGACCACAGCGTCTCGCTGCGGTCGACGGACGGCGACTGGACGTTCCTCGCTGATATCGGGAGCTACGCCGACGGGGAGTACCGCTTCGACGACGGGCCGCACGTGTCGATACTTCGCGGACTGGACCGCGAGCGGTTTCTTGGCGACACCCTCGACCTTCGTATCGAGTCTCGGGACGAGACCACGCTCCGGGGCGTCTACGTCCGGCCGTGCGGCCCCGACACGTTCGTCACGGAACGCGAGGCGACCGAGATCGTCCCCGACCGAAGGTTCGGGACGTTCGGTCAGTTCTGTCTTGGGCATTCGACGGGTCGGGCGACCCTCGCCGACGGTGACACGACGCGGGTCGCCGTCAGCGTGGACCGCCGCCGTCCGAGCGTGCCGCTCGACGCGCTCGTCTATCCGGACGCGCTCGACGTTCGGTCGGCGCTCCGCCGGGCGGAGCGCGACGCGGAGTTCCGGCCGCTCGACCGGTTCGACCTCTGGATCGAGGGGGCGGATCTCTCGGCTCTCGACGCCGTGTCTCTCGACGACCGCGACGCCCTCGATGCGAGCGTCGCCGTCGCTCGGACCGACGCCGCGGCCGTCTGCTACGGGGTACCGCGGTCGCTGCTGGACGGCGGGACGCTCCCGACTGCCGACGCAGCGGGCGGAGCGTCCGTCGGGGCGCTGTACGCGATGCCGTACGGTGGTACCGGCGCGTTCACGACGCCGGACCGCGCCGGAGACCTGATCGCGGCGGACCGCGACGCGGTCGAGACGTTTAGCCTGACGTACGCGCGGCGCTGACACGGGCGCACGACACCCACAGACAGTCCAGAAACCGCAAGAGGGCGTAAATTAACTCGGTTTCGAATCACAGTACGCTTTTACTCTCGGGGGTCGCACACACGACTAATGCCCGAGATCGAGGTTTCCGACAGCCTGTACGACAAACTCGAAGAGGCGTCCCAGGACGGCGACATGGACGACGCGCTGTGGGAGATGGTGTACCTGTTCGAGCGCGGTAACAACCCCGCGGAATAGACGTTCGACGCCGAGTTTTCTCGCACTGGCCGAGCGGCCGCAGGGGGTTCCTGTAGCCGACCGAGCGGCTTCCGGGTTCTAGCGACCGTCCGAGCGACTGCCGGAGTTCTCGCGACCAGGAAAGTAGCCGCCGTGAGTCGCCCGACTACTGATTCGTCGAGAGGATTTCGACGACCGCACGGTTCTCTAGCTCCCGGTCCGCACCGATCTGGCGCTCGGTCCGACAGTCGACGGCGTGGAGGAACCCGTCGCCGATGTCCGAGTGGAGGTGATAGGCGAAGTCCTCCGCCGTCGATCCCTCGGGCAGGATGAAGCAGTCCCGCAACACCTTGCCCTCGTCGGTCACGACGCCGTTCGAGGAGCCGGGAAACACCGCTACGCCGCCGAGTTCGTCGAACAGGGCGGTCTCAAGTGTCCGCTGGACGCCCGTTCCGTCGAACGCGCCGACGAACTCGCGGATCTGCTCTAACCCCTCCGCCTGCTCCTCTGCGATGTCGCCGGTGACTTCGAAATCGTCGTCGCCGGGCCGGTAGTCGACCGAGTCCTCCTCGGCGGCGGTCTTGAGAGCCCTCTCGGCGTGGGCGCTGGTCGGCACGACCGTCAGATGGTCGTACTCGGGGTCGTTCGTGATCTCCTCGTAGTTCGACTGCGCCTCCGGCGTGTCCATCTTGTTCGCGGCGATCACCATCGGCTTCGTCCGCTTGCGGATCTCGCGGGCCAGCGCCGCGCGGTCGTCGGCGTCCCACTCGTCCGGGTCGAGCGGCAGGTCGAGCCACAGGATGGTCTGTTTGATCTCGTCTTTGTTCGTCCGGAAGGCGCTCATCTGCTCCGCGAGGTCGACCTCGACCTTCGACTCTTCCCCGTCGTAGCCGGAGCGGTGGCGCTCGATGCCTTTCTCCAGAACGTCCAGATACCACATGTCGAGTTCGTTCTCCAGGAAATCGATGTCGTCGCGCGGGTCGTGGTCCTCCGTCGGCTCTCCTTCGAGGTCGGTTTTCCCGGAGAAGTCGACGACGTGGACGAGCACGTCCGCCTCGTTCAGGTCCGTCAGAAACTGGTTTCCGAGTCCGTTTCCTTCGTGTGCGCCGGGAATGAGCCCCGCCACGTCTACGAGTTTGACCGGGACGAACCGCTTCCCGTCCTGACAGTAGCCCGTCTCCGGCGTGCAGGTTTCGCCGAACTCCGGTGCCGCGCAGTCGACGCGGACGTACGCCTCGCCGACGCTCGGGTCGATGGTGGTAAAGGGGTACGCGCCCTCCGGCACGTCGTTCATCGTCGCGGCGTTGAAGAAACTCGACTTCCCGACCGACGGTTTCCCGACGAGGCCGATCTTGTGGGTCATTACGCCCCCTGACCGGGCGCGGCAGGAAAGAGTTACCAAACGAATCCGCTTCGTCAAAGCGTCACAGTGCCACGGTCTCCGGCGGGTTACTCTTCGGTTTCCTCCTTGTCGTCCGCTCCGAACGTCGTCTCCTCTCCCTCGTCTGCGTCCACACCTGTCTCCTCGGTGTCGGTCTCCTCCGTTTCGTCGTCGAACACCACCTCGGTGTCGTCGCCGGGACTGTCGTCGTGTGCGCCCTCGTCGAGCCCGAAGTCCTCCTCGTCGTCGGTCATCTCGCCGCTCGCTTCCATGTCCGTCTGGATGTCCTCCGGCGGTTCGTCGGTCCTTTCGTCGGACCCCCCGAGTTCGACTTCAGTCATTTCCGTCTCCGCTTCGATCCCTTCGTCCTTGGAACCGGTGATTGTGTCCGTGTATTCGGCGCTAGAGAGCGTCTCCTGTCCTTCCCGGCGGGCGCGCCGCTGGAGCAGACCCACGCCCAGCGCGAGAGTACCGAGGGCGAGTCTCCGGCCCCGCTTTTCGCGAGAGCGGAGCCCGCGAACGATCCAGACCGCCCCGGTCCAGATAGCGAGCCGTCCCGAACGGAGTTGCCTGCGGAGGCGACCGCCGCTTTCCCCCATCGACTCGTCGTCGCGTTGGTTCTGTCTCCTTTCACCTTGCGCCGGTGCGCTGAAGAAATTCTTGAGTTTCATCGGTTCTCTGACGACAGATCTACGACGGCGACTTAGTTAAACGTCGACCCGGGCGATGAACTGGCTCGACGCCCTACCCCGAGTATGACTCGACAACCGTCTTACGAGGTGATCGTGGTCGGCGGCGGTCCGGCCGGGTTGACGACGGCCCTGTACACGACCCGACTCGGTCACCGCACCGCGCTCGTCACGCGCGAGGGCGGCCGACACGAACTCGTCGACGCCGTCCACAACCTGATCGGCGTCTCCGAGGAGACATCCGGCCCGGAACTCGCGGCCGTCGCGGTTGCCCAGTTAGAGGAGTACGGAGCGGACTACTACGAGGACGCCGTGACGAGCGTCGAGCGGGTTGCCGACGGAGAGACGGGGACGGACGGCGGCCGCCGGTTTCACGTCGAGGCCGCGCACGCGGACATCTTCGCGGACCGCGTCGTGCTTGCGACGGGTTTCACCGACGAAGCGCCGCGCGTTCCGGATCTCCAGCGGTACACCGGTCACGGCCTTCACTACTGTCTCCACTGCGACGCGTACACGCTGGGCGACGCCAGCGTGTTCGTCGTCGGCCACGACGACCACGCCGCGGAGATCGCGATGACCCTGCTCAACTTCACCGGCGACGTGGATCTGGTGTTAAACGGCGAGGACCCGTCCTGGGACGACGAGACGGCGACACAGGTCGAAACGCATCCCATCGAGGTCCTCTCACGAACTGTCGCGTCGACGTTTCCGGACGAGGGAGCGGCCGACCCGCCGTGGATCGGGGGACTGGAGTTCGGCGACGGCACCACCCGCGAATACGCCGGCGGGTTCGCCGTCTACGGACGGTCGTACAACTCCGACCTCGCTGCCGACCTCGGTTGCGACATAAACGACGACGGGTCCGTCGCCGTCGACGACGACTACGAGACGAGCGTCGACGGCGTCTACGCCGTCGGTGACGTGACCCACGGACAGAACCAGACGCCGGTCGCCATCGGCGACGGCGCGTACGCGGGCATCGCCATCCACCACGATATCCGGCGGTTTCCGCTGTCTTCCGAGGAGTGCGCCGACCGCGACGCCGAAGACATCGAAGCCCCTGCCGCAGCAGACGACCTGCGGGCGCGGATGCGTCGCCACCGGACGCTCGACGACCACGCGGGGATGACGCCGGACGAGTGATTGACCCGCCGAGGCCGTCACGCCTCGGCGATAGCCTGTTCGGCGTACCAGACGAGCGAGAAGTCCTGCGGACTGGGCAGCGCACACGCCAACCACGCGACGCTGCCCGTGATTACGTACGGATTACCGGTGCTGACGGGGTCCGGAACGATACCCAGGGGGATCAGGGCGAACGGCGTCGCGAGCGCCAGCGGCATCAGCGCCGACGTGCGGAGTAGCCACGGAGACGTGTTCTCGGGGAGCGCCTGCGGCGTTACCGCGGCCCACGTGCCGAACGCGCCCGCCCGGAGTAGGTCGGTACCGTCGCGGTCGGGGAGCCACTCGGTCTCGTAGGGAATGCCGCCCGCTCGGAGTACCGAAGCGTGGGCGTACTCGTGGACGACGGTACCGACGCCGAGAACGACGACGAGAGCGACGACAGCGCCGAGAAATTCGATTATACCCATCGAAAGTCGACCTTACTTACCGGTACACAGGAACCACCACTCATTAATCTCTCGTTTCCGGCCGGCGTTCCGTCGGCCGATGGAGACGCGATCACGGTTCGATTCAAGTGCGTGGACTGAGATCGTCAGCCCATGTACGACGATGTTCTGATGCCGACGGACGGGAGCGAGGGAACGATGACGGCGCTCTCCCACGCCCGCGAGATCGCGGCCAATCACGACGCGACGCTTCACGTCGTCCACGTCGTCGACCGCCGCGTCTACCTCGCCGCGGGGAAAGACGAACAGGACGAGGTCCTGACGGGGCTGGAAGAGGAGGGAGAGTCGGCGATCACCGCGGTTCTCGACCGACTCGACGAAACGGCTCTCGACGTCGAAACCGAACTTCGGGAAGGGGTTCCTCACCGGGAACTGCTGGAGTACGCCGACGATCACGGCGTCGACCTGATCGCTATCGGCACGCACGGTCGCTCGGGCCGGGACCGCATCGTCAACATGGGAAGCGTCACGGAGAAAGTCGTCGACGAGTCCGAACGACCGGTCCTGGTCGTCCACATCGAGAACGAGTAGGGAGTCGGCGACGGCTGATACTGTCAGTCGGAGGCCAACGAAGACTGAGAGACACCGGTCGGCGGCCCACGAAGACTGTCGTCACACCGCCGTATCGAACCTCGTCGAGAAGTTTCATCCGACATGACTCGTCGAACCTTTTGGCCGGCAGTGCGTACTCGGACGCGATGCAGTCTATCGCTATCGTCGGCGGCGGCGTCGCTGGCCTCGGTGCGGCGTACTCGCTCCGCGACAGAGCGGCGCACGTCACTCTGTTCGAACGCGACGACGACATAGGGGGGCGTGCGGCGACTCGCCACCGTGACGGATGTGCGTACGACTACGGTGCGAACTACCTGAAAGACGGCGATTCGCGGGTCACGGAACTCGTTAAGGGACCACTCTCGGACGGTCTGGTCGAGGTCGACGGCCCGGTGTGGACGTTCGACGCCGACGGCGAGGTGTCGCCGGGACGGGACGCCGATGAACACAAGTGGACGTACGAGAACGGTATCGCAACGCTCGCCGTCCGTCTCTGCGATGCCGCAGACCCCGCGGTCAGAACCGAGGCGACTGTCGAGTCGCTCGAACGGACGAACGACGGATGGGTCGTGTGGACGAGCGACGGTTCGGCGGACGGGGAACGTGCCGGGCGCGTTCGAAACGGAGCGTTCGATGCGGTCGTGCTGACGCCGACCGCCCCGAACACTGCGGACGTCCTCGCCGCCGCGGAGTGGGATCACCCGGTCTGCGAGCGGATCCGCGAGGCGGTTGCAGCGGTCCCGTACCGTACTATCATCTCGGTCGCCCTCCACTACCCGTTTTCCGTCGACGTGCCGCACTACGCACTCGTCAACACCGACCGCGAGCACGAGGTCGGGTGGCTCTCGCGGGAGGAGTGCAAGCCGGGCCACGTTCCCGGCGGCGAGTCGCTGTTGGTCGTCCAGATGGCACCTGACTGGTCGGCGTCGCGGTACGGCGACGAGGGCGACGCGATAGCCGCGGACGCGGCGGAGCACGCGTCCGAATTGCTCGACGACGACCGCCTCGCGGAGCCGGACTGGCACGACATCGGCGAGTGGAGATACGCGCTCCCGGACGACGGCGTGGCGGACGGGACGGTCGAACGAGCGCGGGATCACGACCTCTATCTCGCCGGCGACTGGGTCGCTGGCGACGGCCGGTTGCACGCCGCGCTGGTCAGCGGGATAGAAACCGGAGAACTACTTGGGCAGGGCGGGTGAACTGCGTCAGTCGCGACGGCGAAACGCGACGAGCGTCGCCGCCAGGGCGATCACCGTTACCCAGACGGTGAATCCGGGCAGGCCGCCGCCGTCGCTATCGGTTTCTTCCCCGTCGCCGCTCGTATCGGGGGTCGCGGTCTCGGTCGCTTCGCCGACGCCCTCAACGGTGACGGCGTCTGCGGTCAGGCCGTCGGACTCCGCGGTGATCTCGAACTCGCCGGCGGCGGTGATGGGGACGCTCAGAACGCCGTTACCGTCTGTTTGGCCGACTTCCTCGTCGCCGCGGTACACGACGGCGTCGCCGATCGGTTGCCCGTACTCGTCGGTTACTTCGATGCGGACCGTTCCGCCCACATCGACGCTATCTTGCGCCGGTTCGATCGAGATGCCGGGCGTTCGCGTGATGTTGTACGTGACAGCCACGTCGTCCTGTTCGTCGATCTCCAGTTCGCGTTCGACCGTCTCGTACTCCGGGTGTTCGAGGGTGACGGTGTACTCCGTGTTGACGCCGAGACGGGTCGCCGCTTCGCCGTTCCGTGTATCCGTATGGACCGTCGTCACCTCGTCGCCGTCGTTCGACACCGTGATACTGACATCGCCGACGGGCGTCGAGTTGTTGAAGTGGCCGTCTCGCACGGTCACGTCCACGTTCGTCCGGGCGGATTCGAGTTCGGCGGAGACGGTCGTTTCGCCGTCGGCCGTGAACTCGACTTCGTCCTTCAGATACCCCTCCCTGACTACCCTGACGGTGTACTCGCCGGCCTCGATACCGTCGGTCCGGTACGACCCGTCCGCGTCAGTTCGGCCCCGTTCGACGGTTCGAAGGTCCCCGTCTTTCTTCAGCGAAACCCGAGCGCCGTCGACGGCACCGGTGTCGTCGCTCACGTCGATAGTCGCGTTCGCACGGGGATGGACCGTCACCTCAATCTCAGTGTTCGATTCCAGAGGCTGGGGCTCGACGGGGAAGTTCCGAACGTAGTCGTCGTGCTCGATGTAGATAGAGGGTGAAACGCCCCGGGGAACATCCACGAGGGCGCGGCCGTTCGACACTGTCGTGGTCTCGTTGTATCCGCCGTCGTAGGTGACGTTCACGTCCGCTCTCCCGACGGGTGTACCGTCGTCGTCGACGACCGAGAGTTCCAGCGTTACGAGGTCCGGAGTACCGCCGTCAGCTGTCGCGGACGGGGTTGATTCGTCGGAGTCGGCCCCCGCGAGAGGGGCAGTGGCTCCGAGAGCGCTCGTGATCAGGAGGAGTGCAACGAGTACCGCTGAACGATTCATATTCGCGGTGTTGTTTACTGGTTACTTAAATTTCCCCTCCATTATAGTAAATAATCTGTTATTTTCTGCGTTCCGGCGGCGTGTCATCTCCACAACGCTCTTGTCGTCCTCTCGCTATGCCTTCCTCATGACTGCCACGCGTACCGTCGAACTCGAAGGCCACATCATCGACTCCGGGATGATGGGTCGCTGTTTCGGTCTCATCATGGACATGGACGGCTCCTTCGAGGTCGAGCAGTTCGATATCGGCCGACACAAACACGAGGAGTCGTACGCACGTCTGGCGGTCTCCGCCGACACCGAACACGACCTCCGCTCGATCCTTCACGAACTCCACCAGAACGGGGCGACGTTGCTCGACCCCTCCGACGCGACGCTCGAACCCGCTCCCGAGGACCAGGTCGTGCCGACGGATTTCTACTCCACGACGAACCACCCCACGAAGGTCCGCGTGGACGACGAGTGGATCCCCGTCGACAACATCGAGATGGACTGTGCGGTAGTCGTCGAGCGCGGAACGCGAGGCGACTCGAACAGCGCGAGCGACGACGAGGACCTGCGAGAGCGGGGGGCTGTCGGACCGAAAGCGTACACGAAAGTCCTCAACGCCGTCGAGGAAGGCGACATGATCGTCACCGGCGAGGCGGGCATCCGCGTCGAACCGCCTGAGCGGCCGCGGGGCGACGAGGGCGGCGCGTTCGGCTTCATGCAGGGCGGGGTCAGCAGCGAACGGCCGTCCGAATCGCTCATCGCGAAGGTCGCGGACGCCGTCGAGGAGACCAAACAGGAGGGCGGAAACGTGCTCGCGGTCTGTGGCCCGGCGCTTATCCACTCGGGCGCGGCCGACGACTTGGCCCGCCTCGTCCGGGAGGGCTACGTCGACGCGATCAGCGCCGGCAACGGGTTCGCCGTCCACGACATCGAGCGCGGCCTCTACGGCACTTCGCTCGGGATGGACATGGAGACGATGGAACACCCCCGGAAAGGCCACAAGCATCACATCTACACCATCAGCGAGATCATTCGCGCGGGGGGGATCGAGGCCGCAGTCGAGGACGGCGTCATCACCGAGGGGATCATGTACGAGTGCGTCGAGAACGACGCACCCTATGTCCTCGCTGGGTCCATCCGCGACGACGGGCCGTTGCCCGACACCATCACCGACGCCGTCGAGGCGCAGAACGCGATCCGCGAGCAGGCCCGCGACGCCGACATGGTGCTCATGCTCGCGACGCTGCTTCACTCCGTTGCGGTCGGCAACTGCCTGCCCTCGACGACCCGTGTCGTCTGTGTCGACATCAACCCCTCGACCGTCACGCAACTGCTCGACCGCGGGAGCGCACAGGCGATCGGCATGGTTTCGGACATCGGCACGTTCGTCCCGATGCTCGCGGATAACCTACTCGACCAGTAGGAGAACGGAGGCGTTGCCCTACGCCTAAGACGCTCGCGAGTGCACGTTCTACCGGGGATTGGGGACGATGCAAGACGAACAACAGTACTACGAGCGACGCACGTACGGACCGAACGAACACTTCGAACACGCGGACGTCACCGACGAACACGAGGACGTCGGCGACCTCCGCCGCGGCGGCCAGGCCCGCCACTCGCCGGGCGACGAGTCCCACGAAGGCTGGGCGGAGAGAGATATGGCACAGTCGCGACGAGGCGAGAGCGGATCGACAGACCGCGGCGAGTCGAATCAACGACGCGCCGGTTCGAACCACCCTCACGGCGGATCGAACCGGCGCGATACGGATCAGCGCCGGAGCGGATCGAATCAGTCTCAGCGAGGGAGCGAGACCCGGTCCGGAAGCACGAACAAGCGGTACGGACGCCGGTCGCGCGAACTCAGCGGTGCCCACGGTGACACTCTCTCCGACAGGCAGGAGTCTGACGACGACAGCGGCGGCTTCCTCAGCAGTTTGTTCGGTAGCGACGAGGAAACGACAAACCGCGACCGTGAGGCGGGCGGACGCGACAGGGGTGACCGGACCGAAAGCGGCCGCGGGGTCGGCGACTACGCGAGACGTAACCGCGACATGCCCCGGCACACGAACGCCGGAGAGTCGGCCGGAACCGGCGCGAACGACCGCCAGACCAACCGACGGCAGGCGGGCACGGACGAGGAGGGCCGAACGGACCGCGCCGGATTCGGCGACATCGGCCCGCTGGGGGGAGAAGACGCCCGTCAGGACGCTCGCCAGCAGGGCGGCCGCGAAACGCCAGACGAGTACCGTGAGACGCGTACTCAGGGACAGATACCAGAAGGCGAGCGACACGGCAGCGTGACCGAGCAGACGCTCGACCGGGGCACCACCAGCCACTCTAGCCGTCACGAGTTCGGTGGTCACAGCGCCGGCGACACCGGGACGACCGGCCGCACCCGCCGCGGAACTGAGTCGGCCGACCACACCGACCGCGGTACCGACCGCCAGCACGGGTCCCGTCGCCGGAGTCAGAGTCACAACAGCAACCCGTCGCAGGGGAGCCAGCGTGGGAGTCACCGCGAGGAGGGACTCACCGGCCGTGTCGGCGGCCACTTCGGGAACCCTCCGGCCGAGGAATCGCCCGAACAGGGGGGCGAGCGGCAGTTCGGCGGCGAGCGCGGCCGGAGCGAGCGGGACCACCAGTTCGGCAGTCGACGCGGCCACGGCAGCCAGCGCAGGGCGCGGTTCGGGGAGGACCGCGACGAAGCGGACCGGTCCCGCAGTAGTAGTCACTGAAAGTCACTGTACACCAGATCGCGCGACAGCGAGGCGATCAGCGTGTAAATCGTTTCAGTGACTACGATAGTCCGACGCCCGCTACGGGGAACGCGGTACCACCGTGACCGGGAGCGGCGGGTCGGCGAGCAGGTCGCCGACTGAGCCGCCCGGTCCGTGGTTTGCGCCCGGGCCGCCCCGCCGCGAGCAGACGACGAGTTCGTCGGCGTCTCGCTCGGCGATAGCCTCGCGTAGTTCCTCGGCCACGGTGCCGTTTCTGACCGCCGTCCCGACGGTTGCCACGGCGCTCAGCCGGACGCGAAGGACGTTTAACGCCTCCCGCCGGTCGCGCTCTGCCGTTCCGCCGCCGGACTCGACGACTGCGATCCCGACCACGTCGTCGCCGTCGAGGTGCGACTCCAGATAGTCACAGATGTCGGCGCTCGTGTGGACCGAGTCCGTTCCGACGAGATACAGCATACGGAGTGGTGGCGAACGGATGGCAATAGCTCTACTGACCGTGCAGTGACCGCGTGGCCTTCCGGGGAGCACCTCTCGGCGGTCACGTAACCGAGCCATACGCGGTCTCCACTCGCCTTTTATCCTGTCGTTACAGGGGGTATCATTATAATCGATGAATCCTTAGCAATGGAAGATTCATGCATCGTCGAACCAGCCCGACTGGGACACTCAACAGCCCGTCTGAATCCGCCAATGGCTGACGACCGTCGCGTCCGCGAGAGCAAGGCGATCCAGCGTCGAACGGGGAAGACCTTCCACCTCGCGACGAGGGTCCTCCCAGAGCGGGTCCGTCACCCGACGTACGTCCTCTACGCGTTCTTCCGTATCGCTGACGAGGTCGTCGACGACGCGGAGGGCGTTCCGACCGACGAACAGGCCGCTCGCCTCGAATCGCTGCGAGCGGAAGCGCTCGGTCGGGCGGACCCCGAATCCGAAGTACTGGCGGCGTTTCAGGACGTCCGGGTGGAGTACGGCGTTCCGGACGAGGAGATCGACACGTTCATCGATGCGATGAAGACCGACATCGACAGGAGTCGGTACGAGACGTACGACGACCTCAGGACGTATATGCGCGGGTCCGCCGCGGCAGTCGGGGCGATGATGACCGCGATAATGGAGACGGACGACGAGGAAACCGCGCTCCCCCACGCAGTCGCCCTCGGCGAGGCGTTCCAGATGACGAACTTCCTGCGCGATGTCCGGGAAGACATCGTCGAAATGGACCGCATCTACCTCCCGCTGGAGTCGCTGGAACGTCACGGCGTCACCGAAACACAGGTCGAGAACCTCCAGTTCACGCCCGAGTTCGCCGACGTGATGCGGGACGAACTCGTTCGGACGGAGCAACTCTACCGCCAGGGGGTTGCCGGGATCAAGTATCTGCCGCGCGACTGCCAGTTTGCCGTCCTGCTGTCGGCGGTGCTGTACGCCGACCATCATCGCCTGATCCGCGCCCGAGAGTACGACGTGCTATCCGCGACGCCGAGTCTGGGAACCGCTCGGAAGTTCTGGCTCGCGGCCCGGACCCGCTGGCACTGGCAGTGGAACCACGACCCGGTCGAGGTGTTTCGGCGCGTCAGCGCGCTGCCGGACGCGAACGTCGACAGGTACGAAGTGGATCCGCCGGATCCGGTTCCCGTGCGATGAGTGTCCGCGGAGGACCTGACCGTCCGTCGGTCGTACTGTCGGCCCGTCACCGGTCCGGGAGTCCGTCACCCTGCGACCGCCACACGTCGAAGTCGAACCGGTCGGTCCGCAACAGACCGGCGAACAGACAGACCGAGAGCGCAACTGAGGCCCAGTTCCCGTAGACTGCGTTGACGCCGCCCCAGAGGACGACGAAACTCACCAGGTCGTCGAGCGCGAACTCGCAGGAGCGCAGGCGGGCGAGCAGTTCCGCGCGGTCGAACGCGAGGTCGAAACAGACGACGGCGACCGTCCCCGACAGCACCCATCCGGCGTAGTTCGAAAGCGGCACGCCGTAGTACGCGCCGCCGTTGCTGTACGACCAGAATCCCAGCGCGACGGCCCCGGGATCCAGCACGAGGTCGACGACCAGCACCGTCGCGAGCGTGGCGAGCAGGCGGACCGCTCGCCGGCGCGTGGCATCGCCCAGCAGGAGCAAAACGAGCAGGTAGCTGTTCAGGACGAGAGGGAGAAAGAAGACGGGCAGGCCGACCGGCACCTCGCCGAACGCCATCGGTCCGAGGTCGATGCCGTACTCGAACTCGCCGTAGGGCCACCCCGTTCGGACGCCGACGAGTTCGATGCCGTACGCGTACGCCGTCAGCGCGAGCACGGCCGCGGCGGCCCGCCGGTCGACGACCGGCCCCACGCCGGCGATAAGCGGCAGGCGCATCACGAGCGTTCCGAAGAGGATCAGCGTCGGCTGAAACGCGAGCGGCGGCGGGACCAGGCCCTCCGCGCTGGCGAGCAACAGAACGGCTCCCACCGCGGGAAAGACGACTGCGATGGTGAACCGGTTTCTCCGTACGAGGTCGTCCAGTCGCCGCTGAACCGCCGCCCTATCCATTGACCAGCCCCCACAGGCCGCCCATCGTCAGCGCGGCACCGACGACGGCGTTTATCGCCGGGTAGTACCAGTACGCCCGGTCGACGGCGACGTTCGTCCGGGCGACGGCGACGACGAGAAGAGGGTAGACCGCAAGCAGTGCGCCCGCCCGCGGGTCCAGTGCGGCGAACGCCGCTGCAGCCAGCGTCCAGCAGACGGCGCAGTAGGCGTACGTCCGCCGTTCGCCAAGTGCCGTCGCAGTCGTTCGAATTCCCGCACGCCGGTCCGGTTCGATGTCCGGGATCGCGGAGAAGGTGTGCATCGCCATCGACCAGAGCCACCCGCCCGCGACCGCGAGCATGGGCGGGTGCTCGCCGGCGACGGCGGCGTACGCGGCCGCACCCGGCAGGACGTACAGCCCGTTCGACATCGAGTCGAGAAACGGCGTCGTCTTGAACCGCAACGGCGGCGCGCTGTACTCGGTCGCCAGCAACAGGAACGCGACGAGCCAGGGGATCGCAAGTGGCGGCACAACGGCGGCAGGCACGGCGATCAGCGCGCCGGACGCCGCCACGGCGACGACGACGAATCGCTGGCCGCCGTACCGGACCTCCCTGTCCGATTTCTTCGGGTTCTCCGCGTCGATGTCCGCGTCGAACACGTCGTTTATGCCGTACAGATAGACGTTCGCAGGCACGAGAAAGTAAGCGAACAGGGCGACTGCTACGGGCGTAGCGAGGTCGCCGACGAACTGCGCACCGTACGCGACACCGACGAGAACGGGGCCCGCGAGATACAGCCAGAACCGTGGACGCGACAGTTTCAGCAGGTAGCGCCTGCGGTTCATACGTGGTCGTCGACGACTTTCTCCGCCGTCACGTCCCCGCTTATCAGACACATTGGGACGCCGATGCCCGGGTTCGTGTACGACCCGGTGAAGTAGAGGCCGTCGACCTCCTTCGAGCGGTGCGACGGGCGGAACGCGGCCGTCTGGGTGAGGGTGTGAGCGATACCGAGGGCGGACCC
This sequence comes from Halostella pelagica, assembly GCA_005954745.1. Classification (GTDB taxonomy): domain Archaea; phylum Halobacteriota; class Halobacteria; order Halobacteriales; family Natronoarchaeaceae; genus Halostella; species Halostella pelagica. The sequence goes on from CP040678.1 coordinate 2,261,325, forward strand.
CTTCGTGCTGTTGTACCGTTCGGCGAAATCCGAGACCGAGAACGTCTCCTCGACGACGATTCGATCCCGGAGGTCGACGCCGGTGTTCTCTGCCACGTCGCTCAGCACGACGTCGCGGTACCGCCGGCGCGTCTCCGGTCCATCGTCGAGTCCGGAGGCGATCGGAACGAGCGCGAACAGGGTGCTGTGTCCGTCGGGTGCAACAGTGTCGTCCGTCTTCGACGGCGCACAGAGGTAGTAGGCGGGGTCGTCCGGCCAGGACGGGGTCTCGAATATCTGGTCGAAATGCTCCTGCCAGTCCGTCGGCAGGACGAGCGAGTGGTGGGCCAGTTCCTCGACGTCACCCTCCACGCCGAGATAGAGGAGAAACGCCGACGGCGCGTACGTCCGGGAGTCCCAGTACTCGGCGTCGTACGAGCGCTTCTCCGGGGGGAGTAGCTCCTGTTCCGTGTAGGCGTAGTCGGCGTTGCTGACGACGATGTCGGCCGTGAACCCGTCCGTCTCAGTCTCCACTAAAAACCCGCCGCGGCGGCCCTTGATCTCCGTTACGGGCTGGTTCGCCCGGTACGTCACGCCGAGTTCGTCACCCATCTCGACGATGCCGTCGACGACGCCGCCGATCCCGCCTTCGGGATACCAGACGCCGAGGTTGAAATCGACGTGGCTCATCAGGTTGTACAGCGCCGGCGTGTTCGTGGGCGACCCGCCGAGGAACACGAGCGAATACTGCATTATCTGCCGGAGTTTCGGGTGGTCGAAGTAGCGTTCGACGTGGTCCTGCATCGACCCGAGCAGCGAGAGGCCGTCGGCGTTGAGCGCGACGTCGCGGTCCAGAAAATCCCGCAGTCGGCTCCGGTCCTCGTAGACGAAATGTTCCATCCCCACGTCGTAGGTGTACTCCGACTCCGTCAGATAGCTCTCCAGCGCCTCTCCGGCACCGTCCTCGTAGGAGTCGAACACCCGTTTGGACTCCGCCAGCGTCGCGGGGATATCCACCGTGTCTCCGTCCTTGAAGAAGATACGGTAATGTGGGTCGAGATGTTCCAGGTCGTAGTAGTCCTCCGGCGTACGGTCGAACGCCCCGAAGAACCGCTCGAACACGTCGGGCATGAGATACCAGGACGGCCCCATGTCGAATTCGAAGCCGTCGATTTCGAGGCGACTGGCTCGGCCGCCGAACTGGCCGTTTTTCTCTAGCACCGTCACGTCGGCACCGTCGTCGGCGAGGTAACACGCCGTCGACAGGCCGCCGAATCCGCTGCCAACGACGACCACAGACTCACCAGCGAGCGGGTCCATACCGAACCCAACGGCGGAATGATAAAAAGCGCTCCCCTCCCGACGGTTTTACCCTGGATTCGTCCGTAGGAGTGGTATGGACGACGATACCGCCGTCGTGACCGGCGCGACTCGTGGAATCGGGAGCGCGGTCGCACGAACGTTCGCCGACGCCGGAGCGAACGTGGTCGTTTGCGCCCGCGACGCGGACGACGTGGACGAAACAGTCGCGTCGATAACCGATGCGGGCGGGTCAGCGACCGGCATCCGTGCCGATGTTCGCGACGAGTTCGACGTCGAACGGCTGATGGAGACCGCCGCTCGGTTCGGCGGTAGCATCGACTACGTCGTCGCGAACGCCGGCGTTTACCACGGCGAAGCCGGCGAAACGCCGCTCCCGGACGAGTCTTACACCGCTTTCGACGACCACTTCCGGACCAACGCACGCGGCGTGTTCGCGACTGTTCGCGAAGCCCTCCCGTATCTCACAGACGACGCCCGCGTTCTCGTGACGACCGGATCCGTCGCCCGCGACCCCGGCCCCGGTCTGGGCTCTTACGCCGTCTCCAAGGCGGGGGCCGAAGCGGTCGTCCGCGGGTTCGCTGCCGACCTCGACGTTCCCGTGGGCTGTGTCGACCCGGGCGTCGTCGCGACTGAACTATCCGGGCCGTCGGGGCGGGACCCCGCGGACGTGGCTCCGATGTTCGCCTGGGCTGCCACCGAAGCGCCGGCAGAGGACCTCGACGGCGACGTGTTAGGCCTGCAGGCCTGGCGACAGGCGACGCGCTGACCGCGGTCTTTATTATTGTCGAGGCGCGCTGTTCTACTATATGAATATTAACGAAGAGGGAGGAGTTATTAACGCGGTGCGGGAGAGTTCGGGCGTTGGCCTCCTCGCTGTCGTACTACTCTGCAGTCTCACGGGATTCGCAGTGATCGCCGCGGACCGGGCACCGGAGATGTGGAAACTGATCGGTATCTCGTGGTTTGCGTTCGTAGCGATGGCCGGGGCGGCCCCGTTCGGTGCGCGTAGCGCAGGCCGGGAACAGGCGCTGACGCTGGTCTGGGGCTACGGCCTCGCCAGCGGTGCGATGGTGACGAGCGCCGCCGTCTTCTTGCTGCCGCAGGCGTTCGGCCTGCATCCGAAGATCGGCGGGTTCGGCGTGGCCGCGGGTCTGCTCACCGGGTTCGGTGCGCACACCGTGGGCCACCGCTTCACGCACGCCGACTTCGGCTTCGACCACACCGCGCTGGAACTGTCTGCCCACGCCCTCTCGGCGGGCGTCATCATCGGCATCATCTACGGCAACATGCCGGAACTCGGCCCGCTGCTCGGCCTCGCAATCGTCTCGCACAAAGGGCCGGCGGGCTACGCGGCGGCGCGCCGCCTCGCGGGCGACGGCCGGTCCGTCTCCGTCCTCCTGTTGCCGGCCGCCGGCGTCGGCATCACCGCTATCCCCGCGGCGCTGGTCCAGTTGCCCGCGAACCAGACGATAAACGCCGCCGTCTTCGGCTTCGCCGCCGGCGTGTTCCTCCACGTCGCCATGGACTTCCTGCCGAGCTGTGAACTCGGCGGCGAGGTGTACGAGGTGGCCCAGGTCAGCGACGACGCACACCACCTGTTAGACCGCCTGCGCCTGCACGCCGTCGGCAGCACCGCGCTGGGCGGTATCGTCGTCTTTCTCGCCTGGTTCGCGCTCAGTTAGAGTCGCCGCTCTCGTCCGGTTCGTCTTCGAGATATTTTCGGGCGGAATCGGAGAGCGACTCGCATCCGGTCACGTCACTGACCACATGGAATTTCACAGTTCCCGGTCGGACTCCGGGTCGTCCAGTTCCCAGAGGTACTCCGGGAGGAAGGCGTCGAGTTCGTCGACCACGCGCCGCTCGCTCACGTTCAGCCCCTCGCAGTGCTCGTGCGCGGAGTCGCGCACGTCGACGTGGATATCGCCGTCCTCGACGGTCACTGCGAGCGGGAATACGGAGCAACGCGCCGGCTTCCAGTCGTGTTCGTCGTGGAGGGCACAGAGGCCGTCCTCGCGCAGGAAGTAACAGGCCGCGCCGTCCTCGGCGACGTGTTCGTCGCGGTCTTTCTCCTCGCGGCGGACGAAGTCCTCGCCGCGGAACTGCGTCGTCGCCCGGTTGACGTTCTCTCGTTCCGCGAGTTCCAGAAAGTCCTTGTCGTACAGCAAGACGCCATGCTGGCAACACCAGGTGCAGTCGTCGACGCACTCGAAGGTCAGATCCGGGTCGAAGTCCACGACGGCCTCCCGTTCCGGGTACACCTCGACGCGCGGATTTCCGTCCGCGCTCGCGTCGGTGTCACGGTCGTCTGCGCTCACAGGGGGTAGTGAGGTCCTGCGGGGAAAGGCTACTCGGTCTCGACCTCGGTTTCGTACGTTCGTCGGCCAGCGCGCCAGTTCAGGATGAACGACATGTGGTCCCCGTCGGGATGCTCGTAGCTCCAAGTCGCTGTTTCGCCAGCGGGCACTTCGAGACGAACCGCCGTCTCCGGCGCGTGTGCGACGCGCCCGCCGGCGATGTTGAGTCCGCCGACGAACGTTCCGTCGGCGTCACCGGTGTTGCGCACGGTCAGAGTGATCGGTATCTCCTCTCCGACCGCTATCGTTTCAGGCCCGCCGTACTCGACTACCTCGAACGTCGTCGTCGGACGGGCGAGTTCCGCGGCCACTCCGTCGTCGAGCGCGTACTCGCCGCCGGGCCAGGTTATCGCCGCGTCGTCCGCGTCGAGCGGCTTCGGACACTGGAACAGGAGCCATCCCGCTTGGTCGTCGCCGTACAGCGTTCCGCGTTCCTCGACGTTCCAGAGTTGCGTGACCCGTCTCCCGTCGACCGCGTCCACCGACCCGTACGTTTCGCCACCTGTTTCGAGTGCGAACTCGTCGCAGTCCGGTGAACCGTCGCCCGTCGACGCGGCGGAGGCGAGGAGAAACTGATCGCCGCGTTCGCCGAGCGTTCCGATCGAATCAGGCGAGTCAAGCACCACTATCTCGGGGGCGACGGTCACGTCGTCAATGGCGGCACCGGCGGTTTCGCGCTGCTCTTCCGGGGACTCGTCTCCGTTGCTCGACCCGGCAGGTCCGGTCGTCGCGGCCTCGGAGTCCGACTGGTTGAGACAGCCACCCACCGCGCCGACCCCCGCGACCGCAGTTGTGAGAAAGCGCCGCCGCCTCATATTTCGACGTTGACCTTTCGAGTCAGGTCATCACTGCGACATCGGAGGTGAAAGCGCATCGAGAGGTTGTCGCCGTCCTCGCGGTCCAGATGTCGCTCGTCTACCGTGTGGCTGCGTTCCCACGTCGCCGTCTCGCCGGCCGGCACGTCGATTGAGAGCGCTCCGTCGGGCGTGTACGCGACCCAGGGACCGGACCTGTTCCTCGCGGCGACGAACGTCCCGTCGACGTCGCCGACGTTCTCGACCGTCCCCGAAACAGTCGCTTCCTCTCCGACCTCGACCGAGTCAGGGGCGGTGAACTCGCGTATCTCGAACTCGGTCGGCGGCCGCGCCAGATAGTCGACGGCGTCCGAATCGAGCGACCGGTCACCGCCGGGCCAGGTGATCGCCGCGCTCTCGCCGTCGAGCGGTTTCGGCACCGTAAACGCGATCCATCCCTCGGTCGAATCGTTCGATCCGAATCTGGTCTGATACGGACTCTCGAACGTCCACAGGTGGCCGTTCATGCCGCCAGCGTCCTCGTCTGGTGAGTGCGTCGTCCCGCCGGCGTCGAGTTCGAACGCGCCGTACTCGGGCGCACTCGATCCCTCCGCGGAGACGGTTGCGACGACGTACTGCTCGTCGCTGTCGCCGAACGTCCCGATAGAGTCCGGGGTGTTCATCGCGACGAGTTCCGGTGTTGCCCGCACGTTGCCGACTTCGACGCCCGCGAACGTCGTCTCGTCGGGCGTCGTTTCGTCGTCGCTGTCGTTGGTATCGTCGGATGCAGACCCGGCCTGGTCGAGACAGCCGGCAACGGCGATTCCGAGAGCGCTCGCGGCGGACCCGAGATAGCGGCGTCGGTTCATGTTCTCTCGGTAACGGTGCCGGAACAAGTGCTTTCAGAAAGCTAAAACGAGTGTTTCACTATCGACCACTGACCCGGCATCTCCGGAGTTGGAACGCAATGGCTGTCACAACCGTCTGCTGGATACGGGTTCGTGTCAGAGGGACTGCTTTACCTGACGAGTTTTTTCTTTTCCTGAAGGGTCGAGTGAAGGTCGCTCGGTGGATCCTCCAGTTCACACAGAATATCCCCGTATTGCTGATTCCCTCTATCCGAGTACGAGAATCTGCGGTATAGACCTTCTACAACACACACTACGGACTCTGTCGAGTCGTATTGCTGTAAGAGATAGACCACTGGCGTCATATCATCGTCTGTCAGGTCGCGTTCGACATCGTAGATATCTTTGAACAATAGACGATGCGCCCGGTATGTGCGGAGATCCCGGAGTAGTTGCTGTTCGTATTCCGGGTCCAGTTCGGACACGACCGCTGCTATGCGAACAAACGCGTCGATATCCCGAGAGCGGTATGCGTAGATCTCCTCCGCGGTCCGCTGGCGCTGCTGTTTCGTCTCTGCGTCTCTCAGTGATTCAAACAACTGCTGTTCTACCAACGGGATCTGGAACAGGGCAGTGAAGTAGTTGCGCAACCGGGAACAGACCTCGCTACGTATGTCTGGAGGACAGTTCTCAGCGAGTAGAGTAGCTGAAAAAGCCGCGTTTACGGTGAGCGCGATCCTACTTTCGGTCGATAGTTCTTGGGTATCTATGATGTCGTCCAGTACGTTTACGCTGGCATCGAGGCTGGTGAGTAGCCGCTTCAGCGGGTCTCCGAGGGGCTGACTACGTTGGCAAGCGAAGACGTTACAGACGGGAAGAGTGCGAAGTGACTTGTGGCCAGTTTTCCAGTCGTCGGCGACACCGCTCAAATGAGTACTGATCCCTGCGGTCGTTTCAATTGGGAGTTCTTTCCGAAGTTGCTCTTCCCGGTCAAACACGTCTCTAGCGAGGTCCTCGTATATTCCACGTATCTCCCTCGGAGGTGTAGAATATTCAACCACTCTGCTGCACAGTTCCTGTCTATTTCATAAATAAATTACTTCTGAGGTGAATATGATACCTACACCACTCCAGTATCAGAATGGTATCCACTCAAGCGGACATAGCGATCAGTCGGTGCAAACCGCGGCAGGCCCGAACTATTCAATAGCGGTATTTGTAGAGTAAAAACAGGAAGATCAGAAAGAGGGGAACTAGCGGGGCTGCAGCCTCAAACGGCGCTACCAGAAGTATCACGGCAGTAAGTACGACGAATTGCACTGCAATTAATACACTTAGGGCCTCTCCCGACTCGACCATTAGCGTATATCTATTCACCCCATGACTGTTTGAAACCACTGGGTGATTTACACGCTCTGGTGACTGGGTGTTCCACCGCAGAACGCGCTCAGCGAACGCTCTGCGTGAACCCGCTCAGCCCGTGTTTTTCATTCCCGCCGCGATCCCTTTGACGGTCAGTCGCAGTGTCCGCTCTTCCTCTTCAGTCCGGTGAGTCTGACGCAGCAGGTGCGTCTGGAGCAGGTTCAGCGGGTCGACGTACGGGTTGCGCCGGCGGAGGCTCTCGCGGAGCCAGTCGCGGTCGATGGTGTGGTCGCGGCTCGCGATGTCGGTGACCAGATCGACGGCGGCCTCGTACTCTTCGCTGACCCGCGGGAAGAACTGCTCTCTAAGTTCCGGGCGGGCGAGGTCGGCGTACTCCTCGGCTATCTCCATGTCAGTGCGGCCGAGCGCCATCGCGGCGTTGTCGATGCGCGTCTGGAAGAACGGCCACTCGGCGTACATCTCCTGGAGCGTCTCCACTTCACCGCCGCTGTCGAGATACGCCTGGATACCCGTCGCCAGCGCGTACCAGCCGGGCAGGATGCAACGCGACTGCGTCCACGAAAACACCCACGGGATGGCCCGCAGGTCCTCGACGTTGCGCTCGCCCGTCCGTGACGCCGGGCGCGAGCCGAGGTTCAGGTCCTCGATGACGGTGATCGGCGTCGCCTGCTCGAAGTACTCCACGAAGCCGTCGGTTTCGAGGAGGTCGCGGTACTCGTCACGGGCGGCGTCGGCCATGGTGTCCATCGCGTCGACCCACTCGTCCTCCACCTCCTCGACGGGCTGGTTCATAGCGCGGTAGCGCGCCTTGACCTGGGCGTTCAGCATCTGCTCCATGTTGCGCTCGGCGATACGGGGATTGGCGTACTTCTCGGCGATAGCCTCGCCCTGCTCGGTGAACTTGACCTGGCCGGTGATGGTGTTGTTCGGGAGCGCGAGGAGCGCGTCGTTCATCGGCCCGCCGCCGCGTGAGATGGAACCGCCGCGACCGTGGAACAGTCGCATCGTCACGTCGAAGTCGTCGCAGATCTCCGCGAGGCGACGCTGGTTCTTGTAGAGCGACCAGTTGGCGGCGAGGAAGCCGTTTTCCTTGTTCGAGTCGGAGTAGCCCAGCATGATCTCCTGGGTGTCGTCGCGCGCCGACAGCGCCTGCGCGTACGCCTCGTTCTCGAACAGGGTCCCCATGATCCGCCGAGCGCCCGAGAGCGCGCGTTCGGTCTCGAGCAGCGGGACGATATCAAGCCCGCAGTGACCGGGCAGGTCGATGACGTCGGCCTGGTCGGCGAGGAACAACACTTCGAGGACGTGGCTCGGCTCATCGGTCATCGAGATGCAGTATGTGTCGATGGCCTGAATGCCGAACTCCGCTTGCCACGCCGAGAGGGAGTCGAACCGTTCGAGAACCCGCGCCGCGGTGTCGGAAACGTCGCGTGTGTCCTCGATGTCGATGACGCGTTCGTCCTGCAGGATGCACTCGGTCAGTACGTCGACGCGCTCCGGTTCGTCCATCCCGGCGTAGTCGATTTGCTGCCGAGCGAGCGCCTCAGCGACGGCTTCGGTGTGGTTCTCCTGATGGTCGCGCAGGTCCAGACTCGCCAGACTGAACCCGAACGTATCGACGCGGCGGCGGAGCGGGTCGACGTGGGCCTCGGCCACGCTATCGGCGGCGTTGTCCCGGAGGCTCGCCGCGAGCATGTCCAAGTCGGATTCGAGTTCGTCGACATCGGTGTAGCCGCCGGGGCGAACGTCGCCGACGCGGTTCAGACGCTCGCGCATCAGTTTCAGCTTCTGCCTGTATGGCTCGCTGGGGTAGCGCGTTTCGGCCTCCTCCGCGATGCCGGGCAGGCGGTCGCGGTCGGCCGCGAGCGATTGCTTGAACGGTTCGCCGACTTCGATGCGGCTGCCGTCCTGGCTGAGAACGCCGGAGAGTTCTTTCAGCGCGTCGCGGTACTGTTCGAGGACGACCGCTCGCTGGCGTTCGAGCGTGTTCGTCGTGACCTCCGGCGTGACGTAGGGGTTCCCGTCCCGGTCGCTACCGGCCCACGAGCGGAACTCGAACAGTTTCGGCACGTCGATGGGTTCGCCGAACTCGTCGTCGAAGGCGTCTTCGAGTTCGTCGTACACCTCGCCGACGATGTCGAACAGCGTGTTCTCCAGATACCACTGGACGTTTCGCGCCTCGTCCTCCGGACTGGGGCGGCGTCTGCGCACCTGCGGCGTCTGCCAGAGGCTGGTCACTTCGGCATCGATGTCGCGCTCGACCTGGCCCCGTTCCTTGTCCGTGAGGAGGCGCTCGTCCAGAGTTTCGAGGTGAGTCGCCACTTCCCTGAGCTTCGACTTGACCGTCTTCCGGCGCGCCTCCGTCGGGTGCGCGGTGAACGTCGGTTCGATGAGTACGTCTGCAAGCACCTGCTCGACCGTCTCGGTGTCCGCCTCGGACAGTTCCGCGGCCGCTTCTTCGAGACTGTCCTCTAGATCGCCGTCTTGCGATCCCTGCCGGATCGACCTGACCCGTTCGCGCTCCTCAGCGAGGTTGATCAGTTCGAAGTACGTCGTAAACGCGCGGGCGACGACGCTCTCCAGTTCGGGCGTTAACCCGTCGAGTTCGTCGTACAGCGGTTGTCTGGAGTCGGTCTTGCCGGCCCGGTAGTCGATCGCGGACGTCCGGATCGTCTCTACCGTGTCGAACGCTGATTGGGAGGCCTGGTCCGCCAGGACGTCCCCGAGCAACGCGCCGAGTTCCCGGACGTCCTGTCTTACCTCCCTGTTGTGCAGTCGCATAGTTTTCAGATCTCCCCCCGGGGCTAAAACGCTCGGGGACGTGGCGAAAAATACCGTCCTGAACCGAAGTTCGTGACAGACTGCTAGTCATGATCACGCCAGAGTTTGCCACACACTTGGTACTGGAACGCGGTTCGCACAGAAGGTTAGTCCTCTGGTCGGGTCTGTATCTACGTCTTCGGTGTATTCGTAATGCCGGCAATGTGCCCCTCGAAAGAACTCATTTCCCAAAACGACAAATCTCCTTAAAACGGCAGTGCCAAGTGGGAATTAGTTGTAGTCTCGCCAGCGGTTGCCACACTCTTGGCACTTGAAAAACCGCGTCGGCGGTTCGTCGGCTGACCCTGTCTGTTTGATCGTGTACCAGGCCTTCGTGTGGCCGCAATCGTCACAGATCACGTCGTCTGCGGTCGGTTTCCCTTCGAAGTTCGACCCTTCCTCGGTCTCTATCACGTCGTCGTGAGTCTGGCTTTCGGTGCTGACGAACTCGGCCGCGCGGTCCTCGTCGCGTTCGACGGACGCGCCGCAGTCCGTACACACCATTTCGCCGTCCTGTGATTTCATCATAGAGCCGCAGTCGTCGCAGAACTGCATGGTCGGACATAGTCGCTCCGGTCGCAAAAACGGTCCGCTCTTTGCGAGGTGGTCTATTGGCCACCGAGGTCGCACTGACTGTCGTCCATCCCCGCCGTCTCCCGACGACACCCGCGTTACCGGTCGGTTCCGGTGCCGATCTTGCCGAGGCGTTCGTCCTCGCGGACGACGGGACAGTTGACCACGCGGAAGCGGTCGAGGTCGACGATTTCCCGTATTTCGGTTCCTTCGTGGCCGCAGTGTACGTTTGGCGGCGCGGAGAAGAACTCGCAACCCTGACAGTAGGAGTGCTTCGATATCTCACGGACGTCTTCGACCGCGTCATCGACCGTCTCGGTCGGGTCGTCGGACGTTGCCTGCTCCCAGAGGCTCTCGCGGTCTATCTCGCCGACCTGCTCTTCGGTGAACAGTTCGTTCCTGTCCGCGCGCTCTCGGTCACTGCGGCGGTCGTCGACGCGGGCCGCGAGGTCGCCGAGGGGGGCATCGGGATCAGACTCGTCGCCGTCGATACCGTCGCTACCGGCGCTGTCCGGAGTATCGCCGTGTCCCTCGTCGCCGTCGGTAGACGGTTTCGCCGCTGTCTCTTCGAACGGGTCCGCGGACCCCTCCTCCTCGTCCGAGATGCGGTCCGTGAGGTCGGAGAGGGGGCCGTCGTCCTCGCTCACGACCGGTCACCCCGGTCGACGCCGAGGCTTCCGGTTCCGTCGCGTTCCCCGACGCCGTCACCGTCCGTCACCATGTCGTCGAGCGACGAATCGAGGTCGGGTTCGACGCTCCCGCTCAGGGCCGGCGGCTGGCCGGTGACGAGCGTCGCCGAATCGAAGAAGCGGCGTTTCCCTTCGACGTCGCTGAACGTGTTCGCACAGTGGGGGCACTCAGGTGCAGTCAGGAGTGCGATGTCGACCTCCGACCCGCAGTGGTCGCAGTCGGCTGTCCGGACGCCGAGGCGGTTAGCCGCGACCTGTAGCGACTCCGCCTCAGCCCGGCGCTCGGACTCCCCCGCCAGTTGCCGAACTTCGTCCCGAACGTCGACGACGGCCCGTGCCATCAGGTCCGTTCGCTCCTGAAGTTCGTCAGTCGTGTCGGTCAGATACTCCAGGACATCCTCGTAGTTCGCAAACCCGGCGTTGAGGCGGTCGTCGAGGTCCTCGAGATGCGTTTCGACCGCCGCGATGTCGTCGACGAGACGCTCGGTCTCCGCGTCGAGACCGTCCAGACGGTCGAGGACATCTGGATGGTCGTGGTCAGCGGGCGCTTTCCCGTCGGCCTCGCGTTTGACCTGAATGACGCGTTCCCGAACGTCCTCGATGAGATCCATGTATCGGTCGTCGATCTCGTCGAGTCGCTCCTCGACGGCGTCGGACACCCCGTCGTCCGCGTTGACGAGTTCCTCGACGACGGCGTCCAGAGAGTCGCCGTTTTCCATCTGGTCGACCGCGTAGTACGATTCGATGAACTGACGGATCACGTCGTCGGGGCTCAGAGCCCGTTCGTCGGCCTGTCGGTCGAGCCACTCCCGCAGTTCGCGAGGAACGCTGACTGACAGGTCCCCCGACTCCTCACTCGACATTCATGCGGAATTCGGTAGCAAGACTCATAAGGGTTATTGCAAATCAGAGAGGCCCTCCGGGGACGGCCGTTCGTTTCAACGTATCTTTCGAACGTTACTAATGTTGAAGCCGTCGTCCTCGATGTCAGTCTCGAATCGGACGATGTTTTCCTCCTCTAACCGGGAGAGAACGCCACGGAACTGCTGGACGACCATCGTCCGGTCGCGTTCGCTCCCGCCGCTTTCCCACTCGAAGCGTATCGTCCCGTCGGCGGCGTCGTTGAGCCGACCCAACTGCGTATCTGTCAGCGCTTCCACATTCACGTGCAGGAGGATGAGACCCCCCCACTGCTGTGATGCCTTCTTCAGCCCCTTCATCAGGAGCGTGATACTCGACCAGTCCATCTGCTCGCTGGCCGCGCTGACGAGGTCGGTCACGGAGTCGATGACGACCAGATTCCCCGAGGCGTTCTCGTCGAGGTAATCGCCCATAGCATCTAACACGTCGCGCCGGTCGTGGCGCTCGCCGAGCGCGGCGATGTCCTGGGTCTGCTGAGCGTACCAGTTGGTCGGGACCGGTGATAGCTGGAAGTACTCGGGCGACATGTCGGCGAAGGAGATGTCGTCGCTCACCGCGTCCACGATGTCCTCGTCCATGGTGAACGCCATCTCGTCGAGGATAGCCGACTGGTCGCTCGTGAGAGAGAGGTAGTGGACTTCGCTGGGCACGACGGAGTTTGCGTGCAGCGATCCGTAGTACAGGTCGAACAGTTCCGGGTCCGCCTCGACGAGAGTGTTTATCGCCGCACTGGTATAGAGGAACTCCCTGGCACCCGCGCCGATGTCGCCGGCGAGGAGGACGACGCTCCCCGGCGGGGCCCCGCCGTGTATCATCGAGTCGAGGCGCGAGATGCCGAAGGGGATCCTGTCCATACCCTCACCTGGCAGCGTATTCGCTTACGTTTTGTGGCGGCACGGTAGCGTCAGCGTAGTCGCGGTTGTCGGAGTCGCCAAAGTGCATAGCCGGAGCGTCCCGACTCGCTTGAGAATCGACTCGTTGCGGTCCTCGAACAGTCGCATTCCGTCACTGCGGTCCCCGCTCGCTCTTACTCGCTCTCGACGGCCCCGCCGCGCACCGTCGCGCCAGCGTTGCGGACCGGAGCGACCAGCACGTCGCCGTCCACGCCCGCAGTGTCGAGGGCCTCCCGCGCCGCTTCCGTCGCCATGTCGGCCCCGTCGACATCGGTGAGGCCGTACACCGTCGGCCCCCAGGAGGACTGACCCGCCCCGGTCACGGCGGGACAGTCCGACAGTTCGTCGACGATGGTGCCGACCGGCGGCCGGAACACGCCGCCCTGGGCGTCCGCGTACCAGGCACCGTTCAGTCGGCCTATCTCCGCGACCGCGTCGCCGAAGGCCGACCGCCGGCCTCCGGCGGCCGCCGGGAGGAGTCGCCGCGAGACGACGCCGCTTATCCTGTCGGCGATGGCGGGGTCCGCCCGCTCGATCACCGAGCGCATGCTCGCCTCTTCCTCGTCGCCACTCCGGCCCGGATCGGCGTCGGGGACGGCGACGACGAACCGCCAGTCGTCGGGGAGTTCGTGCCGCGCCACGACGGCGGGGACCTGCCACTCGCCGTCGGCGGGGCGGTCAGTCGTGAACCGTCCGGTCGGGTGGCCGGCGTCGACGAGAAAGCCGCCGCGTTCGAATCCGGCGATGCCGACGCCGCTCCGGCCGCCGCGGCCCAGCGCCGGCGCGGCCGTCCGAACGTCCGGATCGGTCCCGTACGCCCGAGCGACGGCGGCGTACACTGCCAGTGCGAGTTGCGTGCCGCTCCCGAGGCCGACGTGTCTGGGGAGCGCCTCCGTCACCGACACAGTCGCGCCGGGAACGTCGAGCACGTCCGTCGCACGGCGAGCGTACTCGCGGGCCGCCTCGTGGTCCGCCGCGACCGTCTCCGCCGGGTCCGCCTCGACCTGGAGTCGGGGGGCCGCGAGCGATACGCCGAGGCTCCCGTACAGTCGCTCGTGAGCGAGCGAGAGGTTCTGGAACCCGAAGTGAAGACGCGCCGCCGTCTCGACAGTCGCCATTACCGGCGCTACGGGGTGAAGGGGGTTTTCGGTTTCGGCCCTGGCAACTATAGTAGCGCTTGCAAGCCATCACACGCTCGATCGCACGACTGCGTGCGATCGGATGTGTAAACAGTTGCAATCGCTACTATACCTCCTCCGCCCGACCCGTCCTTCTCTGTACTCTTCTGCTCCGGCCACGTTCGCCAGTGTCGGGGAGACAGGAGCGCATTCGTCGCGACGTCTGGGTGCTGTTCAGCGGGGTAACGGACTCGATGTATGAAGACCGGCAAGCGGGGTTCCTACCTGTTCCGGCGCACACGTTCGGACGCCAGCAACGCTTGTGTCCGTCCAGTTGTCTTAAGGCGTCCCGATTCGTTCACCGTGTATGAGCCAGCAGTCAGAGCCGCGCAGGGAGAAAGACGACGACCTGCGCAGCAGCGAAGTCACCGAAGGGGCCGAACGAGCCCCGCATCGCGCCATGTTCCGGGCGATGGGCTACGACGACGAGGACCTCACGTCGCCGATGATCGGCGTCGCCAACCCCGCCGCGGACATCACGCCCTGTAACGTTCATCTGGACGACGTGGCCCAGTCGGCCTACGACGGCATCGACGAGTCCGGCGGCATGCCGATCGAGTTCGGAACCATCACCATCTCCGACGCAATCTCGATGGGAACTGAGGGGATGAAGGCCTCACTTATCTCCCGGGAAGTCATCGCCGACTCCGTCGAACTGGTCTCGTTCGGCGAGCGTATGGACGGCCTGGTCACCATCGGCGGCTGCGACAAGAACATGCCCGGGATGATGATGGCCGCCATCCGGACGGACCTGCCGAGCGTGTTCCTCTACGGCGGTTCGATCATGCCCGGCGAACACGACGGGCGCGAGGTGACGATCCAGAACGTCTTCGAGGGCGTCGGCGCGTTCGCCGAGGGCGACATGTCCGAGGACGAACTCGACACCCTAGAGCGCCAGGCCTGTCCCGGCGCGGGCTCTTGCGGCGGGATGTTCACCGCGAACACGATGGCCTCGGTCTCCGAGGCGCTCGGGTTCGCCCCGCTTGGCAGCGCGAGCCCGCCCGCCGAGGACGACGCGCGATACGACGTGGCACGGGAAAGCGGCGAACTCGCCGTCGAAGTCGTCCAGGAGCAGCGCAAACCTTCGGATTTCCTCTCGAAGGAATCCTTCGAGAACGCTATCGCGTTGCAGGTCGCAGTCGGCGGATCGACGAACGCCGTTCTCCACCTGCTCGCGCTCGCGGCCGAGGCCGGCGTCGACCTCTCGATCGAGGAGTTCGACGAGATCAGCCGACGGACCCCGAAGATCGCCGACCTCCAGCCCGGCGGCGAGAAGGTGATGAACGACCTCCACGAGGTCGGGGGCGTCCCGGTCGTCCTGAACGCGCTCTACGAGGCCGACCTGCTTCACGGCGACGCGCTGACGGTCACGGGCGATACGATAGCGGAGGAACTCGAACGCCTCGACCCGCCGTCGATCGAGGAATTGGACGAGGACTACCTCTACACCGTCGATGAACCGAAAAACGAGCAGGGGGCGATCCGCATCCTGACGGGCAACCTCGCACCCGACGGTGCCGTCCTCAAAGTAACCGGGTCCGAGGACCTTCACCACGAGGGGCCCGTCCGCGTCTTCGAGACCGAGGAGAACGCGATGAAGTACGTTCAAGAGGGCAACGTCGAGTCCGGAGACGTCATCGTGATCCGGAACGAGGGACCCCAGGGCGGTCCCGGCATGCGCGAGATGCTCGGCGTCACCTCCGCGGTCGCGGGCCAGGACCACGCCGAAGACGTCGCGCTCATCACAGACGGCCGGTTCTCCGGCGCAACTCGCGGACTCTCGATCGGTCACGTCGCCCCGGAGGCGTTCTCCGGCGGCCCTATCGGCGCGCTGGAAGACGGCGACTACGTGACCGTCGACGTCGCGGACCGGACGCTTGCGGTCGACCTCTCGGACGAGGAGATCGAGGGTCGCCTCGACGACCGCGACGACCCCGAGCCCTCCTACGTCTCCGGCGTCCTCGCCAAGTACGGTCTCGCGATGGGTTCGGCGGCCAACGGCGCAGTGAGCAACCCCGGCGTGAAACGGGAGTAAGTCGCTGCGGGACCCGGGTCTGGAACCGGTTCGGGGGCGGCAGTTTGCGGTGACGAGTAGTTACAAGGGGGCGGCGGTCGGACCACGGATATGAGCAAGCAGGAGACGCTCCAGCGGATGCGAGAGAGCGGCGTCGTCGCTGTACTGCGCGGTGCCGACGCGGACATGACCGTCGACATCGCCGAAGCGCTCGCCGAGGGTGGCGTCACGGCGCTCGAACTGACCGCCGACACGCCCGGCGTCATGAGCCTCATCGAAGAGGTCGGCGACGCGCTCGACGACACTGATGTCATCGTCGGTGCCGGCACCGTACTGGACGAGGAGACGGCTCGGGCCGCCATCCTCGCCGGCGCGGAGTTCGTCGTCTCGCCCAGCTTTCACGCGGAAGTAGTCGAGACGTGCAACCGGTACGGCGTGCCCGTCGCCCCCGGCGTCGCCACGCCCACCGAAGCCGTCGAGGCGTACCAGGCCGGTGCTGACATGGTGAAGCTGTTTCCCGCCTCCTGTCTCGGCCCTGATTTCCTCGCCAGCATCAAGGGTCCGCTCGGCCAGATTCCGATCATGCCGACCGGCGGAATCGGCCCGGACAACGCCGGCGACTTCATCGAGGCCGGAGCCGAGTGCGTCGGTGCCGGCGGGTCGCTCGTCGACGACGAGGCCGTCGCGAACGAGGACTTCGATATGATCGCCGCGAACGCGGAGGCGATGGTGCAGGCGGTTCAGGACGCGCGGTAGGTGTTTCGGCGAGTTGCCGACGCTCCATCACCCGGCCGAGAGCGCGTCGTCGATCCGGCGCTCCAGATCGACGAGGTCGTCGTGGAGGTCCTCGTGCCCGTCGATCTCGTCGATCCGGTCCGCTAGCCCCTGGAGCCGCGAATACTTCTCGCTCTCGTCGACGCCCGTCTTCTGGACGTACACCTGCTCCTCGACGTCGTACACCTCGTCTTCGGTCACGTCGGTGACCGCGAGCACGAGGTCTAGCTTGTCGGGGTCGACTCCGAGCACCCAGTCGTGCGGGATGTCGTGTTCGTCGAGCGCGTCGAGCACCGTCTCGTCGTCTTTCGGCTGCCGCCGCTCGCGGGTGGTCCGCCGGACCGTTCCGAACCGACCGCGCAGTTCCTGGTCGGGACCCAGGCGGTCGAGCAGAGGCCCTTTGGCGGTTCCTCGAACCCGGTTAGCGCCGCGCTGGACGTCCGACAGCAGCACGTACAGGTCTGTCAACGTCTCGGTGTCGAGCGCCGCCGGGTCGTCAGCGTCGAGTCGGTCGAGCATGTCGGCAAGCAACACGGCGTCGTCGTGGACGCGCTCGTGCGGCGTCCGGGCCGCTTCCGGCGGCGTGAGATGCGGGCTCTCCCGGCCGACCGCGTCGTCGGACGACCGGGAGAGCGTCTCCCCGTCAGAGGTGTACTCGGGGGCAAGAGAGAGCACGGTCGCGTACGGCTCGACGCCGGGCGGGAGGTCGTCGAGAGATAACGGCCCCTCGTCGAGGCGGTCGTCGAGGTCGTCGAACTGCCGCCGGCGGAGCGAGCGCTCCTCGCCGCTGTCCTGAAACCGGACGACGATCTGGTTCTCGAACGTGGCCTCGACCCGGAACGGCCGGTCCGAGACGGGAGTTACCAGCTCACTCGCCGGCTCGAGCCCCTCGCACTCCTCCCGAAGCGTGTCCCATAGTTCGCTCATACGGGAACGTTCGTCGCGCATCGGCAAAAGCATCAATCGCCGGATTTCGAACAGTTCCGGCGAGGGTATCGCGAGAGTCGCCGCACGAGGGGGTTCATACTGTCGGACGGTCGTGGCGCGATTCGGCACACGGCTATCGACAGCTTTGGGGGCCGCCGTCCGACAGTATCAGTCCGGCCGGTCGCTCTCGTACCGAACGTCCACGCGGACCGCGTCGCCGGCGTCGGGAACCGGGTCGACGCGGACCGCGTCGAGCAGCGAATCGTGGATGCAGTCCGTCCAGACGTCCATCGCCGTCTCGTGATACTCCGCGACGGTTTCGTCGTCGACGGCCTCGCCGTGGTCGCGGCGGGCGGCGTTCCGCGACCCCTGCCGGGTCGGGATCCTGACGGTCGTCCGGTCGGGGTCATCGCCCCGGTAGTTCTCGACGAACCGTTCGGGAGGCAGACAGACCGACGTTGCGTCCGCCGCCGGCAGGGCGGACGTTTCGCCGTCGATGGCGTGCAACTCGGCGCGCGTCTCGCCCTCGAACGGCGACGAGACGCGGAGGCCGTGGCGACGCCGTTCGGACTCGTCGTCCCGGTTGCGCTCGAACGCCGCGATGAGGTCGTCGGGGTCGACGACGACGGTCCCGATCTGTTCTACGCCCCTCGCACCGTCCTGTTCCGACATGCGAGTACAGTCGCACTCCGCGTACTTAGGCTACGGCACTACTGCAAAACTGGTTCTGGGTCTCGGACGATGGGTCTCGCGGGCGCGGACCCCCACTGTTAGGCCGCTCGGCGTGGGACGGTCGACGGATGGACCTCAGACGACGCGTTCGCGACCGAATCGAGATGGATCCGGCCGGGCGGAGCGAGGTGGTCCGGCACTGGTTAGAGAGCGAGGTCGACCAGGACGACAGCAGCCTCGACCCGGAGGCGATAGACGACGAGGCCGAACTCGTCTCGGCACTTGTCGACCGCACGCCGATCGCGGCCCGGACATTCCGACCGCCGCGGCTGGACTGGTACCATCTGAATCTCTCGCCGGGACAGCTCGGCGACCTCAGGGTCGTCGAGGGACCGCCAGACGAGGAGTGGCGGCGTGTCGCCCCCGACGGGATGCTCGCCTCGGCCGCGTACCGGTTGTTCGAGGCCGACGAGCCGGAGCGCATCGACCGGAACGTCTCCCACGACCTGCTCGAAGTCCTCGACCTCGCGGACGACATCACCGCGTCGGGACCGCCGGAGGACCTGATACTCGTTCAGGACCGGCCGGACGAACTCCCGTGGATCGCGGACGGCAACCACACCGCCGCGGCCCAGCAACTCTCCGTGCTCCGCGGCGACGGCTACGTCGGCCAGGCGGCGTACCTCGGCGTCCGGCGCACGGGCGAGACGGAGCGCCCGTAGCGGCCGGCGCTCGCGGACCGCGGCGGGACCGTTCTCGTCGTCTCGACGGACCCGGCCCACTCGCTCGGTGACGCCCTCGGCGTCGATGGCGGCGACGAGGTGGCCGAGGTGTTGCCCCGGTTCTCCGGTGTCGAGGTGGGTCCGGAGCGCGGCCGGGCCGCCTATCGCCGGGCGGTCGAGGCGCTGGCCGACGAGTTCCGGCCTGTCGGCTTGCAGACGGACGAAGGGGATATGGAGGCGCTGTTCGGCGCGGGCGTCCGAGCGCCGTCTGCGTACCGACGCTTTTCGCAGTCGCCGTGGTACGGCCGATATGACTCCCGAACTTTCGGACGTCGACCGGTCCCGCGTCGGCTGGTGGGCGCTCACGCTGGGCATCGCCGTCGCGTTCGCGTTCGTGTTGTACGCGCTCGTCGGTACGTTCGTGCTCGGACTGTTCGTCTACTACGGCACTCGACCGCTAGACCGCAGGTTCCGCCGGCACCTTCCCAAAGGAGTTTCCGCGGGCTTCACGCTCGTCGCTATCGCTTTGCCCGCGTTCGTGCTAGTCGGCTCAGTCGTCGTCGTGGCGATCCAGGAACTCGGTCCGGAAGGGGTCGAAACCGTCGCTCAAACGGCGGGGTCCTACGCGGGCGTCTCGCTGGGCGAGGACCCCGTCGCGGAACTGCAGACGCTCGCCGCCGACACCGACACCGGAACCGCGATGGGGGTCGTCGCGACCGGTGCCGGCGCGCTGTCGTTTCTGGCCGACGGCCTCCTGCACGTCGTCATCGCGCTCGTGGTCGCGTTCTATCTCCTGCGCGACGACGACCACCTGCGGTCGTGGTTCGAGAACAACGTCGCGGACGAGGGGGAACCGCTGCACGCGTACGCCACCGCCGTCGACCGAGACCTCGGGACCATCTACTTCGGCAACGTGTTGCTTATCGGGCTGGTCGCCGCCCTCGCGACGGTCGTCTACCACGGGTTCAACCTCCTCGCGCCGCCCTCGCTAGCGATCCCCGTTCCAACGGCGTTGGCGATGCTGACCGGGTTCGCCAGTCTCATCCCTATCGTCGTCGGAAAGGTCGTGTACGTACCGCTGACGCTGTATCTCGCGGCCATCGCGTTCAGAGCGGACCCCGCCCTGCTGGTGTACCCGGCTGCGCTGTTCGCGGTCTGTCTCGCGCTGCTTGACCTGCTTCCGATGACGTATCTGCTCCCCCGGATCGCGGGCCGGAAGACCCACGTCGGGCTGGTGTTGCTCGCGTACGTCCTCGGTCCCGTGCTGTTCGGCTGGTACGGCCTGTTCTTCGGGCCGCTACTGCTGGTGCTCGGCGTCCAACTCGTTCGGATCGCGTTCACTGAACTGATCCACGGCGACGGGGTCACGCCGTACGTGACGGCCGCGGAGTCCATCGGTGCCGACCCCGAGGCCGAGGACTGATTTGTCAGACGGCGGCCCCAAGACTGTCGATATCCCCGTGTATCGAACCTTCACGACGGTCCGCCCGACAGTACGAGCGGTCGACCGCAAACACACTGAGAAGTCGATCGCCGACACACCCATAGGCATTCACGGCGCGCCCGCCTTGGGATCAGTATGGCCTACACGTGGAAATACTACGACCTCGTCCTCGTCGGCATCGGATCGAGTATGTTGCTCGGCGGTACAATCGGCTTCCTGACCCCGCTGTCGGTCCAGGTCGCCATCATCGCCGCGGGCCTCGTCGCCATACTCATCATGGCCCACGGGATGTTCGTCAACGGCCCGGTCGACAGCCCCGAGGACCTCACGGAGGAAGTGGACTCGTTGAACTGAGCGGCCGTCACGGCCTCGAAACGGACAGTCTTCCGCTCGGTCACTCGAAGAGGTCCGTCGAGAGGTACCGCTCGCCGGAGTCGGGGAGGACCGTGACAACGCGCCCCTTCGGGCGGCGCTCCGCGACGCGTTCAGCCGCGACCAGTGCCGCGCCGGAGGAGATCCCCGAGACGATACCCTCCTCACGTGCGAGGCGACGGACGGCGGTGACGGCGTCATCGCGGTGAACCGTCTCGGTATCGTCGATCAGCGCCTCGCGGAGCACGTCGGGGACGAACCCAGCGCCGATGCCCTGGATGCCGTGATCGCCCGGGTCGTCCCCCGAGAGGACCGCCGAGCGCTCCGGTTCGACCGCGACGATCTCGGGGTTCGCGTCGCGGATCTCCGTCAGGTATTCGGCGACACCGGTGATCGTCCCGCCGGTACCGACGCCGGCGACGAACGCGTCGATCTCGCCGTCGGTCGCCTCGAACACCTCTTTTCCGGTCGTCAGCCGATGCGCGCGGGGGTTGGCCTCGTTCCGGAACTGCTGGAGCGTGATAGCGTTCCCGTCCCGACATCGCTCTTTCGCGGCGTCGATAGCGCCGTTCATCCCGTCGTCGGCGTCCGTCAGGACGAGTTCGGCGTCGAGGCTGGCGAGCAGCGTTCGACGCTCCTC
Source organism: Halostella pelagica (assembly GCA_005954745.1). Classification (GTDB taxonomy): domain Archaea; phylum Halobacteriota; class Halobacteria; order Halobacteriales; family Natronoarchaeaceae; genus Halostella; species Halostella pelagica. Next base: position 2,282,645 of record CP040678.1, read on the forward strand.
GCTCATCGACTCGGGCATCGTCAACACGAGATCGTAGTCGTTCGCCGCGCAGACGGCGGCAAGGCCGATCCCCGTGTTGCCGCTAGTCGGTTCGACGATGGTGGTATCGCCGTCGAGTTCGCCCGCCGCCTCGGCCGCTTCGACCATCTCGCGGGCGATGCGGTCTTTTACGGAGTAGGGGTTGAACTGTTCCAGTTTCGCGAGCACGCCTCCGAAGGAATCGAGACGAAGAAGCGGTGTCGATCCGACGAGTTCCGTCGCGTCGTCGACGATACGGGGCATATCTGACCGTTGTCGGGAGCGACGGAGACGCTGTCCCCGAACGGGTTCGACCGCATCCGGTCGGGAGCGTCGGGTCCGTTCGAACGGTTCACTCCGCGTACAGCGAGTAGAGGATGACGCCGAATCCGATCGCCGTCAGGCCGCTCTCGACGATCAGCGCGAGTTGCCGGTTCAGCCCGACCACTTGGTCCATTGCCCCCGCCAGTAACGACCCGACCGTGATCGCGCCGAACCCGATCGTGAGCGCCCGAAGCGCCGGGGAATGCGTCCGCTTGTACGCACGGAAGGCGTAGAAGGTGATCATCCCGCCCAGAAACAGCGTCGCGGTTTTGAGACCAACGATAATGAAGGGGTGAGTCATGTCTCCTTGCGCACCTCCGACCACATGGCGGCGAGCTGTTCGTCCGGAGAGCGCTCGGGCCGGGCGATCCCCACGTCGAACGAGTGGTTCTCGTCCAGTGCGATCCGGACCTCCTCGAAGTCGATATCGTACCGGGTCGTGTGTTGGCCGTCCGAGCGGATCTCGGTCTGTTCCGTCAGAAGCGAGGCCTCCGTGAGGAGGTCGAGCTTCCGGTAGGTAGTCGACAGCGGTACGTCGGCCGCGTCGGAGAGTTCGCTTGCTGTCATGGGCGCTTCGAGTTCCGTGATGATGGCGCGGCAGTCGGGATCGTCCAGCGCATCGAGGATGTTCTGCAGTGCTGGGGAGTCGTCGTCGCGAAAGGGGTCCCGCACCATTGTCAGAGTGGTAGTATGAGAGACGTAAAGTTCGTTCGGGACACGCTCACTGCTCGGGCATCGAGCTGACCTCGTCTAGGTACTGCTTGACTATCTTTTCCTCCGCTCGGTGGAGGGTTTCCGAGCAGGTCGACTTGGCGATGTCGAGCGTCTCGGCGAGTTCGGTGAGCGAGGACGTACGCGGCGTGTCGTAGTATCCGACTTCGACGGCGGTGCGGACGAGTTCGAGTTGGTGGTCGGTGAGCAACTGGCCGGATTCTATCGTCTGTTGAACGTAGTCGACGGTGTAGCTGACGCCGAACGCGTCCAACTGTTCGCCCAGCTGCGAGAGGCGGTCCTGCGGAGCGGTGAGCGTCCACTCGGCTTCTCCGTCGACGATGTCGAACGGCATCTCCAGCGGGACGCCGGAGTCCTGTACCGCGAACAGCAACAGCGGCATCGTCGTCTCGAACTGGATCAACGCCTCGTTCTCGTACTCCTGGAGGAGGTCGACGTCTGTCACCTCGTCGTACGCGGTCATCTCGCCGATCAGGTCGGGCAGGTTCGGTGACGATATCTCCGCGAGGCCGACGCCGGACATCTCCCCGGCAAGCGCCGCAACGATCCGGACGCGCGCCTCCGAGTACGATCTGGAGAGGTCGCCGATCCACGTCTTTTCCGGGATCGACAGCGTGAGTTTCGCCTGAGGCATATCTGTGCGTTTGGCCGACGGCCGGCAATAAGTATTCCCGAACTTATTCGGGTTTTCTACGGATCGTCGACTATCCCACTACGAACATGGTCGGGAGAACGGCAAGGTACTACCCGTTCGAACGGACGAACGCGATGAGCACCGACACGCCCGACCGCACGCTCGACGCCAGGGATATCGACGGAGAACCGTTCAGCGATATCGTGACGGAACTCGACGGCCTCGGCGACGACGAAACGCTCGTCCTGGTCAACAGTTTCGAACCGGAACCGCTGTATCAGGTGCTCGAACAGCGCGGATTCACCTACGAGACGGAACAGATCGCCGACGACGAGTGGCACGTCGCGATCGAGCACGCCTGATGACATCCCGAACACGTTCGGAACAACCGGTTCCTCCGACCCGGGACGAGTTGTACCTGCATGACTGATCGAACGCTCGACCTGCGCGACGTGCCGCCGCCGGAACGCCACCCGAAGATTCACGACGCCTTCGGTGACTTAGACAGCGGCGAGGCGCTGACGCTCGTCAACGACCACGAACCGAAGCCCCTGTTCTACGAGATGAAAGCCGAAGTGGATGCGTTCGACGCCGAGGCGTACGAGGTCGAACGCCGAGACGAGAACGAGTTCGTCGCGACGCTGCCGAAGAAGTAAGGTTGGCCCCGTTTTCGAGTCCGCGACCGACGCGGGCGGAGACGGCTACGGTTTCCACACCGCCGTCACGACGGGCCCATCGCCGTTCCCGTCTCCCTCGTCGAGTTCTGTTTCGAACGTGTCGTACTGATACCCCCTCTCCCCGAGTTTCGGGTAGAGGTGCTGTGGCGCGCGGTCGTTCAGTTGAACCAGCACCGTCTCGTCGTCGAGTTCCGCGAGTAGTTCCAGCGTTCGCTTGAGCGGTTGCGGCGGCGGGAGTTCGCGGGCGTCGAGCGTCTCCCGCGGACGGTCAGCCGGCGCGTCCGTCGATGCGAGTTGGTCCTCCAGCGGGTCTGTCGTTCCGGTCATGTGCGACGGTTCGGGTGCCGCCGGGCAAGCCGTTCCCCCGAACACGTTCGGGAGACGGGTTTCGGCCGCCGAGTGTCACCGTACGCATATGGGCTCCGTTTCTCACGACGATGTCGAACCGGTGACCGAGCGCCGACACGACAACTCCTGGTCGGCGAATCTAGAGAAGTCGGTTCACGCGGAGGAACGCGATATCGTCGTCACACAGGCGAAAGACGCCGTAGAACACACGTTACCGGGTAACCACGTCAATCTCGTAACCCACGGGAACCATGGTCATCCAGAGAAGTACCTGTACGACGAACTCCGTGCGGCGTTCGACGGCGTCGACTTGGAGTACGTCGAGCAGTGCGGATGCGGCGGTCACGTCACCCGCGTTCACGTCAGTTCGGACGCGTCGACGAACGCGGCGGAGAGAGACGAGGAAGAGACGATGGAGGATTGACCGTGCGTCCGAGCGCCGTCGACCTCGACGAACGGCCGTTCGTCCTGGTGTGGGAAGTGACCCAGGCCTGCGAACTCGCCTGCGAACACTGCCGGGCGGACGCCCAGGAGCGACGCCACCCCGACGAACTCACGACCGCGGAGGGGAAAGCGCTGCTCGATGAGGCCCGCGAGTTCGGGGACGGTCAGCTCGTCGTCCTCTCTGGAGGCGATCCGCTGGCCCGCGACGATGTCGTCGACCTCGTGTCGTACGGCACTGAGCAGGGGCTACGAATGACGCTCACGCCGAGCGGGACGGGGTCACTGACACCGCCCGCCATCGAGGCGTTCGCCGACGCCGGCCTCCGGCGGATGGCGCTCAGCCTCGACGGCGGAGGCGCCGGGTCACACGACGCATTCCGCGGCGAATCGGGGAGTTTCGAGCAGACCGTTGCGGCCGCCGAGGCGGCCCGTGACGCGGGGCTACCGCTCCAGATCAACACGACAGTCTGCGCGGAGACGGTCGACGAACTGCCGGCGATCCGGGATCTCGTCGCCGACCTCGGTGCCGTGCTCTGGTCCGTGTTTTTCCTCGTACCGGTCGGTCGCGGTCGGGTGCTCGACCCGGTGTCGCCCGAGAAAGCGGAACGAGTGATGGAGTGGCTCCACGAGGTGAGCGACGCGGCACCGTTCGGCGTGAAAACGACGGAGGCTCCGCACTATCGCCGGGTCGGCCTCGAACGAGCGGACGGCGACGGCACCGCGGCACCCGACCGGGACGCCATCGGCCGCAGGGCGGGGATCCGCGCCGGAAACGGCTTCGCGTTCGTCAGCCACGTCGGCGAGGTGTACCCGTCCGGGTTTCTTCCGGCGGCAGCGGGAGACGTTCGCGAAGACAGCCTCGTCAACGTGTACCGACACGACGAACTGTTCCAGTCGCTCCGGAACCCTGACGCGCTGGGCGGGAAGTGCGGTTCGTGTCCGTTCCGTTCCGTCTGCGGCGGCAGTCGCTCGCGAGCGTACGCCCACACCGGCGACCCGCTGGCGAGCGACCCGCTCTGTGCGTACGTGCCGGAGGAGTACGACGGACCGCTCCCGTGGGACTCACCGTCTGATGCCGTCTCTGCGGACTGACCATGTCGGACGACGAACGGAGTGTCGTCGTCGACCCCGACGCCGCGGCCGACCGGATCCGGCGTCGCGCCGAGTCGGTTCGGCGGGCGGAACTGGACGACGCACTCGGCAAGCTAGAGACAACGGACGGACTCACGCCCGGACAGCGACGGGCGGTTCGACGAATGAGCGAACGGATCACGGAGACGCTGATCGCGTCGCCGATGTCGTCGCTCCGCACCGCCGACGACGCCGAGACGGTCGCTGTTGCGGTCGAACTGTTCGGCGGCGACGACGGCCGAGCGGACCAATCCTGAGGTCGCCGGATGACGCTTATAAACCTTTCCCCGGTTCCCACTGGGCAGGGATGTCGCCACTGTCTTAAATACGTGAGGTGCTTCGATTCGAGTGAAGAGAAATGACCGACAGAGACTCACTCGACAGGCGGCGCTTCCTCGCCGCGACAGGAGCCGGTGCCGCAGTACTGATCGCTGGTTGCTCGTCGGACAGTGACGGTTCCGACGACAACGAGGACAACGGAGACAACGGAGATAGCGACGGTAACAACGACGGTAGCGGCGACGCCCCGGCCGCGGTTGACGACTTCCTCGGAGACGCCAACAACTACGACGGCGTCGTCGACGAAACGGGGTCGGACGAGGTGACAGTCTCCGTCGGCGACGGGGGAAGCAACGCGTTCGCCCCTGCCGCGGTCCGTATCTCGACCGGGACGACCGTGACCTGGAAGTGGGACAGCGACACCCACAACGTGTCCGCCAAGGACGCCCCGACGGACTGGAGCGGCCACGAAAGCATCGAGAACACCGACTTCACGTACGAACACACGTTCGACGAGGCCGGAGAGTACATGTACGTCTGTACGCCCCACGAACAGACGGGGATGAAAGGCGCTATCGTCGTGGAGTGACTGCGGGAATCCCGCGTCGAACTCCGGTCGTCGCCGGTTCGTCGGCGGTCGCGACACCAGCGCTCGAACGCGGTCACACGCCCGACCACGCGATTGCGTGCGCTCGGATGTAATCCGGTTGTACGCTCCCGTTTTCTGTTATCCCGTCGCGCGGTTGCCGGGCCGTGCGGTTTTCCGATACTGCCGGACGGAGTCCGCGTAGGATTTCGGCACTCCGGAGAGTCTAATATCGTCACGAAGATCCGCCCGAGACTGTGTCAGTCCCGGGTCACGTCCTGTACGCCCGCCAGCGTCAGGCTCCGGCCGCGCCTGCCGGCCCGTTCGGGCCGGACTCAAACGGAAACGTCGTCGCTTTCGACTTCCTCGTTCGTCAGATAACACTGCGGGTCCGGCCCGAACGGGTGGTCGTGGACGCCGAGCGCGCGCAGTCGCGACGCGCCGCGGCAGACGTCCAGATATCGGCAGTCGGCGCACTTCCCGGTCAAATGGCTCTCCCGCTCGCGCAGCGCCGCGAGCAGGGGGTTGCTGTCGTCGTCCCAGATGGCGCTGAACGGGCGGTCGCGGACGTTACCCAGCGAGTACCCCTGCCAGAACTGGGTGAGGTGGACGTTGCCCTGATAGTCCACGTCGGCGACGCGCTCGCCAGCCGGATCGCCGCCGTTCCGTCGGAGGTACTCGCGGACGCGGGCGGCGGTGTCGTCGCCGAGTTCGGCGCGTGCGTACTCGACGAGATAGGCGGCGTCGCAGTAGTTGCCCACCAGCAGCGTCTCTATTTCCTCGCCGCGCTCGTGGTACTCCCGAGTCATATCGCAAACGCGCCGAACGGCACGGCGCTTCTCCGCGGGCGCGAGGTCGGCGTCACGGATCGCCGCGCCCCGACCGCCGTAGTCGAGGTGATAGAAGCAAAAGCGGTCGAGCCCCACGTCGTAGAGGAGATCGACCACGTCCTCCAGGTCCGGCGCGGTGCGCTCGGTGATGGTGTAGCGCAGCCCGGTTTTCAGGCCGGCGTCGAGACAGGCCTCGATACCGCGGACTGCGGCGTCGAACGCGCCCTCTTGCCCGCGGAAGGCGTCGTTGCGCTCGCGGAGGCCGTCGACGGAGACGCCGGCGTACGCCAGACCGGCGTCGCGGAGTTCGGCGGCTTTCTCGGGAGTGATGAGGGTGCCGTTGGTCGAGAGGACGGGCCGGATTCCGAGGTCGGCGGCGTACGCGACTAACTCGACCAGGTCCTCTCGTACGAGGGGTTCGCCGCCGGAGAAGAGGACGACCGGAACGCCGTAGTCGGCGAGGTCGTCTAACAGGCGCTTCCCCTCGTCCGTCGAGAGTTCACCGGGGGCGCGCTCCTCAGTCGCCGCGGCGTAGCAGTGCTCGCAGTAGAGGTTACACTGCTTCGTCAGGTTCCAGACGACGACTGGCTTTTGCTGCTTTCGCTCGCGGATCTGGTCGGCATCGGAGTCGGCGGCCGCGTCGTAGCGCAGGCCGTCGCCCTCGGCGTCGAGGTCACAGAGGAGTTTGCTCACGGAGATCATAGTTCGTGTGTCCGGCCCTCCTCGCCGTTCGGATGCGGGGCAGGTTTCGCGTCGTCGTCGAGGTCGTGCGTGGAGAACCGGTGTGTCTCCTCGGCGGGGCAGATCCACACGTCCTCGGCGAACCAGGCGAACAGCCGCGTCGCCTGTTCGTGAGCCACCTCGGGCGAGGGGGCGCTAACGCTGCCGACGTGTCGCATGGGATCAGTATCGTCCTTGCGGACGAACACCTCCCACTCGCGCTGGTCGCCGCCGCGCGGGGAGTCACCGACGTTCGACCGACGTGTTTTCTCGACCATGTGCTGTCGTTCGCCGAAGCGCACAAAACACCTCTCGGGCGTTCCCGGGCGGTGAGAACGCGGTCAAACGTGTTCGGGGTAGCATCGCCTTCACCGCGGGTCGAACTCGCCCCGGCGAAGGCCCTCGCGGACGAGTTGGTGGTCGGCGTCGCTCGGCGGCGGCGCGGTCACGAGCGTCGCTTCCAGCCGTTCGCCCTCGGCCCGGACGCCGCGAGCCTCGCCTGCGGGGACGGCGACCACGTCGCCCTCGCTCACGTCGTGTTCGCGTTCGCCGTCTTTGATCGTCCCGCGTCCGGTGCGGACCGTGATGACGACGTCGCTGTCCGGCGCGTGGACGGGGATGAACTGCCCCGGTTCGAAGAAGCCGAGGACCGCTTTCGCGCGCTCGCTCCGAAATATCTCCCTCGCAGTGAACTGGTCCTCATCGTACGTCCGTTCGGCGTCGAAGTCGGTCGCGACCATGATCGGAGCGTCGCCCGGCGGCCGATTGACGGTTCCCGCGAACACGTTCGGCGGTCGCGGTTCGACGGGTACGAGACGAATCTGGTCGGGGGCGAAGTTATATCGCCGGGACACAGTACGAAAGACATGGATCTGCTGGCGAATCTGACACTCGTGTTCGTCGCCGGCCTCGTCACCGCTCTCGCGACCGGTCTCGGGGCGGTACCGTTTTTCCTGGTCGACGACGTGAGCGACCGCTGGAACGTCGCTCTCTGGGGGCTTGCGTCGGGAATCATGGTGTCGGCGTCGGTGTTCGGCCTGATCTTCGAGGGCCTCGCCGAGGGGACGATGAGAGACGTCGCTCCCGGACTCCTCGCCGGGGTCGTCCTCGTCGTGGCTGCCCACCGCGTCATCAGCGGGATGGAGGTCGACCCGCACGAGTACGAGGAGGCCGACTTCAGGAAACTCGTGTTGATACTCGGCGTACTCACGGTCCATAGCTTCCCGGAAGGCGTCGCCGTCGGCGTCTCCTTTGCGGATCTGAACGTCGGGCAGGGGCCGGCCGTGCTCGGGTTCACCGTCCCGGTTCTCGCTATCTTCATGACCGTTGCTATCTCCATCCATAACGTCCCCGAGGGCGTCGCTGTCTCTATCCCGCTTCGCGGCCTCGGCGTGAGCGAGTGGAAGATGGTCTGGTGGGCCGTCTTCTCGAGTCTCCCCCAACCGATCGGCGCGGTGTTAGCCTTCGCGTTCGTCCGGGTCGCGCGGGAGTTTCTCCCGTTCGGATTCGGCTTCGCCGCCGGAGCGATGATCTATCTCGTCGTCACCGAGTTCATTCCGGAGGCGCTTTCTATCGGGGCGTCGCTCCCCGACGGAGGCCGACCGGAGTTGATCGGCGGTCTGTTAGCAGGGGTCACTCTCATGCTACCGCTCGCGTTCGTGTAGCCGTCGACACGAAAGCGCTACCTACGGTCCGTCTCACCCGCTGAGCTACCGGTCTCTCAGCGGTCTGTCACAGGAGAAAAAACGACGCGGCGTCAGCCGAGCAGGTGTCGTAGTTTCGGGTACCGCTCGACCAGGTCCAGGTCTTCGAGGCGGGCGTCGAGGCCCGCGATACGGCCCGCGCCGAACGCCCCGAGACCGAACAGGAGCAGGGCGTACACGACGTGGTCGTCGATCACGATTCCGTTCTCCAGCGGCAGGCTGGCCGCCCAGTAGAACGCCATCATCACCGCGCCCCAGAACGCCGCGAAACGGACGAACCCGCCGACGAGCAACGCCGCGCCGATGAGCGTCAGCCCCCAGGCGTTGAGGGGGTCGATCAGCCAGAGCCAATCGGCCGCCAGCGTCGCCCAGAGCCCGCCGAAGGGGTTGCCCTCCGGCACGGCGTGAACGAGAAAGCCCTCGGCGGTCCACGCGGGGTCGAGGAGTTTGTCGACGCCCGCGTAGAAGAACGTCCAGCCCATCACCAACCGCAGGGTGAGCAGGGCGTACCCCACAGTGTTGCCCGAGTATTCTACGTCACGCTCCCGACCGAACAGGTCGGCTTCGAACCGGTTAGTTGCCATCGGTGGTCACCTCTACATGTGAAACACGTTCGGGGACGCACCTAAATCGGCCAGCAGGTTCTCATCGCGTGGGAACACGCGGAGGGAGTAATGAGCCGCGGCTACCAATCATCGAATACGCTCCTAATCATGGGCACTACACGGTTCCTCTCGGCGATACGCCGCCAGCTTCCCAGTCCCGTCGAGGCCCGGTCACGCGCGCTTGTCATACTGTCGGCTGTACCTTCGTAAAGATACTCGGACCCCGAGGGTCCGATATTCTTCAAGGGATTACAGCTGACAGTATCAAGACCCTGCTGTACCGCGGACTCATGGTGGCAATCACGGTCACAATCGCGTTCGTCGTCACGGGAAACACCGGTGACGCCCATCCAGATCGGCTTCGTAACGAACCTCGTGAAGACCGGGACGTACGACGGCTACGAGCGACTGTGGGCACGTGTCTCCTGAGGCGTCGCGGCGGACTGATAGAGCCGGTCGCACGGGGGTTCGGTGTTCGACAGAGCCGGTTGTTTCCGCGGATCGAGGGCGGTGAAATCCGCCACCGGATCACGGCAGACCCTGTGGCCATGCACGGAAGTCCCAGCGCCCGAACAGGTTCGCCCCGGTTCTCGGGCTCTGAAAACCCGCTCGTCGTTTGAACAGGGGATAGGCCAGACGTGTGTCTGTATGCCAACCGAACGTACCGCCACCAGAGGTGATCCGCGGTGAGCCTCTCGCGGCGCGACTTCCTCGCGGCCGCCGGCGCGGGCGCGGTCGGTGCTCTCGTCGGAACGTCCTGGAACGCGACCGAAGCGGTCGACACCGTGACCCAGGTGGACAACCCCCTCAAGTCGTACCCCAACCGGGAGTGGGAGCAGGTCTACCACGACATCTACGCATACGACAGCGTGGACTGGACCGTCTGTCATCCCAACTGCACGCAGTCGTGTGCGCTGAACTTCTACATGAAAAACGGGGTGCCGATCCGGGCCGAGCAGATCTACCACGAGGAGGAGGGTAGCCCCGGTCCGGGCGGCCCCGGCGGGTACGAGAACGCGGGCGTCACCCGCCACTGGAACCCCCGCGGGTGCATGAAGGGGCTGACGCTCCACCGGCGGACGTTCGAGCCCAGTCGGATCAAGTACCCTATGGTCCGCAAGGGCTGGGATCCCGACGACCCCAACCCGGAGGGGCGTGGCGAGGACGAGTTCGAGCGAGTCTCGTGGGACGAGGCGATAGACCTCATCGCCGAGAAGATGGCGAGTCTCGAGGACAAAAAGCGGTTCCACATTTTCAACGCCATCAAGTCCGACGGGCTGATCACGCGCCACGGTGCCGGCCGACGGCTGGCCTCTATCTTCGGCGGCTGCGAGTGGACGGAGTACGACTGGTACGCCGACCTGCCGCCAGGCCACGTCATCACGACCGGGTATCAGACGAGCGACTCCGATGCGTCAGCATGGCGAGCCGCCGATTACACCATTATTCAGGGGAAGAACCTGATCCACAACAAACTCGCGGACAACCACTTCCTCCAGGAGACCCGCGAGCGCGGCGGGAAGATGGTCGGCGTCTACCCGGACTACTCGCCGACGGTTCAGAAGTGCGACCGGTGGCTGCCCGTCCGGCCGGGCAGTGACCCGGCGTTCGCGCTGGGCGTCGCCCACGTCATCATCGACGAGGAACTGTACGACGCCGAGTTCATGCGGAAGTTCACTACCCTGCCGCTTTTGATCCGGCAGGACAACGGGAAGTACCTCCGCGCCCACGAGGTGTTCTCGGACCACGAGCCCCCCGCCGAGGACAGCGAGGAACGCCACGAGGAAAACGACTGGGGCGACTTCGTCGCCCTCGACGAGAACGGCGACCCAGTCCCCATCACCCGAGAGGAGGTCGGCGACGAGACACCCGTCACACCCCAACTCGAGGCCGACACGGAGATCAGGCTGGCAGACGGCGAGTCGGTCGGCGTCCACACGGACTTCACCCGGCAGAAGGCGAACATCATGGCGAACTACGATCCGGAGACGGCCGAGGATATCACGACGATCCCGGCCGACGCGCTCCGGACGACAGCCCGGGAGTTCGCCGACGCCGACAAGGGGCAGTGGTTCACCGGCGAAGGGATCAACCACTGGTTCCACTCGAACGACTCGCTCCAGCGGACGATCTTCTTCGTCCAGTCGATGCTCGGCAACATCGGCGAGCGGGGGGCCGGCTACTACAACTACTCCGGCCAGTACAAGATCGAGATGCTCGACGGCTACCCGTCTTACGTCAACCCCGACGGCAACTCGGCCCACGGGATGTATCCCGGCTACGCGTTCGCGTTCTTCGGCGGCGAGAAACTCGACGCCCACGAGATCCGCGGGGACTTCGACCGCGAACTCGACCTCGTGCCACAGGGTGACGCCGAGGAGCCGGTGATGCCGACGAACGCGGAGTCGTACACGATGTCGAAGCCGACGATCCTGTGGACGATGAACTGCAACCTCCTGAACCAGACCAAACATCAGGAACACGTCATCGAGAACTTCGTCAAACATCCCGACACGAGCAACGAACTCTCGATCGTCTCGGACATGCACATGACGTACTCCGCGCGCCACGCGGACATCGTGCTCCCGGTTCCCTCCTGGCTCGAGTGTGACTATCCCGATATTACGGTCGGCCCGGAGAACCCGTTCATCCACATGGACCACGGGGTCATGGACTCGCTGTACGACACGAAACAGGACGGCGAGGCCGTTGCACTCGTTGCCGAGAAGTTAGACGAGAAGATCCCGCCGGAGGAGCGCAACGTCGACTCCTACCGGGCGTACTTCGACAAGTTCCTCGACGACGACAAGGACGTCCGCGACTACATCCAGCAGACGCTGGATGCGGGGATGACGACCCGCGACATCGACGTCGAAGACATCGAGGACGGCCCGGAGCGTCTCCAACTGAAGACGTATCCGCGGATCCCGTTCTACTCGCAGATCCACGAGGACCGCCCGTTCTACACGAAGACCGGGCGGATGGAGTTCCACAAGGAGGAAGACCGGTTCCTCGAACTCGACCGGGCCGACCTCGACCACATCGAGAGTCCCGAGGGAACCCCTTACGGGGTGAACCAGAAGTGGGGCGAGGCGAAAGACGAGGAGAACCCGCTGTACCACGACGAGGAGTACCAGTTCTACTACAACACGCCCCACCCGAAGTACCGGACCCACTCCTCGTGGGGGATGACCGACTGGAACCTGATCTGGTCGGCGCGGGACTTCGGGTCGACCAGCGGCGATCCGGACGGAACCGAGCGACTAGTCGACGACTTCTCGTTCCCCACGGGCGAGGGCGACACGGAGGACGCGCCGCCGCTCGGCGAGGCGTTCGTCGAGATGCACCCCGAAGACGCCGCGGACATCGACGTCGAGAACGGCGACTACGTCCGCATCAGCGGGAAGCGCGGGGACCTCGTCGTTCGCGCGATGGTGAGCGAGCGCCAACGGCCCCGGTCGGCCGGCGACATGGGCCAGCTAACCATCTGGCACGGCTGGTGGCCGCAGCACTTCCCCGACGACGAGGAGGACGAGGACGGAATCAAGGGGTACAACGTCACGACGAACATCTGGCTCGACCCCGCACAGGAGACCGACGACCTCGTTCACAAGGCGGTCTTCGGCGACCCGAACATCTCCGAGGAGGTCGAGGACGACATCGCCTGGCACGGGGCCGAACTGGAACACGGGTACGAAGAGACCGTGTGGGCACCGACCGGGACTAACCGCGACGACCTCGTGGAAGTCGAGAAGTACGAGGAGGCGGACTGGTGGCCCGGCGACGCGCGCCGCGACGATCTCGTCCAGAACTACATCGACGGAACGCTGCAGGGAGGTGACAGCTGATGCCCGAAACCTACAACCCCCAACTCGGCCGCGAGCACAGCTACCCCTACGAACACCGCGACGAGGAGCGCGACTGGCACTGGGGGATGATCATCAACACGAACCGGTGCATCAACTGCAACACCTGCTCGTTCGCCTGCAAGTCCACGTGGACCAGCGGACGCGGCGAGGAGTACATGTGGTGGATGAACGTCGAGACGGAGCCCTACGGCGGCTATCCGATGGGCTGGGACATGCGTCTGCTCGACGACCTCGACGGAGACGAGACGATCTTCGACGCCGCTGACCAGACTGAGCAGGTCAAGGGGTACGTCGCCCAGAAGGAGGAGTGGGAGTACCCCGCACTCGGCGACGACCAGGTTCACGGCGAGTATCCGACGGGCGATGTCGTCGAGAGCGACCCCGAGAACGAGCAGTACCACGACATGTGGCAGTTCTACCTGCCCAGGCTCTGTAACCACTGTAAGAACCCGGCCTGCCTGGCGGCGTGCCCGCGGAAGGCCATCTACAAGCGCGAGGAAGACGGCATCGTCCTGCTCGACCAGGAGCGCTGTCGCGGCTACCGGAAGTGCGTGAAGGGGTGTCCGTATCACAAGCCGATGTACAATCCGGAGACGGGCGTGTCGGAGAAGCCGGTCGGTTGCTTCCCGCGCATCGAGGAGGGCAACGTCCCGCGCTGTGTCTCCTCCTGCATCGGGAAGACGCGCCTGCACGGCAACATCAATCGCGGGCCGGACGCGGGACACCCCAACGGCGTGAAGTCGGCGGCGGACGGCCGGAGTCCGACGAATTACCTCGCCAAGAGCGACGAGAAGGTCGCGCTGCCGCTGTACCCGCAGTTCGGCACCCGCCCGCAGGTGTTCTACATGCCGCCGTACCACGTGCCGCCGGAGTTCCTCACCCAGATGTTCACCCCGAACACGGACCAGAAGCGCAACGACTGGCCCGGAAGCACCTACGAGGAATCGGTGAAGATCGTTCAGGAGCGCGTCCGCGACCCCAGTCACCACGTCCTCGGGATACTCCAGTTGTTCGGCGCGACGACCCGTCTCATCGAGACGTACACCGTGAAAGAACACCGCGTGAAGGGGTGGGACCGCAAGGGGAACCAGGTCGTCGACATCCCGTTCGAGGAGGAACTCGAGGTCCGCGAGGGCGAGATGTGGACCAACCAGCCCTAAAGCCATGCACCGAAACACCGACCCAGAGTACCACGCCGCGCGGGCGACGCTTTACTGCGCCGCCGCCGCGGCGTTTACCTATCCGGACGAGCGTACCGTGAGCGAACTGACCGATTCGGAGGCCCGAGAGGGGATCGAACGCGCCGCCGAACGACTCACCGTATCCGAGGAGGCGAGCGCGCTACTCGCCGGCATCACGCAGACGCCGCTCGACGAGTTGCAGTCGGCGTACAACGACCTGTTCGGCGTCCCGGCCGACGAGGGAACGTACGCGGTGATACCGTACGAGGCCCACTACACGACCCGGGACGAACTCAGCATCGAACAGCGGCGGATCGCCACCGTCGTGGGGCTGATGGAGGAGTTCGGCGTCGAGCCGAGCGACGACTTCGCGGAGCGCCAGGACCACGTCGCGGCCGAACTCGAACTGGCGCAGGTGCTCGCTGGCCAGCGGGCCGTCGCCCTCGACGGCGGCAACGCCACCGCTGCCGACCGCATCGCACAGGCGGAGGCGACCGTGCTCGCGGACCACCTCGTCGAGTTCGTGCCGGCGTTGGCGTACGACCTGCGCCGGGCTACCGACGACACGGCGTACGTCGCCGCGGCGGATCTGGTCGAGGAGCTGGTGACCTACGACAACGGGAAACACCCGGAACAAGAGGAGCCCGCAGTCGGGGGTGAAGCACCGTGAAACGCCGCCTCCGCTCGCTCCTAGGCGTTTCGGTCGACCGCCGCGCCGCCCGGCGCGCGACGAAGTTGGCAGTCGTCGTCATGTGTCTGGTGATGGTCGCTCAGGTGGCGCTGGTCAGCGTCGTCACTGCGGGCACACAGCCCGTCGAGTCGGTCGAGCAGGTTCCCGCCGCGCCTGACGCGGCGAAGTGGGAGGACGCGCCGACCCGCGACGTGTCGCTGTCGCAACAGCAGATGGCGCTTCCCTACGGCGGGGGAAGCGTCGACGAGATGACGGTCCAGACCGTCACGAACGACACGCACGTCGCCTTCCGTCTGGAGTGGGAGGACCCGACGAGCGACATGAACATCAGCGAACCCGGGGCCTACAGTGACGGGGTCGCGGTGATGATGCGCGGCGGTAGCAAACCGCCGATCACGATGGGTGCGAACGGCGACCCAGTCAACATCTGGTACTGGCGGGCCGCGTGGCAGAACTCCGGCGACGAAGGCGGCGGGGACATGTACAGTTACCCCCACCCCGACGACGAGACTCGACCCGGAACGGCCGCCGGGAATCCGATGTCGCAATCCGACTACGAGCAGAACGCCCAGAACTATTACGCGAAGGGGTACGGCTCGCTGACCCACGCGCCGACACAGGACGTCTCGGCGAACGCCGAGCGCACGGACGACGGCTGGGAAGTCGTCTTCGTCCGCGAACGCGGCGCTGACGGTGAGTTCGACGCCGCCTTCGAGGAGAGCGACCAGATGTATCTCGCGTTCGCCGTCTGGAACGGAAGCGCGGACGAGGTGAACGGACAGAAGTCGATCACGCTCCAGTACTCCGTCCTCGACACCGAGAACAACGAACTGAGCGCCGCGGAGAACGGCGGCGACGGTGGCGCGACCGAGGTCGCCGAGGAGACCGGCGAGTCGGTGATGTGGCTGGCGCGGTCGGCGACGAACTGGATCACCGCGCTCGTCCTGGCGACGGTCGCCGCGTGGCTAGTCAGTTACTGGAGGCTCAGACGATGACCGAGTACGCGAACCGCAGCGCCCGCGGCCGGGCGGTCGCGGAAGACGAGGCCGAACTGTGCGACCAACTCGACGCCCAAGGGGAGCGCGACCGCGAACGCGCCGCCCTGGGGCTCGTCGATATCGCCGATAGCGCCGGTCTGGAGCCCGAGACGACCGTTCGACTGGCCGAGCGGGCGACCGGAGACGAATCGGAGGAAGTCCGGCAGTTCGCCGTCGAAGCGCTTGGCCACGCGGCAAGCGCGGGATCGGAGGCGGACGGAACTGCCGAGGCAGCGATTCGGACGGCACTGGACGACGGGCACGAGTGGGTGCGAGCCGAAGCCGTCGTCGCACAGTCACGGGCCGTGCCGGGCGACGAAGAGACGCTCCGTGCGGCGCTTTCCGACGAGAGCGGGTGGGTGCGGCGCAACGCCGTCGTGGCGCTCGCGAAGACGGGAGCGGCGTCCCAAGAACTGCTCGTCGAGCGGATCAAGTCGGACCCGCATCAGGGCGTTCGGGAGTACGCCGCCGACTTCCTGCGGGAGTACGCCGACGACACGGGCGAAGCCGTGCGAATTCTCGCCGCCGTGCTGGCCCGCGACCCGGAGGCGTTCGTCCGGGCGAAGGCGGCGAGCAGCCTCGGCGACCTCGGCACGGACCGCGCGGAGGAGGCGCTGGAGCGTCACGGCCTGAACGACCGGAGCGACGACGTACGGCGGTCGGCCAAGCGGGCGCTCGCGACGGCCCGCGGCGTGGACCCCGAGCAGATAGACGCCGACCTGGACGGTCCGGCCGCCCCCGGCGGCGGCCCGGGGTCGAAACGCGACCGCGGCCGGCAAGGCCCCGGCGGCGGTCCGGCCGACGTGAACGACGGCCTGACTCAAGGACAGCGTGACCGACGATGACTGACACCTACGACCTCGACACTTCGACGGACGAAACGCACCGCGACCACGAACACGGCGACGCCGCCGAAAGCGACCGTAGCGACGAAACCGCGAGCCTCGACGAGTCGCTCGGCGTCACCGTTCCGGAGGACTACGTCGGCGCGTTCGTCGCGGAGGCGTTCGAGGACGTCGAACGCTCGACGGAGTGGGCCGACGCCGTCGACGCCGTCGTGGCGGACGGGGCCCGCGACGACTGGGAGGCGCTCGCCCCCCGGGAACAGGTCGTCGAGATGTTGCGGATGGCAGACGAGTTCGACCGGAAGGCCGTCGAACGGTTCGACGGTATCCCCCTCGACCGCGGCAGTCCGACCGACGAGATGCGCGAGCGGTTCGAGGAGGGGAAACGTCTGCGTCGGAACGCCGACGTGCTCCGGGACGGCATCGCCGCGGCGTACGCCGACGGGTACGTGAGCGACGACGACCTCGTCGAGGCAGTCGAGTCGTTCGGCTTCGACACCGACCGGGTCGGCGCGCGCGAGGACGCGCTCGACACCGTCGCCAATGCGTACGACATGGATTTCCGCCCGTACGGAGGAACCCTGATGACCGAGCGTGAACCGGACGAGGACGCGGAAGAGTTCGAGGCGTGGTAGCATGGCCGAAGAGAACGTAACGCCGGACAGAGGCGACCGAGTCCGCGACGCGCTGACCGCCGTCGAGGACCCGGACCTCGGGACGGACGCGGTCGAATCGGGTCTGGTGACCGACGTTAACGCGCGCGACGGCGCGGTGACGATCGGCGTCGACCTCGCCGGGTTCGACGAGGCGACCGCGGAGGACGTGACCGAAGCGCTACGTCGCGAGGCCCTTTCCACGCCGGGGGTCGAACGGGCGACCATCGAGGGCGAGACGCCCGACGCAGACGGTGACGGCCGAGTCGACCGTCCGGACGACATCGACGCGGTGATCGCCGTCGCGAGCGCGAAAGGCGGCGTCGGCAAGACCACCGTCTCGACGCAACTCGCCCGGGCGCTGGCGGCGGACACCGACCGCGACATCGGCCTGTTCGACGCCGACCTGTACGGTCCGAACGTGCCCGAACTGCTCGACGTGGCGGGGCCGGTGTCGGCCAACGACGAGGGGGACGCCGAACCGATAGACGCCGGTGGGCTAACCGCGATGAGCGTCGGCCTCATCGCCAACGACGCGCCCATAGCGTGGCGGGGCGCGATGGCCCACGAAGCCGTGACGGAACTGTTCGAGGACACGGCGTGGGGCGACCTCGACGTCCTCGTGGTCGACCTTCCGCCGGGCACCGGCGACATCGTCCTGACGGTGTTGCAGACGCTCCCCGTCGACGGCGCGTTGCTGGTCACCACTCCGTATCCCACGAGCGTGTCGGACACGGGCCGGAGCGCCACTCTGTTCGAGGAAAACGGCGTTCCGGTGCTCGGCACTATCGTCAACATGGCCGGGTTTACCTGCGACTGCGGACGCGAACACGACCTGTTCCCGGCCGCGGACGTCGAGGGGGAACTGGACCTGCCGGTACTTTGCGAACTCCCGTTCGATGACGACGTGCGGGAGATGGATGGCGACGTACCGGACGCCGTGGCGACGCTCGGCGACGAAGTACTCGAACGCCTCGATGACCGGGCGGAGTTCGCTGTTCCGGACCACGCGCTCGACATTCGCGGGCTCCCCCCGTCAATTCGGCACGAGCAGGCGATCGAGGAGTTCCGGGCGCTTGACCCGGGCGAGACGTTCTACCTCGTCAACGACCACGATCCGTCGCCGCTGGCCTCGATGCTCGCAGAGGCGGTGGGCCACGACGGCCCCCTCGAAGACGCGTTCGACCGGTGCGACGTGCGGCGTGCGGCCCCCGACGAGTGGGTCATAGCCGTCTCGCGGCCCGCCGGGAGCGCCTGATCCGTCGACGGCGGCGGTCGAACTTCCCGTCGGGCTTTCTGTTTCAGCTATGTCGCGGTGGCATCCCCGCGAAGCGTTCAGCGACTCACGACAGC
Organism: Halostella pelagica; assembly: GCA_005954745.1. GTDB lineage: Archaea > Halobacteriota > Halobacteria > Halobacteriales > Natronoarchaeaceae > Halostella > Halostella pelagica. The sequence goes on from CP040678.1 coordinate 2,301,305, forward strand.
CAGTATCAACAGCAGAAGATGAACGGATAGATCAGGGCCACGCGGTCGCCGTCGTCGAGTTCCGTGTCGAACCCGTCGAGATGCTCGTTGAACTTGCCGTTGACGGCGACCCGAGCGTAGGTCCGCGTCTGTTCGCCCTCCGGGTTCTTCTCCCAGGTTCCTGGCAGTTCCTCGGGCGGGTCGGCCCACCCGTCCGTCGACGCCTCCTCTTCCGTCTCCGCGACGAGCATCTCCTCGACGTCGTACGACTCGAAGAAGTCGTCGAGGAACTCTCCCAGCGTGTCCCCCTCGAACGCGTACGAGAACTCCGGTTTGCCGACCTCCGTGCGGACGTGGCCGGTGCATTTCACCGTGACCGTCGTCCGTGCCGTCTCGGTCGACTGCGTGGCCGTGGTCATGTCGGAGAGTTCGGGCGGCTCCCCTCTGGTTCCCAGTGCGAACACGTTCGGGAGTACGGGCAGGGCGCGCGACGCCGAACGAACCACCATGAGCGTCGTTCCCGGCAACGTCGAAACCGATACCCAGCCGCCGATGTCGGTGCCGCTCCGCCATTTCGTCGTCGCACTCGGGTTTCTCGTCGCCGCGGTCGTGGCGAGCGAGTTCACGGGCGAACCGTCGGAACCTCTCGCTCACGTCCATCTCCTGCTCGCCGGGTGGGTCTGTATCACGATCATGGGCGCGATGACGCAGTTCGTCCCGGTGTGGTCCGGAACCGAACTGCACTCGCGTCGCCTGGCGACGGCCCAGTTGTGGCTCGTCACGGCCGGGCTGGCGGGGTTCGCCGGTAGTCTGCTGACGGACAGGTACGACCTTCTGCCGTACGCAGGGGGGTTCATGCTCACCGGCTTCTGGACGTTCGTCTACAACGTCGGCCGTACGCTGGCGACGGCGCGACCGCTTGACGTGACCGAGCGCCACTTCGCGCTGGCGCTGGCGTACTTCCTCGTCCTGACGGTTCTCGGGCTGTCGCTGGCTGTCGGATTCACCCGCCCCCTGTTCTACGACAGCCCGGTCGCGCGGGGCGACGTCGTCGCGACCCACGCGACGCTCGCCGTCTTCGGCGCGGTTCTGACGACGGTGTTCGGCGCGCTCTACCAGCTCGCGACGATGTTCACCCAGACGGAACTCCACGGGATCGACAGCTCTCTTCGGACTGTCGAGGAGGTCGGCTATCCGGTCGGCGTCGTCGCGCTCGCAGTGGGGCGACTGTTCGGGAACGTCTCACTGGCGCGCGTCGGCGGCGTGCTCGTCGTCGGAAGCGTCGTCTGCGTCGCCGTTATCCTCGCCCGGAAACTGACCGAAACGAGCGTCGAGTGGACGCCGATGCTCTCGCGCTACGCCGTCGCCGCAGGCGCGATGGCGGTCTGGGCGCTCCTGACGCTTCCCGCATGGGTCGCCGACCCGCTTGCCCGCGACGCGACGTTCGGCGCGCCCGGAGCGAGAACGCTCCTGTTGTTCGGCGTCGTCGGGTTCGTCGTGTTCGGCACCCTGTACCACGTCGTTCCCTTCATCGTGTGGGTCCACAGGTACAGCGACCGCCTCGGCTTCGAACCGGTCCCGATGATCGACGACCTCTACGACGACCGGATCGCCGCGGCCGACTTCGTCGCCCTCGTCGTCGGCATCGGCGTGCTGGCGGCGGCGGACCTGCTCGCGGCGGCGGACGCACAGTCGGTTCCCCGGTTCGGCGTCGACGCCGCCGGCGCGTTCGTTCTGGTCGGCAGTCTCGCGTTCGCGACCAACCTCCTGCTCGTACTGCGACGTCACGGCCCGCAGTCGCTCCCCGCGGTTCTCGTCGGAGGACGCGTCGGCAACGGCGATGCCGCCGGCGACGACGGGGGAGACGCAGGCGATACCCTCTCGTCCGGCGGCGAGCCGTGACCGGCGCCCGCTCTCGGCAGCAGAGACTGATACTGTCGGCTGTACTCCCTTGAAGAATATCGGACCCCCCGGAGGCCCGAGTATCGTTCCGAAGGTACAGCCGACAGTATGACCAACTGGTGAACTGTGGCCGACCACAGGCGAACGGGTGCCGAACTAGTTCGGGTGAACGCGGAGGCACCTGGCGGACGTTCTTTCGAACGATGCCAGAACAGACAGCAGTCGACGAACTCGAAGAAGCCCCCCACGCCGAGGTGTTCGAGGAGCGGAGTCCGCGGACAGTCCGCCTGCAACTGGACGCCGGCGAAGCTGTGCCCCCACATCAACACCCCGGACACGACATCGTGCTGTACGGGATCGAGGGGTCGATCGATCTCCGACTGGACGACGACAGCTACAGCGTAGACCCCGGCGACGCCGTCAGGTTCAGCGGCGAGCGCGAGATATCGCCGAAGGCCGTCGACGACGCGACGGCGCTGGTCGTGTTCGCGCCGTCGGAGTGAGCCGTTCGGAACTGACGGCGAACGTCGGATCACGTATCGCACGGCCGACGAGCGATCTGATGACCTTTTTCGGGCGAACGTGTTCGTCCCGTTCTCGCGCCCTGGGAACAGTGAAACCGTTTGATAGTGGTTAGGCGACTATCTACACCTGTAAGGGAGGAAAAAGGACAATGCTCGAAACTTCGCGGCGACGCGTGCTCCAGGCAGTCGGGATCGGCGGTGCGACCGCCGTCGCCGGCTGTGCGAACGCCCCCACTGCCCAGGAGCGCACGGAACAGCGCGACCGAATGGAACAGGCGGAGACGCCGACCGTCGAACGGGTCGCCGCGGATCCCACCGACATCCCGGGACCCATCGAGCGGGACGAACCCGCCGAGGTCGACGTCGAACTCGTCCCCAGAGAGGTGACCGCCGAGGTCGAGGACGGTGTCACCTTCGACTACATGACCTACAACGGTCAGGTGCCCGGACCGTTCATCCGAGTCCGGCGGGGCGACACGGTGAACGTGACGTTCCGCAACCCCGAGGAGAACACGATGCCGCACAACGTCGACTTCCACGCCGTGGCCGGCCCCGGCGGCGGCGCGGAGGCGACGATGACTATGCCCGGCGAGACGGAGCACCTGCGGTTCAAGGCGACGTACCCCGGTGCGTACATCTACCACTGCGCCGTGGCGAACCTGGACATGCACATCAGCGCGGGCATGTTCGGCATCATCCTGGTCGAACCCGAGGACGGCATGCCGGACGTCAACGAGGAGGTGTATCTCGGACAGCACGAGATCTACACGGACACGGACGCCGGCGAGGAGGGTCACCACGGGTTCGACATGCAGGCGATGGCCGACGAGGACCCCACCTACGTGGTGATGAACGGCGAGGCGTACGCCACGACGCCCAACAGGTACGGTCCGGCGGCGACCGTCGATACGGGCGACACCGTTCGGACGTACTTCGTCACCGGCGGCCCGAACCTCACCAGCAGCTACCACCCCATCGGCAACGTGTGGGAGAAGCTCTACCCGGAGGGGTCGCTGAGCACTGACCCGCAGACCCACATCCAGACCAAGCCGGTCGCCCCCGGGAGCACGACCATCGCGACGATGGGCTTCCAGGTCCCCGGCGATTACAAACTGGTCGACCACGCGCTGAGCCGGGTGGCGCGCCGCGGCTGCATGAGCGTCGTCCGCGCCGAGGGTGAGGAGAACCTCGACGTGTTCGACCCCGACCCGAACTGAGCGGCCGTCCCCCGCTGTTGTTTTTCGGCTTTCGATACGTCTCATAGCTCGTTGTAACTGTGTGAAGGTGTTCGCCGACCCCACGTCGACGGACTCCCGGACTGACTAAACAGCGCCTATCACGGCGTTGGAACCGCCCGAAAACGCGGCGTCAGAACGGAGACGTGGGACCGCTGCTCGGTTCGTCTCCCGTCGATCCCCCGCTCGGTTGGCGCGTCGGCGAATCGGCGGCTTCGCCGACCGAATCGGTCTCCAGATACGTCGCTTCGAGGTCGCGCATGTCCCCGTTTATCTCCTCGCTGTTGTGATGCATCCCATCGACCCGCACCCGGACGAGGTCGTAGTCGTGTCGCTCCGACAGCCCGTTCCACGCGCGGAACGACCCCCGGGCGAGCGTGTCACTCTGGGGGCAGAACTCCGTCGTCGGCGTGAATTCGGCGCGGAGAACGGTGCTGTCGGCTCCGTTCGAGTCAGACCCCGGCGAGCTTTGCTCTACGGCGTACCGGTACCCCGCACCGGGATGCCGGCGGTCGAGATTCAGTCTCGCGAGGTTGTAGCCGAACGTCATGTCGTAGACGCCGCGCTCCTCGAAGAGGTCGCGCGTCAGTTCGTGGAACTCGAGGTGCGCGTCGTCGGCGAGAACGTCGTGGCCGTCGAGGAACGACCCCGGTTCCGGGAGGGACTCAGGAACGTACTCGTCGTATTCGTCGAACGTCTCGTCGTCCGCCTCGTCGGTCGAGAACGGCGAGGGGATTCCGGCCATACCGAACATCGGTCCGCAGCGTCCCTTGGCGTGCCCCCGAACGTGTTCGGTAGCGCCCGGAGACCGATCGGTCGTTCTCACTCGGCACCACAGCCGCGGAACGTTCGCCGGCGAGGACGGTCGGTCTGACGGGCGCGGTCACGGGTCCGTTCGCCGTTCCACGACGCTGGTGTCGCTGTCCGGTTCGGAGCGAGCGTACAGCGAGTAAGCCAGAACGACATAACCGAGAGCGCTGAACGTACTCTGGACGGCGACGCCGGTTCTCAGCGACATGCCTACCAGACGGTGGAGTGCGCCCGCAACCAGTGCGCCGACGGTGACGAGACCGAGACCGAACGCGAGCGCCCGCAACGCCGGCGATCCCGTCCGTTTGGAGGCTCGGTAGGCAAGCGACGTGACGAGACCGCCACACAGTAACGTCGCCGTTTTGCTCGCGACGATCAACAGTTCCTGAGGCCGCATAGATAGGTATTGGGCGACACAGCGTCGTAAGTAGCGGTGTGCGTTATCAGTCCGTGAGAACGGGAGCGACGTTCAAGGGGTGTACTACCGATTCAGTACCATGGAGACCGTTTCCGTTACGCGAACGACCGACGGGTCCGCGGCAGCGGTGACTGAACGATTCGACGACAGAAAGGAGTTCATGGAAGCGGCGGGGTTCGACGAGGTGACGGTCGACGGCGACCGCATCCAGATCGCGAACAACGTCGGCCTCGCGACGATGGAACTCACGGTGGACGTAGTAGAGACGGACGCCGCGTTCGCCTACGAGCAGGTCGACGGGCTCTTCGAGGAGATGGTGACTCGCTACGAGATCACAGAGGCAAACGGGGAGACGACGATCGCCGCGACGACGGAGTTCGAAATCGCCGCGCCGTTCGTCGGGAAACTGCTCGACGCCACCGTGATCACGAGACAGCGACGGCGCGAACTGGTCGCACAGCTATCGTATCTTGACCCGAACGACAGCGCGGAAACGTAACCGCCCTCGATGTGCCCGCTCCCGGAAGCTTGGCCTACCAGTCCCAGACCGGGAACGGATTTCGGGGGCGGCCCCGCGAGACACCGAGTGTCCGACTCCGCTACCGACGCCGCGACGGCAACCGCTTTGTCCCCGGCGCGTCTCCACCGAACCATGACGACTGTAGCGCTCCTGTCGGTCGCACCGGTCATCGAAGACAGCATGGCGAGCGAGGTCGCGAAGGCCGTCGAGGCCCTCGAAGGGTTCGACGTGACGTACGAGACGAATCCGATGGGGACGGTTATCGAGGCCGAGGCGGCGAGCGAGGTGTTCGCCGCCGCGGAGGCCGCCCACGAGGCGGTCGACGGCGACCGCGTCTCGACGTTCCTGAAGATAGACGACAAGCGCGAGAGAGACAGCAGCGCCGGGGCGAAAGTCGAGGCCGTCGAGGACGAACTCGGCCGAGACGCGCGAAGCGACCGGGAGTAGGCGTCGGGGTCACCGGGCCGGTCACGCCGCTCGCTGGGCCTCGATCTCGTCGAACAGTTCCGCGACTCGGCGCTCGATCTCGTCGCGTTGCTCGCGGGTCTCGTTGGCCTCCAGATCCCACTTCCGACTCTCTCCCGACCATCCCTCGGGTCGGAACTGGTCGACCGAACAGCCCATCGTCACGACGTAGTCGGCGTCCTCGATGTCTCCAGGTGATATCTCTCGGGGAGCGCGGTCGCCGATGTCGATATCGACCTCTCGGAGCGCCGCGACGACCTCGTCGTGTACGCTTTCGGCCGGGTCGACGCCACCGGTGACGATCGCAGCGTTCACCCCTCGCTGGTCCCGTTCCCGTTCGGCCAGCGCGGCCGCCATCTGGCTCCGACCGGCGTTGCCGACACAGACGAATGCGAGCTTCATCGGGAGAACGTAGGAGGCGAAGCGCCAAGAACGTGGGTGCTCGTATCCGGTCGCGAGCGCTGCGCCGACTGACAAAGCCCTTGTGCCGGGCGCTCTTTCTCCGCATATGGACAGTCTCAACCGGATGGCCATCGAACTCGTCGACGAGGCCATCGACTTCGCCGAGGAACTCGGCATCGGGGCGTATGAACTCGACAACGATGCGACGGTGCTCGACTTCGGCGTCGACGTCGAAGGCGGCATCGAGGCGGGCCTCCTGCTCGGCGAGATACAGACCGCGGGTCTCGCGACGATCCAGACCCGGATGGACGACGTGGCGGGCGCGCCGCTCCCCCACGTCGAACTCTCGACAGACCACCCCGGACTCGCGATGCTCGGCTCCCAGAAGGCCGGCTGGGAGGTAAGCGTCGGCGAGTTCGAGGGCCTCGGCAGCGGCCCCGCCCGCGCGCTCGTCGCCGAGGAGGACGAGTACCGTCAGATCGGCTATCACGACGCCTTCGAGTTCGCCGTCCTCGCGGTCGAGGCGGACGAGTATCCCGACGAGGCCGTCGCCGAACACGTCGCCGACCTCGCTGAGGTCGATCCGGGCGGCGTGTTCCTCGCCGTCTTTCCCACCGCGAGCGTCGCCGGAAGCGTCACGATGGCCGCTCGCGCCGCCGAACTCGCCGTCTTCCGCCTGACGGAACTCGGATACGACCCCCTCGACATCGTCACCGCGACCGGGAGCGCGCCGGTCGCACCCGTCGCGGAGTCCGAGGAGGCCGCTATCGGACGGACGAACGACGCGCTGGCGTACGGCGGGCAGGTCCACGTCGTCGTCGAGGAGGAGTTCGACCGCTTCGACGAGGTGCCGTCGACCGCGACGGCGGAGTATGGCACGCCGTTCGAGCAGGTGTTCGAGGACCACGACTGGGAGTTCTACGACGTGCCCGAGAGCGTCTTCGCGCCGGCGCAGGTGACGATCGACGTGGTCGGCGGCGGGACGCACGTGCTCGGCGAGCGAAACGAGGACCTGCTGGCGGAGAGTTTCGACCTGTGAGGTGACCCATCCGTGAGATTCAAGGAGATCCCGGCCCCGCCGGAATCGCTCGATTTCCTCGCGGAGGCCCAGCGCGCGGTCCCGCTCGTCCCCGAACCCGAGAACGACTGCTGCGCCCGCCTGACGGACCGCACGTCGGTAAGCGACCGCGAGGCGGCCCGGACGTGGCTCACGTTCCTCCGGGCGCTGGAACTCGCCGAGGAGACGGACCGTGGCTACGCCCGCGTTCGCGAGGACCCCGACCCCGACGAACTGGCGGGGGCGTTCCGCGAGCGCGTCTTCGGCGCGAGAGAGGTGCTGTCGCTGCTGGGGGACCACCCACTGACCGTTGCGGAGGTGTTCGAGCAGTTCGAGCCGACGGTCCCGCAGTGGGAGCGCCACCGGAACCCGCAGACGTGGCGGTCGCAGTGGAAAACGCGGGTCGAGCGACTGCTGGAGTGGGCCGCGCTGTTCGGTCTGGCGGAGCGGACCGGTTCGGGGTACGAAGCCGCCTGATTTTTACCGGTTCGCTGCCACTCTCCGCGTAATGACTGCCGTCGACGCCGTCCTGTTCGACCTGGACGACACTCTTTGTGAGTACCGGCGTAGCGGCGAGGAGTTGCTCGCCGCCGCGTTCGACGACGTCGGTGTCGAACACTTCTTCGACGCAAGCGAGTATTACGCCCGCTACGAGGAGTTCTTGGAGGCGACCGACTCGATGGTCGACCTCCGTCGGGAGTGTTTCGCCGCTATCGCCGAGGAGTGCGACCGCGACCCCGCTCTCGGGCGCGCCGTCGCGGACGCCTACGCCGCCGAGCGCGACCACGGGAACGTCCGCCCGCTACCGGGCGCGGGCGATGCCGTCGAGGCGCTATCGGCGGACCATCGGCTCGCAGTTCTGACCAACGGCGCGCCGGAGATGCAGTCCGAGAAGCTGTCGGCTCTCCCATTCCGCGACGCATTCGAGGAAGTCGTCCACGCGGGTTACGACGCGCCGCGGAAGCCGCAACCGGACCCGTACCACCACACGCTCGAACTGCTGGACGCGACACCCGAACGGGCCGTCCACGTCGGCAACTCGCTGACGACGGACGTCCCCGGCGCACACGCCGCGGGCATCCGGTCAGTGTGGCTTTCGGACGGCTCCGACCCCGACCCGGTGCCCGACTATCGTCTCGACTCGATGAGCGATCTGGCGACACCCCCGTGGCAGGAGTAGTCCGCGGCCCTACCGCCAGTCGCCCAGAGAGACGCTCGCGGTCTCGACTGTCGAGATCCAGGCGTCGTCCCGTGCCACGTCGGCGATAACGAGATGCGGGCGACCCTCGATCTCGTCGATCGCCGCCATCACATCGCCGTTTTCGCCTCCGCGCCTCATGACCGACTCCATTTCTGAGGCCATGTTTGTGTTTCTTCTCTACTACGGGATGAACATTTTGATGTGTATGCCCCGAATGGACGAATGGCCATATATATTCGAATATAGTCATTGGATCCACCGTATTGATCTCCGCAGTCGTCTCCGGCTGCAGACCGGCGGTTCGGCGCGTCGTCGTCCGTGTCACCGGACGAGGGTCCCGTTCGGCGTCCGCTCGGCGCGCTCGACCATCCGCTCGATGCGGTTGTCCATCGGCGGGTGCGTGGCGAGCAGTCGCGCGAGCGCGTCTTCCTCCTCCTGGCCGTAGATGTACAGCGACGAGAGCGGACCGTGTCGCGGCCGCGAGGCGCGCTGGATGCGCGTCAGCGCCCGGGCCAGCGCGAGGGGGTCTCCCGTCACCGCGACGGCGCGGTCGTCGGCGGCGAGTTCGCGACGCCGGGAGTGCGCACGGAGCGCCAGCGTCAGGGCGAGCAGGAGAACGAGGACGAACTGCGCTACGCGGAGATGGATCCGGACCAGGTGACGGTCGAACGGGTCCGGACGGCGTCCCAAGAGCCACGCCGTCGCGCGCTGGACGCCGGCGACGACGAGTCCGACCGGGAGGAGGAGAACGAAGAGGACGCCGCTGACAGTCTGGACGAGACTCGATCCGAGCGTCTGGAGGAGGGCGTCCCGCGTTTCGAGGTGGGCGAGTTCGTGGGCGAGGATCGCCTCCATCTCGTCGCCGTCGAGGATGCGGAACAGGTCGCGGTCGAGAACTACCACGCCCTCGCCCGCGCCGACCGCAAGTGCGTTCGGTGCCGGAAGCGCGGCGACGTAGATGGAGGGGTTCCCCGCGTCCATCTCGGCGGAGAGGCGGTCGAGGCGGCGGTAGAGCCACGGCGCTCGCGAGCGCGGCAGTTCGACGGCACCCAGTCCCGAGACGATCCGCTTCGCCCCGGCGCGGTAGCTCGTGTAGCCGAACACCAGCGCCGACCCGACCATACCTCCGACGAGAACCCACGGGTCGGGTCGCACCGCGAACAGCCACGCGGCCGCCTCCACGACGACGAGACCGACCGCGAGGTAGACGCCGAGCAGGCCGAGACCGACGGTCGCCATCAGAATCCGCGCCACGAGCCGTCGCATACCTCGGGATACGAAAGGCGGCGAGAAAAACGACCCGGAGCGGGACAGTCCGGCGTCTCCGATTCGCCCGGCGGTACTCGACGGCGGCCGAATCGCCCCTGCGCGGTCCTGTCACGACGGCGACGCGGACGGGGTCGTCGCCGGACCCTCGGAGCCGTACCGCTCCGCCAGCCACCGCTCCCACGTCAACGTCCCGACGGCACGGTCCGGGCGCGTTCCGTCGCCGGCCCGGAACCCACCGGCGACGTTTCCGGGGACCGGCAGGCGAACGATCGGCCGCCGCAACCCCCTTGCGCTCCGGTAGGCCGACGCGATCTCGCCGAGGGTCAGCACTTCAGGGCCGCCGCAGGGGGCGACTCGGCCGCCGGGTTCCGTGGTCGCGTGCTCGACGACCGCGTCGGCGGCCTCGCCGACGTCGATCGGTTGCAGCCGAAACCGGGTCGGCAGCGGCCAGACGGGGAGACGCGACAACCCACCGAGGAGGCCGTCGATGAACGAATGGAACTGCGTCACCCGTAGGACCGTCCCGGGGACATCGCTTTCCTCGACGGCTCGCTCGGCCGCCAGTTTGTGCTCGTAGTACGATAGCGGTATCTCGTCGACGCCGACGATCGAGACGTACAGGACGTTCGCGACGCCGGCCTCGGCGGCCGCCGCCAGCAGCCGCTCAGTCCCCCGAACGTCGACCGCCTTGCTGTCACCCCGTGGCGCGGTGGCGGCGTGGACGACGACGTCGACGTCCGCGACTGCGGCGTCGACGCCGCTCCCGTCGGCCAGGTCCAGTTCCACCCACTCCGCGTCGCCGTCCCTCGGCGGTGACCGACTCGCCGCGCGCACGTCGTGGCCGGCGTCCGCCAGCCGCGGTCGCAGCGCGCTCCCGAGCGTTCCGGTCGCACCGGTCAGTAGCGTTCGAACCATACCGTACCGTACGTTCGACTCCACCGAACCGATGGTGCAGGAGTGGCACGGGGGATTTAAGTCGCGGCTCTCGAACGGTGACGCTATGAAACACGTCCGGCTACGGATCAGCGCGGGCGGCCGGGAGGACGAGATCCACCCGATGTACGACGTGATGGCGAACGCCGAGTTCGTCGAGTACGCGACGGCGCTCCAGTGGAACTTCACGGGGGAGGAACTCGGCATCCTGCACTACGTCGAAGGCGACCCCGAGCGGTTCGAGGCCGCGGTGCAGTCTTTCCCGGAAGTGCTCGACTACGAACTCGAACGCGCTGGCGACCGGGCGTTCTACGCCTACATCCGGGACGACACGAACGCTGCAGTGCAGGAACTCTGGGGCGTAACGGCCTGGCGCAGTCTCGTGTCAGTTCCGCCCATCGAGTACCGCCCGGACGGGACGGTCACCTTCTCTATGTTCGGGCCAAGCGACGAGATACAGGCCGCCATCGACGCCGTCCCGGACCCGGTGTCAGTCACCGTCGAGGAGATAACCGGGCTGCAGGCGATGCCACACACCGTCGCGTCGTCGGTGACCGATCGTCAGCGCGCGGCCGTCGAGGCGGCAGTGGGCGTCGGGTACTACGACGTGCCCCGAACCGGGTCGCAGGCGGACGTTGCCGAGCGCCTCGGCTGTGCGCCCTCGACGGCGGCGGAACACCTCAGGAAGGCGGAAAGCAGGATACTACGCGGCCTGTTCGGTTAGTCGACGTCGGTCACGTCCGTCACCGTTCCGACGCCTTTCGACCGGCCCTCACGGAAGACGAACCGCTGGCCCTCCTCGACGAGGTACGGGCGGAACTTGAACCGGACGCGGGTCTTCCCCGTGTCGCCGGGGAGTAGCCGGCCGCCTTCGGGGTAGAACGCGGCGGCCTCGCTGACGGTTTCGAGGTGGACGACCGGTTCGTAGCCGTCGCCGATGCGGGTCGGATGGTTCAGCACCATCACCTCGGCCTCGAACTCGCGGACCGGGTCGGGGTCGGCCTCGCGCGGCAGCAACACCATTCCGCGCTCGATATCGGCCTCACGGACGCCCTTGAGCGCGATGCCGACGATGCGTCCGGCCTTGGCCCGGTCGACGCGGTGGTAGTGCATCTCGATGGAGCGGACCTCCACCTCGCGGAACGCGCCGTCGGCCATCGGGCCGATCAGGAGTTCGTCGCCGGCCTCCACTTCACCGGACATGATCGTTCCGGAGGCGACGGCCCCGACGCCGGTGACGCTGTACGTCCGGTCGATGTACATCCGGAAATCCCCGTCGACGCCGGCGGTCTTGGGGAGGCGCTCGAACAGTTCGTCGAGCGTGTCCAGGCCCTCTTTCGTCACGGCGCTCGTCGTGAGGACGGGGACGACGGTGTCGTTTATCTCCTCGACGGCGGCGTCGACGCCGTGGCGGTCGACCCGGAGCGGCGTCTTGTCTACGTCCCGGAGCACGCGTTCGACCTCGCGTTCGACCTCGGCGACGCGCTCGTCCGAGACGGCGTCGGCCTTCGTGATCGCGACGATGGTCGGCAGTTCGGTCGCAAGCAGCACGCCGAGATGCTCGCGAGTGGTCTTCGTCGGCCCGTCGTCGGCCGCGACGGTCAGCAGGCCGTAGTCGAGTTTCTGCCCGACCAGCCCACGGATGGTGGTGCGGAGCCACGGTTCGTGGCCGACGGTGTCGACAAAGGACACTAGCCGGTCCGACTCCTCGACTACGCGGGCACGGTCGGACTTGCGGTGCGGGTTGTCCATCCTGACTGGGCCGTCCCCGTCGAAGCCGTAGACGCCGTACGAGAGGTCGGCCGAGAGGCCGCGTTCGACCTCGTGGGGCTGGACGTCCATGTAGCCGCGCGTGCTCCCCTCGCCGTCGTCGGCCTGACCGGTGACGAGACTGCCGACCAGCGTGCTCTTGCCGTGGTCGACGTGGCCGGCGGTGCCGATGACGATGTGCTCGTCGTCGGTGTCCAACATGGCCCCCTCGCGGACGGTCGCGACGCCGACGATGCCCCGCCCGTCCCCGTCGTCTGCGACGCCGTCGACTCCCCACGTCTGCACGTCTTCGATGTGAGCCCCGGCCTCCTCGGCCAGTAGCGAGAGCACGTCCATGGATTCGGAGAAGTCGTCAGGTTCGATCCCGGCGAGGCCGCCGTCGTCCGTCACGCCGACCACGTAGGTCGCCTCGCCGTCGCCGGAGAGAACGCGGTGGCGAAGCTGTGCGGCCAGACTTTCAAGTCGCCCCTCGGAGAGGTGGAGGTCCTTGGTGAGTCGCTCTTTGAACTCGACGTTGCCGCCTTCCTGCTCGCCGCGGTCCAGGGCCTGTTGAAGAACGGCCCGGTCAGGGCTCATATCCCCGGGTTAGTGGACGGTAGACAAAAACCTTCGCGTCACGCGGTAACGTACCTCACACGGGCGTTCGAGGGGAGCGCCCGCGGCCGTCGCTGACGCGTCGCGTTCAGCGGTTCCGCGCTCCGCTCGTCCGCCGGGAGTCCCCGTCGGTGAGACGCTCGTAAGCGTCGTTGACTCGCTTGAACCTCTCCTCGTCCCCGCCCTCGGCGTCCGGGTGAACTTCTTTCACCTTCTCTCGATAGGCGGCTTTCACTCGGTCGTCGCTCGCGTCGGGCGACAGGTCGAGTATCTCGTAGGCCGCTCGCTCCGACGGTCCACTGGACGGTTGCGGTCCGGGAGGCCGACGGCTTCTGCGGCGTTCTCTCCGGGCCCGCTGTCTGGCCTCTCGGCGGCCGCGAGTCTCGCGGGCGGCACGCCGCGCACCGGCCCCGAAGCCCGCGTCGCGGGTCGACTGACGGCCGTTCGTCGCCGCCCGTCTGCGCGCTCGCTCGGCGAGTTTCCCGGTCCCCTGGTACCACAGCACGTACGACAGGAACGCAAATGGCGCGGCGAGAATCAGGACGAACGGGTTGCGCTGGACGAGCGTTAGGATACCGAGTACGGCGGCTAATCCCGCGAACACCGCCGCGAGTCCGACGAGGAGAGGTCCTCGCGACACGGGGCCACATTAGGTCTACAGCCAAGTAAGCCTCCCGCCCGGGCGGTCTTCCGCCCTAGGTACAAGCCCATCGATGTGGTATCAGTCCACATGAGCGTTACCGGACTGTGTCAGATCTGTCAGTCGCGCGAGGCCGAGGCGCGCTGTGACCGCTGTGGCACTATCGTATGCAGCCAGCATCTAGAGGAGTCACTCGGGATCTGTGCGGACTGCGCCGCCGAGTCCGACCCCACGGGCGGCCGAACGTTCTAACGGGACCCGACCGCCGAGACCGGGACGAGTTCTAACGCGACTCGGCTCCCGAGGCCGGGTCGACGCCTCCGCGCTATCGGTACCGGTTCAACCGCTCCTTCAGTCGCTTCGCCGCCTGTCCAGCGGCGCGGTCGAAGTCCTCGCCGGCGTCTTCCCCGGCGAAGATGATCCCCCGCGATGAGTTGACGAGGCCGACGCCGGCGGAAAGGCCGTATTCGACGGCCGCCTCGGCGTCGCCGCCCTGCGCACCGACGCCCGGGACGAGAAACGGGATATCCGGCACCCGCTCGCGGATCGCTTCCAGTTCGTCGGTCGTCGTCGCGCCGACGACGAGGCCGACGTTGTCGCGTTCGTTCCACAGGTCCGCGAGGGCGGCGACGCGTTCGTACACGGTCTCGCCGGAGGCGAGTTCGAGGTCCTGCAGGTCGGCACCGCCGGGGTTCGACGTACGACAGAGGACGAACACGCCGCGGTCCGCCTTCGAGAGGAACGGCTCAAGCGAGTCCCGGCCCATGTACGGGTTGGCAGTGATGGCGTCCGCGGTCGGCCCCTCTGCGTCCTCGTCAAGCAGTTTCGCGTACTGGCGGGCGGTGTTGCCGATGTCCGCCCGCTTGGCGTCGAGCAGGACGGGCACGTCTTTGCCGTGCGCGTAGGCGATGGTCTCGCGGAGCGCACGCCACCCGTCCGGGTCCTCGTAGAAGGCGGCGTTGGGTTTGAACGCCGCCGCGTGTTCGTGGGTCGCGTCGATGATCCGGCGGTTGAACGCCCATCGCGGCAGGTCGTCGTCGCGCAGATGGGCCGGTAGCCTGTCCGGGTCCGGGTCGAGGCCGACGCTCACAACGCTGTCGACAGCGTCGATCCGGTCTCCGAGCCGTTCGAAAAAGGTCATACCCCCGCGTCTGCAGCGCCTGCACTACAAGGTTCCTATTTTCCGCGTATCGAGGCCCGGAACCGCAACGTCCTCGTCGGCCAGCGCCGCGATTCCGTCGTCGACGGTGTAGATATCGTCTCCGTCGGAACAGGGAAGCAGCGTCCGGATACCGTCGTCGTACACTGCGAGACACATGATCGGTAGCTCGACGATCTCTGTCGGCTCTTCGTTCGGGTCTATTCGGCTGGTCCGTCTCGTGAACGCGGGTTCGAGGCTGCAGTCGTGCTCGTCGGCCCAGGATTCGAATGTTCGGAACTTCTCTCTCGCCGACTCGGTCGCGTGGTGACTCCAGTCGTCACCGTCCAGATCGAGTCGCTTGCCCCAGATCTCGACGTCGAAGTCCGAGATATAGTCCTCCTCGTCCAGTTCTTGGAGTCTGCGCACCGTGGACTGTTGTCTGTTGTGCGTGCCGTACACCGGTTCTCGCATCAGTAGCTCGACGCTCAGAGTTGTTGACATCTATCCCCTTCCCCTGTGGTTCATTACCGCGATCCAGTACTTAGTCTTTTCCCGGATAGAATTGCCTCTTTTCGGGCGGGACTGATACCGCCGGACGCCCTGTTTCAGCTACTTCGAGGGGTGTCTCGACGGCATCCCCACTGCCGTACGTCCGCCAGTATGAAACCGCCGGCCGCCGTACGCTGGGACGAATGGCGATAGGAGCAGTCGTCTTCGACCTGGACTACACGCTCGCGGTACCGAACCGAACCCGCGAGACGCTACTCGACGAGGCGACGGCGACCGTCGGCGCGCCGGAGATCGACCGCGAGTCGTATCTGGCGGCCCACCGGCGCAATCTCACCGGCGAGACGCGCGAACCGATCTTCGCGTCCCTGCTCGAAGACCGCGACGCCGACGCGGACCCCGACGAACTTACCCGAGCGTACAGGGCGGCCATCGCCGATGCGCTGGAACCCGTCGAGGGCGCTTCGTCCCTCGTGAGCGACCTGCGCGAACGGTACCGCGTCGGCCTCCTGACGAACGGCCCGGTCCGCGCTCAGCGGAACAAACTCCGGACGCTCGGGTGGGAGGACCTGTTCGACGCTGTCGTCATCTCCGGCGATCTCGACGCTGGCAAGCCCGACCCGCGCGCGTTCGAGGCCGCGCTCGACGCGCTGGGCGTCACCCCAGACGAGGCCGTGTACGTCGGCGACGAACCGACGGCCGACATCCGCGGCGCGACCGAAGCGGGCATGGCCGTGATACAGGTCGTCTCTCCCGACGGGCCGGATCCGGACACACGTGCGACGGCACACGTCGACCGCGCCGAACTCGCTGCGCGGTTACCGTCGGTGATCGAGGATCTGGACCGCTATTAGGCGCTAACCGCTTCCGTCACGGCCTCGACTACGTCGACCGCGCGCTTGACTTCGGCCCCGCTCTCGACGAACACGAGCGTCTGCGGCGGTCGAACCGCCTTCGGCCGCACGCGCAGTTCCAGTTCCTCGGCCGTCTCGGCGGCCGTATCCTGTCCGTCGCGGAACTCGATCCTCGCGCGGTCCTCGTGAATGTACACTTCGGCCAGCAGTTCGCTCCGTGAATCGTCGGGCGCGTGTTGCGTTCGAGCGTCGTCCCAGGCCCCGTCGACGGCCCGCGCCACGTCGTAGGCACGTTCGCCGTCGGGCGATCCGGTCGCTGACCTGTCGGGGTTCACCACCGCGAGGGCGTCGAGAACGCCGTCGACGCGACCGTCTACCTCGGACGCGAGCAGTTCGGCGATGCGGCGGCCGTCGGCCACGCTGTCTTCGACCATGCAGGTCTCTCGGCGGGCGCGGTTTATCAGTGGTTGGTAGTCGTCGTCCGACGGTCGCGAGACGGCGCTCGCGCGCCGACTTCAGTCGCTATCGCCCAACTCCTCGATGGCCGCCTCCGCCGGGTCGTCGATGTCCAGTCCGCGCCGTCGAGCGTAGACGACCGCGGCGGCTTCGACGGTAACGGCCAGTTCGGTCTGGAGTCGGTTGATGCTCGCGACGGCGTCCTGTTTCTCGATGCCGTCCGCGACGACGTGGTCGAGTACCTGTTCGAACGTCGACTGCGCCTGCAGGATCGATTCGTCCGGGACGAACTCCTCGGGGACGGCAACATCGTCGGGATCGAACTCGACGACCAGCGTCCCGTCGTCGCGAGAGAGCAAGCCCTGTCCCGTCGCCACGTCGATCAGCCGCTTCGCCTGGTCGGGCGAGAACCAGTCGCGGTCGAGCGACAGCGCCACGACGTACTCGTTTTCGCCGATGCGCTCGACGCCGCGCTGGCGGAACGGTGCGGCGACTGCCGTCCGGAGACTCATCGGCTCGGACTGTCGGCTGTACTCACGTAAAGAGTTTCGGAACGTCGGGTCCGATAGCTCTCGATAACGGACAGCTGTCGGTGGCTGGCACCGCTCACGCGCCGGATGAACCACTCGGTTCAGCGCCTCGGTTCGCCCGCCCGATCCCTCCACCGGGAAGTCGTACGATTCAAGTAGTTCCTGGGACTCTGTTCGGGTATGACAGACCAGGGACGCTCCACGCGCAAGCGAACTGGCGGCCGACTCCGACCGAACTCCGACCGCAAGAAACACCAGATCGGGCGCAGCCCGACCGAGACACAGGTCGGCGAACCGAACCTGAAAACGACCGACGCTCGTGGTAACACGACGAAGACCCGCGCGCTCGCGACGAACATCGCTCAGGTCGCCGACGCCGGCGAGACGGTCGAGGCCGACATTCAGGACGTCGTCGAGAACGAAAGCAACCCGAACTACGTGCGCCGAAACATCATCACGAAAGGCGCGGTCATCGAGACGAGCGAGGGACGCGCCCGCGTCACCTCGCGCCCCGGTCAAACCGGTCAGGTCAACGCCGTCCTCGTCGAGGAATAACGCGGTTACTTCTCTCCGAGCGCAACCACGTTGCCGTACTCGTCGCCGTAGAACACCCGTCCGTCGCTGACACTCACAGCGCCGGTGACGGCGTAGTCGGCGTCGTGGTGCCACAGTTCCCGACCCTCTGCTACGTCGACAGCGAACACCGCCTTGGATTCGTGGCCGAAGTAGAGGACGCCGTCGGCGACGACGGGCGGGGAGCCGAAGATCCCGTCCGTCTCGAACGTCCAATCGACCATCCCGTCAGTGGCATCGACCGCCGCAGCGCTACCGTGAGAGAGGAACACAGTCCCGTCGACGACAGCGGGCGTTCCGCCGGCGGCCCGCTCGCGCACCTCCCAGTCTAAGTCGCCGCTCTCCGCGTCGATGGCGTACAGGTACGAGTCGGTGTCGGCGACGTACACCGTCCCGTCGACGACCGTCGTGCCGTGTCCGCCGCCGTTGCGGACCTCGTATTTCCATCGTTCGTCGCCGCTCGTGACGTCTATGGCGTACACGTAGTCGTCGTGACTCCCGACGTAGATGGTACTGTCTGTCACGGTCGGGTGTGAAGCGACTGGGGCCGCGGTGCGGAACCGCCAGTTCGTCTGTCCGTCGGCGACGTCCAATGCGTACAGATGGTCGTCGCTACAGCCGACGTACAGCGTCCCGTCGACGACGATAGGGGTACTCCGAACGGGGGCTCCAAGGTCCGTCCGCCAGTGAACATCGCCGCTTGCGGCGTCGACCGCGAGCAGCCGTCCGTTCGAGTTCCCGACGAACGTCACCAGTCCGTCGCTCGCGCCTTCGACGCCGCCCGGAACCACGACCGGCGGCCCCGTCGAGACGCCGCCGCCGGTGTCGACAGTCCATTCGGTCGTCCCCTCCGTCGCGTCGACGGCGTACAGCGTGTCGTCCCAGCTTCCGACGTAGACGGTGTCGTCAGCGACGACCGGCGCCCGCGTCACCCGGTCCTCGGCGGTTACGCGCCACAGTTCCTCGACGGAGTCCGTCGGACCGCTCGGTTCGTCGAGGGACCCGGAGTTCGCCGGGGTTCGCTGGAACGACGGCCACGAACCTTCGACGCGTACGTCTTGGTCGTCAGTTTCCGAGTCGTCCCCGTCAGTCGTGGACTCCGCACGAGCCGTTTCGTCTGCCGACGGCTCGGCGTCAGTACCTCCGTCGCCCGACAGCGATTCGACACACCCCGAGAAACACCCGATACCAGCGACGCCCGCCGCGCGCAGGAGCGTTCGTCTGCTCGTACGTTCCATACAGCACCGATTCGTATTTAAGCTGATAAATGGTCGGATATCCTAGCGCTGTACCTAAGCGGCGGCAGTCAGGGGCGCGGTGCGGCCTTCTGCAGCGCCGTCTCTGCGATGTTGCCGCCGTAGTCGGCGCTCCGCGACAACGAGTCGACGACCAGCCCCAGCAGTTGCGCCGCCGCGGGGTCGAGGTCGCGGAGTAGTTCCCGGAGGTCGCGGGTGCGCTCGTCGATAGCGAGAATGGACTCGCGCGCCTCGTTGGCCAGTGCAGTCGAGCGGTCCGGGTCCTCCATGAACAGCGCATCCATCGCCTTGTTGATGACGTCGGCGGAGTCGTCGTGGACCGTCTGCAGGCCGTCAGTGACGCCGTCGGGAACGTCGCCGAGTTCCAGCGCGAGGTGGGCTATCTTCGCGGCGTGGTCGGCGATCCGTTCGAGTTGGCGGGCGGAGGAGTGATAGTCGAAACACACCTCTCGGGGGAGTCCGAGTTCCTTGGCCGCTCGCGGCGAGCGCAGCGTCGCCCGGAAGATGCGCGACACCACGAAGTACAGCCTGTCCACGTCGTCGTCGCGCTCGATCACGTCCCGGGCCAGGTCGTCGTCGTTCTCGACCAGCGCCGTCACCGCGTCTTCGAGCATCGACTGGGAGATCAGCCGCATCCGCGTCACCGCGTTTTCGATGGACAGTTCGGAGGAGTCGAGCAGGTCCTGAAGAACGACGCGTTCGCTGGTCTCTTCGAGTACTTCCACGCCGACGAGGCCCTGGACCGCGTCGCGGATGGCCCGGCGCTGGTCCGTCGTGATGCGATTGGCCTCTAGCGCGATGATGTCGAACCCGCTGACGTACATCGTCATCACCGCGCGGGTCAGCTGTTCGCCCTCCAGTTCCGACACGTCGAGTGACCCTTCGACTCGTTCGGAGTCGCTGCGCGGCGTGAGCAAGAGCGTATCATCTTCCGGATAGAACACGACCTCGCTTCCGGCGCTAACATCGTTGTCTGTCGCCCACGATTTGGGGAGAGAAACAGTAAACGTCGATCCGCCGGTGACCTGGACCTTTCGGGTCTCCATATCCGTCAGTACGGGAACGACAATATAAAAACACACGATTATATATATCCGCACGGAGTCGGCTCGTTGATTTTCCGCTCATTCCTCGGCGGGCGATTACGCGTTCGGAGCCGTCGAACCCAAACCGAGCCGCCGTTCTTGTTTTCCGCAGTATCTATCCGAAAACGCGGGGGAGAGCGCGTCGTTTCCGCGCACCGTTTGCCGAATATGCGCTATAGACAGAATAAATATGTAGCTCTATATAGCGATCATAGCAGACTACTTATTAGTCATTGCCCGTCTTTCAAGCGATGTCGGAAGACACGTCGCGTCGCCGGTCAGAGTTCTCTCGACGGGGGTTTCTGGCTGCGGCGGGAGTTGCGAGCGTTACCGGGTTAACTGGATGCGCTCGGGTGTTCGGCAGTGAGAACAGGCAAGTAAACATCGCCGGTAGCAGTACAGTGTTTCCAATCGCCGAGGCGGTCGCGTCCGACTACACGCAGAAGAACCCCACCGTAAACGTCTCGGTCAGCAAGACCGGCAGCGGCGGCGGGTTCTCGAACTTCTTCTGTCCCGGTATGACGGACATCAACAACGCCAGCCGTCCGATCGCCGATGCGGAGCGAGAGCAGTGCGCCGACAACGGCGTCGACCCCGTCGAGTTCGTCGTTGGGACGGACGCCCTCACGGTGGTCGTCAACGACGAGGCCAACTGGGTCGACTGCATGACGGTCGACGAACTCCGCCAGGTGTGGATGGCGGGAGGGGCCAAACAGTGGAGCGACATCCGCGACGAGTGGCCCGACGAGGAGTTCGAACTGTTCGGACCGGCCACCGTCAGCGGCACGTTCGATTACTTCCGCGAGACGATCGTCGGCGAGGAGGAGAACCACCGGAACGACTACTCGGCGACCGAGAAGGACCGCACTATCGTTCGCGGCGTGCGCGGGTCGCAGTACGCGATGGGCTACTTCGGTTTCGCCTACTACAGCGAGAATCCGGAGACGGTGAAAGCGGTCGCCATCGACGACGGGTCGGGCTGCGTCGAGCCGTCGCTCGAAACGGCCAAGAAAGGCACTTACCGGCCGCTCTCGCGCCCGCTGTTCACGTACGTCTCGAAGCAGTCGCTGGCGGACGAGACGGTTCGGGATTTCGTCCGGTTCTATCTGGAGAAGGCGGCGACGGACCTCGTTTCCGAGGTCGGCTACGTGCCGATAACGGACGAGACGCTAGAGGAGAACCTGAACAAACTCGACGCGGCCGTGGAGGACGTGCAATGACCGAGCCGACTTCGACCGAACCCGAGGTGTTCGAATGAGCAGCGCGAACGCCCCCGACCTGACCCGAGACGACGGGCGGACGAGACGTGAGGCCGTGGTCAGACTGGTGTTTTTCGTCTGTGCGGTACTTTCGGTGCTGACGACTATCGGTATCGTCTTGACGCTGCTGTCGGACTCTGTGGCATTCTTCGCCGAGGTGTCGCCGGTACAGTTCCTGACGGGAACGTCGTGGAGTCCCGCGAACGACCCCGTCAACTTCGGCGTCCTACCGCTCGTCACCGGGACGCTCGTCATCACCATCGGGGCCGCCGCCGTCGCGCTTCCGATCGGACTGCTCACCGCTATCTACCTGAGCGAGTACGCGAGCGACCGCGCGCGGTCGGTGCTGAAGCCGGCACTGGAGGTCCTCGCTGGCGTCCCGACGGTCATCTACGGCTACTTCGCGCTGGTGTACGTCACGCCGGCGCTCGCAACGATATTCCCCACTATCGACACGTTCAACGCGCTCTCCGCGTCGCTCATCGTCGGCATCATGATAATCCCGATGGTGTCGTCGATCAGCGAGGACGCGATGAGCGCTGTGCCGGACTCGCTCCGCAACGCGAGTTACGGCCTGGGAGCGACGAAGTTCACCGTCTCGACGAGCGTCGTCGTCCCGGCGTCCGTGTCGGGTATCGCCTCCTCGTTCATCCTCGCGCTCTCGCGCGCCATCGGCGAGACGATGGCCGTCACCATCGCCGCGGGGAACACGCCGCGTCTGGTCGACCTCACCGACCCCGCGGGCGTGTTTCTGAACTCCATCCAGACGATGACCGCTGCGATGGTACAGCTCGGCGCGAGCGACGTGACAGGACAGTCTATCGCGTACAAGAGCCTCTTCGCCGTCGGGCTCACGCTCTTCGTAATCACCTTCGCAATGAACCTCGTCAGTGAATGGATCGCTTCGCGCTACAGGGAGGAGTACAGATAGATGGCGACTGATACGCGAGATTCAACGTCGTTCGAGCGGGTCAGTCGCGCGAAAGACATCGCGTTCGAGTATCTGACGCTCGGAGCGACGTTGCTCGGCATCGTCGCGCTCGCGGTGTTGCTGAGCTACGTCGCGGTCGACGCGGTCGGGTGGCTGAACTGGCAGTTCCTCACCAGCCCGCCCCATCCAATGCCGGAGAAGGCCGGTATCTTCCCGGCGCTCGTCGGCTCTATCTTCCTGATGCTGCTTATCGCTCTCATCACGTTCCCCCTCGGTGTCGGCGCAGCCGTCTACCTGGAGGAGTACGCGCCTGACAGCCGCCTCACGAAGTTCATCCAGCTCAACATCGCAAACCTCGCCGGCGTTCCGTCCGTCGTGTACGGACTGCTCGGGCTCGGGCTGTTCGTCCAGTTAGTCAGCCTGGGCTATGGGTCGCTGCTGGTCGCCGGCTTTACCATCTCGCTGCTCATCCTGCCCATCGTCATCATCTCCGCCCAGGAGGCGATCCAGTCCGTGCCGGACTCGATGCGACAGGCCTCGTACGGGATGGGCGCGACGAAATGGCAGACGATCAAAAACGTCGTCCTGCCGGAGTCGCTCCCCGGGATCCTCACGGGAACTATCCTGGCGCTCGGTAGAGCGATCGGCGAGACGGCTCCGCTGATCATGATCGGCGCGCCGACGACGGTGTTCGGGGTTCCGAACGGACCGCTGGCCAAGATCAGCGCGATGCCCATGCAGATATACACGTGGGCGGAGTACCCTGACAAGGCGTTCCAGCACGGGGTTCTCGCCGCCGGCGTGGTGACGCTGCTGGTCGTACTGCTTTCGATCAACTCCATCGCGATACTCATCCGCAACAGATACCAGACCCAGAGCTAACAATGACACAGCAAAACGTGACGACATCGGAATCGGACGACGACAGTTCGACCGCGTCGCCGGAACCGGGTTCCGGAATCGCTTCGAACGGTACCGCAGAAGCCGAGACAACCACGACTCGCTCCGTCATCGAATCCCGCAATCTCGATGTCTACTACGGCGAGGAGCGAGCGCTCCAGGAGATAGACATCGAGATACCAGCGGAGAAGGTGACGGCGATAATCGGGCCGTCCGGTTGCGGGAAGTCGACGTTCTTGCGGTGTATCAACCGGATGAACGACCTGGTTGATTCGGCACGTGTCGAGGGCGAGTTGCTGTTCGAGGGGAAGAACGTCTACGACGCGGACGTGGACCCGGTCGCGCTCCGGCGGCGGATCGGGATGGTGTTTCAGGCACCGAACCCGTTCCCCAAGAGCATCTACGACAACGTCGCGTACGGACTCCGAGTGCAAGACGACACGGAGAACCTCGACGAGCGCGTGGAGACGGCGCTGCGCCGCGCGGCGCTGTGGGACGAGGTCAACGACCGCCTCGACGAATCGGCGCTCGACCTCTCGGGGGGCCAACAACAACGGCTCTGTATCGCCCGCGCCATCGCGCCCGACCCCGACGTCCTCCTGATGGACGAACCCGCCAGCGCGCTCGACCCCGTCGCCACCTCCCAGATCGAAGACCTCATCGAAGAACTCGCCCAGGACTACACCGTCGTCATCGTCACCCACAACATGCAACAGGCCGCACGCATCTCCGACAAAACCGCCGTCTTCCTCACCGGCGGCGAACTCGTCGAGTTCGACGACACCAGCGTCGTCTTCGAAAACCCCGAACACCAGCGCGTCGAAGATTACATCACCGGTAAGTTCGGATAATCACCTATGGCGAGACAGAACTACCAGGACAAACTGGACGAACTCCGTGAAGACGTCCTGTACATGAGCGAGGTCGTCCTCGAACGTCTCAGGATGGCGCTCGACGCGCTGGAGCGCAAGGACAAGGAGATGGCCAACGAGGTCATCGACGGCGACGACGAGATAAATCAGATGTACCTGGACCTCGAACAGGACTGCATCGACCTCCTCGCTCTCCAACAGCCCGTGGCGAGCGACCTCCGCTTTATCGCGGCGACGTTCAAGATCATCACCGACCTCGAACGGGTCGGCGACCTCGCCACCAACATCGGCGAGTACACCTTCCGTGCGACCAAGGACGTGTTCCCCGAGGTAGACGTACAGGAGATCGGGACCGTCACCCTCGACATGGTCGAGGAGGCGATGGACGCGTACGACCGCGAGGACACCGATCTGTGCCGCGACATCGCGGCGGCTGACGACGACCTCGACCAGCTCTGCGAACGGGCGAGCGAGATAGTCGTCCGTGACCTGATCGAACGCGAGCTCGAAACGACCGACGAAGAAGACGTAGAGGACCTCCTGCAGGACGTCTCCCGTCTCCTGCTCACTATCCGCGACCTGGAGCGTGTCGGCGACCACGCCGTCAACATCAGTGCGCGGACGCTGTACATGGTCGAAAACGACGACGAACTGATCTACTGAGCGGGCTGTCTCTACTGGTCGTCTATCGCAACGACGTCGTCCTCGAACCGCCACGTCGTCTCCGACCGCCAGGTCGGTGCGTCGACGCCCGGGAGCGTTTTCAGGCGCGGTCGAACCATCGCCCACCACGGTTCCGGGTCGTCGTAGCCCGCCGACTGCGCCGGATACACGTCCTCCCTGAACGACGGTTCCTTGACGGGGCCGTTCGCCGCCAGATAGTCGAAGGCGGCGCGGACGGCGTCTCGCCGCCAGTCTCGCATCATCCTACTCGTCCCAGGAACCTCCAGGTCGTCGATCGCCGACGACAGCGAACGCTCCGTTCTCTCGTCGCTCGGCCCGAACGCGGAAACCGGTCGAAACCAGACGGATCGGTCCTCGTCGACCGTCTTCCGCCGGACCTGCTGCTTCCCGGCGAGTTCGGTCAGTTTGGCCGCCGCCGTCTGGTCGGAAACCTTGGCGGCAGACGCGATTTCACCCGTCGATAGCGGGTCCGCGTCCCGAAAGACGCCGAGGATCCGCTCGTCCGACACCCCCTCGACGTATCCCCACGCGCTCTCGTCGTCACCGCTCATACGCGAGGATACGGACCTCCTCCTCTTGGGCTTTTGGTGTCACTGGTTCCGCCTCAGCGAGCACCGACGACGGCCGTATCCCAGCCGAAACCGGTTGCTGAAACGGGGTAATCGCCGCTTGAACTCGCTGTACGTCGGACAGTGCCCGTGTCTCCGGCTACTAACCTCCCAAAGTGATTTGGCTCCGGACTTTTTCCCCTGTCGCTTGAAGAGATGAGTATGGCAGAGAGTAATCAGCAGGTCTCACAGAAACGTTTCACTAACTCAGCAACCGACCTGCCGCTCGACAATGTATTCGAGGTCCTCGCGGACCAGCGGCGGCGAAACCTGTTACGCTACCTGCTAGAGTGCGATCCTCCGGCGACAGTCACGGAGATGGCTGACGCCCTCCTGGCGGATGCCGGAACCGAAGGGGTCGAGGAGCGGCGAAACCTGCGAATCTCGCTCCATCACGTCCACCTCCCGAAACTGGACGAGACGGGCTTCGTCGACTACGACGCGGAGACGAACCGAGTCGTCGGCCGGAACGGCATCGACCAGATAGCACCGTATCTCGACATCACCGAGACTCTCGAACGCTGACACGACCGACCGCGAGTCGCCGGTGTGCCATCCGCGCTCGGAACTGAGTTGCCTCTCGTTCTCGTCGGACTGGGACGACAGATACAGAGACGCGTACGGACGCCCGACAGTATAACTTGTTCAGCGTGGTAGTGGGCCGTATGGAGCTGGGACGTCCAACGCGCGATTCCGAGGCTGACCGCGAATGCCCGGAGTGCAACAGCCAGAACACGGTTCGGCGCGGCGAGGAACGCGAAACGTTCGAAAACGGGCAGACCGTCGTCAAGCGCGAGCACTACACCTGTAAAGACTGTAACGCTAGCTGGTGGGTGGACATCTGGCCGGACGACCGCGTGTACGTCAGCGGGTGACGGTCACGCCGGAGGAACGTTCGCGGTTTCAGGCGGCGAGTCGACACCGTCGGTACAGCTCGATACGTGAGGTCCGCCATCTCCGCGCCGTAGTTTGACAGGGTAGTTACTCGCCGCCGACGCACTGCGAGCGTGCGGAGATTCTCGGATCGGCTGATACTGTCGGCTGTAACTTCGAAACGATACTCAGATCCCGGAGTCCGAGGTTCTTCAAGGGATTACAGCCGACAGTATGAAGCCTCTCTGTCGACCTCGGCCGGTCGGCGAAACCGCAGAAACGGAAAACCCGTTTCAGAACGACCCGACTTCGTCCCCGTCGACGTAGCGGTGCTGGTCGTAGCCGAGCGCGTTCGTTAGCATGGACTGAGCGAAGAACGAGGCCGTGTAGCTCTCCATGCCGAAGGGGTGGAGTTCGGTCTGGTTCGCCGGGGGGAGCATCCCGCTGATGAAGTGGATGTCTCCGCTCTTCCGGCCGTCAGTGATCGATCCGGCTGCGACCGGCGGGTCGTCCGGGACGGGCGCGAACACGTTCTGGTGGCAATAGCCGGCGGCGGTCCCGCCGGCGTCTTCGAGCGCGCCTTCGTCGAGCACCGTCATCGGGGACGCGCCGGTGAAGTCCGCCGGATAGCCGATCGGCGAGGGCTTCCAGAGCTCCCGCTGAATGTCTCGGGTCCCCTCTAGCAGCGGGTGTCCGAGGTTTTTGTCGGTGAGTTGCGCGACGTACACCTCCTGTTCGGTGATCGCGTCCGACGAAACCCCGGTGACGAGGTCGTTGTCCATCGCCGCGAGCAACTCGACGCCGGTGTCGGTCAGCACCACGTCTCCGCCGGCGTCGACGAACCGATCGAGCGCGTCCACATAGGCGTCGTCGTCTCCGCCGTGCGCGTGGACGACGACGACGTTGTCGTACGCTCTCCTGTGGCTGTTGCCACGGAAGAGGGCACCATCAGACACATCATCGACGCTGACGGGATCGACCGTCGCGTTCCCGCCGCCGTTGCCGCGACCGCGGCCGTTCGAGCGACCGGATCCGCCGCCGGACCCGTCGACGATATCGGCGTAGTCCTCGAAGAAGTCGAACGGCGTCGATTCGTACGACCGCTGTTCGTACCCGAGGACCTCCCGCGGGTCCGGTGCTTCGACGCCCGATCCCTCCGACAGGACCGTATCGACGGAGACCAGAACGGTGTTGTGAGCGGTTCCTTTCAGGTTCTGGAGTTCGATCGTCCACTCGCCGGGAGTCGGGTCACTGACGAACCACTCGCCCCGCTCGCTCTGGTCCCGTAGCTGGTTGAACCGAGCGACGGTCGCACCGTCGGGGTCGCGCAACGATGCCTTCAGGTGGTCGGTTTCCGGGTCGAGAGTGAACGAGACGCTGTTCGTCCCCGGGGCGATATCGACTGTCGTCGTCTCCGTACCGCGGGTCACCGTGATCTCATCTCTGGTGCTGACGGACTCGGTGCCCGCGAAAGAGAGCGACCCGGACGTCCGCGTCAGCGCGTCAGACGTCACGTACGCCGTCCTCGTCCCACCGGTCTCGACCTCAGCCTCAACGTCCCGGGCCGCGTGGACCGCGAGTTCCCGCAAAACGACCGTGTAAGCGGCCACGTTAATGTCGACCAGTTCCGGAACCGCAGGGTTGACCGCCGGGAGTTCGTACGCGACGGTCTTCACGTCGAGCCCGCCCATCTCACTGGACTGTGACATCCACCCCATCAGGCTCCCGGTGGTCGAGTAGCCAAGCGTGGATAGCAAGGTACCGTACTCGAACGGCACCGTCGCGACGTCAGACCCCTCGTCTTCGCCCAGGAACTCGAGGATCGTGTCCCGGCGTTCGTCGAGGAGCGCACCGACCTCGTCGTCGAACTGTGGTTTGATCTGCCGGTTCAGCTCGTAGATCTCGTGGAGGTGTTCGAGGTCGTACTCGCCGTTGATGACGAAGCCGTAACAGTAGGTCTCGGGCCAACCCATGTTGTGGAGGTCGGCGCAGTACTCCAGGTTGTCGTAACTCCGGACGTGCTCCGCGATGGCCAGCCCGTCCGGCATATGCTCTTTGACGGCCGGCGGAACGTCGTCGTCGATCCCCGGCTCGTCGTCGACGAGGTTCGCACCGTCCGGCTCCGAGGGGTAGTTGCTCTGGCTGATCCAGCCGAGCGAGGGATACTGGCGGTTCGTGTCCCCGACGCCCGCGTTCCCCCGGGTGTTCTCTCCGAGGTAGTCCTCGATAGAGTCGTCTGCCGTCCGCGTGAACTGTGGCTCACCGAGCCGCCAGCCGTCGGGGTTCGGCAACAGGAAGACGAGTGCGACGTCGTCCAGTACCGCTTCGACCTCCGGTTGTTCGCCGGCCAGGAGCCCCTCGATGAACCGCAGGCCCCCCTCGACACCCGCGCGTTCGTTCCCGTGGATCGACAGCACGGACATCGCCTTCGTCTTCTCCCGGAAGCTATCCTCGTCCCCGACGTCGTTCGTGACCTCCGCGACCAGAACATCGTCGCCGTCGCCGTCGTCGAGGAACTGGTCGTAGAACCCCGGCGACTCGCCGATCGAGTAGACGTCCATCCGGTCGCTGTGACGGCCCCCGAGGTGATGCAGTCCGGCGACGGCTTCCTCGTAGCCGATGTGGTCGACGCTCTCGATGGCGTCGGGGAAGACGTCGCCGTCCGGATACCCGTCGAGCCGCCAGAACGGGTTTGCCCCGTGAGTGAACTCCAGAGCGGTTACGGCATCGACATCGAGGACCGTCTTCACCTCTGAGGGCGTCAGCTCTGCGTAGGCCGCCGTCTCGGGATCAGTCGTCGTTCGGATTTCGATCCCTGCCGACTCGAGTTCCGCGAATCCGCTCTCGTCGTCGAGGCGAACGAGCGTCGACACGGCGTAGTCGTCGGGCGTGTGATCGACGACGAACTCGTAGAGGTCAGTCGTCTTCGGGGACGACAGCTGGCCCGCGGCCGTGCCAGGCAGTGCGATCGCGCCGCCGGTTATCGCGACGAGCCGACCGAACTCTCGTCGTGATACCGGACTGTTAGCAAAACGGCTTTGTTCGTCGGTGTGAGTACTCTCTGACGGTTTCTTTTCCATGGTGGAATCCGATAGAAGTGTCGAAATATCGCCCCTTCGTTATACGCTGTATAATATATCTTATAATTTCTGCATCCGTGTAAACGGAATAATCGGGCGTTTATACGGGATATAACCGCTTCTGTCGCAGTTTTCCGAGCAGATAGTTCGCAGTAGCCGTCAGATGGCCATCGGTTACGATGCGGCTACGTTGCACGCCGGCGGAGAGGACTCCGAACGGCGGGAAGGGCAGGCTCCTCTCATCTGCGCTCGCTTCGCTCGCGCAGATCCGACGGGTACGTCACCGGGTCCGGCGACGTGGCAATACGCGTCGCTCACACGAGGTTCGCAACGATAGTAGAACCATGCCCGGGGAGGGCTCCGAACCCTCGATCTCCGCATGTCCCAGGTTCGAGGCTCGGCGGGCCTCAGGGACACGGAGGCTTCCTAGGCGAGATACCGCACCGAATCTCTGAACCCTATGAGTGCGGCGCTATGTCCAGCTAAGCCACCCGGGCTCATTCTCCGATAGTTGACTGGTAGTCTTTAAACTTCTCATATCCGGCAACGGAACGCGGCCGACGGCCCTCGGTTTTAAGACACATCCAGCGAACACTGTTTGCATGGACGTTCCCGGAATCGTGGAGTCTTCCCTCGGCGACGAAAACGTCGCCGCCCGGGTATCGATCGGCGGCGAGGACGAACTGTTCGTCACGCCGACGCGGACGCTGATCTATCGAGCGGACGGGCTCCTGAGCGACGAAACGGTCAACGAATACCCCCACGACGCCGAGCGACTGACGCTCTCGGAGGGCCGACGCAAGACGAAGGTCCAACTGGAGTATCCGATCGACGGCGTACGCGAGTTCTCGCTGTCGTCGTCGGAAGCCGACAAGGCGCTCCATCCGGTGCTTGCGGGGATGTTGAACGCGAGCGGCGTCACCGACCCCGGCGAGTCGGTGAATCAGACGTTCCGGTTCAGCGAACTCACACTCGTGATCACGAGCGAGCGTCTCGTCAAACACGTCGGCGAGGTCGTGTGGGACGACGAGTACGAGGAGTACCACTTCGACGACGTTACCGGGCTGGATTTCGAGGAGGGCAGCGTCGCCACCCAGATCGTACTGGAAGTGAACGGTCGTCCCCAGCGCATCAAGACGCCGAACAACGAGATCGGCGAGGTCAGACAGCGCCTGACGCAGGCGCTGTGTACGTACTACGACGTCTCCAACGAGTCAGAACTCGCCGAAGCCCTCGCCTCTGTCGAGGACGACGACGAGCCCGCCGAGACCGGCGGCATGGGCTTCGGCGAGGGCGTCGACCCGCTCAACGCCGACCCGGAACCGATTGAGGGACGCGACGGAAGCGCCGAGTCCGCGTCGGAACCCGCCGACGCCGACGGCAACGAGACGCGCGTCGGGACGGTAGAGTCCCAGAGCGACGGCGAACACGACGCGGGGAGCGACGAGGGATTCGACGAAGCCGGCTTCGAACCGGCGACCGCCGACACCGAAGCGGACGACGACGTAGCCGAGGAGATCGCCGACCTTCGGGACGTAGTCGAACAGCAGAACGAACTGCTGAAGCGCCAGCAGGAGACGATAGAGCAACTGATCGACGAACTTCGCCGCGGTCGGTGATCCGGCGGCTGTAGCCGTCACGCTGAAGCTACTCCCGTCCGGTCACCTTCCGGATGCAGGAACTTCCGAAGGGGCCGACTTCGCCGGACTCGAACTTGATGAAGTGACCCGTCGACAGCCCAGCGCCGCAGCGCTCACACGTGAACTCCCCCTCCTTCTGAACGACCTGCCGCTCGTACCGAACGAAAACGCCCCCGGACGGGCGGATGATACCGTCCTCTCGCTCGATGACGCCGCGTTTCTCCGCTTCGTCGAGGATGGTCCGCGTGAGCGTGGGGTTGGTCGTTATCGTCTCGATCCGGTCGACGGCCTCGGCTACCGATAGCTCCTCGTGTTCCAGGTTCCGCAGGAGTTCGACGCCGAGTTCGACCGCGTCGTCCATCTCCCCGAGAGTCGCTCGCCGACCGGATTAAAACTTGCGCGGCGACCACAAGGCGTTCAAGGGACGACGACGAACTCCGGTCGATGCGTTCGCTCGACCGACGTACCGTCGCCGGATTCGTCCTCCTCGGCACGGTGGTCGCCGCCGGACTCTTCTCGTCGCCCGAAGCGACCCTGCGGGCGGCGTCGCGGGCGGCGGCGGACCCGTTTCTGTTCGCCGTCGTCCTCGTCTGTCTCTATCTCGCGCGCCCGTTCGTCGCGTGGCCGACGACGGCCGTCGCGATCGTCGTCGGGTACGGATACGGAATCGCTCTCGGCGTCCCCGTCGCCCTCGCCGGCGCCGTCCTCACGTCGATGCCACCGTTTCTGGGCGTGCGCCGGTTCGCCGGTGACGCCGGGTTCTGGGGACGCCTCGGCGACGCCGGCGACCGGTTTTTCGATTCGGCAGGGCACGTGCGCGGCGTCACCGTCGCTCGACTACTCCCCGTTCCGGCCGACGCGGTCACCTGCGCCGCTGCGGCAAGCGGCGTCTCGCTTCCCGCGTTCGCGGTGGGGACCGTTCTCGGCGAACTCCCGTGGACCGTCGCCGCCGTCGCCGTCGGGAGTTCGGCCGAACGCGTCGCGACGCAGGGCCTCGGCGAGGTGGGATTCCCGGTCGTCGTCGCCGCAGTCGCGGCCGCGGGGCTACTGCTCGCCGGGCCGGCGTACCAGTATTTCGGCGAGTCTGATATAGCGGTGTGAGTCGCGTCCGCACGACCTGTGCTCCGACGCGATCAGAGGTCGACCTGACAGCGGGCACCCGTTACTAACCCCTCGTCGTCGATGTGGGCTGACAGACAGGCGTAATTGCAGAACTGCCCCGCCGGTTCGCGGTCGTCACCTGTGCCCTCTTCGACGAAGACGGGGTCGTGATCGTACACGTCGCTCCCACAGTACGTGCAGTCGTTGCTCATACGGGTGCGTAGAGATCCGGGCACTCCAACGTTACCAATAGTTGCTAGCGCGGTTTCTTTATCCAGACGAGTGTGTGAAACTGAAACGACCAGATTGGTACGTGCAGACAGGACGTTAATCAGATAAGCACTCAATATGTAATTATGGCGAGTAAACAAACCAAGACACTCATTGGTCTGGCAATGATTGTTCTTGGTCTCATACAGGTATGGTCCTATGCTGTGAATGGCGATTGGATATTCTCGTTTCTGGGTCTTATCTACGCTGCTCTTGGAGTAGCATTTCTTTGGACTGAGGTGTACTCTACTTCATAGTAGGCAGATGTACTGAATAGTCGTTTCACCACTACTGTTGAATAAAGAAACCGTATTAGAAACTACTGTTACTCGCTCGTGTTCCCGCCGCGCGATAGCGCCGGAGAGTGATCTACACCCAGAAATTGTCGCTACAGTCCATCACGACGCCGTGTTGCGGACAGACGTACTTGCAGTGCCGGCGGTACATCGGCGTCTCGCACATCGGGCAGGGTCGCCCGCCGTCGCCGCTGGCGTCGTCGTCCATCGCGTACAGGTTCGGGGCGGACGGTGCTAAACGCTTCGGGCGAGGGACAGAGAGAAACGGAAAAGAACCGCAGGTAAGCCGCGCTATCTCAGCATTCGCTCCAGCCGCAGGACTCGCATGTCTTGCAGCCTTCGGAGTAGTAGAGACTCATCGAACCGCAGTCCGGACACTCCGGGCTCTCGCCGGCGTCGATGATATCCTGCTGGTCGGTGTCGCCGGCGTCGGCGTGCGGACCGCTTGACTGCTCTCTCGTCTCGCCGGACCCGACCTGTGTTCCGGAGTCCATCGACTCCAGTCCGCCGTCCGGTTCCGGCTCGGCGGGGCTCTCGCCCTCGTCTATCTCGGTGAGGTTCTTCTGCTGCGGGTAGGCCTTCTCGATCTCGCCGTCGAGGTAGCGACGCAGGCCGGTGCCGATGGCGTCCGGGATGGACTGGATCTGCTCGCCCTTGTCCCACGCCACCTTCGGCGACCGGATCCCCTGGAGGTCGTCGGCGATCTCGTACGGGTCGACGCCCGAGCGCAGGGCGAAGCTGATGATCTTCGCCAGCGCCTCGGTGAATGAGGCGGTGAAACCGCCGGAGTTGCCGATGTTAGCGAACAGTTCGAACGGTTCGCCGTTCTCGTCCTCGTTGATGTTGACGTACAGTTTCCCGTAGCCGGTGTCGATGCGCTGGGTGACGCCGTGGAGCACGTCGGGGCGCGGGCGCTCCTTGGCGTAGGCGTCGCCGGTCCCGTCGGCTCCCGAGAGGATCTCGTCGACCTCCTCGTCCAGTGCGGCGCGGACGTCCTCGTTGTCGAGGAACGCGTCGACGCCGCCGAAGACCTCGTTGATCTGCTCGACGAGGGCCTCCGCGGCCTCGCTCTCGTCGGCGAACTCCTTGTTCTCGGCGCGGGTCGTCAGCACCTGCTTCGAGCGGGTGCCGTCGCGGTAGACGGTGACTCCCTTGCCGCCGTTCTGGTAGATGTAGCGGTACACCTCGTCCATGTCCGCCTTCGAGGCGTCGTTCGGGAAGTTACAGGTCTTCGAGATGGCGGAGTCGACGCCCTCCTGGCAGGCGCACTGGACCGCTGCGTGGTCCTTGCCGGCGAGGTCCGAGGTGACGACGAACAGTTCGCCGATGGGGTCCGGAACCGTCTCCAGCCCTTCGACGCCGTCGAACTCGTTTGCGGCCATCTGCTCCTGGGCTTCCTTTTTCACCGCGTCGACGTCGAGGTCGTTGTCCTCCAGTACGCGGAGGAAGTAGTCGTCGAACTCGACGAGCATCTCGTCGCCCTGAACGTCGTCGGAGACGTTCTTGTAGTAGGCGACGTTGTAGATGGGCTCGCAGCCGCCCGTCGTGTTGCCGACCATCGACGTGGTACCGGTCGGCGCGATGGTCGTCGTGTTGTGGTTGCGGATGGCGAAGCCGTCCGCCCACTCGTCGGCGTCGAGGCCGGTCTGCTTCTCGAACCACTCGGCGTACTCGGTGGGGTTCGCGTACTTCGATTTGTCCCACTCGTCGAACGTGCCGCGCTCCTCAGCGAGTTCGTGGGAGGCCCACTTCGAGCCGTGGTTGATGTGGCGCATTACCTGCCGGGCGACCTCGTTGCCCTCGTCGCTGCCGTACTTGATGCCGAGCTGGATGTACAGCTGTGCGAGGCCCATGACGCCGAGGCCGATCTTCCGCATCTCGCGGACTTTCTGCTCGATGTCGTCGACCGGGAAGTCCGACATGGTGACGACGTTTTCGAGGAACCGCGTCCCCATCTCGATGCGGCGGTCGAGTTCCTCGACGTCGATGGCGTCTTCGAGGAAGTCGTCGACGGCCGCCGAAAGCGAGTCGTACTCGTCGGCGTGGTCGTCGTACCAGACGCGCCAGTCCGGCGCGTGGTCGTCCGCGAGCGTCGAGAGGTTGATGTGGCCGAGGTTACAGGCTTCGTACTCTTCGAGCGGCTGCTCGCCGCAGGGGTTCGTCGCGAGGATGCGGTGGTCGGGGTGTTCCTCCACGTCGAAGGAATGCTCCTTGTTCACCCGCTCCAGATAGATGACGCCGGGTTCGCCGTTCTCGTGCGCGCCCTCGACGATGTCCTCCCAGACGACCTCCGCGGGCATCGACAGTTCCTCGCCGACATCGACGTAGTCGCCGAGGTCGAACATCTCGTACAGCTCTTTCGTCTCCTCGGTGGCGATGTGTGGTTCGCCCGTGCGCGGGTTGGTGAACGTGAACTCCTCGCCGGCTTCCAGTGCCTCCATGAAGTCGTCGGTGACGCCGACGGAGATGTTGAAATTAGAGAGATGTCCCTCGGCGGCGTTGCGGAGGTGTTTGGGGACTTTGCCGTCGTCGGTGATGAGTTCCCGGGCTTCCGCCAGCGCGTCCTTGAACGAGTTGTGGGTGTAGTCGTCGGGGTCGTTCAGTCGGAGCGAGTGCGCCAGCGAGACGTCCTTGTTCTTGGCGTGAATGAACTGAATGACGTCCGGATGCGAGATGCGCATCACGCCCATCTGCGCGCCGCGGCGGGCCCCACCCTGGGCGATGGTTTCGCACATCTGGTCGTAGGTGCGCATGAACGTGATCGGCCCGGACGCGATGCCGCCGGTCGATCCCACGGCGTCGCCGTAGGGGCGCAGACGCCAGAACGCGTAGCCCATGCCGCCGCCGCTCTGGAACACCTGCGCGGCCTCCTTGGCGGTCTGGTGGATGTCGTCGATGTCGTCCTCGGGGCTGTCGACGAAACAGGCCGAGAGCTGCTGGAGTTCGTCGCCGGCGTTCATCAGCGTCGGCGAGTTCGGCATGAAGTCGAGGTTCTCCATCATTCCCTGGAACTCGTCGGCGACTTCCTCGACGTGGTCGCGAACGTCGTCGGGGAGTTCCGGGACGATAGTCTCGTAGGAGAACTTGTTGACGTTGTAGACAGAGAGCGTCGTCTCCGCGTCGTCAGTCGCGGTGGTACCCGCACCGAACACTTCCTCGGCGAGTTCGTCTCGCCGGGGGTGATCGGGCTTCAACTGGTCGGGGGTGACGGTGATAGTCTCGCCCTGTTTCTCCGCCTCGTAGACGGCCTCGGCGAGCGCGATGTTTTCGCCGACGCGTTCGAACAGGTCCTCCTGTTGCTCGATGAGTTCGCCGTCGGCGTCTTTCCGGAGGTAGCGGGCGGGGAGGATGTTGTGGTAGGCGTTGCCCGTCAGGCGTTCTTCGAGAGTGTCGCCCTCGGTCCGTTTGATCGGGAGCGTCACTTCGTCGGCCGAGAGGTCCGCACCACTCATGTGTCACGTACCTCCGCTGGTCGTCGTGCGATTCGGTCGTCAAACTGGGTCGTATGTCCGTTCATTCGTAACGAGGATTTCTTACTGAAGCCTGCTAATTAACAGTTTGCTTTGATCGCTGCAACCTGATTTGGATTGGGCTGTCGCTGTACGGTGAATTGCGGTCGTTTTTGCCGGCCGATCGTCCCCAGACGGTGGCCGTTCGGTACGACGAATACTCTCTCCGGACGTATAATAATCCTGTGCAAATACCGGGGTGAAAGTAGAGAGTCGATATTCGCCTGCCGCCGCTCCGAAACGGTAGATGCTGTCGGTGTGAGTGGTAGCATCTCCCCCTGAGAACGCCCGTCGTCGCCGGCGGGGTCGGGACACGCGGTAGCGTTCCATCGATCGAGGGTAGGGGCGCAGTCGTGGTAACGCTACCCCGATCCGACAGCAAACTTATGGTACGGGAGTGAGGTGGTGGAGGTATGCTGTCAACGCTCCCCCTCGCGCTGTTGCAGGTCCCCGGCGTCCTGAACTCGCCGCTTGGCAAACTGTTCGCCGCTATCGTGGCGCTACTCGTCATCATCACCGTCGGCCGGGTCGTACTGAGCGTCGCTTGGAAGCTACTGGTGGTCGCGGGTATCGGCGTCGGCGTTCTGTACGCCGCGAGTCTCGTCGTCTGAGCGGTCAGTCGAGTCGGTACTCCCGCAGGAAGTTCTCGATGACGTCGTGACCGACAGCCGTGAGGACGCTCTCCGGATGGAACTGAACTCCTTCGATGGGGTACTCCTCGTGGCGAACGCCCATCACCAAGTCGGTTCCCTCGTGGGAAGTCGTCGCCGTCACGTCGAAGCAGTCGGGAACCGCCGTCGCGACGAGCGAGTGGTAGCGGCCGCCGCGAAAGCCCTGGTCGAGGTCCGCGAAGACGCCCACTCCGTCGTGTTCGACCGGGAACGCTTTGCCGTGGATCGGTTCGGGCGCGCGCCCGACCTCGCCGCCGTACGCGTAGACGGCCGCTTCGAGGCCGAGACAGACGCCGAGGGTCGGAACCTCGGGGCTCACCTCCCGCAAGACATCGTTCGTGACGCCGATGTCCCGTTCGTTCGCCGGGTGGCCTGGGCCCGGGCTAATAACGATGGCGTCCGGGTCGACCGCGCGGACCTCGTCGAGCGTCGCTGTGTTTCGCAGGATTTCGGTGTCGACGCGTTCGCTCACGGCTTCAGAACCGCGTTCCGAACGGCCCGAAGAGGCGAGTAACGACTCCTCGACGTACTCCACGAGGTTGTACGTGAACGAGTCGAAGTTGTCGACGAAGAGGACGGTCGGACGGGTCACGCGTCGCCCTCCGGGGTTGTCCCCGCGTCGGCACCGGCGGCGTCGTCCGCCGTTTCGATCTCCTCCAGGGCGACCAGCACGCCGCCCATCTTCTTCTCAGTTTCCTCGTACTCCGCGGCGGGGTCGCTGTCGGCGACGATACCCGCGCCGGCCTGTACGGTAACTCGGTCCGCGGTGCCGTCGCCGGATAGGGGTTCGGCGTCGGCCCTGTCGGGCGGAGTCGCGTCGCTTTCGACCGTCGCGGTGCGGATGACGATGGCGAAGTCGGCGTCGCCGGTCCACGAGTAGTACCCCACGCCCCCGCCGTAGAGGCCGCGCGGTTCGAGTTCGAGGTCGTCGATGATCTCCATGGCGCGTATCTTCGGCGCGCCCGAGAGCGTGCCGGCGGGGAAGGAGGCCCGCGTCGCGTCGAAGGCGTCGGGTGGCTCAGTCTCCCGACCCGCCGAACGCGGGGCGGCACCGTCCGACTCGTCCGCGGCGAGCGTCCCCGTCACAGTGCTTTCGATGTGCTGGACGTGACTGTACTTCAGCACGTTCATGAACTCGTCGACGCGGACGCTTCCGGACTCGCTCACCCGCCGCACGTCGTTTCTCGCCAGGTCGACGAGCATCGTGTGTTCGGCCCGTTCTTTCCCGTCTGCAAGCATCTCCCCGGCGAGGCGGCGGTCCTCGACGGGACTCGCGCCGCGGTCGCACGTGCCGGCGATCGGGTTCGCCATCACTTCGCGTCCACGGACCGAGACGAGCGTCTCGGGGCTCGCGCCGACGACGTGCACGTCGTCGTAACCGAGCAGGTACATGTACGGCGAGGGGTTCACGTCCCGCAGCGCGTCGTACAGGCCGAGCGGGTCGATGTCGCCGTACAGCTCGCGCTTGCGGGAGATGACGCCCTGATAGATGTCGCCGTCGAGGACGTGTTCTTTGGCTTTCCGGACGCTCTCCTCGTAGTCGGCCTGCGGACCGGCGGTCTCGGCCGCCTTTCGGAAACCGCCGGGGTCCGGGTCCGCAGCGTCGGCGAGAAGCGACTCGACGCGCTCGACCTCTGCACACAGGTCGTCGTAGGTCGCTCCGGCGTCGTCGCCCGGGCGGAGGACAGGCGTACAGACGAGTTCTAACGTCCCCGCTACGTCGTCGAAGACGAGCGTCTTCGTGTTCAGCACGAACTGCGCGTCGGGAAACCGAGACGGCGGCCGCTCCAGGCCGACTTCGTCCAGCCAGAGGTCGTACACCGCGTCGTACGAAAGGAACCCGACGAGTCCGCCTTCGAGATGCTGACGGTCGTGGTCCGGGAAGCCGACCGGGTCGGCGTCCGGCAGCGCTGACCGGAGGCAGTCGACCGTATCGCCGCCGTTCGGGTCGATCAGGTCGGCGTACCGGTCGTCGGTCAGCACGTCGACCGTCGTCTCCTCCGAACCGACCGTGACGGCGGCGACGGGGTCGTACCCCACGAACGAGTAGCGGGCGTGACGGTCGGCGGTCGACGACGTGGGGCGGAACGCCCCGTCCGGGTCGCTAGACGCGGTCTTCCCGGCGCTCTCTAGCAGAAACGAGTACTCCGCTGCCTCGGTGTCGGCCGACCGTCCGGTCAACGCGGCGTAGGCCGAAAGCGGCGACGTGTCGACGTCGAGTTCGGCGGCCGCGCGAACGACGACCGGACCGTCCGCGTCCGCCATGTCGACGAACGCCTCGCGGTCGACGTTCACGCTTCGGACCCCCGTCTCGCCGGTTCGGATCTCCCGGTCGCGGAGTCGACGAACCCGCTCACTGCGTCGTGGTCCTTGCGCCCCGGTGCGTTCGCTCGCTCGACGCCGCTCGCGACATCGACGGCGTACGGGTCGACGGTCCGGACTGCCGCCGCCACGTTTTCGGGCGTGAGACCGCCGGCGAGAACCAGCGGCGTCTCGAGGTCGGCCGTCGCGTCACGGGTTCGCTCCCAGTCGTGTGTCTCGCCGGTTCCGCCGCCGCCGTCCTCGCTGACGGAGTCGACGAGCAGGGCGTCAGCGACGCCGTCGTACTCGGCGGCGCGTTCCGGTTCCGCGGCGTCGACCGATTTGATCACGTCGGCGTCGACGGCGTCGCCGAGCGCCGCGACGGCCTCGGCCGAGAGGTCGCCGTGTTCCTGAACGGCGTCCGGGCCCACGCGGCCGACCAGTTCGGCCGCCGACTCCCGGTCCTCGACCATCGTCACCAGCACGCTCGTCACGAACGGCGGAACGGCAGCGACGAGTTCCGCAGCGCGGTCGGGCGAAACCTCGCGCGGCGTATCGACGGGAACGTCGCAGATCACCCCGATGGCGTCCGCGCCGGCGTCGACGGCCGCCCGGAGATCCGTCTCGCGGGTGATCCCGCAGATCTTCGCCCGCGTCATTTCGCTACGCCGGCGCAGAGGTCAGCGAGTTTCTCGGCGGCTGCGCCGGAGTCGATAGCCGCTCGCGCGGCGTCGACGCCCGCCTCCAGGCTCTCGGCCTCGCCCGAGACGTAGATCGCCGCGCCGGCGTTCGCCAGTATGATATCCTGTTTCGCGCCCGTCACCTCGCCCTCGACGATGCCGCGCATGTCGGCGGCGTTCTCCTCTGGAGTGCCGCCGGAAACGGCCTCTATCGGGTGGGCGTCGACGCCGAGGTCGGCGGGCGTCAAGGTGTACTCGGTCGTCTCGTCGCCGCGAACCTCGGCGACGGTCGTTTCGTCGTGGACGGCGATCTCGTCCATCCCGGAACCGTGGACGACCATCGCGCGCTCCACGTCCATCTGCGCGAGCGCTCGGGCAAGTACGGGGACGAGGTCGGGGTCGTACACGCCCACGACCTGCGCGTCGGCGCCGGCCGGGTTGGTGAGGGGGCCGAGTACGTTGAACACCGTCCGCATGCCGAGTTCCTTCCGCGGCCCGATGACGGCTTTCATCGCCGGGTGGAACACCGGCGCGAGCATGAACCCGATGCCGTCGGTCTCGATGGCGTCCTCGACCGCCGGAGGTTCGGCTTCGATGTGGACGCCGACCGTCTCCAGAACGTCCGCGCTCCCCGAGGACGAGGAAACGGAGTAGTTGCCGTGCTTGGCGACCGGCACGCCTGCGCCGCTTGCGATGATCGCGCTGGTCGTCGAGACGTTGATCGTGTTGTAGTCGTCGCCGCCCGTTCCGCAGGTGTCGACCAGCGGCGTCCGGTCGGGGTCTATCGTCCGCGCGGCGTCGCGCATCCCTTCCGCGAACCCGGCGATCTCGGCCTCCGTCTCGCCCTTCGAGCGGAGTCCCGCCAGCAACGCGCCGATCTGTGCCTCCGTCGCTCCCTCGAAGACGGCGGTCGCCGCCTCCCGCGCCTCCGCTTTCGTCAGGTCGGTTCCGTCGGTGACTCGTTCGATATGTTCCTGCATGTTAGGGCACCAATGGACTAGTCCGTGTTGGAATGTACAAATGAGTACATCATATTAAGGCTGTCGGCGCGTCCGGAGGGCCGGAACGTTGGCGATCCACATACGGCGGCCCAATTCGAAACCTTCAATTAGGGTCGCCGGATACAAAGAAGTGGAAGCAAGCGCCAGACCGGGTTTGTGGTCTAGTCTGGTTATGACACCTCCTTGACATGGAGGAGGCCGGCAGTTCAAATCTGCCCAAACCCATACGATATAAAAGTAAACCGGCACGTTCTGCCGGTTTTGTCCCTCCTCAAACAGCCACCGCTCCGCAAAACTCGGGGTGGTCGGCGTGAGCGTCGAAACCGCCAAGGACTACCGCGATCCTGAGAAGCTCCGCGAGGCGTACGAGCGCCACGACGGAACTCTGAGGGATGTCTTCGACGAGTTCGACGCGAGCGACCGCCACCTCCGCCGCCTCCTAATCCAACACGATATCCACGAGGGTGACGAGCGCCAGTACTACCGCGACCTCGACGAACTGAACCCGGAGGACCTCGGTCTCTCTCCGCTCGCGGACGACCACAACGGAGGCGAGAACTGATGGGGTGCAACCGCTGCGGACGCCGCACGTCGCGACGCCTCTGTCGGGACTGCGACCGAGAACAGCGCCAAGCCGAGCGCGTCGACACTGACTACGGTTGGGCCACCGACACCGAGACTGACGAATCCGACGACAGTGCCGACGACGAGGAGATCGTCCCCGACGGCGGATACGAGATCCTCGGGGATGCACTCGAACTCGTCCAGGAAGCCTCGTCACCGCTGGTCGACACCAGTGACCGCCTCGACGCGCATCTCTCGCTCGCCCATTCAGGCCTCGTCAACGCTGGCTTCGTCGACGGCCATCGCGAACAGCGCCTCGAGGAAGTCGACCGCCACCTCACCGCCGCTGCTGACCTCACCGACGCCGAGAGCGTCGTCGTCCCGACGCGGAACGCACGCCAGTTGCTCCGAGTGGTTACGGGGGGTGGTCGCGATGACTGAGGCCAGCGTCGGCGTCACGCTCGACGACGGCCTCGCGAAGACCGAGTTCGGTCTGTGGACTGGACTGGTCGCTTTGACGGTTGCCGATGCCGCGACGACTGTCGTCGCGTTAGGGTTAGGGCTTCCCGAGCTGAACCCGCTCGTCGCAACGCTGGTTCACCACGTCGGACCTGTCGGCGTCGTCCTGGTGAAGATGGCCTATCTCGGCGCTGGATTCTCCGTGTGGCGCGCCGTCGACGGTGAGGGGCGTCTATACGTCCTCGCTGCCGCGACGTGTCTCTCTGCGCTCGTCGTCGCGAACAACCTCGCCTGGTTGCTCGTCATCGGCGGTGGTGCCGTATGACGGGAGAGAAGTCCAGCGGCACGAGCGACCGTATCGACTGGCCCGCCGGCTTCGACCGAAACGGCCCGTCCGAGCGAACTCGGAACCGGAAGTTCGACGTCACACTGGCGAAGGCTTTCGACGACATCGAGACGGAACTGGACCGGATCGATGCTGATGAGTTCCGGTACTCGTTCGATGCCCGCCAGCGGAAGTCAGACAAGCGTCCGTACTCGCGGGCGAACCCCGACGATCCGAGTTTCGTCCTCCGGTGGATGATGGACGGGGAGCAGTACGCCGTAGCGTGTGATAACTACACGAAACTGCGCGATAACGTCAGGACTGTCGGACTCTATCTTCGGGAGAAGCGCAAGCAGGAGGCGCGCCCTGTCGAGACCGGCGAGAGCGAGTTCGCGAACGCTCGCCTGCCGCCCGCTGACGAGGACGCTGTCGCGGCACCGCCAGCACCGAGCGATGAGGATGTCCTCGACGAGGAACCGCACGAGGTTCTCGACGTCTCTCCCGACGCGCCCGACCAGATCATCGAGGCCGCGTTTCGTACTCAGGTGAAGGACCTGAACGGACATCCCGACACAGGCGGGTCGTCGGAGCGGTTCAGGCAGCTCGAGGCGGCCCGCGAGGTGATGCTCGATGAGTGACGAATCCGATATGTGCAGGGGCGATACTGACCGTTGGGACGACACCCGGAGGCTCATGCACCGCGTGTTCGTCGAGGATTCAGCGGGCATCGCCGAGACCGTCGCCGACGTGCCGGTCTGTCCGACCTGCCTCCGAGCGTTCGAGGCCTCGAAGTACGGCCCCGACATCTGCGAGGACTGCTGGGACGAGCACATCTCCCGCTCCGGCGCTGGTGGTCGCCGTTACATCACCGAACATGGCGAGAAGAAGCACCACTCGCCACTGTGCCCTCACGTTCGCGGGTCGCAGTACTGGATGACCAGCGACGAATCCTGCGTCTACGGCCGCCGGGGCCCGTGCGGGACGTGTGGACCTGGCGGTCGCGGCCGTCGGGCGATGACCGACGGCGGTGGCGTCACGGCTGAGGCGTCGTCAGTCGTCTTCGATCGGTGGATCGGCAAGGCCGGGGAGAACATCGACAGGTGGGGCCTCCAAGACGAAGAGACGCTGTTGCTGGCGATCCAAGAAGAACTCGGGGAGCTGACTCAGGCGGTACTCGAAGCCCGCGCCGAAGGCGGAGATCCCGAACGGATCGATGAGGAGTTAGACGACCTCGGGGCCCTCTTGTTGCAGTTCCACGAGCGTCGGAAGCGCCGCTCATTAGACACGGGAACTGACCGATCCGGTGGTGGGTCGCGATGAAGCCCGCTTCGAGGTCCGACCGCGAGGAATTCCCGAACGTCGAGAAACACATCGGAGAGGATCCCGCGCGTTTCCTCGACCGTCCGCTGATCTCCCCCAGCGGCATCGGAGGCAGTCCGTTCCTCATCACGAAAGCGCGCATCGACGGTATCGACCGTCTTCCTGTCATCAACGCGTGGATCGCCGTCGAGAAGAATCTCTCTCGTGGTCCGCGCGATAAAGTACTCTCCCTCCTGGAGGACCGCAAGCACTACCTCGAGGAACACGGCGAACGTCCGGAAGAATTCGACATCGATCGTGACGTCGAGACCGTCGGGAGCGTCGCCGTCTGGCCCGATCGCGACGGCGGCGAGCGGTCGTTCCTCTCCGTCCGGTCCGAGAAGACCGTCGCGACCGACGGAGGTGAGACCAGTGGCAATTGAAGCGGACACGCGAGCGCGCAACAAGATCGCCGGCGAGCGCGCCGAACAGAACGTCGCCGAAGCGGTGTCTCCACTGGAACTCGTCCCGGACGATGTCGCCGCGGACATCGACGCGGTCGCGACCGCGACGATCGACCCGAGCGAACAACTTCCGATGGTCGGTCTCTGCCTCCTGGAGCGTGGCACGCTCGTCGAGATCAAGAGTGTCATTGTCCGCTACGACGGCGGTTCGCGTGGCCGCTTCTACTTCCGGCCCGAGCAACACTCCGTGCTCCTCGAGGAGGGTGGCGTGTATCTGTTCGCCGTCTGCGAGGCTGACCCGGAGCGAGAGATCCTCGGGCTCAAAGTCGTTCCGGCGAGCGTCGTCGACGACGCGCTGCTATCATGGATCGACGGTGGCGAGGGCCGCTCGCGATTTGCGCAACTCGCCTGGTCTCGGATCTTCTCGCCCGAGGAGGTAGAGTCGTGAGCGACCGTCACCACGCTGGCGAAGATATCGACGATCCCACGCTCGACGATCTCGCCGAGGAGGATCAGGCGGCCGCC
The DNA here is from genome assembly GCA_005954745.1 of Halostella pelagica. Lineage (GTDB taxonomy): Archaea > Halobacteriota > Halobacteria > Halobacteriales > Natronoarchaeaceae > Halostella > Halostella pelagica. The sequence continues at coordinate 2,345,738 of CP040678.1, forward strand.
GAGCGCGAGGATCTTCTGATGGCTGCGGCGATGCAGCAGGACGACACTGCCGACACCGACCACGGACCGAACTTCGTCGGCAAGCGTCCGGATGTCTTCGCCGCCTGTCGCTGGTGTGAAGACGAGTTCGAGACGCTTACCAGCGAACGCACCCACAACTGTCCCGAACGCCGGCGACACTCCCGCTGGGAGCCCGAGGAGACGATCCCGACCATCCGGCCGGGGACGCACGAACTCGGAGCGAAACTTCTGTTCGCTGACGAAGATCACGGCCTCTCGCCGTTTTTCGGCATCGCGAGTGCGTTCGATGACGTGATCAACCGTCGCGTCGAACCGTTCGAGTTCGACGGCGAGAACTGGACTTACTGGTTCAAGGACGACGGTGATGACAAGGACACTACCGGCTGCAAGTACTGGGAAGGGAAGATCGCCGCTCGACTCGAAGACCCGTACGAGTCCTACAACGAATTCCAGATCAAGGTCGTCCAGGACGACGACGTCGAGCGCCGGTACGCGAACTTCCAGTTCCGACCGGCACTGCCGAATCCGATGCACGTCGACAAGGAGGAACCGATCCAGAGTCTCCCGGACGACCTTCCCGAAGGCGTTCGCGTCCAGGTCGACTCCGCGAACCTCGACCCGGATGAGGTTCTCGAGCTCCTTCGGGCGCTCGCCGAGGACCTGGACGTGAACTCGGCCTACTTCGCCGACGAACACATCCACCCGTACAGTCGTTGCTACAATCTCGCGCAGTACGTTCGGACGGACCGTGAAGTCGCCGAGGAGCGACTCACGAACATGGACGGCCTCCTCGACCAACTCGCTCGCTTCGGTCGGCAGGCCGGCGGTCGCGGCGAGTACAAGTGGGACAACGAGGAGATCCAGGGCCACCGCAACGCCGTCGCGATGGACGAGGCCAGTTGGGAGAAGCTCATGGCCGGGCGTCCTCGCGAGGTCGCGACGCTGCTGAAGTCCTACCACATGAAGAATCCACGCAAGTCCGTCGTCACCGACACGGACAACCCGAAGCTCGAAGTCCAGTACTCGACGGAGTACAGCGAGCGCGGGACAATCCCCTGGGATGCCGAGGACGAGGTCTTCGACGTCCAGGACCTCCGCTCGGAACTCGACGAGAACCTCGTGAACGCGCTCCACTGGGGTGGCCTGGATACGCGGGCGAATCCAGAACACTACGTTTCCGATGAGTACTGGGATGTCGTCGAGGATGAGCGCGACGTTGCGCTGCACGAGAGTCCGTTCGATGTCCTGGAGGAGATCGAGGGCGATATCGCAACGCAACACTTCAACCGTGAGGACGCCACGGACGGCGAGCGCGACGTACTGCGCGCGTTCGCAGATGGCGGGATGCTCACTTACGACGAGGCCGCCGAGCGCTCCGACACGTCGACATCAACGGTGTCGCGAGCAGTCCAGCGCTTCGAGTCAGTTCTGTCGAAGATGGACGGCAAGGTCGGCCTCGAGGACGATGTCGTACGACAGAAGGTCCAGCAACTGTTCAGCAGCGTCGAGCGAGCGGTGAAGTACGTCGACCGCAGTCTCAACGATGTCGTCGGCGAGATGGATGTCCTGAAGACGGAGGATACGCCGTTCGCCCGCTGGATGCGGAAGTACGGCGTCACGTCGGACGAGACCCGCGACGGCCTGGAGCTGGAGATCAACGCCGGCGAGTTCAGCAAGTACGACGTTCAGAAGATCCTCCGGCAGGGTCTCGATGCTGCTCGGTCGACGGGGTCGCACGTCGTCGACGCATTGCTGGCGTCGGAGGTGACGTGGTACTCAGTCGAGGAGGGCCGCCGTTCGGAGATCTCGCCGTTCACCTTTGCCGGCGGCGTCGTGCGCATCCTGGGCGCTCCCATCCGGTAGCGCACGACGTCCCAGTGGCAACGCTACTCTGCATCCTTCCTTTCGAAACTTTCGTTTGGTAATTCTGGGTTTAGTACAAGTCAGGTAGTCCGACAGCGGTCGCGACGGAGAGGTTTCGGCCTGCTGTTCAGTATCACTATCCAGAGGTGTTGCAGAGACTGGGCGGGGACCCCTTAGGGAGTGTGCCTAAGGGCACAATAGAATAAGAACCACCGCACCGCTACAGCTCCACCTGATCCACATGAAACACTGGAAACGGAGGATCTCCCGCAGGGATAAACTGCCCTGTGAGATTCTAAACCGTCCACGGAACTACTCCCAGAAATGATCTGATGCTATGACTGTTCGTCAGCGTCGTTGAAGGGATTCCGGTCGCCTCGCGACGGGTACGCGTACACGATCCAGTTCACGAGCAGGCAGACCGCGATAAGCAGAGACAGTTCCGAGGCGGCCGAGGGAGCGCCGAGTAGCCGAGCCACCGCGACACCCAGACTCCTGACCGCTCCAGCAAGAAGCGGCAGGAACGGAACACTGAGCAACCCCATCGCCACGCCGACGATCGTCGGCGCGAGATGAGTCACGCGAACCCAGACCACCGGCGTACCCCGCTCCCAGTCGATACGTGTCTGTGCGCTCGCACCGTCCCACTCGAACGATGTCGACGCGAACGGCCGCGCAAACAGCGCGTGCGTGACTTCGTGTAACGGCTCTGCCGGCGTCAGGAGTGTCCCAAGCAGACCGAGGAGACTCATGCCGCCGACACCTCTCGATCCATGTCGCTCGGAGTCTCCGGGCCACGGAGCGCCAGCACGAGCGGGTCGAACGCAAGGACGAACAGCCAGTTCACCGCGAGGTACGTCCACGCGACTCCACCCAGAACCGTCGGGAACCCCGCGAACGAGGTCTCCATTGCGTACCCCAGCACCGGGATAGCTAACGCGATCATCGTCGAGGAGAGATGGACGATGACGACGGCCCAAGGCTCGATGCGCGTCAACTCGCAGGCAGGAGCCGCCCGCAGGACCGTCGTATCTCGGCACTCTGGATGAATCCCAGATATCCAGAAGTAGCCGAGTTGCGTCGACGCGTTCCGGACGAAGATGCCCGCGAGGAACAGCATCTCGACGACATCGCGAAGTTCAGCGCGCCAGTTCATCGGAACCTCTGGATCAGTCCAAGAACTGCGATTGCTCCGGCGATCCAGAACACTCCCCAGGCGACTCGGGAAAGGCCGCCCGGAAGCATCGGGATCAACGTCCCGGCGAACAGCGTCAGCAATATCGCCGGGAGCGATGCGTCTCCCGTTCGCGAGTAGATCGGGATCACGATGATACCGACGACGAACATCGCGAACGTCCCCTCGCCGAGTGACTGGACGACCGAGTCGAACAGCAGATCAAACCAATCGCCCTCGACGAGCTTCCGCATCGGTTCGGACTGGTTCATTCGACGACCACCCCGCGGATGAGTTGAATCGCTGCGAGTGTGTAGATCGGTCTGATGACCAGGTTCATCACCGGCCAGACCATCCATCTTGGGAACCCGACGGTGATGAACGCTGACTCGGTCGCTCCTAACAGGATGAACGAGTCGACGAAGTAGCCGACTGCGGCGACGGTAAAGCCGAGGTAGTCTCCGATGCCGCTCCCGGCGCTCTCGAGTTCACCATCGGACCGGTCGAACTCCTGGACCTCGTCAGAGAGTCCCGTGTCTGGACTGACTCCGACAACGTCGTTCATCCCGGAGAGGTCCATGACGACTGCGGACGTGTTCAGACAGAGGATGACGATGAGAATCGTCACAGCTCTCATCCCCATCTTACCCACCCCCCAGCGGTTTGACCGCCGAAAACAGGGCGAGGAACCCCGCGAATCCCAAGGCCGCGGGATGGATGACAACCCAGCCGAACCACGATAGCACGAACGCCATCGAGACGACGATGATACCGCCGGTGCGATGCAGGACGCCGGCGACGAGTCCCGTCGTGGCGACGATGAGAACCTGCCCCATCAGCGAGAGCCATCTCGAATCTATCGGGAGGGGTTGCTCGGGGACTTCGCCGAGTTGCACTGTCGAGTTGAAGTCCTCCCCGCTCCGGTTTCCGTAGACCTCGACAACGAGATTCATGTCGGACTCGTTGTCCGTCAACGGGAGCGTCTCGACGTACTCGCCGATATTGTGCTCCGTCGTCTCGTAGATAACGTTCGACTCGTTCCCGCGCTCGTACACGGTGATCTCCAGGCGGTCGGTCTGAGCAGAGTCATTGTACTCGAGGCGCAGTTGGTCCTCGTCTTGACGTAACCTGGCATCAAACTGGACGTTCTCGTCATCCCCTGGGTCCCAGACGATCGTCCCGATAGTCAGCGTCGTCGTCTCTGATTCCTCGGCGATATAGCTTCCCAGAACGCGCTGGTCGCCTTCGTCGTTCCGGATGATGAGTCGGTAGCGTTGCCCGGTTTCCAGCGTCGCAGTAAACGACTGGTCGGCCGCGAAGTAGTCTCCCAGGACCGTCTGCCATTCCGACCCGCTGGTCCCGGAGTAGTTCATCGACCGCTGGATGATGAGCTGCGAGGACGTCGACGGGAAGTTGCCAGTCTTGTCCTCCAGGAGGAACGTAACCTCTGCTGCTGAGGTGTTGTCTCGAAACAGATAGATGCTCTGCTGGCGGGTGATGTCCCGGATGAGGATCCGGCGGTTCTGCCACCCGTCAGCCCGTGCCGTCGCGACCAGGGTCTCGTCGGCAGGCAGGCCAGTCAGATCGACTGATCCATCCGAGGTCGTCCGCGTGATCGTCTCGTTGCCGGAGTAGAACGTCACCGAGACGGTGACGTTCGTGCCGTTGATCAGCTCCTCCGGGTTCGCCTGGTCGCGGATGTACAGCGTGAACATATCGTTCGCACCCACGAACACGGACTTCGACTCGGAGTCGGTCTGTCCCTGGTCGTCTTCGACCTCGAGGGTGATCTCGTGGACTCCGTTATCGCTCGGCGTCCAGGTGGGAGTCGCTCCGGTTGCGACTTGCTCGCCGTCGACGTGCCAGCGGTAACTCTGGACGCCGCTCTCGAGGTCTCGCGACAGCGTGCCGTTGAGAGCAACCTCCTCACCGACGATCGGATTGTCCGTCGACACCTCGAAGTCCGCTATCGGCGGACTGTCGTAATGGACAGAGTCGTCGTCATCGTCACCCTCGTTCCGGTCGACGGGGTTGTCGCTATCCTCCGACCCGACGGTCACCGTCACGACGTGATCCGGGTCGTCGGACCAGTCCTCGGGGACGAGCTCGCCAGCGGTCGCTCGGTCCCCGTTTTCGTTCTGGACGTAGAGCCGATACGTCACACCCTCGCGGATCTGGATCGTCGGCTCTGAGAGCGCGAAGTGCGTCCCGTCGACGATCTCCCAGCCGGGAGAGTCGCTATCGGACGCCTCGACGATGAGATAGCTCTCAGACATATCGAACAGTCCCGTGTGGTCGATGAGGTTGACCTCCTGGGACCAATGCGAAGAGTTCTCGTCGTTGAGGGTGACCGTGTAGCTCCCTTTCGTGTCGTTGACCATCACCGTCCGATTGCGGTAGCCGGACGTAGAGACCGTTAGCTCGTAGGTTTCGTTGTTCGGGTGGGAGGCATCGTCAAATGCATCGTCGAGTTTAGCGTACCCGTCACTCATTCCCCAGCTTGTTTCGTAATCCGACTCCGTCGAGCTGAAATCGAGCGAGATAGATTGATTATCGATCAGTTCGCCGGAGGCGTTCACGACGGTGACATCCCCGCTCGCGTAATACTTATCGATCTGAAGGTTGACCGTCTCGCCCGGCGTCGTGTAGTTGACTGTTTTGTTCGCCTGAACGTTGTCGTGGACCGCTCGCACACGATAGGTTCCGTTCTCAGTGAGTTGGAACTCGTACCGTCCGCTGCTGTCAGTAACAAGTCTCTCGACGGTGTCGTCCGTGCTGTCGTTGAGGATCGTGACCGAGGCATCGGCGATCGGTTCACCAGTTCGGTCTGTGACGGTCCCCTCAAGGAGGTGGCCCTGGAGAGTGAAATTCACTCCAGTAATGTCGCTCCCAGCGACAGTGACAGTCGTCGAGCTATCAGAATATCCGCTCTTCGTTGCCTCTATCGTGTAATTCCCATCTTCTAGATTAGTGGAGAACTCGCCACTGGCGTCTGTGGTAGTTTGTTTGATTACGCTCCCGTTTTGAGAGATCGTTACGGTCGCTCCCTCAAGTCCAGATCCATTCTGGGAGGTGACTTGGCCGGAGACGGATGCTCCGCTTCCACTCCACGATCCTTCGTGATGGCCGAGCGTCCGCTGGAGTACGCGTGAGCCGTCGCTCCTGTTAGACCCATTAGACACGATAGTCGGGGCTGAATTAATGTCATCGCCCGTACTGTATTGCCACTCTTGTGTTCCAGTCTCTGCGTTGATTGCGTAGAGGTTACTGTCGGATGATCCGATGTAAACGATACCATCCGCATATGTTGGAGATGATTTGATAACATTAGTCGCTTGGTAAGACCATTCTTCCGTTCCAGTATCCGCATTTACAGCATGAAGATAATCATCATATGAACCAACATAAACGGACCCATCGGCTACCGTTGGCGACGAGCGGACATTGCCGCCGGTCGTATATGACCACTCATCTTTGCCGGTTTCTGCGTTTAGCGCGTAGAGATTATTATCATCAGATCCGATATAAAGGGAGTCATTCACTACTGTTGGCGACGAGCGGACGCTGTCTCCGGTCGTATATGACCACTCTTCCGTTCCAGTCTCTGCGTTGATTGCGTAGACATTGCTGTCTAATGACCCAACATAAACTGAGTCATTATAGACTATAGGAGACGATTCGATCTCTCCCCCCAACGTATATGACCACTCCTCCGTTCCAGTCTCTGCGTTGAGCCTGTAGAGTTGATGGTCATCAGATCCGATGTAAACTGCCCCATCGACAACAGTGGGAGACGATTGGATATATTGTCCGTTCGTGGCAAATGACCACTCCTCTGTGCCAGTCGAGGTATTGACAGAATAGACTGATCCGGTCGATGTCGCGAAATATGCAGACCCATTAATAATAGTCGGGGGTGACCGGGCGTAACCCCCACTTGTCGAGAAAACCCACTCTTCGTCCCCTGTCTCCGCATTAACAGCATACATCGATCCGTCATTTGCTCCAAAATAAACCGTCCCGCCTGCTACTGTCGGATGGTTATCAATGGCGGCTCCTGCTGTATATGACCACTTGACATCTCCCGTGTCCGCATTTAGCGCATAGAGGTTATTGTCAAATGATCCAACGTATACGGTGCCGTTCACCTTCTGAGCCGAGGTTGTATTAAGATTTAGAGATTCTACGGTGCGTCGGGTCTCATTTCCGGAATCAACGGGAGCAAACGCCGATAGTGGGGCTCTGTCTTGGTCCGCCGCCGCCATAGCGCCAGCGGGAATGATCGACACGACGAGTAGCGCCGTCAACACGACGGCGGCGATGGTCCGGGACCGATTCCGCGTCATCGTGGGAATTGCCTCCGGTTGCGTTCCTCCTGGACGCCGCCGACGATCCAGAACACGATCGGCGTGAGGATCAGTATCGCCGGGACCAGGTAGGTCCCGACCCATTTCAGTTGCTTCGCGATTTCCCAGAACGGACCGTTTTTCACCGAGTCCATCGACAGCATCAGGCCCCAGATCTCCGGGACCGCTCCCGCGATGAACAGCACGTAGATGCCGGCCATCAGTAAGTACACCGACGCCATGACGGCGCGCCAGATATGGCTCATGTGAGTGGCCTCCGGTTCTCGAGGATGCCGACCGCCAGCATCGAGATGAACACGCCGATGAGACCGATCAGCGCCCAGTGGTCGATGATCGACCAGAGCCAGCCGATCGGTTCGCCGACCGTGTTGCCTCCGAGGTCCTCCGCTATCGGGAGCATCACGCGGAAGATCTCGCTCAGGATGGCGTAGCAGATCATCCAGACGGCCCAGGTGAGCGCGGCGATTACGTAGCTCTCGAAGGTCGCCATCGGCTACCACCCCCCGAAGACGTCTTCTGCGAGGTCGTCCGCGTCAGCGAACTTGGTGTCCCACCGGGCGTCCGCGGACTCGAACTGAGTACCCCGCCGGTCACCGCTGGAGGTGTCGGGTCGGGGGATGTCGAATCGCGGGCGCGGGCGACGCCGACTCTGATTCCGCATGAGGGCCTCGTTGAGCGTGTAATTCGCATTTGGCTCTGGGTACTCGACAGTCTGCTGAGTTACCCGCTCCGACGTTGTAGTCGTTTCTTGGGGACGAGCGATTTGCGACCTCTGCTCTACCGTGCTCTGCGCAACTTGCGTATCGGCGAGGGAATCAGTTCGTGCTGCTGTCCCTACAGCCTCCTGCTGAGTGGACCGGATTCCCACGTCGTTCCTCTCGGTGGGAGTAACCAGCTCATCTTGGTTGGTGAGAGATGAGGTCTCCTGATTGAACGACCGAGTCGTAGACTGGCTGTTGTCCTGCGCCTGTTCTTGTCGCTCTTGGGAACCCTCCGTGGCCTCACCTGGGACGACATAGAGAGGCAACTCTCGCTTGAGAACCATCTCGTCGTCGTTCTGGAGCTGTGCCTGTTGAGACCGCCGGTAGCGTTCTGAGATACTACCGCGTCGATTTACCCCGATACGCTGAGTTGGATTGCGGAGCGCCGGTGGACGGGCAAATCGATCATCAACCAGATCATCGGAGGTGATGATATCCTCATCACCGGTCTGCTTGCTGACGCCTCTGCCAATCAGTTCTGGCGACAGTTGGATCGGGTCGTCCCCGTTGACGAGACCTGTGTTACTCTGGTCTCGATACGGCTTTTCTGGCTGCGTAAGTTCCGACTCCATCAGTTCGCGGCCTTCCGGAGTACCAACCTCCGATTCCATCACTGGTTCTCGGCCTTCAGGCGTTTCGACTTCTGTCGGCGTGGTCGGCTGCTCTTCCGGGGCCTCAACCTCCGACACCATCACTGGTTCCCGGCCTTCAGGTAGATCAATGGAGGTCGGCGTTACCGGGTTAGCTGGGTCGCTTATGTCCCCGATCGAGGCTGTCGTCGCAGTGAAGGTCTCTGCCTGAGTCCGCGTTGTTGATCCCTCTACTGGCGTGTTGCCCTCTTCCCGCGAGACCTCGTTGTAAACGACACCTCCAGCAGCCGCAAGAGTCGTTCCAGCAAGTACAGTCCCGACGCCAGCTTCGCCGAGAGGAGTTGGCTCTGCCGCTGCTACAGGCGCGAGTGCTGCCGCAGTTCGAGCTGTCTCGTCCTCTTGTACACGGTTGATGGTCTCGGTAGCGACGTTCGAGAAGCGCTGACCAGCCGTTTTACCAGCTGTTTCGACAGTATTGACGGACTTCCCAGCGACTCCTGAGACTACACTCCCAGCAGTTGCAACATCCCCTTCGAGGTTGTCGAGTTGCTTTTGGCCCTCATCGATTCGATCGTTGGCCATCCCCTCGACCACACCGACAGGATCTCCGGCGAACTCCTCAGCATTCTCGACGTTTCGGTCGATGCCCTTGTCCACAAACTCCCGCGTCGACTCAACCACGGCTCCCGGGTCATCTGCAATTGCGCTAACGTTTTCAACAACTTCGTCACCGTGATACTGCAGATCAACGTCGATGTCCGAGTTCGGGTTGAGTTCGTTCCGCTGGTCGGCCAGCAGGCCCTCGTCAGTTGCCATCCCCGGCGCGGCAATGTCCGTCCGAGTGCTTTGAGTCGGAGTCTCCGGACCTGTCTCTATCGCGTCCTCTGCCGAGATCGGCTTGGTGTCCGCACTGTCGACGGATTCGGAGCCAGTGGAGACCTCGACCTCGTACTGGTCCACCATTAGGGTGTCTGCCTCCGATCCGGCCTCGTCGAGAAGCCGCCGGTCACCACCTGCCTGTGAGGCCATCCCTTCGCCCGCTTCTGACACGGTGACATCTTCGGGATCGACGCCCTCGCGCTGGCTCGCGACCTGGTGGCGGATCTGCTCGCGCTCGCCTTGGTCAGTCAGCGCGATCTGGTATCCTTCGTCGGTCTGTTCGATCTGGTAATCCTCTCCGCGGTCGAGGTTCGGGTTCTGTTCCTCGACCTGCTCTGCTACGAGGTCGCGCTGCGAGGATTCGCGAACGTCGACGTTATACTGACCGTCCTCGCGAGAGACGGTCAGGTCCTCCGGGTCGAGGGAATCGTTCCCTGCCGCGACCTCCTCCTTGACGTCCTTCCGACGCTCCATCTCCACGACCTGGTCGCCCGTCATCGTCCGCTCCGCTACCAGCTGATCATCCTCACGACGGACGGCGACCTGTGACGGGTCGTCGAGCCTGTTCGACTGTTCCAGGACTTGCTGTTCAAGCTCGCTCGCCTGTTGGGCTACGTCGCCGTCGCCCGCCTCGACGCCCTGCCGTGGCTCGTGCTGCGCATCTGGATCGTAGTCCACCGGGACGTTCACGCCCGGTTGTGGTTCGCCACCGCCGGTCGTCGGTGTGTCGGGCGACCCGCCAGAGCTACTGGACGCTCCTGACGAGCCGTCAGACTCACTACCACCGCCGCTCGACGAATCGCCGACGCTGTCTTCTGTCGTCCCGGCAGTGTCCGGGTCCCGGACATTCCCACCCGGAGAACCGTCACCAGGCGTGTTGGCTTGTGAACTGGCCTCGTCGGAAACGTCGACCGTCTCTTCGTCGGGATCGTCCCCGCCACTGCCGGTACCGGGCGCGGTCTGGTTCGCCATTACAGACCCCCCGTCAGGAGACTACTCCAGCGGAGCGAGTCTAGCATGAGGGAGATCTCGGAGCCACCCCCACCGCCGCCGCCACCGGCGATGAACTTGTTCATCGCGAACAGGATCGCCAGCGTCAGCGCGACGCCGAGGACCACCGCGCCGATCAGGTAGAACGCGAACTTATTCCCGCCGTCGTCCATCTCGGCCATCCGACCGAGGTCGTTCTGCTCCTCGAGGTCCTCCTGGGTGATCTTCTGGTAGTGCATCTCGAACGCCTTCTCCCAGCTGAGAACGAGGCCATCTGCGCCGCCCGGCGCTTGTGCGTCGACGAGAACGTCTTTCCCGCCGTCGGCCATCGGCCGCTCGGCGTAGCGGCCGAGATCGCGCTCGGCGGCGAGATAGGCCTGGACTGGCTCGAACACCTCGGCGCTCTCGCGGAGCGTCCAGACGACCGGCACCTGGCCGAACATCTGGTAAGGCGCGTGCCCCTCGCCGGCGGCGCTGTAGCTTTCACCGTTCAGTGTCTGGTACTCCGTTTCTTCGGAGTTCCAGCGAGCGGCGCGGGGGTAGACCTGACGGTCCCCGTACGCGGCCATCACGAGCGCGTCAGCGCCCGTGACTTTCCGCTTCATGTTCATCCCGCCCTTGATCATCCCGTCGGCGATGTTACCCGACTTCGGGACGTAGCGCAGGACTTTGTACACCGGCGCCGTGACGAGTTTCTTGAATCCGGTGCCGAGAGCCCGAAGCGAACTCCCCGATGCCTCCACGTCTCCGGCGAGGTCGTCGTAGTTCGTCTCGTCGGCGTCTTCGATCTCGTCCGGCTGTTTCGCGTCCAGTTCGTCTTGCTCGTCGTCCTCGACGAGCGCTTTCGCCTCGTCGCGCAACTCCGCAACTAAGTGGTCGCCCTCTTGCCAGACGGCCACGCTGTCGGGTTCGTCGATCTCGTCGTACTTCGCGATCACCTCCTCGACGAGTTCCTCTTTCAGTTCTACGAGTCGATCCTCCTCGAACGGTCTGCTCGCGTCGTACTGCTGTGTCTGTGCCATGAGTTATCCGAAGAACCGCTTTTGAGCCTTCCCGAGACGGCTCTGGGACTCGCTGTCGTCGACCCGCCGCATCTGGGTCTCGATATGCGTGTCCGCCGTCTTCGAGAGGCCGGTGTGGTTGATTCCCAGGTACTGCATCGCCGTCCGGACCTCCATCAGCGATGTCCGGATCGCGGCGCGCTCGTCGTCGGTCCACTTCTGTTTGACCGACTTGTCGTCGCGTCCGTCGACGCGCTGCGCAACCTCGAGGAACGGCCCCGTGCAGAGCCGTCCGTGGTTTCGCTCCTTGATCACGCGCTTGGTCAGCGCCATGTTCAGGAGCTCCAGCTTCTCTCGATCGTCCGGGTCGTGATAGGTTGTAACGTGCTGACCCGACAGATACGGCCCGAGCACGTCCTCGATCTCCGAAAACTCGGGCGACGTGATGTCCGGGTCCCGAAGGGAGTCGAGGAAGTCCTCCGGGTCCATGTTCGCCATCGGGCTGTTTTCGGCCGCTTCATCGGCACCGAGCCGGGCGGCCTGTGCCTGCGTCTGTTCCTCTTGCCGGAGTTGGGATTCTTCCTCCGGCGACGGTCGGTTAGGTTGTGTCATCGTCTGGAGTCATCTCTGACGTAGGGTATTTGCCGAACACTGCTCCAACGAGGGCGAAGGCGGAAATCAGCGCCATAAACAGGGCAATGCCCTGTGCGGGCTGAGAACTGAACGCGACCCGCGCACCCTCAGACGCAACCTCGACGTTCGCGCTCGCCGGGACGAGAACTCCCCACGCGAGAACGCTCACCAAGAGCGGCGGCTCGACGTGGACGTCGTACTGGTACAGCGCCAGATACGACGACCCGCAGGCCAGCGCGAACACGAGGCCGTATTGTATGATTTGCATAGCTGTCTCTATCGACCACCTGCCCCACCTCCGAGCAATCCGAACGCTCCGATGAGAACACCTCCCGCGACGGGTATCACAAGGGCCGCGATGACCCACAACACCACCTCAAATACGGACTGTCCGAGTGCGGTGAACTCCGTGTCTCGGTCGAGAGAGTACGTGATATCGATGTTCGACGCGTTCGCGAGCGAGCCGTTTTCGTCGGCCCGTATCGACCCGTTATCGGTCAACCACTCGTACTCGGATTCGCTAACGGTCGATCCGTTGTAGTAGACGGTCTCGTTGTCGTAGAACGATGTCGTCGCGTCCGCCTCGGACACTTCCGTCCAGGAGGACGTCGAGATCGCGACCGTCTCGTTGTCGACGGTCTCGGTCGTTTCGGGAGCCTCGGCGAAGGCCGTGCTGAGTGTTGGCACTGCGATGACGCCGAATAGCACGAGGACTGCCAGAACGTAGACCGTGTTTTTCATCGAGGATCAGGAGATGAGGACGGCGTGTTCGGTGCTTAGCGACCACCGGAACCGCCGAACATGTTCATCGCAACCGATGCCGCACCGACGATGATCGCGACGCCGATGAGACCGAGTGCCGCGGTCCCATACGTGACGTAGTCGCTGGTGAGGTTCGCGAACGGCCCACTCTGGGAACTGATGATGTCCAGCTGGTAGACCTGCGACAGCACGACGATAACCATGAACGCCGTGATCAGCGCTCCCCCGATGCCCTTGATCATCTGCTGCATCGGGGCCGTCGTCATCGTCGGGCCGTCGAGCCGTTGCATCCCTTCGTCATAACATCGTCCGAGAAGCGTCTCGGACTGTGACTCTCCGGGAGATGCCGGACCGTTCGGGTCAGTACTTGTACCGCCAGGATGGGACTGAGCAACACCCATGATTCCGGGCTATCTGTCAGAGGGTATAAATCCGCATACCCGTCATAATATTCGGTTGTAACTGGGTTATACGTCGGATATTCGTCAGTGTGATATCGAGGTATGTCAGGTTGCATGTATTATGTTGTAGTACCTGGCTCGATCTGATATGTCGCTCCAAGAACAGCCAGTCGTGATCGAAGCGACGAACAAGCCGCAGATCATCGGGACCTCGATCCGAATCACCCTCGATCAGGATTCGCTCAAGAAAGCGGGGATCGACGTGAACGACCCGGAGACAGTGCCCGACGAGATGACGATGCAGTACCACAAAGGCGGACAGCGCGATGGAGAACTCGTCATCGATCTCAAGGAGGCCGCGCCCGATGACCAGTGATTCAGGCGGTGCCGGACCGAAAACCGCCCGCCAGCGCATCATCGAAGATGCGCAGTTGCGGTGCTACGATGCGCGATCCGAATACCAGCAGTCCTCACTACTGCTGTCCGGCCAGGTGTCGCGCGAGCAGGTGTATCGTCTCCAACAGGCCGTCGCGGACTACTACTGGGCGCTCCGGCCACTTCGCGACGAAGACCCGATTCGGGACTGGTGGGACGATGTCACCCTCTCTGAGCAGTGGACGTTCCAAGTGACGAAGACGGAGTACCAAGTTCGAGGGTCGCGTGCCGTCCCAGTCGAGGTGACCGAGGAGGTCCCATACACGGGCCTCGAAACGCTCCGTGACCATCTCGACCAGACTGAGACGGTCACACGGACGAAAACGGGGATGCGGGGTATCCGCAAGGAACAGGTTACCCGCCAGAAGGTTCTCGACGCGGGGGTTCTGGTCGATATCTCTGGCGTCCTGGACGACGCCGCCGACAAGCTCGGATTCAGTCCGGAGGTGAAGAGCATCGACCACACTGACGAGGTCGACGAGGAGGACCTCGAGGAACTGTTCGAGCAGGGGCCGCAACCGGTGGCTACTGATGGAGGGGATAACTGATGGCGCTCTGTACGGGGCCGTTCTTCCGGCGAGTCGCCGACCGGAAGAAGAAGGGAATGGACGTGAAGATCACTATCTCGGCACGCGACGGCGAGACGGGAGTCGGAAAGACCTCGCTGGCCGTCTTTCTCGGCAAGTATCTCAACACGTCTTCGAAACCGTACCGGGCTGACGAAAACGCGACGTACCATATCGGGGAGTTCAACGCGCTGTACGACCAGCTTCCGCGCGGAAGCACGGCGAACCTCGAAGAGGCGGAGCAACTCGACGCGCGACGGTCGAACAGCAACCAGAACGTCGAAACTGCGCGGACGTGGGAAACGCGACGTGTCGACGAGATAACGTCGATCATGACGCTCCCCTCGGTCGCGGAACTCGACCGCCGGATGGAACGACTCCACAACTTCTGGATCAACGTCACGGCGCGAGGTCAGTGCAAGATCTACGCGGCGCACATCAACGACTGGACGCACGACGTCTACTACGAGGGACTCCAGCAGTTCCGATGGCCGAACATGGACGACGATGAGGACTACCAGAAGTTAGTGCGGATGAAAGAGAAGTGGAACGACGGAGACGACACCAGCGACTGGGTGCGTGAAGAAGAACTCCGTGAGGAGTACGAGCGGGAACTGGAGCAGAAACAACAGTCGATGCGGGATCGCATCGTCACAAGCGTCTACGAAAAGACGGATCTCTCTCAAGGCGATGTCGGCGGGGCACTGCCGGATGATATGCAGATCGGGCAACAGCGTGTTGGGCAAATCGTCAACGGGGACAATAACGCATGAGGGCATCCACTATTAGTAGTTCGGATGAAACGGAATCGCCATACGGCAACTGGGTAGAAACTACCCTACCAACTACCAGCGACCAAGACAGTGTAATAGTCACAACACGCGTTAGGGTAGAAAAATCTGATTCGTTTGTAGGGACGACGGGGGGCCGGGGCGGCACCAACCGTGCGGGATCTCCCCCGCTGGGAGGGGGCTCAGACAGAGTTAGTGGTAGCCGTCGGTGTTGCTCTCGAGGCGGCAAACAAGTCCGATCTCGACAGCGCCAGGAGGAACGCAGATGACACCCATCGATGTCGCGATGCCGACCCACAGGTCTGAGCCAGTGATCGGCGAGACGTTAGACTGCCTCTCACGAGCAGAACGAGAGAGCGCAATCGAGATCGAGCAGCTGGTCCTCGTCGACGATAACAGCGCCGATGGAACGCTTGCGGTGGCGCACGACCGCTCCGAAGAACACGGCTGGACGCTGACCGAGATCGTGGCGGAGACGTCTCTCCCGGAAGCCCGCAAGCGAGCTATCCGGGCAGTGACGGCCGACTGGTTCCTCTTTCTCGACGACGACGTCCGCCTGACCGAACATTACCTCGATCACATGCTGGACGCCGTGGCACCGCTGGTCGGCGGGATTCAGGGTCGGAAAGTCTCACGCACAGAGAACCCGTCCGACTGGGTCCAGCGCCGCTCGCGACGCGCCGGTACACACGCGACTCTCCTCCGACGGGACGCCGTAGAAGGTGTATCGTTCCCGCCGGACCTGCACGTGCTAGAGGACGAGTACCTCCGCAGGTACGTCGAATCTCGCGGGAACGTCTGGGTGTTCAACCACCGGGCCCGCTTCGAACACGCGAACCAGGAGCGTCACCCTATCGGCTGGCAGGAGGGATATCTTGGAGGGAAGTACGACCTTTCGCGGTTCCAGGATGTCGCGTTGAATGTGCCGTTTGCTGCGCTCACGGGACGGAACCCACTCCCGCACGCCAGGCGCGCTACCGGGTGGCTCGCCGGACGACTCGCACGCCAGCACGGAGGTGAGCCAGGTGGCGACTCAGCGAGTGCTTGATATCGGCTGCGGTGATAACAAGCGAGACCCTGATGCCGTCGGTATGGATATCCGGCCGTACGACGCCGTGGATGTCATCCACGATCTCGACGAGACGCCGTGGCCGTTCGACGACAACGAGTTTGATCGGATAGACGCGTACAGCGTCCTCGAGCACGTCGAAGACCTTCCAGCGGTGATGGCTGAGATTCATCGCGTCTGTCGCGACGGTGCCGTTCTGGAGGGGAAGGTCCCGCACTGGAAAGACCGCAACGCGTACATCGATCCCACGCATTCCCAATCGTTCGACGAGCGAACGTTCGATTTCTGGGACTCGACGACGGAGTACGGTAAGCGGGACTACTTCGATACAGAGTTCCAGGTGAGGACGTCCGAACGGATCAGCAGGCTACAGTTCTGGAAGTCGCGCCCGATCGAGTTCGAACTGGTTGTCCGGAAGTACTGATTCATATGGCTCTGTTGAAATCCTCAGAGGGTTACACGTCCGCCCGATAGTGTGACCAGATGCAGGCCCTCCCGAAGTCGCGGTTACTCCGGTTTGTCGAGCAGGCATTCCACTTGGCTCAACGAGCTGTCGCCCGCTACTCCTCGAAGTTCTCAAAACGACGCTACACACTCCATCAGCACATCGTTCTACTCTGTCTCAAAGTTCGGAAGAACACGACGTATCGGGCGCTTCTCGACGAACTCATCGAGATGCCCCGCA
This sequence comes from Halostella pelagica, assembly GCA_005954745.1. GTDB lineage: Archaea > Halobacteriota > Halobacteria > Halobacteriales > Natronoarchaeaceae > Halostella > Halostella pelagica. The sequence continues at coordinate 2,362,726 of CP040678.1, forward strand.
TTCGAAGCGCCATCAACTTGGACGAACTCCCGTCACCCTCGACGTTGTGCAAAGCGTTCAACCGACTCGATATGGCTGTCTGGCGTGTTCTGCTTACCCTCTCGGTCACGCTTCTCCCAACTAACGGTATCGTTGGGATCGACGCTTCAGGGTTTGACCGGAGTCACGCTTCGAAACACTACACGAAGCGAACGAAGCTAACGATTCAGCAGTTGAAGGTGACACTTTTGGTGGATACGAGGTCGAACGCGATTATCGACATACACGTAACGACGACACGAAAGCACGACTCAAAGATTGCGCCGTCGCTCATTAAGCGGAATACCGGGGCAGTGGCGGTTCTCCTTGGCGAGAAAGGATATGACGACCAGAAGGTTCGCGCGTTGGCCCGTGAAACTGGTGTTCGCCCGCTCATCAAGCACCGCGAGTTCTCGTCACTCCACAAAGCGTGGAACGCTAAACTGGATGCCGACCTCTACGGTCAGCGCAGTCAGAACGAGACCGTAAGTTCTCGCCTCAAACGCAAGTACGGTGCATTCGTCCGCTCACGGCGCTGGTGGAAGCAGTTCCGAGAACTCGTTGTCGGCTGTCTCACTCACAACATCGACAAAGCACTCTGAACGTTAGATATAGAGTGTGGGTCTAACAGTTCATAGCAGACGAGGCTCACTCCCCCGGATTTTGCGCAAACAGAATTTCCGCTGCATGCTGGTGCGGTTCGCTCCCGGAGTCATCGTCAAATACAATCTCGTCGTATTGAATCGTCTTCCAGTCCTCGTAGTGGTCTGCCAGTTCACCCGGATCGTAGAAGTACTCGTTTTCCGTCCAGTCCGGAGGCGTTGGGATATCGGGGTGGTCGATGAACGCAAAGATGGCGTGAACCCCGTTGGGGTTCGTTTGAGACTTGAAATGGTCGAACTGTCGATCCCGGTTTTCAGGATGGATATACTGGACTGCCCCTGCCGAGTAGACAACATCAACGCTCGTAGGGAGGGTCAGTCCGTTCGCATCTGACCGAACCGTTTCAATATCGACGGCTCGACGCTCGGCGAGTCGTTTTGCCTTCTCCAAACCGTTCCGAGACACATCGACCGCATATACCTTCCACCCGTGCTCGGCGAAGAGAACGGAGTCCCTCCCTTCGCCAGCACCGATGTCGATAGCTGTTGGTTCATTCGCTACGCTGGACGCAATCTCGACCGTTCGTTCGGCCATTTGGTTCGGTTCCGTCCCCCAATAATACTCTTTCCTCCCATAGACTTGTTCCCGTTCTTCAAAGTTCATCGCTTGCTGCTTTTTACTCAACCCCGTTAATAGTGGTAGACTCGCACACCTACCTAACGGCTATTCCAGCGAGACAACTGTTGGAACGATAGGATTTCAACAAAGCCATTCATATGAGGAATACCAGAGTCACCAGTCAGTTCGTTATCGGATTCGTCAGCGCGTTCCTCCTACTCGCAGGTATCGCCCTTCTGTCGCAGGCTGTTGCCTGGTTCAATATTAATCCGCAACCGCAGGCATTCCTCGAGTTCCTGAATACGCCGCTGTTCTCGCTCCTCGATATCTTCACTGTGCTGATCGGGCTGCTGCTACTCGGGGTGGTGGTGACCGCGCCTGTGTGGGGTCCGAAACCGTGAGTGATCATTACGTCGACGCTCTCCGGCGGGCGCTTGACGACGCAGGCGTTCCTCAGACCGACGATTAAAGACCGTATAGCTCTGCCCGCTCGTTGACTGCTCGCCGCACTGTCCGCCGCGACGAATCGAGTTCCTGCGCTGCCTGTCGTTTGCTCATGTCACCGCGCGCAACTTGGTCGAGAACCGTCACGACGCGCTGGTAGTTGTCATCCTCGACGAGAGCGCCGTCGCGCTTCGCGAAACCAATCGGCGCTGGTCCGTGGCGATACTCGTCTGACTCTTGGCGAGCCTGAATCCCCTCGCGGATGTTCTGGCGCTTGATTCGGGCCTCCAGTTCACCGAACACGCCGAGTAGCTGGAACAGCGCGCGCTGGTACGGGTCCTCCTCGTCAGGGCGCATCACGAGGCCTTCCGAGACGATGTGGAGTTCGACGCCGTGATCACGGAGTCGGTCGGCCGTCCGTTCTAGGTCCGAGATCGAGCGCGCCACGCGTGTGACCTCGTGCGCGACAACCTCGTCCACCTCGCCGGCCTCGACGTCGTCCATCAGGCGCTGGTAGTCTTCACGAGCAGCGGTCGACGTGCCGGTGGCCTTGTCTCGATAGATGTCGAGATCGCCCAGGTCCGCGCCGAGTCGTTGCTCGGCGTATTCTTTTGTCGATGTCAGTTGCCGGTCGAGGTTCTGTTTCGCGGTCGAAACGCGGACGTAGCAGGCGGTGCTCATGCCCACCCGTTCGTTGTCTTAAAACCTAGTCTTTACGCCCAGTCTGGGCAGGCTCTACAGTCTCTGCCCTCCTGGTATCGTAGTTCTATACCTGTACGACAACATCTCATATAGTACGGAATTCGATTGTGTTACGGCCGATCCCGTGACCACTCTCGACTGTGGCGCTTCAACCCTACAAAGGTCCGTCTGTAACACGGGATCGAAATCCTGGCCCGCGGATACCGTGACACTTCAATCCCACAAGGGTCCGTCTGTAACCTCATGACCGAGTTAACGATGGGGTCGGACGCGGGACTTCAATCCCACAAGGGTCCGTCTGTAACCACCTCCGGTCGTGTCCTTGCCCTCGGGTACGCGCAGACTTCAATCCCACAAGGGTCCGTCTGTAACTCCGTCGAATCAGCCATCGTCAGCGGCTTGCCGACACTTCAATCCCACAAGGGTCCGTCTGTAACATTGTCGTGCTCACACCATAATGGATGTTGGCATAACTTCAATCCCACAAGGGTCCGTCTGTAACCCCGCTGTGAGCCTTCCCGCTCGACAGCCCGTCACTTCAATCCCACAAGGGTCCGTCTGTAACCGTGGCCGACGTTCGTGTCCATCTGCACAACCCCGACGGACTTCAATCCCACAAGGGTCCGTCTGTAACCCAAGACGAGACGATCGCACCGCCTATCAAAATCACTTCAATCCCACAAGGGTCCGTCTGTAACCGATGACTGGCGCTGAGGGGTCCACGGACGGTACTACTTCAATCCCACAAGGGTCCGTCTGTAACCGTTGAAACTGCTTGGACGGTGACGCACTTCGGGGATTAACTTCAATCCCACAAGGGTCCGTCTGTAACGCTTTGATGCCTCTGTCACAATCGCGTTCAAAGCGCCACTTCAATCCCACAAGGGTCCGTCTGTAACGGCCCCGAGCAGTCCCTCAACCCTGTTTTCGGTCTGACTTCAATCCCACAAGGGTCCGTCTGTAACCCGCGTCCCGGTCCCTTTTTGAGATCCCCACAGTCCAGTAACTTCAATCCCACAAGGGTCCGTCTGTAACCTACGTCCGCTACATCGGGAGGGCCTCACGATGACGACTTCAATCCCACAAGGGTCCGTCTGTAACCCGGAAGGCCGATGTCGCCCGGCCGGTCACGCCGACACTTCAATCCCACAAGGGTCCGTCTGTAACCACGTTCTGCGTTGGTTCAGGACGCTCTTGAGAAGACTTCAATCCCACAAGGGTCCGTCTGTAACTGTCGTTTAGGGGTCGGTTGAGGTCGGGCACCTCACTTCAATCCCACAAGGGTCCGTCTGTAACGCGTGGGCCTTCCGTGTCGATGGGGTCGGTCTCCTCACTTCAATCCCACAAGGGTCCGTCTGTAACGAGTATCGGAACGGTGTCAGAGACGGTGATACGCTGACTTCAATCCCACAAGGGTCCGTCTGTAACCATAGCCCAGCGAGTTCAGCGCGTTCGTCCAGGCATCACTTCAATCCCACAAGGGTCCGTCTGTAACAACAACCTGCCCGGCAGTGACAGCCGCCGAAGCAGTACTTCAATCCCACAAGGGTCCGTCTGTAACTTTCCGAATGTCGTGTTGAGTGATCTCGGAGAATTTACTTCAATCCCACAAGGGTCCGTCTGTAACGTGCTGTCGCACTCGGGACAGGCCTCGGTCGGCGTACTTCAATCCCACAAGGGTCCGTCTGTAACCCTGCCGCAGATTCCGTTCCTTGGTGTTCTTGACTTTACTTCAATCCCACAAGGGTCCGTCTGTAACTACTCCGAGGGCGAGGCGTACTTGGTCGACCCCACACTTCAATCCCACAAGGGTCCGTCTGTAACTGAAACCGTCAACGGCCAGACGTTCATCGACATCACTTCAATCCCACAAGGGTCCGTCTGTAACGCATCTTGCTCCGCGTTGGGCCGGGATGCAAGTTGAACTTCAATCCCACAAGGGTCCGTCTGTAACCGGAGTATCAGGTCCCCCGACCGCCCGACGCGGGTCCACTTCAATCCCACAAGGGTCCGTCTGTAACGTTTGCGGACTCTCGACTCCATGGAACCGCGGAGGACTTCAATCCCACAAGGGTCCGTCTGTAACCGTTTGGTTTCAACAGTGACATCCCCCTTTGGCGGTTCACTTCAATCCCACAAGGGTCCGTCTGTAACAACGTGGTCACCTATCCCGAAGCGTCCCAGGTCGTACTTCAATCCCACAAGGGTCCGTCTGTAACTCATGGAGTCGTCGCCGGGGTCGTTCCATGTGTGACTTCAATCCCACAAGGGTCCGTCTGTAACCGCCATCGAAGCCGTTGAGGACCGCGTGATAGCAATCACTTCAATCCCACAAGGGTCCGTCTGTAACGGTCCCATACCTGTGCCTGGTCATGCTCGTCAATCAACTTCAATCCCACAAGGGTCCGTCTGTAACCGTCAAACCCTGTAGTTGCGCCGCGTTGCCGTCTTTACTTCAATCCCACAAGGGTCCGTCTGTAACACGCCTCCACGACCGCGACGCCGACCGTCTCTCCCGCACTTCAATCCCACAAGGGTCCGTCTGTAACGCTCTGCTCCTTCTGCGAGAGATTCGATTCGCACCCACTTCAATCCCACAAGGGTCCGTCTGTAACGTCGGCGCTCGACGGGATGTCGAGATACCCGTAGAGACTTCAATCCCACAAGGGTCCGTCTGTAACTGAATCGCAGTGAGTCTCTTCGTGTCGGCCTTCGTACTTCAATCCCACAAGGGTCCGTCTGTAACAAGTACCTCTCTCGACGCGTCAAGGCCGACGAGGGGACTTCAATCCCACAAGGGTCCGTCTGTAACTGAGCATAACGCCCCTCCCGATATGCCCGTTGATACTTCAATCCCACAAGGGTCCGTCTGTAACTCTATGCATCGGACAATAACGACGCGCTGTATCAGTTACTTCAATCCCACAAGGGTCCGTCTGTAACAAGCGCTCAAACGCCAGCACGGAGTCCGAATAGGGTTCACTTCAATCCCACAAGGGTCCGTCTGTAACAACGTCTCGGTTTCCTCGGTCCCGAGCAGGTCCCGACTTCAATCCCACAAGGGTCCGTCTGTAACGCAGTACGGCCAGCCAACCGACGCCGAGCAACGAGGTACTTCAATCCCACAAGGGTCCGTCTGTAACTTGCTGGATGAGTCCCTGCATGAGTTACCACGTGCTGACTTCAATCCCACAAGGGTCCGTCTGTAACCATGGCTGATTTGAAAGCTATAACGGCTCTATCTCTCGAAATCACATCAAGATTTCCATCGACCACCAATAACCCCTCAACCCCGGGGGGGTTGATGAAAGACTCTATAGAAATTGTTCATCTTTCATTGGGTCATCGCCAAACACGGGGCGCTCAACGTATTTCTCCGATGCTTCAGTGAGTTTCCCTTCCAACACCGAGTTCTGGACGCGAGTAAGATATCGCCGGAACCCTTTGAGGAACTTCGACGTTCGTTCAGGCTGTACGTCGTAGACAGATTATTCGCGGCGACCTCAGTATAGACATCTTTCCGCCTAGTCCCAACCTCGAAGGCAAGCGGGCAGGATTCATAGGCCTATTTTAGACTTCTGAGTCTTCAGAAACCTCTTTTCGTCTCACGCCCTGTCCTGAAGTTACCGTGTATGAATCCGCTATGTCAGACACTCGTAGGGCCTTTAGGCTTTGATCGAGAGGCGGCTCATTAACTGGAACAGAGACGACGGTCTCCTTCAGCTGTTGGAATGTCTCACGAGCATCGCCCCACTCCGCCGCCTCTTGCTGTCGCTTGTATGTATCATAGCACTTGACTTCTGAGTCGCTGACGAGCACGATAAAATCTCGCGTTGAATAGTCTGAACTCACTAATGATGCATTTCTGAGCTCCCGTCCTTTCGCGGAATCGAATGCATCGACGAGATCATCGGCTCGCTTGCCGGTCTTTCGTTGCTGATGAAGATTTTCATAGTACCACTCTACTCCGCGAGTTATCATTGAAGCTTCCGTGAGTATCGTAGAATCAAGGTCTGCCTGCAGATTACAGAGTGCAGTTTGCGTAGGACGAAGAAGTGATCGCTCGCCATATATGAGCTGGCTTGGAATGTAGTTCTTCTCTGGGGGACTATCGAGACGCCAAACGGTGACTGATGCAACTGCCCCTTTGAATTGACGATTACATCGTCCTGCCGCTTGGACGATTGCGGGCAGTGGTGCGTAATCGCGGTAAAGGGAGTCGAAGCTTAGGTCTACACCTGCCTCGATGAGTTGTGTTGAAACAGTAATCGTAGGGACTGCGTCGAACGGCGTCGAAACGCCGGGGTCCAGAATCCGATTTAATGCACTGAGCAACGCACTTCGGTCCCTTGGACGGAGACGTGTTGTGAGCGTGGCGACGATACTATCGGCCTCTGGATGGGCCTGTGCGAGTCGAACGAGGTACTCGTCCGGGTCGAAAGCCTTGGATCCGATCTCACGAAGATACGGCAGTAATTCTGCCGCGAGACTGATGCGAGACTCTGACGAAAGCGCTTCAGTAAGGGCTACTGCGCAACCGACAGTATTCACGACCGCAAGAGAGTTCGTTTCAGCTGTTAGTTCTCCGTCGATTTCTGCTGCGGCGTCCGTAATCGACAATGGATCTGGTCTATCTCCATTGAGGTGAGCGACCAAACTCTCGTGAAGATTGAATTCGACCCGCGGCACATCGCCGATTAACTCGGTACACTCAGACTGGAGATTCACGAGTGGCGCCGGATCTGGGGCCTCCGGCAACCGTTCGAGAATCCGCGGTTGGGTCGCAGTCATGAAGATAAGTGTTGCATTGTACTCTGAGGCGAGATGGCTGGTAAGCCGGCCAATGAGCGCCCACCAGTCAAGCGAGATCGCCTGTGGTTCGTCGACGAGAATGATACTGTCCTGTAATGCCGGTAACTTCGTCGACTGTACGTTTCGGGGTCCCGCCGCACTTTCAAAGAGCTGAGTAAATGTTGTGAGGACCAGCCCGGAACGCCACGACTCTGCGTGAAGTGTCTCTTGGCCTGAACTCGCAGTATCGGTGAAGTCGTCGTCTTCGTTGGGAACCGTGCGCGTGTCCGCTAAATGGTGGTGCTTGGTGTACGCAGCGTCCATCGGTGAAACGCCGAATACCTCCTGAATTTGTTCGTCGACCTGGTCGATGATGGAGGTGTACGGAAGAGCATAGATAACCCGGCTATTCTGTTGTTTCGCAAGTTTAAGCGTAGCTCGGAGTCCAGTATATGTCTTCCCGAAGCCAGTGGGGAGGGTAAGCTTGAATACGCGGTCGCCGTCATTGTACCGATCGAGAAGCGTTCTTGTTGCTCGGCCGTTCGCTGCTGTCTGGATTGCGGCGAGTCGCTGGTCGACAGTCGCCTCTGACGATGGAAGCGCCTTCCACGGTGATTCAAGATACGAGGTGGCCTGTGTTCCATCGGGGAGTTGGGTTTCTGAGAGGCTTCGAATCTCCTGAGTAAGATTCGTTGCGACCGGACGGGAGATGTCTGTCAAGGAGTCCAGATCGTTAACTGAGGTGAGGTTACTGGCATCAAACTTGTCGGCGGTGACGAGTGTCGACCACGCTCGGAGGACACATCCATAGAACTCGGGGTTAGAAACGGCCGATTTCAGATTCGCAATCGTCTTTCGAGCGGTCGCAAGCCCATCTTTCGTGAGGTCGTTCCATCTGTATTCGCCATCCGTAGCTTGTTGAAGAATGATGTCTGCAGCTGCGGCTGCAGTCTCGTCGATATTCGCAAACTGCTGTTCGGCGACATCGTACCGCCCATCGACGGCTGACTTGTATTGATAATAACTTCCGAGATCGGCCTGGACGTTCTGTAGTACCGAGTGGTGTTTTGCGACCGCATAGAAGCCCGCTGCTGTCGTTTCGGGAGAAAACCCACGGCGAGCTAGCACGACTGCCGAGACGAGACCACCGAATACTCCGTGATGCGTTAGTTCGGTCGACTCAGCGGCCATCCTGTTTTCAGTTGTGACGTAGGTCTGGAAGTATTCAGTGAGTTTCCCGATATCATGAGTCCACGCAAGCGTCTGCATGACGGCGTCCCAGTCGTCACCGTACGGCGTCTCTCCGGCGTTCTCAACGAGCGACTGGCTCACTCTTGCGACCCCACCGAGATGATTGTCGAGAGTCTGGTCTGGTCGAGCGTAGAACGTAGAAAGCGGTTCGCCGGAAGTCACAGGAAGCAAACTGAGCGGTCGCCAACAGTCATTACCGGTGCGTCTGGAGCAGTTAGCGTCTCATCACCGGGCGCATACCCGTAGGAGACGAACCCAGTCGTCTGTCGGCCCCCCTCGTCGGCAACCATGTACGCTGGCGTCCGCTCCATCCGAAGTGGTGTCCCCGGCGTCGGGACAACATATTCCTCGGGAACCGTCGACGAGATGCTGTCCGTATCACCGCCGGCCTCCACTGTTGAACGGGTAACATCAGTAATATCGGCTAGACACTCTGATTTTCCGAGGAACGGGGTGTACGTTGATCGACCCGTTTCGAGGAACTCGTAGAGCCGTTCGAACGTCTCCGTATCATTAAGGACCAGATCAATGCGATAGGCCGCGTCGACGATGTACTCGAAGGTTCGCCGCTTCCGTTCCGTGGCGATGGTCTCTGGGTCAACGACCGTTTTCCCGGACACGCCGTCGGCGGTTTTGATATCGCCGGCCGTCGTCGGCAGCATCAGCATCGGGATGGACTGCGTCTCAAGCTCACACTGGGGTGAGATAGCGATAGCTGACGCGTCACGGGCGAATGTATCGTAATACGAGTCGCGTGGCTCTCCGAGAACGGCCGCGATGAGGCCAGCGGCAGTTGTCCGGGGTATCACCCGGTAAGTGAGTTTTTCAGTCGTCGTGTCGATGCGCCGGAAGTGCGCCCATGGCCCTTCGACCGTGAAAGACAGGCACTCCCGGCCGGCGACATCTATATTTGTGGTAGCCATCAGGCGTAGGGGTCGACCTCGTCGACCATGTCGTCGCCGACGGCGTCCTCTAGGGCACTGACAAGATGATCCAGACCACCGGTCTCGTCGTTGGCCTCGACCGTGAGGTGACGGTCAGCGGTGACCTTGACTGTCGCGATGTGATCGCTGTACTCGCTAAGATCGGTGAGCAGGTCGTCGATTCCAAGAACGACGTCCGTGATATTCCGGAGTTCCGTATCGGGAACGTCTCCAGTGAGTTCTATTCCGTCATCGAGAGTCCCGATATGGAATGCGTCCGTCTCATACTCGACTCGGAGGTACAGTCGGGGTTGGTGGCCCATCTTCGAACGCGTTAACGTCTGGTTCTTCACGGCACGCCACAGCAGCGTGTCCAGTCGCTCAACGTCCGACTCGCTAAGGAGGGTATCATCAGCACCGACCTCGTTGACGATCCCGTGGAAGGGGATGAACGCGTACTGCAGTCGATTGTCGGTTGCGAACGTTCCCTGCTCGGCGTCTCCACCACTGGAGACGACTGTCGAGAGTTGCTTTGACTCACTCTTCTGGACGACCGTGTTCAGACTGCGCGCATGTGAAAACTGTACTGGACCGATAAACTGGCCCGGAAAACCCTCTCCCAGTTCGCTCTGGAAATTACTGCTGAACGAACACGTTGCACCGAAGTAACGCGCATCGGTTGCGTTCATTAGGAATGCGTCAGCGGCCTCACTGCCGCTCATATCGCCGAGGTCGTCCTCTTCCAAGCCGGTTACCTGTGTAAACAGGTCATCCCGGTCCAGCACGGCATCAGCATCGCTCTTCGTCGGGTTCTGGATGTACACTCCGAACCCGTCGTCATCAAGCTGATCGCGTAGATAGCGCTTGAGGCGAACGTCGGTGACGACAGCGGCGCCCGTCGTCTCGTCGATACGAGGCTTGTCGTTCGCTGAAAGCGGATTGCCGTTCGGATTAGTGTCTTCCGCGTCGTACGCGAAGACGATTTCAGAGCGGTTCGTCACAGTGTCAGTACCGTCGGTATCGGCGGTGGTAGAGTCAGTGGACATTGGTTATGCGGTAGGTTCGGTTTCAGTCGTTTGTTCGTCTTCAGCGTCCTGCAAACTCGAATCGTTAAGTCCGTAGGCTATGCCCAGGCTGTACAGCCACTGCAGTTCAGCCTCAGTGAGGCTCCACGAACTCGGATCGGTCGCAAGCATGGTGTCGGTAAGCCGATCCGTGTAGCGGCTGTTCGTTCGGTATGAGCGCTTTTCATCGGCCTCGGCGTATGAGTTCTGCATCTGGAGAACCTCCTTGGTGACTTCCTTGACCGTCTGCTTGGTCAGGTAATCCACCGGGTACCGGCGGATGAGCGTGGAGGAGATCTCCTCGTAACTCTGATATGCCGAGATGCGGCCGATCAGGCCGCCGAGAACGAATACTGCCTCCTGAGCATCATCGGCGAGCGCATCGTGGCTCTCGATGAACTCTTCGAGGCGGTCGCTACGGTTGTCGAAATCGTTTGTCATCGTTGTGGTAGTGAAGGGGATCGTGTCGGCCGTGTCGAGTGCGTCGACGGAAGTCAACGCACGAAGCTGTACGTACTGTTCGACGACACTGCGCTTCGGGAACGAAATGTAGTTATCGTCGCTTCCGAACTGCTCGTTCTGGTCCTGGACGAGTTGGTGGATGTACTCCTCTAACAGCGCGCTCGCGTCGATGGCGGTCTCGGTCAGGAGACTTCGGACGCGACCCATTCGGCTGTCGTCGATATCGCCAGCGCCTGGCGTCTCGCTCGCAGTCCGACTGCTTCGGGTGGGTTCAGTGGTACGCTGGAAGTATCCACCGTACAGGATGTACCGTGTGAGGGTGAGACCGTGTCCGAGTAACGGACTCGACTCCGGAACCGGAGCGTCGTTGAAGATTCCTCCACGGTCAAACACGTCACTGTCAGCTTGTGTTACGTCGTTATGCGCGTCTTCAAGTGCGACAGCCGGTTCGACTCCATCCAGCGTGTCGAAGAACACCCGGTCCGGATTACCGGTTACTTGGTAGACAACCGCGAATCGGACGCTGTCCCAGTCCGATCTGTCCTCATCCGCGAACAGTCCCTCCACTTCGTCGTCGTCGTCATCAGCGTCGGGAGAATCGTCTGTCCGTGAGGCATCGATGAACAGCTCCTCGACTGTGTCGTCGAAGTCGCCGTCGCTTCCGCTTTCCGCCGATTGAATCCTCTTGTAGACGTTATCATGGAACCACGAGAACGTCTCCGGGTCGGTTTCATCGCTCCGTGCTGCGAGATACGGAAGGACGTACAGCCGGCGGTTGTTCCCGAGGCCGCGGAAGAAGTCATCGAAGAGCGACCCCGCTGCGGCAACTGCCGCAGCAGTGTCGAATTCCAGTGGCCGGGCTCGCCACGCGGACTCACCGCCAGTGTCGAGATCGGCGAAGTGTTCGCGCTGTTTCTTTCCAAACATCCCGAAGAGACCGGGCGATCCACCGGTAACTTCCGCCTCGTCACCCGTCACGTATCCCGTCCCATCGTCGCTGGCATCGTCGACGGAGATATTCTCCAAGCGTTCGGCTTTTTTCGCCCGCATTACCTCGTTCAAGACTGGAATCTCGCCGGGGAGCTTATATTCGTCTCCGTCCGGGAGACGGACAGCTATCGTAATGAGTGCGTCAATCTCCTCGTCCTCGCTTTCGACGAGGTCGAGGAACGCGTCGGCGAGGCGGTCCATCGTCGCCTCGTCGTCGCCCAGGTCCGCGAGAGCATCGAGAATGGCTTCATCCTCTGCGTCTGAGTCCTCGCGCACCTGGTTGGCGAACTCGCTTTGTGCCCAATCGGTGAACCGGTCCTGGATATTGTTTGTTCCCCACGCGTCGTCGCGCAGGCCTGCGATGTGGTGGGCGTTCGCGTTCTTGTGGGTCGTGATTGAGTAGTCTGTCATGCTACTCGTCTTCCCCTCCGGGTACGCGTGTCCCACCCGAAACCGGTCGGCCGCAGTGTAGGTCGTGATCTCGACCGGACCTCCGTTATCCTCGGATCGCAGTGACGGATCATCAGGATCTGAGAGGTCGACGTAGACGGCGACTAAACTGTCTTCGTCGCCAAATAACCCGCTTTTCGCACGTGGCGTCAGATACGCCAGATGCTCTGGCGCGAAATCCCAATCGATAGCGTCTGATTGGGCAGAATCATGCCAGTCAAGCAGGGAGTACTGCCAGGCGACCTCGTACAGCGATGCAGGGATACGGTTCTGCATCCGGCCGACTGCCGTGGCGGCGGAATCGTCACTCGGCATGGTTTCTGATGTTGACAAAGCCGAAACCCAGGGAGTTTCGTTCGCCGATACCTACGTCCAGTGCGAGATTCAGATGGCGACGGTGATCGTCGTCTCGTACCGTATATTCGAATCGCCATTTGCTCAACACCCACGTCTCTTGAATACCGGTGGTCGGCGTCACCGGGATAGCGAACGTCTTAATGAGTTCGTAGCTGTCGAAGAGTTCGCCATCGACGTCCGATGGGCCGGGGAGATAGTCCGGACAGAACAGGCCGTGTTTCTTGTCCAGGTTCGCCTCGATCTGGTTCCGAAACGGTTCCATCGTGTGTTCCGGCTGCCAGTATTCAGCCTCCTCGTGGTCGGTGTCGATTCCGTACTCGTCAAAGCGCCACGGTGGGATTCGGACGAGTACGCCGGTCCCAGTTTCGATGGTCCCGGTAGTCCCTGGCTCACCCACGTCAGGCGCGAGGGCGGACATCTCCTTGACAGAGAAGGGCATCTCTCCAACGTTGAGTTCTCGATCTTGCTTGAGATCGGTCGCGACGTAGCTGAGTAGCTCCTCATGGGGCGACGCGATGAGCAGTGTACGCTCGTCTCCCTCTTGCATATCGCCCGGCGGGAACGGATTTGAATACGTGAATCCCTTCGGCCGGTTCTCGTCGTGGGTCGATCCGTAATCTGTGCCCTCGAGTGCGTCCCAGATGCGGCCGCGAAGCTTGTGATGGTACGCGTTATCGTACGCTGCGTCAGCGCGGGCTTCGAGGCGCGCTAACACGCGCATCCGGTCATCTCACCTCCGTTCCTTCGATTACTCGTGTCACTACGGTTTCAACAGTGCAGTGTCGGGTACTTAAAATAAAGTGTCGAGAAGTGTAAGTGGTCCTGATTCACCACCGCATGATGAGTCCTTGAGGATCTGTGAGGGTATTCAACCCCACAAGGGTCCGTCTGTAACTCGGAGCTCCAAGAGATCGACGTCGAGGCCCCTGACCAGCTTCAACCCCACAAGGGTCCGTCTGTAACGCGGCGGGGCGCTCGGCTCGGTCGGCATCGCTGCCGGGCTTCAACCCCACAAGGGTCCGTCTGTAACCTGGAGTACCTCGCTGACATCGACGCCGTCGACGAGCTTCAACCCCACAAGGGTCCGTCTGTAACGCCCTGTCCGACGCCGCGCGGCTGTACGTCGACCTCGCTTCAACCCCACAAGGGTCCGTCTGTAACCGTTGACGTGATGTACCTCCACCCAGTTCCGGTTGCGGCTTCAACCCCACAAGGGTCCGTCTGTAACTCGGGACCCGATCAACGTGGGCGCGGGGACGGTCCAGCTTCAACCCCACAAGGGTCCGTCTGTAACTTTCTCGGCTACATACTCCGGCACCTCCGACGGACTGCTTCAACCCCACAAGGGTCCGTCTGTAACCCGTCCAGATCCGTGGTGTGGACCTGCCCGAAGCTTCAACCCCACAAGGGTCCGTCTGTAACCATGGGCAATTCACCGCCCTTACACCCCTCATCTGGCCGTTCGCACTTTACCGTTTCCGTCGACCCGCAATCGTGGCTGATCCCGAGGGGGTTGATGGAAATCTCAGTGAGAAGAGAGCTTATCCCAACAGATCCAAGAGCACCAACGAAAGCGCGTCTATTCATGTCGCTAGGACCAGATCCAAATCATTTGTATCTTACTTACAGCTATCTGCAAAACTTATCACGCTGTTTTGAGAGATAACGATCAATGGAACAGTGTCGTATCTGCGGAGACGAAGCGCGTCATCCGTACACATGCAACTACTGTGGCGGGACTCACTGTTCGAGTCATCGCCTTCCCGAGAACCACAGCTGTAGCGGTCTTGACGGAGCAAGTAGCGACCAATGGATGTCAGAGAAACACAAAACGCACAAGCGACGCGGAACCACTGTGAGAAGTAGCAGCAACCGTTCAAAGGCCGATTCGTCGACAACCATCCCGAAGTGGGTGATCACAGTCTCCGTAGTCCTTGTTATACTGATTCTCGTCGGCATATATCTCGCTTAGACCGGACCGGAAGGACCGGAAACAACCCCAATTCGCTTTTATATCCTGTCTGAACAGTATGACTCATGCTTCGGCCGGACCTGTTGTCCCACGATCTCATTCCCGAGCGCGACCTGGTCGTCCACCGTTCCGACGAACTGAACGAGATCACGCAGGCGTTCGATCCCGTCTTGGACGGTCGCGCTCCGATGAATCTCTTCCTCTTTGGCCCGAGCGGCGTCGGCAAGACGATGACGGCGCGGATCGCCGTCGACGAACTGGAGCAAGAAGCGGCCGTTTCGACATCGTACGTGAACTGTTGGGAGACCTACGAGCGCAACGATCTCCTCTACACTGTCACTGACGAACTCCTCACTGGCGAAACGATTCATCGTCAGTCGACATCCCGTACTGAGTGGCTGGAGAAGCTTGGCGCTGACCCGCAGCATCCGCGTATCGTCATCCTCGACGAGGTCGACCAGCTCGAAGACAAGAAGGTCCTCTATGAATTGCACGAGAAGCCGGCGCTCTCGCTGGTTTGTATCGCGAACCGCGAGGAGGGACTATTCTCCGGGATGGACAAGCGAACACGCTCGCGCGTGGTGATCGGCAACCGCATCGAGTTCGACGACTATTCAACATCGCAGTTGGCCTCAATCCTCAAGAAGCGCATCGAACAGTTGAGCCTGATCAACGTCGTTTCCGACCGCCAGTTCGAACGCATCGGGTCGTCCTCCAACGGGGACGCTCGCATCGCGATCACGACGCTGCGCCTCGCCATTGAGGCGGCCAGAAGCACGTCGGGACGCACCGACGTTACCAACCAGATGATCGCCGAGGCCGTCGACCAGGCCGAGAATGTGCTTCGCCTCGAACACCTGGACCGGCTGAACGACTTCCAGCAGACGCTCTACGAGATCGTCGAGGACCGCGAACCCGTCTCTCCGGGCGACATCTACGACGAGTACTCTGAGCGAGCGGTCAATCCGAAAACGAAGCGTACGATACGGTCACATCTCGGCAAGATGGTTCAGTATCACATCATCGTCGAGCGAGGGTCGAGTCAGAAAAAGCGGTACTTGGTCCGGTAGGGCCGGAAAGAGCGGAAGCGGACCGGAAACGGACCGGAAATTCGGATTCTCTGTTTTCACCGTCTCTTCGTTCCATCCTCGCCCGAATCGGCAAGGACCGGAAGGAACGGAAACACCCCGGTTTCGCCTATGTAGGTCCGGGGTGCCCGTCTGAGTATGGCACTGAGCCGACGAGAATCAGAACGGATCCGCACAGAGAAACTCGACCTCTGGCGCGAGTTGCACATCGACGTTAGACCGAAGAAAGCGACCATCGCGCAGCACGGAGCGTCGGGCTACGACGGATACACGGGGCTGTTCAAGATCCGTCACGACGGTCGGACGTGGTGGCTCGGCGTTACTGACGAGCGCGAGGCAGACCTAATGGACGGGCCGCGGCCGCTCCCGGAGTGGCTCGACGAGGTCCTGTTTCACATGGGCGTCGACGAGGTCGAGGAGTGATGTGGGAGACTGATAAGGGGCTACTCTTCCTTTTCCAGAGACCCTACGTCGAGGTCTCCGTCAAGAAATTCCACACCCTTCTCAGTAATCGAGTAGGTCCCAGCACCGACATTGACAAGAAGACCGTATTTCGCGAGTTCGCGGCACCGTGTACCGACGTGATTGGGGTGATATTCGATATCGATACCTGCCTCAATCATACGTCGAGTGATCGCAGTCGGAGGGTGATTGCCCTCCTCCCGAAGAAACTCGAGGATCCGCTCATCGGCCTGCGTCAACCAGTCGGCGTGTTTCCTCATGAACAAAGAGAGTGTCGACGAAAACATAGTGAACCCGTTAAGCAGAGTATAGATTGCTTACTACATAAATTGTATACTAATGAAACAGATTTGGATATGGTAGAGAAAGAATTATATTGCTATAGTATATCTTGTTCGATAGGAACGGCTTGCGGGCCGCGGTACTCTGGCGATACAGATGTCTCTCGCCGGCAGTGGCCCGTTGTAAAACGCGCGCCGGTGCTGGTACCACCGGCCCGCAGTGGTTCCGTCAGAGTTGGTGACGAAACCGTGTACACGAAAGACACCGGGGCTATTGAAAGCCCCGAACGACAGCAGGCATTGGATTCTAACAGCAGTTGCCCGCAGTGCGGTGGCCCACTCTCGGGTATCGACACGCGCGGTCGCGGCCGGCACACGGTCGAACCGTGTGGATGCCGGGTTTCTGACGCTCGTCTCGGCGGACCGCGTGTGATGACGGACGGCGGCGAGCCGGAAGATGTCGCGCTGGTTCGCGTCACTGGCCGCCAGGAGAACATCGACTTCGAGGTCCAGAACGGTGTTCTGTATCTCGACGTCAAAGACCGGGACGCGATCCGTTCGCTCGTCAGGTTCGCTACGGCAGCCGCGCACGGGAACAGCCTTCGCGTCGAAGACGTCGATGAAGAGGACCTGTCGCTCGACGACCTCGCACCTTTCTTCCCGTTCAGATCTGACGAGGGTGACGACGAGGAGAAGGAGATCGTCGCCGATGGCGGAGTCTCGGTTTACGACCTCAACGGATTCGAACGCGATCTGCTCTGGTCGATCCTCCGTGTCGAGACCGAGGAGGAGGAGACGTACGGGCTCGCGATCAAGCGCGATCTCGAGGAGAAGTACGAGACGGAGATTCACCACGGGCGGCTGTATCCGAACCTCGACGATCTCGTGGAGAAGAGACTCGTCGCGAAGAGCGAACTCGACCGCCGGACGAACGAGTACCGATTGACGTCCGCGGGTCGTGCGCTTCTGGAAGACATCACCGAACATCGCGACCGAGTACTCGACCAGGCCGAGGACCTCGCGCGTGCGGACGGTGGTCGCGATGAGTAGCGTGCGGACAACGACGGTCGCTGGCTCGCTGCTCGACCAGCTTCACTCGTTACTTGGGGTAACCAGCAAGTCGGTCGACCTGCCGAAGGATGTCGTCTTCGAAGTTTTGGCGAACGAACGCCGGCGTCGCGCAGTCACACACGTCGCCGCACTTGACGACGACGAGACGATCACGAAGGGCGACCTCGCCGAGCAGATCGCCGCCGACGAGAACGGCAAGCGCGTCGACGAGGTCACCACCACTGAGCGCAAGGCGGCGTACGTTGCCCTTTATCAGCATCATCTGGATATCCTCGAGACGGCGGAGGTCCTCGACATCGACCGCGACGAGATCAGCCGTGGTCCTGCGGCGCGTGATGTCGCGACGGTGCTGTATCAGGTCGAAGGGTCGGACCTGGGGGGAGAGTGATGCAGCCAGAGGATCTCTCGCCCCGCGAGGCGTGGGAGTCGTACGTCGACCAACGCCAGACGGAGACCACTGACCAGAGCCAGGCTACGTATCACTACCGCCTGAAGCTCTGGGTTGAGTGGAGCGAGGAGCAGGATATCGAACGTGTCGGTGACCTCTCAGGGTGGACTCTGGAGCAGTTCCGGAGCCATCGCTCCGGCGAGGGGATCGCGGCGACGACGCTCCGCGGCGAGATGCAGACGATGAAGAATTTCGTCGAGTATCTGGAGCGCATCGAGGCCGTCGACGAAGATCTCGCCGAGAAGGTGAAGGTGCCTAACGTTCCCGATGGCGAGGAGTCTGACGACACCCGCCTCATCACTGACGACGCGTATCGACTCATCGAATACTACCGGAACGACGCCACCGACTACGGAACGCGCAATCACGTGATTTTAGAGCTGGTCTGGCATACCGGCGCTCGCCTCGGCGCGGTCAGGGCGCTCGATGTCCGGGATTACCATTCCGACGATCAGTACGTCGAGTTTGTCCACCGTCCTGACCAGGGGACTCCGCTGAAGAATAAGACGAACGGCGAGCGGATGGTCAGCCTTCGCCACCGTGTCTGCGATGTCTTGGACGCGTACATCCAGAACGAACGCAGGAACAAGCACGACGAGCACGGTCGGCAGCCGCTACTCTGTTCCGCGCAGGGGCGGCCCTCGCGGAACACGGTTCGCGTCTGGATGTATCACGCGACGCTTCCCTGCATCTACGGCCCGTGCCCGCACGGCCACGATCCGGTGACGTGCGAGTTCACGGATTACAATCAGGCCAGCAAGTGCCCGTCCTCGAGGTCGCCGCATCAGGTTCGGACGGGCTCGATCACGTGGCATCGGAACCGCGGCGTTCCGAAGGAGGTCACTCGGACGCGCGTCAATGCGTCTGAGCGCGTCATCGATCAGCACTACGACAAGGCGGAGGCTCGTGACCGGATGGAACTTCGGCGGCGTCCGCACTTAGAGAAACTCGATTTCGGGGATCAGGAGAACTCAGAATGATTAGCATTAGCACCGCGGCTGGACAGCTGTATAGCGCCTACCAATCATCAGAAAATTCCGAACTGCCCAAACCCACTTTTCCGAACGCTTTACGACGAGCGAAGCGAGTCATTAGCATTCAGTAAACGCGATCGTAGATTTGAATAGGAGAGTCCCGGCCGCCGAACGAAATGAAGCGAGCCCTTTCTTCAAAGTGCAGGTGTGAGCATCGACTCCACCGAGGACTATCGCGATCCGGAGAAACTCCGAGGCATACGAGCGCTACGACGGCAATCACAGCGGTGGAAAACCTTCACCGCGACACCGAGCAACGGGGCGGAATTGCGGAGGAGCGCCGTCCGAGACCGACGTTGCGCCGACGGTCGAGACCGAAGGCGTTTTGCACACCCCGCGACGACGATATCGCATGGAAAGCGGCGGAGACGGCGAGATGACCCTCGCGTTCGAACTCGCTGCACTGCAGGAACTGGCGAGTCCGTCGGCCGTGTTCGACGGCGCACGCCGGTGGAGCAAGTACGTGGGCGTCGTCTCGGACAAGCCGACGTACGTGGTAACGAACTTCACGCGGAAGGAGCGGATCCGCCAGGACTTCTTCTCGGGCCCCCGCGGGAAAGCCGAGAGCCTGGAGAGCGTGCGAGAGCAGTTCGACACCGACCGCCACGTGTTCGTCGGGGCGACCGACGAGGACAGGAAACTCGCCGAGGAGGTCGACTGGGAGTACCTCACCGTCGAAGACGCGGCCGAAGCCGCCGGGTGGGACCTCGCCGACGAGGTCGAGGAACCCGAGACGGAGACGGACGACCGGGACGACTGGCCCTGAGATGGACGTCGTCGAGACGCTCCGTACCGGGTTCGACCGCACGGCGTCACGGACCGGCGCGGCTCTGATTCTGGCCGCCTTCGTCGCGCAACTCGCCAGTACGGTCGCGCTCCACAGCCAGCCGCCGGAGGCGACCGCGCCCATCAGAGAGGAGTTTCCGGCGCTCGCCCCGCCCGCGGAGTCGCCGCTCGCGTTCCCGCTGTCTGCACTCGGCGCGGCGGCGCTGTCGTTCGCGGCGATGGTCGCCGCGGTCGCCGTTTTCGTCGTCGGGTTCCGGGCGCTCTCCGACGACGGTATTCCCTCACCGAGGACGGTGACGCGCAACGTCGGGTGGGCGACGCTCCACGGGATCGCCGGCTATCTGCTACTGTTGGCGCTCACCAGCGTCGGTATCGTCCTGTTCGTCCTCCCCGGCGTGTTCGTGCTCGTCACCTTCGCCTTCTTCGTCGGGTTCGTAGCACTCGAAGACGACGGCGTCATGAGCGCGTACCGGGAAAGCTGGGCGCTGACGAGCGGCCGTCGCGTCGGTGTCTCCCTGTTTTTCGGGGCGCTGCTCGTCGTGGTGCTACTTGGCAACACCCTAGCCGGGATCCCGGTGACGCTGCTGTTCGGCGTCTCCGAGATGCTGGGGTGGATCGCGAACGTTGCTGTCAGCGCCGTCACCATGGTCTACACCGCCGCGGTCCTCGCGGTCGGCTTCGTTCAGTTACGCGACGGGGACGAGGACGACGACGAGTTCAGCGACATCGACGACGAACTGTTGCCCTGACGGTCGTCCCGGCCGATACCGCTGTCGTCGCCGCCTTCCCCCGCGCTTTTTTCGCCGGCCGCCGTTGTCTCGTCTATGGCACCGGAGACCGAAGTCGACGTGGAGGTCGAAGTGGAAGTCGACAGCGACGAACTGGAGATAGAGGTCGGCGAGACGACCGAGGCGGAGGCCGAACTTGAGACCGACGGCCTGGAGATAGAGGTGGAGGTGGAAGTCGAAATCGAAGAGGAGGAGTCCGACGCGAGCGGCGACGAGAAGTACGAGGACCCGGAGGCGACCGGGTTCGACGGGTCAGACGAAGACGAGGACTCCGGCGTTTCGGAGTGATCGATTCGGGGCGCTTTTACCCGTGAACGACCAATCACCGGACATGGCTGAACCGCGCGTACCGGGCGAGTCGCCGGACGGCGACGTGAGCCTCCCGTGCGGGGAGACGATCCGGATCCGCGACCTCGACATGGGTGTACGCGACTTCGACTGCGCCTGCGGAGCGACTCACGCGGTCGTGATGGACGTCCACCCGCCGTCGCGGTTCTTCCCGGAGTTCCTGGTCGAGATACTCCGGGAGACGATAGAGACCGACGAGGACGACATGGGGGAGTTCGGGACGACTCACCTCATGGGGATCGTCATGGAGGAGTTTCCCGACGAGATAGTCAGCGAGGACCTCTCGGAGAACGGGGACGTCGGGTACTCGCTGCTGTGGCTCACCGACTTCGACTCGCGCCGCCTCCACGAGATCGCCGTCGAACTGGTCGTCGAACTGATGGAACACGCGATCAGTCACGCGGACGACGACACCGCGATGACCGAGTTCGAGGAACAGATGCTCGACTTCGATGTCGCGGAGTTCGTCGCCCAGTACCGCAGACAGCGGGATTTCGCGGACGAACACGACACGGCGGTGTAGCGGCGGGAACCGGCGCTGTCACCGCTGGCAGACCGCACCTGCCGAAGTGACGAGCGCTAACAGATCGCACCGGCCGACAGTATATGTCATATTACTTGACGGTTGTCTGACGATCTTTTATTACAGGTGACGTGGTAGCGTCGCTCATGCGCTCTCACTGGGGGAAAAGCGAGCACATCAGAGAGGTACTCGCGGAGGTGGATCCGGACGAGGCGATGACGGCGAGCGAGATACGCGAACTGCTGGCGGACCACGGGGTAGACGTCGATAGCTCGCACCGCGTCGCAACAGTGCTCGGCCGGTGGGCCGAACAGGGGGAGATAGACGTGATCCGCGACCGCCCCTACCGGTACCGGTTCGACGACTGGTCCTGACCTCCGTCGGCAGTAAAGCCCGCCGCCGGCGGACACACGCCGGTTAACGAGTCGGTCTGTCGAGCAGAGAGCGACCCGAATTCTCCCGTCGAATACGGTCCCGTTCATCGGCGTCACACTGCCGTTCGCTGTCGGCGGTACCTGACCCGAAGACGCGCCGTGATAACCTTTATTGTGTAACTATACCGATTGATTCGCATGGAATATTGTCCCGAGTGCGGAACCGAAGTGCGGGCCGGCGTGGCGTACTGTCCGGGGTGTGGGACCGACCTCACCGAGTATCGGGAGTGGGAGTCAGCGACCGGCGTCGGGACGGATATCGATGGGCTGGACGACAGATCGGAGACCGACGCGAACGGTTCGGATAGCGGAGTCGCGGCCAACGACCGTGCCGTTTCAGACGAGAACCAGCCCGGTGAACGGCAACGGGACAACCGGGGACAGGACGCGGGACAGCCGACAGCCGATCGGGAACAGGATACGGGACAGTCGCAACCCGGACGAGGACGCGACGGTCGAGACGGACGCGGTGCCGGTGGGTCCCGAAGGCAACCGCAGAGCGGTCACCCCCGGCAAAACGCACCGGACGAACAGTCCCACGGGGGCGCACGCGACGGTCATACCGCCCCGTCGTCTCAGGGAAACACCGCCCCGCCACCCCAGGGGAGCCAGTCTGAACGCGGCCGTCAGGCTGGCGCGCCGGCCGGCACGGACCAGCAGTGGCACGGTCAGGACAGACGTACTCCTACGGGGGCTGATGCCGCCCCAGCCACGGGTGCCGTCAACCGGGGGCCGTCGCTGTTCGACCGGATCAAAGCCCTGCCGTTCAAACGGAGCGCGGCCGCGGGCGCGGCGCTGTACGTCGTCACGTTTCTGGTGACCTACGTCACGTTCGTCGTGGACGCGCTGGTGATACACTCGGACCACGACCTCTCGGTGTCGACCTTTCTGCCGCTGACGGATATTACGTCGTGGATGTCGCTAGACATGTGGCAGTTCGTCGGCTGGCTACTGTACAGCGGTCACAACGTACCGATAGAGCGGACGGCCGGCGATAGCGCGGAACCCATCGAAGTGCTCGGCGCTGACTTCTGGATGCAGTTTCCCCACGTCCCGCAACTCGTGACGCCCGCGCTGTACACGCTGATCCCGATCGTTGTCCTCGCCGCAGGCGGTCTCGTGTTCGTCAGGCGTCTCGACGCGGACGGGACGGCGGTGTCGGAAACGTCCGACGCGGCACTACTCGGCGGCAGTGTTCTCGTGGGGTACGTGGCGCTTGCCGCCGCCGGAACGTTCCTCGTCGGAATCAGCGACGGCGCTACGTCGTCCGGACCCGTTCTCCAGGACGCCGTCCTCTGGACCGCGCTGTTCGCGGGTGGCGCTGGAGCGGCCGGCGGCGTCGCGGCCCACTCGCTCGGCGACGACGCGTCTGTCGAGACCGCTCCGTCGAGCGACTCGGGATAACGGAACAACTGTTTTCCACATCCACAGCGCGGCCGTGTTTTCCGACGACGACTGTTTGCGTGGAGCGGCGACCGCGATCCTCGTCTGTTCGAAATTCGAAATTCTATTTCGCCTCTCGTAATCTATCGTGTGGCTTATTACGATGTACGAACTTCGAACAGGTAAGCATGACCGGCCAGACAGAAGACAGAACGATCCTTCTCATCGGAAGTGGGCCGATACAGATAGGACAGGCGGCAGAATTCGACTACTCCGGGGCGCAGGCGTGCCGGGCGCTGCAGGAGGAGGGCGCGCGCGTCGTCCTCGTGAACTCGAACCCGGCGACTATCATGACCGACCCGGAGATGGCGGACGAGGTGTACATCGAACCGATCACGACCGAGGCCATCGCCGAGGTCATCCGGATGGAGGAACCCGACGGCGTCATCGCCGGCCTGGGCGGCCAGACCGGCCTGAACGTCACTGCCGAACTCGCCGAGGAGGGCATCCTCGACGAGTACGACGTCGACATCATGGGCACCCCGCTCGACACCATCTACGCGACGGAGGACCGCGACCTGTTCCGCCAGCGGATGCGCGAGATGGGCGAGCCGGTGGCCAAATCGACGACTATCTCGCTCGACGAGGACGAGTTGGTCTCCGAACTGACCGAGGACGACCTCGAAGAACGCGTCCACGCCGCCGTCGACGAAGTCGGCGGGCTCCCCGTCATCGCACGCACGACGTACACGCTTGGCGGCTCCGGGTCCGGCGTCGTCGAGGAGATGGACGAACTGCTCCAACGCGTCCGGAAAGGCCTGCGCCTCTCGCGTAACAACGAGGTCCTCATCACCGAGTCCATCGCCGGCTGGGTCGAACTGGAGTACGAAGTGATGCGCGACGCCGACGACTCCTGTATCATCATCTGCAACATGGAGAACCTCGACCCCATGGGCATCCACACGGGCGAGTCCACGGTCGTCACGCCCTCGCAGGTCATCCCGGACGAGGGCCACCAGGTGATGCGCGACACCGCGCTCGACGTGATCCGCGACCTTGGCATTCAGGGCGGCTGTAACATTCAGTTCGCGTGGCGCGACGACGGCACGCCCGGCGGCGAGTACCGCGTCGTCGAGGTCAACCCCCGCGTCTCCCGCTCCTCTGCGCTCGCCTCCAAGGCGACCGGCTACCCAATAGCCCGCGTCACGGCGAAGGTGGCGCTCGGCAAGCGCCTCCACGAGATCGACAACGAGATCACCGGCGAAACGACCGCCGCCTTCGAACCGGCGATCGACTACGTCGTGACGAAGGTGCCGCGCTGGCCTATCGACAAGTTCCCCGATGTCGACTTCGAACTCACGACGGCGATGAAATCGACAGGGGAAGCGATGGCTATCGGCCGGACGTTCGAGGAGTCTCTGTTGAAGGCGCTTCGCTCCTCCGAGTACGAACCGGACGTCGACTGGGCCGACGTGGACGACGACACCCTCGAAGCCCACTACCTCGAACGGCCGTCGCCCGACCGCCCGTACGCGATGTTCGAAGCGTTCGAGCGCGGCTACACAGTCGAGGAGGTCGTCGACCTGACGGGGATCTACGAGTGGTACGTCGAGCGCTATCAGAACATTTCCGACGCGGCCGTCGCCGCGCAGGACGGCGACTTCGCGTCGGCCACGGAACTCGGCTTCACGAACAGTCAGGTAGCAGCGGGCGTCGATCCGAGCGAGGCCTCCGAGCTACCGCAGACCGACGGCGGACAGGTTGACGAGGTAGAAGCGTCCGCGCCCGACCGCTCGTTCAAACAGGTCGACACATGCGCCGGCGAGTTCGCCGCGTCGACGCCGTACTACTACTCCGCCCGCGAACCCGCCGCGAGCGGAACGTCGACGGGGTACGACGAGGTGCAGGTCGACACGGACGCCGAGAGCGTCGTCGTGGTCGGCGGCGGTCCCATCCGCATCGGGCAGGGCGTCGAGTTCGACTACTGCTCCGTCCACGCCGTTCGCGCGCTGCGCGATCAGGGTATCGACGCCCACGTCGTCAACAACAACCCCGAGACGGTCTCGACCGACTACGACACCTCCGACGGCCTCTTTTTCGAGCCCATAACCGCCGAGGAGGTGGCCGACGTCATCGAGACGACGAGCGCCGACGGGGTGATGGTGCAGTTCGGCGGGCAGACCTCCGTCGACATCGGCGAGCCGCTGGAAGCGGAACTGGAACGCCGCGACCTCGACTGCGATATCATGGGGACGAGCGTCGAGGCGATGGACCTCGCGGAGGACCGCGACCGGTTCAACCGCCTGATGGACGACCTCGGTATCGCCCAGCCAGAGGGCGGAACCGCGACGAGCGAGTCGGAGGCCCTGGAACTCGCCCACGAGATAGGCTACCCCGTTCTGGTCCGCCCCTCCTACGTGCTCGGCGGCCGCGCGATGGAGGTCGTCGACGACGACGAGGAACTCGAACGGTACATCGAGGAAGCCGTTCGGGTCAGCCCGGACAAACCGATCCTCGTGGACGACTTCCTGGCAGACGCCATCGAACTCGACGTCGACGCCGTTGCGGACGGCGAGGACGTCGTCATCGGCGGTGTCATGGAACACATCGAGAGCGCGGGCGTCCACTCAGGCGACTCCGCCTGCATGATCCCGCCGCGCTCGTTAGACGACGAGACGATGGCTCGCGTGCGCGAAGTGACCGAAGACATCGCCACCGCACTCGACACCGTCGGACTGCTGAACGTTCAGCTCGCAGTACAGGACGGAGAGGTGTACGTCCTCGAAGCCAACCCGCGCTCCTCGCGCACCGTTCCGTTCGTCTCGAAGGCGACTGGCGTTCCCATCGCCAAACTCGCGGCGAAGGTGATGGCCGGAACGACGCTCGACGAACTGGACGTGCAAGAACAGGTGCCCGAGCGGACCAGCGTCAAGGAGGTCGTCCTCCCGTTCGACCGCCTGCCGGGAAGCGACCCGCGCCTCGGCCCGGAGATGAAATCGACCGGCGAGGTCATGGGGACCGCCGACACGTTCGGCAAGGCGTACGACAAGGCCCAGGACTCGACGGGGAAGCCGATCCCGCGCGAGGGGACCGCCGTTGTCGACCTCTCGGCCGACGAGTTCCCCGACCCTGACACCGAGGCGGGCGAGGCGCTCGTCGAGGGCTACACGGACCACTTCTCGCTGTCCGAGGCTGTCGACCTGCAACAGGCCGTCCGTGACGGCGAGGTAGACATCATCATCTCGCGCGACCGCGACCTGCTCGAAGTCGCCGTCGAGGAGGAGATCACCTACTTCTCGACGGAGGCGAGCGCCAAAGCGGCGCTGGAGGCGCTGGACGCGGCCGACGACCCGCTCGACGTCGCGTCGGTCGACAGCCGTCCGAAGACCCGCGCCGACTGGGGCGAGTAACGCCGCGTCTCGCGGTTTTCGCACGTCTGATTTCGTCCGCTGCCGGGGTCAGCGTCGATCGTAACCCCTAACCGTTGGATTAGGGTAACCTAAAACAACATGGGTAGTTCGGAGACGGTCGCGACCCCTACGTCT
The DNA here is from genome assembly GCA_005954745.1 of Halostella pelagica. Classification (GTDB taxonomy): domain Archaea; phylum Halobacteriota; class Halobacteria; order Halobacteriales; family Natronoarchaeaceae; genus Halostella; species Halostella pelagica. The sequence continues at coordinate 2,389,562 of CP040678.1, forward strand.
ATCGAGGACCGACGGGGGTGGTTCACTCGGACGCTCGCGCTGTTCTGTCTCGGGTGTACGGCGATCACGGTCGCAAGCGGACTAGCACAGGTGACTTTCGGGGCGTACACGATGAGCGTCAGCGACGCGTGGCGGACGGTGTTCGACCCCGGCGTCGTGTTCAACCTCCGCTTCTGGAACGGGTTCTTGCTCGGGGGCGACCTTCCGGAGATGAGCCCCGAGATCGTCGTCGTCTGGACGTTGCGTCTCCCGCGAGTGTTCGTCGGGATCATCGCCGGCGCGTCGCTGGCGGTCTCCGGAGCGGTGTTTCAGGCGGTGACGCGCAACGAACTTGCCAGTCCCTTCGTCCTTGGGGTGAGTTCAGGGGCCGGGTTCGCCGTGCTGATGACGCTCGTCCTGTTCACCGGGTTGGCCCCGTTCCTCCCGCTCATCGCGGCGGCGGGTGGGGCGGCCGCGTTCCTGCTCGTCTACGCGATCGCCTGGAAGGGCGGGACGAGTCCGGTCCGCCTGGTGCTTGCCGGCGTGGTCGTCAACATGGTGTTCCAGTCGCTCCAGCGCGCGCTGTTTTTCTTCGCCGACGACATCGGCGTCGTCCAGACGGCCATCGCGTGGACCACCGGGTCGCTCACCGGCACGGGTTGGGAACAGGTCCGGATCGCCATACTGCCGGCGTCGATCGCTATCGTCATTGCGCTGGCGGGTGCCCGACAGCTGAACGTCCTGTTGCTCGGCGAACAGACGGCGGCCTCGCTCGGGATGCGGGTCGAACGCGTCCGGTTTCTCCTCTCCGGCGTCGCCATCCTTGCGGCGAGCGCCGCCATCGCCGTGGCGGGGATCGTGGGCTTTTTCGGCCTCGTCGTCCCCCACATCGTCCGGAACGTCGTCGGGAGCGACTACCGGCGGCTGATGGTCGGCTGCCTGTTCGCCGGCCCCGCGCTGATGGTGTCCGCTGACGTGGGCGCGCGCCTCGCACTGGACACCGTCCAGATGCCCGTCGGCGTCGTCACGGGACTGGTCGGCGGCCCGTACTTCCTCTATCTGATGCGGAAACAGCAGTCAATGGGTGAGCTCTGATGGCACGAAAGAACGCGAACGCGGAACCGGAACGGACTGAGGAGGAGACGCGCGTCACCGACGGCGACGGCGCGGTCGTAAAGAGCGCGCTCGTCGGGGACGACCTCGCGCTCAGCTACCCGTCCACCGACGGCACCGTCGTCGACTGCGCCCGCCTCGACATTCCTGAGGGGGCAGTCACGGCGCTCGTGGGACCGAACGGGAGCGGGAAGAGTACGCTACTGAAGGCGCTCTCCGACCGCCTCTCGCCGGACGAGGGGGACGTGCAGGTTCTCGGGGACGACCTCGACTCGTTCGGAAAGAAGGAACTCGCGCGTAAGCTGGGCGTTCTCTCGCAGGAGAACGATTCCTTAGAGAGCATTAGCGTCGAGGACCTGACCTATCACGGCCGTTACCCCTACCGGGGGTTCTTCGACGGCACCACGGCGGAAGACCGGGAAGCGGTCGAGCGCGCGCTCGACCTTGCAGGTATCGACCACCTTCGGGACGCCGAACTCGGACAGCTCAGCGGCGGGCAGAAGCAACTCGCCTGGATCGCCATGGTGTTAGCACAGGAGACTGACGTGCTGTTGCTCGACGAGCCGACGACGTTTCTCGACCTGTATCACCAGTTCCGTGTGTTAGAGACTATCCGCCAGCTAAACGAGCGCGAGGGCGTCACCGTCGCGGTCGTCCTCCACGACATCTCGCAGGCCGCCCGCTTCGCCGACTACCTCGTGGCGATGGACGACGGGGAACTGTACGACTGGGGACCACCCGAGGAGGTGGTAACCGAGCAGCTACTGGCCGACGTGTTCGGCGTCGAGGCCACAGTCGAATACGAGCCGGAACTGCAGGTGTTGCCCCGGCGAGCGCTCCCCGACGACCGGACGTGACCACCGGGGGATTTCAGAACGCTTAAGAACATTTAGGCCAGCCTAAAAATTGATGACCGACCAACGCAGTTTGACGAGACGGAACGCACTCCGAGCGACTGTCGCCGCCGCCGGGATCGGTTCGGTGGCTGGTTGTACGACGTACGGCAGCACGGACGACGACTCCAGCGACGACGGCGACAACAGCTACTCGGTGACGATGGAACCCGTCGGCACCGTCGAGTTCAACGAGGTCCCGGAGACCTGGGTCGCCAACAACGGGAGCTGGGCGGACATGGGCATCGCGCTCGGCGTCGAACCACCCGAGGGCGTCTGGCTCCCGTCGCGGTATCACACTCAGTACTACGATGATATCCCGGACGTCAGCGTCGACATCGAGGAGATAACGCGGCTGTCCGACGACGGCGTCGACCCGGAGAAGTTCATCGAACTCGACGGCGACGTCCACGTCATCGACCCGAACTTCCTCATGAATCGGTTCAAATCGTGGGACCAGAGCGACATCGACGATATCGAGGAGACCGTCGCCCCCTTCTTCGGCAACAGCATCTTCTCGACGGGGTACGAGTGGCACGAGGACTACCGGTATCTCTCGCTGTACGAGGCGTTCGGGAAACTCGCGGAAGTGTTCCAGCGAGTCGACCGGTACGAGGCGTTCGTCGACCTCCACGACGAGTTCCAGTCGAGCGTCGAAGAGATCGTCCCGCCCGAAAGCGAGCGTCCCGCGGTCGCGACCATGTGGGCCGGCGGCAACGAGCCCGATGCCTTCTCCCCGTATCTGATCAGCGAGGGGACCAGCTTCAAGCAGTGGCGGGATCTGGGCGTTCGCGATGCCCTGGCCGAGACTGACGTACAGGACTTCCACTCGACTCGCGGCCAAGTCGACTACGAGACGCTGCTCGAAATCGACCCCGACGTGCTCCTGTTCCGCGGTCACGAGGGCCAAACACAGGAGGAGTTCCAGAACACCATCGTCGCGTACATGGAGGACCACAACGTCGCCAGCGAGTTGACCGCCATACAAAACAACGACGTGTACCGCGGCGGTCCGCTGTACCAAGGACCGATCACGAATCTCGTCGTCACCGAGCGCGCCGCGCAGCAGGTGTACGACGTCGACGCGGAACTGTTCGACCCCCAGCGCGTCGCCGATATCGTCGCCGGAGACCTGTAACGTCTCGCGATTCCACTCCGATTCCGAATTCCGTCTGTACCAAAACGCTGCCGACCGAGAAACCGGTACGTGCGACCGCCTCAGTATGCTTCTGACTGTTCGACCGGCCCCCAGATAACGTACTCCTCGCACTCGGGACAGCGAAGCGGCGGCATCTCGTGGACGCTGCCCGAAAGCTGTCTGTTGTCGACGACGACCCCGCAGTTCGCGCACTGTTTCGCCATACGCGATCAGTGCGTACGGGCCGGGTTAATCCGACCACATCGTTGCACTCTGTTCCGTCCGTTTCAGGCAGAACGACCGTCTGGGAACGGCCATATGTAAGGATGGAACCGCAAGAAAATCCGCAAGCACCTTCACCGCCGGAGCGTGTTCGAATCGCCGGAGCAGCGACGGGAAACCGCTGTGAGCGCAGACTACGTCAGTCGTCGGCGGGCGCGGCCTCGATGTGGTGATTGGTCATCGCCAGCACGTCGTCGAAGAAGTCAAGGGAATCGTTGGGTCCCGGGTTCGCCTCGGGGTGGTACTGGCGCGTGATTACGTCCAGTTCGTCGCTGTCTAAGCCCTCCGGCGTGTCGTCGTTGACGTTTCTCTGCGTTACTTCGAGGACATCGCCGGGGTCGCCCACCGTGTAGCCGTGGTTCTGCGTGGTCATTACCACGCGGTTGGTCTCCAGGTCGCGAACCGGCTGGTTGACGCCGCGGTGTCCGAAGTCCATCTTCTCGGTGGTGCCGCCGAGCGCGCGGGCGACGACCTGCTGACCGAGGCAGATGCCGGCGAGGGGAACCTCGCCGACGAACGCGTCGACGAGTTCCTCGGCGGCTTCGAAGTTCGCAGGGTCACCGGGCCCGTTCGAAACGAACAGGAGGTCGGGGTCGACCGCCTCGACGTCCGCTTCGGTCGCGTCGTAGGGGAGTACGTGAACGGTGGCACCGCGAGCAACCAGCGAGTCGACGATAGAACCCTTCGCGCCGCAGTCGACCAGTGCGACGTCCGTTCCGGCGTACTCGCCGTCGGCGTCGCCCTCGTGAACGGTCGCGTTCGCGACGCTGACCTGCGCGCCGATGTCTTTGTGTTCGCTCATCCCGCGACAGGATTCTAGTTCGGCGAGCGCGTCCGCTTCGGTGACGTCATCGCCGACGGCGATACCGCATTTCATCGCTCCACCTTCGCGGATGTCGGTCACCAGGTCTCGCGTGTCAATGTGGTCGACGGAGGGAACGTCCTCCTCGGTCAGCCACTCCGCGACGTCATCGGTGAGTTCGCGGGCGACGACGGCACGCGGGTGGACACGGTCGGATTCGAAGCGGTCCTCTCGCACACCGTAGTTGCCGATCAGGGGGTAGGAGAAGGTGAGCACCTGCTCCTCGTAGGACGGGTCGGTGAGGCTCTCCTCGTATCCCGTGTACGCTGTCGTGAAAACCAGTTCGCCGCGGGTAGTCCCCGGGGAACGGCCGCGTGCCTCGACCACGCGACCACCTTCGAGCGCTACGTAGGCGTTCATCGTTACGAAGTGCGTACAGGTCCGGGCGTCATAAACCTTGCTTTCGAAGCTATGTTACGAATTTCGTAATCGTCAAGTGAGGGGACACGGTACGTACACATCTCAATGGACAGCCTGGACCAGGAGATACTGAACGTGCTTCGACGCGACGCGCGAACGCCGTACACCGAGATCGCAAACGAGGTCGGAACGTCGGAAGGGACGGTCCGCAACCGCGTCGAACGGATGACCGAGGAGGGAGTCATCGAGCGGTTTACGGTCGCCACCCGGACGGGCAACGTGAAGGCGATGATCGAGGTCAGCGTCGCCGTGGACGTGGACACGACGGCCGTTTCGGAACGGATCGCCGAGTGGGAGGAAGTCGATTTCGTCTGGCAGGTCAGCGGCGAGGAAGACGTCGTTCTCATCGTCGACGCCTCCGACACGCAGGGCGTGAACGAACTGATCACGCAAGCCCGCGAACTGGAGGAAGTCGTCAACACGAAGACGCGGCTGATCCTGAACGAGAAACGGGGGTGAGGCCGGTAGAAATTCTGGCCGGGGCTGTTCACGAAGATTCAGTACGGGTGTTGCCTCTCGAACCTTGATCGGGACGTTTCCGTGTTTGGTAGGGGCCTTTATTGCGCTCCTCCGGGGATTATATCTATGCCGGATTTCGGCAATCCTGCTGGTTTCGACATCGCAACAGTCCTGACTGGATCGGGAGTGACACTACTGGTATCTGCCGGTATAACCAGATACGGCGAACAGTTCCAGTACACCGCGGCCGAACTGTACGGTCTGAGCGGTGCCGTACTCGTCGTACTCGGCGTCGTCTTCGGACTCGTTCTGGTCGTGAGCGGCTACCGATAGCTCGCGCCCTCGTACGTCGTCACGGCTGGTTTTCCTGTTCGCCGGGCGGCGCGCCGACGCCGGGGGTCAGCCACTCGGGCTTGTCGAGGTAGCCTTTCCACTCGTGGATCTTCCGGTAGGTCGGCCTGAGGAGTCCGTTCGGGAACCCGTGGCCGACCTGCGCCTCGATCCTCCCGTCCCGGATGGCCGCCACGACGCTTTCCGGGGTGAGTTCCGTGGTGTCGACGGTCGTGAAGGCCCGGCCGACCTCGAACGGGTAGTGCGCGTCGCTGCCGCCGGTCATCGGGAGGTCGTGCCCTCTGGCGAGATGCTCGACCCACGGTCGCGTTCTCGGGTGCTTGCCGTTGATTTCGATGGCGTCGAACGGCGCGTCGACGTCCCGAACCGTGCTGTTCCGGTAGGGGTGCGCGATGATCGCCGCACAGTCACGTTCGTGGGCTAAATCGACGGTTTCACGGGGAGTGAGCGTCTCCGGACGCGTCTCTTTCGGCGGGTCGGGACCGATAACGAGAACGTGTCCCCGAGTCGTCGTCACCTCGATTCCGGGGATGACCACGAAGTCGTCCGGCGTCTCGAACTGCCGATAGTAGTCGTGATTTGTCGTGGCGAGGCCGTGGAGGCCGCGGCGCTTGGCCGCCCAGACCAACATCCGGAACCCGGTCGGATCGTAGAACTCGCCGAGGCGCGGTCGACCGTGGAAAAACCGCGTATGGGAGTGAAGGTCGATGGCGAACACGCTAGCCGTACGACCGCGGTAGCCTTAACTGTCGGTTGGTCCGCTCTCCGGAAGCCCCCGGTCCATTTGCACGTCGACCACGTACGTCCGGTCGAGGGGATCGGAGTGAGTGACACAGAAGCGGCCGACGAACGACGCGTGCTCGTGATGAATCCACAGAGCGGTAGTGCCGACCATGGCCCGGAAATCCACGGTCGGGCCGCCGACCACGGGTTCGACGTGCGGGAGACGGAGGGTGAAGGAGACGCCGCCGATCTGGCGGCCGAGGCGGCCGAGGCGGGAGCCGATGTCATCGCTGCGGCCGGCGGGGACGGGACGCTGAACGAGGTGGTCCGCGGCATCGACCGGGCCGACGCTTTCGAGGACGTGACGTTCTGCGCCGTTCCCGCGGGCACTGGCAACAACTTCGCGGGGAACGTCGGCGTGACAAGCATCGCCGACGCGTTCGACGTGATAGAACGTGGTGAGGAGCGCGTGATCGACCTCGGACGAGCGAACGACGAGCCGTTCATCAACTCCTGTGTCGGCGGCCTCACGGCCGACGCCAGCGTCAACACCAGTTCGGAACTGAAAGAGCGGATCGGCGTCGTCGCGTACGTCGTCAGCACGCTACGAACGCTGCCGGAGTTCGACGCCGTCCCGCTACAGGTCCAGACGAGCGACGAGATCGCCGAACCCTGGAGCGGCGAGGCGCTGATCGTCTTCGTGGGGAACTGCCGTCGCCCGATGCGAGACGGCCGAACGCAGGCGAACGTCGAGGACGGCCTGTTCGAAGTGACCGTCATCGAGGACGAACCGGCGATAGACCTGGTCGGGGACGCTGTCGGACGGCGGCTGTTCGGCGGCGACGCCGTCGACATCGTCCAGCGCCACACGCCCGAACTGACGATCACGACCGACGCCGACGAGTCGATAAATTACAGCCTCGACGGGGAAATGATCTCGGCGGCCGACCTCCATCTCGTCACGGAACGCCGCCGTCTCAAAACCAGAGTGGGCGAAACGTACGAACCTAACCCGGACTGATCCGAAGACTGTTTGACCCACCCAGACAATCTGTCTGCCATGAGTGCCAACGAGGGGACTGCGGACGAGGCAGTCCACGAGAACGCCGGACAGGATGTCATCGGCGTCGACGCGGACGACAACGAGCAAGGACTGGTTAACAGATTAGCGGCCCACACTGGAGACGGTATCCGCCACCGCGCGTTCACCGCTCTCGTCTTCGACGAGGATGGACGGATCCTGCTGGCACAGCGGAGTCCAGACAAGCGTCTCTGGGACACCCACTGGGACGGTACCGTCGCTTCGCATCCGGTCGAGGGCCAGACGCAGAAAGAGGCGACGCGCCAGCGCCTCGAAGAGGAACTCGGGATCACGCCGGACCAGTACGGCGAATTACGTCTGACCGATAAGTTCGAGTACAAGCGGTACTACGAGAACGCCGGCGTCGAACACGAGGTCTGTGCGGTCCTTCAGGTAACACTCAGCGACACGACTCTCGACCCCAACGAAGAGGAGGTCGCCGGCCTCATGTGGGTTCCCTACGAGCGCCTTCACCGGAACCCCCAGTGGTATCGACAGCTCCGTCTCTGCCCCTGGTTCCAGATCGCGATGCGCAGGGACGTAGAGTGACCGGAGAGAACTGATCGACTGGCTTCAGTATTCCCTTGTAACCACACATTCGTATTAATCAAACGAACTAAAACGCCTGTACAGTCTGAAAAAACTCAAATTACTTCGGGATAGTAAGACCTCAATGACAGGTTTAATAGTCCGCCGGCCCGTAGGAGAACGTAGGGAACCATCCCTGATAACCAATGAGTACGACCACGCCGGACACTGGCGCAGAACCGCTCGATCTGACGCGGGCGGAGCGGTGGGTCCTTCACGACGTGATGCTCCGCGAACTCGAAGCGGCGGCAGAAGCAGAGGAATCGCCGCCGTGGTGGGCTCACGCCGTCCTCGAACAGGTCGAAGCGAACGACCTGGCACTGACGTGCTTCGAAGCCTGGCGGATCAAGCGGGCGCTCGAAACGTACGTCAAAGATGCGCCCGAACGGGACCTCGAGCCGACGGCATCCGTTATCGACCAACTGGACGCCGCGTACGAAGCGCCGCCGGCCACGGTTCTGGGGTGACGAACATCCGATTTTCTCGGGTTACAGCGTACACGCCTCGCCTGTGACCCTCTTTTAGGCGACAGGACCTCCTCACGACAGGTAGGAACGCTAATCGTTCGTTTTTCCACGGCTCGGTACGTCTCATCGGCCGAGTAACACCGAATTACCGGGTTCTGACGGCCGTATACGCTGTTACCGATGGTCCGAACTGCATCGTTCAGCGGTCGACCACGCCGACGACACCGGACGGATCGAACTACTGTCAGTGTTACGTCGCAGTTTATCTCCGCGGTCGATCTAAACGTTCGACGGCGTTTATTTTCGTCGTCGTGGACCGTTTCAAGCGCGCATGAGACGAAAAACAACCAAATTCAGTGCCGTTTTTGTAGCCGTCTTGATGGTCCTATCGACGGGGGTAGCAACCGCTGCCGCCGCACCGACAGCCCAAGACGAGTCGCCGAACGTATCGATACAAGATCAGACAACGGCGGGAGATTCGATCCAGATCGAGTCCGCATACGTCCCGGAGGGGGGCTTCGTCGTCCTCCACGAGGGGTCAGTGGACGGTGAGGTCATCGGTGTCTCCGAGTTCCGGCCCGCCGGCGAGCACAACGACTTCCAGATCCAGCTAGACCAGTCGATAGAATCGGACACGACCGTGGTCGCGGTGCTTCACCGGGACACGAACGTTAACCGCGTGTTCGATGGAGTCGACGCTTCGACGGACGACGCGTACACTACCAACGGCGAGGTAGTCACCTCGACGGCAGGCGTAACGGTCGAAACGGAGGAAGACGGAGCTATCGAGGATGAAGAGACCGGGGAAGGGAACGACACGGAAACCGTGACCGAGTTCGAATCGACTGCCAACGTCACCTTCGAGAACCAGAGTTCTGAGGGGACGAGCGTGGTGATCGATTCGGTCAACAGCACGAACGGGACGTTCGTCGCCATCCACGACGCAACCCTGTTAGAAGGGAACGTCATCGGTAGCGTCATCGGCGTCTCCGAGTTCCTCCCCGCCGGCGAACACGAGAACGTGACGGTCGAACTGTTCGACGTGCCCGGTGCGGAGTTCGAAGAGACGGAGCTGACGGAGAGCCAGACGCTCATCGCGATGCCGCATCAGGACACGGACGACAACCGGAACTACGACTTCGTCGCCTCGAACGGCAGTGAAGACGGCCCGTACGTCAACGAAACCGGTGTACCCGTCACTGACGACGGGTTCGTTCTGGTCGAGGTGCCCGGTGAAGACAACGTGACGGAGGACAACGTTACCGAGAACGTGACGGAGGACAACGTCACCGAGAACGTCACCGAAGACAACGTGACGGACAATGTCACCGAGGACAACGTAACTGAAGCCATCACTGAAGAGAACCGGACGGTCGAGAACGTCACTATCGAGAACCTGACCGTCGAAAACCTCACTGTCGAGAACGTTACGGTCCAGAATCTCACCGTGGAGAACCTCAGTGTCGAAAACTTCGTCGTCATCATCGACCTTGGAGACGGACCGATGAACTTGACGGACAATATCCCTGCGAACTTGACAGAGAACATTTCCGCGAATCTGACGGATAACATCACCGCAAACCTGACTGACAACGTGACTGAAGACAACGTGACTGACAACGTCACCGAAGACAACGTCACCGAGAACGTCACGGACAACGACAGTGAAGAAGCACCGACTGCGAACGTCACCTTCGACGATCAGATGTCGAACGGGACCGCAGTCAATGTCAACTCGACGAACCTCTCAGACGGGGGTTTCATCGCCATCCACGAGGTGAACGAATCCGACGAGACGACCCCGGCGGACGAGACTGACGACTCAGACGACCGTGACGTCAGTGTCCAACCCGTCGGCGAAGAGGACGACTACGAGATCGGGGCCGTCATCGGTTCCTCGGAGTACCTGACCGCGGGTGCACACGAGAACGTGACGGTCACGCTGAACGAGACGCTTAGCGAGGATCAGCGACTCGTCGCGATGCCGCATCAGGACACGAACGACAACCTCGAGTACGATTTCGTCGCCACGAACGGCAGCGAAGACGGACCGTACACCTACGAGAACGGTACGCCCGTCACGGACGACGGATTGGTGACGATCGAGGACGACGTAGCGGAGGACAACGTCACTGAAGACAACGTTACCGAGGATAACGTCACTGAAGACAACGTTACCGAGGATAACGTCACCGAAGACAACGTCACCGAGGACGGCGAAGAACAGCAGATAGCTACTGACGACGCCTTCATCACCATCGAAGTACCCGGAGCGGACAATGCGACGGAAGACAACGTGACGGAAGACAATGTCACTGACGACAACGTCACCAACGTGACACAGGACAACGTGACGGACAACGTCACCGAGGACAACGTCACTAACATGACCGAGTTCGAACCGAACGCCAACGTCACGTTCGAGAACCAGAGTTCTGAGGGGACGAGCGTGGTGATCGATTCGGTCAACAGCACGAACGGGACGTTCGTCGCCATCCACGACGCAACCCTGCTGGAAGGGAACGTCATCGGTAGCGTCATCGGCGTCTCCGAGTTCCTCCCCGCCGGCGAACACGAGAACGTGACGGTCGAACTGTTCGACGTGCCCGGTGCGGAGTTCGAAGAGACGGAACTGACGGAGAGCCAGACGCTCATCGCGATGGCACACCAGGATACGAACGACAACCTGGTCTACGACTTCGTCACCTCGAACGGTACCGAAGACGGACCTTATCTCGAAGAGACCGGTGAGTTCGTCACCGGCGGTACGAACGAGACGATCAGCAACGAGACGATGGAGAACGCGACGGAAGACAACGTGACTGAGAACAACGTCACTGAAGACAATGTGACGGACGACGTCACGGAGGACAACGCTACTGAGGACAACGTCACCGGTGACGCCGCGGTTGAACTGGAAGCCAACGCGACTGTTCAGTTCGACAACCAGACCACGTCTGGCGAGATAGTCGGCATAGAGTCTGTGAATCTTTCCGAGGGAGGCTTCGTCGCGATCCACAACGAGAGCCTACTAGAGGGGGACGCCATCGGCAGCGTCATCGGCGTCTCCGAGTATCTCGAACCCGGCGAACACAGCGACATCCCGGTCAGACTGTTCAACGTCTCCGGCGCGACGTTCGAGAACACGACGCTCGGCGAGAACGAGACGCTGATCGCGATGCCGCACCTCGACACGAACGAGAACGAGACGTACGACTTCGTCGCCACGAACGGCAGTGAAGACGGTCCGTACATCAACGAAACGGACGCTCCCATCGTCGACGACGCGATGGTGAGTGTCGAGACGTTCGGAGGAGTGATCGACGACAACGAGACCGACGACAACGAGACCGACGACGAGATTACCGCCAACGAGACGTCCAGCGCCGTTTCGCTGCACGGCTAACGGCCGCTACGAGCCGCCGCTTTCTTTTCCGCTGCGTACCGCCGACCAGACCGCGGTCCCGCCGAGTAAAAAGGCGGGCAAGAGCGGGAGAACGAGTAGCGCGACCTCCCACGGTAAAGCGGGCGGCCGAACCAAGACGATCGCCGGCACGACCAGAAACGAGACGATGATGACGCCGACCAGCGTCCAGCCACGCCAGTCGAACTCGCGGCCCTGTTCCGGACCGGGTTCGACCGTCGCGGAGTTCGTTCCGACCGCTGCAGCGTCGTCGTCGGGGTCGTGGACGTAGCCGCCCGCGTCGTCAGAGCTCACTGTCTGGTTTTACAACCACTTTGCCAAAGCCCTCACGGTTCTCCAGCATCTCGTGGGCGCGAACCGTCCGGCTCATCGGCAAGACATCGCGGATGCGCGGTTCGAACGTTCCGTCCCAGACGAGTTCGAGGACGTCGTCCGCCTCGCCCGGCGTCGCCATCGTCGACCCGATGACCTGCAACTGGTTCCAGAAGATGCGATTGATGTTCGTCTCCGGCGCGGGTCCTGTCGTCGCCCCGCACGTGAGCAGGCGACCGCCCTTGGCGAGACTGGCGAGCGAGTCCGTCCACGTGGCCGCGCCGACGTGGTCGACGACGACGTCGACCCCGCGCTTGCCCGTGAGGTCGCGGATCTCGCTCGCGAAGTCCGCCGTTTCGTAGTTGACGACGTGGTCCGCGCCGCACTCGCGGGCGTATTCGAGTTTCTCGTCGCTGCTGCCGGTCGCGTACACCGTCGCGCCGGCGTGATCGGCGATCTGAACGGCGGCGTGGCCGACGCCGCCGCTGGCACCGAGGACGAGAACGTCCTCGCCCGGCGACACGTCGCCGCGGGAGATGAGCATTCGCCAGGCGGTCTGGAACACGAGCGGCGCGGCCGCGGCCGTCTCCCAGTCGACTCCCTCGGGGACGGGAACGAGATTTCGTTCGGGGATAGCCGCAAACTCGCTGTGAACGCCGGGTTTGTGTTCGCCGATCACGCCGAAGTTCACGCACATCGCGACGTCGCCGTCGCGGCAGTATTCGCACTCGCCGCACCACGTGCCGGCGAGCAGAGCGACGCGGTCACCGGGTTCGAACCGCGAGACGCCGTCGCCGACAGCGTCGACGACGCCGGCGGCGTCGCTCCCCGGAACGTGGGGCATTTCGAGGTCGATATGGGGGAGGCCGCGGCGCGTCCAAACGTCGAGATGGTTCAACGCGCCGGCTTTCACGTCGACCAGGACCTCGTCGTAAGCCGGGTCCGGGTCCGGGAAATCGCCGTACTCGATGACGTCGGTATCGCCGTGGCCGGTGAATTTGACCGCCTGCATGGGAACGCCGTCGACCGCCGGAGGCAAAACGCTGCCGCTCGACTCCGCCCACCGCTGGGTCGAATTCGGGCCGCCGTGACTCGGGAGACACTTTAGTGGCGTCCGCTGGAAGTGACGGGTATGGTCGATTTCCAGTCACGCGATACGCGACGGGGGGTGGAGGACGACGAACCCGACGAAGAGGCGACGGACTCCGAGTCCGAAACGGAGGAAGCCGAGAGCGAGACAACTGAAGGCGATGACGAAGTCGAAACCACAGCCGAACCGGACGATGAAGCCGAAACCGGGGTAGACGAAGCTGTCGACGAGTCCTCGGAAGCGTCAGAGAGCAAGAATCACTCAGCGGGTCAGTTGGACGATGGGGGATCCGAAAGCCGCGACGACGAGCAGGCCGACCACGGCGGCGACGGACACGGAGACAATAGCGGCCATCACGCCGGACACGACCACAGCCACGACCATCACGCCCACGACCTCGACACGCTCGGCGTTGCGGTCGTTACGGTGTCGTCGTCCCGGACGCTCTCTGACGACCCGGCAGGCGACACCATCACTGCGGCGATGGAGGCGGACGACGACGAGGTGGTGACGCGGGAACTGATCCCTGACGAGTACGACAGAATCGAAGGAACGCTCGACAATCTCGTCGGTCGGGGTGATGTCGACGTGATCGTCACGAGCGGAGGTACCGGAGTCACGCCCGACGACGTCACGATAGAAGCGGCAAAACGGCTGTTCGACAAGGAACTCCCCGGGTTCGGCGAGCTGTTTCGACTGTTGTCCTACGACGAGATCGGGACGAGAGTCGTCGGCACGCGGGCGACCGCGGGTATCGTCAACGGGGTTCCGGTCTTCTGTCTCCCGGGGAGCGAGAACGCCGCCCGTCTCGGTGCCGAAACGATCATTTCGGAGGAGGCGGACCACCTCGCGGGGCTGGCGAAGCGCCCGGAAAAGCAATAACATATACGTGACGCAAAACAGGATTGGAAAGATTCTTCTCGTCGGCGTGGGAGGGTCCGGACGACGATGTACACCGGAGTGGTGGAGACGACAGGCGTACTGCGATCGATCGACCGTACCGACGGGGGTTGTCGGCTGCGTGTAGCGACGGACACAGCCGACCTCGACGCGGAAGACAGCGTCGGCATCGATGGCGTCTGTCTGACCGCCGAACGGGTCGGAGACGGGTGGTTCGAGGCGTTTTGCTCGCGGGAGACCGTGACTCGAACGTACCTCGCCGACCGCTCCGCGGGCGACGAGGTCAACGTCGAGCGGCCGGTCGCTCTCGACGACGCCCTCGACGGTCACGTGGTCAGGGGGACGGTCGACACTGTTACACGGGTCGCGGCTATCGAACCGGACGGCGACGGCTGGCGCTACGAGTTCCGGCTTCCGGACGGGTACGAGCAGTATCTCGTCGAGAAGGGCGCGGTGGCGATAGACGGCATCAGTCTCACCATCGCGGACGTCGGCCGTGAGACGTTCGCCGTCGCCGTGGTGCCGACGACGCGCGAGGTGACCACCCTCTCGGAGAAGTCAGTGGGCGATCCGGTCCACTTCGAGGCGGACCTGCTCGCGAAGTACGTCGAGCGACAGCGGACCGTCGCGGACGGGCCGGCGTAACTACCCCGGCATCGGACAGAGGCTCGCGGTCAGGACCGCCGTCTCGTCGCCGTCGTTGCGAGCGCCGTGACCGACGCCCCGCTCGTGGAGGACCACGCCCGGCGCGCTCACCTGCTCTTCCTCGCCGTCTTGCAGGACGGTGACGGTTCCCTCGACGACGTGGAAGACGTTCGTCGAATCGGCGTGTTCGTGCGGGTCGAGCGTCGCGCCCGGCCCGAGCACGAACGCCTTGACGAGCACGTCGTCGGTCACCGCGACTTCGGCGTCGACAACCTCGCCCTCGTCAGCGTCGATCTCAGGATACCGATCGAGTGCCATACGATGACGTACCGCCGCCTCGGAGATATATCTGGCCGTTATGCGTCGCGATGATGTTGTTCTGCTTCGGTTAGAGCGGCGGAACGCTCGTCACCTGGGGAGTCGGCTAGGTGTCCACAGCAAAGGCGGACGGCCCGACAACTGGCAACTCGTGAGGCCCTGTCCAGAGACGGTTCCCGAGCTCTGCTAAAAATGAACTGTATATTACCATTTACAGTTCAGGCCGTTTCTATTAAATCGTATGTATTGAACTGTCTCAACACCAATCACGAGAATATATACAATCCGGTATAGAATTTCTTATATACAATAAAACCGCGCAAAAGGAGTTAATCCGAGCAAACTACTTCTCGGGTTTAATACCCCGTGCCGACATGTCCCGGATGGAGCATGTTCGACTCAAACCCGAATCGACGAACGGTCCTGAAGGCGATCGGCGGCACGGCCGCGGTCGCTGCGGTACCGACAAGTGTGCAGGCGAGCGATGAAGAGTGGCGGGCAGTCGAGACGCCGACGGAGGGCACTCTCCACGGCACCGAAGCCACGACCAACGGCTACTACGCCGTCGGTGAGGGCGGTA
Source organism: Halostella pelagica (assembly GCA_005954745.1). Taxonomy (GTDB): domain Archaea; phylum Halobacteriota; class Halobacteria; order Halobacteriales; family Natronoarchaeaceae; genus Halostella; species Halostella pelagica. Next base: position 2,405,187 of record CP040678.1, read on the forward strand.
TCGTCATCCACCGCACGGACGAAGGATGGAAGAAGGTCCTCGACGGTGGGCCGACCGGCAACGGTAACGACCTGTACGGCTCGGACACGACGGACTACGGCACGCGCATGTGGTTCGTCGGGTCGAGCGGAGTAATCGGAGAGTACGACGTCGAAACGGGCAACCTCGAGGACCACTCCGCACCCAACGACAACACGAACAACTACAACGACGTCGCTGTGACCGGCGAAGGTGGCAGCGCGAACGTGTACGTGGCGGGCGACTCCGGAAAGATCTACTACAGCTTCGAGAACGGCGAGTCCGGCACGTGGGAGTACGTGACGCCCGGAAGCGGTTCCGCGATCCAGTCCATCGACTTCCACGACGACCGCTCCGGCCACGCCGTCGACTCGAACGGCCGCGTCTTCGAGACGACCGACGGCACGACCTGGGAGCCGATCGGTCTGCAGGACGCCAACGTCAACTTCTACGGCGTTGTCTCCCGAAGCGAGACAACCCATCAGACGGAGTCTGATGACGCCGACAGCGACGGTCGCGACGGCGTTTGGGTCTCCGGCGGCGGCGGTATGGTGTTCCACTACGACGGATCCCAGTGGACCTCGGCCGACACCGGCGACGCCGGCCTGCAGGACGTCATCATCACGTCCGGCGAAGGCTACACCGTCGGCGGCGGAGGGAAACTGTACGAGTACGACGGCGATCAGTGGACACAGGCCGACACGCCGACCGGCGAGAACCTGAAGGCGGTGCTCCAGAGCACCACCGACATCGCCGTCGGCGCTGGCGGAACGGTACTGGAACACTAAACTGCAGGCGGTCTCACGGTTGGTCCCAGGCTCCTGTCATCCCACTGTCCCCGGTACGCCAGCCGGTTGTCAGAGAGCACCCCTCACCGGGGACAGACGTCGTTTCGGACCGGGCGTAGCAAGCGGCGAAACCGCGTGTTTAGCCGAGGTTCGCGGTCCGCGTCTCACCGACGTGCGGCACCGTCTTGTTCCTGCCACGACACGTCGCCACAACTTATACCGCCGCCCGCATAACAAACCGGTATGCCCGGAGCAGACCTCAATCGAGGACTCGAAGGTATCACGGTCGCCGAGACGCGACTCAGCTACATCGACGGCGAGTCCGGCGAACTCGTTATCGGCGGGTTCCCGGTCAAGGAACTCGCGGTCGACGCGACGTACGAGGAGAGCGTCTTCCTCCTGTTGAACGACCGCCTTCCTGCCGCCGACGAACTCGCCGAATTCCGCTCCGATCTCGCGAACCGCCGCGAAGTGGGAGACGAGGTTCGGGCGGTCCTCCGGCGGGCCGCCGAGGAGGAAAAGCCCGCGATGGACGCCCTTCGGATGGGCGCTGCGGCGGCGAATCTCGGAACGGGCGAGGAGAACCCGCGGGAGGACGCCCGACGCGTCATCGCCGTACTGCCGACCATCGTCGCGGCGTACTGGCGCTACCGCCAGGGAGCGGAACCGGTCGCGCCCCGCGAGGAACTGGGCCACGCGGCAAACTACCTCTACATGCTGACGGGAGAGGAGCCGAGCGACCCACAAGTGCGGGGGCTAGAAACCTATCTCAACACCGTGATAGACCACGGCCTGAACGCGTCGACGTTCAGTGCCCGAACGGTAGTTTCGACCGAATCGGACGTCGTCAGCGCGGCGGCGGCCGCCGTCGGAACGCTCAAAGGTCCACTGCACGGCGGTGCTCCCGGCCCCGTCCTCGACATGCTGGAGGAGGTCCACGAGTCCGGCGACGCCGAGGCGTACGTCCGCGAGACGCTGGAGTCCGGCGAGCGACTGATGGGCTTTGGCCACCGTGTCTACCGCGTCCGGGACCCGCGGGCGGCGGTGCTCTCGACGGCCGCCGAGCGATTCTACGAGGCGGCGGGCGACGACTCCTTCTTCGAGACTGTCCAGGAGTTCGAGAACGTCGCCGTCGACGTTCTGGCCGAGCACAAGCCGGACCGACGGTTGGAGACGAACGTCGAGTTCTACACCGCGGCCCTGCTGCGCGGCGTCGGCGTCCCGCGGGACCTGTTCACGGCGACGTTCGGGGTGTCCCGAGTCGGCGGGTGGATGGCGCACTGCCTGGAACAGCTAGACGACAACCGCCTTATCAGACCGCGCTCTCGCTACGTCGGGGAGACGGACCGAACGTGGACCCCCGTCGAGAACCGATAGCAGCCGAACGGAGTGGGACATAACGCCATACAGAACAGTCGAGCAGTCGGAACTGCCCGGCACTTTCGTACTCAGCGGTTACGCAGTACCGCTCAGTTCCTCGGCGACCGCGTCCGGGCCGAGCAGGTCGGGGTCGACCGCGAGGTCGACCTGCGCGCTGGCGAACTCCGGGAACGAGTCCCGCGAGTAGATGACGACGCGGAGGTCGTCGTTGAGGTCTTTCGCGATGGGGACGGCGGTCGCCTGTTCCACGTCCGTCAGGACGAACAGGTCCGCGTCGACGATGCCGGCCTCCTCCAGTGCGGGGCGCGTGGCTATCTCCTCGACCGTCGCGACCTCGTTCCCCTCGCCTTCCAGGTTCACAATCAGTCCCTCGTCGTCGTGGCCCGCGAACACTACCTGCATCACTCGTACTCTATGGTGGCCGGCGGCTTGTGTGTCACGTCGTAGACGACCCGCGCGACGTTCTCGTGGGAGCCGGTGATCCGGGACTGGATCCGCTGGAGCGTCTCCCAGTCGATCTCTTGGGCGCGGGCGGTCATGCCGTCCCGCGATTCGACGGAGCGGACGGAGACGACCCAACCGTGGACGCGGTTGTCCCCTTTGACGCCCGTCGCCTTGCCGATGACGGCGGCCAGCGCCTGCCAGGGCTCGTACTCCACCAGTTCCTCCTCGACGACGTGGTTCGCTTCGCGCGCGACCTCGAGTTTCTCCTCGGTGACCTCGCCGATGATCCGCACCGCGAGTCCGGGACCCGGGAACGGCATCCGCTCGGCGACGAGTTCGTCGAGGTCGAGTTCGCGGGCGACCTCGCGGACCTCGTCCTTGTAGAGGTCGCGCATCGGCTCGACGATACCGTCGAAGTCGACCACGTCGGGCAGTCCGCCGACGTTGTGGTGGGACTTGATCGTCCCCTCGCTCTCGATGCGGTCAGGGTAGATGGTCCCCTGTACGAGGTAGTCCGCGTCGACCTCCTTCGCGACGGTCTCGAACTCCCGGATGAACTGCTCGCCGATAATGTGGCGCTTTTCCTCGGGGTCGGTCGTGTCTCCGAGCGCGTCGAGGAACCGGTCCCGGGCGTCGACTATCCGGAGCGAGTCCATGTAGTCGAACGTCTCTCTCAACTGATCGGTCTCGCCTTTCCGCATCAGGCCGGTGTCGACGTAGACGGGTGTCAACTGGTCGCCGATGGCCTCGTACGCCAGCGCGGCGGCCGTCGACGAGTCGACGCCGCCCGACAGCGCGATGACGGCGTTCGCGTCGCCGACCGCGTCGGCTATCTCGGCTATCTTCTCGTCGATGAACGAGTCTACGTCGACCATCAGGCTTCCACCTCCGTTGCCTCGGCCGCGTCGTCGGCACCGTCGACGCCGGCGCGTTCCATCACGGTGTCGACGAGTCCGACAAACGGCGGCGACGCGCGGTCCGGCCGGGAGCGGAACTCGGGGTGGAACTGCGTGCCCAGGAAGTACGGGTGACTGTCGAGTTCGAGTATCTCCATGCGGTTGCCCGCGCGACCCGAGAAGACCAGATCCGTCTCGGCGAAGTCCTCGAAGTAGTTCGGATTGACCTCGTAGCGGTGTCGGTGTCGCTCCGTGCACGCTGAACCGCCGTACACGTCCTCGGCGAGCGTCCCCGGCGTGATGTCGGTCTGGTGTGCGCCGAGACGCATCGTCCCGCCCATGTCAGACACCTCGTACTGCTCCGGGAGGATGTCAATGACGGGGTTGTTCGTCTCCTCGTCCATCTCGGCGCTGTGTGCGTCCTCGTAGCCGAGCACGTTCCGCGCCACTTCGACGACGGCCATCTGGAAGCCGAGGCACAGTCCGAGAAACGGCACGTCGTGTTCGCGAGCGTACTGTATCGCCCGGATCTTCCCTTCGGTGCCGCGGGAGCCGAACCCGCCGGGAACGACGATTCCGTCGGCCGCTTCGAGCCGGCGTCGGTGTTCGCCGCCGTCGGTTTCGTCGATCATCTCGTCGGAGTCGACCCACTGGACGTTCACGTTGACGCCTTTCGCGAGGCCCGCGTGTTTCAGCGCCTCGTTGACGGACATGTACGCGTCCTCCAGGTCGTACTTGCCGACGAGCGCGATGTCGACCTCGCCCTCGCGCTCGCGGGTGACGACCTCGCGCCAGCGGTTGTCGCGGTCGGCCGTCGGCAGCGCATCGTCGGCGAGACCGAGTTCCTGCATGACGTACTCGTCTAAGCCCTCCTCTTCGACCATCAGCGGCACGTGATAGATGTCCTCGACGTCCGGGTTCGAGAAGACGGCGTCCGTCGGAACGTCGCAAAACAGCGCGATCTTCTCTTTCGTGTGCGGTTCGAGTTTATCGTCCGCGCGCCCGACGAGGATGTCCGGCTGGAGCCCGATAGAACGAAGCTCCTTGACGCTGTGTTGGGTCGGTTTGGTCTTCTGTTCGCCGTTTTTCGAGTACGGAACGAGCGTGACGTGAGTGAAGAGGATGTCCCCCTCGTCTTCCTCGTGAGCGAACTGTCGGAGCGCTTCGAGGTACGGCATCCCCTCGATGTCGCCGACGGTACCGCCGACTTCGATGAGACAGACGTCGGTCCCCTCGGCGGCCTCGCGGATGCGTCGCTTGATGTCGGTCGTGACGTGCGGGATTATCTGGACGGTCTTGCCCAGGTAGTCGCCCGCGCGTTCCTTCTCGATGACGTGCTGGTACGTTTTGCCCGTCGTGATGTTGTGGTCGAAGGTCATGTCCTCGTCGAGGAACCGCTCGTAGTTCCCCAGGTCGAGGTCCACCTCACCGCCGTCTTTCAGCACGTACACTTCGCCGTGCTGGTAGGGGTTCATCGTCCCGGCGTCGACGTTGAGGTAGGGGTCAATCTTGACCGCCGTCACGTCGAACCCGGCGTTTTTCAGAAGACGCCCGGTGCTCGCGGCGGTGATCCCTTTCCCGAGACCAGACATCACGCCTCCAGTGACGAAAACGAACTTGTTCCCCAGTGTGGGGTCGTATTCGGATTCAGGATCGGTCGGCATACCGATTGTCCGCAACCGCGACTCAAAACCATTTCGGACCCTTGTCCGAGCGTGATACTTTGCCGTGATACGGCGGCACCATCAGGATAGCGTGTAGCGGTCGAAACGAGCGGCAGCGTACAGATACGCGCTGACGGCGACGGCAACACCGACGGTCGCAGTTCCGACACCACCGACCAGTTGGATCTGCTCGGCGGAGTACGTCGGGACGGCGATCCGAAACGCGCTGGGGACAAACAGGAGGAGAAGGCCGACCAGTCCGACGACGCCGACGACGAACGAGTACAGGCCGAGAACGACGAGGTTCGGGAGGATTACTTCGCGTGTATCGGAGACGGCCGTCGGTTCGGTCGCCGGGACGAGACAGCCGAGTCCGCTGGCGACCGCGGCCGCACACACGGAGAGTACGACGCCGTAGAGAACCAGTGTCAGCGTTTGCCCCGCCGAGATAGGGCCGACGACCCCGAGTGCGGCGACGACGACGACCGTCGGCGAAACCGAGACACACAGTCCCGCGAGGATGCGACCACGGATGATTTCTCGCCCGGAGACGGGGGCGATCAGCAGTTGAGAGTACATCGGTCCTTCGTCTCCGATGGGGTTCAGACAGAACAGCGCCCCGCTGAGCCAGGCGCAGTACACGACCGCGGTCGGCGGCAACAGAAGGAGCACCGTCCGGAGGAACTCGGTGCGCCCCCCGCCGGCCGGGAGAAACCCCGGCAGGATCACCAACCCGGAGTAGAGAACGTGGACGAGACGGTGGGGGTTCCGGGCGGCGCGGACGATCTGGAGCCACGCGACTCGGGACGGTTGGGACCACCCGAACGGAGCGTGCCGGGTTCTCGAACGGTCGGCCGTCGGCTCAGAACGGTCGGGTGAAGTCGTGAACCACACCGCACTCACCGTCCGCCGGAGCGCAGCGACGACAGCCACCGGAAACGCGACTGCGGTCGCAGCGGCCACGACGACCTGACGACTCGTTGCCGAACCCTGGTCCGCCCCGAGCAAAAACAGGTCGACGTACCCGCTGATCGGAAAACGGGCGGCGGCGAACTCCGCGCCGAACCAGTTTCCGCCCTCGTATCCGGACAGAATGACGACACCGCTCAGCAGGACTGTCCCCCCAAGTACCCATCTCGCGTTCCGGCTGAGGCCGCGAAGGGACGGCATTGCCACGAGACCACAGAGATACCCGCAGGTCACGCAGGCCGTCACGAGGAGACCGACAGTCACGCAACCGGTTACGACGAGAAGCAGGTCTCTGGTTCCCGACGCAAACAGCGTAATGAACACGAAAACGGGCAGTCCGACGGCGACGAGTATCCGGATGCACTCCGCCAGGACGAGACCGACGGCGACGTCGCCGGCCGACGTGGCGACGAGTACGGCGTCGCTTGCGTCCGGATAACCGGTGCTGTAGACCGCCCGAAGGAAGGCGATTCCGAGCGTGAAAACCGCCAGAAGCGACAGCTGTCCGGCGACGAACTCTTCGATCGGAACCGCGACCGACCCGCGTCCGATCCGCTCGCCGAACCTGTACACGTACGTTCCGCCGACGTACCAGAAGGGCGCAGCAAGCACGGTCGTCGCCGCAAACAGCAGGAGTCGCCGGTCGTTTTCGAACGCCCGCCGACACGTCCGTCGCAGTTCCGCGATGGCGACGCGGCGGGCGTCCTCAGATACCACGACTGCTTCCGGTACCCATTCCGCTCTCGTACACCGGTAGCATGATCAGGATCCAGATACCCATGCCGATAATCATCAACGCGTCGTCACCGGTGATCGGCGTGAATATCCCCGTGATAACCGCGGCGATAAGCAATCCGCCACCACCTCCAGCGAGCGTAACCGGTTCGTGGCCGAACACACTGTAGCCGACTGCATAACAGACTATAGCAAGCGCCGCGAGCGCAACGGCCGCGGCGTTCCACTGCGTGAAGTCGGTAAGAGTGAGAGCGTAGAGGACTGCGCCGCTGATGCTCGTTACCACTGCGTTCAAAACGATCAACCGGTTCTCGCTTATCATCTCTACCAACATGTGTTAAGATTGTGTCGTGATGGGGGTAAACTTTGTTCTTAGAAACTTAACACAGTTCGAGTCGGTCGTGAGAACATATCGCCTCGTAATCGACCCCGCACCCGAGTTTCGAGATCACGTAGCACGCCGCTTGCGTGAACGTGAAACAGCCCCCTCCGGCGATGATGTTCATGCCGCTGAGGACGCCGCAGATGAATGCGGTCGAAGCCCCGCAACCGATACGACAGATCTGCTCGACGGCCTTCTTACAGCCCCAGCAGCCGATATCCCAGTCGTCGGCCGTGACTGCGTTCGTCTCGCTCGCTGACCCGCTAAAATCCGCCGTGTGCGTCGATGTCGACATCCCGTCGAGCGCGTCGACGGTTTCGGCGGTTATCGTTCCGTCGAGGTCGTCGACCGACTGTGCGTCCGCCGCGTCCGCATCGGGTTTCTCGACGTATTCGAGCGAGGCGACCGTGACGGTGCCGGTGTCAAGTGACCGGCCGATGGTGAGATACGCTTCGTCAGCGTCCGCTCCCTTGATGGGGACTGACGCCAGATCCACCTGTTCCTCGCTATCGACGCGACCGACGAGGATGCCCTCTCTGTCGAGTTCGTGGCCCCGCTCGCGGACCTCTCGCGCGAGGGCATGGAACTCGCTGGTCCGTGACAGGCGGGCGAACGCTCGACGCGCTTCCGCGTCCGTCAGTTCGTCGTACACCGACGTGTCGACCTCGTCCTCGTCCGTGAACTCGTCGGCTGACACCGAAGAGGCACCCAGTGTGACCAACGAGACGGTCGCGGCACCCATCCGGAGGAACTTCCGTCGACCCTGTCCGTCAGATCGATCTCGGATCCGGGACATTGCGTCCCACGTCTCCCCGCATCCGCCGGCGTCGACCTGTTCGTTCAGCTCTTCCGCAACGTCTTCCGCCGTATCGTTCCTATCAGACATGGATTGTGACTCCAGAAGGAAAGATGTGGAGTGATACCGTATAATTAACTTCTGATACAATAATATAGAATGAAATCAAGTCGAACCGTGAAAATATGCAGCGGGCGCGGGATGATCGAAACGCAGTCAGGCGACGGATTGAGAGATTATCTCACGCTTTGAGACGTCCGTCACGGGTCGAACGTCGGCCCATCAGTTTCGGATCACCGACAGGCGACGCGCGCTGCCTCTCGCGGATTCGAACTGTTCGGTCGCCCAGGTTCGGATCTGGGGAGCAGAGCCGTCGAGACACCCCTGAATGTGGCCCTGGTCGTCGTACGTAGTGACCAAGACGCGGTCTTCGAGGAGAGCGTACCCCGTCCGTAGCGGCCCGGGGTGGACGAAAAGCGATTTCGCGGGAACGTCCGTGATCCAGTGATCCGTCGAACGGTCGTTTATGACCGGTTCGGTCGTCATCACCGTGATGCTGGTACTGGCTTCGAGGAGGCGGGAGTGTACGTCGTCGAGTATCGGACTCGTAACGGGCGTCATCAGCCGAACGCTGGTAGCAGTTGACTGATCGAGCGTGTCGATGTAATGCGAAAGCGGGGCGTGGGGGTCCTGTTCGGTCGCGGTAACGAGCGTGCTGTCTGCCAGCGATGCCAGCGGCGGCGCGGCGTCCGCGTCGAAATGACGGAGAACGGGTGCGGCTTCAGTCACTCGGTTGACGGTGTTGGCGACGGTTTCGTACTGCTCGAGTATGATCGATCCCGCGGCGGTGAGATGGTACCGACTGTCCCGCTTTGCGATCCAACCGCGCTCCTCGAAATCGGAGATGATCCGTTGCACCGTCGCCCGCGAGATACGGCACCGTTCGACGATGTCGCACGGACGGCCAGGGTGGTTTTTTATTGTACGCAAGAGGGCGGGGCGGTTTTCGGATCGGACCAGGTAGGATAACTGTCCCAGGGCGGACATAGTTGAGTAGTTTCGCCGCAACGTATTATAATTACCCTATAAATCACGTAATTAATGTGTATATTCCGAACTACCGACGCTCACGGACGCGCTCCCCCGTGTTTCAGTTTCGCACAGATTTACCAGCAGAGTGTGTGAGACCGGCGTCTACGCGGCCGCTTCGAAGAACTCTCCGACTCGCTCGCCGATCCGGTCGTGTTTTCCGATGAAGAAGTGGTCCGCCGACAGTTCGACCACCTCGTCGCCGCGCTCGCGCGCCCGCTTGACGACAGGCTCCGGGTCTGCTGTGTCGTCGCGCGTCCCGTAGATGACCTGAACCGGGCAGTTCAGGCCGTCGAGTGCGGCCGCCGCGTCAAGGTCGTCGCCGAGTCGCGACGCGGGGGCGAGCACCGATAGGCCAGCAACGTCGCGGTCGACCGTCGCGGCGGCGAGCAGCGCCATGGCCCCGCCGAAACTGAATCCGAACAGCCCCACGTAGTCGTATCGTTCCGCCGCCCAGCGGACAGCATTACGCGCGTCCTCCCGTTCCCCGTACCCCTCGTCCCAGTCGCCGTAGTCGAACCGGAGGCAGTCGAATCCGCGAGACGTGAGCGCATCGCTCACCGCCACGAGCCGGTCGTCGCCGCGGTGTCCGCGGTGTTGCGGGTGCGGCGGGCAGGCGACGACGCAGGCCGTCGCCTCCGCCTCGCCATCCGGCGTATCTATTGTTGCGCGGACGTCCCGTGGGCCGGGGATCAGTACGTCAGTAGAGGACATGTCCGCTTCTAGGGGGAGTCAGGATTTTAAGTCACGCGTTCCCTAAATAACGGTATGGGAATACTCTCGCGGGCCTCCTACGTTATCCGGTCGAAGATGAATTCGCTATTGAACCGGGCCGAGGACCCCACGGAGACGCTTGACTATTCCTACGAGCAGATGCGTGACGAACTCCAGGACGTAAAACGTGGGATCGCCGATCTCACGACGCAGAAAAAACGTCTGGAGATGCAGAAAAACCGGCTCGAGGAGAACGTCGAGAAGCACAACGAACAGGCGCGGCAGGCTGTCAGCCAGGACCGGGACGACCTCGCGCGGCGCGCGCTGGAGAAAAAGAAGGCGAAGATGACCCAGATAGAGGAACTGGAGGCACAGATAGCGGACCTCCAGAACACGCAGGACAACCTCGTCGACAAAAAGGAGTCGCTCCAGCAGCGCATCGAGGAGTTCCGTACCAAGAAAGAGACGATGAAGGCGCGCTACGAGGCCGCGGAGGCCAGCGCACGCGTCTCCGAAGCGATGACCGGTGCCGGCAACGAGATGGAGGACGTCGGCCGCTCCATCGAACGCGCCGAAGAGCGCACAGACGAGATGGAGGCGCGGGCCGCAGCGATGGACGAACTCCAGGACGAGGGCGTGTTCGAAGACGCGCTCTCCGACAAGGACCAACTGGACCGCGAACTCGAAGAGGTTCGCACCGGCGGCGAGGTCGACGCGGAACTGGACACGTTGAAAGCCGAAATGGGCAAGGAAACGTCGCCTGACACCGAAGCGGAACCCGAGGGCGAGGAAGACGTCGAGTTCGAGACCGACACGGGCGAGGAGGTAGACGTAAATGTCGACGAGAGCGAAGTTGAAGAGGAGCTAGAGGACATCAAAAGCGAGGAAAGCAGATAGGGACTGTTGTAACCGTGTGCCGATAGTCGCAGACACCGGTCGGCGAACTACCGAACTGACGTACAACAGTCGCTATGACGGGTCAGTCGCCGTTTCCGCCGGACCGTTCGCTCTCGCGGAGGATGAACGGGCCGATAGCGAGCGTCCGCTTCGCGATAGTGGCGATCCGCAGGATGTAGGCGACCAGGACGAGGAACGGGACGACGGCGGCCGTGACGCCCAGACAGACGAGCAACAGGACGTTATCTACTCCTAACGTCGCCCCGGGGAACGACGAAGCGTCCAGAAACAGGAGCGAGACGATGGAGACGCCGAGCGCCGGGATCGACGTGTAGATCATCGCCCGCGAGAGATCGACTAACTCCCAGCGGAAGTAAAGCGTCTTGAAGTGTTCTCGGGCGGGGCCGAAGAACGTCAACACACGGATGAGGTCGTCGAACGCCTGACGCTGCTCGTCCGAGAGATCGTCCATGTGATCGTGGCGGATCTGCCGTACCCGGAATATTTTCCAACTGTAATTGTAGTTCAGCGCCGCCTCAAGTACGTCGTAGGTGCCGAACTCGACACCGTCTAACTGATCGGTGACAGTGCGGGCGTGGTCTACGAGGTTGTCGGTGTACTCCTCGACTGCATTGCGTAGCTCCGGGTCATCCGAACTGAGGGTCCGCTCTCGCAGCGTCTCGGCCCGGTCGGCCGACGTCGCGACGAGGGCACTGAGAAACGCCGCCGGATCCGGCGGGCTGACATCGCCGAACAGGTCATCCGTGTCCGCACGGAACTCCATCGAACTCGACATCCGCGAGCGCTGAGTCCCGAGCGGACCGAGTTCCGCGGAAAGGACGAGCTGGTTGATCGTGACCACCAGCGTCACGCCGGTGATTATCGAAGTAATGAGCGCCTGAAAGACCGTGTCGGTCGGGTCGGTCCCTCGCATCGTCGCCCGCAGCGGCGTGGCGTCGAGCGTGCCGAGAACCACTAGCACGGCGAACAGTACTGCCGCCGTCGCGACGACCAACACTCCCCGGTTCGCGTCGAGCAGGATCCACAGGCGCACCCGGCTATCGCTCCCGCGGCCCCGCATCGTATCCGCCGGTTCGTCTGCCACGGACCGGGGTACGACGAGCAGACAGATATACGTTGAACGAGCGCCGGACAGCGTCGGACCGGACGGAGTGCCCGGGGATTATTCCCGTTCCCGTGGACGCTCACGGTATGAGCGAGCAGCGCTACGAGTACAGAGTCGAAGACGTGTCGATCTATCCCAGTGAGATAGACAGCCGCCGGTTCGAGGAACTGCTCAACGAGAAGGCGACCGACGGCTGGAAACTCGACGAGACGGTCACACTGGGGGAGTCGACGGTGTTGTTCGTCTTCCGCCGCGGAGCGTAGTTCGATGAGCACCGTTATCGTCACGGCGGTCACGTTCGTCCAGACTGTCCCGCAGACCGCGCTCTCGAAGGAACTCGATGACGGCCGGTGACCGCCGCTTTCGCCCGGACGACGGCACCCTTTTGCCGCCCGCTCGGAATGTGGAGCTATGCGCGTGCTGTTCGTCCACTCGGACCGAATCGCGTTCGAGGCTACCGCGAAAGCGGACGAAGCGGCTGAAGAGGCAAAGGAGACGGGACCGAACGGCGACGCGAAACGCGGTACCGTACCGGCCGCGGGGGAACTGGAGGACTGTGTGACGGCGTTCGTCGCCGTCGAACCGCTCGACGGAAGCGACGTGGACGCCGCGGTCGCGGCGGCGAAGAGGGAACTCGGGGATCTCGCGGACAGTCTCAACACGGGCCGCATCGCGCTGTACCCGTGTCCGCTCCTGAGCGACGACCGCGCCGACACGACGACCACAGCGACTGTTCTCGGTCGGGTCGAGGCGGCCCTCGACGGCGAGTACGACGTGTTGCGCGCTCCGGTCGGGTGGCACGCGTCGTTCGAGGTGTCCTGCAAAGGGCACCCGCTGTCGACTGGTGTCCGGACAGTCGACCCGGATCGCGGCGCGGACCGGGAGCGGTCGGCGAGCGAGTGGTGCCTGATCACGCCGGACGGGGAGCGACGCGACCCGACAGCGACGAACGCCGATCTCGGCGCGGCGCTTCGGCGCGTCGTCGCCGCCGAGGTGACGGGCGAACGGCCGAACGCCGGCCCCGCCGCCGACGAGGGGCAGTCCGACGCCGAAACGCTGTCCCGGGCGGGACTCGCCGCGGATTCGGGGCCGGGCGCTGGGCGGACCTGGTTGCCGCGAGGGGCGTTCGTCCGGGACCGTCTGACCGCGTACGCGGACGACCTCGTGCGGGAGTTCGGCGGCCTCCCCGTCGAAACTCCCCGGGCCTACGACCTCGACGCGGAGGCGGTACGCGCTCACGCGGCGGCGTTCGGCGGTCGCGGCGGCCGGGTCGATTCCGGGAAGCGTCACCTGTTCCTGCGGCCGGCACACTGTCTCGGTCACTGCTCGCTCCTCGCGACGGCGGATCTCGATGCGTCGGACCTCCCGGTCCGGCTCTACGAGTCGGGCGACGCCTGGAACGCGCCGGGTTCGAGGGACCACCACCGCAGTGTCGACGTCGTGCCCGAGATGCACACCGCCGTCGCGGACACGGGGGAGGCACGCGAGGCGTTCCGCCGGCAGGCGGCCCTCGTTCGGGAAGCGAACGCCGCACTGGAGACGGCGGCGGTGCCGGTTCTCCGAGTGACCGAGGAGTTCCACGCGGGTCACGAGGAGTGGGTCGAGACGCTGGCCGCGGACGGTGACGGCCCGACGCTCGTCGAGGTGGTACCGGACCGGCCGGGGTGCTGGTCCGCGAGGCTCGATCTCGTCGCGACGGACGCCGGCGGTCGGTCCATCGAAACCGGGACCGTCCGACTCGACAGGGAGACGGCGGCGAGGTTCGGCGTCGAGTTCTCCGATGGCTCTCGGACGCGGACGCCGACGCTGCTTCACTGTTCGCCGACGGGCCCGCTTGACGACGCGCTCCGGGCGGTGCTGTCCGGCCCGGAACGCGAGGGGTCGGAACTGCCGACCTGGCTCGCTCCCACGCAGGTCCGGTTGATCCCCGTCGACGGCGACCACCTCGGAACCTGCGACGATGTCGTCGACAGACTGACCGACGCCGGGGTTCGGGCCGACGTGGACGACCGCGCCGCTCCGGTCGGCGACCGCCTCGCCCGGGCGGACGACGAGCGAGTACCACACGTCGCCGTCGTCGGCGACCGAGAGCGGAATGGGGAGACGTTACAGGTCACTAACCGCGCGACGGGGAGAGAGCGTACGACGGATGTCGACGAACTCGCGAGGACCGTCCGCGAGGCGACCGCCGCGCATCCGGCGCGGGAGCGATACGGGCCGCGCCGCGTCAGCGAAACGCTCGCGTTCGGGGAGTAACATCGTCGAGATGGGACGCGAGCCACCGGAACGTCTCTCGTAGCCAGTGAAACAGTTCACGCAGTGATCGCCCGACAGCAGGCGGTCGAATGTGCGATGACTGTCTACCATATTTCGAGCGTTCGATTCCCGGGTGCTGCTCGGTCGAGTTGGCTACATTTATAAGCCCCCGACACATGATTCCGTATACAGGGCGCTGGTAGTGTAGTGGTATCACGTGACCTTGCCATGGTCACAACCGGGGTTCAAATCCCCGCCAGCGCATTTTCGCTGCGAACTACTCCGCTGAGCACCGCGTAGCGTGGGTTCTCAGCCTCGTGAGCAGTAAACTCGCCGAGGGATTTGAACTAGACCAGACGCAGTCACGGCCGGAGAGGGGAACGTCCGGGGTGGTTTGAATCCCCGCTAACGCGCTCATCTCGACATCACCGTCTCCGCTTCACTTTCACCGCGCATGGATCAGGTGTTTACGATGGCCGCGAGTCAGTCACGTACATGGACGACCGTATTCGGAGACACGCGGAGATCCTCGTAGACCACTGTACGGACATCGAGGCCGGCGACAACGTTCTCGTCCGGGCACCGGCGGAGGCAGACGACCTCGTCGTGGCGCTCTACGAGCAACTCGGCGAGCGCGGCGCGCGGCCGGTGACATCGTGGAGCAACAGCCGCGCCGGTTCCGCGTACGCACGAGAAATGGACGTAGAAGACTTCGAGACCAAGGACCACCGACTCGCGGCGATGGAGGAGACGGACGTGGTGATCATGGTGACGGGCTCGGCGAACTCGGCGGAGTCGAGCGACATCGACCCGGAGAAGTCGGCCGCCGCGGGCCGAGCGCGACAGCCCATCCTGCAAGAGCGTCTCGACAAGCGGTGGGTCATTACGCAGTATCCGACGGCCGCCGACGCGCAGAAAGCCGAGATGAGCACCGCCGCGTGGACCGACTTCGTCTACGAGGCCGTCAACAGGGACTGGGAGGCCCAGCGTGAGTTTCAGGACCAGATGGTAGCGGTCCTCGACCCCGCGGATGAGGTGCGGATCGTAAGCGGTGACGGGACGGATCTCCGGATGAGCGTCGACGGGATGCGGGCGAGCAACGATTACGCGAAGCGAAACCTCCCGGGCGGCGAGGCGTTCACCTCTCCGGTTCCGGATTCGGTCGAGGGCGAGGTGAGGTTCGATATGCCGCTGATCCGTAACGGTCGAGAGATACGGGACGCCCACCTTACCTTCGAAGGCGGCGAAGTTGTGTCTCATTCCGCGGATCAGAACGAGGCCGTGCTGGCGAGCGTCCTCGAAACCGACGACGGCGCGCGTCGGGTTGGCGAACTCGGGATCGGGATGAACCGCGGCATCGACGAGTTTACCTACAACATGCTGTTCGACGAGAAGATGGGCGACACCGTCCACATCGCGCTTGGGAACGCCTTGGAGGAGTGCGTTCCCGACGACCGCGAGTTCAACGAGAGCGCGATGCATGTGGACATGCTCGTCGACATGAGCGAGAACTCCCGGATCGAGGTCGACGGTGAAGTCGTCCAGCGAAACGGAACGTTCCGGTTCGAAGAGGGGTTCAAGGGTTGAGGTAGCGGCTTCTGGTCCAGCGTTTGCGAGCGAGACAAAAGCTGATACTGGCACGTTCCGGTTCGAGGACGGGATGGGAAGAACACCGAACCACGCCCGAACGGTAACAGCCGCCAGTGTATTTCTCGCTGCGCGTAGTTTCGCCACTATGAGCAGCATCGCGGAGTTGGCTATCCCTCCGGAGGAGTTCATCCTGGCGCACACGCTCGCCGCGGTGCCGGACGCGACAGTTGAGATCGAACGCGTCGCGGCAGCGACCGAGAACCGCGTGACCCCCTACTTCTGGGTACACAGCGACGACCTCGACGCCTTCGACGCCGCCCTCCGCGAGGACGATACCGCGCGGAACCCTGAACAGTTGGAGTCAGACGGGAGCGACCGACTCTACCGGGTCGACTGGCATGCCGAGGACCACGGGATAGTCGAGGTACTCGCTCAGTCCGAGGCGACCGTGCTGAAAGCTGTGGCGAACGACACGTGGCAGGTCCGGATACTGTTCCCGGACGAGGACAGCCTCTCGACGTTTCACGACGGGTGCCGGACCGCTGGGCTGTCGTTCACCGTCGAACGCCTCTACCACCCCGACGACCTCGGAGACACCCACGAACACGGGGTAACGGAGGAGCAGCGAACCGCTCTGGTGGCCGCCTACCGGGCCGGCTACTTTGCCGTACCCCGGAACGCGACACTCGCCGAAGTAGCGGACGACCTAGACATCTCCTCGAACGCGCTGTCGTCGCGGTTGCGACGAGGGAACGCGAACCTCATCGAACGCGTTCTCGTCGACGATCCGCGGTCGACTTAAAAAGGTCGTGAATACTCACAGGCAGTCACTACCTGCACTCCGTGGATAGATACGGTGGCACGATGTCCGACGGACCATACGAAAACGGTGACGCGAGCGACGCCTCACTTCGGCTAAACGAGAGCACTGAGACGCTACATACACGCGACCCCGCGGACTACGAGTCGACGTCCACCGCCGTCGTCTCTGCCGTGAAGACGGCCGTCGGCTGTGAGATGACGGATCTGCCCCCGCTGTACGACACCGTCGAACCGGAAGCGCTCGACCGGCTCGCGGCGGCCGGGACAGTCCGCGTCCGATTTCGGTTCGCCGGATGTGAGGTCGAACTGTCGGAGGACGAGGTTCGCGTCCGCGGACCGTCGGAGAAGTCGTAGGTCTTGGGAGAGAGTTCAGGTCCGTCGGGCACCGGTCCCCGGCCGTTCGAGCGCCGACAGATCTATCCTACCGTCGGGCATCGACACCCCGTCGTACGGATCGCGGCCGAGCAAGAGCGACCCATCGAGGTCCGCGTAGTCGAGTAGCGGCGCGAGGTGAGCACCCGCAGCGATGGACGCGTTACTCTCGATCATACAGCCGAGCATCACCTCCAGCCCGTGGGCGCGAGCCGTGTGTATCATCCGTCGCGCTTCGCGCAGTCCGCCGCATTTCATGAGTTTGATCGTGACGATGTCGGTCCGGTCGGCGACCCGCGGCACGTCGGCGAGCGTCACGCAGGACTCGTCGGCGGCGATCGGCAGCGACGACCGCTCGTAGACGAAGCGCAGTCCCTCAGTGTTCTCCGCGGGAACGGGCTGCTCGACGAACTCCACACCGTACTCGGCCAGGAGTTCCGTCTTTCGGACCGCCTCGCGGGGCGTCCACGCCTCGTTCGCGTCGACCCGTATCCGGGCCTCGGGTGCCGCCGACCGGACGGCGTCGATGACGGCCTCGTCCCGGTCGGTGCCGAGTTTGACCTTCAGGACGCCGTATCCGCGGTCGACCGCGTCCGCGGTCTTCTCGCGCATTCGGTCGACCTCGTCCAGACCGATAGTGAACGACGTTTCGACCGTCCTCTCGGGGTCGAGCCCCCAGTAGCGGTAGAGCGGTTGGTCGGCGCGCTTCGCCGCGAGGTCGTGGAGTGCGATGCTCACCGCACACCGGGCCGCGGGATTGTCCCGGACCGCCTCGCGCATCCGGCGTTCGATCCGCTCTCGCTGGGTCGGGTCCCCGACGTCCTCCACGACGGCCAGCAGGTCCGGAAGGACGGCCGCGACTGTGTCGGCCGTCTCGCCGTAATGTGTCGAGGGTGCCGCACCGCCGACGCCGACCGCGCCCGCGTCGTCCTCGATTCGGACGACCACGTTCTCGGAGGTGGTCTGAGTGCCCCGAGCGATGGTAAACGGGGTTTCGAGCGGCAGCTCCAGTCGCTCGAACGACGCGGAGAGGGTCACAGTACCGCCTCCAGCAGATCGTCGCGGTCGAACCGCACCAGATCCGTCGCCGGAAGCCCGAGGGCGGTCGAGAACTCGTCGATTGCGGCGCGGGCGGCGTCGTCGCTTTCGACGTCCATCGTGTTCACCGCGCCGGCGACCACCTCGGACTCGTGAACGGGCGCAGCCAGTTCTTCGTAGAGGTCGACGTACGACTGAAACGGCGGCAGGGGGAACGACTCGTAGCCGTGGATCGCGTCGCGGCCGGCGCGGTGACACAGCACCATGCGGTCGGGCATCGACCCGTGGAGTATCCCGCAAGTGACTGCCGAATACGCGGGGTGAACGATGCTCCCCTGGCCTTCGACGAAGAGGTAGTCGTGCTCGTTGCCTTTCTCGACTATCATCTCCTCGACGGCACCGGCCGTGAAGTCGCTTACCACGCGGTCTATCGGATTCCCCCATCCCTCGATCATGATACCGGTCTGGCCCGTCGGGATCACCGCGGCGTCGTGGCCCGCCTCCCGCGCGGCCTCGACCAGTTCCATCGTCGCCGTCATCTTCCCCACCGAGCAGTCGGTACCGACGGTGAGGACGATCTCCGCGTCCACGTCGGCGGCGACGCCGTCGGCGACGGTCAGGTCGTCCGGCGGTTTGCGGACATCCCGGAGGTCGCACCCGTTCTCCGCGGCGAGCCGTGCGAACTCCTCGTCCTCCGAGAGGAAGTAGTGGAGGCCGGAGATGACGTCGCACCCGCGCTCTAGCGCCGCCCGGACGTCGGGCCGCCAGGACGCCTCGAACTCGCCGCCTATCGGCGCGATACCGATGAGAAGGGCATCTACCTCGCCGACGTCGTCCATCGACGCGACGATCGGAGCGTCCTGTACGTCCCCCACGTGGTCGCTCACGCGCTGACCGGCCCGGTCCCGGTCTATCACCGCTCGAACGTCGTCGTCACCGTACCGCAGGACGCCCAGCCCCGTCTTGGCGCGGTCGGGAAACCGCTCGTGTGCAAGAATGGCGATTCGCATAGGGGAACATTGCTCGGGGGGGAATTTATACTGACCGTTGGCGCCAACGAACGTACTCGGCGGGACGGCGGACCGGTCCCGACAGCACGTCGTCCCTGGAGTTCTCGTCGGCGACGGACAGACAGCGCTCTCCCTGCTCTAACCCCTGGCGGATAAACGGATAACGTTCGCAAACCGCTCTTCAGGGCTCTCGTACGAGTCATTGGCCGTATTACTTCGGGGATGGATAGACTTGGCCACTCTCTCGGAGTCGATACGGCGTCCGGCACGAACAGCGAAAACGCCGCCCGTCGCCGCTGTTCAGCGTTTAAACCCGGTACAGCGTTGTCGTCCAGAAGTCGTAGAACGCCTCGTCCAGCGCGTCCTCGGGGTCGCCCGTCGCGTCGACGGCGGCGGTCGCCGTCGCGTCCACGTCCACGTCGTCGAACACGGTGTGTTCGCCGACGAGGATCAGTCGGTCAGACTCGCGGTCGGCGATAGCCTCCCGGCACCGCTCGACGTGGTCCGCTATCTGCCCGTCGCGCACGCGCTCGAACCGCCCCTGCGAGAAGCCCCCTTTCGAGTGTTTCGCCTTCACATCGCTCTCGAACGTCGTCGTCGCGACGCGTTCGCGGCCCTCGTACTCGCCGAGTGCGAACAGGTCGGCCCGGACAACTGCGAGCGCGAACGATCCGGTCGGCAGAAACCATCGCCGGTCGACCCGAAACCCGTCGTCCCAGGTGACGAAGGGATCTGGTGCGACCGGCGGGACGAGCGCGGCCTCGACGAGGCCGGCGTCGTCAGCGACGACGAGACAGGGTCTCGCCCGGTCGAGCAGCGCGGCGCGGTCGCCGAACGCGTCGCGGACAGCCTCCGGCACTCCGTCGTCGACCATCGCGGTCAGCGCTCCTTCGGGGCCGGTCTCGACGCTCTCTAGCCTGTCGATCACGGCGGCCAGACGGTCGCCACGAAGTTCGCTGACGCCGCGAAAGTCGAGCGACCCACCGTCGTCGTCGCCCGCGCGGTCGACCCGGTCTTCGAGTTCCGCGATCCGGTCTTCGAGGCGATTGACGCGCTCTTCGGCGTTCTGACGGGCGGTCACGGCGTCAGCCTTGCGGTCGGACTCCGCTTCGAGTCGCCGTTCGAGATGCGTCTTTTCCTCCTCTAACTCGTCGATGCGGTCTTTCAGTTCCGCCCGGCCCAGCAACTCGTCGAGCATCAAGAGTGTGGCCGCGGCGCGGCCACTTTTAGGTTCCGCCCCTCGTCCGCGTTCACCGCCGCTCGCCACGCGGCCTCATACTGTCGGCTGTAATCCCTGACCCCTAGAGTCCGATTCTCTGTCCGAAGTGACAGCCGACAGTATCAGGTCCCGGCGGGCGGATCAGTGCTCCCGGAGAGGCGGAGTAGTTGCGATGCGCGGTCGGCCTTCGCGAGCAGCACCTCGCGGAGCGACGGCGGGTTTCGAACACCGTCGTCGAGGAGGTCCTCGGGCACGGCGAGCGTGTCGGACGGGACGCCTTCCTCGCCGTGTACCGGGAAGTGTCGGTTGTCGAGTTTCATCACGAGCGGTGTGTCGAGGCGCTCGACGCCCTCGCCAGTCGCGTACAGTTGCTCGTTGACGTGTTCGTGCTGTGCCCGCTGCATGAGCGCACGGTCCCCGTCGACCGGCTCGACGTAGAGCCGTCCGAAGTAGTAGCCGCTGGAGAACTCCTCGAACATGCTATGCTATTACATATCATCCCTCGCCGGAGATAAGCCTTCGCCACAGCGTTTATGCGGACGTGCAATCAGTCACGTCGTCGCGTTTGAGTTCGCAGTCGCGCAGTTCGAAGGCAGTCGGTGACCGGTCGTGCCAGCAAGCAGCCCCGCGTTTCCGACGCTATCCGGATCCGGTTACCCGTCGGATCCGGCGACACCCGAATCCGTCCGGCCAAGAGACACGTGTCGTCCGAAACGTCGAATACGGCTTTAGAAGCGTTTTTGAACGCTAAATAGCTGTCCTGAATAGTCTTTACCGGCCATTGAACGGATCAAACGAAAGTTCGGGTTTTTAACCTGTGACCTATAGTTTCGTAGTAATGAACGAGTTCCGTTCGTCGGCGGTCGCTCTCCTCTGTGTCGCCGGACTGCTCGCACTCGCAGGGCCAGTAGCCGGGGCCGCAGTGAATACGGCGGCCGCCGGCCCCGGGGCGGCAGTTGCGGATAACGCGACAAACAGTTCGATGGGCGCGGAGATATCCGCGTTCATGCAGTCGAGCGCGTCAGATACCGACGGCGCGGTCAAGGACGGGATGTTCGATGCCGCGTACGAGAACGGAACGGCCGACGAACGGGAACTGCTGGTCCGAAACCGAACCGACGACCTCCAGGCCGAAATGGCCGACCTCCGGGAGCGCAAACAGCGCCTGCAGGAAAACAGAGAGAACATGAGCCGGGTCGAATATCAGGCGCAATTGAGCCGTATCGTCAGTGACATTCGGTCGCTCGAACGGGCGGCGAACCGGACCGAACCGTTGGCAGAGGAGACCGGAGTAAACGCGACAGCCCTCGAAGAGATCCGGACGAACGCTTCGAACCTCAGCGGCGAGGAGGTTTCCGCGCTGGCCGGACAGTTAGCTGTCGTCCCCGACCACGTCGAGAGAGGACCGCCAGAGGACCGCGGCGCGGACAGCGGAAACGACACTGCGGATTCGTCGGATGACCGGAGCGAGAGAAACGGAAGCGACAGCGCGGGTCCGCCGGAGGACCGCGGCGCGGACAATGAGAACGGGAGTGCAGGTCCGCCGGCTGACCGCGGCGCGGACGGCGGAAACGGCAGTGCGGATCCACCGGGTGACCGTAACGGGGGTACTGGAAGCGACAGCGCGGGTCCGCCGGAGGACCGCGGCAACGGTCAAGACTCGTCCGACGACACGAACGCCGACGACGAAGACAGCGATGACGCGAGCGCTGAGGACGGGACCGACGACGACAGCGAGGCCGACGAGGAAACTGACAACCCCGGAGAGGCCGATGATTCCAGAAACGACGAGGGAAACGATACGGCCGGCAATGCAGGGGAAAACGACAGTGACGAAAGCGATAACTCCGGCAGTTCAGGGAAAAACGACAACGGCGGAGCCGATAAGGGAAACGATAATTCCGGAAACGAAGGCGAAAACGACAATAGCGGAAACGCCGGTGAAAGCGACAACGCCGGAAACGGCGGCCGACTGGCGGTGTGAGCAGTCATCCTTTTGAACGCTCGTCGCCAACGTTTCACTGAATGGATTCTGCCGCACTGCTCGACCTGCTCGGAAACGAAAACCGCAGGCGTATCCTTCGATTGCTGTCGCGCAAGCCCTGCTACGTGACCGAGATAAGCGAGTATCTCGCCGTCAGTCCCAAGGCGGTCATCGAACACTTGCGGAAACTGGAGGAGGCGGGCCTTGTCGAGAGCCACACCGACGACCAGCGGCGGAAGTACTTTCACATCGCCCGGAACCTCCGTCTCGAGGTGAACGTCTCGCCGTACGGGTTCGGAACGAAAAGCGCCTACCCTGCGAGCAAGAGCCTCGATATCACCACCTGCCGGTATCTCTCTATTGACGCGCGATCGGAGTCGGCGAGCGACGATGCGGACGACGGCGACGATGTCGATGACCCGGAAGACCTCGCGGCGGAGCTATCACGCCTCGAAGACCTGGAGAACGAACTCTCGCTGGCCCAGCGGTGGGTGCAGGGCCGGATGACCGACCTTCTGGACCGCATCGCTGAGGTCACCGACGACGAGGTGAACAGTCGACTCTCGGCGGATATCCTGCGCTGTCTCGGCAACGGACCGCTGACCGTCACCGAAATCGGCGAGGAGGTCGACGCGCCGCCGGAACTCGTCGAGGAGACGCTCGCGGCGATGGCCGAGAGCGGCCTGGTGCGACGGACGAACGACGGGTGGACGCTGGCTTAGATGTCGCGAGTCAGGCCGTCGCGGAGGTCGCGGCCGAAATAGAGCCCCACCACCGCCGCCAGGCCGCCGACGACGGCGCTGACGGCGACGAGCGGGAGACCGACCCCCGCGATGGTCAGAACCGCGTTCCGGAGCAGGGACGCCAGGCCGCCGACTACGACGCCCGCCAGGCCGACCTCTCCGTACCGCCGCTCGCCGCTCGCAAGGCCGAACGCGAAGGCGACCAGAAGCATCCCGGCCGGCCTGCCGAACAGGGGTATCGCCGTTCCGCCGCCGACGAGACCGATGGTAAGCAGTATCGCGGAGAGAAGAAACGCCTGCGGCGAGAACCACTGTTCTAGGCCCCCTTCTTCCTCGTCCGAACCAGTCGCCCCCGTACGGAGTCCGTCGGATTCGAAGGTGTCGCCGAGCGATTCGTCGACGCTGACTTCCTCGCTCGACCGGGATATCTGGTCCGTGCGTTCGCTCATGGGATTACGTTGTGTCCCGACCGGCAAGGAATTTTCCCTCGGGCCGGATCGGAAAACGAACGCCGCTACACCGGCAAGAGAACGTACAGGGCGGGGACGAGCGCCGAGACGGCCGCGGCGTAGACGAGCGCTGAAACTGACCAGTCTCGACGGATCCCCCCCTCTCGCCGGTCGTACTCGCTCAGCAGGTCCGGACCGACCTGCGGTAACGCCAGGGTGACGAACAGAACCCAGATAGCAGCGGCGGCGAGAAACGCCACCGCGAGTCGGGAGACCGCAACCCAACCGAGGAAGAGAACGTGCGTCGTTCGGACGCCGTCGATGGCGACCAGAACCAGTTCGATCCCGACCGCAGCTGCGATCCCGCCGAGGTACTGGACGGTATGGGTCGCGGCGGGGACGGCGTTCCGGGGGACGCCCGGCCAGAGAGCAATGAGGGTCACCCGCGGCGGAACCTCCCCCTCAGGGAGCACGCTCATCAACATGTTCGCGATCGCGGCCGCGCCGAACCCGGCCAACACCGCGACTGCGATGCGGACTGACACCGGCCGGAACTCGGCTCCCGTCGCGTGAGCGACCGCGTCGAAGCTCATGTCCGGTAGAAAGCGCCGCCCGGGGCTTAAACGCTCCGAGAACGCAATCGATCACTCGGCCGAGATCAGTCCCCCGCTCCCAACCGCGTCGCCGACCAGAACGCAACGCTTGAAGTGCCGCGGAACGAACCACAGGCAAGATGAACGCAGGCGACCGCGTCCGCGTCGAACGCGCGGACCAGACCCACGAGGGCGTGTTGCTCCCGTCCACGACGGCGGACCACCTCGTCGTCAAACTCGACGGCGGATACAACGTCGGCGTCGACCGCGAGGGCGCGGAAGTTGAGGTTCTCGAATCCGACGTGTACGACATCGAGGACGAGGACGCGGCGGAGTCCTCCGGCGTCGAATTCGACGAGGACCTGCCTACGATCTCGCTTATCAGCACCGGCGGCACCATCGCGTCGACAGTCGACTACCGCACTGGAGCCGTGACGGCGCAGTTCGACGCCGAGGACGTTCTCCGGGCGGTGCCGGACCTGGCCGGCATGGCGAACTACCGCGGCCGGGTCGTCGCCAACATCCTCTCGGAGAACATGACGCCGGACGTGTGGCGGGAACTCGCCGAGGCAGTCCACGAGGAGATAGAGGCGGGCGCGGACGGCGTCGTGGTCATGCACGGGACCGACACGATGCAGTTCACCGCGTCGGCGCTCTCGTTCATGCTCGACACACCCGTTCCGGTCGTCTTCACGGGCAGTCAGCGCTCGGCGGACCGGCCGTCCAGCGACAACGTAATGAACGCCGTCTGTGCCGTCGAGGCCGCGAAAGGCGACGCCGCGGAGGTGTTGGTCTGCATGCACGAGAGCGAGAGCGACGACGCCTGCGCGCTCCACCGCGGCACTCGCGTCCGGAAGAACCACACCTCGCGCCGCGACGCCTTCGAGACGGTCGGCGCGAAATCGCTGGGCCGCGTCGACTACGAGTCCCGAGAGGTGTCGTTCCGGCGCGAGTACCGCGAACGCGGGTCGGCCGACCTCTCGCTCGCACCGGACCTCGACCCCGACGTCGAACACCTCAAGTTCACGCCCGGAATGGACCCCGCGTACCTCGACGTCGCCGAGGGGAAGTCCGGCCTCGTGATCGAGGGGACCGGCCTCGGCCACGTCCACACTGACCTCGTCCCGCGGATCGAGAAACTGGTCGACGGTGGGACGACGGTCGTCATGACCAGCCAGTGTCTCGAAGGGCGGGTGTGCGACCGCGTGTACGACACCGGGCGCGACCTGCTGGAGGCGGGCGTCGTCGAGGCCGGTGACACCTTGCCGGGTACCGCGAAGGTGAAACTGATGTGGGCGCTCGCGAACACGTCCGACCCGGAGACGACGATGCGAGAACCGCTCGAAGGCGAACTCACGGAGCGATCGGTTCCATGGGAGTGAACGACGCGAACGCGTCGTCGGAGGGAATCCGTCTCCGCCCGGCGACCGCCGAGGACTACGACGACGTGGTTTCGTTCACCCGGGACACCTGGAGCGACCGCGACGGGAGCGATTACATCCCCGACATCTACCACGACTGGATCGAGGGACCAGACGGCGGCGGCCGACAGCGCACGTTCGTCGCCGAAGTCGACGGCACCGTCGTCGGCATCGCACAGGCCGTCCGCCTGTCGGACCACGAGATCTGGTGTCAGGGCATGCGGATCGCGCCCGACCACCGGGGCGAGGGAATCGCCGATGCCGTCACCTGGGAACTGTTCGACTGGGGCCGCGAAGGGGGAGCCGTCGTCGCGCGTAACATGGTGTTCTCGTGGAACGTCGCCGGCCTCGGCCACTCCCGCGCCGCCGGGTTCTCGCCGGCGACGGAGTTTCGGTGGGCGCTCCCCGAGCCGGACGGGAACGCGGACCCCGAGGCGACTGCTACCGGCGACTCAGATGTTTCCGTAACGGCCAGCCCCGACGCCGCCTGGTCGTACTGGGCCGACAGCGACGCCCGCGAACACCTGCGAGGACTGGTACTCTCGCCAGAGGAAACGTGGGCGACGCAGGAACTCACCCGCGAGGTTCTCCAGCGCGCCGCGGAAGAGAATGCGGTGTTCGCCGTACAGAACGACGGAACTCGAGCGATGGCCTTCCGCGTCCGCGACTACGAACGGGAGAACGAGCAGGGCGAAACCGAACGCTGGGCCGAATACGGCGTCGGTGCGTGGGACGACGTTCCCGCCGCCCGCGCGCTGTTCGCCGCGATACGGCGCGACGCGGGGGAACTCGGCGTCGACCGGACGCGCGTCCTGATCCCCGAAACCGCCCGGTACGTCAGCGACGTCGCCGCGACCCGGACCGCGGTGTCTGACGACCCGGACTTCGTGATGGCCGCGGACCTGACCGCGGACTACGGTGGCGGTGACTGACCGCTGACGACGGTGGCAGCACTGGACGCGGCGAGGCCTTCGAGCGATCTCCGTCGTCGTTACCCGCCGCTGACCGGGGGGAACAGCGCGAGTTCGTCGCCCGCTTCCAGTTTCTCGTCGAGGCCATCGCCCTCGACAAGCACGTTAGTGCCGTTCCGGAGCACGTTGATGTGGTCGCGCAGGTCGCCGTCGTCGGCGAGCACGCGCTCTTCTAACGCCGGGTTCTCCGCGAGAAGCGCGTCGAGCGCCTCGCCCACAGTGTCGGCGTCGTCTTCGACGGGGACGTGTTTCCCCCCGGCACGCTCCGCGAGATCGGCGAAGAGCTTCCACTCCATACCCGTGGTTGACCGGCGCGTTAGGAAGTAATTTCCGCATCCGGCGATCCGGCGGCGGCCTCGAACCGGCGGAGGTCTCCCGGGTGTGCGACCGTGTACACCGCGTCACCGGCGGCGAGGAGCCGGGTGCGATCGGGGACGACGACGACCTCGCCGTTAGCCGGTTTCACCGCGACGATGCTGACGGAGAGCGCCCCGATCGGCTGTCCCACGAGAGCGCTCCCCTCGCGCACCGACACTACGCCCATCGTCTCGTCCGCGGCCCGCAACAGCGACGCGAACTCGCGGCCCTCCGACGTCGACGCCGGGAGCGTGACGAGCCGGTAGGCCTCGTCCGCATCGAACTTCGTCGCCTCAGCTTCGCCGACGGCGAGCGTCGCGATGTCGCCGACAGCGGCCCGGAGTTCGGCGGTCGCCACGCGAGCGGGCGTCTCGCCGTCGCGATACACCTGCACGGCGTCCCCGGGCGAGGCGCTGAACGCGGGATCGGCGCGGACGGCGACGGCGGCGGTTCCCGGCGTGAGCGTCGGCCCGAGCCCGGCGGCGCGACTGCCGAGCGCGAGGTAGTCGACTGTGCCGTCGGCGGTGACGGCCAGGTCGACGTGACCGACGCCGTAGTCGTCGGTCAGGCGGGTTCGGATGCGGTCCTGCAACTCCGCGACCGTCAGCCGCCTGGGGAACAGGAACGTCGATCCGGCGATGTCGATTTTCGTCTCGTCGGGAACCGGATCGTACCCGTCGATGTCCGCTACGTCCTCCGGAAGTTCGACGCGGACGACGCGGCCGGCGGTCCTGACGAGTTGGCCCACCTCTGCGTCTATGTTCCGCGCCCCGGAGACCGACAGCGAGTCCGTCGCCAGTCGGTCGCCCCCTCGCCTACCGAGGTCGGACGCGACGCCGCCGGCGACGAACGCTGCGATGGTGAACACGGCCACCTCCGGGTCGAGCAGGTCAGACCGGCCGACTATCGCCTCCTGGAGCGCGGCGTCGGTGTTGAGCCACCCCCCGACGACCGAGAGGCCGAGCAGTACGGCCAGGCCCTCGGGGACCTGTTGGTGGCCGTACCAGCGGTAGGCGAACGCCGTCGTCGCGGCTACGCTACCGGCTAGCACCGAGAACACGAGAATGCGAGTGCCCGCCGAAACCAGCGTCTCGACCGGCGGGATCATCGAGGGGTCCCTCCCAACCGGTCCAGCGCTTCGCTCGTCCCGACGGCGAACAGTTCGTCGCCCGCGGCGAGCGACACCGTCGCGTCGGGCGAGAACTGCCACCGTTCGGACGCGTCGGCCGCCTGGTCCGTCCCGCGTTTGACGGCCAGCACGGCGACGCCGTCCGTTTCCCGGACGTCGGCTTCGCCGAGCGTCCGTCCCACGAGATCGCTGTCCGAAGCGACCGTCAGCCGACGGATACGCGCACCGGCCCCGCGGAGTAGGGAAACGAGTTCGTACTCGCCGCGGACGCCCCGAGCGAGGACGACGACATCTCCCCGGGACGCCTGAAGCAAGGTCGAAGCCGCCTCTCTACGGACCGCGACTGTCACCCTGCCCTCGCCGCCGGTGGTCGTCGGGGCGACGGGACGCGCCGCGACCGCGGCCGCTTCGGCACCGCCGTCCGTCGTAACCATCGGCTCCGGCGACTCGGCGTCCGGGGTCGACCTCGCGCTGAGTACCGTCCCCTCGACGGCACCGTTCTCGGTGACGACGCGGACGCGGTCACCGCGGGCGATACCGGTCGGGACGAGCGCGCTCACCGAGACGGCGCGGTGGCCGGCGGGGACCCGGGCTGAGAGGCCGCCCGACGGCGGCGCGGCGCTGATCGTCGCTCGACCCCGACTGTTGATCGAGACGACGGCGTCGGCCAGGTCGTGTTCGGACTGGAGGCGCTCCGTCAGCCGACGCTCCAGTTCCGCAAGCGGAACGTCCGCGGGGAACTGCCAGGACCCCTCGCGGATCGCCGCGCGAACGTCCGCCTGAAGCGGGGGGTACCCCTCCATGTCGTCGACCTGCCCGGTCGGAGTGATCGTCACCTGTCCGATCCCGCCGACGAACTCGACCACGTCCGTCGAGAGCGTGTTGGGCCGGAACGACCGCAGCGAGAACCGCTTCGGGAGCGTCGTGCCGAGTTTGTCACCCTGGCTGTGGGCGTACAGCGACAGCATCATCACGACCGTGACGGCGACGAGTAACCGCGGCGACTGCTTTATCGTCGGGTCGATGAGACCGAGAAGCCCCCCGTTGACGCCCGCCACCGCGACGGCGAGGACGACGACCCCGAGGCCGGGGAGCGTAACCCCGGTGAAGTACTTGAAGACGAAGCCGAGGCCGCCGGAGACGAGAGCGGGGAAGATCCCCGTGAGCAACCCCAGATAGATGCCGAGAAGAACCTCGACCGGCAACGTTGGCATGAGACGTGCATGGGAAGCGACTATTAAATCGGTGTCGACTGGCTCCCGGAATACCGGAGGCCGTCACTGGGGCCAGAGGCGGGTACTAACACGGATACCGACGGCATTTATGCGCGGCCGGCGTGAGTAATGGGTATGGTCGAAGGTAGGGGCCGTCTCGGAGTGCGGATGACGGTGTTGCTGGTGATGGCGGTGGCCGTTCTCTCGGTCGTCACCGGTGTCGCCAACATCACGTCGACGACGGTGTTCGGCCCTATCGGCGAGTACGTTCCGCCGTCCGTCCAGCGACTCGCCGGATTCACCGGCGCGCTCACTGGGTTTCTCATGCTTGCGAGCGCGCTCGGTCTGCGGCGGGGACTGCGCGCCGCCTGGTACTCCACCGTCGTCTTGCTCCCCGTGACTGCCGGCCAGGGACTCGTCCAGTCGAACGAACTGTCGTTTCCGCTGATCATTCTCTCGATAGCAGCGCTACCGGTCGTTCTCGTCAACTACCGCCGGTTCGACAGGGGGCTAACGCTGTCGACCTCGCAGCTCGCGGCGGGTATCGCGCTCGCCAGCGTGATGGTGTACGGGACGACCGGAACGTACGCGCTCCGCGAGGATTTCAACGGCGTCTCGACGGCGCTCGACGCGTTCTACTACACCATCGTCACCGCGAGCACCGTGGGGTACGGTGACGTGACTGCGGCCTCACAGACCGCGAAGCTGTTTTCGATATCCGTCGTCACGCTCGGAACGGCGACGTTCGCAATCGCGCTCGGCGCGTTGCTCGGCCCCGCCATCGAAGCCCGGCTTACAAGCGCACTCGGAAAGATGACAGAATCACAGCTAGAACTCCTCGAAGGCCACGTTCTCGTCCTGGGGTACGGCGAACTGACTGAACCGCTTCTCAACGAACTCGACGCGAGCGACACGGATTTCGTCGTTATCGCCCCGCGGTCGGAGCGCCTGGAAGCGCTCCGCGAACGCGGCTTCCTCGTCGTCACGGGGGACCCGAGCGACGAGGAGACGCTCGAACGCACGCGGCTGTCGGACGCCCGCGCCGTCGTCGCCGCGACGAACAACGACGCCGAGGACGCGCTGAGCGTGCTAACAGCCCGACAGCTTCATCCCGACGTGCGGATCGTCGCCGCGGCCACGGACGACGAGAACGTCGAGAAGCTCCGCCGTGCGGGTGCCGACAGCGTGATCAGCCCGGCGGCCATCGGGAGCCACCTGCTCGCTCAGTCGGCGCTCGGCCAGGACGACACGGAAGCCATCGCGAGCCAGTTACTCGACGAGCACTGACCGCGCGATTACGGCGTCCGCCCGCGAACCGGGAGTCAGGCCAGATGAACGACCGCGACGGCGGCGTCCACGTCGTCGATCCGTTCGAACGTCGGCGGGGAGACGAACCGGGAGGCGGTCGAGCGGTCGGTGCTGGCCCCGATTATCGTCAGGTCGTACCGCGGCGCGTTCGCCGCGAGAAACGACTCTATGCTGGCGCTTGCGACCCGCGTCTCGAACGGCCCGTCGAACGCCTCGACGACGTTCGCGAGCATCGCCTCCGCGGCGCGTCGCTCGCGTTCGTCGTCGATGCAGGTCGCGACTGCGACCGTTCCGGACGGCCCCGCGAGCCGTCGAGCGAACTCGACTTTCACGTGGGCCGCCCCGCCGGCTTTTCGAACGGGGACGAGAACCCGCCGCCAGCGTCGCTGGTCGGCGTCCACGCGAGCGGCTATCACGTCGATGTCACCGCCGAACAGCGATCTGACGTACCCCGAGAGGTGACCGTACTCCTTCTCGTACGGCGAGACGATGAGGTCGCAGTTCGCTTCCCGAGCAGTCCGGAGCGTCGCCGACGCACGGGCCTCCGTCGCGGCGACAACCACCTCGCAGGGGACGCCGACCGTCGTCCGGACGTTCGCCGCGTGGGATTCGAGGCGGTGCGCCAGTTCGTCGCCCTCGTCCTCTGTTGGCGTTTGACCCTCGCCGTCGTCGGTCGTCCGGTCGGCGAACCCCAGCAGGACCACTTTCCCGGCCTCGTGTGCGGCGGCGAGTTCCGCGCCGAGACGGGCCGTCGCTGCGGCGGAGTCGCCGTGCATCGGAACGAGAACGTGGTCGTCACCGCGGGTCGAGCGGTAGAGGTAGCGGGCGCGGTTCTCGTAGAATTCGTGCCGCCAGACGACGAACACCAGAGCGACGAGCGCCGACGAGGTTGCGACGCTGACAACGTACGCGAACGGCGAGGCGTCGATGAGCAAGACGAGGAGGCCGCAGGCGTACGCCGACGGTTCCTCGACGTCGAGCAGCCACGTGACGAGACCGGTGAGGAAGATAGCCAGCGCCGCGGCCGGCGCGCTGACCCGGAACTGACCGGCAGGTTCCGACAGAACGAACCTGGCGAGTTCGAGCGCCACCCACCCGCTCGCCGCGCCGGTCGTCAGGCCGACGACGAACCGACCGGGAGACGCGTACTCCCCTTCCGGGTCTGAAAACAGCGTGTACGTTCCCGACGCCAGCGGCGGAAAGAGGAGAAAGGAGAGTTGCTGAACGGCGTTCGAGACGGCCGTCACCAGCGCGATGAGCAGGGGAACGACGAAGATCGCAGTGACGTGAACGAAGTTTTCAGTGTGTTCTATCCAGCGTCTGAACTCCCGTATCTCCCTACGCTCGACCCGACGTAGCCGTCGTTTAGCGGCGCGAAGCCGGGACCAGAGCGCGTCTCGCATGCCGGCAACTGTGACGGCCCCCGGGTAAAGGCGTTCCGTCAGAGACACGTCCTCGGCGGGTCAGAGTCGCCACGGTCCGTAGCTGATCCGTCAGAACCGGTTGTACTGCTCGTCGAAAACGTCTATCGTGGCCTTCAGGGCACCAAGGAGAACCGGTCCGAAGAAGATCCCCATCGCCCCGATCACGTAGACGCCGCCTACGATCCCGAACAGGATGACCGCCGGGTTCAGGTTGGCCTGCCGGTCGACGACGACGGGACGGAGGTAATCGTCAGTGATCCCGACGACGATCGTTCCGTACACCGTCAGACCGACGGCGGCGGCGGCGTCACCGTTGCTGAGCAGAAAGACCGCGGCGGGACCCCAGACGAGGAACGCGCCGACGACCGGCAGCAACGCCAGCACCATCATTACGACGGTCCAGAACAGGGCGTTCGGAATGCCGGTGACGAACAGCCCTATCCCCGCGATCCCGCCCTGAACGGCGGCGACGAACACGTGTCCGGCGAGGACCGCCCACATGACGTTATCTATCTCCTCGAACAGTTCGTCCTGCACGTCCGGCGGCAGCGGGACGACGTCTTTCAGCCACGCGACGAACTCGGCCCCGTCTTTCAGGAGATAGTAGAGGAGAAACACGGTGATCCCGAACCCGATCACGACGTGGGTCACCAGGTCGAACAGGCCGAGCGCTTCGCTGAACGCCGTCGAGCCGAGTTCCTGCGGGGCGTTACCGAAGATCGATTCGAGGTCTAGCCGTACCCCCACCGCGTTCTCCACCGTGTCCTCTACAAGCGCCACAGTCACGTCGCCGTCACGAATGGCCCGGTACAGCGCCTGCGCCTGCCCGAAGACGGACTGGAAAAGGAAAAACAGCGGCAGGAGAACGAGCAGCGACGTCAGCGTGATGAGCGTGAACGCGCTTTTCGTTTCGCCGATCCAGGGGGCGAGATACCGCCGGTGAACGGGGTTGAGAATGTAGACGAGCAGGATAGCCAGCAGTAGAAACTGCAGGAAGGGGAGAACGAGTAGCGCCGCAAACGCACCGAGTACAGCGATGAGGCCGAGCAGAAAGCCGCGGTTCGCGTTCATACTGATCGCTGGCCACGGCGAGCGGCAAAAGCGGGAGGTCGAAGTGACCGGAAACGCCGTCCTTACGCGCGTGGGGCCGCCGCTCAGAGCGTCGTCGTGGCGTCGAGCGCGATATCGATCGCCCGTTCGACGTTGTTTTTCGCCTTCGACGGGAGTTCGTCCTCGTCCGTCTCGCCCTTCTGAGTCCCTTCGACGAGGTTCCCGTCGACGGTACAGATAGCGCCGGCGCGCATCCCCTTGCGGCGAGCGAGGGTAAAGAGGGCCGCGGCCTCCATCTCGACGGCGAGAACGCCGGCGGCCTCCCAGTTCTCGACGTACTGGTCGGTCTCCGCGTAGAACGCGTCGTCGGTGGCGACGGGACCGACGTGGACGTCTTCGCCGTTCGCCTCCGCGCCGTCGACGAGCGCGGTCAACACGTCGTAGTCCGGGACGGCGGGAAGCGTGGCGTCCTCGTAGCGCTTCGTCGTCCCCTCGTCTTTCGCCGCGCCGGTCGCGACGACCATGTCGCCGATGTCGATGCCCCGCTGGAGCGCGCCGGTCGTCCCGACGCGGATGAGCGTCTCGACGCCGACCGCGTCCAGTTCCTCGGCAGCGATGGCGGCGGACGGGCTCCCGATCCCGGTCGAACAGATCGTCAGCTCCCGGCCTTCGTAGTCCGCGTTGACCACCTTGTACTCGCGGTTCTCCGCGACGACAGTGTGGTCGTCGCAGTGCCCGGCGATCCGGTCTACGCGCCCCGGGTCACCCGGGAGGAGCGCAACGTCGGTCAGATCGCCCGGTTCCACCAGTAGATGCGGCTGTTTCGCCATACGTCGACTTCGGCGGACGCCGAGAAAAAGCGTGTGCTTCGCCCCCGACAGCGTCAGGGCCCAGTGACCCGGACGACCACCTCGCCCCGGCCGCGTACGACGACGGTGTATCGACCGATCTCCATGTCGACTGTCGTCGCCGAGTCGGCCGACCCCCACTCGACGAACAGGGAGTCCAGCGCGTCCGGATCGACGTATTCGTACAACTGCGGCGTCGACGAACACGGAGATTCCCCGCGCGCTCCGGCGAGCGCGCGCGAGACGGCGACGCTCGGCGGTTCCGCCTCGTCGGCGTCGTATCGGTGGGTCGTACCGACCCCACCACGCTTCCGGTCTGTACTATCGCTCGGTATATTCGATAAGTTTCCGCTCATTGGTAATCCATCCCCCTGTGAGGTGCTCCTTCATTCACTGAGGCTACGTTGATGAACAAATAACTTTGTCAGACGAGTATATATTAATTGACATTTACGCATCCTGGATCAGGCCCCGATGGTAAACAGCAGAAGATTGTGTATGCCGGGGCCGATACCGACGGCGGCGACGATGCCGAGGAGAACTCTCGCCTGACGCGGTTGCTCGCGGACGTACTCCTCGAACAGCGAGACGATGAGCAGCGCGAGCGTTATCTTCACGAGGACGAACAGCCAGCCGACGCCGATGCTGTCTGCAACCGGTAGCCGGGCCGCGAGGTCGAGTATGGCCTGCGAGGCGGGGGTTTTCTCGCCGGCATCCAGAACGTCTACGCCGATGGCGGTCGAAACCCCGTCCAGCGAGTGCGAGAACACGACTAGCGCTCCGCTCATCCCGGTCACTGCGGCCGCTTCCGTGACGGTGAAACTCAGGAGCAACCAGGCCAGTGCGGCGATGACGCCGGCCAGTACGCCGCCGATAACCGGCCAGAACGGCTCTAACGATCCTGTCTGCGTTCCCTTGTACAACGAGAACATCACGAAGGTGACGGCGACGCCGGTACCGACTGTCCCGATGTACCGTGCGACCGACGCGTTCCGGCGGGCCGCCGTCAACAGCGTCGCTACGATCCAGACGAGTCCGGCGACGATGGCAGTCGTGACGTACACCGCTCCTGCGCTGAACAGCGGTCTGACCGCATCGGGGAAGGTTTCCTGTAGATAGAGGACGTGCAGCGTCGCTCCCGTCGCCATCCACGGCGCGAACGAGACGACCGTCCAGTCGGTGACTGGCGGTGAAATGGCGTACAGAAGCGCTACGACAGCGACAATCCCGATCCCCAACCCCACGAGATACGGCAACGGCGGTACCACAACCCCTTCCGGTAAGACCATGTAGGACGACCGGCGCGACATCACCGAAAAACTTCCGGTAACCGACACCGTCGAATAAATGATACTTCGATAACAGCTTCCGTCCGATTCGGTCCCCGGACTTATTGTGTGAGCGGGCGAGGGCCCGGTATGGACCGCGCGACGCTCGCAGAGCGGATCGACCACACGGTGCTGGGACCTGAGACGACGCCGGCGGACGTCCGACAGGTACTGGACGAGGCCGCCGAGTACGGGATGAACGCCTGCATCCCGCCCTGTTACGTCGGCACGGCGGCCGAGCGCACACCCGACGTGACGCTCGCGACGGTCGTCGGATTTCCCCACGGCCAGCACGAACCGAGCATCAAGCGAGAGGAGGCAGTGACCGCTTACGAGGACGGGGCCGACGAACTCGACGTCGTGCTGAACGTCGGTCGACTGAAGTCAGGCGAGACCCACGCAGTCAGCAGCGAGCTCGCCGGGATAGTCGACGCCGTTCCGGTTCCGGTGAAGGTGATCGTCGAGGCGACGCTGCTCTCCGAGGCCGAACTCCGCCGCGCCTGCGAGGCGGCTGTCGACGCCGATGCCGACTTCGTGAAAACGTCGACAGGGTTCGCCGACGGCGGCGCACGAATCGAAGACGTCGAAACGATGAGCGAGTACCTTCCGGTCAAGGCCTCGGGCGGTATCGGCGACTACGAGCGGGCGGCCGCGATGTTCGAGGCGGGCGCGGACCGGATCGGCGCGAGCAGCGGCATCGCTATCGTCGAAGGCTTCGAGAAGGAATAGCGGCCGTTACAGCGGTCGCAAGGTGAAAGCCGGCCCGGTCACGCGGAACGGCGTCCGGCAAAGAGCGCGAACGCGACGAGAGCGACCAGCGCGACGGCCGGGCCGAAGCCGGGCAGCGACGAGGACGAGGCGTCGTCGTCCTCGCTGTCGTCGTCCCCGCCATCATCGTCGAGACCGAGGAAGGTGTTCGCTTCCGTGGTGTTCATCTCGGGGAACGTCCGTTCGGACTGGTCCCAGTCGTCGGGCATGTGAACCTCGGTGTCGTCGCCGACCGGCGAGAGCGCCCGCACGTCGGACTCGTTGGCGTCGGAGTCGACCGCGTTGGCGACCCGGAGGTACGTGACGGTTTCACCGTCCTGGGACTCGCCGAAGGCGCTTGTAACTGCGAGGTCGTCGCCGTACGCCTCGTTCATCACGTCGCGGAACGCGGAGACGTTATCGAAGCTAGTCGCGGCCTCGACGGTGACGGTGTTTTCGGTCGCGGAGACGTCCATCTTGGCCCGCTCGAACTCGGACCGCTGGAACGACTGGAGGAACGCCCGGGCCTGCTCGTTGTCCTCACCCGGACCGCTCGTCGTGTCCGCTTCCTGCAGCATGCCGTCGATAGCGTTCTCCACGAGGCCCTCCTGACTGAACGTCGCCGAGGCAGTCGCGGTCAGTTCGTCGTCCTCTGTTTCCACGTGGGTTTCGAACGTGGTGTCGCCGGGCCACTCGACGTCGCGGTCCTCGAGTTCACTGACGTACGCTTGCCAGTTCTCGGTCGCGTACTCCGCGTCGAACTGCATCGTTACCGTGTCGTCGGACTGCACGGAGAGCGACCCGTTCCAGTTCATCGTCTGCTGGAGGTCCGCGGCCTGCATAGCTTCGAACTGACTGCGGGACTCCTCTAGATCCGCCTGAGAGGCGTTCATCTCGGTCGCTTCGAGGATGTCGAACGTCGCCGCGGCGGCCTCGTCGTAGTTGTCGATCTGAACGTTCCAGTTCGTACTCGCCTGTCGTGCCTGTACGTCGACCGACCCCGAGAGTTCGGTCAGTTCGACGGACTGGATACGGTCGGCGAGGTCGCGCGCCTCGCTCTCTGAGAGGTCCAGGTCCTGAGACGAGGCAAGCGAGGCCGTAAGCTGCTCTGAGACGGCTTCGTCGACGCCGGTGAACTCGACGGTGTACTCTATGTCGAGGCGGTTCGTCTCGGCGTCGAACGAGTAGGAGTCGACGGTGACTGAAGCGTCTCCGTCGAGCCCGCGGGCGGTCGTCTCGAACTCGGATTCGAGGGTCCGGGTCGCGTTCGCTCGGGTCGACCAGTTGTCCACGTCCCGGATACCGACGGCGTAGTCCTGGGCGGCGGTGAGAACGTACGCTTCGTCGGTCTCTTGCAGCGTGAACTCGTGGTTCATCTGGGAGCTACTCGGTAGAGACTGCTCCTCGGATAACGTCGCGGTCGCCGACCCCTCGGTCGAGAACTGCGAACTGGTCGTGGTCATCGACCCCTCGGTCGAGACCGATTCGAACGACGAACTACTCTGGCCGGATTCGTCGAGGACTGTGGCGTCGAGTGCCACGGACCCCGAGGACTCCTCGCGGGTCTGGGTC
Organism: Halostella pelagica; assembly: GCA_005954745.1. Lineage (GTDB taxonomy): Archaea > Halobacteriota > Halobacteria > Halobacteriales > Natronoarchaeaceae > Halostella > Halostella pelagica. The sequence continues at coordinate 2,442,530 of CP040678.1, forward strand.
ACGGACGCGTCGACCGTCAGGTCTTCGAGCGTCTCGGGCTTGGTCATCGAGAACGCGCCGTCGCCCGACATCGATTCCGGTCCGAGTACGAACGAGGCGTTGCCCGTGAAGTCGTTCTCGGGTTGGTCCTCGATCGTATCGTTGAGAAACACGTGGAACAGCCCTTCCGAGAGGTCCGCACCGAAGTGGCCGTTGGCCGTAGAGTCGCTCTCATTGTTCCGATACACCAGGACGGCGTCGCCGTCGTCCTCGACGTACACGTCGTCAGCCGAACCGCTCGAATCGTCCTCCTGCATGCCGTTCGAGGCAATGCCGGGGGACTGTCCCGTCGCGACTGCACCCACGGGCCCCGTCACGAGAAGGACGACGAGGCCGATGGTGAGAGCCGCACGGCTATATGCAACCATATGTATTCATACCTGAGACCTCTCGAATGATAACTCCACCGACTTGGTTTCGGCGGTGCCGTGCCGTAACAACCGCCATTGAGGGGCCGTATCACGGGATCCGTTCACTCTCTGGCGACCAGGCACTGCGGGCCGTCCGCCGGCATCGCGACAGCATACACCGCGTCGCCGGCGGGGAGTGCGGACGAGAACGGGAGGTCGGTCGCACATCCCGCGAGCGTGCCGGTCGTCAGGGGCCCCGCTACGAGAAACTGGCGACGGGTGCAGGAAATCGAGAGTACACCGGAGACTGACAGTCCGATAATAGTCAGTGCCCGGAATCCGTCGCGCTTTTGACCGCTGGACCGTAAGTCGGTACAAGCGAATGGCCCGCTACCACATCGAGACGTACGGGTGTACGTCGAACCGCGGAGAGAGCCGTCAGATAGAGCGAAAGCTCCGCGACGCGGGCCACAAACCGGTCGACGGACCCGACGAGGCGGACGTCGCCATCATGAACACCTGTACGGTCGTCGAGAAGACCGAACACAACATGCTCCGGCGGGCGCAGGAACTGGAAGACGAAACAGCCGACCTCATCGTCACCGGGTGTATGGCCCTCGCGCAGGGCGAGGAGTTCGAGCAAGCGGGCGTCGACGCACAGGTACTACACTGGGACGACGTCCCGACGGCGATCCGCAACGGCGAGTGCCCGACGCCCGAGAGCGGCACGGACCCCGTCATCGACGGCGTCGTCGGCATCCTCCCCATCGCTCGCGGCTGCATGAGCGACTGCTCGTACTGCATTACGAAGCAGGCGACCGGAAAGATCGACTCGCCGCCCGTCTCCGAGAACGTCGAGAAGGCCCGCGCGCTGGTCCACGCCGGCGCGAAAGAGATCCGTATCACGGGACAGGACACCGGCGTCTACGGCTGGGACGATGGCGAGCGTAAGCTTCACGTCCTACTCGACCGCATCTGCGACATCGAGGGCGACTTCCGGGTGCGCGTCGGCATGGCGAACCCGAAGGGGGTCCACGGCATCCGCGAGGAACTCGCCGAGGTGTTCGCCGAGAACGAGAAGCTGTACAACTTCATCCACGCGCCCGTCCAGAGTGGCTCCAACGACGTTCTCGGCGACATGCGCCGTCAACACCAGGTGTCGGAGTTCGTCGAGGTCGTGGAGACGTTCGACGACCGGCTCGACCACTGGACGCTGTCGACGGACTTCATCGTCGGGTTCCCCAGCGAAACGGCCCGCGACCACGAGCAGAGCATGGCGCTGTTCCGTGAGATCCGCCCCGAGAAGGTAAACGTTACCCGCTTCTCGAAGCGGCCGGGCACCGACGCCGACGACATGAAGGGCCTGGGCGGTCAGACGAAGAAGGACCGCTCGAAGGAGATGTCCGAACTCAAACGAGACATCGTCGCCGAGGCGTACGACGAACTCGTCGGTACGACACGCGAGGTGCTGGTCGTCGAGGACGGCACCGGCGACTCCGTGAAGTGCCGCGACGGCGCGTACCGCCAGATAATCGTTCAGGAGGCCTCCGAGTACGACTTCGAGGTCGGCGACTTCATCGACGTCGAAGTGACAGGCCACAATACGGTGTACGCGCTGGCCGACCCGGTTTAATTCTCTTTGTCACCGTACTGTCCGCCGTCCTCACCGCGGTCCAGCCCGACAGTTCCGGACAGTTCGTGCTCCGACGGCGGGCTGAGCTGTGCGTCGTGGTCGTCTAACCGGTCGATTACCCGCCGAGCGAACTCAGACCGGACGCGAACGTAGTCGGACCGTGCCGGGTCGGCGATCCACACCCGCACCGAAAGCACCGCGCCGTTGTCCGCGAACTCCGTCAGGCGGACCGAGGGAGCGGGCTGTTCGAGGATCTCCGGATGAGCCGCCGCTTCCTCCGTGAGCAGCGCCGAGACGGCCTCAAGGTCGTCATCGTAGCTCACCTCCACCGGTAACTGGAGCCTGAGACGGTCGGTGAGGACCGGGTTCGTCACCGCGGTCGTCGTGAGCTCCGAGTTCGGCACCGTGAGTATCTCGTTGTCGAACGTGCGGACGCGAGTCGCGCGAAAGGAGATATCGTCGATGACGCCCTCGCGCTCGTTCCATCGGATCCAGTCGCCGATGTTGAATTTCGGGTCGGTGACGATGAACGCGCCGCTGACGAGATTTCCGATGACGTCCTGTGCCGCAAATCCGAGTGCCACAGTGAGTGCGGCGACGATAACCGCCGACCCCCCGATCACCCTGCTGAACCCCGCGAACGTCGCTGCGAGCATCACGGCGACGGCGAGGACGGCGACCCGGACGACCCGCTGGAGCGCCGAGGCGTACGTCGGATCGGCGTTCCGGGCGTCTAACAGCCCCGCGACAGCGGGTTCGATCACGTACCGTCCGAGGACATACACCGCCAGAAACCAGACGGTGAACTCCGCGATACCCGAGATCAGGGTCCCGTATCGTCGCCAGAAGCGGTCGAGTAGCCGTATCTGAAGCGGTAGGGCAAGTCCCACGTGATCCATCCGAACGGGCTACAACGCGACGGAAGTCAAACGCTTGGGGAATCGGAAGAAAGCAGACGGAGGTTTATTCTCGATCCGACGGGAGCGCGTGTGCCGATAGACAGCGCTGACCGCGGCACGGACGTCACGACGACGGGGAGGCGTCAGTTCACTCTTTCCCGTTAACGTACTGCAGCAGGTCCTCTGCGGCCTCGTCGTCCTTCCACTCGCCGAGTTCTTTCGGGTCGACGTGGACGTACACGTCGTCGACCGACGGTAGCTCCTCGATAGACTGGATGACGGCGCTTTCGATGGCGTGTGCCTCGCGTAGCGTTCGGTCGCCCTCGACCTCGATGTGGAGGCTGACGTCTATCTCGGGACCGACGTAGTGGGCGATGACGTCGTGGACGCCCTGAACGTCGGGGTGGTCCATCGCCCGGCGGACTATCTCCGCGCGGAGGTCCTCGGACGGCGCTGCCCCCACGAGATAGTTGACGTTGTCCCGGACGATCTCGACGCCCGTATAGAGGATACCGAACGAGACGACGGTGGCCGCGGCAGGGTCGAGGAGCGGGTAGCCGGCCTGTGCGCCCGCCACGCCGATCAGCGCCGCGGTCGCGGTGAGGATGTCGTTGCGGTTGTCGAGGGCCGCCGCCCTGACGGCGGGCGAGTTGTTCTCGTCGGCGACCCGCAGGCAGTAGCGGTAGAGGACGAACTTCGTCGCCGCCGCGCCGGCGAGGACCGCGCCGGCGCTCCAGCCTCTCGTGACGACGACGCTGCCGGAGAGTACCTCCGAAACGGCGTTGTAGAGGACGAGTCCGCCGACGACGAAGATGGCGGCGGCGATGAACAGAGAGACGAACGGTTCGATCCGCTCGTGGCCGTGCGGGTGTTCGAAGTCCGGCGGTTGTGTGGTGAGATAGAGGCCGGCGAGCACGACCAGGCTGTACGCCGAGTCTGCGAGGCTGTTGACGGCCTCGGATCCGACGGCGAGACTCCCGGTCGAGTACCAGACGACCCCCTTGAGAAGCGCGAGCCCCAGGTTGGCGACGAGGACAACGATCCCGACTTTGCGAAGCGCCGCGCCGCGGTTCATCGGGTTTGGCTACGGAGGAATCACTTAAGGACGTACCGGCTGATCGATCCGGACCGCTCCCTCGTCGGGGACGGTCGTCCCCTCCTGGTCGGCGAACGCGGCGTGCAGACGGTCGTAGGTTTCCGAGAGCGCCTCGACAATCACTTTCGTGTCAGAAATGACCGGCATGAAATTGGTGTCTTCCTCCCATCTCGGTACGACGTGGGTGTGAAGGTGGTCATCGACGGATCCCCCTGCGCCGTCCCCGAGGTTCAAGCCTGCATTGAAGCCGTCCGGATCGAACGATTCCGTCAACGCGTCGAACGTTCGCTGTTTCAACCCGGCGTGGTCCAGTAGCGTCTCCTCCGACAGATCACCGTACGCACCCGTGTGGTGATGCGGAATGACCATCACGTGGCCGGGGTTGTACGGATAGTTGTTCAACAGGACGTACGCGCGCTCGCTCCGTGCAACGAGCAGGTTTTCTTCGTCGTCCCACTCCGGAAGTTCGCAGAAGACGCAGTCCTCGACCGCAGTGTCGTTCGCGTTTCGTTCGACCCACTCGATCCGCCACGGTGCGAACACCTGATCCATGCCTTGCTCTGAGAACGCCGGTCAGTTATATCATCGGCTGTAGTCGTACTGGTAGATTCCTCCGGTTCAGCTAGCTGGCGGGCCGGTCCTGACGGAATCCGTCGTTGACGTGCCCCTATCAGTATCAGTGAAGAGGGCTCTGTATCGACACAGCGGTTCACACACAGGTATAGCCGGCGGGTATAGTAGCGCTTGAAACCCATCACACACTCGCTCGTACGACTGCGTGCGATCGGATGTAACAGTTCCAAGTGTGATATGTCCTTCACGTTCTGGTTCGAAGTTCGTACCTACAGGTCGAGTGTCACTTTTCGAGTCCAAAGCGCTTCGAAGCTACCGGCGCACGGTATAAGAGAATCTCCGGGTATTACTGCATGAAACTACCATATATAGAGAGTTGAACAGTTCAAACAGCGTCGAACGAAGTAAGGCTTTTATGTTAGCCTCGGCTCTCAGGAATAAGTACCGATGGCAACGACTGACGACTCATTTGACGGAATAACCGAACACTGCGACGATTGCGAAACCGACACGCTCCATGAGGTTTCAGTTCAGATCAAGACCGAAAGCCTCAAAGAGGAAAACTCCGAGTTCTCCCGAGAACCGTACCGCGTCGCCGAATGTCAGCGGTGCGGCGAGCGCTCCAGCCAGCGGATGAACAACGCTTAACGCGTCGTAACCTCGCAGCCGGACGGCGTCACGATGACAGTATGCTCTTTCTGGCTCACTAACGCTCCGTCGTCTTCTTTCAGGACCGGATAGCCGTGGACGATATCCTGTGCCTTCAGTCGGCGTAGAGCCATCCCCGCGCGTCCCGTGTCCAGCCATCGGGTCGCAAACGGCAGCGTCTTGAACTCCTCATTGATCTGCTCCAGCGCCTGTCGTGCCTGCCGATTCCGGATCGAGCCGTCTCGTTCCAGCGCGAAGATCTCCTCGTCGGCCCCCTCGTTGACCTTCCCGGATCCGTCGGTCGCGAACGGTTCGATCGCGACGACCTGACCGACAGACAGCGTCGCACCCTGTGACACCGCGCGGTTCGGGATGTTCGGGGAGGTGTGTTGCTCCCAGTGACCGAGGCCGTGACCGGTCAGGTTGACGACGGGGTTGAACCCGTACCCGTCGATGACTTCCTCTATCGCTGCGCCGATATCCCCGGTTTCGACGCCCGGTTCGACCAGATCCAGCGCAGCGTCCAATGCCTCGGCGCTCGCCGCGGCGAGTTCGTCGTGTCCCGAGAGGTCGACGGTTACGGCGGTGTCGGCGAGCCATCCGTCGACGTGAACGCCGATGTCCAGGTTGATCATCTCCTCCCCGAACGTAGTGTCGTCGTCGACGCTGGGGGTGGCGTGTGCCGCCTCCTCGTCGACGCTGATGTTGACGGGGAACGCGGGTTCGCCGCCGAGTTCTCGGATCCGCTCCTCCGCGAATTCCGCGACCTCTAAATGGGACGCACCGACCTCGACGCGTTCGGCAGTTTCCGCTCGGACCTGGGCGAGTATCTCGCCGGCCTCGCGATGTTTCTCGTACTTCTCGGCGTCGAGGTCCACGTCGTTCTCTGCCATGGCCACATGTAGACCGGACCGGCAGAAAGAGGTTGCGTCTCGTTACGTGCGGTCGCCGGCTCTCACCGGCTCGAACCCGTGTAACGCACGCCTCTAGTCGAGCTCACACGAAGGGTCTAACAGCGCCTTTGTACGGGAGGTGAGCGTATTTGAAGGAGATCACCACAGGGAATATCGTCGCAGAGGCGGGCGCTAACGTGCAACACGACCGCAGGAAACGACGGCGAGCCAACGAACTCGCCGTGAACGTTTTGCGCCATTTTACGTATCGCAGTACGGCGGTTCGTCAGATTACAAAGCACTGTATACCGCTCGCCGTGAAAACGACGAAAACCGCGTATAGAGCTTCAAACACCGTTAAGACGCGTTGGAGAACGAAAACAGAGCGGAACGGCCTCGCTCGTTTATTTGGGGCGTTGTCGAAGTCTCTGAGGCCAGAGTATGAAAAAGCAAACGACACTGGCTGTGATTCTCGCAGTCATGGTTTCGCTCTCCGCCGCGCCGGTGGGAGCGATCGGTACACCCACAACAGACGGCGACGCGACGGAGAACGTGCAGGACGATGGAGTCGTTCTCCAGGACGTCACCGTCGAGGAGCTCCAGCTCCAGAACGTGACGGTCCACAACGCGACGATAGAGGAGTTGCACGTCGAACAGTTGCGCACTAGCGACCGCGCGTTCACGGACGCCACGTTCGAGAACGTGACCTTCGAACGGCTGTCGCTCGAAAACGTCACTCTCGAACAGGTGAGCGGCGAAGAGGAAACCTTGCGTGAGGTATTCGGCGATCAGGTCGAGACCAGCGCCGCGAACGACACAGCGGCGAACGAGTCCGCCGACAACGAAACCATGGACAACGAGTCCGATGGCGAAGCGTTACTCGGCGACAACGAGTCCGAGATGGACAACGAGTCGAACGCCACGAACGCGTCGGCCGCGTTCAACGTCCAGGAGGACAACGAAACTGCTGACAACGAAACGATGGACAACGAGTCCGACACCGGTATGCAGGACAACGAGACGGCTGACAACGAGACCATGGACGACAACGAGACCATGGATAACGAGTCCGACACCGGTATGCAGGACAACGAGACAGCCGACAACGAAACCGGCATGCAGGACAACGAAACTGACGACGGTGCGGCCGCCGATGGCCAGCAACTGGTCGTCCAGGACCTGACCATCGAAGAGCTCACGGTTGAGACGCTGACCATCGAGGAGCTGTCCGTCGAGGACGACCAGACGGGCATCTTCGGTCAGCCGGCAGACGACGAAACGGCCGACAACGAGACCGCTGACAACGAGACGATGGACAACGAGTCCGACACCGGAATGGAGGACAACGAGACCATGGACGACAACGAGTCCGAAATGGACAACGAGTCTGACACCGGTATGGAGGACAACGAGACGGCCGACAACGAGACCATGGGCGACAACGAAACCATGGGCGACAACGAGTCGAACACCACCAACGCGTCGGCCGCGTTCAACGTCCAGGAGGACAACGCGAGCCAGCAGTCAGACGACGCTCGCGTCATCGGTGAACTCGTCATCGAGGAGATGTCGGTTACGGAGATGACGATACAGTCCATGTCCGTCGAGACGATCACGTCGCCCCAGCTCGAAGCCGCCGGCGGCGGCGAGGCGGCCACAGATGTCGAGATCAACGTGTCTGATACGGCCGACAACGAGACGGCCGACAATGAGACCATGGACAACGAGACCATGGACAACGAGACGGCCGACAACGAAACCATGGATAACGAGACCATGGACAACGAGACGGCCGACAACGAAACCATGGACAACGAGACCATGGGCGACAACGAGTCGAACACCACTAACGTGTCGGCCGCGTTCAACGCGCAGGAGGACAACGAGTCCGACAACGAGACGGACGGCGGCATGCAGGATAACGCGACCGACGAGGGTGTCCAGATGCAGGAGCCCGACGTCGAGCAGGTGACTATCAGTAACATGACGGTCGAAACCGTGTCCGTCGAGCAGGCGACTGCCGCAAATCAGACGGTCAACTTCGGTGATAACTTCGACAGTCTAGTGATCATCGATGCGAACCTGCCGGACAGCGTCAGTATCGGTGACAGTTACAACGTGACCGTCACCGTACTCAATCCGACTGACGAGCGCATCGGTAACTTCGTCCAGTACCAGCTCGGCGGGAGCACCTACGACAGCAAACTCAGCTCCGTCGAGGCGGGGAACACCACGAACGTCACCATCCAGATAGAAGAACTCGACTTCCTGTCCGGCGAGTGGGTCCAGTCGGTGAACACGAGTAACCACTCGGTGTTCAACAACGTCGGGATAGCCGACATCCAGAACGGCGAAGAGGAAGAGACGCCGAATCAGGGTCCACAGCAGGACAACGAGACTGAAGACACGTTAGCCGACGATAACGAGACGGCCGACAACGAGACCATGGACAACGAGACCATGGGAGACAACGAAACGATGGACAACGAGTCCACGGCCGGCAACGAGACGAGCGACGACAACGAGACGGCCGACAACGAGACGGACGGGAGCGCCTTCGCGGTGACTGAGCGAACCGCCGCGTTCGTCGCCTGACCGGTCCGTCGTAGCTTTTTTTATCGGCGTGCAGTCGCGGTCTGCATCGCGTCGCTGTTGAACGCGGAGCCGAGGCTCCCGTCGCGGCCGAGAACGATGATGCCAGCGTCGGAGCCCGTGAGTTCCCCGAAGGCCTCGATCGCACGGTCCGCGGCAGTCGCCGCATCGTCGCCGCGTTCGAGGCGGTCGACGGCGCGCCGCGCGAGCGTGACGCGGGCGATGTCTTCACCCGCACCGGTCGCGCTGGCCCCGCCGGCGGGTGCACAGTAGAACCCGCTTCCGACCTGCGGAACGTCGCCGACGCGGCCCGCGAGCGCCAGCCAGCGACCGCCCGTCGACGTTGCGGCGGCGAGCCGGTTCCCTTGACGCGCGACGGCCCCGACCGTATCGTGGTCCTGTGGTGTGTCGGCGACGTTCGACGCCGCGGAGTCCGACTCTCGACCGTCGGCGTCGGTCCGGCCGAAACGGTCGGCGAGCCACGAGAGATGCTCTGCCGGGCCGCCCGAGGGCGGAGCGAGTTCGGCCCAGCGGTCGCGCGTCCGGTCGGTCCAGAGGTCACAGTCGGTCTCAACGCCGTAGTCCGCAGCGAGTCGAACCCCTTCGTCACCGCTGACCAGCACGTGCGGCGTCTCGTCGAGAACGACGCGCGCCGCGTCGACGGCGTGTTCGACGCCGGGGAGCGACGACACCGCCCCGACCGCTCGGTCGCTGGTCATGAGTCCCGCGTCGGTTCGAACGACGCCGTCCGACTGGACAGCGCCACCGACGCCGGCGTTGAACCGCGGGTTCGATTCGAGCACTCGAACCGCCGCCGTGACCGCGTCGAGCGGGGACGTGGCGTCGGCACCGGTCGCGGCTGCCTCGTCGAGAACGTTCTGTCGCGCCTGCGGGTCGTCGGGACTCGCGCCCGCACCTCCGTGGACGATGACCTGCATACCGTCTTCTCGTCAGGGCGACCCTATAGATGCGGTGCTTCGTTCGGCGGCGGTCCGGGGGCGGGCCCGACTGAGACGTCGGAGCCCGCCCGAAACGGGTGGACCGAACTCCGGGCGATACTCGGAACGCGGGAGAGATGACCCACGAGATGTGGGGGCGTCAAGGATCGTTACGCAGAGAGTAACGAGTCGCAGTCCCCCGATACGCCGGGGATCCTGACCGACGCGCGAAATGGCAGGTCTTTTGTTGGCGTCAATGCTCCCTTGAAACGCTATGAGCTACGACAAGGTCGAAGTCCCGGACTCGGGACAGAAGATCGAGGTCGAGGACGAAGAAAACGACGAGATCTACGTCCCTGACGACCCGATCATCCCGATTATTCACGGCGACGGTATCGGACAGGACGTCGCTCCCGCAGCGCGGAAAGTACTCGACGCGGCCGCCGAGGCGACCGGTCGAAACATCAGTTGGATGCGCCTCTACGCCGGTCAGAGCGCTCGCGACCGCTACGGCGAGGACGTGAACCTGCCCGACGAGACCGTCGAAGCGATCCGCGAACACCGCGTCGCGATCAAGGGCCCGCTGACGACGCCCGTCGGTGCCGGCTACCGCTCGCTGAACGTCGCACTGCGACAGACGCTCGACCTCTTCGCGAACGTCCGACCGACGTACTACCTCGACGGCGTCCCGTCGCCGATGAAAGCGCCGGAGGAGATGGACATGGTCACGTTCCGGGAGAACACCGAGGACGTGTACGCCGGCATCGAGTGGGAGGCCGGCACTGACGAGGTCGAGCAGGTCCGCGACTTCGTCGAGGACGAGATGGACTTCGACGACGTGATGCACGACGGCCCCATCGGCATCGGTATCAAGCCGATCTCCGAGAAAGGCAGCAAGCGCCTGGTTCGTCGCGCCATCGACTACGCCATCGAACACGACCGCGACAAGGTCACGCTGGTCCACAAGGGCAACATCATGAAGTTCACCGAGGGCCAGTTCGGCGACTGGGGAATGGAGGTCGCCGACGAGGAGTACCCCGACGACGAGGTCTTCGCCGCTCCCGACTCCCTCTGGGAGGAACAGGACGAGGTCGACATCCCGGAGGACGCCGTCATGGTCGAGGAGCGCCTCGCCGACGCGATGCTCCAGTGGATGCAGCTACGCACCGACGAGTTCGACGTGCTGGCGATGCCGAACCTTAACGGCGATTACCTCTCCGACGCCGCAGGTGCCCAGATCGGCGGTCTCGGCATCGCACCGGGCGGGAACTTCGGCAAGGCCCGCATGCTCGCCGAACCGGTCCACGGTTCCGCGCCCAAGCGCGCCGGCCAGAACATGGCTAACCCGACCGCGCTGATCCTCTCCGGCCGTCTCATGTTCGACTACCTCGGCTGGGACGAGGCCGCGGACCTCCTGCACGACGCCGTCGAGGAGACCATCTCCTCCGGCAAGGTCACCTACGACCTCGAACGCCAGATAGAGGGCGGCGAGAAACTCGGTACCGACGAGTACGCCGACGCGATCTGCGAGAATATAGAGCGACTCGCATAACGAGTCGCTCTGACTTTCGCGGCGAAGCCGCGAAAACATCGAGAAGCTCTCCTAGAGGGGTTCTCGTCCGCTGGCGGCTCGACCGCTGGAACACCGAGAAGCTGTCGGGGACGCCGTTTCGGGTAGTCAGACGCCCGCGGCGTCCGTCGGCGTCGAGACGCTTTCGAACGCTTCTCGGTCCGTCTGTCGTCCGCAACGCTCTCAACGGCAGAGTGTCAACGCCGGACCGATGCACGAGGATGCGGACGCACACGACGGGTTCGACGTGCGAGTCGTCCGGACGGACAGGCAGTACGAGGACGCCCTCGACGTACGGTACGACGTGTTCGTCGAGGAACAGGACGTCCCCGAAGCTCTGGAAGTCGACGAGTACGAGGACGAGTCGGTCCACTTCGTCGCGTACCTCGACGGCGACCCGGTGGGGGCCGCTCGGCTTCGCGAGACGGACGACGACACGGCCAAGGTCGAGCGGGTGGCGGTACTGGACCGAGAGCGCGGCGAGGGGTACGGCAGTGAGATCATGCAGGTGATCGAGCGGGTCGCGGAGCAACGGGACTACGACCGCGTTTCGCTCCACGCACAGACGCACGCGGCCCCGTTCTACGACCGTCTCGACTACGAGCGCGTCGGCGAGGAGTTCGAGGAGGCCGGCATCCCGCACGTGAAGATGGTCAAGTCGCTGTGACGGCCACACGGCCGGACTGTCGAACGGGAAAACAGCGTCCGTCGGTACGAGCGGTTAGTCCTGCCAGTCGGGGTTCTCCCGCGGCGGACTGAAGATGTCGACTCCGCGTACGGGGATGTCCCCGCGGTTCTCCGCCGCGTGGGTCTCTCCGCCCGGGATGGCGTAGGAGTCGTCCGGACCGACTTCTATCTCCTCGCCGTCTTCCAGGACGAAGACGAGCGTCCCGTCCACGATGTAGCCGGTCTGCTCGTGGGGGTGGCTGTGTGCCGGCACCGTCGCGCCGGGTTCGATGTCGAAGTGCTGTACGTTCATGTTCTCGCCGCCGGCGAGCAGCGACAGATGAACGCCGTCGACTGCCTCCGTCGAGTCGCGGTCCGCCAAGGCAACACGTTCCATGACCCGTCGTACGGAGGAACCCCACCTAAGCTTTCGCCCGATACGCCCTCGGAACGCCGTTCGAGCGGGACGGAGAGGATGTGACTGAGAGACGGCAGAGTATGAAATCCGGAGTCGATGTAGTGCGAAACCCGAGTATCACCGTTGTGCAAAAACCGGGTGTCGGTGCGTTCAACACGCGGGGAGACGTAGACCCTGGCATGTACGCCGTCGTCGGGTGTAGCGACTGTAGCGCCCTCTGGATCGTCGAAGGGCGACCGGACACGTCGCAGTGTCCCCGCTGTGGAACGCGCCACAGGTTTCCCGCGCTACGGGAGTTCGTCAGCACGGAGGACGAGGACCACGCCCGCGAGGTTCGCGCGTCGATGCTGGCGAACCGGCAGGACGAGGGCGAGGCGTTCGCGAACGTGGACTCCTTCGCCGAACTCGACGACCGGGTAGACGACGCCGGGATGGACGACGACGAGTATCTGGAGCGCGCCGGCATCGACACGGACGAGGTAGCCGGCGCGGCCGAACGCGCCGAGAGTGGGCGCGCCGGCGGGAGCCAGAGCCGCAAGGAGACAGTGCTGTCGGCGCTGCGAGACCTGGATCGACCGACAGCCGACGAAGTCGTCGAGTACGCGGGAGAGCGCGGCGTTCCCGAGACGTACGTCCGCGACGCGTTGGAGAAACTCGCCCGGCGCGGCAAGGTGAGCGAGTCGCGGGGAGAGTACCGACTACTGTAGCGGCCGAACGGGACCGGGCCGCCCCGGAACCGCCAGCGGAGCGGTCACCGGGAGTCGGGAACCGCTCTCGTCGGCGCTAGGCCTCAACTGCAAGACGCCGGTTCTCGCGACGGCGGCGGCACGGACGCGGAGACGAATCCGGTTGCGGTCACAGCAACCCCAGCGATTCGAGGATACCGATGAGCAGTACGATCACGGTCAGCAGTAGCTTCGCGACTCTGAGCCACCGCCTGGCGAAAGAGACCGGGCGCTGGTCGTCGCTGTGAGAGTTCTCTGTCATAGTGATGGGGACGCCCGCCGGTGTGGCGGTCGGACGCCATCCGGGCCTACACGGACGGCGAGAATAAGCGCCCGCCAGGGGTGCGTAGTGAAAGTGAAAGTAGTCGTCTGTGAGACTGAACAGGCACGAGACAGGTCGATGCCCGCGGCTGATGGAATTCGTAGTGAAAGCACGCATCGCGTCGCCGGTGAAAGTGGTCGCTACCGGCCCAGGTCCTCGTGGGCGCTAGAGAGGTGACGCGACGCGAGAGCGGCGAGCAGCGATAGCTCGCCGGCGAGCGCGCCGGCGGCGATGACCTCCGCGAGTGCGTCGGCGTTCGCCCCGGCGGGGTCGCCGCTGCCGCGGAGGCCGAGCACGTCCAGAGCCTCAGCCTGGGTCGGTAGTTTCGTCCCGCCGCCGACGGTCCCGACTTCGAGACTGGCGAGGCTGACGCTGGCGTACAACCCACCGTCAGAGCTCCGCTCTGACGAGTCTCCGCTCGCGGAAACCTCTCCCCGCACGTCGACGGTCGTGATGGCGTTGGCCCCTTCGACGACCTGCGCGGCGTCCTGGCCCGTCGCGAGGAAGACGGCGGCGACGGTGTTTGCGGCGTGGGCGTTAAATCCCAGGCTACCGGCCTTGGCGCTGCCGACGAGGTTCTTTCGAGTGTTGGCCTCCTCGATAGCCTCGGGCGTGGTGTTGAGGCGGTCGGCCACCGTGTCGCGGGGGATCAGGACGTCCGCCGTTACGGTGCGGCCGCGCCCCTCGACGGCGTTGACGGCGGCGGGTTTCTTGTCGGAACAGAGGTTCCCCGACAGGGCAACGAGGTCGGCGGGCGTCTCCGCCTCGACGACGCCCGCGGCCTCGCGCGTCGCGATGGTGGCCATGTTCATCCCCATCGCGTCCTTGGTGTCGTAAACGAACCGGAGGTAAACGGAGTCGCCGACGACGTACGGGTCCACGGCCTCAAGTTCGCCGTGACTGGTGGTGGATTCCGCCGCCTCGCGGAGCGCGTCGTCGTTGTCGGCGACCCACTCGACGACCTCGCTCGCCTCGGCGACGCCGTTGACGCGGAACACGGGCGCGCGAGTCATCCCCGATTTGGTGACGCGGGCCGTCGCGCCGCCGGATTCGCTGATCACAGAGAGTCCCCGGTTGACGCTCGCGACCAGCGCACCCTCGGTAGTCGCCATCGGAAGGTAGTACTCGCCGTCGGCGGCACTCCCGTCGACCGGGACCGGGCCGGCGACTCCCATCGGGATCTGTGCACCCCCGACCATGTTCTCGATGGCGGATTCGGCCTCGGCCGCCTCGAAGCCGTAGTCGCCGACTGACTCCAGGTCGACGCCGGTCTCGGCGGCGACTATCTCGCGCCGGACGGCGGCGGCCGTCTCGGGGTCGGCGTGGTCGTCGAGTTCGTGCAGACGGAGGTCGCCCTCGCGGACGCGGTCGGCGAGCGTGTCGGGGTCGTCCATGTCCGCCGTTCGTCGCGGGGCCGGCCTAACGTTTTCTACTTCACGCCGGCCGGAGTGACTCATTCGCGGCCCAGGCGCCCAACGAGGTCGGCGAGTCGGTCGATCGAGTTGCTCGTCAGCGCGTCGACCAGCGTCTCGCTCTTGTCATACACCGACTGCAACCGGCGGACCTTCTCCAGGTCGCGCTTGGCCTTCTCCGTGTCGGCGGCTTCGAGTTCGGTTTCGGCCTCCGCCAGCGCACGGCTCATGATCGTCACTTCGTGCATCACCTGATTGCGGAGGAACTCCTGGAATACGCGCCAGAAGTCCGTCTCGCCCTCGAAGTACGCCCGCTTGCCCTCCCCGGGCATCGACCGGCGGTGGACCAGGTGGTACCGCTCTAGCGCACTCATCGCGGTGCTGACCGTCGATTTCGCGTAGCCGCTCTCCTCCGTGAGGTCGTCGAGCGACCGCGGTTCATCCGCGAAAAAGAGCAGTCCGTACAGTCGGCCGTAGCTCCGCTGAAGCCCGTACAGCTCCGCACTCCGCTCCATCGCCTGTACGACTGTCTCCCGTCCCTTCGCCGGGTCCCCTTCGGGTTCGGTCATCGTGATCTGATCGCGGTCGTAAGGACTAATACGTTTCCTTCGAAATATTCGGTAAATGCCGAATATAGAAGGTGCCGCCGCGAGGCCGAACGGCGAATCGGGCGAAACCAGTGTCGAGGGCGACGCCGCGACGGACGCTGACGTGCCGCTTCGGGCCGAAGGGATCGAGAAGTCGTACGGGTCGCGGCTCCCCTTTACGGACCGGGTCGAGGTCCTGACGGGCGCGGACATCGAGGTCCCGGCGGGCGAGATCGTCGGCATCGTCGGGGAGAACGGGAGCGGGAAGTCGACGCTGATGAAGGTGCTCGTCGGGACGCTGAACGCCGATGACGGTGTCGTCGAGCGCGCAGGAACCGTCGGCTGGTGCCCGCAGGAGAGCCTGCTGTACGACCGGCTCACCGTGCGGGAAACGTTCGACCTGTTCGGCGAGGCCTACGGGATGGACGGCGACGCCGTCGCTGACGCGCGCGAGCGCCTCGCGTCGCGGCTGGACTTCGAGCGGTTCCTCGACTATCAGGTGCGGAACCTCTCCGGCGGCAACCGTCAGAAGGTGAACCTCAGCGTCGCGCTGATGCACGACCCGGACGTGCTGTTGCTCGACGAGCCTTACACCGGCTTCGACTGGGACACGTACCTCGCGTTCTGGGAGCTTAGCGAGACTCTCGTCGAGCGGGACACGGCCATCGCGGTCATCTCGCACCTGATCAACGAGCGCGAGCGGTTCGACCGGATCTACGAACTGCGCGACGGTCGGCTCCACCGGGAGGAGGAACAGTGAGCGCGTTCGGCACCGGGGCGCGGTTGCGCCTGTTGGAGTTCGTCCGGGAGCCGACGACGGCCGCGCTCTTGCTCGTCCTCCCGCCGGTCGTCGTCGAGGTGTACGGGGAGGCGATGGCGTCGTTCCCGGCGCTTCCGGGGACGACGGGCGACCCCGGAACTACGGGGCGGATAATCGGTGCGCTGTTCGCCGCGGCCTTCCTCGCGGGACTCGTCGGGCTGTTTCAGGCGGTGTCCGCGCGCGGGACCGACGAACGGCTCCACCGCTGCGGGGCCGGGCGCGCGAGCCTGCTCGGCGCGCGCGTGGTCACGATGGCAACTGTCGCTGCTGTCGCCGCGGCCGTCTCGCTCGCCGCGCTCGCCCGGACCGTCGACGTCGCCGCGCCGCTCGCCGCGTTCGGTGCGCTGGCGCTCGGAGCGCTCGTGTACGGGCTGTTTGGCGTCCTCGTCGGCGCGCTTTTGCCCCGGCAACTGGAGGGGTCGCTCGTCCTCGTGTTCCTCGTGGACTTCGACAACGTGCTCGCCAGCGGCGTTCTCGACGTGGGCGGGACCGTCGCGCAGGTCGCGCCGCTGTATCACCCGCACGCCTTGTTCGAGGCCGCCGTGACCGACGGGACGGTTCCGGTCGACCACGCGCTCGGCGGCGTCGCCTACGCCGCCGTCCTGCTCGCGCTCGCTTTCGTCGCCTACGTCCGCGTCGCGGGGGGTGAGCCAGCGTGACCCGCGTTGTCGCCGCCGCTCGGGCCGGCCTGCGGGAGTACCGTCGGACGCCCGTGCTGCTGGCGCTGTTTCTCGCGCTCCCGGCCTACTCCGTCGGGCTGTTCGCCCGCCTCGCACCGGACGAACCGGCGGCGCTCTACCTCGGGGACGGCGCGGTCCGGGCCGGCATGCCCGAGACGTTCGCGGCGCTGATGACGCCGATGGCCGCCGCCCTCGCGGCGGGCGTCGCCGGCCTGTTCCTGCTGTCGTCGAGCGCCGACGCTGACGCCCGCCTCGTCACCGCGGGCTACCGGCCGACGGAGGTCGTCCTCGCTCGCCTCGGGCAGCTATCGGTCGTCGCGACCGCGGTCAGCGCCGTCGCGGTCGCCGTCGCGCTCACGACGTTCACCCCGGACCACCTCGGGTGGTTCGCCGCGGCCACCCTGCTCGCGGCGCTCGTCTACGGCGCGCTCGGCACGCTCGCCGGGGCCGTGCTGAGCCGAATGGCGGGCGTCTACCTCGTGCTGTTCGGCACCCTCGCCGACCTCTTCCTGTTCCAGAATCCGCTCGCACGGGACGCCCCGGACGGCGCGGCCGCGCTCCCCGGGAACGTCCCGGTCGCGGTCGCGATGGACGCCGCGTTCGCCGGGGGCGCTGACCTCGGCGAGTTCGCCGTCGGCGTGGCGTACCTCCTCGCGGTCGTCGCCGCAGCGGCGGTCGCGTTCTACCGGTCGGCGCGGGGCTGACCGCGCCCACTACCCCAACCGTTTTGCTCTCGCCGTGCGCTCTGGCTCGTATGACGGAGGCCGCGGACCTGATACTCACGAACGCGGAGGTACACACACTGACCGACCCGGACCGGACCGCGGGGGCGGTCGCGGTTCGGGACGGAGAGATCGTCAGAGTCGACAGCGAGTACGAGGTCGAGTTCATGGAAGGGGTCGAGACGACCGTCGTCGACCTCGACGGCGCGGTCGTTCTCCCCGGGTTCGTCGACGCCCACACCCACATGGAACAGGTCGGGAAGTACGCGGTCCACGCGGACCTCGCGGGGACCGAAAGCAAGGACGACGCCGTCGAACGACTG
Source organism: Halostella pelagica (assembly GCA_005954745.1). Classification (GTDB taxonomy): domain Archaea; phylum Halobacteriota; class Halobacteria; order Halobacteriales; family Natronoarchaeaceae; genus Halostella; species Halostella pelagica. The sequence goes on from CP040678.1 coordinate 2,460,436, forward strand.
GCCGACGGGGCTCGCGACGACCGCGAGTGGATACTCGGGTTCGGTTACGACGAGAGCGATTGGGCCGACGAGGGTTATCTCACACGCGAGGATCTCGACGCAGTCAGCGAGGACCGCCCCGTCGCGGCCGTCCGGGTGGACATGCACACGGCGTCACTGAACTCGGCTGCGCTCGACCGACTCTCCGGGGCGATGCCCGACGACGACGTGGTGACTAACGGAGAACGACCGACCGGCGTCGTCGTCGAGGACGCCGTCGAGGCGGTCCGCGACGCGTTCGCGCCGGGACCCGCGGCGACGCGAGAACTGATCGCCGCGGCGCGCGACCGTGCCCACGAACTCGGCGTGACCGGCGTTCACGACATGGTTCGGGACTCGCATGCGCCGCGGGCATACCGCGAACTCGACAGCACCGGCGACCTGAACCTCCGGGTTCGGATCAACTACTGGAGCGACCACCTCGACGCGGTCCGGGAGGTCGGTCTACGGACGAACCACGGGAGCGAGATGGTTCGAACCGGCGGCATCAAATCGTTCACCGATGGCAGTATCGGCGGCCGAACGGCGAAACTGTTCGAACCGTACGCGGACGGCGAAGGGACGGGCAAGTGGGTCGTCGACCCCGACGAACTCCGCGAATTCGTCGACGAGGTGTCCGACGCCGGGATGCAGGCGACGATCCACGCCATCGGTGACGCCGCCATCGAGGAAACCCTGTCTGCGCTGGAGGGGACCGGCGATCCGGCGGAAGCGCGCCACCGGATCGAACACCTCGAACTCGCGACGGACGAGCAGATCGAACGGATCGAAGCGGCGGGGATCGTCGCGTCGGTCCAACCGAACTTCCACCGCTGGGCGGACGACGGCGGACTGTACGACCAGCGCCTCGGCCGTGAGCGACGGGACCGGTCGAACCGTCTCGGTCGCCTCGTCGAGTCCGATATTCCCGTCGCCTTCGGAAGCGATGTGATGCCGTTCGGCCCGCTGGAAGGAGTCCATCACGCCGTCAACGCATCGAACGCCGAGCAGCGCGTGTCCGTGACTGACGCGCTCTGTGCGTACACGAGCGGTGCGGCCTACGCCGGATTCGACGAGGACGGTCTGGGAACGATCGAGGTCGGCACGGCGGCCGACTTCACGGTTCTCGACCGGTCGCCGTGGGAGCACGAGGACGCCCTACGCGAGATCGACGTGGTCGCAACGGTCGTCGACGGGGAAGTCGTGTACGACGCCCGTTGACTCCACAAGGATTATTTTCTGCCCCTCCATCATCGGAACGCATGTCCCCCCGCGCCCTCCGTCCCGTCCGCGACAGTCGCGCCCTCGCTCTCGGCATCGCGACGCTCACCGGCCTTGCGGCCGACTACGGTGCGCTCCACGTCAGGGTTCGCGACCTGACGTTGCTCGTGACGCTGTTCGTCGGCGTCGCAGGAACGACGTACTACTCGTTGCATTACGGCTATCCGGACGCGCACTGGACGTTCTCCCGTGGGTTCGTCCGGGCGTTCGGACTCATGTTGCTCATGGGCCTGGTCGCCGCAGACACGCCCGCGCTCCACGACGCCGTCGTCCGGATGGCAACCGTCGTCGCGGTCGGCCTCCTCGTGATGCTCTCGACCTCCGCCGAGGCGATGGCTTCCCCCGCAGACGATCCCCAGACCGGGCAGTAGCCCACGGGGACGCCGCGAGTGTCGTGGTTCCAGATAGTGACCGGCCGCCGTGAGATCGTGAGAACGCCGTCCGCGGGATCGGCTGGACGTGCCGGATATCGAGTGAGACAGCGTACAGCGCGTGCAAATATTTCCGAACGAATTACTGTCGGAAGATTCTACGCAGGTATATGTTCGAACGCGCCCTCCGGCCAATCCGCCGATCGTACCGACGTGCTCGCCGACCGTTCCGGGAGAGTCAGTTCCTCTCGCTTTCGATATCAGTCGTCCTCGCCGCAGCGGCGGTTAGCCTTTCGCTCCGTGTCGATGTCAACGTCGCGTATCAAATCGCACTCTTTCTCGGCGTCGCAGGAAGCGCGTACTGCGCGCTCCATCACGGCGGCGCGGTACCGTCGCGGGATCGTTCGCACAGCAGGAGGTTCTTCGAATCCTTTAGCGTGAGCCTCATCATGATAGCGGCGGCAAACAGCGTCGACGGGTACTATGCCGGCCTCGTGATACTCAGCGCCGTCGTGTCCGTATACACGTTCGTCGAGGTGTCGTCCGCCGTCGACACTGCAGTTTCGATGACGCACGACAACAAATAGCATGCTTCGAAACGGCAGTATCACCGATCAAATCCACTCGGAGTTAGGTTCACCTACTACGGTATGTCATACCCGCCGTGTTTGAACACAAAATTTTTTCAATACGCGCTACCGACATAGGATCACCCATAGGATCCAACCAATGCCGGAAATGGAAACTGCGGACATCGAAACCGACCTCAGTCTGTTCAAGTACGACAATCTCGAACAGCTACCGCCGGAGTACCGGGAACTCGAATCAGACGAACGAACGGAGCGTATCGAGGCGGCGCTTTCGACGCTCGGCGACGACGTGGTCATCCTCGGTCACAACTACCAGCGCCGGGAGATAGTCGAGCACGCCGACTTCGTCGGCGACTCCTATCAGCTATCGGTTGAGGCGGCCAATGCTGACGCCGAATACGTCGTCTTCGGCGGCGTGACGTTCATGGCTGAGAGCGCGGACATCATCACCGACGACGACCAGACCGTGATCCTCCCGTCGATGGAGGCGTCGTGTCCGATGGCCGGCATGGCCGAGGCCCTCCAGGTCGATTCGGCGTGGGCGGAGATAACCGCAGCGGCACCAGACGACGACATCGTCCCGATCACGTACATGAACTCCTACGCCGACCTGAAGGCCTTCTGTGCCGAGCAGGGCGGCGCGGTGTGCACGTCGTCGAACGCCCCTGACGTGTTCGAGTGGGCGCTGGAGAAAGGCGACACCGTGCTCTTTCTCCCGGACAAGCACCTCGGCGAGAACACCGCCCACGAACTCGGGATGGAAGACAGCATCGCGGAGTGGGACCCCTGGGACCCCGACGGCAAGGACGCGGCGACGGTCGCCGACAGCGACATCGTGCTCTGGGACGGCTACTGTCAGGTCCACGAGCGGTTCCGCGTCGAACACATCGAGGCGGTTCGCGAGGAGTACAACGGCGCGAAAGCCATCGTCCATCCCGAGTGCCGCCGCGAAGTCGTCGAAGCGGCAGACAAGGCCGGGAGTACGGCGACTATCTGCGAGACCGTCGCCGACGCCGACCCCGGCGAGACGTGGGCCATCGGGACGGAGATCCACCTGACGAACCACCTGCAGCGGTGGCACCCCGAAGTGAACGTCGTCCCCCTCTGCGGGGACGCCTGCATGGACTGTAACGCCATGCGCCAGATCGACCCCAACTACCTGACGTGGGTGCTGGAGGAACTGGTCGCGGGCCGGGAGCGAAACGTCATCGAGGTCGCGCCGGCCGAGAAAGAACTGGCCGAACTGGCCATGGACCGGATGCTCGACATCGCATGACTGACCCGACCACCGCGGACGTACTCGTCGTCGGAAGCGGGATAGCGGGCTGTAGCGCGGCGCTCGCCGCGGCCCGTGAGGGGGCCGATGTCCTCGTCGTCACGAAAGCCGAGCGACCGGACGGTGCCAGCACGGACTGGGCCCAGGGCGGTATCGCCACCACCCGGGGCGACCCCGAATCGTTCACGGAAGATATCCTCGCCGCGAGCGCGGACACGGCAGACGCAGACGCCGTCGACGTGCTGGTCGAGAACGCGCCCGCGGCCGTCAGCGATGTCCTGGTCGACACGCTCGGTGTCGAGTTCGACACGTCCGGTGCGGGCTATGACTTCGCCCGCGAGGCGGGCCACTCGGCGTCCCGGATCCTCCACATCGACGCGAGTACCGGCGAACACCTTCTCAGACCGTTTCTCCACTACCTCGACGAGCACGACGGGATCCGGATCCGCGAGGACACCGCCGCGCTCGATCTGATCATGCACGAAGGCCGCGTTCACGGCGCGCTACTGGACAGCGAACCGGGCGGAGAACCGGCGTTCGCGGGAGCGACGGTGCTGGCGACGGGTGGGATCGGCGCGTGTTACCGGCGGTCGACGAACCCGCCCGGCGCGACCGGTGACGGCCTCGCCATGGCGGCGCTCGCCGGGGCCGACGTGGCTGACATGGAGTACGTGCAGTTCCACCCGACGGCGTACGCTGGTCGCGAGGCACAAAGCGAGAGAACGGGAAGCGACGGCACGTTCCTCGTCAGCGAGGCCGTCCGCGGCGAGGGTGCGCACCTCCGCAACGGGGACGGCGAGCGGTTCATGCCCGACTACCACGAGGATGCCGAACTCGCCCCCCGCGACGTCGTCGCTCGCGCCGTCGACGCCGAGCGCACGGAAACGGGGGAAGTAGTCCTTGACGTGTCCCCTCTCGACTTCGCCGGGGAGTTCCCGGATCTAGCCGAGAAGTGCGAGGAACGCGGAGTCGACTGGACCGACGGGATTCCCGTCGCCCCCTGCGAACACTTCCTCTGCGGCGGCATCGACGTGGACGACCGGGGCCGAACCAGCCTCGACCGCCTCTTCGCCGTCGGGGAGTGCGCGCGGACGGGCGTCCACGGCGCGAACCGCCTTGCAAGCACCAGCCTCCTCGAAGGGCTGGTGTGGGGCCTCCGCGCCGGCGAGGCGGCAGTCGGAAACGAGATAATCGAGAGCGAACCGCCCGAACTGCTCGACAGCGACCCGGACCTCCCGGAACGGTTCGCCGACGAGAAGTTCACTCGCCTCCGTCGCGTGATGGAAGAGCAGGTCGGTATCCGCCGGACGCCGGACGGCCTCCGCCGCGCGTCGGCCGTCCTCCGGCGGCTGAAAGGAGAGGTCGACGCCTACGTCCGCACCCGAACCGCTCGGGATCTGTACGAACTACGCAACGCCAGTGTCACGGCCTTGCTCGTTGCCCGCGCCGCCGCGGAGAACGAGGAGTCCGTCGGCTGTCACTACCTCGAACCGCCGGACGCGACCGCGCCGGTGGACGACTGACCATGCCGGTAACCGACCGGCAGGTCGACCGCTGGCTTCGGGAAGACCTAGGCCATCACGACGTGACGAACGACGTGCCCGGCGAGACGACGGGACGCCTCGTCGCCACGGAAGCGGGCGTCGCGGCCGGTCTCGACGCGGCGACAGCGGTGTTCGAGTATCTCGGCGTCGACGCCGAGCGGCGGGTCGAGAACGGCGACCGGGTCGACCCGGGCGAAACCGTCCTCGTCTCCGAGGGCGACGCCCGGTCCGTCCTCCGCGGGGAGCGCGTCGCGGTCAACGTCGCCGGGCACGCCTCCGGCGTGGCGACGAAGACGCGAGCGGCCGTCGACGCGGCGCGAACGGTAGACGACGAGGTGGCTGTCGCCGGGACCCGCAAAACGACGCCCGGCCTCCGCGGCGTCGAGAAACGCGCGGTCGCCGCGGGCGGCGGTGACACCCACCGACTCGACCTCTCGCACATGGTGATGGTGAAGGAGAACCACGCGGCGGAGATGGGGTTAGCGGACGCTATCGCGCACTTCCGTGAAGAAGCCTCGTTCGCGACGAAGATAGAAGCGGAGGTGGAGACGCCGGCCGACGCGCCTCGCGCCGCCGAAGCGGGTGCCGACATCGTGCTGATGGACAACATGACGCCGGAAGAGACGGCCGATGCGGTCGAACTGCTTCGCGAGGCGGACCCGGACGCTCTCGCCGAGGCGTCCGGCGGCATCACCGTCGAGGACGTGCCCGCGTACGCTGGGACCGGCGTCGACGTCATCTCGATGGGGTCGTTGACCCACTCCGCGCCGAGTCTCGATTACTCGTTCCGGACGGGGTAGAGCCGTTTCGCCAGCATGATCTCGTCGACGTACGCTTCGCCGACCTTGTAGTGGTCCGTGCGGACGGCTTCGGTTTCCCAGCCCAACGAGTGGAGGAACTCAACGCCGACCTCGTTCGTCGCCGGAAGACTGCTGTACACCTTCTCGTAGTCGTTCGACGCCGCCCACTCCAACGCGCGCTGAAGGAGGTGACTCCCCATACCGTGCCGGCGATACCCGTCGAGGACGCCCAGAGTTACCTCCGCGGTGTGGGCGAGTTTGTCGAACTGGGGCGCTTCGACGTGTGCCCATCCCACCACCTCGTCGTCCACCGTTCCGACGAAGAACACGCGGGTCTGGACGGCGTTGTGCCGGAGCAGCGCGTCCTCGTAGTCGAGTTGTTCCGCGACCGTCTCGGCGACGATATCCGTCCGCTGGCCGGCCACCGTTCGAATCGCGCCGACCAGTCCAGTCAGGTCGTCCTCTCGGGCCGGACGGATGGTGTAGACAACGCCCGCCTCACGGTGTTCCTCGGCCTCACCGGGGTCGCGAGCGACCCGCAGTTTCCCGTCCGCGTCCTCCAGATAGCCGTCGCGCTTGAGCACGGTGACGTGATGGTGGAAGCTCTCCGGATCGATGCCGACGGCCGACGCGACCGCGGACGGGTCTGTTTCGCCGTGGCGTTCCACGTATGCGAAGACCCGCTTGCGAGCCTCGGTGTCGAACGCCGGGCGGTCGAACGTCCACATGGACGGGCGATTCGGACCGAGAGAGTATAGAGGTACCCCCGCCGCAACCGCTGCGATACAGTCCGAAACTGATTAAGTTCAGAAAAAGCGAACGGGAAATCATGAGTGCTGATGTGAACGACGGGCAGGCTGAGCTGGTAGCGAAAGCGTTCGGCGCGTTCGGCGGGGTCCCGTTCGCCTTCGTCGCGTACTTCCTGTTCGAGGACTTCCTGCTCGCGGGAGTACTCCTCCTCGCGGAGGGGATCGCCTCGTATCACATCCTCGCGTACGTTATGTCGCGAGGGGAGGAAGCGGCGAACATCCCGTCTCTTGGCGGCGTTCACGCGGGAGCACTCGGGTTCGGCCTCTCCGTGGGGACGGTCGCGATGTTCGTGGGGCGCTTCACCGAGATCAACAGCCCGGTCGCCATCGCCGGTGGCCTGCTCGTCGCGACCGTCGCGTACGTCATACTCGCCCAGGCACTCCCGCCCGCGGGACGGGATCGGCCGGCGCTGTAGTCACTTCAGGAGGTTCTCGCCGGTCATCGCGGTCGGCTGCTCGACACCCAGTAGCGACAGCACCGTCGGCGCGATGTCGCACAGCGACCCGCCACCGCGGATCGCGCGTCCGGCGTCCGTCCCGTCCGGCGAGAGGTAGACGATCGGAACGGCGTTGTAGGTGTGTGCGGTGTGGGGTTCGTCCTCCGTCCCCATGTCGTCCGCGTTGCCGTGGTCCGCGGTGATCAGGACGTTCGCCCCGCGGCCGGTCAGATGTTCGACCAGCCGTCCCAACTGCTCGTCGACGGCCTCGACGGCCGTGATGGCGGCCTCGTAGTTGCCGGTGTGACCGACCATGTCCGGGTTTGCGTAGTTGAGCACGAGCACGTCGGGGTCGTCCGCGTCAACGATGCGGATGGCCTCGTCCGTGACGCCTTCGGCGCTCATTTCGGGCTGCATGTCGTAGGTGGCCACTGGCGGGCTCTCGACTATGCTCCGCTTCTCGCCGTCGAACTCCACCTCGTGGCCGCCGTTGAGGAAGTAGGTGACGTGGGGGTACTTCTCGGACTCGGCGATGCGCAGTTGCGTGCGGCCGTGGTCTGCAAGCACCTCGCCGAGCGTGTCCTCGGGCCGGTGGGGCGGGTAGGCGACCGGTAGGTCGAACGTCTCGTCGTACTGGGTCATCGTCACAACCTCGACATCGGGCGGCGAGGTCTCGAACTCCCAGACGGGGTCGATGTCGGCCAGCATCCGCGTTAGCTGCCGGGCACGGTCCGAGCGGTAGTTGAAGAAGACGACCGCGTCCCCGTCCTCCAGCGCCGGTTCGCCCTGGATGAGCGTCGGTTCGACGAACTCGTCGGTATCGCCGCGGTCGTACGACTCCTCGACGGCGGCGATGGCGGAGGCCGACTCGTGGTCGGCTTCACGGTTCACGATGGCGTCGTACGCACGCTTCGTCCGGTTCCAGTTCTGGTCGCGGTCCATCGCGTAGTACCGTCCGGAGACGGTTGCGACGTCGCCGGTGCCGTGTTCCTCGATGACTTCTTCGAGGTCGCGGAGATAGCCCGCGCCCGCCGTGGGGTCCGTGTCGCGGCCGTCCATGAACGCGTGGGTGACGGCCTCGATGTCCCGCTTTGCCGCCATCTCGATCAGCGCGAACAGGTGTTCGTAATCCGAGTGGACCCCGCCGTCGCTGACCAGTCCCATGAAGTGAACACGTCCGTCGTGTTCCTCGGCGTACGTCGACGCCGACTGGAGCGCGTCGTTCGTGTAGAACGACCCGTCCTCGATAGAGTCCGTGATACGCGTGTACTCCTGTCTGACGACGCGTCCGGCACCGATGTTCAGATGGCCGACCTCGCTGTTACCCATCTGTCCCTCCGGGAGGCCGACCCGCCGCCCCGTGACGTTCAGCGTCCCGTATGCTCCCGCCTCGGCGTAGCCGTCGAAGTTGGGCGTGTCCGCCGCCTTCACGGCGTCTCTCCTCGCGTGATCGCCGAGGCCCCACCCGTCGAGAACGATGACTGCAGCGTCCATACGCGACAGGTCAGTGCGGTGCGGTAACTACTCTTCGCTTGCGGCCGATCCGTCTCCGGCCGAAAACGTACAGTATACCACAGGTATCTCCGCTGGCTTTTTCGTAGTGGGGGCGAATCGGGGTGACGAATGACGCTCGACCCGGTGCACTTCGAGGGCATTGCGAAACTCGCCCGCAAGATAAGCCAGGACGTCGACGACGGCGACCACCGGGAACTCGCGGAGCGAGTGTGGACGGACTTCCTCGACCCCCTCGTCGACGACGCGGGTCGGCGGGTGGTGGAACCGATCGGAGAGCGACGCCGCCGCTGTATCGACGTGGAAGCGGCCGCCCTGCAGGACCCGCCGTTCCCGTCGACGCACGGACTCGACTCGGGGACGATCAACCCGACGACGTTCAAGAACGGGCTGGTCCTAGACGTCGCGCAGGCCGCGATGAGCGGGTGCCCCTCGGACCTGGACCTGCACCGCTCGCGGAGTCTCGTGGCGACGGTCCACGCCAGCGATATAACCGTTCAGTTGCCCGAGAACTGGGTGCAGTACGACGACGGGTACAGTCGCCGGCGCGTCCTCCAGGCGCCGCGGGTGAGTCGGTTCACCGAGGGCGTCGTCCACGCGCTCGCGCTGTATCTCGCGGAGAGCGAGCACGCGCTGGAACACGCCGACCGCGTCTCGGATCTGCTGGTGCTCGATGGCCCGCTGTATCCGAAAGAGCTGCTGAACTGGCAGGACCGGGACGCCGAACTCCGCGAGTTGGCTCACGACGCCAAACCGAACGCCATCGTCGAGAACTACGTTCGACTGGTCGAGCAGTTCGTCGACGAGAACACGCCGCTGGTCGGGTTCGTGAAAAACCCCTCCGCCAAGCTGATCACGCGGACGGTCGGTGAGAAAGGTGTCGCCGCGCCCTGGGTCGACGACACCGCCTTCTTCACCCGCTTGCTGGAGCGACGCGACGAACCCGGCGGGACGCGCGACGCGTCGAACCGCGAGTCGTTGGACGAGGCCCCCGGATCCAACCGCCGTACCGACCAGTTGACGTTCACCAACTGGTTCGTCTCCCGCGGCGGGTCCGACCGCACGCTCGCCGCGGACGGCGACGCGCTCGGCATCGAGCGCGAACTCGACCCCGAGGCGTACGAGGTGACGTTTTTCGTCGTCTACGACCCTCGTGAGGATGTCCTGTACAAGATCGAAGCGCCGTACGAGTTCACCCGCGACGCCGAGACCCGCGGCCGCCTCGAACGCCAGATACTCGCGGAGGTGGCAGCCGAGCGCGGGCCGCCGGCCGCGGTTCACAAGGCCGACGCGCTGGCGCGGATCAGCCGTGAGGGGAAACAGTCGCTCCGTCGGGCGTTCGAGCGGTCGTTAGGGTCCGAGGAACTCCGGAGGTACGACGACCTGCGGTGGAACGAGGAGTGACCGATCCCTCCTTGCCCGTCTCGAGATCGGGATCCGACCTGCGAAACTGATCAGAGCGCCGACGTGATGGCGATACACAGTGCCGGTGACAGGACAGAGCCTCTGTGTGCGAGCGATTCACCGTGTCTCCGACCCGTCCCTGACGGTCGCAGATCTTTCTATGCCAGATTTATACACATATCCGCAGAGAATACTGTACGAATCCAGTTCGATACGGCGATCTACTTTGCTACCTTAAGTTTTATTTCGCCTGGCGGCTTTGCAACGGAGGATGAGCGACGGACTTCGAGCGAGGGGCCCGGACGACGCCACCGCGCCCGGTCTGGCGACACGGAACGCCACCGGGGGCCACATCGCACGTCGTCCTCTCGACACCGACGGCAACGCCCGAAGGGTGAGAGACATCCCCCGTCAACCGGACGTGTCGAAGGAACTGACTCGCGCCCGGCCAGCGTCCGTCGGACAGCGAGAGGGCGACAGTCGAGTCGCGTCCGGACTGTGGACGTGGGCGACACGCTCGTTCGCGTTTCCGGGAGGGCGGTCACGGTGAGTGAACGGGCCTTTTCGCACGACTCGGCGGACATTCTGCTCGTCGAGGACAATCCGGGCGATATCCGACTCACGAAGGAGGCGTTCAAGGAGGGACAGATATCCAACACGCTCCACGTCGCGACCGATGGGATCGAAGCGCTGGATTATCTGTACCGTCGTGACGGGTACGAGGACGTTCCCATGCCGGATATCGTGCTTCTCGACCTCAATCTCCCGCGCAAGAACGGTGACGAGGTGCTCGAAGAAATCAACGGGGACTCCTCTCTCTCGTCGATTCCCGTGATCATCCTGACGAGTTCGGACGCCGAAGAGGACGTCATCAGGTCCTACGAACTACAGGTGAACGCGTATCTCACGAAACCGGTCGACCCGGACGAATTCATCCGAACCGTACGGTCGTTCAAAGCGTTCTGGCTCTCGGTCGTCCGGCTACCGGCACACGAGGAGGCATAATGCAGGAAAGTGAACTCACAGTCCTCCTGATCGAGGACAACCCCGGCGACGCACGGTTGTTCGAGGAAATGCTTCAGGACTCGGAAGAACTCCTCCAGCGCGTCGACCCTGACGAGGCGGATCCAGTCGTTCCGAACGTCCGACACGAAAAGCGCCTCTCCGACGGCCTGGAGTTTCTATCCGAAAACGCTGCCGACGTCGTCCTCCTCGACCTGAACCTACCGGACAGCACCGGACTCGACACCCTGTCCGAGATGGTCGAATCAGCGGAGATGACGCCGGTGATCGTTCTCACGGGGTTAAACGACCGGAGCGTCGGCGTACAGTCGATCCAACACGGCGCGCAGGATTATCTCGTGAAAGACGACGTGACGAGCGACGCGCTGGTTCGCTCGATCCATTACGCTGTCGAACGATCCCGTCAAGCGCGAGAGCGCAGGCGTCGGAACAAGCAACTGGAGTCTCTCAATCGCCTCAATAGGATCAGCCAGGACATCACTCACAGCGTCATCACGACGTCGTCGCGCGACGAACTCGAAGCGGCGGTCTGTGAGCGACTGGTCGAATCGGACGCCTATCATTTCGCGTGGATCGGGTACATCGACCGCGGAACCAACCAGGTCACGCCCCAGGTGGCGGCGGGAGTCGAAGATGGGTATCTCGACGATATCACCATCACGGTCGATGACAATACTACCGCCCAAGGACCGACGGGAAGGGCCGTCGAGATACACGAGGTACAGGTAATGCAGAACGCACAGACGGACCCCGAGTTCGAACCGTGGCGCGAGCAGGCGAAAGAGCGCGGCTATCGCTCGTCGGCGGCGATCCCGATCGGTCACGAGGACCTGCTCTATGGCGTCCTCAACGTGTACGCCGAATCCGCGAACGCCTTCTCCGAACCGGAGACGCAGATCCTCGGGCGACTTGGCGACATCGTCGGGCACGCGATCACCGCCATCGAGCGAAAGGACGCCCTGATGAGCGACACCGTCTTCCAACTGGAGTTTCAGGCCGACGGGTTCGCCGAGGAACTGGTTCGTCTCTCTACCGAGCAGTCGTGTCAGATAAGTATCAGGAACCTGCTGCACAGCAACGAGATTCTCACCGCGTACGGAACGGCGAGCAACGTCTCCCCGGATCAGTTCGGAGACGCGATAGAGCGGTCAGAGACGGTCGACAACTACCGGCTCCTGGCGGAGCGAGCCGACGAGATCGAGTTCGAACTGTCGACTTCCGCAGGTCGCTCACTGTACGAGGCGGTCGCCACCCACGGCGGTCGCCTCCACTCTATCACGATCAGCGACGGGGAGTTCAGGTTCCTCGTCGAGTTCCCCCCGGGCCGGGACACGCGCAAACTGACCGACCTAGTGGTGGAACACTGTCCCGGAGCGACGCTTCTCGCGAAACGAACAGCCCAGCAACACGACGAGGAGGTGACTGACCCTCGTTCGATACTCGAAACCCGACTCACGGAGAAGCAACGAACTGCGCTCGAAACAGCGTATTTCGCCGGACACTTCGACTGGCCGCGAGCCAGTACCGGTGAGGAGGTAGCTGAAAAGCTCGACATCTCGCCGTCGACGCTCGCCCAGCACCTTCGGACAGCCGAACGGAAGTTCTTCGACGCCGTGTTCGAAGACGGGGCGGACGAAACAGACTCCGGACGATGACATCCTCCCCGGCGTTCACGCCGGGACTCTCTCGCCGTAGGAGGTCGGTCGTTACACTTCCGCTCCGGGTTCTTCTTTCTCGACTGTGACCTCGACGTCGTCACGGCTGACGCCGATGCGGGCGAACTGCGTGCGGATGTACTCTTTCGCCGCGTCGAGCCCTTGCTCGCGCGTGTCGAACCCGCGCGGCATCGGCGACTCGAAAGCGATCTGGAGTTCGCGCCCGTTTATCTCCTGTGTCGTGCCGCCGCTTTCGACTTCGTAGAACTCGTCGCAAACCCACACGTACGGGGCGTCTTCGTCGGGCGCACCCTTGAACGAGGGTGCGCACTCGCCGCGCTCGTACAGCGTGCCGGTCAACTCGGTGCCGCCGGCCTGGCCGCGGACCAGTAACATAGCCCGGCGTATGTCAGGGCGAGGAATAAGGCTATGGATGCTCCCGATGCGGTGGCGGTCTCCCCGCTCGAATACCGAGTAACACAGCGCCTGCGGCCCGGGCTGGCGCAACGACGATACACCCCGCACAGCTGATAGGGTCGTGCGTACCTATCGGAGACACTGACAGTCACTGCACCCTGATCGCACGACACCGATGTGATCTGCGTGTAAACCGTTGCAGTGACTACTGTCCTTACGACCCATTCCCACCCGGTGGGCCGCTTGTGTGTCGGATCACGAGTGATCTGACAGCGTGGCCGGAAGAAACACGCAGACCCTATCGCGACGTGAGAAAGGTTTTAACAGAACGTTCGCATGTCAGGGGTATGCCCGACCTGGGAGATTACACGGAGTACGACTCCGCGGAGGACGCGGAGGAAGCGTCTGCGGACGACACTGCCGACGCCGCGGCGGCCGCGGGCGACGAGACGGACGCGTTCGAGGAGGTCGACGCGAGCGTCGCGGGCGAGGACCGCGGCGTCGGAACGGTCGCCGTCTCCGAGGGCCTCTGTATCGGCGAGGAAGCGGACGAAACGACGCTCCGGGCGTACGTGACGGCCGCCAACCGCCCCAACGTTCGCATCGGGAAGTACCTGCTCGTCCCCTACCCCGACGAAGGCGGCGGAGGTCGAGGGACAGCCGGCGAGAAGTTGTTCTGCCGGATCACCGCCCTGGAGTACGTCCAAGAGTACCGGAGCGACGACGCCACGGAGATCCACGCCCGGCGGGCGATGCGTAGCGACGGCATCGACGAGGCGGACTACAAGTTCCTGGCGACGCTGGAACCGGTCGCGATCCTGTACGAAGACGGTGACGAACTGAAGCGCCGGATGACCGACCGCGTGCCGAAACCCGAGACGCCCGTCCGCGAAGCGACCGACGCCTCCGAGATCAAAACAGGTCTGAAGATGCCAGACGACGGCGTGTTTCTCGGCCACCTCTCCGTCGGCGGCGAGAAGGTCCGGACTGCCGCCGAACCGCCGACCATCGACTACCGCCTGAAAGACGATTACGAGGACGGCGACCCCCTCGTCTTCCGGCACACGCTCGTCGCCGGTGGGACGGGGTCCGGGAAGACACACGCATCGAAGAACGCGCTCCGACAGTTCCTGTCCGAGGAGCGCACGTACGAGATGGACGACGGCCGGCAGGCCCGCGCCGCGGTCGTGCAGTTCGACCCGCAGGACGAGTACGCCCAGATGCACGACGACAACCCGGCCATCGAGGACGCCGACCGCCGCCGCTTCGAACGCGAGGGGATCGCTCACGGCGGTCACGACGACACGAAGGCGCTGGTTCCGGTGGTCGACGGGACGAGTTACGGCGCGGACCACCACCGCGCCGAGCAGGTCGAGTTCACCATCCCGTTCTCGATGGTGAAGGCGAACCGCTGGCTCATCGCGGGCGGACAGTTGAACGACAACCAGTTCAACGCGCTCGACGTGCTGGTCGACCGCTTCTTCCGACAGTACGGTGACGGCGGCACCTACGAGCAGTTCCGCTCGTTCCTCGACGACCCGGCGCTACGCGAGGAACTCCACGAGAGCGGGTCCGTCCACGAAGCGACGTTCGACGCAGTCAAGCGCCGGGTCCGTGGGTTCGGCGACGTGTTCGACGGCGACGCCCGCCCGATCACCGAGCAGATATCGGAACTGGTCCGTCCCGGCGGCCTCACCGTCGTTCCGACGTACCACGTCAACGATACGCGGGCAACCGAGGTCATCGTCCTCGCCGTCTCCAGCCTACTCATCGACCAGAAACTGTCGAACGCGCCGACGTACGACCGGATCAAGGAGACGCCGCTCGTCGTCGGGATGGACGAGGCCCACAACTTCCTCACGGACGCCGAGAGCGTTCAGGCCCGGAAGGTCATCGGGAAGTTCACCGAAGCGGCGAAGCAGGGCCGCAAGGAACGACTGGGACTCTTTCTCATCACTCAGGACCCACAGGATATCGCGGACTCCGTGTTCAAGCAGATAAACACGACCGTCGTCCTCAATCTCGGCGACGAGGACGCCATCTCGTCGGTTAACATCCCGTCGAACTTAGAGGGGAAGGTTCCGTACATGGAGAAGGGCCAGATGGTCGTCTACTCGCCTGACAACTCCGAACCCGTCGAACTCATCGGCCTCCCGAAGTGCCTGACCAAACACGGGCGGGAGTAGGGCTTTTACTTCTCGGAGAGCGTATACGAGTACATGACGAAAAAGATACTCGTAGCATACGACGGGTCGCCGCAGTCGGAGAGCGCCCTCGAATACGCGCTTGACGAGCATCGGGACGCGACCCTGGTCATACTGAACGCTATCGACCCGGGAGAGGCGGGGTACGGTTCGCAGGCCGCGGTGCCGAGTTACCCTGAGGAGTGGTACGAACAGGCACGAGAATCGGCCGAAGAGACGCTCTCAGAGGCCGAAAAGCGGGCGAACCGCGCCGGCGTGGACGTCGAGACGACAGTCGAAATCGGCGGTCCGGCAAACACCGTCGTCGAGTACGCGGAGGAAAACGACATCGACCACATTATCACGGGGAGCCACGGTCGGACCGGCGTTTCCCGTATCCTCCTCGGAAGCGTCGCTGAAACGGTGATCCGGCGCTCACCGGTTCCGGTGACTGTCGTGCGCTAGCCCTGCGGTTTCCAGCTTATCTCCAGCGATATCGTCTCGCGGTCGCCCCGCAACAGCGTCGACCGCTCGACCACCTCGATGTCGCAACTGATGGCCTCCGCGGGGTGAAGTTGGACTCGTCGGTTAGCGACCGGGACGCTTATCGGTCCCTCGTCGGCCATCTGTTCGCCGAGGCGCTGCAGGTACTCCCCCATCTCCTTCCGGTTCATCCGCTGAGTTGCATCCGTCCGCTGGACCATGTCGTGGGCTACGACGAAGACCCGGAAAAGAATGGACCCGTTACACGTTGGCTCCGAGGGCTGGCGGGGGTGAACACGGAACGTTGCGGCCGGGAGCGCGGCGCGAGGCAGAGCGCCGAGCGTCGCGCGACTCGGGGGAGGGCAGGCCTGCGAACGAGTCAAGCAATAGATCTGCGAACGAGCGAAGCGAGTGAACGGCCTTTTTTGATCGATGTTTTTTGGCCGAGTGGTGTGCTCGCTGAGCGAGCACGCCCGAGGCGAAAAAAGTCGTCTTAAAAGATATTCGCCTGCCGATACACGCTCAGCCCCTCGCCGGTGATCTCGTAGGGCTTCGTCTCCCGGGAGTGGTTGGCGTCCCGGATCTTCTGTATCTCGATGGCGAGGCGGGTTTCGCGGAAGTCCGAGGGGCGAACGTACTGGAGGACGAAGACGGCGTCGGTGAGGTATTCGACGATGCCGTGACGGGAAGCGTAGTCGTTGTCCTCGCTGGCCTCGCTCGTCATCAGCGTCGTGATTCCGGCGCGTTTCAGGCTCTTAGTGAAGTCGTATATCTCGTTGCGGCGGGTGGCGCGGTCGTCGTACATCATCTCCAGCAGGGAGACTGAGTCGAGGACGAGGCGAGTCGCCTCGAACTCCTCGATGAGTCGCGGCAGTTCGCTCCGGATGGAGGCGAGGCTGTTTGCCATCTCGATAGGGTCGATAGCGACGACCGCTAGCTGTCCGTTCTCGACGTACTCGTCGAATTTGAACCCCTTCTCGGTCGCGCTGTTGACGACGCGTTCGCTGCTCTCTTCGAGCGTGATGTAGACGGCGCGTTCGTCCTGTTCGAGCGCCTGGTGGAGGAACTGTAGCCCGAACGTGGTCTTTCCCGTCCCGGCGCTCCCGATGGTCACCATCAGCGAGCGCTCCGGGACGCCGCCCTGGATCATCTCGTCTAACCCGTCGATTCCGAGGTCGATCCGGTCGAGTTCAGACTCGAACTCCTCGTCGTCGAACTCGTCGCCGAACCCGCCGCCGCTACCGAAGTCGGTACCGCCGAACCCGCCGCCGAGGTCATCGTCCCCGAACTCACCGCCCATACCGAGATCCTGGTCGACCGCTGGGTCGTCATCCACGGCCAGAGATTCGCCGAACCCGGCGGCGTCGTCCGTTTCGCTTTCGCCGGTTACCCCATCCGATTCGGAACCGGTGAGCGCGGACGCGAAGTCCTCCTCGAACAGCGGGTCGTCCGTCTCGTCGTCGTCCGTCTCTTCGTCGTCCGAACCTGTCGACGGAGCGTCGGGCGAATCATCGTCCTCGACCGTCGTCGAACTGTCGTCCATCGTGGGTTCGTCGCTGCTCTCCTCGGACTCCCGTTCGTCCGCGTCTGACCCGATGGCTTGCTCGAACCAGTCGTCGGCGTTCTCGGTCACGGCGTCCACCCCGACAGACCGACAAATCCGCAGATGCGGGCACGGTCGTCCGGTCGGACGCGTGAGGTTTCTCTCAGCATGACGGTTCGGGGGACACGAGCGGTTTGGACGTGTCCGTACTACGTAAGCGTAGACTTCTGTAACTAAATAACCCTTGTTGCCAGCGGGGAGTTTTTCACCCAGCGCCGGCAACGGCGATACATGCACGTCGGTTTCGTCGGGCAGAAAGGCAACGATAGCGCCGCGGAACTCGTCGGTGAGATCCGGGACCGGCTGGTCGACGAGGGCGTCGAGTGCTTGATAGACGACGCGACCGCCCAGCGTCTCCGGGTCGAGGGCGTCCCCGCCGAGCGCATGCGCGACTGCGACCTCGTCGTCAGCATCGGCGGCGACGGGACCTTCCTGTTCGCGGCCCGCGGCGCGGGGTCGACGCCTATCATGGGCGTGAACCTCGGCGAAGTCGGGTTCCTCAACGCCGTCTCGCCCGGTGACGCCGTCGACGCCGTCGCGGAGGAGGTGCGGCGGCTCCGGGAGACGGGGACGGTGAGACACCGCGAGGTACCTCGGCTGCAGGCCGAGAGCGAGAACTGGTCGCTCGACCCCGCGATCAACGAGGTCGTCGTTCAGGGGGAGCAACGCGGGCCGGGACAGGGGGCCGATATCACCGTCGAGGTCGACGGGGCGACGTACACGAGCGGTCACGCGGACGGCGTTTTGATCGCCACACAGACCGGGAGTACGGCGTACAACCTGAGCGAGGGCGGGCCGCTCGTCAGGCCCGGCCTGGGCGCGCTCGTCGTCACGGAGATGTGTGCAGCGGACGGGATGCCGCCGCTGGTCACCGGCGACGACAGCGAGGTAACGGTACACGTCGACGACGCGCCAGCGGGATACGCGATAAGCGACGGCCGAACCCAGCGGGAACTGTCGCTGCCCGCGACAGTCCGTGTGTCGAGAGCCGACCGGCCAGTTCGGATCGCCGGGCCCGAAGTCGACTTCTTCCAGGCGCTCGACAAACTCGACTGACCTCGCGCCGCTCGATATAGCAGTCACTGAAACGATTCACACGCTGATCGCATCGCTGTCGTGCGAGCAGGTGTGCAGTGACTTTCAGTGACGGCTATAGCAGGGGACTCGACAGAACTCCCGGTTTCGAAAGGCCTAATCGGATACTTTCCTTAGGCGTATTCAATGAGTGAGCAACTGCCGGACGTGCAGGCGTCGCGGCCCGACGTCACTGTCGGCCTGAGTCAGGTCGGCGTCACCGGCGTCGACAAACTCGTGAAGATCGCGCGAAACGGTAAGCGGCCTATCGTTCTGATGGCGGAGTTCGAAGTGTTCGTCGACCTTCCGAGTTGGCGGAAAGGTGCGGACATGTCCCGTAACATGGAAGTCATCGACGAGGTGCTGGAAGAGGCCGTCAGCGAGGAGACGTACCGCACCGAGGACGTCTGCGGCGACGCCGCCGAGCGACTACTGGAGAAACACGACTACACGAGCAAGGCCGAGGTGTCGATGGAGGCCGAGTTCGTCGTCAAGGACGAGACGCCCGAGAGCGAGAAACCCACGCAGGGGACCGTAGACATCATCGCCAGCGCCACGGCGACCGAGGACGGCACGACTGAGGAGATCGGCGCTCGGGTCACGGGCATGACCGTCTGTCCCTGTTCGCAACGCATGATGAGCGAGCGCGCTCGGGAGAAACTGGAAGACCTCGGCGTCGAAGAGAGCGAGGTCAAGGAGTTCCTGCAAGCAGTCCCGCAGGCCGGCCACGCCCAGCGCGGCCACGCCACGCTGACCGTCGAGAGCGAGGGCGCACCCGAAGTCGACCTCATCGACCTCATCGAGGTCGCCCGCGACTCCATGAGCGCCCGCATCTACAACCTCGCGAAACGGCCCGACGAGGACCACATGACCTACGAGGCCCACGCGAACGCGAAGTTCGTCGAGGACTGCGTCCGCTCGATGGCCGAGGGGGTCGTGACCGAGTTCCCCGACCTGCCCGACGACGCCGTCCTCACGATGAAACAGTCCAACGACGAATCGATCCACCAGCACAACGCCCACGCCGAGCGACAGGTCGAGATGGGTACCGTCCGCCGCGAGATCGAAGCGATGCAGGAGTAATTCGGTTCTTCTCTCTACCTATCACTGCGGTCGTGTAACGTCGCCCAGCGACAGTCGAACCGTTTTCCAGTTTGATCTTTACCGTATTGGTCACCAGATCGGTCGCCAATCCATCAGAAGGCGCGGCCACGCTGTCCTGCGCGAACGGAGTGAGCGCGGTCAGAAGACGGGGGAGGGCAGGTACTCAGAGCGTGCGCCAGCAACCGCTGGCGTCTTCGCGAGCGGAGCGAGTGACGGTTCGGGAGAGCAACGCTCTCCCGGAGACTCGCGCAAACTGGCGGCCCGTAGCGAGAATCGCGAAGCGATTCTGGCGGCGTCCTCGTGAGACGGAGTCGAACGAGGGCTTGGAGCGACGAAGTCGCTCCGCCGGACATTGAAAGGGCGCAGCGAGGCCTTCCAAGGCCGAGCAAGGGCTTTCTTTAGAACGAGAGAGGTTCCGCCTCCTCCCACCGCGGCAGGAACTTCTCGTGGATGTCGGCGGCGAACTCGGGGTCTTTCAGGTCGATCATCGCGAACGGTTCGTCGGTATCGAGGGGGTTGGGAACCTGAATACAGACCTCGACGCCGTCGAGGAGGTTGAACGTGCCGCTGATGTCGGAGTTAGTCCGAACGCTGAAGTCGGGATGAGTCGACAGCGTCCGGCGGTATCGCTTGCCGACTGTTTCGGGGAGCGAGTCGACGAGGCCTGGCGTCATCAGGAGGTCTATCTCGACGCCGCGGTCGAGCGCCTCTTCGAGTTGGTCCGTGATGAGGACGCCCACGTCGCTGATGTCGAACTGAGGCGAGCGGTGGGTGGCGACCATCACCAGCCGTCGGTCGGCCGCCGTGAGCCGTTCGAGCAGCAGGTCGGTCGTCTCCTCGGGGCCGACGGCGGCGGTCCAGAACTGCTCTTCGACGGGGTCGGCAGCGTCGAGTTCGTCGCTCAGGTCGTCGACGATAGACTCGTACTGTTCGGCCTGTTCGTCCAGTTCGCGCTTCTTGTCCTCCAGCAAGCGGTCGAGCGCCGTCGACGGCTCGACGGCGACGTACTTCTTCGGGCGACTCGCGGTCTGACTCCGGACAAGGTTGTACTGTTCGATCGTGTTGAGAACGTCGTAGATACGTCCCATTGGCACGTCGCTGGCGCGTGACAACTCTTTTGCCGTTGTCGGACCGGTGTTGAGCAAGGCTCGATACGCGCGCGCTTCGTACTCAGATAGCCCGAGATCCCTCAAACTCGACATATTGGAGGAACGGGGCCGGAGAAACATAAACGCACCGGAGGTTTGTATTCGGGATTATGTTTCAGTCGACGCGCTCGGCGACGAGGGCGGCGAGTTCCTCGGGCAACGCCGCGGGGTCGGAGACGCCGTCGTCTGTCACTACGTAGGCGTTACCGCGGTCGTACGCGTCGCCGCTCGCGTCCGGGATCACGACCTTCTCGTGGTCGGCCATCCGAAGGGCAGCACGGTGCAGGTCCGACCCCGCGTCGTCCGCGACGGCGATGGTGAGGTCGGGACGCTGCAGGCGGGTCGCGACCGCCGCGTAGTGGGCGGCCTGGGGCCCGAAACGGTCGCTCGCGCCGGCGAAGGCCTCGACGGCGTCGCGGGCGGCGTCACGGTAGCGCTCCGTGCCGGTGAGCGCGTGCAGGTCGAGCAGCGCGTCGGCGAACTCGACGTTCGCGTCGAGCGGCCGAAGCGGTCGGTCGAGGAGCGCAGGTCCGCTCGCGGGACCGTCCGTGAACGACCCCGCTGAACGCAACTCGTCGAGCGCGTAGTCGGCGAGACGCTCGGCCGCGTCGAGGGTGTCCGCGCCGAGAACCTGCCGGGCCGTCGTGAGAGCCGAAACGACGCGGGCGTGGTCCGAGAGAAGGCCGCGTTCGCCCGTCTCGTCGCCGTTGCGGTAGTGGATCACGCGGTCGTCCGCGATCAGTTCCGTCTGGACGTACTCCAGGGTTCGCTCCGCGTACTGTCGGGCCCGGTCGTCGTCGGTGTAGGCGTAGTACGTCAGGAAAGCGTCGACAGCGAGGGCGTTCCAGTCCGCGAACACCGTGTCGTCGACGGACGGTTCCGGCACGTCCTCGCGCTCGGTCGGGTCCAGCGCGTAGTACTCCGCGCTCTCGCCCGCGGCCTGACTGCCGGCGAACGCCTCGCCGGTCCACAGCGTGGTCGTCAGGAACTCCAGAGTCTTCTCGGCGGGGTCGCGGTACTCTTCTTTCCCGGTGTAGAGATAGGCGTTGGCGAACGCGCGAACGAGAGCCACGTTCGTGTCCAGCACCTTCTCGTACTGGATACCGCTCCAGTCGCTCTCGGTCGCGTACCGGTAGAAGCCGCCCGCGTAATCGTCGAGTAGGTTCGCGCTGATGGCGTTGAGACTGCGCAGCGCCTGGTCGCGCTCCCGCTTCAGCGCGAACTCGACGGTCCGGGGCATCGGGAACTTCGCGTCGCTCCCCCACCCGCCGGCGGTCTCGTCGTACGCGGCACGGAGCTGGCCGACCATCCGACCCTCGACGTCGTCGGTTATCTCACCCGATGGCGTGTCGTTGCCCTGCACCGAACGTGGGACGCTCCCCGCCGAGGTCCCTTTGGCGTCCCACATCTCCCGAACGCTGTCGATGACTTGGCGCATCCCGTCGGCACCGAGATAGCCCGCGCCGGTGAGCACTTCGCCGTCGGGCGTGAGAAACACCGTCGACGGGAACCCGCCCATGTTGTACCGCTCGCTGACCCGGGGGTGGCGGTCAACGTCGACGCGGACCGGAACGAACCCGTCGTTGACGTTCGCGGCGATTCGGGGCTCGGAGTACGTCGTCTCGTCCATCTCGTGACAGTGGGTACACCAGGTCGCGGCGAGCGAGAGCAACACTGGTTTGCCCATGCGGTCGGCCGCCGCGAACGCGTCCGGTCCCCACTCGCGCCACTCGACCCGCGTGGCCGCAGCACTGTCGTCCATATCTCCGGGTTGGTTCGCCGCGGCGTAAGGGCTTCGCACCGCGACCGCTCGCCGCTGGCGCTTCGCGCGACAGTCGGGATAAAGGGTTTTGAGGCCGGCACTGGAAGTAACATGCATGCTCTGGTGGCTGCTGGCCCTGTTGTTGATCCCACTGCTAGACGCGGTGTTTCTCGTATACGTCGCCGTTGCACTGCTCGGCGGCCTGGAGACGGTGCTCCTCGTCGTCCTCACTGCGCTCGTCGGCATGCTCCTCGTCCGCGCGGAGGGGCGACGGACCATGCGGAAACTACAGACGACGCTCGGCAAGGGGAGTCCCCCGACGAACGAACTGCTAGACGGCGGCCTTCTCATCGCCGCCGGAGCCTTCCTGCTTACCCCCGGCCTCGTCACTGACGCCATCGGCTTCCTGCTTGCGATTCCACCGACCCGGGCGCTGATCCGCGGCGCGCTCAAGCGCTGGGTCGTCACGCCGTACATCGAGGACAAAACCGGCGGGTTCGCGACCGGTAACGTGTACACCTTCGGGTTCCCGGATTCCGACGACGGCAACGCGTCCGAGGACACCTACGACCTCGGCAACGACGCTTACGATGTCGATCTCGACGACGACGAGACGGCCCGATAACACACCGACGGCGGACCGGTCAGCGACACTGCAAGAAGGAAACTCTTAAACAATACCACCGACAACCGCTAAATGCGTTCGAACGGGCCAATAGCTCAATTAGGTTGAGCGCTCGGCTGATAACCGGGAGGTTCGCGGTTCAAATCCGCGTTGGCCCATCATTTTCCGTCGAATTACCTCGTGAGTCCCGCGTATCAGATACTCGCGATACTGAGTCCTCGAGTTGTGTACTCGAACGGATGTGAAGGACCCGTCTCAGCGCAAATGAAGTAAACGACCGTCTGGGTTAGTTCGAATTCGCGTTGGCCGACCGTTCCAGCACCACAACACGGAACTGACACGCCGAAGAGACAAACTCACCGAACACCCTCTGGAACGCCAGCCACACCACCCACACCACTAGTCACTCGCAGGTGCTCCGCCAGCGCGTAGCACATCCACGCCTGGCACCAGCGCATCAGCGTCGTCCGCTTCGTGTAGAAACGCTCTTTCCGGTGGTAGAACCGGCCGTCGCCGGCGTACAGTTCGTCGAGCGTCCAGTCGAGGATCCGCCGGGCGAAGTCAGCCTCGCCAGCGTAGGTGAAGACGAGAATCCCCTGCGAGCAGGCGTGAACGTCGCGGGGGTACGCCGACGACTCGTCCCAGTCCGGCGCGCCGGAGGCGTCGAACAGCGTCCGGTAGAACGCGAGGGCGTCGTCGATAGTGTCGTCGTACCGCGAACCGACGAGGTCAGCGTACCGGAGAAAGCACTCGATGACGAACCCGTTGTGGAAGTTGTCCATCGAGAGGTGGGAGGCGTCGGGCGGGTCGCGGTAGTGCCACCCGCCGCGGTCGGTCTGGAGGTAGGCGACGTGGTCGAGGATGGCGGTCGCCCGTTCTCGGAGTTCGTCGTCGCCGAATCGCTCGTACAGGTCGAGCAGGAGGCGGGCGGCGATAGCGCCGGCGTTGACGGTGTAGTACTCGTCGGAGTCCTGCACGTGGTAGTCGACCACCGCACCGGTGTCGGTGTCGCGGTACCGCAGGTCGTCGACGACGAAATCGGCGGCGGAGCGCGCGATGTCGGCGTACGAGGGGTCGCGCTCGGCGGCCCCGAGCAGGGCGCGCACGGCGGGCGCAGTCGAGACGACCGAGGGGTCGTTCGGCCGCCCGAGCGCGTCGAGCGTCTGGATGCGGTGCTTGTGACCGCCGCAGAACCCGCTGTAGCCCGTGGACCGGGTTTCGACGAGCCACTGGACGAGCGACTCCGCCTCGGCCCCGTAGTCCACCCCACCCGATACCCGGAGGATGCCGGCGTCGGCCAGGCATTCGGCGACGAGATTCGCCGTGGCGAACAGGCCGGCACCCATGAAGTTACGCCGCTGCTCGACGAGAAACAGCGGCCGAACGTTGACCGGTGAGCGCTTGACCGTCTCCTGAACTACGACGTTGAGCCACTTGTTCTCGACCGGGAGCGCCCGCAGGAAGCGACTGCTCAGTCCGTCGCAGTAGTCCCACCCGGTGTACTCTTGCTCTCGGGAGTAGGCGAGCGCGTCGCGGAGCGTCCGAGCGGCGAGTTCGTCGGACTGGATGCGGCCAGTGCGGTCGGTGCGGTCGGTGACCACGGCGTTAGTCATGCTCGGACCTCGGGTCGGCGCCGGTGAGACGGTTCGACGGCCCGTCGTCCGGCGAGGCGGTAGCGTCCTCGTTTGACGTACTCCCGTCCCCGGTCGGTGCGGATCCCACTTCCCCGGTATCGGCCTTGTCGGTCGGGAGCGTGAACCAGGACCGGAAGTCGTGCAGGTGCACGTCCCACTGCGCGGGCGGCCACAGCATCGTCACGGCGGACCTGAACAGCGATTCGTCAGCGTGCGTGAGCGCGAAGTGGAGTTCCCGTAGCGGGAACACCATCTCGCCGGTCTGGTCCGGACTCGTCGGACTGTCCCAGGAAATGTCGAGCGTTTCGGCGACCATCGACGAGACGAACCGGTAGCCGGACTGGCTGGCAAGCGCGTAAGACGCCCACAGCTTCGGGTTCACTTCCATCAGAACGTACGAACCGTCGTCCGCGCGCTTGAACTCGACCAGTGCGAACCCGGACCAGTCGAGCGCCCGGAGGAGCCTCAGCGAGGCCGCTTCGAGCCTCGGGTCGCGGAAGATACCGACGCGCGTCCCGCTCCCCCCCTGGCGAGGGACGGATCGTCGTTCCTCGTGTTCGAACAGCATCTGCAACGACCCGTCGACGAAGAGGACGCCGCAGCCGTAGGTACGCGGGTCGTCGATGCACTCCTGAACCAGAACGTCGTCGTCGGCCCGGGCCGCCAGCTCTTCGTACGTCGACCAGAACGACGACGCGTCGTCGACGACGGCGGTGACGTTCTCCCCGCATTCGTGGCGCGCCTTGAGAAACACCGGATACGGGAGGTCTCGAACTGCGTCGGGGGTTCGTTCGTCTGCGTTCACGACGACGTCGGTGTAGTCGGTCGGGGTGTCGATGCCAAGTTCCGACGCTAGTTCCAGCATTCGCTGCTTGTCGACCGCCGCCAACAGCGCCCGCGATGGCGGGAGACAGCGCGCCACGCCGTCCGGCAGGCGGTCGCGGACCTCGTCGAGCGCCGTCACCGAACGGTAGCCGACCGGGATCACGATGTCGGGACGGTACTCCCGGACGAGGTCAAGCAGCGCCTCGCCATAGCCCTCGCCCGTCGTCGGAACCGTCGCGCCGACATCGCAGTATTTCGAGCACAGCAACCTGCTCTCCGTCGAGGTCCCGACGCCGATGACGACCGCGTCGAGGTCGGACGAGACTTCCGTCGCGACCTGGATCGCGTTGTCGTAGTCGCCGTCGAGAACCATCACCCGCGGCGCGGTGTCCTGCATAGTCAGAAGCGGTCCTGTTCCGCGAACGTGATCTGCCAGTTGTTCTCGTCTGCGAGGACGGACCGCGGGAGCGGCGGGGTCTCGCCGTCCGGGGAAAGTGGCCGCGCCGCCAGATCCGTCTGCGTGCAAACCCGCGATGCGAGAGGGACGCCGTCCGGAACGAACCCCGATGCCAGCAGGAGATCACGGGGGAGCGTCGACTCGGCAACCGAGAGGACCGCGGCATCACCGTCGTCGTCGATCCAGCTCCGGAGCAGCGCCCGGAACGCGTCCCGGCGGTCGACGGCCAGCGGAAGGGCGTCCAGCAGTTTGACCTTGTCGCCGTTCCGGGTCCGGGTGACGAGAGCGGCGACCGGCCACCCGTCCCGGCGGGCGACGTATGCCGTGTGGTCGAAAGACGGATCCCCGATCCACCACCGATAGAACTCGGCGTCACGCCTGACGTGGATCCCCTCGGGGAGAGCGCTCTCGTAGACGGTGGCGAGCGTCGATGGCGGTGCTGACTCGTACGTCTCGACCGCCACCCCCTCCGGCTCCGAACTCGCCGTTTCTCGGACCGCGTCACAGAGTTCGAGGTATCCGCGCGCGAACGGTTTCGCGACGCTGGCGAGAATGCTCGTGGGCCGGTCAGATGAGACGAGCGGCGTCGGGTCGTGTACCCGGTAGGCCGTGCCGACGCTGTCGACGGCCGACCACCCCATCCCCTGCTGAGCGGCCAGCGCACCCGGATTCGGGAAGTTGAAGAAAAAAGACGGTTCACCCGGCTCGTACCGCTCGATCGCCTCACGCGTCATCCGCGTGTACAGGCCGTTCCGGCGATGGTCAGAGTGGACCACGGCATCCGCCGGCTGGAGCGCGAGCGTCTCGCCGTCGCGCCAACGGACCGGAAACGGGACGTACGCCTGCGACCCGACGACATCTCCGTCACGCACAGCGACCGTCACGGGCACGTGTGACAGGTACGGGTCGTCGACGTACTTCCAGTCGAACCACTCGCGAGTCGGCCGCCACCCCCACTCAGTCTCGTACAGGGAACGGATCCCGTCCCGGTCGCACTCGCGGTACCACCGGACGACGTAGTCGTCCGCGTCACGACGCTGAGCCGTCTGGTTCATTCGCTATCCGGCATACCCCGCCCAGGGGTTTTGTAATGCAGACGTTAGATCCGCTTCCGGCGGGTCAGCCGGAACTGAGGCGGCCTTGACTATCAGTCCGCGACCTCTATCGCGTTCAGAAAGCCCGTGAGACGACGTAAGGGGGTCCATTCTACCCGGAAGTGATCGGAACTGGTGTCTACCACCGCCGCCCGTGGCGACGAGGCAGAGAGCGGATGGCATCATCTCTGAGAGGCGTGTGGAGTCGGGAAACGTCGGCGGCGGCACGTGGGGACGAACCTCGGTTTCCCCGGCGCGCGCAACGGTGAGGTCGGTAAGCGGTATCTATAGTCGCGCTTGCGAGCAGTTTCACCCTCGACCACTAGATACGTACGATCAGATGTGAACACTGTTGCAAGGGCGACTGTGGTTGGTTTGCAAGGGAGACTGTGGTTGGTCTTCGGCTCTGAACGGATATCGCGCCACGGTACAGATAGTCTGTGCGCCCAGTTCGACATCTGCGAAATACCAGCCGAGAGCCCACGGAGTGTGCTGGCCGCAACCGAACGGTACGCGGCGGTTCGGGCAACGTTATTTGGTCGTGGATATCTAATAACCGGACGGACGCACGTGTCACACGCTCCACGGTGCGTCCACCCCTTTGTGAGACGATACGCGCTCGACGAAACCGGGAGATTCACCTCTCCGGGCGACGAGGAAACAGGTATGTGCGAACCTGTGACCGAGAGCCGGCAAGGAGGTGCCTAACAGTGGTCTCCGATAAGACTGCGTTCGCGGTCGTTCTCGCGACCGGCGTCATCATTCCGGGCCTCGCGAAATACTTCCTCTCAGCGGCAGGCTACCCGGCGCTCGGCACTATCATCTGGGTAACCGGGTTCGGAACGATGGTCTTCGTCGTCTGGTACTTGTGGATCCGCCCGCTCGACATCACCGGTCCCGTTGGCTCAGAATAACAAGTTTAAAGACCGAATCGGAGGCAGTATCACCTAGGAATGAACGGGATACTGCTGCAGGCGCTCGATAACTTCCTGCTCGATTACCACATCGGGCACGCCATATTTCTCCTGTTCGTGCTGTCGGTCCTCGGGACACTCCCGCTGAAATCACAGAAGGTGCTGTCGCTGAACGTGCTCGCCTTCGGCCTCATCTTCATGTTGACCCCGAGCAGCGAGGCACCGATACAGTTCACGTACCTCGGTATCGTCTTGCTCATCATCGGACCGGTGCTGTACGCAACAGCCCGCCGATAACGCGTCTCCCGTCTCCGACGGCGACGACGCTTCTGACCCCACAAGTCCGTAATGATTTTGCCGCCAGCCACGTAACACGAGGACACAATGAGCGGTAGCCCCGACGACGACGAACTCGACGAGCTTCGACGCAAGAAGATGGAACAGCTCAAAGAACAGCAACAGCAGGGCGGCAACGAGGAGGCCCAGCGACGCCAGCAACAGCAGGCCGACGCACAGAAGCAGGCGGTCCTCCGCCAACACCTGACTGACGGGGCGCGAAAGCGGCTCAACTCCGTGAAGATGAGCAAGCCCGACTTCGGCGAGAAGGTCGAACGTCAGGTTGTCGCGCTCGCCCAGAGCGGCCGGATCCAGGGCAAGATAGACGAGGAGAAGATGAAGGATCTCCTCCGCGAGCTAAAGCCCGACTCCCAGAGCTTCGACATCAAGCGCCGGTGAGATGGAGCTCGCGCTGCTCTACAGCGGCGGTAAGGACTCGACGCTCGCCGCGCTTCTCCTCGACGAGTTCTACGACGTGACCCTCGTCACGGGCCATTTCGGCGTCACCGACGAGTGGAAACACGCCCGAGGAACGGCGGCGACGGTCGGCTACGAGTTCCGGCGGATGGAACTCGACCGCGAGGTCGCGGTCGAAGCCGTCGACCGGATGTACGAGGACGGCTACCCCCGAAACGGCATCCAGCGCGTCCACGACCATGCGCTGGAACAGGTCGCCGGCGACGGGTACGACGCCGTGGCGGACGGGAGTCGGCGCGACGACCGCGTCCCGACCGTCTCCCGAGCGGAGGCCCAGAGCCTGGAGGACCGCTACGGCATCGACTACATCGCACCACTGTCCGGCTTCGGCCGCGGCGCGGTCGACCGCCTCGCCGACGCGACGCTCGAACTCGACATCGGTCCGAGCGAAGTCATCCAGCGCGCCGACTACGAGGGCGAACTCCGCGCCTTGCTCGCCGAGCGACACGGCGAGGCTGCCGTCGCCGAAGTGTTCCCCGACCACGACCAGACGCGAGTGACCGGCATTCGGAAGTGAGGTGGGCGATGTTTTGAGATCGAACCGTCGAATTCCTACGAGACGTCCGCGAGAGTCGACGATATGAATACCTCGAAAGTCCCGCCTTTTCCGGTAAGTCAATCTACATCGGGTGGAACGTTCGAGGTGTTTTCACCAACGAGTGCAGTAGCCGGTAGCACAGATCACGTCCAGTGGAATCGTGTTCATGTACCTAGCCGCAGATAACAGGTTTCAAGCGCACGCTGGCACAATTCGGGTGTATGTACGACCGACTCAAGGGGTTCAGGGATTTCTACCCCGGCGAAATGAGTGCGCGGCGGGAGACCATCGATACGCTCGAAGAGACCGCCAGCCGGTACGGGTTTCGCGAGGTTGGAACCCCCGCGCTCGAAGGGACGCAGATGTACGTCGACAAAAGCGGCGAGGAGATAGTCGAAGAGCTGTACGCCTTCGAGGACCGGGGCGGGCGCGAGGTTGCGATGACGCCGGAGCTGACGCCGACGGTGGCTCGGATGGTCGTCCAAAAACAACAGGAGCTGTCCAAGCCGATCAAGTGGGTCTCGACGCGGCCGTTCTGGCGCTACGAAGAGCCTCAGCAGGGGCGTTTTCGGGAGTTCTACCAGACGAACGTCGACATCTTCGGCTCCAGCGATCCCGCCGCCGACGCCGAGATACTCGCGTGGGCGGCCGACGCGCTCACGGGACTGGGCCTCACCGGCGAGCACTTCGAGTTCCGAGTCTCCCACCGAGACATCCTCGGCGGCCTGCTGGAGTCGTTCGATGCGGATGTCGACACCGAGGCGGCCATCCGCGCCGTCGACAAGAGCGACAAG
Source organism: Halostella pelagica (assembly GCA_005954745.1). Classification (GTDB taxonomy): domain Archaea; phylum Halobacteriota; class Halobacteria; order Halobacteriales; family Natronoarchaeaceae; genus Halostella; species Halostella pelagica. Next base: position 2,490,624 of record CP040678.1, read on the forward strand.
ATAGAGAAAGCGGAGTACCACGGGCTGCTGACCGACGCCGGACTCAGCTACGACCAGGCGGAGCAGTTCGACGACCTCCTCGCGGTCGACGCGGACAACCTCAACGAACTGATCACGTTCGCCGACACCGACCGCGTCGAGGCGGCCGTGACGAACCTGCAGGACGTACTCGCCGCCGCGGAGGACTTCGGCGTCCGCAAGTACTGCACGCTCTCGCTGGAGACGGCGCGCGGCCTCGACTACTACACGGGCGTCGTCTTCGAGTGCTTCGACTCCACCGGTGAGGTCTCTCGCTCTATCTTCGGCGGCGGCCGCTACGACGACCTCATCGAGAGCTTCGGCGGCCAGCCCACCCCCGCGGTCGGCGTCGCCCCCGGTCACGCGACGCTATCGCTGCTCTGCCAGCGGGCCGGCGTCTGGCCCGAGGAGGAACTCTCGACGGACTACTACGTGCTACAGGTCGGCGATACGCGACCCGTCGCCGCCCGCGTCGCCCGCGACCTGCGCGAGCGCGGCCACGTCGTCGAGAGCGATGTCGCCGGGCGAAGCTTCGGCGCGCAACTGGACTACGCCGACTCGATCAACGCCGAGACGGTCGTCATCGTCGGCGAACAGGACCTCGAAAACGACGAACTGACGATCAAAGACATGGAGAGCGGCGACCAGACGCAGGTGCCGGTCGACGAGTTCCCCGGCGACGACGACGCGCCGACGTACGAAGACCTCGGGTAGTGCTTCCCGTTACAGGACTGTTCGTCCCGCGACTGTGGGTTTTAGCGGTTGTTCAGTTCTCTCCGATGGAACGGAAGACAATGAAAGCCAAGTACGGGCGACGGCTGACCGGGAATTCGGGGACCGTAGTGACGACCAGCCCTCGCCGGAGATCGAATGGGGTACCGATCAGGAACGGTCGCTGGCGGTATCGTACTGGATGACGGCTGTTACGAACTGGTAGTTAAATCGTGGGGAGCGCCGGGGTCCGGTTCAGTAACAGCGCGGTGTACGTTCACAGAACCTGATCTGGAGTCCCCAGAGCCCGTCGGCGCGACGGAATTCAGCGACGATTCTGCACTCGGCAGGTTATTTGTCGTATGCGGCAGTATCGCCGGATATGAACGCTCGAAACGCGATAGGTCTGGTCCTCGACCCAGACATAATCGTCTTTCTCGTCCTCGGAGTGGGGATCACGGCCGCCTTCTTCGACCTCTGGTTCGCCGGTCTGGTCTTCGCGCTCGGATTCGGGGTGTTACTACCTCTGTCGGATGTCCTTTCGAAAAAGCTTGGGACGGACGAGGAGAGCGACACTCAGGACAAACGGTGGGACCAGCACGATATCGGGGAGGAAAGCGACGAAGTCGACGAATCGGCCGCCCTCGAAACCCTCCGCGAGCGCTACGCCCACGGAGAGATAGACGAGATCGAGTACGAGCGCCGTCTGGAGGACCTGCTGGCGACCGAGAGCGTCGACGACGCGCGAGAGTACGTCGCGGAGCGGCGCAGTGGCGGGGAGCGTGACCGAACCGTCGACCGCGACAGGAGTCCGGAGCGCGAGCGGCGCTGATGGACGCCTACCGGATCGCCTACGACGGCCGGCCGTACTACGGGTTTCAGCGCCAGCCAGACGTTCCCACGGTCGAGGACACGCTCTTCGACGCCCTGCGTGACCTCGGTGTCCTGTCGGGCGACGCGCCGCCGGGGTACGCCGCCGCGGGGCGCACCGATGCGGGCGTCTCCGCCGTCGCCCAGACCGTCGCGTTCGACGCACCGGAGTGGCTCTCGCCCGCCGCGTTCAACGGTGAACTCCCCGCGAGCGTTCGAGCGTGGGCGCGGGCCGACGCGCCGCCGGGGTTCCATGCGACCCACCACGCGACCGCCCGGGAGTACGTCTACCACCTGTACGCACCGGACGCCGACGCGGAGCGGGCGCGGACCGCGCTCGCCGCCCTCTGCGGGGAACGCGACTTCCACAACCTGACGCCGGACGACGACGGGACGGTCAGGGACCTGTCGGCATCGCTGGCGGTCGACGGCGACTACCTCGTGCTCACGTTCCGCGCGGGCGGGTTCGCGCGGCAGCTGGTCCGTCGGCTCGTCTCGCTGGTCCGCGCCGTCGCGACCGGCGAGGCGGCGATGGAGAAGATAGACCGCGTTCTCGCGTCCGACCCGCTTCCCGGGCACGAGGGCGTTCCACCCGCACCGGCGTACCCGCTGGTGCTCGTCGACGCTGAGTATCCGGATCTGGAGTTCGCGGTCGATCCGGACGCTGCGGCGAGCGCGCGGGTCGTGTTCGGCGAGAAGCGGGCAGAGTGGCGGACGCGGGCGCGAGTGGCCGGAGAGATAGCGGACCGGATCTAGTCCCACTCGTCGGGCCAGACGCCGGCCGCACGCATCCCGGACTCGTACGCCTGTTCGCGGAACGCCCCGCGGAGCGTCGCCGCGTCGACGCGGGGGAGGGCAGCATCCAGGTCGGCGAGTTCGCACACGAGCAGAGCGGCGAGCATCGCGTGCGTGCGGAGGTTCCGGCGGTCGACCTTGTCGCGGGTGTCAGCGCGGGTGTGAGTCCACCCGCGACCGCGCTCGCCGACCGTGTCCGCGGACGCGCGGTCGCTGTGCAACTGGAGCGCCGGCACGCCGTCGCGCAGGAACGGCCAGTGGTCGCTGAAGGGGTGCGGCTCCGGGTTCTCCCGGACGGGGTGGCCGGATTCGTCGCCGACGCGCTTGACGACCTCGCTCATCGCGTCGGAGGCGTGCGTGAACGCCCGCAGGTCCCGGAATCGGCCAGCGCCGTCGACGTTGACGACGGCGCGCACGCTATCGAGATCGAGCGCGTCGGCGAGCGCCTCGCTCCCCATCAGGCCGAGTTCCTCGCAGCCGACGCCGGCGACGCACACGCGGCAGTCGAGGTCCAGTTCCGCGAGGATCCGCGCCGCGCCGACCAGCACCGCGACGCCGCAGCCGTTGTCGAGCGCCCCCTCGCCGACGTCGTGGGCGTCGTAGTGGGCGAGGACGACGACCTCCTCGTCGGCGTCAGCGGGGCCGAGGACGCCGCTGACGTTCCGGCTCTCGCCCGAGTCAATCGCCGCGTCGACGTCGAGACGGACGGTCGCGCCGCGGTCAGCGTACTCTGTCAGCCACGCGCCGGCCTCCTTCGAGACGCCGACGCCGGGAACCTCGCCCGCGGCGTCGAACCGGAGCGCGCCGGTCGGCGGCAGTTGCCCCTCGACGTGGTTCGCGAAGACGAACGCCGCCGCACCGGCGTCGACCGCGTGGCCGTACTTCTCCATCCGGTGGAGGAAGCGCCGGTCCGGCGGCGTATCCGTGCTCGCGACGACGACGCTCCCGTCGACCGCAGCCGCGTCGATCTCCTCGGGCGTGCCGTACCCCGCGTCGACCAGGTCGGCCGTCACCTCACCGGCGGGCGAGTACGGGAGCGCGACCGTCTCGAAGGGGCGTTCGACCGGGTCGGTCACCGAGAACGATGCCGTACCGCGGGTCCAGCGCGTCACCGGGAACGACCGCCGGGTCACGTCGCGGACGCCGGCGTCGTCGAGCGCCTCCGCGACGATGTCGGCGGCGCGGCGCTCGCCCTCGTGTCCCCCGAGGCGGGTCGGGAGTTCGGCGAGGCGGGAAAGCACCGTCCACGGGGCGTCGTCGCGCCAGGCGCGACCGAGCGCGCGGTCGAGTTCCGTCTGCGTCACGGGTCGAGATCCGACCGCCGACCGGATAATGATAATGAAAGATAAGCCTTACCTCCCGGGTGCCCTAATTGAAGGTCATGAGTTCGGTACCAGAACGCTCGGAGATAGACGCCGAGTACAAGTGGGACTTAGAGAGCATCTACGCGGACGACGACGAGTGGGAAACCGCCTACGAGAACGTCGCCGAACGCGTGGACGAACTGTCGGCCTACGAGGGCCGAGTCACGGAGGACGGCGACACCCTCCTCGACGTACTCGAACTTCGGGACTCGATCATGCGGGACGTCTCGATGGTGGCCGCATACGCCCGGATGCGCCGCGACGAGGACACACGCGACCAGGAGTACCAGGCGCTGACTGCCCGCGCGCAGTCGCTTCACTCCGACGCCGCCAGCGCGGCGAGTTTCATCTCTCCGGAGATCCAGAAACTCTCCCAGGACGACATCGACGAGATGGTCTCGTCTACCGACGGCCTCGAGAAGTACGACCACTATCTCGACGACGTGTTGCGGATGAAAGAACACACTCGCTCGGCCGAGGTGGAAGAACTCCTCGCCGAACTGGGCGAGGTGACCCACGGCACGGGTGAGGTGTACAACATGCTGGCGAACGCCGACATGGAGTTCCCGACCGTCGAGGACCCTGACGGAGACGCCGTCGAGATCACGCTCAGCAACTTCACGAAACTGCAGAAGCGTCCGAACCGCGAGTTTCGGCAGGAAGTGTACGAACTGTTCTACGACGACTGGGCCGACGTGCGCAACGCCGTCGGATCCGCGTACAAAAACAGCGTGAAAGCGGACGTGAAAGAGGCCCAGGCACGCAACTACGACACCGCACGCCAGGCCGCGCTCGACGGTCCGAACGTCCCCGTCGAGGTGTACGATAACCTCGTCGAGACGGTGCGGGACAACCTCGACAAACTCCACCGCCACGCCGAACTCAAGCAGGAGGCGCTGGGCGTCGACGAACTCCAGATGTGGGACGTGTACATGCCCATGACGGAGACCGAGAGCCCGGATGTCGAGTACGAGGAAGCTAAAGAACACATCGTCGAAGCGGTCGGGGCACTCGGTGAAGAGTATCAGTCTCGCGTTGCGGACGGGCTCGAGTCGCGCTGGGTCGACGTGTACGAGAACCAGGGCAAGCAGTCGGGGGCCTACTCCAGCGGCACGTACGACACACAGCCGTTCATCCTGATGAACTATCAGGACGACATCTCGTCGATGTACACCTTGGCCCACGAACTCGGCCATTCGCTGCACTCCCAGTACACCAGCGAGACGCAACCGTACGTGTACAGCGACTACGAGATATTCGTGGCCGAGGTGGCGAGCACCGTCAACGAGGCACTGCTGACGCACCACCTCCTCGACACGGTCGAGGACCCACAGTTCCGCCGGCACGTCCTCAACGAGTATCTGGAACGGTTCCGGTCGACGCTGTACCGCCAGACCATGTTCGCGGCGTTCGAACACCGCGCGCATGAACTCGAGGAGCAAGACGAGGCGCTCACGCCGGATCGCCTGGACGAGATCTTCGGCGACCTGAAGGCGGAGTTCTACGAACCCGCCGTCGTCGACGACCGTATCGCGCGCGAGTGGATGCGGATTCCCCACTTCTACCGCGCGTACTACGTCTATCAGTACTCCACGGGCATTAGCGCCGCTGTCGCGCTCGCTCAGGGGATCCTCGACGAAGGAGAGACGAGTTCGGGCGAACCGAACGAGGCGTCTCGTCGCTACATCGAGTTCCTTCAGCGCGGATCGCGCGAGTATCCGCTCGACCTGCTCCGACACGCCGGCGTCGACATGCGCTCGCCAGACCCGATTCAGCGGGCCTTAGACGCCTACGACGAGCATCTGGACGAAATGGCGTCGCTGATCTGACCCCGGACGGCGCACACTCACTATCGACCGCGACCCAAAGGCACATTTAGGGAGCATTTCTTAACCGTTCATAACAGATGTCTCGTAGCCCTTCGCTCCCGGACAGACCACGACTCGAACTCGACCCGGAGATGGACGACGAGGAGCGCCTCGAAGCGCTCCGCGAACACTTCGCGGATATCGTCGGCGTCCACGACGAACTCACCGAACAGCTAGACGCCGCCGACGCGCGCCGCAAGGACCTCAAGGGAGACGTCGACAGGCTCGAACGCGAAAACGAGAAGCTGAAAACCTCCTCGCTGTACGTCGCCACGGTCGAGGAGGTCGCCGACGACGAGATAGTCGTCAAGCAACACGGCAACAACCAGGAGGTACTGACCGAAGTTTCGTCGCGGATGCAAGAGAAGCTAGAGGCCGGCGACCGCGTCGCGGTCAACGACTCCTTCAGCGTCCAGACGCTGCTCGACAACGAAACCGACGCCCGCGCTCAGGCGATGGAGATAGACGACAGCCCCGAGGTCCGCTACGAGGACATCGGCGGCATCGACGAGCAGGTCCGCGAGGTCCGCGAGGCAGTCGAGGAGCCGCTCGTCCGCCCCGAACAGTTCGAGGAAGCGGGTATCGACCCGCCAAGCGGCGTCCTCCTGCACGGCCCGCCGGGCACCGGTAAGACGATGCTGGCGAAAGCGGTCGCGAACGAGACGGACGCCACGTTCATCAAGATGGCCGGCTCCGAACTCGTCAGGAAGTTCATCGGCGAGGGGTCGCGGCTCGTCCGGGATCTGTTCGAACTCGCCTCCGAGCGCCAGCCCTCTATCATCTTCATCGACGAGATAGACGCGATCGCGGCAAAGCGGACGGAGTCGAAGACCTCTGGTGACGCCGAGGTCCAGCGGACGATGATGCAACTGCTCTCGGAGATGGACGGCTTCGAGGACCGTGGGAACATCCGCATTATCGCGGCGACGAACCGCTTCGACATGCTCGACCGCGCCATCCTCCGGCCCGGTCGCTTCGACCGTCTCATCGAAGTGCCGGAACCGGGCCACGAGGGGCGTGTCCAGATCCTCGAGATCCACACTCGTGGGATGAACATCGCCGACAGCGTCGACTTCGACGACCTGGCGAACCGCACCGAGGGGTACAGCGGGGCCGAGATCGAATCGCTGACGACCGAGGCCGGGATGTTCGCCATCCGCGGCGAACGCACCGAAGTCCGCATGGAGGACTTCGAGGAGGCGCTCGACAAGATGGAGGACGAGGACGGTGCCGGCGATACGGTGACGAGCGGCGGCTACCCGGATTACGCCTACTGAACCGACCTTTTGCGCTGTCGTTCGGAAATCGCGGAATGATTTCCGTGATGACGAGACGGCGAAGCCGTCTCGAACCACGCGACTTGAGTGGTCCGCTACGGGCGGACACGCTCGCGAGGCTCGGCAAAAGCTCGACCGACATCACTCCTCCTTCACTTCGCTCCGTTCAGTCGTCGGACCGCTCGCTCCCTGCGGTCGCTTACGGATCTACTACTTGCAGATTGCCTGCCCTCCCCCGTCATCGCGCGCCTCGCCGTCGTTCACGGCGAGGCGCGCTCTCGGCCGTGGGACTCGCCTCTCACCGAACCGCAACGCCTTACGTAATCGGGCGTTATCTCCGGATATGAACACGATTCGCGTCGTCTGGGGAACGGCGACGGGACCCACGGAGATGGCGTCGTACGACGCCGCGCTGGCCGAGGCGAACGTCCACAACTACAACCTCGTCCCCGTTTCGTCGGTGATTCCGGCGAACGCGGAGGTAGAGGCAGTCGGGGACGCGCCGGACCTCGGCCCGGCCGGCGAGCGCCTGACGGTCGTCGAAGCGAAGGCGACGGTGGCCGGACCCGGGCGTGCGAGCGCCGGCCTGGCCTGGTCACCGTCCGAGGAGGGTCCAGGACTGTTTTACGAGGCCGGCGGCAAGACGGGCACAGAGGACATCCGCGGACGCGTGTTGGAGGGTCTTTCGACGGGGCAGGAACTCAGAGACTGGACGTTCGAGTCGACCCATCACGAGGTCGTCACGGCTCCCGCCGAACCCGGGATGTACACCTCAGCGGTCGTACTGGCGGTGTTCGGCGATTCGGACTCGCTGTTCTGACGGCAGAGTACCCCGGCCGATCCCTTTTTACGAGGGAGGACCGTATCACAGATACCGAGATTCTCATGAACGGAAATACGCCGTACGCTGGGAACCCAGGTATGACCCAGGCTGGCAAGCGTGCCACGGCTGATCTCCCCGAACTGACACAGGATCAGCGACGCGCACTACGTCAGGACGTCTCCCGTATCGCGGCGCGAACGCGGGAATATCTCCCCAGCGAGTACATCGTCGACTCCGAAATCTCTCACGGGTCCGGCGGCCCACAGGCGACCGTCGCCGTCCGTCCGCCGGTCGGCCACCCCGTCTCCGCCGGATTCACCCCCGACCAGGACGACCTCGACGGCGAAGACCTCATCGCCGCGGAGGACCGCAACGAAGTCGCCCGCGGTCTTGCCGCGAGTGCCGCCCTGCAGGTCAAACAGGCCATGCAGGAGGGCGTGACGCCGACCGCGCGGTAGATTAGTCCCTTTTGCGAGGAGAGAACGCGTCGTTTAGCGGTCGCGTCGTTAGCGTGTACTGATGGCCGGGAGCGCAGCGACCGAGGCGGGACGCAGTGATCTTGGTCGAGCTATTGCCGAGCCTCGAGAAACCGGCGCTCCGCGCCGTGTTTCCTGTCGCGTAGCGCAAAAGATCGTCGCGTTACTTGCCCCAGAACGGGTCCCGCTTTCGCTGCTTGTCCAGGTACTGCTGGAGCGCCTCGAACTCGTCGGCCGGAATGTCGTCGGAGAGTTCCTGTTCCAGTATCTTGGCGTGTTTCTCGGGGAGTTCCACCCAGAGCTCGTCGCCCTCGTGGATCTGGCGGCCGACAGTGGGGCCGTCGATGGCCACGCTGACGCGGTCGCCGCGGCGGGCCTCGTCGACGTCCTCGCCCTGCTCCTGAATGCCTTTGATCTGGCCGATCCTGTCGGGCTCGTTCCCCTCGAACAGGACGACGCGGGAGTTGTTCTTCACGGTGCCCGAGACGACCTCGACGCCGACGACCGCGGGGTCGTTCTGGCGGAAGGTGTGGTCCGGGAGGATCTGGAACCGCGCGGGACGAGTGATGTTTTCGAGGACGGTCTCCTGTTGAGCCTTCTCGATCTCTTCGACGTACTCCTCGTACTCCTCGATGAGTTGATAGATGACGTCGCTTGTGAAGAGATGGACGTCGTCGCGTTCCGCCTGGTCTTCGGCGTCGTCGAGCACGTCGACGTTGAAGCCGAGGAGGGTGCGGTGTTTGTCCTCGTCGGCGGTGTCCGCGACGCTGATGTCCCGCGGTGCGACGTCGCCGACCTCGGCGCGCATGATCGGGACCTCGGCCTCTTCGAGGGCGTTTGCCATCGCTTCGAGGCTACCGAGCGTGTCGGCTTTGATGACGACGCCCTCCTCGCCGGTGCTGACGGCGATGTCGGAGAGTTCCTCCTGGACCTCGCCGATGACCTCGTCCACGTCGCGGTCGCGGACCACGCGAACCGGCGCGCCGGCCATCGCCTCGTCCAGGTCGGGCGCGGCGATCTTCACGCCTGACGCGGCAGAGATGGAATCGACCGTGTCGAAGCGGCTCTCGGTGCGGATCTCGGCGAGCGGGCGAGGTTTCAGCAGCGCGCGGACCTCCGTGACGATAGGTTCGTTCTCGCCACCGATGACGACAGTGTCGTTCTCGCTGACCGTGCCGTCGTAGAGGACGACGTCTATCGTGGTGCCGAACCCCTTCTCCTCTTTGACTTCGAGGACGGTGCCGACGCCGGGGCCTTCCACGTCGATCTCCATCGCCTCTTTCATGTAGCGCTGGGAGAGGCCCATCATGACGGTGAGGAGGTCGGGAACGCCCTCGCCGGTCATAGCGCTGACCGGGACGACGCCGACGTTGTTCTGGAAGTTCTGGACCCGCCAGTACATGTCCGCGGAGAAGCCCTCGTCGGAGAGGTTACCGATGATCTCGTAGAGGCTCTCGTCCAGGTCCGAGCGGACGCGGTCGCTTTGCTGGTCGTAGGTCTGCTGGATCGGGGTGTCCTCGTTGGGGTTCCAGCCGGGGACCGTGTCGATCTTGTTCGCGGCGACGATAAAGGGGGTCTCCGAGCGCTTGAGGATGTCCAGCGCTTCGAGCGTCTGCGGTTGGAAGCCGTCGTTGACGTCGACGACGAGGATGGCGATGTCGGCCAGCGCGCCGCCGCGGGAGCGCAGCGTCGTAAAGGAGTGGTGCCCTGGCGTGTCGATAAAGAGCAGTCCGGGCAGGTCGAAGTCGTCGGGATCGACGAGTTCGCCGGCGATCTCCGAGATGACGTCGAGCGGAACGGCCGTCGCGCCGATGTGCTGTGTGATCGCCCCGGACTCGCCCTCGATGACGGCGGAGCCGCGGATCTTGTCGAGCAGGCTGGTCTTGCCGTGGTCGACGTGGCCCAGGACGGCGACGATAGGAGTACGAAGGGATTCTGACGGGTCGCGTGTATCGGTATCAGACATAGCTAGCCACCGGAGAAGGTTCTTGTGTAGGACTACTCTGCGCACCATTTAAGCGTATCGTCATCGGTCCCCCGGGACACGGGAGCGGCCGCTCACGACGGCGGCGTCGGCGACCACGGCGAACGGTACCACCAGAGCGAGCCAATCGCCGGTACTCAGCCCCGCCATGTTCGTACGTGACAATAAGATCGTGAATAAACGTGCAGGTCGATCGGCGTACGAGACACGAATCTAACATGTCTGCAGGGTCCGGAGCGTCAGACGGCCCGTGGCGTTTATAGTTCATTAGTTGAAAAGGGATGGTATGTCCGGCATACTCGCCGAAAACCTCTCCGGGAAAGCTGTCATGGGGTCTGACGGCACTGAACTCGGAATGCTGTACAACATCACGATGGACCTTCGTACGGGCGAACTCGACAATATCGTCATCGACCCGACGGAGGACACGCCGACCCGTAGCATCGATCTCGAAACCGACAGTGGCGGCCGATACCGCGTTCCGGTGTCGCGCGTCCAGGCAGTGAAAGACTACATCGTCGTCCAGCGGTAAATGTACGTTCTCGATTCGTCTGCGTTCATCAACGAGTATCACACCGACGAACAGATGGCAACCATCCCGATGGTCCGGGAGGAACTCGAAGACGAGAGCGCCTACCGGTTCGACGCGATGGAGGGGTCGGGGATGCACATTCACATTCCGGGCGACCAGACGACGGAGAAAGTCCGCCGGGCCGCACGGGAACTCGGCGACCTGGCCGAACTCTCCGACACGGACGTTCGCCTCATCGCGGCCGCGTTCGAACTCGACGGGACGCTCGTAACCGACGACTACGCGATGCAAAACGTCGCCGAACGGTTGAACGTCCAGGTGGACGTCATCGCACAGGACGGTATCACAGAACAGCGTTCCTGGCAGTTCCAGTGTCAGGGTTGCGGGCGCGAGTTCGACGACAACAAGGACCGCTGTCCTATCTGCGGCAGTTCACTTTCGCGGAAGAACCCATCGAACGCGTAGCGGTCATCCGTCCGGCCGCTGGTTCTCGGTCCGTTCTAACCCCTGTTCGATCAGCTGCCGCAGAACCTCCTCCTCCGTGAGACCGTACTCGCGGGCGAGCGACTGGACGCGCTCGCCGATGTCGTCCTCGCAGACGATGGAGTACTGTCTGACCATAGACCTGTTTGACCGACGATTAGAATAAAACCCTGTCAGACGGCCGTCAGACGATCAGCCCCGGCGCGTACCCGGATATCTCGACGTAGAGCAACGCGAACTGAACGGCGTTCAGGGTTCCGTGGATGAACGCCGGAACGAGAACGTTGTCGGAGAGCGCGTAGAACGCGCCGAGCACCAGCGAGAGCGTGAAGATGGTCGCGAGACTGCCGATGACGCCCGGCGTGAAACCGCCGTAGGCGGGAATGTGGACGGACGCGAACACCAGGCTTGCGACGACGATAGCGGCCGGGCGGGAGAACGCGTCGTACATCGACTTCTGGACGATGTTTCGGAACAGCAACTCCTCGCCCGGTCCGATGATCAGAAACGACACCGGGATGAGCAAAAGGAGGATGTCGGCGTTCCCCTGCCGGGCCTGTTCGACGGTGGAGTGGCTGGAAGAGGGGACGCCTATCAGTTGCAGGGCGTAGCTCAGGCCGATGAGGCCGCCGAAGATAACGACGATCCCGAGGACGGCAAGGCCGACATCTCGGGCGGAGGGGACTCGGAGGTCGAGGAAATCGATCTCGCGGTCGGAGAGACGGATGTAGGCGAGCGCGGTCACGCCGGTTCCGATACCCAGTCCGAGCGCGCCGACGAGTTGCTGTCGCATCGCCGTCATCTCCGACCAGACAGTGAGCCAGAGGACGAGATAGACCAGAAGCGAGGCGACGTTGAGCGCCAGGTAGCCGAGAAATCCGACGCCCGAACTGACGACCGTCGTTCGGGTCATGCTGGTGAGGCGGTCGTCGGAGATGGCGAGCCAGTCGGCGACCGCCGCGAGGACGCCGCCGATGCCGCCGACGATGACGCCGAACGAACTGATATCCAGTATCGAAAGGCCGAACGCGAGGTCAGCGGTCGGCGTCCCGCTGACGAGCGCGTACCCGCCGACTCCGACTGCCGCGAGACTTGCGACCGCGGCGATGGGGGCTGCGAGTCGCCGGTCCAGCACGTCGTACCGCCGGGCGAAAAAGGCACCAGCCGCGATAGCTGCGACGGCGACACCGAGCGACGTGACCGTCACTGCGCCACCGAGCGAACCGATCGACACGTCGTCGGCAACGCCGTCGATCAGCAAGAGCGATGCCGCGAATAGCGCGATTCCCGTGAGCGAGGCCCCGATGTCCGACGCGAGCGACTCCTCGGACCCGCTCGCGTAGTCGCTCGGGGCTGCCGTATCGTCCATGTCCAGGTATTCGTGTCCCGAAAGTAAAGCCCTCCCCTTACTCGATGACGAGCCGCTCCTTCTCGGCCACCGCCTCGGCCTCCTCGAAGCGTCCGCCCCCCAGCAGTCCGCGGGCCGCGCGCTTGCCCCACTCGACGGCCGGCTGGACGAACGTGTCGACGTTGTACAGTTCCCCCGCCAGCACGCAGGCGGCCTCCATGCCGTACAGCAGTTCGCCCAGGCCGCGTTCGTCGACGCGGTCGAGTTCGACTCGAACCGACGGGCGGCCGGCGGCGGCGAGGCTGGCCTCGGTCGCCTCGAACTCGGCGTCTAGCAGTTGACCGAGCGAGGACCCCCCGAGATACGACAGGCCCTCAAGGTCCGTCTCGGGGATCGCGCGGTCCTCGCGCTCGCGTGCCCGTACCATCGTGACCATCTTGTCCCGCGGCCCGGCGCGGTACAGTTGCAACTGCGAGTGCTGGTCCGTCGCACCGAGGGCGCGGGCCGGGGTCTGCCCAAGCCCGTCTTTCCCGAGGCTCTCGGCCCACAACTGGGCGAACCACTCGGCGTAGGTCTCCAGCGATTCCGCGTACGGCATCACGGCGTTGACCGACGCACCGCGCTGGTCCAGCGCATACGCGCCGGCACCGTAGGCGTACGCAGGCGACTCGAACAGCGACCCCGAGAGTCGGTTGGCTTCATCGCGAGCGCCGTCGAGGATGGCTTCGATGTCGTGACCCCGGATGGCGGCCGATGCCAGCCCGACCGTCGAGAGCGCAGAGAACCGGCCGGGGACGCCCGCAGGAACGTCGAGCGCCGGCAGGTCGTGTTTCTCGGCGAGGCGTCGGAGCGGCCCCTCCTCGCCGGTGGTGACGAAGGTTCGCTCCGTCCAGTCGACGCCGGCACGCTCCATCGCGTCGCGGACGACCAGGAAGTTCGACAGCGTCTCCGCCGTCGTGCCGGAGCGCGAGACGGCGTTGACGACGGTAGCGGACAGGTCGAGCGAGCCGAGGAGCGAAGCGACGCGCTCGGGGTCGACGTTGTCGAGGACGTACGAGTCGACGCCGGATTCCAGCGCGTCGGCGATCGTCGCCGCGCCGAGGGCGCTGCCGCCGATGCCGACGGTGAGTATGGCCGCGGGGTCGTCGAACCGGTCGACGGCCGCTCTGATCGCGTCCGGGTCCGCCGTCTCGGGCAAGTTAAGCGCGGCGTAGCCGTGGTCGGCGTCGGCGCGGCCCGCTTCGATCCGCTCGTGTGCCGCCGCGACATCATCGTCCAGTCGTTCCAGCGCCTCCCGGGAGACGCCTGGCGAAGCTACCGACGAGAGCGCGTTGCCGAGGTCGACGTACATACCCGTGATCCCGCCGCCACGGTATAAGTCAGTACCGCGTCGTTTATTCCGATGTCGCCCCAACCGCCGGCAATGCCAGACGCTGACGAGGAGCGGACGTACGGCGGCCTGCCGGGAGCGTTCCCCTACGCCTTCCGGTCGAGCGATTCCCGGGTGTTCCGGAGCTACGCCGTCGTCAGCGCGCTGGTGACGGTCGGCGTCACGCTGCTGCTCGGCCTGGCGCTCGTCGTCCTGATCGGTAACACCGTCGGCGGAGCCGGCGGGTCGCTCACGCTCTCGCGCTCGTTCTACGTCCTCGTCGGCCTGCTCGTCGTCGTTCCGATGGTCGCGCCGGTGCTGCTCGTCGCCCGACGACACCGCCGCACGCGGAGCGAGACGCGGTACGACCGCCGCCTCGCGGCCGCCGGGTACCTCTTTCTCGCGTCGCTGTACGCGGGCCTCGTGATCACCGTCCCGCCGTCCCAACAGACGCCGGCCTCCGGCCCGCTCGCGCCCGTCGTCGACGCCATGTACGCGCTTCCGGGGATGGCCGGCATCGTTCCGCCCCTCGTCGCGGCGCTTCTCATTGGCCTCGTCCACTGGCGGTCGGACGATAGCGGTCACTGAAACGGTTGACACGCTGATCGCATCGCTGTCGTGCGAGCAGGTGTGCAGTGACTGTCAGTGACTGCTATAGGGCGTTTCCGTACCGCGACCGACACGAGCAAAAACCCCGCGAGCGTACCACCGGCCATGTCGGAGAAAACCGGAACGTTCCTCGTCACGCACGCGGACGAGGAGTCGGCCGTGTTACGCAACGTCGAAGACAGCCAGGTTCACACGCTGTCGTCGAACCCGGGCATCGAGGAAGAGGAGGTCCTCTCGGCGACCATCGCGCCGGACCCGCCGCTGGAGGTGACGTGGAAGGTGATCGACGTCGGAGAGCGTCGGACGGTCGAACTGGTCGACAGCGACCTCTCGCCGACCGCGCAGGCGATGGAGATCGCAAAGAGACAGGACGTGGGAGAACTGGCCCGCGAGGAGCGGGCCGGCACCGGCGAGATACACGTCCTTACGGTCCCGGAAGGCACCGCCGACGAGGCCGCCGCGGACGTGCTCGACGACGAGGCGACGCTCGCCCGGGCCGCCCGCCTGGACGCCGTTCGCGTCGAAGTCCGGTCGGACGACGACGCCGGCGTGGTGAACGTCCGCTACCTGCCCGACTAGGCGTTCGGCCCGCCCGCGCTCTGGATGCGCCAGTTCCCCTGAATGCCGCAGGCCTCGCGGACGGTGAACTCGACGGCCGTCCCGTCGCCGATCCGTTCGGGGCCGTCTATCTCCTCGACCCGAAGCGGCACGTCCAGTTCGCTCCCGCAGCAGCCGGTGCCGACGAACTCCTCCCAGACGTCGCCGACCGCGACCTCGTCGCGAGTCTTCCGCAGGAACGCGCGAAACGACGGTTTCTCGACCTGAAACCGACCCCAGTCGCTCAGGTCTTCGGGGTACGAAACGACGACCTTGCTCGCGGTGTCCCGGCTCATACTGTCGGATACGTTCTCGACCCGTTTAGACGCTCGGCCGGTGCGTAACCGACCAACCGACTGAGCGTTTCGGCCGTGGTCGTATCGACAGAACGCCGCGATCACCCGGTCGTGTTAACCGCTCACAGACCGCAGGAGGGCGTTTTCGAGATAAGAAAGCTTATTCGGGACGGATACGGATTCGCGGCCATGGTAGAGATCGAAGTACCGGAGATCGATTACACCCGGTACACGAATCGCCAGTTGGCGGCCATCCCTCTCGCCGTTCTCGCGGTCGCGCTGGCGATCCTTCTCGGGTGGTATCTGTTCACTGGGGCGCCCGTCGACCCCGGCACTGCGTTCACTGGCGGGGCGGAACTCACGATTCAGACGGATCAGTCCGAAGACGCAATCCGTACGGCGTTCGACCAGGAACCGTCGAACGTGCGGTCGATCCGCGGCGAAGAGGACACGTATATCGTCGAGTTCCCGCCGTCCGACATCGGAGCTCTGGAATCCCAGGCTGACGACGCGGGCTTCGAGGTCCTCTCTAGTTCCTCGACGTCGCCCAGCTTCGGATCTCAAGCTCAGACCGAGGCGCTGTACGGCGTCGTCATCGCCTTCGTCGGAATGAGCGTTCTCGCGTTCGCCTTCTTCCGAACGTTCGTCCCCAGCATCGCTATCGTCATCTCCGCGTTCAGCGACATCGTGATCCCGCTTGCACTGATGAACGTGTTCGGGATCGATCTCACGCTCGGGACTATCGCCGCACTCCTGATGCTCATCGGTTACAGCGTGGACTCAGACATCCTGTTGAACAACCACATCCTGCGACGGTCCGGCGAGTTCTACGACAGCACCTATCGTGCGATGCGGACCGGTGTGACGATGACGCTCACCTCTATCTCCGCGATGGCGGTGATGGCCATCGTGGCCACGCTGTTCGGGATCGACCTGCTCAGCGACATCGGTCTCATCCTCGTCTTCGGGCTCACCGCGGACCTGATGAACACGTACATGCTCAATCTTAGCCTGCTTCGATGGTACAAGTTCGAGGGGGTCGCTCGATGAGCGCACTCAGCGCTATTCGGTCGAACTGGCGCGTCGTGATGCTCGTCATCCTCCTGTTGCTCAGCGTGTTCGCCCTGTTCGTTCCCGGCGCGACCGTCGGCGACGACAGTGCGAACGTCCAGAGCGACGGCCCGACCAATCTCCAGTACGGCATCGAGCTAGACGGCGGTGCCCGGATCCGCGCGCCGGTGATCGGCATGACCGCTGAAGACGCGGAGTTCGAAAACAAGGCCCAGGTCGAACGGGACGTGGCTACCGAACTCGGAATCGAAACCATCGACGTCAGCGCCAGTCGCACCTCCGACGCGACGACCGTCGAAGTGTTCGACGAGAACGTCAGCGAGAGCGAGTTCGAGAGCGCACTCGCCGCGGCGAACGTCACCCACGGCGAGATCCGCAACGGCGTCACCGCAGATACGAGACAGACGATAGTCGAAGTCCTCGACAGGAAGATAAGCGAGTCCGGCCTCGCCGGCGGGACGGTAACGCAGTCGACGACGGCCGGCGGCGAACGGTACATCGTCGTCACCGCTCCGAACCGCGACCGCGAGGAACTCCGGAGCCTCATTCAGAGCCGCGGCGAAGTGCGGATCGACGCGCTGTACCCCGAGCAGAACAACGGCTCGACGGAGTACCGACAGGAGTTAGTGCTCCGCGGCGAGGACATCGACCCGGCAAGCACCGTCAAGCAAGACGAGCGCACCGGCGAGTACTTCGTCTCGGTGACGGTCAACAACGACGAGGCGGCAAACGAGATGGCCACCACGCTCGACGAGGCCGGGTTCACGAACCGGCAGGCGTTCAGCAACTGTCAGTACGACGCCCAGCGCGAGAATAACACGGATCCCGGCTACTGTCTGCTGACCGTCGTCGACAACGAAACCGTCTACGGTGCGGGCGTCCGCCGGGACCTCGCGACGAGTTGGCGTCCCGACGGCGACTTCACCCGGGACCCGCAGTTCCGGATGACGGCGAACACGCAGGAGGAGGCCCGCAACCTGCATCTGAGCCTCCAGGCCGGTCGCCTTCCCGCGCCGCTCGACTTCGAGCAAGCGCAGACGCAGTTCGTCGAACCGTCGCTCGGTGACCGGTTCAAGACCAACTCGCTGATCACCGGGATCATCGCGGTCATCGCGGTCTCGCTCACGGTGTATCTCCGCTACGGCAACGCCCGCGTCGCGGCACCGATGGTCGTCACCGCACTCTCGGAGGTCGTTATCCTCCTCGGGTTCTCGGCGGCGATCCAGTATCCGCTCGACCTCTCGGTGATCGCCGGGTTCATCGCCGTCATCGGTACGGGGGTGGACGACCTGATAATCATCGCCGACGGGGTGATGTCCGAGGGCGATGTCAACTCCAGTCGCATCTTCCAGAACCGCTTCCGGAAGGCGTTCTGGGTCATCGGTGCGGCCGCCGCGACGACCATCGTGGCGATGAGTCCGCTCGCGGTGCTCTCGCTCGGCCAGCTACAGGGCTTCGCTATCATCACCATCCTGGGCGTCCTGGTCGGCGTTCTCGTCACCCGGCCCGCCTACGGTGACATCCTCCGCGCGCTGGTGACGGACCGCTAGAACTCCTCTAGCCCCGCCTGCTCGGCCGCCGCGAGGATATCGTCGCAGGTCGACCACGACTCTCGCGCGAACGGCGGCAGACAGCCCGTTTTCTCCACGTGGGACGCGAGAAACTCCCGCGTCGTCGCGTCGCTCGGATAGCCGCTGCCGACCGCGCCGTACTCCTCGGCGTACGCCGTCATCTGCGCGTCACGTTCGACCTTCGCGACGACGCTCGCCGCGCCCGCGGCCGCGTGGGCCTCGTCGGCACCGTGTTCCGCAGTCAGGTCGACCGCCGCCGGAAGCCGGTCCGCGACGCGGCGACCGAACCGCGATTCGCTCGTGTCCCCGGCGTCGACGACCCCGCTCATTCCATCCGCGACGACGCCCGCGAGTGCTTCCGCCTGGGCGACGACGGTGAGCGTGTTCATATCCGTCTCCGGCGCGTCGATCCGTTCGGGCGTGATCTCGGCGACAGCGATGTCGACGCGGTCGTCCTCGCGGAGCGATTCGGCGAGTGACTCGCGCCGTGACGGCGACAGTTTCTTCGAGTCGTCGATCCCGTCCGGTAGAACCGCAGGGTCGTCGACGGCTACAGCCGCCGCGAACATCGATCCGAGGACGGGTCCCTTGCCCGCTTCGTCAGCGCCGAACACGGCAGTCATAGCCCATCGTCCGGCGGGCGAGAGAAAACAGTTTGCGGTGTCGCACCGCGCTCAGCCCGTGAGGTCGGCAAGCACCTGCTTCAGTTTCGAGCCCTCCGCGCGGCTCTTGAGTTTCTGCAGGGCGTCTTTCTCGTCGCTCAGGTTGGCCTCAAGCGCGTCCGTCACGTCGTCGTCGACGTCCATCTCATCGGCGAGTTGGATCATCCCCTCGTACATCGATATCTCCATGCGCTCGGTTTTGATGCCCGCACCGACGAGAGCGACGTTCCGGAGTTCGTCGTCCCGGATCTCCGTCGACAGTTCGTTTTTCTCTTCGACGAGACCGTCGAGGGCTGCCGATTCACTCATCGTCGGTTCCCTGCCGATCGACTCGAAGACGGTTTCGAGCCGCTGGACGTGTTGTTGTGTCTCTTCCTCGTGTTCCTGAAAGTCCTCGAACAGTTGCTCTTCGGTCACCTCGTCGGCCATCACCGCGAGGTTGTCGACGAGTTCGTTCTCGACGTAGTAGGCTTCTTGCAGGTGGTGCTCGAACAGGTCGTGCGGTGTTTCGATAGCCATTGTCCCCCAGTGATCGATCCGGACGACCGCTCATAATCACCGCGGGTAAACCACAGGAGTGCAATACGATCGTTGGCGGACCTGTATAAAAACGAACGGGTGAGCGAACTCAATCGTCGGCCGGCGGAACGGCGGGACCGATCTCGTCGAATTCCTCGCTCTCGTCGAGGTCCGCGACCTCGTCGTCGTCCGATTCCTCTTTCTCGGTTTCGTACGCGAACTCGTACTCGGTCAGGCGTTCACTCTCGTAGTGGTGGCACATGGACTATCCCCCATGGTATGCTAGGACGTACCGCGCAAAAAGTTTCGGCCGACTACCCGGACGATGGTTCGGAGGCCGGTCCCGTCCGCGAACGCCGGAACCCGCTCACTCCCGGAGGAACTCGGGGTCGTCGAAGGGTTCGTCCTCTCCCTGCACGTCGACCACGTCAAGCGCCGTCACCTCGGCGTCGACGCCGAGCAGGTCGGCGAGACTCGGCTCCGTCCGTCCGTTGTCGCCGCTGACGAGTTCCTTGACGTAGAGGCCCCCCTCGCCGTGGAGTTCGATGGTGGCGCGGGTGTCATCTTCCAAGGACCCCTCGATATCGTACACCTGTCGCGTCCGCGTGACGCTCGCCCGGCGGTGGTCGACGCGCTCGGGCGTGTACTGCTCGATCGTCGCACCGTCGAGGTCGTCGAGTGCGCCGTCCAGTTCCTCGGCTGAAACCGGTTCCGCGAACTCGACGTCCATCCGGTAGGTCTTGCTCGCGTCGAGTTCCTTGACGCGTTCGACCATCTCGTGTGTCGCGAGCGCGAGGTCGGTCACTTCGACCGACCCCTCGGCGGCGTCGTTGATCGCCGCTTCGAGTTCGTCGACATCGGGCGAGCGGAACCCCGGTTCCTTCACTTCGACGACGAACGGGCGGCCGCGTTCTATCATCCGCGCGTCGACGTCCTCGCGGCCCGCGCCGTGGAAGACGGCCTCCTCGCCGTCCATGGCCTCGCGGACGTGTGGCGCGACGAGTTCTTCGACGCTCTCGTCGTACAGATAGCCGCTCCCGCCGCAGTAGTCACAGGGCTCCTCGCCGGCGTCGCCGAGTTGCTTGCCGCTGCCACCGCACTCTCTGCAGGGCCACTCCGTCTGTGGAATGTCCCGCTCTAACTTGCGGTAGCGACCGTAGACGAACGCGGGGTTGACCTGGATCTCCACGTCGCCCTCGCGTTCGAGGTTCAGAAGCGCCAGCACGTCCGGACGGTCGAAGTCGACCATCGTATCGGTGAGTTCCCCCACGCGCTTGCCGACCTCGCGGTTGAACTCCGATTTGAACCGTTCGCCGGCATCGTCCGTCTGGGTGGGCGATTCGACTTCGTCGGCGGTGTCGTCGAGGCCCGCTTCCTCGCGGAGCAGTCGCTCGTTCTCCTCGATGAGCGGCGGCGTGCGCGTGCCGACCTGATATGTCTCGAAGTGGATGCCTTCGACGGCCTCCGCGACGCGTTCGGCCCACTCGTCGAACTCGCCGGAGCGGCCCTCGCAAACCCAGCACTCCTCGGGGCTCACCGGGTCGTACTCCTCGTCGTCTTCCAGAGCGGCGGTCACACGCAGCGCCTTCCCTCGTTCGCCGTTCGTCAGGCCGAAACTCCGGTCCGCGAAACAGCGGCCGAGGCAGGCGTCGCAGACGGGGCCGGCGTCGATGACCCCGCGGGCGTCCTCGATGACGGTCATGTGTCCCACCAGGCCCGGCGGGGGTAATTGCCTTGCCATTCCGATGAACGTATGGACGATCACCCGTACGTCACGGTATGCGCCAGTTCGTTATTCTCGGTCACGACGCTCCGACGACGCCCGACTTCCCGCTCGACGACATCACCGGCGGTGCGGGCCGCCTCGACGTGCTCTGTCGCTGTGTCAACTCCGCGTTTTTCCTCTCGCACGACATCCGCGAAGACGTTCGGGTCCACCTCGTACTGGCGGACGAGTTCACCGTCACGTTCGAGGGGAGCGACCTGCGCCGACTCAACCCCGACGAGCGCTCCACCGCGGCCCTGATACGAAACGCCCTCGACGAACGTGAGGAAGCTATCGGACACATGCCCGTCGAGTCCAGCCCCGGCGTCTCGCTCACGCGACGCGGGTTCGAACCGGTTCTTGAGGACGTTGCCGCCGAAAGCACCGTCGTCCAACTGCACGAAGACGGTGAACCCGTGTTGGACGTTTCCCCGCCGGAAAACCCCGCGTTCGTCCTCTCGGACCATCACGACTTCGAGGCGGACGAAGCGGACCTGCTTGCCGACGCGGCGGACCACCGCGTCCGCCTCGGTCCCGAGCGACTCCACGCCGACCACGCTATCACCGTCGCGCAGAACTACCTCGACACCGGCGGATACGAGTCCTACTGATCGCCGGCCGTCACCCGTTTCGGAACTGTTAAAAACGACACCGCCCTTGTCTCTCGTGCGGGCCGGTGGGGTAGCTTGGTATCCTTCGGCCTTCGGGTGGCCGTAACCGCGATTCGAATTCGCGCCGGCCCACTACCCTAATATACCTTTCCCACCCTTCACTGATACTTAGCGGCGTCTCCGCCGCGGTGGGACGATGACTGGAGCCCCATCGCTCGGGGTACCCGGTTTCTGCGCGGGCTGTGAGGATTACACTGAACAACTCGTCAAAACTGGCGAGCGCACGCTCTGTCCAGACTGCGCTAAGGGCACCCAGTCAACGCCGGTTACTTACACAGACCTTAGCACCTACCGCTGCGACTGCCGCGGCTACGAGATTGCGGCCATCGGTTCTCTAGAAGAGCGGAATGGTTTCTGCGCGGAGTGCATCCAGGCGGTCAAGAGCGCGGGCCGTCTCGACCTCGACGCACCCACCGTTCCGGACGAGTTCAGCGCCCGGTCCCCAGGTGACCGCGGCGTGCTCGACCTTTGATCGAAACCCCTCGTTGTAACACACGGGCCTTAGTGGGTCCCCTGGAAGAGCGGGACCTGATGGCCCACGGCCTCACGAGTAATGACTCCATAACTGACCGCGACAAAGACCGAATCAACCTTCTGAAGTTCGTCGCGTCGAAGCCCGAGGGCATCGTTTTGAACCATCTTGTTCACTACGTCCTGAAGGGCATCAACCCGACGAACTACACCGGCTTCTATGACCTTAGCGGCGACGAGTGGGAGCGTCACGATCACGCACTGGACTCTATCGCCGATAAGGGCGAGAGTATCCCGCTGAACGGTTCCGATGCTGACTACCAGTTCGCCCGGCGCTTCCTCCCGAAGGCTGAGGATGCCGAACTCGTACGCCTTGAAGACTCACCAGCCGGCAGAGTCGCGCACCCGACAACTGATCTCCTTGACTTGATATCAGCAGGCATTAGTGAAACAGCCGGCGCGAACAGCGAACTCGTGTACGACCGCGAATTCGTGTGCAACGTCCTTCAGAACACGAATTCACTAACTGACAGTCAGAAGGACTTCTTCGGTTCTGCGTTACATTCGTACATCCAGCGGATCGAGGACTACCGCCTCGCGTTCGACGTGCAGCTGCACGACCACCGCGGCCGCGGCGGCCACCGTCGGATGACGAAGGACTACAAGACCCGGTTCAACGACGAGGGCCGCATCAAACGTGGATTCGCGCGGTTCAACGACGCGCTCGAACACGAGTACGCCGCCGCAGAGAACGCCGTACTGCTGACGCTGACCAGTGACCCCGGCACCCACGGCAACGAGGACCGGCCGGACCCGCGGAGCATCGACGAACTCCTGCAGTCGATGAACCCGAATTTCCACCGGCTGAACCAGTACATGGCGTCGGACCCGACGACGAAGGCCGACACCCGCGAACCCGGCGTTGTTTCGTACCGCCCCGACCGCGCCGACGACGTTACATCACGGCCGCGGGAGCGGCTGGACTACCTGAAGGTGCTGGAGTTCACCGAACGTGGACTCCCTCACCTTCACGTGCTGTTTTTCGACGTACCCACGGACGAGAACGGAATGCCGTTTCTGATGCACAAGCAGGAGCTTTCCGAGAAGTGGCAGGACTATGGCCAGGGCCAGATCGTCGACGCTTACCCACTCGTCTACCGTGATGACCTGGACGACCTCGACGGCACCGAGTTCGAGGAAGACGAGGGATTCGTCTGCTGGTACCGCTACGGCGAGAACGACCTCAACACCGCGGCCGTCGAAGAGCGGTCCCGGTCGCACCGCGTAGACATGGTTGGCGACGATGAAACGGCGAAGCAGAAGACCGCCGGTTCGTACCTCGGGAAATACCTGAGTATGACGTTCGCTGCGCTTTTGGACGAAACCGGTGAGGAGATCGGTGAACAAGAAAGCTACTCAGAGAAGTTTGCTTCGTGGAAGCTAGCGATGTACTGGGCGACCGAAAAGCAGTTCTGGTCAATCTCTCGCTCGATAGAGCGTGCTATCGACCCTGATAGTCAACTCAACGAAGACACTGCTCGCGGTGTCCGGTGGGCCGCGAAACAAGATGTGATGCTGGCCTGCGAAACCGTTGGAGAGGACCACTTCTCATACGACGAACTAGACGAACTCGAAACAGTCGAACGGAACCGGTCTACTGTGTCCCAGATTGTTGCGTCCCCGTTTGTGAATATCGACTATCTCGGTACTTACCGGTATGATGATCTACCTGCCCACTGGTCACGACGCTCGACGACACTCGAAGATGTAGATAAACAAGTAAACGATCCAGAGGAACCAGTACGGCTTGCTTCTCGGGGTGATCGCCCCCCGCCGATCTCCAGTGTATGGAGTTAGACTAGATTATCAAAAGTGGACATATAGGGGCTTACAGGGTTTATTCCCCGGTATTCCACTTTCACCCTGCTTAGTTCCACCTTTATGTATAGTCTAGTATTTGACTTATCTGTAGTTATGGCAACCCAAGAGAAGAGCGGATTCGAGAAAGCTGAATCGCCCGACGAATCGAACGACTTCGAGGAAGATGATGCTGTCTGGATCGAACGCCCAGCAGAAGGTGACTCAGTGCAGGGTATTCTGCTCGAACGAACTCCTGAGGCTGGACAGTTCAATACGCCACTCTACAAACTTCGCCGGACGGATGATCACGACGATGATGAGGGACCTATCGCGCTGATGTGGTCTTCCCAGTCCATCGACAAGGTGGTAACTCACAACTCGCTGACGACCGGAGATGAGGTTTTAATCGAAGGTACTGATATGTACACTTTCGAGGGCGACGACGGCGAGGAACAGGAAGCAGTCAACTACGAGGTGTACTTTAAATGAGTCACGGCGTCAAAGGTGTCGTGTCAGACTATACGTCGCTCAAAACGATCCCTGCTCTTCTTGGGATCTTGTTCGCGCTGAGTTCGCTGTATCAGTTCGGAGGAATTAGCGAGGTGCATCTTGCATGGCTCGATTACTCGCTGACGACTCAAGACGCGATGGTTGCATCTCTCGGCACGTTCGCAGTTGCCTTCGCCTCTAGCGAAACTAAGGAGTTTGACAGTTACGACGGCTGGGAAAAAGTGCTGATCGCTGGCTCTCCTGGGACAATTCTACTGTTCGAAATGACTGATATTGTCCCTGATTTGATCCTCGGTCTTGGTGATCCTCTTGGCTACATCCTCGCCTATCTGGTCACTATCGCAGGATGGGGGGTGGCTGTGCAATGACTCGGCGTAAGTCTCCTGGCGCTCGGAAGGCTGATCGGTTCGCTCGTGATGTAATTGCGCTTACGACTGGTGCCGCCGGCACAACTCTCGGTTTCGCACTGGTCGTTTTCACTGGTGGTCTCTGATGCGGTCGTCTGAAACTGATGAGGGGATGACGAGGCGATCCCTTCTTCGTCGAGCCGCGGCTGGCTCGGGTGGAGTCGCTCTAGCAGGATATGGGTCAACTCAAGTCCCCCGTCTCTCGCCTATCGGACGCGCGGAGGCGGCTGTCGGTCTCGCTACTGTCGCTGCGGTTGGAGTCGCGGGAGTCGTTGGCGGGACGGCACTGGGCGCGCACGTTTGGGGCAATGACTCTGGCATCGATGAGGAGGAGTACCAGGAGCTTGTCGCCGAGGAAGTCCACAATGGACTCATGCAAGACGGCACGCGGATTGCCGGTGAGCAAGCAAATTTCTTCTCGCAAACCTCAAATGTTGCCGACCTAACGGTATCAGCGGCCACGCAGGACGCTCAAACGGCTGCCGTCAACGAGATTCTGAACGGTTCCGACCGTTCGACTGTTGTTCAGGCAGCGAGCGACGCCGTGACGGGCTATTACGCCACAAATCAGAAAAACTTCCTGTTGCATTGGGATAAAATAGTTGGTGATATTCACGCCATGTTGAACACAATTGACTCGACTGATGCTCTCGGGTTCACGGACGTTTTCAACATGACGACCGACTACGATCATCCTCCAAACGCGTACAAAGGGGGTGTTAGCACAATATCCTACACTCTGCTGGATGGAACAACGTACGAGGCGGACAGTCCGAACGTTGGAGAGAGCGGCGGCGCTAATCACAAATTCGACATAACGATGACTGGACACAATGGGTCCAGCATCAATCAAATCTACCTTAAGCCACCTGACGGTGGGTCGGAGGAGTTGATGGTCGATATTGCCAACGAATATAATGGTCTCTGGACTGAGATCCAGAACCAACACGACAACGCCGTTTCGCAGGCTGAGACGGTGGCCGGCAGGATGCACGACAACTGGCAGGATGGGACGATCTCCAGGGAACAACTTGTCGCGGCGTCTGACTTGGCGGCAATCAGCCAGGAAGCGGACAATTTCGCTGAGGCAAATGCGGATCTTGCGTCTCTTGGTCTCCCGATCTCTGATCCGGCCGTGGTCATTGAACTTGAGGTTCCGCTGGAGGAAACGACCACGACCACTTCCACAACGACAGACGGCAACACGACGACCTCGACGACGACCACGACCACGACAGAACCAGAAACCGAAACTCGGCGCTATGGCGGGGTCTTGGCAATGCGCAACCCTCCTGATGGTGGTCTTCCGATTGGTTCACCTATCGATCCCAATGCGCTTCCGGGTCCCGTTTTCTTCTCCTACAATCGGAAGAATGAAAACGGGGAAAGAGTCGGCGCTCAGGTCGTCCTCCAGGACACGTTCACAATCGTCAAATCAGAAGGTGACGGCGATTCGGTCACGTTCCGGAATCCCGTTGATCGCGTTGAGCAAACGGATCTGTCCATCGAGGAATACGTGAAGGCAATGCAGACCTATCAATCTGCTGAGGAAGAGGCCCGAAACAGACAGATGGAAATCGTTGTTAATTCTGGTGGTGGATCTGGTGGTGGATTCTTGTCTGGCATTGCTGATGACACGCTCTTCGGTGTTGCTCTCGTTGGGGGCGCTTCTCTGCTTGGCCTCGAACTGCTCGACGACTACTAACCATGATCCGTTCAATTTTTATTGCGCTCGTGCTGGTAGCTGCTGCACTCGTTATTCCGACTGCTGCGGCGGCACAGGAGGGCTTTGATAACACGACTGTCGCACCGGCAACTGACAATGAGACTGCTGACGACCTTTCAGGCTGTGATGTGAGGGTTGACAGACACACGCGTATCTGTGAGAGCAGTTTTGAGGATGGTCGATCAACTCTCGTCATTCGCAGCAACATTACCCAAGATGTGGATCTGCTTGATATGGGTTCGTTCACTTCCGGTGGTGTGGTTCCCGAAAAATCTGTTCGCCTCAAGGAAGGGAGAAATCGCATCTCTCTCTCTGGACAAAAAGTCAATGGGAAGGCTGGAGTTTCGATCTCCACTGAACATGTAACTTTCTCTCACATTATCAACACTCGATCCACTCTGATCGGTGGTCCCTTCGGGGCTCGTGACGTGCAGGTTGCAGCTCTCTCCGGGGCGCTCTCTGTGTCTCTTATTGTGGTTATCCAGTCAATTCGGTACGTCACTGGTCGTACCGTCGAACCGGAGAGGATAGCATGACTGGATCCGAAATGTCTCCCGAAAATGCGCCCGAAACTCCGCCGGACGAGAAGCCAACAACGACTAACGTGTTGCTCGACCTCGTTAAACATCGGCTGCTAACAATTGTTGGCCTGCTGCTGCTGTTCGGAGGTGTCACGCTGTATTTCGATTTGATTCCTTCGGTCCCACGGTGGCTAAAACTCGCTCTTATTGTCGGAGTGCTTGTTTCTCCGAGTGGCTATTTCGCGGCGAGCTACGTACTCAATCTACTGCCTGATCCGCAAATGGTATTCGTCGTTGATGTCGATGCTCGTGAGCCTGACGGCGCTATATTCCAGTTTCCGGTTCGTGATTTCGCTGAGCTTGAAATTCTCGACGGAGAGCTTCATCAGGCTGCTCCAACTCTCTACTTCGCGCGAGAGGTCGATAAGGATGCGATGACGGCGCTCGGAAATTGGAAAGGAACTCTCTCGGATCGCGAACTCCTAACTGCTGTCTCAAAAATTGACGAGTGCCGCGGGATGCTCGAGGATGATGCCAAACGAGGATTCCAGATCGAGACACAGGCATGGTCAATCATCCGGGGCGCAACTCGCTCCGCTGTGCGGTCTGTGGTCGAGACGTTCGAGCGTGGATCGCTGCCTGATGAGGGGAAAGGTCTCGGACAGGAGATCGATGCTGCGCTTGAACAGTTCGACTTGGATAAGGAGATCCGTCATGTCGATAATGAGGGCGCGTCTGGTTCTGAAAACTCGTCGCCGGACGATCTCGGTGATGACCCTCTTGCTGATCCTGATGAATCTCAACCGGAGGCATCTGCTGATGACTAATCCTCGTCGAGCGAGGAAGGCCGCAAATCGCACAGGCGAGCGGAGAGAGCGAAGCGAACGACCACGAGCCGAGCGAGCTGCGGCAGACCGTAGCGACAACGGAGGAACTCAAAATGCCTGAATCTTCGAACGTCGATGAGCATTTGCTGACTGCTGCAAAGCTGAGTGAACAAATCCGCGGCGATCTTGACGGTGGTGCTGATCTACTCCATGACCACGCCGGTCTGATTGGTGACAGTGACGACCGCAGTGTTATGTCATTCCTCGATTCGCTCGGTAGCGAGTTCGACAGAGCGCGTTTTAGCGAAACCTCACTCGGTGAAATCGTCGCCTCGAAAACGGTCACTGATGGAGCGACTGAGGCAGTCCAAAACGGCAACTCGTCGCTGCTGTCTCATCTTGTCGGTGTCACTGAGCAGGACCTAAACGCATCGTCAATAACGCTTCCTGCTCGGCTGCTTGACCGACTCGATAACGACGGTGCGCTGACGACTGTGCTTGCTGCTGGCGACCCTAACAGCGGCAAGACAAACACGATGTGGCTCCTTTCTGAACTCGCTCGCGCGAAGTGGGAGAACCTGCTGGTCATCTCAAACGCTCGCGCTGACGCAGTTGACGAGCGCGTAACATCTGCTCACGATCTCGCAGTCCGCTTGCTCGAAAATCGCGAGGTCCCGAAAATGGTCGTTATTGACGAGGGCTCTACTCACTTCGACGCACGCACGAATTCTTATGAGGTGTCTTCGCAGTGGTCCCCGATGCTAAAACGGATGAGTAAACTCGGCGTCGAGGTCTGCGGTGTCATCGGTCACACCGGAAAAGACGTCGATCCAGAAGTGAAACGACTCACCTCGCTTGCCATGTATAAACTGGCTCCTGAGGTTGTCGAGTTCTTCGACTGCTGGCCTGCTGAGGACGACTATCCCGACGAGCGTCTTTTCGGTGGCTCGCTGAAGGATCTTGAATCGACCGACGTAGAATATGACCCTGACGAACCCGCGCCGTGGAGTTGGAATCTTGAACCGGACCTGTTCGCTCTCGATCTCGACTGGGAAGCGCTCCTGGACGAACTCCGCGATCGAGGTCCTACAGAGTAGATCGGATGGTCCCCTCCTGTTCTTCGTGTTGTCGCTGCTCGACCGCCGCCCCGATCAGGCCGCACTCCCAACCCACCCGGCCACCCTCCCTATCCTACAGGCCGGGTCGTATCATCGTAACTACGGAACAGAAGGCCGAACAACACCTCCGAGGGAGGCACCCGTCTTTGCCCCCCTCCCATGGGGGGTAAACACGGAAGGCCGACCGTTCGCCCCCGAGCGGAGCGACGGGGGCACGACCTTGCTGTTGTCGCCAGTATGAACGAGCGAGCGTAATACCCGTCTCGGAGCGCCGGAGGCGCGAGAATACGGCGTTTCTTGCGCGGGCGAGTGATTCAGTGGTTCTGTTCATATGCTCGAACTGCGTGGATGATTTGTTCTAATGATTCGTCTTTGCCTGAAAACGTATATGATATGTTAGGTGTATGGATGTGGAGTACCCTGCGACGAAATAATAGTCCCAACAGTAGTATGATTAGACCTATAGAAACGGATATCATCGCAATAATTTCAGCAATTTCTATATTCAATAGCTGGTGCAAGAAATATGATGATGCCCCTATTACCAATCCTGCAACCCCTGCTGAAGCGAAGTTATCTGGATAGGATGGTAGTTTATATTGTACTGAATTCACCTCGCTGAGTGATATGTCAATGACTTCGTTACCTCCTGCGAATATGAGCCGATTTGTAGTACACGCAATATTCCCTTTCTTGTTTTCCGCAATAGCTTCTCTGCCATTGAATACTGATGTCTCAGTAACAACTTTTTCATTTTCAACTAGATATTCGTTGATATCCATATTTTACTAATTGATAATGATTGAACCCGATTACAAAATAGTTCTTTTTCTGGGGTAGGGCTGATGAGCTGCATCAATCTCTCCATCAAGATACAGCTGACCCCAAGTAGTAATCTCGTAGGCGTTCCGGTGAATCGGAGCAATCATTCCGGCGTCGGCCAGCAGTTTACATCGGTCCCTGATTGTCCCTTCTGGTGCTTCGATATACACAGAAGAGGCTATCAGGGACGGCGAGGACCACGATTCGTCTGCGAGGTGTTCGAGTATCCGGTCGTCCAGGAGGGTCATCCACGTATCCGACCGTCGGAAGGGCATTATTCAGTTGTCTCGTTGGTTCCGTTCGCGTTTCCATTTCCGTTGCCGTTCTCGACCTCTATCGGGTCGTCCTGTGAATCTTCACTGGTGTCGATCTCGCCGTCCAGGTACCGCTCACCGCGCTCAGTGATCACGTAGACGCCGTTCCCGACGTTCTTTATTAGCCCGTGATTTGCCAGTTCTCGACACCTTTCCGCGATGTACTGTCTGGAGTATCGAATCGGTCCTTCTTCCATCATCTCTGTCGGGGACCCGTGTTCGTGTTCCTGAATGTACTCCAGTACACGGTCATCGACGATTGTCATCCAGCGTCCGGACTTACGCATTATCTTTCTTAGTCTCATTCCGATTCCGACAAACGTAGTACTGGCTTAATAATGAAAGAGCATTATTAGGAATAGAATACAGACGCCGTAAACTATAACATACAAGGAATGGAAATGTTGGCTGCGGAGCCACCAAACGGGTCGTAGATGACTCTGGTTGGTAAGTAAGGAAGGCCGGTGCGCCAACACCGGCCGAAGGTGGTTCCGTGGTGTTTGCCATGAACGGAACCAGCGTGGGGCCGAAACCCCACAACGACGCGGACGCATCACTCGGTCAAAAGCCCACCGCTGCCGACGCCCCGGAGCTGCCGGACGGCCTCGAACCGGACCACCACGACCCCGATTCGTTCTCGGTCCGCTGCACGACGTGCGGTCCTCTGAATACTATCGATTCTCGCGCTCGCGCTCACCGGAAGGCCGATAATCACGGACTCAACTGCGCGCCGACTGGCGTTACTCCAGTTTCCGAGATACGGGTCGCCACTGACGGCGGTCGCCCTGATCCCGGTGACCTCTCCCCCCGAAAGGCCGTCGAACGGTACCTCCGTCGACGCCGTGCCGACGCGACCGAAGCCACGGTGAAAGCATGGAAGTACCGCCTGAAGCTGTTCGTCGAGTGGGTCGAGGGCATCGGCATCGAGCGCGTCGAGGAGATACGCCCCTACGACCTCGATGAGTACTACGAACTCCGCAGCGGCGCGGTTGCGGTCACCACGCTCGAAGGTGAGATGTGGACGCTTCGGAAGTTCATCGAGTACCTGGAACAACTCGACGCCATCGACGACGGGTTATCCGAGGCCGTCCGCATCCCGGACCTCGACGACTCCGAACGCTCGAACGACGCCGTTCTCGAACCGGACGACGCGCTCCCGTTGATCGAGTACTACCGCAACAACGAGAACGACCGCGCGACCCGCGCTCACGTCTTCCTCGAACTCGCGTGGTACACCGGCGCTCGGCAGGGCGGCATTCGCGCGCTCGACCTCCGCGACGTTCACGCCGATGAGAACTACCTGTCCGTCTGCCATCGTCCCGACACGGGCACGCCGCTGAAGAACAAGGAGGACGGCGAGCGCCCGATCGCCGTTCCCGCGGAGATCATCGAGGTCCTTCAGGAGTATATCCGAAACCATCGCTACGACGTTCACGACGACCACGGCCGCCAGCCGCTCCTTTCCAGCGCGAAGGGCCGACCGACGGAGAACACGGTTCGAAACTGGTCCTACCTCGCCACGCAACCCTGCCTTCACTCCGCCTGTCCGCACGGGAAGGAACGGGACACCTGCAAGTACACCGATTTCACCCACGGCAGCAAGTGTCCCTCCTCCCGCTCACCCCACCGGATTCGGACCGGCTCCATCACCTGGCAACTCGACGTGGGCCTTCCGCCCGAGGTCGTCGCCGAACGGGTCAACGCTACCCTCGACGTGATCGAGCAGCACTACGACGCCGCTTCCGCGCGCGAACAGATGGAGCGGCGACGCCGCCCGTACATCGACCAGCTCGAACTCGACGGTGATGCCGACACGGAGGCAGCCGAGTAAGATGATCCACCAGAGTCACCACGCTGAACCCCCCGCTCACGGACTTAGATGCACATCGCGCCGGCCCACTTTTCCCGCATCGCAACGACGAGGAGCGGAGCGACGAGTCTGCGATGCGTGACAAATAGACAGCAAGGGAAGACTCGCTTTGCTCGTCTTTCCGTATTCGACATTCGCGCTGGCCTACGTTCCCCAATTTCGTAATGACAAGGAGCGCAATCGCTCTACTGTGTCGCTCAGTGCATCTCCACTGGTGATGCCGACTATCTCGACACCTTCAGGTTACAACTACGGCCACACTCGCGTGAGCGTTCAGTGGGTTCGATACCAGGAATCTCAATCACTAGTGTTCTCGATAGCGATCCAGCTTTCCTGCTTAACGAAGGTCTCGATCCCGTCACGTCGGTCGAAATCGCAGTATCCGACTCCTTCATCTAGTTGGGCGACAGTCTGGGCTTCGATGCGGGTTACGTTCTCAGCGTTGAGGACACAGTGGTTCGCCGCCGTATCCGGACGCAATGCATAGAGCCAATTCGAGCCATACGGTCTCACGACGACGTTGTAGGCCTCCGTTGTTCCATCAACGAAGTGGACCGTCGTCGGGTCGTCTTCGTCACCGTTTGAATCACTCATTTGTATCAGCCCTCCTCTGTTGAAGTTCGTCGTGTCGCGGCTTAGTAGTTCCCACCGCTGTAGAACACAGTCCGTCGATGACAGTCGGTACACCATTCGATTCCACCGATGCTGACTGAGTAAGGGTTGGTTCGCGAACTGTTCGACCTTCTGTACAGCCCTGTACCGACTCGGATCGAAAGTTACAGTCTGTTAGGCATGTTTTCCGGCGGTAAGACTACTCCGCCGTTCCGGGCGATAACAACACTGCGGATCCGACCACTTTCAACTGGGTAGCTATAGTACTGCTAGAGAATGCCCGGAACGCTGACGCAGGCGCTGTCGTACACGATGATAGCCGTCGTGGCCGCACTCGTCGGCGGACTCGTCGCAGTCTATCGTCCACCGGGAGCACAGATGGAGAGTAACGTACAGCACTTCGCCGCGGGCGTGGTGTTCGCCGCCGTCGCCGCCGAACTTCTGCCGGACGTCCACACGCGAGCGCCGAGCGTGGTCGTCGTCGGCTTCGCGATCGGCGTCGCAACGATGCTCGGCATCCATCAACTCAGCAAGTACGTGGAGAAACGCGGTATCGGCGGGAAGGCCGCGGGGGCGTCCGGTCTGCTCATCACCGTGAGTATCGACATGCTCATCGACGGCGTCCTGATCGGCGTGACGTTCCTGGCCGAGGCGGCCACTGGGATCCTCATCGTCGTTGCGCTGGCGATAGAGGTCCTCTTTCTCGGCGTGACCGGCGTCATCGCGCTCCCGGAGAAGACGGGGACGCTCAAGAAACTCGCCGTCCCCGCCGCGTTCGGACTCCTGTTACTCGGCGGGGTAGCCGCCGGCGTGCTCGTCTTCGACGGCGTGACGGGAACGCCGATCGCTCTCGTGCTCGCGTTCGGGTCGGCCGCCCTCCTATATCTGGTGACCGAGGAGCTCCTGGTCAAGGCCCAGAAGGTGCCCGAGACGCCGACCTCGACGACGCTGTTTTTCGCCGGGTTCCTCCTCATCTTCCTGCTCGACATGCTCCACTGAGAGGTCGAAACGGAGGTATTTCGGCCGCGACAGATATCCCGTCGAGCCGTACCAGTCAGTCTCCGCCGTCGACCGCTCCCGATACTGATATGTAAGTCCCGTCTGATCGTAGAGAGGAATGAGTGTCGACCGCGTTTTCGAGGGGCCAACCGAGGATGGTACCGATGGCTGACACCGGATCCGCGACGGCGAGAGAGACGGCGGCCGACCATCCGCAACTGGTGGTCGTCTGCGGGCCACCGGGCGTCGGGAAGACGACCGTTTCTGAGGGGGTTGCCGACCGGATCGACGGGGAGTTACTCCGGACCGACGTGGTTCGTGAAGACGTCGCTCCTGACCCGGAGTACACTGATGCGGAGCGAAAGCGCGTGTACGATGAACTGTTCGCTCGCGGCCGTAAAGCGGTCCGGCGCGGCGAGAACGCGGTGCTCGACGGGACGTTCCAGTACCGCCCCGTTCGGGAGCGGGCGCAGTCGCTGGCTGACGAACTGGGGGCGGAGTTTCGGTCAGTGAAAGTCGAATGCGCCGAACCCGTCGTCAGAGAGCGGATAGCGGGGCGAACCGACGACGAAAGCGACGCCGACTTCGAGGTACATGCGATGATCCGCGAGCAGTTCGACCCCCTCTCGGTCGACCACGTGACGGTCGATAACTCCGAGACGCTGGCAGAGACCCAGCGGCAACTCGACCGACTCTTCTGAGTCGTGTATCGGCGGACGCCGCCGCCGGACGATGCCAGAAAACCTTTGCACCGACAGTAACTGGTCGAGCTATGAGCCAGACGTTGAACGAACTGTCGAGAGCGCGTGCCGCGACCGACCGAGAGGTAGTCCGAGGCCCGTGACCGATCCGGGAAATCTGTCCCGTCGCGACCTGCTGAAAGCCGCCGCCGGAACGGGGGCGGTCGGCGCTGGTGCGCTCGCCGGCCTGCAGTTCCTCGGCGGTGAGGACGCGCCGACGACCGAAGTCGACGACGACCGGGCACGTGAACTGGCGGAGCGGTTCGCGCCGACGCTCTACTTCGACGCCGCCGAGCGGTGGTTCCCGACGGACCCGCGGCCGTACGAAAGCGAGTCAGACGGTGAGACGGTCGTCGACGGGTTCGATGCGCTCGACGGCTACACTGAGCGGTTCACCGACTCCGAGGCCCCGCCGGACCCGACCGTGTTCTACCGCGCGATCCGGTACGAAAGCTCGCCGCTTGCGGTCGTGCAGTTCTGGCTGTACTCGGCGTTCGACCAGTTCTCGACGAACTTTCACTGGCACGACTGGGAGGCGGTTCACGTCTTCGTCGACGTCAAGGCGGAGACGCCGCAGCTGTTCGTCGCCAGCGCCCACTCGCGGAAAGTGCCGAACAACGAGTTCCTCGACCCGGATCCGGACGCGTTCCCGCGCATCCTGCCGGAACTCGGCTCGCACTCCAGCGGCCTCTCTGTCAACGAGAACCGCGATAGCTTCCAGCGGTTTCCACTGCCTGACGCCGTCGCCGACGTGACGAACCAGGTGTTAGCCGGCGTCGAGGTCGTCGACGAACTGCCCATCGCCTACGGACTCCCGCGGGACGAAGGGACACGGCTCCCGTTCGTCGTCCCCGAACTCGATGGCGAACCCATCTACGACCACGACCGCTTGCCGGCGGTCGGCCGGTCCGACCTGATCCCCGCCGGCCTCACCGTCCGGTCGTTCGAGGACCTGGCGTCCCCGCCGAACGACCTCCCTCAGCGGGAGACGGGGCTGGTGTTCGGCCACGACCACGAGGACGCCGCGGACGTCCGATACGCGCTGGAACCGACGGCCGACGTGGAACACGTCGGCGAGTTCACCGGTCCGCAGTTGAGTTTCGAGTTCGCCGTCCCCGAGTTCGCGGAGGACAGGGTCGCCGGTCACATCACGTCGACGGGCGTGCCCTGGGACCAGCCACGGTACGACAACCCCGCGGCGGACATCTCCGACCCCTCGCACCGGTCTACGCTTGCGGAGCGATACGACGCCATCGCCGGCCCTGACGGGGCGGGTCTGGTCGTCGCCGCGGTGCAGGAAGCCGTCGAAAGCGCTGACGCGCCCGACGGTGAGGGCGTGACCACGGCGGACCTCGGTACCGAGGCCGTGGTGCTGGTCGAGAGCGACCCGGAGGCAGTCCCGACGTTCGGCGGCGTCGCAGTCGCCGCGGACGTGCCCGCCGGCGACCATCGAGTCACAGTCAACGGCGCGGGGGTCGCCCCGCACAGCGAGCGCGTGACGGTAGACGAGAGCGACACGGCGACGACGGCGGGCGTCGACGGCCGGATAGCGGTCACGGCCCGCGAGGACGCCGTCAAACTTCGCGTCGATGCGGACGGGACGGACGCGGATCTGCGGGCGCTCGCGGTGGAAGACGACTTCGGGGGTTGGCTGTACGATGCACCGCTTTCGGGGCGGGACTCAGTGTACGTCCACGGCGGCGGCGCGTACACGACGGAGGTTCGGGACGCGGACAACGAGGTCGGCGCGTTCCGTGTCAATCCCGGCGAGGAGAGCGAGGTGACGATCGACCGGCCGCGGACCGGCAAAGCCTCGCTCGCGTCGTTTCTCGCCGCCCTCTCAGAGGAGACGGCGAGACGGGTGCGGGCGGAACTCGACGACGATGACGACGGAGATGACCGAGACGAACCGGGCGACAACGGCCGGGGAGTAGCGCGAGCGCTGGAGGCGGTGGCCGACGCCGCGTCCCGCGCCGCCGAGCGGGCAGAGGACGGCGACGGGAACGGTGCGGACCAGCGTCTCGAAGCGGTCCGAGACCGACTCCACCGCGTCGCGGAACGGCTGACAGAGACGGACGACCTTCCGGACGCCGTGACCGCCGCCGTCGGGCGGCGGGTCGAACAGGCACGGCGGCGCAACGAGCAGGCGCTCGACGCCGGGAGCCTCTGAACAGGAGTTCGAACCGTCGGCCGGCGAGGAGACCGGTCGCCGCAGAGAGCCGGTCGCCCAGCGGAACCGGTGGCAGCGGCACCCGCGTTCGACGCGCTTTAGCCGCCGAGTGAGAGACGGTACGGTAGATGCCACGGGCGATCGAGACGCAGGACCTGGTGAAGGAGTACGGCGACTTGCGCGCCCTCGACGAGCTCTCGATCAGCGTCGAGGACGGCGAGTTCTTCGGCTTGCTCGGCCCGAACGGGGCCGGAAAGACGACGTTCATCGAGATACTCGTCGGGCTGGTCCGGAAGTCGGGCGGCGAAGCCCGGGTGTTCGGCCAAGACGTCGTCGACGACTACCGCGAGGTCCGCGACGCCATCGGCCTCGCGCCACAGGAGTACAACGTCGACCGCTTCTTCCCGATCCGCGAGGTGTTACAGCACAAGGCCGGCTATCACGGTATCCCCGAAGACGAGGCCGAGCGCCGCGCGGACGAGGCGCTGAAGACAGTGGGGATCTACGACAAACGCGACGAGCGCTTCGACTGGCTCTCCGGCGGGATGAAGCGACGGCTACTGCTCGCGCGGGCACTGGTCACGGACCCTGACCTGCTCATCCTCGACGAGCCGACGGCGGGCGTCGACGTCCAGTTGCGCCACGACCTCTGGAACATCGTCCAGGAACTCAACGAGGGGGGTACTACCGTCCTGTTGACGACGCACTACATCGAAGAGGCGGAACGGCTCTGCGACCGCGTGGCGATCATCAACGAGGGGCGGAAACTGGAGGTCGCCAGTCCGGACGAACTGATGGACCGCGGGACCGACACGATTTACGTCCGGACGCAGACGACGCCGTCGACAGCGCCCGACCTCACCCATCTGGACAGGGTCGAGGGCGTGACGATAGAGGACGGCCGGCTTGCAGTGCGGGCGAAACAGGGCGGCCGCGTCGCGCCGCAGGTCCTGAACGAACTAGAGGCTCGCGGCCACGAGATCGTCGATCTGGAGATCACCCGTACGTCGCTGGAAGAGGTGTTCGTCGAGTTGACGAACGACGACGGAGAGGGGGTACGGAGCGGCGAGGAGTCCGCCGGGATCCCGGGAGGTGACTCGGCGTGAGGTTCCTGTCCGTGAGCACGTACGCGCTCGTAAAGCGGGAGATACTCCGGTACGTCCGGCGGCCGTCGAACACCTTCCTCCCGCCGCTGATCACGAACGTACTGTATTTCTCCGTGTTCGGCGTCATCCTGGGGGACCGCATCGACAGGATTCAGGGGTTCGATTACATCGTGTTCATCCTCCCCGGCCTCATCGTGCTCGGAGCCATCTCGAACGCGTTCGAGAACGCCTCGTTTTCGATCTTCCACGGGCGGTGGAACGAGTACATTCACGAAACGCTCACGTCGCCGATGTCGTACACGGAGATGGTGCTCGCCTACATCGGCGCGAGCGCGCTCCGCGGGCTGGTAGTCGGGGTCATCATCGCGTTCGTGGGGTACGCCTTCGAACCGGTAGGCGTCGCGCGACCGTTCTACCTCGTCGCCTTCCTCGTCGTTATCTCCGTGCTGTTCGCCAGCCTCGGCGTCGTTGGTGGCCTCTGGGCGGAGGACTTCGACTACCTGACGGTGATGAATCAGTTCATCGTCCGCCCGCTCGTGTTCTTCGGCGGCGTGTTCTACTCACTGGAGATCCTTCCGCCGCTTTACAGGACGCTGTCGCTACTGAACCCGATGGTGTACATGGTCAACGGCGTCCGGTACGGCTTCCTGGCGTACTCGGACATCGACCACAACGTCGCTCTGGCCGTCCTGTCGGCGTTGACGCTGGCAGTCGTGCTGGTCGACATTGCGCTGTTCAAACGCGGCTACGGCCTCACCGACTAGCGGCCGAGCGACGGACCGTTCGGCGCACTTTTGCGGGCAGTAGCCGTACTGGCGTGCATGGACGCTGACGACGGGTCACGTGACGGGACGAACGACAGCGGGTCTGCCGACGACTGGGACAGTGACAGCGGTTCTGTCGACAGCGACGGTGACAGCGGTTCTGTCGACAGCGACGGTGACAGCGGTTCTGTCGACGACGGTCTGGCGTGGGAGACGCTCGATTCCGGCGTCGCCTACTCCTGTCCCGGGTTCGACGTTATCAAGGAAGACGCGTGTCTCCCGGACGGCACCGAGACGGACTTCGACTACCTCACGGAGGGCGAGAGCGTCGTCGTTCTCCCCTTCACCGTCGACGGCGACGTCGTTCTGGTCGAAGAGTGGCGTCAGGCCGTGAAACGAGTCAACCGCGCGCTCCCCGCGGGCGGTCTGGAACCGAGCGACGACGACCTGACCGCCGCGGTCCGACGCGAACTGACCGAGGAGACGGGCTACGAGGCCGGCGAGGTCGAACATCTCACCTCGGTCGAACCCGCAAACGGCATCTCGGACGTCGTCTTCCACTACTTCCTCGCGCGCGACTGCGCGCCGACCGCCGAGCAGGACCTGGACGACAACGAGACGATCCGCGTGACGACGGCGGAGTTCGACGACCTCCGGGAGGCCGTCCGCGAGGGGGCGATATCCGACGGCCGAACGGCGCTCGGCGTGCTGTACTACGCGCTGTTCGAATAGACCGGCGGCCGCACGCCGACAGCGGGACACGTCACCCGAGCGCCGGAGCGAGCGCGTGGGTAAACGCCGCGACCAGCAGCGTCGCGTAGCCCGCCGCGACAAGTTGGACGGCCCGCACAGGTCGCGCAAGTCGGCCCTTCTCGCTCGCTTCGGACGCGAGATAGCCGGCGAGCGGGAGCGCCTGGAGCGCGTGGAGTCCGAGGAAATGCGCCGCTCGGAAATCCCCGCCGGCGTTCCAGCCGACCACCGGAACCGCCGGACTGGTGCCGACCGCGCTGGCCTCCAGCGCGACCATCGCGCCGCCCTCGTACGACCCGACGACGAACAGCGCGATGCCGAGGCGGATGCCCCATTCGTACGCCGGGGCGACGGCGAACTCCCGCCGCCAGGCCCGGACGAGTAGCCACGCGACGACTGCGACCATGGCGACGATAGTCAGCCCCATGACGGCGTATACGGCCGTGTCGAACGCAGTCGACTGGTTGAAATGCGATTCGACCCCGCGTGCCGCCTGCCCGCCGATGAGCGTTATCTCGACGACGCTTGCCGTCGCCACGGCGAGCGATGCGCGCCGCAAGGTGCTATCGGCGACAGGGAGGTGGTGACCTATCCAGCCGAGCGTTGCGGTGAACAGCGCTATCGAGCCCGCGAACTTCGCGGGTTTGAGCCAGACCGGCTCCCCGCCGACAGTCCGCGGATCGAGGGCGATTCCGGCGGCGAATCCAACGAACAACGCGGCGTTGAGCGCGGCGACAGCGAACAGGAGCGGGTTTCGTCGGCGGAGCTCCGCGACGACGGTTGCGGGACGGTTCCAGCGGGCGTACGCGGCAGTGTTGCGGATCACTGCGTGAAGATCCGGCCGAAGCCGAGGAATCAATTTGCCCAACATCTTGGTGTTGGGCGCCGATAGCGACAGATGATACGAGATGATCAGAGCTCAGTTCCACGTTCAACTCCCCGAGGGCACCTGGGTCGCTGAAGTGTCACGCTCGTTTCCGGACGCGACGTTCCGGCTTCTGACGGGGTTCAGGGCCGGTTCGACGGCGATCGAACTCGGCGAGGTGGAGGCAGACGACCCCGACGCCGTGTCCGCTGCCATCGACGACCATCCGTCTATCGTCGCGTACCAGCGTCTGGAGCGCGCCGACGAGACGGTCGTGGCGAGATACGAGACGACGGACATCGGACTCTACGAGGCCGTCGAGCGGTCGTCGGTGCCGCCCGAGTATCCGATCACGGTTCGGAACGGCTGGATCGAGTACGAGTTCACCGGCTCGCGGGAGGTGCTGGACCGCTTCCGGACGGCGGTCGAAGCGGCCGGCCTCTCGTACGAGCTACGCTCCGTGGTCGGAAACGAGAACTCGTCCGGGCTCCTGACCGACCGACAGCGGGAGGTGCTCGCCGCGGCCGTCCGGGAGGGGTACTTCGAGGTGCCGCGGGAGTGTACGCTCGCGGACCTCGCGGCCACGCTGGAGGCGGACAAGTCCACGGTGAGCGAGATCCTGCGGCGCGGCGAAGGGAGCGTCGTCAAGTGGTTTCTCACTGGAACGGACGGTGACACCGAGTTCTGACCGCAACGACGCGGAACGGAATCCTTACCCACGCGCCGGGGCTACCGCGAACCAATGCGCGATCACTTCGAACTCCGCGACGCGGACGCCGCGGGCCGCATCGGGGAACTGACCGTCCCCCGGGCGGGGGTGACAGTCGAGACGCCGGCGCTGCTGCCGGTGATAAACCCCAATCTGGATACGATCTCCCCGTCGCGACTCGCCGAGGAGTTCGGCGCGGAGATACTCATCACCAACTCCTACATCATCCACGGGAACGAGGAACTCCGCGAGCAGGCACTGGCCGAGGGGCTGCACGAACTGCTTGATTTCGACGGCGCGATCATGACCGATTCGGGGTCGTTCCAGTTGTCGGTGTACGGCGAGATAGACGTGACGCCGCCCGAGATCCTCGAGTTCCAGCGCGACATCGGCTCGGACATCGGCACGCCGGTCGACATCCCGACGCCGCCGGACGCCTCGCGCGAGACCGCCGAGATCGACCTGGAGACGACCGAGGAGCGCATCGCCGAAGCCGAGACGATAGACACCGGCGATATGCTCGTCACCGCGCCGATACAGGGGTCGACCTACGCGGACCTGCGCGAGGAAGCGGCCCGGACCGCCGAC
This sequence comes from Halostella pelagica, assembly GCA_005954745.1. Lineage (GTDB taxonomy): Archaea > Halobacteriota > Halobacteria > Halobacteriales > Natronoarchaeaceae > Halostella > Halostella pelagica. Next base: position 2,532,052 of record CP040678.1, read on the forward strand.
GCGTCGTCACTCGACGTGTTCCCCGTGGGCGCGGTCGTGCCATTGATGAACGACTACCGGTTCGACGACATGGTCGACGTGGTCGCCGCGTGCAAGCGCGGCCTCTCGGCGGACGCGCCGGTCCACCTGTTCGGCGCGGGCCACCCGATGATGTTCGCGCTCGCCGCGGCGCTCGGTTGCGACCTGTTCGACTCCGCGGCGTACGCGCTGTACGCACGCGACGACCGCTACCTCACCGTCCGCGGCACGCAGCAGTTAGACGACCTCGATTACTTCCCCTGCTCGTGTCCGGTGTGCGCCGAGTACACGCCCGACGAGGTCCGCGCGCTCGGCCGAAACGCCCGCGAGGAGGAACTCGCCGCGCACAACCTCCACGTCACGTTCGCCGAGATACGGCGGATCAAGCAGGCGATCCGGACGGGGAACCTGCTCGAACTCGTCGAGACACGCGCTCGCGGCCACCCGGCGATGCTGGACGGCTACCGCGCGCTGCTGGACCACGCCGAGCAACTAGAGCGTGAGGACCCGACCTCGAAAGGCACGTTCTTCTACGTCTCCTCGGAGAGCGCGCGCCGGCCGGAGGTGCTTCGCCACCGCGAGCGCCTCGACCGGATCGACGCGCCGGCGGGCGACCTACTGCTCACGGAAGGCGCGGACGTAACCGGCTACGACGAGACGTGGCGGCTCGTCCCACCGTTCGGCCCCGTGCCGCCGGCGCTCGCCCAGACGTATCCGCTGACCGCGGAGACGCCGAGCAGGGCCGACGACGAGGCCCGCCGCGCCGCCGCCGAGGCCGTGGCGCGATTCGCCGAACTGAACCCCGAGACGGCGGTCACCGTCGCCCACTACGACTGGCCGGACCACGTCGTCCGGCGGTTGCCGGACGGCGTCGAGCGGATCGACCTGGCCGAGCGACAGTAGTGCAGAACGCGCCCGGCAACGCGCCGGACGATGCTACGTCTCCGCCTGCATCCGCCGCTGTGCGCGGTCGAGGAACGAGTCCGGCAGTTCCTCCACGTCGCCGACCTGCACTCGCCAGAGGTTGGCGTAGAGGCCGTCCGCGGCGAGCAGTTCCTCGTGGCTCCCTCGCTCGACTATCTCGCCGTCGTCGAACACGAGGATGGTGTCTGCGTCCCGGATCGTCGAGAGTCGGTGAGCGATGGCGAACGTCGTCCGGTCGGCGGTGAGGTCCACCAGGCGCTCCTGGATGACGGCCTCCGTCTCGTTGTCGACGTGGCTGGTCGCCTCGTCGAGGACGAGTATCTCGGGGTCTTTCAGCAGCGCCCGGGCGAGGGCGACGCGCTGTTTCTGTCCGCCCGAGAGCTTCACGCCGCGCTCGCCGACCTCGGTTTCGTAGCCGTCGTCGAGTTCAGTGACGAACTCGTGAGCGCCGGCGCTCTTGGCGGCGGCGACGACTTCCTCGTGGCTCGCCTCCTTGCCGTACGCGATGTTCTCGACGACGGTACCCGTAAAGAGGTACGGCTCCTGCGAGACGTAGCCGACGCGGTTGCGGAGGCTCCGGAGCGTCACGTCGCTCACGTCCTGGCCGTCGATACGCACCGCGCCCTCGGTCACCTCGTACAGCCGCGGGAGCAGTTTCATCGTCGTCGACTTGCCAGCACCGGTGGGGCCGACGAGGCCGACGAACGATCCCGGTTCGGCCTCGAACGAGACGTCCGTGAGCGCCGGTTCGTCAGCGCCGTCGTAGGAAAACGTCACGTCGTCGTACTCGACGCGACCCTCGGGGACCGCGAGGTCGTCGGCGTCCGGTGCGTCGCGGATATCGCTGTCGCCCTCCAACAGGGTGACCACTCGCGCCGCGGCGGCGCGGGCGTTCTGATAGCCGTCGAGCACGCCGGCGAACTGGTACATCGGGAACTGGAACCGGTTGCTGTACAGCAGGAAGGTGACGAGTGTCCCGACTGAAAGCGGCGCTGTGAAAAACAGCGGCGGCTGAAACAGCAGCCAGTAGCCGCCGACCAGGAAAGTGACGGCGTAGCCGAGCGAGGTCAGTCCGGAGATTGAGCCGATGAGGCCGACCCGTTCGAGGAACGCTGACCACGCGATGTCGCGGTAGTCCGCGGACGAGTCCTGTACGCGGTCGCGCTCCTCGTTTTCCGTGTTGTATGATTTGATCGTCTGAATCCCGCCGACGTTGTTCTCAAGCCGGCCGTTCAGTTTGCCGACGCGGGAGCGCTTCTCCTCGTACTTCGGGGAGACGCGGCGCTCGAACAGCCGCGTCACGCCGAAGAGAACGGGCAACACGAGCAGCGCGACTGACGCGAGTTGCGGATGGATCCAGAGCATGAACGCCGAGATGCCCGCGGTCATCACCAACACCCGGATTCCCATCGAGACGATCTGGGTGAAGAAGTTCTCCAGTTTGTTCACGTCGTTGTTCAGCACGCTCATCACCTCACCCGTCTGCGTGTCGTCGTAGAACGCGAGTTCGCGCTCCTGAGCGGCCTCGTAGGCGTCGACCCGCACCTCGTGTTGCATGTGCTGGGCGAAGTTGCCCCAGAGGTAGTCCGCCGTGGTGCCGAAGACGAGCGCCGCCGTCGACAGCACGACGATGAGACCGAGCGTAAACCAGAACTGACCGGTCCGTTCGGCGGGTATCCACGCGTCGGGGAGAAACCGGATCGAGTACTGCTGCGTGCCGGTAAACAGCGCGTCGATAGCGACGCCGAGAATGTACGGCATCACCTGCGACACGGCTACGGTGAAGACCGTCAACGCGATGCCGAGAGTAAGGTGGACTCGGTAGCCGTCGCCGTAGCGCCTGACGAGGGCGAGGAGAGCGCGACGGCCGTCCCTGTCCGTGTCTAATTCGTCCATAGATAGGGACGCGCTACCGGTTCAAAAAACCTTGTGGGGGTGTGCGAACTTCTGGCAACCGAACCGCGGCCGCGTCGACAGCGCCCGGGCCGTAACGACACGCTCATTCCGGCGGGGCCACTCTCGACGGGTATGACCGACTACTTCGAGGTCCACGAGCGCGACGGGGCCGCCCGGGTGGCGGAACTCCGCCTCTCGGACCCGGTGACGACGCCGGCGTTAGTCGACGAAGTGGACCGCGGCGGCGACCCGAGCGCCCGCTCTCACGGGATCATCGAGGACGCCGGGAGCCTCTGGCCCGAGGAACGCGAACTACCCGAGGGCGACGAGTCGACGCTCACCGTCCTCCCGCACCGCGCGTTTCCCGGCGGCACCGCGGACGAGGTGCAGGAATCGTTCGCCGTCGACCACCCCGAGGTCGAGTATCCGAACGCCGTCGTCGTCTCGCCGGACACCGCGGCGGACCACGCGGCGGACGCCTACGTCGTCTCGGGCGCGCCGGGGTTCGTCGGTCACGGCGCGGCGTTTCGCGAGGCGATAGTCGACGTCCGCGAGGCTATCCCCGCAGACAGTGCGCTGTATCTGCCCGGCGCGGCCACGCCGAAAAACGTCGCCGTCCTCGCCTACGCCGGCGTCGATCTGGTTGACCCGGACAGGGCCGTCGTGAAGGGGACACAAGGGAAGTACCTAACCAACGACGGCGAGGCGTTCCTCGAAGACCTGACTGAACTCCCCTGTGCCTGTCCCGCCTGCCAGCGGTCGGTCGAGGAGTTCGACCGCGAGGACTGCGCCCGGCACAACGTCAACGCACTCGCCGCGGAACTCGGACGCGTCCGCGAGCGCATCCGCGCCGGTCGCCTCCGGGACTACGTCGAGGGGCAGGCCCGTCACGAGCAGTGGCTCACCGCGGCGTTTCGCGAGTTCGACCAGCAGTGGGGGTACGTCGAGGAGCGCACACCAGTCTATCGAACAGGGGAGATCACCGCCGCGACGGAAGACACCATGCGTCGCGTGGAGATCCAGCGCTTCGCCGAGCGCGTCACCTCGCGATACCGCAACCGGTTCGACAACCCGCTGGTCCTCGTGCCGTGTTCGGCCCGCAAACCGTACAGCGAGTCCCAGAGCCACGGGCAGTTCCACGACGCTACCCAGTTCCGCGCCCACACGGTGTCGATGACCTCTCCGATCGGCGTCGTCCCGCAGGAACTTGAACTCACGTACCCCGCCCAGCACTACGATTCGGTCGTGACCGGGCGGTGGTCGGCCGAGGAGAAACAGTTCGTGAGTACGATCCTCCGGCAGTATCTCGAACGGAACGAGTACCCCCGCGTCATCGCACACGTCCCCGGTGAGGGGTACCGCGACATCTGCGAGCGGGTCGAGGAGTCGCTCGACGTGGAGTTCGAGTACACCGTCGAGGACCACCCCACGACGACCGAGTCGCTGGCCAATCTCTCGTCGACGCTGTCCGGCGAACTCAAGTTCTCGAAGCGGGAGCGCGAACACAACACCGTCCGCGCTATCGCCGACTACCAGTTCGGTCCCGGTGCCGGCGACGACCTGTTTGGCGACATCTCGACGCAGAGCCGCTACCCCAAACTCCGCGTACACGACGACGGGGGAGAGCAACTCGCGGCCATGGTCCCGCAGTACGGCGTGCTCGCGTTCACCCTCGCCGGCGCGCGCCGCTGGGTTGACAGCGACGCGGCGACGAAACGGGTCGAGATAGATGGGTTCACCCCGCACGGAAGCGTTCTCGCGCCGGGCGTGCTAAACGCCGACGACGACATCCGCGTCGGCGACGAGGTCGTCATCGAGGGCCCGGCGGCGTTCGCGGTCGGCCGCGCGCAGATGACGGGACCGGAGATGGCAGAGAGCACTCGCGGCATCGCATGCTCGGTTCGTCACGTCGACGAAAAGTAGCGCCGGTCGGCGAGAACACGCCGAACTGGACAGTCACTGAACGATATGTTCCATCGTCGCGGCGTCGCGCGTACAGACGCCGTCGACGACCTCCGGGAGGCAGATCCGCCTGTCCCACCCCACCCGTTCGAGTTCCGCGTTTACCTGTTCCATACACGACAGTACCCGTCGCATCGCGTCGTCGCGGGTCGAGACGGCCCCGATATCGGTCACGTGGCGCGCCTCGCCGCTTCGTTGGTGGCCGCGTATCTTCCAGATGCCCCTTTCGCGGGTCACGCTCAGAGCCAGGTCGCCGCCATCGTGGGCAACGACCAACTCGTCGTCGCCCTCCTTCCGCACCGCCCAGCCCGACGGCAGATCCGGGCCGTCGTTTCCCGCGGCGACGGTCCGCTCCTCCGAGTGGTCGCGGCGTGTCATCGCGCGTCGCCACCGGTCGGAGCCGGGGTCGTCGTGTCGATCACGTTTTCGTTCGATCGCCGCGTCTTCTGTGAATTTCACGCCGGTAGGAAGTATACGTAGATGAGTGATAAACTGCTGATACCGTTACGGACCGTTTCGATCCGATGGAATCAGCCTACCGATGGGACCGCCCGACCAGGGAACTGCGAACGGATGCCATCGCCGATTACTACTGCGTCAGTTCGGTGAAAGTTGTGATTCTAGCAGGCGCAGAGAGACGTTTAAGCGGCAGTTAGTTTCGGAGGCTCACGGAAAGCGCGACTTACGAAGATATCGCGAAAGGAAGCGAAGCCCTCGCCCGGTAAGCCGTTCGTAATTTGGAGCAGTGAACCGAGTCGATCACTGCCGACCAAGACGTTCGTTTTTCGCCCGCGGCGAGCGTTTTTGGTGCCGCGGTCCGGAACGTACGGCATGGACGAAGTGTCACTCGCGGTTCCGAAGCCGATCGTCGACTCGCTGCCGGAGGACGGCCAGAGCGCCGCGACGGACATGCAGCGGGCGGTCGAAGGATGGGAGTCACGGATAAACCGAGCGATAGCGGAGGCCGACGACGACCGCGAGGCGGCGGGGTACGTCGCCGACGCAGTCGAGCAGTTCGACGACCGCGCGGAGACGTTCGACGAGTTCGTGCCCGAACTCCGGGCGTGGGGCCAGTCGCCGATCTACGCCATCGCCTGGCGAAACCTCTACGCAGACCTGATAGAGCAGATCTACGAACGCGACGACATCGCCGACGAACTCGACCGGGAGCGAAACGCCCGACTCGTCGAAGACGGTATCCGCCTCAGCGACAAGTACTGAGAGAGACTGTTTTCCTTGAGCTCGGTCGTTCGCCGACCACACGTCGGCGGACACCGGCAAACGGTTACAGAACACCGACACGGCCTGCGGGCGACCAATAGTGGCCAATACGGCTCTCCGGCGGAGGTTTAAGCGCGTCGCACACTAGTGCCGCGACATGGAGATCGAGTTGCGGACCTTCGCTACCTTCCGGGACGCCGTCGGGCAGAAGGAAGTCGCCATGGACGTCGACGGCGACCGGACTACCGTTGGGTCGGTCCTCGCGACGCTAGAGGACGAGTACGACGGCCTTACCGGACAACTGCTTGAGGACGGAGATATCCGACCGCAGTTGAGCATACTCAAGAACGGCCGGGAGGTGATCCACATGGACGGGACGGAGACGGTCCTCGAGGACGGCGACGAACTGTCGCTGTTCCCGCCGGTCGCCGGCGGAAGCGAGCGGGTAACGCGCACGCGTTCGTTCCGCGGCATATCACGCCGCCTGGCGGTCCGGTATCTGGAGAACCTCGACGGGGAGCAAGTGGACGACGACGCCGTCGAGGGCGGGGACTGGCGCGCGACCCTGTCGGCCGACGACGTGGCTATCGGGCCGTCGCTGACGCTGACGGAGGTGACCGTCGAGTTCGAGGGCGACCCCGCGACGCTCGATTCGCTCGTCGATGAGTTCGCACAGAAAGCGATGCGGGCCGGCGGATGACCAACGCTCGCGCTCGCTCCGGAGGGATGCCGTGACGGCGGACCCTATCGAGGGGCAGGTGCTTCTCGTCGCCGGAGCGAAAGCGAGCGTCGCGCCCGAGCGCCTGCCGGCGCTCGTCGACCAGGTGCAGGCGGCGCTCGAACCCAGGGCCGACCGCTACCGACGACAGTTCGAGTGCGTCCACGAGGACGAGGACCGTGCCGTGTTTCTGGCCGCCCCCGACCACTGGACGACGCTCGGCGAAGACCTGGGCTTGCGAGAGCGAGAGCGCGACGCGATCCGACGCGCACACGAGGAGCAGGTTCACCGGATCGGCCGCCGGACCGACCGCGAAGCCGAGTTCGAGACCGCTCTGGAGATCCGGACACCCGTCGTCATCGGACTGTAACGGCGCTCGCGCGTCGGCCGAGAACTCCCGTCACAGGTCTGGCTGTTCGACGGTGGCCTCCCAGAACTCGTCGCGGAGATATCGCTCGTCGACAGCGCAGTGACCGAAGGCCTTGGCGACGCGGCCGACAGTGGCCCACAACACACGCTGGACGGCGAACGGTGCGGACGGGATCTTCGTTCCCTCGCGGATGGCTTCCGCCATCACGAGTCCGTGAACGAACCCTGGCTCTCCGTACCCGCCGTCTGTACCGAACTCGCCGTCGTGGTCCTTCCCGCAGACGGTACACAGCGTCTCGGCAGTCTTCATCCACGGGAGTTCCACGTACGTCGCAACGAAGTCGTCAGTGTCGTTCCGGAAAGAATGCGACTGCCCTGGCTGTACCGTGACCTCCTCACCGGGGCCGAGACGCTGCGGTTCCCCCTCGACGACGACGGTGATCTCGCCCTCGACCGTCCGGAAGTACTCCGCTTCGTCGGGATGGCGATGGGGAGGAAGTGCAGTCGCGTCGGGAGCAAGCCACAGCAGGATCGCCGGGCGCTCGTCCGAATTCTCGTCGGGAGTACGCAACAGGGTGAACCACTGACCAAGTCCGGGACTGGAGACCAGAGGACGCGAAGCGTTTCGGAGCAGGTCGGCCACGGGCCCGTTGGGTTCGACCTCTATTCCCCGGCCGTCGGTCGGTTCGCCGTTTTCGTCAAGCGGCCGTCCGATGATCGTTCCCATTCGGGAACGTGTGATATAAAACATCATAACGCTGACGGAACGTGCCGCAGTTAGTCGACGGGATGGTACGTGCCGGTGATCCGACCGGGAGAAAGAGGCTCTCCGCGCGACCAGGCGTACTTGAACCGCCGAGGTTCCCGTCGCCCCGGAGTACACATTAGGGCAGAAGACGACGTTAATCGTGGGTTCTGACGGATGGCTCGGACGGCGTTTGGACCCCCTCGACGGCCAGCGATTCCTCGAGCGAAGCGACTTCCTCGCGGAGTGCGTCGATGCGGGCCTCCAGGCGCTGGAACTCCTCGCTGTTTTCGAGTTCGGCCGCCGTTTTCTCCACGGTGAGAACGTTCCGACGGACGAGTTTCGCGGAGAGTTCTCGCTGCCGCTCGTCGTACTCGCCCCGCGTGCGGAACCGTTCGACGGTCCGGATCAGTTCCTCGCTGGTGACCGGTTTGACAACGTAGTCGTCGACCGGTAGTTCCACGATGTCGAAGTCGGGGTCGACGGCAGTGACCATCGCCACGTGAGCGTGATAGTTCCGGTTCTGCATCCAGTAGAGAACCTCCTCCCCGGAGGTGTTCGGCAGTTTTCGGTCGAGGAGGACGATGTCTACCTCCGGCCCCATCAGTTCGTGTGCCTCCGCCTCGTCGGAGGCCGTTCTCACGGCGTACTCGTCGTCCAGATACGAAGCGTAGAGGGACGCGAGACTGTCGTTGTCTTCGACCACGAGCACCGTGGCGAGATCGGGCATTGTCGAATAGTTGATCGTCCTCCGATATGTTTCCTGCGGCCAGAATCCGACCGAACCCGGTGACTGAAGTGGGATGGATCTACTGAAACGAAATACATCGAATCACCGGTTGGACCCTCGGTCAGCCGTCTCCTCGCACCGGAGAAACCGCTGCCTCGGGATGAAACCCTCGGCCGATCAGTCGTCTCCGGTGGCCGCCGCTCCACCGCTACTGACGCCCGTTCCGGGACCGATATCGATGCCGAGTTCGTCGAGTTTCTCGTCCGGCACGACGCCGTACTCCCAGTCGCGCACGTCGTAGTACTCCTCTTTCATCTGTTCTAGTTCGCAGAACTCGCCTTCGCTTGCGCCCTGTCCGGGGATACCCTCGTCGCCCGGCAGGAACCGTTCGGGCAGGGAGTCGTCGTCGCCGTCGAAGCCGACGAGGTTGTTGTAGTACCGCTCCAGATTGTAGATACGCTCACCGGCCTCCAGCAGGTCGTCTTCCGAGTAGTCCAGGCCGGTCATGCCGTTGTACTGGAGGACGTACTCCTCGATGCCTTCGGCGAAGGCGTTGAACTTGCAGATGTCGAACGAGTCGGAGATAGCGTGCATGTCCTGGAACGTCGCGGCCAGTTCGCCCTTGCCCTCCCACTCGTAGGGGTCGACCTTCTCGGGGATCCCGAGGATCTCCGCCGCTGGGGTGTACGCACGGAGGTGACAGGCGCCGCGGTTCGAGGTGGCGTAGCCGATGCCCATCCCCTTCATGCAGCGAGGGTCGTACGCGGCGATAGCCTGGCCCTTCACGTCCAGACGACAGTCGTGTGCGCCGATCTCCTCGGCCATGCGGCGCTGGCCCTCCGCGAGCAGGTCCGCGAGGTCGTCCTCGCGCTTCGCGACGCGTTCGATCATGTCGATCATGGTCTCCTCGTCGCCCCACTCCAGCCCTTCACCGAGGTCGTCGAGATAGCCTTTCTCTGTCGCCTCCATCGCCATCGCCATGATGTTGCCTATCTCGATGGTGTCGACGCCGTAGTCGTTACACCGGTCGATCATGACGGCGACTCTGTCGCGGTCGTCGTTCATCGAGTTCGGCCCGAGCGCCCACGCCGACTCGTACTCGTAGGACTCCATCCGGACGTTCATGTCCTCGCCCTTGTGGTTGACGTCGACCTCGACCTCCTTCTTGCACGCGACCGGACAGGAGTGACAGGTCGGTTCGTCGACGAGGATGTTCTCGCGGACGTTCTCGCCCGAGACGTTCTCGGAGTCGATATTGGGCTCGTCGGGGGATTCGCTTGCCTCGGACCCGGTAGAGGTGTACCGGGCGTTCTGCGTCGGGAGGCCGTCCATCTCCTCCGTGATGTTCATCAGGACGTTCGTCCCGAACTGCGAGAGGCCGCCCTCGTTCGGCGCGGTGACGTCCGACTCCTGGATGGCCTGCATCGCCTGCTTGTGGCCCTCCATGAACGTCTCCTTGTCTTTCGGTTTCGGCATGTCCGTACCCGATTTGACGACGACCGCCTTGAGGTTCTTCGACCCCATCACACAGCCCGTGCCGCCGCGGCCCGACGCGCGGTCGTCCTCGTTGACGATGCAGGCGTAGCGGACCTCGTTTTCGCCGCCCTGGCCGATAGCCATGGCCGAGAGGTTCTTTCCGTACGCGCCCTCGACCTCGTCTTCGAGGGCCTCTATCGTATCGTGGACGCCCTGTCCCCACAGGTTCGACGCGTCGCGGAGTTCCACGTTTCCGTCCTCGACGTACGCGTACACGGGGTCATCTGCTTCGCCTTCGAACAGCAACCCGTCGAAGCCGGCCCACTTCAGACGCGCGCCGGACCAGCCGCCGTGGTGCGAGTCCGTCACGGTTCCCGTCAGCGGCGATTTCGTACAGATCGCGATTCGGCCGCTCATCGTCGTCTGGGTCCCCGTGAGCGGGCCGTTCGTGAACGCTAGCAGGTTCTCCGGACCAGTAGGGTCGACATCCGGGCCTTGCTCGAAGACGTATTTTACCCCCAAGCCTCGCGCGCCGATGTACTTCTCGGCGTCCTCTCCGTCGATACCCTCGTACCGTACGTCGCCCTCGGACAGGTCGACCCTGGCGACTCTGTCCTGAAATCCTCCGATATCAGTCATTGTAATTCACGTTCATTACATATGGACTATAACGTGTTAGACGTTCCCATACTAACGTAACCGAAACCAGTTACTCCGACGCCACCAGGCGGTCAGTTGCCATCGGAGACAGCGGAAGTCAAATCGACACGGCATCAGTCGCCTTTTGCCGACGGACGCCCCGAGTGGAGGGTGTGTCCCGACGCTGGTATCCGGCGGTCGCCGTCGCGGTCGCGCTGTTCGTCGCCTCGGTCGTACCGGTCGACGCCGGCGGCGGTAGCGGCCCCGTCGGCGCGGATAAAATCGCCCACGTGGTCGGCTACGCCGTCCTAACCGGCGCGCTCGTCGTTGCCTTCCAGGTCCGACACCGAACGGAGGAGAGCGCCGCCGCCAGCGCCGCCGTGGGAGCGGTCGCTTACGGTATCGGCATCGAACTAGTGCAGGCCGGGATCACGTACAGGGCGTTCTCGGTCGCGGACATCGCGGCGAACGGGGCGGGAGCGATCGCCGCAGGGATCGCGTGGGTCGCAGCGCGTCGGTTCGGATAACCGTCACACCTCGTTTCTCTCGTCGGCGTTCGGGTCCGACCATTCGAACTCGTCCGATTCGCCCTGCCACTCGAACTCCTCCGCCAGGTCGCCGTTCGACCCGGTCCCGTCCGATGCCTCGTCGCGTTCCGGCGTCGAACCATCGTCGTCGGACGGAGCGCTCGACGGTGTCGCGTGGCCGACCCTCGTGCCGTCGAGCGCGTCGTGGCTCGTCGCACGTTCCGAGTGATACACGTACACCACGCCGTCGTCGACGACGTAGAACGCCCCGGTTCGTTCGTCCTCGATCACTCGCCTGTCGCTGTCGATTCCAACGTCGACGAGCCCCGAGAGCGACGAGACGGTCACCGTCGGCCCGGTCCGGTGTTCGGCCGGAACTCGACCGGTCGTGATCCACTCGTCGAGGGCGTCGCGCTCGCGGGCCGTCGTAACGGCGCGGTGAACGCTCTGCGGCGGGCGAAGCGAGTCCGTCGCAGTCAGACCGACGACGAGAGCGAGCGAACCGAGGGCACCGGCGAAAAGCAGTACGCTGCCGTACGACGCGAGGGGGCCGTACTCCCGCGAAACGCGACCGGTTTCGGTGACTCGATCCGACGCTGATCTGCCCGCGCCCTCTACGGTGTACGTCGACCCGGTCGGGACGATCGAAAGGACGTGCGTCTCGGTAGTGGTGACGCGCTCGCCCTCGACGGTCGCGGTGACGCTCGTCTCCGCGACGACCGCGATCTCCGGGTCCCCCGGTGAGCCGCCGAGTTCGTTGTCCGTCCGGGCGATGGTCCACGCCGCCTCGCTGACGTTCACTTCGAACGGCACGGCGACCGTACCGCTGTCCCCGGTGTCCACGCGGGGGTCGGTCAGTGGTTCGGTAGTGCTCCAGTACTCCCCGCCGTCGTCGGCGGAGCGGAGGCGGAGGCGGAGCGTCGTCTCGGCTTCGATGTCCTCGCCCGTGGCCGCGTACTCGTGGGTGAACGTCCCGTTGAGAACCGGGGCGACGGAGCGGAAATACCGATGCCGGTCGGTGAGTACGCTCCCGTCGGGGTAGACGGGGTTCTCCGAACGAACCACGGCACCGTGCTCGTACGAGCCCTCGGTCTCGACGCTTCCGACCGTCTGCTCGGTCGGTTGCATCGGCGGGTTCACGTGCGCGCCGTATGCAACCCACCCGCCGATGGCACTCAGGAGAACGAGAGCAACGACGACGAGCCCCAGGTTGTCGGCGACGCGCGAGCGAACGGCGGCCGCTGTCCCCGGCCCTGCGTCGCGTCCCTCGTCGACGTCCTCGGGTCGGTCGGTGTGAGTCATGTGCAGTCGATAGATAGCTTCTGGTTGGTCGTCCGTTGCAGGTCGACGGTTTCGTCGCCGGTCGCAGTCACGGAGACGGTGACGTATCCCGTCCCCTGGTCCGTCGCCCCGTCTTTGCACTCTAACTGGAGCACGTAGTCGTGCGAAGTCGTCAGCCCGACTGCGTCCGTATCTCGAACGGTCGCGTACACGCCGGGATCGGTGTCGGTCGTCCCGTCGTCGTAATCGATCCGGTCGACCGCGGTATCGAACGCCGAAGCGCCCCCAAATGCGGCGGCGTTGTCGTCGAGGAAGTAGGCGTTCCCCGTGTCGTTCCCGCCGCTGATGCTCGCCGCGGAGTCAGCCGAATTGTCGGTCACACCCAGATACGCGTCCGGATCGTTTGCGACCGTTATATTGCCCGGTCGGTCGGCCATCACGTCGGCGAAACCGACGGAACCAGTAACGAGTAGCGCCGCGCCGCAGAGCAGCAACACCGCGCCCAGGCGCTGCCGCCGGTCAACCACGGTCGACGACTCCCGCGCGTCGCTCGTTCCGGTCTCGCGCGCGCCGACCGACTCGCGGTCCGATACCCTCGGTTCCCGTCACTACCGAAGGGGTACGAATCCACGCCCCTTTAACGACTCGGCCAAACATCATGTTGGATTTTTAATAACCCAAACTATATAGGCCCGTCCCCGACCTCCACCCTTCTCAGTTGGGCATCACCCTATTACCGGGAGACTGTCAATCCAGGTATGTGACATCGGACGGAAAACAATTGCGCGACGTCGAACCTCGAACGGAACGGCGCGTTCCGACGAGGAGGACTGTATCCGTCCGGTCGAGCGGAAAACACAATGAATCGTAGAACATTCGTCATCAGCGTGGGTAGCATCGCAGCGACGGGCGGCGCGGCACTCGGATCGGGCGCGTTCGACCTGATCGAGGCCGACCGTACCGCCGATATCACACTCGCAAGCGACTCTGCGGCCTTGCTCGAACTCACGGACAACGGTACCAGTCAGTTCGTTGACCCAACCGGCGGTACGGACGGCGACCTGTTACAGCTCAAGTACACGGGCTCCGGCAACGCGTCCGGTGCCAACAAGAGCGCCGTTACGACCATCGAAGCCGGGTTCAAGATCGGAAACAACGCCTCCCAGGGCGTCGGCGTGAAGATAGCACACGACGCAGCGGACCCCGCCGCGGTCAACTTCTACGGCGATACCGGGAAAACGACAGCGGTCGAGTCGTTACCCACTGCGAACGGCGATCCGCACAACCTGGACGCGTACGATACCGCGAACAGCACCCAGGATAGTTTCGACGTGACAATAGAACTCGACACGACCGTCACGGATCTCAGTGGCCTGACGACGATCACTGTCACCGCGGATCCGTCCGCCTACACCTCCTCCGCCTAACGTGACCGCATGCGTCCCGCGACGGCCCACACGCGGTGTGTGGGAGCACTGGGGTACGAGGGTCGGGCCGTCGGGGACGGTATCGGTAGCACACGCGACATGAAGGACAGACTCGAAACCGCACTACAGTTGGCGCTCGTTTTGCTCGTCGTCGCTCTCATCGCGGGGCAGGCGATCGGACAGCCAGTTCTCCTGAGTTACGTCGAAACCGGGAGCATGGAGCCGACGATAGAGGCCGGAGACGGCTTTCTCGTGGTCCCGGCGGTACTCGCCGGGTCGGTCGAAACGGGCGACGTGGTCGTCTTTCAGGCTAAAACGCTCGACGGAGGGTCGGTGACGACTCACCGCGTGGTCGGAGAGACAAGAAACGGATACGTTACGCAAGGGGATGCGAACACCTTCCCGGACCAGGAGGGAGACGAACCGCCGGTGAGCGAGGACCGGATCCTCGGAAAAGCGGTCACTGTCAACGGCGACGTGGTCGTGGTTCCAGGGATCGGTCGGGTCATCCAGAGCAGCGAAGAGGCGGTGGCAAGCGCCGTTCCGTCTGGCTCCGGCCTGCCGGGCGACGCCGGCGGAACCGCTATCGCGTTCCTGGGAGTCGGACTCTGTCTCGTCGGCGGCGGCCTGTTGCTGGGGTACGGCGGTTCGAAGAAACGGGAGGCAAACAGGCCAAGCCGCCGCGCCGAGAGTTACGAGGGGAGGCGAGTCGTTCTCGTCGTAACCGTCGCTATCGTTCTCGCGGCGACGGCCGGAATGATGTTTGCCTCGGGCGGCGTCCAGTACACTCTCGTCGCGGCGGACGACCCGGCCGACGACCCGTTCGTTCTCGAACGGGGAACGACGGGGACGGTCACGCACGACGTGAAAAACGGGGCGTTCGCGCCGGTCGTCGTCGTGCGCGAGGCGACGAGCGAAGACGTTCGTGTAACGCGGCGATCCACGGTTATCGGGCCGCGGTCCGCAGGCGAGACGACGCTCCGAGTCGACGCGCCTGACGGCCAGCAGCAGTTCGATCGGACGGTCTCCGAGCGGCGGTACGTGGCGGTCCTACCGCCGTCGCTGCTGGTCGCGCTTCACTCGATCCACCCCTGGCTCGCTATCGTCGCAGTCGACACTGTGATCGCTGTCTGTGTCTTACTCGCGGGGGCATTCCTGTTTCCGGGCCGATACATTCGGGTTCGGACCGACGCCGGCCGGTCGCCGTGGCGGCGGATCGAACGGCTCTGGGAGCGACAAGGTTGAAAAGGTCGCCGCTCAGAGAGGTAATGAGAATGGGACATCCGATCCGCGTCCTCTGTGTCGACGACGATCCGTCCCTCGCGGAACTCGTCGCGACGTACTTACAGGAGGATTACGACGACATCACCGCGGTTCCGGAGACGGACCCGCACGTCGCACTCGATCGGGTCCGCTCGGAGACGTTCGACTGTATCGTCAGCGACTACCAGATGCCGGGGATGAACGGCCTCGAACTCCTCGACCAGGCCCGGGATCTCCGTCCCGAGATCCCGTTTATCCTCTTTACCGGGCAGGGGAGCGAAACCGTCGCGAGCGACGCCGTTTCCGCAGGCGTGACGGACTACATTCGGAAAGCGACGGGCACCGAACAGTACGACCTGCTGGTCAACCGCGTCAGAAACGCCGTCGACAGACACCGTGCCGAACTCGATTATCAGACTATCTTCGACGGCGTCACTGACGCGATACTCGTCGTCGACCCGTCGACCGGTTCGGTCATCGACGTCAACCGAGCGTTCTGTGAACTCTGGGGGTACGACGAGACGAACGCTCGCTCGCTCTCACCCGCGGACCTGACAGTGGAAGACGCCGGCGCGGAGCGGTTGTGTGACCCGTCGAACGAGAAGCGGGATATCGAATGCGTCACCGCCGAAGGCGAACGGTTCTGGGCCTCGGTGAGCGTCAAACGGGCCGACATACGCGGCACGGAGCGGATACTGGCGATCGTCCGGGATGTGACCGAGCGCCACGAACGCGAGGAGGCGCTCTCAGCGCTGGTCGGAGCCGAACAGACGCTGTTGAAGGCCGAAACGTCCGCTGCCGTCTGCGAGCGAGCGACCGAACTCGCCACGGATGCTCTCGGGTTCGATGCTGTGCAGTTGTTGCTCCGCGACGAGACCGGGACGTTACGAACGGCGGCGTCCGTCGGACCGGTCCCGGTCGACGACGAGGTGTTTGCCGCCGCGCGTCGTCAGATAGCGGCCGACGTGCTCGGAACCGCCGAACTTCAGACCCGGCGCGACATCAGCGCCGTCGGACGGTATCCGAACGACTTCCCGATGCGCTCGGAGCTCCGCGTCCCGATCGGAGACCACGGCGTTCTGGTCGGCAATACGAGCGACGAACGGGCGTTCGGCCCGTACGAGCACGACCTGGCGCGGGTGCTTTCGACCAACGTCACCGCCGCACTCGAACGGACGGACAGAGAGGAACTACTCCGGGAGCGGGAGTCGGAACTCGAACGCCAGCGCGACGAACTCACGTCGCTGAATCACACCAACAGGGTGATCCGGAAGATAAACCAGACGCTCGTCGAAGTGTCGAGTCGGGACGAGATCGAACGGGTCGTCTGCGAGCAACTCGCTGCCGCCGACCAGTATCGGATGGCGTGGATCGGGGAGTACGACCTCGTTACCCGCGAGCTAGATCCGAAAGTCTGGGCCGGGATCGAGGACGGCTACCTCCGCGGACGAACCGTCTCGGTCGACGAGTACGAGTCCAACCCGTACCGGACCGCGGTCGACCAGCGGTCTATCGCCGTCCAGCCGCTAACGCCGGACACAGTGCCCCAGGCGAAGTACGAGAGAGCGACCGAACGGGGCTACCGCGCGGTCGCGGTGATACCGCTCGTCCATCAGGGGACGCTGTACGACGTTCTCGGCGTATACGCCGGCCAGAGCGACGCGTTCGGGGAGACGGAACGGGCCGTCCTCTCGGAACTCGGAGAGACCATCGGCTACGCGATGCACGCCGTCGAACAGCGGCGGACTATTCTCACAGACAACGTCACCGAACTGGAGATCGAACTTCGGAGCGAGGAGTCGCTACTCGTCCAGTTAGCGGCCGCGACGGGGTGTCGCGTGGAACTCGACGGACTGATCGTCCAGTCCGACGGGTCCTTGAAGCTGTTCGTAACTGTCGAAGGCAACCCGTCGGCCGACGCCGTAACGGCGGCGGAAGACGTTGACGCGGAGTGGACCGCGATCACGGAGACCGAAACTTCTTCGCTGTACGAACTCACTCTTAGTCGAGCGCCGATCATCGATTTCCTCGCCGAAAACGGCGCGACCCTCAGAACGGCCAGCGCGGAGGGCACCACGGGCCGCCTGGTAATTCAACTCCCCTCACAGACGGACAGCAGGGAGCTACTGGACCTACTCGCGGACGTGTACGGTGATGTAAACCTTCTTACACAGCGCGAGCGCAGCCGAAAGCCACAGACGACGACGGAGTTCAAATCGTCTCTCCAGGCCGACCTCACCGACCGCCAGCACGAGGTCCTCCGGACGGCACATCACGCCGGCTTTTTCGAGTGGCCGCGCGTTACGTCCGGCGAGGAACTCGCGTCGTCGCTCGGCATCTCGCAGTCGACGTTCCACGAACACCTCCGAGCGGGCGAGCGAAAACTCGTCGGAACGTTCTTCGACGGAGACGAGAGCGACTACACCTGAACGAAGCGGATTTACGCCCCCGACGACTACGGACCGCCAATGAGCAAGCCGAGCCCCGACGTGTACGAGCAGGGCAAGGGGATGGACGCCCACAACAAGGTAATGCGAGGTATCCGTGCCGAGAAGGAGGCGTCCTACGACCCCCACGAGCCCACGCGGGTGTGGATCGACGAGGACAACACGCCCGACGGAGTCTACCAGAGCCTCACGATCATCCTGAACACCGGCGGGTGTCGCTGGGCGCGGGCCGGCGGCTGCACGATGTGTGGCTACGTCGCCGAATCCGTCGAAGGCGGGAGCGTCGCCCACGACGCGCTGATGGACCAGATCGACGCCTGTCTGGAACACGAAGCGGAGAACGCGGAGGAGCAGTCCGGTCTCATCAAGATCTACACGAGCGGCTCCTTCCTCGACGAGCGAGAGGTCGCAGCCGAATCGCGCCAGGCCATCGCCGAGGCGTTCGCCGACCGCGAGCGGATCGTCGTCGAGAGCCTGCCCGACTTCGTCGACCGCGAGAAACTGGCCGACTTCACGGACGTGGGCCTCGAAACCGACGTGGCGGTCGGCCTCGAAACCGGCACCGACCGCGTGCGCAACGACTGCGTGAACAAGTACTTCGA
Organism: Halostella pelagica; assembly: GCA_005954745.1. Taxonomy (GTDB): domain Archaea; phylum Halobacteriota; class Halobacteria; order Halobacteriales; family Natronoarchaeaceae; genus Halostella; species Halostella pelagica. The sequence goes on from CP040678.1 coordinate 2,550,297, forward strand.
CTTCGAGGCGTTCGTCGAGGCCAGCGAAGAAGCCGACGCGGCCGGGGCCGGCATCAAGGCGTACCTGCTGATGAAGCCGCCGTTTCTCAGCGAACCAGAGGCCGTCGAGGACATGAAGCGGTCGGTCCGCAAGTGTGCGGAGTATGCCCACACCGTCTCGATGAACCCCTGTAACGTCCAGCGGTACACGATGGTCGACGAACTCTACTTCCGGGACGGCTACCGGCCGCCGTGGCTCTGGAGCGTCGCCGAGGTACTCGAAGACACCGCTGACGCCGACGCCATCGTCGTCTCCGACCCCGTCGGCCACGGCAGCGACCGCGGCCCGCACAACTGCGGCGAGTGTGACGACCGCGTCCAGAAAGCCATCAAGGATTTCGACCTTCGGCAGGACCCGACCGTCTTCGAGCAGGTGTCCTGCGAGTGCGAACGGACCTGGGACGCCGTGATGGCTCGCGAGAAGAGTTACAGCCAGCCGCTGACGCGATAGGCGTCGGTTTCTCATACTGTCGGCTGTACCTTCGGAACGATACTCGGACTTCCGGGGAGCCGATATTCTGCAAGGGAGTACAGCCGACAGTATCAGGCGTCGGACTCCTCCGAACTCGTTTCGGCGGCATTCACGTCCAGTTTCGCCCGCGGGACCCGCAGTGTCACGACGCTGCCCCGCGGATCGTTGTCGTCGAACGAGAGCGTTCCGCCGGACTGCTGGATGACCCAGTTGACCAGCCAGAGACCAAGGCCGCCGGCGTGTCGTAACTGCGTTATCTCGCGGTTCTCGACGAGCAACTCCCGTTCCGTCCGCGGGAGTCCCGGGCCGTCGTCGCGGACTTCGACCGCAACCGAATCGTCCTCGCGACGAACCGTCACGTCGACCTGCGGCGCGTCAGAGTCGTTGTGGATGACGGCGTTCTGGACGACGTGGTAGACGGCGGTCTGGAGGAGCGTGTCGGCGTTCGCGGACGCGCTATCCGGATGCGAGTACTGGACGGTCGACTCGGGGAACTCGTCTTGCACTCTCTCGACGACGGCCGTGACTGCCTCGATGACGTCGACGGGACTGCCCGTCCGGTTCTCGTTTCCGAGCGTCTGTTCGACCAGCCGCGTTTTCTCCGCCAGTTCGATCAGGTCCGTGGCTCGCTCTTCAATGGCATCGACCGGCGTAGAGAGCGTCTCCCGAACTTCCCCGCGGAGCATCTCGGCGTTTCCCCTGACGATGTTCATCCCGTTCCGGAGGTCGTGGCGGAGGACCCGATTCAACACTTCGACCCGCTTTCTGCGCTGCTTACGCTCCGTGATGTCGGTGAACACCGCGTACCGCTCGGTGTTGTTCGCGCCGACGTCGACTGGAAAGACGGTCAACAGGAACTCCCGCAGTCCGTCGGCAGTCCTGCGCGTGACCTCCCGCTCGACCGTCTCACCGGCGATCGACTGCTGGTTTATCTCCCGGTGGGTTTCTACCCTATCCGGCGGAACGAGGTGCTCCTCGACCGGACAGCCGCGTATCTCGTCGGCGGTGTAACCGAAGACGCGCTCGAAGGCTTCGTTTATGTCGGCGATCACTGCCTGACAGTTCTCCGTACGGACGTTCGCAACCGGGTCGGGGACGTTCTCGAACAGCGCCGCGAACCGGTCCCGTTCCTCCCGGAGTTCGCTCTCGAACTGGACGCGGTCGAGAGCGTTTTCCACGTGAGAGACCATCAGTTCCGCCAGTTCCTCGTCGCTTTCGTCGAACGCTCCGGTCGAGGTCGAGATGGCCTGAAACACGCCCATATCGCCTATCGGGACGCTCAGGGCGGAGCGGTACTCGTCCGAGATGGGAGTTGCGACGGCGTCCTCTCTGACATCGTCGACGCGATAGGTTTCTCCGGTTCGGTGGGTCAGCGCCGTGAGATCGTTGCCGAGTTCCCGGCGTCGCTCCTCCCCGGCCGGCAGCGACTCCGACGAGAAGGACTCTATTACGACTTCGTCGCCGTCTATCCGCTGCGTCGCACAGAGATCGAAGTTGAGTACCTGCTGTGCGGCCCTGACGGTGTACTCGTAGATCGCAGAGGGCGTCGCGCAGGTGTCTAACTGTGACGCGACCTCGTGGAGGTGGCGCACCTTCCGCTTTTGCCGCCGCAAGGCCTCCTCGACGGTCTTGCGGTCGCTGATATCTCGAACCGTTCCGACGGTACCGACGAATTCGTCGTCTGCCGGTAGTAGCGACAGGTTTACCTCGCACGGTATCCGTTCGCCGTCTTTCGATCGTATCGCTAACTCGTACGTGACGACGGACCGGTCTTCGGAATCGCGCAACTCGGAGATGAGACGGCGACCGCGTTCGACGTCATCCGGGTCCATCAGAACGGAGACGTGTTCGCCGAGCAGTTCGTCGCGAGTGTAACCGGTGTACGACAGCAGACTATCGTTGACCGCGGTGTATCGCCCGTCGGCGTCCAGAGCGTACACGCCGTCGCCGACCGCCTCGACGACAGATTCCATCTGACGGAGTTCCGGTCGCCATTCCGACCGGCCTTCCGCCGTCTCGCCGTCGAAGAGAGCCTCGACCCGGTCGAGGAGGGTCTCGACGCCGTCGCACTTCGGAACGTATCCGTCGGCACCGCTCTCGATAGCCCGCCCAGCGGCCGATTCATCGCCGGAGTCGGTGTAGAAGACGAACGGTAGATCCACGGCGTCCAGCAGGTCGAAACCGGTCCCGTCCGGCAGTTCGGTTTCGCTGACGATGCAGTCCACCCCGTCGCTTTCGAGTACGTCGAGCGCCGTCTCGGAGTCCGTGACGGCTTTCAGCGACGCTGCTACCGATTCGAACGCCGCCGCGACGGACTCCCGGTCAGCGGCGGACGGGTCGACGTGGAGCACCGTTATTTCCTCGGACATCGGTCTATCGTTCGAAAACGGCCTATCCGAGAGACGAAGCCCTGGTTCTTTAATCTTCCACCAAAAAGTTTAAACTGATTGTTACTCTGCGGCGCGTTCGAATCCGCGGAGGATCCCCGCTCCATCAGTCCCGCCGATGTCGGGGAGAGTCGCACGTTCGGGGTGCGGCATCAGGACTGCGACCGTGTCGTCCGCGCCGAGGACTCCCGCGACGCTGTGTTTCGAACCGTTGGGGTTCGCGTCCTCGGTGAGTTCGCCGTCGGCGTCGCAGTACCGAAAGAGGACGCGCCCGTCCGCCTCCAGTTCCGTCAACCGCTCGTCGGTCACCTCGTAGCGCCCCTCGCCGTGGGCGATAGGCACTTCGATCACGTCGCCCTCCTCGTACGCGGCCGTCCACGGCGTGTCGGCGTTCTCGACACGGAGGTGGACGCGTTCGCACTGGAACCGCGCGCTCCGGTTCGTGGTGAACGCGCCCTCGGTCAGCCCGGACTCGCATCCGATCTGGGCACCGTTACAGACGCCGAGGACGGGAACGCCGTCGGCGGCGGCCGCGCGGACCTCCTCCAGTATCGGCGACTGTGCGGCCATCGCTCCGGCCCGCAGGTAGTCGCCGTACGAGAACCCGCCGGGGAGTACCACGCCGGTCGTCTCCGCGGGGAGACCGTCCTCGTGCCAGACGATCTCCGCGTCGATGTCGAGGTGGTCAAGCGCACGAGCGGCGTCGCGGTCGCAGTTCGACCCGCCGAATCTGATGATGGCGACCGTCATCGCTCGTCGACGGTGATATCGTAGTCGTGGATGGTCGGATTCGCCAGCAGTCGCTCCGCCATCTCGTCGACGCGGTCGGTCGCGTCCTCGGCCGATTCCGCATCGACATCGATCTCGAACCGGTCTGCCGAGCGGAGGTCTTCGAGTTCGAAGCCGAGTCGTTCCAGCGAACGCTGGGTCGTCTCGGCCTCGGGGTCAAGCACGCCGCGTTTCAGTCGCACCGTCACCGTGGCGGTGTAAGCGGTCATTATCTGAACTCCCGTATTCGTGTTCAAAAACTCTTGTGACTCGGCGTCGGTGTCCACGTTCGTGGATAGGCAGTAGCTACACGGAAACGAAGGCTTTTGCCCTCGGATGGCGGAGAACTCCCCGATGACGCCGCTCGACACCGACAGGAGGGAGTTACGATGACGACCGATCTGACCGAGATCACGGTTATCGGAGACGACGACACCGGACTCATCGCGCGAGTGACGACGCTTCTGTTCGAGCGGGGAGCAAACATCGAGGACCTGGACCAGGCCGTTCGCGACGGCCTGTTCCGCATGACGATGTCCGTCGACACGACGGGGATGGTGTGTACCGACGCGACACTCAGGTCGGACCTACACGACCTCGGCGACGAACTCGGCGTCGACGTACAGGTCCGGTTCCCGACCGACCGCGAGACACAGCAGATAGCCGTCCTCGTCACCAAGGAGTCGCACTGCCTCGAAGCGCTGTTCGAGGCCTGGGCCAACGGCGACCTCGGCGCGGACATCGGCGTCGTCATCGGCAACCACGACGACCTACAACCGCTCGCCGAGCAGTACGGCGTCCCGTTCCACGACATCGGCGACGGGAAGGGCCAACCGGACGAGGGCGAACTGTTGGACGTGCTGGCGGAGTACGACACAGACCTCATCGTGCTGGCGCGGTACATGCGGATCCTCAGCCCGAACGTAGTGTTCCGATACGAGGACCGGATCATCAACATTCACCCGAGCCTGCTACCGGCCTTCCCCGGCGCGAAGGCCTACCGACAGGCGAAAGAGGAGGGCGTCCGCATCGCGGGCGTCACCGCCCACTACGTGACGACGGACCTGGACCAGGGGCCGATCATCACTCAGCGCGCCTTCGACGTTCCCGACGACGCCATCGTCGATGACCTCAAACGTCGCGGCCAGCCGCTGGAAGCCGACGCGCTGCTGGAGGCGGTCAAACTCCACCTCGAAGACAGCGTGAGCGTCCACCGCGGCCGCACCAGCCTCCGGGACGAGGCCGAGGGCTATCAGCTCGGCCTCACCGACGCCGCGTCCGAGGCCAACCCGGACCGACCGCTCGACGGCATCGGCGAGGCCGTGGCGGAGAACGGGTCTGTGGAGGAATCCGCCGACGATTGATCGGCGGCGAGTGTCTCTCGTCGCTGCGATCGCGGCGGATACGAGCCGACGATTGATCGGCAGCGAGTGTCTCCCGTCGCTGCGGTCGTCGCCGATGAACGTCGAACGAGTGCTCACTCGCCCCGCCACTCGTCCAGACAGGCCTCGCTACAGAACTGCCGACGGTCGACGGCACCGTCGATTATCGTCGTGTGAACGCGGCGGTCCGCCGCCGGGACTGTCGACTCGCCGCAGTTCGCACAGTTCGGCGCGTCGTCCGCGCTGACCGCTTCGCCGAGATCCGACGTTGGGTCGACCATAGGCACGAACGGTAGCGAGGGTCACACTTCAAACGTCGTGTTGGTGCAGATGACGACGGGACTCGTCGAACCGGCCGTTACAGCCGCCAGACCTCGCCGACGGCCGAATCGAGCTGGGGCGCGTCGAACAGTTCCCGGCCGACGTACGCGTTCGCGCCGGCGGCGTACAGGTCGCGAGCGATCTGGATCACGTCGTCGTCGAGCGGTTCGGGCGCGGACTCGCACAGCGATTTCCAGTCGGCGATGTCCCGGCGCTTCGCTTTTGCCTTCGCGTCCTGGACGGCTTCGACCCACTCCGGTTGGGTTCGCTTGTGGTACTGGCGGATAACTTCCTTCGAGATCTGCGTGCCCTCGTAGCTGAAGCGGTTCTCGTCGAACGTGCCGACGACGTCCGCGACGCGGATCTCTCCCCGGTAGTAGAGACACTCGATCTTCCCGTCCTCGTGGGTCAGACCGGCGTCCTCGGCGCGGTCGGTGACGGTCCGGTTGACCGCGAGCGCGGTCGCTTCGAGGTCGTCGATCGACGCCGTGCCGGCTATCGCGTCGGCCTCCTCGCGGGAAAGGTAGCGGTCGCTCTCCTCGTATTTCGTCGAGAACTCGACGATGGGGTCGTCAAGGTCGACCCCGTCGTCGGGCCACGTTTCCATGTCGAGACCGTGGTCCGCGGGGTCGGTCCTGCGGCGCAGACTGGATCCGACGGGGACGCGATTGCGGAAGACGATTTCGAGCGGGACGAGGTAGTTCTCGCCCGCCGCCTCGTGGTACGCGTCGTAGTCGTACTCCCGGCCTTCGTGCGAGAGCTCCGGTACCTGCGTCAGATCGATGGCCATCTCGCGCGGCGGCTCGTCGACGTCGGCGAGCGGAACCGGGTCGTCCGAACCGGCGGGGATCACTCCCCGGTAATGGGTCGGAATACCCTCATCTTCCAGCAGTTCGAAGTTGTACGCGCCCATCGAGCAGAGGCTAGCGCCCTTCTCCGGGATGGTGTCGGGCATCTTCCCCCAGTCGAACACGGAGTAGTCGTCCGTGAACACGAACGACCCCGCGCCGAGTTCGTCGTCGCTCGCCGGTTCCTCGATACGGAACTCCTTGACGCTTGTCACGCGTCGACCACCACGGTCATAGTTCCATTGCCGGGGGCGCGGATTATGAAGGTTTCAATCGGCGCGCCCGCGGAGCGGTCGTCGGATCGGGAATGACCGGCGTCGACGCCGGCTTCGTCCGTCTCGTGTGGTTCCAGCACGAAGTGCCGGACCCGCTACCCTTTTGCACTACGGGAGTAGAGAGACGACAATGACCGACGGATCCGCGACTGGACCGGGCGGCCGCGAGACGATCCGGTTCGAACACCGCCCGGAGACGGACCAGTCGTTCGAGAACGCGTTGCGAAAAGCCCGCGACGGCGAACGGCTCACAGTCGCCGACGGCGTCGAACTCATGACCACGGGCACCGACACCGACGGGATCGACCGAGAGCGCAGAGAGCGCGTGCTGGCGGCCGCGGACCGCCGCCGTGCCGAAGAGGTCGGCGAGGAGGTGACGTTCGTCGCGAACGTCAACAATAACGTCACGACTGCCTGCAACACCGGATGCCTGTTCTGTAACTTCAAAAACACCGCGGAGAACTTCGAGGAAGGGAGCGAAGGGGAGCACGCAGGGTTTACCAAGCGCCCCGCCGAGTCTCGCGAGATAGTCCGCGACGCCGTCGAGATGGGCGTCTACGAGGTCACTTCCGTCTCCGGCCTTCACCCGGGGTTCGCGCTGGACGAGGAACATCTGGAGATACTGGAGACGAGCGACCGCGGCGACCTCAACTACAAGTCTCCGAGCAGATACGAGACCGACCCCGGCACGTACTGCGAACAGATCCGGGCGATGAACGTCGACGGCGTCCACGTCCACTCCATGACGCCGGAGGAAGCGTACCACGGCCGCCGCGGCACGGACTGGTCGTACGAGGAGGTGTACGGTCGCCTCGCGGACGCCGGTCTCGACAGCGTCCCCGGCACCGCCGCCGAGATCCTCGTCGACGAGGTCCGCGACGTGATCTGTCCCGGCAAGATCGGCACCGACGAGTGGATAGAGGCGATCGAAGCCGCCGCGACCGTCGGCCTCGACACCACAGCGACGATCATGTACGGCCACGTCGAAAACGAGATGCACCGCGTCATGCATCTAAAGCGGATACGCGACCTGCAGGACCGCACCGACAACATCACCGAGTTCGTCCCCCTCTCGTTCATCCACGAGAACACGCCGCTGTACGAGTACGACATGGTGGAAGGCGGCGCGAGCGACGCCGAGGACGAACTGATGATCGCCGTCTCGCGGCTCTTCCTCGACAACGTCGACCACATTCAGGCGTCGTGGGTGAAATCCGGCGACGCGAAAGGGCTGAAACTGCTCAACTGCGGAGCCGACGACTTCATGGGCACCATCCTCTCCGAGGAGATAACGAAACGCGCCGGCGGCGAGTACGGCGAGTACCGCTCGTTCGACGAGTACGTCGACATGATCACCGCCATCGGGCGCACGCCGGTCGAGCGCTCGACGGACTACCGGCAGCGCCGCGTCATCGACCCCGACGACCGACCGCACGGGCCGAAGCTAGGGCCGAAAGCTGACGGAACGCCGATGCTAAGCGGCGAAGCGCGGGCGGCGGACGACTGAAAAAGGGAGTCGCGTTCCCTGTAGAGGAAACCGGCGACCGCACACGTGGGGGTCACCTGGTCCGAGCGAGCGGCCGTGGGTGTACCGCGGCGAGATGTCAGGAGGTATGTCGCTCCTCGGAAGAGCCGGGCATCCGGGAGAGGAGGAGCGGGTAGCCGCCCCCGAGTACGGTCCCAAAGACGACGTGGCCGGCGAAGAAGGCCAGATCGAAGTTCGGTATCGGTGGAGAGCGCGACGTCACCGCGCTGATCCAGGTCGGCATGAGAACCGATGCCGCGACCAGCCAGACGACGACGCTGAACGCGATCCCGACGGCAACTCCGGGCCCCACCCGGGTAGCGTACCCGTGCAGTGGCTCGTAACTGACCACTCGCGCGTAGACGATTCCGAAGACGATACTGTGGTTGAGATGTAGGAACAGACCGATTCTCGGACTCCCTGCCAGCCCGTACAGTAGTCCGACCTTCTGTAGCTGCTCGGGCGTGGTCCTCGCGGTCAGCACGGCGAAGGCGATTCCCCCGATCAAGCCTGCGACCCCTGCACTGATGAGGTCGTCCGGCCCCATTCGGGACGACCATTCGCGCCGGGAGTTGCTGGCCATGCTGTACGGAGGTCGTTCATACGTATACGAAGATCCCAACCTGTCCCTGAGACAGCATCCCAGTCGCGCGTCGCGTCGCCGACTGTAGGTCTCTACTGAACCGAAATCGGACGATCTGTCGGAGTTCGGCCGCCGGTGCAAACTGACACCCGATCACCGCGTTCGCCAGCAACCGGATCCACGAACCCCGGTCTCCGGAGTCGTCCGTCAGAACTCCGCCCCACGCGAAGGGTTTAGTCGACGCTGGTAGTATAAGACGCATGAACAAACTCGCTCCTGCGGGCGAAAACGCGTGGGAACTCCCGCGACACGCCCGCATCGTCGCGTACGACGAGCGAGAGCGCGGATTACTCACTATTTACGACTGCGCGGCGGCGCAGAAACCGCCGACTGCGCAACTGCTAGGCCGCCTTAACCGGGTAAGCGCCGATTGCGAGCGCGAGGCGACGCCGACGGGCGAACGCGTCACCCTGCGCGAACCGGCCGTGCTGGAGAGAACGGGCGAGGACTGCTGGAACGTCGAGCGCGGGAGCGGTGCGAACGGCTGAGCCGATCCTGTCGACGGCAGCGACTCGTCAGCGGGACTGGCTGCCCGCACTTGTCAGTGTTGCCGCCGATGGCGTGCGGTGACGTGGTGCGAAGGCACCTCCGGCCGTAGACGAGGCCGTCCGGACTTTCGAGAGTTCCTCTACAGCATCGGACTGGCGAAATATAGGCGCGAGAAACGCTATAGGCACCCCCGACGGTTTGAGGTTGGCGAGTGTCGAGAAGGTATGGCGGACGAACACGCCACTCGATGTGAATACCAACTCGAGATCGGACTGATCGACGACGATTTCTCCAGCGAACCTTGCGACCGCCCCACTTGGGAAGACCACGATTACTGCGTCTGGCACGCCAAGGTCGACGGGAAAACCAAGGAGACGATCGAGGAGGCCCAAGAGGAATCATCGGTGGACGTCGACGGGGCGTATCTCCAGGGAGCGGAACTCGCCGGCGTGGACTGGTTCGCCGAGTCGTCGATCGTCGGCGCCGACCTGACCGGCGCCGACCTGCGCGGGGCCGACTTCTCCGAGGCGGACATGATGCTCACGACCCTGACGAACGTGAGCGCGATAAATACGGACTTCTCGGAGGCGAATCTCGAAGGGGCCATCTTCACCAACGCCGACCTCCGTCGGGCGACGCTCCAGAACGCGCTCCTCAACGACGCAGTTCTCACCGACGTCCACATCGGGGGGTCGACGGACCTGGGGGACGTATCTGCCTACGAGCACGATTCCGTCGAGCCGAAACTGAGCAACGTCCATCGGTTAGAGGCCGCCGCCTGGGCCTATCGCCAACTCGAACAGCTGTATCAAGACAACGCGCTCCCGAGGTTGGCCCAGCGGAGCTACAACCAGGAGAAAGACGCCCGCCGTAGGCTCGCGTGGCAGGAGGGCGACTACGGGGAGGTGATCAAGTGGTCGGCCTCCAAGTGGGTGATGAAGTACGGGAGCAGCCCGTATCGGATCCTGCTGGTGTCGCTCATCGTGATCACCGCGTCCGCGCTGCTGTACCCCCTCACCGGCGGCATACGGGAGGTCGGGGATGGGTCATCGATAACGTACTCGATCGATAATCCGCAGGAGGCGCCCACCTGGTGGATCGCCAGGGTCATGTTCAAGAGCTTCTACTTCAGCGTGGTGACGTTCGCCACGCTCGGCTACGGCGACATACAGCCTATCGGCATACTGGCGCGCTTGCTGGCCGGCGTCGAGACTATCCTCGGGACGCTCTTGGCTGCGCTTCTGGTGTTCGTGCTCGCCCGGATCGTGACGTGGTGAACGGACCGCGTCAGGTGGGTCGGCCGACGACCTATCGCTTGCGGACGGTCATCTCGGCATCGCCCTTTGGCTGGAGCGTCACGGCGGCCGACAGGTCGAGGTCGTCGTACTCGCGTTCGAATTCGAACGCGGAACAAAGCGTCGTAAGCACCAGTTGCGCCTCAGTCATCGCGAACTGCTGGCCGATACACCGGCGCTTCCCGCCCCCGAACGGGAAGTACGCGAAGTCCGGGCGGTCGTCGCCGTCGAGCCATCGCTCGGGGCGGAACGCCTCGGGGTCGTCCCAGTAGCGGTCGTCGCGATGGAGCACCCACGTCGGCAGGACGAGCAGCGCGCCTTCGGGGACGCGGTACTCGCCGAACGTCACGTCCCGAACGGGTTCCCTGCGGATCTCGTGGGCCGGCGGATAGAGCCGCATCGACTCTCTGACCGCCGCGTTCGTGAATTCGAGCGCGTGGAGGTCCGTCATCTCGGGGCGGCCGTCGACCGCGGCGTCTATCTCGGAGCGTACGCGGTCGGCCGCTTCCGGATTGCGCGTCAGCAGGTCGAGGGTGAAGGTGAGTGTCAGGGCGGTGGTCTCGTGGCCGGCAAACAGAAAGGTGAGCATCTCGTCGCGGATCTGCTCGTCGTCCATCGCCGCGTCGGCCGAGAGCAGCATCGACAGGAGGTCGTCGCGGTCCTCATCGGTCGCTCGGCGCGTATCGACGATGTCGTATATCTCGTTTTCGAGGTGTTCGAGCGCGCGGTGCCCCCGACGGATCATCGGGATCGGGGCCCAGTCGGGTGCGAGGAACGTGATCGGCTGGTTCTGCGGCTGCATCGGTTCGCGAAGGGTCTCGGCGGCGTCGAAGATCCCCCGGTCATCGAGGTCGATGTCGGACCCGAACATCGCCGCGGTGAGTATCTCCATCGTCAGACGCATCATCTCGGGTTTCATCGCGCGGGTCTCTCCGTCGGCCCAGTTAGCCGTGCGCGCCGCCGTCCGGTCGACCATGATGTCGGCGTACCGCTTGATGTGGTCCATGTAGAACGCCGGCTGGATGGCCTCGCGCTGGCGCTCCCACAGGTCGCCCTCGCTGGTGATGAGCCCGTTGCCAACTATATCGCGCAACTGGTCGGAGCTGCCCTGGTGCTTGCGAAACTGGTCGTCCTCGTTCAGTAGCACGCGTTCGATGTCGTCCGGGTCCGTCAGCATGTACGCGTCCATCCCGATTATCTCGTAGTTGACGACGCGGCCATACCGATCCGCGCAGCGCTCCTTGAACGCGCAGGGACCGCGAACCCACTGGTGGGTGTTTCCCACGAGCGGCAGTCCCCGCGGTCCGGGTGGGTCCCGCACGGGCGGTCCCTCGGGGTCGGTAGCGTCGCGTGGCGCACCCTCGGACGACAGCCTCGTTTCGGGCATACGGTGATACCTACGCGCCGAACGCGGGTAAGGAGACTGCGCGGCATTCGGGGCCGGTTTAAGTTCGGCACCGAGGACCGACCGCAGACCACGTAGATATTTGACACCGAACGAGGAACTGCCGAGTATGCGTTACGTCACGGTCAGGATCACGCCGAAGGAGGGGACGGCGTTCCATCCGCTCGGACAGGCGTTATCTGACGAAGCATCGGTGACGCGGGAGGCGGTCCACCGAAACGAACTGCTGGACGACGGTACGTGTGCCATGCTCGCGGAGGCGCGCGGCGACCGCAACCGGTACGAGGAGATCTTGGAGGAGTCGCTTCACGTCCTCGACTACGCGGTCACCGGGACGGACTGCTGGTGGTACTCCTACACACACTACGAGCCGACGGACCTCACCCGCAGGATGCTAGAGCAGCGGGGCGAATCTGAGGTGATGATGGAGATGCCGTACGACGTCGCCGAGGACGGGTCGATGGAGATCACGTTCGTCGGGGACGAGCAGACGTTCGCCGGCGCGATGCCGATGGGCGGTGACGCGTTCACCATCGAAGTGTTAGAGACCGGCGACCACCACCCCGAGGTCGACGACCTGTTTGGAACCCTCACCGCCCGGCAACAGGAGATACTCGACACCGCCGTCCGTCTCGGCTACTATCAGAACCCTCGCAAAGCGACTCACGAGGAGATCGCCGACCAGGTCGACGCCTCGCCGAGCACCGTGGGCGAACACCTCCGAAAGATCGAATCCCACGTGTTCTCCGAGTTCGTACAGACCGGTGCTGCGGGCGACACGCGACGACGGCCTAAATCATAACCGCCATCAGCAGGGCCGTCAGCACCAGGTTGGCGAACGAGAGCACCAGCATCCCCTTCCACCCGACGCCGATCAGTTGGTCGATCCGCATGCGCGGCATCGCCGACCGGGCCCACTGCGTGAACAGGAACACGGCCCACAGTTTGATCAGGAACCAGACGATCCCCGGGAGGACGGGGCCGGCGGGACCGCCGAGAAACAGCGTGATGATGAGGCCGGCCCCGAGAAAGATGTGCAGGAACTCGCCGAGGTACAGGAGGACGAAATACACCGACGAGTACTCGGTCTGAAACCCGGCGATGATCTCCGTCGGCGCTTCCGGCGTGTCGAAGGGGTTGCGACCGACCTCCGCGAGGTTTGCGACGAGGAAGAGGACGAACGCGAACGGGTTGACAAAGGCGTACCACGCCGGGATCGAGAGACCGGCGACGGAGACGAGCGTCCCCTGTTGCGCGGCGACTATCTCGCTCGTTTGCATCGTCCCCGCGAGCAACACGATCGAGGCGGCGGTGACGACCAGCGGGATCTCGTACGCGATGTTCTGTGCGACGGCGCGTAAACTGCCGAGCAGAGAGAACTTGTTGTTCGAGGCGTACCCCGCCATCGTCATTCCCAGCGTCGCCAGCGAAGCGACTGCGAAAGCGAAGACGATCCCGGTGGCCGGGTCGGCCACCTGGATCCCGCTTCCCATCGGTATCACGGCGAAGCCGAACAGCGCCGAGAACGTGACGAGCAACGGCGCAACGTCGTACGCCGGACGGTCGGCGCGCTCCGGTACGATCAGTTCCTTCGAGATGAGACGGACCACGTCGGCGACGATGATCAGGAGCCCCAGCGGCCCCATCCTGTTCGGCCCTTTCTTCCCCCAGATGGTCGCCAGTACTCGGCGCTTGGCCCACGGTCCGGCGACCGCGGCGTTCGTCAGAAGGATGACGGCGACTGTGGCGGCGGCGAGCAGTCCGCCCACGGCAGTCCCGGCGGGGCCCGGGTCCGCGCCGAATCCGAGGTCGCGTGCGAGCCTCTCGGTAAGCGTCAGTATCGACATTGTCCGAGAGTTCGCAGGCCAGGTGCGTAATCCCGGTGCAGGGGATACGCGGCGGATTTAAGTCGGCCGTGTCGTCGACCCGCCTCGGCGGGACTCAGTCCGCCGCCAGCGAGGTGCCGCCGACGACCGCACGGTAGCGTTCGCCCGCGGCGTCGTCCGCGTTCAACGCTTGCCGGATCGGGTCGGGGAGCCAGTCGTCGCCCGGCGCGGGGTCGCCGTCGAACCCGGGCGACCGGAGATCCTCCGGGAGATATCGCTCGTACACCGGTAGCCGTTCGTGGAGCGGCACGTCCGCGTCCGCGGCGATGTCTTTCAGTTCGCGCAGCGCGGGCCACTCGTAGTCCGGGTTGATATGGTCGTCGGTGATCGGCGAGACACCGCCGAGGTCGTCAATGCCGCAGTCGACCACGTCCCGTGCCGGCGCGAGGTTCGGCGGGACCTGGACGGATATCTCCTCGGGGAGACAGTGCCGGGCCATCGCCACCGTGCGCCGGAGCGTCTCGACGTCCGGCGACCCGCCGTGCCAGCGCTCGTTTTCCACCACCGGCTGGACGATCAGTTCCTGTATGTGGCCGTACCGCTCGTGCATCTCCCGGATGGCGAGCAGGCTCTCCGCACGGTCGCGCCAGTCCTCGCCGACGCCAACGAGGATCCCGGTCGTGAACGCAACGTCGAGTTCGCCCGCGTTTCGGATCGTGTTCAGGCGCTGACCGGGGGTTTTCGTCCGGGGACCGCCGTGGGCTCCCACGTCGGCCGTCGTCTCCAGCATCACGCCCATGCTGGCGTTTACCTCTGCGACCGTCGCCATCTGTTCGTACGTCTGGTCGCCGGGATTGGCATGAGGGAGCAGGCCCTCCTCCAGCGCTATTTCGCAGACTTCGCGGAGATACTCGTGGATGGAGTCGTGGCCCCACTCGTCCAGTTGCCCGTGGATCGCTTCGTAGCGGTCGTCCGGGTCGTCGCCGAAGGTGAACAGCGCCTCGGTACAGCCGGCGTCAGCGCCCGTTCGAAGCGTCTCGCGGACCGCCTCCGTGCTCATCAGCGTCGCTTCGCCCGGCGGGTCGAAGTAGGTGCAGTAGGTGCAGGTGTACCGGCAGGCAGTCGTCAGCGGAACGAACACGTTCCGACAGAAGGATAGTTCGTCCGCCGGAGAAACGTCGTCCGGGGAGACCCCGAGTAGTTCTTCGACTGCAGCGTCCGCTATCGCGAGGTCGATATCGTACTCGTCGATCCCCGGTATCATAGCCACCGGTTGCACGCGTGACGATAAAAACATGTTACTCTCAACTTGTGTATTCTCTCTAATTTCGGTAATATTAAGTCCAGGCCTCGTATTCCGAACTGTATGTCAGAAGGAAATAAGGTCACGGAGCAGCGAGCGGCCGACACCGCGGGGGAGCGCCGCCGTCAACCAACGACAGACCAGGGATTCTTCTCGAAATCGGTGGTTCGCCGCACGCTCGTCACCCACGTCGCGGCGTACCTGCTCGTCGTGGTCGGCATCCTGTTGCTCACTCGGTTCATCCCCGACCTCGCTGTGTTACTCGGCGTGGAAGGTGAACTGGCGTCGGTCAGCGACCGCGTTCCCGCCGTGGCGAACGCCGTCGGCGGCCCAGCCATGATCGTCCTCGGTCTGTTCGCGTTTTTGCTGTCGGTGTTTGCGGGTCCGATCGTCGCCGGCATCGTCGGAGTCGCAGTCGGACTGAAAGAACGCGCCGAGTGGAAGACGCTGACGCTCGCGTCCGGTCTGGGCGGGTTCGTCGGCTACCTGCTCCCGATCGTCACGCTGTTTCTGCTCGTGGATTCGCAAGTTCCGACGGCGAGTATCGGCTTCGGTGACGCCCTCACCAACGGCATCGCGATGAGTCTCCCAAGCGCGCTCGTCGCCGCCGGAATGACGTATCTCACCACCTGGAACTAGCGGGTGACGGTCACGCGACCGTCCGTCGCGACGAGTTCGAACCCGGCGTCGCGTAGCCACGCTGATGCGTCGCCCTCGCCGTGAAGCAGGAGTTCCGCAAGGTCGGCACGCTCGTCGATGTCCGTCGCGAGGCGATGCGAGTCGACCACGGAAAACGCAGCGCCGAGGTCGCGGGCGCACCGTCGGTGGTCGCGGAATGAAACGCCGTGATAGTCGACGCGGAACTCGGGGTGGCGCACGACGAGCGCGTTCGTCCCACCGCCGCGACCCGGCGCGGCGACGACATCGCCGCCTGTCGCGTAGAGGCGTTCCAGCGCCGCCGGCGAGGCGAGGCCGAGGTCCGCCATGACGACGGCGACCGGGCCGTCGGCCTCGCCCAGAACGGCGTTGACCGCGGTCGAGAGCGACCGGTCGTCGACGGTGACTGGCGCGTCCGCGTCGACGGGGGCGGTCGACAGTATCGTCGGGTCGCCGCCGGCGGCCCGGACGCTCCCTAGCACATCCGAGAGCATCGTCCGGGCGAACGCCGACCGCTCAGCGGACGAGAGGACATCGGCGAGACGGGTCTTCGGGTCGCCGGCGGCGAACGGAACCACGGTACGCATGGCTCGGCGTTACGTGTGCAGAGAGAAAAGTCGGGCGTTCGCCGACGGATCGTCGTCAGCCCAGTTTGTCGTAGTCGTCCTGCTGTCGCTGGTAGAGAACGTACCCGCCGCCGGCGAGTACTATCAGAGCGACTAGTCCGACGACGCCGTACAGGAGCATGCTACGGGTTTCGGCGCTCGATTCCGACTGTTCGGCCGCGTCCTGTGCGGAGTTCGCGTTCTCTATCGCCTTGTCGAACTCCCCCGCCTCGTAGAACCCGATGGCGTTGTCGAGGTCCGACTTCGCGTCGGATACGTCCGCACCGTTGCTCTCGGCGTCGTCGATGGTGGTCGCCGCCTCGTCGATGGCCGTTCGCGCATCGGCGCTTTCCTCCGTGTAGTGGTGGGTGTCCCAGCTATCGATGGTGGACGTCCCGCCACCGTCGCGGACTTCGGTGAACTCGGTCAGGAGGAAGGTTTCCGCGGGGTCGTAGCTGAAGTTCTGGACCTCGGGAACGGTCCCGGAGACAGTCACTTCTACCTCCGCGACGTCGTCGTCAGCGCTGACCTGTTGCTCGAACGTGTCCCCGCCGTAACTCTCGGTCTCGCCAACCTGGTCGCCGGCGTTGTCGTACATCGTTATCGACCAGGACGCGTTCGTCAGGTTCGTTTCGCCCTGCAGTGTCCACTGCCGGGGGGTATCGCCCTCGTAGAGGTCCGAGAACGTGTACGTAACGGAGACGTCTTCACCGACCTGTGCCTCTTCGGGAGCGTCGTCGGCCTGAACGGTCGCGAGTGCTGCAGCGGGGGCAACCGCAGCGAGCAAGACGGCCAGAGCGACGAGCAGCGTCGTTAGTTTAGAAGAGCGGCTCAAGTTCATCATCGTCATCTTCGACTAGGCTCTCTAAGTTATCTTCGCTTTCCTCCCGGATCTCCTCGATGTTGTCCTGCGCTTCGATGGCGACCTGCTGGAGTTCCTTGATGCGCGGAACGTCGTTGACGCCCGACAGCAGGATCACGCTCGCCACGAAGTTCGAGGACGGGACCGGGTAGTCGCCGCCGCGGACTTCCATCGATCCGGTCTGCTCTTCGAGCCACTTGCGTCCGCGCTCTATCCCTTTCCGGTTGAGATGCTGGGGTGGACCGCTCATGACGAGGAGGGCACGCTCGGTCCCCTCGATCTCGCACGGGAGAGTCAGACGGCCGAGCGCGGCCTTCCGGACGAGACTCGTGATCCGGTTAGTGGTGTGTGCGGTGTCGATCCCGTCGTCCTCGTCGCCGGTGAAACGCGAGAGGAGTCCGCCGCTGTCGCTCTCGTTTTCGACCTCTTCGCGGGCGTATCCGACCGTGGAGACGCCGCCGCCGGAGAGCGTGTTGATTATCTCGCTGGAGTCGACGACGCTCTCGGCGACTTCGTCACCCTGGCCGACCTCGCCCGCACCGAACAGGATGCCGAAGCGCCTGACTATCTCGTCGTTTATCTCCTCGTAGCCGCCCTCGACCGATTCCCCAGCCTTGCGCCACGAATCGTTGTCGAAGACGAGGAGGTTGTCTACCTCGCGCACGAACGTCTGGAACGAGCGCGCGGCGTTTAACGTGTATATTCCCCCTTCGTCGCTGCCCGGGAGGACGCCGAGTCCGTAGACCGGTTCAGTGTAGATGCGCTTGAGGTGTTTCGCGAGGACGGGAGCGCCGCCGCTGCCGGTCCCGCCGCCCATCCCGGCGATAATGAGGAATGCGTCGACCTCGTGAACCGGAATGTTGTCTATCGCGCCCTGTACTTCGTCGATATCCTCTTCAGCCACTTCCGCGCCGAGTTCGTTGTCGGCACCGACGCCGTGGCCTTTCACCCGCGACTGTCCGATGAGTACGCGGTTGTCCTGAGGGATCCGCTCCAATCCCATCAGGTCCGCTTTCGCCGTGTTTACCGCTACGGCCGACCGGACGATGCCGCTGCCCGATCGCTCGTCGTATTCGAGGAATTTATCGACGATTTTCCCGCCAGCCTGTCCAAAACCGATCATCGCCAGTTTCATGCTTAGTATCCGGGGCCCCGTTGCACAGAAACGAGTGCGATGATGAATATAAGTTTTGTGATGGTGCAAACCGCTGTCGCAGGACTAGTCACGGACTAAATCCGGGCACGGAAGCGTTGTATAAGCCTTCATTAACACTCCCGCTGATAATTTCACCACGCAAAGTTAGTCCATTTTAAGTTTCGTACGATCTGCTTACTCGGTCAATCCGAGATACGACGACAGCGTAGTGAGCGACGCCTCGTCTCGCCCGAAGGCGTCAACGTCGTTATCGTTCGTCGTGTTGTCGAACTTGAGCGACCGGTACTGGTCCGCGCCCATCGGGAAGCCGGGGATCGCCCCGGCAACCGTCAGTCCGACACCGGCAAGCGCCATCGGAACCGGAACGACGGTGACGCTCTGGCCCGCGGCGCGGCGGGCCCGCTTGGCGACATCTGCGAGCGTTAGCACTTCTGGCCCGCCGATTTCGTACGTCTCGCTGACGTGAGACTCGTCTTCGACCGCGTCCGCGAGTATCGGAACCATGTCGCCGACCCATATCGGCTGGAACCTGCTTTTGCCGCCGCCGGGAAGCGGCGCGAGATACGGCGGCGTGAGCTTTTTCGTGAACGAAACGAACTCGCCGCCCTCGCCGAAGACGACGGACGGCCGGATGATCGTCCAATCGAGGTCGGAGTCCTTGACGACCGTCTCGGCCTTGCCTTTCGCGCGGATGTAGGCGGTCGGACCGTCCGGGTCCGCGCCAAGTGCGCTCATCTGAACGAGACGGCCGACGCCGTGATCTTCGGCCGCTCGGACGACGTTTTCCGTTCCGCCGAGGTGGACGCTCTCGTGGGTCGCACCGCCCTTGGGCTTGAAAAGCGGTGACAGCGCGACGAGGTTCACGACTGCGTCCTGGTCCGTAAACGCCCCTTCTATCGAGTCGTACGCGGTTACGTCACCCATCGCCAGTTCGACTGTCTCCGGGAGATCCGCCTCGTCGGGACTGCGTGCGAGGGCAGTCACGTCGTGGCCGCGGTCGTCGAGTTCACGGCACAGTTTCTCGCCGATGAATCCCGTACCGCCCGTGACCAGAATCTTCATGTATCGAAGTAGCCGCGGAATCGTCCTAAAGGTACCGGGGGAAACATGTGTGAATCTATGGGTCAGAGGCCCGCGCGCCCCAAGCCGGACGACTGATATGCCAGCGCCCGGAACTCCCGCGCATGCTCGTGACGCTGGAGGGGTTAGACGGGAGCGGCAAGACCACTGTATGGGAAGCCCTCCACGACGCGTATCCGGACGCGACGTTTACCCGCGAACCGACCGAAAGCTGGTACGGCGAGGCCGTCGAACGGTCGATAGCCGACGACGACGCGGACCCGCTCGCCGAACTGTTCCTGTACACGGCCGACCACGCGGACCACCTCGCAAACACCGTTCGGCCGGCGCTCGCCGACGGCGGACTGGTCGTCTCGGACCGCTACTCCGACTCGCGCTACGCCTACCAGGGTGCGACGCTCGAGGGTGAGATCAAACGACCGATGGAGTACATCCGCGGCGTCCATCAGCCGTTTACCGTCGAACCGGACCTGACGATCTATCTGGACGTAGACCCCGGGACGGCGGCGGAGCGAAGCGGCGGCACGAACAAGTTCGAACGGACGGAGTATCTCTCTCGGGTACGGGAGAACTACGAGACCCTTATCGAGAACGACCCTCAACGGTTCGTTCGGATCGATGCCACTCGCTCGCCCGAACACGTCGTCGACGCGGCCGAGGACGCCGTCCGGACGATAGTCGACGCGCGGTAGCAGTCGATAGCGGCCCAGCTTTGTGCAGAACTCTCTGAGAAACTCGCGGTCAGTACAGGGGCCCCTATTCAAGCGGATCCAATGTCTGTGCGAATATATCTCAAACAGGGAGAATCTTCATACTGATCGGCTTGATTGTACGAATCCGTGAGATGATAACCGTTCATTCGAGTATCCCGATCGACCCGGACCACTTTGACGAGGCGAAAGAGTTGATCGCTACTCTCACAGAGCGGTCACGAGCGGAGGACGGAACGGTCCGGTACCGGGCAATGATCGACATCGAGGACTCCACCACCGTCCGGTTCTTTGAACAGTACGAGGACAAAGCAGCGTGGAAAGCACACACCGAGTCCAAGCATTACGAGGAGTTCACGAGTAAACTTCCGGATCTGGTCGACGGCCGGATGGAAACGATCAACGTTGTGGACGGAGAAACCCACGTTCACCGCTTTACTGTGGAGGACCTCGACGAAAATTCGTCCTGACGTGCAGTTGCGATCCCCAGCGAACGGCTGCCGTTCGCTATTTCGGCGTTCACAACACTAGTTGGAAATCGACGGACGAACACGAAAACCGCAGTACCGCCGTCCGATATCGAGTCTCTCCTGCCTGAACTCGCCCTCTAACCCGTTACCGCCGATCGCGCGTGGTGTCCGGAAGATCGATCTCCTCCGGCGACGGCAGCCAGAACACGTCGATCGAGTACCCGAGCGCGAGCGGCAGCAAGACGACGACGAACAGCGCGGTGTTGCGGTCGCCCAGGTTCCCGCCGAGACCGAGCATCCCGGACAGAAACAGCGTTGAGACGACGAGGACGAGTGGAGTGAGTAGGAGAGCGAAGATAGCCGATCCCCACTGGGTTTTCATCCGAACGCGGAAGAATCGCGTTGCGACCGTCGCGATGAGGGTGTGGAGGCCGGCGATGACGAGGAAGCCGACGAGTGAGGCGACCGAAACCATACCGGGCGTTCGGACCGGACGGCCTTTGGCGTATCGGAACGGCTTTCAGGAGTGCGGTCGAGTCGGCGTCCATGCACCGAGTTATCGGCGAGCGAGACCTGTCGTCGACCTCGTTCGACCCCGAGACGGCACGGACGATGTACCGCGATATGGTGCGCGCACGGCGGTTCGACGAACGGGCAATAGCGCTCCAGCGACGGGGATGGATGAGCGGCTACCCGCCCTTCGAAGGTCAGGAGGCGTCGCAGATCGGCGCGGCCCACGCCCTGGAAGAAGACGACTGGCTCTTCCCGACCTACCGCTCGAACGCCATGCAGATCGCTCGCGACGTACCGATGAGCGACATCCTTCTCTTTCGCCGCGGGCGGGCGGAGTATCACTCCGACCACGACATGCCGGTGTTTCCGCAGGCGGTCCCGATCGCCACCCAGATCCCCCACGCCGTGGGGGCGGGGATGGCGGCGAACTACCGCGGGGCCGACCATGGAGTCCTCTGTTACTTCGGCGACGGAGCGACGAGCGAGGGTGATTTCCACGAGGGACTGAACTTCGCCGGCGTGTTCGAAACCCCGACGGTGTTTTTCTGCGAGAACAACAACTGGGCGATCAGCCTCCCGCGACAGCAACAGACCGCCAGCGACACCATCGCGGAGAAAGCCAAGGCGTACGGGTTCGGCGGCGTTCAGGTCGACGGGATGGACCCGCTCGCGGTCCACGAAGCGGTCGAACAGGGGCTGGAACGCGCCCGTGACGGCGATCCTGTCCTGATCGAGAGCCTCACCTATCGGGTCGGCGCGCACACGACGAGCGACGACCCGAGTCGATACCGGGAAGACGAAGAGGACCTACCGGAGTGGCGGACCCGCGACCCCATCGAACGATTCGAGGAGTACCTCCGCGAACAGGGCGTCGTCGACGACGCCTTCGTCGAAACCGCCCGCGAAGAGGCCAACGCGGAGTTAGACGAGGCCGTCGAGACGGCCGAAGCCGTCGCTGATGCAAACCCCGACGACGTGTTCGACTACGTGTACGCGGATATTCCGGCCGAACTCGAAGCGCAGAAGCAAGCGGTTCGCTCGCACGCCGAGCGGAGCGAATGAGAGACGCGAAGGTCGTGGCCGTGGGTCACCCCATCGAGATGTAGGTTTTGGTGTCTGCGACCCCGTCTAGCCCCCGGATACCGGCCGAGGTCGTATGCAGGACGTCGTACACCTCGTCGACGTCCACCTCCGAGATGATATCGTAATCGCCCGCGACGATGTGGGCCTCCACGACCTGCTCTAGACCGCGGATCGAACTGAGTAGATCTTCCGACTTCCCGGCCGCCGTCTTGACCATGATGAACGCGTGGACCATGCCGTAGTGTGGTACTCTTTAGCACGACAAAAACCTTTGGACGGCGATAACGGTTGGATTACTCTCCGGTTGTGCCGGAGCGTGATTGAGTCGTTTTCCGAGACAGGGCCGGAAACTGAACTAAAACCGTGGCAGACGACCACGTGACCGGCGATGTGTCTCTCTTGTAACCCGCATACGTGGTGGACATTTTCTCCAGCAGAGACGGCCGTCTCAACTGAACACCGTCGGAGGACAGGGTAAACTTATTGAAGGGGCCTCGCGTATTCTCTCTCATGCGGTTCGTTATCATTGGAACGGGACGGGTAGGTTTGCGGACCGGCCGCGTGTTGCGCGAGGAAGGCCACGAGGTGACGCTCATCGAGCGGGACGCGAAGAAGGCAAAGCGCGCCCGCGATCAGGGGTACGAAGTCATCGAGGGCGACGGCTCCCGCGAGGATATCCTCGAACAGGCTGACCTCCAATCTGCCGACGCGATCGGGGCGCTCACGGGCGACCTCAACGTCAACTTCGCGGCCTGCATGATCGGCAAGCACTACGGCTGTCGAACGGTACTTCGCATCGACGAGGACTACCGCGAGGAGATATACCGAAAGTACGCCGAGGAAGTCGACGAGATCATCTACCCCGAGCGCCTGGGTGCGATAGGCGCGAAGAACGCACTGCTCGGCGGTGACATTCGGGCTATCGCCGACATCGCCCAGAACCTCCAGGTCGTCGAGCTAACCGTCACGAACAACGCGCCGACCCGCGGATACACGATCAGCGAACTGCAGTTACCGGCGAACGCACGGGTGCTCGCGTTCGGGAAAGCCGACGAAGCGCTGTCGATCCCCAGCCCGGACGAATCGCTCGAAACCGGCGACCGGGTCGTCGTCCTGGCGGACTTCGACGTGCTCGGCGACGTGAGACAGATCCTCGTCGGCGAATCTGGCCGCGCAGCGGCCGGGGGTGTGTGAATGGTTACTGCGTACATCATGGTGAAAGCGAACACGGGCGAAGCTGACCGGTTGCGAGACGACATCAAAGCTATCGACGGCGTCGAATCCGCCTACATCGTCGCCGGCGACGTCGACATCATCACGAAAGTGGTCGTCGACTCGCCGGCCGAGGTCAAGGGGATCGCCGCGACGGAGATCCAATCGACGAACGGCGTCGAGGACACGCAGACGTACATCGCGATGGAATAAGACGCGTCCCTCTTTTTCGCCGGGGTGGCATCGGTCAGAGCGGCGTTCCGCCGCGTTCGCTGCCGTCGTCGCCCTCGGTCGCCTGGTCACCGCGTCGGCGGGCCGCCGAGAGGAGTTGAGCGACGGGGTCGCCGTAGTCGTAACCGGGAACGATCCCCTGGAGATAGGTACCCTCGACGAACTCGATCAGCGCCTTGGCGTCGTCGACTCCCTGTCCCGCGTTCGCGGCGGTGAATTCGAGTTCGACCCGCACAGTACCGTTCTCTCGCTCGACAGTCACGTGTTCGTTCGACGACGCTTGCGCCACGTCGAAGGTGTCATCGAGACGGAGAGAGAGCGTGTCGTACCAGCCGTCTTCGACCGCATCGGCCACTTGCTCGCCGTCGACAGCGGCGTCGAGCGTCGGTAGCTTAACAGTTACCTCGAAGACGCCGGCGCGCTGTCCGTCGGCCGGGCGGGACCCGACGGTCGCGTCGAACGGCGTGGTGGTGCAGGCGAAGACGCCGTCGCGTTTCTCGAACGCTCCGTGAGACGAGAGCGCAGTACGGATCGCAGAGATGTCCTCGTCGCTCATGAACTGTCGCTACGCGCTCGCGTGGGAAGGCCTTACCGTTTCGTAAACCCCGTACGCGACGTTCGACTGCGTTTCGCTGTCGTTTCCGGAGTCTCCACCGAACCCAACTGTGGCGTTCGAGCGCAAGGTAGTACCAGTGCAGGTACTGTCGCACCACCAATGACGGAAAAGGTCTCGTGTCGACTGCAGTGTACGAAAGGGAAGGCCGAGATTACCGTATTGCAGGTTTGTATTACCCAGGCCGTTGAAGCAATGAAGCGGTGTCGAGTCCGGATAAGCGGATCACTATCTGGCAACAAGAAAACGGTGTCCCGTGATCGCTGAGATGAAACCCGCCTCAATGAACTAACGGCGGTATTAGTAGTCAGGAAACGGTTTACACGCTGATCGAATCGCTGTCAAGCGATCCGGTGCACATTGAGTTTCAGTGACTACTATACCACCGGTCGATGGGATAAGTGGACGGACCACTCCCGGGTCACGTCCGCCGGTTTCGCGATCCGGTCGAACGGGACCCTAACCTATCTGTCGTCGGTGTTTTTCCGCCGAGAATCCCGGCCGAGTGTGCCAGAGAGAGTGCGAGGGATGCGATTCGAACGCATGAACCCCTACGGGAGCGGGTCTTAAGCCCGCCGCCTTTGGCCTAGCTCAGCCACCCTCGCGCACCTGTATCTTCCCGTCTGCAGTGAAGTTGTTTACGGTCCGTCAGTCCGACACGGTCGACCGGCCGGCGAAAATCCAATGAGAAATATTATATTATAAGCGGATGCAAAACAATATCGTGGAATAATCTCTCCATAATATAATTAATCGTTTTGTATAGTCGGTGGTTTTTTGGACGCGTGTGTAATATTGAGATCAACCCTGGGTGGGGTTCACTAATGACAGAACGTACGCTTTCGGGCCTGAGCCGACGACGGTTTCTTGAGAGCATCGGTGCGGTAGGTGCGCTCGGTCTGGCCGGCTGTTCCGGTCTGGGTGGTGGGCCGGGCGGAAACGGGGGCGACGGGAATCGCCTGACGATGGCGCAGGTGAAATCGCCGATCGAGTTCGACCCGATCGTCCTCAACGACGTCCCATCCGATCAGATAACGAGTCAGGTAGTCGAGGGGCTGTACACCTACAACCAGGAGGGGACCGACATCGTTCCCGAACTCGCAGCAGGCGATCCCGAGCAAAACGACGACGGAACGCAGTGGACGGTCGAGCTAGACGAGAACGCGACGTTCCAGAACGGCGACCCGGTCACGGCGGAAGACGTGAAGTACTCCTTCGAAGCGCCGGTCAAAGAGGAGACGGAAAACGCCGCGGAACTGAACATGATAGACAACGTCGAGGTCGTCGACGAGCGGACGGCCAGGTTCAACCTCTCCTTTCCCTTCGCGCCGTTCAAACAAGTGCTGACCTGGTACGTCATCCCGAAGGCGGTACGGGAGGACGATCCGGACGAATTCAACCAGAACCCGGTCGGCTCCGGGCCGTTTGAGTTCGACGATTGGCAGGAGGGTGATTTCGCGCGGATCACGAGATGGGACGACTACTGGGGCGACCCGCAACCGAACCTCGAACAGGTGGAGTTCGTCCCGGTCGAGGAACCGACGACGCGGGTGACGAGCATCACGACCGGCGAGAACGACGTAATAGAGGAGATCCCGCCGAAGCTCTGGGACCAGGTCGAAGGCGAGGACAACATCTCTATCGAGGAAGTCAACGCGATGGGGTACTTCTATCTCGCGTTCAACTGTAACGAAGGGCCGACCACGGACCGGGAGGTCCGCGAGGCGATAGATTACACCTTCTCGATGGATCAGGCGGTCGAGAACTTCGTCGAGCCGACCGGCGTGCGCCAGTACAGTCCGCTCCCGGACACCGTCGCCGAGGACTGGGACATGCCGATAGAGGAGTGGCAGGGCATTCCGCACGACAAGGACATCGACCAGGCGAAAGACCTCCTCGACGGCAACGACAACGTGCCCGACGACTGGACCGCCAGAATCATCGTCCCGCCGGACGACAAGCGCGAACAGCTCGGGATCACGGTCGCAAACGGTATCGAGGAAGCCGGATACAGCGCCAACGTCCAGCGCCTCGACTGGGGCGCGTTCCTCGACCAGTACATCAGCGGGGACCCCAGCGACTACAACATGTACACACTCGGGTGGTCGGCGGCTATCGACCCCGACGACTACCTCTACTACTTCTTCGCCGAGGAGTCCCACGGCGTCACGGACGGGACGTTCTACAACGAGATCAGCGACCAGGTGATCGAAGCCCGCCGGACGCCGGACCGGGACGAGCGCAAGCAGATGTACGAGGAGGCGATAACGACGATGTTGGAGGACAGGCCGCACCTGCCGTCGTACAACCTGAAAAACAGCTTCGGCGTCAGGGACTACGTCAGCGATTTCGCGGCGCATCCGATCAACAGCTTCAGTCTGGTGAGTGACTGGAACAACGTCTCGCTGTAGCAGTGACGCTCACCAGCTTTCGTATCGGGTTCGATCGGTGGGAACCAGTCGTCCGTCACGCGCGACGCGGACGCCGTAGAGCGAGGTGATCCCCGTGGGAATGCTCCGGTACACGGTCCGACGACTACTGCAGGCGATCCCGGTACTGCTCGGCATCGTCACTATCACGTTCCTGCTAACTGACGCCATCCCGGGCGACCCGGTGAGCATCATGCTCGGGCCGTCACCCAACGCCGAGCAGGCGGCCGCGATCCGGGCGAAGTACGGCCTCGACCGGCCGCTGTACGTGCGATATCTCAACTACGTCGCCGACGTCGTTCAGGGCGACCTGGGTCACAGCCTCTACTACGGGGTGCCGGTCACCCAGAAGATAGCGGAACGGATGCCGGTGACGCTACTGCTTCTCGTATCGAGTTTCACGTTCGCTATCCTGACGGCGGTCCCGCTGGGTGTCATCTCCGCGAAGCGACGGAACCAGCCGACCGACCACGTCTCGCGGGTCGTCGCTCTGATCGGCGTGAGCACGCCGTCGTTCTGGATCGGCCTGTTGCTCATCATCGTCTTCTCGTTTCACCTGAACCTGCTTCCGGCGACGAACCTGATCATGCCGTGGGCGGACCCGGTGAACGTCGACGGGGCCGGTTCGCGCCTCGACGTACTCGTGATGGCGGGAGAACACCTGCTCATGCCGACGATAACGCTCGGAACGCTCCAGATGGCGGCGATCACCCGCATCGAACGCTCCGCCATGCTGGAAGTGCTGTCCGAGGAGTACGTCAAACTCGCCCGCGCCTACGGCGTTCCCGAAGGAACGATCCTCCGGAAGCACGCGTTCCGAAACGCGCAGCTACCGGTTATCACTGTCGTCGGCCTCCAGTTGACGGCCGCACTCGGTGGCGCGGTGCTGACGGAGACGGTGTTCAGCATCAACGGGATGGGCCGGTTGATCATTACGGCGATCAACAACCAGGATTACGAGCTCGTGATGGGGACGACCCTGTTTTTCGGGCTCACGTTCGTCATCGGCGTGATACTGACCGACCTCTCGTACGCGTACATCGACCCGCGAGTGACCTACGGAGAACGAGAATGATGGCGAGACAACCACGACCGATACGACCGAGACGCGGGGGAGACGACTAATGGCAACGACGAGCGACACGCAATCAGACGAGATGCTCTCGTCGGGGCGCGAAGAGGGCGGCGTCGAGGAAGAGGAGATCGAATCGCGAGTCGGCATCAGCTACACGCTGTGGCAGATCCGGCGCGACCCGACGGCGCTTGCCGGACTGGCGATCATCTCCGTGATGACGGCTATCGCGGTGTTCGCCTACATCGACGCAGTCATTTTCGACCGCCTCTCGGACTACGCTTTCTTTGCCAACATGGGCGTCGAACAGTACTGGTTCGCGAACAACTACTGGGTAAACCCCGAACACGACCCGGCGAGCGTCCGGAGTCTCCTCCCGCCGGCGTGGATGGAGAACACGTTCGGCCAGGGGACCTGGGACCACCCGCTCGGCACCGACCACCGCGGCCGCGACATCCTCGTCCGCCTGTTCTACGGCACCCGGATCGCCATCCAGGTCGGGTTCATCTCGACTGCGATCGGGATGGTCGGCGGGACGCTGGTCGGAGCCGTTTCCGGCTACTACGGCGGGTGGATCGACGACGCGCTGATGCGGGCCGTCGAGACGCTGTACGCCATCCCGTTTCTGGTGCTCGTCATCGCGTTCATGACCGCGTTCGGCCGCGACCTGACCTACGCGATGATCGGCGTCGGGATCACGACGATCCCGGTGTTCGCCCGACTCATCCGCTCGCGAGTCGTCAGCGTCCGCGAGGAGGATTACGTCGAGGCTGCCCGCGCGGCCGGCGTCCGCGACCGGAACATCATCCTCAGACACGTCATCCCGAACAGCTTCGCGCCCGTTCTCGTTCAGGCGACCCTGCAGATCGGCGTGAGCATCCTCATCGTCGCCGGTCTCTCCTTTCTCGGGTTCGGCGTCCAGCCGCCGAAACCGTCGTGGGGGCAGATGCTCTCGCAGTCACGCGGGTACATGTTGCCGAACCCCTGGTTCAGCGTCTGGCCGGGAGTGGCGATACTGATCACCGTCGTCGGCTTCAACCTGCTCGGCGACGGCCTCCGAGACGCGCTCGACCCGAGGGTGAACAACTGATGAACGGAACCGACCCGCTGCTCGAAGTCCGCGATCTGAAGACGCAGTTTTTCACGGCGGAGGGGACCGTCAGAGCGGTCGACGGCATCTCCTTCACCGTCGAGGAGGGTGAGATAGTCGGCATCGTCGGCGAGTCCGGAGCCGGGAAAAGCGTCGCGGCAAGTTCGATACTGCGACTCATCGAAAACCCCGGAGAGATAGTCGGCGGCGAAGTCCGGTACAGAGGCGAGACCCTCGTCGGGTTCGAGCAACGCGACGGCGAACTCCGTGAGCGCGACGACATGCTCTCGAACGAGGCGGTCCGAAAGCGGATCCGAGGACGGGAGATAGCGATCATCTTCCAGGACCCGATGGAGAGCCTGAACCCGGTGTTTACCGTCGGCGGACAGCTTCGGGAGTTCATCGAGATCAACCGCGACCTCCCCGAATCCGAGGCGCGCGAGGAGGCCGTCGACATGCTCCGCGAGGTCGGCATCCCGGAACCGGTGAAACGGTTCGACGACTACCCGCACCAGTTCTCCGGCGGGATGCGCCAGCGCGTCCTCATCGCCATGGCGCTCGCGTGCGAACCGAGTCTGATCATCGCGGACGAGCCGACAACGGCGCTCGACGTGACGGTCGAGGGCCAGATCTTGGACCTCGTCGAGGACTTACAGCAGAAGTACGGGACGAGTTTCATCTGGGTCACACACGACATGGGCGTCGTCGCGGAGATCTGCGACCGCGTCAACGTGATGTACCTCGGCGAGATAGTCGAACAGGCGTCCGTCGACGACCTCTTTCACGAGACGAAACACCCCTACACCGCGGCGTTGCTCGACTCGATGCCCCGCCCGGACGAAACCGTCGAGGAACTGAATCCGATAGAAGGCGTGATGCCCGAGGCGATCAACCCGCCGAGCGGGTGCCGGTTCCATCCGCGCTGTCCCGACGCCCGGGAGGTGTGTGTCAACGTCCACCCGGAGAACCGCGCCGTCGCGGAGGGTGAGATCCACCCGCACCGGGCGGCCTGTCTGCAACACGAGGAGGTGTTCAGGGCCGGCTACTGGGGGAGCCAACCGCTCGACGACGCGGAACGGGCACAGAGACACCGGGAACTGACCGCCGACGGAGGTGGCGCGGATGAGTGACGCGGACGACGTGGCGTTCGGTGACACGCTGCTGTCGGTCGACGGCCTCACGAAGCATTTCACCGACGACGGCGGATTTCTCGGAGGGCTGACGATCGACATGGACGACGGGTTCTCGGTCGCGTACGACCGCGATTCCGTGCGGGCCGTCGAGGAGGTGAGTTTCGATATCCGGAAAGGCGAGACGCTCGGGCTCGTCGGGGAGTCCGGCTGCGGCAAATCGACGCTTGCCCGGACCATCCTCCGTCTCCTCGAACCGACCGACGGAAACGTCTACTTCAAGGGGCGAAACCTCGCGGAGATCGGCGGCGAGGAGCTGCGCAGCCAGCGAAAGGACATGCAGATGATCTTCCAGGACCCGCAGTCGTCGCTGGATCCGCGCATGAAGGTGGGGCGCATCGTCGAGGAGCCCATGAAGGCCCACGGGCTGTACGGCGACGCCGAAGGCCGCGAAGAGCGGGCAAAGGAACTGCTTGAGAAGGTAGGACTCGACCCGCAACACTACAACCGCTATCCGCACGCGTTCTCCGGCGGTCAGCGTCAGCGTGTCAACCTGGCCCGGGCGCTGTCTGTCAACCCCGACTTCATCGTCTGTGACGAACCCGTCTCGGCGCTCGACGTCTCCATCCAGGCGCAGGTGCTCAATACGATGAACGAACTGCAAGCGGAGTTCGGTCTGACCTACCTCTTCATCGCTCACGACCTCTCGGTCATCCGCCACATCAGCGACCGCGTCGCGGTGATGTATCTCGGCCAACTCGTCGAACTGGCCGACAAGGAGGAACTGTTCGAGAACCCGCAACATCCCTACACCCGCGCCCTGCTGTCGTCGATACCGGTTCCGGACCCGCGGGCGAAGGGGACGCGGGGCGTCCTCGAAGGTGACGTTCCGAGCCCCATCGACCCGCCCAGCGGCTGTCGGTTCCGGACGCGATGCCCGGAACTCATCGCGCCGCCGGAGTACGACCTCACGCCCGCCGAGTGGGAGAATATTCGGACGTTCACCCGCGCCGTCGACCGGCGGGCGTTCGAGGCGGCGAGCGTCGACGCCGTGCGCGAGCGGTTTTTCGACGACGCCGTCCCGTACGGCGAGGCGGGGACCGTCGTCGACGAAGCTATCGGTCTGGTCTGTACCGACGACTGGGAGTCGGCGGCGACGCTCCTTCGGGAACGGTTCGCCGAACAGAGCATCTGCGCCCGGGAGGAACCCGCCTACGAAGTGCCGACGGAACACGGCGACAGTCGGCATTTCGCGGCCTGTCACCTCCACAAGACGGACCTCGACGAGGTTCACTGATCCGCGTCATCAAGCGAACCGTCGCGGACAGCGGACACTTCGTGCATCACGCACCCACGCGAACGCCGCGCTCCTACTCGATTCGGACGGTCGTGGAGTCGGCCGGGCGGTCGCCGTCGATAGCGAGGAACGCACCTATCTCGTACTCTCCGGGGTCCGCGGGAACCCATCGGGTCCGGTCGTCGACTCGCTTGAAGCGACCGTCCCACGTCCGGGTTATCTCCTTTCGCTCCCGGGGGGAAAACGCGAGGCTCCCCCCGTCGGAACTGCTCCGCCGGGGTTCGTCGCTGGCTTCGAGTTCGCCGTCGACGGTCCACCCCCAGAGGCGCTTTCCCGGCGTCCGGACCGTGAGGGGGACGGGGAGACGGTTCCGAAACTCGACCGTGATCGGGATCCGGTCACCGACGGTGTACCGGTCTGCATCGGTGGTCACGCTGACGGCGACAGCGCGGCGCGCGACCGGTTGTGGGACGAACGACCCGAAAAGTCGACGCAGGTGGTCCCGGGTGTCGTCGAGGCCGTGTCTGTGCTCGCGTTCGTCCCGCGGCATCGTCACCAGTCGACAGAGAGCGTCCCGTCGTCCTGCGGGTCCGGCGCGATCTCCTCGTCCGTGCGCCGGTCCACGACGTGGATACAGCCGTCCCCCTTCTTCGCCGGGCACACCTCCGCAGCCCGGACGTTCTCGTCGACCTCGTCCTCGTCTAAGAAGTACGACCGCGGTTTCGCCATCCCGCTTTTCAGATCCATCTCCCAGTTGGTCGCCACCTCGGCGCACTTGCCCGCGCCGAAGCACTTGTTCGCCTCGAAGATGATCTTGTACGGTTTCTCTGCCACCGGTGGGGCGTCGCTCTCGCCGACGTCGCTCGCCGCGAGGACCTCGTCCGAATCGCTCATTACCTGAACTCTCGGTACGGACGGACTTTCGGCTTACGGTTCCCGGCACCGATGTTTCACCTGACGGCCCGTTATCCGCGACGGTTCTCGGGATCGGAATAGCAACTCCCGCCGCCACAGAGCGCTTGAATAATAACTCTTAATACGAAACTCCCCGCCGGTTAATACATGACAGTCGTCAGCGTTTCGATGCCCGAAGCCCTGCTCGAACGAATAGACAGGTTCTCCGAGGAACACGGCTACACCGGACGAAGCGAAGTCATCCGCGAGGCCAGCAGGAACCTGCTCGGCGAGTTCGAGGACAAGCGTCTGGAGGACCGCGAACTGATGGGCGTCGTCACCGTGCTGTTCGACTTCGAGACGACGAGCGTCGAGGAGAAGATGATGCACCTTCGGCACGAACACGAAGACGTCGTCGCGTCGAACTTCCACAGTCACGTCGGCGGCCGCCACTGCATGGAGCTGTTCGTCCTGGAGGGCACCCTCGAAGAGATATCCGCGTTCGTCGGCCAGATCCGCGCGACGAAGGACACGCTGAACATCGATTACTCGGTCATTCCTGTCGACGACTTCACCGCGCTCGCCGACACGGAGTGACGGCTGGGTTCGGTCGAGTACCGGACGTCTGGATCCCGGAACTCGGGACCGATCTTTACCTCAGATCTGCCGCCTAAGTCGTGTGAGGACGCTTATGAGCGTGCTTTTCACCGCTCCCGTTGACGCTCGACACATGGGTGCAGCTCCGTCCCCGTCCGAGATCTTCGACCGCGCGGCAGCGGAGGGACAACGACGACTCGACCAGTCGACGCTTGAACTCGCCTCGACCAGTGTCATCGCCGGGTTCACGATCGTGTTCGGCCACATCGCTCTCGGGATCGTGGAGGGACTCGTGGAACCGGAGTTCGGCGAGGTCGGCAAAATTGCGGGCGCACTGGCGTTCGGGTTCGGGCTGGTGTTTCTGGTCGTCGGCCGGGCGGAACTGTTCAACGAGAACTTCTTCGACCCGGTCGCGGCGGCGGTCGAACAGTCGGGGTCGTGGCTGATCTCACCGATCCTCCGTCTCTGGGCCGTGACGTTCGCCTTGAACCTGGTCGGGGGCCTCCCCTTCGTGCTTCTCCTGTCGGTCGAGGGCGCGCTACCGCCGAGCGCGGCGACGGTGTTAAGCGAGACGGCCGTGGAACTCGTCCACCGGACGGCTGTCGGCGAGTTCGCGAAAGCGTTCACGGGCGGCGCGCTCGTCGCCCTCTTGTCGTATCTCCTGCAGGGCGTCGACAGCGTCGGAAGCCGGATCGTCCTCGCCTACATCGTCGGCGTGCTGTTGGCGCTCGGGCCGTTCGACCACGTCATCGTCACCGTGTTGCACGTCGTGTTCGGCCTCTTCCTCGGGGCGGAGGTCGGCCTCGCGGCGTTAGCCGAGACGACGGCCGTGACTACGGCCGGTAACCTCGTCGGCGGACTCGGTCTGGTCACGCTCACCCACGTCGCGCAGTGGAAAGGAGCGAGTGAGACGAACGGGTAACCGCCACGAACTCGGTAGTTCGTGGCCGTTGCGACGGCGAGGCTCACCGCCTCGTTTGCGGCGAGAGGACGCTCACCGCCTCAGTCGCGGTGGACGGTCACCGACTCCAGTACGACCTCTTCTTTCGGCTGGTCGTTCGGACCGGTTTCGACGGAGCCGATCTCCTCGACCACGTCCATTCCTTCGGTCACCTTCCCGAAGACGGCGTGGCGGTCGTCGAGGTGGGGCTGAGCGTCCAGCGTGATGAAGAACTGCGAACCGTTCGTGTCGGGGCCGGAGTTGGCCATCGAGAGGATGCCGGCGTCGTCGTGGCGGAGTTCGTCGTGGAATTCGTCCTCGAACTCGTAGCCGGGACCGCCCCGTCCCGACTCCGTCGGGTCGCCGCCCTGGATCATGAAGTCCTCGATGACGCGGTGGAACGCGACGTCGTCGTACAGCGCGTCGCCGCGCGTTTCGCCGCTCTCGGGGTCCGACCAGGTGACGGTGTCGGGCGCGGGGTCGGCGTCCGCGGCGGGGTCGTGTTCGGCCAGGTTGACGAAGTTCTCGACCGTTCGGGGGGCGCGGTCGTCGAACAGTTCTACGTCGATATCGCCTTCGCTCGTGTGCAGCGTCGCAGTCAGATTACTCATACGCCTACTGGGAGCGCCCGGGTGAAAACCCTGCTGACATTCCTCGGGTCGGAAAGAGGTGTCCGCCGACGAACGACCCCGACACCGAACGGACACGAGACCGTACACACCGCACGTACAAGGGACCGCGCACCCACCACTGAGTATATGCACACTGCCGAGCGCGTCACGCTCGCTCGTCTCCCGTCCGGCGTCGCGGTGACGACGACGGTACACACCTACGAGGGATCGGCGGACGGTCCGACGGTCTACCTGCAGGCGGCACAGCACGGCCGCGAGGTAAACGGGACGGAGGTACTCCGCCGCGTTCACGACACGCTCGCCGACGCCGACCTCGCCGGCCGCGTCATCGCCGTCCCGGTTGCGAACCCGCTCACGTTCGACCGCGTCTCCTACACCACGCCGGAGCAACTCGACAGCGTCCACTCGAACATGAACCGCGTGTGGCCGGGCAACCCGACGGGCACGCTTCACGAACGGTTAGCGGCCGGGCTGTGGGAGTTCGCGAGCGACGCCGACGCCGTCGTCGACCTGCACACGGGGAGCCCCGACATGCACACACACGTCGTTTTCAAAGACGGGGACGAGCAGTGCCGCGAACTGGCGGCGGCGTTCGGAACCGATCTGCTGCTGGCGGAGCCCGCAGGCGACGACGCGAGCGAGGAGTGGAAACGGCGGAACTTCTCCGGGAAGTTCCGCGTCGCCGCCGCCGAAGAGGGCATCCCGTCGATCACGCCGGAACTCGCCCACAGCAAGCAGATAGTCGAGGAAGCGGTCGAGACCGGCGTTTCGGGCGTGCTGAACGTCCTCCGGTATCTCGGCGCACTGGCCGGGACGCCGGACCGCGACGGCGAACCGACGGTGGCCCAGAACCACCTCGGCCGGGTCAACGCGGCGGAATCCGGCCTCTTCAGGCCGAACCCGGACCGTGCCCTCGGGGAGCGGGTCGCGGCGGGGACCCCCCTCGGAACGGTGTACGACCCGACGACGTACGAAGTCCTGCAGGAACCGACCGTCGACCGGATCGGGATCCTCTATTCGCTCACCCGCGAAGCGACTGTCGTCGGCGGGGACAAACTGGCGAACGTGGCTATCCCGCGGGACTGAGACGGGCGTCGGTATCGAACCGCTCTCGCAACGACCAGAACTGGCCGAACGTATCATAAACCTGAATCGCTAATACGGTGTATGAACCGATCCGTCTCGCTCGAAGGAGCCGCCCTCGGCGCTTTCCCCTCTCAGGTAGCGATCCTGGACGCGGACGGCACCATCGTCTACACGAATCAGGCCTGGGAGGAGTTCGGTGCGGAGAACGGTATGCAGACGGATTCCATCGGGATGAACTACCTGAACGTCTGCGACAGTGACGAGGAGATCCGCGAAGCAGGCGACGGGATACGGGCCGTTATCTCGGGCGAGCGCGAGTCGTTCGAACACGAGTACCCCTGTCACTCTCCGAACGAGCGCCGCTGGTTCATGATGCGTGCGGTCCCGTTCGACCGCGGTGACACCGCATATGTTCTCGTGATGCATATGAACATCACCGAGAGGAAATTGGCCGAAGAAGCCGTTGCCGACCGCAACGAGCGCCTGAAGACGGTTGCCAGCGTCCTCTCGCACGACATCAGAAACCCGCTAACCGTGGCGATGGGAGAGTTGGACCTGCTGGCGACGGAGAACGACTCCACTCACGTGTCGTCTCTCCGACACGCCCTCGATCGGATCGGATCCATCGTCGAGGACTCGCTCGTGTTCCTCCGCCGCAACGAGATCGACCTGGGACCGGTCGACCTGGGTGCGGCGGTACGAACAGCGTGGGCCGCCGTCGACACCGAGGATGCGACCCTCGCCATCGACGACGCGCCGACCGTTCGGGCGGACTCCGCAGTGGTTTCTCATCTACTGGAAAACCTCATCAGCAACGCGGTCCAACACGGCGGCGACGACGTCACTGTTCGCGTCGGACGGATAGACGAAGCCGACGGGACGAACGGGTTCTTCGTTGCCGACGACGGCCCCGGGATCCCCGAGAGCGAGCGAGACAAGGTGTTCGACTACGGCTACACCACCGCCGGCTCGGGTCTCGGTCTCGCTATCGTCGACCGGACGGCCAAGATGCACGACTGGTCGGTCAGCGTGACGGAGAGCGAAAGCGACGGCAACTCGGCGGTAGAGGAGAGAGCCGGTGACTCAGCGAAGGGTAGGAATGACGGCGAGACGGGGGAGAGCGGAGGGTCCGAGTCTCGCCGGGACGACAGGTCCGGCGGCGCGCGGTTCGAGGTGACGGACGTAGAGATGATCGAATGAGCCGGAATCCGGTGGGACCGTTCGACAGTGTCAGAACGCGCGGAGGTCGTCGAGGACCGCCGCGGCGCTCCCGTCGTCGATGGCCTCGCGAGCCAGGTCGAGACCGTCCTCCAGCGTCTCCGCGTCGCCGCGGGCGTAGATCCGGAATGCGGCGTTGACGGCGATGGCGTCGGCGAAGTGGTCCTCACGGTCGCCGGCGACGACCGCCTCGGTGATGCGTGCGGAGTCGGCAGGCACGTCGTCGACTTCGAGGTCCTCCTCCTCGAACTCCATGCCGTACTCGGGAGTCTCTATCTCGTAGTCTTCGAAGTCGCCGTCGCGCCATTCGGCAACTTTCGTGTACCCCGGCCGGATGTCGTCGTACCCTTCCATCCCCTGGAACATGATGACGCGGTCGGGGCTCTCCGTCTCCATCTCGGCGAACGTGTCAGTCACCTTCTTGGCGAACGCGAGGTGGTAGAAACTGCCGAGGTGGACGTTCGCGTTCGCCGGGTTCGCAAGCGTCTCGACGGTGTTGACGAACGTGCGTACGCCCATCTGGTCGCGGCGCTCGTACAGGTCCTGAATGCCGGCGTTGAACTCGGGCTGGTAGTAGAACCCGAACCCGGTCGCGTCGACCATGTCCGCGCTCTCGGCGCGGTCGAGTTCCGTTCGGACGCCGAGTTCGTCGAGGACGTGCTTGTACGCGCAGGCCTTGTGCGTCGGCACTCGGTCGCCGCTGTGGGCGACAACGGGGGTTCCCGCGCCGGCGGCGACGACGCCGGCGGCGACGCCGAGTAGCGCGCTGTCGTTTTTCCCGTCGTAGTTCGCGCCGCAGTCGACGGGGTCGGCGTCGGGTTCGGCCCGCTCGACGGACTCCTCGACCATCACGTCGGTGTAGGCCGCCAGTTCCTCGGGATTGTTCCGCTTCCAGCGGTTCGCCAGCCAGAACGCCCCGAGCGTTGTCGGGTCTGGTTCGTCACCCAGGATCCGCTGGAACGCCTCGCGGGCCTGGTCGCGAGACATGTCCGCAGCGGATTTCGGCCCGGAGCCGACGACCTCAGTCATCAGACGCTTCAGGGGCCACTCGCCGTACGTCTCGGTTGCCTCGGCCATACGCCCGGGTTGGGTCGCGCCCCGCAAAAGCGTCCCGTTTCTCGGAACCGTTCAGAGGCTGTTGTGATTTGTGTCGGTGTTTCGCCGACGTGGGATGGCCGAACACCGGCACACAGTGCCACCAGTCTGGCTCTGTTGAAACCCCCGACAGTTCATCGGACGTAGTGTGATAGGTAGGGCTGCGAACTTGGCAGATGGAGCGAAGACGATACGTTAAGTTCTCCCGTGACGATCTGACCTCGTATGGACGACACCGGTTCGTTCTTCGACACCTTTGCGGCGGTGCAGGACGCCAGGTTTGATCAGCAAACCGGGAATTCTCCACCGGAAGACGTCGGCTTCTATCGAGACCTCGCAACCGAGGCCGACGGTCCCGCACTCGGAGTTGGCGTGGGAACAGGTCGTGTATACCTCGAGTTGCTTGACGCTGGCCTCGATGTGGATGGGTTTGACCTCTCGGAAGGGAGTTTGAACCGTCTCCGGTCGAAAGCTACCGACCGCGGTCTCTCACCGACTGTATGGGTCGACGACGCAACCGACTTCGATGTCGACCGTGAGTACGGGTTCATCTATGCGCCGGCCCGAGCATTCAATTTCACACAAACGCTTGAGAAGCAAAAACAGGCACTACGAAGCATCCGAGATGCGCTCGCCCCCGAGGGCCGCTTTGCGTTAAACACGTTTGTCCCTCGGTTCGACGCCGTCGAGGAGTACGGTGAGCCTCAAACCGACGAGGTAACCATCGACGGCGAGCAGTATCGGGTCGTCCAGACTACGTACTTGGACGACGAAGTGGAACAGGTAACCAGATATCAGCGAGAGCTATACCACGATGGAGAACTCGTAGCGAAGCGGGAGACGCCATTCGCGTTGATTCCGAAGCGGCAATTCGAACTCTTGTTCGAAGTCACTGGTTACAGTGACTGGACAGTCAAAGGAGATTTCGAGGGAGCCCCGCTCGACTCTGCAGAGCAGGAGATGGTATGGATTGTCGACGCATAGGGTCGAGAATGGAGTTGGTACCGGACTACGAGCCCTACTCTCCGAACGTACCGGTTCGTTTTCCCACTGCATTGAACACAGCCCGTTCGAACCTACCGTCTCTAAGGATCTCGACGAGGCCAACGATCCGCCTCAGACCTTGCGTTGCACCGTCGGCCACGCCGGGTCGACGCCGACCAGTTCAGCGCTCCGGTCCCACAGCGCCCGACGGAGGTCAGCGTCCTCCGCGGCGGGTGCCGGGTCGGCGGGGTCGGTGCCGTCGAAGTAGTGTCCGGGTGCGTTCGCGACCTCGTCGGAACAGGCGACGTGAGCGAGCGCCAGACCGCCGTCTTCGACGCTTTGCCCGATCGGGAGGATAGAGAGAAAGCGCATGACTGCACGGATCCACACCGAACTGTCGCGGTAGAGACCGCTCGACGGGATGAACCCGGGATGGACCGCAGCGGCGGTGATATCTGTCCCGCGTAGGCGGTCAGCGAGTTCGTAGACGAACAGCACGTTCATCAGTTTCGTCCGGGCGTAGGCGTCGAACCCCTCGTACGGTCCCGTGAGGTCGAGGTCTGTCCTGTCGAGAGAGGCCCCTTCGTGGACGCCGGACGCGGTGACGACGACTCGGGAGGGCGCGCTGTCGGCGAGCAGCGGCATCAGTTCGTGAGTCAATAGGTACGGCGCGAGGTGGTTGACGGCGACCGTCGTGGGGACGTTCTCCTCCGTCCTGCTCCTGTTCCCCCGCGCTAACCCCGCATTGTTCACCAGCGCGTCGAGGCGGTCGACACGGTCGCGAACGTCGGCCGCAAGGTCCCGAACCGCCGACTGGGTCGCCAGGTCGTACCTGAGAAACACAGCGTCGGCACCCGCCCGCCGCATCCGCTCGACCGTCGCCTCGCCGCGTTCAGCGTTCCGGCCGACCAGCAGCAGCGTCGCCCCGGCCGCACAGAGTTTCCGCGCCGCGAAGCGCCCGATGCCGCGAGTCCCGCCGGTCAAAAGCACCGTTCGTTCGGAGCAATCGGGGATGTCCATGTCCGATCCACGGGCTCACGAAACAAAGAAATCGGGGCGTGAACGGAGAGGACCGGAGCGACCCGAAAAAGGTACGTTCGCCCAACCCTCATATCGATCAATGAGCCTCCAGTCGGGCGACTGGCGCGAGCGTATCGACGACTGCGACGCCAAACTCGTCGACGGATTCCAGAGCGAGTTCCCCGTCGAACGGCGACCGTTCAGGGCCGTCGGCGACGCTATCGGTACGGACGAGACGGACGCGCTGGCCCGCGTCGAACGCCTCGCGGAGGAGGGCATCTTCCGGCGGTTCGGCCCCGTCCTGAACCCGCCGGTGATCGGCAGTTCCACGCTCGCGGCCGTCCAGGCCCCCGAGGACCGCTTCGACGAGGTGGCCGAGACGATAAACGGGTATTCGCAGGTGAACCACAACTATCGGCGCGACCACGAGTGGAACGTGTGGTTCGTCGTCACGGCCGCTTCGCTGGATCGGCGAGACGAGATCCTCGACGAGATAGCGGAGCGGACCGGCTGTGAGGTGTTGAACCTCCCGATGTTGACGGACTACTACATCGACCTGGAGTTTCCCGTGATGAACCGCGACCGGTTCGCCAGAGAGAGCGGCGAGGAGCCGCGCTCCGCGGGATCCGCGAGCGGAGAGACTCCGCAAGCGCTCCGGGGGACATCGGTCGACGCAACCCGGATCAGCGAGAGCGCTGCCGGCGACCTGAGCGAATTCGAGGGGAACCTCCTCCTCGAAATACAGGACGGCTTCCCGCTAACTGCGACGCCGTACGAGGACGTCGCGGACGCGCTGGACGCCGGCGTCGACGACGTTCTCGCGGCCATCGAACGCCTGCGCGATGACGGCTGTATCAAGCGGATCGGCTGCGTCGTCAACCACGTCGTCACCGGGTTCGACAGCAACTGTATGGTCGTCTGGGACGTGCCCGACGAGGACCTTGACGACCGCGGTACCGCCGTCGGCAGCCTCCCCTACGTGACGCTGTGTTATCACCGACCGCGCCGCGAGGAACAGGGGTGGCCCTACAGCGTGTTCACGATGATACACGGCCGCGACCCCGACGCCGTCGACGAGAAGATAGACGAACTCGCGGCCGAACACCTCCCCTACGACCACGAGCGCCTCTACTCGACGGAGACGCTGAAACAGACCGGGGCGCGCTACGAGGACATCGTTTAACGCTGGAACTCGATAGCAGCGCCCTGGCCGAACCCGACACAGAGCGTCGCGAGGCCGCGGTCGCCGTCGCGCCTGATGAGTTCGTGGATCAGCGTTACCGGGAGGCGCGCGCCGCTGGTCCCCAGCGGGTGACCGATGGCGATGGCACCGCCGTTGACGTTGAACTTGTCGTCCGGGACGCCGAGTTGGCGCTGGCTGTACACCGTCTGGCTGGCGAACGCCTCGTTCAGTTCGACGAGGTCGTAATCGTCGATGTCGCGGCCGGTCCGCTCCAGCAACCCTTCAGTGGCCGGAACGGGACCGACGCCCATGATCCGGGGGTCGACGCCGACGACGTTGTTCGCGCCCACTTCGGCCATGATGTCGAGGCCGTGGTCCTCTGCGAACGCCTTGCTCGTCACGAGCGTCGCCGCCGCCCCGTCGCTGATCTGGGATGCGTTGCCCGGCGTGACGGTCCCCTCGCTCTTGAACACGGTCGGGAGTTCGGCGAGTTTTTCCTTCGTCGTGCCGGGCCGCAGGCCCTCGTCCTCCTCGACCAGGCCGTCCTCGGTCTCGATGGGGATTATCTGGTCGTCGAAGCGGCCCTCCTCGGTCGCCGCGCAGGCGCGCTGCTGGCTCCGAGCGGCGTACTCGTCTTGCTCCTCGCGGGAAACGTCGAACCGCTCGGCGACTTCCTCCGCGGTCATCCCCATCTGGAGTTCGCCGACGTTGTACTCCTCGGCCATCCGGGGGTGGATGTAACCGTGGCTCGCGCCCATCTCGACGCGGGACATCGACTCGACGCCGCCGGCGATGATGGCGTCGCGCTGGCCCGCGCGGATGGCGTCGGACGCGGAGATGATAGTCTGCATCGACGACGCGCACCAGCGGTTGATCGTGGTACCGGGAACGTCCTCGCCGAGGTCCGAGAGCAACGCGATCACCCGTGCGAGGTTGTTGTCCTGTTCCTCGCGCTGCTGGGCACAGCCCCACATCAGGTCGTCTATCTCCTCCCCGGAGAGCCCGGTGTCGGCGAGTATCTCGTTGATCAGCGGGATCGACAGGTCCTCGCTCCGCACGTCGGCGAAGACGCCGTCCTCCTTGCCCTGCGGCGTTCGGTACGCCCGCACGATGACGGGCGTCGTGTCGCTTGCCATGCGCGAATCGACGTTCTTCACGAACTTAAATGGGCATAAAACCAGCAGGGTTGCGAAAGGAGTTTGACCGCCTACGGACTGTTTCGGGGCCCACCCCCGTATCTCGTCTGAGCTATCACCCTCCCCACGAAGAGCAGCGTCATCACGATCCCCCACAACAGGTCGTGGTTCCCGGAGAGAAGTATCGCAGTCGCCCACAGGGCCGACTCGAGGTCGTGAAACGTTCCCAATGACCGGAAATAGAGACGACGAAGAACGTCAGGACAGCCACCCTAGAACAGACTCGGTAGATGGGTGGATTCGATCACGTACGGATCGCTTGGTGCGCGTTTTATCCAGTCCGGAAGAGCTTTTATTTTCCTTTTTCGGTGGTTCGCCGAGAGCGCATCACAACACACAAACCATTTATCCGCTACTGATCTCGGCACGATCATGACCGACCGGTTCTCGCTGCCGGACGCCCTCTCGGGTCGCCGCGGGACGGCGGTTGCCCTCCTCGCCGTGACGCTCGGCGGACTCGTCGTCCGCCTCTACGACCTCGGCGCGCGGGTCGCTCATCAGGACGAGGCCCGCGTCGCCTACTGGACGGTCCGGTACGCCGTGACTGGGGTTCACGAGTACCGCCCCATCGTCCACGGGCCGTTTCTGCCGCTGGTCAACAGCAAGGTGTTCGCCGCGCTGGGGGCCAACGACTTCACGATGCGGCTCTCGACCGCGCTGATCGGGGCCTGCCTGCCGCTGTCCGCGTGGCTGTTTCGCGACCGCCTGCGCGACAGCGAAGTGGTCGCGCTGGCCGTCGTACTGGCGTTCAACCCGATCCTCCTCTACTACTCGCGGTTCATGCGGAGCGACGTTCCGCTCGCCGCGTTCACGTTCATCGCGCTGGGGCTGTTCGTCCGGTGGTACGACACGCGCAAGCACCGCTACCTGTTCGCGGCGACGGCGTCGTACGCGCTGTCGTACACCACCAAGGAGAACGCGCTGGTGTACGCGCTCTGTCTCCTCGGCGCTGCGGTCCTGCTGCTCGACCACAGACTGTTTCTCGCCCGCGTTCGCGACCGGAACCCGTACGGCGAGTTGCGACGGTACGCCGCGGCGGCCCTGACGTTCGACCCCGTCAGCGCTCGCCGTCGTGACGACCGCGGGCGGCTACTCGCCGGACTCCCCGACGCCGTTCGCGCCCGGAAGACGAAACTCCTCCTGAGTCTCGCCGTCGTCGCCGAGTTCTTCGCGGTCGTCGTGTTCTTCTACGCGCCGCGGAAGGGGAGCTACCCGGACTATCCGACCCACATAGCGGAGGGCACCGAGGGGATAGGCTTGTACTGGTCGCTGGAGGAACTCGCCGCCGGCCGACCGGGCATGTTCGTCGCCGTCGTCGAGGACGCGCTACTCGTCAGTTGGCGGAAGTTCCAGCATCAGTGGGGGACCAGCGAGGACCACGAGTTCCTCTACTACTGGAACGACTACGTCAGCACGATGGAGGACGGCGCTGTTGTCCTCCTCGCGCTCGCAGTCGTCGGGTTCGTCGCGGACCGGTACTCGTCGCGGGGACCACGCGACGTGGTCGCCCTGGGCGGCTACATCGGCGCGGTGAGCGTCTTCGGCTACCCGATCATCACCGACATTCCCGCGCCGTGGGCGACCATCCACGCCCTCGTCCCGCTCGCTCTGCCCGCCGCGGTCGGGCTGGCACTGATCGGGCGCTGGGGCGTCGACGCGTACGCTGACGGCGACGGGGTGGGCGTCTCCGCGGCGGTCATCCTCCTGTTGCTCCTGACGGCGCAGGTCGGCGGGGCGGTGATGGAGACGAACTACCGGAACCCGACCGACCCCGACAACGAACTCGTCCAGTACGCCCAGTCGTCCTCGGACCTGAAGCCCACGCTGAACACCGTCTACGAGATAAGCCGGGAGAACGAGGGCGTCGACGTGATGTGGTACGGGTCCGAGTTCAACGCGCGGAACGAGTCCATCAACGACCAGCCCCCGGCTCGTCCGAGCGGCTGGTTCGACAGGCTGCCTGTCGCGTGGTATCTCGAGGCCGAGCAGTACAACCGGGACGGGACCGACGCCGAACTCGTCGTCGAAAGCACGACGAACGCGAGCCAGTTCGACGAGGACCCGCCGCCGGTTATCATCTCGTTACGGAACGACGCCGGAGCCTACGAGCGGAAGCTAGACGGCTACCGAGCCCACCAGTTCCAGCGCTACTTACACGGTAGCCCGTTCGTGATCTTCATCGACGAGGCGTATCTCGACGAGGAGTAAAGCGGTATCGAGTACGAGAGAGCAGCGGACGACCGCGAGAGGGGAGAGTTTCTACCGGACGACCGCACGGAGAGAGCCGACGGACGACCGCGACGCAGGACGGGCCGACTGCTGGCGCGAACAGCCTGACGCTGTCCGGCGGTTCAGTGGCTTGCGCGCTTCGACGGCCTTAAGATTCCCCCGTCCCAACCCTTCGGGGAATGAAGGACGGGGCGCTTGACGTCGTCGAGTTCCTGTTGACGACCCGGGAGTACGACGACGAACGAAGCTTAGACGAGAACGACCTGCCGCCGCGATACCGCAAGGTGTTCTGGACCGGCGGCGACGATGAGGACGAACCGGGCGGCATCGAACGGCCGCTGTCCGTGACCAACAATACCGCGCGGTCGGCGACCGGCATCGAACGACCGTGGGACGCCGTCTCCGACCTCATGTTTACGGAACGTGACGAGTTCACCGGCTCTATCTCGCTCAGCGAGTCGGAGATGGCC
Source organism: Halostella pelagica (assembly GCA_005954745.1). Classification (GTDB taxonomy): domain Archaea; phylum Halobacteriota; class Halobacteria; order Halobacteriales; family Natronoarchaeaceae; genus Halostella; species Halostella pelagica. The sequence continues at coordinate 2,595,029 of CP040678.1, forward strand.
GAGGAGTGGTTTCTCGACCGGGCAGACGACGCCCGGATCCGGAGCAATCCGACGCTCGCGTACTACTTCGAGGGATCCGACGGCGTCGATGTCGAGTACGAAAGCGCGCGGGAGGCCAACCGACCGATCCAGGCCGACCGCGTGTGGATAGATAGCCTGCTGGAGGAGTACTTCGACGACGAGGAAGAGGAGGAGATGTTAGACCTCGTCGACATCCGCGCGCCGGAGGAGATAGAGATGACGCTCGACGACCTGGTGCTGACGGAGGACCAGGAGGCGGAGATCAACAAGATCGTCAAAGCCATCGAACACCGCGAGTACCTCGCGAAGATCGGCCTCCGCGAGATAGGGAAACTGCTGTTCGTCGGCCCGCCGGGGACGGGGAAGACGTCGTCCGCCCGGGCGCTGGCGCACAACCTCGACCTGCCGTTCGTCGAGGTGAAACTGTCGATGATCACAAGCCAGTATCTCGGCGAGACGGCCAAGAACGTCGAGAAGGTGTTCGAGGTAGCGAAGCGGCTCTCGCCCTGTATCCTCTTCATGGACGAGTTCGACTTCGTCGCCAAAACCCGCTCGTCCGACGAACACGCCGCTATCAAGCGGGCCGTCAACACCCTGCTCAAGAGCATCGACGACATCAGTCTCATCCAGGACGACGTCTTGCTCATCGGCGCGACGAACCACCCCGACCAGTTAGACGCCGCGGCATGGCGGCGGTTCGACGAGATCGTCAACTTCCCCAAACCGGACCTCGGGATGCGGGCGGACATCCTCAGAGTGATCACCCGGGCGATGGACATCGACGAGTTCGACCCCGAGGGGATCGCCGACCTGACGGAGGGACTGACCGGCAGCGACCTCCGGATGGTGCTCCGCGAGGCGGTACTCGACGCGCTGACCGAAGAGCGGACGACGCTCACCCAGCAGGACCTCGAAGACGCCGTCGCCGACTTCGAGGAGCGCGACACGCTGAAAAACATGGACATGATTGAGGGCGACCACGACGCGCTGGTCGCCGGCGGCGACATCGGCGGGTCGAGTGATGGAGGCAGCGGACACGACCACTCTCACGACCACTGATGCGAGTCACCCTGCTCGGCACCGGCGACACGACGGGGACGCCGACCCCCGGGTGCGACTGCGAAACGTGCGAGCAGGCCTCGGAGATGGGAGTCGAACGAACCCGGTTCTCTGTCCACGTCCGCAACGACCGAACGGGCGAGTCGCTGCTGGTCGACGCCAGTCCGGACTTTCGGCACCAGTTTCTCACACAGGACGTCGACCTGCCCGACGGTATCCTCGTTTCACACGTCCATTTCGACCACCTCGACGGACTCGGCAACGCATACCGCCTGCTCGACGACGTACCGGTGTATGCCGCCGACGAGACGGACCCGGAAACCGGCGAGAGCGTTGCGGAGACGGTCGAACGGAAGTACGACTATCTCGACGCCGTGACAGTCGAACCGCGGTCGCCGCTGTCGACGTTTCGGGCCTGCGGCTTCGACGTGACGCTGGTTCCCGTCGACCACCCGCCGCTGGTCTGTTACGGCGTCGTCGTCGAGGACCCCGAAACGGGCGCGAAGCTATCGCTCTCGGGCGATACGAACTACGCTATCCCGGACGAGTCCCGGGAGCGACTCGCGGACCCCGACCTCCTGCTCGCGGACGCTATCGTTCCCGCCAGTCTCTGCGAGCATCACCCGCTCGGCGGCCGTCACGAGGGGGCGGACGGCGTCCCGCGGACGTTCGGCACGAAACACATGACTCGCGAGGGGGCGCTGACGCTCGCCGACGACCTGGACGCCGCCCGGACCCGACTGGTCCACCTTGCACACTTCTATCCGGCCGCGGAGGCGTTCGAGGAACCGCTCGCGGTCGACGGAGAGGTGTACGAACTGTGAGCGGCCTTCGGGAGGGATCGCGGCTGGTCGGCCTCGTCGCTGTAGTCGCCGCCGGCTACGTCCTCGGGTCGCTGTTGTCGGGCGGCGGCGTCGACTGGTTCGGCCTCGGCGTCGTCGTCACCGGTGCGGCGATGGTCCTCGCTCTGCTGTGGTACGTCAGCGAAGAGTTCGCGGCCGAAGAGACCTGAATCGTGCCGTCTTTCCCGCCGATCTGGGGCCGAATTCGTTCCGTCCGTCCGGAGAAAAAACCGACAGTATAAACCCGGACGAAATGCCAATCAGATTATGAAACGCTCGAAAACACAGTCCGTTCGACGAATCCTCGCGACGCTTTTCGTCACCATGATCGTCCTCACGGCCGGTTGTTCCGGCGTGACGGGTATCTTCGGGAACGACGACGGGGATAGCGGGGTCGAACCGTACACCGAATCCGGCGATGAACTCACCGGCGAAATGCTGAACGAGAGCCACCGCGACACGCTCCGTTCGGCCGGATCGTACACAGCCGAGGTCAACATTTCGCTGACGAGCGACGAGTCCTCGATCACGCAGGACACCCGGGGGAAGGTCGACCTGGAAAACGACCGTCAGTACGTCGTCCAGTCCGCTAGCCTGTTCGGCAACCGGACTACCTACCGGTACATGGCCGATAATGTCACCTACGAGAAGGTGGTCCCCGAGGGCGGCGAAACACGGTACGAGACGACTCAGAACGCGGAGACCGCGTCTGCGTCCGTCAACACGGACAACATCGACGCCTTCGAGTGGGAACAGCGCGGCACCGAAACCCACGAGGGCGTCGGTGTCACCCGGTACGAGGCGACCGGCGTCGCCAACTACAGCGCACTGCCGACCGACGCCAGCGAGGACAACATCAGTGACCTCTCCGCGACGCTGCTCGTGACCGAAGACGGCGTGATGTACGAGTACACCGTCGATTACACCCGGGAGTCCGACTCGACCCAGGAACTCTCACTCCGTTACGCGACGCGAGACATCGGGTCGACGACGGTCGAAGAGCCGGACTGGCTCGACGAGGCACAGAGCAATAGTAGTCACTGAAACGATTTACACGCTGATCGCATTGCTTTCGTGCGATCAGGTGTGTATTGATTTTCAGTGACCACTATAAGAGAACCAGTCGAGACCCGCCTGTCGCCGCGCGACGCCGTCGGGGTCGTCGACCCACGGTGACCGGTCCGCGCGTTCGGCGGCGGCGTCGACAGTGGGGCCGTCGTCGGGTGCGTACTCCGGACAGTCCGGTCCGCATTCGTTTCCCGGGTCGACGACGCGGCCGTGCCAGTCACAGCGCGGAACGCCGCCGCGATCGACCGTGGCCCGCCGGCAGGCCGGAAACTCGTCGGGTCGCCACCCCTTGCCGTAGGCGCGTTCTGCCAGGCGGCGACGGTACTGAGCTTTCTCTGCGGCGGTGACTGGCCGTATCTCGGCGCGACCTGGGTGTTCTTCGACGAGTTCGATACCGCCCGCATCGACGGGGAGCGGCGTCGGCGGTTGAACCACCTCGACGCCGTCGGGGGGGTCGAACCGCCAGACGCCGACCTCGTCGGGGATGCGGTTCAGATGCGCACGGGTGACGTGGCTCTCGGTCGCGAGGACGACTTCGTCCGCGAGAGCAAGGCTGACATCCGTCCGTAACTGGCGACGGAGCGCGCCCGGCGAGCCGAGATCGGGTTTGTTTTCGATGGCCCGGATCCGGCCGAACCAGTCCGGATACCGGGCGACCTGTCGGACGTAGTCGCGGTTGCCCCGTCGCTCTCGCTCGAAAAAGCCGACATCGACGGCGCGGTCGACCACGTCGCGGGCGCGGTCCGGGTGGCAGTCGAACGCGTCCTTCCAGTACCGGAAGCGGCCGGGCCCCACGTCGCTCTCGACGGCGAGGGCGGGGATCCGTGCCGGCGTTATCTCCGTTCGGGCGTCGAACTCCGGACCAGGGGTCACGGCAACGACATCGAGGATACGGTTTCCGGGAGCGGCGACACCGCCGCCTAGCTGTCGGGCGACGAGCGTCTCTGGGTCCTCCAAGTGGGCACACAGCGCCAGTTCGAACCCGAACTCTCGCACGACTGGAGAGAGGGGCGCGGACGAAAAAAGGGTCGCGGTCAGTCAGCGTCGGCCTGCCGTCGAACGGCCGTCAGATCATCACTAACAGGTCAGTTGCGTACATCACGACGAGGCCGCCGAGGAACGCGAGGGCGTTCGTCGCGCTACCGAGGCGACCACCTCGGTCGCGGACCATGTCGGCTATCTCCCAGACGACCTGCGCGATAGCTCCGACGCCGAGTGCGAGGAAGAACGCACCCAGGGTCGGCGAAAAGGCGAATCCGCCGATCCAGCCGCCGAGGATGACCGGCGCACCGGCGATCGCGCCGATGGCGACGAAGTGCCCGAGTGCGGGGCGCTCGCCGCGGGCCACCGGTGCGACCACGGCCGGTCCCTCCGTGACGTTGTGGATCATGAACCCCACGACGAGGAACGCGCCGAGGGACATCCGACCGAGCGCGAACGCGCTACCGATCGCGAGTCCCTCTGCGAGGTTGTGGAGGCCGATACCGACGGCGACCATGTACGCAAGAGCGAGGCCGCTCCCTCGGTCGTCGGCGCTCCAGGCAGTGACGGATTGGACGACGAGCATCGCTCCGAGGACACCGAGGACGACCAGCAGGTGGCCCTCGTAAGCGCCGGGGATATCCTGCGCCACCTCGAACGCCTCGAAGCCGCCGTCGAAGCCGAGGAAGGCGAGGACACCCGCGGAGAAGGCGAGCACGGCGTGGAGCCAGCGGTCGCGCATACCCTGCATGAACGGAAACCAGAGCATGCCGAGCGCAACAGGGATCACGCCGACGAACAGTCCCACCAGCGCGAGCGTCCCGAGCGTTCCCGCCGTCATTCCGGGCGTCGGTTGCGGTGCCTCGATGTCGTGATGGACCGTCGTTCCGTCGGAGAGGACGAGGGCGACGTCGAGATCCCATCCCGGTTGCCAGTGGTAGGGGACCCGAACGGTCGCGCCCTGTCCGGGTGCGAGCGTTCGCGTCTCTTCGCCGCCGCTCGTCACCGTGTGTTGCCAGTACGCCTCGTCGACAAGCACCTGCGAGACCGTCACCGGTTCGGGACCGTTGTTCACGACGTGTAATACGACGGTGCCGTCGTCCGGTAGCGTCGCGTGGCTCACTGTCACGTCCGGCAGCGGTTCGCCGGACTGGACGCCGCCTAACGGCGGTGCGACCAGAAACCATCCCACGATGAGCGCCAGTAGCAGCAACGGCACCGCTGCAGCCACCCATCGGGGCAGACCGAAAGGCACGTTCACGCGGTCCGTCGCGGTGCCGCCGTCCGTGGAAGCATCTGCGTCCGTCATTCAGACCACCTCGAAGAAGCTCATCCAACCGAGTTCGGCGAACTCCGACTGGTGGGCGTGAAACATGTACAGACCCTGCTCGTGGTCGGAGTAGTCGAGTTCGAGTATTCCCCGCTGAGCCTGACACTGCATGACGGTGTCGACGGTGCTGTGAGTGGGTTCTAGCGTCGTCCCGTGGTCGTAGTAATCGTAGAACTGCGAGTGCGTGTGAAAGGAGTTGATCGGGTCGAACTCCGTCGCGTTGAGCAAGTACACGCGCTGGCGCTGGTTCTTGTCGATCTGGATGGGACGGATCGTTTCGCCGGCTTCCCACTCACCGTTGGCGTCGGTCGACCCGACGCCGTAGGCGAATGCGCGCGTGTTGGCGGCGTACACCTCGTTCTCGCCGTCGAAGTTGGTGTCGAACCCGTTCATCACCATCACCATCTCGTCGTAGCGGGCGTTCTCGGAGTACTCGTGGTTGCGCGTTTTGGCCGTCTCGACGAGTTCCGCGGCGTATTCGTCGGAGACGGGACGGTTTCCGGAGACGTACTCGCGTGGATTTTCGCGGACCCGATCGGGGTCCGGGTCGACGACGATAACCCCGTACAGGCCTCGGTGGAAGTGTTCTTTCAGGGGGAGCGAGTGACAGTGATAGAAGTGCAGGCCTGCGGGTTGAGCCTCCCATTCGTAGGTGAATTCCTCGCCTGTTTCGAGGACGCCGGGGCCGTTTTGCGGGGTACCGTCCATCCGCGGATCGACGTTTTTCACGTGCGGATGGATGGTGTGAGCGTGTGAGCTCCCGTTGACGAACGTCACCCGGATGGTGTCGCCCTCCACGACGCGGAGCGTCGGACCGGGGACCTGCCCGTTGAACGTCCATGCGTCGAACTCGACGCCCGGCGCGATGGTGATCGTCGTGTCCACGGCGGTGAGCGTGAAGTGTCGCACCGTTTGCCCGTCCTCCTCGTAGACGCTCTCGTTCACGTTGTCCTGGCCCTCGCCGCCCGTGTTGAACGTCCGTAAGAAGTCGTGCGGGTCGAAATTCTCGTCCCCATACTCGCCGTTCGGGCCGAAGTTTCCGTGTTCATCGTCGTCGTGGTCGTCGTCCGCCGCGCCCGTTCCGGAGAGGCCGAGGGCGGCACTTCCGGCGACGCCGATACCGCCGAGAACCGACCGGCGACTGACGGTATCCGGAGCGAGCGTCGCTGTCAGGCGGTCTTCCAGCGCCGCCGTAAGCGTCTCGGCGTCGTCGTAATCGATGCCTGTCATGATCTCTTTCCACATCGAGGATCCGTTCTCGAATCGATACTGTCGTCGACAGTCCGTCGAGTCTGTGCCATATCGAAATTAGACCAGTCTAAATATTATATTCATGAGACCTAACTAGATGTTGCCGGTACTCAAAACTCCGGGCTGCGCTGTGATGTGAGCGAAAACCGCATCTACCGGAACGTTGGCGAGAAAGCGCGAAAACGGCCGATATCAAGCAGGGAGTTAGCTCTGCGAGCGAGACAGCGCGGCGACGACGGCACGGACAGCGACGAACGGGACGGCGGCGATGGCGACGAACAACACGGCCGTTCCGACGACCATGGCGAACGCGCCAGCGCCCTCGAACGAGGTGATGACCGCGACGCCGCCGGCGACGGTGAGCGTGGTGACGGCGGCCCAGAACAGGCCGACCAGCGCGCGGTTCACTCGGCGGACTATTTCGCCGACGCTGCTTACTGGAACGCCGGTTCGGACGGCTCTCGAACTGTGGTCGCGTCGTACTGAAGTGTGTTTAGCAGGCATCGGTCTTCACAGATGGATAGAGAACCCCCAACAACTAAAGTATAATCTGAAGAACATTTCTGTAGCCCGGCTTACTGAAAATCCTTTCAGTAGTTCAGGGCGTCGTCCGGACCTCGTCGCCGACCGGCGTTCGCTCGACTTCCGTGACGGTCAGGTCGTCGTCCACCGTGAGCGAGAGCGTCTCGCCGCTTCCCGAACTGGGCGCGTCACGGCTGCTGGCTGGGCCTTCTTCGTCGCATTTGACCGGGACGTCGAGTCGGATCCGCCAGGGGTCCTCGGAGATGACAGTCGTGTACTCGTCGTCTGTACACCACGCGAGCGTCCAGAACGGAACCTGATTCAGATCGATGCCGTGGTCACGGTAGAACGAGACTATCTCCGCGTGGTCGAGCAGTACCTGACCGATAGAGGTCGTCAGCTGATGTCGGCAGCGCTGGCACTCGTGGCGGACCGCCACGTCGAGTTCGAGGGTCGCGGGGTCGCGTTCGACGGTCGTCTCGACGGTGCCGCTGCACTCCGGGCAGACGCCGTCGGCCATCAGGCAGTGTAGGTGCCGGACGCGCTGGTTGAACGCGGCCATCACCTCGCCGGTCGTACGGTCGTCGAGACCGCCGGGCGGGAACGGGTAGTTGGCGTGAATTCGCCCGCACTCCTCGCAGTCGACTACGATCCGCTCGTCGTCGTAACTGGCCTGCAGTCCCGCGCCGCAGTCGACGCAGTCGCCCTCGACGCCGAACGGTTCGATGCGTGGATGCTCGTTTATCGATCCCGCCTGCACGGCGTGAATGACCGCCCAGCCGGCGTGTCGGAACCCGTAGCCGTCCTCGGTCTTTCGCACGAACTGGCCGCGGAGTTTGTCGAGGTGGTAGTTGAACTGCGCGCTGTCACGCATTCCGACGCGTTTCCGCAGGTCGGAAAACGACACCGGTCGCTCCTCGGCCGTCCAGAGGGCTTCGAGGATTTCCAGTCGCGTCTCGTTTCCGATGACGGAGAACGCCTCGGCTGGAGTCATGCAGTCGTCGCAGTCCTGCAGGACAGTTTCGCTCGCTTCGCTGGCCTCGCTCATACGGGGGTTATCTACTGCCACCGCCTAAAACGTTCGCTAAATTACATTCATGTAATGCTGGTTATTGTTTCTGCCGCGTTCGACGCTCCGGAAACAGAATTCGACCGGACGGGGCCAAGGCTGGATCGGCCCAGCCAGCACTGAATCGTATACGGAGGCCCGGTCGGACGTAACGGGACGGACGAACGGCCCGCCGCGACCCGCACGAGAACAGTAGGTTTATCAGTCGTTCGGGGCGAAATCACTACAAGATTACTTCAGGAGGTCACATGCCAGGAACACACCAACAACCGGAGGTGAACATCGGACTCGTCGGCCACGTCGATCACGGTAAGACGACGCTAGTCCAGGCGTTGAGCGGAGAGTGGACGGACCAGCACAGCGAGGAGATGAAGCGGGGAATCTCTATCCGTCTCGGCTACGCGGACGCGACGTTCCGCCGCTGCCCGGAAGGCGATGAACCGGAAGCGTTCACCGTCGAGGAGACGTGTTCGGAGCACGACGTCGAGACGGACGTACTCCGTACCGTCTCGTTCGTCGACGCGCCGGGCCACGAGACGCTGATGGCGACGATGCTATCGGGTGCCGCGATCATGGACGGTGCGGTCCTCGTCGTGAGCGCGAGCGAACCCGTCCCCCAGCCCCAGACCGCGGAACACCTGAGCGCGCTGGACATCATCGGCATCGACAACATCGTCATCGCACAGAACAAGGTCGACCTGGTCGACGCGGACCGGGCACGCGAGAACTATCAGGAGATACAGGACTTCGTCGAGGGCACCGTCGCGGAGGGCGCGCCCATCGTGCCGATCAGCGCCCAGCAGGAGGTCAACGTGGACCTCCTCATCGACGCTATCGAAGAGGAGATCCCGACGCCCGAACGGGACCCCGACGTGGACGCGCAGATGCACGTCGCGCGGAGTTTCGACATCAACCGCCCGGGAACGACCTGGGAGAAACTGTCCGGCGGCGTACTCGGTGGAAGCCTCGTCAAGGGCGGTCTGGAGGAAGGCGACGAGATCGAGGTCCGCCCCGGGCGCGAGGTCGAAACGGGCGGCCAGTCGGAGTACCAGCCGATCACGACGACCATCCGCTCGCTGCAGGCGGGCGGCGAGACGGTCGACAAGGTGACTCCCGGCGGACTGCTTGGCGTCGGTACCGGTCTCGACCCGAGTCTGACGAAAGGCGACGCGCTTGCCGGGCAACTCGCCGGGCCGCCGGGTTCGCTCCCGCCGACGTGGGACTCTTTCACTATGGACGTCGACCTGCTCGACCGCATCGTCGGCGACATGGACGGCGGCGAAGTCGACGACATCAGCACCGGCGAACCGCTGATGATGACCATCGGGACGGCGACCACTGTCGGGTCGGTGACGAGCGCCCGCGGCGACGAGGCCGAGGTGCAGTTGAAACGGCCCGTCTGCGCTCAAGAGGGCGCGAAGATAGCGATCAATCGCCGTATCGGCGCGCGGTGGCGGCTGATCGGCATCGGGACGCTAACCGGGTAGATGACGACCGTCGCCCTCGATACGAACGCGCTCATGATGCCCGTCGAACTCGACGTGCGGCTGTTCGACGAACTCGATAGGCTCCTCGACAGCTACGACCCGGTTGCGCCACAAGCCGTCGCGGAGGAACTCCGGAAACTATCGGAGACGGGCGGCGAGGAGGGCATCGCCGCGAGCGTCGGACACGACCTGGCGACGGACCGCTGTCTGCTCGTCGATACGGAAGAATCGTACGCCGACGACGCCATCGTCGAACTCGCCCGAGAGGACACGACCGACTACGTCGTCACGAACGACCGGCCCCTGCGGGACCGCGTCCTCGACGCGGACGTGCCAGTAATTGGTTTAAGGGGCAAGAACAAACTTGCGATCACTCAACCATAACATATGTACAAACGGGTCAGGCTCAAGGACACCGTCGAGGTACCACCGGAAGAACTCGCAGACGTCACGCCGCGTCTCGTCAAGCGTCTCCTCCAGGAGAAACTGGAGGGGCGCATGGACGAGGACGTGGGAAGCGTCGTCAGCGTCGTCAACGTCCACGATATCGGCGAGGGGACCGTCCTCCCGAACCGTCCGGGCGTCTACTACGAGGCTGATTTCGACGCCGTCACGTACGACCCCCAGATGCAGGAGGTCGTCGACGGCAACGTCGTCGAAGTCGTCGAGTTCGGCGCGTTCGTCGGGATCGGTCCCGTCGACGGGCTGCTCCACGTCTCGCAGATCTCGGACGAGTATCTGGCGTTCGACGCCGAGAACCAGCAGCTCGCGTCGAACGAGTCGAACCGCACGCTCGGCGTCGACGACGCCGTCCGAGCGCGCATCGTCACGAAGAGCATCGACGAACGCAACCCTCGGGACAGCAAGATCGGGCTGACAGCGAAGCAGGTCGGCCTCGGGAAGCACGGCTGGCTCGAAGAGGAGCGCCAGCGGCGACAGGCGACCACGGGTGAGTAACGATGGCCGAGGACCGACTCGTCTGTCGCGAGTGTCACCGCGTCGTCGAACCGAACGTGGAGACCTGCCCCTCCTGCGGGTCGAGTAGTCTCACCGAAGACTGGGCGGGGTACGTGTACATCGCCCATCCCGAAGTGAGCCAGATCGCCGAGGAGATGGAGGTCGAGGAACCGGGAGCGTACGCGCTGAAGGTCCGATAGCGTGGTGCCAGAGGAGTCCGACCCGCTCTTGCGGCTGCCGGACGAACTCCGGAGTGCGTTCAAAGACCCGCTCGGCCCCGTCGAGACAGACCCGGAGCGCATCCTCGCTGACGTGACCGGTCCGCTGGTCGCCGTCGGGGATATCGTTACCTACCACTTCGAGCGCGTCGGCCGCACGCCGGACGTCGCCGTCATCGACGGCCGCACCAAGCGCCAGGCGGTCGAACAGGAGGTCCGTGAGACGATCCGGGAAGACGAGACCGTCCACGTCACCAATCCGGCAGCGACGCTCACTGTCGACCTACTCACCGCGCTACGTGACGCCCTGGGCGACGAGCGCCGGACCACTATCGTCGTGGACGGCGAGGAGGACCTCGCCACGCTTCCGGGGGTCGTCGCCGCCCCCGACGGCGCGAGCGTCGTTTACGGGCAACCCGACGAGGGGATGGTCCACGTTCGCGTCGACGCGGAAACCCGGGCGCAGTTCCGCGACCTGCTGACGCGGATGGACGGGAACCACGTGCGGGCGCTGGAACTGCTCGACGGATAGCGTGTGGGACCCGGTTCGCGCTCGCGCCGTCGGGAGGCAGAGATAGACAGATCTATTATCACTCGCGAACGGTACGGATATATGGAAGAGCCCGCCCTCCGTCGACGGCTCGACGCCGCCCTCGCGCTGTTGGTCGCGAACTTCCTGCTCCTGCTCGCGCTCGCGTTTCGGTACGTCCCCGAAACCGCGGTCGGGCTGTTAGCGGTGACGGGATTGGTCGGCTACGGACTATTACGGGAGAGTTGACGACCCGCCGCGCTAGAACTCGATGAGCCACTCGGTCCGCGTCGGCCGTCGTAGACAGTCCTGTGGGCCGGTTTCGCCGCGACAGCGTCCGCGAGTGATCAGGTCGCGAGCCAGCGAGAAGAGAGCGGCTGGCGGAGCGGGGCGGGGAAAACGGTCGCAGGGGTCGTTCGAAATCCTTTTACCCGTTTCGAGGAGAAGTAAGAGGTAACTGATCACACCATGGATGTCGACATTATCGACGAAGACGAGAACCCGATGTTGCACCGTACCGACGTGACCTTCGAACTCACGCACGACGAAGCCACCCCGTCCCGACTGTCCGTCCGCGACAGTCTCGCGGCGAAGCTCAACAAGGACGCCGAGGAGGTCGTCGTTCGCAACCTGGACACGAAGTTCGGGATGCGCAAGACCGTCGGCGAGGCCAAAGTGTACGAGACGGCCGACCACGCCCGCGACGTCGAGCAGGACTACATGCTCGAACGGAACAAGATAGTCGCCGACGAGGAGACCGCGGAAGAAGCGGAGGAGGCCTGAGATGGCGCGACACGAACTCTACAACGACGACGGGTCGACGGACCGCGAGATGTGCCCGCGCTGCGGCGACACGTTCCTCGCGGACCACGGCGACCGCCTGCACTGCGGCCAGTGCAGTTACACCGAGTGGGAGTAAGGGCGATGCGCCGAGCGGAAGCGAGGCGCACCGCGGACGGCCGAACGACGACCGCAGGTGAGCCGTGAGCCGCGGCACTCGCGTTCTCGGTATCGAGGGGACAGCGTGGGCCGCAAGCGCCGCAGTACACGACACGGCGACCGGCACCACGTTCATCGAAACCGACCCGTATCAGCCCGAGAGCGGCGGCATCGACCCGAGCGAAGCCGCCGAACACATGTCCAACGCGATTCCCGACGTGGTCGGGACGGCGCTGGATGAGGCGGACGGCCCGATAGACGCCGTCGCGTTCTCCCGCGGACCCGGACTCGGCCCGTGTCTCCGGACCGTCGGCACGGCGGCGCGGGCGCTTGCGCAGGCGCTCGACGTCCCCCTGATAGGCGTCAACCACATGGTCGCGCATCTGGAGATCGGCCGCCACCAGTCCGGGTTCGATTCGCCGGTCTGTCTCAACGCGAGCGGTGCGAACGCGCACGTCCTCGGCTTTCACAACGGCCGCTACCGCGTCCTCGGCGAGACGATGGACACGGGCGTGGGCAACGCTATCGACAAGTTCACTCGTCACGTCGGGTGGTCCCACCCCGGCGGGCCGAAAGTCGAAGCGCGTGCGGACGGCGGCGAGTACATCGACCTGCCGTACGTGGTCAAAGGGATGGACTTCTCCTTCTCGGGGATCATGAGCGCCGCGAAGCAGGCGTACGATTCGGGAGAAGCCATCGAGGACATCTGTTTCTCCTTACAGGAGAACGTCTTCGCGATGCTCACCGAAGTCGCCGAGCGCGCGCTGTCGCTGACGGGCAGTGACGAACTCGTACTCGGCGGCGGCGTCGGCCAGAACGACCGGCTTCGAGAGATGCTCGCGGACATGTGCGAATCCCGGGACGCCGACTTTTACGCGCCCGACCCGCGCTTCCTGCGCGACAACGCCGGAATGATCGCGGTGCTGGGCGCGACGATGTACGGGGCCGGCGACACCGTCGCGGTCGACGAGTCCCGCGTACGCCCGGACTTCAGACCGGACCAGGTTCCAGTCACCTGGCGCGCGGGCGAGAGCGTCCGTCGGCGAGCGCCCGAGGGCCGCAAGCGCCAGGGTGCCGAGGCGGTCGTCGAGATGGGAGAGGAAACGGTGACGAAACGCCGCGTTCCCAAATCCTACCGCCATCCCCAGTTAGACGCCCGTCTGCGGCGGGATCGGACGGTGCTCGAAGCGCGCCTCACTAGTGCGGCCCGGCGGCAGGGCGTCCCGACGCCCGTCGTTCGGGACGTAGACGTTGCCGAAGGGACGATCGTTTTCGAGTACGTTGGAGACGCCGACCTTCAGACCGATCTCACCGAGATGCGAGTCCGCGACGTGGGGCGTCATCTCGCGACCATCCACGCCGCCGGGATCGTTCACGGGGATCCGACGACGCGGAACGTCCGGGTCGACGGCGACCGGACGTTCCTCATCGACTTCGGACTCGGCTACTACACGGACGACGACGAGGACTACGCGATGGACCTCCACGTGTTCGAGCGGAGTATCGAGGGCACTGCGGAGCACCCTGAACGACTCCGAGAGGCGTTCGAAGCAGCCTACATCGACACTGGTAACAAAAGCGTCCTGACCCAGTTACGCGCGGTAGAGGGCCGCGGCCGGTATCAGTGAATCGGCGGCTCCGCCCCGTCGAACGGTGAGCCACTAGTAACGTTCTTAATCCAGCCCGTCGTAACGTCTCGTATGGCCGACAAGCCGAAGTCAGGCGAACTTCTCGGCGTACCGTACAACTTCGAACGCCCCTCAGTCAGTCGCCTACTCTCCTCGTACTGGCAACCCGGTGACGGGATGTTAGTCGAGAAGCCGTTCGGGATCGGATACACGCTCAATCTGGCTAGCTGGCGTTCCTGGGTCGTTCTCGGGATCGCCGGTGTCTTGCTGTGGAACGAGCAAAGCGACGGTACCGCGGACGAGACAGACGAGGACGAACCGGTCGAAGTCGTCGTCGACTGATACTGTCGGCTGTACTCCCTTGAAGAATATCGGACCCCGAGGTCCGAGCATCTTTACGAAGGTACAGCCGACAGTATGAGACAGCACGTTTTCGAACGGTCGACTACGACAACCGAAATCTATCTGCACGGACGAGGGTGCCGACAGCGACAGGTCCGGTACGGACCGTCGGGGACGACGAATTACAACAGCGAAATATATCTTCTGTAGAGGCGAAACTGGGGGGTCGATAGAAACAAAACTGACGGAAGGCAAATGGATGAAACTTGTATTGGGTTTATTCTAATAGGTCGGTGCCGGTCATAAGAAGTATAATTATTCCATAGATAACAGAGAAAGAACACAACGGTTACAAATCCTGACCAACTGACAACGTCTCTGGACGCAAACCGATCTCGAACTCAGAACAGCACCTTACAGCACGGCTGGAGTAAACTGGCCAATCGAGCCGAAATACAGTAGTCACGTAACACTTCAAGCACTGATCGAATCGCTGTCGTGCGATCAGATATGGATTGGCTTTCAGTGACAACCGTCACTCTCGGAGCAGAGGGTTTGGCGCTAATGTAGCGAGAGAACCAGTATCTCCGCGATGCCGGTCAGATGACCGGACCGTGGCGGGCCTGTCGTGTATCGGGAATAGTAACGCTGTATCCGTCGTCTGAGATAAGTCAGCTGAAAGAAAGAGGATTTCTTGAGAGATCCCGAGTTCGGTCTGGGAGAACATGAGTTGAAACGTCGCAGGTATTATAATAATACTGATATCAGTGTATAATTGTCTACTTTCATAATATCACACACTGGCATAGAGTAAACACTGGGCCTGTTTATCCTACAGAGCCAGCTGGACAGAACTCCCGTCTCTCGTCGCCACTGGCGATCTCTGAACGCGTTCTTCCTGCCGTCACAGTCCTTTACACCCATAGGCCTGTGATAGGGTGACAGATCGAAAATCCCGCCAATCGCGACGGAAAACATAACGGGTGGGGAGAACACGTCGACTCACTCAACAGCGGCCACGGACGTACCTGAGGGGAGGAACGGCGATAGTGGCTTGCTGAGACTGAGACGGCGTACAAGTAACTCGGACAGAGATGCGATACGAACTCCTGGTTTCGAATCCACCATGGAAGACCGAACAGAGATACCAGATCTGCACCAATAGCCACTCTACCCCTCGTTTATCCGGGTATCAAAAGTTGCGGGACGAGAATATCGGTGAAGGAACTCCTCTCGGGAACCCGGTCAGGCGAAGAGGAGGAGGTTCCGAGCGCGGTATCGACTGGAGTTTCCGTTGACGGAAGCGAAACAGGACCGGACCCACCCCCAGTACAGATCGATCCCGTCGAATTCCTACGTTTAGCCGGGTTTCTGTTCGTTCGGCGTCTCTCGTTATTCTTCTCAGTTCCGTTCGAGGACACCATAACCGGAGCGTTTTGTACACTACTAGTGACTGATGTGCACTACTGTACGTTGTATTCTACTAATTCGGATCTCGATTGTTATTTCGGCTGTGGAAGTGCTAATCTTAACGGTCTCGAATTTACATGATTGTTAGTCAGAGTGTGGATATCATTCGTTTCTAGAGTACCCTCCGAGTGACGCGCTAAAACCACCGGATAACCGAACGTGTTCTGGTAGCTAGTGATTCGCAAAATCCTACTTGCTTGGATATCCGTTGCTACAGTGGTCTCAAGGACGTGTTTTGCCTACCAAATCCGGTAGTTGGCGGCTGAGGCGGTCATACCACCGCGTTCTCCGAACTGCCTCGATATCTCTTTTCGGTTGCTTACGGGGACTTGCGAGTTCCACCTGTTCGATCACAACGGATTTAACCACCGAAAATGATATTAGTGCTGTACATCATGGAAGGCAATGCGCAGCAGAGAGACCAGTCGTGGGACGACGCGGCAGCACAACTGGAAGAGTATCCACCGAGCGTGAAACTCGTCGCGAAAGTGCTGGACATTCACGGCGAACTGGGCCAGCAGGCGATCATCGAGGAAACCCTGCTGCCGTCTCGTACCGTCCGCCACGCCGTCAGCCTGCTAGACGAGAACGGACATCTAGACAGCAGACACTGCTGGAAGGACGCCCGCAAACGGCTGTACAGCTTAGAGCTCGACCAGATAGAAACCGAGCAGCAGTCGATCGCACAGTGATGGCCCACCCGTTGCAGGGGTCGACAACGGACATCGATACGGATCTAACGGAGCACGAACATGAGTAAATTCGCCACGCGCGTAGAAGAGATGGATATCAGCGGGATCAGGGAAGTGTTCGAGGCGGCGAGCGAAGACGCCATCAACCTCGGAATCGGACAGCCGGACTTTCCGACGCCCGAACACGTCAGAGAGGCGGCGCTCTCCGCGATAGAGGACGAACTCGTCGACTCGTACACGTCCAACAAAGGGACACCCGAACTTCGCCAGGCCATCAGCGAGAAATACGAACGGGACAACGATATCGCCGTCGATCCGGACGACATCATCGCGACCGCCGGGGCCAGTGAGGCCCTGCACATTGCGATCGAAGCCCACGTCGGACAGGGTGACGAAGTGATCTATCCGGACCCGGGTTTCGTCGCCTACAACCAACTGATACTGCTTGCTGGTGGCACGCCCGAGCCCGTCGGGCTGAGAGACGACCTCACTCTCGATCCCGCGACGGTCGAGGACGCGATAACCGAAGAC
The DNA here is from genome assembly GCA_005954745.1 of Halostella pelagica. GTDB lineage: Archaea > Halobacteriota > Halobacteria > Halobacteriales > Natronoarchaeaceae > Halostella > Halostella pelagica. The sequence continues at coordinate 2,611,965 of CP040678.1, forward strand.
ACCGCGATGTTCGTCGTCAACAGCCCTGCGAACCCGACCGGTGCTGTCCAGTCGGAAGCGGACATGCGGGAGTTCGCCCGTATCGCCGACGAGTACGACGTAGTCTGTCTGACTGACGAAGTGTACGAACACATCGTCTTCGAGGGCGAACACCGCAGTCCGATGGAGTTCGCAACCACCGACAACGTCGTTCAGGTGAACGCCTGTTCGAAGTCGTACTCGATGACCGGATGGCGGTTAGGCTGGGTAGTCGCGTCCGAGGAGCGGATCGAGCGGATGCTCCGTGTCCACCAGTACATACAGGCGTGTGCGAGCGCACCGTCACAGTACGCCGCTGAAGCCGCACTGTCGGGGCCTCAAGACCCGGTCGACGAGATGGTGGCCGCGTTCGAGAAGCGGCGCGACGTGGTTCTCGACGGACTGAACGACATCGGGCTGGAAACGCCGGAACCGAAAGGTGCCTTCTATGCGATGCCGAAAGTTCCGGATGGCTGGGCGACTGAAATGCTGGAAAACGACGTTGTCGTCGTTCCCGGTGACGCGTTCGGTGAAAACGGTGCCGGGTACGCGCGTCTCTCGTATGCAACCAGTATCGAAGAACTGAAAGAGGCGTTAGAAGTGATGAAATCTGTCACTCGGACATCCTTTTAACGGTAGAACGGCGTCGGTTTCCGCCCACGGTTCGTTTCTCCTACAGTGGTTCTTTTTTCAATCGTCCCATATCTGTTTTTGTGTCGAACAGAAAGGTTTTTATTGGATGTGATGATGGGTGGCTTTGTATGGCACGGGATACATGGACAGGTCGTATCGGCTTCATATTAGCCGCCGTCGGAAGTGCTGTCGGTCTCGGGAACATCTGGCGGTTCCCCTGGATGACTGCCGAGAACGGGGGGAGCGCGTTCTTGCTCACCTATCTCGTCATCGTTCTCGGCGTGGGCGTGCCGGGACTGGTGGCGACGTTCGTCATCGGTCGGCGTTCAAACCTGAACCCGGTCGGTGCATTCAAATCCCTTGGCGGGTCACGCGCATGGTCGTTACTCGGTGGACTGTGTGTTCTGACCTCTCTGGCACTGATCTCGTTCTACAGTGTCGTCGGAGGCTGGGTCCTCCGCTACTTCGTTGGCAGTTTCACCGGAGCGTACTTTGGTGATCCGGCAGCGTACTTCAACGCGATCAACTTCGGGCTACCGGCGTTTATGTTCCAGATCCTCTTTCTGGGGATAACCGCCCTCATCGTCGTGGCGGGGATCAAAGACGGTATCGAGATGGCGACGAAGTTCATGATGCCTGCGATCGCCATCCTTCTCGTCGGTCTGGCGGTTTGGGCGTCACAGCAGGCGAGCGCGATGGAGGGGTATCAGTTTTACCTCTCCTTTGACGCGGATTATCTCGCTAACAACTTCCTCGCAGTCGTCGGTTCGGCCGCGGGACAGGCGCTGTTCACGCTATCGATCGGTGCCGGGACGATGCTCACGTACGCGTCGTACATCAACGACGACCGGTCGCTACCGTTCGACGCTTCGCTGATCGCCATCCTCAACCTGGCTATCGGCGTTGTTGCGGGGCTCGTCGTGTTCCCCCTGCTGTTCACGTTCGCCGACGGTCCGACCGGCGGCGGGGAAGGCGCACTCTTCGTGAGTATCGCCGGCGCGTTCGCTGATCTGCCCGCCGGGCGTCTCATCGGGATCGCGTTCTTCCTGGTTGTGCTGTTGGCTGCACTGACCAGTTCGATCAGTATGCTTGAGATCCCCGTCTCGTATCTCGTCGACCAGTTCGACATCGACCGGTCGAAAGCTACCGGGGGAATGTTCTCTCTTGTCTTCGTGACGGGTGCGGTTAACGCGTTCAACGCCGAGGTGTTCGCGCTCATCGCGGGTCCCATCGTGAGCCTGCTCATGATCCTGGGCCTCATGGGATTCATGTTCTACGCAGCGTGGGTTCTCGGCCCGGACGCCGTCGACGAGTATCTCTCCGGAGCGGGTCCGGTTTCCAGCGCAGTCGCCGTCCCCTGGCGGTACGCGATCGGGACGGTGTTCCCGCTGTTCCTGCTGTTCTCGTTCTACAGTGACGGCCTGAGTGTGGCCGGCTTCTCGCTGTCCACGACGGCGATACTCGGACTCACTCTCGCAACCGGCATTCCGTTCATCCTCTACCTACGCATGTCCGGTGGCGCAGTCCCCTCGGAAAGCGTCGAAACCAGCGACTAAACCCCTTTCTGCGGTATTCTTCGGGCGGATGTGACTTTCTCACAATAAGAATTATACGGCGAATAGCTGTACTGTTCGGCATGCCCGGAGAAAATCGGAAGAATCGCCCGGTCACCACGACCGAAACCTCGCTGGAGATCCTCGAAATCGTCAAACGAAACGACGGCGTCACGCTGTCTGACCTGAACCGAGAGCTAGATGTCGCTCGCAGCACGATCCACCGACACCTCCTGACGCTCGAAGACAACGATCTGCTCGTACGGGAGGACGGTGGGTACGGTCTCGGCCTTCGATTTCTGGATTTCGGTATGCGGTCTAGAGAGCGGATCGAGTTCTACGATATCGCGCGAGACCAGGTCGACAGGCTGGCAGAGGACACTGGGGAGAAAGTCTGGCTCGTCGCGAAAGAAGGCGATTACAGCGTCCATCTGTACAAGGCCCACGGTGCAAACCCCCTCGAAACGTCGGCCAGGGTCGGTCAGTACCGGCATCTCCATCAGTTGGCCGCCGGAAAGGCGATCCTCGCGCACCTCCCGGACGACGAACTGGAGGGCATCATCGAGAGACAGGGGTTACCGGAGAAAACCGAGAACACGGTCGTCGACATGGACGACCTGTCCGAGGAGCTAAACACGATCCGGGAACGGGGTTGCGCGTTCAACCTGGGCGAGTCGATCGCGGGCCTCAACGCCGTCGGTGCGCCGCTTCGGACCGAGGACGGCTATCCGATCGGCGCTCTCAGTATCTCGGGGCCGGCGAATCGCGTGAAAGGCGACCTCCTCCGCGAGCAGTTGCTCGATAAGTTACTGGCGGCTATCGACGAGATCCAGATTCACCTCCGATACTCCTCTACCGACTAACTCCGGCGGTTGCTTCTTTCGTTTCTTTTCGCTTCTCTTTCCGTTCTGTTCACGGATTGCGACGCAGGAAGCGTCACAAAAGCTCACGAACGGTAGGCGAAGAAAAACAGCTACACTCGGGACGGATTCAGACGGGGTCGAGTCCGTTCTCCTCGCGGAGGACGTTGATGTACTCGCGGAAGCCCGTTTCGAGGTCGTACTCGGGATCGTAGCCGAGGTCTTCCTGTGCCTTCGTCATGTCGAGGCGCTGGGTCCACGGGAGTTCGCCGTCGTCGCTGACCTCGATGTCGGCGTCCGGAACGATCCCTCTGACGGCCTCGGCCGCCTCGCGGACGCTCGCGAGTTCGCCGCGGACGTTGTACACCCGTTGCGTGAGGTCGGACTCGTCGGCGAACGCCGCCTTGCGGAAGCCCTGCGCGATGTCCTTGACGTGCTGCCAGTCGATCTCCTGGTCGCCGTAGTCGACGCTGAACGACTCGCCGAGTGCGGGCTTCTCGATGATGTTGGCGAGGAACGCGCTCCCACCGGTTTCGCGGTACGGCCCGTACGCGACGGTCGGGCGGATCGCCACGTCGGAGACGCCGTACTCCTCGCGGTAGACGCGAGCCTGATGCTCGTTGTACTCCTTGGTCGCACCGTAGAGGGTGTCGGGCGAAACGAGGTCGTCCTCGGTGACCCACCAGTCGCCGCCGTCGTCGTAGTTCTCCGGCGGGGCGTAGATAGCGGCGGAGGACGCCCACGCGACGCGTTCGACCTGGTCGTCGAGCGTGCGTGCGGCCTCGAAAATGTTGCTCGTCCCCTCGATGTTCACTTCCAGTGCGGCACGGGGGTTCGACTCAGCGGTGTTCGTCAGTAACGCCGCCAGGTGGACGATGTGAGTCGTGTCCGTCTCGGCGACGGCGCTTACGACGTCCGTCGGGTCAGTCACGTCACCGCGGCGGATCTCGACGTCGTCTTCGATCCCGAGTTTCGAGAGGATCCGGTCGTCGGTCGAGAGGTCGTAGGCGACCACGTCGTGACCGTGTTCGACGAATGACTGTGCGACGTAGGAACCGATGAATCCGGTCCCCCCGGTTACGAGAACTGTAGCGTTTTCAACCATCACGTTGACACTCGTGCGAAGAGCAAAAAAGCGTTGTGCTGTCCGCTGTACCTGACTGTTTACCCGAGATTCGTGCGCTAACACCAACTCACAGGGAGTAGAGAGGAGACGGGTTACTCGTGGAGGCCGCCGACCTCTTCGTAGAACGACGACTGGAGCGACTCGACCATGTTCTGGTCCCTGTCGATACGCACGTCGACGACTGTGGGGATATCTGCTTCCTTCGCCGCCTGAAGTTCGTCCTGAAGTTCGTCCGCGGAGTGAACGTGAACGCCCTGTGCGCCGAACCCTTCAGCGACCTGAATGAAGTCGGTGTCGTGGAACTCGACGCCGGGGATCTGGTCGTCCATCTGTCGGACCATCCCGAGACTCGTGTCGTTGAGCACGACGAACGTCGGAGCGACATCGTACTCCACGGCGGTTTCGATGCAGGTCATCGTCATCGTGAACCCGCCGTCTCCGGCGACCGCGACGACGTCTTTGTCGGTCGTGACTGCGGCAGACACGGCCGCCGGCCCGGCCCATCCCATCCCGCCGACGCCGCCGCTACCGAAGTACGTGCGGATGTCCGGCGTCTGGAGGTAGTTCAACAGCCAGAAGCGGTTGTTTCCGGAGTCTGCGGTGACGATCGTGTCCTCGTCGACGATCTCGTTTATCTCCGCGACCGCACGCTGCGGGAGGATCGGCTCGGCGTCCGACTCGCACTCGGACACGTGGAACGATTCCCGGGCCGTTTCGGCCCGGTCGCGGGCCCAGTCGTTCCCCGGCGTGTGATCGGATGCGGCCTGGTCGAGGAGCTGTAAGGTCTGCTCCGCGTCGCCGATCAGACCGACATCGGCGGGATACACCCATCCGGCGTTCCGGGTGTCGATGTCCGCGTGGAGTATCGTCTGTTCGTCCGGTCGGATGAACGACTCCGCCTGCCAGTTCGTGTCCATGGGGTTCATCCGACAGCCGACGATGAGGAGGGCGTCCGCCTCGCTCACCATCTGGTTCGCCCCTTCGTGTCCGAACGAGCCGATGACCCCCGCGGCGAGGTCGTGGGTCTCGGGGATCGTGGATTTGCCGAGATACGAGGTCGCGACGGCCGCGTCGTACGTCTCGGCGACGGATTCGAGTTCGTCGTACGCCTGAGAAACGTGGACGCCGTTTCCGGCGATGATCACCGGTCGTTCGGCGTCCGATAGTTCGCTTGCGGCCTGTTCGACGTCGGACGCTGTCGGGCTCGGGTCCCAGTTTTCGGTCTGTTCGGATGCCGACCAGAGCGGTGGGAACTCCTCGTCCGAAACGTCGTCCGTGACGGCCTCGCCGTCCAGGATGACCGCCGTCGGTCCCGGGCGTCCGGCGGTAGCGTGTTTGAATGCCAGTCCCAGCGTTCGGAGCGTTTCGTTCGCCGTCCGGGGGAACCACCACTCCTTGGTCACGCCGTCTAAGATCTTCGGGAGCGAGAATCCCCCGTAATCACCTCGGGCCTGCTGATACGGCGCGAGCGTGGAGTAATCCCCGCGCTCCGACGCCTCGGTGATAGCGACCATCGGAGACGATCCGAGTCGCGCTTCCATCTGGCCGATCGCTCCGATACTACCGATCCAGGGGCCCTGTCCGGTCAAGACCCCCGGTTCCTGATGCAGTCGACCGTACATCTCGGCCATCACGCTGGCTTCGCGTTCGTCGCGTGGACGAACGACGGTGATGTCCGAGTGTGCGAGTTCCTCGAGGAGTTCTATCGCACGACCGCCGGGATATCCGAAGAGATACTCTACATCCAGGTCTTCTAGAGTGTGGACGAGTTCCGTACTTACCTTGGTCATAGTTATGCGCTTACTGTGTTGGCTTACACGCAGTGAATCGATCTGGCGAGCGAGTCAGGTGCCCGGGGTCAGATCTCCTGTCTGTGTGCAAGGCGTAATACCAACGACTCCTCGCGGTAACTTTGTTCTGTCGGTAGATCCGAGTGGTGCCCGGACCCGGCCACTGCTGTCGGTTTCCACGAGACACTCTCGCACTGACGAGCCCGCGGATGCCGGATCTGCGGTTCGTGACCGGATACTGTCAGCTGTTCCCGTTCGTCCGTTTTCGCGATCCGTCCCTATCGCTACTAGTTGTACGCTCGCGCGCTGGCGTAAACGCCCGACGGTACAACCGGACACGTTGCCACCGATCCGACCGAAGAGGACCGAGGATTTCCGAAAATCCGACCGTCTTTCGCCGTCTGTTCCAGTTTCTTCGACATCACTGAAACATGTGAACGGGAGCCACGCAACAACTAAGTAATGGGACGGAGTTTATTCGCTTATGGCTTCCGCCAGCAAAAGAGAGATTCGCGCGGCCACTAAGTCATCCAGGCGCAGTGGCGCCATGCGAAGCGTGATCGCTCTCTTTACATTTACACTGGCGGAACTTGCTTCTCTGCGTCTCGCCACGCGGACACGCGAGAAACACGCTCTCTGGGATTAGTCCACGGACCTCGCTACCACCGAGCCCGGGGGCGCCCAGACCGCCCGCCGCACTGCCTGCTAAACAGATAGAAGCCGACCAACGGAAAACGGAGACACCAATGAGTGCACAAGACGAAATCGAGCAACAGACTATCAGCAACACGCCGCAAGCGAACGCCGAACCCATCCGGATCTTAGACGAGAACGGCAACGTCCTTCCGAACGCGGAAGTTCCGGACCTTTCGGACGACGAGCTACTGTCCATGTACGAGGACATCAAGCTCGCACGAGAGTTCGACCAACGCGCGATCAGTTTACAGCGACAGGGACGGATCGCGACCTACGCGCCGATGACTGGACAGGAGGGCTCACAGGTCGCGACGAGCTACGCCCTCGACGACCAGGACTGGTTGTTCCCGACGTACCGCGAACACGCGGCAAAGTACGTCCACGGCGTGGACCTCGCATCGATCCTGAAGCCGCTTCGCGGATTGAGAGAAGGGTACGCGGTGCCCGACGACGTCAACGTCATGCCGGAGTACATCCCGATCGCCACACAGGTACCGCAGGCGATGGGAATGGCCTGGGGGTTCAAGCTCCAGGGCCGGACCGACGAGGCGGTTCTGTGCCATCTCGGGGACGGAGCGACCTCCGAGGGCGACTTCCACGAGGGGCTGAACTTCGCCGGTGTCTTCGACGTCCCCGCGGTTTTCGTCTGTAACAACAACCAGTGGGCTATCTCGGTTCCCCGCGAACGCCAGACCGCAAGCGAGACGATCGCACAGAAGGCTCGCTCGTACGGCCTCGAAGGAATTCGGGTGGACGGACTCGACCCGCTCGCCGTGTACAAAGTCACGCGCGACGCCATCAACAAGGCGAAAGACCCCGCCGGAGACGAACTCCGGCCGACCTTCATCGAGTCCATCCAATACCGGTACGGGGCGCACACGACCGCCGACGACCCGTCCGTCTATCGGGAGGAGAACGAAGCGGAGGAGTGGCGGGAAATGGACCCGATCGACCGCCTCGGGAACTATCTGCGCGGCGAAGGGATCCTCGACGACGAACTTGAAGCGACGATCGACGACCGGATCGAGGCCCACATCGACGAGGCCCTGGGCGAAGCCGAGAACGCGGAAACCGAGCCCGAGAAAATGTTCGAACACGTCTACGACGAGATGCCCGCCCGTCTGCAAGAGCAGATGGACGAACTGAACGCACTTCGCGAGAAGTACGGGGACGAAGAGTTCTCCGAGGTCTTAGAATGAGTTCAGCGACGAACCCCGAAACGGAGACCAAGACGGACCGCCTGACGCTCGTCGAGGCCGTTCGCGACGGTCTGTACACGGAGATGTCACAAGACGATAGCGTCATCGTCCTCGGTGAAGACGTCGGCAAAAACGGCGGCGTCTTCCGCGCGACCGACGGACTCCACGAGGAGTTCGGCGAGAACCGGGTCGTCGACACGCCGCTCGCCGAGGCGGGGATCGTCGGCTCCGCGATCGGCCTGGCGATGACGGGCATGAAGCCGATCCCGGAGATGCAGTTCATGGGCTTCATGTACCCTGCGTTCGACCAGATCGTCAGTCACGCCGCCCGGTTACGGAGTCGTAGCCACGGCCAGTACTCGGTTCCGATGGTCGTCCGCGCGCCGTACGGCGGTGGTATCCGCGCGCCGGAACACCACTCCGAGTCGAAGGAGGCGTTTTTCGTCCACGAGCCCGGTCTGAAGGTGGTTTCGCCGAGTACGCCGTACGACGCGAAGGGGCTTCTCACGGCGTCGATCCGGGACCCGGACCCGGTCATCTTCCTCGAACCGAAACTCATCTACCGCGCGTTCCGGGACGACGTCCCGACCGAGTCGTACGAGGTTCCGCTGTCCGACGCCGCGATCCGTCGGGAGGGAAGCGACATCTCGGTGTACACCTGGGGCGCAATGACCCAGCCGGCGCTCATCGCCGCCGACAACCTCGCAGAGGAGAAAGGCGTCGACGTGGAAGTCGTCGACCTCCGGACGCTGTCGCCGCTCGACACCGAGACCATCGTCGACTCGTTCAAGAAGACGGGTCGGGCCGCTATCGTCCACGAAGCCCCGAAGACGGGCGGGCTAGGGGCGGAAGTGGCGTCGACAATTCAGGAGGGTGCGCTACTCCATCAGGAAGCACCGATCAAGCGGATCACTGGATTCGACGCGCCGATGCCGCTGCACTCGCTCGAAGATTACTATCTGCCGCAGGCGGTCCGGATCCAGGAAGGCATCCTCGAAACGGTCGACTTCTAACGACGACCCCACATTCGACCTGCACTGTTCTCGCGGAGCTGTACATTGGTAACAGAGCGAATACGCAGGCAACACAACATCCAGCGCGTTCTGGCGGCAAGAACTACGTCTCGCCGAGAGTCCCATCGCTGTCCCCACGTCATCTGATAGGCCGCTCGGAAACGCGAGCGTTCCGAACGACTCGTCGGCCGGACGGTGGTTCCCTGTTTTACCCGGCTTCTACCTGATGCTGTCGGACGGCCCTGTGTGATCTATGGTAGCCAGTGAACGTCAGTATGCACTCGATCACCTGTTATCTGGCGACCACTGTGGAAACCGTTTCACTGGCTACTACAGTTCCCAGAGTGCCCTGCGAGACGCTTCACTGACGTTGGTTCGTCATACTGACGGACGGAAGTCAGTGAAGAATTTCGCGGGGATGTTCCCCGCGAAATATCTGAAACAGTTCCGTCCGTCAGTATCAGTATCACTGGCCCCGCCACCGCTTTCCCGGAGTCGCGGTAGTTGTACCGCTAACTGGGGGCGACGACCGCGTGGTCGCCGTCCCGGGGGTAAGTGTGGGGGTTAAAATGTCTCGCCGAAGCAGTCCTCGTCGCAAAAGGAGAACTCTGTGAACCGACCGGAGGAGCCCTGAACCGTGACGTACTTGTACTGGACGCGCTGCTCAATGCTTTCACCACAGCCATCGCACGTGGTGGAGTTCTCGGTAAGCTGGATGCGGGTAGAGACGCACTCTACTCGCTCCGACTTGCTTACCTGTCGGACGTTTTCGGCCATTACGATAGCATCGTAACGCCGGGACCTATTTAATCCATGGGTTAGCGGCAGGTTCACGTAGCATCGAACGAACCGCCCGGTTATCGCGGGACGGGAGATGATTTCCGAGTAATCCGAACAACGGAAACTACCACGACGCGGACTGCGCTGACAGTCGACGACCATCGGTCCAGGAACCAGCGGCCGCAGTACGGCGGTTTCCGCGTTTAGATTGGATTGCAGGCCTCGGGAATAGGACTCGAAACTGACGATACCGATAGATTAAGCGGGAGAAATGTCCAATTTACTCGGATGGAGAATTACGAGCATAGGCGTGTAATGCACCCAGTGGTTTTCACTGATACACCGGGTCGAACAGTACAATCCGTCACTCCGAGGGGAAAACACACAGATCGAGCCGGCAGAGACCGGACGGTTCAGGGATTCTTCACCGGAACGAACACGCGCCGCTGGAATTCACTGGGGTTGTCCGAGTTTTTCGGATATATTCGGCGCGAACTGGCGGACCCTCAACCATTATTATCTCCGGGGAGGAGATGTAACTATGAAAATCGTTAACTACGAACTGTACGAGGTTCCGCCCCGGTGGCTCTTCCTCGAAGTTACCACCAGTGACGGCCTCGTCGGCTGGGGTGAGCCGATAGTCGAGGGGCGGGCGAGTACAGTCCGCGAGGCCGTGGAGGATATCTTCGAGAACTATCTCCTCGGGAAAGACGCGTCTCGGATCGAAGACCACTGGCAGGCGATGTACCGCGGCGGGTTCTACAGGGGAGGTCCGATCCTGATGAGCGCTATCGCCGGCATCGACCAGGCGCTCTGGGACATCAAGGGGAAGCGACACGGACTGCCGGTGTACGAACTGCTCGGTGGACCGTGTCGCGACCGAGTACGCGTCTTCCAGTGGATCGGCGGCGACCGGCCGGAGAACATCGCAGAAGAGGCGGAACAGCTCGTCGACACGGGGTACACCGTCCTGAAGATGGATGCCGCGGGACTCGTCGATTTCATCGACACGCCGTCGACGGTAAACCGCATCGTCGACCGAGTAGCGGGCGTCCGCGAGGCCGTCGGCGACACGGTTGACATCTGTCTCGATTTCCGGGGCCGCATCTCGAAGGCGATGTCGAAGCGCCTCGTCGCGAAACTCGAACCGTACGACCTGATGTTCGTCGAAGAGCCGGTTCTGCCCGAGCACAACGATTCGCTGTCTGCGATCGGAAACCACACCACCACGCCGCTCGCGACGGGCGAGCGAATGTACTCGCGATGGGATTTCAAGCCGCTACTTGAGGAGAAAGCGGTCGATGTCGTCCAACCGAACCTCTCACATGCAGGGGGGATCACGGAGGTGAAGAAGATAGCGGACATGGCTGCCGCATACGACGTGGCCGTCGCCCCCAACTGCCCCGTCGGACCGATAACGCTTGCCTCGTCGATCCAGATCGCGATGTCCGTACAGAACTTCCTCGTGCTTGACCACGGGTTCGATATCCAGATGTCCTCAAAGGATATGGCCTACAAGTACCTCTCCGACGCCAGCGTGTTCGACCTCGAAGACGGCTACATCGAACCGCCGGACGAACCGGGTATCGGGATCGCGATCGACGAAGAGACCATTCGGGCGCAGTCGGACAAGGAGATCAGCTGGCACAACATGATCTGGCGGCACGCCGACGGGAGCATCGCCGACTGGTGAAAGTTCACGTTGTATGAACTCCCCTGATGGCGCTGGCTCGTATCGGACCGGAGAGTGAGACGCTATCTACGTGTCCGGACGAACCTGACCGCACCGGCAGCGTTATCGACCGAAATGGGGGCTGGAGGGTACCCCCGCGCGGGTCGCGTCCACGCCGTCCGAAGCGAAGACGCAGTGAATCAGAAGACTGCCAGAGTCTGATTACAGCCATACCTCTGTAAAACACGAACCGCTGTCGCTGTTCGGGTACCCACCCGATATTCACGTTGACGAAACATCGACGAACGGTACTCGCTGCGGTGGTGGACTGGGCGAACCTGGACTGTCAGGATCTGTCGTGAACTATCCGCCGTCTCTCGCCGGCCGGCCAGAGGCAGGTGTTCATTCAGCATGAACAAATAGCGCTCTCTCCCGGACACACAGTCCCGGGGCCGACCAGTCACGTGAACCGTTGGACGGATCGCTATCCGCATCTTTCATCCCGTTCGTCCCACAATTTTATTACAGTCCCACCGGGAGATGGAGGTACAATGGATCTACTAGCCATTGTGGCACATCCTGACGACGCAGACATCTTCTGCGGTGGCACACTCGCAAAGCACGCTGACCGGGGCGACGACGTCGTCGTCGCCCACATGACGCGGGGAGAGTACGGCGGGTTCGACACGACCGAGTCGGATATCGCCGCGACCCGGGAGGCGGAAGCGACGGAAGCGGCGGAGGTGCTTGGCTGTGACTGTACGTTCCTGGGTTTCGAAGACGGACGTATTACGTACTCGCTGGAGAACCGACGGCGCATCGTCGAGGTGATCCGGCAGTACGAACCCGCAGTCGTCCTCACGCACTACGAGGACGACATGCATCCGGACCACCGCACGACCTCTGAACTGGTTACGGACGCATACTACATGGCGTCGCTTCCGCTCGTCGAGACGGAGTCCGACCCGCACGACCCGGACAACGTCTACTTCTTCGGCAAGCCCACGTCGTCGTTCGACCCCGAGGTGTACGTCGACATCGCGGAGTATCAGGAGACGAAAGAGCGAGCGATCGAACGCCACAAGTCCCAGGTGAGTTTCCTCCAGGAACACGGCGGAATCGACGGGGAGTTCGACGACCTCGTCGACAGCACTCGTGCGGAAGCACGCGTCCTAGGAACGGAAGCCGGCGCGCAGTTCGTCGAGGGGTTCGTACCGTTACATCAGCCGACGACCGACTACCTACGATGACAGACAGTATCCGCGTCAGATCCGCGTCAGTCGAGCGTTTCAATCCCTCTCCTGGCCACTCAGGCTTGGCTGTATCGAAGCCACCTGGGCAAAATACTTATGTGGTGGGCATGGAATCAAGGGATAGGCTATGAGTACCGTATCGATCCAGGACCTGAAAAAGGTCTATCGGAGCACCGACTCCCCAATCGTCGCCGTCGAAGGACTCGACATCAGTATCGAGGACGGCGAGTTCCTCGTGTTGGTCGGCCCGTCCGGCTGTGGCAAGTCGACCACGCTCCGCTGTATCGCCGGGCTGGAGACAGTCACTGAGGGCGAGATCACCTTCGACGGGAAACCCGTCACCGACGACAAGCCGAAAGACCGGGACATCGCGATGGTGTTCCAGAACTACGCGCTGTACCCGCATTTCACCGCTCGGGAAAACATGGCGTTCGGCCTCAAGATGACGACTGAGCTCTCGGACGCCCAGATCCGCCCCAAAGTGGAGGAGGTGGCACAGATGATGGGGATCGAGGACCTGCTGGAGAAACAGCCCGGCGAGCTATCGGGCGGCCAGCAACAACGGGTCGCTCTCGGTCGAGCCATCGTCCGCGACCCGAAGGTGTTCCTGATGGACGAACCGCTCAGCAACTTAGACGCAAAACTGCGCTCGGAGATGCGCACCGAGTTACAGAACCTCCAAGAGCAACTGGGCGTAACGACGGTGTACGTCACTCACGACCAGACCGAAGCGATGACCATGGGCGACCGCGTCGCGGTACTCAACGACGGCGAACTCCAGCAGATCGGCACGCCGCTCGAATGTTATCACGAACCGGAGAACATCTTCGTCGCCGGGTTCATCGGCTCGCCGGAGATGAACCGTCTGGACGTGCGCCTCGACGGCGACCGCCTCGTCGACGAGGAACTGTCCTATCGGATCCTCGAAGGGACCGCAAAACGCATCAACAGCTCCGAACTGACGCTGGGAATCCGGCCCGAACACATCCGGGTGTCGGACGACCTGGCGAACGCGGACCTCACTGCGGGTGTCTCCGTCGTGGAACCGATGGGCCAGCAGACCAACCTCTATCTCGAGTTCGGCAGCGAGACGTTCACCGCAACCGTCACCGGCGAGACGATGTTCGAATCCGGCGACACCGTCGGGATCGAGTTCCCGCACGAATCGGTCCACCTGTTCGACCGCGCCACCGGCGAGGCACTGGTCCACGGGATGGAACAAGCCACTTCACCGGATCAGACGGCCTGATAACTCCATGGACTCTATCACAACTGACGACGCACCGGAAAGCATCGGACCGTTCTCCCAGGCAGTCCGGGACGACGGGACTATCTACGTCTCCGGACAGGGGCCTGTCGACCCCGACACCGGACAGATCGTCGACGGGGGAGCGGGTGACCAGACCAGACGGACTCTCGACAACGTGGCGGCCATCCTCGAAGCCGCCGACTGCGACTTCGGCGACGTGGTGAAAGTGACAGTGTACACCCGCGACATGGAGGCCTACGACGAGATCAACGACGCCTACGCCGAGTACGTCGACCCGCCGTATCCCGCCCGTTGCGCCGTCGAGGTCAGGGACCTGCCGATCGATATCGACGTCGAGATCGAGGCGATCGCCCATGGGTGAAGCGCCTCGGTCATCGGCGAGAAGAGCCAGACAACGACTGTATAGATGACCGAACCACCGACAGACGCACACACTACGATGACAACAGAGAACGTATATCAGCGACTCGGCGTGGAAGAAGTGATCAACGCGGCAGGCACCAAAACTCGCATCGGCGGAAGCCTCATTCGGCCGGAGGCGGCGGACGCGATGCGAGAAGCAGCCAACGGCTTCGCGGAGATCTCCGAACTCCAGGCACGAGCGTCGGAACTGATTCGGGACGTAACCGGCGCGGAGGCCGGATACGTGACGTCCGGAGCGAGTGCTGGACTGACGATGGCCGCTGCGGCCTGCATCGCTGGTGACGACCCCGAGAAGATGCGTCAGTTGCCGTCGACCGACGGGATCCCCGATCGGATAGTCGTGCCTCGAAGTCACCGGAGCAGTTACGACCACGCCTACCGCGTCGCCGGGGCGACGATAGCAGACGTCGGCGCGAACGACCACCGCCTCGGAACGGGCGCGGAAAACACTAAGCTCTGGGAGATCGACGCCGCGATCGACGAGGAGACGGTCGCCGTCGGCTACATGCAGAAGCCGTCCACGGACCCGCCGCTGGCGGAGGTCGCCGAGGTCGCCCACCGCCACGACGTGCCGGTCATCGTCGACGCCGCCGCCGAACTCCCGCCGGTCGAGAACCTGCGGCGTTTCGTGGACGCAGGTGCCGACCTCGTTGCGTTCAGCGGCGGGAAAGCGATCCGGGGGCCACAAACTACGGGGATCCTTGCCGGTCGGAAAGACCTGATCCGGTCGACCGCGCTCCAGCATCTCGACATGCACGAACACCGGGCCATCTGGGACCCGCCGGCCGGCCTCATCGACAGCGACGCGGTGGACGGCATCCCCGGCCAGGGCGTCGGTCGCGGGATGAAAGTGAGCAAGGAGGAACTCGTCGGCCTGATCACGGCACTGGACCTGTTCGTCGAAGAGGACTTCGCCGCGTCGTCCCGCAAGTGGCGAGCGCAGGCCGAGGGGATAGTCGACGACGTGGACTCTCTCGACTGCGTATCGACGCGAGTAGACGGCGGTGACGTTGCGACCGTCGTCGTCACGGTGGACGGAGCGGCTGCCCCGGCCTCCGCGACGGACGTCGTTCGACGCCTTCGCACGGGGTCCCCGCCGATATTCGTCGGGAGCGACGACATCGACCGGGATCAGTTCACCATCAACCCGATGTGTCTCGCCGACGGGGAGGCTGACGTTCTCGTCGACCGACTCTACGAGATCCTCTCTTGACCCGGTGGCGAATCCGGCGACTGGCAACCTCTCCACACGGGCGATCTACCGTTCAGAGCGTTCGCCGGAGTCGTCCGCGAATCGCTTCGGTGACTTGCGTCCGGATGAGAGAAAAGCAGCGAACGTCAATGTCGCCCGTTGTTCACGAGAACGAAACTCCGCTCAGGGGCGGAGAACCGCTTTGATCACGCCGTCACGTCGCTCGGTCACCGTCTCGAACGCTTCCTCGTACGCCGCGAGCGGGAACTCGTGAGTGACGATGCCGTCGACGCTCAGGTCCCCTCGGCGGAACAGTTCAGCGCATTCGTCGACGGCGTGGGCGGCGGTCACACCGCCGACTACCTCCAGTTCCTTGGCGACGATGTCGTTCGGATCGACCTCCCGTAGACCGTCGAACACGCCGGTGAGAACCACTGTCCCGCGCTTTCCGGCGGCCTGCAAGCAGGTGTTCACCACGTCGCCGGCACCCGCCGCCTCGACGCAGATGTCCGCGCCGTCGCCGTCGGTGTGGTTCCGGATGGCCTCGACCGGGTCTTCCTCGCGGACGTTGACCGTCCGGACAGCGCCGTAGTCCGCTCCCACGGAGAGCCGTTCGTCGCGGGTGCCAGTGAGAACGATATCTCGGACGCCGCGGGCGCGCAGGAGCTGGACGCCGAACAGGCCGAGCGACCCGGGGCCGAGGACGACGGCGGTGTCTGTCACTGACGTTTCGACGCGTCGAAGCGCGTGCTGGGTACAGCCCGCGGAATCTATCTGCGTCGCGGCGACATCGGAGATGTCGTCCGGCAGGGGCCGAAGCGTCTCCTCGGGGAAGGTGGCGAACTCGCGGTATCCTCCGTCGATCGTAAAGCCGATCTCCTGTAAGTCGCGGCACTGGTAGTAGCGCCCGTCCCGGCAGTGGGTGCAGGTACCGCAGTAGACGAACCCGTGGAGCGAGACGCGGTCGCCGACGGAAAGCGACGTTACGTCGTCGCCCAGTTCGACCACCTCGGCACACACCTCGTGTCCGGGGACCAGCGGATACTCCGTCCACGGCGGCCCCTCGCCGTGGATCAGACCGACATCGCTGCCGCAGATGCCGACGGCACGGACCCGCACCAGAGCTTCGCCCGGTTCCGGTTCCGGCCGGTCGCGGTTCTCCTCCCAGATGGTACCACTCCCATTCGTGACTAGCGCTCGCATTGATTCGGTGTTTCCCGGGTATCAAAATAAACCTGTTGCCGCGGTCAACACTCACTCCACGGTGTCCGTCAGGAAGGCTCGCCGCCGGCCCGGACGTACTCGGCTGGCCGACCAGCAGCCGGAACTGGCGGGCGGACGCAGTCGTCTGGGAGAGCAACTCAGTCGAGCAAGCGACCTCAGCCGACCGGAAGAGCGTCCGCCGGTTTGATCGGACGAACGTCGACGGTTGATTGAGCGGCAGTTACTTGCATTCGTTAAAGATTTCTTACGAAACATTTATGAACCGGCCAATGCTCGGTAATTTCTGTCATGGCAGACAGCCATAGCCAGCTAGACGTACATAGTAGTCGGAGAAGCGTGCTGAAAGCGACCGGCCTGACGGGGACAGTCGGACTCGCCGGCTGTCTCGGCGTGCTGGGCGACGGCAACGACGGTGACGTGACGCTCCAGGTCCGTCACATGGACGCACCGGGACTCGAAGACCAACTCGACAAACACACCGCGGATTTCGAGGACGAAACCGGGATCGCAGTGGAGTACGAACTCATGGGCTGGGGCGAGGCGTCGGAACAGCAGATGGCGAGCATCACGAGCCAGAGCGGTCCGGACGTCGAGGAGATCGCTTCCTCGTGGATCCCTCAGCAGGTCGAAGCGGGCGGCTGGATGGACATGCAGGAGATAGACGGATATCAGGAACTGGACCCGTTTTTCGACCCTGTCCAGGACGTTGCGATGTACGACGGCAAGCAGATCGGTGTCCCCTGGTACTGGGGACCGCGCGGACATCTTCAGTACGACCCGCTTCTGGAAAATGCTGGCCTCGACGGATCACCGTCGACGTGGGACGAACTCGCCAACATGAACGAGCAGTTCCAGTCGGAGTATCCGGACAAGAACCTCTTCGGGCTGACCGGCGTCGTGCCGGACCTCGGCCACCACTTCGCGACGCTGACCTGGCAAAACGGCGGTCAACTGCTCTCGGACGATAACTCGGAAGTCACGTTCAACAGCGACGCGGCCGTCGAAGGGATGAACTACTGGGCGAGTCTGATCAGCGAACACGACGCCATCCCGTCTAGTTCCGCCGAGTGGGGACCGAACGAGATCAACAGCGCGTTCATTAACGAGCGGATCGGAAGCCTCTGGGGGTCGCTGACTGCCGTCGAGCGCTTCGAAGAGGAGCGAGACGACGTCTCCCGCGAGGACTTCTCGATCCACGAACTCCCCGCCGGACCGAACGGCGACAGCGCGACGTTTTTCGGCCTCGAACTCGTCGGAATTCACCCCTGGACGGACCACCCCACGGAGGCCGCCAAGTGGGTGAGTTACCTCTCAAAACAGCAGGTCAACGGCGAACTCTCCAAGTCCGTCGGATTCCTGCCGACTCGCGAGGACAGTTTCGAACTGGACATCTACGAGGGACACCTGTACGACAGTTTCCAGGAGGAGATCCTCCCGACCGGGAAAACCTTCCCCGCCGTCCTCGGCTGGGGGCAGGTCGAAGAGTCTATCAACAACGCAGTCGGCGAGATCCTCACGTCCGTCGCCACCGACAACTGGGACGAGAGCGTCACTCGTGAGGAACTCGACGACGCGGCCCAACAGGCCCAGAACGCCCTAGACAATCAATGAGCGAGGGCTCCTCCGACACGACATCGGGACACGCCGTCGGCGATCCGGAAAGCCGTGATACCCACGGGGTGAGCGGATGGATCCGACAACGGACTCGCCTTACCGAGGAGAACAGGTACGCCTACAAGCTCATCCTCCCGGCGATCGCCATGATGTTCATCATCCACTTCGTTCCGATCGTCTGGGGGTTCGCGATCAGCTTCATGGAACTCGACGCGCTGTACATCGCTCGGTGGACGGAAGCGCCGTTCACCGGCCTCAGCAACTACACGCGGGTACTCGACCCGGCGACGATAGTCGGCCAGCGCTACTGGTTCTCGCTCCGCCAGACGCTCATCTTTACCGTCGGGAGCGTCGGCGGTGCCTACGTTCTTGGACTGATCACGGCGCTGATCCTGAACCGCGGGTTCCGGGGGAGCAAGGTGGCCCGAACGCTGATCCTCCTTCCCTGGATATCCCCGATCGTCGTCGTGTTGCTGACTTGGCGGATGATGCTCCTCTCGGACACGGGGATCATCAACCACCTGCTACAGACGGCGGGGATCATCGACGAACCGATCCTCTGGCTGCTCGGAAGCAAGACGATCATCTCGGTGACGCTCACCAACGTCTGGATCTACTTCCCGTGGGCCACGATCATGCTGTTTGCGGGGCTGAAATCGATCCCCAACCAGTTGTACGAGGCGGCATCGATCGACGGTGCCGGTCGGTGGGGGAAGTTCCGCTACGTAACGCTCCCGCAGTTGAAACCGGTGTCGGCCGTCGTCGTGCTGTTGATGGTGCTCTGGTCGATGATCAACTTCACAGTGCCGTTCGTGCTCACCGGTGGCGGGTCTGGCCGACACGGTGAAGTGCTGATGCTGTTCATCTACAACTACGCGTTCCAGAACTACGAGTTCGGGCTGGGTGCGGCGATGAGCGTCGCTCTCTTCCTGGTCGCGATGGTGTTAGCGATGGTCTACTACCGAAAGGTTATCGACGACAGCTTCGGCGGAGGTATCGGCGGATGAAGATGAAAGACGAACACCGGGACATGCTGTTCGACCTGCTGGCCAAGTCGGTACTCGTCTGTATCCTCATCTTCGCGTTGTTCCCGATCTACTGGATGGTCATCACCAGTTTCCGCACTTGGTCTGACGTGACCCAGACCGACCCCAGCCTGCTACCCACGTCGTTTTACTATCAGAACTATCTGGACATGTGGGACCGCTTCCCGCTGATCGACTACTTCGTGAACAGCCTCGTCATCTCGCTAACGACGACGGCGCTCGCGCTGTTCATCGGGAGCCTCGCCGCGTACGCGTTCTCCCGGTACGACTTCCCCGGCAAACAGCTGTTCGGCGGCGCGATCCTCGGGACCCAGATGATCCCCGGCGTGTTGATCCTGTTGCCGATGTATCTGCTGTTCGTCTGGGTCCAGACGAACGTCGGGATCCCGCTACGGAACACGTATCACGGAATGATCTTCGTGTACACGACGTTTACCGTTCCGTTCGCGATCTGGATGCTTCGAGGCTTCTTCGACACGATCCCCGCGGCACTGGAAGACGCCGCGCGTATCGACGGCTGTACGCGTTTCCAGGCGCTGATACGGATCGTGTTCCCGCTTGCGGCACCGGGTATCGCCGCCACCGGGATGTTCGTGTTCATCGCCGCCTTCAACGAGGTGTTGTTCGCGTCCATCCTGGCGTCCAGCGACGTGACGCCGTTCGCGATCGGGATCACCCGGTTCGAGGCCCGTTCCCAGACCTTCTGGGGACAGATGATGGCCGCTTCGACGGTGGCGACGATCCCGCTGTTGGCGCTTTTCATCCTCTTCCAGCGGCCGATCGTCGAGGGACTGACGTCGGGGAGCGTGAAGCAGTAGCACACACCGAAAGTTCCTTATCCTCTCTTTGCGTGGCTACTGTTACCGATGGTCGAGACTGGCACTAGTTACTTCGGCGTCCGGAGCGAGAGCCACGTCCGGGAAGACCTGGACCGGTTCCGCGAGCGCGGCCTCGACGCCGTCTTACACACGTTCAGCGAACGCGACCGGGAGTACTATCAGGAGACGATGGCGGATATCGTCTCGGCGAGTCACGAGCGAGGGTTCCGGGTGTACGTCAACCCGTGGGGCGTCGGACGCGTCTTCGGCGGCGAGGCGCTCTCGGAGTTCATCGGTCGTCACCCGGAGGCCTGCCAACAACTATCGACGGGACAACGCCTTCCAGCGGCGTGTTTCAACCACCCCGAGTTCCGGGAGTACATGCGAGAGTGGTCCCGCGATGCGGTCGCGACCGGCGCTGATGTCGTCTTCTGGGACGAGCCACACTGGTACATTCCCGAATGGCACGGCGACGAGATACCCCAGGGTGCCTGGACCTGCCGGTGTTCCGCCTGTCAGGACCGATACGAACAGGAGTACGGCGAGGAGATGCCCGCCGAGCGGACCGACTCGGTCGACGAGTTCCGGGAGGAGTCCCTGCTCGATTTCTTCGAGGAGATGACCGGCGTCGTGGCCGCCGAAGGGGCTGAAAACGCCGTCTGCGTTCTCCCCAGCGACGACTGGGACCACGGCCTCTCGGACTGGGACCGACTCGCGAGCCTCGAAGCCCTCGACGTGTTCGCGACCGACCCGTACTGGGCGATCCACGACCACGACTGTGCGGAGTTCGTGGCCGACAGCACGGCACGCGTCACCGACCTCGCGGACCGGTACGACCTCGAAAGTCAGATCTGGGTACAGGGCTTTCGGCTCGACGACGGGGCGGCGACGGTCGAGGACGTGGCGACCGCGACGCGGGCCGCCCTCGACGGCGACGCCGACAGCGTGTTTATGTGGGGGTACGATGCCTGTGAGTCCATCTCAAGTATCGCCTGCGAGGACCCCGAGGCCGTCTGGGAGTCGTATCTGATGGCGCTGCCCTGACTGGATACCGGCCCGTGAGCCCGATAGGTGGTCCTGACGGGGGTGGGCAAACTATATTTATTCGGCCGCCGACTGCACTGGTATGAACGATTCGCGCGGCGAGACGGTCGACGCGACGCGGACGGCGTTCGACATCGTCGAGACGCTCGCGGCGGTAGACGGCGCGCGACTGACCGACATCGTACAGGAACTCGACCTCCCGAAAAGCACGTGCTACAAGCACCTTCAGACGCTTCAGTCGCTCAACTACGTCTACCGTGACGGCTACGTGTACCACGTCTCCCCCCGTTTCGTCGAGATCGGAAACGCCGTCACGTCGAATCGGCAGGTACCCGAGTTCCGCTCGGAGATAGACCGCCTGGCGGAGATCACACAGGAAGTCGCCGGTGTGTACGTCGAGGTCGGCGGTCTCGGCACCGACGTCTACCAGACCGTCGGAGAGAGCGCCGTGGAGGATATCGGCGAAGTCACGAACAGTGCGTATCTCCACTGCACGGCCCCGGGAAAAGCGATCCTCTCCGGACTCGACGAGGACCGAGTGTCCGAGATAGTCGAGGGACACGGAACGCCGACGTACACCCAAAACACCATCGCGGACGCGGAGGAACTGTTCGACGAACTGTCCCGCATTCGCGAACGCGGCATCGCCTTCGAGCGCGGAGAGCAAGACGAGGCGGTCCGGAGTCTCGCGATGACCGTTCCGGACGCCGTGACCGATAGCAACGTCGCGGTGTACGTGGCCGGGCCGGCAGACCGTATCACCGGCAAGCGCTTCGAGCAGGATTACCCGGGCATCCTCGCCGACATGCTGAACCAGATCGAACGCGACTACGCCGATGAGCAGTTCCCGTCGAGCACTCAGTGAGTCGTCACACGTTCGATCGACGACCGCGGTAGGGGCGAACGCCCCGTTTCAGTCGGGGGTAGAGAGGTCGAATCCAGACGCAAGATCGTCCGCATAATCGGGGTTTAGCCGGTACTCGTTTTGTTCGCCGGTCCAGCGCTGCTCGTCGACGTCGAACTCGCCGCTGTACTTGCGAGTGAATCCCGCGCGGATCCCGGAAATGCCCTGCGGTCCGCCCGTTTCGACGCCGTATTCGTCGGCCATCCGCTCGCGTACCGCCGCGTTCGTCAGCCAACCGTCGCCGTCGAGCAGGGTTCTGACGTACGCGTCCTGCTTTCGGCTGAGGCGGTCGAAAAAGTTATCCGGAAGCTCCACAGCGTTTCTACGGTCCGTATCGTCCGCCGCGTCGGGCACATCGACTTCCCGATCACTGTCGGATTCGGCATCACCGGTCAGAGCGACAGAGACGATTTTAGCCGCCTGCTCCTCGGAAACCTCGCGTTCGAACTCTATCCCTGTTCCAGTTATCGTCACCGTTATGGTCATGTCCAGCTATTGTCCCTCAAGCTCTTAAAACGTTACGAGAACTCCAGAGTTTCTACAGCCCGTACGCGGAACGTCGCGCCCGGGCGTGTCTCCGCACGGCGTTTCGGCGGATGCCTGATACTGTCGGACAGTGGTCCACGATAACTGTCAACACACCGAGGTCTCGACTCTCGTCAGGACGGTCCGTCCGACAGTATGCGCTCAAGTGATCGGATAGAGGGCACTGGTTTCGTGAGGCGAGTAGACCCCGTCGTCGAGGATCAGAAACGTCTGTTCGTTCGCCAGTAGCCGCTGAAGTTCGGACGCGTTGACGATGAACTCCAGGGTCGTCCCGACCAGCTTTTGGGCCGGATCGGAGATGTCCGGCGACCACAGAAACCCGTTGTCGGGGAGGACCGGATGGCCGGTAACCTTGAACCGGTGCCCGTCGATCGGTTCGATCTCGTAGCCGATGGGGTATATCCCGTCCATCGTCGCGAACGGGGTCAGGCCGTCACCGACGACGATAGGCCCCGTTCCGGACCCTCCGTACCGTCGGGCGTACTGGGCCGCCTGTTCGACTGCCGCGCCGCCGCCGAGGAGTTTGAGGAACGCCTCGCGCCCCGCCGTATCCAACGTCTCCCCGTCGTCGTATCGCCCGACTACCGCGGCGGATCCTCGCTGGACGAGCAAGTCACACGCCTCGACGGACCCGTTCGCGTCCGCGAAGACGATCCGGACGTTCGACTCGGCGATCTCGTCGGGAGCGAGCGTTCCGTCCGCGCAGACGAACCCGTCGTCGTACTCGCCGACGTAGTGGAGGAGGTTAGCGGACGCGGCAAACCGGTCACGGAGTTCCGCCGTCGAGAGGTCGCTGGCGACCGAAACCTCCAGCGACTTGGTGGAACACGTCCGGAGGATATCGCTGAGCCGATCCGCCTGTGAGCCCGAATCTGAGGAGTTGTCGACTACGACGGCCCGAGCGGTATCCTCCGCGCTGACGCCGTATTCGAGCGCGTTCTCGAACCCCTGTCGCCGGGCGCGGAAGGCGTTTGTCGGCGGGTCGTCGTCCGCCCATCCGACAAACGGGAAAGACTCGGTGTCGCGGTCGCGCGCTCCCTCGGACGAGCGCGGCGCAGCGTCCGAGAGCATTACCTGTCCCATGTGGGCGGTCACGTACGGCAGGAGTCGCGCGTTGCGGACCGTCGGGTCGAGATACGCGCAGTAGTGCCACGGCGGCAGGACCGGTTCGAGTCGCTCGTACGGCAGCGACAGGTACGTCCGGAGGCGCTCGTCGATATCCGCACGATACACTCGGTCGAAATCCGGCGGCAGTGACCGCAACACGTCTAACTCGCTGAGTCCGGCCCCCTCGTGCTTGAACTTGACCAGCGTGTCGAGCAGGAACACCCGGCGAAGGAGATCAGCCACCTCGAACTGGAACGTCGGCATCGGCTCGAACTCGTGTGTGAGGTCCACGTCCGGCGCACGCAGGATCGGGGATCCCCGCTCCTCGATAGTCACCTCGGCGTCGAGGTAGTACGCGAGCGGTGCGACGGGGAGTAACGATTCGATACTGTCCGGAACGCGGATCGCTACGCTCGTGTCAGGAGCTCTCTCGCGAACTGACTCGGGGATCGCGGTCTCGTCGCCGAACTCGACCCGCGGCGGATGCCGTCGGCTCATCGGACTCGTCACCGTCACACCGCCGGAGGGGTGAGAGACCGAGAGGGCGCTGATAGCCGTCGCGACGCCCGCCGTCGTCCGGGGGACGGTGACAGTCTCGGTCGGGTACCTCGTCATCGACTGGAGGCCGACAGTGACCGCTGTCGGATGCTCGAAGGAGAGGACCGTCCGATTGGCAGAGTCTCGGTGGACCGTTGCGGACCCCTCGAAATTGACGAACACGCGCATGTCCAGGTCGAACAGCACGTTGTACCGACCCCGGTCGAGCGAGATCGATTCCTGGTCGTTGGTGAACTTCTGTCCCTCTATCGGTATCTCGTCGTCCCCGAGTTCCGAGATCCAGGTGTGAGTCCACGGGGGGAAAACGAGCTGGCGCGTCCGGCCCGAGACGGCGGCGTCGACCGGCCGCTCGAACTCGGTCTCGGGGGCCGGCTGGTCCCAGCCGAACAGGTTGACTTCGACCTCGTTACCGCTGACATCCACGCCCCGGATCGTCGTCCCGACCACTGACAGTTCGACTAGATCCACGTCAGATCTCGCCCCCGGACTCGGTGTGGAACTCCAGGCGCGCGCCGCCGGACTCGGATTCGGTTACGTTCGCCGACCAGTCGTGGGCGTTCGCTATCTCCTCGACGATGGCGAGTCCGAACCCAGTGCCGCTGTTCGCGGTGGAATAGCCGTACTCGAACACGGTCTCGCGCTCCGCTTCGGGGATGCCGGGACCGTCGTCCGCGACGTAAAATCCCGCCGTCCCATCCAGTCCACCGACAGTTACCGTTAGTGTCTCGCCGGCGTGGTCGTCCCCGTCGGCGGAAGGGGAGCCGTCGTCAGCCGCTGTCTGACCGCTCGCGGACCCGTGTTCCACGCTGTTTCTGAAGCAGTTCTCGAACAGTTCCGAGAGTCGGTCCGAGTTGGCCTCAATCGACGGGAGGTCGTCCAGTTGCAGGTCCGCGCCCTCAGTCTCGACGTGCGTCCAGGCCTCGGTCGCAACAGCGCCCACGTCGACCGTCTCCGTTTGACCGATGATCTCCCCCTCGCGGGCGAGCGTGAGCAGTTCGCTGACCATCCGGTCCATCCGGTCGAGTTCCTCCGCTGTCTCCTCGGCGTAGGTCATCTCGCCCGAATCCAGCATCGTCTCGACGTAGCCCGTGGCGATGGACAGTGGGTTGCGAAGGTCGTGACTGACGATGCTCGTGAACCGTTCGAGCCGCTCGTTTTTCCGCTCGAGGAGCTGCTCTCGCTCCTTCAGGTCCGCGATATCCGTGTAAATGAGATACCCTTCAGTGCTGTCGGCATCGCTGAACGGGACGTTACGGAGCAGGAACGGGCGGCTACCGTCCACCGTCAGCCGTTCGACTTCGCGGTCGAGTTGAGCGCCGGCAGCGATCGATTGGTACTGCTCTGCGGCGCTCTCACTTTCGCTGTCAGGAACGAGTAGGGACTCGACGGGTCGGCCTATCGCGTCGTCCGGGTCGTACCCGAACAGCCTGACGAACGCCGCGTTCACGGCTTCGATCCGGGGAACTCCATCCTCGAGGACGTACCGGACGGCCGCGTCGGGGACGTTCTCGAACAGCGCGGCGAACCGGTCCCGTTCCTGGGTGAGAAGCGATTCGAACTCGACGCGTTCGACGGCGTGCTGGACGTGCGTACAGAGCAGCTCTGCCAGTTCGCGGTCCGTCTCGGTGAAGGCGCCGACGTTCGTCGAGATGGCCTGAAAGACGTTGTCGTCGCCCAGCGGGATAGACAGCACCGACTGATAGCTGTCCTCGGTCGGCCGCGCCTCCGGATGGTCGCCGATGTCGTCGACGAGAAACGTCCGGCCCTCGCGTATCGTGCGACCGGCGATCCCGTCGCCCTCGTCCAGCACCTCCGCACCGACCTGGATGTCGGACGTCGCCGCCGCCCGCAGAACGATGCGGCCGTCCGACCGCTCCGAGATCGAACAGGCGTCGAACTGTAGGACGCGGTTAGCCGAATCAACCGCGAGTTCGAGGATCTCTGTCACCGAATCGAGGGTGTCTAACTCCGAGGTGATGTCGTGAAGCCGTTCGACCTTCTCGTTGGTTTCCGCCTCGGACGGTGTCGTCTCCGACACGCGTTCGAGTTCGGTAAACCGGACGAGTCCACCAACGGTGCGCCCGTCTCCCGCGAGTGGCGTCGTGTCGATCCGGTAGAGAGTGTCCTCGATAGAGCGCTGTCGCGACCGCGATTCGCCGTCGAGCGTAGCGCGGTAATCCGATTCGAGGTAGGCTCCGGCCGCCCCGCCGGGGATATCGGTCACCCGCTCGCCCTCCATCAGGACGCTCTCGCCCGCCACGAATGTGTGTCGAAAGTCCTCGTCGAAAACCGCGACGGCGTCGGACTCGTCGAGTCCAGTCAGTGCGCGTAGCGCCGTCGAGCCGTGTCGGTCGACGTGGGGTTCCTCGGCAGAAACGAGAGCATCGATGCGCCGGGCGAGCAGTCGATACGCGTCGTCGGTTCGCTCGTCCCGGCCAGTGACGACGTCGTCAGCGCCGGCGTCGAGCGCTGCTTCGACGGACGTATCACCGTCAGAAAATAACACGACCGGCGTCGTCGGTGCAGTCGACCGGAGGTCCGCAACCAGTTCGAGTTCGTCGGACTCGGACCCTCCACTTCCGCAGACGACGCACCCGACGTTCGGTTCTCGTTCGACCGTCGCCCGGGCGTCAGCGACTGTATCAACCGGTATGACCTCCCCGTATCCCAGTTCACCTGTAACGCGCGTCGTCGCGGGGACTGTGATTGCTGGTTCGTCGACGATAACTATCACCGGCGGATCCGTCATTGTGTGTTAATAACACCTCAGAGTAATTATACTGTTGGCTGTGGTGGTACGTTCCGGTAGACTCGCCGAAAGATCCCTGCGAACGTTCAGCGGTGACAGCGCGGTAGCAGGCGTCCGGCTATTTGCCGGCGTGGTGGCGAGCATCCGGCGGTCACGGAAACCGTACCGACGCCTATTTTCCCGCGGGGTTCGCCTCTCCAAGTATGATCCGGTTCGTCACTGGAAACGAGGGGAAAGTCCACGAGGCGCGCGAGTACCTCGACGAGAGCGTCGAACAGGTCGACTACGACTACACGGAGATCCAGGGAGAACTGAAAGATATCGCCCTATACGGTTCACGGGAGACGTTCGCGGAGACGCCCGGCGACGGGCCGGTTCTGGTCGACGACACGGGACTGTTCGTCGAGGCGCTGTCGGGGTTTCCCGGCCCGTACTCCGCGTTCGTCGAGGACACGCTGGGGATCGAGCGGGTCTGGGAGATCGCACAGCGGGAGGAGAACCGCCGTGCGACGTTCCGAACGGTACTTGCCTACTACGACGGCGAGACGGCCGAGACGTTCGAAGGGAGCGTTCGCGGGCGGATCGTCGCCCCGCGCGGCGACGACGGCTTCGGTTATGACCCCATCTTCGCACACGACGGCCGGACGTTCGCGGAGATGAGTACGGCGGAGAAAAACGCAATCAGCCACCGTGGGCGGGCGTTGGCGAAGTTCGCGGACTGGCTCGCCGAGCGGAACGAGTGATACTGACTGACGGAAGTCAGTGACGAATTTCGCGGGGACGTTCCCGCGAAATATCGGAACAGGGACGTCCGACAGTATGAGTCCGGCGCGTCGACGGTCTGCACTCTGAGTTCTCCGCTGTTGTCCTGCTCCGCGCGGTGCAGGGATCAGTACCTTTTTTTCCGCTGTCGAGTACACTCGGCATGGAAAAACTCCGAGAATCCCTCCACGACGCCCCGATCATCGAGAAGGAGGGCGGCTACGAGTACCTCGTTCATCCTATCAGCAACTGCGTTCCGATGCTCGAACCCGGACTGCTCCGGGAAGTCGTCAACGAGATCATCCAGAAGGCGGATCTGGAAGACGTAGACAAGATCGTGACCCCCGCAGCGATGGGGATCCACATCAGCACGGCGGTGTCGCTGATGACAGACATCCCACTCGTCGTCATTCGCAAGCGCCAGTACGGCCTGGACGGCGAAGTGGCGCTGTTTCAGGAGACGGGGTACAGCGAGAGCGAGATGTACATCAACGACGTCGACGAGGGCGACCGCGTGCTGTTGCTCGACGATATGCTCTCGACCGGCGGCACGCTCAAGGCGATCATCGAGGCGCTCGACGATATCGGCGCTGACCTCGTCGACACGGTGGTCGTGATGAAGAAAGTCGGCGGCGAGAACGCGCTGGCCGACGGCGACCACGAGGTCAAAACACTCGTCAACCTGCGGGTAGAGGACGGCACCGTGACTCTCGTCGACGAGCAGTCAGTGACGCCGACCTAGGATCGCGGGTCGCGGTCCGGTCCCGGGTACTCGCCCTCCTGTGTGGCGTCGTAGAGGCTCTCGGCGTCGAACACGGTGGCGAAGGCGTCGGGCGTACG
This sequence comes from Halostella pelagica, assembly GCA_005954745.1. Classification (GTDB taxonomy): domain Archaea; phylum Halobacteriota; class Halobacteria; order Halobacteriales; family Natronoarchaeaceae; genus Halostella; species Halostella pelagica. Next base: position 2,640,655 of record CP040678.1, read on the forward strand.
AACGGACAGTCCCTGATACGGCTGGATAGAGAGGCCCGTCTTCGCGGAGCGAAGCGTCTCGTCGAACGAGAGCAGGTGCGCCGCTCCGGACTGGTAGGCGCTGGCGAGGCCGGGATGGTCGTCCGGCGGGTGGTCGACGGCGACGCGCTCGTCCTCGATCCGTTTACGCCAGTCGCTCGCCAGACCGTCGTCGGCGAGCGCCGCTATCGCGGCTTCGGCGTCGGCGAGCAGGGCGTCGCTGGCGACGAGATCGACCCACGAGTGCCGGCGGACGTGGTCCAGCGCCTCGCGGGCGGGACCGCCGACCAGGAGATCCGCGACGAGTACGTCCGCGTCCGCGACGACGTGGGTCGGGTCGGGGTCAGTCATCGCGGCGCTCACCGAGCGTATCACGGATAGCTTCGACGTCGGCGTCCGTCCGGTCGGCGCGGTCGAACAGGTCGGCCCAGGTGTGACTCATACGAGACAGCAGGGACCGACGAGCAAAAAACCGGTCGACGCTACCGCAGATAGCGGTAGGCGAGCGCGCCGGCGACGAACGCGACGCCGACGTTGACGAGGAGGCCCGCGACGCCGACGGCGGCCGTCAGGAGCGCGTCGTCGGTGTCGGCCGCTGCCCGGCCGAGTTGGACGGCGACGACGGCGAGCAAGACGCCGAGCAGTGCTGTCGGAAAGGCCATTACGAGACCGCCACCGGCCACCAGCGCCACCGCGGCGTACAGCACGCCGAGAATCAGGTTCGCGCCGCCGGTTCGCGCGCCGAACGCGTACTTGCCAGCGAGGCCGCCGCTTCCGTGACACATCGGGAGGCCGCCGAGCGGGACCGCGGCCACCGTCATCGCGCCCATGCTCGTCGAGAGGTCGTCGGGGGACACGTCGCGGTCGAACAGGTCGGCACAGAGAACGGCCGTTGCGACGGCGGCGTTGCCGACGGTCATCGCGAGTTGCGCGACTGCCCCCTCGACGACCGCGACCGAGAGCGTCGGCGCGCCGCTGGGAAACGCCGCGAGCGCGGGAACCGCCGGCGACGGGACCCCGGTTTCGGCGACGGCGAGGCCCGCCCCCACCGCCAGCACGACCAGCGCGCTCGCCTGTCCGCGGCGCGCGAGCACCGCCGCGGCGGCGACTCCCACCCCGAGAGCGGCGAGCGCGACGTTCGCCTCGCCGAGTGTGATGCCGGTTTCCAGCAGCAACAGGGCCACCGCTAACTGGACGCCCCGAACGACCGGTCGGCCGACGACCGACTCGACCCGGTCGAGCGCGCCGAGTGCGCCCATTGCGAGGAGGACGACGCCGGCGAGCAACCCCGCCGCGGCGAGTTCACCGGCGGTAAGCGCACCCGCTATCGCCAGCCCCGCGAGCGCCTTCATCGGTTCGACGGACAGCGGTAAGCCGTAGGCCACGCCCCAGACCACCTGAAAGACGCCGAACAGAAACAGGACGTGCGGGAGCGACACCGCCGTCGTCGCCCCTAGTGCGACGACTATCGGTAGCACCGTAACCGAATCCCCTAACGCGCCGGTCAGCTCTCCCGCGGAGAACGACAGTCGGGCGCGGAGCGACTGCACCGCCGTGGCCATTTAACCACCGTACTGCGTGAAGGCTCATTACCGTTCGGAGAAATCAGAATCGGTGGCGCGAATACGTTCGGGTAACTATTACTGGTTTCTCCTCACCGCCACAGATTTCCTCGTCATTCCGTGCAGTTCGTCGTCGAACGGTGTCGGCAGTGACACGCCGGTACCGTCCGAACGGCGTCGAGGACGGCGACGAACAGGGGTGTACGCGACACGGGTAGAACGGAGCAGAGACTCGGAACACGGAGTCATGCGTCCGTCTGACGGGTATTTATGCCCGCACGGTCACGAGATACCGCCGGGCGCGCCGCAAGGCCTCAGTTCCCATCCTCCCGACAGCGCGCCCGGCACACCGCTATCTCCCACCCGCACCTTTTGCGCCCGTTACCCGTCGCGAGACGGACTTACGACGGTAGGACGGACGTTCGAACCTCTTCGACGGCCTCGGACTGAACGATGACGGCGATCCGGTCGTCCGCCTCGATCCGCGTCCCGGGAAGCGGGATCGTCAGCGACTCGTGTGCGCGACCGTGCGCGTAGATGCGAGCGGTCGAGGGCAGGTCGACGCTGCTGATCCGTTCGCCGATGAGCGGCGACCCGTCGCGAATGGTAAACACCGTCAACTGGAGTTGTTCGGTGAGGTCAGACACGACGTTGAAGTCCCCGCCCAGCAGCGCGGTTTTCGCGCCGGCCGCTCCGAGCCGCTCGGGGTATATTATCTCGTCAACGTCGTCCGCGTACTTCTTGTATATCTCTTCGCGGTAGTCCTCGTCGATGCGCAGGACGGTCCGACAGCCGTAATGCTTGCCCACCATGCAGGCCGCGAAGTTGACGTTCAGGTCGCCGGTCAGTCCACCGATGGCGTCCGCGGTGTCGAGCCCGGCCTGTTCGAGAACCTCCTCCTCGGACCCGTCGCCTTCGACCGTTTCGAACCCGTCAGTTATTGCGCGTTCGGCCTTTTCCGGGACGTTTTCGACGACTATCACGTCGTGGCCCTCCTCCCGGAGGATACGAGCGGTCCGGATACCGACCCGGCCGTACCCGACGATGACGAACTTCATAAGGAGTCATACGAAACCGGGGGTGAAAATAGTGACTACGAACCGTCGGCACACGACCAGAGGCCCGTCCCGTTCGCCCGGGCCCGTCGCTCCGCGTCGGCGTACTGGTCGCGGTCCGCGAACTCGGTGTCGTAGAGGCGCGCGTACCCCCGGTCGACGAGTTGCCGGTTGAAGCGGCCGCCGTCGTACTCGACGTACGCGAGCAGTCGGCCGTACCCGCCGCGGCGGTCGGACTCGGGGTCGACGACGAGCGTTACTTCCTCGCCCGCCAGTTCGGTTCGGGCGAACTCGCTGGACCGGTGACCCCAGTCTCGCAAGCAGTCCCGTCCTGTCTCGGTGTCCGGGACGCCCTCGAACTCCGACGGGTCGTTCTCTGCGTGGACTTCCGGCGTGTCGACGCCGAGTAACCGCACTGTCTCGCGCGTGCCGTTCGGATACTCGACCTCGACAGTGTCACCGTCGACCACCTCAACGACCGTCACGTCGTGGCGTTCGGTCGTCCGCGGGTCGTCTCCGACGACTCCGCCCAGACAGCCGGCGAGCAACAGAACGAACAGACACGACAGGAGGACGCGGCGCATCGGTGTCTCATGAGAGCGGACGCCACTTCATAGTCCCGGGACCGGACGAACGGGCGAGCAGACACTGACGGATGTGCGTCAGTGTGGTAGCGTGTGCAACTGTTTACACACCTGATCGCACTCGCCTAGGATTACCAGATATGTGATAGCGTTCAAACGCTACTGTGTTTTGACCCGAGTAAACTCGGCTGAACCGTCGCTAACTACCGGGGAAATCGGGTGAATCCGGTGTGACGCTCTCGACGGTTGAAGTGGGTATACCTGCCAGAACCGAGTGCAATGCGCCTAACCAAGATCGCGGCACTCGGACTCGCAGTACTGCTGCTGACCACTGGGGTCGCGGCGGCCGCGTCCGGCAGTGCCGCCGTCGACGTACAGCCCGCAAACGAGAGCGACTCCGCACAGGGTCCGCCCGCGAACGCGGGGAACGGAACGGCGTCCGACGCCGACGGCGAGCGCGGCCCCCCGGTGGACCTCCCGGACCAAGTTCCTGACCACGTGAGTGACATCCACCAGGCGATACACGGGTTCTTCGACGGGACGATCGACTCCCTCGGCGACGCGGTCAGCGACCTGACGCCGGGCGAGGAGAACGACAGTGAGGCTGAAAACGCCGACGACGATGCCGAGAACACCGACGACGATGCCGAGAGCGACGCCGACGAGGACGCTGACGGTAGTTCTGAGAACGACGCCGACAGCGATACCGAGCGTCGGGACGGCGGCCGATAACCGGTGTTCCGATAGACCGACTTCCCGCTGAATCGCAACGGCTCTCCGCCGCACTCGCGGACGGATTTTCCTTCGCTTTACAGTCCGGCTTCGAACCGGTACATCTCCGACCGGAACTTCGCCCGCGACCAGCGTCTCAAGCGGATGGAAGCCGCGACGCGGGCTTCCGGTTCCCCGCCGCGCCGTCTCCGCGCACGTCCCCGGGATGGCACCGGTCGCCGGCGGATGCAGTGTCACTAGGCCGTCCGCCGACGGCGCGCTCGCGATAGTGACCGTATCGCCGTTCCGCTCGACGTAGTACGCGTCGGCGAACGGTCCGTCGTCGAGGACCCAGTGGCCCGCGCGTCGCTCCGCGCCGTGGTACGACAGCAGCCGCTCGTACCCGTCGACGAAGGTGCTCGCGTTGTCCGCGTCGTCCCAACGGATCTGCCAGACGTAGCCGGCGTCGTCTCCGTTCTCGTAGGCGTACAGCCGGTCGTTGCCCCAGCCGTTCGAGTAGTTGAGGTCGTAGTCGAGCGCCGCGCCCCCGCCGCGCTCGCGGACGAACGCCTCGCTGTCTATCACGGACCCCTCCCGGTCGTCGTACAGCGTGTACGCGAACATCGTCGCCAGACCGGCCTCGCCGACGGTCACCGTTCCGGACCCGTCGCTCCGGCGGACCCGTTCCCAGTCGTCAGTGCTATGGTCCCGGCTGTCAAGCGGGAGCGGCCCCGCAACGTCCGGTCCGTGGATGATCTGCTCGGTGCTGACGGGCGGGTCGTCGTACTGGTCGGAGACCCCCTTCCATCCCTCTCGGCTCCGTACCGATTCGACGTAGGACTGTCCTTCGGCGTACGGAAAGTACGACAGGATGTACAGCCCCATGTGGATGTCGGGGGCGGCGACGTCTGCGTCGCCGCCGGTCCCGCCGGTCGCCCGCGGCCGAAAGCAGTCCCACTCGGCCTCGCAACGGGCCTCGTACTCGCCGTCGACGAGGTTCGCATCACCCTCGATCAGCGAGAGCAACGCTGTCACGCGGTCGTCCGACGCCGAGGGCGGCGCTCGGATCTCCACGCCGTTTCCGTACCGGAACTGGTAGGCGTGATACAGTTCCTGCGAGAGCGTGATCTCGTCGATACTGGGCTGTTCGGAGTCCGAGACGATCACGATACGGTCCTCGGGAATGCTGTAATAACCCAGGACGGACGACTCGCTGTTTTGCTGTGCGACGGATGCGGAGTCCGCGTCGTCGCCGACCAGAAACAACGCGCGGTGGTGCACGTTCTCGTACACGCGGTCCCCGCCCGCGGCGGTCTCACCAGGCGTCTCGTTTCGATACTCGTCCCGCCTGACGACGGTTACGTCGACGTCTTCCCGGAACTCGACCCCGCGGATACGTTCGACGCGAGCCATCGACCGGGCCACCACGGCGTCAAGTTCGCTGTTGTTCAGTCCGTCGTCGGAGTCGACTGACAACGAGGCGTTGTACCAGTGGCCGTTCTCCCACCCCTGAACGTCGGTCCGTGATTCGTTCGACTGATCTGTGGGGTCATCGGTGTCGGCAGGGCTGAACCCCGTGGGAGCGGCACAACCGGCGAGGGCAACGAGAAGGAGGACGAGTAACAGTGACGGACGAGACGGTCGCATCCTCCGAGTGTACGGTCGCCGAGAAAAAAAGCCACCGGGAAACGCGGCGTTCCACGATCACCGCCCGGCCGACGGATCGTCGGCCGCCGTCGCCCGGACCACCCGGTCGGCAGTCGTCACACACCGACGCCCGAGTGCATGATACTCGGGCGACAGATATCGAGCGTTTTGGTGCTGATAGCCGTATATCCCCTATGGCGCGACTGGCCAGGGTACTCGACGTCGTGATCACCGTAGTCAGGTCGAGCTACGAACACGACGTGAGATATCCGGCGGCGGCGCTCGCGTACTACGCCTTCGTCTCGTTCGTCCCGGTCCTCCTGCTGGCGTTTGCGGTCGTCGGCGAGCAGTTCGCCGCGGAGATCGAACGGGCAGCGCCGCAGTTTCTCACGCTCGAAGCCCGGCGGTTGATCTCCCAGGCGACGACGACCGCGTCGGGACAGACCGGCGCATCGGTGCTCGCTATCGCCGTGATCGGCTGGAGCGGGGCAAACGTCGCCATGGACTTCCAAACAGTCGTCGAACGCATCGAAGGCGTGGAGGAGCAGCCGTTGCGACAGCAGTTCCGCAACTCGGTCGCCGTCCTCGGGTCGCTCGGGTTGGCGATACTCGCGGTGCTTTTCACGAGCACGCTCTTTACCCTCCCGCCGGCGGGGTCGTACGCCGGTCTCGTCATGCTGTTTATCGTGCTGACGGTCGCGTTCGTCCCGCTGTATTACGTGCCGTCCACCGTTCTCCCGACGCCGTCGTCGGCGCTTCCCGGCGCGCTGACGGCCGCGTTGGGGTGGACGACGATCCACACGGGCATCCTCTTCTACGCCGCAAACGCCGGCAAGTACGCTATCTACGGCGTTCTAAGCGGGATCATAATCATCCTCACGAGCCTCTACATCGCCGCTGTCGTGCTCCTGACCGGGGTCATCGTCAACGTGACCCTGGTGGAGAAGGGGTACGTCATCGCGTAGCGAGTCGGTCAGCGAACTGGCCCGACAGCGCACCCAAGCGGTAGCCGCCCGGACGACAGCGCGTCCCCGATGACGGAATCGGGAAAGCAAAAAGAGGATCTGTCCGTACTCCCGGCCGAGTATTCGTGAACGGGGCGCTATGGGCGAAAAGGAGCCGTTAGCGTTTCCGATTCTCTTTCCGAGGGGGAGACGGTTCACGCTCGAACCGTGCGAATTACTCCGCTGTTGAAACTCCAAGACCAGCGACCGCAAGAAGAGCCTAGGCCGGAATTTGAATCCGGGCTCTCGTCCTTACCAAGGACGCGCTTTACCGCTAAGCTACCCAGGCGCGTCTGGTGATTGGCGGTTGCTGTCTTTAGGCGTTTCGATTCCGTTCGGTCATCGGTCGGACGCCGATTTCGGGACGCTATCGGTGCCGCTACCGTCGGTTGCGGTGGCTTCGATGCCGAGAGCGCCGGGCGAGTCCGGGAGCACGGCCTCCGCTGAGGAGAACGAAGAGCCGCGGCCGTCGGCGAGCGCGGCTGCGGTGTCGAGCGTGGCGGCGGAGGGCGTGACGCCGACGGCGGACGTACCCGCGATGACCGCCAGTTCGAGAACGTTGCGTTCGAGGGAGCCGTCGAGCGCCGGCGCGTCGGCGTCGGGCGCGCGTCGCCGCGTCTGGTCCCGGCCGAACGCCTGAACGGTGGCGACGGCTTTGTCGGCGGCGTCGGTCCGGGCCAGCAGGTAGAACCCGCGGGAGACGAGGACGTCCGCGGCGAGAACGTCGAGGTTCGGTTCGGTGTGGTCTTCGCTCTCGGCCCACGGCTCCGTGCGGGCGAGCGTGCGGGTGAGACGAAGCCCGTCGTAGATCAGTTGGACGCCAGCAGCGCGATTCGAGATGCTGGCGAAATCGATGTTCTCGTCGGCGGCCCGCGCGGAAAGCAGTGCGAGTGCACCCGGCGTCATCGAGGCCTCTCCGACGTAGTCGTCGATGACGTCGTGGAGTCGGTCGGGCTCGATGTCCCGAACCGCTTCGCGGGCGGCGCGCCGGCACGTGGCGGCCTCTTCCATTATCGCGGACTAGCGGTGGGAGGGGCAAAGACCTTTGGAAACGGACCACGACATCGGGACGTGATCGAATCGAGCAACGACGGGCGGATCCGGACGGTGACGCTCGACCGACCTGAGCGCAAGAACGCCCTCACCCCCGACGGGTTGGACGCCCTTCGAGACGCAGTTACCGAGGCCGAGACGCCGGTGGTGTTTCTCCGGGGCGCTGGCGACGCGTTCTGTGCCGGTGCGGACCTGAACGTGGTCGACGACCTCGACCGAGAGACGGCGAGGGAGTTCGCCCGCCGGGGTCAGCGAACCGCCACCGCCATCGCCGAGGCGGACAGCGCGGTCGTTGCGGGCGTCGACGGCGCGGCGCGGGGAGGTGGTGTCGAACTGGCACTGGCCTGTGACGTCCGGGTGGCGACGACGGACGCGACGTTCGGCGAACCGGGCGTCACGTTCGGCCTGTTCGGTGCCTGGGGCGGGACGGTGCGGCTTCCGGCGGTCGTCGGTGAGAGTCAGGCGAGAGACCTCGCGCTCTCCGGGCGGGTCGTCGACGCCGCCGAAGCCAGGCGGATCGGGCTGGTCTCTCGCGTCATCGCGGACCCGCGGGACGTGGCGGCGGAGATAGCCGCGAACGACCGGGCGGCGCTGTCAGTCCTCACGGAGCGTCTCCGCGACAGGTCGGACCGGGAAACCAGAGAGAAACGGGAGGCGACCGCGTTCGGCGAACTTGTCGCTGAACGGGACAGTCGCAAGGGTTAGGTACGCGGTAGTTCCCATTCATACCTATGACCGAGTGCGACCACTGTGGGGCCTCATTCGACGGGGAGGAGGAGTACCTCCGTCACCTCCGCGACGAGCACGCAGGGGAGTTGAGTCGGATCGAACAGCGCCGGGTCAAGGGACTGACGGAGAGCGAGGATTCGGATGGGATCCCCACTGTCGCCGTGTACGGCGTGACCCTCGTCGGCATCCTGATCGCCGGTGCGCTCGCGTACGTCCTGCTCGCAGGCGGAGGGAGCGCGGCCGAGGACGTCAAAACTGAGCCCCACTCATCGGGTAGCGTTCACGAACACGGCACGATGAACGTGACCATCGACGGTCGAACCCTCGATTTCAGTAAGGACAGGTTCCAGATGCAGGACCGGAACTTCTTCCACTACGAGGCCGGGAGCGGCGAACGGTGGCACGTCCACGGCCAGCGAGTCACTCTGGAGTACGGCCTCTCGACGCTCGGTATCCAGGTGACTAAAAACTCGGTGACGTTCGAGGGGACGACGTACAACGACGACGACGAGGGCACCAGCGTCACCTTCGAGGTCAACGGGGAATCGGTCAACCCGCGCGATTACGTCCTGCAGGAAGGCGACCACGTCCGCGTGATCGTCACAACAGAGTGATCCCAGGCCGTGACAGAACGTCGGTAGTCGCTACGGCGACGGTTCCGCCGGCGAGGGGGGCATCGACCGCTTGTGCTTGCTCTGCTCGTACAGTTCTCGCACTCTGTCGATAGTGTCGCGGTCGATGTCGAGCGTGCGCTGTGTGGCCGCGACTGACAGCGTCCCTTCGACGTGCAGCGCCAACACGGCGTCGAGCGTGTCGTAGTCGACGCCCATCTCGTCCTCGTCGGTCTGGTCCTCCCACAGTTCGGCCGTCGACGGTTTCGTGACGACCCGTTCGGAGACGCCGACGTCGCTCGCCAACTGGCGCACTTGCTGTTTGTACAGGTTACCGATGGGGTGGCAGTCCACCGCGCCGTCGCCGTACTTCGTGAAATAGCCCGTCAGCGACTCGCTCTTGTTGCCGGTGCCGAGCACCACGCGGTTCTCGTGGTTGGCGACGAGGTAGTTCAGGACGCCACGGACGCGCGCTCGACTGTTCCCGACGGCCGTCGTATCGTCCTCCGCCGCCGGGTAGGCGTCCAACAGGTCCTCGACTATCGGGTCGATCTCGATCACGTCGTGGGAAATCCCCAGGTTCTCGGCGACTCGCTCGGCGTCGCTCATGTTGTCCTCGCTGCTGACTGTCGCGGGCAGCACCAACCCGTACACGCTGTCGGTTCCGAGCGCCTCGACGGCCAGATACGCGGTCAGCGCGCTGTCTACGCCGCCGGAGAGCCCCAGCACTGCTCCGTCTGCCCCCGCGGCGTCGACGGTGTCCTCGATGAACGACGTGATGTTCTCCCGGCGCACCTGCAGTTCCGACTCCGAAAAGCGGAGATCGAGCATCAGACTGTGGTACGGGGCGAACGGCCTAATAGTCACTCGTTATCCGCGAAAACTGGACGAATGACGAGTGTCCGGTTCGGTGAGCCGAAGCGCTACGTTGAAGTACGCCGACCGGAAAGAACGGAGTGAGTTGGATCCTGGCCGAGCAGTGCGAGGGCAGGACCGACGCACGAAGCGCGTCGGTGGTGAGCAAATCCGGAGGATTTGCGAGCCTCGGCGCGAGTAAGCGAACGAGCGCCGGTGGTCTAGTGGTAGGACATGAGCTTCCCAAGCTCATAGCGCGGGTTCAATTCCCGCCCGGCGCATCATACAGCTCTTCTCTCGCTGGTTTTCCGGGTCCTCAGCAAAACACATATGACCCGAATCGAAGCTTACAATCCGGATGGGCGCATCGCACCCCGACGCCGCCCCCGAGTTATAAAAAGGTTCAGGCTTACTAGAGCTAGAGAGCGCGGGACCAAGGGTTCCGCGAGTGGGGAGGTGTGAAGCTTACAATGCAGAGTCGTGACCAAGTCGAAGATATCGTCGTCGTTCCTGAAGCCTCGGGGCAGTTCTTGAACCAGCGGCAGCTAGAGGACTATCGTGACCACCGCGAAACAGGGTTCGACGTGATCTGGCTCGTCTGTCGTGATCGCGACGTTCGGGGCGGAATCCAGCGGCGTCTCGAAGACGCCGGGGATGATATGGAAGATCTCGTCTTCCTTCGTGTTCAGGATCTCGACGACGAACTTGACAGCCTATGAAAAGCCGATAGCGAATTGTATCATTTTGCCTCAATTATGCTGGAGAGCCAATATTTATGCATGTATTTGAATGATAAGCAATAGTTCAACATGGGTATCCTTGGACCTCGTCAGGAAAGTATTCTCGACGCCTGGGCGGAGACGATCAGGCACTCAGCACAGGGCCAGAACTACAATTTTGTTACACCTACGCGCACGGAACAACTTCAGAAGAGGGTGGACGAGTTTCTCGAATCGCCAACACAGGAAACATTCGAGGACCTCTGGTCACGCGAGAACCTCCGCAACGCCACCTATGGCGGGGCAGGGGCAGTCCTCAACAACTGGAATGGGACGACCAAGGAACTTGCAGGCTTCGTCCGAACACTCCGAACAGCCGAATCATTCGATGCCGCTTGGGAACGACGGTTTCCGGAGTTTATCGTACCTGGAATCTGGGAACTGTATGGGCGATTAGATCCGGCGCAGCGGCCGATCCTGAATAGCTGGGTCCGCACGGCATTGCCAACCTTCGGGCTCAAGAACCCACGGACCTACGAGGAAGGAGTTGAGCAACTAGACAAGTTCCGAGAGATCTATCAAACTCGAATCGGCCACAGCACTGCTGACACGGATCACGTGGTGCCGTTGTCCGATGAAATCGAGCAGTTTCTGTACGTCGTGGAGACGCTCGACGAGGCGGAACTCCGGTCGACGTTTGGAATGGAGAGTCCGACGTACGCTTCGTTTGCCGGCTGGGACGCGATGCGGGATCACGGCGACACGATCGAGTTGACTGGTCTCAGATCCGTCCTTGATGCCTTCACCACAGCAACCAACAGCGACGCCTACGAAACATCTTCCCCATTGGAACACTGGGGGGCGAATCACTGGGAGACGTGGAAGGACGACTACTCTGACTATCTTCGAGACGAGGTCTTCACGACGTACGACCCGACTGCGCTTGATGGGGCAGATGTCGAACCGTTCATCGATGCATTGACTGTTGCACGCCCAATCTCGAACGTCGTTCCGATTTATCTACTGGGAGGGCGGTGGCAGCCATGGGACAGCTTTGAGAAAATCTCTACCGAATCTTCCGACGAGGCTGCTCAGGTGCTCTCACATCTACTTGACGACGAGAGTGGACCGATTACCGACCGACTCACTCATTTCGGAGAGTTCTACAGGGACGTATCGGATTCAGGGGGCGAGCGTATGTCACTGGCGACGATGTTGTTGATGTTTGTTCATCCCGATAAATACGCTATGTATCGATATCAGATGTTCAACGACTTCTTCTCCGCGTTCAGCGAGTACGATATTCCGAACGGGTTCAACCCAAGCGCATATGCGTTGATGAATGAGGCACTCCAGAGAGTCCGCGCCGATCTGAATTCACACGCGAACCACGGTGTCCGAATGCTCGATGTCCACTCACTACTGTGGGTATTCCATCGGCAAGGACCCCCTTGAGGAAACACCAGTCACTAATGGTTAGACACCCTCCTTGAATTGGTACTTTTACGGGGTTTTACTATTTAATGCCCGAATAACGGATAGAACGTAGGAAACACGAAAATGCAGCAGATTTCGGCTATTTCGCTAATAGTACGAGACATTGTAATCCGCGGGAGAGGTGGTTAGGGGGTTCGGCAAATCGGAAAGTAGTGGCTGATGACTCGCTTGCCCGAAAAAGGATACCCGTCTCAGGCCAGTTTGAGCTAACATACCCGTCGTTTTCGATGGGATAGGGTAACGACACGAAGCAGGGTATCAACGTATGCGATGGCTGCTCGAGTCATCAGACGGAGTCAGCAACACTCCGCCAGGCAACGGGTGATGAGTGCAGACAACCACAGATGTATATAAAAAGGCCGAGCGGGAGTACTAGAGTGAAACCCCAACCGAAACGAGGGGAGGTATCGCGGAGAGACCACGCTTTGAACCATTCGTAGTAAGCCCCGAGAGGGATTCGAATAGACTGTTCACAGCCCTCCATGAGAACCGACGGCCTACAGCACAAGAGAAATACTCTGTCTCCCGGCCTCCTTCTTAATTCAAATATGAAGTTAAGACTATGTCCTCAACAAAGTACGTAAACGTCGAAACCGCCCTTCAAAACCTCCAAGACGCGGAGCTCAGCCAGGCAGACACCCAAGCGATCCACGAGTTCATCGACCATCTCGCAGCAGAAGGAATCAGTGAAGTCCGGCAACGCCGGCGCATCCTGCGACAAACGAACCTGAGACGGTCAGTTCTCGAAGCACCGCTCTATCTCACCGGTTTCGACGATATCCACGAGCGCCGAGGTCGCCGGTTCGTCGAACCGGAGCGGTCGCCGCCACCACGGACCCTTACCGGAATCCGCCGAGAGGCCGGTCACGATTCGGTTCGGGTCCGCACCGGCGGTCCGACTCGACAGCGGGATCGCGTGGTCGAACAGTCGCGATTCGGCGGGGTCGCCCGACAGCAAGACTTCGGCATCGACCGTCTCGCGCTTGACGTGGGCGTTGTTCGCGAACCGCTCTCGGTCGGCCGGGTCGAGCGACTCGTACGCCGTGACGGGGTCGCGGTCGAGGCGGAACGCGCCGATCAGGTACGCGCCCCACTCCGGTGCCGCCCACGTCGGCGGGTCGCCGGCGGTCGAGAGCGTCGCGTAGAAGAAGGCGTAGTCGCCCGCCGCGAGGTCGGAGAGCGGGCCGGCCTTGACAGCGTAGTCGTCCCCGTAGGTGTAGGCCTCGCACTGGGGATACTCGGCGAACTCGGGGTCCAGATGGACCTCGGTGTCGCGGACGTCCGGCGGGACATCCATCTCGACGTTCAGGTCGGCGTACGTCGGGAGCGACACCGCCGCGGGTTCGCGTTCCGGGATCGGAACGTACTCGAAGCGTCCGTCGGGGTGAACCGGCGCGCGGAACCCGGGAAGCGTCGTGTTCGCACCGACGTTGACCGCTACACTCCGTGGCATACTGCGAGCTACGGACGCTCGCCGGAAATATGGTTCGCAGGGACGGGTCCGCGGACCGGAGAGCGAGGTTATATTCCCAGGCGCTTGACGCACTCGTAGCAGTAGGTGTACGTCGGATTGCTCTCGTTTATCGTCCCGCAGTGCGGACACCGGCGTCCATCCACGTCGTCCTGTTCGGACCGCCCGGCGTCGTGGAGGTCCTGTGGCGCGTCGCGCCGGTCGCGCGGAACCGGTTTTCTGGGCGAGTAATCGCCGCCGTTCTCGCCGGAAAAGGAGGGGTTCGCCGAGTCGTCCCCCTGTTCACCCCGGAGATAGTAGTAGTAGATAGCCAGGTGTAGGAGAGCGAACGAGACGACGTAGATCAGAGCCCACTGTGGGATGTCCACGTGTACCACTACGTACTGCAAACACTTGTGTATTCGTGGCGGACCGTCAGAGTTAGGCGACAGCCGTTACCACTCGCCAGTATGGACCGTCGGACGCGCGTCGTTGCCCTCTCTGCGGTCGTACTCGTCCTCACCGCGGTGTTCGGCCTGCAGGTAGTACTCACGGATACGACCCAGCAGGGAACGGCCGTGGCCTCGGGGGCCGGCGAACCGTATCCCGGAAACACGCTCATCAGCGTCCAGAGCTACGGCGACGACTTCGACGGAAAGGCGATGGAAGTGACGCCGGACGGCGATCGAGTGTGGGTGTACGACCCGCCGAACTCGCGCGTCTTCGACTCGGAGATGCTCGACAACGGAAACCTGCTCGTCGCCGTTGCGACGAAAGTAAAGCGGGACAACTGTCCGACCGCCCAGATACTCTATCACTCCCAAGAGTGCGTCCACAATCGGATTCTGGAGATAGACGGCGACACGCTGGCGGGTGACGACGAAGAGATAGTCTGGCGCTACACCTGGTACGACGAGTACGTCCTCAACCACGAAGTGCACGACGTCGACCGCCTCGACAGCGGCGAGACGGCCATTGCGGACATGGGCAACGACCGTGCGTTCACCGTCGCCCGAAACGGAACGGTTACGTGGCAGTGGAACGCGACCGACCATCTCGGCGATGGGACGGAGTTCCACGAGGAGTACGGCGGTCCGGAGGGCGAGGGTTCTGAACGCGACTGGACGCACATGAACGACATCGACCACCTCGACAACGGGAACTTCCAGTTATCCGTCCGGAACTTCGACTCGGTTATCGAGGTGGACCCCGAGACGAACGAGATCGTCGGTATGGTCGGCGAACCCGGGGATCACGAGACTATGTACGAACAGCACAACCCCCAGCGCCTCGACGAGTGGGGGACGCTACTCGTCTCGGACAGCGAGAACAACCGAGTCATCGAGTACAGCGTCGACAACGGGACGAGCGTGTGGGAGTACGGCGGGAGCGACCTCCTGTTCTGGCCGCGAGACGCCGACCGCCTCCCGAACGGGAACACGCTGATAGTCGACACGTACAACGACCGCGTGGTCGAGGTCGACAGCAACGGAGCCGTCGTCTGGGAGTACCGCGGCGTCGCGATGCCGTACTCCGCGGACCGACTCTCGGTTCCCGAAGAGGGCGGCGAGACGGTGCCTGGATGGCGACTCGGTAGCCGGACGGCGGAGCAGTCCGTGGTCGCGGAAACCGCCGCAAAGGCCGAAGCCTGGGCTCGGTTCGTCTTTCCGAACTGGATCCGGCTGTCCCACCTGCTGACGATCTCTGCGGGTGCGCTCGCGTCGCTGCTGATCGTCCTCGATTTCGCCGTTCTCGGGACACGCCGCCTCTGGACCGTGCTTCGGAACGATAGTAGCCGGTGACACATTGCACACTCGACCGCCTGCTATCGGGCGATCACTGTATGAACCGTTTCACTGGCTACTATCGCTGGACGGTGAGAGACTGTCGTACGTCAGTTCGGTAGTTCGCCGACCGCGCGTCGGCGAAGACCGGAATACAGTTACGACGACTCCTATGAGAGGTCCCGGTCGAACTCGTCGAAGACGTCGAGACTGTCGTCGAGTTCGAACTCGATCCGGCGTTGTTCCTGGCGGTTCTCGTTCGCCTGGTCGATAGCGACGGCGACGTCCTCCCATCCGGGTTTGATCTTCACGCTCTCGGCCGGCATCCCGACGGCGATGTGGTGGTCCGGAATGTCGTTCTGGACGACGCCGCGGGCACCGACCAGTGCGTTTCGCCCGACCTTGGTACCGGCACGGACCATCGCGTCGTAGGTGACGCGGGCGTCGTCCTCGATGATAGTGTGGTAGTTCTGGACCGCGGTCTGGTCGACTACGTCGTGGTCGTGGCTGTACACGTGGACGCCGTCGCTGATCGAGACGCGGTCGCCGACAGTGATCCGTCCGCGGTCGTCTAGGTGCACGTCGTCGTGGACGACCGCGTTGTCGCCGACAGTGATATTGTGGCCGTACGTGAACGAGATTCCCTTGAAAAAGCGGCAGTTGTCGCCGCACTCGTCGAACAGGTGTTTGGCGAGCATCCGCCGAAAGCGGAGCGCGAACTCGACGTTGTCGGCCATCGGCGTGGCGTCGAACTGACGCCAGAGCCACTGGAGATGCTTCGAGCGCTGAAACCGTTCCTCGTCTTTTTCGGCGTAGTACTCCGATTCGACCGTCGCGTTGCAGGGGTCGTACCCCTGGAGTCGAACTCGCGTCGCGTTGGAAACGGGCTTGCCGGCCTGCCACCGTTCGAACGCCTCTCGGTCCCCGTACAGGTCGACGAGAACGTCCTGAACGACGGAACAGGTGTCCTCGTCGCCGGACAGCCGACTATCCACCTCCTCGATGAACGCCGTCACACCGTCGTCCGCCTCTTCGGGGAGTGAGACGTGTCGCTTCGTCATTGTCACCCGTAACGCGGGCCGCGTTGAAATGGATTCGGATGACCGAAGATAGCGTTAGAGCGGTGGGTTCGGGGCGCTACGACCGTGCTACTGGCCTCTGTGAAAAGATCCGCAATACACATATATTTGTTATATCATGTAGATGTATGGAACTGAAGAGACGGGCTGTACTGGGTGCTGCTGGACTGACGCTCGTAGGCTCCGCTGGCTGTATCAGTACGGCTCTGGACGCCGTCTCCGGAACGTCGTTCGACACGCTGACGGTGACCGTCTCCACGACGGCCGCCTTCAGCGGCCAGATCGAGTTCGACGACGGAAACACGACGAACAAGATCCCGGTCTCCGGCCTCGGAGAACAGGAGTTCGTCATCCCGGACGACATGAAAGAGAGCGACCAAGAAGCGGTCGACAACATCGAACCGCCGATTTCGGCGTCCGTGTTTCCGCGGGGCGGAGGGCCTGACGAGGCGGTATCGCTGGATCTGACCGTCGAAGCGGACGGCGAAGAACTCGGCACCGACACGGCGACGGGCGACGAGACGGCGACGGTCAAACACGACCCCTGACGTCAAGCGAACCGGACCCGATAAGTGCGTTGCATCCCAACGCGCACCCATGCAGCACCGCGAACTCGGAAGCTCCGGCGTCGAGGTCAGCGAAGTCGGGTTCGGCGCGTGGGTAGTCGGCACTGACTGGTGGGGCGACCGCGCCGAAAGCCAGGCGGTCGACATGATCCAGCACGCGCTCGACCGGGGAATCACCTTCTTCGATACCGGCGACGTGTACGGCCACGGCGACAGCGAAGAACTGGTCGGCCGCGCCCTCGCTGACGTCCGCGACGAGGTGACGGTGAGTACGAAAGTCGGCTACGACTTCTACAACAACCCACAGGCCGGCCACGGCGAACTGCCAAAGCGGATCGACGGCGAGTGGATCGAGACGGCGGTCGACCGCAGTCTCGACCGACTGGACATGGACTACGTCGACGTGCTGATGCTCCACAACGCGAACGTCGACGAGGTCGACCGCGACGTACTGGAGACGCTCGACGACCTTCGCGAGGCCGGCACCGTCGATGCCGTCGGATGGGCGCTCGGCCCCTCCATCGGGTGGCTTGCCGAGGGCGACCGCGCCATCGAGGAAGGGTTCGACGCCGTCCAGGTCGTGTTCAACGTCCTCGAACAGGCACCCGGCGGGCATTTCCTCGACACTATCGAAGAACTCGACGCCGACACCAGCCTCCTTCCCCGAGTCCCACACTCCTCGGGCCTGCTGAACGAACAGGTCACTCCCGACACTGAACTCGACGAGGGCGACCATCGCGCGTACCGCCCCGACGAGTGGTACGAGACGGGGTGGGAGAAGGTCGACGCGCTTCGGTTCCTAGAGCAGGATGGGGAGCGCACAATGGGACAGGCGGCCATCCAGTGGCTGCTCGCCCACGACGCCGTCGCCTCCGTGACGCCGACGTTCCGCACCGCGGCGGACATCGACGAGTGGGCCGCCGCTCCCGACACGCCGCCGCTCAGCGACGAGGAGGTCGACCGCGTTGCGGAGCTTCACGCTGACAACTTCGGCATCGACCGCGACGACGGCATGGACAGCCTCCGCTCGTCGGTCGACGGCGAAGACATCGAATCGGCCGGAATCGAGAAGATGAGTGCGGGAGATTAACCGGGCGAGCGTTTTACCGCGAGTCAGTGATCTCGCGCGCTTTTGTGCGGGCGACTGATCGGGTGAGAACCTCGGCGCGAGATAGCAGTCACCCGCGTTTTTGTGCCGCGGGCCGAGCGGTCGAGCGTTTCACCGGAGACTGCGCTCGGCGGCACGTTTGAGCCGGGGACCGAACCCCCTCGCTTCCGCTCGAAACCGATAGACTGCGCGACGGGAGACAGCGGTATTTTTACTTTCACCCTACAGTGCAGGCGACCGGTCGTTGCGCTGTCGGTCGAAGCGTCCGCCGACCAGTAGTGGATACAGTCCGTTCGGGGCCAACCGTTAACCCCTCGCTGGTGGTACGTCGTTCCATGGCAGACGACACCGTCAAGATCACGGCGACGCTGGAGATCGAAGTCGACGAGGACGAACTCGAACTGACCGCCGAGGGGGACGGTCCGATGACGGCGGACCTCGTCGCACCGGGTTTCGACGGTGTCTTGCGGGCAGACGCCGTCACGTTCGCGTCCAGCCAGGGCACCGAAATGGATGCACAGACGCCGCCGAGTCGCCCGGGAGAGCCGCCCGCGGAGTTAGACGAGGCTGTCGAGAGCGCCGACATGGCGGGGCACGTCGAACCCGCCGAAACCGGCGAGTCGGTGAGCGAGGCGGAGATCGCCGAGGCGCTCCCGGACGACCCCCTCGGCGACGAACAGCCGACGTTCGAGACGGCTAAGGCGCGGTTCCAGCTGTTCCGCGACAAGGCGGGCGACTGGCGCTGGCGGCTCCGCCACGACAACGGGAACATCATCGCCGACAGCGGCGAGGGCTACTCCTCGAAGCAGAAGGCCGAGCAGGGCCTCCAGAGCGTGAAGGCGAACGCGCCGGGGGCGGAGGTGGAGTTAGCGCCCGGGAAAGAGTAGGAACGGGAGTGCGGTGAGAAGCGGACACGACAAAGTGCCGAACGACAACGCGAGAGGTCGCGTTAGGCGAGGAAGACGTGTCGCGGCCGGTCCGCAAGGACCTCTCGCCCGAAGTCGACCGTGTCGGCGAAGGCGTCGCTGCGGAAGAACTCCATGCAGTCGTCCTTCGAGTCCCATCGGCTAGTGATGAACATGTCCGTGTCGTCTTCGACGTTGGCGTAGAGGTGCGTCTCGCGGTGACCGTCCATGTCCGCGAGGAGGCCGCCGACGGTGTCGAACCGCTCGACGAACTCCTCCCGCGAGTCGGGCTTGACGGTGTAGAACATACCCATCGTGCCGAACGCTGAGGTGCCGTCGTCACCTTCCTGTCGGACGATACCGGGCAGGTCCGAGAGGTAGTCGCTGGCGGTGTCGGCGGCGTCCGCCGTCTCCCAGATGGAGACCACCGCGGGGTTGGAGCCGTCAGCCTCGTAGACGGCCGTCTTGACGTGAGTGTCGTAACGGTCGAACCCGTCGCTCAGGTCGTCGACCTCGTCTCGAAGGGCGTCGACGTCCGCTTCGGAGTAAAGCACCAGCGAGAACACGTCCTCGCCGTGTGGCTGGCCGGCGTAGATGCCGAGGTCGTCGAGTTCATCGCGGATGCGCGTCGCGTCGCCGCCGTCGTCGGTATGGTCACCGTCGTCGCCCACAACTGTCGTCTCCCCGCCGCTGAGCGCCCCGGCGTGCGTCTCCGTCACGCCCGGCAGGCCTTCGAGAAAGCCCTGTGCGGTGTCGGCCGCGCTCTCGGTTTCCCAGACGGAGACGATAGCCGTGCCGTCGTCGGTTTCGTGTACCTCCGTCAACACGTGCGTGTCGTAGTGTTCGAAGTTGCCGCGGAGGCCGTCGACCTCCTCGCGGACGGTCTCGACGTCAGCGTCCGAACGGAGAACGAGGCCGTGAGACCCCTCCGGGGCGTCGACATCGACGCCGACCGCGGCGAGTTCGTCGCCGATGTCGGCCGCGTCCGCGGCGGTGGGATCGCTCTCGCCGCCGCCGGCGAGCGCCTCGGCACCCGCGTCAGTCGGCACCTCGTCGCCGGCGAGCAGTGCGTCCAGGTCCTCGGGCGGGAACCGCCGGCCGACGTAGAACTGGCCGAACTCGGCGAACTTCGACGACGAGGGGTCGAAGCGCATCTCGTACAGCAGGTCCTTGATGTCCGTCGGGTCGTCGGCGAACAGCGTGACTCCCCACTCCCAGTCGTCGAAGCCGACGCTGCCGCTGATTATCTGGGACACCTTCCCGGCGTAGTCGCGGCCGATGTCGCCGTGACTCGCCATGTGTTCGGTGCGTTCCTCCATCGGGAGGTCGTACCAGTTGTACTCCGGATCGCGGCGCTTGCTCATCGGGTAGAAGCTGACGTACCCGTCGTCGGGTATCTCCGGGTGGAGGCGAGACCGGATGTACTGTGCGAGTCCCGAGTCGTCGGCAACCTCGTCCTCGAAGTACTCGCGGGCCCGCTCGCTGTAGCCCGACGCTTCGGTGACGGAAACGTAGGAACTCGACCGCTCCGTGAACTCGGCGAGGGCGGTCCCCTCGAACTGCCGCTGGAGGGCGTCAAGAGCCGCCATCGTCGGGCGCAGGTGGACGATCATGATGTCGGCCTTGTGACCGACGACGCTGTAGACGGCGGACCCGCCGTCGTCGGGGTCGACGCTCTCGACGTCGCGGAGGTACTCGACGCCGGCCTCGATAGCGTGTTCGCGGTCCCGTTCGGCCGCCGCCCGCCAGGCGTCCCAGTCGACGGTTCGGAGGTCGTGGAGCGCGTACCAGCCTTCTTCCGTCGGCGGGGGATCTCGTCTGTCCATACTCCAACGTTAGGACGGATCGAGTAAGGGCCTTACCGTTTCGTTCGGGGTCGCCGCGGAACTATCGTCTGGCTGTCGGACGCAAAGAACCGACCAGTCGCGAAACGTGGGAGTAATAAGACTGATATCTATCGGCTCTGATCTGTCGCTCGATGCCGCCCTCTCCGCCCTTCATCGACTCGGCCACCGGCGAGTTAGACACTGACCGCCTCCTGTACGAGGCGATACCGATCGCGAAGCTGATCGCCGCGATCGGTGCGATAGCAGTGGTCCCGTTCGGAATCGCGTTCCTGTTCGGCTTCTCGATTTTCGCTGGGCTCCTCGTCCTCGTCGGCCAGTTCGTCGTCGCAGTCGGGACCGGTCTCGTCCTCCTGTACGTCGCTCTCCGGGCGCTGCAACTCGCGAACGCGGACGACGAACAGATCGGCGAATAGTTACGCACGCCCACGAGGAGCCGCGAACTTCCAGCGGACGCCGGGAACCGGCGGACGCTCGGCCGGAGTATCACCCGACCGGAGACGACCGAAACCCTTTCACAGTCACCACGGAAAGTGCCTCCCAATGCGGAAGAGCGGCCCACCGAAAGGCCTGATCTCGTACGTCGTGCTCGAACTACTCGACGAGAAACCCCGGTACGGATACGAGATACTCAAGGAGATAGAGGACATCAGTGGCGGTCACTGGGAGCCGTCGTACGGGTCCGTCTACCCCATTCTCTACAAGTTCGAGGAGAAAGGCTGGGCGGAGCGGATCGAACGCGAGGACGAGCCCGACCGGAAGTACTTCGAACTCACCGACGACGGCCGCGACGAACTGGCCGAAAAGCGCGAGGAGAGCGCGGAAAAAGCGAAGGAGTTCGCGGACGTCATCCTCGGGTTCTATCACGTCTACGTCGGCTTCACCACCGACGACCGCTTCGAGTTCCCGACGGTCGAGAACTCCTGGCGGTTCGACGAGGAGTTCAGCGCCTGGATCGTCGAACAGATGATCCGCCACCACGAACACTACTTCGACGAGTTCGACCGGATCGAGGAGACGCCCGAGGAGTTCAACGAGCGCCACGGACTCGACGAGAACTGACTCCAGGCCCCAGGTCGGACCCTGATACTGTCGGACGGAAGCCCGCGAAGACTGTCGACACGTCGGGATGTCGAATCTCGTCACGGCGGTCCGTCCGACGGTATGAACTCCGCCCGGCGACGAACCTGTTTCTCGCTACCCGAGGAGTTGCGGTCCGAACACCAGCAACAGGAAACTCACGAACATCGTCAGGCCGACCGTCGTCGTCACCGTCCGGGTGAGTTCGTGCGTGGTGTCGATCGGGAGCCGCGAAACGACCGCTTCCGTGCTCGTCCGGAGGATCCGTCCGCCGTCAAGCGGGAACGCCGGGATACAGTTGAAGAAGCCGAACTGGACGTTTATCCACCCCGTCCAGAACAGCACGTTCGCGAGGGTGAACACGCCGCCGCCGAGGAACGCGAGCGGGCCGTCGACGACGTAGAAGTTCGTCATCGGGCCGGTGAATCCGGCGAAGGGGAACGCGAATCCCGCGAGCGTTCCGAGCGGGAGAAACAGCGTGATCAGTATCTTGCCGAAGAAAGAGCCGACCGGACCGGGCAGGTCCGGACCGCTTCCCGCGCCGCCGTCTCCGCCGAGCAGCGTGAGATACTGATCGGAGGGGTACGTCTGAATACCGAAGTCGCTGACCGTGAGTCCGGACATCCCCTCCGCCTGCCGCGTGACGCCGATGAAGCCGATGTCGTCCCGCGGATGCTCCCCGAGAGTGACGTTGTACGTCACCCGTTGGCCGTCTTTATAGGCGACCATCGACACGTCGTCGCCGGGCGAGGTGTTGTCGGCCCAGTCGTGGAGGTCCGACAGCGATGTGATCCGACGGTCGTTCATCCGGACGATCACGACGCCGTCGCCCGCGGACGCCTCGGACTCGGAGAGCGGGCCGTCGTCAGCGACGTGGACGTACGCGCCCACTGGGAACGTCGCCTCTCCGGTCGACCCGTTCTTCTGGACGGTCGCCGCTATCACTTCGCGGTCCTCGACGGCGTTTTTGAACGCCTGTTCGGTGTACACTTCAGTACCGTTGACCGCCCTGATAGTAGATCCGCGCTCGACGTTTACCGGACCGTCCGGCGTCACGCCGGTGACGAGTAGCGAGCGGTTGACCGTTTCAGTGTTCTCCCCGTTTATCTCCACTTCCACCTCCCGGTCGTCCTCGCTCTCGAGCAGAGCCGTGAGGTCGTCGTTCGTCTCGACCTCTTGTCCGTTGACCGCGGTGATGCGGTCACCGTAGCCGATCCCGGACTCGTTGGCGGGAGACCCCGGGAGACTCCCGCCGACGGCAGCGCCGGAGGCGAGGCCGATAGAGCCCGCGACGGGGCCGAACAGCAACGCGAACGCGACGACCGTAATCGCGAAGTTGTTGGTGACGCCGGCCGCAAGCATCCGCGTCTTTGCGCCGCGGTCGGCCGCCGCCTGACTCTCCTCGTCGGGTTCGACGAACGCGCCGACCGGGATGATCGTGAAAAAGGCCAGTCCCATCGAATCGATGTCGATCCCCTCGACGCGGGAGAGCAGGCCGTGCCCGCCCTCGTGGACGATGAGGCCGAGCGCGAGGCCGGTGATTATCTCGGGCGCGACCGAAAGCGGGAGGAAATCGTTGACGCCGGGGATGACGAGGACGTTTCGCGGCTGATTGACTGCCGTCGACTCCGTCTGCTGGAGCGCGGCGAACGCGCCGAACAGGAGGAAAACGAACGATCCGACCATCAGGACGATGGAGATGCCGATGCCGAAGTTCGCCCAGGCGCGCCAGAGGCGTTTCGGGGCCGAGAGCCAGTCCAGGAACTCGCGGCCGCGCTTCGTGTGGAGGGTCATGATCGGCCCCTGGGTGCCGATGTAGTCGGGTAGCAGGCCCTGCCGCCGCAACAGCAAGACTACGAACCAGTAGACGACGATGCCGGCAAGCACCCACATCAGCGTACTCATTGTTTCACCGTGGGGGCGGGCAGGTCAAATGGGTTTGGTTCCGCGGACCGTCTGTCAACGCTCGCGCCGGAGTCGCGCTACGACGAACGTCTCGTCCAGTTTCGCCAAGAACGGACCGAGTTTCGGTCCCTGCTCCTCGTCGAAAAAGAGGCGGTAGCCGACCGAGAAGAAGTCGCCGACGGGGATGTCGTGGCGCTTCGCCGTCTCGTATATCTCTCCCTGGATAGCCTCGGGATCGTCCTCGCGTTCGACGAAGTCGGCGAGTTCGTCGAGCGCCGCTTCGGTGTTCTCGTCGAGTTCCACGCCGGGCATCTCTCGGCGCTTGAGTTCGTAGTTGAACTCGTTGTCCGTGCGGCGCGCCCACTCGCGGGCGCGTTCGACGCGGGCGAGCGCCTCCTCGACGGCCCAGTCGGGCGCGTCGGCCGGGATGTGGCCCTCGCGCCGGGCGATCTCCTCGCGCAGGTCCTCGTCCTCAGTCATCCCGAGAACGGCGGCGAACGTGTACGGCAGGCGGACGCGCTCCTCGCGGACCTCCCGTACTGCGATCGGATACGCGCGCTCAGCGAGTTCGCGCTCTCGCTCGTCACCCTCGCGTTCGCCGAAGTACACCGCTTCGAAGTTGTCGAACTCGTCGACTAGCTGGTCTAGCCGGGAGATGTCGAAGTCCCGCGCCCTGCTGGGGTCTTTCGTGAAGAAGTACCGGAGCACCTCGGGTTCGAGCATCTCCAGTACGTCCGAGACGAGAACGACGTTCCCCTCGGAGGACGAAAAGGGCTCGCCGTTCAGCGTGAACCACTCGTACACCATCGGCACCGGCGGGTCGAACTCGAACACGTTGCGCGCGATGTCCTCGCCGCTCGGCCAGGAACCCTCAGCGTGGTCCTTGCCGAACGGCTCGAAGTCGACGCCGAGCGAGCGCCACTGCGCGGGCCACTCGAAGCGCCAGGGGAGTTTGCCCTCGCGCAGAGTAGCGGTGCCCTCGTGGCCGCAGCCTTCGATGGTGCGGTCGCCGGCCTCCATATCGGTACAGACGTAGTCGACGGTGCCGGCCTCGACATCGACGGCTGTCACCGTCTCCGTGATCTTGCCGCAGCTCTCACAGACCGGATTGAACGGGACGTACTCCGCGTCGATCTTGTCCTGGTATTCGGCGAGCACCTCTCGGGCGCGGTCGGTGTTGGTAAGCAGATAGCGGGTCGCGTCCTCGAACTCGCCGCTCTCGTACATCTCGGTGTTCGAGACCACGTCGAGAGAAACGTCCAGTAGGGCCGCGCTCTCGGCGATGAGACTGGAGAAATGTTCGCCGTAAGAGTCACAGCAGCCGAACGGGTCCGGGATGTCGGTGTACGGCTTGCCGAGGTTTCGCCCGAGCGCGCCGGCGTCGACGTCGCCGAGGTCCACGAGGTTCCCGTCGAGGTCCGCGAGTTTCCGCGGGAGTTTTCGGAGCGGGTCGCGGTCGTCAGTGGTGAACACCTGTCGGACTTCGTGACCACGGTCGCGGAGGCGCTCCGCGACCACGTACCCCCGCATGATCTCGTTGACGTTGCCCAGATGCGGGACGCCGGACGGCGAGATACCGCCCTTGATGACTATCGGCTCGTCGGGGTCCCGGTCGAGGACCCGGTCGGCGACTTCGTCGGCCCAGAAGGCTCGGTGTTCGTCGTCCTCTCGCAGCGTGTACGGGTCGCTCTCGGCGGTCATCTCTCGGCCCAGTAGGTCGGTTCGTCACCCGCGGTTTCCGGGATGACGTCGGTTCCGTCGTGTTCGCCGTCGCGAACGGCGTCGGCGATCCGCTGCGGGTTCGTGCCGTCGAGAACGATGGTTCGCACGCCCGAGCGTTCGATGATCTTCGCCGCGAGCAGGTCGACCGGGGCGGAGCTACCGGCGGTCATATCGATGTCGGCGATCACGTCGACGAGTTCGCCCGCGGAGAGGCGGTCGAACGGTTCGGCACCGTCGTCCTCGTTGGGGTCCGCGTTGAACACGCCGGGGACGCTCGTCGCGTAGACGAGCAGGTCGGCGTTGACGTACTCCGCGACCGCCGCGCTGACCGCGTCGGTCGTCTGCGCAGGCGTGACGCCGCCCATCACACAGATGTCGCCGCGGCGCATCGCTTCCCCCGCCTCCTCGTAGTCTTCGGCAGGTGCCGGGACGGCGTCTTCGCCGAGCGCCGCGATGAGCAGGCGCGCGTTCAGGCGCGTCACGTCGATGCCGATCTGGTCCAACTCGATCTCGTTCGCGCCGAGGTCTCGCGCTGTACCGATGTACTCCCGGGCGACGCCGCCGCCGCCGACAACTGCCCCGACGGAACAGCCGTCGTCAGCGAGTGCCTCGATGACGGCCGCGTGCTCGCTGACCCGCTCCGACCCGAGGTCGGGCGCGAGAACGCTCCCGCCGATAGAAACGACCACTTTCATGCTACCGCCGAGTAACCCTGTCGCGCTCTTAAGGGTTGCCAACTCTCTACCGTTTCGACTGTCGCGCCCGAACGGCCGCGCCGAACGCCGCGGACATCCAATCTCGCGGAGAGGTAAAGGCGCGGTTTCTCCCGCGTGGCCGGGCTTGGGCCCGTCATTACAAACCCCTCTGGGGTGGTCGTTTCCCGTCACCCTATGCGCCGCCCTATCGTACTCGTCTGCCTGTGCGTTCTGCTCGTCTGCGTCGCCGCGGGCAACGCGGCGGCCGCAGGCGCTACCGGCGACGCGGCGACCGTTGTCGACGGCCTCGAGAACGTGCAGGAGGACGACGCGGATCCTGACGACGCCGACGACCGAAACGATGCGGATGATGCGGACGACGCCGACGACCGAAACGATGCAGATGACGCGGACGACGCCGACGAGGCGACCGATTCGGACTCCGACGACGACAGCTCTAACGGGGAGGGACGCGCGGTCGAGGTAGCGACAGACGACGGCGACAGAGAAGTCGGGATAGAGTTCGAAACCGACGAGCGCGACGTGGAGATAGCGTTCGAGGGCGAGGAGGGGGTTGTGACGGTCGAAACCGAGGACGGAGAGCGCGAGGTTCCGGTCGAAGACGGGCGGCGGGAGACGCTGTTCGAAGACGGCGAGCGCGAAATCGTGCTCGATACCGAGGGCAGCGAACACGAGATAGTGATCGAAGGCGATGACTCTCGCGAGATACCGCTCGGCACCGCGGACGCCGAACAGCGAGAGAGCAACGCGTCGGGACCGGGTATCGACAGCGACGAGGACAGTTCGGATGCGGCTGACGACGGGGCGACAGGCGACGAGGGCGAACGAACTGGAGACACCCTCGCGGCCGGGCAGGAAAACGGCTCACAAGGGAACGAGACGGTGTCGGACGACGGAGCGGAAGACGACGGAGCGGAAGACGATGGAGCGGAAGACGACGGTCCCCGGACAGTCGGCGTGACGAACGTAACCGCGAACCGCACCGAGGTTTCGACGGGAGAGTCAGTAGCCATCCGGGCGATGGTCGTCAACGAGGGCGACACCGAGACGACGACGAACGTCACGCTTCGTCTCTTCGACGAGCGGGTCGGAACTGAGACCGTCACCCTGGAACCCGGCGAAACGCGGACCGTCGAATTCGTCCGCGAGATCGAAGCAACAGGGACGTATCAGGCGTCAGTGAACGGCCAGTCGGTGACGATCAGGGTCACCGACGGCGAAACCACGACGGCCGAGGAGAAAACGAACGGCGGGGGACTCGACGGGTTCGGGATACCGGCAGCCGTCGCCGCGCTTGCGGTCGGAGCGCTTCGGTGGCAGCGACAGTGACGACACCGCGGGCGAAGGCTACAAGCCCCGGCGAATCGAAGTGGTGATATGAAAGTACTCGGCGTCGTGGGACCGTCGGACAGCGGAAAGACTACCCTCGTCGAGCGGTTCGCCGAGCGGTTCGACGGCCACGGGACCGTGGCGACGGTGAAGCATCTCACGCACGCACCGGCGGTCGATACGGACGGGAAAGACACCGCGCGACACAGGGCCGCAGGCGCGGACCGGACGTACGGTATCACCGACGACGGCGAGTGGTTCGGAACCGGCGACTCCCGAACGCTCTCGGAGACGCTGGACGATCTCGCACCGCAGTACGACTATGCGGTCGTCGAGGGGTTCAGCAGCGCTGACATGCCACAGGTCGTCCTCGGCAACCGTGACCACCGAGGTGAGGCCATCGCGACCGGCGAAACGGCAACGGACATAGACGTGGGCGACGTGGTCGACTCCCTACGAGAGACGGAACCGTACGAAACGCTCGGGTCCCTCGTCGCCCGCGCGAAACGCTCTCCGGCGGCGGAGAAAGCGGGCGCGGTAGCCACGTTCACTGGACGGGTCCGTGCGAAAGACCACGACGATGACGAGGCGACCGAGTTCCTGGAGTTCGAGAAGTACGAAGGCGTCGCCGAGGACCGACTCGACGCCCTTCGTGCGGAACTGGAAGACCGTGACGGTGTGTACGAGGTACTGCTGCACCACCGAACGGGCGTTGTCGAGTACGGCGAGGATATCGTCTTCGTCGTCGTCCTCGCAGGACACAGGAGGGAGGCGTTTCGTACGGTCGAAGACGGGATCGACCGTCTCAAAGAAGACGTGCCAATTTTCAAGAAGGAAGTGACGGTCGAGGACGAGTTCTGGGTTCACGAGCAGTGACGAGATGTAGAAGTTGGAAATCCAACACATACTCCGGGTAATAATAGATACCCCGAATACAGAGTTAGATACGATTATAAAACGTCTCGTTCCCTCTCGTCCGGTTATGAAGGGTAAACCAAATAACATGAAACGGGGTAAAAACCGTAGATTGGGCTAAAAGCGCTCGAAACTGGCCGAAGCATCCTTCCTTTATAACATATCCCCGGTATTACGGGAGAACGAGGCGACAACAAATGAGCGCAACCTCGCAGCCCTCCACTGAAGACCCGACTACAGAGAACAAAGAAGATCGACTCAAGCAGTTCCTCCGGCAGAAAGCGACGGACGGGGAACTGTACTTCAAGAGCAAGTTCATCGCGGACGAAGTCGACCTCTCCCCCAAGGAGATCGGCGCACTGATGGTGAAACTGAGCGATTCCGCGAGCGAGCTAGAAGTCGAGAAGTGGTCGTACACGAGCGCGACGACGTGGCGCGTCGAACCGGCCTGATCCCCCGCAGTCCCCCGCCCCACAACCCCGCTGTCAGTGGGTTTATCACGCTACGCCCGCTAAAAACGCCACGATGGCGAACAGAGATGGCCCCGACGTGGGCCCCCCCGCCGATTCGTTCGCTTCTTCATTTCGAGTGTACGAGGTGCGGACCGACGGTGACCAGTTACTGTACTACGGCGACCCGCTCGTCCCGCCGGAGCAACTGATGGAACACATCTGGCCGCGCTTTCGTGCCGACGGGTACGAAGTCCGATTGACTCGCCGGACTGGCGAGTACGTCCTCGTCGCAGAACCCGTCGACGTCGGCGTCGACGGGATCCCGTGGACGAACGTTATCCTCGCGGTGGCGACAGTGTTTTCGACGCTGTTTGCCGGGACGGTGTGGTACGGCTACGACCCGATAGCGAATCCGGAGACGCTCCTTGGCGCGTGGCCGTTCACCGTCGCGATCATGGGCGTTCTCGGGGTACACGAACTCGGACACTACGTCATGAGCCGATACCACGGCGTCGACGCCACGCTCCCGTACTTCCTCCCGCTTCCGACGCTTATCGGGACGATGGGCGCGGTGATCAAGATGAAAGGGCAGATGCCCGACCGCAAAGCCCTGTTCGACATCGGCGCGGCCGGTCCGCTCGCTGGGCTGGTCGCTACCGTCGTCGTGACGGCGGTCGGTCTGTCGCTCCCCCCGGTCGACGTGCCGCCGGGAACGCTCCCGTTCGAACTCGGCTACCCACCGCTGCTGGTACTCATTGCGGACCTGACCGGGCAGCAGTTGTACTACCCGCCGGGGGAATCGATCCATCCGGTCGTCGTCGGCGGCTGGGTCGGCATGTTCGTCACCTTTCTGAACCTGCTACCGGTCGGTCAGCTAGACGGCGGCCACATCGTCCGGGCGATGGCCGGCGACCGCCAAGAGACGGTCGCTGCGCTGGTCCCGGCCGTCCTGTTCGGTCTGGCCGGATACCTCCACTACGTCCGGAACGTCGCCGGTAACGCCATCTTCCTCTGGGTTTTCTGGGGCCTGTTCGCGTCGGCTATCGCCTTCGCCGGGCCGGCGACGCCGGTGTACGACGAATCGCTCGATACCCCGCGGATGGCGCTGGGAGCGCTCACCTTCCTGCTCGGTGCGCTCTGTTTCACGCCGGTGCCTATCGCCTACGGCGGATGAACTGAAGCTGACGGCACCCACCCCCGGCGTCACTCACCGTGCGTGAATCCGCGGTCCGGCAGTGCGTCCCCATCTATCGTCACGCCGCTTTCGGTGACATCGCCGACCACGGTTATCCGCGTCGGCGAGGCGTCCCTGACCGCATCGACGGCGTCTTCGGAAACGGTAAAGACGAGCTCGAAGTCCTCGCCGAAGAACAGCCCCATCTCGCGGTGTTCGTCGGCAGTATCGGCCGCCGAGTCGACGCTGTCGTCGACCGGTACCGCCGCTTCCTCGACGGCGAACCCGCAGCCGCTCGCTTCGGATAGCTGATGGAGCGAGCGCGCGAAACCGTCACTGGAATCCATCATCGCCGTCGCGTGCGGGGCAATAGCGCGCCCCGCTGCGACGCGCGGTTCGAACCGGAAGAGGTCGTTCGCCCGCTCCGTCTTCCCTCGCCGAAACAGCCGTAACGCGGCCGCGCTCCGGCCGAACGTTCCGGTAACGCACAGGCGATCACCGGGCACTGCGCCACGGCGGCGGACGGGGGCTGTCGTCTCTCCCAGCGCCGTCGTCGCGACGGTGAACTCGTCGCCTTCGTCCAGGTCTCCACCGACGTATTCGGCGTCTACGCGCTCACAGACGGCCGTCGCTCCCTCGACGAAGGCGGCGAGTTCTGCCTCGCCGAACGACGGCGCGGCGTACGCGGCGACCGCAGCAGTCGCGTCGGCACCCATCGCAGCGACGTCCGACAGCGACGCGCCGACGGACCGCCAGCCGGCGGTGTACCGGGTCGTCCCGTCCGGGAAGTCCGTCGTCTCGTGGAGCATGTCGGTCGTGAGCACCTGGTCGTCGACGACGGCGGCGTCGTCGCCGGCCGCGCCGACGGACTCGCCCAGCAGCGCCAGGGCAGTCCGTTCGTTCATAGTCGACCATCCCACCGGGGGCCGAAAAACCGACCGGTTAGCCGCCACTGAATCCGGATACCGCAGACCCGGTGGTTTCAACTGCCGGACGGTCGTCAGTACGCCGCATGGTCAACGGGAGCACCCGGGCGAAAATAGCCGGATTCCTCGGGGCGCTGGCGATACTCGCCGGTCTGTTCTGGGTCGCGGGCGTCGACGAGATACTGGCAGCGCTCGGGCGCGCGCGACCCGTCGTCGTCGCTGCCGTCGTCGTCGCGGCGCTCGGGTGGCTTCTCGCGTGGGGGCTCGCGCTCAGGACCGTTCTCGACGCACTGGGAATTTCACTGTC
Source organism: Halostella pelagica (assembly GCA_005954745.1). Lineage (GTDB taxonomy): Archaea > Halobacteriota > Halobacteria > Halobacteriales > Natronoarchaeaceae > Halostella > Halostella pelagica. The sequence goes on from CP040678.1 coordinate 2,671,962, forward strand.
CGTGCCGCGGTCGTTTCTCGTTTTCGCCGGCGCGATGTTCTCGAACAACGTGACGCCGTTCGGCCAGGCCGGCGGGGAGCCGTTTACGGCCCTGATCATCTCGCGAACGACCGACAGCGAGTACGAGACGTCGCTCGCCGCGATCGCGAGCGTAGACGCGCTGAACTTCGTCCCCTCTATCGGGTTCGCGCTACTCGGCGTCGCCTACATGGCGACCGAAGTGACGTTCAACGCACGTCTGGAGTACGCCGCCGCGTCGGTCGGGGCGCTCGCCGTTGCACTCCCGGTTGCCGCGTATCTGGGCTGGCAGCACCGCTATCGAGTCGAGCGATCGGCGGTTCGAGTCGTGACGCCGCTCGTTCGCTGGCTGACGAAGCTCATTCCACGGAAGTCGCCGCCGACCGCCGCCGACATCGAGCACCGCATCGAGGGGTTTTTCCACACCATCGAGCGGGTCGGAACGGACCGACGGACGCTCCTTCTGGCGCTCGGGTTCTCGGCGCTCGGGTGGCTGGGTCAGATGTGTTCGCTGTGGCTCTCCCTGTACGCGCTCGGCCATCCCGTCTCCTTCGGCGCGGTGATGGTCGCGATCCCGCTGGGGAGCGTCGCGGGAGTGACCCCGCTTCCGGGCGGACTCGGCGGGGTCGAAGCGGTTCTCGTCGCCCTGCTGGTACCCACGACGGGCCTGATGCTGTCGACGGCGAGCGCCGCCGTCGTAATCCATCGAACAGCGACGTACTGGCTGTCGACGGGGATCGGCGGCGTCGCAGCGTCGATGTTCGGGGTGACCGATAGCGGGTGATAACGACCGGCGCGGGCCCGTGGGAATACGATGGCCTTAAATGCCGCGCGAGGGAAGGCGATGGTATGACAACGCTGTACGACGTTCCGGCGGACGCGCTCATTGACGCGCTCGCCGACGAACTCGAGGACCAGATCGACGAACCGCAGTGGGCGAAGTTCGCAAAGACCGGTGCCGGTCGCGAGCTACCCCCCGAACAGGAGGATTTCTTCGCCGTCCGCGCCGCGAGTCTGCTCCGCAAGGTCGCGACGAACGGCCCGATCGGGATCGAACGGCTCTCCACCCATTACGGCAGTGCCAAGCGGGGGTCCAACCGCTACCGCGTCGCCCCCGCGAAGCGAAGCGACGGGAGCAAGAACGTCATCCGCACTATCCTTCAGGACCTCGAAGAGGAGGACCTCGTCGAGACCGCCGACGGCGAAGGCCGCCGCATCACCGCTGAGGGCCGTAGCCTGCTCGACGAGACCGCCGGTGACGTTCTCGAAGACCTCGACCGCCCCGAACTCGAACGCTACGCCTAGAGACACCAACTTTCATACTCGCTGTCGCTAAAATAGCATTCATGAGCGACAGCCCCGCGATCCGGACCGACGCCCTCTCCAAACGCTACGACGACACGCTCGCCGTCGACGACCTCTCACTCTCCATCGAACGCGGTACCGTTTACGGGTTTCTCGGACCGAACGGAGCCGGTAAGACGACGACGATGCGGATACTGGCAACACTCACCCGCCCGACCTCGGGGACCGCCCACGTCGCCGGAAACGACATCCGCGACCGCGAGTCCGTCACACCACACATCGGCTACCTGCCCGAGGAGCCGCCGCTGTACGACGAACTCACGGGTCGGGAGCAACTGGAGTACATCGCTGGCCTCCGGGACATTCCCGAGCAGGAGGCGACAGAGCGGATCGACCGCCTGCTAGAGCGGTTCGACCTGGCCGAGGACGCGGACAAGCGGATCAACGCCTACTCCAAGGGGATGCGACAGAAGACCGGCGTCATCCAGGCCGTCCTCCACCGCCCCGCAGTCGCCTTCCTCGACGAGCCGACGAGCGGTCTCGACCCCCGCGCCGCGCGGACGATGCGCGAGACCATCTCCGACCTGGCCGAGCGGGAGATGACCGTCTTCCTCTCGACGCATATCCTCCCCGTCGTGGACGAACTGGCTGACACGGTCGGCGTGCTTCACGACGGCCGACTCGTCGCCGAGGGACCGCCCGAAGAACTCAAGCGCCAGGCCGAGTCCGGGGAAAGCCGGAGCCTCGAAGACGCCTTCCTCGAAGTGACCGACACGCCGGCGACGGCGGACTGAACGCCCGAGAGGAACCGACAGATCACGTTACGGGTCGGTCGGCTCAGTCGACGGATCAGTCGTACGGGTGACACCGCGCCAGCGCCTCGTGGACGGCGTCTTTCCGACCGAGGAACGTGATGTGGTCGCCCTGCTGGAGCGTGAAGTCGCCCTCGGGGACTTCGTTGTTGCCGTCCCGACCGACCAGCGCGATGAGGACGCCGTTGGGGAGTTCGTCGTCCAAGTCGTCGATCGTCCTGCCGACGAGGTCCTCGGCAGTGACTTCGATCTCCTGAACGTCGCCGGAGCGCCCGAGTTCGGTCATCCAGTTCGACAGCGCCGGACGCTCGATGACGTTGTCGAGCGCCCACGCAGTCGCCATCGAGGCGGAGATGGTCCTGACGCCCAGGTCCTCGAAGGCGTCGACGTTGTCCGGATTGTTCGCCCGGGCGATCACGGTTTCGACGTCGAACTTCGAACTCGCTAGCTGAGCGACGAGCAGGTTGGCGTCGTCGTCTCCGGTCGCGGCGGCGACGATCTTGGCGTTTTCCGCGCCCGCAGAGCGTAACACCTCGGTGTCGGTGCCGTTGCCCTTGTGGACGGTGAATCCCTCGTTCCGAGCGCGTTCGACGATCTCTTCGTCGTGCTCGATGAGGACGACGTTCTCTCCGCGGTCTTCGAGGCGCTCGGCGAGCGAACGGCCCACCTTCCCGCCTCCGACTATTAGTACGCGCATAGGTATCACATCAAGGTACTCCGCTATCTTTCTGGCGAGACCGCCCTCGAACACGACGGTCGCCAGGATGACGAGGAACACGGTGCCGACGAGAATGTTCGCCTGCGTGGCGACGAGTTCCGCCTGTGCGATCTCGCCGGCCGCCCGTAGCTCGTCGGCGTGAGACTGGAGTTCGAGTGCGAACAGCGTCGCAACGGACGCGGGGATGATCCCCCGCGGTCCGACGAAACTGACGAACAGCTTCTCCCCCTTCGTGAACTGTGCGCCGCTCGTCGAGAGGAACACGAGCAACGGGCGCAACACGAGCGCGACAGCCAGCACGACGATTATCCCACCGACGCCGAGTTCGAGCAGGCGGTCGAAGTTCAACAGCGCCGCCAACGCGATGAACACGAACGAGAGGACGATGAGCGTCACGTCGCCTTTGAACTCCTCGATGTTCTCCTCGTACGGCAGATCGGCGTTTCCGAGGATGATCCCGGCGGCAGCGACGGCGGCCACGCCGGACTCGGTCGCGATCGTGTCCGCGGCACCGTAGGCGACGATGGCACCGGCGAGGGTGAGTAGACGGGCGTTCTGTGGCGCATTGCCGGGAGAGAGGTCGACGTTCCCGAGCACGTACCAGATGACCGCCGCGACGACGAGTCCGACGAGGAGGCCGACCCCGAGACGCTGAGCGAACTCGGGGGCAAGCGAGTACGGGTCGGATGCGCCGGGCTGGAGCGCGTCGAAGATGACGACAGCGGCGATCGCGGCAGTCACGTCGTTGACGATCCCCTCCGTCTCCAGCGCGGCGGCGACACGGTCACGGACGGGGACGACACCGAGAATCGGCGTGATAACCGTCGGGCCGGTGGCGACGAGCAGTGCGCCGACGAGCAGGGAGGTTCCCCACGTCGCACCATCTATCGCGAAGCGGACGGCCACGGCAGTGCCGATCAGTGCGATAGCAGCGCCGATAGTGACGAGCCGAAACGCCGCGGAAGGCGCTTCCTTCAGCTTCTCCACTTTCAGGTGGAACGCACCCTCGAAAACGATGATCGCGACGCTCAGACCGACGATCACCGACAGTGAATCGCCGAAGGACTGGCGGGTGACGAACCCGGCACCCTCCGGGCCGACGGCGATACCGGCAATGATGAGAAAGAGGACGCTAGGGACCTGAAAGCGGTCGGCGAGTACCTGCGAAATGACGCCCAAAGCGACGATAAACGCAACCAGCGGTAGGAGGTTGCCCGCGCTCACGCGAGACACCCTCCGCTCGGAAGAAGGGAGAGTTGCCGACTGCTATCCGCGAACCTGAAGCTCACCCGTCGTGTGTCCGCTCTGCGCATGTTACCCGCCATCAGACGGGTCAACGAAGTCCGCCCGTAAAAAACGCCGACCTTTCCTCCCGCGTTGCCGATTGTCGGCTGTGACCCCGTTTAGATACCGTTCCGGGATAGAGAACGCGTTCGACTCGGTACTGTGGAACGCACCCTGTATGCAAGTTGATCATTCGTGCGACTGGGTTGACCGCGAGGTGGACTCGTATATGTCGGATATCAGACTTCCGTATCGGTCCAGAATATTGCGGCGCTTTTTCTTCATCGTCGGCGTGAGCAGATCGTTTTCCTCCGTGAACTCGTCGGGAACGAGGCGGAACTGCTTGATCCGCTCGTGAGATTCGAACCGCTCGTTCACCTCGTCTACTTCCGCCCGGACGAACTCGTGGACGCGGTCGTCCTCGTACATCGCCGCGCGGTCGTCGGGGAGGTCGATCCCCGTCTCCGCGGCCCACTCCCGGACCGTGTCGTCGTTCGGAACGATGAGCGCGCCGACGAACTTCTCGCCGTCGCCGACCACCATACACTGTTCGACGACCTCGCTCGACGCGAAAGCGTCCTCGATGGGGCCTGGCGCGACGTTTTTCCCGGTCGACAGGACGAGCAACTGCTTGAGTCGCTCCTCGAACACGATGTAGTCGTCCGGGCGCTGCCGGACGATGTCGCCCGTGCGGAACCAGCGGTCGTCCGCGTCCCCGTCGTCTTCGGCGTTCCCGGCGTTGCTGTCGCCGGGCAGTCGGGAGAACGCCGCCTCGGTCTCGCCCGGCCGGTTCCAGTAGCCGTCGGTGACGTTCGGCCCGCGAACGAGGAGTTCACCGACCTCGCCGTTGGCGTCTTCGAACTCCCCCGGCGGTAGTACGCTGTCGTCGAGATAGACGTCCACGTCGGCGACCGGCGGTCCGATAGTACCGACTTTCGGTTCGTCCGGCGGATTGACCGAGACGACGGGGGAGGTTTCGGTGAGTCCGTACCCCTCGTAGATCGGCAGTCCCATACCGTGATAGAGCGCACAGAGGTCCGCCGAGAGGCTTCCGCCGCCGCTGATGAGCAGTTCTATCTCGCCGCCGAGCGCGTCCGTCACCTGGTCGAAGACAAGTTTCTCGGCGACGGCCTGTTTCGCTCGCAGCGAGAGCCCCGGCGAGTCTGCCTCGTGGTAGGCCCGCCCCACGTCAGTCGCCCACTCGAAGATGCGTTGTTTCAGGCCTGACTCGCTGGCCTGCTCCCTGATGGCGTCGTATATCTTCTCGTACACCCGGGGGACGCTCGTCGCCGACGTGGGCCGGACGGCCTGGAAGTCCTCCTGGATCGTGTCCGAACTCTCCGCGTACGCGACGCAGGCACCGCAAGCGAACATCACGAAGTGGCCCGCGGTGCGCTCGAAAACGTGAGCAAGCGGGAGGAAAGATACGGTCCTGGTCTCCTCGTCGATAGTCAGATCGCCGTCGCGGTCCGGTCGGAGAGCTAACCGCTTTCGGATCTGGTTGACGTTCGACCGGAAGTTGCGGTGCGTGAGTTTCACGCCTTTGGGCCGGCCGGTCGTTCCGGACGTGTAGATGAGACTCGCCAGGTCGTCGACGGAGCGGTCGCTTAGCCACTGTTCGTACTCGTCGGGGTCGTACTGTTCCGCTCCGCGTTCGTGGACGGTCGCCAGCGAATACACGTCGTCGCGGTCGGACTCGACGGCGTCCATCGTCACGATACAGTCGAGGTCGAGGTCGTCCTCGACGGCAAGCACCGTGTCGAGTTCGTTCCTCCCCTCGACGACGACGGCGGTCGCGTCAGGGTCGTCGAGCAGGTAGTGCGCTTGCGATTCGGACGACCCCCTGTAGACTGTCGTTACGACGCCGCCCGCCGCGAGCAGGGCGAAATCGCACTGCGCCCACTCCATGCGAGTGTTCGCGTAGAGACCGACCCGGTCGCCGTCCCCGATCCCGAGGTCGCGGAAGCCGGCCGCCAGGCTCCGTACGATATCGCGCACGTCGGCGTACGACAGCGCCCTGTACTCCCCGTCCGGTGCCGCCTGAACGACGGTCCCGGCGAGCGACCTGTCGTAGACGCCGCCTTTGTACTGCTGGGCGGGACGGTGCTCGTTTCGCGCCGCGCTGTCTTCGAACATGCGCGGCAGCGTCGTCATCTCGATGACGTCGTCCGTGTACTCGGATTCGGCCTCCCGCCAGGTCATACCGTATGATAACTAACCACGATGGTATAAAAGATGAGGAACGATAGACCCGTGTCAAGCGGTTGTTTCTGCCCGTGCGAGTCTCACTCCCCGCGGTCGAGATACGTCAGGACGCCTCTGACGTTCATTGCGGTCTCCCCGCGGGCCTTCCGCTCGCCCCACACGTGCCCCATGTCCGTGTTCTCGACGAAGTGATCGATCACCGCCTCGTCGTCTCCCAGTTCCTCGCGCTTCCGTTCGACCGCCTGCACCCAGTCGGTCAACACGTCCGTGTACTCCGCAAGGACGCCGTCAGCGTCCTTCGGGCCGAAGTGCGCGAACAGGAGCGTCTCCGGGTCCATGGCGACGAGCATCTCGGCGTCGGCGAGCGTCCCCTCCAGGTCGAACTGCGGCGGCGGCGACGTTTCCGTTATCTGGGAGATCGACGGCACCCAGATCCCCGCCGCGTCGGCGGTGAAGACGGCGTCGTTCGCGGGGTCCTCGAACACGACCTGGTGGGGTGCGTGCCCCGGTGCGTGGTGGACGACGAGTTCGTGGTCGCCGAGATCTATCGTGTCGCCGTCTTCGAGTTCCGTGATCCGAGAGTCGGGGACCGGTTCCGGTTCGGTGTAGAACTCGATCTGGTCGCCGACGGCGCTTTTCGTCCCTTTCCAGAGGCGCGAGGGGTCGGCGAGGTGGCGTGCGCCGCTCTCGTGGACGTACACCTCGGCGTTCGGGCAGGCATCGGCGATGAACCCAGCGCCGCCGGCGTGGTCGAGGTGGACGTGCGTTATCGCGATAACTTCCAGGTCGTCCCGCTCTATCCCCGCCTCGTCCAGCGCGGCCAGGATGCGCTCGTAGTTCGTGCCGATGCCCGTGTCGACGATAGCGGGTCGCTCGGCGTCGAGAACGTAGACCGACCCGTACTCCGCGGTGTCGTACATGCCCGTGTCGACGTAGTATAGGTCCGTACACTCGCCCGACGTCACCGTCCGAACGTCTCCGGGTTCCATGTGAAATAGCCCGCCCCCCGGCGAGAAAATCCTTGTGCTGCGGATCGGTAGGGCGTCCGTCAGCGCTGGCGACGCCTGATACCCAGCGCCCCGAGTAGGCCGGCGGCCGCCGCGAGGACGCCGAATCCGGGTTGCCCGCCGCCGTCACTTCCGTCGTCGGACGCGGTCGTCTGCGGGTCCGTTCCGTCGGTGGCGGCGGTGTCGGCTGTCGTCTCGTCGTCGGTCGCTTCCGTGGCCGTTTCGTCGTCGGTCGCTTCCGTGGCTGTCACGTCGTCAGTCGTTGGAGTTCCCTGCGTTGTCGTCCCCGTCGGCGGGTCGCCGAAACTGATGTCGCCTTGCATCGACGACGGGTGGATCCCGCAGCGGTAACTCACCAGGTCCTCGCTCGCGGTGAACGATATCGACCGGGTCGCTCCCTCCTCGCCTACCGTCTCGGTCCTGGCGACCGACTCGTCGTTCTCGTCGCGGAGGACGAGGTTGTGGCCGACGCCGTCCGCGTTCTCCCAGACCAGTTCGTACTCCTCGCCCGCCGTCAGATACAGGGTCGGATTCTCTTCGCCCTCGATCCGGTCGGGGGAAACGCCTCGCCAGCCCTGGATGTCACTCGCCAGTCGGATGGTCGTCTGCTGGTCGAGGTCGCGACTGCCGCCCGCGGCCGTCACTGCCGGAACGGCGACTGCCGTTGCGGTGGCCGCTGTCAGGAACCGACGCCGGGAGGTGGATGAGGACGGAGCCATGTCAAGTAGCGAGTACCGGCGGCGGATAAATATGGGGGCGGTTGGGCGTGGTGTGAGCCGTTCCCGTAGTTCCGACACGGTTTTGCCTCGGCGCGGGAAACCAGCGGACAGGAATGCTCGACCGGACGTACCTACGCGAGAACCCCGACGAGGTGCGGGACGCCGTCGACCGCAAGGGCGTCGACGGCGTGGACGTCGACGCGATTCTCGCACTCGACGAGGAGTGGCGCGAACTGAAAGCCCGCGGCGACGACCTGCGACACGAGCGCAACGAAGTCTCCAGCCAGATCGGCCAACTGAAACAAGACGGTAAGGAAGAGGAGGCTCAGGAGGCCATCGACCGCTCACAGGAACTCAAAGCGGAACTGGAGGACGTGGAGGAGCGCGCGGACGAACTGGCGGAGCGACTCGAACGCGACCTGCTCCGCCTGCCGAACGTTCCCCACGAGAGCGTCCCGGTCGGAGAGGACGAAAGCGACAACGTCGAACGCTACCGCGAGGGGTTCGACGACCTGCGGGAGATGCCCGACGACGTGACTCCCCACTACGACCTGGGCGAGGAACTCGACGTCCTCGACTTCGAGCGGGGCGCGAAGGTCAGCGGCGGCGGCTTCCAGTTCGTCAAAGGTGGCGGGGCTCGCCTCGAACACGCGCTCGTCCAGTTCATGCTCGACGTCCACCGGGAACAGGAGTACGTCGACGTTCTGCCGCCGATCCCGGTCAACAGCGAATCGATGGAGGGAACCGGCCAACTGCCGAAGTTCGCCGAGGACGCGTATCGCGTCGGCGCGCGGCAGGACGACGAGTACGAAGACGACGACCTCTGGCTGCTGCCGACCGCGGAGGTGCCCGTCACCAACATGTACCGCGACGAGATCCTGCTTGACGACGACCTCCCCGTCAAACATCAGGCGTTTTCGCCGAACTTCCGCCGCGAGGCCGGCGAGCACGGCACGGAGACGCGAGGCTACGTCCGCGTCCACCAGTTCCACAAGGTCGAACTCGTCAACTTCGTCCGACCGGAGGAGAGCTACGACCGGTTAGAGGGCCTGTTAGACGAGGCCGAGGAAGTCCTGCGCCGCCTCGAACTCCCCTACCGCGTGCTTGACATGTGTACCGGCGACATGGGCTTTACCCAGGCCAAGAAGTACGACATCGAGGTGTGGGCCCCCGGCGACGACATGGAGGACGGCCCCGCGGAAGGCGGCCGCTGGCTCGAAGTCTCCAGCGTGTCGAACTTCGAGGACTTCCAGGCCCGCCGCGCCGGCCTGCGCTACCGGCCGGAGCGCCACGAGGGCGCGGAGTACCTCCACACGCTGAACGGGTCGGGCGTCGCCGTTCCGCGCGTGATGGTCGCCATTATGGAGTACTACCAGAACGAGGACGGCACCGTCACCGTCCCCGAAGCGCTCCGCCCGTACATGGGCGGTCAGGAAGTCATCGAGGGCCACGACCGGGTCGGCGAGAGCGCGCTGGGTGCCGGCGAACGCGACTGACGGAAGCAGGTCGGGCGCGCCAGTCGAACTCGACGAACGCGCAGCCACCGAACCAGTGAGTGACCCCTTCCAGTCTCACGCCGCCCCCGCACGAACCGCGAGAACTGTTCTGACTGCGAATACCTGTCCACACGAGCGCGTGTAGACCGGTCTCTCCCGCAACCGGGCGGCCGTCCGGAAAGCGGACGACACTGACGGTGAGAACGACGGGTAGCGCTACCAGTCCGTGGAAACCCGTGAGCGTCTCGCCGGGGCCCGAATTCACGTATCCCAGCGTACCGCTGGCGGCGATCCCCGCACCGAGCGCCGCGGACAGCGCGTCGGCGTCCGGAAGCGGCGGGACGGAACCACGCCAGAAACCGAATAGATGATCCCGGAGACGAAGACGGCGAGCGATAGCCGGAGGTGCGCTGCGGAACGGGGAGAGAGCGATCGACGGTTCCCAGCGGACATATTCCCAAGAGCTCACAAGGGGGGAAAAGTCACTTGAGGCCGATCTGGACCAATAGTCCGCCGCCGGAGGCGGCCTATCGCCGCCGCTCGCGAGACAGGGCTCTCACGCAGACGAGATCGGGCGATATCACTGCGTGAACGTGTCGAGTCGTTCGATCCGTCCGTCGTCGGCGAAACGGTGAACGTCGACGAACTGAAAGAGCACTTCGGTGTCAGCGTCCTGTCGAGTCTGCGAAGCGGGGTTCGATGCACTCCGCTCGGCCGCAGTTTCGAGGCGGCCGCGCGCGGCCACTTCCCGCTCGCCGTCCGCGACGAAGACGGTTCGGAGTTCGTGGACGGTGTCGGTCATCGGGCGGTCGTCGCGCATGAACGAGACGAACGCGTCTCGGCCCTCGAAAGTGCGGTCAGGGCGGCGCTGGACGAACTCGGGGGAAAGCAGGGCTTCGAGGTCGTCGTACGCGCCGTCGTCGAGGGCGGCGTAGAACGAGCGGACCGTCTCCTCGGCGTCTGTCATGCCCGTAGGTGCGCGGGCCGCGGCCGAAAAGCCACCGGTCACTGCGCCCGTCGCCGCGCGCTTACTCCGAAAGCGGGTAGAGGTCCGAAATGTCCCCGTCGTCCGGGGCGGAGTGCAGCGCTTCGATGGCGTCGTCTCGGTATTCGTCGCCCCATTCCGGAGCGTCGTCGGCGTAGTACTCGGCCGACTCGGCGTACCACTTCGCTGCTCGACGGTACGCGTCCGCCGTCTCGGCGGCCGACGCTGCGCGGTGGGCAACCGGGTCCGAGCCGAACCGTCTGGCGGACTCGAAGGCGGCCGCCGCCTCGTCGAAGTAGCCGAGGGCTTCCCCGAACGTGGCGTCGGCAGTCGACCAGTCTTCGCGCTCGAACGCCGTTCGAGCGGTTTCGAACTCCGACCGTCCGAACCGAAAGTGGTTGCACGCGGTGCGATAGCGTTCGATCGCCGTTCCGTCGTCCTGAACCGCTTCGACGGCGTCGCGGACGGCTTCGAGGTCCGGGAGGTCGACCGGCGACTCCCCGCACCAGGCGTACTCGACGGTCAGGTTCGCGTCCAGAACGAACACCGACCGCTTCGGGACGCGCTCGTGGCCCTCGAACTCCGACTGGAGGACGCCGTACTGCTCCGCGACGTTGCCGACGCTGTCGGAGAGTAACGGGAACCCCAGGTTGTACTCCGTTGCGAACGCGCGGTGACTGTACACGCTGTCGGGTGAGATGCCGAAGATCGTCACGTCCCGTTGCATGGCGAAGAGCTCGAGGTCCTGTAACGCGCACAACTCGTCCGTACAGGCAGGACTGAAATCAGCGGGGTAGAATGCGAGAACAACGATCGATTCGCCGTCGTAATCGTCGAGGGCATACTCGCCGATCTCTCCGTCGTCCACGCCGGGCAACTGGAACGACGGGGCGTCCGAACCGACAGCTATCATGAGCGACACGTACACCTCCGCCACCTTAGTTCCTCTCACATAACGGACAGTACTTCGTCGCCGTTCCGCGCGCCGCTCCGAGGGTGACGCGGTAACCCGGAGCTACCGCTGCCGCGGTACACGCGCGGCGGGACCACCGCGGTACACGCCCTCTATCACTCCCTCGGGCGCATCTCGAAGCTCTCGCGCTCGACGAGTTCGTGCGATCCACACTCCGGACACGCGGTCGGGTCACCGTCCACTTTCGCCCCGCAGTCAGCGCATTCCAGCCTGACTCCTTTCTCCGTGCGCGGCACGAGCATGTCCTTGAGTTTATCCACGATGCTCATAAGCGTCGATCCGGCCCGGAAACCGAAGTGTGTTAGCATCCACCAATATCGAGAGAGATCAGTAGCGGTGGCATCCGAGAGTTCCGTTGGACGAGGCTGTCGTTCGCCCGAGCAGTATGCAAGGTGTAAATTCTTATCTCTGGAGCGTCGGAATCGACAACACATGCTCGACATGAAATCAAAGGCGGTGTTTCTGACCACCCTGCTCATCATAAACATCGTGTCGTTTCTCTTCGGTGGAGTGCTCGGTTTCGTCGTTTTCGTCCCGTCTATCGGGTTCGCGCTCCACGTCCTGCGGCGATAACGACGTGTCGTCGGCTCCGTGCAGTCCCGCCGATAACGACAGTCCGAGCGCTTTTTGCCGGATCCGAACCTACGTATCTGCGTGGAACTGCACGTCCGGTACGAGGGCGACGACGACCCGAAGAAATGTACCGCCCGGAAACTCGAACGGTTCGACCTGGCGGCACTGCATCGCTCGGCGAGAGCAACGCCGTACGGCGTCGTGTTGAACCCCCACGCCGAGCAAGCGCTTTCGCCGGCGGATGCGGACGCTAACAGACTCGTCGCGCTGGACTGCTCGTGGGAGACGGCCGGCGAGGCGATGTTCGACCTCCCGGGCGAACACCGGGCGCTCCCCTTTCTCGTCGCCGCGAACCCCGTCAACTACGGGCGGCCGTTCCGCCTGACGACGGTCGAGGCACTCGCCGCCGGGCTTGTCATTCTGGGCGAGCGCGACCACGCCGAGCGGATCCTCGCGAAGTTCACCTGGGGCGAAACGTTTCTCGAACTCAACGCGGAGCCGCTCAGGCGCTACGCCGACTGCGAGGACTCGACCGAGATCGTCGCCGTTCAGGACGAATACCTCGCCGAGGAGTGATAGGGTCGGGTGTGCGTCATTTCGGCATTTCGCCGACGCGGGGTCGGCGACTACCGGTACACAGTTACAACCAACCCGATGACGCGTCCACTCGGAAACCCTTTTATTCGGTGGCGGGCAACTGGGGGGTATGGCTACGTTCGACAAAGCGGAGGGACGCATCCTCGACAAGATGATCTGCATGCGCTGTAACGCCCGCAACCCCAAACGCGCCGACAACTGCCGCAAATGCGGCTACAAGAACCTTCGACCGAAGGCAAAGGAATCCCGCAGCGCCTGATCCATCGCTCGTTTTTGCAACTGACAGACGCTACTCGCCGGGGTATTTCGGTTCTCGCTGTTTCGCCCGCGATAGCGCAGTCTCGATCACGTCGGTCACTTCCCCGTGGAACTCTCCGCCGTGACCGGCGTACATGTGTTCGACGGAGTCTGGCATTCGCGATAGGATCCGCTCGATGCTCTCGATGAGTTCCTCGCGGGACTGGCCGGGTCGGTCCGTCCGACCGAAACTGCCGTAGTCGAACGCGCCGTCGTCGTGGACGACGACATCGCCGCAGAATATCGTCGATCCGCTGACCAGAGCGACGTGGTCGTCCGCGTGGCCGGGCGAATACACCACCTCGAACGTCTCGTCGCCGACAGTCACCTCGTCGCCGTCATCGACCGCCGTAGTTCGGTGCGGATGATCGCCGTAAGCGTACACGTCCGGGTCGAACGCGTCGATCACGGCGTCGAGTTCGGCGACGTGGTCGCCGTGCTGGTGCGTAAGTACGACGGCGTCCAGTTCGTCCGTCTCCTCCCGTATTCGGTCGACGATACCGGGCCACGCACCCGCGTCGACCAGAGTCGGTCGGCCGTCCAGTGCGAGGTAGGCGTTGCAGGTGAAGGTGTCCGCGTCGGCGGTGACGTTGATGACGTCCATACGCTCACTGGACCGCACGGCGGCAAAACAGTGGTGGGCTAAGCGCGAAAGCCGGGAGTAAAGCGGGGGGCGAGAAACGGGCAGTGCATAGCGGCGGACTTCCAGCGTGTACGGTCTGAGAAACGGCAACGCATCGGCGACGCCCAGCGAACCGCGGCGCTCCGCCCGGGAAATTTTTTAGGAACAAATCACTATTTTCAGTCGTAGCATGGGTTTCGGGAGCTACGACGAGTCGGAACAAGATACTCAGAACATCGATGCTGATATCGACGCAGACGACGGCGTCGCCACCGACGAAACCGACCACGACGGCGATATCGAGTACGAGATCGGGGCATCGAACGACGAACTGATCGACCGCCTACAGGACATCAAAGACGGCGAAGCGAACTGATGAAACCCGGGACGCGGGCGCTCGGCGTCGCCGAGTCGTTCCGCGACGAGACGAGCACGCTCGCCGGCGTCGTCACCCGTGCGTCCCGGACCGTCGACGGCTTCGCTTTCTCTTCGTGTACGGTCGGTGGCGACGACGCGACCGACGCTATCATCGACCTCTACCGGCAACTGGACCGCGAGGACGTCCGGTACGTTGTCGTCGGTGGGGTCGCGCTCGCCTGGTACAACATCTTGGACCTGAACCGGGTTCACCGGGCGACGGACCGACCGATTTTATCTGTCACGTTCGAGGAGAGCGAGGGCCTCGAACCGTCGCTCCGTGCCGAATTCGACGGCGACGCGCTGGACTGGCGACTCGATGCCTACGAGGCGCTGCCGCCGCGGCGTCCGGTCGGCGTCGGCGACGAAACGGTGTTCGTCCGGAGCGTCGGCATCGCCGACGCCGAGGCGGACCGCGTCGTCGGGGCGTTTACGCCTGAGGGCGGGCGGCCCGAACCGGTCCGCGTCGCGCGGCTGGCGGCGCGGGCGTGCGACGAGATCCGAAGAGAGTAGTACGAGCCGACGAACGGGGGCGTATGGACGAGATGGAGGGACTCGCCGTCACCGACTGCGAGCGCTGTCCCGCCCTCTGCGAGTCGCGAAACCGAATCGTCAACGGCGTCGGGCCGGCCGACGCTGACGTGCAGTTTATCGGCGAGGCCCCCGGTGCCAACGAGGACGAACGGGGAGAGCCGTTCGTGGGCCGGAGCGGCGACGTGCTGGACGACGCCCTGCTCGCCGCCGGACTCGAACGCGAGGCGATCCGGATCAGCAACTGCGTGCGCTGTCGGCCGCCGGACAACCGCGACCCGACGACGGAGGAACTAGCGAACTGCCGCGGCTATCTGGAGTCGGAGATAGCGGCGGTCGACGCGGAGGTCATCGTCACCCTCGGCAAAGTCCCGAGCGAACACCTGCTCGAACGGGACGTCGCCGTCACGAACGAGGCCGGGTCGTTAGTCGACGTGCGCATCGGCGGCGAACCGCGGCGCGTTCTGATCTGCGTCCACCCCGCCGCGACGCTGTACGACCGGAGCCAGGAGGAGACGTTCGAGGAGACGCTGGCGACGGCGGCCGACCTCGCCGGCGTCGAGACCGGGAGTGGTGGGCAGTCCAGACTGGGTGAGTTCTAAGAAAGCCCTTGCAGCGGCCCGGTGGCCGCTGCTGTGCCCTTCACTGTCCACCGAGTGGCTTCGGGAGTGCCTTCGGGAGCGGCTTCGCCGCACCGAGTCGTCGTTCGCTCTGCTCGTGGACGGCACCGGATGTCGCGACCGCTTCGAGTGCCTGCCCTTCCCCGTCCGCTGACCGCGCTCTCCGCTCGCGCCGGTCAGCGCGGCCGCAGTGTTGTCGTCCTCCTGTCCGGACCCGTTGGCGAGCGCAAGCGCAGGATTAGTAGTGTCAGCTGTAATCCCTTGAGGAATATCGGACCCCGGGGGTCCGACTATCCTTCCGAAGTTACAGCCAACAGTATAACTCGGTGGGGTCGTTAGAGTTCGATAAGATGGACAAGGCGTCCCTTCGGTACGACGCGGTGCTTTTCGACAACGACGGCGTGATCGTCGAGCGGACGAGCAACGGTGTGATGGAACCCGCAGTCCGCGGGGCCTTTCGGGAACTGGGCGTCGACGAACCCGACCCCCACCACGTCGAATACCTGATCCGGGGTCCGATGGACGAACTGGGAGATATCTGCAGAGCGTACGGCATCGACCCCGAACGACTCTGGGACGAGCGCGAGGCGCGCGCCGCCGCGGGCCAGAAAGAATCGATCCGGAACGGCGGGAAGCCGCTGTACGACGACGTCGCCGCCGTCGCCGACCTGTCGCTCCCGCTCGGCATCGTCAGCAACAACCAGTCCGAGACGATCGACTTCGTCGTCGACCACTACGACCTCGACTGGTTGGACTTCGCCAGCGGCCGCGAGATGAGCCTGTCGGGCGTCGGCCGGAAGAAGCCCGAACCGTTCTACCTCGAACGCGCGCTCGACGCACTCGGCGCGGAGTCGGCGCTGTACGTCGGCGACAGCGCGGTCGACGTGGCCGCCGCGGACGCCGCCGGCATCGACTCCGCGTTCGTCCGCCGTCCCCACCGCGCCGACTACGACCTGCCCCACGAACCCACCTACGAGATAGACGGCCTCGACGAGATACCCGACCTGGTTCGCGGCGCGACGGTTCCGGAGTAGTAAGGAACTTGACCGCGACGCTCCTACGGTTTCGCATGAGCCAACAGACCGCGGCGGCGACCGAGAGCGACGGGGCGACGGCCTCGGTCGTCGTCGTCGACTACGGCCTCGGGAATCTCCGCAGCGTCACGCGCGGTCTCGAACGTGCGGGCGCAGAGGTGACGGTGACCGACGACGTCTCTACGTTTCCTGACGCCGACGGCATCGTCCTCCCAGGGGTCGGCGCATTCCGCGAAGGGATGGAAAACGCCGGTCCGTACCGCGACGCCTTACTCGACGCCGCCGAGCGCGGCCAGCCAGTCTTCGGCATCTGTCTCGGGATGCAGATGCTCCTGACCAGCAGCGAAGAGGCCGAGCGCGCTGGTCAGGGCGACGTGCAGGGTCTCGACCTGATCCCCGGCCGCAACGTCCGCTTCGCGCAGGGTCAGAAGGTGCCGCACATGGGCTGGAACGAACTGAACGTCGAGCGCGACCACCCGTTAGTCAACGGCGTCGACAGGGAGTACGCCTACTTCGTCCACTCCTACTACGCCGAACCGGACAGCGGCGACGCCGTGGTCACCACGACCGACTACGAGGTCGAGTTCCCCAGCATCGTCGCAAACGAGGCGGGCACCGTCTTCGGCACGCAGTTCCACCCCGAGAAAAGCGGCGAGACGGGGCTGCAGATCCTGCGGAACTTCGTCGACATCTGCGCCGAGGAATAGGACGCCGGCGTTTTCTCAGCGTTTCCGGATCGAACGTATCAGTCGAGCACAGGTGTGCGAGCGTAGCGAGGCGACCCAGTCCCTCCGGACGGCCGGGAGCGCGGCGCGAGCCCTCGCGGCGAGCGCCGCGCGACCCGGGGAAGGGCAGGCGCTCGGAGTGTCCTCGCGACCGCGAGGACTCGCCCAAACTAGCGGGCCTGGGTCAACGCGCGAGCGGGAGCGAGCGCGTTGCGGCGTCTTGCCGAACGAAGTGAGGCAAGGCTCGGAGGATGCTCCGCGTCCTCCGGCGGACAGTGAAAGGGCGCAGCGCGCCGCGCCAGCGGCGCGCAAGGGCTTTCTATAGGAACTCTCTGACTTCCGAGTACCACATGTCGTGGTGGTCGACGGCGTCGATTCGCTGGGCGATGTCGACGGCGAGCGAATGCCAACAGCGCTCCGTCGGGTCCTCGGGGTCCAGGTTGTACTCGCTGTCCTTGCAGGTACAGCCGCCGTCCTCGACGACGTACTCCTCGCGGTGGCCGACGACGACGATGAAATCACGGTACTCTTTCACACGCCCTTCGGAGACGGACTCGATTGCGCGTGCCCCGCGGTCGCCGTGGACCGACGTGATCCGATCGACAGCGTCGGGCGTGAGTTCGCCGGCGTCTTCCAGCGCGGCTTTCCACTCTTCGACCCGCGTCACGGGTGCCACCCCGTTCGCACGGCGTCGGTCCTGATCACTGTCATCCAGTAAACAGTCCCCCGACAAAACAGGTTCGGTGTGTAGGGTGCGTGAACGTTAGTGTGCGACCCGAGAACGTGGGTACAGCATTCGTTGTCGGTGACGACTTCGAAACTGTTGCAGCGTCGGTAGATACATCGTCAGGATCCCCAGACCCCGCCTCCGATCCACACGCTTACGGCGTCCCGGGGGCGAAAACGGGTATGCACGTCCGGGAAGGTGGGGTCGAAATCGAGGTACCCGAACAGGAAAGCGAGGGTATCGACGACGCCGTGTTCTTCAATCCCGTCCAGGAGTTGAATCGCGACCTCACCGTCGCCGTCCTCCGCGCGTTCGGCGACCGGGAGGAGCGAGCGGAGACGTACCTCGACGCGATGGCCGCGAGCGGCATCCGCGGCGTCCGCGCGGCGGCCGAGGGGTGGGACGCAACGCTGTGTGACGTCGACGCGGACGCTATCGACCTGTGCGAGCAGAACCTGGCGGCGAACGACCTAGACGGCACTGTTGTCCAGCGCGGCGCGAACGCACTGATGCACGACGACGTGTTCGACGTGGTCGACATCGACCCGTTCGGGACGCCGATGCCGTTCGCGGACGCCGCGTTCGCCAACACGCGTGACCTGGTTTGCGTGACGGCGACCGACACCGCGCCGCTGTGTGGCGCGCACTTCGACAGCGGCGTCAGGAGCTACAGCGCCGTCCCGCGAAACACCGAGTACCACGCCGAGATGGGGCTCCGAGTGTTGCTGTCGGCGCTCGCCCGGACCGCCGCGCGGTACGACACGGGTGTCGTGCCGCTTTTTTCCCACGCGACGAACCACTACGTTCGGACGTACCTCGAACTGGAACACCGCGCGACGGACGCAAACGCCGCTATCGACGAACTCGGCCACGTCTACCACTGCGAGGACTGCCTCTACCGCGAGACCGAGCGCGGCCTGATCGCGGACCCGCTGGACGACTGTCCGAACTGCGGGGGCGAGCGCGTCGTCACCGCGGGACCGATCTGGCTCGGCAGCGTTCGGGACCGTGAGTTCGTCGCGGATGTCCGCGACGCGGTCAGCGGCGACATGGGCACAGCCGAGAACGCGCGCGACCTGCTGGAGACGGTCGAACACGAACTCGACCAACCCACACACTACGACCAGCATCGCCTCTGCAAGGAGTGGGGTCGCCCGGCGGCGGCGATGGACGACTTCCTCGGGAAACTCCGGACTGCCGGCTACGAGGCGTCCCGTGCCCACTACAGCGGGACGGCGTTCAAGACGGATGCGGACGTGGCGGCCGTCCGAGAAGTCACCGAACACGAGTAGTTTCAGCAAACAGTATAGTGTTTCCGCGCCGAAGAATCGGACGTGCGCCAGCGACTCCAGCGGTCGGTCGAGTTCGGAAAGAGCGTTGCCGCCGTCGTCCAGAACCGGCAGGTCACCTTTCTGGCGGCCGGCATCGCTTACTACGCGTTCGTCTCGCTCGTCCCTCTCTTGTTGCTGGCGCTCGTCGTCGCGAGCGTGTTCGGGGGCGAGGCGCTCGCCGAGCGGGTCGTGAGCGCCGCCGGCGAGATACTCACCCCATCGGGTGCCGACCTGGTCCGCGATGCGCTGACGAGCGAGAGCGGCCGGGGCGGCGCGACCGTCGTCGGTATCGCCGGCCTGCTCTGGGGCGGTCTGAAAGTGTTCCGCGGTCTCGACTACGCGTTCTCGGCGGTGTACGGCACGACCGGTGAGGAGTCGCTTCTCGGAAGTGTGCGCGACGGCCTGATCGTTCTGTCGGCCATCGGCCTCGGCGTCGTCGTCGTCGCCGTCATCAACGCGCTGGTCGGAACGTTCGCCGGCCCGCTAGCCGGCGAAATCGCATCGATCCTTTCGCTGGTCACCCTCTCAGTCGTGTTTTTCCCGCTGTACTACGTGTTCCCGAACGTCGCGCTCGGCGCCCGCGGGGCGCTCCCCGGCACCGTGTTCGCCGCCACCGGCTGGACGGCCCTCAGCGCCGTGTTCCGGGTCTACGCCGCGAATGCGGACGCCTACGCGGCGTACGGCGTTCTCGGCGGCGTCCTGTTGCTCGTCACCTGGCTGTACGTCGGCGCGATGGTCGTCATGCTGGGTGCCGTCGTCAACGCGGTACTCGCCGGCTACGCGGAGGACCGGCAGTTACAACACGACAGACATAGACAGACACGAGCAACGCGAGCGATGACCGACGATATAGCCACTGACGGGGACGCTGGGTCGGACGAAGACGACGGACTCACCGCCGACGATTTCGAGGCAGACGGGACCACGGACGAGCGGCGCTCGTCGAGCCCACACTCATCAGGCGGCGAGGACCCCGACAGAGCCGACCTCGAAGCAGAGATAGAGCGCCTCCGCGAGGAAGTCGAGGACTTCGAGGAGGAGATCGAACAGCGGACGGTCCACCGGGACGACATCGAGAGCGACCTCAAACGCTACGTCCGCAAGCGCGTCAGACGGGGCCACGCTCGGGGGTGGGGTCCGTACCTCGTCCTCCTGTACGGTACCGCGATGACCATCGGCGCGTTCTACCTCCTCAGCGGCGGATGGGCGATACTCGCGATGATCGTCGTCTGGCTGTCGACGCTCGGCCTGTACGTGCTGATGGTACTGTTCGGTGCCGGCCTGTCCCTGCTCGGCGCGCCCGGGCGGATACGTGACGCTATCGGTTCCTGGCGCTCATGAGCCGCGGGGTCGGAGCCGTCGAGATACTCCGTGACATCTTTCCCGAACCGGTCACGGCCGCGTTCGCCTTGCTGACACAACTCGGCGACGTCTGGTTGTACGTCGTCATCCTGACGCTCCTGTACTGGTACGGGAACCGAGAGCGCGCGATACGAATCGTCGGCGTTGCGATCGGTGCTATCGCGCTGACGCTCGCGCTGAAGTACGCGTTCGCCCTCCCTCGCCCGCCCGCCGACCCGCCGGCGCTCCCCGGGAGCGTTCCGGCCGTGCTGGAACCGCTGTACGAGGAAACTGTCAGCGCTGACGGATACGGGTTCCCCAGCGGGCACGCCGTTGGGAGCGCCGCCGTCTGGGGTGCGCTCGCGCTTTGGACCGACATCGGCACCCGCCGACAGCGGTTCCTCGTGGCGTCGGCGCTCGTGGCCGTCATCTCAGTGTCTCGTCTCGTCCTGGGAGTTCACTATCTCGTCGACGTGGTGGCGGGCGTCGCGGTCGGCGGTGCGTACCTCGCCGCAGTGGCCGTCGCCGTCTCGCGGGCAACGGACGGACCCACGGTCGCGCTCGGGGCCGCGGCCGCCGTTGCGGCGCTCGGTATCGCCGTGAGCGGTCCGAATCAGGAACTCCTTGCAGCGTTCGGGGCCGCCGTCGGTGCGCTGGTCGCCTGGCGACTCGCCGACGTACCGGCCGAACCGTGGCCACGGACGACCGTCGGCCTGGGGTACGCGCTGGGATGTGTCATCGCGCTGGAACTGCTCGTACTCGCCTGGCTGCTCGTTCCTCTCCCCGATTCGGCGGTCGTCGTACTGTCGTCGCTATCGCTCGGTAGCGTCGTCGCCGCACCGGCCGGGGTGCGCCGCGTGAAAGAACGAAACGCGAGGACGGCACAACAGTAGGTGGTAAGACAGTCTGTTTATTTGTTTGAGTGTTTGGAACGTATCCGAGTGGTTCGGTAAGTGAGTTTGATCCCGGAACAGGTTTGTCGGGAAAAACAGTACAGTGAGACGATGGCTACTGTGAAACGTCTCTACAACCGCAGTGACGAGTGGCTGAAGGGCCTCTCTCGTGGACCGTATGCCGTCTTCTTGGGGATATCGGGAGGTGTTGGCGTCCTCATAGCCGGATTACTGGTGAGTAAGGATCTCCTCCTCGTTCAGGCGCTCACGATAGCGCTCGTCATGTTCAGCTTGGAGTACGCGTTTGGTCTCCACCAGACGACTGACGAGTGACTGAAACGACTACCGGCCTATTTCCACATCACGCACTCTCACTGACGGAACAAACTGCCGGAGCAGCCTGATACGGGTCGGGGACCCGTGAGACTCCCGCTTTCCTCGTTAGAACTTCTCCAGATACTTCTCTTCCTCCCAGCTGCTGACGTGAGTCTTGTAATCGGCGTAATCGGCGTTTTTCGCCTGAGCGAACTTCTCGCTGACGTGTTCGCCGAGCGCCTCGGTGACTACCTCGTCGTCCTGGAGCGCGTCGACGGCAGCGCCGAGGTTCGGCGGAAGCGTCTCGATGCCGTACTCTTCGCGTTTCTCGTCGTCGAACTCGTAGATGTCCTCGCGGACCGGTTCGCCGGGGTCGGCGTCGTTTTCGATGCCGTGCAGACCGGCGGCGATGACGCTCGCAAGCGCGAGGTAGGGATTGCACGACGGGTCCGGACTGCGGATCTCGAAGCGGGCGCTCGCGCCGGCCGCGTCGGGGACGCGGATGAGCGCCGAGCGGTTGACGCCCGACCACGCGATGTACACCGGCGCTTCGTAGCCGGGCACCAGGCGTTTGTATGAGTTCACGGTCGGGTTCGTGATAGCCGTAAACGCCTCGGCGTGGTTCAGGACGCCGCCCATGAAGCTGTAGGCGGTGTCGGAGAGATTGAACTCGTCGCTTTCGTCGGCGAAGGCGTTCCCGTCCTCGTCGAACAGCGAGATGTGGCTGTGCATGCCGGAGCCGTTGATCTCACCGATCGGCTTCGGCATGAACGTCGCGTGGAGGTCGTTCTGTTCGGCGACGGCGCGGACGACCGCGCGGAAAGTCGCGATGTTGTCGGCCGCAGTGAGCGCGTCGTCGTACTTGAAGTTGATCTCGTGTTGCCCCTCGGCGACCTCGTGGTGACTGGCCTCGACCTCGAAGCCCATGTCCTCCAGCGTGAAGATGATCTCCCGGCGCACGTCGCTCGCGAGGTCCTTGGGCGCGAGGTCGAAGTAGCCGCCGTTGTCGTGTGGGTTCGTCGTCGCGTTGCCGTTTTCGTCCTTCTCGAAGAGGAAGAACTCCGGCTCCGGACCGATAGAGACCTGGTATCCCATGTTCTCGGCACGGTCGAGAACCCGTCTGAGAACCTGGCGCGGGCCGCCGGCGAACGGCGTGCCGTCAGTGTTAGCAACGTCACAGATCAGGCGAGCGCTCGCCGCATCGCCGTTGGAGCGCCACGGGAGGATGGCGAACGTCTCGGGGTCAGGTTCGAGGCGCATGTCGGACTCCTGAATCCGAACGAACCCCTCGATAGACGACCCGTCGAACCAGATACCCTCGTCGAACGCTTTCTCGACCTGTCCCGCGGGTATGGAAACGTTCTTGACCGTCCCGGTGATGTCGGTGAACTGTAGCCGGACGAATTTGACGTTCTCTTCCTCGATTTTCTCCAGTACTGCTTCCTCCTCCTGGGTGAGGCCCTCAGCCTCGTCTGCAAGATTTCCGGTTGTCATTTTTCTCGTCAGTGCATACGAACATCCCAACCACTAAAACGCTATCCTTCTGCGCAAATCTTCCGACTGCGGCCATAAATTGGATATTCGTAAAATTATAATGTGTGGGGTGAGTGAGTACCTATAATGACGTACGAAAATCTCGACGCAGAACTAGTAAATGCACTTCTGAACGACGGTCGCGCCAGCCTGCGAAGCCTGGGCGAGGAACTGGACGTATCCGTGACGACCGTCTCGAACCACCTCTCCGACCTTGAAGAGAACGGCGTCATCGACGGCTACACCCCCGTCGTCGACTACGGGGCGCTCGGCTACGACGTGACCGCGATAATCCAGCTCAAAGTCGAAGGGAACGCGCTGCCCGATATCACGGACCGGCTCGAAGGCCACAATCAGATGATCAGCGTGTACGAGGTGACCGGCAACTACGACATCATCGCCATCGGGAAGTTCATGGACACGGACGGGATGAACGAGCAGATCAAGACGCTGCTGACCGACCCCGACATCAACGAGAGCAACACGAGCGTCGTGCTGGACGCCGCCAGCGAGAACGACCAGTTCACCCTGGACATCGAGGAGTAACGTTTTACCCGCGTCCGTTCGACCGATCGTCGTCCGATGACTGAGAGGCTCTCTATCAGACGGTACGACTCAGACGACCAGCAGCGCGTCCGCGAACTCCACGAAGCGGCCCTGCGAAGCGTCGACTCGTACGTCGAGGGAGTTCCGGATCCGGACATCGACGATATCTCCGGGACGTACCTCGCAGACTGCGGCGAGTTTCTCGTCGGCGAAATCGACGACCGGATAGTGGCGATGGGCGCGCTCCGCCGCGAAGACGAGGCCACGGCGGAGGTGACGCGGATGCGCGTCGACCCCGACTACCACCGACAGGGGTTCGGCACCGCGATGCTCGCGGCACTGGAAGACCGGGCCGCGGAACTCGGCTACGAGACGCTCGCTCTCGACACGCTCGACCGACAGACGGGGGCGAAGCGACTGTACGAATCGTTCGGCTACGAACGGACGGGACGGGAACCGCGGGGCGAAAACGGCGAATACGTGCGACTGTTCTACCGAAAAAACGTATAACGACGGCCGGGTAAGCGGTGAGGCCCTCGTTCGGGCCGAATCGCCCGCCACGCGGACGGGCCGTCTATAGTGGAGTGAGGCCGCAAGCGCCGTCAGGCGCGAGCGACGTGTTTGGCTGGGTCTGTCCGGCCGAGCGGTCCGCAAAGCGGAGTAGAGGTAAACAGTGGCCTGTCTACATCGCGCCGCCCATGCCACCCATGCCGCCCATGCCGCCAGCACCGCCGGGGCCGCCTTCGTCGCCGCCCTTGTCGGTCGACAGGTCGCCGGCGGAGATGATGTCGTCGATCTTCAGCACGAGGTTCGCGGCCTCGGTAGCGCTGGAGAGCGCCTGCTCCTTGGAGTGTGCGGGTTCGACGACGCCGGCGTCGAACGTGTCCTCGACGCTGGAGGAGAACACGTTCAGACCGGCGCGGACGTCGCCCGCTTCGTGGTCGGCGCGGAGGTCCACGAGCGTGTCGATGGAGTCGAGACCGGCGTTCTCGGCGAGAACGCGGGGGACGAGCTCCAGCGAGTCGGCGAAGGCTTCGACTGCGAGCTGCTCGCGGCCCTCGACGCTGTCGGCGAAGTCGCGCAGACGGCTGGCGACCTCGACCTCGATAGCGCCGCCGCCCGCGACGACGCGGCCGTCGGAGACGGTCTGGGAGACGACGTCGAGCGCGTCCGTGAGGCCGCGTTCGAGTTCGTCGACGACGTGGTCGGTCGACCCGCGCAGGATGAGGGTCACGCCGTGGTTGTCGTCGCCGGTGACGTAGAACATCTCGTCCTCGTCGTCGCGGGTGACGTCGCCGTAGCCGAGGTTGTCGGCGGTGACGCTGGAGAGGTCGGAGACGATGTCGGCGCCGACGACTTCGCGGAGGAACTCGATGTCGGACTTCTTGGCGCGGCGGACGGCGAGGATGCCTTCCTTCGCGAGGTAGTGCTGCGCCAGGTCGTCGATACCTTTCTGACAGAAGACGACGTCAGCACCGCTGTCGGCGATCTGCTGGACCTTCTGTTTGAGCTGTTCTTCTTCCTGGTCGAGGAACTGCTGAAGCTGGTCCGGGTCCGTGACGGAAACCTCGGTGTCGACGTTGGTTTCCTCGACTTCGACAGCCTGGTCGAGGAGCAGGATGTTCGCGTCCTCGACGCTCTTGGGCATGTCGTCGTGGACTGGGTCCTTGTCGACGGTGCCGCCGTTGATCAGTTCGGACTCGCCCGCGGAGCGGCCGGTCTGCGTCTCGATGTTGAGGAATTCGAGGTCGACCGTCCCGTCGACCGTGACGGCGCTGACGGCGTCGATGATGAGCTGGGAGAGGTGCTCCTTGTTCAGCTCCGCGCCCTTGCCGGTCATGGATGTCTCGGCGACCGAACGGAGGAGGTCCTCGTCGTCGGCCTCGACTTCCTCGGCGACGTTGCCGATCTCGTCGCGGGCCTGCTCGCTGGCGAGGTGGAAGCCACGGATGATCGCCGTCGGGTGGATGTCCTGTTCGAGGAGGTCCTCGGCGTTCTTGAGGAGTTCACCGGCGATTGCGACGGCCGTCGTGGTACCGTCTCCGGCCTCGTCCTCCTGCGTTTCGGCGACCTCGATGATCATCTCGGCCGTCGGGTTGTCGATGTCCATCTCCTTGAGGATGGTCACGCCGTCGTTCGTGATGGTAACGTCGCCCATCGAATCGACGAGCATCTTGTCCATCCCTTTCGGGCCGAGTGTCGAGCGAACGGCCTCTGAGACCGCACGCGCAGCGGAAATATTGTAGTTCTGCGCGTCCTGGTCTTTGACTCGCTGAGACTCCTCGCTCATTACGATCATCGGCTGACCGCCCTGTTGCATTCGCTGGCTCATAGTCAACTGAAGGTATGAATGTGATTCTATATAAAGGTTTATTATTTGTACTGGGGCGGCGCAGTCGAGTTCGCGCAGTGTGTCGCCCGAAACCCCCATACTGCGGTGGTATTGGCGTCGTATCATGCCAAATGATACCACGATTAAAGGAGGGGTGAGAGAGGTGTGATCTCCCGGTTTATATGCATTCCAGTGCGGTCAGTCGGAGTCGACTCCGCACAGTTCGGCGGACCTCTCCGCACGAGGAGTACGCGGCAGGCGGCGAGTGTTGCTACGGCTCCGAGTCGAGCGGTTCGGCGACGGCCGGCGCATCGTTCGTCGGGTCGTTGACCGCCGGGGAGACGGGATAGGCCCGCATCTCGTCCGCTGGATACGGGTCGAGCAGTTCCCCGGCGTCGGCAGGGTCTGCCGTCAGCCACTCTCGCTGTTCGGCCTCGTCTAAAATGACCGCCATCCGGTGGTGCAGATCCGCGATCAGGTCGTTCGGTTCCGTCGTGACGACGGTGAACGTCAGCATGCGTCTCGTTTCAGTCGACGCCGCACCGTCGGCGAACGCGTCGAGACCGACCTGTTCGATTTCGGTCTCCCAGGTCGACCAGAGGCCCGCCATCGCGAACGGGCGGTCGTCCGACCGCGTGACGCGGTACGGTTGCGTCCCCCCGCTCTCGTCGACCCACTCGTAGAAGCCGTCAGCGGGGACTAAACATCGCCCCGCCTGCGGCCCGCCGGTTTCGTGGGACTGCTCGAACGCGTCGCGGAAACTCGGCTTCTCGGCGACCGTCTCCGCACGCGCGTTGATCAGACCGTCGCTATCGTCGTCGGCCCAGTGGGGAACGAGTCCCCAGTTGTGGAACTCGATCCGGTCGGAAGCCGCGTCCCGGACGACGGGCAACTCCTCGCCCGGTGCCATGTTGTACCGCGGTTCGAGATTCGTCTCCGGGGTAGCATCTAACAGGTCGATTACGGCGTCCTGAGGCGCGAACAGACTGTACCGGCCACACATTGTCGGCTCTACGTTCCCCGGTACCAAAACGCCGCTGACTCCGACGATGACCAGTAGTCACCGCCTTCGGCCGCGAAACGGCCGTTATTCGGCGTGTACTGAAGGGGGAATCGGTCGAAGCTGTTCGTAGGTGACGGGCCAGGTCACCTGGTGGGTATGAACGACAACTGTGAAGCCGTCGTTTGTGAAAGCGGGTGGTACGAGATCCGTGATCCGGGTCGGGTAGGCCACTGGATCGCGGTCGAGAATCCGGTCGAAGTCCGTCCGTGAGACGGGGACTTGCTCGGGACCCGTCCCGGTCGCGACTTTCGCGGCTCGTACTGACGACCGTCAGTATCAGAAGCTGAATCGCCTCTACTCCGTCTTCACCGCCGCTCCGGCCTCGACGACGCCGTCGCCCGCTCCGTTCCCTGGACCCGGCCCGTCGCCGCTCGGCCTGTCACCGCAGACCGGCAACCGCCGGACGCTCCATTTTTTTGCAGAGAGCAGTCGTAGAGAGCGCCGATGCTCCTCGCGAGTGGAAGTGCATGAAAACGCCAGGACAGGGATTTGAACCCTGAATCCCGAAAGGGAACACGCTTTCCAGGCGTGCGCCTTGCCATTCGGCCATCCTGGCTCACTCGGGAGTAGTCGGGTGTTCCGTTTAAACCCTTTTGTTCCGTCTCGCCAGCCAGCCCTCACCGAGATACGAGAGGGCGGTCGCACCGCTCCCGACCGCGACCGCGATGCCGACCACTGCCGGTACCGGGACGCCTGCTCCGCCGGCGAGCAGATACCCCTGGTACAGGACCAGGAACGCGAGTACGCCGACGACCCCCCAGAGGAGGCTGGACCTGACGCGAGACCTCACTCCGACGAAGCGACGGCCTCTATCTCGACGCCGGCACCTTTCGGCAGCTCGGACACCTCGACGGCGCTTCGCGCCGGTGGGTTGTCGAGGAAGTACTCCTTGTAAGCCTCGTTCATCTCGTCGAAGCTGTCGATGTCGTCGAGGTAGACGGTGACTTTCAGGACGTCTTCCGTGTTCAGACCCTCCTCTTCGAGTATGGCCGAGACGTTTTCGAGAGATTGGCGCGTCTGGACGGTGATCGACTCGTCGTCTAACAGTTCACCGTCGGCCGTCATGGGGAGTTGACCGGCGGTGAACACGATCGAGCCGTCAGTCGTCGCCTGGCTGTACGCCCCGACGGCGGCGGGGGCGTCCGGAGTGTCGATAATGCGTTTCACGCCCGAACTGTCGGGAGCGGGGGACTTAAAACTCAGTAGCTCTCTCCCGCCTCGACCGGCCCCGCAAAAGCGGAGTACAGCACGGCGAAGTAGGTGATCACCAGCGGGATCAACAGAGCGGACGCTATCGTCATCAGGTTCAGCGCGAGCGTCGAGACGGCCGCGTCCGCGACCGAGAGTTCCGAGGACGGATCGATAGACGGGTACAGGAGAACGGCCACCAGCGCGACGAAGCCGTACGTGAGCGCGCCGGCGACGCCGAGCGCGAGATGGTACCGTTCCTCGCGCATCGCGCGGACGTATCCACCGACGAGTGCGACCGATAGCGCGACGAGCGCCGCCGGTACGGGAGCCAGGAGACCGCCGCCCACGTTCGGCGCGGTAAGCGCGAGCGTTACGAGCGACGCGACGACGAGCGCGAGGTAGCCGGTCACTGCCCGGACGCCGTACGCGGTCGTCTCTGACTGTACGACTCCGCGTGTTTTGATCCCCAGGAACGCGGCACCCGAAACGACGGTGAGAGCAACGAGCGCTAGACCGACCAGCGGACCTGCGAGGGTGAGACTTCCCTCGGAGCCGGTTAGCCACGCCGTCGCGAACATCCCGAGCAAGAACGGTGCGCTGACGCTGCCCACGACGAAGGCAGCACCCCAGATCCGCCGCCACCGCTCGTCGTGGCGCTGCTCGTAGAACTCCGGAGCCAACCCGCGGAGGATGAGTGCGGCGAGGAACGCGAACAACAGGATGTAGTGACGGCTGAACAGCCCCGCGTACGCGGCCGGGAACGCCGCGAACAGCGCCCCGCCGAACACGACGAGCCACACCTCGTTTCCGTCCCAGAACGGCCCGATAGCAGCCAGGAGCTGTTCCTGCTCCGACTCGTCGTCGCGGGTGGCAAACAGCGCACCGACGCCGAAGTCGAACCCGTCGAGAAAGAGGAAGGTCCCCAGAAATGCGAAGACAATCCCGAACCACAGTTCCGGCAGGGAGAGACCGAGTACCGGCCCGCTCGACAGCGACAGGGGGTCAGTCATCGACTGTCACCTCCTCGGGCGGTGCGGGCGCTTCCGAAGTCGTCACGTCTGCCGCGTCCGGCGGCCCACTCCGGAGCAGTCGAAAGATGACTCCCGAGTAAAGCGCCAACAGGAGCGCGTATCCGCCGGCGAACCCGACGAGCGTCACAGTTGCCTCCGTGCCGGTCAACCCGGGCGAGACGCCGTCGGTAGTCCGCATGACGCCCTGTATCACCCACGGCTGACGGCCGACTTCGGTGACGATCCAGCCGAGTTCGACCGTGAGTATTCCGAGTAGTGACGACCAAGTGAGTGCCCGGAGCAGGCGCTCGCTCTCGAACAGTCGCCCCTGATACCATCGGTACCCTCCCCAGAGCGCGAGGCCGACGAACCAGAAGCCGAAACCGACCATCGCGCGGAACGACCAGAAGACGAAAGCGACGGGAGGAGAGCCGTCGAACTCGTTTAGACCGTCGACGACCGCGGACGGGTCGCCACCGCTGGCGAGCGCCGAGGCGAGACTGGGAATGCTCACCGTGAACAGGGTTTCAGCGCGCGGGTCGGTGAACCCGTCGAGGCTGGTGGGAACTGCGAGGAGGTGGAGGTCGGCGTGAGGACCGGTCTCGTACTGCGCCTCCATCGCGGCGAACTTCTGGGGCTGAGTCTCGGCGACGTGGCGGGCGTAGCTGTCGCCGTGAAGTATCTGAAACGGCGCGGTGACGAGCAGGGCGACCAGCGCCACCTTCAGCGTCATACGCCAGAAGCGGTCGTCGCCGCCCGTTCGGACGTAGTAGGCCGCCACACCGGCGAGAAACAGCGCGACCGACAGCACGGCAGCGCTCTGCATGTGGACGAACATCCACGGGAACCGCGGGTTCGCGTACGCGGCGACGGGGTCGACGAGCGTCACGACCGGCTGACCCCCCTCCCGGGCGAGTTCGAACCCGCGAGGCGTCTGCATCCAGGAGTTGGCCACGAGTATCCACACTGCCGAGAGCCACGTTCCGAGACCGACGAAGACGCTCGACAGGAAGTAGAGGCGGTCGGACACCCGGTCGCGGCCGAAGACGAACACGCCGAGAAACGTCGCTTCGAGGAAAAACGCCATCATCCCCTCGACGGCTAACGGCCCCCCGAACAGTTCGCCGGCCGTGGTCGCAAAGGCCGCGAAGTTCGTCCCGAACTCGAACTCCAAGACGATACCGGTGACGGTGCCGACGACGAACGAGATGGCGAACACCGACGTCCAGAACGACCGGAGTCGCGGGTACACGGGGTCGTCCGTGCGAACCTCCTTCCACGTGAAATAGACGAGGAACGGAGCCAGCCCCATGCTCATCACGGGGAAGATGATGTGAACGATCGTGGTGAGGGCGAACTGAAGTCTACTGGCGAGGACTGGGTCGATCATGGCTGTGCGAGGGTAACAGCCGAGAGTTAAACGAAGAGGCGAATAGGTTCGCCGTCGATAGCCACTCGCCGGGAACGGGAGAAAAGAATAGGTGACTCCGGTAGAAACGTTTACAGTTACACTAACACGTCCACTTCGTAGCCGCGGTCCCGAAGTTCCGCCAGCAGTCGGTCGACGTGGTCGTGGCCGCGCGTTTCGAGATCCAGTTCGACTTCGGTGTCGCTCATGCCGATGTCCCGCGACGTGCGGTCGTGCTGGATGGCGTAGATGTTCGCGCGCATGTCGGCGATCACTTTCAGCAGGTCTTCGAGAGCACCGGGCCGGTCTTTGAGAACCGTTCGGACCTTCAGGTATCGGCCGGTTTCGACCAGTCCGCGCATCACGACGGTCGTGAGCATGTTGAGGTCGATGTTCCCGCCACACAGCGCCGGAACGATGACCTCTTCCTCCTCGTAGTCGAGGTGTCCCTCCAACAGCGCGGCGAGGGGAACGGCACCCGCACCCTCGACCATCGTTTTCGACCGTTCCAGCAGGTTCGTGATGGCCATGGCGATGTCCGCATCAGGGACGGTTACGACCTCGTCGACCCGTTTCTGGATCACCTCGAACGGGAGTTCGCCGACGCTACGGGTCGCGATACCGTCCGCTATCGTGTCGACGCCGTCGAGTTCGTGTATCTCGCCTTTCTGCAGGGAAGTCGCGACTGAGGAGGCCCCCTCCGCCTGGACACCCACGACGCGCGTCTCAGGGTCGTGGGCTTTGACCGCCGTTGCGATGCCGCTTATCAGACCGCCGCCGCCGATGGGGACGACGACGGTGTCGACTTCGGGGAGTTCCTCGACGATCTCCAGACCGATCGTTCCCTGTCCGGCCATCACCATCTCGTCGTCGAAGGCGTGGACGTACGTGCGGTTCTCCTCGCGTTCGATCTCGTGGGCGCGTTCGGCGGCATCGTTGTAGTCGTCGCCGTGGAGGACGACCTCGGCCCCGTAGTTCCGGGTTGCCCCGACTTTCGAGATGGGGGCGTTCGTCGGCATGACTATCTTCGAATCGACGCCGACCCGCGAGGCGGCGAGCGCCACGCCCTGTGCGTGGTTGCCGGCGCTCGCGGTGACGACACCCGCGTCTTTCTCGGCTTCCGAGAGGGTTTTGATGCGGTTGGTCGCTCCGCGGATCTTGAACGAGCCAGTCCGCTGGAAGTTCTCTAGTTTCAGGTACACCTCCGCGCCGGTCATCTTGGAGTAGGTGTGCGAGTAGTCCAGTGGCGTGTGTCGGGCGGTTGCTGAGACCCGTTCTCGCGCCTCGCGTACGTCCGCGAGTTCGATCATGGATCAACATACTCTGCCACCTTGGTAATGATTTATGATGTTCCGACTGCCGTCGGCCTGATACTGTCGGCTGTAGTTCCCTGAAAAATCTCGGACCCGGGATCAGAGTATCTTTCAGAAGTTACAGTCGCCAGTAGGAGAAGAGAGATACGGGTAGTACCCGAAAGGGGATGCGGGTACTACCCAAAGGGGAATGCACGGTGCGTGTGTCGTGCGTCTTTCCGTGGCGGGTCCGATAGTATAAACCCCACGCGTGCGGGGTGAAAGTGGAACCGCCCGAATGCGCCGCCGTGAAAAGAACGTCGCACGGCCGTCAGACAACTGTCATTCGTCACTGTGTACCACGATGTTCTCGCGGTCCAGATACGTTCGGACTCGGCTCTCGAAGGGGCCGAATCCCGGCCATTCGACGGACGAATCGACACCGAGACGGGCGGGCGTTCCCACGTACGTGGCGACGCTGTCGCCGTCCGCGGTCGGCACCGTCACTCGGACGTACAGACCGCCGTCGACGTTTTCGTAGGCGTCCAGCGAGCCAACGTCGTCCGTTTGCAGGATCCGTCCGTCCGCCGTCCCGCCGGGCGCAAGCGTCGGATACTCTCCGTCCACTTGATGGAGGCCGTCCAGACGCGCCGCCCCGTGATACGAGTACTCGTCGAGTACCGCGTCGGCCCGGGCCTCGTCGGTCAGCGTCCCGTAGACGAACACGTCCATAGCTATGTGTTCGTTGCATCCCGCTCGCTGTCTGCGTTGCGGTTCGTAGCTGATTTCAGCACACAAAGCATTTAATTACTCATCATATGCATTTAGTGTGAAACGGGAACAGATACTGATAGGTGCTACAGTCGCCGTCGTGGCGACCGCGGTGCTTCTCGCCGCCCTGTCCCCCGCCGCCCTCGCCCCACCGGACGAGGAACTGCAGACCGAGGGAGACAGTCGGTTAGGCATCGAAGAGGTTCGGATCGCTCCCGGCGACGTATCGAGCGGCACCGCGACGCTTACCGTCGAGACGCGACTGCGACACCGCGGGTCGGCGGCGGAGAACGTCACCGTCCTGTTGCGGGCGGTCGACACCGAGAGAGGCATCGTGAAGACGACCCGGGAATTCGACGTCGGCACGGTTTCCGGCGACCGGGAAACCGCCATCGAGGGCGGCGTTACCGTGCCCCGGAGCGGTAACTACCGTATCGAGACGGTCGTCTTCGCTGACGGTCAGCGCGTCTCCGAGGGTCACACGGATGTCGAGGGCGTGGGGTCGCTCCATCCGGTCACGTTCCAGGAGTTCGACGACGCCGCCGGAATGGCACCCCTCCCATCGGTCGAGTACTCGGTCAGCGACGCCGGCGAGAACCGGACATCGCTCGATGTCGCGGCCTACGTGACGAACTCCGACACCGATCGGGCAGAGAGCGTCGACGTGGTTCTGGTCGCTCGACAGGCGGAATCGAACATCGTCGCCGACAGGGAAACGGTCGAGGTTGGGTCCATCGCCTCCGGCCGCACCGTGACGCCGAACGCGTCCCTGACGGTTCCCGACGGCTACAACTACTACCTCGACGCGATGATCTTCCGCGACGATGTCCTCATCACGTCGACGCGAGCGCCGGCGACGCTCGCACCCGGGCAGAACTTCTCCGCCCCCGTCGACGAGGGCGGTGACGAACTCGAAGTCGGGGAGTTCGAAGCGGACGACGGAACGACAACGGAAGAGACGACCCCTCACGACGGCGACTCGCCGAGGTCAGGGGGTGACGGCCAACCGGGATTCGGCGTTGCGGCCGCGTTGGTCGCGGTCGTCTGTGCGGCACTGCTGATACGGAGAGAACGATGACGAAGGAGACAACCGCTACGGAACCGAGGCGAACCGACGGTCCCGACAGAGACACCATCCGGCAGTATCTCCAGTGGGGCGTACTCGTCGCGTTACTGTTGCTTGCGGCGGTGTCGCTCCTCGGGTTTTACACAAATGCGACGGATGCGATAGCGCTGTGGGTGGCAGCCAAGTACGAACCACTGTTTCTGGCCGGGTTCAACCTCGCCGTTCTGCTGACCTCGGCTGTCGGCGTTTCGTACGTCCTGCGGTCGCTGTAGCGACGGCGGCGTCCCCTATCGCCGCCGTCACCGCACCGTGCGAAGGTCAACGAACGTGCGTTCGGTCGCCGTGATCCAGGCTGACATCCGTTCGAACCCGGACGCCCCCCGCGGATAGAGGGTACACTCGTCCGGTTCGCCGTCCCGTTCGACAGTGACGGCGTGCAGTTCCGCGTCGGGTGTCACTGAATCGTCTGCCGATGTGTTGCCGTACATGGTGTGTGGCGTTCGCGACCCGGAATCCTTCCCCATCTCCCCACGTCACCCAAGTCACGTCACGGACTTGGTTATACGCCGGCTAGCGACGCCGAAGTGTACACTCGGTGAAAGCCGAGTTCCAGGGACCATCCGGAGACGTTCTGAGAAGTCGGGTAAACGGATTTTACGCCGATAACTGGCGGTACAGGGGCATATGACGGGTTCTAAAAAAGCAGTAGTGAGCGTGTAAACCGCGGATATTAGCACCAGAACGGGCGGTCGTGATGTTTTGTTGAGGATATTCGCCGCAGTCCGATTCGCTCGCGGCTGACGCGGATCGCTCGACTCGAAAGGCGGTGCGGTCGGGTCGCCGCTGGTCCCTCACCGTTCGTCGATAGGGACGAACTCCTCGTCCTTGGAACCGACGTACCGGGCGCGCGGCCGGATGAGGCGGTTGTCCTCGAACTGTTCGAGGACGTGGGCGATCCATCCGCCGGCGCGGCTCATGGCGAAGATGGGCGTGTAGATGTCGATTGGAATACCCATCTGATAGTACGTCGACGCGGAGTAGAAGTCGACGTTCGGCGCGATGCCTTTGTTCTCGGCCATGTACTCCTCGATGGCGACGCTCATCTCGTACCAGCGCGTGTCGCCGGCCGCCTCGCCGAGCGCCTCCGACTTCTCGCCTAAGATCTTCGCGCGGGGGTCTTTGACGTTGTAGACGCGGTGACCGAACCCGGGCACGCGACGGCCTTCTTCGAGAGCGTTCTCGACCCAGCCGACGGGGTCGCGGTCGCTCTCGTCGACCTCCTCTAGCATCCGCATGACGTTCTGGTTCGCGCCGCCGTGGAGACCGCCCGACAGCGTGCCGATAGCGGACGTGACTGCGCTGTGGAGGTCGGCGAGGGTGCTGGAGGTAACCATCGCCGAGAACGTCGAGGCGTTCAGTCCGTGGTCGGCGTGTAGCACCAGCGCCATGTCGAACGTCTCGGCGAGTACCTCGTCCGGTTCCTCGTCGTTGAGCATGTAGAGGAAGTTCGCCGCGTGGCTCAGGTCCTCGCGGGGTTCGACGACTTCCTGTCCGTTTCGGAGGCGGTTGTACGCGGCGAGAACGGTCGGTATCTTGGCCGTGATCCGGCGGCCCTTCCGGAGATTGGCCTCGCGGTCGTCCGGTTCGTGCTCGGAGTCGTCGGGGTCGTACGCCGACAGCATGGAGACGGCGCTCCGGAGCGCGGCCATGGGGTTTTCGTCCTGGTCCGCGAGTTCGGCGACTGCATCCATCACGCCGTCGTCCACGTCCCGCTCGGCCACCATCTCCGCGGTGAACTCGTCGAGTTCCGCCCGGTCCGGCAGGTGACCGTGCCAGAGCAGGTACAGCACTTCCTCGTAACTGGCTTCCCTGGCAAGGTCTTCGATGGTGTACCCCCGGTAGATGAGACGACCCTCGTCGCCGTCGATGTGGCTCAGACCGGATTCCGCGACAAGCACACCCTCGAGCCCTTTCTTCAACTCGTCAGACATACCGTGCCAATTGCTTACCTGCCGGGAAAAGCATTATCGTTTGCCCGTAAACGGGAAGAACCGGTATACAAACGATCACTTCAGAAACGCTCGTACCGCCTCGGTGTAGGCATCCGTCCGATCCTTGGAGATCCAATGATACGCGTTTTCCAGCGCCTCGACCGCTGGTGCCGGGCTGTCCTCGTCCGGTCGATCCGCGTAGTTGGGCGGCTGGAAGTCGTCGGTCACGCCCTTCAGCAGGCGCGTCCCATCGAACCAGGGGATCTTCATTCACGCGTCGGCGAGTGTCTTCGTCGCCGCTCGGACATCGGCGAACACGCCCGGACCGTAACACGTTCGATAGTTTCGCTCGGCCTCACCGCCGCGAGACGGCCGGAGCGGCAACGTTTTTCTCGGGAGGCGTACAACTCGAAACCATGGACGCGCCCGTAGAGGTCGAGTACGAACCCGCGAGCGTCAAGGAACTGCTCGCGGAGATGAAAGACACCGCAGAGTTGCTCATCGACCTCTCGTACTCGGCCGTCCTTCTCGGCAGCGACGAGGTAGCCGAGGAGGTGCTGGCGCTCGAAGAGCGGATGGACGTGTTGCAGCTCCGGGCAAGAATGAGCCTGCTGATGGCCTCCAGAAGCACCGACGACGCCGAACAGCTCGCACCCGTCCTCGGCGTCGTCGGCGCGGCGGAGAAGATAAGCGACGCCGCCGGCGACATCGCGAAGGTCGTCATCGAGGAGATCGGTCTCCCGGACGCGATGCGGACGGCGCTGCCCGACGCCGTCGAAACGCTGGTCCGCGCGACCGTCCACGACGACAGCGAGTACGTCGACTGGACGCTGGGAGACATCAACCTCGAAACGGAGACCGGAGTCCGGATCATCGCGATCCGACGCGGCGGCGACTGGCTGATGAACCCCGACCGAGAGACTCGGATCCGCGCTGACGACGTGCTCCTCTTGCGCGGGCCGAACGACGGCATCTCCACCGTCTACGCGACGGCCACCCGCGAAGCGTACGACCGGACGGAGCCGGTAGAGGCCGGCATCGACGACCTCGAACGCGCCGTCGACTCCATCGTCCTGATGAAAAACATGAGCGAACTCGCCGTCGACCTGGCGTACGGGTCGGTGCTGTTCGACAGCGAAGACGTCGCCGCCGAAGTGGCCGAACTCGAAGCGGAAGTCGACGCGCTGCAGTCGCGGTTCGAGGCGTGGACGCTCCGCGCCGCCGCCCGTGTCGACGACCCGGTCTCGTTGCGGGGTCTGGTACAACTCGGCGCGAGCACGGAGGAGATAAGCGACGCCGCCCTCGAGATATCGGAGGGCGTGCTCCGCGGCCTCGGCACCCACCCGGTCGTCGCGGAGGCGGTTCTGGAGAGCGACGAGGTGATAGTCAGGTTCACCGTCGAACCGAACAGCGAACTCGACGGCGTCAGCCTCGGCGCGCGGGAAGTCAAAACCGAGACCGGCATGCGCGTCATCGCCGTCCGGAGACCGAGCGGAGAGACGGGCGACGACTGGGTCATCTCGCCCGGCCCCGAGACGGAACTCCGCGGCGGCGACGTGATCCTCGCGAAGGGGACTCGGACCGGGGCGGAACGGCTAGAAGCGCTCGTGAGTTAGTAGACCGACCGGCGGCGATTGCCGTTACTCTCGCATAGCGAGTCTGACCGCCGACACCACCGTCAGTGCGGTCGTGAGCAACATCGCCGACGTGACGGCGGCGACGAACGCGAGCGCGAGATATAGGAACGGCGAGCGGCCGCGGAACGCCGCGCCGGGGAGGACAGCCGGGACGACGACAAAAAACCCGTAGAGGACGACGGCGAACCCGACGCCAGCGGCGGCGCTCACTTTCGCGTGGCGGGGCACGTTCAGCGCCCGCATGAACTGGACCATCGGCGGCCGGTCGGGGGCGTCCTCGGACACGTCCGAGCGTGTGAACTCTACGACCAAAGCCGCATCGTTCCGCCGCGAACGGATACGAAACCGACCGTCGGGTCGAACGACCGGAAGTCCGAACCCCTAAGGCGTATCACATCCACGATCCGTCAATGACGACGCTGGGCACAGCGAGCGCGGGCCCCGGAGAGATGGACACGGGGCGACTTCGTGTCGGCGAGACCCGTGACGGGAGTCCGGCGGAACTGCCGGTCGCGGTGATAAACGGGGCCGAACCCGGTCGGACGCTGTACGTTCAGGCCGCGAGCGACGGCGACGAACTCAACGGCGTCGGCGTGATCCAGCGGTTCGTCCCGCAGGTCGACCCCGGGGAACTGGCCGGCGAGATACTCATCGTCGGGATCGTGAACTACCACGCCTTCCAGGTCGCGGAACACCGGAACCCGATCGACGACACGAAGATGAACCGGGCGTATCCGGGCGACGAAAACGGCACGTCGAGCGAGCGGATCGCCGCGGCGACGTTCGAGACCGCGACGCGCGCGGACCTGATCCTCGACCTCCACCAGGGGTCGACGAGTCAGATGTTGAACGAAGTGCGGGTTCGCTGCGGAAGCCGTCACCGCCTGCACTCGAAGTGTCTGGAACTGGCGAAGGCGTTCGGCTGCGGCTACGTCCTCGACCAGAAGGGTCCGGACGGTCAGCTAGCGCGTGCCGCCCCCGACGAGGGGGTCCCGACCATCGACCCGGAGCTCGGCGGGTCGGTCGGCTGGGACGAGGAGAGCATCTCGATAGGCGTCGAGGGGGTGTTCAATGTACTCAGACACTACGACTTTCTCGACGGCGACGCGGCGCTGAACAACCAGACCCGCGCCGGCGGGTTCGACCAGTTCGGGTCGCCGGTCGGCGGACTCGTCCGGTTCCGGCGCGAACTCGGCGACCGCGTGTCCCGCGGGGACACCATCTTCGAAGTGACCGACGCGTTCGGACAGGAGAAGGCCACGGTGACCGCGGACGGGAGCGGGATATTCTGGCGGGCCCGCCGCCTTCCCCAGGTCGCAACCGGGGAGTACGTCTGTTCGGTCGCCACCGATATCGACGAGTACTGACGCGGACGACCACCGAAACCGACTACGACAGATGCCCACTGACCTTCACTGCCGCGCTTGTGGCAACGAGTACGACGCCGGACCGGACGAGCCGTGGCGCTGTGACTGCGGTCACGCGCTCGATTTCGCGAACGAACCGCTCCCCGAGGGGAGTCCGCCCCCGTTCGAGAGACTAGATACCCGCCGGGGGCTCTGGACGTTCTTCGAGTTCCTGCCCGTGAGTCAGCAGGTGAGTCTCGGCGAGGGCTTCACGCCGCTCGTCGACGCCCCGGACTGGGACGCCCAGTTCAAACTGGAGTACGTGTTCCCGTCCGGGAGCTTCAAGGACCGCGGGGCGACGGTGACGCTCTCGCGGGCGGTCGAACTCGGCGTCGACACCGTCATCGAGGACTCCTCGG
This sequence comes from Halostella pelagica, assembly GCA_005954745.1. Lineage (GTDB taxonomy): Archaea > Halobacteriota > Halobacteria > Halobacteriales > Natronoarchaeaceae > Halostella > Halostella pelagica. The sequence continues at coordinate 2,711,112 of CP040678.1, forward strand.
GCAACGCCGGGGCCGCCATCGCGACCTACGCCGCCCGGGCCGGTCTCGACGCCGAGATATACGTTCCGGCGGACATCAAGCAGTCCAAGCTCGTCGCTATCCAGCGCGCCGGTGCGCGGCCTGTCCGCGTCGAAGGCGGGCGCGAGGCTGTCACCGAAGCGTGTCTCGACGCAGTGCGCACCGGTGACGGCTGGTACGCCAGCCACGCCTGGAACCCCGCGTTCTACGCCGGGACGATGACGTTCGCCCTCGAAGTCGCCGCCCAGCGCGAGTGGACGGTGCCGGACGCCGTCGTCCTGCCGCTCGGCCACGGAACCCTCTTTCTTGGCGCTTACCGTGGCTTCAGGGCACTTCGGGAGGCCGGCATCACCGACGACGTTCCCCGCCTACTGGGCGCGCAGGGAACCGGCTACGCGCCGTTCGCGGCGGAGCTTCAGGACAACCGCCCGGAGCGCGAAAAGCCGGGCGCGGAACTGACCGCCGCTCTGGACCGGGACGACGAACCGGAGGCGGTAAACGAGATAGTCGACGGCATCCACATCCGCGACCCGGCGCGGAGAGAACAGGTCGAAAACGCCATCCGGGAGACGGACGGGGACGCCATCGCACTGGGCGCAGACGCCGTCGAAGGGACGCTCGACCGCCTCCATCGTGCCGGGTTTTACGTCGAACCCACGAGCGCCGTCGCGCCGGCGGCGCTCGGCGAGTACCGCCGCGAAGGTGTCCTGGACGAGGACGACGACGTCGTCGTCCCGCTGACCGGAAGCGGGATGAAGACGCTATAGCCGTACTATTCATAAATAATACCTATAGAGAAGTTGCCAATACGGATCAAACTAGCCTCGATCGTATAATTTAGAGGTCATAACAAGTTCGCGCGCTCTACAGAATCGGGAGAATCCGGGATCTCTTCGTGACGGAGCCTGACAGCCGTCAATGTGTACAGAGACACTATTGAATCAGCTCGCGCAATTGTTAATTAACGAATGATCAACCAGGGGTTTATATAGCCGTACTTTGCCAAATATGCCCGCAATAGTATGTTGGTATACTGTATAATTAATAAGTATATCTAGCTATAGCAAGACTTAAGTTCTGATCGTCGGACCCTCGTATGTTCCCATGAAAGACCGCCGAAGCTTTCTCAAGAGTGTGGGCGCAGCGGGCGGTGTAGCATTCACAGCGGGATGTATCGGACAGTTCGGAAGCCAGCCGTACGGTGACGGTACGCTTACGTTCGTCATGTCGCCGACGGAACCGCAGGAGTTCATGGAGTCGCAGTACGCGCCGGTACGTGACTATCTGGACGAGGAGACCGAGGACGACGTCGAGGTCGAACTCCAGTATGCGAACAACTACTCGGCGGTGCTTCGTGCGCTCGGCGAGGGCAACGCCGAAATCGCCGAGACCGGGCCGTTCGCCGCCGCACTCGGCGTTCGCGGCGATCAGTGTGACGTGATCCTCCAGCGGTACGCCTACGGTTCGTGGGACTACCACTCCGTACTTATCACCAACGAGGACAGCGACATCGAGGAACCCGCCGACCTCGAAGGACGCGACATCGGCTTCGCCGCCACGACCAGCGCCAGCGGATCGCTGTACCCGCTGTACATGCTCAAGCAGGCGGGTCTGGACATCGGCGACGCCCCGATGAGCGACGACGGTGCGGACTTCAACGCCTCCTGGTCCGGTCACGCACAGGCGTTCGAGGCGCTCCAGAGCGGACAGATCGACGCGGCAGGCGTCGGTCGGTTCATCACCTGGGACTACGGAAACGAGGACTACGTCGAGGGCATCCGCGAGGTCGACCGCGTCTCCGGCATCCCGCGTGCGCCCATCATCGTTAGCCCCGAACTCGACGACGAGAAAAAGGAGAAGTTCACCGACGCCTTCCTCGACGCACCCGAGGATATCTACCTGGGCGAGGACGGCGAGGAGGACGCGGAAGACGAGGAGAACCCGGACGACCTCTGGTTCAGCGACGTACGCGAGGCCGACGTCGACACGTACCAGCCGGTCGTCGATGTCGCCAACGAGCTTGGCATCGAGTCCGACCTCCTCGACGAAGGTACCGAGTAACCGTCACAGAGTCATAACTTCTTCAAGTGGAATCTACTCCAATGCCCGCTGTCTCCGTTCAGGATCTTACCAAGACGTACGGCGAGGGCACGACGGCCCTCGAAGACGTATCTTTCGAGATAGAGAAAGGCGAGTTCGTCGTCGTCCTCGGCCCCTCCGGCGCGGGGAAATCGACGCTGCTGCGCATCCTCAACGGTCTGACGACGCCCACGGACGGGTCCGTCGTCATCAACGGCGAGGAAGTCCAGGGCCGTCGAAGCGACGTGGCGATGGTGTTCCAGTTGCACTACGTCATCGAGAGCATGAGCGCGTATCGTAACGCGCTGACGGGCGCGCTCTCGCGGACGGGCCTCCTCAGTAGCATCCTCACGTGGTACAACGACGAGGACAAACAGGCCGCGCTCGACGCGCTAGACACCGTCGGCCTCCTCGACGAGGCCGAACAGCGCGCGGGGTCGATGTCCGGCGGCCAGCAACAGCGCGTCGGCATCGCCCGAGCGCTCGTCCAGAACCCGGCCCTGCTTTTGGCCGACGAACCCGTCGCCAGTCTCGACCCGAAGGCGGCAACCGAGGTGATGGGGTACATGCGCTCGGCCGCCAAGGAGCGGAACCTCACCACTATCGCATCGCTCCACCAGGTGAACATCGCCCGCGAGTTCGGCGACCGGTTCATCGGCATCCGAGACGGCGAAGTAGTGTTCGACGGCGGCGAGGACGCACTGACGATGGAGGCCGTCGATGATATCTACTACGGGGAGGGCGGCGACGACCCGATGGAGGTGCTCGGCCAATGAGCGACGACACGAGCAGTGATTCGCCCGACGACGTGGTCGAAGACGGCGGAACGCCCGAAGACCGTACGCGAACCCTCGACGAGACGCTCGCGCGGATCGAGCGGAACCAGCGCATCCGCCGCTTCGCACTCGGCGTCGGGTTGGTCGTCCTCGGCGGTATCACTGCCGCGGGCCTCATCTTCATCGGTTTCAACCTCGCCGACCTGACGCGGACGTTCCCCGGCTTCCTCGAGTCGCTGTTGGACTTCATGCCGCCGGACTTCGTCGACTTCACGACCTACACGTCAGAGAACGACATCCGCGGCCCGCAAGCAGTGTACGAGAGCCTGATCCGGCCCGGAACGCTCGTCGAGAGCCTCGCCGAGCAGGACGGCCTCGTCGGCCTGTCGGTCATCACCATCGCTATCGGGTTCTGCGGGACAGTGCTCGGGTTCCCGCTCGCACTGACGTTCGGCGTACTCGGCAGCGAACGCGTGGTCCCGTTCCCGTTCAACTTCATCTTCCGCGGAACGATGTCGACCATCCGGGCTATCCCGGCGCTCGTGTGGGTGCTCATCTACATCCCGCTGGCCGGACTCGGACCGGTCGGCGCGCTACTGGCCGTGGCGACCGACACCGTCGGAAACCTCGGCCGCCTGTTCACGGACGAACTCGAGGAGATCGACGACGGCCCGATCGAGGCTATCGGCTCCACCGGGGCGTCCGACTCCCAGCGCGTCGCCTTCGGTATGCTCAGCCAGGTGTTCACGTCGTTCATCGCCTGGACGCTGTACATCTTCGAGATCAACGTCCGAGTCGCCGTCTCGCTCGGCGTCGTGGGCGCGGGCGGCATCGGGATGTACATCCAGCAGCGGTTCTTCGGCTTCCTTGAGTTCGGAAAAGGGATGGCCGCGATCATCATGGTTATCGCCATCGTCCTCTCCGTCGAGATGATCTCCTCCCGTCTGCGCGCACGGCTGCGGCCGAGCGAACACGAGAGCAAGAGCTTCCTCGACGCGCTCGGCGAACTCTCCGACTCCGACAAGTGGCTCGGCAGCCGGTCGAAGGAGTAAACCGACCGGTTCCGGCCGCCGAATCGCACACCACGTTTCTCCCGCGGTCCGTTGAGGGGTCAGCCGCGCTGCGCTTCCGCGTCCCGCGCCGTCGAAAGCACCGCGTCGTGGACCGCGCCGTTCGAGACGACGAGGCCCCTGCTGTCGTGGTGCCAGCGGTTTCCTTCTAGATCCGTCGCCTCACCCCCCGCACACCGGACGAGGTGAACGCCGGCGACGGTGTCCCAGGGGTTCCCGCGGAGGTTCGAAAACACGCCGTCCAGCGCGCCCATCGCGACGTATCCCAGGGATATCTGTGCGGACCCGTACCGCCGGAGATCCGCGAACCGCTCGACGACGCCCTCCGCGGCGGCCGCGTACTCGTCTCGACTGTCGAAGTCCCACCAGAGCGTCGGCGAGACCGTCGCCGTCTCCGGGCCGTCTCGCCGGCTGACCGACAGTTCGTCGCCGTTCAGCCGCGCCGTCGTCTCGTCCGCGAGGAACTCGTCGCCGACAGCAGGCGCGACCGTCGCGGCCGCGACCGGTTCGCCGTCGGCGACGGCGGCGACGCTCGTACACCAGAACGGGACGCCGCGAACGAAGTTGTTCGTCCCGTCGATAGGGTCGACGACGAAGGCCGACCCCTCGTCGGGCACCGTCGTCGGCGCGTCGTTCTCCTCGCCGACGATCGTGACGTCCGGGTAGTCCGCCCGGATCGTCTCGATGACGCGCTCCTGAGCCTCTCGGTCGGCCCGCGTCACCACGTCCGTGTCGCCGTCTTTTGTCTCGACGGCGAGGTCCGTCCTGAAGTAGTCCGCGGCGACGGCCGCCCCCTCGCGGGCGGCGCGGGTCGTGACGGCCGCTCGCTCGCTCTCGCTGTCTGCCATGTCGTGGTTCGCGCCGGCGAGAAGGATATGGGCACCGGTTTCGCGGCCGCCGGTTGATGCGCAAAGCGTTAGTTCGGGCCGGAAGCATCACGGAGTATGCGATACCCGGGAGAGAGACAAGTGCTTTCGGCGGCTGAGGTGACCTGATGGTCCAGCGCGTGCCGAACTACTGTCCGCAGTGCGGGACTGCGGTCGAATCGCAGACGTTCGAGGGCCGGGAGCGCCGCTACTGTCCCTCGTGCGAACGGTTCGTCTTCCGGAACGCCGCGCCCTGCGGCGGCGTCGCCGTGGTCGACGGCCACACCGACGCGGTTCTGCTCGTCGAACGGGCGGTTCCACCCGGCAAAGGTGAGTGGACGTTCCCCGGCGGCCACCTCGAAGCTGACGAACCGCCGGCGGCCGGCGCGGTCAGGGAACTCGAAGAAGAAACCGGCATCACCGTCGACCCGGATGACCTGCTGCTCGCGGACGTCCGCCAACTCGATCCGTTCGACGGGAAGTACGTCGTCTCGATCCGCTATGCCGTCGCGCGGTCGGCGACAACGGGCGTACCCGAGGCCGGGTCGGACGCGGAAACTGCCGAGTTCGTCCCGGTCGAGGAGATACGGGACGAAGCGCGACCGTTACGGCCCCACGTTCGACCGCAGTTAGACGATGTACTCGACGCGCTGGGCGACTGATAGGGGCTTTGTAACTGTGTTTCGGTATTCACCGACCCAGTGTCGGCAAAATGCCGAACTGGCTTGTGACAGTCCCTATGAATGGCTCTCGCAGTTGGCTGTCGGATGTCATCGAATTGTTCGGACATTCCCGTCGTCGTTCGGCAACTGCTCAGTACAGGCGAAAACGTTACCGGAGCCGCTATCCACCTCTCCGGTAGCTGTCAGAGATGGCGTGTTAACCGCAGAAAACGAGCGTCGCAAATGTACTACGGTTTCAGCGGGAGACTCGTCCTACCGTTCGAGCGCATGACTTCTCTGTTGCGGTCGGGCCACGCCAGTAACCGATCACGTAACAACTCCCCGTCGACGGTCTTCGGATCATAGCCAACGGTTTTGGCAGTGATCGTCAAAACAATCCAGCCACCGTATCCCAGAATTACCGTCACGCCAGTCAGTACGACTACTGAGACGCATACCCTCACAAGACGCTTTCCGAACCGCACATCTGCGTTATTCGATTCTTCTAATTCTGTCATACATACAACCACTATATATGGTGTCAAAAAGATAGCGGCACTTCTCTTGATCACACAGTGTTGCGTTTGTGCCTGTATTCAGCACGACTTGCCGGACAACATCTAAAACCGGTAAGTGCCTCAACGGTCAGTTCGCAAACCACCACACCGACTGATTCGCCAGAACAGGGGAGAAAGTACCTCCCGAGAGTATCCCAATACCACTTGTACCCGGTGCGGGGAACAGCCTGCTAGGCTCATTTCTCAGGATGCGTCGGCGCGTCGAACCCGCCCCGAACTAGCGGTTTCGCAATATGGCGGCGCGCGCAGGGCGGAACCTCGTACCACCCGCGTTCCAACTCGCGGTCGACGGGACGGTCGACCTTCCCCGCCGCGGCGGTTCCGCAGTCCCGACAGCGGTAGCCCTGGTTCCGGCCCGCGCTCTTCATCGAGCGCCCGCACTCGGGACAGTCGGGCGTGACCAGTTCCGTCCCGTTCAGGTCGCGGACGGCGAACTTCTCCAGTTTGAGCGTGCCGTCGGCCACTTCGCCGCAGGCGGTGATCCGGTCGCCGGCGCGGAGCGCGCGGACGCGGTCGCGGAACCGCTTGGTGGGTTCGAAGGCGGCGCAGTCGAGGGTGGCGTCGCCGTCTTCGAGCGTCAGGAAGACGTGGCCGCCCTCGCGGGTCTCGGGCGGGTCGGCGACCGTCGCGTCGACGCGGTAGGAGCGGCCGTCGCGCGCGTCGGCGAGGGCGGCGTCGCGGAGGTGCGCGTCGGTGCCCTGGTTCGTCCGGAACAGGGCGGTCGATTCGACTGGTTCGCTCTCGATGCGCTCGGCGACTTCGCGGACCGTCTCGGGGTCATCGCCGCGGATGCCGTGGAGGATCGGGCCGGGCGTGCGCGGGACGCAGACGGCCTGTCCCTCGCCGCGGTCGACGGTGTCCCATGCGGCGGGGTAGGCCTCGTCGGCGGCCGCGAACACCGAGTCGAAGTCGATATCGCGGGGCGTCCCGCGGGCGTCGGGGTAGCGGTAGGAGATGTGTTCGTAGGTCCACTCGGGGACGGCGCGCCACGCGCCGACGGCGGCCAGCGCACCGATCGTTCCGCGAGCGTTCTTCCATCCGGCGCGGTGGTAGCCGTGCGCGTCTGCGAGTTCGGTCGCATCGTCGATGGCGTGGTGGTCCCGCATCGCGTCGCGGGCGAAGGCGGCGACGTCGTCCGGCGCGTCCTCGGGCGCGTGGGGCGCGACGACCAGTCCCGGGTTCGTGTTCTCGTCGTCGGTTTCGGCCGCCGCGGCGAGGACATCGTGAGCCACGTCGAACGCGGCTCCGGGATCGATATCCGCGTGGACCGCGAGCGTGGCGTTCCCCCGTGTTTTGTAGGGAACTGCGGGGTTCAGGCGAACGAGTAGCAGTCGCTCAACCTCCCCGCCCGCGTCGCGGATCCCGTCGGCGACGGTGCGAGCGACGTAGGTCGTACACATCCCGTGCTCGCGGGAATCGGTGTCGTCGATCCCGAGGACTACCGGCATCGTCGTCCCGTAGACGCCGCGACGGTGTAACCCCTTTCGTCTCACCTGACTGTATAAGAAAGTACCGCCGTCTAGCAGGTAAAACCGCCTGACGCCGTTCGGACACCGGCGACACAACGCATATATGCGATGAAAGGCTTACCTATGGGTATGACTCGGTCTGCACTGGTCGGCAACGTCACCGCGATGCTCGAAGACGCGGGCTTTACGGTGAGCGACCGGTGTGCGATCAGGCCCAAAAGCTTCGACATCGCGGCCCGCCGCGGCGACGAACTCGTGTTACTGAAGATCCTGGCGAACATCGACGCCTTCGACGGCGAAACGGGTGCCGAAATGCGCCGTCTCGGCACCTATCTCGACGGGACGCCGATGGTGATCGGGCTTCGCACCCGGGACGAGGAACTCAAGCCCGACGTGGTGTACTTCCGGCACGGCGTCCCCGTGTTAAGTCCGGACACGGCGATGAACCTCTTCGTCGAGGAAGTGCCGCCGCTCATCTACGCCGCGCCGGGCGGTCTCTACGTCAACATCGACGGCGACATTCTGGCCGACAAGCGCGAGGAGAAGGGGTGGAGTCTCGGTCAACTCGCCTCCGAACTCGGCGTTTCCCGGCGCACCGTCTCGAAGTACGAGGACGGGATGAACGCCTCCGTCGAAGTGGCACAGGACTTAGAGAACATGTTCGAAGCGCCGCTGACGAGCCCTGTCGACGTGTTAGACGGAACGGAAGAGGTCCACGACGCGGACCCCACGCCGGAAGACCCCGAGGCGGACCCCGACGACGAGCGTATCGTCGCCGTCATGACGCGAGCCGGGTTCGACGTCCATCCCACGCTCCGGTCGCCGTTCAAGGCGGTCAGCGAGGACGGTGAATCCGGTGAAGGGACGGTGCTGACGGGTCACTCCAAGTTCACCCGGACCGCCGAGAAGCGCGCCCGCATCATGGGCTCTATCGGACGCGTCACCCACACCCACTCCGTCTACTTCGTCGACAGCGCCAAGCGCGACTCCGTCGAGGGGACCGCAATCATCGAGCGAGAGGAGGCCGAATCGGCCCACGACGCCGAAGAACTCCGCGACCTGATCCGTGAACGCAGCGACGGGGAGCCCGCCTGAACGCTCGCGCCGTTGCGGCGGTCGACGAACAGGAATCCGTAGCCGCGGCTCCTGAAAGCATTTACCGGAGTCGCCGGAAGCTTCCGCCATGCGCCGCCGCAGTTACGTCCTCGCGCTCGCCGGTCTCGCCGGTTGTGGAACCCCTGATAGCCGCGAAGGCACGACAGCACAGTACACCGCCAGCGTATCGGTCCGCGCCTCGGACGCGGTCACCGCTCGCGTCGTCGTTGCCGACGACGACACTGGCGACTGGGTGTACGACGAGCGACACGACCTCGAACCGCTGGACCGGTTAGACCTCTCTGACGCGTTCGACCCGGGGCGTGGCTACGTGGTTCGCGTCCTGATCGACGGCGAGGTCGAATTCGAACGGACGGTGTACGCGTACGAGGAGTACGTTCACCGGATCGCGAACGGCGACGTGACCGTCGAAGCGCACGGCGAACGCTGACCGCTGGGCCGTTAAGAATTGTCGTAACTGCGTCCCGGCGTTCGCCGACCCCGCGTCAGTGAATCACCGAACTGACTGACAACAGCCCCTATCAGGCCGCGCCGTCGCCGTACGTCTTTTCGAGGTACTCGACGATGTCGTCGCTCTCGGGCATCCCGTCGACGCCGTGTTCCTCGTCGACGAGGACGGGGACTCCGGTCTGGCCGCTGACTTCCTCGACCTCCGTGCGCTCGCTGTGTGAACTCGGAACCATGTGAGACTCGTACTCTAAGCCCAACTCTTCGAGTTTGTTGACGACTTTCGCGCAGTACGGACAGCCTTCGAGTTCGTACAGTTCCAGATTCGCCATGTCGCTTCGTAGTCCTCCCGGACAAAAAAGAGGACCGAAGGTGTGTGCTCCGCACACATTTCCCCGAAAGCGAAAGCGGACGCCGGCCTACAGCTGACCGGTGAGGATTCCGCTCGTTCGGACGAAGAAGTAGACGACGAACGCGCCAGCCAGCGCCCACTGCCCGATGGAGACGTCTCTCGCCTCGCCGGTCGCTGCCTTGACCACGGGATAGCTGATGATCCCGGCGGCGATACCGTAGGCGATGGAGAACGTCAGCGGCATGATGATGATAGTCATTCCGGCGGGTACCGCGTGCGTGACATCCTCCCACTGGATGTCGGTGACGTTACCGAGCATGATGATGGCGACGACGACCAGTGCGATGTGCGAGGCGTACTGTGGAATGGCCGCGGCCAGCGGCACGACGGCCAGTGAAAGCAGGAAGAGGACGCCGATGACCAGCGCGGTCATGCCGGTCCGGCCGCCCTCCTCGACGCCGGTCGCGGATTCGATGTACGTCGTCACTGTGGACGTGCCGAGCATACCGCCGACGGTGGTGCCGACAGCGTCGGCCATCAGCGGCTTGTCGATGTCGGGGAGGTTCCCGCGCTCGTCGAGGAAGTCGCCCGCCTGACCGACGCCGACCAGCGTCCCCGCCGTATCGAAGAAGTCGACGAAGAAGAACGTGAACACGACGAGCGCGAAGCTGAACGCCTCCACGTTCTGGAAGCCTTCGATGAACGCCCCCGCCAGAGGCGTGATGTCGTACTGGGCGTCAGGGAGTTGCGCCGGCGCGAGAACGCCCTCGCCGACGACACCGCCGAGCGTCAGCCCCCATCCCGCGACCGCCGTCAGGAGGATGCCGAGGATGATCGACCCACGAATGCCGTTGGCGTACAGCGCCAGCGTCAAGAACAGGCCGACGACGGACAGCACGGCGACGGGGTCGGACGCGAGGTCGCCGAGCGCGAGGATGGTTCCGGCCTGGTCTGCTCCGACGACCACCTGCATCGCTTCCAGCCCGATCAACGCCAGGAAGAGGCCAATACCGGTCCCGACCGCGAACTTCACGGGTTCCGGGAAGAGTTTGATGACGTACTCCCGGGCACCGATCGCCGTCAGGACGATGAACAGCACACCTTCGGTGACGACGGCGGCGAGCGCCGTCTGCCAGGGAATGCCCATCGCGCCGACGACCGTAAACGCGAAAAACGCGTTGAGCCCCAGACCCGGAGCCTGACCGAACGGGCGGTTCGCGTAGAACGCCATGACCAAAATCGCCGCCGCGGAGGCGAGTATCGTCACGACGGCAAGCATCTGGATCACCTCGACATCGCTGTATCCGTCGATGGCGATGCCCGGCGACGTTATCTCTCCCGCCTCGTTCGTGGTCTGGGCCATGATCACGGGATTGACGACGATGATGTACGACATCGTGAGAAACGTCGTGACCCCCGCCAGTATTTCGGTCCCCAGATCCGTCCCGTGCCCCTCGAAGTCGAAGTAGTCTGCTAGTGTGTCACTGATCGCCATATCTCACTATCTATAAACAAGTCAATCCTACTTAATGATTACCGTGATCCGGCCCGTTACGCCGCAGAGACGTGACACCGCGCCTTCGTCAGACCGCGCGCAAGTTTAAATACGACGGCGGCGGATCCGTAGACGAATGCACGTGGGGGACCTCCCCCTGCCCCCGGAGTTCGTCGACCACTTCCGGGAGGAAGGGATCGAGTCGCTGTATCCGCCACAGGTCGCCGCCGTCGAGGCCGGCGTCCTCGCGAGCGGAGCGAGTGATAGCTCGTCGGAGGGAGATTCCGACGGCATAGCTACCGACGAGTCCGTCGTCGCCGCGATTCCGACAGCCAGCGGCAAGACGTTCGTCGCGGAACTCGCGATGCTGACCAGCGAGGGTCCCTCACTGTTTATCGTGCCGCTACGGGCGCTCGCGACCGAGAAGTACGAGACGTTTCAGGAGTTACCGGGCGTGAGCGTCGGTATCGCGACGGGCGATTTCGACGCCAGCGACGAGGAACTCGGCGACCACGACATCGTCGTCGCGACGAGCGAGAAAGTCGACTCCGCCATCCGCAACGGCGCGGGGTGGGTCGAAGACATCGGGTGCGCCGTCGTCGACGAGATCCACCTGCTCGACTCGCGGAGTCGCGGGCCGACGCTGGAGGTCACCATCGCGAACCTGCAGCGTCTCACGCCGGACCTGCAGATAGTCGGCCTGAGCGCCACCGTCGACAACGCCGACGAGGTGGCCGACTGGCTCGACGCCGAACTCGTTACCGCGGAGTGGCGGCCGGTCGACCTCCGGACCGGCGTGTACGCCGACGGCGCGATCACGTTCGAGGGCGGCGACACCCGCGCCGTGCCCGCGGACGGTGACGCCCCGACGGAGGCGCTCGTCCGCGACGCCGTCGCCGAGGGCGGCCAGTGCCTGGTGTTCGTCAACTCCCGCGGGGCGGCCCACGACCTCGCACGTGATCTAGCTGACGAGGGCGTCGTCAGCGACGCCACGAGTGAGGGAGAAACGGCGGCCAACGGCGGCGTTCGGGGCGACCCTGCCGCCGTCGCCGAGGAGATACGGTCGACGGCGACCACCGGCACCGGGACTGCACTCGCCGAGTACGCCGAAACGGGCGTCGCGTTCCACCACGCCGGCCTGCGATCGGAACACAGGTCGAACGTCGAGGCGGCGTTTCGCGACCGTGCGCTCTCCGTCATCTGTGCGACGCCGACGCTCGCCGCCGGGGTGAACGTCCCCGCGCGGCGGGTGGTCGTCCGCGACCACCACCGCTACACGGACGACGGCGTCGAATCGCTTCCCGTGCTGGAGGTCCACCAGATGTTCGGCCGCGCCGGGCGGCCCGGACTGGACCCGTACGGCGAAGCGGTACTCGTCGGAGACGGAGACGACACCGCCGACCTCCGCGAGCGGTACATCGGCGCTGACCCCGAAGCCGTCACGTCGAAACTCGCAAACGACGACGCCCTCCGCACGCACGTCCTCGCCACCGTCGCAAGCGGGTTCGCTGACTCCCGCGAGGACCTACTGGACGTGTTCGGGTCGACGTTCTACGCCCATCAGGACCCGGATGCCGACCTCACCGGCATCACGGACGATGCCATCGCCTACCTCGAAGAGGCCGGGATGATCGCCGACGGTGGCGACCTCTCCGCGACGGAACTGGGCGAACTCGTCTCGCAGGTGTACGTCGACCCGCTGACGGGCGCAGACGTGTTGGCGGCGCTCGACCGTGCCACCGAACTCGACCGCGTCGAATCGCTGACCGTTCTCGAACTGGTCTGTGACACGCCGGACATGCGCGGGTCATACGTCCGCAACAGCGAGGCAGGCCGTCTCACGCAGTTCGCGATGAACAACGAGGCCGTTCTCGCGAAGTCCGTCAGCGATTTCGACGGCGACTTCCAGGCGTGGCTGGAGTCGCTGAAAACCGCTCGCCTGTTGGACGACTGGATCCACGGCGAGGACGCCGCGGCACTGGCGGAGCGGTACGGCGTCGGTCCGGGCGACATTCGCCGGACGGCCGAGCGCGCGGAGTGGCTTCTCAACGCGACGGAGTCGCTCGCCGAACAGGTCGAAAACGAGGGCGGTATCACGGAAACGATCCGGGAGACGCGGGAGGCACTGGGGCGGCGACAGCCCTGACGCGCCGGATAGCCGTCATCCCGGGAAAGTCAGAACTGCGTCAGCGATCCGACCGGGGCGTCGGTCCGCTCTCTGGCGCGGGCGACTCCTTCATCGCCGACCGCGATGAGCGCGAACACGCCCGCCACCGTGGCGTCGGCGTGCTGTGCGATGTCGAGCAGGAGTTCCTGCGTCTCGCCCGAGCGGATGAGGTCGTCGACGACCAGCACGGTTTCGCCGCTCCCTATCGCCGACGACGGCAGGTAATACGTGAGTTCGATGCCCGACTGGAGGCGCTGGCGGGACTCGATGAACTCCTCGACGGCGGTCTCCTTGGACTTCTTCGCGTAGGCAGAGCGAGCGCCGAAGTAACTCGCCATCGCCGCCGCGAGCGTGATGCCGTCGGTCGCCGCGGTCAACACGACGTCCGGTCGCTCGAAGTCGAACGCGCCGGCGGCGACGGGCGCGATGAGGTCGAGAAACGACTGGTCGAAGACGACGTTGGAGTTGTCGACGTACCCCTCGTCGTCGACCTGAACGCGCTCTTCGAGTTCCCGCCCGAGCGCCTCTCGACCGACGCCGTCGACGACCTGACGGGCGCGGTCCGTGCTCGGGAGAACGTGCCCGTTGACGTACCGGTTGAGATCGCCCGCGGGGAGGTCCGTCAACTCGGCGAGTTCGTCGTACGTACGCGTCTCCTTCAACATCCGCAACACTCGGACGGACCGTAGCTGGAGTGCGGCTTTCTCGGCGCGGTTCATAGCATGTATGCATTATTCCGCAAGTATGAATACGTCGATGAGTGACAGACGCTGAGTCGACACAGTCGTGGATAGATAGGCCTCGTCCGTAGTGGAGCCATACGAAACGAATCCCTCAGAGCTAGGGGGATGGAGACGTGAAAGTGCGGAGAGTCGTTGAAGCGGTTCCGGGGGCCGGGAGAGATCAGGTCGGGGCAGTTCTACTTCAGAAAGGTCGGCGCACTCCGCCGCTGGTCGACCTCGGTTCGAAGGTGGTCGCGGAACTCGTCTATCTCGACGCCGTGTTCCTGGCTCTCCGAACGGTCCCGCACCGATATATCGCCGTCCTCCTCCTCGTTGTCGCCGACGATGATCTGGTAGGGGACGCGGTCGTCATGGGCCGCGCGGATCTTGCGTTCGAGCGTGGAGTCGCGGTCGTCCACCTCGGCGCGGAACTCGTCGAACTCGTTTCGGACCCGGTACGCGTAGCCCTTGTTCTCGTCGCTGATAGGCAGGATCCGGACCTGTTCGGGGGCGAGCCACGGCGGGAAGTTCCCCTCGAAGTGCTCGATGAGCACCATGAAGAAGCGCTCGTAACTGCCGTACAGCGCGCGGTGGATCATGACCGGCTGATGTTCCTCGTTGTCCTTGCCGACGTAGGACAGGTCGAACCGCTCGGGCATGTTGAAGTCTAGCTGGACCGTCGGGCCGTCCCACCGACGACCGATGGCGTCCTCGAAGGCGAAGTCGATCTTCGGGCCGTAGAACGCGCCGTCGCCCGGTTCGATGTCGTACTCCTCGTCGCGAGCGTCGAGAACGGATTCGAGTTGAGACTCCGCTTTCTCCCAGATCTCGTCGCTACCGACGCTTTTCTCGGGTCGAGTCGCGAGCGCCACGTCGTAGTCCAGGTTGAACGTCGACAACACCTCGTCGATCATGTCCATGATCTGTTCGACCTCGGATTTGATCCCCTCGGGCCGGACGAACAGGTGGCCGTCGTCAATGGTGAACGCCCAGACGCGCGAGAGCCCGGAGAGTTCGCCGCGCTGCTCTTTCCTGTACACCTTCCCGTTCTCGGCGTATCGGATCGGCAAGTCGCGGTACGACCACGAGCTATCGTCGAAGATGGTCGCGTGGCCCGGGCAGTTCATCGGCTTGAGGCCGTACTCGTCGTCGCCGACGTCGAAGATGAACATGTCGTCCTGGTAGTTCTCGTAGTGGCCGCTCTCCTGCCAGAGATCGGTTTTGAACACGTGCGGCGTCTCGACGTACTCGTAGCCTGCGTCGAGGTTGAGGTCCTCGACGAACGACTCCAGTTCCCGAAGTATGGTCTTGCCCGGTGGGTGGTACAGCGGCAGGCCCGGGCCGGTGACGTCCTGAATCGAGAACAAGTTCATCTCGTTGCCGATCTTCCGGTGGTCGCGCTTCTCGGCCTCGCGCTTGCGTTCGAGATACTCCTCCAGGTCGCTCTCGTCCTCGAAGGCCGTCCCGTAGACGCGGGTCTGCATCGGGTTCGCCTCGTCGCCGCGCCAGTAGGCGGCCGCGATCTCTTCGAGTTTTACCGCGCCGATCTCGCCGGTGGACTCGACGTGCGGGCCGGCACAGAGGTCCTCCCACTCGTCCTGGCTGTAGAACGTGACGGTCTCGCCGTTCTCGGCGAACTCCTCCAGCAGTTCGAGTTTGTACTCCTGGTCGGCCAGGCGCTCGCGGGCCTCGTCGACGGAGACTTCCTCGCGTTCGATGTCGTAATCCGCCTCGATGATAGCCTCCATCTCGGCCTCGATCTCGCCGAGGTCGCTCTCGTCGATATCCAAGTCGTCGAAGTCGTAGTAGAATCCCTCGTCCGTCGGCGGGCCGATAGCCAACTGGACGTCGTCGTACAACCGTTCGACCGCCTGTGCGAGACAGTGCGCCGCGGAGTGGCGCATCACTTCGAGATAGTCGTCGGCCCCGTCGGTGACGATCTCGATCCTGGCACCGTCCTCCGTGACGGGTTGTTCCTTGGCGACGAGTTCGCCGTCGATCCGACCCGCGACGGTGTCGCTACCGAGTCCGGGACCGATCTCGTACGCGACGTCCTCGACGGTCGATCCTCGTTCTACGTGGAGTTCTGAACCGTCTGGTAGTACTACCGCGATGTCGTCGTGTTCTGAGTTTGCGTCCTGTGACATAGTTACACCTCTTGCTGGGCGGGTTCGGCCAGCGAGAGAATCGACAGGTGTCGTAGTACGGGGTTAGAAGCGGGCGAAGGCCCGACCTGTAAAGTAGACACCTGCCATCGTAGTTCCACCTTAGCGGGGGGAGTGAAAAAGCGTTGCGATGCACCCGAGTGAAAAGCGGTTAGTTTCCGCAGCGGAAACGACCGTAGCGATGCCCAGACGAAGAGCGTTCCTTTCGGCGGCGGTGGTCGGCGTCACCGGTTTCTCAGGATGTACCGGTCTACTGGGAACGGGAGACAGCAGCGAGCCAGACGGAAACGTCGTTGAACTCACTGGGACCAACGAGTTCAATCCTGACGAGATGACGGTTCAGACGGGGACGACGGTGACGTGGGAGTGGACCTCCCCCAACCACAACATCATCGTCGACTCTCAGCCCGACGACGCCGACTGGGACGGACACGAACAGATAGAGAGCAGCGGGCACACGTACGAACACACCTTCACCGTCGCCGGGCAGTACGACTACTACTGCAAGCCGCACCAGTCAACGGGAATGACCGGAACTATCCACGTCGAGGAGGGAGAGGAGGAACAAGAAGAGTAGCGGGGGTTTTCTCGTTCAGTGGTTCGCCCGATGATTTTTACAGATGCCGGGCGAAACTACATCTATGCCAGGGAGTCCCTCGAACAGCAGACCGCTGCAGACGGTCGGCGTGATCGCAGCTCTCATCGGCGTCGTCGGATTCACCGTCTTCGGCTGGCGCTGGGGAGAGACGAGTTCCCTCACGCCGACAGTCATCGGGGCCGCGTTCGCCGCGATAGCCGTGGCGTGGACCGTGTACGCACAGTTCCGGTGACCACTATCAGCCAGCCGCGCCGCCGACATGCACCATAGCGGAAGTACAGCGAACTTACACCCTATTTCCGTGAGTGAACTCGGTCGAAAGATCGCCTTATCGGCGGAACCGAGTCGTGATCTTTTCCCGCTACAGTGCATGCGGAGCGTATGTCGGGTCGACACACGGAAGAACAGACGCTCCAGGTCGTCGGCGCCGCCGCCGTCGTCGTCGGACTCGTCGGACTGGCCGTCTTCGGTCTGGAGTTCGGCCCTACCGGGGCCCGCGTGCTGACCGTACTCGGCGTCGCCGTCGCCGCGGTTGCCGTGGTGGTGGCCGTCCTGTTGCGGGTCGATTAATCCTGTTCTGCCAGCAGTTCCTCGGCGGTGACGAGCGACTCCAGTTCGACGCCGGCGTCGGCGAGGTTCTCCCGGCCGCCCTCCTGACGGTCGACGACGACCAGGGCGCGGTTCACCGTCGCGCCCGCGTCGCGGAGCGCCTCGACCGCGTCGACGGCGCTTTGCCCCGTCGTGGCGATGTCCTCTATCACGACGACTTCCTCGCCCTCCGTCAGGTCGCCCTCGACGAGGTTGGCCGTGCCGTACTCCTTCTGTTGCTTCCGCGCGATGAC
Source organism: Halostella pelagica (assembly GCA_005954745.1). Lineage (GTDB taxonomy): Archaea > Halobacteriota > Halobacteria > Halobacteriales > Natronoarchaeaceae > Halostella > Halostella pelagica. The sequence continues at coordinate 2,728,534 of CP040678.1, forward strand.
GTAGGGGGTGCCGGATTTGACCGCCGTCACGGCGACCAGCGGGACGCCGCCAAGCGCCACGCCGCCTAGCTTCGCGGCGTCGACCCGCTCGGCGAACGCCTCCGCGATCAGTTCGAGACAGCGTGGGTCCGTCTCGAAGAGGTACTTGTCGACGTAGTAGTCGCTCGTCCCGCCGTGAGAGAGTTCGAACTCGCCGAACTTCACGGCGTCTGCGTCCCGCAGCGCCTCGATGAGTTCCGCGTTGGCCATACGCGAGCAAGCGCGGCGACGGGGCTTAAGCGCCGTGGAACGGAGCGAGAACGATCAGCGGACAAATGGCCGTGCTATCGTTCGCGAGCGACGCGAGGCGACGAAGTCCCCTCGGAACGGCCGAACGGGCGGCATTTTTTGGCAGAAAGTCGTTTACCACGGCTCGTTTTTCAGCCCCAACCAGTATGCGGCGACGTTCGTCGTCACGTGCAGTATCGGCGTGAGAACCAGAACGACGGCCAACACGGGAAGCGTGAAGGTGTCCATCGCCCAGTCGAACGCGCCGAGAAACGTCAACAGGAGCGCTCCGACGGCGAAATCAAGCTGGTCGAGACCGGGGAACGCGGCCCCGCGCTGGCGGCCGGTGCGGCGCTTGAGGAACGAGGCACCGATGTCGCCGAGCATGGCCCCGAGCGGCAACGCGACGACCGCTGCCGGCGGGAACGTGGGGAGGGAAACGTCAAGCGTCGCTCCGACTTCGCCGGCGGATGCCGAGAGGACGAGCGCCAGGACGGCACCGACAAGCGTCCCGAAGAGGGTACCGCGCCAGGTTTTCCCGTCGCCGAGGATCCGGCGACCGTCCCACGTACGCCCGCCGTCTATCGGTTTCCCGCCGCCGGCGAGCACCGCGACGTTGTTCGGGACGTACGCAGGGAGCATGACCCAGAACGCCACGACAACACTCTCGAATATGTCCATACGCGCCGACAGGATTCCGCGGGTCTTAATGCACCGTGGTTTCCGTAGAAGGGAACCGACAGCGGATTCGATGTGGAGGCTCGTCGGCTGACAGGATGAGAAACGACACAGCCACCGGTCTCGGCGTCACCGTCTGCGATTGACGTTGGGTCGGATGGAGCATTTGTAATAAATTAAAAGGGTCGGTGACCTACCCTCGACCATGATCCCGCCGATAGCGAGCAAGTTTGTTGCGGGCGAGACGCCCGCGGCGGCTCTCGACCACTCCCGTCGCCTGAACGACAGAGATGTCGGAGCCATCCTGAACCTGCTCGGCGAACATTACGACGAACCGGAAGCGGCGGCAAGCGACCGGGACGCGTATCTCGATCTGATAGACGACATCGCCCGCATCGACGGCGATATCTGTATCTCGGTCAAGCCGTCGCAGATCGGTCTGGACATCGGCGAAACGACGTTCAGGGAGAACCTCGAAGCTATCGTCGAACGCGCAGACGACCGAGGGGTGTTCGTCTGGGTCGACATGGAAGACCACACGACGACGGACACGACGCTCGACGCCTTCGAGGACTTCGCGCGCGAGTACGGCGGAGGCGTCGGAGTGTGCCTCCAGGCGAATCTCAAACGAACGCTGGACGACGTCAAACGTCTTGCGGACGTTCCCGGGAAGGTCCGTCTCGTCAAAGGTGCGTACGACGAACCGGAAACGGTCGCCTACACTGAGAAATCCCGGGTGAACGAAGCGTACCGAGACCTGTTGGAGTACGCGTTCGAACACTACGACGGCGGTATCGCCGTCGGGAGCCACGACCCGGAAATGATCGACTACGCGCGCGACCTGCACGCGGAACACGGCACGGAGTTCGAAGTACAGATGCTGATGGGCGTCCGCGAGGACGCTCAGGACGACCTCGCCGAGGAGTACGAGGTCTGGCAGTACGTTCCGTACGGCGACAAGTGGATGTCCTACTTCTACCGTCGGGTGATGGAACGCAAGGAGAACCTCCTGTTCGCGCTTCGAGCGGTCGTCAGCGGGTGAAATCTAACTATTGTTACTATTTAGCACGATAACCGTGCTACGGCACCGCTTCGTTACGCGACGGCACGGCTAGCAGGAAACGAAAGGCCTGATAGTCCCCCGTGAGAATCCGAGAGATATGACCTCCTGGAAGCGGGACTTCGCAAGTGGACTCATCGTCCTCGTCCCCGTTCTCATCTCGGCGTACGTCATACGGTGGGTCTACGGTCTCGTGGCCTCCGTCACGCCCGAAGCGATCATCAAAGAGCAGATGCTGGCGGACTACGGCATCAGTACCGCATACGCCGAACTGATCCGGGTGTTCGTCACCCTCCTCGTGTTCGTCGTCCTCGTGTTCGCTATCGGCTATCTGATGCGGACGGCCATCGGCGGCTTCTTCGAAGCGGCGGTCGACGACATGGCGAACCGCGTCCCCGGCCTCCGGGTGGTGTACAACGCGTCGAAGATGGCCGCCGAGACTGCACTCGGCGGTACCGAGGCGCTCCAGACGCCGGTGAAACTCGAACCGGTGCCGGGAATCCGGATGACGGCGTTCAAAACCGGCCGCGTGACCGACGACGGTCGCGAGATCATCTTCCTGCCCACGTCACCGAACATCACGACCGGATACGTCATCGAGATAGAGCCGGAGAACCTCACGGAGACCGACGAGCGCGTCGAGGAAGCGCTCACACGGATCCTGAGCGCCGGGTTCGGGGATTCCGACCAGAACAACAGCCGCGGCATCCCGATAGACGTCATCGAGCGGTCGGTGGACGACGACGACTAGAAACGACCTGTCCCGCCTCGGGCGCACCGAAGGCACACCCGAGGCGAAAGAAGGTCGGCGTTAGCAGGCACCCGGCGATGCAACAGCCGTTAGACGTAGTCGAACCACTCGTCGTACTTGTCGGTGCGGCGCTCGACGATGTCGAAGAACTCCTGTTGTATCTCTTCGGTGACGGGGCCGCGGGTTCCGGATCCGATCTCGACGTTGTCGACCTTCCGGATCGGCGTGACCTCCGCCGCGGTCCCGGTGAAGAATAGTTCGTCGGCGGTGTTGAGTTCGCCACGCGAGATCGTCGCGTCGTCGTGGACGGTGTAGCCCAGATCCTCCGCGATGTCGATGACAGTCTGGCGCGTGATGCCGTCGAGGATGCTCTCCGAGAGTCCGGGCGTGTACAGTTCGTCGTCGCGAACCAAAAACAGGTTCTCGCCCGGGCCTTCGGCGACATCGCCCTCCTTGTTCAGAACGATAGCTTCGACGAAGCCGTTGCGGCGGGCCTCCTCGCCGGCCAGCATGCTGTTTACGTACAGTCCGGTGGTCTTGGCGTTGGTCGGGATCTGGCTGGAGGCGTGTTTCCGCCACGAAGAGACCATCACCTCGACGCCGTTTTCCAGGGCGTCCTCGCCGAGATACGTCCCCCACGGCCAGCACGCGATGGCGACCTCGGTCGGACAGTCGCCCGGGCTAACGCCGAGGCTGTCGTACCCGTAGAACGCGATAGGCCGGATATAACAGGATTCGAGGTTCTGCTCCCGGATCAGCGTTTCGGTCGCCTCGGTCAACTCCTCGCGAGAGAAACCGATCTCCATGTCGTACGGTTTCGCGGACTCGTAGAAGCGGTCCAGATGTTCCTCCCAGCGGAAGATGGCGGGGCCGTTCTCCGTATCGTAACACCGGACGCCTTCGAAGATGCCCGTACCGTAGTGAAGCCCGTGCGTCAGGACGTGAATCTGGGCGTCGTCCCAGTCGACGAACTCGCCGTCCATCCAGATCGTGTCGACGTCGCCGAACGCGTCGCTCATCGACGGTCACCTCTCTTCGGTGCCGTGTTTCCAGTTCGAAATTGCTGTCCACGGGTGGCGCTTACGTCCCTGTGTGCCGAGTACATACCGGAGTCAAGGAAGCCATCCCTAAAGAGTGTTGACGGTCCGCGGTTCCGAGTCCGCTGTAGGTTACGTGTACAGTGCTCTCCGCTCGGATAGGGGATAGAGAGCGGTCTGAAAAGCGGGGTGAGCAGGGCATCTCGGGGTACAAAGTGAGTATCGTGCGCAGCGTCGCGGGAACTCTGATAGGGACTGTTGTACGTCAGTTCGGTAGTTCGCCGACCCCGTGTCGGCGAATACCGGCACACAGTTACAACAGTCCCTATGAAACCGTCAAGGAGTGTCCCAACCGAACGGGGATCAATATCCGCGTCTGAGGACACCAGAAGTGCGAGAACGACGACGAGTGCGTACCGTCGAGAGAGAACGATAAACGGCGAATCAGACGGAAGACCTGTGCAGTTGCTCGGCCAGTCGCTCCCCCTCGACGAACGGCGTTTCGGTCCGTCGGCCGTAGCCGCGGGCGTCCTCGGGGCTGAGCGCGTCGCCGGTTTCGTCGTCTAACATTTCGCAGACGACTGCCGCCGGCGTGCGGTCAGCGGCGAGCGCCAGCGCGACCGCGTATTCGGTGTGGCCGCGGCGGTCGGCCAGGAGGTCGGGGGCGGCCCGCAGCAGGTGAACGTGGCCGGGCGAGCGGAACGTCTCGGCGAAATCGACGCGTTCGGGGTCGGCGGCCGCCGCCGCGAGTTCGGTGATAGTCAGCGCGCGGTCGTTGTCCGTGATGCCCGTGTAGGTGTCGCGGTGGTTCACGGTCAGCGAGAACGACGACCGATCGTCGTAGCCGAGTTCGTGGTCGGCCGCGACGGGATGATCGACTGCGGACGCGAAAAAGGGGAGGTCGAACGCTCGCGCGATGTCGTCGGACAGCGCGACGCAGACGAGACCACCGGCGTCGTTTCGCATGCGAGCCACCGCCTCGGACGTGACGGCGTCGGCCGGGTAAACGATATCCGTCTCCCCCTCGCGGTCGGCGGCGTCGTGGATCAGAACGGGGTCGCCGGTTCGAAACGCTTCCACGGCGTTGTCGACTGCACTCTGGCGGCGACTCATGGTTCGGTCACGCTGATCGTCAGGTGGTCGTCGTCGTCCAGTCCGAGTTCGTCGCGCAACTTGATCGGCGCGATCAGTTCGATCTGGTCCTCGTCGTGATGGGTTCGCTCCGGGGTGATGATGTGACACTCCTCGTACCGCGTTCCGTCGGTGGTCTCGATGGCGGCGGGGTAACAGATCGCCGGCCCGTACGTGCGTTCCTCGTCTTCCCACCCTTCGATCGGAATGGGGTCGAGCGACGCCATCGCGGACCGACGCCGCACGCTCGCCTCGGTCAGGTCCACGTTGAGCGTCCCGGCGAACGGTTCATAGCCGAGGCGGTCGACGAACTGCTCCATGTACCCCGGCAGCGAGATGTAGTGGCGGCCTTCGCCCATCCCGCCCGTGACTGTTCCGGCGAGTTCGACCCCCGCATCGGCCTCGAAGATGCGTCGGTACTCCTCGTACTCGCCGCGGAGCGCGCGCTGTCCGGCGTCGGTGATAGCGACCCACTGCCCGTCAGAAACCGTGTCGCGTTCGACGTAGTTCTCGTCTTCGAGTCGCTGGAGACGCCGGGACGCGGTCTGGTTCGACGCGTCGAGGCGGTCCGCGAGCCCCGAACAGGACGTCTTGACCTCGCCGGCGAGTCCGCCGTCCAGTGCGAGAAGCTTCAGAACTGCGAGTTCGTCGTGTCCGACCGCCGCCGACGCTGCATCTGACATACGAGAACATACTTAGCCGTCGGTGATAAGCATATCGGAAGTGGAACGCATCCCAAATTTGGAACAGCGTACAACGGGACCGGAGTTGACCAGTTCGCGACGGGAACCGAATAGTCTCTGCCGAAACTGAGTCGAAGTCGTCTAGTCACCAGCGGGGGAACTCCCTAAACGCACCGATCCAGTCCGGTGACCCCGCTAGCAGCGGTTTACTCCTGACCGGTTTCGATTTCGACGTTCTCGAACGTCACTTCGACCGGTTCGGCGTATCTATCGCCGTTTTCTTGGTCATGGCGCATGTACGCCGGCGGGTCGACCTCGACGGTGATGTCGTACTCGCCGTCGCCGGGTACCTCGACGTTTTTCCCGTAGTGATGGAGGCCGGGATGCCAGACGAACGGGACTTCGAACGGTCCGACCGTCCCGCCGTCTTCCGGGTCGAGCGTCGCCCGGACGGTCAGTTCCGGGACGAACCGGCCGTCTGCGGCGTCCGTGACGGCGACCTCGAGGTGACAGTTCTCTTCCTCCGGTTCCGTCCACTCCAGGTCGCCGTCGTCACCGGGGACGTACATTCCCTCGGCCTCCTCCTGGGCGAATCCGACGACGTAGTCGTCAACGGTCCGCAGACCGCCGATTTCTGCGACCTCGTCTATCATGTAATCCAGTGCCCGGGTGTACGCCTCGCCCTCCGCTTTCGCTAATTCGAGTTGCCGTTCGTCGACCTCGTCGCTCGTGGTTTTCTCGCTCATTGAACTCCGGTCGCCGTACCACGCCAGGCGGTAAAACGGTACGCGTCATAGACTGCTGTCACTGTTTTCCGGTGTTTGCCGACCTGGCCGCCGAAATACCGAACTGACGTACAGCAGTTCCTCTCAGTCGCCGACGACGGGGTCGCGCTCCCAGAAATCGCTCCCCTTCTGGAGTTTGGGGACCCAGGTGTCCTCGTCGCGAGCCAACAGCGCGACGCGCGACTGCGGGACGCCGCGGATCTCGTCGTGGTCCGGCATGTGGGCCGCGACGTCCTCGGCGAACGCCATCACGTCCTCGTGGTCCGGCATCGAATCGCGGTCGAGACGGCCCTGTGAGTGGCCGACGTGCATGTACGCTTTCAGTTCGACGAAGTCGGGGTCAGCGCGCCGATAGAACCCGGCGTACCAGTCCGGGTCCTTCATGTTCTGACCGTTGACGAGCGTCGTCCGGAGGACGGTTCGGGTGTCCTCTTTCTCGGCGAGTACGTCCATCGTGTCGACGAGACGCTCCCAGGCGTCGTCATCGACGGGCTTGACCACGTCGTCGAACGTGTGTCGCTCCGCGGCGTCGACGCTGACGTACAGCTGAGTCGGGTCACATCGGTCCAGCATCTCGGGTTTCGTCCCGTTGCTCACGAGGAACGTAGTGATGTCGCGGTCGTGGAACTCCTCGATGAGTTCCGGGAGGTACGGGTACAGCGATGGTTCGCCGTCCAGGCTGATAGCGACGTGACGTGGCTCCATCGCCTGCTCGAACACCTCGCGGGGCACCTCGTCGTTGCCGCCGAACCCGGAGAGCAGTTTCTTCTGGAGTTCGACGCTCGCGTCCGCGACGGCGGCGGGGTCGTCCCACTCGACGTCGCCGAGTTCGTACGCGTGCCCCGCGTGGTCCCGCCAGCAGAACACGCAGCGTTCGTTGCATTTGACGACCGGCGTCATCTGGATACAGCGGTGGGACTCGATGCCGTAGAACGCGTACTTGTAGCATTTCCCCTCGCCGCGCAGGGCGTTCGCCGTCCACCCGCAGGTCTGTGCCGCGGTGTGGTTCTCGCTGTGGTAGTCGGGATTCCCGACCTGTTTGGGCCCGTCCGAATCGCTCATTGGAGAAACGAATGCGGTCGGACCTGAAACATCCTTTCCTCCCGTGGGACGTCTCGGAACGTTCTCCCCGCTCGAAAAATGAGACACGACACCAGATATCATGCTCTATAGGAATAAAATCCTGTTCTTTAATTCACTCCAGTTATTAGCAGGAGACACACGTGCCTTCGCTGAACCACGATCCGCTCACGTACGAGGACATCACACCGGAACGCCGTCCGAGTCTCCGGCAGGCGCTCGTGCCTGTACTCGGCGTTGTCCTGTTCCTCGGCGTGGGCTCTGGCTATCTGAAGCTCGCTCCCCACGGTCCGTTGCTGTGGAGTATCGTTCTGACCGGGGCCGTCGGTAAGTACTGGCTCGGGTTCACCTGGGACGACCTCTACGAGGGAATCGCCGACAGCCTCCTAATGGGGCTCCAGGCGATCCTCATCCTGTTCGTCATCTACGCGCTCATCGCCACGTGGGTCAGTGCGGGGACCATTCCCGGGCTGATGTACTACGGCCTCGCGGTGCTGACGCCGGACGTGTTTCTCCCCGTGACTGCGGTGCTTGCGGCCGTGGTCGCGTTCTCCATCGGGTCGTCGTGGACCACGGCGGGGACGCTCGGCGTCGCGTTCATTGGGATCGGCTCCGGCCTCGGCATCCCGGAGCCGATGACCGCCGGCGCGATCCTCACCGGCGCGTACGCCGGCGACAAGCAGTCGCCGCTGTCGGACACGACGAACCTCGCGGCGGCGGTGACTAACACCGACCTCTACGACCACATCCGCGGGATGCGGAACGGCACGGCCGTTGCGTTCGGCCTGTCGATCCTGCTCTATGCCGTCCTCGGCCTCCGCGCGGGTGGCGCTATCCCCGCCGGTCGCGTCACGGAGATACAGGGCGCGCTGGCCGGCACCTACGACCTCTCGGTGCTGGTGTTTCTGCCCCTGGTCGTCACGTTCGGCCTGGCGCTGTACGGCTACCCGGCGCTTCCGACACTCGTCGCGGGCGTCTTCGCCGGGACCACCGTTACGACCCTCGTACAGGGCAGGTCGTTCACCGACGCCTGGGCGGTCTTTCTCTCGGGGACGGAACCCGAGACCGGCGTGAGCCTCGTAAACGAGTTGCTTGCGAGCGGCGGACTCTCCGGGTCGGCGTGGACCGTCTCAGTAGTGGTCGCCGCGCTCTCGCTCGGCGGACTGCTCGAACGGACCGGCGTGCTGGCGGTGCTCGCTCAGTATCTCGCCAGCGCTATCCGGGACACGACCGGTCTCGTAGCCGGGACGGGAGCCGCCGCCATCGCGGTGAACGTGTTCTCGGCCCAGCAGTACATGAGCATCGTCGTGCCTGGCATGACGCTCCGGAACCTCTACGACGAGTACGGCCTCGACAGCGCCGACCTCTCCCGGGCGATCGAGTCCGCGGGGACACCCACCGGCGCGCTCATCCCGTGGCACGCCGGCGGCGTGTTCATGGCCAGCGTCTTCGGCGTGAGTACGCTCTCGTACGCTCCGTACTACTTCTTCGCCTACCTCTCGCCGCTGGTGCTTTTCGCCACCGCCCTGACCGGGCGCGGCTTCGTTACTGACGATCCGGAAGCGGCCCGGTCCGACGCGCCCGCCGTCGCCGACGACTGAGAGATTGTTGTCACGGTTCCCAGGTATTCGCCCGCGCGTGGTCGACAAAGTACGACAGTCCCTATGAGGCCCTGGAGACAGGTATTTGCCCTCCTGCTGACGTGCTCTCGGATTTCGACCCGAACGGGACGCGTTCGGATTCCTCGTCGTCGATGTCGGTATCGTCGCCCGCACCACGTCCGTGTATCCAGTCCCGCCCGTCGTCTCGGCTGGCGACGGATCGACTGACAGCGACGAGGTGAGACCTCTCCCCGTCTATATTCTGTTTCGTTCACTGCCGCCGAGCGGTCGAACGCGGTCGCTCTCCGGTACGTTGCTGCTCAGAAAATACAGTAGTCTACGCGCTGAAGAGACGAATTACTGCCGAACGACGTTCGTCGCGCGCGGTCCCTTGTCTGCCTGTTCTATATCGAACTCTACGTCAGTACCTTCCTCGAGATCGGGGCCGCCGACGTCTTCCATGTGGAAGAACACGTCCTCGTCCTCGTCCTCAGTTTCGATAAAGCCGTAACCGCCTGTGTCGTTGAAGAAGTCAACCGTTCCGTTTGCCATTGCTTCTAAAGAGAGAGGCCCTCCACGGATAACCCTTCCGAGAGTCGCGTTACCACAGGCCGGGCCCGGCAGGAGTACTCGTCCGTTCCTCTTCGCGCACGCTCGCCGACCCCAGAGACGCCACACCAACCCGTTACCCCTTTACTCGCCGGCCGAAAACAGGGGCGTATGTTCATAGCCGTTCGAGAGGAAGTCGAAGCCGCGGTCGAGGACGCCCTGACCGCGCTCGACCTCCCGACTGACGACCTCGGTATCGAGGAGCCGCCGGAAGACGTCGAGGCCGTGCTGGCGTCGAGCGTCGCCTACCGGCTGGCCGGCGAGGTCGGTGCGCCACCGCCCGAGGTCGCCGCCGACATCGCAGCCGAAATCGACGCGAGCGACTACGGGTACGTCGCCGAGGCCGTCCCGCAGGGCGCGTACGTCAACTTCCTGCCGAGCGACCGCTTCTTCGCGGACACGCTCGGTGAGGCACAGAACGACGGCTACGGCCGTCTGGAGCCGAAAGACACCTCCGTCGTCGTCGAACACACCAGCGCCAACCCGACCGGTCCGGTTCACGTCGGCCGCGCGCGAAACCCGATCGTCGGCGACGCCGTCGCCAACGTTATCGACTACGCCGGGTACGACGTCTCTCGGCACTACTACGTCAACGACGCGGGCCGACAGATGGCCGTGTTCACGTGGGCGTACGAGACGTTCGACGAGGCGGACCTGGAGGAAGCCCCGGAGCGCGACCGCATCGAGTACGACCTCGTACGCTACTACCGCAAGGGCAACGCGTTCTTAGAGGAAGGCGACACCGACGAGGTCGAAGCGGCCGAGGCCGAGATCGAATCGATCATGCAGGGCCTCGAAGCGGGCGACGAGGAGACGTACGAGCGCGTCAGCGAGGTCGTCGACCAGGTGCTCGGCGGGATGCGCGAGTGTCTCGGACGCCTCCCAGCCGAGTTCGACCGGTTCGTCAAGGAGACGAAGTTCATGTTCGACGGTTCGACCGACGACGTGGTCGACCGTCTGCAGGACCTGGACGAAGCCGTCTACGAGGAGGACGCCTGGCAACTCGACCTGGAGGCACACGGCATCGACAAGAACCTCGTGTTCCTCCGCTCGGACGGCACCAGCCTCTACCCTACCCGCGACCTCGCCCACCACGAATGGAAGTTCGAGAACTACGACCGCGCGGTGACCGTCCTCGGCGAGGACCACAACCTCCAGGCCGAACAGCTCCGGACGACGCTCGACCTCCTTGGCAACGACACAGACCAGCTAGAGCAGGTGCTGTACTCGTACGTGAACCTTCCCGAGGGGAAGATGAGCACCCGCGAGGGAACCGGCGTCGACCTGGACGACCTCCTCGACGAAGCCGTCGCCCGCGCGCGTAAGGAAGTCGAGACGCGCCTCGACGACCGCATCCGCGACGACGAACTGGACGAGGACGACGTCGAGCGGATCGCACGACAGGTCGGCATCGGTGCGGTTCGCTACGACATCGTCTCGAAACAACCGAGCAAGGCGATCACCTTCGAGTGGGACCGCGCGCTGGACTTCGAGGCGCAGTCCGCGCCATACGTGCAGTACGTCCACGCACGGTGTTGCGGGATCCTGAGCGAGGCGGCGCGGGACGACGAAGCCGACGACCTGTCCGACGTCGACGCTGACCGCCTCGACACGGAGTACGAACGCGACCTGCTCCGGGCAGTCGCGCGATTCCCCGCCGTCATCGAGGAGGCCGCTGACGACCTGAAACCCCACGTCGTCGCCACCTACACCCGGACGCTCGCCGAGCGGTTCAACGCGTTCTACCGCGAGTGCCCAGTGCTTTCCGACGACGTGGACCCGGAGCTACGGGACGCTCGTCTCGCGTTAGTGACGGCGGCCAAACATTCGGTCGGGAACGCCCTCGACGTTCTCGGAGTCGAAGCGCCCGACTCGATGTGATCAGAACACGCTGCCGCCGACGAAGGAGATAGCGGCGATCGCCGAACCGATAACTAACAGGACGAACAACAGTATCCAACCGAGCGGAACGGAGTTATCCCTATCTGCCATACCCGAAGTTGTCGGAACTCCCTGTTCAACCTTCCCGTTTCAGCCGAGGAGACGACCGAAGAACCCGCCGTCCTCGTCCTCGTCGTCCTCGTCGTTCGCGTCTCCGTCGCCGTTCTCGGGGTCCGGCTTCGGCGGTTCGCGGTCGCTGAACGGGATCGCGTCCTCGTCGATGTCGTCGCTCTCCTGGCTCTCCTCGTCCCCCTCCGCGAAGGTAACGCCCTCGGACCCGTCCGCGGTCTCTGTGTCGGTGTCGGACTCCGCGTCGGGGATAGTGACACCGTCGTCCCCCGCGTCGGCGGTTTCGTCCGTCTCCGCTTCGGCCTCCGAGCCGTCGGGGGTTTCCCCCTCGGCGGGTGCGTCGCCGTCGACGGTATCCTCGCTGGCCGTCTCGCTGTCGGCCGAGGTATCGTCAGCAACGACGTCGTCGGCCGCGTCGTCCGCGGGTGATTTCGGCGGACTGTCGGACGTCTCTGCCGATACCGACGCGTCGCGGTCCGCGGACGCGTCCGTCTCAGCCGTACCCGTATCGGCGTCCGACGGTTCGGTTCCGTCGGCGTCAGCCGTCTCGTTTCCCGTGTTACCGCCGCTCTCGTCGGTGCCTTCGTCCGGAGTCGTCCCCTCGGTAGAAGAGGCGGCGTCCGCTTCGGCTTCCGACTCCACGGGGTCGGTCGCGTCGGCACCGTCGTCCGCAAGAGCGCCGTCTGCCGGCGCGGCGTCTCCGGTGCCGTCGATCCGGTCGGCGAGGCCGCGGTACGCGACCCCTGCGGGGCTTTCGGGCGCGTCGACGACGACCGGTGTCCCGGAATAGATGGCCTCGTGAACCGCGTCGTCTTCCGGGATGGTTCCGAGCAGGGGGACACCGAGTTTCGACGCGATGGCCTCGAAGTCGATGCCCCGGTCGTCCCGCGCCCGGGTCAAAACGAGACCGGCGACGTGTCCGTCGGCGCGGTCGGTCAGGTCTACCGTCTTCTCCGCGTCGCGAACGGCGGCCGGGTCGGGCGTCGAAACGAGGAAAACGGCGTCCGCGAGGCCCAGGGGAAGCACTGTCTCGTGGCTCACTCCCGCGCCGACGTCTAACAGGACGTAGTCGAACTCCTCACGGAGGCGGTCGACGACAGCACCGAGTTCGGTCGCGTCGACGCCCGCGTAACTCTCTAGGTCGCCGCCGCTCGGGACCGCAGCGATGTTGTCGGCGAGTTCGTACGTCGCTTCTTCGACGGACGCCTCGCCGGCGAGTACCTCGTGCAGTGTCGTCGAGTCCGGAGAGAGACTGACGAATCCGGCGAGGTTCGCCATCCCCAGGTCCGCGTCGACCACGGCGACGGTGTGGCCGGCGCCGGCCAGTGCCGTACCAAGGTTCACGGTCGTCGTCGTTTTCCCGACACCCCCCTTCCCGCTCGCGATAGCGTAAACCGTCTTGTGAGACATATTAGTCAATATCCCGAATGTGTAGCGGGAGCTTTATAAATCGTAACCTCCGGAAACGAGCCCGGCGAAAATATAAACCCTATATCATTTCAGCGGGAAACGTCACTCGCCCGCGGCGGCTTTCGGCCTTGGCCTGGGAACGCTCTCCCTCGGTCCGCCACCCGGCCGAGAGGTTGCGGAGCGGGCGGTCCCATGGGCTCGCAGCAGTCCACGGCGGCCGACCCGCCGGCCGTCCGACCTATCGCCCCTGGGAAGACAAAGGATACTTAGCCACTCCGGGCCGTAAAATGGACAATGAGCCAGCAGGAGAGCGAGCAGTCCGACCGGAAGAAATACGAGTTCCGGAAGGTCATCGAGGACCTGAAGGAGTACGAGGGGTCGGGGACGCAACTCGTCACCATCTACATCCCGGACGACAAGCAGATCAGCTCCGTCGTCGCGCACGTCACGCAGGAACACAGCGAAGCAAGCAACATCAAATCCAAGCAGACCCGGACGAACGTCCAGGACGCCCTCTCTTCGATCAAGTCGCGTCTCCGCTACTTCGACACCTTTCCGCCCGAAAACGGTATCGTCATCTTCTCCGGGGCGGTCGACTCCGGCGGCGGCCAGACCGACATGATCACGAAGGTGCTGGAGAGTCCGCCGATGGAGATCGAGTCCTTCCGCTACCACTGCGACTCGGAGTTCCTGACCGAACCGTTAGAGGACATGCTCGCGGACAAGGGCCTCTACGGCCTCATCGTCCTCGACCGCCGCGAGGCGAACGTCGGGTGGCTCCGGGGCAAGCGCGTCGAACCCGTCAAGTCCGCCTCCTCGCTCGTGCCGGGCAAACAGCGCAAAGGTGGCCAGTCCGCCCAGCGATTCGCCCGCCTCCGCCTCGAAGCCATCGACAACTTCTATCAGGAAGTCGCCGGGATGGCGAACGACCTGTTCGTCGAAAAGCGCCACGAACTCGACGGCATCCTCGTCGGCGGTCCCTCGCCGACCAAAGACGAGTTCCTAGACGGCGACTATCTCCACCACGAACTCGGGGACTCGGTACTCGGGAAGTTCGACGTCTCCTACACCGACGAGTCCGGGCTCTACGACCTGGTCGACGCCGCGGAGGAAGCGCTCGCCGACGCCGAGGTGATGAAGGACAAGAACCTGATGCAGGATTTCTTCAAGGAACTCCACGCCGGCGACGAGGCCACCTACGGCTTCGATCAGACCCGGCAGAACCTCATCATGGGGTCCGTCGAGACGCTCCTCATCAGTGAAGACCTTCGGGAGGACGTCGTTACCTACGAGTGCCCCAACGGTCACGAGGAACGGACAGTCATCGACCGCCGCAAGGACACGCCCAACCACACCTGCTCGGAGTGCGGCGAGGAAGTCCCCGCCGAGGATGGCGAACGCGAGGACGCGATCGACCACCTCATCGACATCGCCGAACAGCGCGGCACCGAGACGAAGTTCATCTCGACCGACTTCGAGAAAGGCGAACAGCTATACGACGCCTTCGGTGGCGTCGCCGGCCTGCTGAGGTACTCTACCGGCGTCTAATCGGTCTGTCCTCTTTCGCTGTACTCTCCGGATCGAAGTTCCCGTTATCGCTCCCTCCGCTGAGAGTGCAACTGCTACGTCGAGTGACACGTTCTGACAAGGCCCGGAGTATATATACGTAAAGCGAGAACAACCGGATAGATCAGATGACCGAGATGGACACGATGGAGGGCGTCGTCGATCTCGTTACGCGGCGTATCGACGTGTTACAATACCTCGACGGGTCGACCGCCGGAAAAGAGACGCTCGTCGAGGAACTCGATATCTCCCGGTCGACGGTAAACCGCTCGCTTCGGGAACTCGAAAGCGCGGGTTTCGTCACGCGTTCCGAGGGTGGGTTCACCGCGTCGGCGACCGGTCGTACGGTCGCTGAACTGTACCGCGAGTTCCGGACGACGCTAACCGAGGCGGTTGGCGCTCAGCCGCTGCTTTCGGCACTTCCGCCGTCGGCGACAGTGAGCCACGCTATGATCCGTGGCAGTGACATCCACGTCTCGGAACCGCCGACTCCGTACAGACCTATCGAACGTGTCACCGATCTCGTCACCGCCGCCGAGACGTTCCGGAGCCTCTCGACGGCGGTGGCCCGACCGGAGAGCTTCGACCGTATCACGAAAGCGGTGGTCGACGACGGCCTCGACGCCGAAATCGTGTTCGAGGTGTCGGTGGCCGAGCAGATCCGTACGTCGCGTGCGGATCCGATCCGGGAAGCGATGGAGAGCGATCAGTTCGCGATGTACGCGACTGCGGAGCTCCCGTACAGCCTCGGTATCGTCCGCGACTCCGGGACCTCACACGCCTTTCTCGTCGTATCCAGCCCGGAGTCGGAGCTCCGCGGCGTCGTTATCAACGATTCGGCTGCGGCCATCGCGTGGGCCGAGAAGGTGTACCGAAACCACCGAGCGGCGGCGACTGAACTCCCTCCGCCTGAAACACGCGACGACGCCGACGGCCACTACACATAACAACCCCCTGTGAGTACCAGTACTGGTATATGAACCGTGACGATATTTCTGGGGTCGTACAGACCCTGTGTACCCGTCACGAGTTCCTCGTCTCGCTGCGGGCCGGACCTCGCGAGAAGCGCGCCCTCGTCGAGACGCTGGACGTCTCCCGGTCGACTGTCGACCGAGCGATCCGCGAACTCCAGTCCGAGGGGCTGGTCGAGCGCGAACCGCGAGGGTTCCGGTTGTCCGCCGCCGGGCACCTCGCGGTGTCGCTCACCGAGGCGATACTGTCGGTAACCGCCGACCTTCGTGCCGCTGCCGAGGTGCTCGAACCCGTGCCCGCGAGCGCGCCGATAGACGGGCGCGTCGTTCGCGACGCCGCCGTCGCAGAAGCGACGCAGGAAACGCGGTATCGGCCGCTTTCCGCGGTCGACGAGCTATTGGCCGAGGCCACGCAGATATACGGATTCGCGCCGCTTGTCACCCGACGGGGCTCGATGGACCGTCTGGCGGAGGCCGTCACCGACCGCGGTGCCGACGCGGAGATCGTTTTCGGCGACTCCCTCGCCGTGCAGTTGCTTCCGTCGGTGGGCGAGGAGGTTCGGACGATGGTTCGGAACGGGTTCACCCCGCTTTCGACGGGCAACCTCCCGTTCGGCATGGTCCTCGGAGAGACGCCCGAAGGCTGGCGAGTTCGCGTGATCACGTACGGCGACGACGGCACTCTCTGCGGCGTGCTCAGTAACGATACGCCCGAGGCGGCGACGTGGGCGTGGGACGTGTATCAGACCTACCGCCGCGACGCTGTCGACCTCTCGCCCGCGTTCTCATAGGGTCTGCTCCAGTTGCCGTCTGCGGCGCTCGATGTCGACGGCGGGATCGATATCCGGGGCTGCCGCCAGGCGGTCGAGCACGAGCAGCGGGTCGGTGCCGGCGGCTTCGACGCGCCCGACGAGCGTCGCTATCTCCTCGCTGTAGAGCGCGAGCGACGAGAGCAGTCCGACGAGTAGCGCCATCGGCACTGCGGCGTTTCCCTGGGGAAACCCGTCGCTTACCGAGCCGAGGTCGGGATCGGAGTCGGGGTCTTCGGCCGGGTGAAGTCGCAGACAGCCCGTACACAGCGCCGCGGCAGTTGCGCTCTCGGGGACACACTCGCGCAGGTCCGGCGGGACGGCGAACGAGACGGCCGGCGCTCCGCAGTCGGGACAGTCCATATGGGAAAGAGACGAGAGAAAGCGTAAAAACTACGCCGGGTTAGTCGTCGGCTGTGAGACGGTCTTGTTCGGCCTCGGCCTCCTCGGTGGCGCGGTCCTCCGCCTCCTCTTCCTCTTTTTTCGCCTTGATCTTCTTCATGCGGAAGATCTCTTCGCGTTCCTGCTCTTCGAGTTTCTGTTCGATGTACTCCTGGTTGGTGTACAGTTCGGGCAGTAGCTTGAACTCCAGAGCGTTGACGCGGCGCTTCGTCTTCTCGATCTCGTCTAACATCTTCTTCATCGCGGTCTCGACCTCAGCCGCGAGGATGATCGAGTCGAGGAGCTCCTCGTACGCCTCGGCGGCCTCGTCGATCCGGGCGCTGGTGCCGACGACGCCGTACCCGCGCTCGTCGAGGCTCTTCTGGACCTTGCTCGATTCGATCTGCGGGACGACGACGCCCATGATGTTGTGCGATTCCGTCGTGATCTCGGGGTGTTCTTTCAGCGCCGCGGCGGCACCGCGAACCGAGACGTCGCCCTCCATGGCGCGAGCCATGTCGATCTTCTTCTGGGCCGTCTCGTAGTTCCCCTCGACGTTCTCCCGGACGTCCTGGGCCTGGTCCAGGATATCCATGAACTCCATGATGAGGCCGTCGCGCTTTTGCTCCAGCGTGTCGTGGCCCCGCTCGGAGAGTTCGATGCGGTCCTCGATCTGCATCAACTCCTTGCGAGTGGGTTTGACGTCCTTGGCCATCTTGGGTTTGGTTTGCGCGCCCGCACGGATAACTGTTTACAGTTTCGCCGATAACGCACCGGCACTTCGGCGACAGAAATATAGTGTCAGCCCGGTCTCCCTGTTCCCGACAACGAAAAACGGCCGACTGGAACGTTACTCCGCCTCGACTTGGGCGGTTTCTGCGTCTTCCGCTTCGCGGTAGTTCTCCTCGATGAGCTCCTCGTCGATGCGGTTGAGTTCCGTCTTCGGGAGCGTCGAGAGCAGGTCCCAACCGATCTCCAGCGTGTCGTCGATACTGCGGTTCGTGTCGTACCCCTGTTGGATGAACTCCTCCTCGAAGCGGTCGGCGAAGTCGAGGTACTTGTTGTCGCGCTCGGACAGCGCCTCGCGGCCGACGATGTTCACCAGGTCGCGCAGGTCCTCGCCCTCCGCGTACGCGGCGTACATCTGGTCGGAGACGTCGCCGTGGTCGGCGCGGGTGAGGCCCTCGCCGATACCGTCGTCCATCAGGCGCGACAGGCTCGGCAGGACGTTGATCGGCGGCTGGACGCCCTGGCTGTTCAGGTCGCGATCCATCATGATCTGCCCCTCCGTGATGTACCCGGTCAGGTCCGGGATCGGGTGCGTGTCGTCGTCGCCGGGCATCGTCAGGATCGGGATCTGCGTGACGGAGCCCTCGCGGCCCTTGATGCGGCCGGCCCGTTCGTACAGCTGGGCAAGGTCAGTGTACATGTACCCGGGGTAGCCACGTCGGCCCGGGACCTCCTCGCGCGCCGCACCGATCTCGCGCAGCGCCTCGCAGTAGTTGGTCATGTCGGTCAGGATGACCAGCACGTGATACCCCTTGTCGAACGCGAGGTACTCGGCGGTGGTCAGGGCCAGTCGCGGCGTGACCGTCCGCTCGACTGCGGGGTCGTCAGCGAGGTTCATGAAGACGACGGAGCGCTCCAGCGCGCCGGTGCGCTCGAAGTCGTCCATGAACTCGTTGGCCTCCTCGGCGGTGATACCCATCGCGCCGAAGATGACCGCGAACTCGCTTCCTTCCTCGTCGTCCTCGGCTTCCTCGTCTTCTTCCGGCACGGTCGCCTGACGGGCGATCTGGAGTGCAAGCTCGTTGTGCGGCAGCCCAGACCCGGAGAAGATCGGGAGCTTCTGGCCGCGGACGAGCGTGTTCATGCCGTCGATTCCGGAGACGCCCGTCTGAATGAACTCCTCGGGATACTCGCGAGCGTACGGGTTGATCGCCGCGCCGACGATGTCGCGGCGCTCGTCCGGAACGATGTCCGGACCGCCGTCGATGGGGTTACCGGAGCCGTCGAGGACGCGACCCAGCAGGTCCTCCGTGACGGGCATCTTCATCGTCTCGTCGAGGAAGCGAACCGAGGACTTGCGGTCGATACCCTCGGTCCCCTCGAACACCTGAATGGAGACGATGCCTTCGCTGGATTCGAGCACCTGACCGCGCTTGATGTCGCCGTTCGGCGTTTCGATCTCGACGATCTCGTCGTATCCGATGGGTTCGTCCACCTCGGCGAAGACCAGCGGTCCGCTGATCTCGGTGATTGTCTTGTATTCTTTCATTAGTAGAGGTCCCGTAGTTCGTCGGTCATGTCTGCTTCTATCTCATCGATGAACGACTCGTACTCCTCGGTCGTTCCGATGCGGTTCAGACGTGGAGCGGCCTCGATGGCCGTGATCTCGTCGACGGGTACGCCGGCGTCGAGCGCCTCGAACGCCTCGTCGTTGAACGTCTTGATCGCCTGGAGGATCTGGTAGGACTTGTCCGGGGAGCAGAACGTGTCCACGTCGTGCAGCGCGTTCTGCTGGAGGAACGACTCGCGGATGTAGCGAGCGACCTCAAGGGTGAGCTGCTGGTCCTCCGGCAGGGCGTCCTTGCCGACGAGCTGGACGATCTCTTCGAGTTCGGACTCTTCGTCCAGCACGTCGACCGCCCACTGGCGCACCTCGGGCCAGTCCTGAGCGACGTTCTCCCGGAACCAGGGGTCGAGTTGCTCCTTGTACAGCGAGTAGGAGTCGTTCCAGTTGATCGCCGGGAAGTGACGCCGTTCCGCGAGGTCGGCGTCGAGCGCCCAGAACGTCTTCACGATACGGAGCGTGTTCTGTGTGACCGGCTCCGAGAAGTCGCCGCCGGGCGGGGAAACCGCGCCGACGACGGAGACGGACCCCTCCGTCCCGTTCAGGTTCTCGAACAGGCCGGCGCGCTCGTAGAACTCCGAAAGCCGCGCGGCCAGATACGCCGGGTAGCCCTCTTCGCCGGGCATCTCCTCCAGTCGCGAGGAGATCTCACGCATGGCCTCGGCCCACCGCGAGGTGGAGTCGGCCATCAGCGCGACGTCGTAACCCATGTCGCGGTAGAACTCCGCGATGGTGATCCCGGTGTACACACAGGACTCGCGGGCCGCGACGGGCATGTTCGACGTGTTGGCGATTAGACAGGTTCGGGACATCAGCGGCTTCCCGGTCTTGGGGTCTTCCAGTTCCGGGAAGTCGTCGATGACCTCGGTCATCTCGTTACCGCGCTCGCCGCAGCCAATGTAGACGACGATGTCGGCGTCGGACCACTTGGCAAGTTGCTGCTGGGTGACGGTCTTCCCGGACCCGAACGGACCCGGAATCGCCGCCGTCCCGCCTTTCGCGAGCGGGAATAGACCGTCCTGGACGCGCTGGCCCGTCACCAGCGGCTTGGTCGGCGACTGCTTGTCGACGGAGGGGCGGGCCTCGCGGACCGGCCACTCCTGGTGCATCTGGATCTCCTCGCCTGAATCGAGTTCGACGACCGTCTCCTCGACGGTGAAGTTCCCGGAGTCGGCAGCGACGACTTCGCCGCCCTCGTAATCCGGCGGGACCATGACCTTGTGCTCGATGCTCTCAGTCTCCGGCACGGTGCCGACGATGTCGCCGGCGCGTACCTCGTCGCCCTCCGCGACGGTGGGTTCGAACTCCCAGGTCCGCTCCAGGTCGATACCGGGCGCGTCGACGCCGCGGTCCAGGAACGCACCCATCTTGTCTTCCAGGACTGCGAGCGGGCGCTGGACGCCGTCGTAGATAGAGTCCAGCATCCCCGGGCCGAGGTCGACCGAGAGCGGTTCTCCCGTGTTCTCGACGGGTTCGCCCGGGGAAACCCCGGACGTCTCCTCGTACACCTGGATGGTCGTTACGTTGCCTTCGATCTCGATGACCTCTCCCATCAGCCCTTCCGAACCGACGTACACCACGTCGTTCATCCGAGCGTCGAGGTCCGCGGCGGTCACGACGGGACCGCTCACGCTGTCGATGACGCCGTCCTCGCTGACGTCTGTGTCTGTTGCTTGACTCATGATTGTGTTAGTCTTCCTCCATCAGGTCGATACCGATCGCACGCTTGATCTTGTCGCGCAGTCCGCCACTCCCGGCACCGCCGCCGAGCATCACGACGGTCGGTTCGACGCTCGTCTCTACGTCGTTGCGGACGCCCCGCGAGAGATACTCGATGTCGTCGTTGTGCATCACGACGATACCGATGTTCTCGTCGGTCAGGACGCGCTCGACTGCCTCGTCCAGTTCCTCTGCCTTCCGGTCGTCCGGGACGTTCTCGAACTCACGGACGCCGGCGAGCCGGAAGCCGGTCGTGAACTCGGGACTGCCGACGACTGCGATCTCCTGGCTCATACGATCACCAGCTCCTCGTTTATCTCCTCCTCGGAGAGTCCCGCCTCCTTCCCTCGTGCCACGGCGCGGATGTTCTCGACTTCACGCTCTTTCGCGAGAACGTATCCGAGCACCGGGCAGATCGAGATCGGGAAGCGACTCGATAGCCCTCGGGAGTACTCTAGCAACGCACGATCAAGAGCGTGCTCGAACCCGATGAGGCTGTCGGCGGTTTCCAGTTCGTCTAAGGCGTTCGATAGCTCGTCGCCGTACTTGCTGTCGCGGATGTGAGTGACGAGTTGGTCGCGGTTGCCGACCAGCCGAACGAGTTCGTTCGGGGTGAACAGCTCTCCACCCTCGATGTAGTACTCCGAAGGGTCCATGTCGGCCCCGCTCCGGGCGAGCCGGAGCGCGTTCCGCGCGTTCCGGAAGTCTATCTCGGCCTGCAGGAACTCGACGTACAGCTTCGTCGGCTCGTCCGAGCCGCTGACGCCGCCGAGCAGGTTCTCGTAGAACGCGCGGTCGACCGCGTTTTCGAGCGGCACCAGCACGCCGGTCTCCTCGTACTCCTCGAAGGCCGCCGGCAGCGATTCACCGAACAGCGTCCCGTCGAGCAGTTCGACGGCGTCCTCGATGGTCCCGGCGTTCGCCAGGCGTTCGAGAAAGCGGTCGTCGAACTCCCCGGCACGGATGTAGTCCGTCTCTATCTCCTCGGCGCTCGCGCCGGAGTAGAGTCCACGGAACGTCGTCTTCGCGTTCCAAGCGTCGAACTTCCGGAGGTAACTCGCGATCCGGTCGTACATCTCGCCGCCCGACCAGCGAAGCAGGTCGTCGAAGTGCTTCGCCATGTTTCGGGTCAGTGCGTACTCGATGAGGTCGACGCCGCTATGGCGCGAACCAAGGGCGTTGACCTCCGACTCGTACTCGGTTTCCTCCATGAACCGAGCGATCTCGCTCGGCCCCATGCGGACCAGCTTTCGGTAGTCCTCGTCGTCGAACAGCTTCGCCCGGCGGGCCCGGACGCGGGAGTTCACGTACTCGGGGTTCGACCCGGTGGCGCTCACGCGAACCACCCCACGACGGACGGGAGTCCGGCGATACGAGTTGCGATGACTTCGGTCATTGCTCCTCGAACAGGCGGGAACTGATTTCCTTCAGATTGTCCTCCCACACGTCCTCCAGCACGGAATCGAACGTGTTGTTGACGCGAACTCTGCTCTCGTCGCTCTCGACGACGACGCCGCCGAGGCAGTCGACCTCGCCGGCGTACTCGTAGCCGTCGTAGTCCTCAAGCACGTCGCTCAGCAGCGCCTCGTCTTCGGGTCGAGCGTAGACGAGCACGTCGTCGCCCTCGTCGAACTCGACCGACGCAGCGGAAAGCAGGTTTCGCGTCAGTTCTTCGCGCTCGTCGCCGTCGAGGGCCGCAAGCTCCGCCTCGACCGCCTCGCGGACCTCTTCGAGGAGGTCCCGACGCGCTTCGAGCCGCTGCTGTTTGGCCTCGAGTTTCGCGCTGGAGAGTTGCTGCTCGCGCTCTTGGGCGATCTCGGTTTCGACCGCCTCCTCGGCTTCGGCGAGCGTCTCCTCGGCGTCTTCCTCCGCCTCGGATAGTATCTCCGCAGCGCGCTCTTCACCCTGTGCGCGAATTTCCTCCGCACGCGCGCGGGCTTCGTCTCGGATGTCCTCAACGACTGTGTCCAAACTCATTGTGAGAAAATGGGACTGCGGTTAGACGAAGAGTGCGACCAGCGCGAAGATGACCAGTGTCTCCGGCAGGACCGTCATGACGATCCCGATACCGGTAGAGATCGAGTCCTCGGCGAGGGCACCAACGGCCGCGGCACCGATACCGCGCTCCGCGTATCCTGCACCGATGGCAGCCAGACCGATGCCGATCGCGGTGGCACCGTCCGTCGTAATACCGGGCTCTGCGTTGCCCTGAAGGCCTCCTTCCTGCAGGATTATGTTGCTGAATTGTTCCGCTGCAAGTGCGACGTCAAGGGAGTTCTCAATCATGTTTGCGTATACCTCGTAGTTGCGACCGAACAAGCCGTACTTCACCCGCCAGTGTTCATAAAACTTCCCAAACGAAACCGGCAGATACGGCGGTCTCAACCCCCCAGCGAGGGGTTTTCCAGAGACATTATAGTTTCGATTTTTGGCTCCCGGTGTGGATGACCGTTCCAACAGTTTAGACGATACCGTTCCAGTAGAAAACGTGCGGCATCAGCGTGGTGAATAAAAACCGAGACGTCAGGGATTCCCCGACTGAGGACGCGGCTGTCAGTCCTCGGCGGTGTGTTCGCGGTCGTACCCGAACGGTTTGAACACGCGACCGCCGCCATCGTAGAACTTGTCGAAGAACTCGACGTACTCGAGACGAATCCCCTGCAGGCCGGCGCTCGTCACGCCGAGCAGTAGGACGACGATGTGACCGAGGACGAAGATGAGCACGCCGGCGATCACCGACCCTACGCCGCCGTGGAGCAGACCCCCGAACATGACTTCGCTCACTTCGTGACCGTGGTATCCGTGTTCGACGTAGTACTGCGGCGCGTGACTCGTCGCGAAGTGCCACTCGCCGTCGACGACGTACACGCCGAAGAAGAGGAGGTTGACGACGAACGCCATCCCCGCCTTCGCCAGGATAACCGCGCCGATCCGGAGATACGATAGCACGTCACCGAGCACGCTGAAGCTCTCAAGGAAGCCGACGAGACTACCGATGGCAACCCCGAAGTGCTTGATTTCGCCGTACACCATCGTCAGGAAGCCGACCGCGGCGATCGGCAGTCCGACGGAAAGGCCGATCTCGGCGGGCAACCCGTTGAAACCAAGCGCGTACGCGGCCTGCTCGCCCTCGTTGAGCACCTCGAACAGGAAGTCCGGTTTCGGACCGCGAGCGTGCCGGCTAAAGATCCAGACCCACACGCCGATCATCAGCGTCGCCCAGGATCCTTTCTCCAGGTAAGCGTCGACGAATCCGTGGTCGAGGTCGTTGACGAACCCGAACACGTACCCCAGAGTCAGGTGGAGCAAGCCGAGCAGGACGCTCACGAGCAGCCAGGCACGGCCGTAGGCGGCGAAGTGCGGCTGGAGCCCCTTATGCATCGGCGGATGACCGTTGAACAGGATCTCGCCGAGTACGTGTAGTCCGAACACCTCACCGTAGAGGACGCCGAACAACATTGTGAACCCGCCGAGCCACATTCCGATAGCGCCGAGACTGCGGAAGACGGCCTCGTCTAAGCGGCTGTACAACAGATAGCCGACGCCGAGATAGAGCAGTCCGTACCCGAGGTCCCCGATCATGAACCCGAAGAACGCCGGGAACGTCAGAAACAGAACGATCGTGGGATCGAGTTCCGTGTACTTCGGCCGGTTTATCATCTTGAGGAGGAACTCGAAGGGCTCTGCGGCCTTGTTGTTCTTCTGGATGACCGGCGGTTCGTCGTTGACGGTAACGGCGCTGCCGCCGTCCGTCACGGCCTGTGCGCCGTCGCCCGGCTGAGCCTCGTCGCCGGGCTCCGAAACGGGTTCGGAGTGGGTCGGACGACCCTCATCGTATTTGGCGCGTTCTAGCTCCTCGACCTCGACGCGGTCGCCGACGGCCGTTTCGAGTGCGCCTTCCAAGTCGTCGTAGCGCTCAGTCGGGATCCATCCCTCGGCGATGAAGCTGTTCGCTGTCGTGGCGAACTGTAGCGGCGCTTCCGACTTCTGGACCTCGATAGTGAGTTTCTCCTCGGCGGCGAGCAGAAAGCCCGCCGCGTCGATCCGGAGTTCCTCGAGTTCGTCCTCGACGGTGTTGCGCTGGGACTCCAGTTGTTGCCGTTCGTGGCGGAGTTCGTCGACGTACTCCTCGGGACTGCCTTCGGCGTCCGGCACTTCGACGTACGCGAAGTCGACGCCAACCAGCGCGTCGTCGAGAACGTCGTCCGACTCCGCCGAGTTCCGCTCGCTCGGATACGCGAAGACGGCGACGACAGAATCGCCGGTGAACGTCTCGTAAGCGTCGATCCCCTCGGCGTCGGAGAGCGCTTCCTCGATCTGCGCTCTGTCACCCTCGCCGACCGCGACTTCGAGGGTGTCATAGCCCGTGAGGAGATCCAGGTCGATACCCAGATCGACGAACGGTTCGACCGACGCTATCTCCTCTTCGACGGTTCGGAGTTCAGCGTCGATGTCGTCGAGACGGTCGTCGAGGTCGTTCGCCTCGCTGCGGATGTCCTCGAGTTCCGAGTCGAGCGCCTCGTCGGTGACGATCCGGCTCGGCCCGGCGTCGGCCTCGTCGACGTCGAGAATGCTTTCGAGCGAACGGACCGTGATCAGCTTCTCGGAGGCCTCGTCGGCACCCTCGATCGGGTCGCCGTTGTCGAAGCCCTCCCAGGAGCCGTCGTAGTCGCTCAAGTCGAGGAGGTTCAGGTCGAACGTCGCCTCGATGACGTCGTCCATGACGGCCTTCGACCCCGTCACGGACACCTTGCTCATTTGTTCAGGTCTGAGCATGCACCGCCTCCTTGAACGTATCGACGATATGTTCTATCACCTCGTCCTTTCTGAATTCGGCGCGTTCGACGAGCTCATCGCGCTCTGTAGCGCCTTCTTCGAGGATCTGCTCCCGCTTCGCTTCGTTCTCCTCGCGGGCTTCCTCGAGTCGCTGTTCGCGTAGCTCACGCGCCTCGGCCTCTGCTTCCTGACGGATCTCCTCTGCTTCCTCGCGCGCCTCGGCGACGCGCTCCTCGCGCTCTTCCTCGGCCAGCGCGACGATTTCGTCCGCCTCCTGTTCGACGTCCTGTATTCGTTCGAGAACCTCTGGCCTCGGCATACTATTAGCAGGCGTGACTTGCAGAAGCGTCTATAAGGTAGTTGCGAAAGGGACCCGAGAACTGGACCGCGTCCGGCCGGAACAGCAGAATTATTTGCGCCGCGACCAAACGTCAGAACGATGGGTATCCTCGAGAACAAGGCTCGCGCGCGATTATTCTACAAATACCTCTCGAAGGTGTACGACCCGGTGAACACGTTCATCTGGAACGAAGAGATGCGCACGGAAGCGCTCGGGATGCTCGACCTCGACCCTGACGACCGCGTCCTCGACGTGGGCTGTGGAACCGGGTTCGGAACCGCGGGATTACTCGACCACGTCGACGAAGTCCATGGGTTAGACCAGAGCGTCCACCAGATGGAGAAAGCGTGGGCGAAGTTCGGCAAAACCGACGGTCCGGTGCGGTTCTACCGCGGCGACGCCGAGCGTCTACCGTTCAAAACGGACAGCTTCGACGTGATCTGGTCGTCGGGATCCATCGAGTACTGGCCACACCCCGTGCGGGCGCTTCGGGAGTTCCGCCGCGTCGTAAAACCCGGCGGGCAGGTGCTCGTCGTCGGGCCGAACTCGCCGGACAGCGGCATCATGCAACGGATCGCCGACAGCATCATGCTCTTTTACGACGCCGAGGAGGCCGACCGGATGTTCCACGAGGCCGGATTCGAATCCGTCGAACACCGACTGATGGGTCCGAGCTACGACCCCGACGTTGCTATCACGACCGCGGCACGCGCTCCCGAGTAAGTTCCGCGGCTACGGATCGCACTGTTTCCACGGCTACGGCTCACGCTGTCGCCGTCGCCGACCCGACCAGTCCGCCGTTCGCATACACTTCCACGCGGACCCGGTCGCCGTCGTCGATACCGGGTGCGTTCGTACTCGCAACTCGGAACGCCGCCGCATCGCCCGCGCTCCAGGTAGTGCCTCCTTTTGGGTTGAACGGTCCGGTCGGCCCGCCGCGGAACCCGTCCGCCGCGAAAAACGGGACCGGCGGCTGCTCGTCGAGCGGCGTGCCGTCGACAGTGACTCGGAGTCGGATCTCGCTGGCGTCGAGTACGTCGCCGCCGTGGTGTTCGAGTACGATCCGGTCGTCCGCCGCGTCAGCGCCGACGGAAATCGACGCGGTCGGCGTGGGGTCGGCCGGCGCGCCGATAGCCAGCAGGGCAACTGTGCTTCCGAGAACGACGGTAATCGCAAGGAGAGACGCGGTAGCGAGGACTGGGGCGATGGCACGGTCGGTCACAGCGAGTCGTCGCCGCGGCTTCGCTGAAAAACGCTACGAACTGACGGTCGCGTTTATCGTCGTCGTCTCCGTGGAGACGCTGACGAGGTAGTACGAGCGTGGCTGTAGCGTCCACAACACCCCATCAGTGCCGGTCCGGCCGACCTCCTTCCCGTTTATTTCAACGACGCCGTTGACCGGGTCACCATCAGTAGTGGTGAGGTTGAACCGCATCGGACCGTTGTTCGGCGTTTTGTTTATCGTCAGGTTCAGGCCGTCTTTGGTCGTCGTCAAGGACCCAGAGTGCGGGAGTTCCACGAGTCGGAGGCGCTGTGATTCGCGGAACACCTCGCGCGTGTTGCCGTCGATGTAGGCCGAGACAGTCCCCTGTGAGTGTCCGATCGAGAGTCGGTACCGGCTTTCACTGATGCCACCGAAACTGATAGACGGGTTGTTAGAGAACGACCACGGGTAGAGTTCGGTCTGCGTGTACTCGTGTAGCGCGGACGTGTCGCCATCGAAGGTGTCGGACGTGTTTGCGTTGGTGTTGTCGAAGCGAACGGCCTCGCGCAGGTACTCGCCGTCTGCGATAGATTCGACGACGATGCCGTTCGAAGAGGCGACGACGTACGTTACGGTACTCCGCTGGTCCGCGGACCCGTCGTACACCCGGTCGAGTCGCTGTCTGACGGGAGAGCGGAGCATTTCGAGTTCGTCAGCGATGGTGGACCGACGGTCGCTCTCGGAGTAGTCCAAAAGCGACGACTCCAGTTGCTCGTGGTTGGTCAGTGTGTCGTCGAGCGTCTGAGAGCGGGCGTGGACGCTAGCCAGCGTCCGGAGCAGGTCGCTCTCGGATATCGAACCGTTGACGTATGCTCGAACCGCATTGCGTTCTTCCGACTTCAGCTGTTCAGTCCGCCGTTCGATATCGTCGAGCATCGCACTGGCGACTGCGGACCGGCTAGCTGCCGAACTCGCCTTCGAGAACTGTGTTTGGAACGTTCTGTTTCGGAATCGCAACTCCATCCGGTTGTCCGCCTCTGTTAGCACCTGTGACATATCAGTCCCGGAGGAAACGTGCGACGAGACGACGTTTCCGGTGGGACTCAATCTACTCGTTGTGTTGCCAGCCTCGTTTTCGTCCTGAGACAGCGTCTCGACTGCCGGTCGATCATCGGGACCAACTACCTGTTCTCCTGGGGGTACGGTGTCGGTGGGAGGAACACCGGCAACCTGTCCCGGGACGGCGAGGAGGAGGACCAGGGCGACGGTCGTCAATCGCTTCATCGAGGGCACCTACATGCTACTGATACAAAAACCGGTCGGCGTTCGGAGAAAGATCCAGTTGTCCCGATTCGGGGGGTGTTGTTAGGCCGCTTAACGACACTATGAGCGCGCCGGAAACCATTCAAAGCCGCGTCTGACGTTTTATCGACCGATAGAAAACATTTTGCCTCCAGAGATACCACCGGGGATGTATGCGGTTACGCGCCGCCGTTTCATACGCCCTCCTCATCTCTTTGATCCTCGCTCCCGTCGGTACGGGGGTAGCCGTTGCTGTGTCTGGCGGGACCGGTGGGTCCCCTTCTCCCACCGGGTCCGACATCCAACCGGCTACCCACGCCGCCGAACCGGGGCAAGTGATCCGGATCAACGTCACGGACACCGGTGACGCCCGCTGGTCCGTCGAGTTCCGACAGCACCTCCACGACGAAAACGAGACTGAAGCGTTCCGCGATACGATCGACGCCGTCGTTTCCGGCGAGGAACGCCCGCCTATCAGGGAGCGTGAGTTCCAGCGCTTCGTCAACGAGTCAGAAGATGCAACGGGCCGCGAGATGGCCATCCGAGACACCGAGTACACGGGACGGATCGACAACGAAACCGGGATCATCACCATCCACTTCACCTGGACCAACTTCGCTGAGGTCGAGAACGACGGTGACCGACTGGTCGTCGGAGATGCCTTCAACGGGACATCGGGGCGGTGGCTTCCCTCACTCACCGAGACGCAGCGGCTTATAATCGATGCGCCGGACGGGTACTACGCCTCGACGGCCCCGCGAGCGCACGAGAGCGGTACCTTCCAGTGGGACGGCCCCCACGATTTCACACCGGATGACACGCCTATCGTCTACTCCGCCCAGAACGATCCCGGCACCTCGACTCCGCTCGGCGAAGAAAACGACCCGCTCCCGATGACGCTCATCGGCGTCGGCATCTTCACTCTCGTCATCGCAGTCGGGACCGGCGGCTACCTCCTCGCACGCCGACAAACCGCTGACAGCAGTGGTGGGGCCATCTCCAGAACGACCGTGGCCCCGCCCGACCAGTCCGACGAGTCGACCGAACCGTCGACAGCACCGACAGACGACACGGGGACAGACGACGCCGAGAACGACGACGAAATAGACGAGTCTCTCCTCTCCGACGAGGAGCGAGTCACCCGCCTGCTGGAAGCGAACGGGGGACGGATGAAACAGGCCAATATTGTCAAGGAGACGGGATGGTCCAACGCGAAAGTGTCCCAACTGCTCTCGTCGATGGACGAGGACGACCAGGTAGACAAACTGCGGATCGGCCGCGAGAACCTCATTACGCTCCCGGACGAGGACATCGGCGACCTGAACTGACAGAACGAGTGAGTCGCCGACCTTGTCAGGCACTCGTTCCAGAAACACCGTCTTCGTACTCTTGCGTTTCGAAAACGTTTATCTCACAGAGGGTAGAACCACTCCGACGATGAAGGTTCTCGTAACGGTAAAGGAGGTCGCCGAGGTTCAGGACGACTTCGAGATCGAGGGGACCGAGATCGGATCGCAGTACCTCGACTACGATTTGAACGAGTGGGACGACTACGCGATCGAAGAGGGCGTCCAGATAAGCGAAAACGTAGACGACGTGGAGGTGGTGACCGTCACCATCGGCCCCGAGCGCAGCGACGAGACGATCCGCATGGCGCTTGCGAAAGGCGCGGACCGTGCCGTCCGCGTCTGGGACGAGGCACTCGCAGAGGCGGACCTGCTGGACGTGGGCGCGAAAGTACAACTCCTGCGCGCCGTCGTCGAGGAGGAGGAACCCGACCTGATCCTCTCCGGCGTTCAGGCTGGCGACGACGCCTTCGGCGCGACGGGCGTAGCGCTCGCGGACGCCATCGACTTCGAGTGGGCCGCAGTCGTCAACCACCTCGACTTCGACGCGGACGAGAGCGTGGCGCACGTTCACCGCGAACTCGAAGGCGGCGTCGACGAGGTGACTGACGTGGAGACCCCCGCGGTACTGACGATCCAGACTGGTATCAACGAACCGCGGTACGCCAGCCTGCGCGGCATCCGGCAGGCCCAGAGCAAGGAGATCGCCCCGATGGACCTCGACGACCTCGGCCTGTCCCCGGCCGACGTCGAGAGCGACCTGGCGTTGACCGGGATGTACGAACCCGAGACCGAAAGCGACGCGACGTACTTCGAGGGAAGTCCCGAGGAGGAGGCCTCACAGCTCGGTGACGTTCTCCGCGAGAAGGGGGTGAGCCAATGACGAACGTTCTCGCCGTCGCGGAACACCGCCGCGGCGACCTGCGCGACGTGAGCTACGAGGCGATCACGGCCGGCCGCGAACTCGCCGACGAAGCCGGCGGAGAGCTTCACGTCGCCGTGATAAGCGGCGATACCGACGAGTTCGCGGAGCGTCTGAACCGCGAGGGCGTCGACCGGGTCCACACGGTCGACTACGGGGAGGAGTTCAACCACGACGTGTACCACCAGGCAGTCACGCAACTGTTCGACGCCGTCGACGCCGGCTATCTCCTCACACCGAACAGCGTCAACGCCCTGGACTACGTCCCCGCCGCGGCGAACGCGCTCGACCTTCCGGTCGTGACGGACGTCATCGATCTGGACGGCGGCGACGAGAGCCTCGTCGCCACCCGGGAGATGTACGGCTCGAAAGTCGAGACGACGACGGAACTGGACACCGGCCGGGCCGCGGTCACCATCCGCGGCGGCGAGTGGCCTGCGACCGAGGACGGCGGCGACGCCGCAGTCGAATCTTTCGACGCCGACATCGACGAATCCGCGGTGCGGTCGACCGTGACCGGCTTCGAGGAGGCCGGCGGCGGCGACGTCGACATCAGCGACGCGGACGTTCTCGTCAGCGTCGGCCGCGGTATCGAGGAGGAGGAGAACCTCGACCTCATCTTCGACCTCGCCGACGCGCTGGACGCCACCGTCTCCTCGTCGCGACCGATCGTCGACAACGACTGGCTGCCGGCGAACCGGCAGGTCGGCCAATCTGGGAAGGTCGTTACCCCCGACGTGTACATCGCCATCGGTATCTCGGGCGCCGTCCAGCACGTCGCCGGAATGAAAGGGAGCGACACCATCATCGCTATCAACACGGACCCCAACGCGCCTATCTTCGACCTGGCTGACTACGGCGTCGTCGATGACCTGTTCGACGTGGTGCCGGCGCTGATCGAGGAGTTCGGCGGGTAGGTCCGCGGAGAAGCGATGGGACCGAGCGGCACTCTTCGCGATCAACTCGTCGGGAACTCGACCCGGTAGTGTTTTTAGCCGGGTTTTCCCCGTCTAGTTTCCCCGTTCAGTTTACTCACTACAGAAACCTACTGTTAAAAACGACAGTCGTGCACGGAGCCGACGCTGACCGGGGAATTCAACGGACAGCGGCGCGACATAACGTCGTATTCCGTCCGTCTCGTTGAACCGCGGTCTCGAAACTCGTCGAACAGTATCCGGAGTAACGGGACGCTACCGATAGCATTCTACCCATTTTACTGGAAAGGGTCATCTACCGCGGGCGTTTGACCAAACTACTGGCCTATTCGTTCGCGTTACTGTTCACGCAATCGTGATACTTTCAGTTGGAACAACGGTGAACGACCGTCCCGGTTAATCCGGGAACCTACCGTCGACCACGACTGCTATGGCACGACAAAACCAGGGTCGACAGCGAGGCGGCCGACACTCCGCACAGAAACAGCAGCGAGACGAACAGGGACAGTTCCAAGGGACACAGAGTGGTTCCCAGCAGGGCCGCCAGAGCCAACGTGGCGGACAGCAACACGGTCAGCACCAGCAAGGCGGACAGCATCAGCAGGGCCAGGGCGGCCGCCAGACGCAGGGGCAGCGAGGGGAACACCAGCAACACCGACAGCACAGCGGACATCAGGGTACGCTGCAAGGACAGGGTCAGCATCAGGGTGGACGCCAGCAGGATCAGCACGGCCAACAGGATGGCGGTCAGCAGCAACGGCACGGCGGCCGTCACGAAGGCCAGCATCAGCAACACAGCGGTCGGCGGAGCCAGCAGACCGGCGGGCACTCCGGCGGTCGGACGAGTCAACGACAGGGACGACAGAGTCAGCAGCATCAGCAAAGCGGCCGACAACGCGGTAGTCAGCAGGGCCAGCGGCATCAGCAAGGTAGCCAGCATCAGCAGGGTCAGCGGGGTCAGATGGGCCAAGGCCGGCAGGGCCAGCAGCACGGCCAACACCAGCAGGGCGGTCGCCAGCGCGGCGGTCAGCAAGGTCGGCGCAGTCAGACTGGCCAACAGAGTCAGCAGCGACGCGGCGGACAGCAGCACGGACAGCGCCAGCAGAGTCAGCGCGGACAGATGGGGCAGCAGCACCGACAACAGCACCAGCAGGGCGGCCAACAACATCGTGGCGCTCAGCAGGGCGGACGAATGGGACAGCGCCAGGGACGCCAGAGCGGTCAGCAGCGCCGCGGCGGACAGCAGCACGAACAGCACCAGCAGGGTCAGCGAGGTAGTCAGCAGCAGGGCCAGCAGAGTCACCAGGGCGGTCAGACCCACCAGCGAAGACAGCAGCAGGGCCGACGGAGTCAGCAGGGCCAACACGGCGGCCAGCACCAGTACTGACGCGTCGTAACTGTCGCCGACCTGGTTCGGTCGAGTGAACGTCGGGTCGACCAGCCACTACGGCCGGTGACCGTCGAAAGCGCTTTTTTCAGTCGATCAGTGGCTCGACGACCGCTGTGCATCCTCGTCAGCCGGTGAGAGCGCGTGGAATTCGCGGATCGCGTCCTGAACTGCACCGGGACCCCCAGCGCCGTACAGCGGTTCGTCCGGGGTGCGACACGGTACGTCGACACCGAACCGACCGCAGACGTGGTCCGCCACGGCCTCGGCCATGAGGCGGTGAGTCGTGAGTTTACCGCCGACGACCGTGGTGAACCCGTCCAGACCGTCGCGGTCGGCGTGGTCGAGGACGAAAAACCCCCGAGAGATGCCGCGTTCGCCCTCGCGTTCGTCCTCGTCCGGGCCGTACAGCGGTCTGACCCCCCAGTACGTCCGTTCGACGGCGGCGTCGGCGACCGGTGGGAGCATCCGGGCGCACTCCTCGATACAGCGCTCTACCTCCCAGCGCTCCTCGTCGAACTCGTCGGGGTCGTCCACGGCGACGCTCGTCGTGCCGAGGACGACCTCGCCCTCGTGGGGGACCACGATGTCGCCGTCGGCGGGCGGACGACAGCGGTTCAGGACGACCGGTAGGTCCGGGTAGTCGACGGCGACCATCACGCCCTTCGCCGGGCGCATCGCTACGTCGACGGCCGCCATGTCAGCGACCTCTCCGGCCCACGCGCCGGCGGCGTTGACGACGTGGTCCGCGCGGATCGTCTCCTCGCCGTCGTCAGTCTCGACGCGCGCTCCGACGACGGCGTCGTTTTCGACCAGTAGATCCCGCACCGGGGCGTTCGGTCGGATCGTCGCGCCGTGCTCGCGGGCGCTCGCCGCCGTGGCCGCGACGAGTCGCGACGGGTAGATCACGCCGTCCGGAACCACCATGATGCGCTCGGCGTCGTCGGTCAGGTCCGGCACCTCGTCCCCGACTTCGTCGGGCGTACGCACCTCGGCGGGGACGTTCAGGTCGCGACAGGCGGAGAGTTTCTCGTCGAAGTACGCCGGGTCGTCGTCAGTCAGTTGCACGAAGTAGCCGCAGTCGCACCCGATGCAGTGCCCGGCGATGTCCCGCAAGATTCGGTTTTCCCGGATGCACTCACTGGCCCCGCTCGGGTCGTTCTCTGCGTAGCGCGCGCCGCTGTGGAGGAGGCCGTGCGACCGGCCGGTCGTCCCGCTCCCGAGGCCGCCACGGTCGACCAGCGTCACGTCGACGCCGCGCATCGCGAGGTCCCGGGCGGTTCCGACGCCGGTGCCGCCGCCGCCGACCACGAGCGCGTGTGAACTGTCCATAGCCGTCGTACGGACGCCAGTGACAAGAGTGGGCGGCCACAGAAAGACGGCGACGTGATCGAGCGCGACGGCGACGGGACGCCCCGCGCGCCGGCGGACGCCGGCAACACGCGATTCCGTCACGTACTTGCGGGACCGGTCCTAACGCCGCAGTAATGGAGTTTCTCGAGCGTCGACAGTCGCTCATCGAAGACCGGCTCACGGCCGTCATCGACGGCGTCGAGCCGGCGGAGCTCGAAGACGAGGTTCGCCACGTGGCGCTGTCCGGCGGCAAGCGGGTTCGACCGATGGTGACGCTGCTCGCCTGTGAGGCCGCAAGCGGCGAGGCCGAGGACGCCGTCGACTTCGGCGTGGGCGTGGAACTCGTCCACAACGCCTCGCTCGTCGTCGACGACATCATCGACCGGTCGGACGTCCGCCGCGGCGTCGACAGCGCCTGGGCCAAGTACGGCTACGGACCAGCGATTATCTCTAGCGACGGGCTACTCGGAGAGGCGTTCGACCTGTTTTCCCCGAACCCGCAGGCGATGCAGATCGTCGCCGAGGCGATGGTCGAACTCGGAGAGGGCGAAGCGACGGAACTCGTGGCGAAACCCGAGTCCGAATCCGAGTACATGGAACTGGCCCGCCGGAAGACGGGCGCACTGTTTCGTGCCGCGGCCGAACTCGGCGCGGTAGCCGCCGACGCCGACGCGTTCACAGTCGAGGCGTTCGGCGAGTACGCCGAGCGCGTCGGCGTCGCGTTCCAGATCCGGGACGACGTACTGGACGCGACGGCTGACGCCGAGGAACTGGGCAAGCCGACCGGTCTCGACGCGGAGATGGACCGCCCCTCGGTCGTTCAGGTGACGGACCTGACGCCGGACGGAGCCAACGAACGCGCCCGACACGAAGCGGACCAAGCGCTCGCCGCGTTAGAGCGCGTGGATACGACGGACACGCAAGCGGAGGAGTATCTGCGTGATCTGGCGAAGTTCGTTGTCGTTCGCGAGCGGTGACCGCGAGGCACTGACGAGTCACGCGCCGCCGTCAGACCGGTTCGCCGTCGCGGTCTGCCTCCGCGTCCTGGGGGAACCGAGACTCCACGATAGCGAACACGAGCGTACTCACGAGTCCGAGCAGCGTCCCGCCCGTCAGCGCGGCCGCGAGGACGGAAAGGCCCGCCATATCGAGGAAAAAGGCGCTGACGGCGTCTAACACGATGGCGATAGAGAGCACGTAAAACGGCGCGTTCAGGTATCGCCACTCCAGACGGTCGGCGAGATACTCGTCGGTGATCTGGCCGAGACTCGTGGTGATTCCGGCGGCCGCAAACCACTGGACGGAGCCGTGGACGAGCGCGGCGGCTACTTCGATCGCCCCGAGCGTCCCGTTCGTCTCCATCTGCGTCGCTTCGAGTTGGTTCAGACCGTCGACGCCGCCGATAACGAGTAACACGGCGGCGACGAGGTAGGTGATGATCGTCACTCGGCCCGCGTAGAGGCTGTTTCGTGCCCGACCGACGAGCGTGTCGAGCGTCTCCGCGATACCGAGTCCACGAGAGAGGAAGTAGAGTCCGAGCATCGCAGACACGATTCCGAACACGGCACCGCCGGGGAGTTCCAGCATGCTGGCGATGACCGCGAGCGGATAGATCAACAGCAGGATCCCGAGCGGTACGAGCACCGTCCCGCGCGTTTCGGGGTCGTTCAGCACCTGCTTCATCGTGTAGTAGACGGACTCCAGGTCCTGGGCCTGCCGGACGACGACGCGTCTGACGCCGTCGATCGTGACCCGAGAGCGGATCACCGGGACGACGCTCTCGTCCTGCGCGCCGTCGGTGACCACGAGCGCCGTGACGCCCTCGCCGGTGCTCAGGCTGGCGAGCACCTCGTCGACCTCCTCGCCGACCTCGCGGTTGGCGCTCACGTCGCCGCCGTCGTTGCCCGTCACGGCAGCGACTTCGACCTCTTCGTCGGTTATCTCCTCGGCGATGTGTAACCCCTGGAACAGCACGTTGACGTCGCTGTCCTCCGGGTCGGTCGTGGCGAGGGCGACTGCGGCCTCCTCGACCGGATCTCGACCGACGACCGGGGTTCCGACGGTGGTCTTTCGACCGATGTCGTCGTCCAGGTCGACACAGAGCACCAACAGCATCGGGTGACAGTTCACGGCTTGCGCTTATTTGCTTTTGGGGACGGCGGTCAGCCGCGCCGAGTGGCATGGTTTCGGAGAGCGGTCACGGTCGCGGCGCTGCCCGCTGCAGCGCCGTCTCGGCGACGTTGCCGCCGTAGTCGGCGCTCCGCGACAGCGAGTCGACGACCAGTCCGAGGAGCTGAGCCTCTCCGGGGTCCAGATCGCGGAGATGCCTGTGTAGCTCGCGGGTGTGTTCGTCGATAGCGAGAATGGATTCGCGCGCCTCGTTGGCGAGTTCCTCCGACCGGTCGGAGTCGTCCATGAACAGCGCGTCCATGGCGTTGTTGATCACCGTGGTGGAGTCCTCGTGGAGAGCCTCTAATCCCGAGGCAACGTCGTCAGTGACGCCGTCGGGAACGTCGCCGAGTTCCAGCGCGAGGTGGGCTATCTTCGCGGCGTGGTCGGCGATCCGTTCGAGTTGGCGGGCGGAAGAGTGATAGTCAAAACACACCTCTCGCGGGAGTCCGAGTTCCTTGGCCGCTCGCGGCGAGCGTAGCGTTGCCCGGAAAATGCGCGATACCACGAAGTACAGCCTGTCCACGTCGTCGTCGCGCTCGATCACGTCCCGTGCCAGGTCGTCGTCGTTCTCGACCAGCGCCGTCACCGCGTCTTCGAGCATCGACCGGGAGATGAGCCGCATCCGCGTCACCGCGTTCTTGATCGACAGTTCGGAGGAGTCGAGTAGCTCCTGAAGGACTACCCGCTCGCTGGTCTCTTCGAGCACTTCGAGGCCGACGAGGCCCTGGACCGCGTCGCGGATGGCCCGGCGCTGGTCCGTCGTGATGCGGTTAGCCTCCAGCGCGATGATGTCGAACCCGCTGACGTACATCGTCATCACCGCGCGGGTCAGCTGTTCGCCCTCCAGTTCCGACACGTCGAGTGACCCTTCGACTCGCTCGGAGTCGCTGCGCGGCGTGAGCAAGAGCGTGTCCTCTTCCGGATAGAACTCGACTTCGCTTCCGGCGCTAACCTCGTTGTCGTTCGCCCACGACTTGGGAAGCGAAACAGTAAACGTCGATCCGCCGGTGACCTGGACCTTTCGGGTCTCCATATCCGACAGTGCCGGCTCGTCAGGAATAAATCCACCTATTTCTATATATCCATGGTTCTTTACAGCCATATTCTATCCTTTAACTACTCCGTCCGCCAGTACCTACGTATACGTCTGAATGTACAGATCACTTTCAGAACGCTACTGAGACGGCCAATTACCCCAATTTACCGCCTATTACGTCCCATATCATCTCAGAAACGACTGAATTTGTAGTGGTGTTGGTATCAATCCATACCACCACATACATCTATATAGATTTCATAGCAGATTACTTATTATGACTACAGGATGGTTCAGATGATGCCAGAGCACACTGACAAGGTGCCCGGCGTGTCGCGACGTAAGTTCCTCGCCGCATCCGGCGTGGCAAGCGCAACGGCGCTTGCAGGGTGTAACGTACTCGGGGACGAAAGTAGTGACCTCTCCGGAGAGGTCAACATAACCGGATCGAGCACGGTGTACCCGATTTCCGTGGCGTTCGCCGAGGAGTTCAAGAAAGACCACTCGGACGTGGACATCTCGGTGGACCCGACCGGGAGCGGCGGCGGTTTCGAGAACCACTTCTGTCCGGGAAATAGCCACATCAACGGTGCCTCCCGCCCGATCAAGGACGAGGAGGTCGACCACTGCAGCGAGAACGGCGTGGAACCGCTCGAGTTCGAGATAGCGGGCGACGCGCTGACGGTCGCAGTGAACCAGAACGCGGACTGGGTCGACTGTCTCACGGTGGACGAACTCCACCAGATCTGGCAACCCGACGGCGCGGAAACCTGGAGCGACGTCCGCGACGAGTGGCCCGACAAGGAGTTCGAACTGTACGGCGCGGCCTCGACATCGGGGACGTTCGACTGGTTCACGGAGTACGTCAACGGCGAGGTCGGTGCCCACCGCGACGACTACGAGGCGACGGAGGAGGACAACCGCATCGTTCAGGGTATCGAAGGCTCCGATTACGCGATGGGGTATTTCGGCTACGCGTACTACGCCGAGAACAAGGACCGCATCAAAGCCGTCGAGATCGACGCCGGGGATGGCTGCACCGAGCCGAGTCTCGAAAACGCGAAGGACGGCTCGTACCCGATGGCGCGACCGCTGTTCATCTACCCCGCTAAGGACGCCCTCGAAGAGGAACAGGTCCAGGAGTTCCTGAAGTACTACCTCGAGAGCGCCGAAACCGACATGGTGAGCGAGATCGGCTACGTCCCCTCCAGCGAGGAACAGATGAACGAGAACCTGGACAAACTCGAATCGAACATCGAGGACGTCTCGTAACGTAACGCGGGCGCTTCTTTCTCCCATCTCATGAGTAGAGAATCCACTCACGTCGATCTGACAGGGGACGCAGTGAGCCGCTCGGCGAAAGAACGCGGCGTGTGGCTGTTGTTGCTCACCTGCGCAGCCCTGTCGGTGTTCGTCACGTTCGGTATCATCGGTACCTTGCTCTTCGACGCGATTGATTTCTTCACCGAGGTGTCCCCGGTGGCGTTTTTCACCGGTACCGACTGGAGTCCGGCGATCAAGCCCTACTCGTTCGGGGTCCTACCGCTCGTGACGAACACACTGTTGGTCACGGTCCTGTCTGCCCTGATCGCACTGCCGCTCGGCGTGGCATCGGCGATCTACCTGAGCGAGTACGCGAGCGACCGCGTCCGCTCGGTTCTTAAACCCGGTCTGGAGGTTCTGGCGGGGATCCCGACGGTCGTCTACGGCTACTTCGGGCTCGTGTACATCACGCCAGCGCTCGACGTCGTACTTCCGGTGAGCACGTTCAACGCGCTCTCGGCGTCCATCGTCGTCGGCATCATGATCATCCCAATGGTGTCGTCGATCAGCGAGGACGCGATGAGTTCCGTCCCGGACTCGCTCAGAGAGGCGGGGTACGGACTGGGCGCGACGAAGTTCGAGGTGTCGACCGGCGTGGTCGTTCCGGCCGCAGCCTCCGGGATCGTCTCGTCGTTCGTCCTCGCGCTGTCGCGGGCGATCGGCGAGACGATGGCAGTCGTCGTCGCGGCCGGGCAGTCGCCGACGATGATCACCGCGTCGAACGTCGACACCGTGTTGTTCAACTCGATCCAGACGATGACATCCGCGATGATCGAACTCGGCGTCAGCGACCTGTCGGGCGGAACGACCGCGTACAAGGCGCTGTTCGCTATCGGTCTGACACTGTTTTCGATCACGTTCGTCATGAACCTCATCAGCACTCTCGTTGCCAGGCGCTTCCAGGAGGAGTACCAATGACGCTACACGCTCGTTTCCGAACGGAGGTGACCGCCTGATGGCGACTGACAGCGGGCGGGACTGGTTCGGGTCCGAGAAGACGACCGGCTACGCGAAAGGTCGCGCGTTCGAACTCGGCTGTCTCGCGGCGACAGTGTTCGGCATCTTCATGGTGTTCGTGTTACTGCTGTACGTCGTCGTCGACGCGTTCGCGCTGACCACTCCCGAGTACGGGCCGTGGCTCGACGGCGACTTCCTCACGAGCGCGCACTCGCGGTTCCCCGAGAAGGCCGGAATCTACCCCGCGCTGGTCGGGTCTGTAATGATGCTCATCGTGATCGCGCTGTCGGCCTTTCCGATCGGCGTCGGAACTGCGATCTATCTGGAGGAGTACGCGTCCGACAACCCGATAGCGACGCTCATCGAGATCAACATCGGGAACCTCGCCGGCGTCCCATCGGTCGTGTACGGCCTCCTCGGTCTCGCGCTGTTCATCCGGTTCGTCGGCCTCGGCACCGGGACGGTCGTCGTCGGCGGGTTCACGGTCGGCCTGCTCATCCTTCCGATCATCATTATCTCCGCTCAGGAGGCGATCCGGAGCGTGCCGGATTCGATGAGAACGGCGTCGTACGGGATGGGCGCGACCCGCTGGCAGACCGTCTGGCGAGTCGTCCTTCCGGAGGCGCTGCCGGGTATCCTCACGGGGACTATCCTGGCGCTCGGTAGAGCGATCGGCGAAACGGCCCCGCTGATCATGATCGGTGCGGCGGCGACGGTGTTTAGCCCGCCGTCGTCCTTCTTCGACCGGTTCAGCGCGATGCCCCGGCAGATCTACGCCTGGGTCAGCTTCCCGAAATACGAGTTCCAGTACGGTGTGATGGCCGCGGGCGTCGTGACGCTGCTGACCGTGTTGCTCCTGATGAACGCCACGGCGATACTCATCCGAAACAGATACCAGCGGCAGTGATACCCATGTCACAGGAAACCATATCCGGCACCGACCCCAGTCCCGACGCGGACGACGAATCGCTGATCTCGCCGTCGCCGGGAGCCGACGCGGTCGGACACGAGCGAACCACTGGCGAACAGAGCGAAACCAGAACAGTCGTCGAAACGCAGGCGCTTGACGTGTACTACGGCGAAGAGCGAGCGCTCCAGGAGATAGACATCGAGATACCCGCGGAGAAGGTGACGGCGATAATCGGGCCGTCCGGTTGCGGGAAGTCGACGTTCCTGCGGTGTATCAACCGGATGAACGACCTGGTTGATTCGGCGCGCGTCGAAGGCGAGTTGCTGTTCGAGGGGAAAAACGTCTACGACGCGGACGTGGACCCGGTCGCGCTCCGGCGGCGGATCGGGATGGTGTTTCAGGCACCGAACCCGTTCCCCAAGAGCATCTACGACAACGTCGCGTACGGACTCCGAGTGCAAGACGACACGGAGAACCTCGACGAGCGCGTGGAGACGGCGCTGCGCCGCGCGGCGCTGTGGGACGAGGTCAACGACCGCCTCGACGAATCGGCGCTCGACCTCTCGGGGGGCCAACAACAACGGCTCTGTATCGCCCGCGCCATCGCGCCCGACCCCGACGTCCTCCTGATGGACGAACCCGCCAGCGCGCTCGACCCCGTCGCCACTTCCCAGATCGAAGACCTCATCGAAGAACTCGCCCAGGACTACACCGTCGTCATCGTCACCCACAACATGCAACAGGCCGCACGCATCTCCGACAAAACCGCCGTCTTCCTCACCGGCGGTGAACTCGTCGAGTTCGACGACACCGGCGTCGTCTTCGAAAACCCCGAACACCAGCGCGTCGAAGATTACATCACCGGTAAGTTCGGTTAGCGACGCGTATCAGGAAGTCGCAACCGCGTTCCGGATAGCTTTTGAGCGTGCGACGTGTATCGGGAGACGAATGATATCGGAGGGCTGCGAACAGTGCGCCAAGGGCGGGAAGATGGTGATGTTCGTCTACGGTTACTGTGACCAGCGGGACTGTTTCTACTGTCCGCTCGGCGAGAACCGCAAGAACGTCACTGACGTGTACGCCAACGAGCGGAAAGTCGAGTCGGACGAGGACGTCATCACCGAAGCCAAGCGCATGGATGCGCTCGGCACCTCTATCACGGGCGGCGAACCGCAGGAAGCGCTGGACCGCACCTGCCACTACCTCGAACTGCTGACCGAGGAGTTCGGGGACGAGCACCACACGCACCTCTATACGGGTATCCCCGGCGGACGGGAGAACATGCGCCGCCTCTCCGAAGCGGGACTGGACGAGATCCGATTCCACCCGCCGCTGGAACTCTGGGGCGACATGCACGGCACGGAGTGGGAGGAGATCCTCTACATCGCCCGCGAGGAAGGGCTCACGCCCGCCTTCGAGATCCCGGGCATCCGCGCCGAGGAGGAGTTCCTGGAGTTCCTCGACGAGGGGGCCGCCGACTTCTGTAACGTCAACGAGTTCGAGATGAGCGACGGCAACTACCGCCGGATGCAGGAGAAAGGGTACGAACTGCAGGACGGCCACATGAGTGCCGTCGACGGGTCGAAGGAGATACTGGACGTGATGGGCGACCACGAGCGCGTGTACTTCTGTACGAGCGTATTCAAAGACGCCGCTCAGCACCGCAACCGCATGAAACGGATGGCCGAGAACATCCAGCGCGAGTTCGACGAGGTGACCGACGACGGGACGCTCGTCTACGGCAAGACCCGAGCACCGGTCGAACGTCTCGACGAACTCGGCGTCCCCGAGGAGTTCTACACTGTGAAGACGGAACACGTCGAACTCGCGTGGTGGCTACTTGAGGAGATGGTCGAGGAAGGCGACGTCGAGGACGGCGAAATCGTCGAGCAGTATCCGACCGTCGACGGCACCGTCGTAGAGCGCACGCCGCTGGCGTAACGAACGTCGCTTGTGCCTCGAACGTCACTGGTGGACCTATCGTACACCTGCAAGCACCCGAGCGCCGCGAGGATCGAGCGGTTTGTGGCCGAGTTTTTCGACGAG
Source organism: Halostella pelagica (assembly GCA_005954745.1). GTDB lineage: Archaea > Halobacteriota > Halobacteria > Halobacteriales > Natronoarchaeaceae > Halostella > Halostella pelagica. The sequence goes on from CP040678.1 coordinate 2,771,444, forward strand.
CGATTCGCCGAAGACGAATAGGTGAAAAGGTCGTCCAGCGTCGCTGAATCCTGATAGACACGTTCCGGCGGGTCGAGTCTGACCGGAACTCTCGGCGTACGTCACCTTGTCGGAACGAATTCCTCTCAAGGACAAATTTAATACGTGTCTGAGTGATTCTTAATTACTCGTATTTGACCTATGGATTTCGAAATAGACGACGTCAAGATACTGTACGGACTCGGCGTGCTGTTCGGTCTGGGCGCGTTGGTCTACTTCGGCCGCGATCTGGTGTTCGAGCTGTCGGTACCGGTCAAATCGCTGCTGCTGTTGCTCGGATTCGTCGCGTTTTTCGCGGCCGCAAGCACGATCGATCGCCCGACGCTCGACAGCGTGCTCTACGTACTGAGTGGGGGTGCGTACCTCATGTTTCTCGGCTACACGATCGACCGGTACGACGTCGGCGACACCGGCGTCTTTCTGGCGCTCGTTTTCTCCTCGATGCTGTTCATCGGGCTCGGCTACCTGCTGCGAGAACGAGAGGCCGGCCTACCGTGGCGACAGAGCCGGTACGTACTCGCCGTCGTCGCGGTTGTCGCCGGCCTACTGATCGTCGCCGACCTGCTCGGCGGTGGCGTCGTCTACACGGCCGCACTAGAAAACGAGGTGACGAGTACCCCCGACGATCCACAGATGATCGTCGGGACCGTCACCGCGAAAAACGAGTTCGTCGGAGCGCGGAAACTGTCACCGCCCTCAGTCAGCGCCTGTGTCTACACGCCTGACCGACGGGACTCTGACGCACAACTCGTCTGGCCCGATGACTACTCGTACGCAACGGCGGAGGTGATCGGGGGTGGAGAGGAAGTCGAACTGGATATTCGAGTGTGGCACCGTGTCCCCGGCGAAAACAACGAGACGGCACAGCAGTTCACCGTCGAGCGCGCCGCGGAGTGTCCCGACGAAACGTCCGTCACGGAGCCGACAATCGTCGTCGTTCTCGACGAATCAGTCGGTACCGAGCGACGATAGGCTGAGAGGACACGTTCACGCGAGCGCGTAGCACGTGGTTCTCGTACACCGAGGAGAAAACAGATGCCGTGGGAGAAGCGTCGATACAGAGACACGGGGCATTGACGCGGCTCAGCCGCCGATGAGGACGTGTTCGACGACGAAGAGCGCGAGCGAAGTCGAGACGACGGCTCCGGCGCGGCGCTGTGCCCGCCGCCCCGGGGTCCGCGACGTGTAGTAACCGCCGCCGAGCAGGACAAGGACGGAGCCGAGAAGGGCCGGGAGCAGGGGGTCCGCGCCGCTGAACGCGCTGACCCCGACGACGGTGACGGCGACGAGCGCCGACCCGACCAGAACCGGGAACGGGGGGAGCGATTCGAGACTGCCACCGTACTCCGCGTTGTAGACCACCGGCGGGAGAGCGAGCAGTGCTGCCACCACCGCGGCGAACACCGGGTCCGCCGACGCTCCGACGAGACCGACGCCGGCCGCCAGGACGGTAGCGACCAAGAGAAGTCGGTCCGGCGGGAGGAGCCAGGTCGGGTCCTCCATCCGAACGACGGCGAACGTCGCAAAGGGGTACAACAGGGCGAGAACGAACGTCACTGTGACCAGCAGGAACTCAGGATCGGTGACGAACGCGGGTTCCAGTACGACGACCGCGGCGAGAACGGTCCCGGCGAGAACCAGTCCGACGAGCACGGCGAGTTCGGGGACGCGACGTGTCACTGATCGTGATTCGGAGGGGGCGTGAAAAAGCGTTATGCAGTGATCGCCCAAACGCAAGCGTTTAATCGCCCGGTAAAGTACCATGCCGCATGGCGGACTGTCCACTCGCCGACGAATGCCCCAGTTTCTCCGAACGGATCGAAGGGATGGGGTGCCAACACTACGGCGACCGCGGCGGCAAGGAGTGGTGTAATCACTACAGCCAGCCCATCGAAGACCTGCAAACGCAACCGGTCCAGCAACAGGAGGAACTCGTCGTCGACGTCGAAGACATCCACGAGAGCGGTGCCGGCGTCGGGCGGACCGAGGACGGCTTCATCGTGCTGGTCGACGGGGTCCTTCCGGAGGCTCGCGCCCGAGTGAAGATAACCGAGGTGCACTCGAACCACGCTCGCGCCGACGAGGTCGAGCGCCTCCCGATGGACGACGAGGAAGGACCCGACGAGGAGACGGACGGAGAAGAGACCGACGAAGCCGTCAGCGATGACAATGACGACGAAGACAGCGGGGGCCGCGGCCCCGACCGCGAGCGTCTGGGAAGCCGCGACAACTTCTGGGGCTCCTGAACGGCCGTTTCGGCCCGGTCGGCGCGTGGACAGTCCCGACCGTTTTTCGCATTGGGGTTCGTAGCCACACCCGATGAGCGACGCAGACGGTGACGAGGAAGCCGTGACCGCGAACGTCGACGAGTTGCTGGACCGGGTCGGATTCGACCCGACTGAGAGCGCGCTGACGCGTCGTCAGGCCGAGGTGCTCGCCCTGCGCCAGCGGGGCGCGTCGCAGTCCGCTATCGCCGAACTGCTCGGTACCTCGCGTGCCAACGTCTCCAGCGTCGAGGCGAGCGCTCGAACGAACGTCGAGAAGGCGCGCGAAACGGTGGCGTTCGCGGAAGCGCTGAAAGCGCCGGTACAGGTCGAGGTCGAGACCGAAACCGACCTGTACGACGTTCCCCAGCGCGTCTACGACGCCTGCGACGAGGCAGGTGTGAAGGTGAGCCACACCGCACCGGACCTGATGAAGATCGTCAGCGACGAGGCGGGCGACGCCATCAGCGGCCGGAAGGTGAGCGAGGCGCTGCTGGTCGGCGTCTCCAACGACGGCAGCGTCCGGGTCCGGCGGTCCGAGTGAACGGTCGGGCCAGATCCCGGTGAATGGGCCGGACAGATCCGGCCGTCCGAGCGGATCCGGAGTCCCGAAAGATTAGTGCGCCCGCCGCGTTGGCCACGATATGGATCTCGGAATCGACGGCAACGCGGCACTGGTCACGGCGAGTTCGAGCGGTCTCGGCCTCGCGAGCGCCAAAGCCCTCGCCCGGGAGGGCGCGAACGTCAGTATCTGCGGGCGGTCGACCGACCGCCTCGAAGCGGCGCGCGAGGAGGTGGCGTCGGTCGCGGACGGCGAGGTACGCGCCCAGCAGGCGGACATCACTAGCCGGAGCGACATCGTGTCGCTGGTCGAGGAGACCGTCGACGCCTTCGGTGGCCTCGACCACGTGGTTACCTCTGCCGGGGGCGTTCCGAGCGGCGCGTTCGTGGACATGGACGAGCGCGACTGGTACGCGGCGTACGACATGCTCGTGATGAGTCACGTCTGGACGCTGAAGGAGGCACACCCCTACCTGGAAGACAGCGACGCGGGCAGTATCGTCTCGATCACGTCCACCAGCGTCCGCGAGGCCATCGAGGGGCTTGTCCTCTCGAACGCGGTGCGTCGGGCCGTCATCGGCACGGTCAAAACCGTTTCGCGAGAGTTCGCGCCGGGCGTGCGGGCCAACGCCGTGTTGCCCGGTGCCCACGAGACGCCCAGGATCGAGGAACTCATCGAACAGGGCCTCGACCGCGGCGAGTACGGCAGTTACGAGGAGGGACTCGAAGACTGGTCGGCGGACATCCCGCTCGACCGCATCGGCGACCCGATGGAACTGGGCGACGCTATCGCCTTCCTCTCCAGCGACCGTGCGAGTTTCGTCAACGGCGTGGCGATGCCGGTCGACGGCGGCCGCCTGCGCTCCTGAGCGGCGGTGACCGCCGTCCCGGCTCAGAACTCGCCGGCGTCGCGCAGTCGCTCGACGACCTCCCGGACGCGCTGTGCGTCGTCTTTCGGTACGACCAGCACGCGGTCGCCGTACGCGGCGACGACCAGGTCGTCGGCTCCGACGACTGAGACGTGGGTGTCACCGTCGCTGGCGACGACGTTGTCCGCGGCGTCTATCGTCAGCGCGTCGCCGAGGACGGCGTTGTCGTCACCTCCGACGACCCGCTCTAGGGCGTCCCACGACCCGAGGTCGTCCCACTCGAACGAGACGGGAACGACGTACGCGTCGTCCGTGCGCTCCAGAACGGCGTAGTCGACGCTTACCGGGTCGGTCTCGCGGACGGCAGCGGCGAGCGGGTCGGCGTCTCGGCGGTTCGGAGCCGTTTCCCCACCGTTTTCGGCCGCCGCGACGACGGTCGAGAGCGGCGAGTCCCGCGCCTCGCGCAGGAAGGCGTCGGGCGTCCACGCGAAGATGCCGGCGTTCCAGTAACAGTCGTCGACGAGTTCCGCGGCGGTTTCGCGGTCCGGTTTCTCCCGGAACCGGCGGACAGGCGCGTAGCCGTCCTGTTCCCGTCGCGGTTCGACGTAGCCGTACTCGGTCGCCGGCCGAGTCGGTTCGACACCGAGCGTGACGAGGCCGTCAGTCTCGACGGCGACGCGGGCGGCGCGGCGAGCGGGGGACTCGAAATCGCCCCGGAGCCGGTGGTCGCTTGGCACGCACAGGAGAACGGCGTCGTCGACCCGTTCGCGGAGTCGAGCGGCGGCGTACGTCAGCGCGGGGCCGGTGTCTCGTGGCGCGGGTTCGACCAGTACGTCGGCGTCTGGAGCGTGGGCGGGCACCGCGTCGGCGTAGGCGTCGCGCGTGAGGACGACGGTTTCGTCGGCGAAATCGACCCTGTCGGCGGTCCGGGCGAGCAGCGAGCGGTCGCCGCCGAACGACTGGAACTGCTTGGGGCGATCGCTTCGACTCGCGGGGTAGAGTCGCGTCCCGGTACCGCCGGCGAGTATCACTGCGACGATGGGGCGGTCCATACCGGCCAGAGCGACGCCGGGCGGGAAAAGTCACCAGGTCTCGATACGACCCTCGCGCACGTCCTCGGCACAGCCTTCGCAGTCCGGATGGCCCGCCTCGAAGCAGGCTGGGTGGCCCTGGTCGTCTATGTTCGCGGTTCGCTTCTCGGCGTAGCGTCGGCAGACTATCTTCGCTCGTCCGGCGTCGTCCGTCGGCAGACCGTGTTGCAGGCGGGCGGACCGGTACGCGCGCTTCGCCTCGCCGTACTGTTTGCCCGCTTTGCGCGCGGTCGACTGGACGAACCGTGAGAGACGGCTATCGTCACTCACGCCGATTCCCTCCGAGCGACATACGTGAGCGTTGTCGGCGAGGCATATATACTGTCGGCCGCGGCTACTCCGCGTATCCGAGGGCGCGTAGCTTCTCCTCGACGGAGCCGGCACCGTTCTGGACCTTCCGACGCGGTTTGAAAACCGCGAACGGGACGGTGACGAGCGCCGGGACGTAACACCGGGTCGGGTGAACGTACAGGCCGAACTCGCGGTAGCGACCGAACAGTTCGCCGTGGTCCGCGGTCACGACGACAGTCTGTCCGTCGCTGACCCACCGTCCGACGTACTCTCTCGTCACCGCCCACGTGCTGCGGACTGAGGTCCGGTACGCTTGCCAGGCCTTCTCCGGGTCTATCTCACCGGAGGAGAACAGCCGCTGGGACCTCGAACCGGGGTTCGCCGCCTGTTCACCGTGCCATTCCTCGACATCGGGAAACAGGGGAAGCCACTCCTCGCCACACACGCCGACGTACGGGGCGTGCGGGGGGAGTACGTGCGCCACGGCCGGCGTCTTGCCGTCGGAGACGCGCTCGTCGGTCGCCTCAAGCACCGGTTCGGGCAACACGGTGTTGAGGTAGTCGTCCCAGTGGGTCTCCCAGCAGGCGCGGACCTCGCTCCCGACGTCGACTTTCGAATACTGTACGTTCGCCGTCGAGACGTAGGCATCGTGCATCGTCCCCGCCGCCTTGACGGACGACAGCCACTCGGACGTGTTACTTCCGGGTGACTGAACCGCGTCGACGGGCCACTCGGCGACCTCGCGGAGCACGTCGTATCGGCAGGCGTCGAGGACGACCAGTACGTCCCACTCGGTCTCCTCCAGTCGCTCCAACTGATCCGGACGGTGCCACACCGGCGAGATCTGTTGGACAGCCCACTTTCTCGCACGGTAGGTGAACGGTTCTGCCGCCACGGCTCAGAGGTAGCCCAGGTCTTCGAGTTGGTCCCGGACGTCCGACGCGTCCCGGGACGTGACGGCGCTGTCCGCGCGGAACGCCTCGCGGACGGGCGGGTCGTCCGTCTCCCCGGTCGATGGCGTGACCCGCTCGATTCCGTCGCGAACGTCTACCACCGACTCGACGCCCCGAAGCGCTTCTGTGTTGGACGCCGCGGCGTACGGGTCGTGTGTGTGGTGGCCGTCCGTCAGGCCGTGGTCCGACACGCAAAGTAGCGTGTCGTCGGGCGCGAGCGCTGCGGCTACCTCTCCGGTCAAGGCGGCGGCGAGACGGTATGCCCGCTCCTGCCATCCGTCCTCGTCTACGACCGGCGCGAGGTGACCGACGGTGTCGAGGTAGCCGAGCCAGGCGAACACGAGATCGTAGTCGCGCTGGAGGCAAGAGCGGACGATGCCGAGTTTCTCGGTGGCCTCGCTCACCAGACGCTCTTCGAGTTCGGGGACGGACACCCGGGGTTCGTGTGCCGTCTCGTCGTCGGCGCCCTCGTCGATCGAGAGGAACTCGCCGAGCGCGGCCCCGCGGTCGGCGTCTAGCCCGAGGCGCTCGTCGCGTTCGGTCGCGTAGTTCGGCACCGTGATAGCGCGGGCCGTGCGTCCGTCGAAGACGGTGTCGACGCCGCGTTCGCGGTAGTACGCCGGCGATTTGAAATCGAGACCGGCACCGCGCTCGCGGAGCAACGCGCCGATACGCGTGCGGAGGTCGTCGGGGACGACGCGGCGACCGATCCGCGCGGCGACGCTGATCGCCGGATTCCCCCAGGCGACGCCCTCCTCCTCGGTGGCCGCGTGGATGCCGTGGTCGTCAGGGTGAAGTCCGGTGATCATCGACGGCCAGACCTCGTAGGTGTGTGGCTTGCCGAGCGTCGGATTGTCGAACGTCGACAGCCGACGCCCGTGTTCGCCGAACGCGCCGTCGAGGTCGAACGCCTCGACCAGGTTCGCGTCGAGGGCGTCCCAGCCGAGAACGACGGTTGTCACTTCCGCACCTCCAGTTCGAACTCGACCGGGCAGGACTTCCAGAACTGTATCCTGTCGATCCGTTCGGCCCTCCGCACGCGGAAGTCGGGGTCGAAGTAGCCGCGCGAACCCAGTTCGGTCGTCGAGTCCCAGAAGTCGAACGTGCGCTCGTCGAACCCGGCGACCATCGTCACGGGCGGCGCGCTCGGCAGGTTCTCCTCGGACAGCGTCCACGGGAGCGTCACCGGCTCGCCGCCGTCGGTCACAGTGTCTCGGGGATGAGCGACGTGCGTCGGGTCGACGTACGCGTTGCGGTCCTCCCAGTGCGGGGCGTTCCCCGTCAGGGTCGCACCGTCGCGGCAGACGCGGTGTATCTCCGCCATTACCTCAGGGAGGTTCGGCAGGTGTTCGAGAACAGAGTACGCGTACACTTCGTCGAACGTCTCGTCGGCGAACGGCCACGGCGTTTCTGACACGTCGTACACCACGTCCGTAGCGTCGTACGGCCGGACGTCCATGCCGACGGCATCGGCGTCGCGCTTGGTATCACCGCACCCGATGTCAAGCGCTCGCCGCGTCGACATCCGACTCACCTCCGTCACGGGCGATCCGGCCGGCGATCCACCCGGCCGCACGGCTCGCGTGGGGGACCGGATTCCGTCCCGTCGCGGCCGCGTAAGGGACGTTTAACGCGACATCCTGAAACCGCGAAAGGTCGTACTTCGCGCCGAGATACCCCTCCTGCCAGCCGATAGGGTGACGCTCCTGGTTCGCGTGTTCGAAGCGGGCCCGGTGGTTGAACACCCAGACGTTCCCGCGAGATTCGACGTACCTGCGGAGGTACTCGTCCTCTAGCACGTGCAGGTCCGGCGGGAACGATACACCTCCTACGGCGTCCCGTCGGAGGAGAGTCGCGTGCGTGCCGGCGCGTCGCGAGCGGCGCTGGACCCAGTCGGATGGGTTCTCAGTGCGCGAGGCTTTCCGACCCTGAATCCCGCCGACCAGCGGTGCCGCGGCGTCCAGCATGTGGTCGAGGTAGTGTTCGGTCAGGCGGACGTCGTCGTCGAGAAAGAGGAACCAGTCCGCCTCGACGGTGTCGACGGCGAGTTCCCGCGCTCTCGGCAGCGAACACGGCAGGGACCGTATCACCGGTTCCCACCCCGCTTCCTCGGCGTGTCTGCGGGCGATAGATCGCGTCTCGTCGGTACTCTCGTCGTCTATCAGGATCAGTCGGTCGACCTGTACGTCCGCCGCCTCGGCGCTTACCCGTAATCGCTCTACGGTCCCGTCGAGGACGTCACCGCTATCGGCGGTCGGCATCGCCACGTCTATCGTATCAATTTCGTTCATTCCCCACAACCCGGTTTCTCGGATCGACGCGGGTGACGGGTTTTGTTCTATAGTGCCTACCGAGTTTTCGAGAAGCTTTACGTAGATATCCGGATTCGACTGGGAAGAACACGGATTCGGCTGGAAAGCATACGGACTCAACTGGTAACAAATCCGGATCCACCTCCAGACCGTTCCACTTCCACCACGCTCTACGAGAGTTTTTATGTGAAGGCGACCAAACGAGCACTGTCTCCCGACGAAACCAAGGTGGAGACACGAGGAAACGATGAATCTACGCGAACACGCGGAAGACGTACACGGACAGTTTTCGGACCAGTTAGAGATAACGGTCGACGACGTAGAGGACCGACTCTCGACGCTGGTCGACGAGTACAAAGTACCGGTCGACGAGGCGCGCCGGAGCGTCACGAACCACTACCTCGACGAGGCGGACATGGACCGCGACGCCCTCGGGAGCGGCGGCGACAACGAGGAGCGCGGCCTCGGCGAAGTCGACGAGGCAGAGGAGTGGATCGACGTCACGGCCAAGGTCGTCGACCTCTGGGACCCCCGCAGCGACGCGGTCGGCCAGGTCGGTCTCATCGGAGACCCAACCGGCACGATCAAGTTCACCAAGTGGGCCAAATCCGACCTCGCGGAACTCGAAGCCGGCGAAGTGTACCGCCTCGAAAACGTCGTCACCGACGAGTACGAAGGGCAGTACTCCGTGAAGCTCAACCGGACGACGAACATCGAGAAACTCGACGAAGACATCGAGGTCGGCGACGACACGACCGAAGTCGAGGGCGCGCTGGTCGACATTCAGAGCGGCAGCGGCCTCATCAAGCGCTGTCCCGACGAGGACTGCACGCGCGTCCTCCAGAACGGCCGGTGTCAGGAACACGGCGAGGTCGAGGGCGAGTTCGACCTCCGAATCAAGGGCGTACTGGACGACGGCAACGACGCTCACGAGGTCATCTTCGACAAGGAAGCCACCGAGGAACTGACCGGCATGAACCTAGAGGAGGCCAAGGACATGGCGATGGACGCGCTGGACACCACCGTGGTCGCGGACGAAATGGCCGAGGACACGCTCGGCCATTACTACCGCGTCGCTGGTCCGGTGTTCGGTCGCTACGTCCTCGCGGACGAACTGGAGAAACTGGACGAGCCAGCGGACCACGAGGAACTGCTGATCAAAGCGAGGTCGATATAGATGAGCGACGCACCCACCCGCGAGGTCGCACGGCGCACCTTCGCGAGCGAGTTCAACGACGCGAGTTACACGTTCAAAGAATCCGACGACGAGCGCGCGCCCAACTACGCGCTTTTGCCGACTGGCGAACGCGCGAACCGGGTGTTCGTGGTCGGCACCGTCACCGAGAAAGAAGACGTCGGCGAGGACAGCGAGTACTGGCGCGGTCGCGTGGTCGATCCCACCGGCACGTTCTTCATGTACGCCGGGCAGTACCAGCCCGACGCTGCGAGCGTACTCCGTGACCTCGAACCACCGGAGTACGTCGCCGTTGTCGGCAAGCCCCGGACCTACGAAACCGACGACGGCACGGTCAACGTCTCGGTCCGGCCCGAATCGATATCTATCGTCGACGCCGCGACGCGCGACCGCTGGGTCGTCGAGACGGCCGACCGGACTCTCGACCGCCTCCAACGGTTCGAGGCGGGCGAAACGTCGGAGGAGTCACCCGACCCCAGCGGCGTCTACGAGTACGTCGAGATGGCCCGCGAGCAGTACGACCTGCCCGTCGAGAACTATCGGCGCGACCTCGTCACCGCCCTCGAAAGTTTAGACGAAGGCGAAGCGCCCGAGGACGACGCGCAAGTCGAAGCGGAGTAGACGAAGCCGTCCCGACGCCGCTGTTTTGCGCGGTTCCCGACCGTTGTACGGCCCGCTCCCGGCCGAGGCGCTGCCGATCCAGTATTATTACTTGGTAATCGAATAATTTAATACTATCAAAATGATTCTTGAAAACAGTCAGATGCCCAACCGGAATATCTGCGAATGCCCGGACTGTGGCCGCCTGGTGAACCAGAACGTCAACCAGTGCTGTCCAGAGTGCCGAGCAAGCCTATCTGAGGCGGGCAGTCCGAAGATCGCCTGAGCGAACCCGACGAGTCGGGGTCTCCGGCAGCGGCCAGAGACGACCGATACGCCTCCGGAACCAGTCAGGTCGGCGAACGCGTCGGTGCGCATAGCCCGACGAACAAGTGCCGGAACCGGAGGTTCGCGGAACTGTCCGGTCCGTAGACAGTTCAGCATCAGACGCGATCGATTACCTCCTCGGCGAACACGGACAGCGCCCGCTCCGGGTCGTCGTTTTCCAGGGAGACGAGAACGTGGTCGACGCCCGTCCGGTCGAGTCGGCGGAAGTAATCGCGGAACCACTCGACGCCGGCGCAGTAGCCCTGATGCAACGGTTCGGGGCCGGCGTCGTGGTCGTCCGCGAGTTCCGCGCGGACGACCATCGCGAACGGCTTCTCACCGCCCGCGTCGCGCCAATCGGCGAGATAGGAGTCGAGCGTGTCCTCAGGGAGGTGATAGAACAGCCAGCCGTCGCCGTGGTCGCCGATCCACTCGACGGTTTGCCTGGCGTGGCCGGTCGGAAACAGCGGGAGCGTCTCGGTCGTCGGGTCGGGGACGACGGAGAGGTCGCCGTCGAGCGTTCCCCACTGCGAGTCGACGACCGGAAACTCCTCGCTCCAGACTGACCGGAGGACGGCAACGCTCTCGCGGAACAGCGCCCCGCGGTCCGACGGGTCGACGTCGAACGCGGGGTATTCGGGGTCGCGGTCGCCCGTGGCGACGCCCAGAACGAGGCGACCGTCAGAGAGTCGGTCGACGGACGCGGCGGCTTTGGCGACGTGGAGAGGGTGCCGGAGCGTCAGGACGACGCTTGCGGTGCCGAGCGCGATGTCGTCCGTTCGCGCGGCGACCCGAGTGAGCCACGGCCAAACGTCGAACGTCTGGCCGGCATCGCCGAACTTCGGCCAGTACGTCGGTACGTCGCGAGCCCAGAGGGCGTCGAACCCGACCGCTTCGGCGCGGGCAGCGAGTCGCATCTCCTCGTCGACGTCCGGGGGCGACTCGTTTGCACCGGTTAGCGGGAACCCCGTTCCGAACGTGATGCCGTCAGTGCTGAACAGCCGTCGGTAGCCGGCGTTCTCGTGGCCCATCGAGTGCGACAAGGTGGCGGTCGGCCATTACGGTAGCGCTGTCGTTTCCTCCGGTCGTTCTAACGTTTTATGTATCACTGGTCAGACGGTAGCACCGTGTCACGAGAAACATCGAAGGAGCAGTCGGAGGAACCGGTCGCAAATCAGAGCGTCGCCCCGGCCAACAAACGGTCGTTCGGCGACGTACTCTCCGACAGGAAGAACAAAAAGCTGCTGAAGTACGCGGTAACCGTTATGGCCATCGTGGGTGCCGGGTTCGGTCTGACAGGGTCGATCGGAGCCGGCCAACTCGTCGACGGGTCGTCCGACAGTGAGTTCCTCGGTGCCATGTTCTTCCTTTCGGTGTTCGTCTTCATGCTTCTGTCCGGGCCGATCCTCGGCGCACTCGTTGGACTGGAGTTCGACCGACGTATTGCAAACACCCGCGAGGCGCTGATAACGTCGTTCGCCAGCGGTGCGGTCGGCTACGTAGCGATGGTGATCACCGGCGTGTTGCTCGCGACCGTACTGATGCCCGATAACCTGTCTTCGTCAGGCGGCGAAGGCGGAGCGTTCGACCTCGGGGAACTCATCGTTCCGCTCCTACTGATGGCTATCCCGATAGGGGCGGTGGCCGCTGGTATCGTGTACGCCAGCGATACGATTCTGGACTGAAGACAGACGAAGAGAGCCACGGTTCCGTCTATCCGGAGCCGGTTTCACATCTACTGTCGGTTCGTTGGCTTCGGTGTGCCGAATGCGTCCGGTCAGTCGGAGAGCGTCGGCCCGTACGGACCGGGCCGGTCGTCAGTCACCTCGTTCATGTGACCGAGGTCTGGTGTGACGGACGCGGCCGTCACTCCAGCGCGTCCAGATACTGTTCCACCTGCTCGGTGTTGTCGCCGAGCGCGATCGTGTCCGTCTCCTGGTCGTACTCAACGACGTTTGCCTCAGCGAGTTTCGGGACGTGGTTGTGATAGAGCGCCATGTACACTCGCTTGACCGTTTCGGCCGGTATCTCGCCGATCGGCGTCTCGCATTCGCGGACCGCGACTTCGTCCGCGAGGTCGGCCAGAGTCAACTGTGTCGCGTGCTCACAGAGACAGCGAAGGGCGTAACGCCGACGGCTGTCTGCGAGCAGATGGAAAAGCCGGTCAGTGGCGGGCGGGTTCGAATCCTCACCCATTCCTCCGAATCCCCATTGTGGCGCTAGTTTCGACAAGTGGATTTGAGAGTTGCGATAAACGGTCCACATTCGAGTGGTGGACTTATCAACTGCCGACGGATCCTGTTTTATCTCGCTTGCAGTCGAGAGAGGTAGTATGGTACGAGTGCTAAATAGTCACACGGACACGATCCACAAGTCACGGACGGACGAACATTACCACCGGACGGAGTGTGGCGCGCTCTCACACGTAGACCATCACGAGGTAGAGGCGGTCGGCGACGAATTCGGCGACGACGCGGTCTCGCTGTGCGGCCGCTGTTTCGACACGTCGGGTGGGTACTGATACCGTCTGACGGACCGTCGTGACGAGATTCGCACCCCCGTGTGTCGACAGTCTGCATCGGTCTCCGTCCGGAAGTATGGGGTCCGCGGCCAGGCCTCACAGTTCGGGAAGGCCCGCCTCTATCTCGTCGCGTCTGTCCTCTAACCACTCGGGAAGCACGAGTCGGTCCCCCAGTTCGTCGACGTCCTCGTCGACAGTGTATCCGGGCTCTTCGGTGGCGAATTCGAAGAGAATGCCGCCCTCTTCCCGAACGTACACCGATTCGAACCACTTCCGGTCGATGATCTCGGTCGGTCTGAGACCCTGTTCCATCAGAACGTCGCGCCACTCGGACTGGTCGTCGGCCGTCACGCGGAACGCGACGTGGTGGACAGTGCCCGCGCCGGGTTGTCCACGGGGTGCCTGCGGGTCTTCGCAAACGTCGACGACGTAACCGAGGTCGCCGTCTGATTCGAACCGACGGCGGTCGCGCTCGGACGCCGTTTCGCTGAACCCCATCGTTTTCAGGAGGTTCGCGGTCGGGTCGGCGGCCGACAGCGACAGGGTCACGCCGAAGAAACCGCAGATTGCGTGTTCCGCGGGTACCGTTCCCGCCGGCGGATCGCCGTCCGGCACGTCCTCGCGGGCGACTAGTTCCAACTGGAGACCGTCCGGGTCGCAAAACGGGATCACGGTGTCGCCGAATCGCTCGCGCGGGTCGTCCGCGTCCACGCCCTTGTCGGCGAGGCGGTCGACCCAGTAGTCGGTCGAAGCGGCGGGTATCAGAAACGAGACCGTACTCGCCTGGCCGGTGCCGGCCCGTCCCTGGCGGGCGTTCCCGTACGGGAAAAACGTCATGCTCGTTCCGGGCGTACCGGTGCGGTCGGCGTAGAACAGGTGATACACCGACACGTCGTCCTGATTGACGCTCTTCTTGACGAGCCGAAGCCCGAGCGTCTCCGTGTAGAACGAGAGGTTTCGTCCCGGGTCGCTCCCGATGGCCGTGACGTGGTGGATGCCGGGAATGTCTCTGGGCATACCGTGACGTAGAGCGCGTCCGGAGATAACTGTGGGGCCGATCGCCGGGTTTCAGTCGGCTGGCGTATCTGACACCGTCAAGACTGGAGGAGACGACGAATATCGCGCTTGGGGTCGACCATCGGATATGGGTGCGCCCGAGGGGGACTTCGAGACCGCAGTCGAGCCTCACTCGACGAGGTCGCCGAGCGCCGCGTCCAGCGTGCCCGACGTGATGACGGCCGCCGTGAGGTCGACATCCTCGTGAACCGGCCGGTCCTCAGTCAGGGGAGTCACGACCTCGCGGACCGCCTCGTAGACGCGGGCGGTTCCGACGCCGTGGGCGAGGTCGCCGTCCCCGTCGGCGTCGACCTCGTCGGGGTCGACGCCGGGTGCCGCCTCCCGGACTGCTTCGGGGGTGACGAACTCCGCGGCCTGGGCCGCACAGAGCAGTTCGGTGGCGACGATACGCGTGGCGTTGTCGACCGCCCGCCGCGCGTTCAGCGCGGACTGGCCGCTCATGCTGACGTGGTCCTCCTGCCCGCCGCTGACCGGCGTGTTGTCCATCGACGGTCGGCCGGTAGAACGGTTCTCGTTCAGCAGCGCCGCGGCGGTGTACTGTGCGATCATGTACCCCGACTGGAGGCCGCTGTCCGGCGCGAGAAACGGCGGGAGGTGCGGTTCCTGCAGGTTCGGGTTGAGCATGCGGTCGGTCCGGCGCTCGCAGATCGCCGCGAGTTCTGTGACGGCGTTGGTCAGGTAATCGAGGCGGAGCGCGAGCGGTTCGCCGTGGAAGTTCCCACCCGAGAGGACGGCCGCGCGGTCGGTGCCGCTGGCGCGGTCGTCGACCGCGTCCGGCGGGAAAACGAGCGGGTTGTCGGTAGCGCTGTTGAGTTCCGTCTCGACCGCTTCGCGGAGGTGAGTGACCGCGTCGCGGACGGCACCGTGGACCTGTGGAAGACAGCGCACAGAGTAGGCGTCCTGCACGCGGTCGCAGTTGCGGTGCGACTCCACTATCTCCGAGTCCTCGGTGAGTCGCTTGACGTTCCGTGCGCTGATCCGCTGGCCGCGGTGGGGTCGAACGGCCTGGATGGCGTCGTCGCAGGCGGCGGTCGTTCCCATCGTCACCTCCGTCGTCAGCGCGCCGGCGGCGTCGGCGGCGCGAACGGTTCGTTCGGCGTCGTGGACCGCGAGCGCGGCGAGACCGACCGTCAGTTGGGTGCCGTTGATGAGCGCCAGTCCCTCCTTCGCGGTGAGGGTCAACGGGTCGAGGTCGGCGTGGGAAAGTGCGCCGTCGCCCGCGAGGCGGCGCGTTTCCCCCTCGCTCTCGACGAGGGCCTCCCCTTCGCCGATCAGCACGAGCGCCATGTGCGCAAGCGGTGCGAGGTCGCCGCTCGCACCGAGGCTCCCGCGGGATTTGACTACCGGGTGTATCCCGTGGTTGAGCATCGCCGCGAGGTGGTCGACGACGACCTCGCGTATCCCGGAGTACCCCTTGACAAGCGCGTTGATGCGGGTCAGCAACAGCACACGGACCTCTTCTCTGTCGAGTTCCCGACCAGCGCCGGCGGCGTGGCTACGGACGAGGTTCGTCTGCAACTGCTCGACGTCCTCGGGCGGGATGCGCTGGTCGACGAGTTCGCCGAACCCGGTGTTTAGCCCGTACACCGTCTCGCCGCTGTCGAGGACGTCCTCGACGCGCTGGCGGGCCTCACGGACCGCCTCGCGGGCGTCGTCCGCGATACGAACCGTCGCGTCCTCCCGCGCGACGGCGACGACGTCCTCGGGCGTCAGCGACTCGCCGTCGAGGACGACGTCAGTCACGGACGACCACCCCGTCTTTCAGGACAGTGTCGACGGGTGACCCGTCGAACCGGTACGGAACGTGGACGTGTGACGGCGCGTCGAGGACGACGAGGTCACCGGGCGCGCCCTCTCTGAGCGTCCCGCTCCCGTCGTCGCGGGAAAGCGAAAGCGCCGCGTTCCGCGTCACGCCGAGAAGGGCGTCCGCGGGCGTCATTCCCATCTCGACGCAGGCGAGCGTCGCGGTGAACCCCTGGCTCCGCGAGAAGCAGTTCGGGTTGAAGTCAGTGGCGAGTGCGACCGGTGCGCCCGCCTCGCGGAACGGCTGGGGATCAGCGTAGTCCGCGCCGAGGCCGAAGGCCGTCCCCGGTAGGAGGACGGGGACGACATCGCTCTCGGCGAGGGCGCGGGCGTCCTCGGCGCTCGCGTGAAGCAGATGGTCGGCGCTCGCCGCGTCGACGTCCGCTGCGAGCCTCGCCCCGCCGAGATGCGTGAACTCCTCGGCGTGGACCTTCGGCGTCATGCCAGCCGCTCGGCCGGCTTCGAGGACGCGCCGGGACTGCTCGACCGAGAAGACGTCCTCCTCGCAGAACACGTCGCAGAATTCGGCGACGCCCTGGTCGGCGACGGCCGGGATCTGGTCCTCGACCACTCTGTCGACGTAGTCGTCTCCGTCCTGCCCTTCGGGGACGGCGTGGGCCCCCATGAACGTCGGCACGACGTCGACGGGATGCCGTTCGTCCGCCCGCCTGACCGCATCAAGCAGGCGGAGTTCGGTGTCGGTGTCGAGGCCGTACCCCGACTTCACCTCGACCGTAGTCGATCCGTGGTCGAGCATCGCGTCGAGATGTCCCAGCAGGTTCGCGAGTAGCGTCTCGTCGCTCGCCTCGCGAGTCGAACGCACGGTCCTGAGGATGCCGCCGCCCTCCGCGAGGATCTCCTGATACGGCTTCCCGCGGAGTTTCGCCGCGAACTCGTCCGAGCGGTCGCCTGCGAACACGGCGTGGGTGTGCGGGTCGACGAACCCCGGAACGACAGCCTGTCCTGCCGCATCGATAGAACGGTCGGCGTTCTCCGGCGGGTACTCGCGAGTGACGGCGTCGGTGTCGCCGACCCGAACGACTCGGCCGTCGTCGACGACGACCGCCGCGTGTTCGCGAACGTCGAGCGCGGACCCCCCGTCGCTCTCGGCCTCGTCCGGGCCGACGACGACCTCCCGGGCGTCGTACACGACCGCGTCGACGCCGCTCATCGTCCCACCCCCGCGCCGGCGAGGAAGTGTGCGAGAGCCCGGCCGCCGGCCGCGGCGGTGCGTCCGCCCTCGTCCAGCGGCGGTGCGCACTCGACGACTTCGAACCCGGCGACGCGGTCGTCCTCGGCGACGAGCCTGAGCGCGCGGAACAGCTCTCTGGTCGTGAGCCCGCCCGGCGTCGGCGCGCTGACGCCCGGCGCGGCGGCCGCATCGAGGACGTCCAGGTCGACGCTGACGTACAGTTGACTGGCGTCCCGGAGCGAGTCGAGCGCCCGGTCGACGGCGTCGACCACGTCGTCGCCCACCTCCTCCGCGGTGACTATCTCGTCGCCTCGCTCGCGAACGCTGTCGGCGTACGCCGTCGACGTTTCGAAGTGTCGAGCGCCGACGCAGGCGTAGCCGTCGAGCCCTTGGTCGTACAGCTGGCGGTACGGCGTCCCGCTGGTCGCGTCCTCGCGCACCTCTCGGACATCGAGGTGTGCGTCGAAGTTGACGACGCCGAGAGTTCCCTCGTCCAACAGCGGCGCCGCGTTCGGATACGTGAGCGAGTTGTCGCCGCCGAGAAACACCGGGAGCGCGTCGACCGCGTGGACGCGCGCCGTCGTCTCCGCGACGCGCTCCTGCCGCGCCAGGGTAGTCTCTTCGGCGTCGGCATCGGCCCCCGCCGCGTCGACTAGCCCCGCCACGTCGCCGATATCCGCCACTGCGGCGACGGGGCCGGCGTCGAAGTGGTGCGTCTTGACACCGGCGAGCGCGTCGCGGAGGGCGGTTGGACCCTGCCGCGCGCCTTTCCGTCCGATGACGGCGCTGTCGGTCGGTTCGCCGACGAGGACGGCGTCGTACCTGTCTGCGGCCGCGAGGTCCACCGTCTCGATCACGTCGCCGAACTGCTCGTCGTTGGGGTCGCCCGACGTACCGGTCCACCCGTCCCAGCCGCGGGGGTCGGTGAGCGCGGTCATCGCGTCGGGTCCCGCTGGCCGTTGTCCATCGGCACGTCGACGTTCGATTCTCGGGCTTCCGTGATCGCCTCGTCGTATCCCGCGTCGGCGTGGCGGATCACGCCCATACCGGGGTCGGTGGTGAACACTCGCCGCGCCTTCTCGGCGGCCAGGTCCGTCCCGTCCAGCACGACGTGGTTGTTGGCATGAATCGCGTTGCCGATGCCGACTCCGCCGCCGTCGTGGACTGAGACGATGTCCGCGCCCGCCGCACAGTTCAGCAAGGCGTTGAGGATCGGCCAGTCGGCGACGGCGTCGCTGCCGTCTTTCATCGCCTCCGTCTCCCGGTTGGGACTGGCGACGCTGCCCGCGTCCAGGTGGTCGCGCGTGACCACGATGGGTGCGGATATGTCGCCCTCGCGGACGAGGTCGTTTATCCGGAGCGCGAACCGGGCGCGCTCGGTGAGGTTCTCGCGGTCAGCGTCCGCGCCGTCGCTCTCGCCGGTCTGATACCCTAGCCAGCACACCCGCGCCGGGAGACCCTGGAACTCGACCTGTTCCTGCGCGAGGTCGATCCAGCGGTGAAGCGACTCCTTTTCCGGAAACAGTTCTTTGACCGCCTCGTCGGTGCGGTGGATATCGTCGGGGTCGCCGGACAGCGCCATCCAGCGGAACGGGCCCCGTCCGCGGCAGAACTGCGGGCGGATGTACGCCGGGACGAACCCCGGATAATCGAACGCGTCTCCCCTGTCGCGGTGGGTTTCTACCTGTCCGCGGATGTTGTTCCCGTACTCGAACGCCGTTGCGCCGCGCTCTTGCAGTTCGAGGGTGGCGTCGACGTGGCGTTCCATCGTGTCTATCGATTCTTCGACGTAGCGCTCTGGGTCGTCCTCGCGGAGTTCGTCGGCTTCGGCGACCGTGTAGCCGCTGGGGTAGTACCCTTCGAGTTCGTCGTGGGCGCTGGTCTGGTCCGTGACGACGTCCGGGACGAATCCGCGGTCGAGCATCGCTTCGAGCATGTCCGCGGCGTTGATGTGGACGCCGACGCTGTACGGTTCGCCGTTCTCGGCCGCCTCTTTCGCTCGTTCGAGCGCGTCGTCGAGGTCGTCCGCCTTCTCCATGCAGTACCCCGTCTCGATGCGGCGGTCGATCCGCGACTCGTCGACCTCAGCGGCGATACAGACCCCCTTGTTCATCGTGACGGCGAGCGGTTGCGCGCCGCCCATGCCGCCGAGACCGCCCGTGGCGACGATCTTGCCGCGCAAGTCCGCACCGGAAGACGTCCCGTCTTCCGAATCTTCGCTCGCGGAGACGCCGTACTCCTGTCTGGCGAGTTCCGCGAGCGTCTCGAAGGTGCCCTGGATGATACCCTGCGTTCCGATGTACGCCCACGACCCCGCGGTCATCTGGCCGTACATGATGAGACCCTCCGCCTCAAGTTCGTGGAAGTGGTCCCAGTTGTCCCACTTGCCGACGAGGTTGGAGTTCGCGATGAGCACTCTAGGTGCCTTCTCGTGCGTGCGGAACCTGCCGACCGGCTTGCCGCTTTGGACGAGGAGCGTCTCGTCGTCCTGAAGCGACCTGAGTTCGCCGAGGATCGAGTCGTAGGCGTCCCAGCTACGGGCGGCCCGGCCCGTCCCGCCGTAGACGACGAGGTCCTCGGGGTTTTCGGCGACCTCGGGGTCTAGGTTGTTGTTGAGGACGCGGAGCGCGGCCTCCTGTCGCCAGCCCTCACACTCTATGTCCGTGCCCGTGGGGGCACCCTGGTACTCGCGCCACTGGTCGCTCGGTTCTCCCAGTCGATCTGAACGCGCTTCCTGTCCAGCCATATCACGTGATAGGACCTCCCACGGCGAAAGCACAGGACCGCCACACGGAGGTATATTTATAAGCAAGCCGGGGGACTACCCGATAATGTACGAGGCGACGATGCGGGTGAGAGATTCGGATCAGCCGGTGCCGACGGCCGGCCGGGACGTCCGCGTCGACCTGTGGTGTAACGACCACTGCGACCTGGTTCGCGCAGTCGGAAGCGACGCGGACGCCGTCCTCGAAGAAGTCGCAGACGGTGTCGGGATCGCGGACCGGATCGACCAGGGGGACGAACGGGTCGCGATCACGGCGGACTGCCTGGCGGCCGAGCGGACAGACAACGTCGAGCGCTACGTGGCCGAACACGGCTGTCTGCTTCTCCCGCCGCTCCGGTACGTCGACGACGACCGCGTCTGTCGCATCCTGGCGCTCGATTCGACTGCGTTGCGCGACGTGTACCGCGACCTGATCGCGGACGGCCACGACGTCACGGTGGTGTCGAAGCGGGACGTGACGACTGTGACGGGCGATCGACCGCTGCTCGACCCGGGCGGACTCGTCCCGGATCTGACCAGCCGTCAGCGCGAGGTGGTTCTGACGGCGATAGAGAACGGCTACTACGAGATCCCGCGAGAAGTTTCGACCGAAGCGATCGCCGACGAGGTCGGTATCGGACGGCGGACCACCGAGGACCACCTCCGCAGGGCGGAGAAGAAACTCGTGACGGCGTTACAGTCGTATCTCTGAGCGAGGGAGTCGAGGATCTGAACTGCGGGAATGGACGAGGATCTGAGCCACGAGAAGAGACGAGGAGACGACACAGTGCCGGCCGAAAGAGCGCTGAAGGAGTTCGGACAGTCGGGCAGTCCGGGGAGTGTCCCGGCGGTACAGCCGACAGTATCAGAGCATTCCGAGCGCCGCGACGATATGGGTCATCACGGCGATGAGCGGAACGAGGATGACGGTCCGCATGACGAACAGCAGGACGAGGTCCCGGAACCGGATCGGGATGTCGCTGAACATGTCCATCATCATCGGCCCCACCGCGGAGAAGAAGATGAGTTGCGTGATAGAGAGGACGGCGATGAAAAAGCGCGCCATCGGTTCCGCTTCGACCACTAGCAACGCGGGGATGAACATCTCGGTGATGCCGATTATCATCGCCGGCGCGACGAGATCCGGGTTGGGGAGGCCGAGCGCGGCGACGACCGGCACCAGCGGTCGCGCCAGGTAGTCGAACGTCGGCGTGTACTCCGCGACGAGTACGGCCGCGAGGCCGACCGTCAGGATGGTCCCGAGGATGAGAACCGCGAGTTTGAGGCCGTCGACGAATCCGCGGACGCCCGCGTCCACGATCGATCCGGCCTCGTCGGCCTTCCGTACGGCCTCGCTCAGTGCGAACCGACCGTAGTCGACGGGCGACCCGGCAAACGGCGTCTCGGGGTTCGGTTCGGCAACGTACGCTTCGGGAACCCGGGAGAGCGGCGGGATCCGGACGAGGATCACCCCGCAGACCGCGATACAGATGAGATACGCCAGGAAGATGATCGGGAACAGGTGAAGCAGGTCGACCGTCGTTGCGACGACGCCGACGAAGCCGATGCTGACCGTCGCGAAGCACGTACAGATGATGTATACGTCGCGCATGCTGTACTCGCCGCGGTCGAAAACGTTCCGGGTGACGTAGAGGCCGACGCTGTAGGATCCGACCCACGAGGCGACGCTGTCGAGCGCGGCGCGCCCGGGAATGTGAAACAGGGGCCGCATGACCGGGCGGGCCATCGTCCCGACGAACTCTAGGCCGCCGAGTTCGACGAAGAGGTTGATGAATATCGCCCCGATGGGGATGATGACCGCGACGCTGAGGATGAGCGTCCCCCACACCAGACCGCCGACCCCCGGCACGTGAAGCCACCCCGGTCCGAGTTCGAAGAACATGATCGGCGCTAGAACCGCGCCAGCGACCCGTAGCAACCAGAAGACGGTCGACGTCTCCCAGTACGGGAGTTGGAGGCGGTCTGCGACGGTCTCGTCGACGCTGACGAGTCCCCAGTCGACCAGTTCGCTTACCGTCGTGAGTAGTCCGCCGGTGACGATGAGAACCAGCGCTAACGCGCCCGAATACGTCGGATACGTGTCCGTGACTGCCGAAACGACGATGTCGAACGGGACCGTCACTGATCCCTCCCACGGCACCGGGACGAGGAAGAACACGAACCCGACGAGGAACGCGACGACGAACTTCGCGATCGGTTTTGGTCGGAGGTCGACGAGATCGACTTCGTCTATCGTCTTGGTCTCCTCGGGAGAAGATGGCGTATGACTCCGTTGTTCGTCTCGGTCCCATGCGTTTTCGTCGAACATGTCCCTCTGTGTTTCCTTCACACACACAGTTCGTGGAGCGCCATATGGGCATGGTTTTATATACATTTTTATTTCAGTGGCGGATTCGAGGTATCGATCGGCATCGTCCACAGCGCTTCGAATCCGCATCCTGACCCGACCCTGGGGTGCGTCGGCGCAGTTTCGTTGCGAACGTCTGACAAACTTTGAAGTGGATCCGCGGCGGAGAGTTCGACAGTATGGGCAACAAGAACAAGACGATCTCGTTTCGCGTCAGCGAGGACGCGTTCGAGCGACTGCGCGACATCGCGGACGAACGGGACCTCTCGCTTTCGGCCGTATTTCGCGACTACGTGGACACGCTCGTTGCCCACGACGGTCAGGTTCGGGTCGTTCCCGAACACGAACTCGACGGGGGCGACGAGGACGATTCGACGTTCCCGCCCAAAGTCGAGGTGTCGAAGAGTTTCGTCCGCGAACACGAACGGCTCGAACTGGAAGCGGACCACCTCCGCGAACAGTTAGAGGAGCACAAGCGCTACGTGACGGAACTGCGACAGCGCCTGGAGGACGAAACGGCGGACGAAGAGGTGATCCATCTGGACGAACTGGACGACGAAGACGAGGCGGACGACGAGCGTCCGTACCGATACACGTAGCGTGACGAAGGAACTCGCTTGTTCTCTCGGTCAGGGGACGTTTCAGATCGGACTACTGTCTCTCCGTGTCGGGTTCGCGAGAGAGGGCAGTAACCGTAGGTCCGCTGGTACCAGATAAGATCCCTTACTCGGGTAACGGCCGTCTACACCGGATCCCGGCCGTCTGTACGATCGAATTTCCGCGTTTCCGTGTTCGCTCGTGGTGTTTAGGACACGCAAGGGCTGATCCGTTCGGACCAGTATAGGTATATTATTTTTGTGTGAATCTGGTTTACATATTTAATTTATCTCGTATTTCAGTAAAAACTATCTGGTCGGTTTATTCGGTCCGCAGTTGCACACTCGTCTTAGTTAGCGTGATACAATGAGAGAGATTAGCCGGAGAACGTTCCTCAAAGCATCAGCAGCAACGACAGTTGGAGTTAGCACCCTCACCGTACCCGCCGCCGCACGCGGGCGGCCGAAAGCGCAGTCGGTTCTCGGCGATTTCGATATGGACGGCCAGTTCACGGTCGAAAACCACCGAGTCGCGGACCCGGCGACCGACGACGACCTGTGCGACGGGGACCCGCGCGCCGAGACCGAGCGCGAGAACGTGCTCCACGTAACGTCGAACGGACGCAGCACGCGCGATTACTCGGCCGGTCTCGTCAACCTCGAAGACCGCTTCGACGAACCGCTCACCCTGAACGAAGTCTCGGCAGACGAAAGCGTCGCGTTCAACTACTTCCAGGGACCGCACAACGAAAACGCCGCCCCGGACGAGGTGTTCCTGATAGTCCGGAAAAGACACGCCAGTGGCGGCGGGGACGACGATACCGGTCTGTTCGCCGCGTTCAAGACGATAAACGACGGCGTCGATCCGGACCCTCGCACCGTCTCCTGCGAGGACGACAACAAACGGTGGCGGGGGGTCGACGTCTCAGCGCAGATAACCGGTCGCGGCCGGAGCTGGTCAGACGTTCAGGTTTCGGAAGACGAGATCCGGAGCGGACAGATGGCAGCCGAGACGGCACGGACCCTCGGGAGTCAGAGAGACCGGTTCGAGAGCCTCCTCGACCGGTACGGGGAAGGGGCCGAACTAGTCGCCGTCGGATACGGGAGAGGGAGCATCAGACAGGAGATAGCGCTCGACGTGTACTACGACAACCTGGTGGTCAGGCGGAACGGAGACGACCCCGTCGAACTCGATTTCCCGGCGACGATCCCGATGGACGTCGAGTTCAGGCCCCCACAGATCAATACCGCCGGCAGGGGCACGCTCAACGCGTCACTCTCTCTCCGTCAGGAGGAAGTCGGTCTCGATCCCAACGACGTGATCGCGGATTCGGTCAAACTGATGCCGTACACCTCCGTCGCACCGGTCGCTGGACGGGGCGCGACAGCCAGGTCTGTCAACGTGACTGGCGGCGGTCTCCGAGCCAAGTTCCGGGCGGACCGGGCCGCCGATGTCCTCGGAACGGGCGAGCAGGAAGTTCTGATCTGGGGCAGGTTCGACAACGAACCCCGAGACGTCTTCCTCGCACAGGGGTCACTGACAGTGCGTGACCCGAGCGGATTCGATCGACGCTCGTCCCGCGAATGAACGCTGTCGGTGCCGTCGCAGTAGCGACTCCGGCACCGAACCCCGCCTTTTTTTGACGTGTGACCGCTCAGCGTGCGGTCGATATCTCCGTCGTTTCCACAGCGTCGATGATGGCGTCGACCTCCGACTCCGAGAAGCCAGTCGGCGCGTACGCTGCCCGTTCGTACGCTTCAGTCAGCCGTTCTAGCAGTCCGGCCGTCTCGCCGTCGATCCCCGCCGCCTCGCACGCCCGGTAGAACTCCCAGTGCGTCCGGACCGGCGGAACGTCGAACGCGCCGGACAACCGCCGCCGAACGTCACCGTAGGTCAGTTCAACGGCCTCGTCGGGCCGCCCGGATTCGAGCGCCGCTCGCGCACCGTCGAGCGACGGTTCATCGGTCGGACCCGGGTCTCGAACTGGAGTTTCAACGGCGTTCTCGCCGCTCGCGGCGCTCTCGGCGGGACTCGATGGGTCACTCGTCGTCCGACGCCGTCGCCACAGGAGGCCGCTGCCGACCGTCGCCATCGCGATCACCAGCGCGACCTGAAGGAAGCGACGCCACTCGGTCGGCAACAGTTGCGTCCGTTCCGCCGTTCCGCTAACGGTGATATTAGTCGACGCCCGCGCGTCGGCGAGATTCGTCCGGTTCACCGAGTAGACGGCGGCGAGACGGACCCGTCCGCTACCATCGTCGAGGACGGACGGCGGAACGGCGATAGCAGTTCCGTACCGGCCGTTGTCGTCCGTCCGGACGGTGTCGACGACTGAACCGTTCACCCTGAGTTCCACGCGCTGGTCGGCGACGGCCGTCCCGTCGACCGCGGTCAGCCGTCCAGTGGCGTTGATCCGTTCCGCACCGCTCTGGGACGCCGAGAGCGTTATCGACGTGTCGGACTTCCGAACGGTCACCGCCGCCTCGGCGGCCGTCGACGAGAGCGCTCGCTCGCGGAACGGCAGCGACGCGTTGATCCGTCGGTCGCCCGTCGGAACCGCGGCCGGAAGCGGCGTCGTCAGGGAGAACGTTCCATCGTCGTCGGTTCGGGTCTGCCCGAGGGGGACGCCGCCGACTCGGATCTCGACCGGTACGGCACCGACGGGATCGCCGTCGACCGACACTGAACCGGTGACGGCGGCCGACTCGTCGAACACGACATCGGACGGCGTCTCGTCGAGCGTTACCGTCGGCGTTTCCTGCGATAACTCGACGGTGACGTTCTCGGCGGCACCGAGATATATCGAGGCGTCAGACGGGACGAACCGGACGGTCGCGTTCCGCGCGTCCAGCGGTTGCACCGTCGGACGGAGCATCAGATCGAAGTGGCCGGTCGCGTTCGTGGTCGCGCGACGACGCCGGTCGCCAAACTGTAGCACGACAGTCTCGTTGTCGAGCGCCGACGCGTTCGCCGTCGTTACCCGACCGGTAACCGCGAGCGGGTCGCTGAACGACACCGTCCGGGACCGGCGCTCGACGGTGAGCGTCGTCTCGACGAACTCTACCTCCCGTATCTCGCGTTGCGTTGCGGTGACGTTTTCCGTGATGTTCGCTACTTCCCGTGACTCCGCTGTGAGGTCCCTGTCGGTTCTGTTCGAGACGATCCGATAGTCGGTACGGAGCCCGGACCCGCTGTTGTTCACGTCCCCTGCGATGCGGTCGAGCGTTCGGGCGAGGCGTCGCGCGCCGGACTCGTTCCCGTTCCGCTTGGCCTCCCGATATCGTTCTCTCGTCTCGCGGTACGCCTGTGCCGACGAGACGAACTCCTGTTGGTTCTCCTGTGCCCGTTCGAACGTCGAGCTATCGTTTCCGTCGCTTCCCGTCTCGCCCTCGACGTCGACGAGTCGTTCGAGACGGTCAGAGTACCCGTCGCCGACGACCGCTCGCGCGGCGTCGTACTCCTCCTGACTGAGGCGGAGGGTGCTCTCGCCTAACTGGTCGGCCAGTCGGGCGGTCAGCCAGTCGCTGACATCGTCCACGTCGCCCTCTTCGCCCGCCTCGGACGGGTTCTCGTGTGGCGTCGAGGTGTTGTTCTCCTGTCCGTCCGCCTGGCTGAGAGCGCGGGGATCGCGGTCAGACGGCGGCGGATCTACGGCGTCAGTTGCGGCGGCCGTTGCCGTCGACGGAACGATCGCCGCTCCACAGAGGAGGATCCCGATCGCGAGGGCAACAGCGCACTGTCGGCGGGGGTCCATCAGCTATGGGTAACTGATTCCGGGAAGCGACAAAAACGCTTCCGTGGCCGAGGGGAGGCGACCCCCTACCTTCAATTATCGGGGCGGAGACTAACGAAATAATGGAGCCGTCACGTCGGTACTGGGCCATCGTCGCGCTCGTCGCGTTCCTCGCGGTCGGCGGGGCAGCGATCCGCCGGAAGACACTGATCGTCGGTGCGGCCGTCCTCGGTGGCTGGTTGCTCGCCCAGCAGTTCCGGTTCGTCCGAGGTTTGCGCTCGACGGTCGGGACGGTCGATATCGAACAGACCCTCTCTCAGCGTACGGTCACGGCCGGTGACAGCGTCACCGTTGCCCTTTCCGTCACCAAACCGGCGCTGACGACACTCGATCTCGCGGTTACGGCGTCGCCGCCGCTCGGTACGACGGGAGGTGCCGAGCCGGACCGGACAGTAGCGTTAGGCGGCCAGGAGACAACGACCGCGTTCGAACTATCGCTTCCCGTCGCGGGCGAGTTCGAGTTCGACCGGCCGCGCCTCTCCGCGACCGACGCACTGGGCCTGTTCCGCGCGGTCGTTCCCGTCGGCACCGCCGAATCGATCACCGTCGAACCGCGCGCTCCGAGAGACATGCACATCGGCGAGGCAGGCGACCGGATCGCGACGGGACTCGGCGAACACACCTCGGACCAGCGCGGGTCAGGACTCGAACCCGCGACGGTCCGACAGTACACTGCGGGCGACGACGTCCGCCGGATCGACTGGAAGGCAACGGCCCGGCTGAACCATCCCCACGTTCGCGAGTTCGAACTCGAAACCGACCCGACGACGGCGCTGTTCGTCGACCACCGTTCGGCGATGGCGACGGGACGCGACGGGCAGACGAAACTCGATTACGCCCGCGAAGTCGCCCTGGCGTTCGTCAACAGCGCGCGGTCGCTACGGAGCCGGGTCGGCCTCTACACAGTCGGGGACGCGGGGACGACGAACGCTCTCTCCCCCCACAGTTCGGCGGAACACTACCGGCGGCTCCGACGCGTTCTCGGCGACCTGCGACCGATCGGTACCGACGAGACGGCGAGCCGAACGCTCCGGCCCCGCAGAACGACGGGCGAGACGAGCCGTGCCGCCGCGTCACTGGCCGACGACGAGTCCCCGTTCGGGCGCACGCTTCGGCCGTACTTCGACGCACGTACGAGCTACGTCCATCGGATCGCGGACCAGCCGCTTGCGAGGACCGTCCGGCAGCAATCCTTACAGTTGAACGACACGGCTTGGTCGATCATTGTCACCGACGATACGAACCGCGAAGCGATCAGAGACGCCGTCACGGTCGGCCGCCGGGGGAACGGGCAGGTCATGGTGTTTCTCACACCGAGCACACTGTTCGAAGCCGGCGGTCTCGCCGACCTGAAGGCCGCCTACGAGGCGTACGCGTCGTTCGAGTCGTTCCGCCGCTCGCTGTCGAGTCTCGAACGGGTTTCGGCGTTCGAAGTCGGGCCGGGACGACGGCTGTCTGCCGTCCTGTCGGCACAGTCTTCGAGACGTGAACGCGCGACGCCGGGGAGGGGATCCACGTGAGTGAGCGCCGATCGGGGTTCGTCACGGTCTCTCATGGCCCGGTCGGTGTACTGGGCGTCATCGTCGCGGCGTCGGCGCTCGCGGTCACTGCGGACCAGTACGGTCTCGTCGGCGGCGCACTGCTGGTCCTCGCGGTGATCTTTCCGCCCCCGTACACCGTCGCGCTGGGGCACGTGCTTCTCGTTGCACTCGATCCGAATGGGCTTTCCCCGGCCGCACTGGTCGCCGTCGAGGCCGGACTGCTCGCGTCGCTCGTCGACGCGAGCGCGTCCACTGCGCGCGGTCGCGATGCGGTCGCGGTGCTGACTGCTGTCGGCCTTGTCGTCGGTGTCGTCTGGGGGAGTCTCCGCTTGGGGGCGACACACTGGACAAGCGTCGGCTTGCTGGCACTCGTTGTCGGACTCGGGAGTTACGGGCTGCACCGCTACGAACTGGTTCGGTTCGACCTCGTGGGGACAGATAAATGAGCGGGAACGAACAGCTATCGACGACCCAGGAGAAAGAGGAACCGACCGCTGGCAACGACGAACGATCGACCGGCGACGGAGACGACGAACTCCAATTACAGGTCGAACTGCTCCGCGAGGAGAACGAACGTCTGCGACGCTCGTACGCGCTGGCGAGGCGGAGTAGCTACCGGCGGAGCGCTCTCGGACTCGCCGCGGTCGGCGTGCTCGCGACGGTCGGTGCCGTACTCTTTCCCACCTCGCGGGACGTGTTACTGGCTCTGGGCGGGACGGGGCTGTTCGGTGCCGTCCTGACGTACTACCTCACGCCGGAGCGGTTCGTCGCCGCCGACGTCGGCACCGCAGTGTACGGCGCGATGGCGGACACGGAGGGCGCTATCGTCGACGATCTCGGCCTCACCGACCGGACGGTGTACGTTCCAACCGGTGCGTCGAACCCGGAGGCGTGGCTGTTCGTCCCGCAGCACGCCGAGTACGAGATCCCCGACGGTGACGCGCTCGCCGCCCCGTTCGTCGTCGGCGACGAGCCGAGCGAGCGCGGCGTCTCGATACGGCCGACCGGGAGCCCGCTCGTCCGCGAGTTCGACGCTGTCCGGACGGGCGACCCCGGCGACGACCCGGCTGCCGTCGTCGACCAGTTCGCCGACGCCGTCACCGAGCAGTTCGAACTCGCGGAGAGCCTGAACGCCGATGTCTCACCCGACGAGCGGCGTGCGACGGTCGGCGTGACCGACAGCGCGTTCGGCGGCGTCGACCGGTTCGACCATCCGATCCCGTCCGTTCTCGCTGTGGGATTGGCCGGGGCACTGGACGCGCCAGTCGTTGCCGAGACGACGAGCGGGGACGCTGAGCGCGCGGACTATCTGGTGACGCTCCGCTGGCCCGAGACCGCGACGGCGTGACGGTTCAGCCGTCAGTCATCCGGCCGCCGTCCGCCGTCACTGAATCCGAGCCGGAGTCTGCCGATGTCGACTCGCCGCTCGGCGATTCGACTCCGGCGACTATCTCGTCGACGATTGCCGACGGCGAGACGTCTCCGAGTTCCGCGTCGGCGTTGAGAACGAGGCGGTGTGCGAGGATCGGTCCCGCGAGCGCCTTCACGTCGTCCGGGATGACGTACCCTCGGCCGTGGATCGCCGCACGCGCTTTCGTCGCGTCGAGGAAGGCGAGCGACGCTCGCGGCGACCCGCCGTGTTCGACGTCCGGGTGCGAGCGCGACTCGGCGACGATGTCGATGATGTACTCCCGGACCCGTTCGTCGATGTAGACGTCTTCGACGGTGTCACGGGCGTCCACGATGTCGTCCCTGTCGACGACCTGCTCGACGCTCGAGGCGTCGAGCGTGGGGTCCTCGTCGAACCGCGAGAGCAGCCGCGATTCCTCCTCGCGGTCCGGGATACCGACGGTGAGTTTGAACTGGAAGCGGTCGCGCTGTGCCTCGGGCAGTTCGAAGGTCCCTTCCATCTCGATGGGGTTTTGCGTCGCGATTACCATGAACGGGATCGGCAGTCCGAGCGTCGTCCCCTCGATCGTGACGTGGTCTTCCTGCATCGCTTCGAGCAGTGCGCTCTGAGTCTTCGGCGTCGCGCGGTTGATCTCGTCGGCGACGACGACGTTCGCGAAGACGGGGCCACGCTGAAGTTCGAACTCTCCGGTGTTCTCTCGATACACCTGCGTCCCGGTGATGTCCGCGGGGAGGATGTCCGGCGTCATCTGGATCCGCGAGTACTCCAGGCCGGAGACCTCGGCGAAAAGGTTCGCCATCGTCGTCTTGGCGGTCCCCGGAACGCCTTCCAGCAGGACGTGGCCGCGCGTCAGCAACGCGATCGTGATACGCTCGATGAGGTCGTCGTTGCCGATAAGCACCGATGACATCTCGTCCCGAGCCTCCTCGTACAACGTCGCCGGATCAGCCATTGTTTTCACGTTCGATGCGGCGCTCCATAATGGCTTGTGTCACCCGTTGGACGCGCTCGTCGTTCCAGTCGGGATGCCGGTCGCGGACGGCGGTCGCCACGTCGTCGGCCGAGAGTTCCGGAGGCTCTGACGGCGACTCGCCGGAACTGACGGATGGACCCCGCCTCCCGGCGGTCGGCCACTGCGCCCAGGCGGCGATGGCGATAACGCCGGTCGTCCCGAGCAGTATCTGGAGGACAGACGACCGCTGGACGCTGATGAGGGCGGCCATGAGCGGCGGCACGTGCTCGGAGTGCGAGTAATCGAGCAGGACCCGGTCCGCGGACCCGAACAGTCCCCTGACGAACGCGCGATTCCCCGGCCGGTCCAGCATCGCGTTGATGAACAGGCTCGGGTCGCCGACGACGACGACTCGTCCGTCGCCGACGGACTCCGCCGTCGCGACCGGATACTCGGACAGTGTTTCGGAATCGTCGAGTTCGTCGTTACGGTTCCCGTCGAAATACGCGTAGGCGGAGGTCGTCGCGAGGACGGTAGTGCCGTTCGGTCGGACGGCAGTTCCGTGGTTCAACGTCAGGCGTTGGACGTCAGTCGGGAGCGAGCGGTTCGAGACGTTGGTCGCGAGCGGGAGCGCCGGCGAGCGGTAGTGTCGGCGTTCGTCGCGCAGCGGCCGCCCGTCGACGCGAGCCCTTGCACCGAGGTCGGCCAGCAGCGCGTTGCCGCTGTCGCCGAAGTCGTCCGCGACGACGAGCGTCCCGCCGTTTTCCACGTACTCGCGGAGACGCGCGGCGTCGCGGTCGTCGTACCGCTCGTCCGGAGAGAGGACGAGCGCGATGGAGTCGTTCGTCGCGACGGAGTCGTACTCGTCGACATCGCGGACGACGAACGGTTCCGCCCCGTCCGCCTCCGCGGCGCTCCGCAGGTCTGATGCGCCGTCCCAGCCCGGGTTGAACGCGCCGAACCCGGCCGCCGACGTACTCGCCGCGACGCCGACGGCGAGGACGGTGCCGAGCGCAAGCGCCGCGAGAAGCAGTTGTGGGTACCCGAGGTCGAACGGGGAGCGCATCAGCCGAACACCCCCGGCGGCAGGATTTCGAGGAGTCGCCTGACGACGATAGACGCGAAGACTGCGAGTCCGAGCAGGATGATCCATTTCAACCGCGCCCGCCACCGCGGCGTGACGCCAAGCGACCCGGTGAGTTCGACCACGACGAGAAAGCCGATGAGCGAAACGACGAAAAACAGCTCAAGCGAAAACGCCCCCAACAGCGAGAGAGAGAGGATCGTCGCGAGCAGCCAGGCTACCTGCGCGTGGATGAACCGCCAGCGTCGACGCGTGGCCATTATTTGTGAGTGATCCCGTCGAGATACAAAGTAGTGATCCATCCCGCTGTCGAAGCCGGTTTACCGTCCCCCGGAGAACGTGCGGATAGAATGTGGCCCTGGGGACATCTCGCGGTCGGGTATCTGCTCTATTCGGCGTACGTGCGTCGATACGACGGCCGACCGCCGGGCGGTATCGCGGCGTTGGCGCTCGCGTTCGGGACGCAGTTTCCGGACCTGATCGACAAACCGCTCGCCTGGAGCGTCAGCGTCCTGCCGAACGGCCGGTCGCTCACACATTCGGTACTCATCGCCGCGGCGGTCGTCTGTCTCGTCGGTCTGGTCTGTCGACGCCTCCGCAACGGGCCTGTCGCCGTCGCATTCGGTTTCGGATACCTCAGCCATCTCGCCGGCGACGCCCTCCCGGTCGTCCCCGGCGGAACGGCGGACGAACTCGCATTCCTCCTCTGGCCGCTCCTGCCGCCCGTGGAGTACGACACCCAGCAGGACTTCGCCGCGCACTTTCTGGGGATCGAACCGACGCCGTTTGTCCTCTTCCAGATCGCCCTCTTCACGGCGGCGCTCGTCGTCTGGATGCGGGACGGCAAGCCCGGGGCGACCGAACTGAGAGGCCTGCTCGGGAGACGGGAAGAGAGCCCACGAACCCGGTGATCGGTCGTCTTACCGGTCCGCGACGGCGACCGAATCGTGCCGGGAAACGAGGACGGCGACCAGAAACCCGCTGACGAGACTGACGGCGATTCCGAGCCCCGCGCCGCCGACGAGTATCCGCGGCGAGAGACGGACAACGCCGTCGAAGCCGACGATAGAGCCGACGAGGCGGTTCATCCCAAACGCGACGGGAAACGTCGCGAGAACGCCCAGCACGCTTCCCAGTAGTCCCAGAAACAGCGCCCACAGCGTCGTCGTCCCGACGGTCGTCCACCGTGACCATCCAAGCGCACGGAGAACGCTCAGTTCCCGGCGTCGCTGGTAGATCACCGACGACAGGACGTTGGCGGTCAGCGCCAGTCCGCCCGCGACGGCCAACGTAACCAGACTTGCCGCGGCCGCGAGAACGACGGCCTGTTCCCCGAGTATCGCCCGTATCTGCTCCTCGTTCGTTCGGACCTCGTAGTCGGGGTGGGCCCGTTCTATCTCCGCTTTCACCGCGGCCGTCTCCGCGTCGTCACGCACGTCCACGGTGATGAACGTCGCCCGGTCCGAGGCGGTCGTCCCTGTGACCTCCTGGAGTTCGCTCAGATGCATCGTCACGGTGGGCGTCCCCAGAAACCGCGAGTACGTCGGCGAGATGCCGACCACCGTGAACTCGTGGTTCCGCGCGGTTTCGATCGTTCCGCCGACGTGGAGGGTATCGCCGACGGTGACGTCGAAGCGGTTCGCCGTCTGGCGGTCGATCACCAGTTCGTGCGTCATCGGCCCGTCGTAGCTGCCGTTCGCGTAGTGGACATCGTCGTTTCGGAAGGGGTTACCCTCCGCGATAGAGACGGACGGTCCCCGCGCCGGCGCACCCGCCCCGACGTGGGTCTGGAAGTCCGACCCGTTCGGGCTGACGTAGACGGACTGGAACGCCATCGGCACTGCCGTCTCGACACCGTCGCGCGACTCGACACCGTCCGCGACCTCGTGTGCGTCGACCACGGTGTTCTCGATACCGCCGACAGTTCCCGGGTCGAACCTGACTGGGCCGCCGGTCACCCAGAGGTCACGGTCCGCGGCGTCGAACTTCGTCTCCGCCGTCGCGAGGACGCCGACGCCGACTCCGGCGAGCACCGTCGCCGCGAGGACCGCCAGTGCGATGCCGACGACGGCGAGCGTGGTCCGGGCCGGGTCGTGACGGATCCACGCCCCGGCGACGCCGGCCATCGCGCGGAGCCGCTGGACGGCTCGTAACGGTCGGATCACCGCGTTATCACCTCCATCGGCCGGGTGCGATAGCTCAGGTAGACCGGGTACAGCGAGGCGACGACACCGATCACGATAGCCAGACCGATGCCGTAGGGTACCAACACGGGAGAGAAACGGGCGGGCGGGGCGTCACCGACGACCGACGCCGCGATCCGGTTCGTCCCCTCGATACCGGCGGCTCCGAGGCAGACGCCGAGAAGGCCGCCCAGGAGAGCGACCGTGAGTACTTCGACGAGAACGACCAGCGCTCGCGACCGCCGCGTGTAGCCTACCGCCGCCAGCAGTGCGAGCCGTCGGCGGTCGTTCGTGACCTCGAGTCCCATCATCGTCGCGACCGTCAGCGCGCCGACGCCGACGGCCGTGACGAACGCGGCGACGACGACGGCGAGCGGGAGTTCGTCCCCGACGCTGCGGTCGAGCCCGACGCCGTCCCGTGCGATCACGTTCGTTTCCGGATAGACGCCCTCCAGGTCGCCGCGGACGCTCGGGTCGTTCGTGATGACAAGTATCTGATTCGCGTGGTCGCCCTCGGTCGTCCCCGTGACCGACTGGAGTTCCGCGAGGTGAACGACCGCTATCGGGACCGAGCCGACGCCCGCGGAACTCGCACCGTCGACATCCTCGACAGCCACGCGCTGCGTTCGGACGTCTCGCGTTCGAAGCCGAAGGTCTGTGCCTTCGGAAGCGTTCAGCAGGCCGGCCGCGCTCTCGCTCAGGACGACCTCGTTCGTCGGGTCGCCGCCGTAGTTCCCGTTCGCGTACCGGGGGTCGCCCGCGGTCAGTTCGCCGGTCGAGACGCCGGCCACTTCGAAGGGCTCGTCCGACGGCACGACGCCGACGACGAGGACGTACTCCCCGACCCCCGCGGAGGGGTTTTCGAGTCCGACGA
Organism: Halostella pelagica; assembly: GCA_005954745.1. Classification (GTDB taxonomy): domain Archaea; phylum Halobacteriota; class Halobacteria; order Halobacteriales; family Natronoarchaeaceae; genus Halostella; species Halostella pelagica. The sequence continues at coordinate 2,806,106 of CP040678.1, forward strand.
ACTCCAGCAACACGGGCGAGGCGTGGTCGACCCGGGAGTCGTCGGCGATGGACAGAGCCGTCGCGTGTGAATCCCCCAGTCGGAGGCCGTCCGACGCTACCGTCATCGTCGAGGACCCGTCGTCCGGAACGATCCAGTAATCCACGTCCTCGCCGCCGACGGTCGCGCCGCTCGCGAGACCGAGCGCCACGCCGGTGACTGCGAGGGTGAATCCGACGGCGACGGCGACGCCGACGACGGTGACGAGCACCCGTCGAGAGCGCCCGCCGACCAGTCTGGCGACGGCGCTCCGGGCACCGACCCCGACCAGTCCGACGACCCGTCTCAGCCTCGATCCCTCAGCCATCGTCGATGATCTGTCCGTCCCGTAGGTGGAGAACCCGGTCGGCGCGACGCAGCGCCCGGTCGTCGTGTGACGCGAGCACCACCGCTCTGTCGTCCGCGACCTCGGTCAACAGTTCGAGAACGCGCTCGCCGGTCGCGGAGTCGAGTTCGCCGGTCGGTTCGTCGGCGAGCACGACATCGGGGTCCGTCACGAGCGCGCGGGCGATGGCGACGCGTTGCTGTTCGCCGCCGCTCAGTTCGTCCGGACTGTGTGCGGCCCGGTCACCCAGTCCCACGGTTTCGAGGAGCGATTCGGCGCGGTCGCGCCGGGCGCGCTTCGAACGGCCACGCTGGATCAGCGGGACCGCGACGTTCCCTCGGGCGGAGAGCGAGGGAAGCAGGTAAAAGCGCTGGAAGACGACCCCGACGTGGTCCAACCGGAGTCGGGTTCGGCCGCGGCCCGAAAGCGCCGTTACGTCCGTCCCGGCGAGTTCGATCGTTCCGTCGGACGGTTCGTCGAGGCCGGCGAGGAGATGGAGCAACGTGGACTTGCCGCTCCCGCTCGGTCCCGCGATTCCGACGACCTCGCCGCGGTCGACGGCCAGCGAAACGCCATCGAGCGCGGTCACGCTCGGACGGTCCGTCGACCGAACTCGCGAGAGCCACCCGTCCGCCCCGCGGGTGTACTCCCGAGTGAGCGACCGGCACGAGAGGAGCGTCTCGTCGTTCGAGCGCGTCTCCGTCTCCATGATCGTCCCATCTCCTCCAGTATTACTGTCCGAGTTCAGCCGAGTCACTCCGGGTCCTCGTCGACGATGTCCGTCGGATCCAGTTCGTCTTGCGCGCCGTCGGCACCGTCGTCAGTAGCCACACCGCCGCTGTCCGCCGCAGCGCTCGTCTCGCCCGGCGACCCGGCCGACCCGACCCCGCCGCGGTCACCGAGGGCGGCCGACGCGTCGGAATCGTCAGCGTCGGATCCGTCCCCGCCGAGTCCGCCAGACAGGAAGTGGCGGCCACCGTTTCGCAGTGTGTAGTAGAGGATGCCGGCGACGACGAGCGACGCGAGCAAGAGCGGGAGGAGTACCCCGCCGGTGCTCTCGTCTTCGTCGCCGGTCCCCGAACCGGTCGTCGCCGTCGTCGTCCGCGGCGGTTCGTAGACCGCGAGTTCGCCTGCGTCGACGCCGGCGATGCCGATCTGATACCGGCCGTTCTCGTCGAACTGTCGCGTGTACGTCACCGTCTCCGAGTCGCCGGGGCCGAGGGTGACCGACTGTCGGTCGACGACCGTCCCGTCGACGGTCAGGTTCACCGTGAACGTCCCCGCAACGTCGGCCGTGTTGTGGACCGTGGCGCTCGCAGTCGTGGCGTTACCTGCCGCGATCCTGTCCGAGTCGAGCGTCACGTCGGAGGTCCGGAGCGCGGACCGGGGCGCGGCCTGCGGTTCCGCGGTCGAGACGGCGAACACCGAGAGCCCGGGCGACGTAGCGGTGTAGCGGTAGCCCGCGTCCGTCGACCCGCGTACCGTGGTGTCGAGTTGTTCCCACTCGCTCCCTGTGTATCGATACAGTGTGACGTCGCCGGGATCGAGTCCGCGCGTTTCGAGAACTGTATCGTCGACAGTGAACGTAAGGGAGACGTCGTCAGTCGGCGGGTCCTCGTCGTGAGAGACGTTGATGTACCCGATGTCCGAGTCCGTCCCGTGAACCGAGGGGACGGGCTCGGGCCCCTGCGTCACGGTCATGGCGAAGTCCGTGTCCCGTGTGAACTCGACAGCTAACCGTTCCAGTCTGACGCCCTCGCGGTCGGCGAGCACTGACGACAGGTCGAGGTCGACGGGGTCGTACGCGGTGGCGTCGCGGATCTCGACGGCTGCCCCTTCGCCAGCGTCCGTGACAGCAACGTCCGTCTCCGGAGTCGGGTCGCGGCCGTTCGACGGCGGTGCGCCGCCGCCCGGCACGGTTCCGCCACCGTCGTCGGGAGCAGTTCCGTGGCCGCCGCCGGACGACATGCGGAACGTGTCCGTCTCGGTGTACATCGCGCCGTCGGCGTCGACGGCCACGTGAACCCACCGGTAGCGCGTATCCGTCGTCCAGTTATCGAGCGTCTCGACGGTGAGCGACTCGCTCGCTGAACCGTTGACCGCAGTCATCGAAGCGTCGAGACGTTCGCCGCCCTCCGCGGGGACGTACTCCGTGTCCGGGTTCAACTGGGCCGGCGCGACGCTATCGACGAACGTCGGGAGGGAGACCGACCCGACCCGCCGGGCGTCTGTCACCGTCGTCCCGTCGACCGTGACCGTGCCCTCGAAGCGTGCGACGCCGTTCGTCTCGGCGACCGAGTGTTCCACGACGACGTCCTCGGATGCGTTGAAACCTGCCGAGAGGTCCTCTCGGACGTCGACGACGAAGCTCTGGTTCACGTATCCCGTCGTCTCGTCGTAGACGACGACCGTGTGGCCGACGGGACCGTCCGCGTTTTCGACTGACGCGTCGAACGTGAGATTCGTCCCCGGCGTTACCGTCGACTGCCCGTCGATAGTCGTCGGCGCGACCGACGACGCCCCCGTCCGAACGGCCGCCTGATCGACGCCGAGCAGCGTCGCGTCCCCGTCGACAGAGAGGTTCCCGTCCGCGACGACGAATCCGTCACCGTCCGAGGCGTTCGCCAGCAGCAACACGTACTGTCCGGACTCGGGCGGGTCGAACTGGACGGTCGCCCGGCCGTCAGCGTCGAGTTCTGTATCGCCGACGTGCGTGAACGTCAGGTCCTCGTTGATCTCCCCGAGGTTCATGTCCAGCAACGAGAGCGAGTCGACCTCAGTCCCCAGAATCGTACTCCCGTCACCGGACGGTTCGAGACGCCCGGCGACGAGACGCACGTCCGTCCCGCCGAACTCCGCGGAGCTGCCGCCGGCCCGGACCGCGTCGAACTCGACGGAGACAGTGTCGCCCTCCTCGAACACAGCTATCGGATCCGCGTTCAGGCTCGCCTCGCCGGCGTCCGGGCTCCGGACCCGCCAGTCCGCGTTCGGTACCTGCATGGCGGCGTCGGACTCGTCCGCGCGCAGTGGGAAGATCGCGCGCTCCCAGATATCGACCTCGTCCCGGAGGCGGTCGCCGGCGGCGGTTCCGTGCGTCTCCTCGCCCGACGAGTTGTCCGTTCCCGGTACGACAGCCGCTGACGATCCGTCGGACGGCATCTCCGATGCGGACGGAACTGCCACCGCGGATCCGGTCGCCGATGCGGTTGACGGTGTAGTGGTGACCGCGACTGCGACGCCGCTCATCACCGAAAGCGGCAGGGCGAGTGCAACGGCAACGACCGTCACATCCCGTGTGCTCGCCATCGGTTTACACCTCCGTGACGGACTCGGCCGAGACCGCCCTCTCACGAAGGCGTCGCGCTCGATACCGCGATAGTCCCCCAGACCTCCGTGCGTTTTTATTACCTCTTGTTTTAGTCGAATCATTTACCATATCGGATGAATCAATACACTATCTCATAATATTTTTTCACGATATCTAATATGTAATGTCCCGCATCGGCCAAAGTTCCGTGCCCGAGAACCGTCGCACCCCCCATTTTATCCACAAGTATTATTACTGAAATTGAATATCATATAGTGTGAATAGAACTGTCCCGGTGGCTATCGTACTTATCGCCGCCACGATACTCGCGGTTCCCGCCCACACGACAGCAGACACCGGACCGTCCGACCACGAACTGGCTCCTGACAGGTACGAGATGACGGTCTCGGATGCCATTGAAACGCCCGTGCGAACGGTCACGTTACAGGAGACAGACCACGAGATATCGAGTCTCACCGTCGTGGATCCCGGTGAGTCGGTCTCGGTCAGCGTCAGCGGTCCGAACGAAACGTACCGCGTTTATCTCTACAACGGGGACGAACAGATCGTTTCGGAGAGACGCGGCGACGGAGACGGGTCGTTCACGTTCGATCTCTCGGGGTACGACCCGGGGTCGTACATGCTGGCAGTGCAGCAGGACGGCTATTACCGGACGGTTCATCCGGTCGTAGTTCGCGGCTATGAGGTGACCGTCGACGCCACGGAGGAGGTGACTGTCGGCGACGACCTGACCGTCACCGCGAACGTGTCGCGGATCGCGGACGCGCCATCGCCTGACAGTGTCGAGGTGACAGTGGTGGACGACGAGACCACCGTCAGAGCGACCGCGACGCAGACATCGGAGGGAACGTACACCGCATCGGTGTCGACGGGGGACATCGGAACGGGCGAGTATTCGCTCTACGCGGGCGTGCGCTCCGACGATCCGGCGTTCGGCGAACGAGCGGTCGTCGGTATCAGCCGTTCGGTAGATCTGTCGGTCGAGCAGGACCGAACAACCACCGAAAGCGGCCCGTCGAACGGCGGACCGTCGGGAGGCGAGAGTCCGGCGACGACGCCGGCATCAGAGACGACGCCGGAAACAGTGACGCAGACGACACAGTCCTCGGCGACTGTCACGACGACGGCGACGGGTGAGAGGACCCCGACGAAAACTGAAGGAACGACTGAGTCGACGTCGAACGCCACCGGAGACGCTTCGGTTCTGACGCCTGACTCGTCGACGACAGCGCCTGATAGCGACGACGGCGGTAGCGATAGTTCGGGACAGTCAGGACTGGGGATCCTCGGCACGATCTCCGCGATGGTGTCGATGAGTCTCCTCGCTATCAGGCGGTCTCGTTCACGGTGAGACCCCGACATTTTTTGCGGTTTCCAGCGTGGGAATAATGTATGTCCACAGAGACGGACTGGAGTCACCTGCTCCCCGCGCCAGTCCGTTCGCTCCCGGCCGATCTCGTCGCCATCATTGCCGTCGTTAGCCTCACGAACCTGGCAGTGCTCGGTCCAGTTCTCCGGGACACGCCAGTCCGAGTCGCGCTCGGCCTCCCGTTCGTCCTCTTCGTACCGGGATACGCGTTCATCGCGGCACTGTTTCCGGAGGACGGGACCCCGCCGTCCGAGGTGGAACGAGACGGCCGCTTGACGACCGCGCTCCACCGCGACCGCGGCATCGACGGCATCGAGCGTGTCACGCTCTCGTTCGGACTGAGCATCGCCATCGTTCCCCTGCTCGGATTGGCGCTGAACTTCACGCCGCTGGGCGTCCGCCTCGTCCCCGTACTGGGAAGCGTCAGCGCCTTTACGCTCCTTGCGACCGTCGTGGCCGCGCATCGCCGGCGGGACCTCCCCGAGGACGAGCGGTTTCGGGTCCCCTACCGCGCCTGGATCGCAAACGGACGGTCGGAACTGTTCGAACCAGATACCCGTGGAGACGCCGTGTTGAACGTGATTCTCGTCCTCAGTGTCTTGCTCGCCGTCGGGAGCGTGGGGTACGCCGTCGCCGCCCCGAACGAGGGTGAATCGTTCACCGAATTCTACCTCGTTACCGAGAACGAAACCGGCGACCTCGTCGCCGAGGAGCATCCGACGGAGTTCACGCGGGGCGAGAGCGAGGAGATCGTCGCGGGCGTAGTCAATCGGGAACACGAACCCGAGGAGTACCAGGTCGCGGTCGAACTTCACCGAGTCGAACTGGCGAACAACTCGACGCGAATACTGGAACGAGAAGCGGTGTCACAGCACGCGACCGGGGAACTCGGACACAACGAGACGTGGCTCCGAACGACCAACGTCTCGCCGACGATGACCGGTGAACGTCTCCGGCTGACGTACATGCTGTACCGTGACGGCGTCCCTGACCGGCCGACCCCCGAAAACGCATATCGGGAGTTGCATCTGTGGGTGAACGTGACGGAGTCGGAGAACGAAACGACAGCGGACAGCGACGACGCGGTTCGGGAACCGGGTCGTTCGACGGTACGGGGTGGTTCGGCCGGCCAGGACGCGACACAGAGTCGTCTCCCTCGAGTACGAGTCCAGGTCGCCCGCGTCGGACGGGGGACCGCGACTCGGCCGCTCTGACTTCACTCTATTTCGGCTTCCACAACGGAGTCCGCCTGCTTGCGGTGCGATTCAAAAAGCTTCGACGCCCAGGTGACCGCCGCTCGCGTGTCGTTAACCATGAGACCAGCGATACTGCTCTGGTCGGTGTAGACGACCACACAACAGTACGTCGTCTCGTCGTGGTCGGCGATCATGAGACCGAAGGGGAGATCGCCGGTCACGTACGGCTGATAGTCGCCGGCCGCGATCCGGTCCGCTATCCAGTCGTACGTCGCCTGAACGTGTTCGTACACCGCTTTGCAGAACACGATTTCGGCGGTTGCACCCCCGTCGATCGCCATCCGAAGCGCGTCTTCGGCCTTCGGCGCAGCGTGGGCCTGCGAGAGCCCGCGGATCCGGTCGGCATCGCGAATGATCTCGGTCAGGACGGAGACCGGAACGGCGGGAGCAGGCTCTTCGGCGACGAAGACCTCAGCGTCCCAAATGAAGTCCAGACTGATCGGTGTCTCTTTCGGGAGGTGTTGGAGCAGTTCGTCTGCAGCGACGATGGCTTCGGCGCTCTCTTCGTACCGTGAGTACTGTTCGTAAAGGAGTCGTCCACAGACCGTCAGTTCGTAGGCACTGTTTTCGTACGCGACGAGTCCGAACTGTTCGAGGTCCTGTACACCTCGGTTTACAGTCGAGCGTGAGACATCGAGTTGGCTGACCAGTTCCCGTTTCTCCGACGGGTTCTCGGCGAGCGCGTCGAGAAACTCTATCCGCTTAAACACCGTCTCCATCATCTCGCGCAGGCCTTCGTTCATTCGTTTCGCTCTGTGCTATAATTACAGGGAGAGGATTTTTATATCTATTTCGTAGGCTGATTGAAATTTCAGTAGGTGAATTTACTAAATCCTCCATTGTAGCTGAAAATCATCGATGGAGGTAATCGCATCGTCACCGTCACGTACAGTAATTACCTTAGGTAAAATTAGATAAATAAACTATATTTATAGAAGAATGAAACCAAGAGCACAGAGGTGGGTGTCCCGAGGAGGGGTCCATCGCGTTAGGGAACGTAGCCGACGCACTCTACCGGCCGCAGTTATCCGTGAGGGCTGGTCCAAGGGTGCCGAGTACGACGAGTGGAAAGTGGAGCCAAATGTGGGGTATACTGCAGGAAATTCCGCGTCATGATGCAAGTACCGATCATTACCCTCGATTCGATCCTGTTACTACTTGCAATAGGCGTCCTCCTTTGGGGGTTCGAACGATATCGGTCACGGTTCGTCAAAAGCGACCTTTTCGCCGCAGTGATCTTCGCCAGTGGACTGTTGGCCATGGCCTTCGCTCCGGGGCTTTTCGGAGTACTCGGCGGGGCCCTCGATATACAACAGCGACCACTCGTGATGTCGATGGCGGCCAACCTCGGCTTGCTCACGTTCCTACTGTACGTGTCGAGCGTCGTCCAGAACGTTCGTGGCGACCTCTCGGAACTAACGCGCAATCTCGTAGTCGACGACGCGCCGATGACAGACGGCGGCCGAGAGAGCATCTACGTAGTCATTCCGGCGTACAACGAGGCAGAGACTATCAAGTCGGTGGTTCAGTCACTCCCGGACCGAGTTCGAGGACACTACATTCAACCCGTAGTCGTTTCGGACGGGTCCGCTGACAACACCGCAGAACGGGCGCGGTACAACGGTACCATCGTCGTCGAACACCCGCTCAACCAGGGCCAGGGCGGCGCGCTGAAGACCGGGTTCGAAATCGCGCAACGCGACGGGGCGGCAGTCGTCGTGACGATGGACGGTGACGGACAACACCCGGTCGAGGAACTCGACAGACTCGTATCGCCGATCATCGACGGAGAAGCGGACTACGTGATGGGATCGAGACATATCGGCCAGGACGAATCCGGGAACAGTATCGTGAGACAGAGTGGAATTCGGTTCTTCACGGTGCTGATAAACGTGCTGACGAAGGCGGACATCACCGATTGTACGAACGGTTATCGGGCGATTCGGGGGTCCGAACTGGATGAGTTAACGCTGACTGAAGAGCGGTTCAGCGCACCGGAACTGATCATCGAAGCTCGGAAGAACGGGCTGCGTATCAAAGAACTCCCGATCATGATCAAAGAGAGACAGGCCGGCGAGACAAAGAAACCACAGATCGGCTACGCGGTCGGACTAACTCGGGCGATCCTCATCAGTTGGCTACGATAATGACCGATCCGTCTCCCCGTTCTGGAACGAGACCCATTCGGACGGTACTCTCCCGTGTGTAGCAGTGTGAATGTCGCAGTGAGTTCAATACAGCAATGACAGATCAGTGTGAGGCCGAGAATCTGAAGATACTACGTGTAGCTCAACAAGTGTATCCGAAAGCCCTCGGTGGCGGCGCGTATCACGTTCACGCATTAAGCAGAGACCAGGGCTTGAGAGGTCACAACGTAGAGGTAGTAACCGTGTCCGACGACAGCCGTGGATACAGAGACGACCACTACGACGTGACCGCATATCCCTGTACTGTGGAACTGTTTAAAAACCAGTTTTCCGCAGACGTTCTCAAGTCGCTGATCGACCTGGGCAAATACGACGTAGTGCATGCACATTCTCATCTGAGAGCGACGACGAATTTCTGTGCTCTGTCCAGGTGTATCAACGACACACCGTTACTCATCACGAATCACGGCAGTCACTCTCAAAGCGTCCCGTACTGGTTCTCTGAGGTGTACAACCGCACCGTTGGACGGTTCACGATGAATCGTTCGGACGTCGTTTTTTGCTACACAGCCGAAGAAAAGCGGCAACTCCGTGAGTTCGGGATCAGTACGGACATTGAAATCGTCCACAACGGCATCGACCACGAGATGTTCCGACCGCAGACCGACTCCGACCCTCGAATAGAGTCGTCCGGTCCATCGATCCTGTTTGTCGGAAGACTTTGTGAGGGGAAACGACCGCAGGACGCTCTGATCGCGTTCGAAACGGTCAAACGGACGTATCCTGACGCGGAGTTGTTCCTGTGCGGGGGCGGCCCGTTGCGGACTGATCTCGCTGACTTGGCCGAAAGGCTTGGGTGCAGGAAATCAGTGCATTTTCTCGGCCACATCGAGTACAACGCGATGCCGTCGATCTATTCGGCCGCCGACGTTCTGGTCCTTCCGAGTCGGACGGAGGGATTTCCACGGGTCGTTTTGGAGGCGCTCTCGGCTGAAACGCCAGTCGTAGTTTCCCATCTCGAACAGATCGCCTCGCTTGTACAGCAGGTCGGCAAAACAGCACCGGTCGGGGACGCGGAGGCCTTCGCTGAGAGGGTCCTCTCGCTGCTTCGTGACCAAGAGAGACTAGCACGGTTGGGGGAAAGCGGCAGAGAAATCGTCAAAGAGAGGTTTTCATGGTCAGAAACAGTCGAGGAGGTAACTACGGCAACCCGAAAAAAAGTCCGCAACAAACGTGAAAATGACACGTTATAGTCGAAGTTCGTGTCTGAAATTAGCCATTATTCTGCTGTCGTTCGTACTGATCAATTCCTCGATCATCTACTCTGGGCAGTATATGGGCTCGGGGTTTTTATTTAACCTCCGTGTGCCAGAATATATAGAAGCCGCTTCTACCGGATCTGTTAGTTTAGACGGTGGCGCATTCGAAACCTTTCCACTGTCTCCGTTTTACGTTATAACCCTCTCCGAGATCACTGGGTTGGGAGTTCTACGATCCCTGTACATCCCGGTCGTCCCGGTGCTGTCGTTTTTTATCTATGTATACGTCTGTAGCGTTCTGTTCGACGACTTTCGTGTAGCCCTCCTGCTCGGATTTAGCGCAGCGGTCTTTCACTACGGAACTGTCCTCCATTTTGTCGAATACTCAGTCGGGTCCCTTCTATACCTCATCACTGTGACAGCTGTGTACAGGTATCTGGAATCGGGAGATAAACGTATAGGGGTCGTCTCTCTACTGCTTTTCCTGGGTGTTAAATCGTTCTCTCCCCACGCTGAAGTCTGGGCAGTGACGTTCGTTTTCGCTTTTTGTTTCCTTCTACCGTTGGTGAAAAACGAACCCGTTCGAACAGTATCCGGATACGCAACGATAGTGTTGATCCTTTTGTTCTCGTTCAATAGTAAAGTGTACGATCAATTGCTGCCGGGACTATTAATTGGCGAACGGAGGATCCAACCGCTGACCCATTTCATGGAGTTCCTGTTCCAACTCGGGGGGAAGAACAACCCGATTAACGAGAAGTTCATTGCGCCGGGGTTTTCCCGACAGATACCGCAGTTTATCGACGCGACTTACGTTCTACTGACTGGACTGCTCGTTCTCATTGCAGTGATCAGTTACGCCCTGTTGCTGGTGTTTCAGGGAAGGGATAGTTTGTCTTCGCCGGATGTGTTCGCATTATTGTTGGTGTTCGCACTTCTCCTCGACACGCTCCTCATCTTCTCATTCGGAAACGTGAGCTACGAGTTTTTGCGATTAGCTGGCCCGATACTGGGAGTGTACACCGTTTTCAGGATCGTCGCGGTGACTGGTAGAACAGGATATAACACGGGGTACATCGGTAAATCACTGGTCGTGGCGTTTCTCGTCCTGACGCTGCTTTCACAGGCAGCGTACTTCGCCTACGACGTTCCAGAAACGAAAGTCGACGAGACGCAGACGGAATCCGTCGCCGTTCACCTTGAGTCGAGTTCAGATTCCGCTGTGTTCACTGGATTTAACGAATTCGGCGTGATACGGAGTTATTACGCAAAAGCCGGCGAGGAAGTGCCGTTTTCTCATTCGGAGTTCAATAGCCGCCGATATGAGTATATAATAGGCGCTAACAGCACCGAGAACGGAAGTTTCGACTCTTTGATCGTGAGCGAACAGATGTGGAACCGGAATTTCAAAGGCGACGACACCTGGCGGTATTACGAGTCCCTATCGAGATATGAAACCGAGATCGATTCGAACCCGAGACTCAGCAAAACGTACACATCCGACGAATACACGGTGTATCAGGACTGACCGGTGAGTTCTATGAATACGAAGAAACGCGTTTGGACCCGGTTCCTATGTTAGAACTGCTCCTCATAATCACAGGGCTCGTAGCGGTAACAGCCCTGTTGACGTTTGAAAACACAGCGGTGGTCGGGATCTGTTGTTTAGCTACGTCGTCTGTGATCTCTTATTGGTTGATCAACTACCACTCTCTGCCGACTATCGTCGGGGCCGGCGTGAATTCCCTTATATTCATCTCCGCGGTTGGAGGGTACTACCGATTTCGCCGCCCTTGACCCCCAGAAACGTTAGTTACTCTTCCGTAAGATCGACTCGACGGAGCGGAGGATCTGCTCGCCGGTTACCCGGTTACTGTGGTTCTCTTTGACGTATCTTCGTCCTTTTCGACCGATATCTCGCCGTCGAGTCGGCGAAGAGAGCAATGACCTCATCGTTCGCCGAAATTCGGCCGTATCTGAGTACGTAATAATACCGGTCGGATCGTCCGTATAATCGTCGATACCGAATGCACTGTTAGTGAGGACGGGAAGCTCCCACGCTTGAGCTTCGAGGAAGACGTTCGGCATTCCGTCCGTATAGCTCTTATAGATGAATATATTGGACATGCTGTACAGTTCGAAGATGTTATCGACGTGTCCAACAGCGTTGATCCGACAGCGAACATCAGGAGACGGATAGACGCGGTTTATGTCTTCGAGTAACTCCGAGAGATAGTAGCCGCTACCGGCGATAACGAACCGTACCGATCGGTTCTCGGATAGGATCGGCTTCAGCGCCTCCAGCGTTTCTCGAGCCCCTACGTATTTCCCCTTGAACCGTAAGTTCGCGACAGTCAGAACGATAAAAGGGTCATCCTCTTGCAGATCGGCAGCGCCGTCGCTACTATCGCTGACCTCCTTCGGCACTGGCGTGAGTTCTATCCGCTCCGGATGACAACCCGTATACCGTTCGACGCTACGCTGAATCTCGTTGGAAACGACGAGAAATCCATGGGTGAAACGGAACGTAAACAGCCGAAGCAGACTTCTGATCTTGTATACCAGATATTTCTTATAATTACGCTGCTGAATGTGTTCTTTCCTCTTTACGCGATTGACCCGCCACGCATCGCCGCCCAGTCGGACGATCAACGTAGTTCGAGTCAGTATCGAGACTATCGTCGCAACGAAACTAGCGAACCCGTCTCCTTTCGCTAGGATAACGTCCGGCCGCTTAACTACCGCGTGATACAGTGTCGAGAGCAACAGCGTAGGATATCTCCAGACGGGGCTGCTATCCGGATTCGTAGTCAGGATGGACGCTGAGACGTCAGTCGTCGAAAGTGGCTTTGCAAGCTTCTCTGTTCTGGTATCAGAGACGACTATGATTTCAGTGAGTGTCATCGATTACCTCCTCAACCGTGTTCACCAGCTTTTTTCGAACGTTTTTCCGGTAGAACCGTTCCGGGCTTTCGACAGGTAAACGCTCCCAGTTCGTCAGTTTGGACACGAATTCGCTCTTCGAGTTGAACAGATTAGACGTTGCCTCCGCGATGTCACCGACGTTGCGAGCCAGGACAGGAGTGCCCGTAGACAGCGCTTCTAAGACCACTCGTGGAACGCCCTCAGTCAAGGACGGATGAATAAGGAGGTCAGCGGCGTGTAGATACTCCGGTATTCGGCCCGGATCGACCGGGCCAACGAAATCGACGTGATCCCGTATCACCGAGAGTTCAGGTTCCGTTCCGTCTCTCTGTCCGACGAAGACAAAATGCAGATCTTCCCGTCGTTCGACTACCCGTGGAAGCGTTTGTCTCAGTAAACGCGACCCCTTCTGCGGAGTGAACCGCCCAATGAACAGAATTACGTCCCTGTCCGTGCCGAAGTCGATTTCGCCCAACTCGTTTCGTTGAAACCGTTTAGAGTTAATCGACGGGGGGATATTGACGGTTTTTTCCTCCGGGACGTTCCGTCGGACGAGCCGTTTCCGACCGGTTTCTCCCAGAACGATGGAACGATCCGCAAGTACCGGGGGAACACGACCAAAGACGTTGTTGACAAGATACGACACGGGTTTCTTGTACCCGTCCTGATACCGGTACGAGCGAAACCGGTCACCGCTGTATCTATAGAGAAACGGAATATCGTGAAGCTCAGAGACTATGCCCACCACTAACCCGTGTGTCGGCGGGCGAGTGATCTGCAGTATGAGGTCAGGATCATTGTGTGCGGCGTACTGCCAAGCGAGAGCCGCCTCGGCTCTCCGTCCGGACGAGAAATTCCCTCGATACACGGTATCGTAATACTCGTCTATACGAGTGCGATAGCTCGGTTCAGTAGTCGTAACCAGATCGAGAGAATACCGCTCAAGCATCCACCCGATGTTCGTCACGGTGTTTTTTATGTTGAATTTGTTCGTGAAACAACCCGTGAATATCGCTATTTTTGGTTCCATCTATGCAGTGTACCCGAGATCTCGGAGTCTCTCCTCGACTGAGCCTACGTCTTCGATCTGATATCTCTCCTTTTTAGAGCCTTTTTCGATGGAACGTCTGTTCTCGAATGGACACTCGAACCATGGGATTTTCACTAACTCATCGACGTAGATCCCCAAGGGATGGCCCCACCCACGTACGGGTATCGGCGACATAGACTCGTTGAACAGGTTCCCATGATCCGAGGTGACAACCGTTTTCCCGTCTAACTCATCGATGATCTCCTCTACGTGTGGAATACACCTCTTCAGATTCGATTCGTAATGCGCGTAGAGTTCGTTTCTCGGCACACTCAGTTCGTTTTTCATCAATTTAGTCCACAGGTTCACCTCGTCCGTTCGTTTTTCCGACAGGTGCCCTTTATCGAAGTCGGTGTTTGAATCGATGAATGGGTAATGTGGCTGAATGTAATGTATGACGTATCTCTTGTTCGGATACTCGGCCTGTAGTTCATCGACGCGTCCGTTCATGGTTTCCGGGAGAACTGTGCCGGTTTCGGAGTCCCAACCGTCCTCCCTCCACACGTTAACGATATCAAACAGTTCCGGCGACAGGGAGTTGAAATTGTGATATAGCTGGGGGTTTGCAGTGATGTACACCGTATCGAGGAGTGACCGACCCGCAAAGTTCCCACGGAGGAATTCGATCGTACTCGATCCACGAGATGTTTTCCGGGATAAATCGCCAGTCAGCGACCAGTTCTCGGAAAACGTATCGTATCTGCAAGCGTCGAGAACGATCAGATTATCCCAGTCCTGTTCAAATACGTTGACACCGTTTTCGTTATACCGTCTCCTGTTCAGCCGCCGATGGTATAAGTTATTTAATTTTTGTACTGCCAGTCGAGGGTGTTGAACTGCAGAGACCAGATTTGAACCCATCAGAAGGTAGTATTCTCTTAGAGAGTAATTAAACTAATTCTCACTGATAGAAAATATAATACATTTTACTTTAATACAGATGTATTTCTAATTGAATGTCGTTTCATTGGTCTTAAGATAAATTGATATAGGGAGGTATAATACCTACCCAGCGGAGAACAACCGTTGATGCCTGGCCCTTATGAGTCTGTTTAGCCACTACGAGAGGTGTCGTGAGTAATGGGGGAGGATTCTTCGTCGAAATTGATCGTCTCGTCCCTCGATTCAGTCGTTAAAGGGTCGTACTGGTATTTCCTCGGGATAGTGGCGAGTAACGTATTACTGGTTGTATTTAACCTACTACTCACGCGATCACTGGGGGCGGACCTGTACGGGATTTTCGCGTTTGCGAACTCACTCGTCATGTCACTGCTGCTCGTCTCCAGTTTCGGTGCGAACAAGTCCATTTTGAAGTTCATACCGGAGTACGAGGACGACAAGTCCACTCAAAACGACATATTCGGTCTAACAGTTATCAGTTCGCTATTGGGGTGTAGTTTGATCGGTGGGACGCTCTACCTGTTTTCCGGGGTAATAACGTCTCTCACATTAGAAGATCCGCTACTAGTTCCCGCGCTTGAGATATTTTCACTTATTCTGATAGTTCTCACCTTCGTCGAAGTCATTAAAAGTTCCTTCCGTGCCATGGAGATAGCATCGTATCCGATACTGATCGACAAAATCCTACGGCCGACGGTATACACGTTCGCTGCAGCGGCAACATACGTACTGAGTCTGTCGCTGTATGGGTTTCTGTTTTCGTTTCTGTTCTCCGTGGTTCTTTTATTCGCAGTATCACTGTTGTTGTTCATACGGAAGTCCCGAATTCGTCCAACGTTTTCGTACTCACCGAGCAGGATCTATGAGTATTACAATTATTCCCTTCCAGTCAGCCTGAAAGACGCGGCATCGATCCTATATACTAGAGTTGACGTTCTAATGGTCGGGGTCCTGCTCAGTTCCAGTTCAGTCGGAGTATACAACGTCGTCGTACTCGTATCGAGCATTATCGCGTTTCCGTTATCAGCGATAAACCAACTGTTTCCACCGATCGCCTCGAAGCTCTACTCGTCAGATCAGAAGCCAACGCTGAACGCCGTATATAAAATAGTGACACGATGGTCGTTCACAGCGTCGTTGCTTCTGGCGGCTTACCTGATAACGTTCCGAGATAGTGTGTTACAACTCTTCGGGAGCAACTTCACGACCGGAGCTACTATTCTGATACTGTTAGCGATAGCAAAGCTGATTAGTGGTTTAGTCGGTCCCAGTGGGTACGTTCTCATGATGTCTAACCATCAGTATCTGGTTCTTTGCAATCAGGTTACGGTCGGCGTATTGAACACTATACTCAACTACGTACTGATAGTAAAGTACGGTATCGTCGGCGCTGCGATAGCAACAGCACTCTCGCTCAGCGTGATTAACCTCGTTCGGATCGCCGAGGTGTATCATATGGAGGGGTTGTTCCCGTATTCAAAGGCGATGCTGAAACCCGCTGTGAGCGGGGTCTTCGGACTGGTAGCGATGTACGGTGTGAAGACACTGATGGGGAATACGCTCTCATTGCTTTTCGGGGGTGTGTTTGGGTTCGGTGTCTACTTAGCGGGCCTTGTCGTCTTAGGGTTAGAAGACGCCGAAGTGAGGATATTAGATACCGTTCTCCCGGAGAAAGGAACGAACGCGTTACTCGGGTATCTGGAATAGATCGATCACACCCCACCGACTGAGACGTGGTAATCTAAAGGTATCCCAGTTCCTCCAGTATCTCTTCAGTTTGGCGGTCAACGTCGGCGTTTTGGTCCCGAACCTCCGGTGCCATGGCTCTGGACCGTTTCCACTGATTTAGCTCTCGGTCGAGTTCGATTACAGTTTCCCGGTCTTTCGCGAAACGGTTCTCTGATTCCCGGGGGTCGTTACGGATGTCGTAAAACTCGTCGTTCGAATCAGAGGCTCGAATGAGTTTGTGTGTCTTCGTACGTATCGCCCGTAAACTTCGGTCGAACGTCCGCATACGATCATTTACCCCGGAGAGCCGTTCCGTTAGGGCTTCCATCGAAGGCTGTGGAGCCATGTATTCAGAAACCACGAAGTCGTGTCCGCTCTCTTCAGCATTCGGATGGAAAGAGTTCCCGCGGAGGTTCTCTTTCACGGACGCGTCCTCTTCGCCGATCAGGTCGAGTATCGTGGGAAAGATATCCGTGTGCTGAACCAGTTCGTCCGGGTTCGTCCCGGTCGAAAACCCACCTCCCTCGACTATCAACGGAGTGTGTACCAGCGTATCGTACAAGCAGTACTGATGGTCCATCAGTCCGTGGTCGCCGATATTCTCCCCGTGGTCAGAGGTGATGATGAAGATGGTGTCTCTCTCGGTGAGGGTTTCGTTGATTGTCCTCCGCAACTCGCCGATCCTGTGATCGAGGTATCGTATCTCGCCGGCGTAGAGCGCCTTCAGGCAGTCCAGTTCGTCTTCCGAAAGGGAGAGCGACCCGTTGATGTACTCCCAGGGGTTCTGCGGGACGTTCACTGCTTTCTCGTAGCTTACACCGCTTGGGAGAAACCGCGTCACAAATCGCTCGGGCGGGTCGTACTCTAGATGCGGTTCGAGGTAGTTCACGAAGAGAAACACCGGATCGTCCCGGGAATACGACTGTAACTGCTTACGGACCCATTTGTTCGCCCTCGCCGCTCCGTTATCGGATCGAAATCGGGACCGGGTTTGATGGTACAGTCCGTTGAGAAAATTGATAACAGGGTTCCCCGACAGCGTCGTTTTCACCGCTTTCCGTAATCTGTCACGGCCTTCGTTTGTCAGACCGGCTTTTCCGAAATCCTCCCCCGTTTGAATCAGCTTCCACCCTTTGAAGAACTTATCAAACTCCCTGATAATTCCGAACTGATCGTTGATCCAGGCGTTATTAGAGGCCCCCATTGTCGTATACCCGCACTGATGTAAAATCGACGGGAAAGTCGGAACTGACGGATCTAAATACTTATTTCCGGCGTGGGCACCGTGTTCGGACGGATGAACACCCGTGAATATCGACGCGTGAGATGGTAAGGTCCACGGTGCTGCTGCAAACGCGTTCTGAAAGGACGTTCCCCGAGAGGCAATATCGGCGAGGTTCGGAGTGACATTCCGTCCGGTTTTCCCGACAAAATCGTATCTAGCGGTGTCCATAACGATCAGTACAATATTCGGATCCGCCTCATTTTCACGCATAATTACAGTTGTGTGAATTACTACTTACGAGTTAATCAAACTATTCCCTGAGAGGAATATAATATGGGCTAGCGGGTCCGCTTCGTGGCCTTCAATATTTCGTCTGTCAGTTCCACGATATCGAATCCGTATTCCGCCAGCAGGGTTCGGACTTCGTCTTCGCTGCTGCCCTTTCGGTTCAGGGCAGCGGGATGAACTTCAATATATGCGAGTCGGCATTCGTCCGAAGACAGAACTTTCGGAGCCCCACGGATCAAGTTGCCCTCTTCACCGAGAATGTCTGATTTAACGATAGTTGGTGGGGTTACGTTTTCGTCTTCCACGACGGCATCAAGTGTCGTAACTGGAACTGTCGGACCGGATCCGGATTGCCGAACGGCACCCATTCCCCCCGCCGCCTCTCGGCGAATATCGAATCGTATCTCCCCCTCATCGTTTGAAACTGCGTAGTTTTTCGCGTTCGCATCTACGTCATTTAACTCTAAATTCCGAACCAAACTGTCGAAGGTTTTCGGATGGGGTTCGAAACAGACGATATCAACCTCCGCCTCCTGGAGACCGACGATGCAACTTATGAGTCCGATATGAGCACCGATATCGTAGAAAACGTCCCCGTCAGTTAACTCGTGAAGTAAATCGTCGAACAGTTGGTTCTCGTAGCTAGATGTAACGTCAGGGAGAAAGTTGTGTTCTCGTGCGGACTGTTTCCGAAAGGTCGCCTCCGTCCCGTCAATGGTTATCGCTTGTGTCGTCTCATCAAGGTTCCGTTTCTCGAACCGGTCCATGTAATTGAACAGTTGATAGTACGTCCTGTCGAGAGCGACATCAAGTCCCGTTCGCTGCATGACGTTTCTTACTGGTCCGCGGTATCCGTACTGGAGGAACTTTGACCGGACGGTGTGTAGGAACCGTTGAACGGATCTCATAGTACAACACGATGTTGTTTTCCGTATTAAATACAATGTACTAGTACTATTGTAATTAAGTCAATGAATACGCGATACCGGTGAGGGATGGCGCTAATGTTTCCTAGGTCAGGCCCCCCCTGTATCAGCGATGTCACAGGAACGCCCCATGTGTAGTAGCCGCTGACAGTGATTGTACATCTGATCGCAGGACAGCGATGCGATCAGCGTGTCAACCGCTTCAGTGACTACAGTAGTTCGTCACCGGCGTCCGTCAGTATCCACAACAATATTCACCGGAGACGCGGATATCCCTATATGGTGAAGTCAGTGCCGGTGACTCGATGGGGATAGCGAGTCGATTGGAGATCGATCCGCAGGTGTTGACCCTCGCGCTCGCCCGCATGACCGAGTCGGTCGGAAACTCCTTTCTCATCGTGGTGCTCCCGCTTTTCATCGGGAGTGGAGTGATCCAGGGGAACACGTACGGCTTGACAGAGGTCGCAGTAACGGGCATCGTCCTCTCCCTGTTCGGGTTCGTCAACAGTCCGTTGCAACCGGTTACTGGTCGACTGTCCGACCGAACCGGCCGTCGAAAGATGTTCGTTCTGATAGGCCTGGTACTCATCGGTGTGGCCAGTTTCTCGTACTCGCTTGCGTCGACGTACTGGCATCTCGTCGGGTTGCGCGTACTGCAGGGCATCGCTGGCGCGCTGATCATCCCAACGACCGTGGCCCTGGTAAACGACCTGGCGACGGCGACGAACCGGGGCGGAAACATGGGCACCTACAACACCTTCAGACTCGTCGGCTTCGGGGTCGGTCCCATCGCCGCCGGTGCCGTGGTGTCGGCCGGTCCGTACGCACTGGAGTTGAGTACCGTGCAACTCGAGTTTAGCGGGTTCGACGCCGCGTTCTACTTCGCGACGCTGACGGCTACCCTCAGTTTCGTTCTGGTGGCGTTCCTGATCCGCGATCCCGACGTGGAATCGGCCGAAGCGGGCGATTCGATGGCCGGGATCACCATGATCGACCGCACTGGCCAAGGGGTACTCGACCCCGTCTTCACTCTCGGCGTGGTCTCGTTTTTCATGGCCGTCGGGATCGCGATGTTCGCCACGCTCGGGGATATCATCAACGCGCGACTGAACCAGGGGCCGACGTTGTTCGGACTCCAGTTCGCGGCGTTCGTCCTGGCGCAGATCCTGCTCCAGATGCCGATCGGACGGGCGACCGACTTCTACGGTCGAAAGGGGTTCATCGTACTCGGCATGATTCTTCTCGTACCGACGACGTTCGTACAGGGGGTCCTGTACGACCCGTGGCTCATGTTCGCCGCCAGATTCGCTCAGGGCGTCGCCGGGGCGATGGTGTTCGCCCCCGCGCTCGCGCTCGCTGGTGACATCGCCCCGGACGGGCAGTCCGGATCGACGCTGTCCGTGTTGACGATGGCGTTCGGATTCGGCGTCGCTTTCGGGCCGCTAGTGTCGGGGTTTCTCGTCGAGTTCGGGTTCGTGGTCCCCTTCGCGTTCGGCGCGTTCCTCGCCGCTATCGGGGTGGTACTGGTATGGTCGCAGGTCGAAGAAACGGTGACGTCGAAGAAGTCGGTCTTCCCGACCGACTGACTCGGAACCGGCCTCGGAGTCGGGAACGCGAGAGGCTCGTCCGACGCATTCGGAAAACCTTCGGCCGATGCCTCCTGATACGAGCGGCCGGCGCGGGACGACGGGGAGAAACGCAGACTACTACAGTCTCAGAGAACTGCTGTCGCTCAGCCCGACAGCGTCTCCTTTTCGTCGCGGATCCGCCGCTGCATCTCCTCGTTTCCGTCGACCTGCGCGAGCTGTTCGGCCGCTTCGAGCGTCCGGACGCCGTTGTCGAGAAACGACAGAACGTCGCCCTCGTAGGCGTACAGCATGTAGTCGTCGCCCATCACGTCGACGATAGCCGCGGGACCGAGACCCTGCGCGCGCAGTTCCAGCAGGTAGCGAACGAACTTCTCCTCGGGATGTCCGCAGTACGGGTTGTTGTTACAGCCGCAGTCCAGAAAGTCCTCCGCGAAGTCGAGTACCTTGTCCCGCGTCGCCTCGTTCAGTTTCTCCAGACCGTCGCCCTGAAAGAGCACGTCGAGCGTCGCCCCCTTGAACGCCCCCTTCGGGATGTTCGTCTCCAGCTGGGAGGCGAGCTGGCGGTGGTTCTTGACGTATATCTTGTCCGTGATGGCCACTGTTGACCGTTCGTAGGCGCGGCGTGAGCAAAAGCGTCCCGGATTCTATACTGTCGGACGTGCCTGTTTCAGATATTTCGCGGGAACGTCCCCGCGAAATTCGTCACTGACTTCCGTCCGTCAGTATACAGTCCGCCGCAGGTCAGGCCGCGCCGAACAGGAACATGAAAACGGCCACCGCGCCGGCCACGATCGATGCCCCAGTACCCGAGAGGTTTCGACCGTCTTCGAGACCGAACCGCCAGATGACCGCACCCCAGAGCGTCCCCAGCAGTCCGAAGACTGCTCCGACGGTATGGAGTACGCCCAACTCGCCGATCACGTCGTCGCGAAACACCGTCGGGTCAGTTCCGGCAGTGACAGTCACTGGATCGAACGTGAGAGACAGGACGACGAGGACGGCGGCGAAGCTCACGACGCTCGGGACCAGCCCCCAGGCCGCGACGACCCAGGCGTTCGATCTCGGCCCGTCGCCATCGAACAGCCACGACCCGGCGTACAACAGCAGGCCGACGAACAACCAGAGGACCGGGACCCCGACGATCATCTGCCCCGCGACGCTGCCGACGGCCTTCCAGAGGAAGACGTCGATGTCCTTGTCGACCGTCGCCGGTTCATCGCAGTCAGCGTTGCTGTTCGCACTTTCGAACGTGCCGTCGCAGAAGTTCTCCGGCGGGCGGTCGGGGTTGTCGACCGTGACAGTGCCGTCGATGTTTTCGGTCAGGATAAACCCGAGAGAGTACACTCCGGCCGTCAGCCCAACGGTAACGAGAAGTACGACTGCGATGCCGCGAGCGAGGCTGATCTGGCGTCCGTCGAAATACCTGTCAGGTCTGAGGAGGGGTGTGCGAGGGGACACAGTTCTGGTATTTAATTTCGCGTGTAAATCTCTTTTGAACCATCGTACCGATAGCCACCCACAGAAGCGACGGACACGCAAGTACTCGGGTATAAAACCGCATCTAAACGCACGATACCGTCGTCAATCCGTCGAAAAACCGTTTTTGCGCTGCCTGTGTGTTGTCTGGTACCATGCCAGATCGCCATCTCTCCCGTCGGTCAGTACTGCGGACCACGTCCGGCGCGTTCGGTGTCGCGCCCATCGGCGTTCGCCACGCCAGCGGAGAGGCTATCGGTACCGCCGGACGCTGTCCCGAGGCGACGATCCGGCCGGGGATGGAACACTGTACGGACGCACACGGAGACGGCTGCAGCGACGACCATCCGGAGACGGAGGCGATTCAGGACGCAGTCAGCCGAACGCTCGAAGACCGCTACCCGAACGTCGGAACGCTGATCGACGAAGGGTTCATCCCCTACTTCGACCTCGCGTCGTCCGGCGAGGAAGGCGGGTACTCCCACTGGATCAATCCGGACTATCTCGGCGACGAGACGGTACTTGATCCTGAGCGCCCGGAGTCCGTTCTCGTCGACAACAAGTGGTGGCGACCGATCGGCGTGATGTTCATTGCGACCGAGGACGGCGAAGCCGTCGACGACCCCCCGGCAGTCTACGGCGAGGGCGACGAGGCGTGTGCCCCGTGGCATTACCACACCGGCGTTCCCGGGCGGTTCGCCTGGTGGTACTACCAAAAGGTGTACGGATCGGACGGGAAGACGAGCCTGAAACTCCCCTGCCGAACCCCCTGTATGCTCCACGTCTGGACGTATCCGAACCCGAACGGCGTCTACGCTCACGGACCGCCGCCGCGCGGGAACCGCGGCGGTCCGCCCGCTGAGGATCCGGGGTTCGACACGTGGGCGACTCCCGGCGATGACGAACTGGAGTGGGATACGTTACCCGACGGCTTCGTCAGTCGGTTCAAACCGGACACGTCGCTCCGTGACCTGCTGTTCGGGTAGATGCATCCGTTACGCCGTCGAAAGACAGCAGGAGATTTCACGGGCCGTTCGAACAGATCGGTGTGAGTCTCGACGACGAATACGAGGCGGGCTGTCGGCACCGCCCGCTGGTGGATGTCGCAAGCCGTCAGTTCTCCGCACACCCCGTCGGGAAACGGTCGTTCCCGTAGATGGTATAAATGGCCTCACAAATCCGAGAACGCGCTATCTGCGGCAATCCCCGAGAACAAACCGAGACATGCGGACAGTAACAGCCCCTGACGGCATCGAGATAGCCTACGAACGCAGCGGCGACGGACCGCCGCTGATCCTCCTACACGGCGGGTCGGGGTGCCACCGGCACTGGGACGCGCTCCGACCTCACCTCGACGAGGATTTCACTCTCGTCACTCCCGACCGACGCGGACGGGGTGAGAGTGGCGACGCCGAACAGTACGATCTCGACCGCGAAGTCGAGGACCTGCGGACGCTCGTCGCCGCCGTCGACGGCGACCCCGTCGTGTTCGGCCATTCGTTCGGTGGACTGGTCGCACTCGCGGCCGCCGACGAGGTGGACCTCGACGCACTCGTCCTTTACGAACCGGCGCTTCTGGTCGGCGAACACCGCGGCGACGACCTGGCCGACCGGATGCAAGACCGGCTAGACGCCGGCGAGCGCCGCGCGGCGATGCGGTTGTTCATCGAGGAAGGCGGCGGCATTCCGGACGTCGAAGCGTTGCCGTGGTGGCCCGACGAGGCGAATCTCGACCGCACCGAGACGGTCATCCGGGAAAACCGCGCCGTCGAGGAGTTTCGACTGCCGGAGGAGCCTGATATCGACGTCCCCACGCTTCTCCTGACCGGCGAACGCGGGCCCGAACACCTGCGAGACGCCGTGTTCGCGCTCCGCGAGCGCCTTCCGGACACTCGTCTCGTAGAACTCGATGGCGTCGGGCACGTCGCGACCGAGTCGGCCCCGGAACGAGTCGCCGACGCGGTGCGCCCGTTTCTTCGTGACAGTCACAGCCCGGAGTCGTAACGTATTTTAATTCCTCACCTGTTACGAATAGGTGTGTCCGGGTTGGGGTAGTGGACTATCCTTCAGCCTTGTGGAGGCTGAGACGCGGGTTCGATTCTCGCACCTGGACCTTCTCGCGACGAACGGACGTGAGGAGCGTGCCGTCCCCCGAAAGAGAATCGAATCACGCGAGACGAGAGACCGGGTCTCGCACCGGGTTCGATTCTCGCACCTGGACCTCGCTTTTCGAGGCGACGAACCCACTCGTCAGGAACTTCGAGATCAGTCGTTAGCCCCCTCCTGTACGTCCGGAACGGTAAACGAGACCGTAGTTCCCTCGCCCGGGGTGGACTCGACCCAGATCTCCCCGTCGTGCCGTTCGATGATCCGCTCACAGAGCGCGAGGCCGATCCCCGTGCCGGAGTGTTCGGTGTGGCTGTGTGCCCGCTGGAAGACCTCGAAGATCCGGTCCTGGTCCTCCGGAGCGATACCGACCCCCTCGTCGGAAACTGACACCGTCCACTCCGCGCCGCTCCGTTCGGCGAAGACATGAATTCGCGGCGGTTCGTCGCCGCTGTACGTTATCGCGTTAGAAAGCAGGTTCTGGAGGACTTGACGGAGTTGCTCCGGGTCGCCACGGACTCGCGGGAGCGACTCTGCCGTAACCTCGGCGTCGTACCCCTCGATTTTTATCCGGAGGTCCTCGCGAACGGCCGCAAGGACGTCCGTCAGATCAACAGGCTGGAACTCGTCGCCTCGGGTTTCGACCCGCGAGTACTGGAGCAACCCGTTGATCATCCCGCGCATACGGTCCGCGCCATCGACCGCGAATTCGAGGAACTCCCGGCCCTCCTCGTCGAGGGCGTCGCCGTACCGGGTCTCGATCAGTTGCAGGTAACTCGAAACCATGCGCAGAGGCTCTTGCAGGTCGTGAGAGGCGGCGTACGCGAACTGTTCGAGCCGTTTGTTCGACTCCTCTAACTGCCGCTGATACTCCCTGCGTTTGGTAACGTCCTGTACCACGAGCATCCCCGCGAACACCTCGTCGTCGGCGTTTCTGATCGGCAGCGTGTGGGCGAACAGGTGACGGTCATGATAGTCGGTCTCGAAAGAATGTGACTCTCCGTCAAGCGCCGCGTTGAAGTACGGTTCGACCTCCTCGACTATCTCGTCGGGATAGATGTCGTAGACGCTGTTTCCGATCCGCTCCTCCGAATCGACGCTGGATACGTCCAGAAGCCCTCCGCCGACAGCGGTGTAGCGCAGGTTCTCGTCGAACAGGCCGACCGCGCCGTTCGGGAAGTTCTCGACAAGCGTTCGGTACCGGCGTTCGGACTTCTCGAGTTTCCGCCGCTGTTTCTCGCGCTCGGTCACGTCTCGGACGACGCCGACTCGCTCCTGACCCCCGTCAGTCGGGAGCGACGTGAACGTCACTTCGACCGGAACGCGATTCCCGTCCGCCGTCCGGATCGTCGTGGCAAGCGTCGGGCTTGCCGCATCGCCGTCCGCCATCTCCGCCCGTAGCTCCGACGCCCGTTCGATGGTCGCCTCGTCGACGATACGAGTAGCGTGCTCACCGAGCAACTCCTCGCGGCTGTAGCCGGTCAACTCGGTGTACGCGTCGTTGACCATCGTGTAATGGCCGTTCTCGTCGACCACGTAGATTCCATCGTCGATCGTTTCGACGATCCGCTCGTACTTGGCCAGTTCCCGGTCGCGTTCTCTCCGGTCCGTTATGTCGCGCCCGATGCCGGCCAGCACGGGGGTCCCGTCGGGGGCTTCGAGCCCGGAGGCGACGAACTCGTACGGGATCCGCTCACCGTCCTTGGTCAGGACGTCCGCTTCGATCCGCGAGCTCCCGGTTTCGAATAGCTCCGCCATCCCGTTCGCGAGCGCGTCCCGGTCCGGTTCGGCGACGAACTCCAGCGGCTGCATCGACTCGATCTCCGCGTCCGAATACCCGGTGACTCTGTTCAGGCTCTCGTTCCACCGCTGGAAGTTGCCCGCACGGTCGACGACGTAAAACAGGTCGTCGACGGCGGCGAAGATGTCGTCGGAGTACTCCTTGTATCGCTTGAGCCGTCGTTCGCGTTCGTGCAGGCGACGCTCTTTCTCCGTGCGATCGATCGCAGCGGCCAGAACGTTCGCGACGTTTTTGACGAACGTCGCGTCGTCCTGCGTGAATTCGCGGCAGTCCGTCGTGTGGGTGCCCAGGATCCCCCACGGCTCTTCGAGCGGTCCGATGATGACGCTGATCCCGCTGACGACGTCGTGACTGGTGAGTAGTTCGGGGCCGGAGAACCGGTCCTCGGTGCGCAGGTCGTCGACGATGACTGGTTCCTCGGAGAGCAGCGTAAAGCCCGCCTGCGAGTCAGTGTCCGTCGGGACGGTTTCAGTTCCGACGAGCCCGTCGCGCCAGCCGACGCCCTGGCGGAGCAGGACCTCGTCACCGTCGGGTAACAGTTCCAGAACCTTGCAGTACTCGGTGTCGAGCGTCTCAGCGACGGCGACCGAGGCGTCGTGCATGAGCCGGTCGAGGTCGTCAGTTTCCAGGGCGCGCTCGCCCAGATCGGCGACGACCTCCTGCTGACGGACCCGTTTGCGGAGCGCGGCGTTCGCCTCGGAAGACGGTCCCATTTGGCACTGATAGTCGAGGGACGACTGTAAACCCTTCTTTGGAAACGGCCCGCGGCGTAGTGCGTCTCTGACAGCCGAGCGGGATGCGACGCGGCCGGCGGATCGCGGGCCGACGATTCCCCGCCACCGCACGCCCGTCGACGCGCCCTCAGGGCGTCAGCACTACCTTGATGCAGCCGTCCTCCTTGTCGCGGAACGTCTCGTACATCTCCGGCCCCTTCTCCAGCGGTTCCTGATGAGTAATGACGAACGACGGGTCGATGTCGCCGTCCTCGATCCGTTGCAAAAGCGGGTCGAGATAGCGTTGTACGTGCGTTTGCCCCGTCTTCACCGTCAGGGCTTTGTTCATCAGCGGACCCACTGGGACGTTGTCCGCGTGTCCGAGGTAGACGCCGGGAACCGACAGCGTCCCGCCCTTCCGACAGCATCTGATCGCTTGCCGAAGGACGTGCGGGCGGTCAGCTTCGAGTTTCGCCTGTTGTTTCACCTTGTCGGCGACCCCCATGACGCCCGTTCCGTGGGCCTCCGTCCCGACCGCGTCGATACACCGGTCCGGGCCGCGGCCGCCGGTCATCCCCATTAGCTGGTCGTAAACGTTGTCTTCCTCGAAGTGGACGGTCTCCGCCTCCCCGTGTTCTCGCGCCATCTGTAACCGATCCGGAACGCGGTCGATGGCGATCACCCGACCCGCGCCGAGCATCCAGGCGCTCTGAATGGCGAATTGTCCGACCGGCCCGCACCCCCAGACTGCGACCGTGTCATCCTCCTCGATCTCTGCGTTCTCGGCGGCCATGTAGCCCGTGGGGAAGATGTCCGAGAGGAAAAGCACCTGCTCGTCCGGCAGGTCCGATTCGATCTTGACCGGCCCCACGTCGGCGTACGGCACCCGAAGGTACTCCGCCTGCCCCCCGGCGTATCCCCCAAGCATGTGCGAATACCCGAACAGTCCAGCCGGCGACTGACCCATCATCTCGCGGGCGATTTCCGCGTTCGGATTCGAGTTGTCACAGAGCGAGTAGAGCCCCTCCTCACAGAACCAGCACGAGCCACAGCTGATCGTGAAGGGGACGACCACGCGGTCGCCCTCCTGGAGAGTCTCGACGCCGCTTCCCACGTCGACGACCTCCCCCATCGGTTCGTGGCCCAGCACGTCGCCCTCTCGCATCGTCGGAACGTAGCCGTCGTACAGATGGAGGTCGGATCCGCAGATCGCGGTGGCGGTGACCTCGATGATCGCGTCGTGCGGATTGACGAGTTCGGGCTCCGGCACCTCCTCGACGCGAACGTCTTCCGTCCCGTGCCAAGTGAGCGCTCTCATCGGCCCCTCCCGGTTCGGCCGTGGACGCTAACTCCTCTCCACGGCCGTCGTTCGGTAGGTCGGCACGTCCTGCCGGTTTCATCGTCCCTACCGGTGGCGTTCTCGGTGCCCTCGATAGGACCCGTCGGTCCGTCGAACTCGATACCCCCGTCGCGTCGGCGCGACGAACACTGCACCGTCCGTGATCCGAGTCTGTCTCTCACTGTATCCCCCGATATCTACGACCACGGAACGTTCATTAAAAATTGTGTAGTGTATCCAAATCGAGAGACGCAACGCACTTGCAAGTCGGGTTCTCGACCCCGAGCGAGTTCGGGAGATCGTGCAGCAGGTATATTCCGTCAGCGTGTCAGGTATACGTATGGGCGGCACACCAGCTGAAGGGGGCGTTTCTCCGGAAGAACCGGCAAACCGGGACGGAGAGACACCGGTCCTCGAACAACCGACCACTGCCGACGAAGCGACGGTCACGGAGGAAGGGACCGAACTAGAGCGAACCATCGGCCTGACGGGAGGCATCGCCATCGGCGTCGGCACGATGATCGGAGCGGGCATCTTCGTGTTCCCGGGAATCGCGGCTGGACAGGCCGGTCCCGCGGCTGCGGGGTCGTTCGCAATCGGCGCTGTGGTCGCGCTCCTAGTCGCGTTACCGGCCTCAGAGCTGGCGACGGCCATGCCCCGTAGCGGCGGCGGCTACTACTTCATCTCGCGGGGAATGGGGTCGCTTTTCGGGGCGGTCGTCGGGCTCTCGCTGTGGTTCGGTCTTGTGTTTGCCTCGGCGTTTTACCTCGTCGGGTTCGGCTTCTACGCGGAGGCGGTGCTCGCCAGACTGGGCGTCTCGCTCGGCGGGTTCGACATCGTCGTCCCCCTGGCACTGCTGTTCGGCGTGTTCCTGACGGTGTTGAACGTGACTGGGACGGAAAACGCCGCGAAGCTTCAGAACGGAGTGGTCGCGGTCCTGTTGGCGATCATCGTCGGGTTTCTCAGCTTCGGTGGCCTCTCCGCGCTCGGACTCATCGGCGATCCCGAACCCGTCAGTGAGCCCTTTCTGTCGAAGGGTGCGTTTCCCGTGCTGACGACCGCCGCACTCGTGTTTACCTCCTATCTCGGCTTCGCACAAGTCGCCACCGTCGCGGGCGAGATCAAACAGCCCGGACGAAATCTGCCGCTGGCCATGGTGGGGTCGGTTCTCATCGTCGGCGTGCTTTACGTCGCGACCATCTTCGTGGCTGTCAGCGCGTTCGGCAGCGATCGGCTCGCCGCGTTCGGGGAGACGGCGATGGTGTCAGTCGCCGAGAGCTTCCTCGGTCCAGTCGGCGCGTTCGCCATCCTCGTGGGCGGCCTGCTGGCGACGGTATCGAGCGCGAACGCCTCGATCCTGAGTACGTCGCGGGCGATCTACGCGGTGAGCAAAGACGCGTTGCTCCCGCGGGTCGCGAGTCGGATCAACCTGCGATACGGGACTCCACACGTCGCGCTCGGGTTGGCCGGCGGTCCGATCATCGTCCTTATCCTCCTCGGTGAGGTCGAGGTTCTCGCCGAGGTCGCCTCGTTTCTGCATCTCGTCATGTACGGACTGCTGTGTGTTGCGCTGATCGCGCTCAGACGGGACGAACCCGAGTGGTACGACCCTGAGTTCCGGACCCCCGGATATCCGGTCGTACCCGTCCTCGGAGCGCTGGCGAGTTTCGCACTCATCGGATTCATGCAACTGGCGTCCCAACTGATCGGCCTCGTCGTCATGGCGCTGTCCGCAGGGTGGTACCTCTATTACGCTCGCGACGTGAAACTCAAGGGGGTTCTGTAATGTCCGGATCCGACTGGAACGTCCTCGTACCGATAGAAGTCCTCGAAGGGGAGTCGGTCCCCGAGACCGTCATCGAACTCCTGTCGACGCTGCCGGTGGTTTTGCTCGGGTATCACGTCCTCCCGGAGCAGACCCCGCCGGGACAGGCGCGAATGCAGTTCGAGGACCAGGCACAGGCGAAACTCGACGACCTCGTTGCCGCCTTCGATTCGGCCGACGGGACCGCCGAGACTCGCCTGGTGTTCACCCACGACGAAGACCAGACGGTTGAGCGAGTCGCGGACGAAACCGGGTGCGAGGCGATCCTCCACCCGAACCCATCGTCCCGGATCGAACGGCTACTGCTCCCGGTGGGTGCCGATGCCGACCTCGATCGAATCGCGGGGTTCGTGGCATCAGTCGTCGGTGACCGAGACATCGAACTCACCCTGTACTACGTCGCGGAGACGGATGCGGACGTTCCGTCGGGAGAAGCGGTAGTCGAGGAGGCGACGGGTCTCCTCCGCGAGCGTGGCGTCGCCGCTGATGCGATCACCGGAGACGTGACTGTTTCCGGAGCGCCGGTCCGGGCCATCGCGACGGCGGCCGCGGATCACGACGCCGTCGTGATGGGGGAGAGCGAACCCTCGCTTGGGAGCGTTCTCTTCGGGGACCCGTCGGAACAGGTCGCCGACCGCTCGCTCGGACCAGTCATCGTCGTCCGCAACGAGCGCGACGCGGACGCGAGCGCCCCCGCCGAGTGACTACCGCGTCGACGCGAGCGAGCCCAATCACTGCATCTCAGCGCACTCATCCGGGGATAGTACCAGTAGTGGCGTCGACGGCGGTACTATGCGGTGACGGTACCTCGTGTCGTGTCGCTGTGAAGGCGAGTAGAAGCGGGAACGTAGCCGGTACGAGCAGTTCACAACCTGTGAGGACTCGCTAGTCGGGGGTTGCTGGCCGCCGCCGCGTGAGGTACTGGTCTTCCCACTCCTTGCGCGCCTCTATCTCGCGCTGTCCGCGGTCCGTGAGCCGATACTCGTTCGTTCGGCGGTCCTTCTCTCCCTTCTCGACCAACCCCTTCTCGACGATAGTGTCGAGATTGGGGTAGAGACGGCCGTGATGGATGTCTTTCTCGTAATACTCCTCTAACTCCTCTTTGATCGCGAGACCGTGGAGGTTCTGCTGTCCAGCGATAATGTAGAGCAGGTCACGCTGGAAACCGGTTAGATCGTACATTGTCTCTCTACTCGGCACGTATATTAGTGCGCCTACACTTATAATTAATTATTAGTTTCTGAGAGTGAATCGAATCGATCATCCCGAGGTTTGTTGCGTTCGGGAGTCCGACCCCATCGGTTTTGGACGTGGCGACCGACCAGTACGAACGCATGAACGGGAGAGACATCGCTACGGAACCGAGAAACACCGCCGGCAGAGAGCGGGGCGAGGCGAGTACCGGCTACACGAACGGCTCGAAGGCGAAACGGACCGTACGGCGGGCCATCAACTCCGGCGCGGTAGCGGGGTTCAGCGGTGGTGTCGGGCTCCTCTGGGGGATAGTGACGCTCGGACGCGGTGACAGCGAACGGGGGATAACGCGGCTTCTCCTCGGCGGATCACTGATCGCGATCGCCAGCGGACAGCGCCAGTCCCCCGGCGATAGCGCGGGCGAACAGCCCGATATCGACCAGACGGACGTCATCGGTTCGACTGACATCGAAGCGGCCGCTTCGGGGGGCAAGACCGGAGATAGTCAGCGAGCGAGCGGCGACGAAGCGCAGGAGGTCGTCGGGAGTTCGGTCGACATCGAGGACGCGGGTCCCGGCACCGAACTCGACAGTGACCCGGCTGAGTCGACAGTCGATCAGACGGACGTAGCCGGGAGTAGCCTCGACGATCCCAACCTGAACGATTCAGGCTCGGACGACGCAGACACCGGCGGTTAACCGGACGAGCCGAACGGGTAACTAACTGATCGGGACTGTTGCAAGTCAGTTCGGTAGTTCGCCGACACGGGGGCAGTGAATACCCGGACACAGTTACGACAGTCCCTACGAGTCGTTCGGATGGCCGGGAGGGGCCGGTCCGACCGTTCTCCGCAGGCCGGCGTGCTCCGCCGAGGGTAACTGAACCCTCAAGAGGGTCGCCCGCGTAGTGTCCCGGAGTGACCGAGACACTCGAACTCCCGAACGGCGAGGAGGTCACGCCGGAGGACGTCTTCCTCTACAACAACTACCCGTACCGCTTCGTCCCGGAAACCGACGAAGGAGACGCGTTCAAACTCTCGCCGCTGTACTGGGGCGACAGCGAGATGGACGTGCCGTTCCCCGACGAGGACGCCCTCACCGAACAGTGGGGTGACGGTTCCCGCGGAACCCTATCGACCGAGGAGTGGGAGCAGTGGCTCCGAGACGCCCGCCGCGACGAACGGTTCGGAGAGGCGGAACTCGACGCCATCGAGGACGAACTCTCGACGACGGAACGCGGGATCGTCACGTCGCTTCGGGACGCGCTCGGCCTGTAACCGAGGAATGACCCGTCGACGGCACCGAGGCCGACCGGCGATCCCCCACCGGAATTCGCATTGGCCAAATAACATATATATGAACGCTGTGAACCTCCGAACGGGTGATATCCCATCGTCACCCACCCCCACCCCCCATTTGCGGTTTTCGTAGATCACCCGGAGACACGCGGCTGATCCGGTACTGACTGCCAGAGTCGCCTTCCGGACCGCTTTTTTGACGCCGCCGCGAACCGTCCCGGTGGCGTGTTCCCTTCGTCCGCGACATCGACGGTCCGTCGGCTTCGACGGTTCGACGCGCTGATCGTGACCGCGCTCATCTGGTTTCTCGCGAAGTTCCTTCGGTACGCGTTCCCGCCGCTGTTCGAGACGTTTCAGGGGTCGTACGACGCATCGTACGCCGTTCTCGGCGCGGCGTACACCGGGCTGATGCTCGTGTACGCCGCGATGCAGTTCCCCTCGGGACTGCTCGCCGACCGGGTCGGGTCGGTAACAGTGATCACGGCGGGCGCGTTACTGGCGGCGGCGGGCGCACTCGCACTGGTCGTCGACTCGCCGTTTGTCGTGCTCGTCGGGGCGATGCTGCTCGTCGGCGTGGGAACGGGCGTTCACAAGACGGTCGCGGTTCGCCTCCTGTCGCGTACGTACCCCGACCGTACGGGACGGGCGCTCGGCGTAATGGACACCGTCGGCGCGTTCGGGGGCGTCGCCGCACCCGCCGCAGTCGCCGTCTTTCTCGGGTCGGCCGGACTGGTCGGCGCGGGGTGGCGGACGCTGTTTCTCCTGGCCGGGGTCGCGGGTGTCGTGCTGGCGGCGGCGTTCGCCGTTCGCGTTCCCGGTCGGATCGCCGCGAGTACGGCCGAGCGCGCCGGTGCGGGCGACGCCGAGACGGGGGTCCGACAGTACGTCGCGCTGTTTCGGGAGTGGCGCTTCGCGGCGTTCGTCCTCGCGACGGTGCTCTTTTCGTTCACGTACAACGGGTTCGTCGCGTTCCTACCGGTGTATCTCACCAGCGAGGCGGGTCTCGGGACGGCGACGGCGAGCCTGCTGTACAGCGCGCTCTTCGTTGCGAGTCTCGTCCAGATACTCTCCGGCGAGGCGAGCGACCGCGTCGGCGAACTGCCGGTCATCGGAGCCACGCTCGGGCTAGCGACCGTCGCGCTCGTCGCGCTCGTTCTCCTGACGCCGACCGGCGACCCGCTACTGTTGGGGGTCGCCGTCGTCGCGACGGGTCTGGGGAGCCACGGTTACCGACCGGTGCGGGGCGCGTACCTGATGGCGGCCGTGCCGGAATCGATCGCCGGAGGGAGCCTCGGCGTCGTCCGGACGCTTCTGATGGGAGCGGGCGCCGTCTCGCCCGCGGTCGTCGGCGTCCTCTCGGAGACGGTCGGCTTCCGACCGGCGTTCTGGCTGCTCACAGCGTCGATAGCGTGCGCGACGGCGCTCGCCGGGGTGCTGTGGGCCGACGACCGCTGACCGACCGCCGCCCCGGAATAGTCCGTTTCCAGTCGTCACCGCCAATTGCAGACGATGCGGACGCGGGGGAGACAGGGGAAGCCTTTCGGCGCTCGGCGGACGCCATCGCCTGCTGACCGCGGCTACGCGCCGGTCGGTGACAGGGCCGAGCGCGTCTCACCGATCTGACGCCAGCGAGCGCATAACTGTGTGGGTGTCGTACTCATCCCCATGCCGGTACCCGGATACGACCCGGAAGACATCGACGACACTCTCGAATCGCACCTCGGCGAGGATGGGCTCAGAGAGCGACTTTCCGACGAAGAGTGGGAGGCCTACCAGCACGAAGACGCGAGCCTGGTCGACATCCTCGACGAGAGCGAGATAGAACGGTTACTCGACGCGGACGGGAACTGACAGGGCTTGTTGTAACTGTTTCCCGGCGTTCGCGAGCCCGCGTCGCCAAGATACCGAACTGAATAGTCCCTACGAGACGGCAGAACCGCCGACGCGGGCGGCAGTACAGTCGAGGCGAACGTCACGGATTCGGGCGATACGGCCGGCTGACGCCGAAGCCACTTTCTATCAGCGCACGAACCACCCCGTATGCGCGCTGTCGTTCTGGAGGAGTACGGCGAACCACCGGCGGTGCGGGACCGGCCCGAACCGACCGCAGACCCCGACGGCGTCGTCGTGGAGACGGAGGCCTGCGGCGTCTGCCGGAGCGACTGGCACGCCTGGCAGGGCCACGGCGACTGGGCCGACGACCGAGTTCCGATCGGTCAGGTTCTCGGCCACGAACCCGTCGGCGTCGTCCGCGAAGCGGGCGCGGCCGTCGAGACGGTCGATGTCGGCGACCGCGTCGTCGTTCCGTTCAACCTCGCCGACGGGTCCTGTCCCGCGTGTCGCCGCGGCCGGACGAACTACTGCGAGGACGCGACGGCGCTCGGGTTCGGCCCGGACGCGCCGGGGGCGTTCGCGGAGTCGTTCCACGTCCCGCGGGCCGACATCAACGCGGTGGAACTTCCGGACGGCGTCTCCTCGGTCGCCGCGGCGAGCATGGGCTGTCGGTTCGTCACCGCGTTCGAGGCGCTAGACGCCGTCGCCGGCGTGAGCGGCGGCGACAGGGTTGTCGTCGTCGGGTGCGGCGGCGTCGGCCTCTCGGCGGTCCAGGTCGCGGCGGCGCTCGGCGGAACCGTCGTCGCGGTCGACGTCCGCGACGAACCGCTCGACCTCGCCGCGGAGATGGGCGCGTCCGAGACGGTGAACGCCGACGAAGTCGCGGACGTGCCGGCGCTGGTCCGCGAATCGCTCGGCGGTGCGGACGTCTCAGTCGACGCCCTCGGAAGCGCGGAGACGTGTCGCACTGCCGTCGACTCGCTGGCGAGCGGCGGCACCCACGTTCAGGTCGGCCTGACCGGCGAGGACGACCGCGGAGAGATACCGCTTCCGATGGACGAGATCGTACAGGGCGGCCTCACGGTCCGGGGCTCTCGCGGGATGCCGCCGGCGCGCTACGGGGACCTGTTCCGCATGGTCGCGACCGACCGGGTCGACCCCGAAGCGCTGGTGACCGACACCGTCTCCCTCGACGAGGTGCCGGACCGCCTCGCCGCGATGAGCGAGTTCGACACTGTCGGCGTGGAAGTCGTGACGGAGTTCTAGCGGCGCGGCTTCACAGCGGGGAACGGCCAAGTCGTCAGGGCGCGCCGGCGAGGACGAACGTGCTCTCCGCGTCGCCGTTCTCTATCTGTCGCTCGGCGTCCGGTGGAAGCCGGACCGCATCGCCCGGAGACATGTCGACGGACTCCCCGTCGACCGACACCGTTGCCTCGCCCTCGACGAGTACGTACACCTCTTCGTGCCCGTCGTCCGCGTGGTCGTGTGGTTTCCCCTCCCACCCGGGGTCGCATTCGAGCACCGATACGCCGAGGTTCTCGCAGTCGAGCGAGTCCCGCAGCATGTGCAGGCCGCCGCCGACCGATTCTACGTCCTCGTAGTTCGCTTTCGTGTACGCCATACTCGGACTATCGACGCGCTGGACCAAAACCGATCCGGCGAACGCGCGCCCGAGTCCAGGCGGTGATGGCCGCGGCTCAGGGTTCCCCGTTTGGATCAGCTGTCCGGAGTGTCGATAGCCGGCAGTTGCCCCTCGATCATCGCGCGGTCCTGCTCGAACCACGACGGCAACTGGAGCGACGACCCGAGGTCGGCGGGAGTCTCGTCGACGGTGAGACCCGGTTCGTCCGTCGCGACCTCGAAGAGAATGCCGCCCGGTTCGCGGACGTACACGGACTCGAAGTACTTTCGGTCAGTGACCCGCGTCGGTTCCAGCCCGGCTTCGTCGAGGCGCTCGCGCCACGCCGAGAGAGGGAACTCGCCCGCGCGAACGGCGACGTGGTGGATCGTCCCGGCCCCCTCGCGGCCGTACTCGGCGTCCCGGTCGAGCAGGTCGACGGTCGCGCCGTCACCGGCAGCATCCGGTACGCGGTACCGGACGCGGTCGCCCTCCTGGTCGAGCAGGTCGAAGCCGAGCACTTCGAGCGTGCTGGCGGTGTGGTAGACGCTCGTCGACAGCAACGTCACGCTGTGGACGCCGCGGATCGCGTACTCGGACGGGACATCTCCGCTCGTTCCGTCCGCCGCGGGCGGCGACGCACTCGCAACGAGTTCCAGAGGTTGCCCGTCCCCGTCGCGGAACGGGACGACCGTCTCCCCGAAGCGCTCGACCGGGTCGTCGACTGCGACGCCGCGCGCCGCGAGGCGGTCCCGCCAGTAGCCGACCGACCCTGTCGGAACGACGAACGCCAGCGCGGACGGCTGAGGCTTCCCGACGCGGCCCACCTGCCCCCGCTGATAGGGAAAGAACGTCGCGAGCGTTCCCGGCGAACCGGTGTCGTCGCCGAAGTAGAGATGATACATGAACTTCTCGTCGAAGTTCACCGTCTTCTTGACGAAGCGGAGGTCGAGCGCGTCGGCGTAGAAGTCCACGGTCGCCTGCGGGTCGCCCGAAATAGCGGAGACGTGGTGGATCCCCGGCGTCGGTGGCCGCGCCATCTGACTACTGATCTCCGTCCCCGTCGACGAGGTCGGCTAACATCCCCGAAACGAACCCGATCTCGTCCTCGTTGACCCCGTGGCCCATCCCCTCATAGATCCGCTCGGTCACGTCTCCGTCGAGACGCTCGAACGTCTCGGTCGTCTCGTGAACGCGTTCGAGCGGGATGTGGGGGTCCTCGTCGCTACAGCCGAGAAACACGGGGGTCCCCGCTATCGACCCCTGATACGACTCGGGGTCGACCTCCGGCCCGATGAGACCGCCCGAGAGAGCGACGAGGCCACCGTAGCGTCGGGGGTTTCGGGCGACGTACTCGCTGGCGAGACAGCCGCCCTGCGAGAAGCCGAGCAGGAGGACGCGCTCGGTTGGGATGCCGACGTCCTCGGCCGCTTCGACGGCGTCCTCGATCGCCTGCAGGCCCGAGGAACGGCCCGGCTCGTTCGACTCGACGGGCGCGAGAAAGGAGTTCGGATACCAGGCGTTGCGCGCGGCCTGCGGCGCGAAGTAGGCCACGCCGCGCTGTCGGAACTCGTCGGCCATCGCCACGATGCTCTCCGCGGTTGCGCCCCGACCGTGAACCAGCACGGCGGCGGCCTCCGCCGCCTCCGGTGGCGCGCCGGCGGTGACGAGCGGCTGGTCCTGGTGCGGTCCGTTCACGGCGCTTCACCCGCGGTTGCGACGGCGTCGGTGTCGGCTCGAACGCCGGTCGTGGTCGTCCGGGCCGAGCGGTTTCCCCCCTCGTTCGTTCGCTGTTCGTCGAGGATCATCTTGTCTCCTCGTACGGTTCAGAATCATATACGCATTGGCTAACGGGAACACGACCAGGTAACGGTACCGTCACCGGCGGCCGGGAAACGCTCCGAGGCCGCCGTGGCGTCCGGCTTATTGATCCAGACTCGGCGGCGCGACCGATTCGATCCCTCGCTCCTGCAGGAGTTCCTCCAGAAACGCCGCGCGGTCGCCGATCTCGTCGGGGGCGTGCGAATCGGTTCCGACGGTGACGTCGACGCCGTGCTCTCGCAGGACCGCCAGAAACGTCTCAGTGGGGTGGACGACCGCCTCGTCGCGGAGCGCCCGCCCAGCGTTGATCTCCGGCAC
Organism: Halostella pelagica; assembly: GCA_005954745.1. Classification (GTDB taxonomy): domain Archaea; phylum Halobacteriota; class Halobacteria; order Halobacteriales; family Natronoarchaeaceae; genus Halostella; species Halostella pelagica. The sequence goes on from CP040678.1 coordinate 2,843,841, forward strand.
CGTCCGCGAGTCGGCGAAGGCCGACGCGGCGCGGCGGTAGTGGTCCTCGGTGGCTCGCCCCCGTAGCGGTTCGACGCGCTCGATCAGGTCGGGGTGTGCGGCCACGTCGAACAGTTCCGACTCCGCGAGTGCGACCAGGTTCTCGAAGTACGAGTCGACGACCGCGTCGCGCTCCGCCCCGGTCATCTCCGCGAAGTTCGACGGGTTCTGTACGTCCATCCCGTCGACACCGTGGACGCTCCCGATACCGTAATCGAAGTCGGCGTCTCCGAGGAACTCCCGGATCGCGTCCTCGTCGCGAGGGTCGTAGTCCATCTCGACCGCGTCGTACACCTCGATATCGGCCTCGTCGCGCACCTGCTCGATACCGTGGCGGCGACGCTCGTACGTGCGGTCGAGGTTGAATCCCAACTTGGCCCGCACGTCCCGCATCGACGCCCGCTCGGAGACGTTGCAGTGGTCGGCGACTCCCACGCCGTCGAGACCGGCCTCGCTCGCGGCCCGAACCATCCACGGCAGGAACCGGCCGTCCGAGTAGTTCGAGTGAAGGTGAAAGTCGTGCACTCCTCGGCCAACGGAGGCGGAAGGCTTGTAGGTTGTGCAAGGGAGACAGAGGCGGTCGCCGAGGCCGCGGCGCTCGGTTGTCGGTCGGCGACGGCAGCCGATATCTGTCCGGCGAGCGTTCCGAACGCAGACGACCCAACGCGCAGCGAGACGCCCGACGAGAGACAGTCCCGCTCAGTCGGCCGTCTCCGACCGCCGGGCGGGTTCGAGCGATCCGGTCTCCTGAATGATGTTGAACGCGGTCATGAGGTCGGTCCGAGAGATGAGGCCGACCAGGTCGCCGAACTGGTCGACCACGAGCAGGCGTCCGATCCCGTTCCCCTGCATCTCGTTGATCGCGGTCATGGCGTCCGTATCGGGCGTGACGGTCCGGAGGTCCTCGCTCATCACTTCGTCGACAGTGTAGGCGTCGCGCTCGACCTCTCTGACGTCGCGGGCGTCGTCCAGCGTGACGAGTCCGACGAGGTTGCCGTTTTCGACGACGGGGTAGCCGGTGTGGCGCTCGGTGAACATCCGCCGCATCAGTTCCGCGACCGAGGTGTCGGGGGAGACGGTGTGAAGGTCATCCCGCGGCGTCATCAGGTCGCGGACGCTGACGTCCTGAAAGGCGGCTTTCATCGTCACCTGCTGGGACTCGCTGGAGGCACCGATGTAGATGAAGAAGGCGATGCCGACCAGCAGGATCTGGAGGTTGAACAGGCCCCAGAGGCCGAGCAGGATCGCGAACGCTTTGCCGACCTCCGCGGCGATCTGGGTGGCGCGGGCGTACGGACGAGTCCGGGCGAGCAGTGCGCGAAGCACGCGGCCGCCGTCCATCGGGAACCCAGGAAGCATGTTGAACACCGCGAGGACGAAGTTGAGCAGGGCGAGATAGCCGAGGACGAACCGGACCGTATCGAGCGACGACGGCAGGGAGACGAATCCGACATAGCAGACGGCCCCGACCAGAACGCTGACGACGGGACCCGCGATGGCGATCTGTAGCTCCTGCTTCCAGTCTTCCGGCATTTCCGTGAACGAGGCGATGCCGCCGAAGATCCACAGCGTGATAGAGTCGATGGAGAAGCCGTAGTGCATGGCGGTCAGCGAGTGGCCTAACTCGTGGAGCACGACGCCGACGAACAGGCCGAGCGCGGCGGCGATGCCCAGTATCCACGGCGTTAGCCCGCCGGTGAGACCGTCGGTCACGAGGCCCGCGTTCCACACCGTATTGAGCATTTCCGCCGTTCTCCCGACCTCGTTTCCGATCAGATACGCGAAGATCGGTAAGATGATCAGAAACGTGAGATCAAGCTTGATCGGGATCCCGAACAGGGACCCGATTCGAAAACTACGCATACGGGACTGTTGGTGTGGCTAAAACATAAAACACGTCCCGATAGGATTACGTCGCGGAACGCGTAACGCAGAGTATGACGCAACCGCTTCTCAGGCGGGCGGATGACGTATCGTACGAGTCAGTCGACGCCGCCGACGGGCTTTCGAAGGGCGTCCTCGTCGACGAGGACGACGGCGCGCCGAACTTCGCGCTCCGGCGGTTCACACTGGACCCGGGTGCCGAAGTCCCAGAGCACACGAACGAGGTCGAACACGAGCAGTACGTGCTGTCCGGAGAGTACGTCGTCGGTATCGAGGGGGAGGAACACGTCGTGAGCGAGGGCGACGCGCTCCTGATCCCGGCGGGGGCCGTCCACTGGTATCGCAACGAGAGCGACGAACCCGGCGCGTTCCTCTGTGCTGTGCCGAACGGTGACGACGAGATACGCCTCGCAGAGTGAGGGGAGTCACCGTCGAGCACACCTCCGTCGCGTGACCTGACAGAGTGAGAATGACAGGATCGATCCGACGCAGTCACGGGGTTTTTGCACGCTGAACGCCTAGCAATGAGTAATGAATCGCCCGGAATCATCCACCCCCCGTAGTGGCGCACAACGGTCCCGGAAGGCGATACTCGTCTGTCCGGAGTGCGGCCACGAGAGTCCCCCTGACGGCGACTGGGACGTCCACGAAGAGAACCACGAAAACCGAGTTCGAGAAACGTACAGTTGCCCGGTCTGCGGCGCGACGGTGACGACTCGCCCGCGGTTCACCGAGCGACACGTCGTGACCCCGCGGTGAGAACACCCGCACGTCGCGAGCTATCACGTAGATGTATCGGTCGAAACGGCGTTTAGGTCGTTCGGCAGTCTCTCCCGTCTCGAACGCGAAAACGGTAGTCGCGCGCTGTAGCCGTTTTCCGAACGCCTGAAATACCCGCATCTCGTACCCGTTCACGTGTCACGGCAGGTCCAGCAGGTGGACACCCTGTTCCTCCACGAGTCCGGCGACGACTACTTCGTCGTCGTCGAACGCGACGGTACCAGGGTGTTCCGCGCGAAGCTCGAACTGAAGGAGACGAGCGCGGGCCCACGTCCCGGGAAGTTCCGTATCAAGCAAGACTCCAGCGAGGAGCCACGGAACCCCGACGAGTTCGTGGAGATCGCCCGCGGAGCGTCGCGTATACGCATCTCACAGCAGACCTCGCCGGAAGCGCGCGAGGAGTTACAGGCGATGCTCGACGGCTATCAGCTAGAGGCGAAAGCCGTCCGGACCTGTCGCTACTGCGCCTCGAACGGGCGATATTCGCCCATCACCGCCGAAACCGCGATCGAAGCCGACGGCGAGCACATCTGTCCGGACTGCGCCAAGCGGGAACTCGAACGCGAACTGTCCTATCAGGGGGAGATGACGGGTGCCGCGCGGGACCGCCTCGAAGAGCTCCTACTGGACGTACAGGACTTGGAGCGGATCACGAGTCTTCTGAAGGGGCATCTCGACCCGGACCTGACGAAGTTCGACGAGATAAGCGCGACGACCGACGAGGTGGACAACGTCCGCGTGGACGAACTGAACCTCCACCCCGGCGTCCAGGGACTGCTAGAGGACCGCTTCGAGGAGCTCCTGCCGGTCCAGAGCCTGGCCGTCGAGAACGGGCTGTTCGACGGCCGCGACCAGCTCGTCGTCAGCGCAACGGCGACCGGGAAGACGCTAGTCGGGGAGATGACCGGACTGAACCGGGCGTTGAACGGGAACGGGAAGATGCTGTTTCTCGTCCCGCTCGTCGCTCTCGCCAACCAGAAACACGAGGATTTCCGCGACGAGTACGGCGACGTGGTCGACGTTTCCATCCGGGTCGGCGCGAGTCGCGTCCGCGACAACGGCAACCAGTTCGACCCGAACGCCGACGTCATCGTCGGCACCTACGAGGGGATAGACCACGCCCTGCGGACGGGCCGCGACCTGGGCGACATCGGGACAGTCGTCATCGACGAGGTCCACACCCTCCAGGAGGAGGACCGCGGCCACCGCCTCGACGGACTCATCTCCCGTCTCAAACACTACTGCGAGACTCGCGCCGAGAACCGGAGCGAGTACGACGGCGGCCAGTGGGTCTACCTCTCCGCGACAGTGGGCAACCCCGGGGAACTCGCCGAGCAGTTGCGCGCCAACCTCGTCGAGTTCGAGGAACGGCCCGTCCCTATCGAGCGCCACGTTACCTTCGCTGACGGCAAGGAAAAGCCCCGCATCGAGAACAAACTCGTCAGGCGGGAGTTCGACTCGGAGTCGTCGAAGGGGTATCGCGGGCAGACGATCATCTTCACGAACTCCCGACGGCGCTGTCACGAGATAAGCCGGAAACTGGAGTACGACTCAGCGCCCTACCACGCCGGCCTCGATTACGGCCGACGAAAGAAGGTCGAGCGGATGTTCGGCGACCAGGACCTCGCCGCCGTCGTCACGACCGCGGCGCTTGCGGCGGGGGTCGACTTCCCGGCGTCGCAAGTCATTTTCGACACGCTGGCGATGGGGATCGAGTGGCTCACCGTCCAGGAGTTCCACCAGATGCTCGGCCGCGCCGGTCGCCCCGACTACCACGACAAGGGGAAGGTGTACGTCCTCGTCGAACCGGACGGCGGCTATCACGGCAGCATGGAGATGACCGAGGACGAGGTGGCGTTCAAGCTCCTCAAAGGCGACATGGAAGACGTCCGGACCCGCTACGACGAGAGCTCCGCCGTCGAGGAGACGCTTGCGAACATCACCGTCGCCGGCAAACAGGCGAAGAAGCTCAACGACCGGATGATCGGCGACGTTCCGACGAAACACGCGCTGGGCAAACTGCTCCAGTACGAGTTCATCGACGGGTTCGAGCCGACCGACCTGGGTCGAGCCGTGACGAGTCACTTCCTCGACCCCGAGGACGCGTTCATCCTGCTGGACGGCGTCCGCAAGGAGAAACACCCCTACAGTATCGTCGCCGACATCGAGTTGAACGAGGACGAACTCTAACGGCCCACGTTCCTCATCGAAGCCGCCCGGGTTCCGCGCCGCTCCGAACGAACTCGACTCCGAGGCTTCCGAGATATCCGACGGCGAACGCGACCGTCCCGATGACGACGCCTTCTACCGCGAGAAAGGCCAGTCCGTCGACTCTGATGAAGTAGCCGAGCCGATACTGGACGGTACGGTTGGAGAGGCCCAGGAACGCATGGTCTGCGTGGTAGCCGAGCAACGGCGCGTACGCGACGAGCCAGGCGAACACGAGTCCACCCCGAGAGTAGCCCACCGCGGCCGCGGCGATACTGCCGACGACCGCGGCGTCTCCCGGGATGAACACGACGCAGCCGGAGACCGCAAAGACGCCGAACGCGTACGCTGCGAACGTTGCGACGAACAGCGTTCCGGCGGCCAGGAGACCGAGATAGCGGCCGAACGAGTTCTCGGCAGGACCGATGAGCAGGCGACGGAGGGCGGGATGCATACACCTCCGTTCTCCGACAGGGGATGTAAAAACTAGGCCCACACCGATAGAACGAACGGCCGAACGGTGCAACACGCCGACGAATTCACGTCACAGGCTTTTTTCGGTCCCCCAACGTCTCACCACTGTGGCATCCGTAACGCCGGCTATCGTCGTCGTGTTCGCTATCATCCTCGTCGCCCTCGTCCTGTTCGCGACGGAGGCGATCCCCGTCGACATGACGGCGCTCGGGATCATGGTGGCGCTCCTGCTGGTCGACCCGGTGACCGGCGCGTTCGCGGACCTCGGACTGCTCGCTGACTCCATCACCGTTCTGGACACTCCTGAACAGGGCGTCTCCGGATTCGCCAGCACGGCGACGATCACCGTCCTGGCGATGTTCATCCTCAGCGACGGCGTCCAGCGGACCGGCATCGTCCAGATCCTCGGTCGCACGATAGCGACCTACACCCGCGACGACGAAGGCAAGCAACTCGGCGCGACGATCGGTATCGTCGGCCCCATCTCCGGCTTTATCAACAACACGGCCGCAGTCGCCATCCTCCTGCCGATGGTCACGAACCTCGCTCACGAGGGGAAGACATCGCCGTCGAAACTCCTCATCCCGCTGTCGTACGCCTCGATGTTCGGCGGGACACTGACGCTGATCGGCACGTCGACGAACATCCTCGCCAGCGACATCATGTCTCGCCCCGAGTTCCTCGGTCGCGGGTTCGGGATGTTCGAGTTCACGGCGCTCGGCCTCCTCGTCAGCGTCGTCGGCACCGTCTACCTGCTCACGGTGGGACGGTGGCTCCTCCCCGAGCGGATCAAACCGGTCGGAGACCTGACCGAGGAGTTCGGGATGGGCGAGTACCTCACCGAGGTGGTCGTCCGCGAGAACTCGCCGCTCGTCGGCCAGACAGTCAAGGAGATACTCGACGAGACCGAGTACGACGTCGACATCGTCCAACTGGTTCGCGGAGACAGGGTGTTCATCGAACCGCTCAACCCCAAAACGGTCCGGAGCGGAGACATCTTCGCGGTGCGTACCGACCGCGACACGCTGCTTTCGCTCTCCGACGAGGAAGGACTCGACCTGCTTCCCGAGGTGACCGTCGACGAGGCGGAACTGGAGGCCGCGAGCGAGGAACAGAACCTCGTCGAGATAGTTATCCCGCCCGGGTCGGCGCTGCTCGGCGAAACGTTCGTCTCCTCGAACTTCCGGCAGCGCTACGACGCGACGGTGCTCGCACTCCGGCGCGGTGGCGACGTGATCCGAAGACGCCTCGACCACGTCCCGCTCCGGATCGGCGACACGCTGCTCGTCCAGGCGACGCCGGACAGCATCGACCGCCTCGACCGCAACCGCGATTTCACCGTCGCTCGCGAGATCGAGCGCAAGTCCTTTCGGGAATCGAAAATACCCGTCGCGCTGGGCATCGTCGCCGGCGTCGTCGCCGTCGCCGCGGTGGATTTCCTCCCGATCATGGTCGCCGCGCTGGCCGGCGCGCTCTTGATGGTGCTGACTGGCTGTCTCAAACCGGGCGAAGTGTACGAGTCCGTTCAGTGGGACGTTATCGTTCTGCTCGCGGGCGTCATCCCGCTCGGTCTCGCAATGGAGAACTCCGGCGCGGCCGAACTGATCGCCGACGTGATCGTCAGGAGTTCCTTGGCGCTCCCCCCCGTCGCGGTACTCGGTCTGCTGTACGTCGTCACCGCACTTCTGACGAACGTCATCAGCAACAACGCCAGCGTCGTGCTCATGGTCCCGGTCGCCTTCGAGGCGGCACAGCGTCTCGACGCGAATGCGTTCTCATTCATCCTCGCCGTGACGTTCGCCGCAAGCACTGCGTTCATGACGCCCGTCGGCTACCAGACCAACCTGTTCGTCTACGGTCCCGGCGGCTACCGATTCACGGATTACCTCCGGGTCGGCGGCCCCCTCCAGTTGCTGTTCGCTATCGTCACGACGGCCGGTATCGCGGTGTTGTGGGGGGTGTAGCGAGGGGTGGCGGCGCTGCGTCGTTGAACGAAACCCTTTACACCGCAACGGCCGAAGGAGGTCATGCGGGACCGTGGGTTAGTGGTATACTCCGAGCCTTGGGTGCTCGTGACCGCGGTTCAAATCCGCGCGGTCCCATTTCTGCCGCGAGACTTCAGAGCACCGCCGAGCGACAGCGAGGCGTGTGCGAACCCCCTTCGCGGAGAATGGACGACTGGATCTGTAACCCTGGAAGACGAGCGAAGCGAGTCTTCCGCTGGTTCAAATCCGCGCGGTCCCATTTCCTGCATCTCAGTCAAGCACGTTCACCGTCACGTCCCCGGTATCTGTCTCGACCGAGAACGTGTGCGCGCCCTCGCCGAGCGTCGTCTCGTAGGAGTTCTCAGTCTCTGTCGTCTCACCGTCACTTCCCCAGAACATGATGTCGCCAGTGTCGACGGTAACCTCGATCCTGGCGTCGAGCGACGACGGTAGCGTGAGGTCGACATCGCCGGTGTCAGTCTTGATGCGTGCGTCCCCGTCAAGCGCCCGAACGTCAGCCGTAACATCACCGGTGTCTACCGTCACCTCGTCTACGGCCGCCTCGCGGACCGTCACGTCACCCGTGTCCGCCGACGCGGTCACGACGCCGTCGACGCTGTCGATCCGTTGATCGCCGGTGTCGGTCCGGGCGGTGACGTCGCCAGCGACGTCGGAAACGTCGACATCGGCCGTGTCGCCGGTCACGTTCGTCGGCCCCGAAACGTTCTCCACGTTGATATCGCCGGTGTCCGCTTCGACGCGGGTAATGCGGAAACTCTCTGGAACTGTCACCGTCAGGTCGACAAGCGGCGGGACAGAGAGCAGGCCGCCGCTGTCCTGGTTGCCCTCGACCGATATGTCGATAGTGTCGCCGGAACGATCGACGGAGATCGACACCTCGTCTAGCGCGTCTTCGTCGGTGGCCCGCTTGATGCCCTCGACGCCGATGTCGTCACGGTCTTCGCCCCGAACGACGACGTTGCCCAGGTTACCAACGATGGAGGCCCCGTTCGCGTCGCGAATATCGACAGATCTACTCACGGTTTCTTCGGCGGTCCGTTCGCCGAACAGACAGCCGGCAATTCCTGCGATCATCGCACTCGCGCCGCCAGCGAGAACCTGACGGCGAGTCGTCGTGTGAACCATATCACACCTTGATCAACCGGTTACAAAAGGGCCGACCGACGGTTACACGGGCTGCCACTCTGAGCAAAGCATAAATAGGGGAAGGTGACGTTTTGGGCGACGGCCGACTCTCCGCGCCTACCAGTTCCACGGCCCGTGGTCGGGGTCGATGAGTCGGCGTTCCGTTTCGATCCCGTCGATTCTGGCGATGTCCTCGTCGTCGAGCGGGAGGTCCTGCGCAGCGAGGTTGTCGCGCATGTGGTCTCTGCTGCTGGATTTCGGGATGGTTGCGACGTTGTCCTTCGAGAGGAGCCATGCGAGGCTCACCTGTGCAGGAGAGGCGTCGTGTTTGTCGGCTATCTCCCGGATCACAGGAACGTCGAACACGTCGCCCTGCGCGAGCGGTGAGTACGCGACCAGCCAGTGGTCGTGACGCTGGGCGTACTCGACAAGGTCGTCCTGCTGGAGGAGCGGGTGCATCTCGACCTGATGGGCGAAAAGCGGCGCATCGAGCACGTCGCGCGCCTCGTCCAACAGTTCCGGCGTGAAGTTCGAGAGGCCGACGTGGCGGACCTTCCCGGCGTCGCGAGCGGCGTCGAACGCCGGTAGAACGGCTTCGGCGTCGTACATTCCGGAGGGCCAGTGGACGTAGAGCAGGTCGACAGCGTCGACGCCGAGGCGGTCGAGGCAGCCGTCGATGGCTTCCCCGACCTCGTCAGGCGACGGCGGAACGTCGTGGTGGACGGTCTTGGTCGCGAGGAACACGTCGTCGCGGTCCACGTTCGCGGCGGCGAGGCCTTCGCCGACGTACTGCTCGTTCTCGTACACCTGCGCGGTGTCGACGTGGCGGTAGCCGACATCGAGCGCGGTTTGGACGTTTTTGGCCCACTGGCTACGGTCGTCTTCGGAGTACGTTCCGAACCCGAGCCGCGGGAGGTCGTCGACGGTCATAGGAACCAGATCCCGCCGGGTCTCCTTGGGAGTACGTGTTCCGGCAGGGCTGACGAAGTGACAAGCGTCAGTCGGCCGCGGATTCGAACGTCAGTCCCGCATCTGCGATTCGAGCAGGTGGCGCTGCCAGGCGACGAGACCGCGGGGCGAGTACGGTCACAGCGGCCGCATCGACGCGCTCGACGGCTTCACTTTCACTCTGCGGTTTGCCAACCTTCATAGGGGATCCGGAACTACGGAGTTGTGAATGGCCCAGGCGGAAAACACCGAACTCGTCGATGCGTTCGAGCAGTTCTACAGGAGTTACTACCGCGACGAGATCGGGTCGCTTGCGCAGAACTATCCGAACGAGCAGCGTTCGCTGTACGTCGACTGGCAGGACCTCTACCGCTACGACCCGGACCTGGCCGACGATTACCTCTCGAAGCCCGAGCAGTTACAGGAGTACGCAGAAGAGGCGCTCAGACTGTACGACCTCCCCGTCGACGTGAGCCTGGGACAGGCACACGTCCGAATCCGAAACCTCCCCGAGACGACCGAGATCCGCCAGATCCGCTCCCGGCACGTCAACAAACTGGTCGCCGTCCGCGGTATCGTCCGGAAGGCGACGAACGTCCGCCCGAAGATCGAGGAGGCGGCGTTCGAGTGCCAGCGCTGCGGGACGCTCACGCGTGTCCCCCAGTCCAGCGGCGACTTTCAGGAACCCCACGAGTGCCAGGGCTGTGAGCGACAGGGCCCGTTCCAGATCAACTTCGACCAGTCCGAGTTCGTCGACGCTCAGAAGGTCCGGATCCAGGAGAGCCCCGAAGGCCTGCGCGGCGGCGAGACGCCCCAGGCGATCGACGTCCACATCGAGGACGACATCACCGGCGAGGTGACCCCCGGCGACCACGTCGCCGCGACCGGCGTCCTCCAGCTCGAACAGCAGGGCAACCAGCAGGAGAAATCCCCCATCTTCGACGTGTACATGGACGGCGTCTCCGTCGAGATAGAGGAAGAGCAGTTCGAGGACATGGAGATCACCGAGGAGGACAAACAGGCGATCGTCGAACTCTCAAACGACCCGGACATCTACGAGAAGATGGTCGGGTCTATCGCCCCGTCGATATACGGTTACGAGCAGGAGAAACTGGCCATGATCCTCCAGTTGTTCTCCGGCGTTACGAAACACCTCCCCGACGAGTCCCGGATTCGTGGTGACTTGCACATGCTGCTGATAGGGGATCCGGGTACGGGGAAGTCCCAGCTGTTGTCGTATATCCAAAACATCGCCCCGCGCTCGGTGTACACGTCTGGCAAAGGGTCATCGAGTGCGGGACTTACCGCCGCTGCTGTGAGAGACGACTTCGGCGACGGCCAGCAGTGGACGCTTGAGGCGGGCGCGCTCGTCCTCGCCGACCAGGGGATCGCCGCGATCGACGAACTCGACAAGATGGCCGCCGACGACCGGTCTGCGATGCACGAGGCGCTGGAGCAACAGAAGATCTCCGTGTCGAAAGCCGGTATCAACGCGACGCTGAAATCCCGCTGTTCGCTGCTTGGGGCTGCGAACCCCAAATACGGGCGGTTCGACCAGTACGAGTCGATCAGCGAGCAGATCGACCTCGAACCCGCACTGATCTCTCGGTTCGACCTCATCTTCACCGTCACGGACCAACCCGACGAAGAAGAGGACAAGAACCTCGCCGAGCACATACTGACGACGAACTACGCCGGCGAGTTGAACACGCAACGTACTGAGATGGCCTCGCCCGACATCACCAAACAGGAGGTCGACGACGTCACTGAAGAGGTCGACCCCATCATCGAGGCCGACCTCCTCCGGAAGTACGTCGCCTACGCCAAGCAGAACTGCCACCCGCGGATGACCGACGACGCCCGGGAGGCGATCCAGAACTTCTACGTCGACCTTCGTTCGAAGGGTCAGGACGAGGACGCACCTGTCCCCGTCACCGCCCGGAAACTCGAAGCCCTGGTCCGTCTGGCCGAGGCCAGCGCGCGGGTTCGGCTCTCGGACACCGTCAACTCGGACGACGCCGAGCGCGTCATCGAGATCGTCCGGTCGACACTGCAAGACATCGGCGTCGACCCCGAAACGGGACAGTTCGACGCTGACGTGGTCGAGACGGGGACCTCGAAGTCCCAGCGGGACCGGATCAAGAACCTGAAACAGCTCATCGGCGACATAGAGGACGAGTACGACGACGGCGCGCCGGTCGACGTGGTAATGGAACGCGCCGACGAGATAGGGATGGAGCAGTCGAAGGCCGAACACGAGATAGAGAAGTTGAAGCAGAAAGGGGAAGTGTACGAACCGAAAACCGACCACCTCCGGACGACGTAGATGGACCGGATCGCCGCGCTCAGAAACATCGAGGACGCCCTCGCGGAGTACGAACGCGGGGAGACGGACCTGGAGAGCATGGAGCGGGCGGTGACCGGCGTTTTGCGGACGTACGCGACGGATTTCGACGACGAACTGGCGGCGTACCGGGCGAACGGGGACGGTCGGGCGGACGGTCTGATAGTGGTCGCCACGTCTCAGCGCCAGGCACGCGAGCGAGTACGGGAACTCGTCGACGACGACGTAGCCGTGACGGTCGATCGCGTGGCCGACCGGTGAATGGCCGGAAGCACTTTACGCGATCCGATAATCGTACCCAACAGCACGCACCGGTACATGACGGACCTCAACGAATCCCTCGACGGCGCGTCGTCAGTACTGTTTCTCACTCCGTCGATAGCCGACGGTACTGACGATACCTGCGTCGACCTTCTCGCGCCGTCGAACCCGGGTTCGACGAACGTTCTCTGGGTGTCGTTTACGGAGCTCCCGCAAGATCGGCTCGGTATCTGGATCGACCGGGCCGGCGGTCGACCGTCGACCGCACACGTGATCGCGGCCGGCGAGCCTGCAGGGTCGCCCGACAGCGACGGGCCGCGGCCGGACTCGATGGAACGCGTGGGAACGCCGAGCGACCTCACGGGGATCAGCATCCGAGTCAGCGAGGTGCTGAGCGAGTGGAACGAGGCCGGTTCGCGGAGCGTCGTCTGTTTCGATTCGATCACCGCGTTGCTCCAGTACGTGGACGTCGAGACGGCCTACGAGTTCCTGCACGTGTTGACCGGCCGCTTGCACGCGTTCGGAGCAACGGGCCATTTCCATCTCGACCCAGGCGCTCACTCCGATATGACCGTCGCTCGGATTCAGACGCTGTTCGACGCGATGATCGAGAGCGACGAGGGAGATATCACGGTCCGCCGGCAGTAGAATTCAGTAGTAAGATACTAAAATTATAGCGACCAACCCCCACTGTGTTGCTGATCGTCACCTACTCCAGGGGGGCCAGACAGACGCTACGTAACGTCTGTTCTACTCACACGTCCCCCGTGGTTCGGCGGTTCGGCCGCGCCGCGCTGTTCAACGAAACGGAGTTGGCTGCCTTCCTGGCGCTCCGTCTGCGCGAGAAACACGGCGATGACGTCCAGATAGAGCGTACACGCCCGTTCAACGAATTCACCGCCGTCCCCGACGACGTTCGATCCGCCGCGACCGCGTACGAGAACCGTGACTCGCCCAGTACGTCCTACGCGAAGTTCGCGGCCGGAACCGAACACCCTTCCCCGAACGCCCTGCAGGACCGAGAACTGTGAACGTAGACCTCGGCGAGACGATTCGAACGGGACGGGCCATCGACCTCCGCGACAGAGGTCTGGACGCACCGACCGTCGAACGAGCAGTCAGGGAGAGCGACTGGATCACCTGTCAGACACCGGGAGAAGTTCACGAGCGCGTTTCGCCGATCCGGGATGGACTGTCGCTCGCGGTGCGGTCGGCCGTCGCCGAGGCCGCGCGAACGCGGGGGCTGTCCGCCCCACAGGACGAAACTATCGCGGCCGTTCGGCGAGAACTGCGCACTCTGGATCCTCCGGCCGCCGACTGCGAAGCGGCGCGGCGGCGAGTCGCGGAGACCGGCGAACGGGAGTCCGAACTCTCCGAGCGGGTCAGCGAACTCCGGGGAACTATCGACGCGCTAGAGGGCGACGACGTAGACGAGGCGGTCGAGCAACGAGAAGCCGCCGCCCGACGGCTGTCGGAAGTTCGAACGGAACGTATCGCCGCGGAGCAGGCGCTAGCACACGCTCGCGGTCAGGCGCGGGAAGCGCGCGACGCTCGCGACCGCCGTCTCCGCCTCGAAGACCGGGAGAAGAACCTCCGGCGCGCGGCCCGCGACCGTCTGGCGGCCGAGGTTCGGGACGCGTTCGCCGACGCCGTCGAAACCGTACCCGGCGAGGGAACCGTCGAATCGACGACCGGCGATTTCGACGGCGACACGGTGACGGCCGCGCTCGCGGTGGTCCGGATCGCCGACGTCGACGCCCCCGTCGTCCTCGCGTGCGATCGTTTCGACTCGCCGTCGGACGCCGCAGCGGTTCTCGATGCACCCGTTCTGAGGGTTTAAGTACGAAAGCGGAACCAACGTCCCCATGGTCGAGGTCGAATGCCGGACCCGACGGGAAGACGGCGTGACGCTCGTGGCAGCAGTCGTGCGAAACGACACGGGTGTGCGACGGCGAGTACGGATAGAACACACCCTCGACGGTCCGACGTGGCCGCCGCGGCGACATGGCGTTCCGGTCGAGGGATGGGACGGGAACGGGTACGTCACCACTGTCGCGGCCGACAGCCAGACCGCCGTGGGGTTCGCGAGTCCCGCACCCCCGGAGTCACCGTCTGTCAGGGTCGCAAGCGACCGGCGAGCTATCCCGAAAGACGGTGAGAGAAGGCAGACAGCGGACGCGACAGCTGGGGGCGTGATCCGGCGTTTGGGCGACCCATCACCGCCGGTCGACGCCGTTCCGGCGGGGGATCCCGGTCCGTCCGCTGCCGACGACGGATCTGGCTCGGCGGCCGCTTGGCGTGACACGGGCGACGACGCTCTTCCCCCGCCCGTCGCGGAGTGGTTCCAGTCGGTCGCGTCACGCCTCGAAACGGCGGAGAACTGCGCCGATGCGACGACGCTCGGCGAGGCGACCGACGCGGTCGACCGCGCGGGAAGTCTCGGCGACGTCGAGTCGGCAGTCGACCGTCTAGAGGACGACGCCGCCGCCCTCCGGGCCGTCGAACGCCGGGCGGAAGCCCTCGGTGGCCGGATAGAGCGTGCCGCCGGGTCGGTTCCGGTCACGACCCTTCGGGCGCTTTCGTGATCGTCGCGGTCGCAGGCGGGAAAGGCGGCGTCGGTAAGTCGACGGTGTCACTGAACCTCGCCGCGGACCTGGACGCCGCGGTCATCGACGCCGACTTGGGCATGGCCGACCTGCCCGAGTCGCACGGTCCGGATCTGCACGACGTTCTCGCCGGACGGGCGGATCCGATCGAGGCGGTGTGCGAGGGTGGCGCTGTCGACATAGTGCCGTGTGGCCGGACGCTCGCCGGCGCACGGGCCAGCGACCCGGCAGAGCTGGTCGACGCCGTCGAGGCCGTTGCGAGTGCGTACGAAACAGTCGTGATCGACTGCCCGGCGGGGATGGCCGCCGATGCGGGATTGCCGCTGTTCGCCGCGGACCGCTGTGTCCTCGTTGCCCTCCCCGACGCGTTCGCCGTGGCGGACGTGGTCAGGACGCGGGAACTCGCGCGCGAACTCGACGCCGGCGTTGCCCGCGTGGCGCTGAACCGTACTGGACCGTCGCCGCCGACCGACCGGGTCGAGCGCGTACTCGGCGCACCAGTGACGGCCATTCCGGACGCGGCGGTGGTCGAACAGGCGCAGCGTTCGGGGGTCCCGGTGTCGAACGTCGCACCGGACAGCAGTGCCGCAAGGCGGTTCGAGGAATTGGCGGCGACGGTTACAGCGGGGATAGAAGCACCGTAAGCGCCAGCGCGATGAAGACCACTTTCAGCCCCGTGTTTACCGCTATCACCTTCGATCCGAACTCCGACCCCCAGATGCCGTACTGGAACGGGATAGAGCGCTTGAACGTCGAGACGGTAAAGGAGACGATACCGCCGACGAGCATCGTCGCAACCGCCTCCCGCGGCGTGAACGTATTCTCCAGCAGCGGTACGATCGCGACTGCGCCGCTCGTCGTGTCGAACGCGAAGGTGGCGATGACGGGGATGGCGGCACCAGGGAGCCCCAGAACCGTCGTAAGCGGTTCCGCCACGGCTGTCAGTTCCCTCAGGTCGGTGCGTGCGGTCAGAACGCTGACCAGCACGTACACGACGAGGAGACGTGGGAGAACATCGACGACCTTCGACCGCGTGCTGTCGGCGGCGCTCCGGAGTTTCTCCGGGAGGGTGCTCTCCTCCGGGTCGGGGGGCTCAACGTCGTCGGGGACGGCAACGGCGTCGACGTTCTCTTCCGAGAGGAGGAACGCGCCGCCGATCACACCGACGACGGTGATCGCGAGTGCGATCGCGGCGCGGGTTCCGACGTACAGCAGACCGACTTCGAGACCGAGGATGGGGATCAGGACCGGAGCGTAGAACGTGAAGATGTGCTGGACGAAACCGAAGAACGTGTTGATGGTGATGGCGACGAGCGTCGCGCGGTCGTCTAGCGTCCCGGACTCGCGGAACTCCGCGAGCATCCCGTACCCCGCTGTGGTCGAGGCGGTGGTCGTGAGGATGGCGGTTCCGACTTCCCGCGGGAGGTTAGCGGGGCCCGTCAGCGGCGCGGCCAGCCCTGCGATGTACCGGACCGCCCCGAACTCGATCGCCAGATTGGCGAGGCCGACCCCTAACGCGATGAACAGGGTGATCTTCGCCACCCTGGGAACGACCGTTCCGAACAGCAGGTCGACGAGCCACTGCACGGGAACTGGTGACGGCGGAGCGGGTAAATCTCCGTCGGTTGCGGGCCGTCGACGGCGTTCCATGCGCCCGCTGCGGCCGCCTGTTCCTCTCGGAGCCTATCCCGTCCGCGGCGGCCTCCGCGCTCTTCGGAGAGTACTCAGCCGAACGGTGAGTCGCTGCTTAGCACGTCGGTGACGTGGACTACAACACTAGCCGAACGACGGCGAACAGGACCAACACTCCAAGAACGTCACAGGTGTTCGTCACCACGGGGATCACCACGTCGTCCGGGTCAAGACGGAGTCGATAGGCGGCGTAGGTCGCGACGAATGTGACGACGACGGCGAGAACGGCGAGAACGGCCCCGGAAAGCGTCGCGACGAGGACGACCGTTACGAACCCGAGGTCTGCACTGACGGTGATCGAGGTCACCAGCCACGCGGCCGCGCCGACGACAGGGAAAATGGTGACCGCAAGTCCGAACGTGGCGACGGCGTTGCCGAGCAGTCGGTCGTCGTCGGGCGCGAACGAGAGCGTTCCGAGGTGAAACGCCGTCGAGAGTCGCGCGGCGAGAATACTCCCCAGATTGCCGGCGGTGCCGATGGTGACGGGAACGAGGACCAAAAGCGACGGATAGCGGAGCAGTTGCTCCTCGAACGTGTCCAGAACGAGTCCGCTCCCCACCTCGACGACCGTCAGGACGGCGAGCAAGGGCAACATGGCCCGGGCGATCCCCTGGACGGTCCACGTGCTGCTTCGCGCTCCCGACATTTAGCCCCCACCCAGTGCCAGAACCAGCCGTACGGCGACGAGCAGTGTCGCCATCCCGAACACGTCGCCGGTCGTCGTCACGACAGGGCCGACGAGGGTATCGGGGTTCAGTCCGCGGCGGTAGCCGACGAACACCGCGAAGACGACGACGACGGTCAGTGCGATACCCGAGAGCAGTCCGGCAATGAAGGCGATGGTCGCGAGGGTGAGCAAGGACGCGGACGGGCGGGAGAGAACGAGGAGAACGGGGTACGCGACCACCGCCGCGAACACGCTAACGAGGACGCCGTTCGCCATCGCGGCGGCGATCGCCGCTCGCAACCGCTCGTCTTCCAGGTCGAACACGGGTGCGACCAACCCCTGATGGAGCGCGGAGGAGAGCTTTGCGCCGAGAGCGCCGTAGACGTTCCCGCGAGTGGCGAGCAGTGCCGGCACCAGCACGAGTAGTCCGGCGACTGCCTCCAGTTCCGCGCGCATCCCACCGAGGACGACGCCGGCGAAGAGCCCGCCGACCGCACTCGCCGCGAGGACCGGCAACGCCTCCCGATAGGCATCGACCGCCACCTCGCGAACGCTCATGCCAATTCCCACACGCCCGGATCTGATAAAAGCCGGCGGCTCCCCCGGAGCCGGTCGGACCGGCGAACTACCGGAACGCTTACTCGAACGCGGTCTAAGCCACGAACACTGTGGTCGACATCCTCCTCACGAACGACGACGGTATCGACGGCGACGGTCTCCGTGCGCTCCGCGACGAACTACGGGCGCTCGGCGACGTGACCGTCGTCGCCCCCGCCGACAATCAGTCCGGCGTCGGCCGCAAGCGCTCGACGCACGCCACGCTGACCGAACACGAGATGGGAGACGAACTGGCGGGCACGCCCGCCGACTGCGTCGCCTACGGCCTGCGCGGCATGGACCGGGAGTTCGACCTCGTGGTCTCGGGGTGTAACCACGGCCCGAACATGGGTGCGTACGTCATCGGCCGCTCCGGGACCGTCGGCGCGGCGCTGGAGGCGGCGTTTCTCGGTACTCCGGCCGTCGCGGTGTCTGCTTACCACAACGTCGAGTTCTTCCCGCACCCGCCCGCCGACTACGACTTCTCCGCCCCGGCGAGGGTCGCTCGCGAACTGGTCGAGCGGTCGCTCGACGCCGGCGTGTTCGATGACGTCGACCTGCTGAACGTGAACGCGCCGATAGACGCCGAGGACCCCCGGATTCGAGTGACCCGTCCGGACGACGACTTCGACGTGTTCGTCGACCACGACGCCGACGTTCCCGACGAACTGACCGTCGGCGACGGCGAGCGCCACGTCGCGCTCCGGGACAAGTTCTGGCCGCACACGGTCGGGTACGAGAACCCGTTCTCGGATATCGGTACCGTCCGCGAGCGCTACGAACGGGGGTCGGACCGCCGCGCCGTCATCGACGGCGAAGTGAGCGTCTCGCCGCTGACGGCCCCGCGGCAGGCGACCCACCACGAGGACCTCGACGTCATCGTGGAGACGCTGAACGCGCGGTAGACGGCCCTACGTTGTGCTGTGCTCGTCCTGCAGGTCGATCGACTTCCCCTCGGCCGCGTTCGACAGGATCGTCCTGGCCTCTTCGTCCCTGATATCGTTGATAAGACACCCGATGAAATCGGAGAGGAGTTCCGGTCTGATCCGGAGGTCGACGTACTCGACATGCCCTCCGACGACGACCGCGTCGACGTCCCACTCCCCCTCCTCGGGGTCCTCCATTCGGACGTCGACCCACTCTTCGCGCGTGGTCTCCGGATCTGTAAACTGGTTTTCAACCATATCTACAGAGTACACGCCCTCAAACAGCATAAGTAGCTAGCGTGAGCTGAGAAGAACTGAGACCATCCGCACTCCACTGTTTGCCGTCAGCACGGAGAGGTTGCGAAGGGAGATCTGACTCGATATCCGAAGTGGCTCTTCGAGACGGCCACGCGAGATTCCGAGCGTCGAAAAGGTCGTTTAGAACGGTCCCATACCGCCCATGCCGCCGCCACCGCCGCCGCCCTGGTTCTCCATCTTCTTCATCATGCGCTGCATATCCATATCTCCCTGACCCATGCCCTGGAACTGCTTGATGGTGCGTTCCATCATCTTGTGCTGCTGGAGCAGTTCGCGCACCTTCTCTTCAGGCTGGCCGCTCCCGCGGGCGATGCGTTCCGTCCGGCTCTGGCCGATCTTGCGGGGGTTCTCCAGTTCGTCCTCGGACATCGAGTCCATGATGACCTCGAAACTACGCATGCGCTCCTGGGTGACGTCCATCGCGTCGTCCGGTAGCTGGTCTTTGATCCCGCCGCCCATGCCGGGGATCATGTCCATGACCTGATCGAGCGGGCCCATGCGGTTCATCGCGTCCATCTGTTTTTTCATATCGCGGAGGGTGAACTGCCCCTGAAGCATGTCCTCGGGGTCCCACTCCTCGTCTTCCTCCTGGGTCTCCTGCATCGCCCGCTCGACGCGTTCGGTCAGCTGTTTCAGGTCGCCCATCCCCAGCAGGCGGGAGATGAAGCCGCTCGGTTCGAACCGCTCGACGTCTTTGACCTCCTCGCCGGTGCCGAGGAAGGCGATGGAGGAGCCGGTCTCGTTGACCGCAGTCAACGCACCGCCACCTTTCGCCGTCCCGTCGAGTTTGGTGATGACGACGCCGTCGATGCCGATCGATTCCTCGAACTGCTGGGCCTGGTCTTTCGCTCCCTGACCGATGGCGGCGTCTAACACGAGCAGGGAGCGGTCGGGCGCGGCGACGTCTTCGATCTGCTCGATCTCGTCGATGAGGTCGTCTTCGAGCGCGTGGCGACCGGCGGTGTCGACGATACGAACGTCGGCCTCTTCGGTCGCTTCGATACCGTTGCGGGCGATGTCGACCGGGTCGTCGTTGTCGGGGTTGCCGTAGAAGTCGACCTCGGCGCGTTCGGTCATCTGTTTCGCCTGGTCGTACGCTCCGGGCCGGAACGTGTCAGTCTGGATGACGGCGGGTTTCAGCCCCTTCTTCGAGAACCACCACGCCATCTTGGCGGCGGTGGTCGTCTTCCCCGACCCCTGGAGACCGGCGAGCATGATGGTCTGTTCTTCCAGCGGGAGCTCCGTGCTCTCGCCGACGAGATCCACCATCTCCTCGTAGACGATGCTGAGGACGTGCTCTCGGGCAGTCGTGCCTGCTGGCGGTTCCTCGTCCAGCGAGCGCTCCTTGATGCTGTCCGAGAGGTCCATCACGAGGGAAACGTCGACGTCGGCCTGCAGAAGCGAGCGCTGGATCTCCTTGACGACCGCTTCGACGTCTTCCTCGCTGATGCGGGATTTCCCGCGGAGTTTGTCTAACGTACCCCGCAGCGAACTCCCGAGATCGTCGAGTACCATTTGCACGCTGGTAGGCGGCGGCGGGGTTAAAGCCTTGCCCGTCCGGTCCGCGTCTCCGCCGTCGCGACGCGTCGTCTACCGAGAACGGGAAAGCGAACAGCAGGGGGAGAAACGAACGACGGCAAACAGGGGGAGACGCAACTCATACTATCGGCTGTAACTTCGTAAAGATAATCGGTCCCCGAGGGTCCGATATTCTTCAAGGGATTACAGCCGACAGTATCAGGTCGTGCGACCTATCGCCTGAAACTCCTCGTCGACCTCGTCGAAGTCGGGGACGGAGTCTTCGAGCAATGACTCCAATCGCTGAGCCGTCGACTGAAGCTCCCCGTAGGTGGAACTGTTCGACAGTTCGTGTCTGGATTTCTCGGCTTCTAGCACGGCCAGTTTCGCACGGGCGACGGAATACTTCCGGAGCCTGTCATCGCGCCCCTGGACGGCGATCTGGTAGTCGATTGCGGCCGTCAGGTCGTCGTGCTGGACTGGCTTGCAGAGATAGTCGTCGAACGCCATATCGATGATGTCGAAGTCGGGTTCGACGGCCGTTATCATGATGACGCTAAACGGGGGATCATCCGCGAACTCGTCGAGCAGGCGGTCGCCGGATATCCCTGGCATCCGTCGGTCGAGCAGGACCACGTCGACCGAATCATCGAGTTCGTCCACCGCCGCTTGCGCGTCGTAGGCGGTCCGAACCTCGTACTCTTGCCGAAGCCACAGCACGTACATATCCGCGAGTTTGTCCTCGTCGTCGACGACGAGGACGGTCGGCTCGTCCGTCATTCGGTCGCGCACCCCATGTAGTTCTCATTGAGATTGAACCGTACTTATCAAAAGTCTAACGGAAACCCGCTGGGACCCGGTCTGAAACGGGATATCAGTGCCTCAGTGGCCGGCCTCGTGGGGGTTCAGCTTTGTCCCGTAGTTCTCGGCGTGGTCGGTATAGTCGATGAACCGCGGTGCGTCAGGATCGAAGGGACGGTCCAGCGATTCGAACGCCTTCTTCTTGTCCCAGGACTGGAGTCCACCGACGGCGCTGCGATCCTCCAGGTCGTGGTAGTCGAGGTCGTGCTCCGCGAGTTCCCACGCGACCATCCCCTGTTCCGTCCGAACGATGACGCTGGAGTACTCGTCTCCGGACCCGACGGAGCCGACAGTCAGGTCGGCGGCGTAGCCCGTGAAGTCGGCGCACTCGTCACAGCCTTTCAGCGCGGCGTCGTGGAACTCCTCGATATCCTCGACAAGGAGGGGTTCGCCGTCGTTGCCGTAGACGCGCATCTCGCCGTCGAGGACGTCGAGTTTGCCGATTTCCTTGGGCGAGATGTCGCGTTTCTCCTCCAACTGCTCGCCGATGAGGCGGTGGTAGTTGAAGTTTTTCGTACACATCAGCGCGACCGTGTAGTCGACGGCGCGGACGCCCGCGTCCTGTGACTGATAGTCCCAGTCGAAATCTTGCAGGGCGCGGATGCCTTCGATCTCGCAGGGGGTGCCGACCATCGCGAGGCTGAGGTCTTCGGGATCTTTGTCCGGAAGCTTGTGCTCCCACTGGTCGAGGCCGAGGTTGCCAAGCGCCAGCGTCTGGTTGTAGAAGCTCCCGGCGTTTTCGACCAGGTCCTCGTGGCTCGTCGCGAGGAACGACTCCGCCTTCCACGGTTCGTCGTCGCTCTCGGTGGCAATGAGCGCGCCGTCTATCTCGCCCGCCTCAAGCAGGTGCGAGAGGACGCTGGTGACGACGCCGCCGTCCTGCGCACCCTCTCGCCAGTCGTCTTCCACCTTCGCGGAGAACTCAGTGATGGGGTCGCCCGCACCCGACACGTTGTCGTCGCCGCCGGTAATCTTCCACTGGCGCTCGTAGCGCAGGCCGCCGCGGGGACAGAAGTCCCAGCAGAGCGAACAGCCGGTACACATCTTCACGAGTTCCGGCAGGTCGTCGTCGCCGATACCGATGGAGTCCGAGGGGCAGGCCGCGACGCACGTGCCGCACTGGATGCAACGGCCGTCGTTGATGACCGCCTCGTCCAGTTCCATGAACCACGTCTTGTCGTCGGGCGTCTCGATGTCGTTCATCTCGTCGCGGATCTCGTAGCCGGGCGTGTCCAGTTCGACGCCCTCGGGGACCTGAACGCGCTCGTCGGGTCGGCCGTTCTCCACGTTCTGGCTTCGGCCTTCTGCGGGCGGGGTGAACTCGATGTCCGTGAGGTTGCCCTCGCTGTCGACGTTTGCCGGGGTTGCGCCGCCGTCGGAGTAAATCTCCGACGAGCCCGTGTTCGCTTCGCTCATACCGACCCCGTCTGCCGCCACCTCGTCGCCGCCGCTTTCGCATCCGCACGCATCGTCGGAACACTCGCCGCTGTCCGCGCCAGCCTCGCCGACTGGCCCGCTCTCGGCCTCGTCGCCCGGACCGACCTGATCGCCGGGGATCGTGCGGTGCTCGGCGTCGGGCCGGTGGATGCGTACGCCGTCGGCCGGCGGGACCGACTCGCTCTCGTCGTCTCCCGTGTCCGGGACGCCCGGAAGGCGTTCGTCCGGCGGCCGGTTCTCGTCCGAGCCGCCCCGGTCAGTCATCCGCAGCCACCCCCTTCGCAACGGGCGCGTCCGCCCGCTGCATGACCTGTCGCAGGTGGTCGTTGTCGACGCGACGACACCACTGGTAGAAGCGTTCGTCGCCCGTCTGCTCCTCAGCGTACGCATCGAACAGGCTTTCCAGCGCCGGTATCACCGCGTCCGCGGGCACTGCGTTTTCGACCCAGTCAAGGAACTCGTTGTCCGAGCCGAGACTCCCGCCGAGGCCGAAGTCCATCCCTTCGACCATCTCGTCCGCGTCGCCGTCCGTATCCAACTGCACCGTCTCGCCGCGGAAGCCGATGTCCGCGATCTGGGGCTGCGCGCACGACGCCGAGCAGCCGCTCATATGCATCCGGACCACGTCGAGATTGTCCGGCGTGTCGATGCGGTCGTCGAGTTCGCGCGCCCACCGCTTGACGCGGTTTTTCGTCTCGATGATGCCGTAGTTGCAGAACTCGCTGCCCGTACAGCCGACCGCGCCGCGGGCGAACGGGCCGGGGTCGGGCTGGTACGCCTCCGCGAACGGTTCCGCCAGTAGGTCGTCGACGTTCTCCTCGGGGACGTGGGTGATGAGGAAGTTCTGGTCGGTCGCGAGACGGACCGAGGCGTCGTCCGTGCCGTACTCCCTGGCGGCGCGGGCCGCCTCGGCGAACTCGTCGCCGCCCATCCGTCCCGCGACGACGTTAAAGCCGACGTACTTCAGCCCGTCTTGCTTCTGGTCGTGGACGCCGACGTGGTCGCCGAGGTAGCCCTCGGTGAGGTCGACGCCCTGCGACGGAAGTTCGACCGTACAGCGGTCCCGGACCGCTTCCTCGAACGTCTCCGTTCCCATCTGCTCGACGAGGTAGCGCATCCGGCAGACGCCGCGGTTGTTCCGGTCGCCGAGTTCCTTGAACGTCTGGGCCACCGCCCGCGTGAACTCGACGGCGTGTTCCGGCGGGACGAACACGTCCATCGTCGTCGCCATCCGCGGGCCGTCCGAGAGGCCGCCGCCGACCTTGACGTGGAATCCGTACTGGTCCGTGCCGTTGATCACCTTGCGGGCCGGCGTCAGCCCAACGTCGTTGATCTGCGACTGGCTACAGTCTTGCGAACAGCCAGTGATGGTCATCTTGAACTTCCGCGGGAGGTTGGCGTACTCGCGGTTCTCCGTGAAGAAGTCCGAGACGGCGTCGATGACGGGTTGGGCGTCGAAACACTCGTGTCCGTCCAGCCCGGCCGCGGGACAGCCGAGTACGTTCCGCGCGGAGTCGCCGCAGCCCTGGATGGTGGTCAGTCCCACCTCGTCGTACTTCGCCCAGACCTCCGGCACGTCCGCGACCTCTATCCAGTGTTTCTGTATGTCCTGTCGCGTCGTGATGTCGAGGTACGCGTCGCCCCAGAGTTCGTTCTGGGTCTCGCCGCCGTGTTCCTCGGGCGCAGTAGCGTACTCCTCAGCCACCGCGCCGATAACTTCGGCCTGGTCCGGCGTCAGGTAGCCGCCGGGCACCTTCGTCCGCATCATGAAGTAGCCGCGCTGGCGACCGTGGCTGTACATGCCGGCCCACTTCAGGCGTTCCCACTCGCCGTCGCCGGCGCGCTCCTCTATCTCGTCGAACGACAGGTCCTCCTCTGCGTACTCCTTGACATCCTCGATAACGTCCAGCGGATGCTTGTTTTGCTTGTACTGTTCGACGGCGTTCACGGCGACCACCATCGGTGTTGAACATCTGTGCTGTCTGTGGTCATCTATCGTGCCACTAGTACTCACCCGACACGAAGTGTTCGCGCAAAGTGGTCAATGGTGACGGGTCTGCCCCGTAGCGGAGAGTAATGCCTCTTTCTGGCGGGCATCTCCGCCAAAACTGATACTGTCAGCTGTCACTTCGGAACGATACTCGGACCCTCAGGGTCCGAGGTTCCGCAAGGGATTACAGCCGACAGGAGGAGGAACGGGCCAGCTGTCCGGAGACAACGACGGTAAGCGGCCGACGCGGTGTCACAAATATTGCCGCTACCTCGTGGCGTTTCTGGCCGTACCTGGTCGGAACAGTCCGCCAGAACCGGGCGTCGAACCGCCGAGTGGGGAGTATCGAGTGTCTCCCCAGGGAAAACGAGTGCGGCTTCCCTACTCCTCGTCGCCGAGCAGACGGTCGACCATCTCCTCGGGGTCGAACCGTTCGAGGTCGTCGTACCCCTGCCCAACGCCGAGAAAGAGGATCGGCTTCCCGGTCACGTGAGAGATGGAGATAGCCGCGCCGCCCTGCGAGTCGGCGTCCGCCTTCGTCAGGATGGAGCCGTCTACCTCGGCGGCGTCGTCGAACTGCTTGGCGCGCTGGACCGCGTCCTGGCCCGCAACGGCCTCGTCGACGAACAGCGTCATGTCGGGACCGACGACGCGACCGATCTTCTCCAGTTGGTCCATCAGACCCTCGTTCGTGTGTAGGCGACCGGCGGTGTCGCCAAGTACCACATCTACGTCGTTCGCCTCGGCGTACTCCACCGCGTCGTAGATGACCGCGGCGGGGTCGCCGCCCTGCTCGTGGGCGATGATCTTCTTGTTCAGGTTATCCGCGTGTTCCTGGATCTGCTCGTTCGCGCCGGCGCGGTAGGTGTCGCCGTTCGCCAGCACCGAGGAGTACCCCCGCCGTTCGAGATACTGCGAGAGTTTCGCGATGCTGGTCGTCTTCCCGACGCCGTTGACGCCGGTGAAGATGATGACGAGCGGTTTCTCGGCCTCGGCCACGTGCTCGTCGAAGTCGAACTGCCCGACGTTGATGACATCGAGCAGGGCTTCGCCGAGCGCGTCCTCGACGACAGCGCCCGTACTCTCGGTGAACCGACGGGTCTCGCCGACGAGTTCGTCTCTGATGTTGTCGAGTATCTCCTCGGCGACGCTCATCTCGACGTCGCTTTCCAGGAGCGCCATCTTCAGCTCCCACAGCGGGTCTTCGAGGTCCTCCTCCTCGATGACGAACTTCCCCGTTGCCAGGGATTTGGCCTTGCGGGCGAACCCGGTTCCGCCGCTATCGTCGGTCTCGTCGGACGCCGCGTCGTCCTCGTCGGACGCATCGGCGTCAGCGTCCGGATCGGCGTCTTCGGAGACCGGAGCGTCCGGGCTCTCGCGAGGCACGGCCTCTGCGGCCGTCGCCGTCTCGGGGGATTCGGCCTCCGCGGCCGCGGCTTCACCCTCTTCGGCGGCCGCCGCTGATTCGGGGTCGGCGGTTACGTCGTCGGGTTCGGCGGTAGCGGCGTCGTCGGCTTCCGTCTCGGCGTCCGCCGCTTCCGTCTCGTCTCCCGCCTCCTCCTCATCCTCGGCCGCCTCGGCCTTCTCCTCGGCGACTTCCTCTGCGTCCTTGCGGAAGTTGCCGAGCTTGTCTTTCAGGCTATCGAACATCGTCGCCCGTTACTCGTCGGTTTCTTCTTCGCCCTGCATCTGCTGCATCTGCTGTTGCATCTGCTGTTGCTGCATCTGCTGTGCCTTCTGTTCGAGCTCCTCGCTTTCGGTTTCGAGCTCGGCGATTTCGGCGTTGACCTCGTCGATACGGTCGTCGACGTACTCCTTTTTGTTCTCCAGCGTCTCGACGGCGTCGCCCTCGGCCTGCTCCGCGGCGTAGCCGCCGCCGAGGCTGACGACGACCTCATCGATGTCCTGGACTTCCGCGCGGAGGTAGGCGTCGCCGCCGAGGGGAACCTGCACGGTCGAGCCGGTCTCGAGCGTCTGGATGGCCTCGATGGCCTCGTCGATCTCGGTTTTCTCCGTCTGGAGGTCCGCGACCTCCTCTTCGAGCGCTTCGACCTGCTCCTGGATCTCCTGAATCTCCTGCGAGAGCTGTTGAAGCTCCTGCTGGCCACCACCCATCATTATTTGCCGACCTCCTCGATTTCGATCTGCGTGCGCTTCAGACCGTGGTGGCTCCCGAGACGGGAGTAGAGGTATTCGACCGCGACGTCCTCGTTCTCTGCGTCGAGCGTCTTCTCGAACGAAGCCCAGCCGTCCCGGGACTCGAACTCACCGCGTACAGTAAACTCACTCATGTCTCACTGTCCGACCTTGCGCCGGAAGAATCTTCCTACATGAACTTCCACGGTCGCGCTCGTTTCGAGCGAGCGATGCGACCGCCCGAGGGCAGATATCCATCGCCGGGCGGGACTCAGAGGGACCGTTGTAACTGTGTACCGGTATTCGCCGACAGAGGGTCGACGAAAGGCTGAAACGACTGACAACAGTCCCTATCAGAGAAACGTGAGACGGGTGCCGGAGCGACTGTCCTCGTCCCGTGTTCCGGGACGGCGCGAACTCAGTCGATGAACTGGAGTGCGTCCTCGATTCGCCCCAGTTCCGGACCGGTGGTGTCCTGCCCGGCGACGTATCCGTAGCTGTTTGCGATCAGTCCGGACCCGACCAGCGGCGCACCGTAGTTGATAGTGCCGATGTC
Source organism: Halostella pelagica (assembly GCA_005954745.1). GTDB lineage: Archaea > Halobacteriota > Halobacteria > Halobacteriales > Natronoarchaeaceae > Halostella > Halostella pelagica. Next base: position 2,871,214 of record CP040678.1, read on the forward strand.
AGCTCTGACATCGAGCACCTCTTCGAGGAAGTCCAGTTCCTCGTCGGTCGTTTTGGGATGGCAAAGCACGCCGTCGTTCGTCGCGACGGCGGCGGTGCCGACCGTGCGGACGCCGGCGAGTTCGCCGCGTTCGACCGGAACGTCGAGCGCGTCTGCCACGACTTGCACGGCTTCGCGCGGCAGGTCCGGGTGGACGTACGCGCCGGCGTCGTTCGCGAGAACGACGTTACCGGCGGCGTTGATCCGTCCCGGGAGTTCGTGAAGGGGGACATCGACGGCGTCCGCGATTCGGTCGCGTTCGACATCGCGGAGGCGGCCGCTGACTAGCAATCCGTTCGAGTTACCGGTCGCGAGCGCACCGACCGTGCCCGACCCACCGACCGTCGTCGCCACTGCGGGGACATCGAGTTCGTCCTCGATGTCCGATAGCAGCGACTCCTCGACGTCCGGGCGGGCAAGCAGACAGTGGTCGGTCGCGCGTGCGAATACACCGACGTACGACGACCCGGAGAACGCGGCGCGGAGCAACGTTACTCTGCGTACTCTGCTTCGACGACCCCTCGGCCCTCTTCGTCGAAGCGGGCCGCGCGGACTCGAAGTTTGCTCGGGGGCTTCTTGCGGCCTCGGGACCAGACGGCCTCGTTGATCGAGGGGTCCAGGCGCACGTCCTCCTCCTCGACGGAGAAGTGCTGTGCCAGGTGCTCGCGCACGATAGTCATCGCCTTGTCGGCCCGTTTGTGTTTGGCCTCTGCCTTCGCGTCACGTAGCGGAACGGTGACGACCCGTTCCTCGAAATCGCTCGCGCTCATTATTCGTCAGTGTCGCTACGCCGCCAGTTGCGCCGCTTGGGGTTGCGCTGGACTTCCATGTCCGTTTTCATCATGACCCAGGCGGGCACCCGGCTGTTCTGGTTCTCGAGCTTTGCGAGACGCTTTTTCTTCGCCTTCGATTTCTTACCCATAGTGGCCCTAACTACCTTTCCGTGGCTTAAAATCTTGTTCCTTTGAAGCCGCCGCCCGCTACGACACGATGGGGACGGCGTCGGAGAGGAGTTCCCCGACGACGAACAACGCCGGGAACAGGGCCGCGAGGTACGCGAGAAACGCGGATCCCGTGCGGAGCGTCAGGCCGCTGTCCCGGCGACGACGAGAAGCAGGTAGCCGAGTATCGCCAGTACGTCCCCGAGCGTGACCTCGCCGAGGCCGCCGACGGAGACCGGTGCAAGCGTCGCTACTCCGTACATACCGGACACGTGACGCTACAGCGGGAACGACTCCACCGTCGAGTACTCCGGCCCGTCCTGCGTCAGGTCGCTTTCCGTTAGGCGGACCTCTTCGACGGCCATCTCGCCCACGGTGGGGTGGCGGTTCTCGACGACCTCCTGGACCCGCTCTTTCCCGCCGGCGTGTTCCATTCGAGCGAGCGTGACGTGGGGCGTGAACTCGTTTTCCTCGGGTTCGAAGCCTATGTCGGTCGTCTCGTCCTCGATGCACTCGTGTAGCGTCGTCATCTCCGCTTTCCCGACCTCGACCCCGAGCCACACCACGCTGATGTAGTCGAGGCTCGGAAACACGCCGAGACCGGCGAAACGCGCGGGGAAAGAGTTCTTGATGTCGGCGTGGTCGACGCCGCGCTCGACGGCCGCAGTCACCTCGTCGAGGCGGTCCTCGTCTACGTCCCCGAGGAACTTCACCGTCACGTGGGCCTGCTCGGGGTCTGTGAAGTTCAACCCCGCAGCCTCCTCGAACAACTCCTGGACCTCCCGCACCGAATCCGCCAACTCGTCGGGCAGGTCGATGCTGACGAACAGTCGCATAACGAAACTCCGACGGCTGAATCCTTGAAGATACTCCCGAGACGAGCGTCGAAACCACCGGCCGGCCGCGCTCAGATGCGCGAACGAAGTGAGCGCTCCGAGCGGACGGGGAACGGCAGGCGTTCGGAGCGTATCGCCACTACTGCGGCCTCTTCACGAGCGGAGCATGACGACTCGAAGCGGCGACGCCGCTCCGGCGGACAGTGAAAGGGCGCAACAGCAGACGGCAGTCTGCTGCGAGGCATTTCTCGTTCGCAGGCCTTAACCCCCTTCCAGCAGTAGCAGAGAGTATGACTGACGAACACGACGAGCCCAGCGACCACCGCTTCTCGGAGGGCGAAGGGTTCTCCGATACCCACGACGGGTTCGACCTCGACCCGCCGGAACTCGACGTCGACCCGGACAAGGTCGACCCCGTCGACTCACGGGTCGTGTCCGACCTGCTGGACGACGAGGCCATCCCGGACGACCAGATAAACGCCGACAAACTCGTCGATGTCGGGCTGGAGTACATGCGTATCAACCGCTACGAGCAGGCGACCGACGCCCTCGAACGGGCGGCCCAGTACGCCGACGACGACCTCGTCGAACAGGAAGCCCGGACGAACAAGGGCGCGGCCCACGCCGAACTGGAGGAGTACGACGCGGCGATCGGCGCGTACCGCGAGGCCCTGCGAATCGACGACTCCAGCGAACACGCCGCGACCGCCCAGACCAACCTCGCGTACGCGCTCTGGGAGTCCGGCCAGAGCGAGCAGGCGCTAGAACACGCCGAAAAGGCCGTCGAGATCGACGAGCGCTTTGCGCGAGCCTGGTATAACCGCGGGTTCTTCCTCCTGGAGCGCGGTCTCCCGGAGGACGCGCTGAACAGCATCGACAACGCGATCCGTCTGGGGATGCGCAACTCGTCGATCTTAGAGGAGAAGGCGCGAGCGCTCGAAGAACTCGGCGAGTACGACCGCGCCGAGGAGATAGTCGAGGAGGCCGAAGAGATGCGCAAGGAGGCAGAACAGGAGCTAGTGGAATGATTGTCAACGAGCGCCAGACTGACGAGGGGCTTCTGGTCGCAGTCTGCGACGACGGTGTTCTCGGCGAGACGTTCGAGGAGGGCGATATCTCGATCACCGTCTCCGAGGAGTTCTACGGCGGGGACGAGGTCGATGAGGCGGCCGTCGTCGACAGTCTCGCTCGCGCGACAGTCGCGAACATCGTCGGGCGTGAAGCCGTCGAACTCGCCGTCGACGAGGGGTTCGTCGACGAGGCGAACGTCCTCGAAGTCGAGACGACGCTGCACGCGCAGTTGCTCCAGATGGCCTGACAGGAAGTCTTCGAGAGTCGATGCGCACCTGATCGCACGACTGCTGTCCGATCAGTGTTAACCCGTTTCAGTTGTCACTGTAGTCGTCCCCGGACTCGTCGTCTCGCGGCGGCCCCGTGACGGAGACGTTTACGAGAACGATACCGAGCAGTGCCGCCGCGGCCACTCCAAGGCCGACGTACCGGAGGCCGCTATCGAACGCGAGCGCAGCGACCGCGTGGAACACGCCGGCGAACGCGACGCCGAGCAGGAGCAGGCTCACTCCGAGCGAACGTTTCGTCACCATACCCGTACCAGGGGCTATGGCGATTTAATGTCGGCGGTGAGAACGGCCGGACGGGCGGACGGGAACTCGCACTGTCGGACAGCGTGTAGTATCATGTGAGGTCGACAGGGGTGAGAAACCGACGCCGTTCTCCGTCGTGAGTGACTGGGTTTCTATCGCTACCAGTCCGTCTTTGAATGTTTGAACGTCCGTTGTAACCGATTGAGAGCAGTTTCATCGACTGAAACCGTGGGGGGTTTTATATTATCGTTGCAAAACAAGCGAGCAAATGCAACACGATGAGGAAACCGAGGTGCTCTCGTTGCTCGACGACGAGTGTGCCCGGACTATCCTCATCGCAACGAGCGAGGAACCGATGTCCGCCGACGCGTTGACCGAGGCGTGCAACGCCTCGGCACCGACGATCTATCGGCGGATTGACCGCCTCGACGAGCACGACCTGCTCGAAGAACAACAGGAGATGGACCCGGACGGGCACCACTACAAGACCTACGCCGCACGTCTCGAACGGGTCGCAGTCGACATCGAGGACGGAACGATGGACATCGACGTGCACCGGCGCGGAGAGGACGCCGCCGACCGGTTCACCCGACTGTACGAGCGACTGTGACCATGACTGGCCAACCCCTCTCGACGTTCACCGGCGGCACGCCGTCCGTCGTAGCCCTGGTCGTCGTCGGACAGGTGGTGACGGCCGCGTTGGCGACCTGGATCGCCGTCAGGACGTACAGGGGGTATCAGCAGGCGGACGACGCCGCGTTGCTCTGGCTGGCAGTCGGCGTCGCCCTCCTCAGCGTCGGGGCGACGACGGTCGAGTTCCTGCTACCGAGTTTCGGCGGTGCACCGGTCATGACGACGCTTGTCGCCAGATCGAGCGAGCTATCGGGATTACTCGCGATACTGTACGCGATTTACGGAATTCCGCGACGACGGAGGCAACCATGAAAACGACAGACACCGACGACGACCGAACCGGCCGACGAACCGAACGGACGCGTTCCGCGAGGTGGTCCCCGTGAGCGTCGTCGCCGCAGTCGCACAGAGCGGCAGCGTCCCGGACGTGGGGGACCTCTCGCTCGGGAGCGCCGAGGTCATCTTCCTCGCCGGGTTCGCGAGCGCCACGGTGGGAGTGTTCGTGGCGGCGCTCGCCTACCGCGGCTACGCCCGGCACGGAAGCCATAGGATGCTGTTTCTGTCGGCCGGCATCCTCTGTCTGACGACGCTCCCGTTCGCGCTGTCGTACGTGGTCGACCTTCTGACGGCGGCGACGGACGCACAGGTCATCCTCTCGATAACGGCGTCGAATGTCGCGGGACTCGCGGCCGTCGCGCTCTCCCTGAGAGGTGGTCCCGGATGAGCGGACACGGACGCACCGTCGACAGCCGTCAGAGCGGCGGTCTGCGGTGGTTCTTCGGCGTCGTCGCCCGCCGACAGACGTACTACAACCTCGCGTACCTGCTGCTGGCGTTCCCGCTTGGGCTGACGTACTTCATCTTTCTCGTCACCGGCTTCTCGCTCGCACTCGCGCTCACGGTGATTCTGATCGGCATCCCGATAGTGGTGCTCGTCCTCTCGGTCACGACTCATCTCGCCGCGGTGGAACGAACGCTCGCCGACAGCCTGCTCGACGTGGACGTGCCCGCAGCGGAACCGGAAGAGACCGATGGGATCGTCGACTGGCTCAAGACGATGCTCCTCGACATCGGGACCTGGAAGGGACTGGTGTACCTGTTCAGCAAGTTCGTCACGGGCCTCGTCAGCTTCATCATCAGCGTCGTCTTCGGCGCGGTCGTGTTCGCGTTCGTCAGCGCGCCGTTCCATTACCGCGACCCGACCACTGGAGTCCACCTGTCGGGTACGTCCTCGGTCGGGATCGACTACCAACACGACGTCTGGAACGTCGGGATCGAAGTACCGCTACAGCTCTCCGGGGAACTGATCTCGACGTACGCCGACACGCTTGTCGGGGCGCTGGCGTTTTCCGTCATCGGCCTCCTGCTCGCCGTGGTCTTGCTACACGTGCTCAACGGGATCGCGTGGCTGTACGGCAAGTACACCGAACTACTTTTGCGGGATACGCGGGCGCACTCGCCGAACTAACCGAAGGAGTGTTTTGTCTCCAGAACCATTGAGTAACTAATGAAAGCACGAGAGTCCGCGCCGCTCGACGTCGAAACCATTCGAGAGGACTTTCCGATCCTCCAGCGGGAGTTCGACGGGGAACAGGTCGTCTATCTGGACAACGCCGCGACGACGCATACGCCCGACCCGGTCGTCGACGCCATCGCTCACTACTATCGCCACACGAACGCAAACGTCCACCGCGGCCTGCATCACCTGAGCCAGGAAGCGTCTATCGCGTACGAGGACGCTCACGACAAACTCGCCGAGTTCGTGGGCGCGAGCGGCGGCCGCGAGGAGATGGTGTTTACGAAAAACACCACCGAATCAGAAAATCTCGTCGCCTACGCCTGGGGTCTGAACGAACTCGGCCCGGGAGACGAGATCGTCCTCACCGAGATGGAACACCACGCGTCGCTCGTCACCTGGCAGCAGATCGGCAAGAAGACCGGTGCCGACGTGAAGTACATCCGGGTCGACGAGGACGGCCGCCTCGACATGGACCACGCGAAGGAGATCATCACCGACGACACCGAGATGGTGAGCGTGCTCCACGTCTCGAACACCCTCGGGACCGTGAACCCGGTCGGTGACCTTGCCGATATCGCTCACGACCACGGCTCGCTCATCTTCGTCGACGGCGCGCAGGCGGTGCCGAACCAGCCGGTCGACGTCGAGGCCATCGACGCCGACTTCTACGCCTTCTCCGGGCACAAGATGCTTGGGCCGACGGGGATCGGCGGTCTGTACGGCAAGAAGCATCTCCTCGAAGAGATGGAGCCGTTCAACTACGGCGGGATGATGATCGAGAAAGTCACCTACGAGGAGGCGTCGTGGCACGACCTGCCGTGGAAGTTCGAGGCGGGCACGCCCGTCATCGCGCAGGGCATCGCCCTCGCGGAGGCAGTGGACTACCTCGAAGACCTCGGGATGGATAACATCCAGCGCCACGAGGAGCAATTGGCCGCCTACGCCCAGGACCGCCTCACGGAGTTCGACGACATCGAGATCTACGGCCCGCCCGTCGGCGAGGAGCGGGCCGGTCTCGTCGCGTTCAACTTAGACAGCGTCCACGCCCACGACCTGGCGAGCATCCTCAACGACTTCGCCGTGGCGACCCGGGCCGGCGACCACTGCACCCAGCCACTGCACGACAAACTCGGCGTCGCCGCCTCGGCCCGGGCTTCGTTCTACGTCTACAACACCCGAGAGGAGATCGACCGACTCATCGACGGGATCGACGCCGCTCGCGAACTGTTCGCCTGATCTGAACGCTCTCGCCTCATTCGTCCGTTCGTCTGACGTGCCGCCACAGACCGAGACCGCCGCCGACCAGCGCCGCGAGCGGACCGAACCCGGGCTGACCCCCGCCGTCGCTTCCATCGTCGCCATCTCCGTCGCTTCCGTCGGTGCCGTCGTTTCCGCCGCCCTCCGTCGTCGCCGTCGTTTCGTCGGGGGAGGTAGTCGACGGCGTGGTCGTCGCGGAGCCGTCAGGCTGCGTGGTAGTCGTCGTCTCATCCGACGGCGGGTCGGGGAACTCGCGCCGCTCCATCGTCGGGGCGGCCGTCGCGTCCGACCCGTCCGGGTCAGGGAACACGTACAGTTTCGCCCCGTCGCCGTTCCTCTCCGCTTCGTCGGCGTTTCGCGGGTCGATATAGCTCCCGGCGACGAACCCGTCGGACAGCGGCTTGGCGCTCCAGAACACCGACCGCGCGGGTGCCCGCCACTCGCCCAGTAGCTCCGGGGCTGCGAGATCGCTCACGTCGTACACGCGGACGCCGCCGCCGTACCACGAGGTGTAGAGGCGGTCGCCCCGAACGCCGAAGTTGTGAGATGTCCACCCGCCTTCCTGTTCGGGACCGGGCTCGGGCGGCGCGAGCACGCTCTGGAGGTCCGGATCCTCGTCTCCGTCCCACAGTTCGATACCGCCGGGACCGCCGTCTATGTCGGTCTCGTCGCGGTTCCACGCCTCCTTACCCACGAACAACGCACTGGCGTCGTCGTTCGGTTGTACGTAGTGGCTGTTACCCGGTAGTTCGAAGAACTCCGCTGACGGGGCCCGGCCCAGCGAGGCCAGATACTCTGAATCGTGGCCGCCGATCTGCGAGCGCGGTTCCGGGTTCGCCGGGTCAGAGACGTCGAGGACCCACGTTCCGGTGTCCCAGTAGGCGACGTACAGCGTATCGCCGTCCCCGTAGAGGTCGTGGCAGTTGGCGTAGTTGCGGGACACGTCCGACCACCCGCCCTCGTCCGTAACGGCCCATCGTCCGACTTCCTCCGGGTCGTCGTCCGCCACGTCGTAGATCACGACGGGGGAGTCCGGTAGCCCGGAGCCGGTGAGATACAGCCGGTCGCCGTCGAACGAACAGTTGTGGATGCCGTGTTCGGTCGGCTGGAACGTGACGCGTTCCGGGTTTGCCGGGTCCGAGACGTCGTAGAGGAAGAATCCGGAGAACGTGTCGCCGCGCGTGGGGGTGTTCGGCCCGACGACAGCGAGGCGGTCGCCGGCGACTTTCACGTCTCTGATGTGGTCCATCGGGCCGTCGCCGTCGTGTTCGAGGCCGCGTTCCTCGTACAACACCGTCGGATCCGACGGGTCGCTCGCGTCCACGACGCCGAACCCGTCGTTCAGCGAACAGTAGACGGTCGTGCCGTCGTCGTCGACGACAACCTCCGCGAGACCGTTCAGCGGGAGTTCGCCGGCCGGTTCGACCGTCTGAGCGGCGGACTGGGCGGTGGTGGCCGTAGATAGAGACGTCGCGCCGACGACCGATACGGCGGCCATCCCGGACAGGACGGATCGCCGGGCGATTCTATTTGGGGCGGAGGGCTGTTGAACCATGCGTTACTATCATAAGTAGGGAGTATAAAAATCTTTGACCGGTCTCACTTGCACGAAAGTCACACTGCAGGCGCAACCAGTGTCGCACCGACACCCGTGCTGTCGGCGATGCGCGACAGCGCCGCATCCGAGAGCCGAGTGACGATCCACCGCACACCGGCGAAGAACGCTCTCGACCCCGACACGGCCGAAACCGCTGCGTCCTGCCCGCACACGTGGGAGATAGTCCCGCGGAACCCTTTTGACGCGCTGTCACATAGTCGAGAGCAACAATGGGAATGGGCTCGGACATGTACCGACAGCAGATCCTCGATCACTACAAGAACCCCCGTAATTACGGGGAGATCGAGGACGCGACGTACACGCACGTCGGCGAGAACCCGATGTGCGGCGACGAGATCCGCATGGACGTGAAACTCGACGAGGACGACGAGACTATCGAGGCAGTGGCGTTCCAGGGCGACGGCTGCGCCATCAGCCAGGCCTCTGCGAGCATGCTCTCCGGCGAACTCCGCGGCAAGACGCTGTCCGAACTCCAGGAGATGGACACGGACACCGTCACCGAAATGCTCGGCGTCGACATCAGTCCCATGCGCGTGAAATGCGCCGTTCTCGCCGAGAAAGTCGCGCAGGACGGCGCGGAGATCTACCTCGGCGAGAAGGACATCGACAAAACGACGACCGAAGACGACGACTGAGTTTCCCCACACCTTTTTATCCCATAGCGCGGCCACACCCGGCCGTGATCCCGTTCAGCGACCTCCGGACGGCGGCCTACTGCCCGCGGAAGCTGTACTACGAGCGCCGTAGCGACCGCAATCCGCCGCCGGCCGTCGCCGAGCGCCGCGACCTGGCGTATCGCTACGAGGAGTTAGTCGACGCACCGGACGCCGCGTTCGCCGGCCTGCCGACCGAGGTGCCGCCGGAGCGGTACCGCCGAAACCTCCGCCGGGCGCGGGACCGATTCGACGACTGGGCCGCCGTCGCGGACCCGCCCCGCCGCGACGTGTTCCTCTCGGGCAAGGACTGCCGCGGGATCGCGCACAAGGTTGTCGAGGACCCGCCGCGGCCGTCGCTCGTCTCGCCGGGCAGTCCACCGGAAAACGGGGTATGGGAGCCCCACGCCGTCCACGCCGTCGCCGCGGCGAAGGCGCTGGCCTGGGAGCGAGAGCGGCCGGTCGAACGGGCGTACGTGGAGTATCCGACCCACGGCGTGATCCGAGAGGTCGGGCTGACGACCCGCAAGAAGGCGGACTACCGCACCGCGGTCCGGACCGTCGAGACGCTGGACGGACCGCCGCCGCGACTACAGAACCGGGAGAAGTGCGACCCCTGCGAGTACTCCGACGAGTGCGGCGTCAAAACCCGGACGCTGCGTTCGCTGCTCTCGTAGCCGCGCCCGTCGCGCGACTCCGTCCGTTCACGGCGTCCGAAGCCACGCTTCGATCTCGTCGGCCGCCGCCCCGCGGCGGATGACCTCGCCGGCAGCCACATCGACGACGGTGCTTTCGGTTCCGCCCGTCAGTCCGCCGTCGAGGACTGCGTCTGCGGCCTCGCGGATCTCCGGGTCCAGGTCGCTGACGCGCGTGACGCTCTCCCGGCCGCTGACGTTCGCGCTCGTTGCCGTGAGCGGCCCCGCTTCGGCCAGTAGCTCCCGCGCCAGGTCGTGGTCCGGGACGCGCACGCCGACGCGGTCCCGACCGGCAGTGAGAACGTCGGGCACGTCGTCGGTCCGCTCGCAGACGACCGTCACTGGTCCCGGCAGGAACTCGCGCATGAACCGCTCCTCGCGGTCGGTCTGTCGGACGTACGGGAGCGCGGTGTCGACGTCCGGGACGCCAAGCGAGAGGGGTTTCGAGCGGTCGCGCCGCTTGGCCTCGAACGCTCGCTCGACAGCGGCGGGGTCGAGCGCGTCGGCACCGAGACCGTACACCGTCTCGGTCGGGTAGACGACGAGACCGCCGTCCCGTGCGGCGTCCGCGGCGTTCGCTACGTCGTTCATCGTTCGTGATTCGCATCGGTCGCGGGAAAAACGTGTCGCCCGCGGTCCGGCGTGTCCTGTCTCGCGCGGTAACGCGGCGTTACAGGTCGGCGAGCGCAGCCTCGACCTCGTCGTAGTCGGGGAAGTCGGGCCACTCGCTCGCGACCCAGGCGTACTCGACGGTGCGGTCCTCGTCGAGCAGGTAGACGGCGGGCCGGGGTTCGCTGACTCCCGCCATCCCGTCGAGGTCGTTTACGATGCCGTACGCCTCGGCAACGCCGTTCGCAGGGTCGCTGAACAGCCGGTAGTCGATCCCGCGTTCCTCGATCAGCGTCTTGTGCTCGTACGGCGACGAGATGGAGAGACCGACGACGGTGACGTCGTGGTCGCTGTCCCACGAACGGTCGCGGATCTCGTTCCAGATGTACGTCGCCGGGAACGCGCCGTCCATCGTGTAGAACACGAGCAGGACCGGTCCTTCCTCGGCGAGGTCGGAGAGCGCGGCGTCCTCCCAGTACTCCTCGTTCACAAGCGGGCGGGTGAAGTCGGGCGCGGTGTCGCCCTCATCGACGTGGTCGGTCTCCGGAAGGTCGACAACCTCGAAATCGACCATCAGTCGGCCCCTCCGTCAGCCGATTCCGACGCAGTTCGAGACGGGTCACTTCCCTCGGTCCCGTACGTCCGGTCCAGATACTCCACGATGTTCCCGCTCTCGCTCATCGTGACTCCCGTGTTCCGGTCGACGATGGCCGGAACCGTTCGTTTCCCGCTGATCCGCTTGACGACGTTGCGGTCCGAGTGCATCGGTTCGATGAACCGCGACTGGTAGTCGAGGTCGTACTGAGCGAGCTTTCGCGTGACCCGCTCGCAGAACGGACACGCCTGTAGTCGATAGAACGTGATGTCTGGATCGCTCATGAGAGACAGTTGGGTCGGTCGAGGTGTAAGCGCTTCGCTCACGGGGGGATCAGCGGCGGACGGCCGCGGGTTCGCAAAAAAACGTGACAAGAGTTAATTCGGAGGGATGGTAACTACGGTGGTGATGGGTATACCTGGGCTCGTGAACTCCCCGAGACCGGCAGCAGTGGTGTACGAGGTGTTCGGTGTCGCCATCGACCAGACGACGACGGCCGTGGCGGGCGCCATCGTCATCGTGTTTCTGATGGGGCTGTCGGCGTTTTTCTCCTCCTCGGAGATCGCCATGTTCTCGCTTGCGAAACACCGCATCGAGGCGCTCGTAGAGGAGGGGCATACGGGCGCGAAGACGCTTCGAAGCCTAAAAGAGGACCCTCATCGGCTGCTGGTAACGATCCTCGTCGGAAACAACATCGTCAACATCGCGATGTCCTCCATCGCGACTGGGCTTTTGGCGCTGTATCTCAGCCAGGGCGAGGCCGTCGCGGTCGCGACATTCGGCATTACGGCGCTAGTCCTCTTGTTCGGCGAGAGCGCGCCGAAGTCCTACGCGGTCGAGAACACGGAGTCGTGGGCGCTTCGGATCGCGAAGCCGCTGAAGGCGTCCGAATACGTCCTCCTGCCGCTGATCGTCACGTTCGACTATCTCACGCGCATCGTGAACAAGGTAACCGGCGGGCGCTCTGCCATCGAGACGTCCTACGTGACCCGGGACGAGATCCAGGACATGATCGAGACGGGCGAGCGCGAGGGCGTCATCGAAGAGGACGAACGCGAGATGCTCCAGCGGATCTTCCGCTTCAACAACACCATCGCGAAGGAGGTGATGACGCCCCGACTCGACGTGACCGGGATCCCCACGGAGGCCAGCATCGAGGAGGCGATTCAGACCTGCGTCCAGTGCGGTCACGCCCGCCTCCCCGTGTACGAGGGGAGCCTCGACAACGTTATCGGGGTGGTCCACATCCGTGACCTGGTTCGCGACCTCAACTACGGCGAGATGGACGCCGACGACCTCGAACTGGAGGAGTTCATCCAGCCGACCCTGCACGTTCCCGAATCGAAAAACGTCGACGAACTCCTGACGGAGATGCGGGAGAACCGCATGCACATGGTCATCGTCATCGACGAGTTCGGGACCACCGAGGGGCTGGTGACGATGGAGGACATGATAGAGGAGATCGTCGGCGAGATACTGGAAGGCGGCGAGGAAGAACCGATCGAGTATCTCGACGACGAGTCGGTCATCGTCCGCGGCGAGGTCAACATCGACGAGGTCAACGAGGCCATGGAGATCGACCTCCCGGAAGGCGAGGAGTTCGAAACGATCGCCGGGTTCATCTTCAACCGGGCCGGTCGGCTGGTCGAAGAGGGCGAATCCATCGAGTACGACGGCATCCGTATCACCGTCGAACAGGTCGAGAACACCCGTATCATGAGCGCCCGTCTCACCGAACTGGAGACGGAAGACGGCGTGGAGATGGACACGGAACCGGACGAGCTGTCGCCCGAGGAGTAGCGGCGACCGCCGGCGGTTTCCGCCGGTCCCAAAGGAAGCTATTTTCGTTTTATACCCCGAACGACAGGTATGTCGAATCGCTACGACGTGATCGTCGTCGGCGTCGGTGGAATGGGGAGCGCCGCGACCGCTCGCCTCGCGGCCCGGGGCCTGAATGTCCTCGGCCTCGAACGGTACGACGTTCCGCACGACATGGGGTCGTCCCACGGCGTCACGCGCATCATCAGGAAGGCGCAGTACGAGGACCCGGCGTACGTTCCGCTCGTCCGGCGAGCGTACGACCGCTGGCGCGACCTGGAGGAGCGGACCGGTCGCGACCTGCTGCACGTCACCGGCGGTATCGACGCGGGGTCGCCCGACAGCCGGGTGTTCGAGGGGTCCCGGCGGTCCTGCGAGGCCCACGGCATCGAACACGAGGTACTCGACGCGAGCGAGGTGAACGAACGGTTCCCGGGCTACGACCTCCCGGAGCACCACCGGGCGGTGTATCAGCCCGACGGCGGCTTCCTCGTCCCCGAGCAGTGCATCATCGCCCACGTCGAGACGGCGCAGGCCGACGGTGCGGAGATCCGCGCCCGCGAACCGGTCGCTGACGTCTCGCCGCTGGGCGAGGACGGGGTGCGCGTGACGACGCGCAAGGGGACGTACGAGGCGGACAGTCTCGTCGTCACTGCGGGTGCGTGGACGCGGAAGATCCTACCCGAACTCGCGGACCTCGCCGTCCCCGAACGGCAGGTGCTCGCGTGGCTCCAGCCCGACCGGCCCGGTGACTTCGACCCCGATAGCTTCCCGGTGTTCGTCCACGCGGACGACGACGGCCACTACTACGGGTTCCCACGGTACGACGTTCCGGGGTTCAAGTTCGGGAAGTTCAACCACTTCGGTGAAACCGTCGACCCGGACGCGATGGACCGGGAGCCCCGTGCCGAGGACGAGGCGATGCTCCGGGCGTACGCGGAGCGGCGGTTCCCCGACGGTGCGGGGCCGACGATGCGACTCGCCACCTGCCTGTTCACGAACACGCCGGACGAACACTTCATCCTCGATACACATCCCGACCACCCTCAGATCGTCGTCGGTGCCGGGTTCTCGGGACACGGGTTCAAGTTCGCCAGCGCCGTCGGCGAGGTACTTGCGGACCTGGCCGTCGACGGCAAGACGGACCTCGATATCGACCTGTTCCGCATCGACCGGTTCTGAGATCCGGGGGTCCGGCCGGTCACACCACCGCGTCGACGGCGAGGAAGCCGACGTAGCCGACGACGAGCGCCGCGGCGAGCGACGCGATCCAAGCGAGGACAGTAAAGAGCATCTTCCGGCCGCTGACGCCGCTTCCGCCGGCCGCGTAACCGCTACCGATGATCGCCGAGACGATGATCTCGTTGAACGAGACGGGGATGCCGAAGAAGACGGCGGCCTGCGCGATGGCGAACGAGGGGATGAGCGCCGCGATGGACCGCCGTGGCCCGAGCGACGAGTAGTCCTGCGACAGCGCCTTTATCATCCGGGGAGCGCCGGTCCACGAGCCAAGCAGGAGACCGATCCCGCCGCCGAGCAGCGCCGCGGTCAGCGGCACGGCGAACGGCTCCAGAAGGGGGAGCATCGGCCCGATTGCGAGACCGACCTGGCTGCCGCCCGCGGAGAAGGCAACGAGTCCGCCGAGCACCAACAGGAACCGACGCTGGGCGGCCTCGGGATCCGACCGCATTCCGTAGGCGAGGACGCCGGCGACTGCGAGCGCGATGCCGAGAGTCACGAGCGCCTGCCCGACGGCGGGAGCCAGCGGCAGTCGACCGGCGGCCGTCATCGCGATAGACGCGCTCTCACCCGTCGGCCCCAGAACAGCGAACTCGATCTGGGCGACGAGCAGGCCTACGATGCCGGCGAGCGCCGGGATAGTGACGATCTCCGGGAGCCGTTCGTTCCGAAGCAGTTTCGCCGTAGCGAACGCCACGCCGCCGCCGACGAACGGCGTCAGCGTCCACAGCGCAGCGATCTCGCGGTATTTCGCCCACGCGGGGTCGCCGCCCATCGCCAGACCGACGCCGATCACCGCCCCGGTGACGGTGAAGGCGGTGGCGATGGGGTAGCCTTTGAACACGCCCATCGCGACGAGGACGGCGGCGATAGTCAGGCCGACAGTCGCCGCAACCGGCGACAGCGTCACGCCGCCGATCAGTTCGCGTCCGACCGCCTCGGAGACGTTCGCGCCCTGCAACACCGCGCCGGCGAATCCGAGAATGCCGACGAAAAAGCCCGCTCGCATCACGGAGATAGCGTTCGCCCCGACCGCCGGAGCGAACGGTGTCGAACCGCTCGATCCGGCGCCGATAGCCCACGCCATGAACAGACTCGCGAGTCCGGCAACGACAACCGTCGCCAACGTCGCGGCATCCACCATTCGCTCACACGCTACTCGGGGGTCCTACAAGTGACTACCGTCTCGTGGAAACAGCCGGGAAAACAGCGGTCAACTCGGAAATCTCTCTTTCCATGCCGTTCTCACGGACGCGGAGATGAAACGCCGCTCAGTTCGAAGACGGTTTGGACCGCTCTTCCGGCTCCGGTGCCTCCACGCCCTCGATGGCCTCGACGTTCTCCGTCTCTTTCTCGGTGTCGACGTGCCAGCGGTCGACGGTGTCTTCGTACTCGGTCAGGATCTCGGAGACGGCTTCCTTCAGTTCGTCGTCGTTGACGTTGATCTCGAAGGTAAACGTCTCCTCCTCGCCGTTGGTGTTGTGCTGGAGGTTGGCGCTGACGAGTTCGTTGTCGAAGTAGTACGGCGCTATCTGGGTCATCACGCGCTGATAGACAGTGTCCTCGACAGCCCGGAGCGCCTTGCGACCGGCGGAGTCGGCCGCGCGGGCGACGTACTCTATCGACTCCCCCCACTTGTCGACAGCGCCCTCCGCGTCGTCATCTCCGAGTTTCTCGTATGACTCGGTCAGCTTCTCGCCGGCGGTCTGGATGTCCTCGTCGGGATCTTTTCCGGCTTTCTCTCCTTTCCCCTCGTTAACGCTCGCCTTCTCGGCGGTTTTCTCACTGACGTCGGCCTCGATCCGTTCGTGGGCTTTCGGCCGCCACTCGTTCCACTCGTCGAAGGCGTCGATGTAGTCGTCGACGGTGTCGGCCACACCGTCGTTGACGTGCTTGCCGTCGTCGTCATCATCGGCGTCACCGGGTTCGTTGACGTCGAGGTCACGTAGCGCACGGGTGATCCGCTCACCGTGCTCGACGATGTCCCCCCACGTCCCTCGGACTTTGAACCCCGAGATGCTCTCTTCCATACGGTAGAGTCGGCTAAGCGCGGCAGGCTTTATACCCTTTGCGGGCGTCAGCGGCCGTACGTCAGACGCGTTGCGAACTCGTCGAGGCGACGCTTGATTCGACTGAGCAGGATAGCCGGGCGGGCAACGGTGCGCATCTCGTCGTCGTCGACTTCGATGCGGTCCCCGTCGAACGGGTCACGTCCGCCCTCGCCATCCGTGGCACCGACGACGGCGGTCATGCTGCAGCGGCCGCAGGCCTCGCTCTTGTCGCTGTCCATGAGTGGTTCGTGCAGAATATTCGTGAGGAATCCGGATAAAGGTTTCTCGCGAGGGCGCGACCGCCGGCCGGTCGTCGACCGGGCCGACAGTGTATTTTACCCGCACCCTGTGACAATCAAACATGGGATATCATCACATCGGCGTAGACGGGATAGAGCCGACGCCGGATCGACCGTGTACGCGACGGTCGATAAGCGAAGCCGCGGGTCTGGAAAACGTCGCCCTGAACGTGTACGAACCATCGCCCGGTGAGTCCATCCCGCTCGCGTACCACTACCACGACAAGCAAGAGGAGGTGTTCTACGTGCTCTCCGGCGAACTGAGCGTCGAGACGCCCGAGGAGACGTACACCGTCGGCGTTGACGAGGCGTTCGTCGTCGAAGCCGAGAGCCCGCAGCGGGCGTACGTCGACGAGAATGTCGAGGAGGGAGCGAGGGTACTCGTCCTCGGTGCCCCCGCGATAGACGACGTGCATCCCTACGAGCCATGAGTGGGGACTCGGCCGAGACGAGGGCGGACCCCGATACGGAAGCGGGTCCGGCCCTCGACGTTCCGGAGTGGGACGACGACTACGTCGACCGCCTGAGCGACCGCTTGATGTACAACTACGACCTGGAGAAAGACGTCAGCGAACGCGGCGAGCGGTTCTCGCTGTACGGTCGCCTCTCGATGGAGAGCGAGAAACACTTCTTCTCGCCGTTGCTCTCCTACGCCCACCACGAGACCCACGAACACCTCTACCTCCGCCGCCGTGACTCGGTGACGACTGGAGACCTCGACGCGCTCGTCAAACTCGGTCACGACCTCGCCGACGACCGGATCGAGGCCGACGAGGAGCATTACGGGACGGAGTTCACGTTCGTCACCGTCGTCCCCGAGATCGCCGACGAGATTCGCGGGTACGTCGACGGGTTCCGCGACCGTACGCTGCTGAAGTACGGCTACTTCGGGCACTACGAGATCAATCTCGCCGTGGTCGCGCCGACTGAGAACGATGTCGTGACGAGCGAGGTAGCGGACATCGAGGAGGCGCTGACGACGTGGGACCAGATCGAACGGGAGGAACCTGGTCTGCTCGGTCTCATCGCGCGGCGGTTACAGATCTGACTTCCGCCCGCAAGAACTGCGTGCAGCCCTCGTACCGGGCGAGCAGGCACCGCCTCGCGAACCCGTGAAAAACGGCGGCAACGGCGTTGGCGTCAGTCGTCGGACGGTTCAGTCTCGGTGACCGCCGTTCCACCTCTTGCTTTCCTGACGTTCTCGTAGCCCATCTTGACGAGGGCTAACGCAAGGCCGACCAGGACCAGCGCGATGAGGATCTGGATCCCCGAGGAAACCATGTCCAGGGTCGACGCGCCTTCCATCCAGGTGCTGTCGAGGAACTTATCCCGGAAGTTCTGGATGAACGCCAGATACAGCAGGGCGAGCACCGTGATGGTCGTCATGATCGCCATCGGAACGCCGGTACTGATCAGCTGTTTCGTGTCCGACCAGTTGGCGAGCCACACCGTCGCCGTCAGCAGCGCAAGCGCGGCGAGCAACTGGTTCGCGCCGCCGAACAGCGGCCAGAGGTCGGCCCATCGGCCGCTGGCTACGAGCGCGTACGCGAGGACGCCCTGGACGCCGGCGTTTACGTAGCGGTTGGTCGCGGCTTCCTGTACGTTTGACTCCGGCGTCTCGACGATCTCCTCTAACATGTACCGACCGAGTCGCATCGCGGTGTCGGTGCTCGTCAGGAGGAAACTCACCAGCACGAGCGCCATGAACGGAGCACCGATTTCAGTCGGGATGCCGAAGCTAGTAAGGAAGATGCCGCCGCCGGTCGCGAAGTTCGGTAGCGCCTGACCGATACCGCCGCCCTCGACGGTGATGCCGACGAGCGCCACCGTCGAGAGCGCCACCGTCGCCAGTAGCCCTTCGCCGAGCATGCCGCCGTACCCGATCAGGCGGGCGTCAGTCTCCTTATTGAGCTGTTTCGCCGTCGTTCCGGAGGAGACCAGCGAGTGGAACCCGCTGATCGTCCCGCACGCGATGGTGACGAAAAGCAGCGGGAACAGCGGCAGTCCGGTCGTCCCCATGAACCCGTAGTACGCGTCGATGTTGACCACGAGCGGCTCGCTCGCCGACCCTAACACGGTCCCGACGATGATCGCCAGCAGCGTTCCACCGACCCCGGTGTACAGCAGGAACGACGAAAGGTAGTCGCGCGGTTGGAGTAGCGTCCACACCGGCAGAACGCTGGCGATAAACGCGTAGATGATGACGACTGGTATCCACGCGGCCGTGTTCGCGCCGAACAGTTCCGACCCGGGAACGGCGGACCCACCCGACAACAACACGATAGTCCCCGCGGGGTAGTCGCCGGGGAACAGCGCGAGCGGGAACTCGATGCCTACGAACACGCCGGCGAACACGCCGGAGACGAAGATGACGGTCCCGGCGATAAAGGGGAGGTCCAACTGGTAGAGCCAGACCCCGAACACCAGTGCCAGCGCGATGTAGATCAGGCTCGCGGTCGCCGCTTGCGGATACGCGTTGAACACGATGGCGACCACCAGCGCGAACACCGCGACGACGAGGATGATCGTCAGGAACGCGAACCACAGCAGCATGTCCTTCCCGCGGTTCCCAACGTACTCGCCGATGATGTACCCGATCGACTTCCCCTCGTGGCGCAAACTGCCGGATAGCGACACGAAGTCGTGGACGCTTCCCATCAGCGGATTACCGATGGCGATCCACAGCAGTGCGGGAACCCATCCCCACACCACGCCGGCGGTGATCGGCCCGACGATGGGCGCACCGCCGGCGATACTCGAATAGTGATGCCCCAGTAGTACCGGTTTCTTCGACGGTACGTACTCCTGTCCGTCTTCGTACTTGTGGGCTGGAGTCTCGTTCGTCTCGTCGAGTTCGACGAAGTTGGCGAGATAGCGGGAGTACCCGAGATACCCCGCGCTGAACATCGCCAGCACCCCAAGCACCAGCCAGATTACCTGGACCATGCTAACTTACCTCACGAATAAACCATGTGGAACAATGATTTAAACTTTTGTTCCTGTTATTTACGGATCAGTACGGGAAGACTGCGGCTACGCGGCCTCTACACTCAATTGAGACTGGAAACCGGCGAGAATCGAGGGACGAACGTCCGATAAGTGTTTTGTGGTCAGGACGGTGACGCAGCGATCTCGATTTCGAGTTCGTCGGCGACATCAGCGAGAAGGTCCCCTTTGACCTCCTCTATCCGGGTCTCTATCTCGGCGACGACGGGTTCGGTAAAGGTTTCTCTGACCGTCGCGATACGCTCGCGGTCCGTCTCGTATCGCCGGCGGAGATATCTGGCACCGCGGCCGCTCTCGTCGTCGTCGGGCGGCGGCGTGACCTTGTTGATCACGAGGCCTCTGACCGACAGTCCGTACTCGGTCAGGTCATCGATGGCCCGGTCAGTCTCGCGGATAGAGAGTTCGTCCGGGTTAAGGATAAGAAAGAAGGCGGCCTGGTTGCGCAGGACGTTCCCCGCGAACTCGAACATCTCCTTTCGCTCGCTAAGACGCTTGATGATCGGGTCGTCCTCCGCCTTTCGGCGGGCGTTCTTGTCGCCGATTGCGGCCTTCTCGTAGAGGTCGATGCTTTTCGCTCGCTTGTCGACGAGGCGGTCGATCCACGATTCGAGGAACTCCGGAAGCGCAAGCAGACGAAGCGTCCCTCCAGTCGGAGAGGTGTCGAAGACGACGCGGTCGTACGACTCCGAGTCGCGCATGACATCGATAAACCGGTCGAAAAGCGCCGCCTCGTACGCGCCGGGCGTCCGGTGAGCGAGTTCGATCTGACGGTCGATCTCGTTGACGATGCTCGGGCTAACCTGGTCGCTCATCGTTCGCTTTATCTCCTGCATGTGCGCCTCGACCTCCTCCTCGGGGTCGAGTTCCATCGCCCACAGGCCGTCGTACCCGTCGACGCGTTGCGGGTCGTCGTCGAACGCCTGGTCGAACACGTCGGACGTGCTGTGTGCGGGGTCGGTCGAAACGATCAGCGTCCGCAGGCCGGCGTCGGCACACTGAGTCGCGTAAGCGGACGAGACGGTGGTTTTCCCGACCCCACCCTTGCCGCCGAAGAAGACGAATTTCTCCACGTTAGAAGTGGTACTGCTGACCCTTGCGTTCGACGAGCGATTCGCGGTCCCACATCCGGCGTTCCCACTGCTCGAACTCCTCCCCGAGATACGGGAGGAGTTCGGCGGTGTAGTACGAGATCGGACTCGGGATGCCGAAGGCATCCGCGAAACAGGCGAAGAGGAACACGTCGTCGGTGTCCTCGGCCTCCTTCTCTATCAGTTCGTAGGCGGGATGCTCTATCATCCCGTGGTAGAGGCCGTGTAACACCTCCATCAGGGACTCCCGGTACGACTCGATCCGTTCCGGTAGCGTCATGGTAGCACGTCACGGGGGTCGAGTTGAAAAGCATGGCGGCGCTGTCGACGCGCGTCGGTCCCGTCTACCTGAAAACGAAGGGGAGCGACAGCAGGAGCGAGAGCGCGACGAGTATCAGGAGACCGTACCACAACCGGCCGAAACGTTGCCCCGCGGTGACTATACCCCGGCGTTCCGGCCGGTGCGTCCAGACGAACTGGTAGTACGCGGCGACCGCCGTCGGTATGAAGACGGCAGTACAGACAACGAGGCCGTGGTCGACGGACACCCCGAACGCCTGCAGGTAGAGCGGACCGAACGCGTAGATGAGAAGGAACGCGAGCAGGGTGACGACGAGAAACGGGACCGGGTCGACAGGTTGCCCCTCACTGTTCCGGAGGTCCATACTTGACCAAGGCGGTTTTGCACATTATACTTGTAAGGTGATCGCGTTGTCACGAAACGCTATGGCTCCCTCGACGGACGGGAATCCGCTCGTGTTACTGGTCATGAACGCGATACTGTCGGGTGCGTTTAGCTACGTGGTTCTCCGCGGATACGCGTTCGTCGGCGGGGCCCCCTTCTCGTGGCGGAACGTCGCGCTGTTGACGCTCGTACTGATGGCGCTTACCTTCGTCGTCGTCCGCTAATGCATGGTTACGCTAGCACGCACAGCCAGTCGATCCGACGGAGCGCTCGAACTCCATCGCCTCGCCACACTCGGGGCAGTCAGGTGTCCCGTCGCCCGCGGCGTCGACATCGCGGATCCGCTCGTCGCAGTCGTGACACCAGTACGCCCCGTCTGACGAGTCCCCGTCGGCGCCGCCGCGATGCGGGGACTCCGACGAGGCTTCGAGAACGTCCGCGATACTGTCAATCACACCCATGAGAAACTGTTGGGTACTGCTCGGCTTAAATCCCAACGCGGGTGTGCGAGCCGATCGCACGCTCGCGGTCGACAGCACGTGACCCGTCCCGTCAGTCGAGGTCCGCTGCCAGCGCGTCGAGCGCGCGCTTCAGTTCCCCCTTGCGCTTCCAGGCCGCGAGTCGGTCGGTGAGCGGCGACAGCGGCATGCCCGCCTCGACCGTCGAACGGGCGGTGACGCGGGTCCCCTCGTTTTCCGGCGCCAGCGACAGCGTCGTCTCCATTCGGTCCAGCGGGCCGGAGTCACCGGCCTGTTCGTAGTACAGGCCGTCCTCGGTTCGCTCGAACCGCAGCGACAACTCGACGCCGGCCCGTCCGACGGTGACGACCCACTCGTCGTCGGTTTCGGTCACGTCGCGCACCCGGAAACTCCCCTCGTATTCGACGACGGAAGTCGGGGTGAGCGCCCGTTCCACCTCGGCCGGGAGCGCCGGGACGAACCGCGAAACCTCGACAGTGCTCATCACGGAGGGGTTCGAACCGGTACCTTATAATCCTCGGCGGACGCTGTTCCGACCAATGACTATCGAAGACCGCGACGACGCGTACGTCGTCGACCACGCACTCGCGAAAGACACACTCTCGCAGCTTCGAGACGTCGAAACCGAACAGGTCGCGTTCCGCAAGGGGCTGGTGAAACTCGGCCGCCTCTGCGGGTACGAGATCATCGACGGCCGGATGGAAACCGAGTACGTCTCGATCCAGACGCCGCTCGAAGAGACGATGGGCGAGCGCGTGAAAGGACTCGACAACGTGGTTATCATCAACGTCCTCCGCGCCGCGACCCCGTTCGTGGAAGGGTTGCTCAAGGCGTTCCCGCGCGCCCGGCAGGGCGTCATCAGCGCCTCCCGCGACGAGAGCGCCGGCATGGAGGGCGGCGAGTTCCCCATCTCCATCGACTACGTGAAACTGCCCGAGATCCACGAGGAAGACACCGTCATCATCGCCGATCCGATGCTCGCCACCGGGAGCACGATGTGTGCCGTCCTCGACCACGTCATCGAGAACTCGGCCGACCCCGAACACCTCATCGTCCTCTCGGCGGTCAGCGCCCCGGACGGTCTGCTCCGCGTAGGCGATGCGTACCCCGAGGCCGACCTCCTGACGGTCAGCATCGACGACCACCTCGACGACGACGGCTTCATCGTCCCCGGCCTCGGCGACGCCGGCGACCGCGCGTTCCGGACGACGTGACTCACCGGGTTTCGGGCGGGAACGGGCACAAGGATATATTGTCACGGGCCGCCAGAGTCATCGCATGACAGATGGCTGTGACGCCTGCGGGGAGGACGTGACCGACGCGCTCGCACGGACAGTCCGACTGACCGTCGACCGGTCGCAGATCGATTCCCAGCGGCTCTGCCCGGAGTGTTTCGCCGACTGGATCGACCGGTACGAGACGGAGATGCGAACCGGGACGAAGACGATAGACGACGGCGACGACGAGATAATCGTCGACTGAGTTCGACGCCCGTCGAACCCCTGTATTTCGGGTCGAAACCGCAAAAGTGCGGAGCGATAGCTGGTGCGAACCTCCTGTCGAAACGTACCTCTACAGCCCATCAGGTTGTTCTTTTTACATCTATTACCTTCCTCCCCCTATTGGTTAGATATTATTCACATCATTCACGCATTCGTGTGCAATCATATCATTCTGGACGAGGAATAGGTGGATATTTAATTGTGTATGGGTACGTACCACTATGAAGTCCGACTTACAACGGCGGCGGTTCCTGAAAGCGACCGGTATCGCGGGTATCACCGGCATCGCAGGCTGTCTTGGCGGCGAGGAAGGCGACGAGGAAACCGACCTCTCGTGGCACGCAGGCGGGACGGGTGGGACGTACTACCCCCTGTCCAACGAGTTTAAGACGATCGTCGATGGCAACACCGACTACTCTCTGACGGTGCAGTCGACGGGGGCGAGCGTGGAAAACGTCGGGAGTCTCGCCAGCGGGGACGCCGACTTCGCGCTGATCCAGAACGACATCGCGTACTTCGCGAAGAACGGTACCGGTCTCGACACGTTCGAGGGCGAGGCCATCGAGAGCCTCATGGGCCTCGCGACGCTGTATCCGGAGACTATCACTATCGTCACGCAGGCCGACAGCGGCATCGAGACGCTCGAAGACCTCGAAGGCGCGCGGATCAACACAGGCGACCTCGGTAGCGGGACGCAGGTCAACGCTCTGCAGATCCTGCAGGCGGTCGGCATCGAGGAGGGGGACTTCGAGGAGGAAAACAGCGACTTCGAGAGCGCGAGCGACCAGATCCGCAACGGCGACATCGACGCGGCGTTCGTCGTCGGCGGCTGGCCGGTCGGCGCTATCGAGGAACTGGCGACGACGACTGACATCAACATCGTCGAAGTCAGCGGCGACACGCGCGAGGCCGTCAAGGAGCAGGCGCAGTGGTTCGCCGACGACACCATCCCGGCCGGGACGTACGAAGGCGTCGGCGACGACGTCGAAACCGTCTCCGTTCAGGCGATGATCGCCACCCACGACGGCGTCGAGGACGACATCGTCGAGAACGTGACCGCCGCAATCTTCGACAACGTCGACGACCTCACCATCAAGACAGACTTCATCAGCGCCGACAGCGCACAGGACGGGATGTCGATCGAGCTTCACCCCGGCGCACAGGCCTACTTCGGATAGCACGACACGATGCGTACGCCCCAGCGACGACAGATATTCGCGATACTCGTCGTCGTAACCCTGGTTACCGGCGGTGCCGTCGCCGTGGCGGTTCCGGTCGACCGAACGCTCGTCGTCAGTGACGCCGGGACCGGCGACAGACTGCTCGTCGTGCCTGTCGAGGACGGGACGACAGTCGACATCGAATACACCCACAGCGTCGAGAAGACCCCAGTGGTCGACGCCTACGAGGTTCGAGAGGAGAAACTCGACAACGTCCGTATGGAGTTCTCCTCATACGGGGCCGGGCTTCCGGCGAACCAGGAGATAGAGCGCGAAAACGGCTCGTTCGTCTTCGATCCTGACCGGGCGTACGAACGACTCGTCGTCAATCCGGGCGCCGTCGCGGGGCACACGCTCACCGTCGGAGACGAACAGTACGACCTCGTCACCCTCGCCGGCGGCGAGGCGGTCGTCTTCACGGTCGAACGCCGGACTACTGCAGAGATAATCGTACAGCGAATCCAGAATGACGCTGAACTCTGACGCATGACCAGTGACACCACAGGCGGCATCGACACGGACGAAGCACCGGTTCCAGAGGAGGAGCAACAGGAACTCATCGAGGAGTTGGAGCGAAAGCGGTCGCTTACAGGCGTAGCGACGCTCGCCGTCTCGGCCGTCGCGATCCTCTTTTCGACCTTTCAGCTGTACCTCGCGGCGCGGAGTTCTCGCATCTCCGTCCCCATCCCGTTCACTGGCGAGGAGATCCACATCATCTCGCTCCAGTCGCTGCAGACCCACTCGATCCACGTCGCGTTCGCGCTCGTTCTCGCGTTCCTTCTGTTTCCGACATCCACGGGCGATGGCTTCCTCTCGCGACGGCTGGGACGGATCCCGCCGTTCGTCCGTTCCCGGTTCGGCGAGGCGAACCCGGCGACGCGGACTGTCGAACGAATCGCGGACGGCGTCCGCTGGCTGGCGCTCGACCCTGACCGGGACCGAATCACGCCGCTCGATATCGGACTGATCGTACTCGCTGTCCTGGGGCCGGTGTACATGCTCAGGCACTTCGAGGAGATACGGGATATGCGGGTGTTCGGCCTCCAGCGCGGCGAGACGATCCCCGAACTGGTCCCGCTTCTGGAAGTGCCCGTAAGCGTGCTCTCGGCGCTCGGCCTCCCGCTCGAATCGCGGTCGTACGCCTTCTTGCTGGGTGCCGTTGGCATCCTGCTCGTGCTGGAAGCGACGCGGCGGGCGCTCGGGTTCTATCTGATGACTATCGTCGGGAGTTTCGTCGTCTACGCGCGCTGGGGGTATCTTATCCCCGGCAACGGCCAGTTCTCGTTCGGGGTCGGACCGATCGTCAGGGTTCCCTTCGTCGGCATCCTCTCGATCAAGGAACTGACGTGGGAGCAGATCGTCCGCAACCTCTGGTACACGACGGAGGGCATCTTCGGCGTCCCCGTCCGGGTGAGCGTCGCGTTCATCTTCGTGTTCATCCTCTTCGGCGCGTTCTTGGAGATGAGCGGCGCGGGCGAGTGGTTCATCGAACTCGCGTACGGGCTGACCGGCCGGCGGAAGGGTGGCCCGGCGAAGGCGAGTATCGTCGCCAGCGGGTTCATGGGGATGATAAGCGGGTCGTCGATCGCCAACACGGTGACGACCGGCGCGTTCACCATCCCGCTGATGAAGCGGTCGGGATACGACCCCGAGTTCTCCGGCGCAGTCGAGGCATCGGCCTCCTCGGGCGGGCAGATCCTCCCGCCGGTGATGGGCGCGGCCGCATTCCTCATCGTCGAATTCACCGGGATAGCGTACGCGGAAGTGATCATCGCCGCCGCCATCCCCGCCATCGTGTTCTTCTTCGGCGTCTGGGTGATGGTCCACCTGAAGGCGTCACAGCAAGGGATCACGGGTCTGGGCGACGAAGACATCGTCAACGTCCGCGACCACCTGAAACACGGCTGGTTCTACCTCCTGCCGATCGGCGTCCTGCTGTATTTCATCCTCATCGACCGCCTCACCATCGACCGCGCCGCGTGGTACTCGCTGATCGCGATCACCGCACTCATCGCCTTTGCGGCGGCGTACTCCGAACGCGACCGCGGACCGCTCGTCGGCGGCATCGTCGGCCTCTTCGGCTTGACGGTCGTCTCGTACCTATTCGCCGGACGGGGACCGGTCGCCGCACTGGTCGCCTTCGCGACCGGCGGCAGTCCGGGCGGCCTCCCCTTCGACGCGGCCGTCGGCACCGCTCTCTTGCAGTTATCGTGGATAACGCTGTTCATCAGCCTCGCTGTGATTCTCGCGCGGCCGTTCGGCAACTCGCCGCTGCTCGAACTCGACGGTGCGGTCGACACGGCGACGGAGCGCGCCGCGAACGCGCTCTCGCGGGAGCGCCTCGCGGAGAACCGGGCGTTCCGCGTCGGGTCGTTCGTCGTCAAGTCGATGGACAACGGCGCGCGAACGGCCACCGAAGTCGTCATCGCCGTCGCCGCGGCGGGGATCATCCCCGGCGTTATCGGCGTCAGTGGTCTGGGACCGAACCTCACGCAGGTCATCTTGCAGGCGAGCGGCGAATCGACTATCCTCCTGTTGGTGTTGACCGCAGTCTCTTCGATCATCCTGGGGATGGGGATGCCGACGACCGTGACGTACATCATCCTCGTCTCGATGCTTGGCGGGGCGATCGAAGGGGCCGGTCTCCCCCTGCTCGCCGGCCACCTCTTCATCCTCTACTTCGGCGTCATCGCGGACATCACGCCGCCGGTCGCCGTTGCGGCGTATGCGGCCTCCGGCGTGGCGAAGTCCGACCAGTTCGTCACCGGTATCAAGGCGTTTACGCTGTCGCTGAACAAGGCGATGGTCCCCTTCGCCTTCGTGTTCGCACCCGGTATCCTGCTTATGCGTGTCACGAACGGCGGGGAGGGGACGCTCATCGGCTGGGCCGACGTGACTGACATCGGCTACTTCGTTCCCGAAGTAGTGATCCCCGTCATCGGCCTCTTCCTCGGCGTGCTCGCGCTCGGGCCGACGGTTATCGGCTACTATTACACGGACGTGTCGGGTGTCGTCCGAGCGCTGCTCGCCGTCGCATCGGTCCTGTTGATGGTGCCGCTCGCACTGTTCGACGTGGCGCAGGGGCTACTGACTCTGGCCGGTACCGGGATCGCGGTCGACCCGCTCGTCGTGGACCTGACGCTCCGCGCGGTCGGCCTCGCACTCTTCCTGGCACTGACTGTGAAAAACCGGCGGGCGATGACGGCGGAACCGAGCGAAGACGCCGCGACGCCGACGGCGTAATTACTCTATCCGCGCCCGCCCGCTCGTCGCGCTCCGGATCCGGTCGCGCAGGTCCGCCGCCTCGGCGACTGGCACCCGCATTTCGAGCGTCACCTCCTCCTCGTACTCAGCCTCGAACTCGACGTCCGCGCTCTCGACGATGCCGCGGACCGTTCCGGAGTCGTCGTAGTCGACGGTGACCGAAACGGACTCGTGCGGCCGTCGCTCGACGATCCCGGCCTCGTCGACCGCGTCTTTCACGGCTTTGCTGTAGGCCCTCGCCAGGCCGCCGACGCCGAGGTTCGTGCCGCCGTAGTACCGCGTCACCACGACGGCGACGTTTTCCACGTCGCGCTGCTGGAGAACGTTCAGCGCGGGTTTGCCGGCTGAACCCGTCGGTTCGCCGTCGTCACTGGAGTACTCCCGAAACGGGTCCGCCCGGACGCGGTAGGCGGGCACGTTGTGAGTGGCGTCTTCGTACTCGTCGCTTACCGCGTCGACGAACGCCTCGGCCTCGGCGACGTCCGGAACCGGGGCCGCGTGGCCGATGAACTCCGAACCCTGTACCTCGAAGGCCGCAGATGCTCGCTCGGCGACGGTGCTGTAAATGTCGTCGGTCATTGGGTAGTTGTTGTCGGCCGCCGCGTTCAACGGGCCGCGTCGGCGGTGGCGTGAGAGTTCGCGTCGGTCGACGCGACGCGGTCTCCGTCGGCCGGTTCCGCGCGGCCCTCACCGGCCTCGGTCGGTCTTTCGTCGTTCGGTCGGTCGTCGTCCGCACCGGTGTCGTTCGGTCGGTCGTCGACCGTACCGCCGTTCGTCCTGGCGTCGTAAAGGAGGAGGATCAGGATGCCGAGGAGAGTTAGCTCGATCACTTTCGTCGCGAACAGCGTTATCTCTTCAGTGACGTGCTCGTACAGACCGACGAGAGGGCTGCCGCCGTGGTGGCCGGCCTCCCAGGCGTACTGACCTTCGTGACCGCCGAGGAACAGCCATCCGACGAGGTAGCCGAGCATGAGCAAGATACCGGCGGCGTACACCACGTCGCGGCGAAGGCCGCGATACCAGAGCGTGACCCCGAGAAAGATGGCCGCTCCGGAGAGGACGAACAGGGCCTGTCGCGGGTCGGCCAACGGTCTCGACGCCATCAGGTAGTACGTCAGTCGCTCCACGCCGAGCATCAGGTGGATGCCTGCGGTGGTCGCGGCCAGCAACACCCCCGCAGACTCCAGCGTCTCACGTGTCCGCTGCTCCATACGCTCCCGTTTCGGCGGCGCGTTCAATAGCGCGTCGGTTCGACGGCGCGTTCAATACCGCACCGAGTCGGGGCGTCGGACGGCGAACTGGACGCGGTCACTGCAGTTCGATCTTCCGGACGAACTCCAGGTCCCGGATCTCGTTGATGAGGTCGCCGGGCAGCGCCTCGTCGGTGATGATGTACAGTTTCGGGTCGACGGCGAACTCGGGGTCCTCGCTGACGGTCTGGCGCATGGAGATCCCGCGGTCGGAGATACGACCCGTCACCTCGGCGACGATACCCGGTTCCTCCGTGTCGTTGACGTCGACCGTGAGGACGGTGAGATCCAGCACCGGCGCGAGGTCCATCAGGCTCGGGATCTGGGAGATGTTCTGGAAGATCCGCCGGAGTTCGGCGTCTTCGAGGATCGCGTCCGTCGTCGAGTCGACGACCCGTCGGTCCACGTCTATCTCGCGGGCGATGCCCGTGTTCGGGATCTCGATCCCACCGGAGACCACCCGTCCCTCGTCGTTGACGGAGAACCCCCGCTCGAGTAACAGTCTGATGACAGCCTGCTGGCTCGGACTGCCCTCGAACTTCTCCATGATGACGTCGAACATAGGCGAAAGTACTGGTGTCCGGTCCTTAGTCGTGTGGATCGCGGCCGGTGGATTGATGGCATCCCGACCGCGTACGTACGGTCGTCGTGGGTCACGGTACTGACGTATTGTACGTCCGACATCCGGAACGAGCGTCGGCCCCGGAGTTCGAGGACAGCCTCGCTCCCGTACGCGAGGCCGCGTCGCTAGACGCGGTCTTCGCGACGCTCGACGAGGCGTCGGTCGACTGCATCGTCTGCGAGTCTCGGCTCGACGGTACCGACGGTCTCGACGTTCTCTCGGCGGTTCGTGAGCGCTCCCGGTCAGTCCCGTTTCTCCTCGTCGCCGACAGGGCGGACGGCCTGGAGGCCGCCGAGGCCACCCGTCTCGACGTGACCGAGTACGTCCCCCGCGACTCGCTTGGGGACGAAACGCTGGCGGACCGCGTCACGGAAGTGCTCGAAACGGGAGCAACTGATCCCCCGCTCGATTCGCTCCACGCTGTCGCTGACAGCATTTCGAACGCCGTGATCGCGATGACTGAAGACAGCGAGGTCGTGTTCGCCAACGAGGCGGTGAGCGACCTGACCGGGTACGACCACGAGGAACTGGTCGGCAAATCGCTGACCACGATCATCCCCGAGCGTTTGGAGGAACCCCACCACACGGGCATCGCGCAGTACCTCGAGACGGGCGAGCGCGGCCTTGACTGGAACTACGTCGAACTACCGATGGAACGCGCCGACGGGAGCGAACGAACCGTTGCCGTTTCGTTCGGGGAGTTCACCCG
Source organism: Halostella pelagica (assembly GCA_005954745.1). GTDB lineage: Archaea > Halobacteriota > Halobacteria > Halobacteriales > Natronoarchaeaceae > Halostella > Halostella pelagica. The sequence continues at coordinate 2,901,444 of CP040678.1, forward strand.
CAACGGAGAGCGGTACTTCACGGGGTCGCTCCGGGACATCACCGACCGCAAGGAGCGCGAGGAGATGCTGAGTAGCCTGCTCGAATCCAGCAACGCGCTCATCGATGCGGAGACCCGAGAATCGATCGCCGACCTCGTCGCGGAGACCACCACGGAGGTGTTCGGATACGGCCTCAACGCCGTGTTCCTCCACAACGAAGCGACCGACACCCTCGTCCCGACCGCCACGACCGACGAGACGCGCGAGATGCTCGGCGGCGTGGATAGCTTCGGAACCGACAACAATCACATCGGCGAGGCGTTCACCGCGGGCGAGTCCCTGATCGTAAACGACCTGGACTACGGTTCGCTCAGGTCGCTACTGGTGTTGCCGCTGGGATCGCACGGCGCCCTGGCGGTCGGCGCGGAGTCGGCGGGCGCGTTCGACGAGGCCGACCGTCAGTTGGTGGAACTGCTGTCGACCGCCGCTACGTCCGCGCTCAACCGGATGGAACGCGTCGACAGCATCGAGCGACTCCACCAGCAGACGCGCTCGATGCTGCGGGCCGACGGGAAAGAGGCAGTCTGCCGCGTGGTTCTGGACGCCGCTCGGGACGTGCTCGGCCATCGTATCACCGGCGTCCACCTGTACGACTCCGACAGAGAAAGCCTCGTTCCGACGGTCTGGACGGACGAAGTGGAAGCACGTATCGGTGAGCCCCCGCCGTTCGACCGCGACGAGGGGCTCGTCTGGGACGCCTATCGAAGCGGCGAACCCAGGGTGTACGACGACGTCACCGAGCACGATGCGTACAACCCCGAGAGCCCGTTCACGAGCGAGTTACATCTGCCCCTCGGCGACCACGGCGTCCTCCTCGCCAGCGAACCGGACCCGGCGGCGTTCGACAGCACCGACCTGCAACTGGCCCGCCTCCTCGCGGCGAACGCCGCCGTCGCCCTAGACCGCGTCGACCGGGAAACGGAACTCCAGCGCTTCGAAGCCGTCTTCGAAAACGTGCAAGACATGTTGTTCGTCGTCAACGACGAGGGGCAGTTCACCCACGTCACGCAACCGCTCGCCGAACGATTCGGTCGAGAGCGCGACGACCTCGTTGGCAAACACATCTCTGCGGTGTTAGACGAAGAGAACATCGAGCGGGGACGGGAACTGACCGAGGCGCTGCTGTCGGACGACGGGCGGACGAGCAGGACGTTCCAGACGGCCTTGCAGACGGACACCGGCGGCCGCTTCTCCGTCGAAGTGGAACTCACCCCGCTTCCGACGGCGGACCAGTTCAAGGGTACCGTCGGAACCGTCCGCGACCTCTCCGACCTGGAGCGGGCGCGCACCAAATTGCGCGAGGAGCGCAACCGGTTCGAATACCTCTTCGACAACATCCCCGACGCCGTCGTTGAGGTGGAGTTCATCGACGGCGACCCGATCGTCCAGTCGGTCAATCCCGCCTTCGAGGACGTTTTCGGGTACGATCCGCGAGCCGTCATCGGCGACTCGCTCAACGATTACATCCTCCTCCCGGAACAGCGCAAGAGCGCCGAAGCGCTTGACCGTCGGGCGGGGGACGAAATGATCCGCGAGGAGTTGCGTCGCCTCACCGCGGATGGCCCCCGGCAGTTCCTGTTCCGGGGACTGACTTTCACCGACCAGAACGGGGACGAGTACGGGTTCGGCATCTACACGGATATCACCGAACAGCAGATGCGGCACCGTCAGTTGGAGGTGCTGAACCGCGTCCTCAGACACAACCTCCGGAACGACGTGAACGTCATCGTCGGATACGCCGACCAGATAGCCGCCGAAACGTCGTCGGAAACGGTCGTCGAGTACGCCGGGGCGCTCGCCACGACCGCAGAGGATCTGGTCGACCTGAGCAACAAGGCGCGGGAGGCGGAACAACTGCTGGACCGGGCGAACGACTCGTCGTGGGTCGATGCCTGCGAGGTGGTCGAAGCCGTCGCCGCGACGGCCCGCGAACAGTACGACACCGCAACCATCGAGACCGACGCGCCGGGCAAGGTTCGCGTCACCGGCGACGAACGCCTCCGCGTCGCCGTCGAGAACCTGCTGGAGAACGCGGTCGAACACAACGACGGCGACAGTCCACACGTCAGGATGACCGTCGACGCGTCCGTGGGCGGGGAGCGCGCTGCCATCCGAGTCGCCGACGACGGGGACGGGATTCCGGACCACGAGCGTGCGGTCGTCGCCGGAGAAGCGGAGATAACCCCGCTCCAGCACGCGAGCGGTCTCGGACTGTGGCTCGTCTCCTGGATAGTCGACGCCTACGGCGGCAGCGTCGTATTCGGTAACAGCGACCTCGGCGGCGCGGAAGTCTCGTTGTCACTGCCGCGGGTGACAGAGAGCGGAGACCGAGATGCGGATCAGGAGTAGTTAGTCGGTTGGGTGTCGCCGACCTGCTTGTCGATCCACCGACGGACGTCCGCGACGAACAGACGGACTCCGTCGCGACGGGTCATTGTGACAGCGTCGCTCGGCGACCGCACGACTGCGATGAGAGACCACATCGAACCGGCGGCGAACGCGCCGAGGGCGGAAAACGTCATGCCGAGCGTGGTGAACGTCAGGCCGTACGCCAGTCCGATGATCATCGACGGGAGACTCGTCCCGAGGGGGACGCGCGCCTCGGCGTCGCGAAGCGTGGGCGCGAGAAAGAAAATAGAGAGCGAACTTCCGAGCATAAACACGAAGTCCTGCCACATCATTCTTCGCGCACCGCCGTTGGACCGGTCGTCGGGAAGTCGTATGCGATACCTTCGGGAGTAGGGGTGGAACTCATCTTACCCTTACTAGTCGTGCCGAGTGGATAGTCAGAACGGCTAGACGCGTAGATACGGGGCGAGGGGGGAGGGCTATACTGATACGTGTGAGACGCGCCACCGAACGTTCCGAAGAGGCGGTTGCGGGCCGGTGTTGTCGGAATCCGCGGGACCGGCGACGAACGGAAGCCGGAGTAACGCGCCGGTAACGGTCTCGTACGACCGACAGGTCCGCCGGCGAGGGCGGTAACTCGGACCTACAGTTCGCCTTTCGTGCTCGGCGTCCCGGCGCGTCGGTCGTCGATCCGCGTCGCATCGTCCAGCGCGCGGGCCGTGGCCTTAAACAGCGCCTCTATCTCGTGATGGGCGTTCTCACCCGTCACGTCCGCGTGAAGCGTCAGGCCGGCGTTCGTCGACAGCGTTCGCAGGAAGTGTTTCGCCATGTGACTGGTCATCCCGCCCACGGACGCCTGTGAGAACGCGCCGTCGAACCGGAAGACCGGACGGCCGCTTACGTCGACGACGATGGACGCGACCGCCTCGTCGAGCGGCACTCTCCTGTCGGCGAACCGTTCGATCCGGGCCCGGTCGCCGAGCGCCTCGTCGAACGCGTCGCCGAGGACGATGGCGACATCCTCGACAGTGTGGTGGTCGTCGATCTCCAGGTCGCCGTCACAACGCACCGTCAGGTCGAACAGGCCGTGTTTGGCGAACGATTCGAGCATGTGGTCGAAAAAGCCGATCCCCGTGTCGACGGTGGCGTCGCCGTCGCCGTCGATGTCGACGGTTACCTCGATGTCCGTCTCCGCCGTCTTGCGGGTGGCGGCGGCCGTGCGGTCGGTCATACGGAAATCATGACGCGGACACTACAAGGGAATTCCGCCTCTGCACGATGCGGGAACCGATCTATCGTCGCCTGCGGACCCGGCGGCCACCGGCCCGAACCGGGCAGGGGACGAAGCGGACGTCCCCGACCCGATGCTCTCCCGGTATCGGCTGATTACCGGCATAAACTGCCGAAAGGTATTCAGTCGTAGACGGCGTAGAGATCGGGATGGGAGTGATAGCCCTCTGTCATTTTCCAGCCGGCGGTTCGCTCACCGGCGGAGGAACGCCGTGACGACACCGCCGGGTGACGACCGATTGCCGGATGCCGAACGAGTGCGAAACGGCACTCGCCTCCGAGCAGAATACGCGGTAAACAGGATAGCGGACGCGCTACGGGTGCCGTCCGAAGTCACCGAGGACGCGACTGACCTCCTACACGGCGCGCTGGAGGCCGACGCGTCCCCCGACTGTTGTCCGGAGACGGTCGGAGCGGCGGCCGCGTACGCCGCCGTTCGCCGCGCCGAATACCCGCGAACGATAGCGGAAGTCGCCGACGCAGTCGACGGCGACCGCTCGGAAGTCTGCGGCGCGTACCACGACATGGTCCGAACCTTTGGGCTCTGTCTCGATCCGCCCGATCCCGCGCTGTTTGTCGCCCGTATCGTCAGCGAGTACGACCTACCGGACGCCGTCGAACGCCGCGCCCACGAGCGCCTGGAAACGACCGAGTTCCACGACTCGGACTCGGCGCTGGGAGTCGCCGCGGCGGCGGTCGTCCTGGAGAGCGACGCGTCCCCGGCCGACATCGCCGAATCGCTTCCCCTGTCGACGCTGACGGTCCGGTCGCGGTACGTGCCGCGGTTTGGCGAGCGATAGCGAGCCAAACCTCGTTGTGGAGCCCCGCGGAACGACGGCGGTTTGACGAACGGATGTGAGTCAACTCTCTCACGAAGTGACGGTGAGTCGGCGAGCGATAGAGAGCCAAACCTCGTCGTGGAGCTCTGCGGAATTCACGATAACAGCCCGCACACGACCATTTACTCCTCGACTGCGTCCATCGCTTCGCCCAGCGTGAACCGCCCCTCGTACAACGCGCTCCCGACGACGACAGCGGCAGCGCCCGCTTCGCGGAGCGCGCGCACGTCGTCGATAGTCGCCACGCCACCGCTCGCGACGACCGGGATGTCGACGGCTTCTACGACCCGACGGACGGGATCGGTCTGGACGCCGTCCAGTTGGCCCTCGACGTCGACATCGGTGAACAGGATAGCGCCGGCACCCAGTTCCTCGTAGCGTTCGGCGGCCTCAGCGGGGTCGAGACCGGTGCCCTCGGTCCAGCCGGAAACCACGACTTCGCCGTCTTTCGCGTCCAGACTGACCATCACCGAGTCGGGATATGTCTCGCTGATCTCCGCGACGATGTCGGGGTTCTCGACGGCCGCGGTGCCGAGAATGACACGGTCGACGCCCCGCTTTAGCAGGTCGGTCGCGTCGTCGACAGTGCGGATGCCGCCGCCGAGTTGTACGTCCACGCCGACAGCACCGAGGACGCGACCCACGGCGTCCGCGTTCGCGCGTTCGCCCTCGAAGGCACCGTCGAGGTCGACCATGTGGAGCGTCGACGCGCCCTGGTCGACCCAGCGCTTTGCCGACTCGACGGGGTCGCCGTAGCGCTTTTCCGTGCCGCGCTCGCCCTGAACGAGTTGGACAACCTCGCCGTCCTGTACGTCGACGGCGGGGATCACTGAAAAGGTGGGAAACGGATCCATACGGTCGCTCGGAGTGGAGAGAGCGTAAAGCCACCGAGTCGGCCACGTCGCCGATCTCTCCGGAGACCTACAAGAGTTAAACCGTTCAGCGCCGTTTGTTCCTCTGTGTCTCTTGTACTTCTTGCCGTCGGGTTGGCTGTCGCCGCGTTCGTCGGGTTCAATATCGGGGGGTCCTCCACGGGCGTCGCCTTCGGACCGGCGGTCGGTAGCGGTGTCATGTCGAAGCTCGCGGCCGGCATCCTGATGGCCGGGTTCGCGCTTCTGGGCGGGTGGACGGTCGGCCGAAACGTCGTCGAGACGATGGGGGGACAGATCGTCCCGTCGGGGCTGTTCACGCTGGAGGTAAGCATCACGGTTCTTTTCTTCATCGGCTTCGCTCTCTTCCTCTCGAACGTCGTCGGCGTGCCTGCTTCCACGTCGATGACTGCGGTCGGCGCGATAGCCGGCCTCGGCGTCGCGACGGGAACGCTCAACGCGGCCGTGATGCTGGAGATAGTCTCCTGGTGGATCGTCGCGCCGGTCATCGCGTTCTGGGTCTCGGGCGTCATCGGCCGGTACTTCTACCCCGCGCTGGTCCACCGGTTCGAGGTGACACAGACGGAAGGGAGACTGGTCGCTCTCGACAGGTCGGGGACGTTCCCCCGACCGGAGTTCGGCCCGAACACGACGGTCAGGGAGTTCGTCGGGACGGCGCTCGTGATCGTCATCGGCTGTTACATGGCCTTCGCCGCGGGCGCGTCGAACGTCGCCAACGCCGTCGCGCCGCTGGTCGGCAACGGCTCGCTCTCGATGAACGCCGGCATCCTGCTCGGCGGTGGTGCGATAGGCGTCGGCGCGATAACAATCGCGCGGCGGACGCTCGACACTATCGGCAACGACCTGACCGAACTCCCGCTTCTCGCCGCGCTCGTCGTCGAGGTTGTGAGCGCGTCGCTCATCACCGTGCTGTCGGAACTCGGCATTCCGGCGAGTTTCGTCGTCGTGGCGACGATGAGCATTCTCGGCCTCGGTTGGGGTCGGGCGACACGAACGGCGACCATCTCCGATACCGTCCACGGCGAAGCACCGGAGCGTATCTCCGTCGGCGCGCTCGCGGCCGATTCCGCGGACGAAGGGGCCGCGACCGTCGGAAATCCGACGCCGGAGCCCGCACAGAACGGTGGCCAACGCGAGGTGCCGCCTATCGGCGACGAGGACGCCGAGGACATCCCCAGCGCTTCGGACCTGTTCGAACCGGCGACGACGGCACGAGTCATCGCGCTCCAGAACGTCGTCCCCGCCATCGCGACCATCGCCGCCTTTCTCGTCTTTCAGTTCGTCCCCGGACTGGCCGGGTAGACGGGTCCCATCCGGCCGGATAAGCGGACTTTTACGCTGACACGTCATCGGAATCGGTATGGTCGAAGCGCTGCTCGTCGTGGGAATAGCGGTGGCCGTGTTCGTCGGCTTCAACATCGGCGGGTCCTCTACTGGCGTCGCGTTCGGTCCGTCCGTCGGCAGCCGCGTCGTCTCAAAGATCGGGGCAGCGGCGTTAATGGCCGGGTTCGCGCTTCTGGGCGGGTGGACGGTCGGTCGGAACGTCATCGAGACGATGGGGGGCCAGATAGTCCCGAGCGACCAGTTCACGCTCGCGGCGAGCGTCGGCGTCCTCTTTTTCGTCGGCCTCGCGCTGCTCGTCTCGAACCTGTTCGGCGTGCCCGCCTCCACGTCGATGACTGCGGTCGGTGCGATAGCCGGCCTCGGCGTCGCGACTGACTCGATCAACTGGGAGGTCATGGGGCAGATCGTCTCCTGGTGGCTCATAGCCCCGATCGCCGCCTTCTGGGTGTGTGCGATCATCGGGCGGTACTTCTACCCGTACCTCTCCGTGGCGTTCGCCATCGACCGCTCGGACGGCCCGCTACTGGCGGTCGACAGGAGCGGGGTCGTTCCCCTGCCGACCCCCGCGCCGTCAGTCACCGCGCGGGAACTCGTCGGGAGCGGGCTAGTCGTCGGGATCGGCTGTTACATGGCCTTCGCCGCGGGCGCGTCGAACGTCGCCAACGCCGTCGCGCCGCTGGTCGGCAACGGCTCGCTCTCGATGAACGCCGGCATCCTGCTCGCCGGCGGGGCGATCGGTCTCGGCGCGTTCACCATCGCGCGCCGGACGCTCGACACCGTCGGCAACGACCTGACTGACCTGCCGCTACTGGCGGCGCTCATCGTCGAAGTGGTGAGCGCGTCGCTCATTACCGTGCTGTCGGAACTCGGCATTCCCGCCAGTCTCGCCGTGAGTGCGACGATGAGCATCGTCGGCCTCGGCTGGGGTCGGGCGACCCGGACGACGACGATTTCGAACGCCGCGACGGAGGCGATCCGCAGCAAAGCGGACGCCTCCCCCCGACAGGGAGAGGCCGGAACGCTCGTCGGCGCGCTCGGCGCGGACGAGCGCGGCGACGAGGTTACGCCCATCGGGGAGGAGGAACCGGAGGAGTTGGCTGCGAGCGACCTCTTCGATCCGGCGACGACCGGGCGAGTCATCATGCTGTGGATACTCACCCCCACGATTTCCGGGGTACTGTCGTACCTGCTGTTCGAATTCGTAGCAGTTTGATCCGCGGAAAAACAGCAAGGTCTAACAGTTAGGGGGTCGAACCTTCGGGGTGATGCCCACGGTAGAATACCTCAACTACGAAGTACTGGACGACCACGGTTGGGAGATGGACGACGACGACCTCTTCGATCAGGCTGCCGACGCGGACCTCGGTGACGAGGACTACGGTACGCTCGACGTGAACGAGGGCGAGTACATCCTCGAAGCCGCCGAGGCACAGGGCTACGACTGGCCCTTCTCGTGTCGCGCCGGCGCGTGTGCGAACTGCGCCGCGATCGTCAAAGAGGGCGAGATCGACATGGACATGCAGCAGATCCTCAGCGACGAGGAGGTCGAGGAGAAGAACGTTCGACTGACCTGCATCGGCAGCCCCGCCGCCGACGAGGTGAAGATCGTCTACAACGCAAAGCACCTCGACTACCTGCAGAACCGCGTCATATAAGCAACAGCGCAGAAACTGCGCGGAATAGATGCCCCTCTCACGGGGCTGATTTTACGCGGTCGAGTCAATCTGTCTACAAGGTGTAGTCCTGTCTCCGGCTTTCGATCCGTCAGGCGGTTAGATCTCTGTGGCACCGAACACCATCTTTTCGACGGGTCTACGCTCAGATCCCGCTCCTTGAGGGTCGAGCGCGCAGGGCGGTGATCGTCGCTCGTTCCCCTGATACGTCCGGCAGGACTCATCGCCCGGGGAAAACACCATACGCGCCGCACCCGTTGGAAACGGTATGACAGAGACAGACAGGCCTACGGTCGAAGACGTGATGTCTACACCACTGGAGACGATTTCGAAGGACGCGACCGTGATGGAGGCGGCACAGCGGATGGAGGAAAAAGAGATCAGCGCGCTGGTCGTCCCGACCTCGCCGCGGTCGATCATCAGCAGCACGGACGTGCTCAGTGCCGTCGCCGCGGGACGAGATACCTCAGAACTACAGGTCTCGGACGTAATGACGACAGACGTCGAAACCGCCACGCCGGACCTCTACATGGAGGAGGTCGCCGCGATGATGACTAACTACGGTATCAAACACCTCCCGGTCGTCGACGACGATTACGTCGGGATGGTCTCTTCGACCGACGTCGCGGCCCACCTATCGTAAACTGCCGCCGAACCGGTCACTGCTCCCTCTCACCCAGCAGAAGGACAGCATAGCGCTTCTCCGCCGCGGTCCCCGGCCCTCGCCGTTCGCAGCGGAATATATATCACGCAGACGGCATCGATTATCGAACGTGCTCCAAGCCGTCATCACCGTCTTCCTCGACTCGCCGACCGCCGACCTCCTGCGGTTGCTCGCGGTGCCCGTATTCGCCTGGGCCGCTTACCGAGACGTGGCGACCCGCCGAGTCCCGAACTGGACGTGGGCACCGCTCGCGCTCCTCGCGCTGGCGTTGCTGGGCTGGGAGGCCTGGACAGCCTGGACCGCGAGCGAGTTCGCCTGGCGGCGCTTTCTCGTCCCGGCGGCGGTAAGCGCCGGCCTCGTGATCCCGATAGCCTACCTGTTCTGGCGCACGGGCGGGTTCGGCGGGGCCGACGCCAAGGCGCTGATGGTGATCGCCTTGCTCTTTCCTGTCTATCCAGTCTATCTGCTGCCGAGTGGCACGCTCCCGCTTCAGGCGACGAACATCCGGGTGTTTTCCTTCACGGTGCTTACGAACACGGTGCTTTTCGGCCTCGCCGCACCGCTCCTGCTCGCCGCGCGGAACGCCGCTGCCGGGCGAGTGTCGTCGGTGATGTTCGTCGGCCGTCCCGTCGCTGTCGGGAACATCCCCGAGACTCACGGCCGACTGCTCGACGGCCCGGCGGGCGCGACTCGGCGCGGGCTCGACCTGGACGCTCTCAGGATGTATCTCCGGTGGCGTGGGATCGACTTCGAGACGCTCCGGTCCCGTGCCGACGCGCTACGCGACCCGGCGACGCTCCCGGACGAACCGAACCCGCCGACGGACGGCGCAGTCAGCGCCGTACCGACCGACGACCCGGCGGCTAGTGACGACCCGCTTGACGGTGCCGCCGACGGTGCGACGCGTGACTGCGCGGCTGAAGACTCCGGGGGCGATAGCCCCGAAGACGCCGACGCGTTCGACGACCCGTGGGGCGCAGAGGCGTTCCTGACGGACGTCGACAGCGCGTACGGTGCGACGGCCGAGGACCTGCGCGACGGCCTCGACGTTCTCGCGGCCGAGGACTCGGTGTGGGTGTCGCCCGGCATCCCGTTTATCGTCCCCATGTTCGTCGGCCTCGTGGTGGCACTGACCTACGGTGACGTGCTGTTCGGCCTGTTCGCGCTCGTCGGTACCGTGTAGCGAGCGGATCGGCTCGGTACCCACTGTGTCGTCTCTTTCTGATCCTCCAAACAGCGAGAGCGCCGCGGCCGCCCCGGTAACCATCATGGTTTATTGTGATCGAGAGACTACGTTAGGGAAGTCATGAGCAGTGAACGACCATCCGAAACCGGAACGTTACCTGCCGAAGAGATGGGGGTCGCAGCGGAGATCCCGATCACGCTCCGTCTGATCGGGACGGCCATGCTCAGTGGATTAGTCGGGATGGTTCTGATGATCCCCGTACTGGTCGGACTGCCGGTGGCGCTCGACCTGTTCCAGACCGAGCCGATCGTGCGGTTCGCGTCGTTCGCGTCCTTCCTCGGGTTCGAACCGAGCCTGGCGGTGGGCGTCGCGCTATTCGTCCTCGGTGGGACGCTGTTCCTCCCGGTCCAGTTCCTCGTCGTCGGCGCGTTCCTCCCGCCGGAATCGCCTCGGTACGCCCGCGGCGCTAGCTTCGGACTCATCTACTGGATCGGCTTCCTGATGGCGTTCTGGCCCCCCGGTGGCACGCTCGCGGTCGGACTGTTCGTCGTGGTTTCGTTCCTCTATCACCTGTTCTACGGCCTCGCGCTGGGCTACCTGATCGACAGGTGGGCTGAGATACCGCAACACGGGGTGTGACCGCCACGTTCCCGGCCGCGATAGAATTCGCGCGGGGGCCTCGATATTATAACGCGTCGTAGACGGGATAGACGAGGGTCCAGAGCGCCGCGAACGCCGCGCCGACGACCACGACGGCGGCCAGGATGTCCGTCGACGCGCGGGGACCGGAGAGGAGCGCCCAAAACGTCGCGATGGGGAGACAGACCGTGACGGCGAGACTCCCGAGTTCGACCGCCGCGATCGTCGGGTTCGCCCGCAGTTCCGCCAGGATCCCGTCAGTGTCGGCCGCGCCGTCGTCGGCCGTCCCGTCCGCCGCGCTCGCCTCGTCGTCCATATCGTCCCGTGCGCGCCAGACCACTAAAACAGTCCCGGCGTCGGCACGAACAAAAGACCTATTCGCCGCAACGACGTGTTTCCCGGATATGACCGCCGCCACCGCCGTGGAGATGGATTTCGGCGAGAACGGCCGTATTCCGGCCGTTGCCCAGGACGCCGAAACGCGCGAGGTGTTGATGCTCGCGTACGTCACGCCCGAGGCCCTCGAACGCACCCGCGAGACGGGGCGCGCTCACTACTACTCGCGGAGCAGGGACGAACTCTGGGAGAAAGGGGCGACCAGCGGCCACGTGCAACGCGTCGAGGAGGTACGCGTCGACTGCGACGGGGACAGCGTCCTCTATCTCGTCGAACAGGAGGGCGGCGCGTGCCACACCGGCTTCGCCTCGTGTTTCTACCGCACCGCCGACGGCGAGCGCGTCGGCGAGAAGGTGTTCGATCCCGACGATGTCTACGAGTAACACTTGTTCATGAGTGAGAACCCCATCGCCGCGCTCGAATCCGCCGACGAAACGGTTCGATCCGTGGAGCGAGAGATCGAAGCGTTCGGCGAATCGAGCGTGACGACCGTCGCGGACGCGTACGGCGACATGGTCGACCTGTTCGAGCGCTACGAGGACCGCGCGACCGGCACCGGCGACTTCCAGGCGTTCGTGGAGTTTCAGGACGCCGTTGCCCAACTGGTCGAAGGGCTCCCGGACGACATGACCCACCGCGACGCCTTCGAGGAGACGCTCGACGTGCTCGACAAGCGCCGCCTGAGCGAGAGCGATTTCGCCGCCGCGCGCGAGACGCTCGCCGACGTCGCGTCCGTCGCGGAACTGCCGGAAGAGCGCGCGAACGCGCTCGAAACGTACCGCGACGCCCGAAAGGCGGCGGCCCGCAGGAAAGGGACAGTCGAAGACCGGATCGACCACCTCGAACGCCTGCTCGAACTCGGCGACGCCGACCTCGACGCGCCCGTCGATACGCTCCGCGACCCGATCGAGGCGTACAACGAGGCCGTCCGCGACGCGTTCCGGACGTTCCGGAGCGAGGAGAGCGCCCGCACGGTGCTCGGACTCGCCGTCGACGCCGACAAGTACCCGCTGGTCGACCTCGACCCGCCGCCGTCGGACCTTCTCGACTACGTCCGCGAATCACCGGCCGGCGAGGAGCCGATACCGACGCTGCTCTCGTACGCCGACTACTCGAAGTCGAAACTCGACCACTACGTCGACGACGCCGCGACGCTCAAACGGCAGGTCGCAACGCGCCAGACCTACCTCGAACGCTTCGACGCTGACCCGCTCACGGTGGAGTGGCCGCCGACGGACGCCGACCGACTGTGGTGGCGTACCCGGGAACTGATCTCGCTCGTCTCGCGGTTCGCATCCGAAGAGGTCGTGGCGCGGCTCCGCGACGTGCGTACGTTGACCCGCGAGGACGACTACGAACGCCTCCGGAACGCCGCCGTCGCACGAGAACGACTCGGCCCCGAGGAACGCGACCGCCTCGCCTCCGGCGACGTCGCCGACGAACTGGCGGACCTGCGCGAGGAGCGCGACGCCCTCGCCGACGCGCTCGGCGAGTATCCGGACCGCTAGTCCTCGCTACGCCGGGGCAGTTCAAACGCGCCGCACTCCACGCCTTTGGCCTCACTCATGCGTCAGCCTTCGCTGTGTCGAGCGCTCTGGCACGCACTCCGCTCCACTACTCGAACACGACGCTCACGCGTCGGTTCTCGCTGCGTCGAGTGCGGCGCGCATCCCCTCTGCCAACTCCTCCGCTCGCGCCTGCTCGCGGGCTTCAGCGTATATCCGGACCAGCGGTTCGGTGCCGCTCGGGCGGGCGAGCACCCAGGCGTCGCCGTAGTCGAGGCGGTATCCGTCGGTCGCGTCGAGCGCCGCTTCGGACCCCTGAGCGCGGGCCTCGGCGGCCGTTAGCATCGCACGGCACTCGTCGTCGGTGTCGTACTCGATGTTCAGCCGGACGTTGTAGTAGTCGTCGTAGGGTGAAACGAGTTCACTCAACGGGCGCTCCGCGACGAGTTCGAGAAATCGCGCGCCGATGTACGCGCCGTCGCGGGCGAGGCGGTAATCCGGGAAGAAGACGCCGCCGTTGCCCTCCCCCGCGATGGGCACCGTTGCGCCCTCGGCGCGCAGGTCACGGATGCGCGAGATGATGTTCGTCGAACCGATGGGCGTGAGTTCGAGGGTCGCGCCGACCGACTGAACCACGTCGACGAGGCGCTGGGAGACGTTGACCGCCGACACCGTCGTGTCGTCCTGAGAGAGCTCCGCGGCGGCCAGCGCGGCGAAGGTCGCGTCGCCCTCGACGTACTCGCCGCGTTCGTCGTAGAAGATGGCGCGGTCCGCGTCGCCGTCGTGAGCGATTCCGATGTCGGCGTCCGTCGACGCGACGAGGCGGCCGAGGTCGTCCAGGTTCTCCGGCACCGGCTCGGGGTCGCGTCCCGGAAAGTGCCCGTCCGGCTGCGAGTTGACCGTGACGACGCGACAGCCCAGTTCGCGGAAGAACTCCGGGCTGGTGAGTGCACCTGCACCGTGGCCCGGGTCGAGGGCGACGGTCAGGTCGGCGTCGGCGATCAGGTCGCCGTCGACGGCGGCGTGGAGCTGGTCGATGTACTCGCGCTGAGCGCCGTCGACGGACCGCGCTCGGCCGGTCCGGTCCCACGACACCGTCTCGAAGCGCTCGGCGAGGAGATGTTCCTCGACGCGTTCGAGGTCGGCGACCGATAGCTCGACGCCGTCGGGACCGATCAGTTTCATGCCGTTGAACTCTGGCGGGTTGTGCGAGGCCGTGATCATCAGCGCCGGAACGCCCTCCCGCTCCGCGTACGCCTGCAGTCCCGGCGTCGGGACGATACCGAGACGGTCGACGTCAGTGCCGACACTCGCCAGGCCGCTGGCGGCGGCGTCTGCGAGCATCCGGCCCGTCTTCCGCGTGTCCCGAGCGATAGCGACCCTGTCAGCGTTCCAAACCGTCCCCGCCGCTTTGGCGACCCGAAGGAGGAACTCGGGCCCCAGCGACTCGTTGACCACGCCCCGCGTTCCGCTCGACCCGAACACTTCCATTACCTGTATCTATCTGTATGCGTTCCCAAAGTGGTTCCGAAGAACGCCGGAACGCTTTCCGTGGTGGCACGCCACGCCACCCACATGGTCAGCATCGACGAGAAGCGGGTGTACGGCGACAAGACCGGGCAGACGACGGCCTACGTCGCCGCCGGCCAGGGGGTCGCCAGCGTGTCCGTCTCCGCCGACCGGGTCGGACAGTACGGCATCGACCACGAGTGTACCGCGCTCGACGTTGCCGCGACGGACGGCCAACTCGCCGTCGCCACCCCCGGAGACGTACTCGTCAAGGACGAGGAGAGCTACGATCCGGTCGGCTTCGGACCCGCCGTCGCGGTGGGGTTCGACGGCGACGCGCTGGTCGCGGTCGCGCCGGACTGGTCCGTCGCGCGCGCCACCGAAACGGACGAGTGGACGACCGTCGGGACCGTCGGCAGCCCCGTCCGCGCCGTCGACGGCGACCTGATCGCCGCGGAGGACGGCGTCTACCGTCTCGCAGACGCCCAACTCGCCCACTCGGGCCTCGACGACGCCCGCGACGTCTCCGCCGCCGGCACGCCGCTGGCCGGGACGGGCGAAGGCCTGTTCGAACTCGGTGCCGGATGGATGAAGCAGATCCGCGGCGAGTGCGCGCTGGTCGGCGCGGCCCGCGACACGCCCCCCGGCGAACTGGACCGCGCCCACGCCGCGACGGCGGAGACGGGGTACGCCCACCACGACGGCGAGTGGACTCCGATATCCGTGCCTGCCGACGGCGCGGTAGCCGACGTCGGCTACGGTGACGAGGCGGTGTACTTCGTGACCGGCGACGGGACCTTCCTCGCGGACGCCGGCGACGGCTGGCGGTCACAGCCGCTCGGACTGACGGAGGTCGGCGGCGTCGCGGTCCCGTAACGGTCGGGGACCTGACGCCACTCGCATAACGAAAACGGGTTTAAGCAGGCTCGCGGATACCCGACCATGATAGTCAGCGGGTCCACGTCGCAGTCGCTCGCGGCCGCACTGGCCGACGAGTTAGACGAACCGCTCGCTCCGGTCGAGTTCGAACGATTTCCGGACGGCGAACAGCTCGCCAGCATCGGCGAGGTCTCACCGGACCGGGCGGTGATCGTCGCGTCGACGCCGACCAGCGACGCCCACGTCGAACTGCTCCAGTTGCAAGACGCCGCGCGCGAGGCCGGGGCACGGGAGGTCGTCACCGTCATCCCGTACATGGGCTACGCACGTCAGGACGACGCGTTCAACCCCGGCGAGCCTGTCTCGGCGCGGGCGATGGCACGGGCCATCAGCGCCGGGACGGACCGAACGCTGGTCGTCAACCCGCACGAGGACGCAGTGTGTGACTTCTTCGACCCGCAGGCGACGGCCGTCGACGCCGCGGCGCGACTCGCGGACCCGCTTCCCGATGCCCTCACGGACCCGCTCTTTCTCTCGCCGGACGAGGGCGCGCTCGCTATCGCGACGACGGTGCGGGACGCATACGGGACGGGCGAGACGGACTTCTTCGAGAAGACGCGCCACTCCGGGTCCGAGGTCGAGGTTTCGCCCAGCGACGCCGCGGTCGACGGGCGAGACGTGGTCGTCACCGACGACATCATCGCCACCGGGTCGACGATGAGCGAGGCCGTCGGAATTCTGGACGAACGCGGTGCGGCGCGGGTGTTCGTCACCTGCGTACACCCGCTCCTTGCTCGAAACGCACCGACGAAACTCGCGCGGGCGGGCGTCGAGGCGGTCTACGGGACGGACACGCTCGAACGCGCGTCCAGCGCGGTCAGCGTCGCGCCGGTTGTCGCGGGCGAGTTATAGCCGGACGAACCTCTCAGCCGGGGGTTTTAAGAACCGGTCCGCATTGGTAAGTGTGTGGACAGTACGCGTGCGTGGGGGGCGAAGTGAGATATGCACGGGATCATTCACAAGTCGCTGAAAGGGTTCGTCGAAGACCGGATGACTGACGGCGCCTGGGAGGTGATCATGGACGAGTCGGGTATCGAACCGAAGCTCTACCTCCCGGTGTCGCATTATCCTGACGAGGAGTTAGACGCCATCTTCGATACCATCGCCGACCGGACGGACCAAACTGAGGCGTCGCTCCAGCGCACCTTCGGCGAGCATCTCGCACCGGCGCTGCTCGACACGTTCAAGGCCCACGTCCGGGACGACTGGACGACGCTCGACCTTCTCAGCAACCTGGAGACGATCTACGAACAGATACGGACCGGCAACGACGAAACGGATCCGCCGGCGGTCGACACCGAACGCGTCGACGAGGAGACGGTGACGGTCACGTACCGATCTGACCGCGAGATGTGTCCGCTTGCGAAAGGGATCGTTCTCGGCATCGCCGGCGAGTACGACGAGACGGTCACCATCGAGGAAGACGCGTGCCTGCTCGACGGCGACGACCGCTGTGACCTGACCGTCGTCCGCGAGTGAGTGCCACTTCGGCGATCGTCGAGTGACGGCGGGCCGCGCCCAGGTATACGGCCGCACGCCGTTCTATCGGACGCTACGGCCGAGTAAGAGCGCAGTCGCGAGTATCGCGAGCGCCGCGAGCATCGCGCCGAATCCGGGTGTGTCGACGGTGCGTTTCCCCGCGACGTCGACCGTTCGCTCCGCGTCGCCGGCGCTCACTCGCACCTCTCCGGACGGGAGAGTGACGTTCGCCGTCACGGTATCTTCCTCGTCGACATCGAGCGCGACCGAACGCAGCGCGACCCGTTGACCGTCGACGCGGAAAGCAACGTCCCCGTCGGCGGGGCGGTCGGCACCGTTCGACACGGTCGCGATCAGTCGGACTGACTCGCCAGCCGTGGGTGACGCAGGGTCGACCCGGATATCGGTGACAGCGGGCGTCGCCGACTCTCGGACCTCGACGGTCCGTTCGGTACCTTCGACCTCGATACGATACGTTCCAGGTCGGTCGAACACCGTCGCCAGAACGACCGCCGCGCGCTCACCCGGGTCAAGCGTGACGTGTCTGGCGGCGACGCGCTCCCCGTCGACGGTCATCGCAACGGCGAACTCGCCCGTCCGGCCGCCGTCGTTTTCGACGGATACGGTCGCGGTGAGGCGCTCGCCGGGGACGAGCGTCGGGGGCGCGGTCACGGTCCGGTTTCGCGACGGGCCGTCGACCCGGAACGAGTCGATAGACGCCGAGAGGATCGCCGGCGAAGAGTCGAACGTCGCGGCGTGATCCGCTGCGCTCCAGACTGTCGGCACTGTGTCCGTCTCGACGAACTCGCGAGTCCGCTCTCGAACCGCGGGGCCGCCGGAGGCATTCACCGCGTCGTAGAAGTCGCCGGACGTGACCCGCTCGTACTCGTTGAGTCTGCGAAACACCACGCCGAAGTTCCGGCGTCGGTCGCTCGCAACGCGAGCGTGGTAATCGACCGCGCCGACCGCGAGCGCCCCCTTCACGTAGTTCGCGTTGGTTCGCTGCCAGGTCGTCGGGTCCGCGAGCACGGAGCCGGCGTACGGGCTCCGTTCGCCGTTACGCAAGTGGTCGCGGAACGTCCGGAAATCGATGCGGCCCTGCTCGAACGCGTAGAGCGCGGCGTAGTACTCTGCGCCGCCCTCGATCAGCCACTGCGTCTCCGCCGTTGTCTGGTACGCCTGCCGGGTGTGGACGTACTCGTGGATCCAGACGTTGTCCGGCGAGGCGAGTCGCGAGTCCGCGAGCACCCAGGCGTCGTCCGGGCCGAACTGGAGGCCGCGGGCCGCCCAGTTCGTAGTCGTCGGAGCCGCGACGAAAAACGGCACCTCGTCGCGCGCGCCGACGCGGAGGCGGCCGCTGGCGTCGTCGAGCGAGTCGAGAACGGCCCCTGGCGACTCGGCCATCGACGCCGCCTCGGGAACGATCAGCCGGATCCGCTGACCGTCCACCTCGCGGACGTGCTCCTCGGACGGACCGAGAAAGGCGACTTCTCCGCCGGTCGCGCCGTCGCCGTCGACGACAGTTCGCCTGTCGAGCGTCACGTCCTCGCCGCGGTAGTTCCAGCCCGTCCGCAGTTGGGGTACCCGCACCACGGCCCAGTCGCCGGTGTCGACGAACACGTATCCCGCGTCGGCGAGGTCTCCGTCGAGGTGTGTGTGGGTCGCCACGCGCGAGCGGTCGGCGGTGTGTGTCCCTTCGCCTCCCTCGTAGTGGCCCGACCCGTCCACGTGGTTGCCCCCGCCGTCACCGCCCTCGCTCCCTGTGACGTTTATCGCGCGCCGTGTCTCGCCCGTCTCGTTCGCCGGGTGGTCGAAGGTGACCGCGGGGCGAGATGTCCTCCCGTCCCACTCGTACTCGTTGCCCTCGGCCCGACTGAATCCGCGGGTCGACGTCACCGTGGCCTCGTCCGGGATCGCGACCGTGACGCCGCTCACCCGGTCGGGCACTTGAAACCGAACCCTCGCTTCGATGCTCCCTGGGTCCGCCGGCGTGAGGGCGAGCGAGAGCGTCCGAACGAGTGGATCGGCGGCCGAGGCGTTCCGCGAATTCGACGCGTTCGACGCGGTACTCGCACTCGCTGGACTCCGAACGTTCCCGGCGGACGACGGGGCAGCGTCCGCCGTCGCGGCGGGCGGCGCGTCCGCGGCCGGCACGTCCGCACGGGCTGACGGCGCACCCCCTGTGGCGACGGTTGCCGGCAGTGAAACAAGCAACAGGAAGACGACAACGCCTCTCAGATACACGTACGTATACGAAAACGGATAGAACAAGGGCTTTGTGGACGAGCGTTTCCCGCTCGTCCGAGACTCACGGCGAACTACTCGACCGCAGTGAAAGCCCGGCGACACCGCCGTCCGTTTAATCCGACGCTTCCGCGGTCGCCAGCGGCTCGCGGCTCCCGTCAGTCGCCGCTCGCCCGTTCCGAGGCCTCCTGCTGGTCGGCCTCGTGCGGCTCGATCGCTATCTCCATCTCTACGCCTTCCACGTCCCATTCCTTGCGGTGGCCGTCCTCGACGGGACCGAGTTCGTCGGCGCGGACCTCCTCTCGGACGAGGTCCTCGCGGCGTTCGATCAGGTCGGCGACGCGGGCGTCGTCGACGGCAAAGTCGAGGCGGATGCGCTCCTCGATGTCGAGTTCGAGGTCTTTGCGCATCTCCTGAACCCGGCGGATAACCTCGCGCGCGTAGCCCTCGCTCTCGATGTCCTCGGTGAGCGCCGTGTCGACGTAGACGACGCCGCGCTCGTCGCCGTCGTCCTCGACCGCCGTTCCGGTGACGCCGTCCGGCGTCTCGGTGACGAACTCGACCATCTCGGCGGTGAGTTGCTCGCCCTCCAGCACGTCGCTGACGGCGGATTGGAGCGCGTCTAACGAGGGGTCGTCGATGCGGGCCTCGTTGAGCGCGTTCATCACCTCGCCGGCGCGGTCGCCGAAGGCAGGGCCGAGTTCGCTCATATCGGCGCGGGCGCTGTACTCCAGTTCGTCCCACTCCTCGTCGGCACGGACGAGTTCGACCGCGCGAGCGTTCAGACGGTCGGCGAGCAGGTCGCGATGGCGGGAAACGGCCTCGGCGAGGCGGTCGTCGTCCGCCGCGACGACGATCCGCTGGACGGGCCAGCGGAGTTTTCGCTCGGCCTGCTGGCGGGCGTTCGACCCCGCTTCCTCGACGGCGCGCAGGAGACCGACGTCAGTCTCTAACTGTTCGTCGTGCCAGCGCTCGTCGACCTCGGGCCAGTCGGACATGTGAACGGTGTCGTGGCCGTCGTCGCCCGTGAGCGTGCCGTATATCTCCTCGGCGGCAAAGGGCGCGTACGGCGCGAGCAGTTTGACCACCGTCGACAGCACCTCGTAGAAGGTGGCGTACGCCGCCTGCTTCGAGGCGCTGTCCTCTTCTTCCCACATCCGTTCGCGGACGACCTGGATGTAGAACCGGGAGACGTCGTCGACGACGAACTCCAGGAGCGCGTCGAGCGCCTTGTCCTGCTGGTAGTCCTCCCAGTGGTCGCTCATCTCTGCGACGACCGACTGGAGGCGAGCGAGCACCCACTCATCGACGAGGTGGAGGTCCTCCCCAACCGAATCGAGCGTGGTCTCCTCGGGGTCGAAGCCGTCGAGGCGCATGTACGGTAGCGGGAACCGGAACACGTTCCAGAGGATGTTGAGGTCCCGCTGCATGTTCTCGGTCTCGTCCCACGAGAAGCGCATGTCGTCGCCCTGCGGGTTGACCGACAGGAGGAACAACCGCATCGGGTCCGCGCCGTACTCCTCGATGACCTCGTTCGGTTCGACGGTGATGCCCTTGGACTTGGACATGCCGCGGCCGTCGGGCATGTTGGCGTACCCGTGCATCAGCACTTCCTTGTACGGGATCTCGCCCATCGCTGCGGTGGCCATCCCGAGTTGCGACCAGAACCAGCCGCGGGTCTGGTCGTGGGCCTCCATGATAAGGTCGGCGGGCCACAGTTCCTCGAAGTCGTCCTCGTTCGACGGGTAGTCGAGGGTGCCCCACGTCGCCACCGAGGAGTCCAGCCACACGTCGAACACGTCGCCGACGCGGGTGTAGGTGGTGCCGTTCTCCGAGATGGTGAGGTCGTCGACGGTACCTTTGTGGAGGTCCACGTCCTCGGGGTCGACGGACTGGTCGACGCGCTCGGCGAGTTCCTCGCGGTCGCCGACGACGACCACGTCGCTCATGCTGCCGTCCCAGTCCTCGGGCGTCCAGATCGGGATCGGGATCCCCCAGTAGCGCTGACGGGAGACGTTCCAGTCGGGAGCGTCCTCGACGAAGTCCCGGAAGCGGTTGTCCCGCGCCCACTGCGGGTGCCACTCGCTGTCCTCTATGTTAGAAAGCAGTTCGTCCTTGATGTCGGTGATCGTGATGAACCACTGGTCGGTGACGATCTGGATGATGCCGGTGTCACAGCGCCAGCAGTGGCCGTAGCTGTGGTGGGTCGTCCCGGCGTCGAGCATCAGCCCCTTCTCCTGCAGGTCGGCGATGATGTCGTCGTCGGCGTCTTTGACGAACTGGCCGGCGTAGTCGCCGCCGCTGCCGTCGTACACGCCGTCGCCGTCGACCGGACAGAAGATGTCGAGGCCGAGTTCGCGGCCGCGCTCGAAGTCCTCCTCACCGTGGCCCGGCGCGGAGTGGACGAGGCCGGTCCGGTCGACCTCGACGTAGTCGGCGGTGTTCACCTGTAGCGCGTCCTCGCCCGATGGGTGGTCGGGCACCTCGTCGGCGAGCGGGTGGTCGTACTCCCAGCCGACCATCTCCTCGCCGGTGACCTCCTCGACGACCTCGTAGTCGTCGTAACGGCCCTGACGGAGCACGTCCTCGACGCAGTCCTCGGCCAGATAGAGGACCTCCTCGCTGTCCCCCGCGGCTTCGCCGCTCCGGTTCGCGGACGAGTCCGCGCTCTTCTGGGCGCGGACGCCCTGGTACGTCACGTCGCCGTCGACCGCGACGAACGTGTTCGCGGGGATGGTCCACGGCGTCGTCGTCCAGATGACGAGCGACCCGTCGCGGTCTTTCAGCGGGAACTTCACGTAGACGGAGGGGTCCTCGACGTCGTCGTATTCGACCTCGTTGTTGGCGATAGCGGTTTCACAGCGCGGGCACTGCGAGATGGAGCGCTGGCCCTGCTCGACGAGACCACGCTCGTGGGCCTGCTTGAACCCCCACCACGCGGCCTCCATGTACTCGGGGTTTACCGTCTTGTACGGGTCGTCCCAGTCCATCCAGACGCCGAAGGACTTGAAGTCGTTCTGGAGGCCTTCGAGTTGCTCGTTCGCGTACTCCTTGCACTCCTGGATAAAGTTCTCCTCGCCGAACTCCTCGATGTCTTTCTTGTTCTCGAAGCCGAGTCGCTCCTCGACTTTCGTCTCGATGGGGAGGCCGTGCATGTCGTAGCCCGGCCGGTCCGTCACGTCGTACCCCTGCATCCGCAGGTAGCGGATGTAGGCGTCTTTCAGGGTCTTGTTCCAGGTCGTTCCCATATGCGCCGCCCCGGAGGTGTACGGCGGGCCGTCGACGAAGAAGAACGGCTCCTCGCCCTCTCGGTGCTCAGTTGTTTGCTCGTACGCGTCGACCTCGTCCCAGTAGTCGAAGACGCGGTCCTCGACCACGTCGGGGTCGTACTGGTCGTCTACCGCCGCGAACCTGCTCATGGATCAGACGTGCGCCTCCACTGATAAAGGCAAACCGGTTCCACAGAAAGCCCTTGCTCGACTCTGGCGAGTCTCGCTGCGCCCTTTCAATGACCGCCAGGTCCGCTAGTTTGCGCGGCGCTGACGGTCGTCAGTGCACGCTCCGAGGGCCTGCCCTCCCCCGTTCGCTGGCGATGGCTCACTGTCGCTCGCCACGCAAGCGTGGCCGTTTCAAGAAATGGAATACAGCGAGAAATCAAACGGACATCGTTCGAGTCGTCGTATGCGGTCGGTCTTACGCGCCGACGGCTTCTTTCAGCACCTTCTCGTAGCCCAGCAGGTACGTCCCGCCGTACAGCAGGATGAGGCCGAACCCGGCGAACCAGAGGCCGAGGATGGGTTCGCCGCCGGTGAGATGCTGGAGACCGCTGTACTCGGCCAGAACGCCGAGAACCGTCAGGACGCTCGCGCCGAAAACGTACGCGAGCAGTTCGAGGAGTATTTGCATGTCTCCCAGAAGACTACTGGTCGTTATGGGCTTTTCGCTCTCGGACGTGACGCAATCCTTTTGTTCGTTTTCGGCGACAACAGAGTCATGGGACAATACGGAACAACTGACTACCCCCGCTACGCCAAACTCGGATTCTTCGCCGGCGTCGCCATGTTTCTCATCGGCGGCATCGGGTCGGCCGCCGGGAACGCCTTCTTCGGACCGCTCCCCTCCTGGGAAACGACGCTGCTTTTCGACCTCGAACTGTTCGGGATCCTGACCGCGCTGTTCAGTCCGCTCGTTTTCGGTATCGTCATGCCGCTCACGGAGTGATGCAGTTCCCCGACTCCCGGAACGTTCTCGAACCGAACTGTGCGCGCTGTCCCGCGCTCGCTGAGAGTCGCGAGCGTATCTCTTGGGGGACGGGACCGCTCGACGCGACGCTGCTGGTCGTCGGCGAAGCACCGGGTGCGGGCGATCCGGACGCCGACGAGTGGCGCGGCGGCAACTGGACGGGCAAAGCGTACACGACGCACCACTCCGGGCGGCGCGTGCGCGAACTGATCGCCGATATCGGCTACGCGAACGACTGTTACTTCACCAACGCCGTCAAGTGCTTCCCGGCGGGCGAGGACGGAGCCAATCGCGAACCGACGCCCGACGAGCGAGCGAACTGTCGGACCCACCTCGAAGCGGAGATCGAACAGGTAGACCCCGAGGTCGTTCTCGCGACGGGCAAGCACGCGACCCAGACGATGCTCGCGTTCGACGGCGGCGGCCTCGACGGGTTCGTCGACAGCGTGCTCGATCCGATACACTGCGACTCGCTCGGCGTCACTGTCCTCCCGCTTTTGCACCCCTCGTATCAGGACATCTGGATCGCCAGACTCGGCTACGACCCTGACGAGTACGTCGACGCCGCGGCCGACGCGCTGGACGACGCTGTGTGACGCAGTATCAGGTGCTGGCGAGTTCTCCCACCAGCGCACCGGCGTAGACGCCCACGAACGATGGGATTATCAGGTACAACAGCGCCAGAAGCCCCACGGCGATGATGACGACGAACGCGCCGGTCGCGATGGCGACGATGACAGCCGCGATGACGAGGTAGATAGTCGCGGTGATGAGATCGCCGGCAAGTGCGAAGTGGACTGTCGGCCAGAACACCGCAACGAGAACGAGTAGCGCCATCAGCGCGCCGGTCGGGAGTACGAGTCCGATCGCCATCTCCGATTTGTATCCGTCGTACCGCTCCTTGTTAGACATCGGGTACGCGAGGCCAGTCGCCAGTCCGACGAGCAGCGTGGTCCCCGAGATGTAGGGTATCGGACCGTACCCGCTGTCCTGGAGGGTGTCGAACAACATCTCCCCGCCCAGCGAGAGTTCGAACATCGGCGACGGCCCGATGAACAGCAGTCCGACCGCGACGACCGCCAGCGGCACGCCGAACTTGAGGCCGAACGTCTCCGCTGGACCGCTCTCGTCGTCGTCTTCGACGGAGTCGTCCGCCACAGTACCATCGTCCGCGTCGATGACCTCCTGAAACTCCTCGAGAGTGTCGTCAACCCGATCGTCGGAGGCCCCGTCGCTAGTTCTCATTAGATATCAGTTATAACACATTCTGATAAATTTATGGGATATGTCAGCGAATCCGGCGTACTGTTTGTCCGTCCAACGGGGTTTCGGCGGCCGTTCGACGGTCTCGGGCGGGAAACTTTCATGGCCACTGCGGGTGATCGTTCGCCCATGCCCAACGACTGTATCTTCTGTCAGATCGTCTCCGGGGACATCCCCAGTCGAACCGTCTACGAGGACGACGATATCGTCGCCTTCCTCGACGCGAACCCGCTCGCTCCGGGCCACACGCTCGTCATCCCGAAAAACCACTACGAGACGCTGGGCGACCTGCCCGACGACGAAGCCGAGGCCGTCTTCGGGGTGCTCCACGCTCTCACGCCCGTCGTTGAGGACGCCGTCGACGCCGACGCCTCGAACGTCGCGTTCAACAACGGCGAGGCGGCCGGTCAGGAAGTTCCGCACGTTCACGGCCACGTCATCCCGCGGTTCGAGGACGACGGCGGCAAACCCATCCACGCCGTCGCCGGTCCCAGACCGGACCTCTCCGACGACGAACTCGACGATATCGCCGATGATATCGCGGCCGGCGCGGAGTAAGAGAGACTGCGCCGCCTGCCCGACGCCAGAACTGCACCACGTATTTTTTATACGATACCGGAGGGAATTATTCCCATGCCTACCGAGACGGCCGCACTTGTCGGCGCGACTGGCGGCGCAGGGTCGACCCGACTCTCAGTCGAAGTCGCCGCGACGCTCTCCCGCGACGACCGCGACGTCGCGGTGTTCGACGCGGCGTTCGCTACGCAGGGACTCGCACACTACGTCGACGACCGGGTCGAGCCGGACGTAACGACGCTCGTAACTGACGAAGACACGGCGCTCGACGACGCGCTGGTCGAGATAGACACGCCTCAATCCGGTCGGGTCGCCGTCTGTCCGGCCCGTGCCGCGTTCGCCGCCCTGGCCCGAGCGAAAACCGCCGGCGCGGCCGAGCGGTTCGGCGACGTAATCGACGCCGCCGCCGAGACGTTCGACCACGTGCTGGTCGACGCGCCGCCGGTGTCGACCAACCCGGCGGTCGCCGCAGTTACCGACGTAAACAACGTCGGCGTCGTGATCCCCGCCTCGCACCGCGGCGTCGATTCGCTGCAGCGCCTCCGTGGACGACTGGCCGACGTCGGTACCGACGCTGACCTCGTCGTCTCGAACCGCGGACGCGACCCGGTCGGCGAGGCGGACATCGCAGTACCCGAAAGCGAGGTCGTCCGCGCCGAGAACGCCCCGGCGTGTGCGGATCCCGACCACGAGTTCGGCCCCGCAGTCGCCGACATCGCCGAGGAACTGTTCGAGGTGATGCTACATCTCGATTTCCCCGAGGAGTCGATGCTGTCGGACGTACTGTGAGCCCAGTACTGTCGAACGCGCCGTGATCGCTGTGGGGAAAACTGCTGTGAGCAAGCGACGGCGGCACGGAACGCCTACGAGAACCGTTACAGGAGGTCGTCGACCGAACTCATCGTCTCGTCGAGCGGATCGTCGCCGTACCCGCTGTCCGAGAGAACGCCCACGACCGCGTCAGCGGCCGCCGGTATCGGGTCGTGGGTTTCGATGTAAGCGGCCAGTGCGAACTCCGTCTCCGACCCTCCAGTGAGCGTCAGCGCGTCCGCGCGGGGTAGCTCTGCGGCGATCCAGTCCCGGACCACGTCGCGCTGGCGCGGCGTGAGCGGCGACACCCCCTGTACCCCGAGGCGGTGGAGCGCCTTCGCCGCCGTCATCGGCGCGATGCCAGCAGATCGTCCCGCCGACCCGACGCTCGCCCCGTCGGCGTACGCTTCGACGACGGCCGCCGCCGCGGCGGGATCACACGGGAGTTCGGCCTCGTAGTCCGACAACTGCGCCGCCAACGTGTCTCCGGTGTCGTCGACAGTGGCCACGCCGCGGTCCCGCTGCTCGGCGGTGACCTCTATCCCGGCGGCGATATCCGACAGCGCCATAGCCGAACTGCTCGCTCCAGCTGTTAAAAATCACCGATCAACCTTCCGGAATCTACCGCCCGGCGCACCAGAACGTACCGGTAACCGGTACGTTCAATTCGCCGATATCCGTGTTCGTTCCCGCGATGGTCGTTCTTTAAATAAGTCGTCCGGACGAAGTTCCGACTGTAATGAGCACCACAGGTTCGACGCGAGGCTGTCCGGAGTGCGACGGGCGGTTGAACGAGAGCGGCGACGAGACGGTGTGTGACGAGTGCGGACTGGTAGTCGCGGCCGACCGGATCGACCGCGGGCCGGAGTGGCGGTCGTTCAGCGACGACGAGACGAACCGCAAGCGGACGGGCGCGCCGCTGACCCGGTCCAGACACGACCGCGGCCTCTCGACCGAGATCGGCTACGGGACGGGGTCGAGCACGCGACTGACCGGTCGGAAGCGCCGGCAGGTCGCCCGGATGCGCCGGGAGCACAATCGGGCGCGGATCCCGTCGAAGTCCGACCGCAACCAGGTGTACGGATTCACCGAGATCCGACATCTGGTCAGCGCGCTCTCGCTTCCCGACAGCGTCCGCGACCGCGCGTGCACGCTATTCGAATCCGCCCAGTCCGAGGACCTACTTCAGGGGCGTTCTATCGAGGGGTTTGCGGCCGCGGCGGTGTACGCGACCTGCCGTGTCGAGGCGGTCTCGCGTACGCTCGCCGAGGTAGTGGCCGACGCCCGCGCTGACGAGGACGAACTCAAAGCCGCATACGACGCACTGAACCGCGACTTAGGGCTACCGACTGGACCGATCGACCCCCACGAGTACCTCCCGCGGTTCGCCAGCGAACTCGGCTGCTCGCGCGCTGTCGAGCGCCGCGCACGGGAGTTCGCGGACGATGCTCGCGACCGCGGCGTCGTCGGCGGGCGCAATCCAGGCGGCGTCGCGGCGGCCTGCCTCTACGCCGCCGACCGCGAACGTCACGGTAGTCTGACCCAGGCCGAGGCCGCCGAGGCGGGCGGCGTCTCGCCCGTGACCCTTCGCTCGGCGTACTACGCTGTGACCGGAAAAGAGAACTAACTACTTCTCGAATTCCTCGGTTATCGGCTCGCCTTCCTCCGTCGGCGGGGCGACGTGGTCGACGTACTCCTCGGGAGTTGGCTGGGTGACGGTGACTCGTACCTCGATGTCGCCGAGTTCGTCCGGGCTACCGACAGAGAAGTTGATGACGCCCTGGAACGCCGCCTGTTTCTTCAGCGAGAACGAGAAGCTGTCGCCCTGCAAGGTGTCGAAAAACTCCCGCCGCGCCGTGTCGAGTATCTCCTGCCGGTGAAGCAGTTCGGAGAAGTGCTCCATCGAATGCCCCGTGCCGACGACCTCGCCGGGCCGGGACTCGGTCTCGGCCTCGGGAAAGAGGTTCGTCACCGCGTCCGTGACGCGGTCGGTGACCTCAGTGTCGTTGACGGGCGCGACGATACGGACGTCGACGCTGTACACCGTGCTCATGCTTCCCCCCGCGTCGCTTCGGCACCGTCGGTGAGGAGGGACCGTACCTTCCGGTGGAACGACGCCAGCGAGTCCGTGTTCTCGATGAGCACGTCCGCGCGCTCCATCGCCTCGCCCATGCCGAAGCCGAGTTCGCGCTCGTCGCGCGCTTTGAGGCTCTCGCCGCCCTCGTCCGCGCTCTTGTCGCGGCCGCGCTCCTCGATACGCTCGGCGCGAACGTCGAACGGGGCCTCGATGCTTACAAGCGTGAAGTCGTCCCCGAACGCCTCCTCGAAGCGGTCGACCTCGACGCCCGACCGGATCCCGTCGACGACCACGGTGTCGCTGTCGTTCAGAGCCTCCTCGACGACCGGCAGCGACCGTTCGACGATGGCGTCTGGCCCATTTTCCTCGCGTAACGCTTTCGCGACCGCGCCGTGGTGCGTGGCGGGGTCGAGTCCGCGGTCCCGACACTCCTGACGGATGACATCACCCATCGTGACGACGGGGACGTTTAGCTCTTCGGCGACGGTCGCGGCCTCGTTCTTGCCGCTTCCGGGCAGGCCGACGGTCCCGATAACTCTCATTGTACCGTGATACTCCTGTGGCGCGCTTAAGAGCTTTGAAGCGCGGTATCGACGCGAAACACAACATACTTTGAACGCTGTGCCGGAGACGTATCCGAGGGCACGTAGCTCAGTCTGGATAGAGCGTCGGACTTCTATCCCCGAGACGACAGTGTCGGGGGAAGACATCCGACGGTCGTGGGTTCGAATCCCATCGTGCCCGTTATCTCCGAGCGTAGCGACCGGGTCCATCTTCGCGTCGGACGGACTCGCCTCGGACCAGCGCACAACAGAAAAGCGCGTTTGCGAAAGCGGCGAAAGGTCGCCGTTACCGGGCGCGTTTGACGAGTCGGCGGAGGTCGAGATGGCCCGCGCCGTGGTATGTTTCGCCTTCCTCCGGCATGCGTGCGGTCTCCTGGATGAGCGACTCGATTTCGTCGACGCTCGCGTCCGGGCGGAGCGACCGTACGAGCGCGACTGCCCCGGTGACCTGCGGTGCGGCCATCGACGTGCCGGCTTTCCACCCGTACGACGGTTCGGTATCGACGATTTCGCTGGGTTTGCTCCCTTCGTCGTCGTCGTCCGGCCCGTCCTCGTAGTGGGTCGTTACGGTCGTCGAGTAGACGAGGTCGTTGTACGCACCGTCGACGCTCCCTATCGCGTCGAGGTCCGCGTTGCCGCCTGCCGCGCTGACGTCCACGGCGTCGCCGTAGTTCGTGTAGAACGCCGGCTGAGTGGTCGGCTCTTCGAGGCGGTCCCCGGTGAGCCACTTCTCCTCGTTGTCGGAGTGTTTGTCACCCCAACCGCAGCCGATGGGTCCGGTCGCGGAGACGCCGAAGACGCCTTCGGCCTCCGTCGGGAGGCTGAGAACGTCGTCCGGACTCATATCTAGGCTGTCGTTTCCGGCGGAGTTCACGAAGACCATCCCCTTCTCGCGGGCGTACGCGGCGACGCGTTCGTACGACGCCTTGATGTCGAGCAGCCACGGGAACTGTTCCGG
Source organism: Halostella pelagica (assembly GCA_005954745.1). Lineage (GTDB taxonomy): Archaea > Halobacteriota > Halobacteria > Halobacteriales > Natronoarchaeaceae > Halostella > Halostella pelagica. Next base: position 2,930,919 of record CP040678.1, read on the forward strand.
GTCGACGTACGGGAGCGGGTAGCCGACGCTGAAGTTCGCGGCGTCACAGCCCTTGTCCGCGGCGGCGGCGAGCGCGGCGAGCGAGTCGCCCGTCGCTCCCTCTACGCCGGAGAACACGCGGTGGGCGACGATTTCGGTCTCGGGCGCGGTACCGAGTACGCCGCCGTCTGGCCCGTCGTTGTCGTTCGTCGCCGCGATAGTGCCGGCCACGTGAGTTCCGTGGTCGCCCGCCCCGTTCGGCCGGAAGTCGTAGGGGTCCGTGGTGAAGTTCTCGGATAGCTCCGCGTTGACCACGCCTTCGAGGTCGGGGTGTGCGTCGTAGACGCCGGAGTCGACGACCGCGATGCGCGTCCCCTCGCCTTTCGTCGTGTCGTGGACCGTTTGTCCGTTATCGGGCTGATCGGTCAGGTTTTCGACGTCCTGAACGCGCTTGTCCCACTGGAGTTCGGCGTTCGACGCTGCACCGTCGTGGTTGTGGCTGTTCGCCCGCGGCCCGGCCTGTTCCACGGCCGGTCCGCTGTCGTCCTGATACACGGCGACATCCGGCGTTGTCGACGATGCTCCCGGCACTGCCTCCGGATCACCCCGCGCCGCGAGGATGTCGATCTGCGAGATGTCGTGAATGATCTCTACGTCGCTCGGTACCTCACTGCGTGAGACCTCGCGAAGATCGACGAGGAATCGCTCGTTCGTCTTCCCACCCCCACCGGCAGTAGCCGGTCCGCTTACGAGCGCCGCACCGCCGACCACACTCCCTGTCGCTTTGAGGAACGATCGTCTGTTATGGTTTGACATTGCATCCTATTTGTATACAACTTTACTCATAAATATTTCCCAACTTATTGCCGGGTATAGTTGGATTAACTAGGTATATTAACCTATAGTTTCAAAAAACCAACTTTTGAGTGGTTGCGAAGGCGCTTCCCACGGACTGATTTACGCCGATGACTACGCTCGGATGATGCGGCAGAAAAAACCCCACAGCGACCGCTCTACACCATGTTATCGTTGATATCGTCGAAATCAGCACGGCAGAACGGACAGCGGTAGTTCGTGGCGAATCCGGATGTCTGGGTGACGGTCCGGGCTTCGATTTCGTGCATGGCGATGTTTTGACCACAATCCGGACATGCAACCTTCGTCATACTTCATGAACAATCAGCCCATATACTTAAGGTATTCGATGTATGATACCATATATCACAGCAGAAGGGAACGATTATCCTGTACGAATCCGGAAAGAAAATCTGACCGCCTCAGTCGAAACCGAATCAAAAAGCGGCTAACTCAACCGTCGAACCCGTCTTCGAACCGGAACGTTCCGTTTCGCTGAACTACTTCCCCGTCGACTTCGATGTAGGAGTCTTCGCTCATGTCGACGATCATGTCGACGTGAACGGCGCTTTGGTTCTGAACGTTTTCCTCGCCGACGTTGGCCTCGTAGGCGCGGCCGACAGCCATGTGAACGGTGTCGCCCATCTTCTCGTCGAACAGCATGTTGTAGGTGAACTGGTCGATGTCGCGGTTCATTCCGATGCCGAGTTCGCCGAGGCGGCGCGCTCCCTCGTCAGTGTCGAGTACTTCCCTGAGAGTGTCCTCGTTCTTGCTCGCCGAGTGGTCGACGACTTGCCCGCCCTCGAATTTGAGGTAGGCGTCGAGCACTTCGCGGCCCTGATGGTAGAGCGGCTTGTCGAACACTACCTCGCCCTCGACGGTGTCGGGGACGGGCGCGGTGAACACTTCGCCGCCGGGGACGTTGTTGGTGCAGGTGTCGTTGATCGTGTGGTTACCGGCGATGCTCATCGAGATATCGGTCGTCTCGCCGCTGACGATGCGGACCTCGTCGGCATCGTCTAGGATCTCGACCATCTGCTCTTGGAACTCGTGCTGTTCGTCCCAGTCCTTGTTGACCGCGTCCCAGACGAAGTTCTGGTAGGCCTCGGTGCTCATCTCGGCGAGCTGGGCGTTGGCTGGCGCGGGGTACTGCGTGAGAGTCCAGTTGTCGGTCAGACGCTCGTTGAGGATGGGCCGCTGGGCCTGCTCGTAGGCGGCGTTCTGTTCGGGATCGACGTCGCTTTTCTCGGTAACGTTCTCGTTGGCGCGGATGTGAACGTGCGCGTCGGCCGCCTCGACCATCGCCTGTTCGTGGTCGGGCGTCTCGAAATCGCCGTCGTGAGAGCGGAGATACGCGCGGAGGGCGCGGCCGTCACGGTTGGTGTACTGGGCGAGCGGGTTCGCCCCGACATCGCCGATAACCTCGTGGAGCGCGACGACGAGGTCTTCGGCGACGGGCGGTGCCTTGATCACCACGTCGTCTCCCTCGTCGAGTTCGAGCGCCTGATGAACGATGAGCGAAGCGTGTTCGCGGATCCGTGGATCCATACCACCGTCTGGTAGCGGTGTGTCCAAAACCGTTTGGTTTCCGAACCGGACGAGCGCCACACGTTCAGTTTCTCGCGGATCGTGGAGACGAACCAGAACATCGGCCATCCTACCGGTTCGGGGACTGCTTCGGCGTAGTATCGGCAACGCTTCGAAGAGCAAAGCGAACTCGTGCGGTCCGTTCGCTGCCGACCACGACGTATTTCCCCACCGGCCTCCAATCTCGCGCCGTGATAGATCTTCGCAGCGATACGGTGACGAAACCCGGCGAATCGATGCGGGAGGCCGCGGCGAACGCGGCGGTCGGCGACGACGTGTACGGCGAGGACCCGACGGTGAACGAACTCGAACGTCGCGCGGCCGAGGCAACGGGAATGGCGGACGCGCTGTACGTCCCGACGGGGACGATGGGGAACCAGATCGCCGCTCGCACGCACACCGACCGCGGCGAAGAGGTCCTCGTCGAGCGCGAGAGCCACGTGTACAAGTGGGAGGTCGGCGGCCTCGCACAGCTATCGTCCCTCCAGGTTCGCACGATAGACGGAGGCGACAGGGGCGTTCCGACGCCCGAGCAGATCCGCGATGGCTTCGTCGAGGAAGACCTTCACCGGCCGGGGACGGGACTGCTCACGCTGGAGAACACCCACAACAGCAAGGGCGGCATCGCTATCGATCCCGAGACCATCGACGCCGCGGCCGAGGCCGCCCACAGTTTAGACGTTCCCGTTCATCTCGACGGCGCGCGACTGTTCAACGCGGCCGTCGCGCTCGACGTACCGGCGTCCCGGATCGTCGACTCTGTCGACTCCGTCATGTTCTGTCTCTCGAAGGGACTCGGCGCGCCGGTCGGGTCGATGCTGGCGGGGAGCGAGGAGTTCATCGAGCGCGCGCGCCGGAACCGCAAGCTGTTCGGCGGGGGAATGCGGCAGGCGGGTATCGTTGCGGCCCCCGGGATCGAAGCTCTGGAAAGCGTCGACCGCCTGGCCGACGACCACGAGAACGCCCGCCGACTCGCGGAAGGACTGGACGCGCTCGACGGGCTCTCAGTCCAGCCGCCCGAGACGAACATCGTTCTGGTCGACACGTCGGACGCGGAGATGACCGCCGAGGAGTTCTGCGGGGCCTGCGAGACGGAGGACGTGCTGGGTTCCGAGTTCGGCGAGACTGTCGCGCGCTTTTGCACGCACCGGAACGTCGACGGTGAGGACATCGAGGAGACGATAGCGCGGGTCGAGGCGGCGCTCGCGTAGTCGAGCGGAAAGCGACCGGGCCCGCGCCGCGCTTACTGTCGGCCGTCTTCCATCCCTTCCTGAAAGCCGTGGAGGGTTCGACGGACCATCAGATAGAGAAAGAAGATGAGCGTCAGCAACGCGCCGACGATGAGGACGATGAAGGGGTCGACCGAAGCCATGTCGCGGCCTACTCGCGGGGGGCGCAAATACGTTTCGCCGCCGATTAACTGAGAGATCCCCGCTGCCGAGGGAGAAAGTTCATGCCGACCGACAGGGATCAGGGGTATATGGCCGACCTCCTGCCCTCCACCTCGGACGCGACGCCGGCCGAGGACTCCGAACCCAGGGTCGTCGGCGTCGACAGCGACGCGGCGGACGACGTCCTCGCCGCGCTCTCCTCGACGACGGCCCGGGAACTGCTCGCCGCCCTCCACGAGGAGCCCGCGACCCCGTCGGAGCTGTCTGACGCTGTCGACACCTCGCTCCAGAACACCCAGTATCACCTCGGCAACCTCGAAGACGCGGAGGTCATCGAGGTCGCGGATACGATCTACTCCGAGAAGGGTCGCGAGATGAAAGTGTACGCTCCGGCGGACCAGCCGCTTGTCCTGTTCGCCGGACAGGAAGAGGAGACATCGACGCTGAAGACGGCTCTGTCCAGACTGCTCGGGGGCGTCGGTATCGTTGGGGCCGCGAGCCTCGCACTCCACAGCATCGTCGGAGAGACAGCCGTTGCACCGCCGACGAGCGGCGGTGGCGAAAGCGACCAGGGCGGTGGGGCTGTCGCCGGCGATGCAGACGACACTGGTGGCGGTCTAAACGGCAGTGAGGACACCTACACGGTCGAAGGCGGAGACAGCGAGACTTCCGTGGAGTTCACGACCGAAAACGACGTCTCGATCAACAGCAACGGGGGGAACGAAACGACGGAAACGGTTCAAACCACGACCGATTCGACGACTCCGAAAACGACCGATGCAGAATCCGTCCAGGACTCGGTGACCGATGCGGACCTGACCACCACTGTCGCCAACGAGACGGTCGAAGCCGCGAACGACAGCGCGTCCTCCGCGGTCGACCTGGGGACGAACGCCGGTCTGCCGCCTGGACTCTTGCTGTTCGTCGTGGGAACGATCCTCGTGACAGTGTGGGTCTTCTTCCGCTACGTCGACCGATGACGCGGGCCGCCTCGAACTCTTTTATCCGCGGATAGGTAAAACAGGGATTTGAGTTTACGTTGCGTATATTGGGTGTCCATCCGAAGGTGTAGATGCGGTATCCGGGATTGCCTCCCTGGCACCCCTACCCGAAGTCCGAGCCCTCCAGCCCTCCACCAGCCTGCTTCGGCCCTCCAGTCGCCTGCCGTTCACTGTCGTCAGTGGGGTGTGGCGGCACCGTCATTGTCCGAGACCTATTCAGTCGACTCCAGTCGAGAGACGGATCAGTAGCGTCGAGCCGCGGACAGCGATCAGCTGTCGCCCGCGTCCCCGCCCCTTCTGACCTCGAAACGGTCGACGACCGTGCCGCCCGGGTCCAGCAGCCGACCGCGGACGACGTTGTCCTCTGGGACGAGTTCCGCGTACCCCGGACGCGCGCCGCGCGGGTCAGCGTGACTTCCTGGGTTCAACAGCGTCACGTCGTCGGCGTGCGTAACGGACGGACGGTGGGTGTGACCTGAAACGACGAGCGACGCGCCCCGCGAGCGACCGAACATCGCCAGCGCGGTCGCCCCGCCGTGCTGACGATGGGTCAGTGCCGTCGTCACGCCGCCCACGTCGAATGTCCGGGCCGACGGGAGGTGTTCACGGACCTCTGCGTCGTCAGCGTTGCCGTGAACCGCGAACAGTCGGTCGCTCTCGGCCCGGAACGCCGACAGCGCGGCAGTCGTGGTGAAATCGCCGGCGTGGACGACCAGATCGGCCTCGCGGACGGCTTTTAGCATGTGCTCCGACAGTTCGTGTCCCGTCGGGCTGTGCGTGTCCGAGCAGACGACGATCATGGAATCCCGTTCACACTCCCGGGTCACCACTCTTTCGGCAGGGCAACACCCTTCAGGGACCCCTTCCTACGGGCGAGCATGAGCGAGGAGGCGAGCGACGACGCCGGCGCGTCCGAAGCGGGAGGCGTCGGCGGTGCGTCCGGGGCCGACAGTGCAGAGAGGAGCGACGTCACCCCGGAGTCAGTCCGCGACGCGTTCGTGGACGCCGCCCCACGAACGGCGGCGGACGTGGCCACCGCAGTCGGGGCACCTCGGGACGCCGTCACCGATGCGCTCACTTCACTCGAAGCGGCGGGCGACCTTCGCCGGAAGGAACTCGGAGACGACGACCCGACGACGCTCTGGTATCTGCCGGCGGCGACGCTTCGCGACCGGGAGACGGAGGGGATCGCCGAAGCGGACGACGACATCGACAGAGCGCTCGCCAGAATGACCGTTCCCGGAGCCAGCAGAATGATGCGGGACTGGCGGCGCGACGCCGTCCGCGCCGTCGTCGAACACCTGCGCGAGGGCGGGCCGGCGGTCTCCGACGAGATCACGGAGAACGTCTACCCGTCCCATTCGGCGGGATACGACGACCCCGAATCCTGGTGGGGTTGCGTTCGACCCCGCCTGCTCTCGGTGCCTGGCGTCGTCCACGAGGACGGAGCGTGGCGGTGCGAATCTGACAGCTGATCCCGTACTTCTTTCATAGCCGCGAACGCGGGTGTGTACAATGGCAAGTAGCAAATCGGTCGTCATCGCCGCGCTTATCGCCAATGGCGCTATCGCGGTGCTGAAGTTCGTCGGCTACCTGCTGACGGGCAGCCCGTCGATGCTCTCAGAAACGTACCACTCCATCTCCGACACCGGGAACCAGGTGTTTCTGCTCGTCGGGATCCGCTACGGCGGCCGCGAGGCGACCAGAACTCATCCGTTCGGATACGGGAAGGCACAGTTCTTCTACAGTTTCCTCGTCAGCGTGTTGCTGTTCGGGATCGCCGGATGGGAGAGCGCCACCCACGGTTACAACGCGCTCCAGCACGGCGTTCACCGCGCCAGCGAACCGACCAGTCTGCTCGGTGTCACGTTCGACCCCATCTACGTCAACTACGCCGTGTTGGTGGGGGCTATCCTCTTCGAGTCGTACGCGTTCAAGAAGGCGTACGAGGCGATCACGAAGCAGATGGAACAGCACGGCTGGAACAGTTTCCGCGAGGCGTTCCGGAAGACGAGCGACGTGACGACGCTGACGGCGCTGACCGAGGACTTCATCGCCCTCGCCGGGGCCGGTATCGCGCTGTTCGGCATCTACCTGACGCGGGCGACCGGAAACCACATCTACGACGCCGCGAGCGCGCTGATCATCGGGATAATGCTGATGGGCTTCGCCCTCGCGCTGGCCTGGGAGAACAAGCGCCTGCTGCTGGGCGAGAGCGTACCGAAAGAAGAAGAGCGCGAACTCCGCGAGATCGTCGAAAACGGCCGGGACGTCAAAGATATCGTCGACTTCCGGACGGTGTATTTCGGCACCAATCAGATCCTCGTCACCGCAGACGTCGCCTTCGACGGATCGCTGGACACCGGGGAGATAGACACGCGGATAACCCAACTGGAGGACGAACTCATCGCGCACAATCCGGGTGTGAAGAAGGTGTACATCGAACCGGAGACGACGGCGTCCGCGTAGGGACACGCCTGTTCTGCCCGGGGACGCGTTCGAAGGAACTGACGCGCGAAACGCCCGTTCGAGCGGGAACAGCGCCGGAAACTATCGAACGAACGTAACCGAACAGAGACACCGACGGATATAATACGTGCGATAGAGTCGCACATATAAGCAAAGTTTCGCCGGCGCGGTGCGATGAATACACAGACCCAACGGAACCATGACCATTTCAGTGTCCGACATACGGGAAGCGCGCGATAGATTCGACGACGAGGCGGTCGTTCGGGAAACGCCGATCGAGACGAGCCGATCGCTCGAAGCGGAGACCGGAGCGACGGTCCGACTCAAGATGGAACACCTGCAGCGGACGGGGTCGTTCAAGACCCGAGGGGCGTACAACAAGTTACAGCAAGTCAAATCCTCGTCGAACGACGCGACCAGAGCGGTCGCGGCGAGCGCGGGAAACCACGCGCAAGGGGTCGCGCTCGCCGCCTCGAAGACCGGGCTCGAATCGACTATCGTCATGCCGAAGAACGCGCCGCAGACGAAAATCGACGCGACGGCGGGCTACGGCGCGGACGTGGAACTGCACGGGCACAACTTCCGCGAGGCGATGGCACACGCGAAATCGATCGTCGACGACGACAGCGTTTTCGTCCACGCGTACGACGATCCGGAGATCACCGCCGGACAGGGAACGTTAGGGCTCGAAGTCGCCTCGCAGGTCCCCGACGCGGACACGGTGATCGTCCCGATCGGCGGCGGCGGACTCATCGGCGGCGTCGCAGCGGCGCTCGCCGAGACCTCGCCCGATACCCGGGTCGTCGGCGTGCAGGCAGAGGACGCTGCAACCGTCCCCCGGAGTCTAGAGAAAGGGGAACCGCACACGATAGATTCGGTGCAGACGATCGCCGACGGGATCGCGACCGGCGGGATCTCAGAACTCACTCACGGGCTGATAGAGGAGTACGTGGACGAGGTCATCACGGTTTCGGACACCGAGATCGCCGAGAGCGTCCTGTTCATGCTGGAACGAACCAAACAGATGGTAGAGGGCGCGGGCGCGACCTCGGTCGCGGCGATGCGAAGCGACCGACTCGACGTCAGCGACGAGGTCGTCGTCCCGGTCCTGTCCGGCGGCAACCTGAGCATGACTGACCTGCGGACGGTGCTTACACACGGACTCACCCACCGCGGGCAGGTCGTTCGACTGCGGGTTCACATCGTCGACCAGCCGGGCGAGATGAACCGCGTTTCGGAGATCATCGCCGACTGCGGCGCGAACATCTACGAGGTGAACCACGAGCGGTCGGTCGAGGAACTCGACGTCGGCAACGCGTACCTGCAGTTCCGTATCGAGACGAGCGGGACGGACCAGACGGACCGCATCGTCGAAGCTATCCGCGACGCCGGCTACTCCGTCACTCGGGTCAGTTGAGGCGGGAGGTTATCCTTCTCTCGGAAGCAGAGCTCCGGCCGACGCCGAAACGAGCGGACGAGCGAACGACGCGCCCATGCCGCCTCATCCCGGAACGTCCCCACGAAACGACTTACAACAGCCCCTATGAAACGGGGACCCCGACAGTCCACTTTCACCGTGGTGGCCGAGACTTTTTGTCGGGCCGAGCGAAAGAACGGATGTGCCAGAGACGAACGGGTACATGCGGTTCTTCCCGTACGACGAGCCGTACGGCGCACAGCAGGAGGCGATGGACCGCATCTACAACGGGCTATCGCGCCAGCAGGACGTCCTCTTCGAGGGGGCCTGTGGCACCGGCAAGACGCTGTCGGCGCTCGTCCCGGCGCTGGAGTACGCCCGCGAGGAGGACAAGACGGTCGTCATCACGACGAACGTCCACCAGCAGATGCGTCAGTTCGTTACCGAGGCGCGCCAGATCACCCGTCAAGAGCCCATTCAGGCCGTCGTGTTCAAGGGGAAATCGTCGATGTGTCACATCGACGTCGGCTTCGAGGAGTGTCAGGTGCTCCGGGACAACACCTACGAACTCGTCGACGCCGAACGCGACATAGAGCAACTGGAGCGCCGCCAGGAGGAACTACTCGAAGAGAGCCAGGAGGGCGACGAACGCGCGACCGAGGCGCGCTCCGCGGTGATGGACGAACTCGAAAGCGTCGAGGCAGAGGTCGAGGACCTAGAGGAGCAAAACACCTGCGAGCACTACTACAACAACCTCACGCGGGACGACGACGAGTTCTACGGGTGGCTGTTCGAGGACGTGCGCACCCCCGAGGAGATCTACGAGTACGCCCACGATCGGACGCTCTGCGGCTACGAACTCCTCAAGGACGGCATCGAGGGCGTCGATCTGGTCGTCTGTAACTACCACCACCTGCTCGACCCGGCCATCCGCGAGCAGTTCTTCCGGTGGCTGGACCGTGACCCGGAGGACGTGATCACCGTCTTCGACGAGGCGCACAATATCGAAGGGGCCGCGCGCGACCACGCGACGCGCACGCTCACGGAGAACACCCTCGATCAGGCGCTCGACGAACTCGACGACTGCGACGACGCACGAGCGCCGGGCGCGGAAAACGTCATCCGGGCGTTCCGGGACGCGCTCGTCGAGACGTACGAGGACTCGTTCGGCTTCGGCAGCGAGGGGCGAAGCGCCTCGGGCAACGCGAGCGGGCAGGGCCCGCGAGCGCGGGAGCGCGTCGGTGAGGACTGGGAAGACGTCCCCGTCGCCAACGACGAGGGGCGCGACGATCTCACGCGGGCGTTCCTCCAGCAGTACACCGGCCCGGGCATCGACTCGGACCTGGAGGCCGCCGCGAACCTCGGCCTCGAACTCGACGAGGAGTACGAGGAGGCATACAAGCGCGGCGAGACGACCACGCGCACTGAGTGCCAGACGCTACAGGCGGCCTCGTTCGTCTCCTCGTGGATCGACGAGGGGACCGAACTCGGCCAGTTCCCCGTGGTCTCGGTCCGCCGCGACTCGGGGACGGAGGAGGTGTACGGTCGCGCGGAACTGTACACCTGCATCCCGCGGGAGGTGACGGGGCAGTTGTTCGACGAGGTGTACGCGAGCGTCCTGATGAGCGCCACGCTTCGCCCGTTCGACGTGAGCGAGGACGTGCTGGGGCTGGAGAGCCCCGTGAGCCTGGCCTACGGCCTCCAGTTCCCCGAGGAGAACCGCCGGACGTTCGCCGCCGGGACGCCCGCGCTGTTCGCCAGCGAGCGGGACGACCCCGAGACGCAAGCCACCATCGCGAGCACGCTGTCCGACGCGGTCCGCTTTACGCCGGGCAACACGCTCGCCTTCTTTCCGAGTTACGCCGAGGCCGAGCGGTACGAGGAGTTACTCGACGTGGACGCGACGGTGCTCCGGGACCGGCCGGGCGACTCCGTAGAGGACCTCAGGAAGCGGTTCACCGACAGCGACGACGCCGTTTTGCTGACCTCGCTGTGGGGGACGCTCGCCGAGGGCGTGAGCTTCGACGGGGACGACGCACGGACCGTCGCGGTCGTCGGTGTCCCCTACCCGCGCCTCGACGACCGCGCGAAGGCAGTCCAGGACGCCTACGGCGCGGCATTCGCCGACCGCGGCGAGAACGCGGGCTGGGAGTACGCCGTCGAGATTCCGACCATCCGAAAGACGCGTCAGGCCATCGGCCGAGTCATCCGCTCGCCCGATGACTTCGGCGTCCGCGTGTTGCTCGACAAGCGCTACACCGCCGCTGCGGAGGGGGAAATGGGCAAGTACAGCGTCCACGGAACGTTCCCGAAGGGGGAGCGCGAGGAGATGGTCGACGTCACCGCCGAGAAACTAAAATTCGCGATGCTGAACTTCTATCAGGGGCAGGACGCGTACGAGGGCGGGCCGCCGTCTCCGTGATCGGTTGGTGGCCAGCGCGAGAGCGCGACGCTCCGACGCGTCGCGTGCGAGCGGCCGGAAGCGAAAAAAGGTCGCTACGGAAGACTGACCGTACTCACGGACTCACCGTACGTTCCGTCCCAGAACTGTAGTTCGGAGACGGTCCATGTCACGGGCTCTATCTCGCGTTCCGCGAGGCGTCGAGCGTCCGCCTCGCTGCCGTCGCGGGCAAGCGTCACGTGCGGGGTGTAGTCGTCGCCTTCGAGCATGTCGACTGCGCCGAATCGCTCGACGAGACGGTCGTGGATCTGGCGGAGACCGGGGCTCTCGACGGTCAGATACACGACCGGAGCCGATCCCTCCGGGGGATCTGAGAAGTAGTCCACACCGGTCACTGCCACCTCGAACGCGGGGGCGTCGCCCATCGCGCGCCGGGCCTCGTGCTGTAGGGAAGCGACGTGGTCAGGGTCGCCGAAGCGTTTCACCAGCAGTGAGTGGTGTTCCCGGATGCGGTCGAACCCGACGAGGGAGGGATGCAGGTCGGACGCGATCCGGGCAACTCGCCCGGGGACCGGGGCGTTGATGCTGAACACGGCGGTGCTAGGGGGCGGCGTGGCAAGAGGATGGCGGTCGGTCTCGACACCAGTGCCGCGTTAGAGTCGGTCGAGCAACCAGAGCACGATCAGCGCCAGGATGACCAGACTGACCAGCGGGCGGAGGGGACCGAGGAGAGACATGACACCGTCGACGATGAGCCCCAGAATTTCCATAACGAGCAGCAGCGCCACTAGAACGAGCACCACCTTCAGAAGCGTCTCCACCCCGAGGTCACCACGGTTGTCGAACATATTTGATTAAATCAGAGCACGCGCATAAATATCCTGTGGCTTCTGCGGGGACACGACTCGGTGGTAAGACCTTTCACCCCTAGGAGCCACCGTTCGGCAGAATGCGAGAGAGGACACGAGGGGCACTCGCGGTCAGTTTCGTTGCCCTGCTGATCACGGTTTCCCTCGCTTCCAGCGCCGGAGCCGCCGGTTCCGCATCGGGTGCCGTCGGGACTGTCGCGGGCGGCGCTGGCTCCGAGCACCAGTCAGCCAACCCGGACCCGGAGGTTGCCGCCGCCCAGGAGGTCGAAACCGATGAGATACGCCTGCTCGTTTCGGTCGACGAGAACGGGACGGCGACGTGGGAGATGCAGTACTGGACGCGCCTCGACGACGATAACACGACGCAGGCGTTCGAGGACCTGCAACGGGACGTGGAGGCGAACCCCGACAACTACACCGCGCGCTTTCGCGACCGGATAACGCGCACCGTCCGGTCGGCCGAAAACGAAACCGGTCGCGAAATGGCGGTACGCGACGTGAGAATCGGCACCGAGACGCGCTCGATCCCGCAGGAGTACGGCGTGATAACGTACACGTTCGACTGGGAGAACTTCGCCGCCGTCGACGGCGACCGGATCCTGGTCGGCGACGCGATCCGCGGGTTCTTCCTGAGCAGCGAAACCCGTCTGACTGTCGAGTGGCCCGACGGCTACGAGGTCGAGTCCATCTCGCCGGATACCGACAACAGCGGCGACACCTCGGTCGGCTGGCGCGGGACCCAGACCGACTTCACTTCCGACGAACCGAGCCTGGTTCTCGCGCCCGCGAACGGCGGCGAAGGCGGCAGTGGCGACGGGGACGGGTCCGCCGGTTCCGGAAACGGGACCGACCCGCTGCTCGCGGCGCTCGTCGTCGTCGGTGTCGCCGCGATAGCGGGTCTGGCGTATTGGGCACGGAGTCGCGGAAGCGGTGCGGCCGGGGCGGCAGAGACGAGCAACAGGTCGACCGAGGAGGCTGGCGCGACGGCCGGTCAGGCCAGCGGCGATGCGGACGACGACGGTCCGCCGCCGGAACTGCTGAGCAACGAAGAGCGCGTCCTGCGGCTGCTCGAACAGCGCGACGGACGGATGAAACAGCAGGAGGTGGTCACGGCGCTCGACTGGACGGAGGCCAAAACCAGCCAGGTGGTCGGCGACCTGCGAGACGAGGGGAAAATAGAGAGCTTCCGCCTCGGCCGGGAGAACGTTCTCTCGCTCCCCGACGAAACCGACGAAATATGACCGGGCAGGGCGGTCACGCGATTCGCATCCGCACCTTCGGCAGAACCGCACGACGTAACCGGGATCGAAACCGCGTGAATTCGAATTAATCGTCGTTGATCGGGATTGAGAGCCTATCGTTTATATGAGAGTAGAGCGGTACAGTAGTGATACGATGCGTCGCAAGACCCTGGTTGCACTCGCCCTCCTTGTCCTCGCTCTGGTGGTAGCTCCGGCCGCCGCCACGGCCGGTGGAAGCGCTGGCACACCGGTTCAGAGCAACGAATCGAACGATTCGGTCGCACCCGGCGAACGACTCGCCGGCGTCGTCGGCGTTCAGGCCGCCGAAATCGACGGCGAGATGGAAGAGCGGACCTTTCAGCTCCGCGTCAGCGGTGCTGGGAGCAATACCGCCCGTGCCGCAGTCGTCACCGGGCGGATAACCGACATCGAGACCCGCCTCGAAGAACTCGAAGAACGTCGCTCCGAACTCCGGAAAGCACGGGCGAACGGATCCATAACCGAAGGCGAATACCGCGCACGGATGGCCCAGATCGTCGCGGAGGCCCGGACCGTCGAGCGGATGGCGAACGCGAGCGAGAACGCCCGCACTGACGACACCATCGGCGTACTCGATCAGAACGGCGGAGACGCGGTTCAGTCGCTCCGTACCCGAGCCAAGGACCTGAGCGGCGGCGAGGCGGCCGATATGGCGCGCTCTATCGCCGGCGAGAACGCTGGCAAGCCGATAGCCGCCGACCGCGGTTTTAGCGCAACGAACGGCTCCGATAGCCGCAGTACCGACGCCGCGAACGGTTCTAACGGACGCGACGCTGACGGGACGAACGACAGTGACCCCGAAGCCATAAATGTGACCGGGAGCGTTGAAACGGCCGGCGGAGACCACGTGACGGATGCGACGAACAGTTCCGAACAACGAGTCGTTGACGCGGAAAACACCGCTGAGGAACGCGCCGACGGTGCCGCAAACGACAGCGACCGCGGAAGCAGTGTAGACGTAAACGGCGACGCTGAGGCGGCTGGCAGCAATGGTGACGCCGCCGCCACGACTACCACCGGAGCCATCGAGAACGTGACTCGGAGTGGGTCCACGGACGGCGAACCCTCCGAGGACGACTCGGCCGCCGAATCGTAACTTTTGCCTCGCCGGAAGGGTTTAATAGCCCAGTTCCACTACTGACGGGTACGATGGACTGGACTCGCCGCCGTTCCGCGCTCTCGGACGCCGTGAGCGCCGGGTCCGTCTCCTTCTCTCCGCGACTGCGACCGCGACGACCGGGCCTCTTCTAGGCCCATCATTACTCTCCATTCCGACCGGATTCGAACGAAGCCTTGAGAACTCTTTAGCCCGCCTACGGACGCGTCTGTGCTTTTTATTCACTATCTAAAAGGAAGGATTTAATACCCTCAAGCGGGTCTCTTCGGCTACAGATGGAACGCGTGGCACTCGCCTTCTCAGGCGGATTGGACACGACAGTATGCGTCGGACTACTCGAAGAGGAGTACGGCTACGACGAGGTCGTCGGCGTCACGGTCGACGTCGGCCAGCCCGACGAGGAGTTCGAAGAAGCGGAGGAGACCGCCGACGCGCTCGGCGTCGAACAGTACGTCGTGGACGCGCGAGAGGAGTTCGCCACGCTGTGTCTCGACTCGCTGAAAGCGAACGCGACCTATCAGGGCTACCCGCTCGGCACCGCGCTGGCGCGCCCCGTCATCGCGAACGCGATCCTCGAGACAGCGAAGGAACACGACTGCGACGCCGTTGCCCACGGCTGTACCGGAAAGGGCAACGACCAACTGCGGTTCGAGGCCGTCTGGCGCGACTCGGAACTCGACGTCATCGCGCCCGTCCGCGAACTCGAACTCACCCGCGAGTGGGAGATGGAGTACGCCGAGGAGCGCGGCCTCCCCGTCGAGAGCGGTAACGAGGGCGACTGGTCCATCGACACGAACCTCTGGAGCCGCTCGGTCGAGGGCGCGAAACTGGAGGACCCGGGATACGTCCCGCCGGAAGAGATCTACGAGTGGACCGACGCGCCCGGAGAGGCCGGCGAGGCCGACCTCGTCGAGATAGAGTTCGAGGACGGCGAACCCGTCGCGGTCGACGGCGAGGAGTACGGCCCCGTCGAACTCATCGAGTACCTCAACGATCTGGCGGGCGCGTACGGCGTCGGTCGCACGGACATGATGGAGGACCGCATGCTCGGCCTCAAGGTCCGCGAGAACTACGAGCACCCCGCCGCGACCGTCCTGCTGAACGCCCACGAGTCGCTCGAAGGTCTCGTGCTCACCCAGGAAGAGCGCGACTTCAAGACGCAGGTCGACCAGCAGTGGTCGAACAAGGCGTACCAGGGCCTGATCGACGCGCCGCTCGTCGGCGCGCTCGAAGGGTTCATCGACGAGACGCAGTCCCGCGTCACCGGCACGGTGACGGTCAAACTGGAAGGCGGGAGCGCCCGTCCGGTCGGTCGCGAGAGCGAGTACGCGGCCTACTCCGAGGACGCCGCCTCGTTCAACACCGAAACCGTCGAGGGCCAGAACATCACCCAGAAGGACGCCACCGGCGTCGCGAAGTATCACGGCTTCCAGGGTCGCCTGGCGAACAAGGTCATCGACGCGCAGGACAAGAAGACGCTCGCCACGGACGGGAGCGGCGACGGGGACGAGTGAGATGACCGAGGGGAACTCAGGCGACGTCGTCCGCCGGGACCGCTTCAGCGGCGGCCCCGCCCGCGAGTTCCTCTCCTCGCTCGACGCCGACCGGCGCATCTTCGACGCCGACCTCGCGGTCGACCGCGCACACGTCGTGATGCTCGCGGAACAGGGGATCGTCGACGACGACACGGCCGGCGAGATCCTCTCCGCGCTGGACGACGTGGAGGACGCCGGCCACGGCGCACTCCCCGAGGGCGAGGACGTCCACGCCGCAATCGAGACGGCGGTCATCGACCGCGTCGGCGAGAAAGGCGGTAAGATGCACACCGCCCGGTCGCGCAACGACGAGGTAGCGGCCTGTATACGCTACCGCCTGCGCGAGGACGCACTGGACGCCGCGGAGGCGACGCTGGGATTCCGCGAGGCCCTGCTGTCGGCGGCCGAGGCCCACGCGAACGCCGTGATGCCCGGCTTCACGCACCTCCAGCCCGCCCAGCCCACGACCGTCGCGCACTGGTTGCTGTCGTACGAATCGGCGGTCGCGCGTGACACCGAGCGCTTACTCGACGCCTACGACCGGGTGAACCGGTCGCCGCTCGGCGCGGCGGCGTTCGCGGGCACGCCGTTCGACATCGACCGCGAACGCACCGCCGAACTGCTCGGGTTCGAGTCGGTCGTCGAGAACTCGATGGACGCGAGTTCCGCCCGCGACTTCCTGCTGGAGACGACGAGCGCGCTCGCGAACCTGGCGACGACGCTGTCGGGCCTCGCCGAGGACCTGATCGTCTTCGCGAACAAGGGCTATGTCGACCTGAGCGACGACTACTCGTCGACCTCGTCGATCATGCCCCAGAAGAAAAACCCCGACACGCTGGAACTCGTCCGCGCGACCGCGGGCGACGCGGCGAGCGGGGTGAACGGCCTGCTGACGACGCTTTCGGGGCTGCCGCGCGCGTACAACCGCGACCTGCAGCGCGCGACGCCGCACGCCTGGGAGACGGTCGACGCCGTCGTCGAGGCGGTGGACGTGGCCGCCGGTGCAGTCGCCACCGCCGACTGGGACGAGGCGGCGCTCGCGGACGCCGCGGGCGAGGGCTTCTCGACGGCGACCGGCGTCGCGGACCTGTTGGCGATGCACGGCCTCCCGTTCCGCACCGCACACGAGATGGTGGCCGTCGCAGCAGAGTCGGGTGCTGATTACGACGCGCTCGACGCCGCCGCCCGCGAGGTGCTCGGCGATTCCCTCGACGAGTACGTCGAACGCGCGGCCGTGGAGGCCGCTCTGGACCCCGCCGAGAGCGTGGCGAGTCGGGACTCGACCGGCGGTCCCGCCGCGACCGCGGTGGCCGACGCGCTCGACGCCGCCGAGGCGACGCTTACCGCCGACACCGAGGCCGTCGAGACGGAGCGGTCCGCGCTCGCCGACGCCGACGACGCCCTCCGCACGGAGGTGAGCGAGTATGCGTGATCGATCCGTCGGACCGCGACCACTACCGCCGTCCACGGGTGCACCACCGGGAACCCGTGGGCGAGCGACGGCGACGCCGTCGCCGCCGTCCCCGCGAGGGGACAGATAACACATTCCGAAACTGATACTCGGAACGCGATTTCGGCTTGAGCGGATTTTTGAAGCGATTAGAGGAGAGTATACTTATTTAATTTATCTGGTAAGTTCGAAGGTTTTAAGGTGTACTGGCGTCGAGTAGAGGGTACAATGGCAGAATGCGTTGAGTGTGGGGCGGACGTGGCCCTGCACGACGACCTCGAAGTCGGAGAGATCATCGACTGTACGACCTGCGGTGCGGAGCTCGAAGTGACCGACACCAACCCGCCAGTCCTCCAGAAGGCCCCCGAGCTGGAGGAGGACTGGGGGGAGTAAGGTGACGGACGAGACGACTCTCACCGCAACGCGAACGCGCGGTACGACCCTGACGGCGGCGGATACGAACACGGCAGTTACGGAGGAACACAAATGAACGTCGGAATGCTGTACTCCCGGATCCGCAAGGACGAGAAGCTCCTGCTGTCGGAGCTGCGTGACCGGGACCACGACATCACCAAGATAGACGTCCGGAAACAGCAGTTCAACATCGAGGACGCCCCGGAGGCGTTCGACGACCTGGACATCGTGCTGGACCGCTGTCTGGCGACCAGCAGGAGCCTCTACGTCACGCGGTTCTGCGAGGCGTACGACGTGCCCGTGGTCAACACGCCGGACACCGCGGAAGTGTGTGCGGACAAGGTGAAAAACAGCCTGGCGCTGACCCGCGAGGGGATCCCCACGCCGAACACCGACGTGGCATTCACGAAAGACGCCGCGATGCAGACCATCGAGGAGTTCGGCTACCCCTGCGTCCTGAAGCCGGTCATCGGCTCATGGGGCCGTCTGATGGCGAAGATAGACGGCAAGTCGGCCGCCGAGGCCATCCTCGAACACAAGGCGACGCTCGGCCACTACGAGCACAAGGTGTTCTACGTCCAGGAGTTCGTCGAGAAGCCCGGCCGCGACATCCGCGTGCTGGCGACCGACGGCGAGCCCGTCGCCGCGATGGTCCGCTCGTCGGACCACTGGCTCACGAATGCGGCCAAGGGGGCCGAAACCGCCGAGTTCGAACTCGACGACGAGGCGAGAGACCTCGTCGAGCGTGCGAGCGACGCGGTCGGCGGTGGCCTGCTCGGCGTCGACCTCATGGAGACCGGAGACAGCTACACCGTCCACGAGGTCAATCACACGGTCGAGTTCAAGGCGCTGAACGACACGACCGATATCGACGTTCCCGGGGCCGTCGTCGACTGGCTCGAAGCCAAGGTCGAGGCCGAACAGGGGAAAGAGGTGACCGCCTGATGGCGGACGAGTCGCTCTCGGCGTCGGTCGTCGGCGGCAGCGGTTTCACCGGTGGCGAGCTACTGCGGCTGATCGACGCGCACTCCGGCCTCGAAATCCAGCAGGCGACGAGTCGGAGCTACGACGGCAAGAGCGTCGGCTCCGTCCACCCGAACCTCCGCGGCACCGACCTGCGCTTCTCCGATCCGGAGGACCTAGAGAGCGTGGACGTGCTCTTTACGGCGACGCCCCACGGCGTCTCGATGGAACAGGTCGACACGTTCCGCGAGGTCGCTGACACCGTCGTCGACCTCTCGGCGGACTTCCGCCTCGACAGCGAGGCGCAGTACGACGAGTGGTACGACGGCCACAGCAGGCCCGAACTGCTCGACGAGGCGGAGTACGCCCTACCGGAGATCAACCGTGAGAACCTCGCGGGCGCGGACCTGATCGCCTCCGGCGGCTGTAACGCCACGGCGACGATCCTCGGCCTCTACCCGCTGTTCGAACACGGCGTCCTCTCCGGGTCGGAGCAGGTCGTCGTCGACGTGAAAGTCGGCTCCTCGGAGGGCGGCGCTGGCGGCGGCGAGGCGTCCAGCCACCCCGAACGCTCGGGCGTCGTCCGCCCGTACGCGCCGAAGGGCCACCGCCACGAGGCCGAAATCGAGCAGTTCCTCGGCACGTCGGTGTCGTTTACCTGCCACGCCGTGGACATGACCCGCGGCGCGTCGGCGACCTGTCACGTGTTCCCGGACGGCCCCGTCTCGAAGGGCGACCTCTGGGGCGCGTACCGCGAGACCTACGAGGACGAGCCGTTCATGCGCATGGCCGCGGGCGGGTCCGGCGTCTACCGCTATCCGGAACCGAAGGCGGTCGCCGGGACGAACTACGGCGAGGTCGGCTTCGAACTGGACCCCTCGAACAAGCGCGTCGTGGTGTTTTCCGCCATCGACAACATGATGAAAGGCTCCGCGGGCCAGGCGGTCCACGCGGCCAACGTCGCGCTCGGCTTCGAGGAGACGGCGGGCCTGGAGTTCCAGGGACTCCACCCCGTCGGCGCACCCTGATTCGTTTTCATGATTTCCACAGATACGACGGAGGTTTCCGTACCAACATGACGGTAGTAGTCAAGATCGGCGGCGCTCGCGCCGTCGAACCGGAAGGCGCACTGGCAGACGTCGCTCACCTCACGGCCAACGGAGAGGACGTCGTCGTCGTCCACGGCGGGTCGACCGCAGTGGACGAGACGTTAGAAGAACTCGGCGAGGAACCCGAGTACGTCGAGACGCCCGGCGGCGTCGTCGGGCGCTTCACCGACGAGCGGACGATGGAGGTGTTCGAGATGGTGATGCCCGGGAAGTTGAACACGGACCTCGTCGCCTCGCTCCAGAGCGAAGGGGTCGACGCCGTCGGCCTCTCGGGCGTCGACGGGAAACTGCTCACCGGCCCGCGCAAGTCCGCCGTGCGGGTCGTCGAGGACGGCACGAAGAAGATCAAACGCGGGGACCACTCCGGCACGATCGAAGACGTGAACGCCGACCTGCTGGAGACGCTCCTGGCGAGCGGCTACACGCCGGTCGTCACCGTCCCGATGCTGTCGAAAGAGGGCACGCCAGTCAACGCCGACGCGGACCGCGCCGCCGCGGCCGTCGCCGGCGCGCTTCAGGCGGACCTGGTCGTCCTGACCGACGTCGCGGGCATCTACGAGGACCCCGACGACGAGTCGACGGTCATCGACGAGGCCACGACGCCCGCGGCGTTCGAGCGCGTCGAGGACGCGGCCGAGGGGTTCATGACGAAGAAGGTAATGGCGGCGACCGAGGCGTTAGAGGGCGGCGCGGCCTCGGTCACCGTCGCCGACGCGAACCTCAACGACCCCATCGTCGGCGCGCTCGACGGGCAGGGCACGACGATCACGCCAGGTGCGCTGGCTGACGACGGCGACGCGGACGAGGAGGGGGACGCATGACAGGGTTCGTCTTCTCCGAGAAACCGATCGGGATCGAACGCGGCGACGGCGCGTACGTCTACGGCGACGACGGCACCGAGTATCTCGACATGGGCGCGTCGTACGCCTGCGTCCCCCTCGGTCACGGCCACCCGGCGGTCACCGAGGCCGTCACGGAGCAGTTCGAGAAGCTGACGTTCGTGCAGGCGTCGTACCCCAACGCCGCGCGGACGGCGGCGTACGAGACGCTGGCCGAGACCGCGCCGGACCCCATCGACAAGGTGTGGCTCAGTAACTCCGGCACGGAGGCCAACGAGGCGGCGCTGAAGTTCGCGCGGGCGGCGACGGGCGATTCGAAACTCGTCGCCACGATGCAGGGTTTTCACGGCCGCACGATGGGGTCGCTGGCGACCACCTGGAAGAACAAATACAAGGACCCGTACGAACCGCTGATCGGCGACGTTGAGTTCGTCCCGTACGACGACGCGGAGGCGCTCGACGACGCCGTCGACGAGGACACCGCCGGATTCATCGTCGAACCCGTCCAGGGCGAGGGCGGGATCAACCCCGCCTCGACCGAGTACCTGCGGGCCGCGCGCGACATCACGGAAGACGCTGGCGCGGCGCTCATCTTCGACGAGGTCCAGACGGGGATGGGACGGACTGGCGCGCTGTGGAGCGCCCAGCGCGCGGGCGTCACCCCCGACATGATCACCAGCGCAAAGGGCCTCGCCAACGGCTTCCCGGTCGGTGCGACGCTGTGTCGCGACTGGATCGCCGAGAACTACGGCTCGCACGCCTCGACGTTCTCCGGCGGGCCGGTTATCTCGGCCGCCGCGGGGACCACCGTCTCGACTATCGTCGACGAGGGGATCCCGGAACACGCCGCGGCGATGGGCGAGTACCTCCACGCCGAACTCGACGCGGCCGTCGGCGACGAGGTCCGCGAGATCCGCAGCGAGGGCCTGATGGTCGGCGTCGAGGTCGGCCGCGGTGCGAACCGCGCGCTGAAGGAACTCGCGCTGAACCACGACGTGCTTGCGCTGCCGGCGGGTCGGACCGTCGTGCGCCTGCTCCCGCCACTGACCATCGGCGAAGCGGAGGTCGACCACGTGGTCGATGCGCTGGCGGAGGTCGTGGAATGAGCGCGACCGCGACCGTCTCGGACGACGAGGCCCGCGAACTGCTCGTCGACCTCGTGTCGATCCCCTCACCCACAGGCGAGGAGGCGGCGGCGGCCCAGCGTCTCGCCGACTTCTTCGAGGCCCACGACCGCGAGGTGTGGATCGACGAGGTGGGTAACGTCCGCGCCCCCGCCGACGACGCGGCGTTGCTGACCTCGCACATCGACACCGTGCCCGGAGAGATCCCGGTCGAAGTGGACGACGAGGACCAGTTGTGGGGCCGCGGCTCCGTCGACGCGACCGGCCCGCTCGCGGCGATGGCCGCCGCGGCGGTGCGTGCCGGCGTCTCGTTCGTCGGCGTCGTCGGCGAGGAGACCGACTCCCGGGGAGCGCGTCACCTGATCGCCGAGCGCGACGCCCCCGAGGCCGTCGTCAACGGCGAACCCAGCGGCTGGGACGGGATCACGCTTGGCTACCGTGGCTTTCTCGCCGGCACGTATCTCGCGACCAGCGAGTCCGGCCACACCTCCCGACCCGAACCGAACGCCATTCAGGACGCGATCCGCTGGTGGTCCCGCGTCGAAGACGCGTTCGACCCGAACGAGAGTAGCGTTGCGCCCGAGGCGCAACGAGATGAAGGCGATCGCGAATCGAAAGATTCGCGAGCCAATCAGAACTCGAAGAGTTCTGATGACGGTGAAACCGCCGAAATACCCGTCTTCGAGCAGGTGACGACGAAGCCGGTCAGCGTCGAGGGCGGGTTCACCGCGGACGGCCTCTCGGTCGAGGCGACGATGGACGTTCAGTTGCGGATCCCGCCGAACAGGACCGCGGAGGGTATCAGAGAGATCGCGGAGAGCGAGCTATACGGTCGCTCGAACACGTCGAGCGGACAAGGCCCGCGGGACGGCGAGCTAGAGACGGGCACGGTCACGTGGGAGGAGCCCACTCCGCCGGTGATGGAGAACCCCCGGAACGAGGTCGCACGGGCGTTTCGAGCCGCGATCCGAGGCGAGGAGGGCGACCCCCGCCTCCTGCGGAAAACCGGGACGAGCGACATGAACCTCTACGCGCAAGCCTGGGACTGTCCGATGGCGACGTATGGACCCGGCGACTCCGACCTTGACCACGCACCGAACGAACATCTCGACCTCGGCGAGTTCGAGCGCTCGATCGCCGTGCTCGAACGCGTCGCGAACCGCCTGCAAGCATGACCAGACATTACCTCGACGTCGACGATCTGACGCCCGACGAACTGGAGTCCGTCCTCGACAGGGGGGCGGAGTACAAAGAGCTGCTGAACGCCGGTGAATCCCACCGGGACCTGCAAGAGCGGACGCTCGGCATGCTGTTCCAGAAACCCTCGACTCGGACTCGCGTCTCGTTCGAGACGGGGATGACACAGCTGGGCGGCCACGCCGTCTTCCTCGGCGAGAACGACATCCAACTCGGCCGCGGCGAACCGCTCAAGGACACGTCGCGAGCGCTGTCACGGTACGTCGACGTGCTGATGGCCCGCGTGTTCAAACACGCCAACGCCGAGGTACTCGCCGAGTACTCTGACGTTCCCGTCATCAACGGCCTCACCGACGACGCCCACCCCTGCCAGACGCTCGCCGACCTGCTGACGATCCGGGAGACGAAAGACGGGTTCGACGACGTCTCGGCCACCTGGGTCGGCGACGGGAACAACGTCGCCCAGTCGTTCGCTATCGGGTGCGCGCTGGCAGACGTCGACCTCACCGTCGCCACACCCCCGGGCTACGGCATCGACGACGGCGTAGTCGAACGAGCCCGTGAACTCGGCGGCGACCCGACAGTCACGCACGACCCGGTCGCAGCCGTCGAGGACGCCGACATCATCTACACGGACGTGTGGATCAGCATGGGACAGGAGGACGAACGCGACGTCCGAATGAACGATTTCGAGGGGTTCCAGGTCCGTGCAGACCTGCTGGACCACGCTGCGCCCGACGCGTCAGTGATGCACTGTCTGCCCGCTCACCGCGGCGAGGAGATCACCGACGCCGTCATCGAGAGCGACCGTTCGGTCGTGTGGCAACAGGCGGAAAACCGGATGCACGCCCAGAAAGGCCTGCTCGCCTGGTTGCTGGAGAACTGACTGCCGGACGGTCGCGGTCGCGAACGGACTCGCGAGACAGAGTGCGGATACCGCCGCTCACTCTTCAGTTCCGCTGACGCGTGAGATCATGTAGGGGCTCACGAGAGCGATTCCGAGGATAGCGAACAGCACAGGGCTCCCCTGGCCGAACGGAGTCGGCCACGATCCGAGCGTATCTTCGATCACGAACGATAAAACTGCGACGCCGAACGTCAAACATCCGACGACGAGAGACGTCTTTGGAGATGATCCGACCATTACGCTCCCGGATAGGTCACAGCGGTGGTTAACCACTACCCCGAAACAGAGAGGTATGCTCTCTGCGGTCGCCGGTCGTCAGGGTGAACAGTAGCCCCGTCAGACCGCCGTAGATGACGTGACCCAAAAGCGGCATGACGCCCAGAAACGGGAGTTCCGGCGCGTTGGGGACGCCGACGCTGTTCAGCCACAGCGGCCAGAGGAAGACGATGTTTATCCCCCAGAGAAGGACTCCGAAGGCGAGACCCTGCCCGGCGTTCGTCAGCGGATTACGACCCCACGACCGGAGCGGTTCGCGGTCGATGACCAGTCCGAACAGACCGCCGAAGAGCGCACTGTGAAAGACGTGTGCGACCCATCCAGCGGAGAGACTCGGTTCGCCCAGCGTGTACATCGCACCGATCGCGGTCATCCGTTCGAGTCGGAACTGTATCAACAATCCGAACACGAGACCGGCGATAACGCCGGTAATAGCACCGTATAGTACGTAGGAGTTGTTGCGCTCCGGTTTCGGCATCGTCCGGTCCGTCTTCGACATACGGGAGGATGTGTCGTGTAGTTTAAATGAGTATCTCGCTAATGTGTCGTATCCGCACAGAAGAAAAACGCATCGGGTACGGCACTCCGTCAGCGTAGCAGCGGGTACACAACCCCCAGAACTACGCCGTACGCGACGTGACCGACGAGGCTCATCGGATTGAAGTTGGGAACGGCCGGAGCCATACCGAAGCTGACAGCGTCCAGCCAGATCGGCATCACGATTGCGGCGAGGACGACCCACAGGACGACGCCATACGCGATTCCGAGGGCGGCACTCGTCCCGGGGCTGTCGGCGTACTCGCGGAAAGCGCCGGCGCTAGCGATAGCGGCGAAGACGACGCCGAGGACGGCAGAGTTCGACATGTGTATCACCCACCCTGCGAGTCCGCCGGAGAGCCCCCACAGTGCGGGAATGGCGTTTTCGATGACCGGCGTCATCTGCATCGTCAGCATGATACCCATCACGAACCCCCCGGCGATACCGCCGAGGACGCCCGCCTGCCACGTTTCGAGCCGTGTTCTGGTGTCAGTTCGACGGTCGGTGGAAGTCTCCTGTGCCATGGTAATTGTTCGCATTGTCGTCCGTATAGAGCTATCTCGGCGCGGCGTCACGGACGCACAGGTGCGTAGCTCTTATCCATGGTAACGTCTAACTCGGCCGGAGCCGAAAACACTCAATAGCGCCGGGTCGAAACTCGACATACCCGAGATGAACGACCCACTGCGTGCCACCGCCGGCGAACTCGACGCCGACGTGATCCTCGATGTGCTGAACGACGGCGGTCGCGTCATCATCGAAACGGAGGTGCTCGGCTCGGAGTACGAGGTGACGTTACGTCACGACGGCACGGTGTACTACTGCGACACGCCCACGACGTTGCACAAACACGAAGCGGAAGCTGAGATGCGCAAGTGCATCAAGAACCAGGGGTACATCAAAACCATAGACTGATACTGTCGGATGGAACTGCGAGACGATAGTCGACACTCCAGTGAGTCGAAAGTCGTCACAGGCCTCCGTCCGGTAGGATGAGTCATCGCTTTTAACCCCTCACCGCTCGAACGTCTGCCCATGGCGGATTCCGAACCGGCCGGGGAGATGGGGGAGCTAATGGAGACGGCGGATCCATCGTTCTCCGAGGTGATGACCTGTGTGTTCGGCATCCAGGCCCACGAGACACGGACGTATCTGACACTGCTCGACCACCCCGGAAGCACCGTCGAGGAACTCGCGACGGAACTGGACCGCGACCGGAGCAACGTCAACCGCTCGCTGACCACGCTAATGGAGAAGGGACTCGTCGACCGGGAGCGTCGCTTGCTCGACCCCGGCGGATACGTCTACCAGTACACCGCGAAACCGCTCCCCGAGGCCAAGTCGATGCTCCATGCCGCGCTCGACGACTGGGCCGAGATCGTCCACGGCGTCATCGACGAGTTCGGGGACGATTGAGGTACATCGCAGTCCAGTTGGATTCTTTTCACCAACCTCGAAGCGTTTTTAACCCTGACGTGTGAGGATGCCGCACGATGGTCGAGATCAGCGAATCGGGGGAGACTGAACCGCCGGCGGGATGGCCGCGCTACGAGAAAGGCCAGGTTCGGGTTATGCTACTCGGGACGTATCACATGGACACTCCGGGGCTAGACGCGGCGAACGTCGACGCGGACGACGTGCTCGCACCGGAGCGGCAGGGTGAGCTACAGGACCTGACCGGTCGACTCGGCCGCTGGAACCCGGAGCGAGTCACCGTCGAGCGACCGTACGACCGGGCCGACGAACTGAACGACCTGTTCCACGCCTACCGGTCCGGCGAGTACGACTACGACCAGGAAGTGGAGATAGATGCGCCACACCCGCGGCGGAACGAGCCAACGACCGAGTGCCGGAGCGAAGTCGTGCAGGTCGGCTTTCGGCTGGCCGACCAGTTAGGTCACGACCGAGTGTATCCCGTCGACGCCCCGGCCTCGCTCGGTAACGACGGGCTGACAGCGCTCGAAGAACGCGACTTCGAACCGGAGACGAAGGCGTCGTTCTCGCTCCGGGACCCCGAAACTATCGAGCGCGAACTGAACGAGCGCCTCCGGGAGTCGACGCTCGTCGAGTACCACCGATATCTGAACGGAGAAGAGAATTTGGCGGTCAACCAGCGCGGTATGTTCGGGACCTACCTGCGCTACGGCGAGGGCGAGAACTTCGGCGGGCCGCAGGTACTCTCGACCTGGTACGACCGGAACATCCGCATCGCACACAACCTGTGGCGGGCGGTAGAGGCGGGCGACGAACGCGTGCTGCTGATCATCGGAAGCGGCCACGTCCGCGTCCTCCGACACCTTCTGGACGAAGCGCCGATGTTCTGCCCGACGAGTCCGCTCCCGTATCTCTGAGTCGCGAGCGGGGCCAGTTTCGCGCAGAGCGGGCAGTTTTTCCCGGCCCGGATCCTTGAAGCCGGTAATGAGCTCCATGACGCTCGCTGCCGAGCAGGACGCCGCCCCCGAAGACGCCGAGGACGGCGTCTGGCTGGCGTGTATCGAATGCGGCGCGACGTTCGCGCCGTTCGACGCGGTCCGGTACCGCTGCGACGACTGCGACGGACTCCTGGAGGCGCGCTACGCCGACCCGCCGACGTTCGAGGACTTCGAGGGCGAAGGAGTATGGCGCTACAGCGCCGCGCTCCCGTTCGACGAGGGCGTGTCCCTGCCCGAAGGGAACACGCCCCTTCATTACGTCCCGCGGC
Organism: Halostella pelagica; assembly: GCA_005954745.1. Taxonomy (GTDB): domain Archaea; phylum Halobacteriota; class Halobacteria; order Halobacteriales; family Natronoarchaeaceae; genus Halostella; species Halostella pelagica. Next base: position 2,958,338 of record CP040678.1, read on the forward strand.
TGGAGGAATCGGTCGGCGTCAACACCCTCCGTGTCAAGCACGAGGGGATGAACCCGACGGGGAGTTTCAAGGACCGTGGAATGACCGTCGGCGTCCGCGTCGCCGAGGAACTCGGCGTCGACCGCCTCGCCTGCGCCTCGACCGGGAACACCAGCGCCGCGCTGGCCGCCTACGGCGCTCGCGCCGGTCTTGAGACCCTCGTCCTCCTACCCGCGGGCAAGGTCGCCGCGGGCAAGGTCGCCCAGGCGAGTCTCCACGGAGCCCGCATTCTCGAAGTCGACGGCAACTTCGACGCCTGTCTCGACATCGTACAGGACCTCGCCGAGCGCGGCGAGGCGTACCTGCTGAACTCGCTGAACCCGTTCCGCCTGGAGGGTCAGAAGACGATCGGTCTCGAAATCTTAGAGGAGTTCTACGCTGACGAGGGACGCTACCCCGACCGCATCGTGCTACCGGTCGGCAACGCCGGCAACACTGCGGCGCTTTTCAAGTGCTTCCGCGAACTCGTCCGGAGCGGCCAACTCGACGCCGACGAGGTACCAAGGCTCACCGGCGTCCAAGCCGAGGGCGCGGCCCCGATGGTCGAGGCCGTCGAGAACGGGTGGGACCACACCGAGCGCTGGGACGAGGTCGAAACCCGCGCGACGGCCATCCGCATCGGCAATCCCGTCAACGCGCCCAAGGCACTGCCGGGCATCCGCGAGACGGGCGGCACTGCGGTCGCCGTTTCCGACGAGGAGATCACGGACGCCCAGCGCTCGCTCGCCGCGGAGGGTGTCGGCGTCGAACCCGCCTCCGCCGCCTCCGTCGCCGGGCTACGGAAACTCCGCGACCGGGGCGTCGTCGGCGACGAAGAAGACGTGGTCTGTCTCACGACCGGCCACCTGCTGAAAGACCCCGACGCCGCGGCAGAGGCAGGCGGCGACCCGGAACCCGTTCCGAACGACACGGACGCAGTTCTCGAACGCCTCGGCAACTAGATCGTCGTCATACGGGCGACAGACGCCCGTCTGCCGGGTTATTTTGGGAGAGCGTCTCGTAGAGATGTGCGCATGGCGACCAATCAGTCCACCCCTCCCGAACAGTCTCCCCCGCGCTCGAGCGGCGACTGCGCCGCCGTCGACCACGCCGACGGCGAATCCGCCCGCATCGCCGACTTACGGGCCGAGATTAACGACCTCGAAGCGGAACTCGAACGCGAGCGGCGGCGACGACAGTCGGTGATACAGCGGTACGAACGTCTCCTCGACGAGCGAGGGTGCGAGTCGGACGGAGAGCAAGAAGAGACCGGCCGAGCGTTCGGCGAGTTACTCAGCCGCCTGCGCTGAGCCGGCTCCACAGACGCTTTCCATCCGGCCGCGGACCCCACCGCCGCTTCGGTAGGACGTTACTTCGACCAGTAGTAGACGAACGAACATTCGGACGGCACTGCGTTAAGCGACTGTTTGTGTCTCTCACACTGACGACCGACGAGCCACTTAACTGTCAGAACGTCAACTGCCAAGAAGTTGTCGAGAATGTGATTTCTTCGAACCGACTACGTTGATATTCAACAGCAATTAGCCACCTGTGTTCAGGAATATCTCGCACCCCGTGAGTAGCACTAACTCTGCCCCCTAAGTCAATCAGTATCTCTGGTAATCTGTATTCGAAAGCGAACTAATCAGAATTACTCAGACGGTTGGGTACGCTAGTGCGCCGTAAGTAAGACGGTACTTCAGCGGACACCGCTGAAAGTTTCGAAACAAGGTTTTCGCTTTAATAACAGCCCTCTTGACCGTGTTTGCGGAGGTTCAGACGATACATGACACACCGTACAATAACTGTAGTGTTCGTCGTCGGTCTCGTCGTATTGGGTATGACGGGGATCGGCGTCGCCAGCGCAACACCGGCCGAAGACTCTAGTGAGTTGTCTGCCGGAGACGCTGGAGACGGGGTTTTCCTGCAGGAAGATCCTGACAACGAATCCGACAACGAAACCGACGGTTCCCTCGACGACCAAGCGGACAACGAGACTGACGATGCCGATGACGAGGACATCGCCGATAACGACACCGAAGATTCAGTGAACCAGACCACAGCAACGAACGTAATAGTCGCGGACCAGGCCTCGAACGGCTCGTCAATCGTAGTTAGCTCGGTGGACCTGCCGGAGGGTGGTTTCGTCACAGTCTACAATACGACAATGGCGTCGCCACTCGGTAACTCGTCGTTCATCAACGGCAGCCAAGAGATCGTGAACGTGACGTTCGACCAGCCGCTGACCCAGAACCAGACGCTCGCCGTACTCGCATTCAACGACACGAACGGTAATCAGCAGTTCGACCTCGGCACCGACGAGGTCTACGTCTCCGGCGGTCAACTGGCCGCCGCCACGGCGATGGTCAACATCACCGGACAGAACGCCACCAACGCCACTAACGCCACCAACGCGACCGGCAACGCCATGCTGGCGAACCAGAGCGCCTCGGCCAACCTGTCGATGGTGAACCAGACCTCGAACGGCACGTCAGTCATGGTCAACTCGGCGAACCTGTCACAGGGCGGCTTCGTCGCGGTCTACAACACGACCCTCGCGTCACCGCTCGGTAACTCGTCGTTCGTCAACGGCAGCCAGCAGAACGTCAGCGTGACGCTGGATCAGTCGCTGACGCAGAACCAGACGCTCGCCGCGGTCGCGTTCAACGACACGAACGGCAACCAGCAGTTCGACCTCGGTACCGACCGGATCTACGTGTCCGATGAGCAGCCAGTGACCGCCACAGCGATGGTCAACGTCACCGGACAGAACGCGACCAACGCCACCAACGCTACCAACGCTACCAACGCTACCAACGCAACCGCCGCCGCCGCTAACGCCACTAACGCTACCAACGCCACTAACGCCACTAACGCCACCAACGCTACCAACGCCACCAATGGAACCGCCAACGTATCGATGGCGAATCAGACTTCAAACGGTAGTTCTGTCGTGGTCAACTCGACGACTCTACCGGAGGGCGGTTTCGTCACGGTTTACAACGCGACGCTCGCATCGCCGCTCGGAAATTCGTCGTTCGTCAACGGCAGTCAGCAGAACGTGAACGTAACGCTGAATCAGTCGCTGACGCAGAACCAGACGCTCGCAGCGATCGCGTTCAACGACACGAACGGCAATCAGCAGTTCGACCTCGGCACCGACGAGGTCTACGTCTCCGGCGGTCAACTGGTCGCTACCACGGCGATGGTCAACGTCACTAACGCGACCGGAAACGCTTCGATGGCGAACCAGAGCGCCTCGGCCAACCTGTCGATGGTGAACCAGACCTCGAACGGCACGTCAGTCATGGTCAACTCGGCGAACCTGTCACAGGGCGGCTTCGTCGCGGTCTACAACGCGACAATGGCGTCGCCACTCGGAAATTCGTCGTTCGTCAACGGCAGTCAGCAGAACGTCAGCGTGACGCTGGATCAGTCGCTCACAGAGAACCAGACGCTCGTCGCGGCCGCGTTCAACGACACGAACGGTAACCAGCAGTTCGACCTCGGCACCGACCAAGTCTACGTGTCCGGTGGTCAGCCAGTGACCACCACGGCGACGGTGAACGTCACGAGCCAGAACACCACGAACGCGTCCGTAGTCGGGTAAAAACCGGCTCCTTTTTCGTTCCTTTCGGATACTCCCAGAGAGTCCAAGCGGACGTTGCCGAACCTGATTGGCGCGGGGAAGAAAGCCAAACAGTAGCCGGCAACGCCGAGACCGTAGACGGGAGCTACCGCTCTACTCTTCGACGCCGTTCAGCGCGATGTAGCGCATTCCGATGATCCGGTCGTCGTCCTCAAGCGTCCGGACCGCCTCGTCGGGAACTGGGCTGTCGACGTTGTACACGGTCAGAGCCTCTCCACCGATTGTTTCGCGGGCGTTGTACATGCCGGCGATGTTGACGTCGTGGTCGCCCATGACGCTCCCGATGAGTCCGATGACGCCGGGTTCGTCCGTGTTTCGCGCGACCATCATGTGACCGCCGGGGATAGCGTCGACGCGGTAGCCGTCGATGCGGACGATACGGGCGTCGCCGTCCGCAAACAGCGTCCCGTCGACGCTCACTTCGTCCTCGCCGTCAGTGACCGTGACCGTGACGAGACTCTGGAAGTCCTCGGCCTGCCGGGTTTTCGACTCGGTGACCTCGATGCCGCGCTCCTCGGCGATCTGGGGGGCGTTGACGGCGTTGACCTGCCACTCCAGGGGTTGGAACACGCCTTTGAGCCCGCTCGCGGTGACGAGTTCGACGTCTTCCTCGGCGATGTCTCCCTCGTAGCTGACCTCGACGGTGGAGATCCGGCCGTCGAACAGTTGAGCGGCGATCTTGCCGGCGGTTTCGGCGAGGTCGATGTACGGTTCGACGCGGGGGAACGCGCTCTCGTCGATAGACGGCGCGTTCAGGGCGTTCACGACGGGTTCCTCGTCGAACGCGGCGGCGACCTGCTCTGCCGTCGAGACGGCGACGTTTTCCTGTGCGGCCTCGGTGGACGCGCCGAGGTGCGGCGTGACGACAACGTTCTCCACGTCGAGCAGGGGGTTGTCCGGAGAGACGGGTTCGTCGGCGAACACGTCGACCGCCGCCCCGGCGAGAACGCCGTCCTCGACGGCCGCGGCGAGCGCGTCCTCGTCGACGACGCCCCCGCGGGCGCAGTTGACGAGATAGCCGCCCTCCAGTTTGGCGAGTTCGTCGTCGCTGATCATGTCTTCCGTCTCGGAGGTCAGCGGCGTGTGGACCGTCAGGAAGTCGGCGCGCGCCAGGCAGTCGTCGAGGTCGACCAGTTCCGCGCCGAGTTGCGAGGCGCGCTCCTCGCTGATGTAGGGGTCGAACGCGACGAGATCCATGCCAAGCGAGTCGAGTTTCTTCGCGACTTCCTGGCCGACGCGGCCGAGGCCGACGACGCCCAGCGTCTTGCCGTTTACCTCCGTCCCGAGGTAGTCGCCTTTCGCCCACTCGCCGGCCTTGAGGCGGACGTGGGCCTGGGGGATAGAGCGCGCGCTGGCGAACGCCATCGCGACGGTGTGTTCGGCCGCCGCGCGGACGTTGCCCTCCGGCGCGTTCGCGACGATGACGCCGTGTTCGGTCGCCGCGTCGATGTCGATGTTGTCGACGCCGATGCCGGCGCGGCCGACGATGACCAGGTCAGAGGCGACGTCTAACACCTCTTCGGTCACCTCGGTGCCGGACCGAACGATGAGTCCGTTCGCGTCGGCGACCGCGTCTAACAGTTCGTCGCCCTCCACGTCGTAGGCCGTCTCGACCTCGTGGCCCGACTCCCGCAGGCGGGCGAGGCCCGCGTCCGCGATGGGATCGGTTACGAGTACCTTCATACGAAGGGGGTTTCGCCCGGTCGGGTTAACGCTTCCTGTGTCGGCATGTGTGGCGAAAACTGCCGGATCGGGACCCCCGCCGGGCGGCGACCCGGCGAAAAAACGCGGGATCGCTTTCTTTTCAACACCCCCGGACGAATCCCGCGGCATGACGATCGTCGCGTTCGATTTCGATGGAACGCTCTCGGACTCGGAGATGACCGTCCTGCTCGGGCAGCGCCGCGGCGTGGCCGACGAGATGGCTGCGATCACCGAGCGGGCGATGAACAACGAGATCGACTACGCCACCAGCCTGCGCGAGCGCGCGGCACTGCTCGACGGACTCCCGGCGGTCGAGGCCGCCGCGGCGTTCGACGAGGTTCTTTTGCGGCCCGGTGCGGCCGACCTCATCGCGGCGCTTCGCGCTGCCGGCGTCCACGTCGCTATCCTCACCGGCGGGTTCGAACGCGGCGTCGAGGCCGCACTCGAACGCGAGGGCGTCGGCGTCGACACCATCGTCGCGAACAGGTTGCCGATGGCCGGCGACGAACTGACCGGCGAGGTCGAGGGACCGCTCATCGAGGGGACGAAAGACGACGCCCTCGAATTGCTGACCGACGACCTCGGTGTTGAGATGGGAGACGCCATCGCCGTCGGCGACGGCGCGAACGACCTGCCGATGCTCCAGGTCGCGGGCCAGGCTATCGGCTTCGAGCCGAAAGACGCCGTTCGCCCCCACTGTGACACGGTCGTCACGACGATGGGCGAGTTGCAGGACCTGCTCGAAAAAGACGACGTGCTGTAACGGGTACCGATCAGGCCTCCGGCGGGCTGTAGTTCCGCACTACGTAGACTGTCGCCGCGGCGACCGCCCCGACGGCGATGCCGATGAGGACCGCGTTCGTCAGGAGATCGCCGGTCGAGAGGTCAGTGCCACCGATGAGGATAGCCGACGGAATACCCTCGACTGCGCCGAGTCCGGCCTCGGCCATTCCCGCACTCTGTGACGCCTCGTCAGTCAACTCGGGGGCCGGGACGGGGTCGATCTGCGTGGAGGCGAGGAACCCGACGAGCGTCACCAGCACGGCGGAGCCGACACCGGCGCTGAGGCCGGCGGTGACGTACGCTTCGCGGTCTGGTGCGCGGAGACGACTCCCGACGTAGCCACCGGTGACGACACCGAGTACGGCCGCGAGCAGCGGCGCGCCGTTGATCGCCGTCGCCGCCAGACGGTTCAGGTGCATCTGGGCGAGCATCTCGTCGACGTTGTCGACGTTGCTGTCCAACTGATTCTGCACCGTCGAGTCGAAGTCGGGCGAGAGCGGCGACCCCCCGAGCGCGCCGACGAGGATAACGCTCAGTCCGACGGCCAGTCCGACGACGGCGAACAGTCCGACGAAGAAAGTGAGATACTCCTTCGTCCGCGGCTTCGTCGCTACGTCGACGATACCCTCCTGCCTGCTCTGTGCACCGCCGACGGCACCGGGTTGCTGTCCGGCCGCGCCGTCGTTCGGCTGACCCTGAACCTGCCCGCCCCCCTGTTTTCTCCCCTGTTCGCCACGGTTCTGCTGGTTGCCACCTCTGTCTGCCATTATCCGTACGTTACACGACAGCGATTTATAATTATCCACCCGATTTGATGTTCTGCGGACGTGAAAGGGTTCGATCTCGCGCAGCATCGCGGCGGCGTGACACTCGATCGTCGCGGTCTCGTCGTCGCCTACGACGGACGATAGACGCCGACCGCGCCCCTAATTTGGGCGTGATCTGCGTTCTGTAACGGTTGAGTCGCTGGCGGAGAACCAGGCGACTCCGGAAAACATCGATCGCGGAGAGCAGGCTACAGCGAGTCGACGAGGTAGTTGCGGTAGGCGTACGCGGCGGCGACGGCGATGATAGCCGCGACGACACCGGTTCCGACGCTGTTGATCACGAGGTCGACGGCTTCGACCGTATACTCCTCGGTGAACGAAGTTGCCTGTGTCAGCCCTTCAGTGTCTTCCACTTCGGCGAGGGCCTTGTTGGCCGCCTCGGCCTCGTCCTGAACGTTTGATACCTGCGAAGCCGCGAGGTAGCCACCTGCGACGACCATCAGGACCGAACCGACCAGCGAACTCACGCCGGCGGCGATGTACGACGTCTTGTCGTCGACGTTGAGCGAGCGTGCCGCATAGAGGCCGACGGGAAGCGCCGCCGCGACGGCCAGAAGGGGCAGTATCATGAGCACGATCTGACCGGTCTGGTTGACGAATTCGGCGGCCATGTACGTCCCGTACTCCGGGACCTCCGCCGCGGTATCGGCCTGCGTCCCGCTGAGAAGGACGGGCTTGCCGACGAAGCCGAGCACCACTACCAGCAGTCCGAGTCCGATACCCGTAATGGCGTACAGCGCGCCGATTCCTTTCGTGAACTCCTGTACGAGCGGGTCTTTGAGCTTGTCAGTGACGGACTCCTGCGTGGCAGGCGGTGCCTGTCCAGCGGCGGGTTGTCCCTGCGGTTGGCCCTTCGGCTGTCCACCGTCCTGAACAGCGTTCTGTGCGTCCTGTTGTCCGGAATCGTCTCTTGACCCTGACATCATCGGAACACAGAGACTTCAGGGGTTTATAGTTATCTATTTAACTAACATTGGTTTCGGGAATAAAATCTGAGCGGAGAGGTCGGACGTGATAGCACGCGATCAGCATCCAGTACGCCAGTTCGCTTTGGTAGTCGGAACTCGATGGATACGTCGCTTCCCCGAGGAATCGAATGGGTAGTCTGTCGAGGCGAGTTACGAGAACAGGCTCGTGTGGACCGGCGCGAAGTCGGAGCCCTCATCCTCGTCTTCGGCGGTGTCGGTGACGGCGCGGCCCTCGATGCCGTCGGAGAGGAAGTCGGCGACCGGCGGGCCGACGTTCTCGGGTTCGACGAGGAACGCGTCGTGGCCGTGGTCGGAGTCGATGACGTGGTGTGCGACCGGCACGCTCGCCTCGCGGAAGGCGTCCGCGAGTGACTCCGACTGTTCGCTCGTGAAGTGCCAGTCGCCGGTGAACGAGATAACCAGCGCCTCGCCCTCGAAGGCGGCGAGCGCGGCGGCGTCGGAGTCGTAGCCGCCAGCGAGGTCGTAGTTGTCCATCGCCCGCGTCAGGTAGAGGTAGCTGTTGGCGTCGAACCGGTCGACGAACTTGTCAGCCTGATAGTCGAGATACGACTCCACGTCGCGGTACGGGAAAAACCCCGCCGCTGGGTCCGAGGGAAACACGTCCTGGGCGGCGTCACGGCCGGCCGCGCGGCGGCCGAACTTCTGCTCCATCGACGCCTTCGAGAGGTACATCACGTGACCGAGTTGGCGGGCGAGGGCGAGGCCGTGGTCCGGATGCTCGCCGCCGTCGGAGTCGTCCGACGAGCCTCCGCCTTCGGCGGAGACGCCGTAGTAGTCCCCGCCGTTCCAGTTCGGGTCGGTCATGATCGACCGTCGTGCGATGGCGTCGATAGCCAGACACTGGGGGTCGAGGCGGGCGGCGGTGGCTACCGGAACCAGGCGGCGAACGTCGTCCGGGTACAGCTTTCCCCACTCCAGAACGTTCATCCCGCCGACGCTGCCGCCGACGACGGCGTGGAGGCGGCCGACGCCGAGTTCGTTCAGCACTTCCCGCTGGGCGCGCGTCCAGTCGGTGACGGTGACGGGCGGGAAGTCGGTGCCGTACGGTTCGCCCGTTTCGGGGTTCTCGCTCGACGGTCCTGTGGTCCCGTAGCACGACCCGGGAACGTTGGTACAGACGACGTAGTACTCCTTCGTGTCGACGGCCTTGCCCGGGCCGACGATGTCGTCCCACCAGGCGCGTGCCTGTCCGCCTGTCACGGGCGATTCCCCGTCAGTGAGACGGCGGTTGGCGACGTGGGCACTGCCCGTGAGCGCGTGACAGACCAGCACCGCATTGTCGCCCTCGAACTCGCCGTACGTCTCGTAGGCGACCTCCAGCGACGGTATCGACTCGCCGTTCTCGAACTCGAACTCGCCGAGGTCGATGGTGCCCGCTGTCGCCTTCATGTCGCTGACTCGATCCCCCGTTCGATGTCCGCGAGGATGTCCGCCGGGTCCTCGATGCCAACTGAGAGGCGGACCAGGTCGGTCGTGACGCCCGCCTGTCGCTGTTCCTCGGGCGATAGCTGTCCGTGCGTGGTGCTCGCGGGGTGGATGACGAGCGTCTTTGCGTCGCCGATGTTCGCGAGGAAGGAGGCCAGTTCGACGTTCTCGCAGAACGCCTTGCCGGCCTCGTATCCACCGCGAGAGTCCGAACCGCGATCCGACGGTTCGGCGTCGCCGCCGTCGAGGCCGAACGCGATCATCCCGCCGTACCCACCGTCTAGATACTCGCTGGCCTCGTCGTGGGTCTCGTGGTCCGCCAGCCCCGGGTACGTGACCCACGCCACGTCGTCGTGGTCGGCGAGATACTCCGCGACGATGGCCGCGTTCTCGCAGTGTCGGTCCATCCGCAGCGGGAACGATTCGAGGCCCTGGAGGGTCTGCCAGGCGTCGAACGGCGACTGCTGGTCGCCGAGGCTTCGCAGCGACCGGTACCGAACTGCAGCGGTGAACGGCGCGTCGGGGAAGTCCCGCGAGAAGTCGGTGTCGTGGTACGCGGGGTTGTCGCCGGCGACTTCCTCGTAGCCGTGTTCGCCCCACGGGAAGTCGCCGTCCTCGACGAGGACGCCGCCGACCGTCGTGCCGGACCCGTGGAGCCACTTGGTCGTCGAGTTCCACACCACGTCCGCACCGCGTTCCAGCGGTCGACAGAGGTACGGCGTCGCGAACGTGTTGTCGACAACCAGCGGGACGCCGCGGTCGTGGGCCACGTCGGCGACGCGCTCGAAGTCCGGCGTCACCAGCGAGGGGTTGCCGATCGTCTCGACGTGGACGTAGGCGGTGTCGTCATCGATGGCTTCGGCGTACGCGTCGTAGTCCAGCGTGTCGACGAACCGGGCCTCGATCCCGCGGCGCGCAGCGGTGTTCGAGAGGTACGCCGTCGTCCCACCGTAGGTGTCAGTCGAGCAGACGACGTTGTCGCCCGTCTCCGCGAGCACGAGCGTCGCCGCGTCGAGCGCCGCCATACCGCTCGCCGTCGCCACCGCGCCCGTGCCGCCTTCCAGACTGGCGAGACGCTCCTCCAGGGTCTCGACAGTCGGGTTGCTCATGCGGGAGTAGATGTGGTCCTCGGCGTCTAACGCGTAGAGGTCCGCGGCACGGTCCGCGTCTTCGAACACGTACGACGTGGTCTGGTGCAACGGCGGAGCGCGCGCGCCCGTCGATTCGTCGGGCCGTTCCTGCCCCGCGTGGACGCTCCGGGTGGAGATGTCCGTCTCCGTGGACTCGTCCTCGTCAGTCATGTATCTCACTCATATATCTTCAAATCCATATAACCCATAGTTACGGCAAGATTCGCAGTTCTTGCCACTTCTTGCCACGGGAATGGGAGCGACTCGGGGCGTTTTTCATCCGAGAGCGACAATAGCCGCTGTGGAACGGATACGACGAGAACGGACACTGCTCGCGGCAGTCGTCTTCACCGTCCTGCTGGCACAGACACTTCTCTATCCGGGGGTCCCGGACCTGGTGTCCGCACTGGGCGCGACGACTGACCTCGACGCGAGCATGTGGTTTCTCGTCGCGGAGTTCGCCGCCTTCGTCGTCTTCGTCGGCGTCTGGGGCGCGGCCAGCGACGCCGCCGGCAAGCGCGTCCCCTTCATCGCCGTCGGTGCGGTCGGCGGCGCAGTCGGATACGCCGTACTGGCCGTTGCACCCGCAGTGACGGACCTCTCCTTCGAAGCGGTCCTCGTCATCCGCGCGCTCCAGGGCGCGGCGACCATCGGTGCCTTCTCGCTCGCGATGACGATGCTGATGGACCTCTCGGGGGGCCACGGGAAAAACATGGGCGCGGCGGGCATCGCCATCGGCCTCGGCACCGCGACCGGCGCGCCCCTCGGCGGCCAGTTGACGGAGATAGACCCGCTCGGGCCCCTGTACCTCGCGAGCGGACTGTTGCTGGTCGCCGGCCTTCTGGTCTCGCGAGTCGCGGACCGCGCGCCGTCGCGGAACGAAACCCTGCGCACCGTCGCGTCGAACCTCACCGCTACGCCGACGCTGACAGTTCCCTACGCCTTCGGCTTCATCGACCGCCTGACGGCCGGGTTTTTCGCGCTGGTCGGCACGCTTTACTTCCGAACCGTCTTCGGCCTCGGCCCCGGCGCGACGGGGTTGATGCTCGCGCTCTTTTTCGCTCCCTTTGCCCTGCTCCAGTACCCCTTCGGCGCGCTGTCGGACCGAGTCGGCCGCCGTCTCCCCATCGTCGGCGGGTCCGCACTGTACGGCCTCTGTGTCGTCGCCGTCGGGCGCATGCCGACCGTCGCGCTCGCCGGCGCGGGGATGGTCCTCGTCGGCGTTCTGGGTGCGCTGATGGCACCCGCGACGATGGCACTCGTCACCGACCTCGCGCCCGCGAGCGACCGCGGAACCGCAATGGGCGGGTTCAACCTGTTCGGAAGCCTCGGCTTTCTCACGGGGTTTCTCGTCGGCGGCACCGTCGCCGACGCGTACGGGTTCGGCACCGCCTTTCTGGTCGCCGGGAGCGTCGAGATCGCGCTGGCACTGGTAACGCTCCCGCTGCTTCTCCGCATCGACGTGGAACGGACGGAGACGTTCGGCGAAACAGAGGAGACGTAGCGGGGGCTGAAGACGTAGCGTGGGTTGGGGCGAACACGGGTTCGCAGAGGAAAGGAATCCCGCCGCTCGACGATGTCGAAAGGGGGTGGGGAAACGCCGGCGAGAGTGGTCAGAAAAGGACCGCCCCGTCGCCGGACGGTTGCAGCATTGGGGTGCCGCAATTGGTCGTACGGACTCGCCGGATATAGGCCTCCCCCTGTTGGTCGCGCCGCGCTCACAACCGTTGATTTTTCATCCTGTTCTACCGAACCCGACAAAAATTCTTAACCGTTCGAGTCGCCGCTAGCGACACGGTTTCGCATGAACGAGTCACCGGACGAACCGCTGGGTACGCTGGAACGGGCACTCGAAGCGTACTTCGCCGCCGACACGGCGAAGGAGATAGTCGAGGCGGTCGACCTCCAGGCGCTGCTCTCCGACGCCGAGATAGAGGAGGCCGTAGACGTTCAGGAGGCGACCCGGGTCGTCGGCCGCCTCGTTGGGCGAGCGTTCGTCAGAGACGTGGTCGGGCGGTCGCCCGCCGGTCCGATCGTCGACGACGTGGTCGGGTACGGCGTCGGTGCGACGCTGGGCGAGGCCGTCGCCGAGTGGCTGATAGAGCAGTACGATCCGGCCGCGCTTGTGTCGGCGATCGAAGCCGAACTCGGACGGAGCCTCGGCGTCGTCGACATCGGTGATCCGGGTGGAGTAACGGACGCGGGCGACCTGGAGAACGGCGTCGACATCGACATCGAGCGGAACGAGGAGTAGCGGTGTTTCCGACGAGAGCAGGCGATGGCATTTGAAACAGGAGCGTCCGCCAGTCTCGGCCCCCGTTTCAACGGTAGAGGTTGAGACGCTGGAGACCCGAACCGAGCAGAACTGCAACGGGAATGATCTCGAGCCGACCGACCCACATGTTGAGGATCAACATTCCCTTGGCGGTATCGGGCATCTCCGGCCCGGTGATACCGGAACTGAGGCCGACGTTGCTCTGTGCGCTCATCACGTCGAAGATCACGTACTCCAGCGGATGAGCCGGTGACAGTGCGTGAAGGAGGACGGCGACGCCGATCGCGAGGAACGTGATCCAGAGCACGAACACGACTGTCGCTTCAGTGTACTCGCGCTGAGCCTGGTCTTCGCTGAGTCTCCGTTCGCCGATCCGCAGATACCGGATGGCGGTTTGCGGATGGAAGACGTCTCGTATCTGCCAGACCGTTCCTTTGACCAGCGTGATCACGCGAACGAGTTTGAGTCCGCTAACCGTCGATCCGGCCGCTGCGCCAGTGAGCATCCCGACGCAGGCAAGCAGTGTCGCGCCGGCGCTCCAGACCTGTTCTGTTCCGCCACCGACCGCAGCGCTGCCAAAGCCGGTGTTCGAGGTCGCCGAGACGAACTGGAACAGGCTGATCCTGAACGTTTCTTCGAGGGTTTCGTACTGGCCGTTCGTGTACAGGATCCCCGTCAGTGCGAGCGACCCGAGCGTGAACCAAATGAACACCCACCGCGTCTGCAGGTCGGCATAGAGGTTCCGCAGTTCACCCTTGAATATCAGGTAATGGACGGGGAACGCGATACTACCGGCGACCATCACGGGGACCGTGGCGTACTCCACTAACGGGCTGTCGTAGTAGCCGATCGACTCCGCGTGGACGGAGAATCCGCCTGTTGCTATCCCGGTCATTCCGTGGTTGATCGCGTCCCACAGCGGCATGCCGACGAGGAGAAACAGGACTATCGACCCGACGGTGAGGCCAACGAATATCTTCCAGATCTCCCGAACCGTCGTCACGATACTCGGATGGATCTTCTCGGACCGGGCCTCGCTCTCGTAGAGGGTGTACGAGCCGCTGCTACCTCCGCCTCGTCGAAGGATGGCGACGGTCAACACGATCACGCCGACGCCGCCGACCCACTCGATGAACGAGCGCCACCAGTGGAGAGACCGCGGAAGCTTCTCTTCGACAGCAGCCACCGTGAGTCCGGTGCCGGTGAAGCCGCTCATACTCTCAAACACCGCGTCAAGCGGGTTGAGAAACACCGCGGTCGTCTCGTCCATCGGCGGTGTGTTCGCCCAGACCGGCAGCGGATCGATCTGGATCGTCCAGGCGATCAGTAGAAACGGCAAGCCGCCGAGGACGCCGATAATAGCCCATGCAGTAGCCGCGGTGACCATCGCTTCGCGTTTTTCCGGTGGGTCCGCTCCCCGGTATCGCCAAACCAGACCAGTACCGATCCCCGCCAGTATGATCGCGGAGACGACAAACGCGGGGACAGCGTAGAACTCTCCGTTCACAGTTGCAACGACGACGGAAGCAACTGCCATCAGTGAGATCGCCTGGACGATTCGACCGACGTCCCGGCCGACGGTTCGCGTATCTACCATCATCGCGGATCGTCGCACCTCATCTCAAGGGAATCGTCCATTATACTGTTCGATCTTCGTAATGACCGAAGATGTCCGTGAGTTCCGGGTCCGCTCCGATCGCAGAGTAGACCGTCAACAGGTCGTTTAGCTCGATCCGGGTGTCCCCTCGGGGCATCAGCGGCTTGTCCTCGCCTTCACGTTCGATTGCGACGATCAAGACGTCGTCCGAAAGAATGTTCTCTTTGCCCGCTTCAGTGAGTGTCTTCCCGGCGATCGGTGCGCCCTCCGTCACCGTGATCTCGAACACCTCCGCCTCGTCGCCGATTCGCATGTAATCGACGATAGCCGGCCTGGCCACCGCTCGGTAGAGATAGCCCGCGATGAGCTGCTGGGGGTTTTCGATCGTGTTCACTCCGATCTGACGGAAGAGGTTCATGTGCTCGGCGTTGTGGACCACCGACGTGATTGCCGGAATGTCGAACTCCTTTGCGAGCAGACAGACCATGACGTTCGTCGCGTCCTGTTCTGTCGTCGGGATGATCGCGTCGGCCCGCTCGGCTTCCGCGTCCGCCAGTGTGTCTTTCGTAGTGGCGTCCGCATTGAGCACCAGACAGTCGTACTCTCTGGCGATATCGTCGGCTTTCTGTTCGTTTTGCTCGATGACGACGACCTCGTTTCCGGATCGGGTAGCGATGTCGATGAGCGGAGTACCGATGTCGCCCGCTCCAACAATGATGACATACATGTGTGATATCGATTACTTATAAAGCTCCTGCTCGTACAGTCGAGGTTCGACCGCAGGCACGCTGTTTTCCCCAGCCGGAACGGTACGGAATCGGGACGACACTGTGTCCGGCCTGGGTGTGGAAGTCACCGCCAGTCAGAGGTTCCTTCCAGCGGCTCCCGCCGCGAGACGCGAACGCGATTGCGTGACGACTGTGGACCGCATCGACGTCCGGCACCCTAGTCACCCCCGGTTGAACCGTAGACCCGCCCCAGGTAGTGCCACCTGTACTTGCCACCATCGTCGACAGCGGGCTCCCAGTTGACTCTGTAGGCGAAGGGACCGCGTGCCTCGCCCGTCTCTTCCGGGCGTTCCATTACGACGATCGTGTACGCTCCAGAGTCCTCCATGCGAACAAGGACTTCGCCCTCCCGTGACTCGATTGCGTCCGTGAGCGGCGGGTGTTCGTGGAGGAGCTGTTGGGCGTAATGGATGATCTCCCTGAGTTGGCTGTCACTGCTACCTTCGAGCGCGTTTGCGACCCGCGTCGGGATCTCCTCCGGCGGGTCAATATCGGATTGGGTCATACTTTGGGTTGGATCACTGCCGTTTCTGTTCCGGGGACGCCTACGACGGTACCCGGCGAGAGAGTGCTTCGGACGACGTGTTTGCTGTCACGAAAGCATTCCACCCTCAGCTACATTTCCGTTGAGCCATAAATGTTGGCATCTAATTTTGAATACAAAAAATACACGCCCCATCTATTTCTCCTAGAAGGGCTGTTGTCGCCAGTTGAATGTGTTTGAGTGTTGGATATTTGTGAGTGTGGTATCGACGGTCGACGCGTCCGGATCGGTCGAGTTCGATTCGGGACGGCCAACCGAGACGTACAGATAAGACCTTTGTGAGTTCTAACCGTAGTTCGGGTATGGATCACCGCGTCGATGAAATCGACAAACGCATTCTCTATTATTTGGCGCTGGACGCCCGGAATACGGCGACATCGGAGATCGCCGACGAAATGGAAGTTACTCCGGCGACGATCCGAAATCGGATCCAACAACTCGAAGAGCAGGATATTCTCCGGGGGTATCCCGCCGACATCGACTACAAATCTATCGAAGGGTACGTCACCTACCAGTTCAGCTGTACGGCCCCGATCCCGGACCGCGACCGACTCGCTCACTCGGCTCTCGAAATCTCCGGGGTGGTAACGGTTCGGGAGTTGATGACAGGGACATCGAACCTGACTATCACAGCCGTCGGGTCGGACACGGACGATATCAGTCGGATCGCCGGTGACCTCTCGGACCTCGGGTTAGAGATCGACGATGAGAGCGTTATCGAAGGGGAGTATCACACCCCATACGATCCGTTCGGTCCGGAGAACGTTCCGAAGGGTCCGTCGTTAACGGACTTCATGAACCTCGCCGGGCAAGCGGAAGTCGTCGAATTCACCGTCTCAGAGGGGGCCGAGATCGCAGAAATGACGATCGAACAGGCGGTCGACGAGGGTCTGATGGCCGACGAAATGCTCGTGGTTGGCATTGAACGGGAGGGTGACGTACTCACGCCGAAAGGGGAAACTGTCATTCAGACGGGAGACGTGATTTCCCTGTTTTCGACGGGACCGCTGGAAAAAGACGCTCTAGAGGTGTTTGGGACGCAATGATCGCCCGCTCCGTTTTCCACCCGTAGTTCGGTCCTGAGAGACCGGAACGGTCGCCCCGTTTCGCGCAGCGACGACCGGGGTCCGACCGTGGCTTCGCTCGCACCTCAGCGCGCGCTTACAACTGCTCTCGCGCTGCGGCGACGCCTTCGTCGACATCCACGTCGACGCCGACCTCCTCCATCGCTTCGCCGACTGTCCTTACCCCGCGGAGGATCTGGTCGGCAGTGAGGTTCCCCATGTTGCTGACGCGGAAGATGTCGCCGCCGAGGTGGGCCTGCCCGCCGCTGATCGAGACGTTGCGCTCCTCGACCGCGCCGAAGAACTCCTCGGGAGCCTCCCGCACGGAGTCCGGCAGGGCAATGGCGGTGAGCGTGTTCGAGTACTCGGTCGGGCCGTCGGCGTCGGCGAACAGTTCGAGGCCCATCGCGGTGAAGCCCTCGCGGAACGCGGCGGCCTGACCGCGGTGTCGCTCGATGCGGTCCGGCATCCCCTCTTCCTCTATCTGCTCGACGGCGACCGCGAGCGCGCGAAACAGCGGCACCGCGCTCGTGAAGGGGGTCTGGTGGCTCTCGGCCTTGCGGAGGTGCCAGTCTAAGTCCTCGTAGAACGGCGCGCTCTCGCCGTCGAAATCGTCGACCACGTCGTCGGTGACGTACAGCGCCGAGATCCCCGGCGGGGCCGCGAGCGCCTTCTGGCCGTCCGTGATGGCGATATCGATGTTCCAGTCGTCGACGCGGAGTACGTCGCCGCCAATGCTGGTGACGCCGTCGACGACGAATCGAGCGTCGTACTCGTCGGCGATCTCGCCGACGGCCTCGGTCGGGTTCAGGAGGCCGGTGCTGGTTTCGTTGTTGACGAGCGTGACGACGTCCGTCTCGTCGGTGATGGCCTCGCGGACCGCGTCCATATCGAAGGACTCGCCCCACGTCGCCTCGACGCGGGTGCAGTCACAGTAGCGGTCGGCGATGCGCGCGAAGCGCCGCCCGAACTTGCCGTTGACGAGCGAGACGACCTCGCTGTCTTCATCCACGAGGTTGGCGACGGCGGCCTCCATCCCCATCGTCGCCGTCCCGTTCAGGATCAGGCTCGTCCCGCCGCTGGACGTGGGTTCGCCGTCGAGCGACGAGCGCTCGAACACGTAGTCGAGACCGTTCTGGGCGCGTTCGTAGACCGCCTCGAACTCCGACGACCGGTGCGAAACCATCCCTTCGTCCATCGCCGTCCGGACCTCGTCCGTGATGGGCACGGGGCCGGGATTCAAAAGCAGGAACTCCTCGGTCATACTTCCGGGTTTCGCGTCAGAACGGATAAGCCCCGCGGGACGCGCAAACGTCGCCACATTGCGACGAGTTAGCACGCTTCCCACGGCCGACTGCGGCGCGGACGCCGTCTTTTAGGGGCCGGCAGCGAGAAGGGAGAGCAAATGTCGACTCCCGACCTCGAAGACAACCCGTACGTCCGCGACCCCCCGACGGACTTCGATCCCGTGTCGGTGCTCGCTCCGGACGAGGCGCGCGAGCAGGCCGCGCAACTGCGCGAAGCGATCCGGCACCACGACCGGCGGTACTACGTGGAGAACGATCCGGTCATCGCCGACCGAACCTACGACGCGCTGTTCGCCCGCCTCGAAGCGCTCGAAGACGAGTTCGACCTGCAGACCGAGGACAGCCCCACCCGGCGGGTCGGCGGGGAACCGGTCGACGAGTTCGACGCCGTCACCCACGTCGCGCCGATGCTCTCTATCGACCAGAGCGGCGATGAGGAAGACGTCCGGGAGTTCGACCGACGGGTACGGGAGGAAGTCGACGGCGACGGACCCGCAGACCTGACCTACGTCTGCGAACCGAAGTTCGACGGCGTGTCGATCGAAGTCGTGTACGAGGACGGGCGACTGGTCCGCGCTGCCACCCGCGGCGACGGGCGCGAGGGCGATGACGTGACCCGCAACGTCCGGACTATTGGCGCGATCCCGCAGCGACTGCGCGGCGACCACCCCGACTTCCTCGCCGTCCGCGGCGAGGTGTACATGCCCCGCGACGCGTTCCAGCAGTACAACAGCGAGCGCGTGGAACGGGGGAAAGAGCCGTTCGCAAACCCCCGCAACGCCACGGCCGGGACCATCCGCCAGCAGGACCCCGCTGTCGTCGCCGAGCGGCCCCTCTCCTGTTTTTTCTTCGAAGTGCTCGACAGCAGCGACGAGTGGCCGACCCGGTGGGCGGAACACGGAGCGTTCCCGGAGTTCGGCCTGCCCGTTACCGACCTCGTCGAACGCGTCGACGACATCGACGACGCCATCGACTACCGCGAGCGGATGGTCGACGCCAGAGACGACCTGAACTACGAGATAGACGGCGTCGTCATCAAGGTCGACGACCGCGAGAAGCGCGAGATGTTGGGTGCGACCGCGCGCCACTACCGCTGGGCGTTCGCCTACAAGTTCCCGCCGCGAAACGAGCGAACGACCGTCCGCGATGTCGCGGTCCAGGTCGGACGGACCGGCCGACTCACCCCGGTCGCCCTGCTCGACCCCGTCGACGTCGGCGGCGTCACCGTCTCGCGGGCCAGCCTCCACAACCCCGACGAGATCGCCGAGAAAAACGTCAATATCGGCGACGAGGTGCGCGTCGAGCGGGCCGGTGACGTCATTCCCTACGTCGAGGAGGTGACGGACAAGCGGACCGAGGGCCACTACCAGTTCCCCGACGCCTGCCCGGTCTGCGGTAGCCCGGTCGAACGCGACGGGCCGATGGCGTTCTGTACCGGCGGACTCGCCTGTGCGGCGCAACTGCGCCGCGCGGTCGAGTACTACGCCAGCGACGACGGCCTCGACATCGACGGCCTCGGCGAGCGAAGCGTCCGCCAGTTCGTCGAGGCCGGACTGATCGAGGACAGCATCGCCGACCTCTACGGTATCGAGAAGGCCGACCTGCTCGAACTGGAGCGGTGGGGCGAGCGCAGCGCCGAGAACCTCCTCGCCGAACTGGCGGGTACGAAAGAACCCCCGCTACCGGATTTCCTCTCGGCGCTCGGCATCCCCGGCGTCGGCCCGGCGACGGCCCGCGAACTCGCTCGGGCGTTCGGGACGCTCGACGACCTGCTCGCCGCCGACGAGGACGAGTTACGGGAGGTGCCCGACGTCGGCCCGACGGTCGCGGCGCAGATGCGCGACTTCTTCGACAGCGAGGCCAACCAGCGGGCGGTCGACGAACTCCGCGAGCACGGCGTCGACCCGCGACCGTACGAGGCCGAGACCGGCGAGGAACTCGACGGATTCACCTTCGTCTTCACCGGGGCGCTGGAGGGGTACACTCGCGGCGAGGCCGAGGAACTGGTCGAGCGCCACGGCGCGAACGCGACGGGCAGCGTCTCCGGTAACACAGATTATCTGGTCGCCGGCGAGAACCCCGGAGCGACGAAGGTCAGCGACGCCGAAGCGGCAGACGTGCCGGTACTTGACGAGAACGAGTTCGAGGACCTGCTCGACGAACGGGGCGTGGCAGAGAGGTGAGCGGGCCGGTCAGAGGTCCGCCGCGTCGAACCGCAGATAACCGAGATACAGCGGGACGATCACCCACAGCGCGAGAATAACCAGTGAGAACCAGTCGGCGAGGTAGAACGGAACGTCGCCGGACGGGAAGAACTCACTAAACGAACTATCGCGAGGGAGCGCCGACGTCAGTGCGCCGCCGAACGCGCCGTTCGGTGAGAGCCGCTGGTAGAAGAGGAACCAGGTCGGCGCTTCGTTGGCGAATCCAGGGAAGAACACCCCGTCGCCCTCGGTTATGAGGGTCACGACGTAGTGGATCCCGTATCCGATCACTTCCCACAACATGTTGAACGCGACGAACGCGCTGACGATGCCGACGGCGGCCCGCGACGTGGACTTCGTCATCGCGGAAATGGCGACGGCGATGCTGACGTACGCGAGACCGAACAGTATCGTCACCGCGACGAAGGCGAGGTAGTACTTCGCCGTGAACACGGGATACAGTGCGAGGACGACGACGGCGGCTACGGCGAACCCGACGAGTATCGGTACCGTCAGCACCCCCGTCCGCCCGAACAGTTTCCCGAGAAGCACCGATCCGCGGGAGTGCGGGAGCGACAGGAGGATCTTCACGCTCCCCGTCTCTATCTCGCCGGCGACCGACTTGTACCCCAACAGCAGGCCGGTCAGGGGAATGAGCAGTCCAACCGGCGACTGGAGGAAAAAGATCAGGTCGAGCGCGGCTAGTTCGTTGCCGGACGCGTTCTGAATCTCCGTGTACAGGTACGCCATACCGCCGGCGAACAGGATAAACAGCACAGAGAGCGCCCACAGCAGGCGGGACCGGACGGCGTCCTGAAAGTCCTTCTTGGCGACGGCGCGAACGGAGGCGGCGTCGAGAGTCATGCCGATACCTCCGACGTGGTGTAGGCGGCGAACAGTTCTTCCAGCGACGCCTGCTCGGTCGAGAAGTCCCGAACCTCCGCGCCGGCGAACTCGAGCGCGTCGAGAACCTCGGTTTTGCTATCGCTGTCGCAGGTGACACTCAGCGTGTTTCCGTTGGTGATGACGTTCGAGACGCCGGGGAGGTCGGTCACGCCGTCACGCGCTGCGGGCGTCACCTCGTCCACGGTGACTTTCAACGTCATCTCCTGGTCCGCGGCGTCGCGGAGGCCGGCGATGCTGTCGACGGCGACCAGTTCCCCGTCGCGGAGGATGCCGACGCGGTCACAGACCGCCTCGACCTGTTCGAGGATGTGCGACGAGAAGAAGATGGTCGCACCCCGGTCGCGCTCCTCGCGGATTATCTCGCGCATCTCCCGGGCTCCGTTCGGGTCTAACCCGGTCGACGGCTCGTCGAGGATCAGCATGTCGGGTTCGCCTACGAGCGCCATCGCGAGCATCAGCCGCTGCGTCATCCCTTTCGAGTAGCCGCCGGCCTTGCGGTCGGCGGCGTCGAGGATCCCGACGCGGTCAAGCAGCGCCTCGGCGTCGTCGTCCGCGGCCTTGGATTCGATCGCGAACTCCATGTGCTGGCGTCCGGTAAGCCGTTCGTACACGTCGTAGCCGTCCGGAAGCACGCCGAGACGCGAGCGCACCGCCTCGCTCTCGGCCTGCGCGTCGAGTCCGAGAACGCGCACGTCGCCCGACGTCGGCCTGATGAAGTCGAGTAGAATGTCTATCGTCGTCGATTTCCCCGCACCGTTCGGTCCGAGGAAGCCGAATATCTCCCCGTCGCGAACGGTGAGGTCGACGTTACGGAGGGCGACGACGTCACTGAACCGCTTTGTGACGCCGTCCAGTTCTATTGCTGTCATCGTTGCAGTTGTCCGACCGCTGTTACAAATACGTTCGGAATAGTTGCACGCTCTGAAACTATGCTGCAAGCTGTGAGTCGTACTGAGCAGTTAGTTCCCGAGAATGTCCCCTGCGACAGTCTTTCTCGATTGCCCGTCGGGACAACTACCCGGTGTCGCTGGATCGACCCAACGGGTCACGCACAAACAGGGACAGCCGATAGCATCTGCGTTCCGGCCGGCCAGCTTCGAGGAGTCACAGCGTGTCGTCGGCCGAGTGCCGGTCAGCGACGCGACTCGCTTCCGACTCATAGCGGTCGCGGGTCGTCTCGTCCTCGACCGGTTCCAGATCGTCCGGGTGGACCGTTTTCGCCGCGGTCACGTCCGTTCCGCGGTCTATCGCCCCCGAAGAGAGCTGACGCAGGTGTCGACGCCGTCCGTCCGGCGTCGCGTACACGAGCGTCACGAGGTTCCGCTGGTCGACGTTGCGCTCGACGAGCCACACTCGGATCTCCTCGTCAGAGTCCTCCATTCATCGGGGTTTCGATAGGGGCGGATTTGAAGCTGACGGGTATCGACGGAAGTGTCGATCCTAACGGACACTTACACTCACACTGCATCTACTGCTGGACGGCAACAGCGTCAAAACCGTCGAAACAGTTCGGAACCAAGCGCAACGGCTACGGCTTTTTAATCGGGTTCCGGTCCGGGCTGGAGACGTAGCGATGAAAGAAAGACTGCCCAGCAGACGTGTCGTACTGGTCGCTATCGTCGCAGTGCTACTCGTTGGATTGGCCGGTTGTGGCGGCCCAGGTGGAGGGGACGACAACGAAACCGAAGGTCTCGGAGAGACTGAAGAGGGTATCGGCGTCGGCGACGAAACAGAAGAAGGCGGCGTCGGTAACGACACCGGCGGCGAGGAGGTCGGCAACGACACCGTCGGCGACGACGCTAACGAGACGAGCGTATCAGTAATCTCATAATTCCGGAAAGGGTCGCTTTCCGCCGGCTAGGCTGGGACGGTCTGCGAGAGGCATCACTCTCGTGATGTCTCAGTCTACCTCGACAAACGGTATAGGACAGGGCGGCGAATGGAGAGTATGACGTTGGCGAGAAGGGGGCTCGCCCTGATCGGTGTTCTTCTGGTGCTCGCGGCCCTCGGAACACCAGCGTGGGGACTGGCAGCGAACCAGGAGGGAGTCACCGACGTGGAACTATCGGGGCAGGCCGTAGCGATGAATCAGAACGACTCGACGTTCGTCTGGAAAGAGGAATCGTTCAATCTCTCTGTATCCTTTTCTGGAGAGGAAACCCAGCAATACGACATCTGCGCGTACAGATACAACGACGGGAATCAGAGCCACACGCTGGGCTGTACCGAGAACGTGACCGCACAGAACGGCACTGTGACGTTCCCTGTCGATGCCTGGCCAGTAAACGAGACGGGTCGCGACACTCTCCAGATAGTGATGAAGACGAGCGACGGGACTCCGACTGACGTCGAGACGGAAAGCATGATGGTGATCGCCAGGGACGGAGACCTCGACGGTGACGGGTTGACGAATCAGGAAGAGTTGAATCGAGAGCTGAATATGACCGACGCCGACATGGACAAAGACGGGTTGAGCGACGGGACGGAGGTGAAAAACTACGGCACCGACCCGACCGACCCAGACACCGATGGCGACGGTCTCCGAGACGGGTTAGAGCTCCAGTTGGGGACAGACCCGGCCGACGGTAGCACCGTCGCCAAACTCAGCGCGGGTGCGCTCGTACTCGGGGTCGGACTTATCGCGGGATGGATGCTCCTGAAACGACGCCGGCAGAGCGAGGACGCTGCGGCGGCAGAACCCGAGGCGGCCGACGAGGAGGCTGCCGACGAACCCCTACTGACCGACGAACAGCGCGTGATACAGCTACTTGAGGACAATGACGGCCGGATGAAGCAGGCAGCGATCGTCGACGAGACGGAGTGGTCGAAAGCGAAGGTGAGCCGCCTGCTCTCGGACATGGTCGACGAGGGCGAGATAGAGAAACTCTCCATCGGTCGCGAGAACATCATTCACCTCGAAGGCCACGGTCCCGAGGCGGCGAAAACACCGTACAGCGAGTGAGTGTGCACGGTCCGGGACGAAGGGTACAAACCGCTGCCTCAGCTAGGGGGCATCGATGAACGCGCCGGCGGTTAGAGAGCGCGCGGACGACCTGCCTCGGGAGCCGGGCATCTACCAGTTCCGCCGGAACGGGACGACGCTGTACGTCGGGAAAGCGGTCGACCTCCGGGACCGCGTGCGCTCCTACGCGGACCCCCGGAGCCAGCGCATCGCCCGGATGGTCGAGCGCGCCGACGACGTCGAGGTCGCCGTGACGGACACGGAGACGCAGGCGCTGTTACTGGAGGCGAACCTCATCAAGCGCCACCAGCCACGGTACAACGTCCGCCTGAAAGACGACAAGTCCTACCCGCTGGTGCAGTTGACCGACCACGCCGCCCCCCGGATAGAGGTGACGCGCGACCCCGCGGAAGACGCCGTCGCATACGGCCCCTTCACCGACAAAGGTCGCGTCGAAACCGTCGTGAAAGCGCTCCGGGAGACGTACGGCGTCCGGGGGTGTTCGGACCACAAGTACGCGAACCGCGACCGGCCCTGTCTCGACTACGAGGTCGGCCTCTGTACCGCCCCCTGTACCGGCGAGATCAGCGAGGACGCGTACGCCGGAGACGTGGCGTCAGTCCGGCGGTTTTTCGAAGGCGAAACGGGCGTCCTCTCGGATCCGCTCCGGCGCGAGATGGAGCGCGCGGCGGAGAACCGGGAGTTCGAACGCGCCGCGAACCTCCGGGACCGCCTCGACGTGGTGGAGTCGTTCCACGAGGGCGGCGGCGAGGCGGTAAGCAGTCAGGACGGCGCGCGTTCGGTCGACGTAGTGGGCGTTGCTATCGAGGGCGGCGACGCGACGGTCGCGCGCCTCCACAGCGAGGGCGGCCAACTCGTCGACCGGGAGCGTCACCGTCTCGCCGCACCGGCGGACGACGGGAACACGGGCGAGAGCGAAGGGTCCGAGAATCGCCGAACAGACAGGTCCGGGAGTGCGCGCGTCCTCTCGGCGTTTCTCACGCAGTACTACGCCGAGCGCGACCTGCCGGACGCCATCCTGTTGCCTGAACATCACGGCGACCCCGAGATAGACGCCTGGCTTGACGCCGAGGGCGTCGCCGTTCGCGTCCCCGGCGCGGGTCGCGAGGGGAAACTGGTCGAGTTGGCGCTGAAAAACGCTCGGCGGCGCGGCGGAGACCGCGACGGGACGCGAATCCTGGCCGACGAACTCGGGATCGACAGCGCGGACCGCATCGAGGGGTTCGACGTGAGTCACGCCCACGGGAGCGCGGTCGTCGGCAGCAACGTCGCCTTCGTCGGCGGAGACCCCGTGAAAGCCGACTACCGCCGGAAGAAACTGGACGAGCGAAACGACGACTACGCCAACATGCGCGCGCTGTTGCGCTGGCGGGCGGAGCGGTCGGTCGACGGCCGCGACGACCGCCCCGACCCCGACCTCCTACTCATCGACGGCGGCGAGGGGCAACTCGACGCGGCGCGGGACGCCCTC
This sequence comes from Halostella pelagica, assembly GCA_005954745.1. Classification (GTDB taxonomy): domain Archaea; phylum Halobacteriota; class Halobacteria; order Halobacteriales; family Natronoarchaeaceae; genus Halostella; species Halostella pelagica. The sequence goes on from CP040678.1 coordinate 2,984,002, forward strand.
ACGGAGACCGGTTGGGACGTGCCCGCCGTTGCGCTCGCCAAAGACCAGGAACTGGTCGTGACGCCGTCAGGCGTGTACGACTGGCCCGACGACGCGCCGCAACTTCACCTCCTCCAGCGCGTACGCGACGAGGCCCACCGCTTCGCCGTGCAGTACCACCAGACGGTTCGAGACGAGGTTTCGACAGTTCTCGACGACGTTCCCGGCGTCGGCCCGGAGACGCGAAAGCGTCTCCTCCGGCGGTTCGGCAGCGTCGAGAACATCCGGGATGCCTCGCCCGAGGAACTCCGAACCATCGACGGCATCGGGGCAAAGACGGTCGAGACGCTATCCACTCGCCTGTAACGCCGTATACCGGTCGTCCGGGGCCGTGATCTGGCCGATCCATGAGATCACAAATGATTAATAATAGCATATGGTATCGCTTACCATGGCATCGGACTTCGGAGCGCTGTCGCTCGTACCGCCGCTTCTGGCCATCGCTCTCGCGATCATCACGCGCCGGGCGATGCTGTCGCTGTTTCTCGGCGTGTGGATCGGGGGCGCTATCGTCGCCGGCGCTGCGGCCGACACCGTCCTCGAGTACGCCGCAACGCCGTTTACAGGCGTCATCGAAGCGTTCGACTGGATAATCAGTTCGATAGGCGAGAGCACGTTCCAGGCGAAGATCATCGTGTTCACGTTCCTGCTCGGTGCCGGGATCGCGTTGCTGTGGCGTCTCGGCGGGTCGCTCGCCGTCGCGCAGTTCGCCAGGTCTCGCGTCGACTCCCACCGTCGGGTGGGGATCGTCACGTGGCTGTTCGGGATGGTGTGGTTCTTCGACGACTACGCCAACACCGCCATCGTCGGGTCGGCGATGAAGGACATGGCCGACAACATGCAGATGTCCCGAGAGAAGTTGGCGTACATCCTCGATTCGACGGCCGCCCCCGTGGCGACGTTCGGCATCTCCTCGTGGGTCGCGTTCCAGATCGGCCTCGTCCAGACAGCCTACGAGAACATGGGCATTCAGGGCGACACGCCGTCGGCCACCGCGACGTTCCTCTGGTCGATCCCGTTCAACGTCTACTGTCTGTTCGCGCTCCTGATGGTCGGCATCATCGTCGTCACCCAGCGCGACTTCGGCGAGATGCTCGACGCGGAGACCCGCGCCCGCAGGACGGGTAACGTGACGCGAGAGAACGCCAACCCGCTCCAGAGCATGAAAGAAGACCTCGGCGATCCGGTCACGGACAACCCCCGACTGCGGACCTTCGTTTTCCCCGTCACCGTCCTCGTCGTCGTCGTCATCGGCGGCGCGGCCTGGACCGGTTACGCGCCCGGCAGGGACGCGCTCGGCATCGCCGAAAACGCTGACTTCACCGGCGCGCTCGTCTGGGGGTCGTTCGGCATGGTGGCGACCGCGCTCACCCTCGGCCTGATCGACGACCACATCGACCTGGAGGAGGGGATGGAGACGGTGCTCGACGGGTTCGGCATCATGCTCCACGCGGTCAGCATCCTCGTGCTGGCGTGGTCCATCGGGTCGGTCGCCACCGCGCTCGGTACCGGCGACTACGTCACCGGCATCGCCGAAGGGTTCGTCAGCCCGATGATGCTCCCGATCGTCATCCTGTTCACCTCGGCGGTCATCTCCTTCTCGATCGGTACCTCGTGGGGGACGATGTCGCTGGTCACGCCCGTCGCCGTCCCGCTGGCGTGGTCGATCGGTAACCAGAGCCCAGAGATGGTCGCTGTCGCGGTCGGAGCGGTGTTCAGCGGGTCGATCTTCGGTGACCACTGCTCGCCCATCTCCGACACGACGATTCTCTCGTCGACGTTCGCCGGGTCCGACCACATCGACCACGTCCGGACACAGATGTACTACGCCGTCACGGTCATCTCCGTCGCGACGCTCGCGTACCTGATCTACGGCGTGACCGGTCTCGGGCCGGCCGTCTTCCTGCCGGTCAGTGCCGTGGTACTGTTCGGTCTCGTGTACGTCCTTTCCGAGTTCGACGCCAACCGGAAGGACGTCCCCGCGAAGCCGTTCGACGGGACGGCTGAATCCGGGACCGTCGGGGACGACTGATAGGAACTGTTGGAATTCAGTTCGGTGTTTCGCAGACGCTGGGTCGGCGACTATCAGTTGATCAGACGGTCACAGTCGGCACTTGTCGAACGCAGTGGGCCTCCGACGCGTCTCTACGCTCTCCGTCGGACACGTGAGCGGGATACCGTCGTCAGTTCGAGTAAGCGTCAGCGGTACGTTCCCCACGCTTCGACGGATCCCGGTTTCTCGCCGTACAGGCAGACGGGTCGAAAGGTTGGGGTGGGGTGGGGTGTGGGACCAGTTGCAGGGCGGCGTCGGGAGCTGCTACGGACGGACGTCGCTGGGTCAGATGTTTCGCGGGGACGGTCCCGCGAAACTCTTCAACGACGTCCGTCGGCGTGACTTCGTAGGGACTGCTGTACGTCATTCCGGTACGTCGCCGACACGTGTCAGCGAACACCGGGACACAGTTACAGCAGTCCCTATCAGGCAGTCGGTTGGCGTGGCTGTCAGGGACGGAGGCGTCGGAGCAGATCAGTGTCGATGTCTGGCAACGACCGGACGACACGGGGACTCCAGGCGGCCTCCGCACTCGGATAGAGATAGGGCAGTATATTAACTCCGGATCCTCGGTTTCAGGACCAGAAACAGGAGCAAGTTTTTAAATGGGGTGCGATAGTCTACGACGGTAGGTTGTGGGGTCCCGACGATCACTCCTTCCACATCCGAACGCGGCAGCGGGGCCTCTCGGGATTATCCAGGGGGTAAACCCCGACTATGATGCCGATAATAATACCGAGACAGCCGGATCTGCCCAACTACGCAGATGAAACGATTACCACTCGACCGGAAGCGAATCGGCATCGTGTTGATCGTCGGGGCACTCGTCCTGGCGGCGGGCTGTACCGGAATCGGTGGCGACGAGACGAACACCGAGACGGAACCGATCGAAAACAGCAGCGCGACTGCGGGCGACGAAGCTAACGCGACGGACGACGGTCACGACCACGACGGGTCCGCTGAAACGACGACTGCGGCGGACGCCGCGGCGACGGGGAAGATAGCTGTGGCCGTCAACGGGACCAGACTCGACATCACCGAGGAGTACAACAGTTCCTCTGAAGCGTTCCGTGTGAACGACAGTGCGAACGATGTCTGGCACCGATCTAACGAAACCGTGACGCTCGCCGAAGCGCTCGCGACGCTCGGTCTCGAAGCGACGACTGAAACTCTCACCCACGACGGGACGACCTACGACGACAGCGCGAACGGCACTACCGTGACCGTTCGCGTCAACGGCGAGGCGGTCGACCCCGAGCGCTACGAACTGCAAGACGGTGACGAAGTGTGGGTCGTCGCAACGACATCCGAGACGAATACCTCCGTCCCGGAGGAACACATCAGGCACGAGGATCTCCACGTCCACGGGAACATCACGTTCGAGGTCGACGGCGAGGAAGTCGACTTCAGTCGCGATAAGTACCAGAACGCGGACCACAGCCAGTACTTCCACTTCGAGAACGGTGCCGGCGAACCGTGGCACGCACACGCCTGGAACGTGACTCTCGGATACGGGATGTCGACGCTCGAGGGGATCAACGTGACCGAGGACTCGGTCACCTACGAGAACGAAACCTACGTGGACGGCGAAAACGGGGGGTCGGTTTCGGTCGAGGTGAACGGCGAACCCGTTGCCCCGAACGGATACGTTCTCAAAGACGGTGATTCGATCCGGATCGTCGTCGACACAGGGGCCTGAGACACCGAGTTCGTAACAGGAACTGATTGCATTCCATCCGCACCGTCGGGACCAATTACGACACCGAACGACCGAAGGATTTCAATGGGCTTCATCTCGGAAATTCACCTCTCGCCACCGAGCACCGCGTTGGGGTCGACGATCCGTGCGGTGTCGAATACCCCCATTCGCTGGGAGTACACGACCGTCGTCGACGACTCAACCGTGCTGTTCCTTTCGGTGTTCGGTGACGGTTTCGACGAGTTCGAGGCGTCGCTCGACCGAGATCCGACCGTAGCCGATGGCCGCCGGATCGCGACGTTCGCGAACCGGTGCGTCTACAGCGTCCGGACGACGGCCGACTGTCAGTTGATCCCTCCGAAGTGCTCCGAACTAGGTATCTTCGTCTTCAACGTAGTGAGCGGGGACGGCGGGTGGGTCTTCAGACTACAGATCCCCGACCGAGACGCGTTGCTCGAGTTCAAGGAGCACTGCCGGAAACACGACATCGGGTTTCGAATCGTCCGGTTACGCGAGTCCGACTACGCCGACGGAGTCGCGGCGGCCGGCCTGACTGACCAGCAGCGAGAACTCCTGCTCAGGGCATTTTACGCCGGGTACTTCGATGTCCCGCGTCGCGTCTCGCAGAGCGACCTGGCGGATCAACTCGACGTGTCTACGTCCGCTGTCTCCCAACAGCTTCGGAGAGCAATCGAGCAGCTGATAACGACGACGATCGACGCTGACAGTTCGGGCTGGTAACTCCGTTACTTGAGAACGCAAGCGAATCGTCGGCGGTGAACGCGGCGGTACTAGAACTTTGTATATAAAAACTGTACAGCTGAATACACAGATATTGGTCATGTCGAGCGCTGAGGATTAGTACAGAAATAAATGAAGCTTCCAAATTTCATTACAGACAAAGAGTACGATACGGGAAGTACGGCAACTGAAACCTCAGCGGACGCGGTCGGTTCCGACCGGGAGAACGGACCGCGATCCGCGGCTGGTGCAAAGCGATCGCTTACGCGTCGGGGATGCCTCAAGAGCGCGGTAGCCACCGGAGTCACCGGTATAGGGATCGCATCGACGGCGAGCGCGTCTAGCAGCGATGGATCGTATTCGGACTATTTCGACGAGTACGACACCGTGATCGACATGGTCGAAGCCGGCGCTGACAACACCGGCAGTGAACCTATTACGGATGTACTAAAGGCACACCGAGGCGACGACACGCTCCTCGTCTTCCCACCGGGACGCTACTACATGGACGAGCAGTTCCGGTTCACGGGGTTCGAGAACTTCGGGCTACTCGGGAACGACGCGACGCTCGTTCCGGCGAACTACCACGAGTTCGACGGGCCGCAGTACCGGCTCTTCCGACTCGGCGTGGACTACAGCCCCGGACGTAACCTCTTGGTCGAGGGATTCACCGTCGACCAGACCGCCACAGACACCGGTATTCGCGTAATCGACACGTTCGTTGCTGACGGCCTCGAAGTCCGCGACATCACGGTCGACGGCTACCACGACAGCGGGACGTGGGGGCCGGGGCTGTTCAACATCACCGACCCCGACGGCAGCGGAATCGTCGAGGGGTTCAGGGCACCCGACGGGGCGGCCTGGGTCGACGAAACGCCCAACGCCGGAAACCTCTGGCGCGGACCGAGCGGTATCATCGCCAACCAAAACCGCGGGACACTCACGTTCAGGCACTGCGTACTCGGTCCGTTCCCGGACAACGGCCTGTACGCTTCGGGCGGCACCGGAACGGTCGTCGTCGAGGGAGGCATCTTCAAAAACAGCAACGCGGCGAACGTCCGCATCGGCGGCGACAGCAGTCGCGTCGAGTGGGTGACCGTCGAGGTCGACGACGCTCGCCCGCAAGACACCAGCCAGCGCGCCATCCGACTCGAAAACGGAGACGACCTGCGCGTCGAGGGGGCCGCGGTCCGGGTCACCAACCCGATGCCGACCAGTCACGCCATCTCCGTTATGAACACATGCGAGGGAACTCGCATCGAGAACTCGACCATCGATATCAGCGGCGACGAGATCAATCAAGGGATCGTCGTTTCGCCGGACGCCGGCGAAACGGTCATCGTCGACACCGATATCACCCACGACACGACCGGCGGCTACCCTATCTGGATCCGCGAGAGCGACCGCACCGATCAGGTGCTCTGCGAACACGTCACGGTCTCCGGGCAAGCGGGGGACGACGGCGGGTTCCGCGACGGCATCCGCTGTGAGCGGGACAACTGTCGCTTCAACGCGGTAACCGTCACTCAACCGTCCGATGTCGATCGCAACGCCCTGGTGAACACGGGCGATGACTGCCGAATATATAAAGGCGAGTATCGGGCCTCGCAGTACCCGATCGTCGACCTCGGTAGCGGTACCGTCGTCCGCGAAGTACACGCCGAGTCCTACGACGGGAACGAGGGGGTTTTGCTCTACGACCAGTGCGAGAACGCCGCGCTGAAAAAGAATACCCTCGTCAACGGCGTCAAGGACAACGGCTGCGACGGTCTGGTGATGTGGGGGAACACGTTCTAGCGCACTCGGAACGCGGACACCGGGGGTAGCATGCTGACCGAGGCGACCGGCGAGTGCCCGAGCATTATCTCCGGGGTTCGGCGGAACGAGGGACCTTAACGAAACGATAATAATCCGTCTCTGGTTGGAAGTAACGCCACCGTGACCGTAGCGAGAAGTACACCCCGCACGCGGAACTATCGTCTGCCGGCTTCACCGGCCACTCAGGGCCGAGATGAACCGTGAACCGGAGCCTCCTGAGCGGCGTTCTCTCAGTCGCCGGTAGCAAGGTCGTGATCCTGGTCGTCGGCATCCTGACGACGCCGATGCTCGTCCGACTGTTGGGCATCGCCTCGTTCGGTCAGTACTCGTTCGTGCTCTCGACGTTTTCCGTGTTCATGATCTTCATCAGTTCTGGGATCACGGACGGCGTCCGGAAGTTCATCGCCGAGGAGCGGCCTGTCGCCGACTGGAGCGAACACGTCGTCGGCTTTTACTTCCGACTGGCACTGCTGTTCGCGGCGGTCGGGGCCGGTCTACTCTGGTACGCAGCCGATTCGGGCGCTATTGCGCGCTTCATCGGTGCGGAGTTTACGGACTACTTCTACGCGCTCGCCGCGCTGGTCGTCGCCGCACAGTTCCGGTCGTTCGCTCGGAAGACGCTCATGGGTTTCGGGCTCGAACGGTACTCGGAACCGCTGCAGGTACTCGATACCGTTGCGTTCGTCGCGATCGCGCTTCCGCTCGTTTACCTGGGATACGGGGTTGTGGGTGCGCTCACCGGGCGCGCCCTCTCGAGTTTCCTCGTCGGGGTGATCGGCCTGGCGCTGATCCATCGGACGTCGTCGCTACGCTACGTGTTCCGCCGGACGCCGCCGAATTTCCCCCGGCGTTCGATGTTCACGTTCAACTCGATGAGCGTCGTGCTCGTGTTCCTGCTGACATCGCTCTATCACGTCGACGTTCTGATGCTCCAGACGTTCCGAGGGAGTGCGGACGTCGGAAACTACAAGATCGCGCTCAAGATCGCGGAGTTTCTCTGGTTCATACCGATGACCCTCCAGACTGTCTACGTCCACTCGACATCCGAACTCTGGTCGAAGAGCCAACACGCGAAGATATCGTCATTGGCCGCCCGAACCACCCGGTACACGTTCCTCCTCACGGGCGTTATGGCCGTCGGTCTCGCCACCCTCTCCGGTATCGTCGTCCCGCTCTACGGCGGTGCCTCCGCGACGGCGGCGACCACCCCGCTCCTTCTCCTGCTTCCGGGCGCTCTCGGGTTCGCCGTCGCCCGCCCGATCCTCGCCGTCGCACAGGGGAAGGGGAACCTCGCGTACCCCGTTTTCGCAACTGGGATGGCCGCCGTGATCAACCTCTCTCTGAACCTCGTGTTCATCCCGCTGTACGGGATGGTCGGTGCGGCGGTGGCGACGAGCGTGGGCTACGGTTCGATGGCACTCTTTCACTTCTGGAGCGCTCGAAAGGTCGGCTTCGACCCGCTCGCGGACGCCCGCCTCGTTCGGGTCGCACTGACGACCGCCTTCGCTGCGCCGGCCATCTTCGCGCTCCCATCGCTCGTCGAGGGCGACTTCCTCACACTGGCTGTCGTGCCGCCGCTCGGCTTCGTCATCTTCGGCTGCTGCGCGCTCGTCACGGGAGCGGTCAGCGTCGGCGAGCTACTGAAGGTCCTTGCCTCGTTCCCGGAACCGATCGGTGGGGTCGCCCGCGATATCTACTGGTCTCTCGACGATAGACGCATCTCGCCGCTGGTCACCAGCACACTGCAGAACGTCCTGATCGTGATCGGCGTCCTACTGTTGATCACGGGACTGGGAGTGACGCTCCTGGGACCGAGCGCTGGTTTCGGCGACAGCGCATCCGCCTCGCCGAACGGGTCCCCCACGACCGTCGAACCGACTACTACCGAGGACGGGAACCCCACGAGCGAGCAACCGACGACAACAGCCGAAACGACAACCGGGGAAGAGACAACCGCGGAGGAACGGACGACAACGAACGATAATACGCCCGTCAACAACACGACCGACGACAACACTACTGCCGACAATACGACCGACGACAACACTACTGCCGACAATACGACCGACGACAACACTACTGCCGACAATACGACCGACGACAACACTACTGCCGACAATACGACCGACGACAACACTACTGCCGACAATACGACCGACGACAACACTACTGCCGACGACAACGAGACGACGACAGAGGACCGGACGACTACCGACGAGCGGGAAGCGACGACGGCGAACGCCACAGTTGCGGCGAGCGCCAGATCTGAACCGGGCAGCCTTCCGCGAACTCCGACCCGGTTCTGACGGCCGACGAAGGGTGTCCGACGGGCCGCAGTCGATGGAACGCCCGGCGGATACCGAGGCCGTTCATCGGCGTCCGATGGCCACGGGGGAACGGTTGGTTCGGGTGCCGACACGGAGTCAGGCGGAAACTCCGCAGCAGCGTTGTGGCTTCGTAAAAGCGCGACGGACCGTTTCGGTTGCTCCGGAACACCGCGGAATCGTACATACAGCCCTTATTATATACATAATAAAGATTCGTCTACGGGAAGTGTCCCCGTGACACGAAACGGTTCTACCGGACCGGGGCTCAGTCGTCGTTCGTTTCTCAACCGTGCCTCCGCCGCTACTGTGGTCGCATCCACGGTCGTGGGGACCGCCGCCGCGCACTCGCTGGGAGACAACTACGGAACGGTCGTCGACATCGTCGACGCGGGTGCGGACAGTGACGGCGGTACCTCGATCACGCCGATACTCCGCCGGACAGCCGCCGACGATACGCTACTGAAGTTCCCGCCGGGACGCTACTACATGGACGAGCAGTTCCGGTTCACGGGGTTCGAGAACTTCGGGCTACTCGGGAACGACGCGACGCTCGTTCCGGCGAACTACCACGAGTTCGACGGGCCGCAGTACCGGCTCTTCCGACTCGGCGTCGGCGACAGCCCCGGCCGTAGTCTTCGGTTCGAGGGATTCACCGTCGACCAGACCGCACCCGACACAGGAATTCGGGTGATCAACGCCGAGGTCGAGGACGGTCTAGTCGTCCGGGATATCGTTGTTCGCGGCCGCCACGACAGCGGGACGTGGGGGCCGGGGCTGTTCAACATCACCGACCCCGACGGCAGTGGGGTCGTAGAGCGGTTTACGGCACGCGGCGGGGCGGCCTGGGTCGACGAGACGCCCAACGCCGGGAACCTCTGGCGCGGACCGAGCGGCATCATCGCCAACCGAAACCACGAAGGAACGCTCCGGTTCCGGAACTGTGCGCTGGGTGCGTTCCCGGATAACGGCCTCTACGCGTCGGGCGGCACGGGAACGGTCGTCGTCGAGGGCGGGCGCTACCAGAACAGCGGAACCGCCTCCATACGCCTCGGCGGCCGGCGAGTCGTCGTCGACGGCGCGACCGCCCGCGTCGGCTGGAACCCGGAGAACTACGCCCGACAGGACCCGATCCGGCTCGACTACGCCGGGTGGGCGACCCTGAAAAACGTCACCGTCGACGTCCCGCGACCGAACGGTATCGGGATCGCAGTCCGGAACGGCGTCGACGGGGTGACGATCAGGAACGCGTCCATCTCGATGGCGCGTACGCCGACGACCGGCGTCGGGATCAGCCCGCAGGTCGGACCGTCGTATCTGGAAGACGTCGAGGTCGAAATGGACGCCAGCGGAAACGCTATCGAGATCCGCGGCGATTCCCCCGGCGAAGTCGGGCTACAGAACGTCCGGATCACCGGTGATGCGAGCGGGTCTCCCTTGCGTCACGCCATCTACTGCAGCCGCGACCACTGCCAGTTCAGGGGCGTGGATATCGACCAGACGGGCGGGGAAAAGCGCCGCGGGCTCGAACTCAACGGCCGCGACTACTTGCTCTACGACTGCGATTTCGGGACGACCCACCACCCCGTCGTCGTCAACGGCGACAACGTCTGGGTGGAGGACTGTCGCTTCGACTCCTACGCGGGCTACGCGTCGCTCAAACTCAACGACGGAGCGGGGTCGATCCGTCTCAAGAACAGTTCGTTCCCCGATGGAGTGGCGGATCTTCGGTGACTCCGGGAGGTTCGAGAATCACACCACTGGATCCCCGTCGTTTACCGGGTCTATAATAATCAGTCGCGGGGACGCACTCCGACGAAATGCCGAGAGTTACCGTGATCATCCCGACGTACAACCGAGCGGAAACGCTCCCCAGGGCCGTCGACAGCGCGCTGGACCAGACGTTCGAGGACCTCGAAGTGCTCGTCGTCGACGACGGTTCGACCGACGAAACGCGGGAGTTGCTCGACTCGTATTCGGACCCGCGTGTCCGGACGATCGCACACGAGACGAACCGAGGGGCGAACGTCGCCCGCAACACCGGCATCGAGAACGCTCGCGGGGAGTACGTCGCCTTTCTCGACTCCGATGACGAGTGGTATCCCGGGAAAGTATCGAGGCAACTCACGGCGCTCGACGCGAAAGGCTCTAACTGGATCGCCGCCTACTGCGACACCGAGATCCGCACGTCCGGGTCGTCGGGGCGGCTCCGGTCGCTCGCCGCGGGCGTCCTCGCTCGCGCCGACATCGACCCGCGGATGGAGGGCGGCGAGCAACTCGTCGGCGAGATCCTCGCCGGCAACGTACATCCCGGCGCGGGATCGACGCTGCTGGTCCGCACGGACGTCGCCCGCGAAATCGGCGGGTTCGACGAGACGCTCGACCGCTTTCAGGACCCGGAGTTCGTGCTTCAGATCCTCGACGAAGGGAAGGTAGCGTACGTCGACGAACCCCTCGTGGTTCGCCTCGAAACCGGGACGCCAGCCGCCGAAACGGTCGCGGCGGCCGACGAGCGGTATCTCCGGAAGAACGCCGACGCCGTCGAGACGTTCGAGCGGCGAGGCTACGATATCATGGGGCGTCACCACCTCATCCTCGCGAAACGGTATTTCGAGGACGGGCAGTTCTACCACGGGACGAATCACGCCCGCCGGGCGACGGTACCGCCGCGTCACTGTCCCGGCCTCCTCTGGGCCGTTATCGCCGGGGTCGGCCGGCAGGACCGCAAGTTGCTCGCCATCGCCGCGTCTGCAGTCGGACTTGTCGCCGCCGCCGTAGCCATCCGCGGCAGTTCGAACGGGCGTTGACCGCGCTGACCGGCAGTTCGGATAGCGGGCACCCAGTGTCGATCAAGTGATAGGTCGGGGATAGACGGCCGTCAATGACGGGTTATCGGACCGTTAATCGTGCATCCGCAGACAGGCCATCTGGTTACGTGCCGCGAACGGAGTCCGTCGGCAGACACACCGCAAACGAAAGCTGTCGACGCACGTTCGCGCTGACCGAACGGGGACAAACACATATCGTCGAACCGCGCGGCCCCTTATCCGGTTTATAGTTAATAGCGCATGCCCGGATATAACCGATACTGCCGCTCGCGACCGTTCTTCGACTCCGGTCGCGACCAACACGGTATCCGAGAACTATGAACAAGGAAATGTTCGGTGTGTTCGGCGACGAGGATGAGTTCGCCCGGTTTCGCTCCCCTGACGAGTTCGACCGGGTCGTCGGAGGGGACGAAGTGACCGTCGGGATCCGCGACCCGGGACTGACCGTCCCAGGGAGAAGCGCGACCCACACCGCCGACGGCGACGCCTGCGTCGTCTGGGGCGAGGTGTTTCCGCCGGACGACCGCGATGTCGACGCGGCGTGCTGGTTACTAGATCGGTACAGCGATGTCGGCGCGGATGCGTTCGCGGACCTCAACGGCTCGTACCTCGCAGTCGTCGACGTGGACGGCGAGGCGGTCGTTGCTACTGACCCCATCCGGTCGTGGGAGTGTTTCTACACGGACGGCCCCGGAACGCGGGTGTTCGGTACTGATGCCGCGGCTGTCGGGCGAACGATACGGTCGCCTCGTGTCCACGAGGAGTCAGTGCTCGAGTTCCTCCACATCGGCGTCGTGCTCGGCGAGAAGACGTGTTTCGAACGGCTCCGCCGCCTTCCGATGGATAGCGCTCTACGGACCGACGAGGTGGAGCGACTCTCTCGGTTCGTCTACGAGCCACGGGAGTTCGACTACGTCGGCGAACTCGCCCGTCGACTAGAGCGGGCGATCGAACGCCGCGCGCAGTATCCTGGCGAGAAGGGCCTGCTTCTCTCCGCGGGGTACGATTCCCGACTGCTGCTCTCCCAGATACCTGGACTCGACGACAGTTACACGGTCGGGTCGTCCGACGCCCAGGAGGTCAGCGGTGCCCAACGTCTCTCCGACCAGTACGGTACCACCCACTCCGCCTTCACCCCGGACGACCGGTACCTCCACGCCGACGAGCGGAAGGTCCGCTACTCGCAGGGCATCAAGGAGTCGCTACACATCCACCACGCGGGTTACGACGACCAGATCGACGCGAACACGATGTGTCACGGCCTCCTCTGTGATACCATCTTCCGGGGGCACTTCACCGAGCAAGCGAGCGTCGAAGTGTGCGGAAAGCGTGTTCCGTTCGGGAAGTTAGACCCGGATCCGGAACCCGTAGACGTACTGCTCGACAAGTTCGGCTACCGGACCGAGGCCAGCCGGGACCTCTCGCGGTACACGTCGACCGACCTCGATCCGGAGACGTTCGTTCGGAACGCAGTCCGATCGGAGTTCGAGTCCCACCGCGACCGGTTCGACGCGGTACAGAACGGCCTCGACTGCTGCGGGATCGGGAATCAGCCGTCGATGCCGTTTCACACCCACCTCTCGGACAACTACTTCGAGGCGTTTCTCGCCACTGACGCGGAACTACTCGACTGGCATCTCCAGACGCCCCCCGAGCACCGAACCACCGAAACGTTCCTGCGGGCGTGCGAAAAACTCGATCCGGACATCCTGCGGATCCGGCCGCCCGACCGCCCTCACGATTCTTTTCTGCTCAACGAGGTCGAGGGGTTCATCCGGCGGACGGTGCCGTTTGTTCGCGCGTTCGAATCGGCGTGGCCGGACCGAGCGGCGATATTCGACCAGTACGACCTCGACCGGCGTCTCTTCCCCGACGCCGAGTACGTCCACGACTTGCCCGTTCGCCATAAGTTGCGCATTAACGATATCTCCGGGTGGATGGCACAGTGCTCCGAGTCCGCGAGAGACATCGACGAGCTACTTCAAGACCCAGTCCCGAAACCGGCGTGACGCGTCACAGCCCGATGAGTTCCCCGTTCCGCCGGTCGCTACAGGGTCGGAGTCGAGCACGGGGCGAAACGAGTGCCACCACTCGACGGTAGCTATACATAATCATTAAGGTCTAACTCGAGAATGGGTTCGTAACGAGTGTCGCATCACCGCCCCATCGTACTTTTACAATGGATCCCGAGACCGATTCGGACGTCGACTCGGCGAAGTTCACGATTCCGGACGAGAGGCGAGCGATGACCGCGGAGTCGACATCGGGTGACCGGAACCCGCCCAGATCCAGACAGATCCTCGACGCCCTCGACGAGATGGACACTCCCGTCACGATCGACGAACTCGCGGACGAACTGGTGACGCGACGTGACCTCCGATCGGAGGGCGAGGATATCGAGACGTGGGCTGACGTACACGAACAGCTGTACGTCGTCGACCTGCCCGTCCTCCACGGCACGGGTGACATCCACTTCGATGCATCAGCCGGTCTCGTCTCGCTCGCCGACACGGAATCCGCCGAACCCACAACTGATACAACGCCCGCCGACGAGGGTGACGGCCGTCGCTGGGCCTCGGTCCTACCCATCGCCGGACTCGCGACGTGCTCGGCGCTACTCGTCGGCCTGACTCGCGTCGGCGCCTGGCCGCTGGCAGACACGCCGACGCTCGCTCTCTCGGGGGCCGTCGCGGGGACAGCCGTCTTGCTGGCCGCCGTACTGGCGGTGCGTCGAACCGTCAGCTAACTTCGAGTCACGGTCGTACCGGAGAACACGGACGGCGTCACGCCGACCCAGAAGCGACGGTTGTCGGCTGTATCAGTCGCTGTTGGCAAAAGCCCGTCACTCGGTCGCGATCTTGGTCACCGTTAGCGCCGTAAACAGTAGCAGAACGACCGCAGAGAGTGCTACGGCAGGGAGCGCCGTAAGCGGCGGGACATTGAACACCATCCCGGCAAAGAAGGATGCGCTGACTCCGGACGCACCGAGGTAGTAGCTGTTCCACGAGCGGGACTCGTCGTCCGTCGCGTCATCGTCGTCGACCGGCCCGAGATGCCGGTCAAGGCGGTCCGCGAGCGAGGCACGTTCGACTATTCCGCGGCTCTGGTTGTACTCGATGATCCCCTCCTCGTCGAGTTTCGGGAGGTGGGACTGGTAAAGCGGGATGTAGACGCGCTGGCGCTGTTTGGAGGTCAGCGCCTTGACGGTCGTATCGTGTTCCCACGCGGCCACCTGCTCCGCGATATCGCGCATGCGAACGGTTCCGTCCTCGCCCTGAAGATACCGAAGGACGTTCCGTCGCCGTTCGTTCTGGAGCAGGTGGAAGATCTGGTCTTCGGTGAGGGTAGATTCGTCAGTGTCGTCGTCAGACGTGTCTTCTATCGTCGGTCCGTCGGAGGGGGTCTCGATCACACTCATTATCGACGGATAATACATACTCGGAGAGTGTAATAAATAGGTAAACCTGTCTCGCGTGTTGCAGACTGTTGCAGCGAATTCAGATAGTCAAACTGACTGTTTACACAGTTTAAAACCACTCAAGAGGCGCTCAAACCGGCAGTTATAGCTTTTTGGAGAAAAACGCCCATATCTGGTACGGGTCACAGAAACGGTTAATGCGTCGTTAGCAACAGCGGTTTCGGGCCGGGATCGAAGCGGATCGTATCCGACGGCGATCACATCTGACTCAGGTGCGAGAGAGGTCGCGGTGTCTCGCTGGCGGCCACACCAGGTCACGGCCGCGTCTGCT
Organism: Halostella pelagica; assembly: GCA_005954745.1. GTDB lineage: Archaea > Halobacteriota > Halobacteria > Halobacteriales > Natronoarchaeaceae > Halostella > Halostella pelagica. Next base: position 2,999,253 of record CP040678.1, read on the forward strand.
GGCTAGGTGGAACCCATCGAACGGATCCGCTAGACCGATCCGCCGTATCGCGCGCAAACGGCGAGAGCCAGCAGTATATGAAACTGATAATAAACTCCGATCGGGTCGAACGGGCGGTAATGGTCGATCAGAATCGCTGGTGGTACGTCGATCTCGTCATCGTATCGCTTCTCGCGGGACTCGCCGGGGGATTGATCCATCTCGGAACGGCGGGGATGGCACGGATCGTACTGGCAATGCCGTTGTTCCTGCTGTTTCCGGGCTACGCATTCGTCGCGCTACTGTTTCCGGAGAACGGCGACGCCCCCGACGAACCGTTCGACGAGGACCGGACGGGTCTCTGGGCTCCGCGTTCCGAGTCCAACGGCATCGACCGCGTGAGTCGCTTTATCCTATCGGTCGTAACGAGCGTCGTTCTGGTGGCTGTCGTCGCTCTCGCCGCGAACGTGACTCCGTGGGGGATCACTCTGCGCCCGCTACTGGCCGGTCTCGGTATCGCCACCGTGGGTTTCAGTCTGCTCGGTCTCGTTCGCCGGTGGCGGTGTCCCGCCGACCGGCGCTTCACGCCGTCGGCCGGCGCGTTCTGGTCCGACCTGTTCTACGCCTCGAAAGACACCCCTTACGGCTCAAATCGCGCGGTGTACAACATCGCGATCGGGCTAAGTCTACTACTGCTCGTGACGAGCGCGGGGTACGCGGCAACGAACCCGGTGGAACACGAGGGATTCACCGAACTGTACGTGGATACGGACCCGGTGAGCGGCGACGACCGGTCGATGTATCAGTCGACGTACGTTCGGGGAGAGAGTGCGGAGTTCGCCGTGAACGTCACGAACAGGGAACACGAGCAACGGCAGTACACGACCGTAGTCATGCTCCAGCGAGTGAACGAGAGCGGACGCGAGACGACCGTCCAAGCGGAAACTGAACTTGCGAGCGACGAGATCACAGTTTCGGACGGTGCGACGGAGAGCCAACAGTTCGAGATCGCTCCGACGATGGCAGGGGACGACCTCCGACTGGCCGTGTTGCTATACGAGGGCGATGCGCCTGCGGATCCGACGACGGCGGACGCCTATCGGACGCTCCGGTTACCGATCACGGTCGAGGACGGGCAGAGTGCGATGGCCCAACGAGCGACCGGCGGCAGTGGTGCGGTGCGGTCCGCGCCGACCGGCGGTGATAGCTGACAATGTGGCCGTGGGAACACCTCGCGTTGGGCTACGTGGTCTACTCGCTGCTCGGACACGCACTCGAACGGAAAGCACCGTCGGACATCGGTGCCGTCGCGGTCGGAGTCGGAACGCAACTACCTGACCTCGTGGACAAGCCGCTCTCGTGGGGTCTCGGGATCACTGAAACCGGGTACTCGGTCGGACACTCGCTGTTCCTCGCGCCGGTCGTCTGCCTCGCCGCGGTCGCGCTCGGACGGAGATACGGCGACGGGAGGATCGTCGTCGCGTTCGCCGTCGGCTACCTGTCGCACCTGTTCGGCGACATCGTTTACCCGCTGTTTCTGGGACGGGGGGTCGCGCCCTCGGTCGTTCTCTGGCCCGTGGTGACGCAGCCGCCGTCGAACTCGCACCTCGGCTTCGTCCAGTTGGTTACCCGGTACCTCGTTCGATACGCGCGCCAGATGGCTGCGCTCGACGTTACTCCCTACCTGCTCTTTCAACTGTGTCTCGGCCTGTGCGTCCTACTGCTTTGGCTGTACGACGGCATGCCCGGAGCCGCCCTATACCGCATCTTCGCTCGCCGCGCCACGCGTTGAGACAGGAGTCGTTCCGTTTCGGAGTCCGGCCGCGCTCGGTCTGCTGTCGGCTGGGTTCGGAAGACAACTGCTGTCGGCTGACTGCGGAAGAACAGCACCGTGACGAAATCGGCCGAGATCGGAACCGAGTGCCAACGATACGGGCAGTCGCTACTGGGGGCTCGTACACATCGTCACGTCGCCGTTCGCGTAGACTGTGCCCTGTTCGGGTCGGCAGAGCCGGGACTGCGGAACGTCGCGGATCACCCCCCGCTCGTTTTCGTCGCGGAAGTAGGTCGCTTCCGTCGACTGCCTCTCCCGGTAGACGACGAGGTCGTGGGTGACCGGCTCACCGTCGACCACGGTTGCGGTGTCGGCCGGATGCGCGTGCGTTCGCTTGATCAACGTCTGGTACGGGTGGTCGGTGTAGAGCACCTGGTCGGGGCGGATCTCGTCCGGCCGGGGCGAGCCGGTCATCTCGCCTATCGTGTCGGCGGCGGTCAGTTCCGATTCGCTGTAACTCAGTTGTTCGTGTTGCTCGTCGAAAACCGGACTGTCGATGGTCCCCTGGCTCGACAGCAACATCGCGCCCGGAAACGCGAGCGAGAAGACGAGAAGGCAGGCGAGAAAGAGCCTCGGCTGCAGGTTCGTTGCGAGGTATCTGATGCCGATGACGGCGAGGAGAGCCATCGGCGCGTACAGGAACGCGAACCAGCGCTGGGGGATGAAGTTTCGGATGCCGAACATCGGCAGACCGAGAACGAAGACGAGCATCACCGCAGTGGCGAACAGGAGCATCAGCACGGACTGGTTGGCCCGCTTGCGGTGGACCACGTAGAGACAACCGACGAGTGCGGCACAGAGCAACAGCAGGAAACCGGACACGTCGACGTACTGAACGAGCAGTTCTATCGCCGTCGGGCCGGCCGACTCGCCGCCACCGCCGCCGGCGGAGGAACCGCCGGCCAGGTTCAGGAGTCCGGCACTCGACGCGAACGTCTCGCGGAGCCAACTCAACACCGTCCCCAGAAACGAACGCTGTTTGTACGGCGTCAGCGACCAGGTGAAGATGGTAAAGCCCACGTCGAAAACGACTATCCCGACCAGGTTGACCGGCTTTCGCATCCGGAAGATGTTCGGGTCGAGCGGCGACGTTTCGAACGGGGCGATCTGGATGACGACCTGGGAGAGAAACGCGGCGGCGAGCAAGATCAGCATGATGAACGTCGAAACCTGATGGGTGAGGATGATCGCGAGCGTCAGCAGGATCAACAGTACGAAGTCCCGAAGACCGTTCTCGACCCACATGAGTCGGACGAGCGCGTAGAGGACGGCGAGAAAGAAGACCAGACCGAGGCTCGTTGGAATGAGGTGTACCCCCCACTCGACGACGTAATTTCCGACGGAGTAGATCATGGTCGCGAGCACCGCCCAGCGGTCGGTCACGAGCAGGTTCGCCGTCGAATAGACGAGCAGGACCGAGAGGGGCATCACCACGCCGATCGAGAGGTAGAGCGCGTTTCGAAGCGAGAGGTCATAAACGATCGCCGCCGACGCGAGCACCAGATGATAGAACGGAGAAGCGAAGTGTTTGTCGTCGGCGATCGCATCCAGAGATCCCTCCGACAGGATCCCCGCAGCCAACTGGGTCACGTGGGTCCAGCTATCGATACCGATCAGGCCGGGCGTGGTGAACAGGCCGGCGAAGCGGACGACGAACGCCAGCAAGACGACCTCTGTGAGCAGTAGCGTCCGGTTGAAATCCGTCTCGTCGGTGAAGAGGATCTGCCCGAACACCAGCGTGCCGAGGACGCTCGCCAGGTCGAGAAACAGCGGGGACCGCTCGCCGTGGACGGTCGCAACCAACACCATCGCCGCCAGTCCCGAGATCACGACGCTCGGCAGGGAGCGGGCGATCGGGGCCGGCAGCGCCGGCAACGCATCCGCCTGGCGGTCGTTGTACGACGCCAGCAGGTAGAGGAGGCAGGCCACACCGAGAACCAGCGGAATCGTCTTGATGTAGACCTGCGAGGCGAAAAACCGCAACGGGAAGAGGAGGGCGGCGACGATCAGGCCGCCGCCGGCGGCCACCAGATCGAACCGGAGGTCGTCGAGCCGTCTGGCGACGCTACGTCTCATTGGACATCTCTCGAAGGTCGATCGGGCGTCGGTTCGTGTCCGTTCCGTCGAGTACACCGTCGTACAGCGCCACGAGCTGGTCACCCATCGCGTCGAGGCTCAACTCGTCGACCGCGCTCCGCCCGTTCGACCGGCTCCCGTTCTCCAGAACGTATTCGAGCGCGGCGACCAGTTCGATCTCCCTGTCACAGACCGCCGAGTTTGCCACGTCGTCGAGCACGTCGCTCACGAATCCGACATCGGTCGAGACGACCGGCAAGTTGCACGCCGCCGCCTCCTTGACGGCCATCGGCCCGCTCTCGCGGGTCGACGTGAGTAACAGGGCGTCGCTCGCGTTCATGTAGTGCGGCATCTCCTCGTGCGGGACGCCGGTCACCGTCCGCAACTCGGCGTCGACCGAAGCCTCATCGACGACCGACCGAGCGAGCGGGTAGTTCTTCTCGGGACGGTCGGAGTCGTACGGGAAGAGGACGACGGGGTCGTCCGTCTCCCAGCCGAGATGGTCCCGGGCGCGGTGGCGTGGGATGGGTCGGAACTGGTCCGTATCGACGCCGAACGGGATGACGGTGTGGTCGCAGTCGAGCGCCGAGGACATGACCGGACTCGGCAGGACGACCGCGTCGGAGAGCCGCGCCCCGTATCGGCTCATCGCCCGAAGCCAGCCGCGCCCGCTCATCAGGTCAGTTCCCCAGAGCGTCAGCACGACCGGTCTGGTTGGCTGCGCCAGGGCGAGGGGCGCGACGAGCCCGTAGTTCGCGTGGACGAGGTCGTAGTCGCCCGACCGGATTTCCCTGAGGATCCGCGGGTAAAAGCGGAGGTAGTCGCCGGCCGAGCGGGGCGAGTCGGGGTGGTACTCGCCCGGTACCGAGAGGACGGTACAGTCGATACCGCGGTCGTCGAGCGTCGCGACCTGTTGCTCGAAAAACGATCTGGTCGACGTGATGAGCTGTAACACGTTCATGGTCGCGTCGGCGTCGCGTCCGGTTCGCCGGGCTGAGACGTTCGCTCGCCCGGCGGTGATTCGATCTTGTCGACGACGACGTCGGTAACGTCTACCGTCTCCTCCAGTAACGTCTCACGCCGGCGCGCCCACCGCTCGTCGTTCGGGTCGCGGAGGATCGACGCCGCCTTCCGCAGGGACGCCTCGTGTCTGTCTTCGCCGTTGAAGTTGAACAGGAGACCGTAGCGCTCCTCGAGTTCTTCGGTGTATCCCAGCGAGAGCGAATTCACGTAGACTGCGGGCGTCCCGAGCACCGCGCTCTCGGTGGCAGTCGTCGCGCCCTCGCCGATGACGAGGTCCGCGTGGTAGAGGAGGTCGTGAATCCGTTCCGGCGCGATCGAGATCCGCCGGGATTCGAGGTCGTCGGGGAGCGCCACCTCGGACGTGAGCAGGACCCGCGCGCCCGCCGCCTCTAGTCGGTCGACCGCATCGTGGACGTCGTCGAAGCCGCCCTGCCCGACGTCGTGTGAGGAATCCCAGCTGCTGAACCGAACGACGACGAGCCGGTCATCCGGGTCGGCGTCGACGGCTTCGAGTACGTCGGCGTCCGGCGTGAACCGGTCAGGGTGGAGGTACGCGAGTTCGTGGTATCCGGGATAGCGAACCTGCTTGTCCCCGACATCACCGCGATAGCACGCGGGCGTACACACCGTGTCGGCGAAGGGGTACGCCAGCGTCTTGATGATCGTCGCGTGTTCGGTGTCGTAGAAAACGACGCTGCGTGCGCCGACCGCCGACGCGACGTGTGCGGCTGCGACCCCCCCGATCGCCGTGATGACATCGGGCTCGATCCGACGGGCCCGCCGCAGTAGCCGCGTCTCGTACGTCGCCTGGACCGCCGCCAGCGAGAGCAGCGAGTCCGAACGGCCGGCGAGTACCTCGTGGTCGATCCCGTAGCGGTCGAGCAGGTCGACCGTCATCTCGTTCTCGCGGGCGAAGACGTGGACGTCGTGGCCCCGCTCCGACAACACGGAGATGGCGTTTTTGAAGAAGTGGACGTGTCCCGGATGCTGGATCGTCGTGACGACGTTCATTCGCGGGTCACCTCCAGTCCCTCGTTCGCCGTCGCGTCCAGCACCATCGCGGTGACGACGAGGAAGAGACTGACGGCGAGCGCCACCGCCGACTTCGCCGCACGGCCGCCGGCGGAGTCGCTGGTGAGGGACTCGACGACCGCCGTCAGTCCAGTCACGACGCCGATCACCGCACCGAAGACGCCGACGCCGTAACAGACCGCGACCGGATGAACCCCGTCGTCGAGGTAACACTCCTTCAGTCGCCAGCCGAAGCCACGCGCCAGCGTCAGCGATGTCGTCGGGACGAACGACGCGAAGTCGATCGTGCTCTCCTCGTCGCGGTAGACCGCCGGCATGGAGACGTCGACGACGCGCATGTCAGCGACGTTCAGCCGCACGAGGAGGTCGTTACAGTAGTCGTGGTTGTCGCGCATCCGGTCGACGTCGATAGCACAGAGCGCCTCGCGAGTGATCGCGGTGTAACCGTTCTGCGGGTCGGTCGTCCGCCAGTAGCCGCTGGCGACCTTCGTCAACGCCGTCAGCAACCAGTTGCCGACGGTTCGAAACGGCGGCATCTCCATCCAGTCCTCGCGGTTCGCCAGGCGGTTGCCCTTCGCGTAGTCGGCCTCGTCCTCGACCAGCGGGTCCAGCAACGCCGGCATGCGCTCGGGGTCCATCTGTCCGTCGGCATCTATCGTGACCGTCAGGTCGACGCCGTCCGCGCGGGCGCGGCGGTACCCGGTTCTGAGTGCGCCCCCGGCCCCCTGATTCTCCTCGTGACGGATAGGGACGACCTGCGGGTCGGCCAGCGTTCCGCCGTCCGGGAGCGATTCGGGGGGTGGGACCTCCCGACCACTCGCGACCGCGTCCGTCACGGTCTCGTCGGCCACCGCTTCATCCCGATTCACCGCAGAACAGTCGGGGTCGGCCGTCGCGTACCGCTGGATCACGTCCCAGGTCCTGTCGGTAGAGCAGTCGTCGACTGCGTAGACGCGGTCGACGAAGGCCGGTATCGATTCGAGAACGTGCCCGATGCGTTCCGCCTCGTCGTAGGCGGGGACGATGACCCCGACCGTGTGGTCGCGGTACATCACAACCTCCTGTAGGCGATATCCTGTTCCCGCATGGCCTCGGGGTCGAGGGCACCGGTTACGTCGATCAGGACGGGGTCGTCGTTGAACTGCGCAGCCACCTCCGCGTGGTCGAGGTCGCGGAACTCGCCGTGGGGCGTCGAGAGAATGGCACCGTCCATCTCCTCGAACGAGAGAGACTCCTGTACTTCGATGCCGAACGCGTCCCGCATCGCCTCGTCGTCGCCGTGCGGATCGTAGCCGACGACATCGATATCGTACTCCCGGAGGTTGTCGACGACCTCCGCGACCTTCGACGTGCGGATGTCGGCGACGTCGGATTTGTAGGTGAGTCCGAGTAGCAGCAGCCGACTGTGCTTGAGCGTCTTCTCGCTCTGGTTCAGGGCCTTGATCGCCACGGTGGCGACGTGGTCGGGCATCGATTCGTTGACCTCGCGGCCCGTGAGCATCAACTCGGGGACGAACCCGTCGCGCTCCGACTGGTGGGCGAAGAAGTACGGGTCGACGGGGATGCAGTGGCCGCCGACGAGACCCGGCCTGTAGCCGTGGAAGTTCCACTTCGTCCCCGCGGCTTCGAGTACCGCGTGGGTGTCGAGGTCCATCCGCTCGAACGCCATCGAAAGCTCGTTCATCAACGCGATGTTGAGGTCCCGCTGAACGTTTTCGACGAGCTTGCACGCCTCGGCCACCTCGATCGAGGGGGCGCGGTAGATGCCGGCGTCGACGACCGAGTCGTAGAGCGCTGCGACGTCCTCTAAAACAGCGGTGTTTTGCCCACTCACGACCTTGACGACGTTCCGGAGAGAGTGGTCGTCGTCACCCGGCGTCGCCCGTTCGGGCGAGTAGCCGACGTGGAAACCGTCGCCACACGTCAGTTCGGAGGTGTTCTCGATGGCGGGGACCAGAACCTCCCGCGTCGCGCCCGGGTACACCGTTGATTCGAGGATCACGGTTGTCCCCGGACTGATGGACGCACCAACCGTTTCGCCGGCGCTCCGGACTAATTCGAGGTCGGGCTGTTGGTTGCGGTCGACGGGCGTCGGGACCGCGATGACGACGTACTCCGCGGCACTGATCGCGGACGGGTTCGACGTGTACGTGATATCGTCGTCGGCGACTGCCTCGTCGTCCAGGTCGCCGGTCGTGTCGACGCCGTTTTGCAGGGTCTCGACCTTCTCGGCGTCGATGTCGTACCCGATGACGCCGTAGCCCGCCTGGGCAAACCCGGTCGCCAGCGGAAGGCCGACGTACCCGAGTCCGACCACGCAGACGCTCGCATTCCGCGGCTGGTCCGGCTCGGTCGCGTTCCGAGGGCGCTGTCCGTCCGTGTTTCGAGACTGGACGGAACTGCCGTCGTTCTCGACGCGGTCCATTCGACCGTCGGTATCGCTGAGTGGTGGATTCATATATCGTCTCTTCGGATGTTCTGTGCCGATCCGACCCGGACTCGGGCGAAGGAACTGAGACGCGAACCGTCGGTCGAAGCGACGGATCGGTGCGTCTCGGTCCCTCGTCAGCGACGGCGACGGCGCGTCCGTCACCGCGCCCCGCCGGGATCGGCCGAGCACGAACCTCGAAGTGGAAGACGAACCTGTCAGTCATTATTATAAAGCAGGTAAACGCTCGACGCCGCTCTGACCGTCGTCTTCGTCCCCTCGAACACCCATCTGAGACGGAGATTCGGGTCTCGGCGCCCCGAGAACGCCGGAAATCCCGTTTATATCCGCGTTAAACGCCGACTTGTTCTACTAATAATAACGGGAGAGGCGTGTCAGGTATCTCACCATGAGAGCGAGGGCAGTCGACGAGCATCGTGAGACTGATCGGTCGGAGAGATAGGAAAGATTAACAGTGGGATCGTGAGTACCTCCGATACTGACGTAAAAACGACAATCGCTATGGATTTCAGGTCCCTTGCCGCCGTCGTCGTTATCCTGTTGTTCCTCGTGTCCTCTACGCCAGTCGCGGCAGACGCATCTGGCGTCGCAATAGAGGGGGCGTCGTACGCGGGCGAAGGTGTCGTCGAACAGAACGAAGACACCGTCCGACTGTGGCAGTCCGACCCTCACACGCTCAACGTCACACTTACTGACACGAACGCCTCTACGCGCGTTGAAGTCTGTGTCGGCGTCGCCAACGCGAGCAACGAGTCGGTGCACAACCTCAGTTGTCAGATAACAACGACTACTGTGAACGGAAGTACAGCCTCTGTACCGGTCGAAAAGTTGCCCGAAAACGTCACCGGTGACCAGACTGTCGTAGTGACCGTCCGGAACAATCCATCCGGGTTCCAGAAGAGTGAGCTACTCGACCGGGACACCGTTTCGGTACAGGTGATCGAGAAAGACGGCGACCTCGACAGCGACCGGCTAACGAACCACCAAGAGGTCGAGTACGAAACAAACATGTCCAAGGCCGATACCGACGGAGACGGCCACGGCGACGGCAAGGAGGTACACGAGTACGGGACCGATCCGACGGACACAGACACCGACAGTGACGGCCTCCGGGACGGCGACGAGATCAGCCGCGGAACCGACCCGACTGCATCGGACACGGACAGTGACGGGCTCACTGACAGCGAGGAAGTCAACGAGTACGACACCGACCCGACGGTACCGGACACGGACGGCGACGGCCTCACTGACGGCGAGGAAGTCGACGAGTACGACTCCGACCCGACGGAACCGGACACGGACGGTGACGGGCTTACTGACAGCGAGGAAGCCGACGAGTACGACACCGACCCGACGGCACCGGACACGGACGGCGACGGACTCACTGACGGCGAGGAAGTCGACGAGTACGACTCCGACCCGACGGCACCGGACACGGACGGCGACTTCGTGAGCGACGGCACCGAAGTCACTGTCTGGTCCGGACCGAGCAGCGCCGCGACACCGCTGGCATACGTTATCGTCGCGGTCGGTGGTCTCGTAGCGGTGGCGTGGCGGATCGACGGTGCCGACGGTCTTGAACGACTCAGGTCAGTCGTCGAATCCGAGTCCGCCGAGGATACAGAGACCGAATCCGTATCCGCCGTCGGCACGACCGACGGCACTGACGAACCGGCAGAGACAAACGGGACGACTGAACCGCCGCTTATCACCGACGACGCGCGAGTCCTACGGATGCTCGACGAGCACAGTGGTCGCCTCCCGCAAAGCGAGGTCGTCGAGCGGACCGAGTGGTCAAAATCCAAAGTCAGCCGCCTCCTCTCGCGGATGGAAGACGAAGACCAGATCAAGAAGATCACTATCGGCAGAGAGAATCTCATCACCCACATGTCCGACCAGCCGCTGGAGTCCAACGATAGCTCCGTGAACGATTGATAGGGTCGTTCGTGATTTTCACCGGCATAGATTCTCCGTCGTCGGGTTTCTTCACCGGCATAGACTCTCCGTCGTCGGTTTTACCCCCAACTCGTTTGCTGCTGGGGTTGGCCGAACACAGTTACGAACGACCCTGTGACGCCGGTGCAGCGGTAGAGAAGGGGAGAGTGAACGCGATACACACCGTCGAGGCGGACGCGGACCGGTGATGCGTCCGGCAGATCAATCGTCGCTTGCCCGTTCGAGTTGTGCTCTGGTCTCGTCCAGATCGACGGTCGGTGCGGTGACATCGCCGTCGACGACGACGCGAGGGACCGTAGAGACGCCAGCGTCGCTCGCGGCGTCCGTGGTTGCCCGCACCGCGGAGGCGTACGCGTCATCGTCGAGCGCCCGTCCGATCTGAGACACACCGCGGACGCCGGCCTCCTCGGCGAGTTGTTCGAGGAGATCGCGTTGGGCCCACTCGTACTGCTCCTGTGGCTGGTTCTCGAAGACGTACGCGAGATACGCCCAGTAGTTCGCCGGGTCCGCGTTCCAGACTGCGAGTCCGGCGCGAGCGGCCCGCGGCGCGTCGGGACCGAGAAACGGCTCGCCTGAACGGTATCCCAGGAACCGGAATTCCAGAGCGATATCCTCGGAACGGACGAACTCCGCGACGATCCCGTCGAGTTGTTCGAGGACGAACGTCCGCGTGTGGGGACACTTCCAGTTCCCGTAGACGGTTGCCGTCGCCGTCGCGTCGGCGGAGCTCATCGTCGCGTACTCGTACTGTCCAGGGTCGTCGGGAACCGGCGCGGTTCCGGCGAACGAGACGCCCGGCTGACGGATCGTGATACCGTCCGCGTCGAACGACTCGTCAGCGGATTCAACGCGGGAAATCCGTGTCCCGGTTTCGCTGTCGGGGGGCCGCTGGGTCACTGTATCCGCCCTCTCCGTGCCCGTATCGGACGTGTCCATCGCTTCGAGAACGGATGCACAGCCCCCGAGCGAAGCCGTGACCGCGGTTCCGATCGCCCCTACGACGCGTCTCCGCGGAACGTCATCTGCCATGGGACGCCGAAGGGACGGCGAGGGCATTATTATCTCGACGATAAGCGAGACGTACGACGCCGAGTCGCGTCAGTGGACTCGACACCGACCGAAATTCCGGTCGCTCCCTATCGCTGACTATCGACGCGCGGTCGGTCACGGTCTGACCCGGCGGTACGAACGTTGAACTCGCGAAACAGTACGGGAGAGTCACGTCGCAACGGTCCGATACTGTCCGTTCGCCCGAGCGTGCGGCCGCTACGGCGGGCTGAGCCGGCTAAATTCGAGCCGCGAGGGGTTACACCTCCGCTAAGGCGGCTTATCTAACCTATAGTAAATTCCCGGTACATGAATGTGTCCGGTAAGCGCCCCCTCTCCCCGACGGACGGGGACGGCGGGCCACCAGACCAACTATGTATCAGCACACCACCGTAGACGGTCGATTTCCGCAGGAGAGCGTCGGAACCACGGAGCATGATACGACAGTCGTTGCGCCGCTCGGATCGAGTGCGATCCAGACGGAGGTGAGAGGCTGATGTGCGGGATCATCGCTCACGTCGGCGACGGAAACGCGATCGGCCCCCTTATCGAGGGGCTGGAAAACCTGGAGTACCGCGGCTACGACTCCGCCGGCGTCGCGGTCCAGAACGGCAGCGGCGTCAAGGTTCACAAGTGCTCGGGGCAGGTTTCCGAACTCAAAGAAGAACTGCGGGCGACCCCGAAAGGAAACGTCGGGATCGGTCACACGCGCTGGAGCACGCACGGCCCGCCGACGGACGAGAACGCCCACCCCCACACGGACACGGCCGGGGACGTCGCCGTTGTCCACAACGGGATCATCGAGAACTACGAGAGGCTTCGACGAGACCTCGAAGCGAAGGGCCACGAGTTCACGAGCGACACCGATACTGAGGTCATCCCGCACCTGATCGACCACCATCTCGGGTCGTCTACGTCCCCCGAGGCGGCGTTCCGGCGTGCGGTCAGCGACCTCGACGGGACTTACGCGATCGCCGCCCTCGTCGACGGCGAGGAAGCGGTCTACGCCACTAGACAGGGGTCGCCGCTAGTGCTCGGCCTCGAAGACGAGAAGTGGTATCTAGCGAGCGACGTGCCCGCGTTCCTCGAACACACGAACGAAGTGGTGTATCTCGAAGACGAGGACGTGGTGGTACTCGAACCGCACGAAGTGACGATCACCGATCTCGAAGGCCGACAGGTCGAGCGATCGGCCGATACGGTCGATTGGGACCCCGAGGAGACGAGCAAGGGGAAGTACGACCATTACATGCTCAAGGAGATCCACAACCAGCCGACATCCCTCTCGAATACGATCGAGGGCCGCGTGCAGGACGGCGAGGTCGCACTAGAGGAGTTCCCGGCCGGGACGTTCGCCGACGTGCGGAACGTGCAGTTCGTCGCCTGTGGTACCTCCTATCACGCAGCGCTCTGCGGCGAACAGTTGCTGAAAGAAGCGGGCGTCCCCGCACAGGTGGTCCGGGCGAGCGAGTACGTCTCGACGTCCGGACCGGTAAGCGAGGAGACGCTCGTGATCGCAGTTACCCAGAGCGGCGAAACCGCTGATACGCTGGGGGCGGTCCGGGCCGCGAACGCGGCGGGTGCGACGACCATCGCCGTGACGAACGTCGTGGGGTCGACGGCCGCACGAGAGACCGACAGGGCGCTCTATCTGCGCGCCGGCCCCGAGATCGGCGTCGCCGCTACGAAGACGTTCTCCTCCCAGTCAGTCGCGCTGGCGCTACTGACCCAACGCATCGCGGCGGACATCCCCGTGGGGACGGTCCCGGAGAGTACGGAATCGCTGTTGAACACGGCTGAGCGACTCCCTGACGACATCGAAACGGTGCTTGAGACGAGCGATTCGGACCGCATCGCCGCCAAGTACGGTGGCAGTGACTCCTACTTTTTCATCGGACGCGACCTGGGCTACCCCGTCGCGCTCGAAGGGGCACTGAAGTTCAAGGAGATCACCTACGAGCACGCCGAGGGGTTCGCCGCCGGCGAACTCAAGCACGGCCCGCTCGCGCTCGTGACGCCGCGGACCCCGATCTTCGCGGTTTTTACTGGCGAAGACGACGAGAAGACGCTGACCAACGCGAAGGAAGCCCGGACCCGGGGCGCGCCGATCGTCGCGGTCGCGCCGGAGGGACATCCGGCCGTCCAGGCTGCTGACGCACACCTCGAAATCCCCGACACGCACCCCACCTGGGCTAGCCTCCTCGCGAACGTCCAGTTACAGCTGGTCTCCTACCACGCCGCGAGCCACCTCGACCGCCCCATCGACAAACCGCGTAACCTCGCGAAGAGCGTCACCGTCGAGTAGGGTTCCGGGTATCCGACGTTTCACTACCGTCCGGCCTCGATGACGAACCGATCGGCGGCTGAGTCTCGCCGCCTAAACGGTACTGTCCAGCGCCTTCTCGGTTTTTGACCACAGCGTTTCTGTCGTAGCTGTGAACGCGTTAGAGCAGGGTACGCCGGAATCGTGTTCAACGGATGACGACAAGCGTGGCGCGAACCGCGTTGAACGCAGACTCTCCCGGGATAGGAGCACAGATGGTTGGCACAGCCGAGACGGTCTTTTTGACGCTCGCTCGGACGCCGTCTCAGACGGTCGGATCGTACGATCGATGTCGCCCTGGCTTCTAGCCGGTAGTAGATATCAATGAGGTAGGGTGTCACTCGTCTCGTTTAACCTGATGGTCGCGTTGAGCGTCGTGTCGTTGATATCAACCGTCTCGTTGCTTTCGTTCGTCTCCTCCGTCTCGTTCAGTCCATCTGTCTCATTCGTCTCCTCCGTCTCGTTCAGTCCATCTGTCTCATTCGTCTCCTCCGTCTCGTTGTCGGATCCGTTCTCGGCATCGGTGTCATCGTCGCCGATCGTGATGTTGAATTCCTCGTCGGTCGTCTCCTCCGTCTCGTTTAGCCCATCCGTCTCGTTGTCGGATCCGTTCTCGGCGTCTTCGTCATCATCGCCGATCGTGATATTGAACGCCTCGTCGGTCGTCTCCGACGAGGACGTCGTCGGTTGCGACTGTTCCGTCGTCTCGGCAGGCGACGACATGGTTTCGTTATCAGCGGTCGCTCCTCCGTACAGCGCGCCGATACTGGGCCCGGAGACGGAGAGGACGATGCCGACGGAAAAGAAGATGATACCGAACGTGACCAAGGCGATCTGCAGGGCGCTCGTGAAGGTGATACCGATAGCAGATCCGTCGGATCTAGGCTCGCGCGCATCGTCCGGCGAGTCGAGGGGACTGCGACGGTTCACTCGCATGGTCAACCCTTGTCCCCAGTGCGGTCGCGCACAATGTCTTCGCCGGGGCCAGTAGTAACGCCTGGCGAGAGCGTCACGCCCGGACCGAGGCTCGTGTTAATTCCGGTCTTCGCTCCGTCGCCGACGACCGCGCCGAACGTTCGACGGCCGGTCGAGACGCGCTCGCCTTTGACGGTGTGTTCGACGAGGCCCTCGTCATGCCGGACGTTTGCAACAGTTGTCCCCGCGCCGAAGTTCACGTCACGGCCGAGGATGCTGTCGCCCACGTACGAGAGGTGGCCGACGGTCGCGCCGGCGAACAGGAGGCTGTTTTTGACCTCGACGGAATGGCCGATCGTTGCCCCCTCGTCCACGAGCGTCGTCCCTCGAATGTACGCGTTCGGCCCGACCGTCGCGCCGGACCGGATCAACGCGGACCCCTCGATAACGACGCCGGGTTTCACCGTCGCACCCTCTTCGACGACAACCGACCCCTCGACGTGAGCGTCAGGACTGATATCGCCTGCCAGAGCGGTCGAGAGTTCGCCGAGCCACCACTCGTTGGCCTCCAGCAGTTCCCACGGCCGCCCGACATCCATCCACCGGTCCAGTTCGACGTACTCGACATCGAACTCCGCGATCACCCGTGCGAGGACGTCAGTGATCTCGCGCTCGCCGCGCTCGCTGACGGGGACATCGAGCCAATTACGGGCTTTCTCGGGGAGGACGTACGCTCCCGTGTTCACCAGGTCGCTCGGCGGGTCGTCGGGTTTCTCGGTGATTCCCGTGACCCGTCCCGTCTCCGCAGTCAAAACGCCGTACTGTGACGGGTTCTCCACCCGAAACGCACCGACGCTCGGACCGGCCTCGAACAGTCGCGCGACGGACGCCTGATCATAGAGATTGTCGCCGTTTAGCACCGCGAACGCGCCGTCGATGTGTCGGGCCGCAACGCGAACGGCGTCGGCCGTCCCCGACTGCTCCATCTGGACGGCGTAGCTGATCGACGCACCTGCGTATTCCGAGCCGAAGTAGCGTCGAACGGCGTCGGCTTCGTAGCCGACGACCAGAACGATCTCGTCCGCGCCCGCCGCGGCGGCCGCCTCGACGGTGTGGGCGACTATCGGCCGCTCGGCCACCGGTAGCATCGGTTTCGGCACCGAGGCGGATAGCGGTCTCATCCTTGTTCCTTCGCCCGCTGCGAGAATGATGGCTTGCATCGGTGGTGACACCTGGACGTAGACGCGGTTTACTATACGCTTGTTAAGGGGCGCAAAACGCCGGTGAACAGGGAAAGAAGGCGGTTCGTCGATATCGCGCTGCGGGGAACTGATTCGTCCTTCCGCTCTCAATAGCGGTCGAGGTCCCTAGAACTCGGGGTCGATCTCGGGCGCGACGCCCTCGTCGCCGCCGTCCAGGTCGAACTCCTGACGGAGTTCGCGGATGCGGTCGCGGATGTCCGCCGCGAGTTCGAACTCCAGATTGTCGGCGGCTTCCTGCATGCTCGCCTCTAACTGCTCGATCCGGCGGGCCGCCTCGTCGGGGTCGTCCGGTCCCTCGCCGGTCACGTCGCTGGTGTCAGTCTCGCTGCCGGGCAGGTTCGTCTGGCCGATCTCCTTTTCGATGGTCGTGGCCTCGAAGCCGTGTTCCTCGTTGTACTCCTGTTGGATCCGCCGGCGGCGCTGGGTCTCCTCGATGGCCGCCTCCATCGCCGACGAGCGCTCGTCGGCGTACAGCACCACTTCGCCGTTGACGTTTCTGGCCGCACGACCCATCGTCTGGACGAGCGTGGTCTCCGACCGCAGGAACCCCTCCTGGTCCGCGTCGAGGATGGCGACCAGAGAGACTTCGGGGATGTCCAGTCCCTCGCGGAGCAGGTTGATGCCGACGAGTACGTCTATCTCGCCGAGGCGGAGCGAGCGGATCAGTTCGTGGCGTTCCAGGGTATCCGTCTCGTCGTGCATGTACGCCACGTCGACGCCCGCTTCCTCGAAGTACTCCGTCAGGTCCTCGGCCATACGCTTCGTGAGCGTCGTGACGAGGACGCGCTCGTCGCGGTCGACGCGGTCGTCGATGCGGTCCATGAGGTCGTCGACCTGCCCCGTCGCATCCGCGACCTCGACCTTCGGGTCGACCAGGTGGGTCGGGCGGACGATCTGCTCGACTATCTGGTCCGAATGCTCGCGCTCGTAGTCGGCGGGCGTCGCCGAGACGTACAGCGTCCTGTCGACGCGGTCGGCGAACTCGTCGAACGTGAGCGGGCGGTTGTCGTACGCGGTTGGCAGGCGAAAGCCGTTCTCGACCAGCGAGTCCTTCCGCGATTTGTCGCCCTCGTACTGGCCCTTGATCTGCGGGAGCGTCTGGTGCGATTCGTCGATGACCGTGAGGAAGTCGTCGGGGAAGTAATCGAGCAGGGTGTACGGCGCGTCGCCCGGTTCGCGGTCGCCGAGGTAGACCGAGTAGTTCTCGATGCCCGAGCAGTAGCCCGTCTCCTGCATCATCTCCAGGTCGAAGGTCGTGCGCTCCTCGATGCGCTGGGCCGCGATCATATCGCCCGCTCGCTCGAAGTAGGAAACCCGGTCGTGCATGTCCTCGCGGATCTCGTCCATGGCGGTCTGCAACTGCGGTTCCGGGATGGAGTAGTGTTCTGCCGGGTGGACGAGCACGGCCGGTTCCTGGCTCTTGACCTCGCCCTCCAGCGGGTCGATCTTCACCATCTGATCTATCTCGTCGCCCCAGAACTCCACTCGGACGGCGTAACGGCCGTACATCGGGTATATCTCGACGGTGTCACCGCGGACCCGGAACGTCCCCTGCGTGAAGTCGACGTCGTTGCGCTCGTAGTTCAGGTCGACGAGTCGGCCGAGCAACTCGTCGCGGTCGATAGTTTGGCCGACTTCGAGCCGCATCGACATGTCGACGTAGTTCGACGGGTCACCGAGGCCGTAGATCGCGGAGACGCTCGCGACGACGATAACGTCGTCACGCGTCAGCAGTGAACGCGTCGCGGAGTGGCGCAGGCGGTCGATCTCGTCGTTGATTGAGGCGTCCTTGTCGATGAAGGTGTCCGTCTGCTCGACGTAGGCTTCGGGCTGGTAGTAGTCGTAATAGGAAACGAAATACTCGACGGCGTTGTCCGGAAACAGGCTGCGGAACTCCTCGTACAACTGCGCGGCGAGGGTCTTGTTGTGGGCGATGACGAGGGTCGGTTTCTGTATCTCCTCTATCACCCACGAGACGGTGTTGGTCTTGCCCGAGCCAGTCACGCCGAGTAGCGTCTGCTCGTCCATCCCCTGACGGTAGCCCTCGGCCAGTTGCTCGATGGCCTCCGGCTGGTCGCCCGCGGGGTCGAACGGCGCGTCGACGCGAAACGGTCGTTCCTGGTCGGGACGGTCCGGGGAGAGCGGACCGGAGTTTGCGTCGCTCACAGTGGACAACGATACGGTCTGAAGTTACTTTACGCGCTCGGTCGGGTGCTTCCTCGATGTTCGAACGACGGGGTTCGACGTATCTGAACCAGAAGCGGAGAAACACGTCACCGATCCCGTACAGTGTGCGCTGCGACTGTTTATTATGATAATTATTATTCAGATACTGACTCGTAGCCATCGACCATCGTCGGGGACTGCAGACATCGTGTGCGGCCCGTTCCCCTGACAAACGTTCCCATATATTTCAGCACGGAAACACTTAATAGCAACCCCGAACACCTATACGATACTGATGAAGTTTGACGTTAGATTTACCCGCTCCGAAAAGTTGGGGATGACGGGAGCAATGACCGTCGTCCTCTCCGCCTTCCTCCCCTGGATTACGCTCGGTCTCGGTCGCGTCTCCGTCTCCGGCCTCGCCGTCGGGTATCCCGGACAGGTCACGCTTGCGCTCGGTCTTATTGCGTTCGCCGGGATCGCCCGCTGGGGGTGGCGAATCAAGACACGCGCGCTCCTCGCCGCCGTCGGCCTAACGACCGTCGCCGTTGTCTGGTTCACTCTGGCGTACGTCACCGGCCGCGCGAACCTCGGTCTCGGTCTCGTCACGACGACGATGGGAGCGACTATCCTCCTCGCCAACGGGGTCTACGGCCTCGCCGGCGATTACGTCGGGCGTCACCGCGTTACGGCCTGAATAGCCACCCCCCGTGACTTCCGTCGCAGAATCAGACGAATTTCTTCACCCGCCAGACCGCTCCGCTTCGACCGATCAGACCTGACCAGACAGAATTCGGATAGGGAGTGAACAAGTGCGAGCGAATGCGTAACCCGAACCAGAGAGCACGAGTCGAGTACTGCTGACCGACCGCCGCGAGCGACTCGACGGCCGCGGGGTTGTGACAACTTCTTTCATCTAGCTGTGCCTACAGCCGAGTATGAGTCGAGACGAACTCGAACGCGTGAGCGAACTGCTCCGCGACGCCAGCGCGGCGGCCGACGACGACGAAGCGAGAGAGCGCCTGTACGACCAGTCAGACCAGTTCGCCGACCTCGCGACAGCCGACCGCGGCCCGGACCACGGCCGACTGGCACGCCACGAGCGGATACTGGACGAGATCGGCGACGACGAGAACGACGAGGTGCGGACGGCTATCGACGATGCGCTCGCGGAGATCCGGTCGTACCGCGAAACGCTCGAGGGCGTCTGAACTATAGCGGACCAGTCCGGAGCAGTTCGGATGTCCGCGAGAATTCGGGGGCCGGGGTGTGAGGGATACCGTCGATCACCCGGATGGCGCGCTGGCCAGCGAAAGCGAGCGAGTATCGACGAGATACGGATTCGCGCCCCGACGTGAACGGTCTCGTGGACTGCTCACTGACCGAGCGCCCGAGAGCGGAAACGGTCGCGGCTTCGAATGCGAAACCGTCCCCTCGTCGATAGCTGGAACTCCGATTTAGCAGACTGGTTTCGGGTTGACGCCCATCGCCTCTAACTTCTCGACGTAGTCGTCGTACGCCGCCTGGATCGCTCCACCTGCGGCCTCCGCTGCGCGGTCCCAGTCCTCGTCGCCGTCGCACAGATCGCCGAGGGCGGCGACTGCCTCGTCGCGCAGGTCGTCCAGCGACCCGCCGTACCCGCGGAACGTGGACGCCGTCTGCGGGTCCGCCTCGCCCGTGAAAAAGCCCGACATCTGGGTGGCGCGCTTGGACTCCGCGAGCGCCGCGCCGACGAGCCCGCCGACGCGGGAGACGTCATCGTCGAGCCCTCGGAGGTACACCTGTATCGCCGGCGTCCCGTGTGGGTCGTGGTCCGCCACGTCGTCGACGACGGTTTCGTACTGGTCGCGCTCGACGACTGCGGCGTCGGCGATGCAGTCGACGCCGGTGTCTTCGGTCCACTCCTCGTACGTCTCGGCGGCGGCGAGGGCGGATGTCGCGGCGGCATCGAGGACCGCGTCGCTCTCCATCTCCCCACCCGTGAGCGCGTAGAGCGCCTTCGAAGAGCCGAGTCGGGAGAGCGCTGTTTCGTTGTCGTCGCGGACCGTATCGAGGAAATCGTCGGCGGTCATGTCGACGCGTACGCAGAGGACGCGTTTGTAAGCATCGTCCTTGGCAGTTGTTGGGCAGGAGACGGGAAATCCGAGAGCGTAGATACGCTAACACGCTCTCGTCACCGCCGGCGCGTCGTCTCGGTCGCGTCTCATCACGTACTCCGTCGTGTCGCCGTGGTTTGGGTAGGCAGCAGCAAGCGAGACGCTTCCCGCGATCACCGCCGGGCGGGTTCCGATAGTGAAACCGCCGACGGCGGGTGCCAGATCGTGCGTAGTTGGATATCGGGGCCGAGAGTCGTCCCCGACCGCGAAAGCCGTTGGTAACGCAGTCCTTATATCGGTGCGGCAGTGTCACATGTACGATGACAACGGGATGGCGCTACCGGACGCTCTCGGTGACGGGCGTCGCCGGGCTGACGGCGCTGGCCGTGCTGCTGGCGAATCACGCCATTCCGCAGTACCTCTTTACGACGTACGTTCCGGTGTTCAACCGACTCGACGTCACCGTGTTAACGGGGATGTCGCTCCGACGGGCGCTCTCGATGAGCGTCTTCTTTACGATCATGGCGCTGATCCCGATGTACAAGCCCCGGCCACGGCGGATCCTCGATGCGGTGTTTCTGACCCAAAAGCGCGTGCTCGTCTGCGGGTTGGCGCTCGCGACGCTCGGGTACTTCCAGTGGTCCCACCGGTTGCCGCGGGCGACGCTGGTGATGCTGACCGGAATCCTGTTACTTGTGCTTCCCGCCTGGTTCGTGGCTATCAGGCGGCCGATCCCGGGCGAGCTAGACCGGACGATAATCGTCGGCGACGACCTGGCGCAGATGCGGACCGTTCGCGAGGCGGTGGACGGTGACTTGCTCGGGTATCTGTGTCCGACGGCCGCGTTGCCGATCGCCGAACCGGAGCAGGCGCTCGCTGACGGCGGCGTTGCCGGACTAGAAAACATCGACCATCTCGGCGGACTGTCCCGGGTCGAGGACGTGCTGGTCGAGTACGACGTCGATACCGTGGTGCTAGCGTTCGGCGAAGCGGACAGAGGGGAGTTCTTCGGGGCTCTGGACGCGTGTTACGAACACGGCGTCGCGGCGAAAGTGCACCGGGACTACACTGATTCAGTGCTGACTCCGGATACGAGCGTGGGGCCGTTAGTGGACGTGGAGGTGGAACCGTGGGACTGGCAGGACTACGCGTTCAAGCGGACGTTCGACATCTGCTTTGCGGCGTTCGGACTGGTCGTCTGGGCCCCCGTGATGCTGGTCATCGCCGTTGCGATCAAACTAGACAGTTCCGGTCCCGTTCTGTACAAGCAAGAGCGGACCGCGGTCCTCGGGGAGACCTTTCCCGTGTACAAGTTTCGGAGTATGGTGCCCGAGGGCGAGTCCGCGGAACCGACTGCGGACGAGCAAAACGACCGCGTGACGAACGTCGGTCGCGTGTTACGGAAGACGCATCTGGACGAGATCCCACAACTGTGGACGATACTGACGGGACGGATGAGTGTCGTCGGTCCGCGAGCCGTCTGGACCGACGAGGAAGCGCTGTTAGAGGCGACATCACAGATGTGGCGAAAGCGGTGGTTCGTGAAGCCGGGACTCACAGGGCTAGCGCAGATTAACGGCGCGAAAAGTACCGATCCCAAGGCGAAGTTACAGTGGGATATCGAGTACATCCGCAAGCAGTCGTTCTGGTTCGACGTGAAGATCGTGATACGGCAGATTTGGGTGGTTGTTTTGGCGTTCTGAACGTTGTTGGAGAGCAACCGCTCTTACACAACCTTGCGGAATGTATCCGCGTACATTTCACCAATAGTATCCCAATTGTACGTTTCTCGTATCATATCCTGTGCCTGTTCCGCTTGTTCAATAGCAGAGTCGTACTCTCGAACCAACTTTTTGATCTCAGCCTGAAGTTCAGCCGGCCTATCTGCATATCGTAGATATCCTTCATCTATCGTTTGTACCTCCTGGAGTCTCGTACTGATAACCGGTTTTTTCAGAGATAGGTATTCAAATAGTTTCAGTGGCACTGCGCGGTGGTGTTTAGATAACATTCAGTTTCGCATGGAACCAGCTAATCTGAACATTGCCGTACCGGGAGTCCGAAGTATTATGCCATCGCCGCACCCGCCAAGATGTATCAATGAAGAAGGTAGGGCTCTGGTATCAGAAGTCTCACTACGCGGATATCCTTTCGGAAACTATCAATTCTCTCGACTGCGGGTACGAAGCGCAGGTCCTTCCGAACGAACCGACGGCGGCAGTCCGAAAGCTCACAGCCTCCCGGTTTGACCTCGTTGAGACCGACGAGCTCCTCCGGTACGGCAGTATCGCTGCACTGTTGGGGTCGCTTCAGGACACGCCTTTTGTCGCCCACGTGAAAGGATGGGATGACTATCTGAACTCTCATGACCAATACGGCTTGACTGAACAGGTGGTTATCAAGTCTCTCACTAAGTACTGCCTGCGCAACGTAGATGCCCTCATGTTTGTCACGCGGAAGACGAAGGAAATGTTCGAGACCGAGTTTTCTCTGTCTTCGACCGTGCGCTATGGGATGCCGGTGTTCGATACGACGGCGTACAGCGACGCTCAGCCCGACCGTGATATCGAAGATTTCTGTGTCTTGACGGTGACGAACCTCCGCTACGAGGAGAAGTTGGCTGGTGTCGAACGGATTTTGGAGGGACTTCGGGGTCGCTTCGCTGATGGCCACGACCTGACCTACCGAATCGCTGGAGGCGGGCAGTATCTGGACGAGTTACGCCAGTTGGTAGCGGAATACTCGTACAGTGACAGCGTCGAGATTCTGGGCTACCGTGAGGACGTTCCGCAGCTGCTTGCCGGCGCAGATCTCTTCGTCTACGTCAGCTTCCTCGACTCATTGGCGACCACAGTTCTGGAAGCTCAGGCGGCTGGGCTCCCGGTCATTGCCAGCGACACTGGTGGAATCCCGGAAGCGGTTGGTGAGGCCGGTATCGTTTGTTCTCCCACTGCAGCGGCGGTCGAACAGAGTGTCCAGAACCTGCTGACAAACCAGTCGCTCCGTGGGGAACTGGCCGCGTATGCCGGTCGCCGGATGCGTGATTATCAGCGCCAGCAAGCGTTCAAGCACGTCGAGTTCTGGGACTGCGTGGTGTAGTTGGTGGTCATTCGCGGTGCTTTCCGACTACCCGGTTCCGGACTGTTTTTATCCTCTACTATCCACCTACGCCCATGACGCAGTCTTCGGATACTCCTCTCGTGAGTGCAATCATCACGACGTATAACCGGCCCGAGCTGCTCAGACGAGCAATCGAGTCGGTCCATGATCAGTCTTACTCCCGTCTCGAACTGGTCGTCGTCGACGACTGTTCGGACGAATCTCCCGAAGCAGTCATCGAGGATGTACGTTCCGACCGTTTCGAGAACGTGGTCTTCTGTCGCCACGAGGAGAACCGAGGTGTAAGTGCGGCTCGAAACACTGGTATCGAGGCGTCAAACGGCGAATTGCTCGCCTTCCTCGATGACGACGACATCTGGGACGAGGAAAAGATACACAAGCAAGTTGCGGAGTACAATCGGTCCGACAACATCGGTGCAGTGTACTCGGGTACGAAGTCGGTCGATTCAGACGGTTCTATTATTACTGTGCAACGGCCGACGAAAACCGGCGACCTCACTAAAGAGCTGCTCTGTAAACGTGGTATCTGGTTCCCAACAATATTGGTTGACCGTGGTACGATTAAGGAAGCTGGTCTTTTTAATGAGGGTATGGTTATGGGTGAAGATATTGAATGGCTTATCCGTATTTCTCAACATACTTTCTTTGGTGTGGTCTCTGAACCGCTGTTGATTACATTGCGTGGTGAAAACCACGAACAAAAGACGGATGACATAGAAGCAAAAATAAAACAGGGGCAATCACAACTAATGGAGCAGTATGAAGAAATAACTGCACAGTATGGCCCGCTGTTCAGACGAAAATTCTCAGGCTATCGTCAATTCAAAATAGGACGTGCAGCACTCGCTGCAGGCCGCATAAGTATGGCTAGAAAACATCTTTTTAACGCAGTGCTCTGCTGGCCCTTCGTAGCCCAGTTTTACGTCTATCTCGGACTCGCTTTACTGGGAAACAGGTGGTATCTGAAGGCGAGAGACGCGAAACGTTCTCTCGAAGATCGACGGAACTAGTGGATACTCCGACTAAAACAGGGTAGAAGTGTCTCCGTATAGTGCCCATTTTCTCCCTCAACCCCTGGTTAGCCGCTTGTAAATTTCGCCTCGGACCCGATTCGGAAGCATACGAAGCGTCGTCCGGGTCGTAACGTTGAACAAGAACTCCGGCAGTGTGGTGAACCCCTGCCGATAGAACTGCGTCTGAATACGAACTTCCTCGCGCGCGTACTCCCACCCGCCCCGGCGTCCGTGCATATTCTCCCCGGCCCGCACCTTGAGCAGGACAGCCGGGATGTTGGCGAACCGGGCACCGTTGAGCAGCATTCTGATCCACAGTCCGTAGTCTTCCATCCGATCGACAGCACGGTAGTTCCCTGCTTCCAGCACCACATCTTTGTCAAACATCACTGTGGCGTGGTTCATCGGGCTGCGGTGCCGAGCCATTTTCATGATCCCATCGTGTGTGGTCGGTACCTCACGGCTCGCAATCGGTTCGTCTGGATTGGTATCGAACTCCTCGATTTGCCCACCGACGATATCTACTTCGGGATTATTGTGTAGGAAATCTATCTGCTGTTCGAATCGAGCCGGAACGGAGATGTCATCGGCGTCCATTCGCGCTACCAAGTCGTTCGAGGACTGTTCGACCCCGACCCTGAGCGCGTTTCCGAGCCCTTGGTTCGTACTAATCCGGTGGGTCCGTACGATCCCCGGAAACGTCTCAGCCTGCTTGCTGATGGTTTCTGTCAACTCCTCAGTCAGCGGCCCATCCTCGACAATCAGTAATTCATCCGGCGACCGCGTCTGGTTCGCGAGACTCTGAATTGCCACTGCCAACGTGTCAGGGTCGTCCCCATGGTACGTCGGCAGTACTACCGAGAAATCCACATCAGCGCTCACGGCGCTATCCGTCTCCCCTGTATCCAAGGTCTGCCAATCTGTCCAACACCGTCTCCGAAGCCATCTCGGTCGAACGGCTTTCGAGGGGCGGCTCTGCAGTAACCTCGCGTCGCTCGCCCGAATCAATCCGCAACCATGGAACCTTCACTAGCGACGGCGTATAGAAGCCTCTCGGATGCCCGTATCCCTTCACAGGAATAGGACCAGTTCGGTCACCAACTAGATTGCCATGGTCCGAGGTAACGACACTTACCCCATCCAGCTCCGAAATCAATTCGTGAACGTGTGGAAGTGTGAGTTCGAGATTCTCTTTATAGGCCTCGTACACCGTCTCATCATCAAGATCAAGTTTGTTGTCGCGGAGTCCGAACCAGATGTGAAGCCCATCTGAATCATCTGTCTGCTCACCAATGTTTATTCCACTGTGGGCGATTTCCTGGCCTTTCTCCCCTATAAACGGGAAGTGTGGCTGCATATAGTGGACTATAAGTTGTTTGTCTGGATGCTCCGAGTGTATCTTTAGCGCCTCCTGGGTCATTGCCTGTGGAGTGACTGTACGCAATTCTTCATCCCAGTGAGAGTCGAGCAGATTGACGGTTTGAAAAAAAGTATCAGAAGATAATTTTGGTGCATGAGGATTTGCAGTAACATAGATAGTATCGTGTAACTCCCGTCCCTCGAAATTCTCCCGTAAAAATTCCCAACTCTCACTGCCAGCAGAAATCCGATATCCCGGTTCATTCTCGAACGTATTCGCCTCTTCGAATAGGTCGTAGCGGCACCCGTCAAGAATTATGAGAGTATCCCACTCTTCCGATACGACATCACAGACACTGTCCGGTGAAGTAAATCGAGAGTATGCCGCGTTCGTTAAAAGTGCAACTCGTCTTGCCTCTTCGACAAAGAGTTTTGGATTTCGAATAGCTTTTGCGAATTTAGAAATTGAATACCGAGATGGTACAGGACCCATATTTGTAGGCCACAACGAGCACGCAAGACCTTTATCTTTCGTTTGATTATCCCCGGTTACACACCTGTAATCACCACAAATAAATAGGAGAACCTCGCCACCTTGTATGAGTAACTAATTCGTAATGAGTTCTGAGTCGCACGAGAGTACTATCGCCCGAGGTGCTGCTCTAATCTTCCTCGGGATGGTTCTGAGCATGGGGATTGGATTTGTGATTCGAACTGTCCTAATCAGGCGATTGCCTACTTCGGAATATGGGCTATTTGCACTTGCAGTCACGATTGGGACCGCGCTAACGACGGTTTCTACACTCGGATTAAACCAAGGGCTGGCGCGCACTGTTTCCCGTAAAGAAGATGATGAGGCGGTTCGTAACGTAGTTTTGACTGGGATTACGAGCACGGTTGCGGTCTCAGCTGTCTTCCTGCTGGCCCTCGTTCTCTTTCCCGAGTTGTTGGCTGACAGTCTCTTCCGCGAGGCGTCCCTCACACCGCTGCTAGGCGTAATCGGCATTCTCGTCGTCTGTATTGCCCTGCAGACGATAGCAGTCGCGACATTCCGAGGGAAGAAACGAGTCTACGAGCGCATTCTCGTCAAAAACGTAGTTTCACCGCTCGGTCGTCTTCTGTTCATCGGCATTGCGGTGGCCCTTGGGTACGAGGCATTTGGGGTCATCGTCGCCTGGACACTCGGCGTCGGACTTTCGACCCTACTCGCAGTGTACTACCTGTATCGTCGGACGACGACGTTCAGGATTGCACCGTTCGATCCTCAGTATCGTACCCTTTTGGGCCTCTCACTGCCGCTGATGGTATCGTCGGCGATGTGGACTACCGTGCAGCAGGCCGACAATATACTGTTAGGATACTACAAGACTAGTACTGCCGTTGGCATCTATGATGGAGCCTTTCTGCTTACCCAGTTGCTGCTTATCGTGCTCAGTTCGTTTGGTTTTCTCTTCATGCCGATATTCTCCGAACTAGAAGCCAAGAACAGACTCGGCCAGATGAACAGTGTCTACACCTCTGTCACAGAGTGGGCCGTTCTGCTTGTGCTGCCGCTGTACATTGCTCTCCTGTTCGCTCCCGAGGCAATAATCACTGGCGTATTCAAACAATCGTACGCAGCTGGCGTCGTTCCGCTGATGGTTATCGCGAGTGGCATATTCGTGCATATCCTCAGTGGCCCGTCGGGTGACGCACTAATCGCATTAGGAAAGACCCGAATCGTTATGTTCGGGAACGTGGGTGCAGGTGTCCTGAACGTACTCTTGAACATCCTTCTGATACCCCGGTTCGGGATAATTGGTGCCGCTGGTGCCTCCGCAGGAGCGTACACGCTGTTCAATCTATTCCACGTGTTCTGGCTATACAGGGAAACGGGGATCCTGCCGTTCCGTCGCCCCTTCCTGCAGCCGTTAGTGGCAACGACGGCTATCAATGGCGTGGTCTGGACCGCTGGACAGGCCCTGGTAGATATAGACATCGTGGCCGTCACCGCCGTCGCCTCCGTGCTGTATCTGCTACATTTTGGGGTGATCGCCAAGACAAAGACGTTGACCAAAGGTGACGAGCAGATACTTAAGAAATTGGAGGAGAAGTCCGGGCTGGAAATACGGAGCAGATTATCGTCGTTGCGGTGAGAGAATCTGTCCAGAGAATCACGTCACCGACTTAGTGCTCTCTACCAATCCGAGCCCAATACCACACACCGCCCACATCGCACTCATAGCAGGTGTACTATTGTTGAGCGTCGTCCAGAAGGCCATCGCCAGAAACCCGGTCAAACCGGACAACAGGGCGATAGTGACCCGTCGTTCAAGCCCGACTTCGCTGAGTCCATGTCTTGCTATCGCACTCATAATCAGACTGATGGTAGTCAGAAACATGAGTAGCCCAGGGATCCCTGCTGCAACCAGATAGGCCATAAAGATGTTATGAATACTCATCATCGGAGGAAGTCCCTGAGTTGTCGCTATCAGTGAGAAATTGTACCCGCCCAGGCCGAACAGTGGATATTGGAGCCCAATCTCGATTGCAGAGTGATATTGTGTCAAACGGATTCCGAGCGTGCTTGTATCGAACAACGCGCTGCCCCCATCTGGGTTACTCGATACGTTGGCTGGAGTACTGGTCGTTGATCCATCCACCGTACTGGTGGTAGTTGTTGGAGTGGATACATTGGCTGGAGTACTGGTCGTTGATCCATCCACCGTACTGGTGGTAGTTGCTGGAGTGGATACATTGGCTGGAGTACTGGTCGCTGCTTCGCCTGGACCACTGGACTCATCAGTAGGAGTCACAGGTCCCGCCGAAGAACCATCGGAACTCTTTGGCGAGAACAGCCTATCGACAAGTGCACTCCATTCTCTGAGTGTGAAATTAAACGCTACCACGGCGAGCGCCAAACTAGGAACCTTCGGTATTCCAACCCGGTCGCCAGCGTTCTCCATTGCGTATAGTATCGCTGCGAAGATGACGAGTTCGAGTACGAAAGCGCCCCAACTGGAGTCTGAGTTCGACATCAGAATAAGGATGCCAAACACACTAAGTCCGATGCCGGTGGACAGAGACGAGAACTGGAACTGGTACATGAAGACAAGGAACATCGGCGCACAGAGGAGGACTACACCGGCCAAAACCCGAGAGCTTCCCATGAAGCCGCCCGTATGGAGACCGCTCTGGTAGACCACAGGTCCAATCGTCATCTGACCAATTAATTTCGGGGTCGCTTCTCCGAGTGTGCTGAGTCCAAAGATAGAACCGTGATACGCTTGGGCGAACGCGAACGCTGAATGCCCGACGAGAGCGACCGCCAGCGGATAGATGGCACATCTGTATTCATTGTGTTTCACGTAGAGAATAGTCACAAGAAAAATCAAGAGATATCGAAATTGTTCGACCGAGAACATCAACCCCGCTATGGCAGAGGAGCCAGCGCCGAATAGCCCGGCAAGAACAGTCCAGCCGACAAAAATAGCAGCAAGGCCCAATATCGCGCGATTAATCCGTAATAATCGAGAGCCAGAAACAATGTGTTCGAATAGCAGCGCCGCAAGTAGCGGAACCAGAACAAGATCAGCGATGTACAGACTGAGGTGAACCTTCTCCGTGAGAGTGACCAGTGGAATGTTCGCGTTGAACGTCATCAAGACAAATAACGCGCTGCCCAGTCCTGCGCTTACTTGGTCGAAACCGTAAATATAGAGCGCGTAGATGCCGCCAGCAATACTGACCAGAACAAGCGTCGGAACAGGAGTGACGGTCGCAACGATGGGGACAAACAGGACAAGCAGTGATGTCAATAAAATGGCAGATTTTAGAGAATCTCTCGGGTCAATAGCCGTCAGTGAAAAGAATTCGCCATCAAGAATGGCCATGTACGACCTTGGATAGACTGGTTTAATTATTCTTTCGTTGTTAAAAGTTCACTTCTATTGTTGATCTAGTGAAACGTTATATCGGTCGGCAGCTATTTGCTTGACATTTCACATAGATGTAAGGACTGAAAAGGACTGGATTAGAACGTGATCCGTTGCTATTTTGATGAAAGTGGGGTGGAACAAGTTATGTCCACATGCACCGCCCCGGTTGAATCGTGTGATGCCGAGGGTAATGAAACGCCGGTGGTAGAAGAACCAGAGCCAACCTGTCCTGACTGTGGTTCGACAGACCAGGTGAACCACTGGGACACCTACCAGCGGAATCCGTACGGCTGGTCTGCCGTGCGGATCCAACGCTACATGTGTGCCCACTGTGACAGAACCTTCACTGCCAACCTCAGCGGAGTCAAAGACGGTTACCGAAACCCTGACGCAGTCTGCCAGTTAGTCGTGGTTCTGTACGCTGTGATCGGAGTTTCTTGTCGGTCAGTACAAATCATCTGCACAGTGTATCATAGAATACGTCTCATGTTTTGGCCATTTTGATTACTTTTTCAAACCGTAACGGGTTGAGAAGTTCGTGTACCTGGTACACGGGCTATGGAACCAGTTAGAGAGAGCCTGCTTCGGTACGGATACTGATGTTTCGTCAGTACTAGCGGCGATTGGACGTGGAGCCCACGACTGCTGTGAGAACGGAGATGACAGTCTTGGAGCCGCTATCTCCGAATATACAGACAACCATGCGGACTATTCTATGACACGCTGATACTCTCTATCTTTTGTCTCAGTATATGAGAGATAATAGTGGTGTAGTCAGTCCAGCGAAGAAGACGGGAGAACGTGAAATGTTCTAATTACAAGAACGCCAACTATTCGCCGCTGCCCGTCTCGATCGGCGCGTCCACCAGATTCCCCCACTCGGTCCACGATCCGTCGTAGTTCACCGTATCCTCGTAGCCGAGCAGTTCGTGCAGCGCGAACCACGCCACAGAAGACCGCTCGCCGATGCGGCAGTACGCGACGGTCGTGCCCTCGCCGTCGATGCCTTCATCGCCGTAGAGCTCCGCCAGTTCGTCGCGCGTCTTGAACGTGCCGTCGTCGTTCGTCACGGCAGCCCACGAGATGTTCTTCGCGCCGGGGATGTGGCCACCGCGCTGGGCGGTCTCCTGAAGTCCCGGCGGGGCGAGCACTTCACCGCTGTACTCCTCGGGCGAGCGAACGTCGACGAGCGGAACGCCGCGGTCGATAGCCTTCTCGACGTCGTCGCGGTAAGCGCGAATGGACTCGCGCGGACCGGAGGCGTTGTACTCCACGGCGGAGAAGTCCGACTCCTCGTCGGAGAGCAGGTAGTCGTTGTCCACCCAGTACTCGCGGCCGCCGTCGAGCAGGCGGACGTCGTCGTGGCCGTAGTACTGGAACTGCCAGTAGGCGTAGGCGGCGAACCAGTTGGAGTTGTCGCCGTACAGGACAACAGTCGAGTCCTCGCTGATGCCGTGACCACCCAGCAGGTCCTCGAAGTCCTCCTTCTCAAGGATGTCGCGCTGGGTCTGGTCCTGGAGTTGCGTCTCCCAGTTGAAGCCGATAGCGCCGGGGGCGTGGCCCTCTTCGTACGCCTCCGTGTCGACGTCGACCTCTACGAGACGGTACTCCGGATCGTCGCTCTGGAACTCGTCCAGGTGCTCTTCGACCCAGTCGGCCGATACGAGCACGTCGTTTGCGTAGTCGCTTTCGCTCATACAGTACATTGTACTCGCGCCACTCTTATAGAAACTACACATACGGCAGGTACCGCCTCGCCGCCGCCGTCGAGGTAGGTGTTGCCGGTACTCTCAGCGACGGCAGGGAACGGCCGCGGGACTGTCGAAGCGAGTCTCCGCTGAATGGAGCCTTACGTCCGGAGACACGAAAACGCGGTGCGGGTATCCCGGCTAATCTTGCAGGTAACTCCGAGATGGCAGAGGAACAACAGTTCTCGACGGACGTTACGAATGACGACTGCAAAGCGTCGAACAGCAAAACCAGATATCGACTGGCGAATATCTGTTATCGATGGAAACTGCGGAAGATGTTGAGTTCACTCTGTCCGGGAGTTCCACATCACCCCAATTTTGATCGGTCAAATTCGAACGACTTAGAAAGATAGCGTCGAATAGGGCTCGTAGTTCTTTGTATCGTGCTACTCATACCATTTGTATCGGTTGCTCTAACGTATGAGGAGCTAAGTTCTTTCCACGGCGAACGCGAACTGTCGGTTTTGACCCTTCCGGTCTATATAAAACTGTAGCGCCCTCACCTCGACGCATGACCGACGACATCGTCGTTTCGCGCGAGTGGCTCGCGGACCACCGCGACGAAGTGGCCATCGTGGACGTGCGCGACGCCTGGGAGTACGACGGGATCGGACACGTCCCCGGGGCCGTGAGTATCCCGTTCGACACGTTCCGCAGCCAGACGGACGGGGACGAGGGCATGCTCCCCGGCGAGGCGACGTTCGCCGACCTCATGAGCGAAGCCGGTATCGAGTCCGGTGACACTATCGTCGCCTACGACGACACACACGGCGTGTTCGCGGCGCGCTTTCTCGTCACGGCGGAGATATACGGTCACGACGACGTCCGCCTGCTCGACGGCGATTACAGCGCCTGGAACCTGGAGTACGAGACGAAATCGGACGTGCCGGACGTAGAGCCGACCGACTACGAGGTGACCCGGCCCGAGGAAACCATCCTGATCGACCAGGCCGCCGTGGAGGCCGCCATCGACACCGACGCCGTCCTCGTCGACACGCGCGACGACTGGGAGTACGAAGAGGGACATATCCCCGGAGCCGTCAACCTCGACTGGAAGGACCTCGTCGACGAAGAGACGCGGGGACTCAAGCCGCGAGAGGAACTGGAGGAGACACTGGCGTCGCACGGCATCACGCCCGACCGTCGAGTTATCCTCTACTGCAACACCGCGCGGCGGATCAGTCACACGTACGTCGTCCTCCGGTATCTCGGCTACGAAACCGTCGCGTTCTACGAGGGGAGCCTCACCGAGTGGAACGAGGCGGACGGGCCGCTAGAGACTGGGGCGTGACGGACAGAACAGTCCAAATCCCCCAGTCTGTTAGACTGGACTAGTCAAAACAGTGCGGTCAGGTTCAGTACAGTCAGGCTCAGTGCGGTCAGAGACAGTCCAGCCAGAACGGAGCGGAACAGACAGCGAAGTCGCAGTGATCAGTAGACCGCGTCTCTGATCGCTTCATCCAGGTCCTCGAACTCAGACAGGTACTCGCGCCGCTCGGACCGGAGGTCACGGACCTTCCGTTCGTACTCGTCGACGTGGTCGGGCACGGCGAACGCCCCGATATCTATGTCCGGCACCGAGCGGGGTATCGTCAGTCCCGTCGCTTCGTCGTCCGTCCACTCGACGGTGCCGCGGGCTATCTCGCGCAGGATCGTCACCGAGTCGTCGACGCCGATGTCTTTCGCCTCCGCGCCGATGTGGCCGGTGTTCAGCACGAAACAGTCCACGTCGAGGTCGTCGATGAGGGCGCGGAACCGGTTCCCCTCTGCGCCCTTCGAGCCGATGATGAAGGGGTTCGTGCCGACGACGCGGATCGACTCGCCGGCGCTCGACGGGTCGCCGGCGCTGGTCTGGATGGATTCGCCGAGCATGAACGCCGCGGCGGACTCCGCGGGCGAGAGCTTCGCGACCGGCGGCATGAGCGGATTGCGCGTGATGAAAAACACCTGGTCGACGGTTTCGAGGTCGATGTCGTCGGCCGCCGAGGAGAGGTGGTCGCGGAGTATGCTCGCCCGCCCGTTGGACGTGTGAACGTCGCTCTCGAAGTCGACGGTCCCATCGTCCGCCACCGCGACGTTTTCGAGCACCGCGGAGTCGTGGGTCACGGCGTCGTGTAGCGCGGGCTGTTCGTCGGGGTCAAGTCCGATAGTTTTCACGTACAGGCCCTCGCCCTCGCTGCCGGTGACGCTGCCGTCCGGAAGCAGCGCGCAGACGTCGTCCTGGAGCATCGTCGCCGACTCGGGCTCGTCGAGCCAGAGCCCGTGAGCGGTGAGCGTCGATTTCCCGGTCGCCGAGAGGCCGAGAAACAGCTGACCGACGGTTTCGAGGTCGTCGGTCTCGGTGCGGAGCTCGACCCGCTTGCTGCCGGCGTGAAGGCCGAGGCCGCCGTTTTGCTTGGCATAGAACATGAACAGTCGGAGGAACGACTTCTTGGCCTCGCCGGTGTAGTCGCTGCCGAGTACGGCGGTGACGCCGGCGTCTGGAAGGACGCGGATCGCGGTCTCGTCCCACTCGGGAACCTGCACCGTGAGGAAGTCCGGGTCGGTGACGGTGTCGTCCGCCGCGGGTTCGAGCAGCTTTGCGAGCGAAAGCGCGATGCGGCCGTACTCCTTCGGCACGTAGTACCGGCAGACGTAGCTGTGGTCGGGATGGCGGCCCACCTGTCGGTCGAGACAGATCATCTCGTGCTCGCGAGCGTACTCCAGCGCGTCATCGACGTGCCCGTAGTCACGCGCGGTGAACTCGTCGTCGACGGCAGTTCTGGTTCTGTCCGCGCAGCGCGAGCGGTGTTCGCTGACGTACGACGGAGACCCGAAAGTGGTCGTGGTTTCCAGTTCCCGTGAGAACTCTCGGAGTCGTTCGAGCGATGGGTTATAGACGACGTTTGCGGCCTCGGCCGGATCGGGAAGTGCCGTCTCCGGCGGGGAAGCTGTTGTCATGATGGCTGGCGTATAGGTGATTTACGATGACCACGGCTATAATAATACGCTTCCGAATCGCCCGCGGTAGCGGCCGCCCCGTCTGCAGAATTCGGTGAACTCCGTGCAGTCCTGAGTGCCGGCCTGTACCATGATAAGTGCGTGAAGCAGGGTCAGGTCACGGCGATGGCGGACCGCCCGCCTCCCGCCGCAGTCACTCGTGGACGCCCATGGCCTCGATCTGTTCCTGATACCGGTTCCGGATGGTCACTTCGGTCACCTGCGCGACGTCGGCGACCTCCCGCTGGGTCTGTTTGTCGTTGCAAAGCAGCGACCCCGCGTAGATCGCAGCGGCGGCGAAACCCGTCGGCGACTTCCCCGACAACAGCCCCATCTCGGTCGTTTTGTCGATGATCTCGTTGGCTTTCGACTGGACTTCCTCGGAGAGTTCGAGGTCGGAACAGAAGCGCGGTACGTACTGTTTCGGGTCGACCGGTTCCATTTCGAGTCCGAGTTCCTGCGAGACGTACCGATACGTACGGCCGATCTCCTTGCGTTCGACGCGCGAGACCGCCGCGACCTCTTCTAGCGACCGCGGGATCCCCTCCATGCGGCAGGCCGCGTACAGCGTCGCGGTGGCGACGCCCTCGATGGAGCGGCCGCGGATGAGGTCCTCGTCCAGCGCCCGTCGGTAGATGACCGACGCGACTTCGCGGACCGAGCGCGGAACGCCGAGCGCGGAGGCCATCCGGTCGGTCTCCGAGAGCGCGAACTGGAGGTTACGTTCACCCGCGTCTTTGGTCCGGATGCGGTTTTGCCACTTGCGCAGGCGGTTCATCTGACTGCGTTTCTTCGAGGAGAGTGAGCGTCCGTAGGCGTCCTTGTCCTTCCAGTCGATAGTCGTCGTCAGTCCCTTGTCGTGCATCGTCTGCGTCGTCGGCGCGCCGACGCGGGACTTGCTCTGTCGCTCCTGGTGGTTGAACGCCCGCCATTCCGGGCCGCGGTCGATAGTCTGCTCCTCGACGATGAGTCCGCACTCCTCGCAGCTACGTTCGTTCCCGTCCCCGCTCGTGACGAGCGTCTCCGACTCGCATTCGGGGCAGTGTTTGACGCCCTCAGTGGATTCTGTGGCCTCCGTTTCGTCTTCCGACTGTTCATCCCGTTCTCGCTGCCGAGTGGGGCGTACCATTGGACGAATACATAAACTTCCCCGAGACGCTTAAACGCTGGGAGCGGATCGGTGAACACGGACGGGGGTGAGCGGGCCGTCGTGACCGTCGCTGACAGTTTTCACACTGTTACCGTCGGGTGTCGCCAACCAGTGTCCCGACGTGCCGAACTACGGGTCGGAGACCGGTTGCCGGCAGGAGAAGTTCGCGAACGTCCGACCGGGAGACACCTGATTCACCGTCACCGACTGCACCCGAAACCCTGCCGCTTCGAGCAGTTCCCGCGCTTCGTCCTCGGAGACGTGGTACTCCACGGTGGTTTCCCCCCATTTCTCCACCTCGACCGGTCCGTCGCCGATTTTGAACCCGATGCGCGCAACCCCTGCGGGGCGAAGTA
Source organism: Halostella pelagica (assembly GCA_005954745.1). Lineage (GTDB taxonomy): Archaea > Halobacteriota > Halobacteria > Halobacteriales > Natronoarchaeaceae > Halostella > Halostella pelagica. The sequence goes on from CP040678.1 coordinate 3,035,056, forward strand.
CGCGCGAAAACTCGTTCAGAGCGACTGCCATCTCTTCGTCGGGCACGAAAAAGACCGAGGCCGGACACCACACGCCGTCGAACCGGTCGGCGTCGAACGCGAGATCGCGGATGTCCATTCGAAGGTACTCCCCCGGTCGGTGCGTGCGAGCGTAGTCGATCATCCCGTCCGCGATATCGACGCCGATCGGATCGAGGCCACGGGTGTGGAAGTACTCGCAGTCGCGGCCGGGGCCGCATCCGGCGTCGAGGACGGCCGGTCCGGGGAGAGCGTCGACGAACGATTCGAGGAGGGCGTGAAACTCCTCGGGGAGAGCGTCGAGTTTCGTGCGGGAATCGAACTCGTCCGCGTGTCGGCCGTAGAGTTCCGCTGGCGGTTCCGGCATTTAAACGACCGTTAGGCAAACAGCGAAATGAGCGTTCGGGTCCGGCCGGGTCGCACGGGCAGGCCAGTGTCGTTTCCCGCCGGGTCTACCGTCCCCTTCGTCGCGGACGACTCGGTCTGCGCTCCCTGGTGGTCAGCGGCGAGACGGAACGACCCCGCACTCGCGTCCAACTGGGCCGACCGGGCTCTCATACTGTCGGCTGTACCTTCGTACCGATACTCGGGCCTCTGGGGGGTCAGATATTCTCTAAGGGAGTACAGCCGACAGTATCAGCAACTGCGTGGACGCTGGGCTATCGGCGTTCGAGACACTCCCGCGCCATTATTTCCACCACAGTTGTTGGAAACAATATGTGAATAATCTATAAACTAACCCTACTAGCAAGTAGCATCTCTATTACAACAACGGAAGGAGTTGGGAACCTAATTACTGTACATTTACATGAATTCGCCAACAGATCAGCTCGGGGAGCGGCTTACGGAGACGACGCTTTTCGTGCTCACCGTTTTAGCGTTCGGACTCCTCCTCCATCTGCTCCCCCCGCCAGTCGTAGACATCTGCTTGCTGATCGGCGTTCTTGGCTTCCTTTACCACGTATTTCTAACGTATTACGAGGACCGTGCTACGGGGCTCCCGTGGCCGGTTTCGGAGGTTCCGGTTTGGTGCGTTTTCGCTCTCCCCCTTGGCGGGACCATCTCCGCGTACGTGTTCGCTATGAACAGAAGTATCACCCAGACGGTGGTGTTCAGCGCTTTGCTCGTCGTCTTCTTCTACTTCTGGTTTATCCTTCCGGCGGCGTGGTTTCAGAAAACGCACGGTGGTCCGGCGAACGAGGACCGAGAGCCTCCTGACTCGACTCTCTCGGTACTCGTGCCGGCGTACAACGAAGAGGGATACGTCGGTCGGTGCGTGGAATCGCTACTGGATTCTCGCTATCCCGGGCCCACGGAGATCATCGTGATCGACGACGGGAGTACGGACGGCACCTACGACGAGGCCATCGCACACGCAACCGGTGACGTTACCGTCATCCAACAACCGAACGAAGGGAAATACTCGGCACTGAACACGGGACTCGAACGATCGACCGGCGACGTGATCGTTACCGTCGATGCCGATTCGGTCGTCGACGAGGACGCGCTCGTCCAGATCGTAAGAGACCTAGAGGCGGACCCGAACATCGGGGCCGTCGCGGGGGCAGTGAAACTGCTCCGCGTCCAGTCGCGTATCGAGAAACTGCAGGCGCTCGAATACGCACTCGGGATCAACACCTTTCGACGAGCGTTCGCGGCGTTAGGGTTCGTAAACGTCGTTCCGGGCTGTCTCGGCTGTTTCCGGCGGGCCGCCCTCGAAGAAGTCGACGGATATGACGGGGACACGATGACGGAGGATTTCGACGTCACGATCAAACTCCTCAAAGCGGGATGGAACGTCGAGGCCAGCGACTCGCTCGCCTTCACCGAAGCGCCCAGAACGTGGACCGGCCTCTACAGTCAACGGCTCCGGTGGAGCCGGGGAAATATTGAGACGCTGGTTAAGCACAACGATCTGCTTCGCAGTAGGGAGGTGAACAATTTCACCGGCCTGCTGTTTCCCTATCAGATCGTTTCGCTCGTCGCGATGCCGTTTGCGACGGTCGTCATCCTCTGGACCATCGGCAGCCGACTCGCGGCGGGGAACATAGCGTACGTCGTCGCGATACTGGTGACGTTTACGCTCCTCCAGTTGATCGCGAGCCTCTTCGCGCTCGCGTTAGACGAAAACGATCTCTGGTTGAGCCTGTACGTGCCGGTCGTCGTAGTCGTGTACAAACACTTCATCGACGCTGTAACGCTCAAGTCGCTGTTCGATATCGTGAGACGGTCAGACAGAGCGTGGTCGCAAACCCGCCATCGCGAAACGGGGGTCAGCGGAGACCCCAGCGCCGTACAGAAAACCGAATCGCCGACGGTAGAGACCGATAATGACTGAACGCTCTCGGCGAGCGTTTCTCGGGACGCTCGGGACGACAGTGTGCGGGACGTTGCTCGCGCGTGAGGGGTTCAAACGGCTTCGCTCCGCGGGCGAGTCCGGTCCGCAGGACGCTGACCCGCCAGCGGTTCCTCCCGACTCGCTCCGCGTGCGCTCCTCTAGCCGTTCTATCGCTGCTCGACGCGGTACGTTACACGCTGGACTGAATTCGGCGGAGTCGTGGGAGCCAGTCGCGGGGAGCCTGTCACCCGAACGGGACTCTCCGAGGGAGGGGTCCGAGCCGATGCGTCTCGCTTCGAACTCGGCCGGGAAACGTCTCGGTTCGGACTCGGCCAGGGCGATCGAATACACGTTCGACACTCCGTTCGATTTTACCGAGTCTGGCCTCTCCTTCTGGGTGAAGTTCCTCGGTCGGCCGACAGCACCGCTCCGGATACGGTTGTTCGCCCCGGACGAACGGAATCAGTTGCTCGCAACCCGATATACGGCTAACTCGATGTCGAACGCCTGGTTCGGTATCGATGTCGGTCCGACTACCGAAGTCGGTTCGCCGGACCCGGCGAACGTCTCTCGGATACAGATCGAAGTTGACGCCCGGGACCGGCCCCTTCTCCTCGACAGGTTCGAGACCAAGCCCGCGGCGAGGACCGGACGCGTGATGCTGATATTCGACGATAACCGGGCAAGCGTCGCGAGCGCGTACGAGGAGATGCACCGGCGAGGACTCACCGGCGCGATCGCCGTGATCCCCGATCTAGTGGGCGACGGCGGCCATCTATCCGCCGATCAGCTTGCAACGTACCACGCTGACGGCTGGGACCTCGTTTCCCACCCGCAACTGGACAAACCGTTGCCTGCGTATTCGGAGGCGACGCAGAGACGGGAGATCATCCGCACGAAACGGTGGCTCGTTAGCCACGGGTACGAGGCGGGCGCGGATCATTTCGTCGCCCCGTTCGGAAAGATCGGCCCGAAGACGCTCGAACTGCTCGAGGAGTTCCATCACACGAACTATCTGACGACTAACGGATTGAACGACACGCCGCCGACGGATCCCCTCACGATCGACCGGGTCGCCATCGACGACGTACAGAACGCGAAACGGCAGATCGAATTGGCGGCCACGTACGATAGGCTCGCCGTCCTCTCGGCGCACACGGTCGGGAACGCGGACGATCGCTGGGTCTCCCGTGAGGGGTTTATCGACGTGCTCGACCACATCGAACGGTCAGCTGTCGAGGTCGTCACTCCCACGAGTTACTGGGAGACTGCCGCCGCAGTTGTCGGGTCCGACTGATACACTGACAGTCACTTCCCGCCGCGCTCGGCCGAGAGTTGAAGCTCCCCGTCCGCCGACGCGAGCGTGTAGGCCTGATCGGTCGCCTCGACCGCGTCTATGAGCAGATCGCCTAGCTCCGGGTCGTCCTCGAGGTCGATCGATTCGAGGATCGTTTCGAGCTGATCGTACACGTCGGCGATCTGTACCGCTTCGTTCTCCCGCAGGGCCGTCCGTGTCCGGCTGAGCGATCCGTTGACCATAGCTGACGATCAGTCCAAATAGTGTTAGTTATGGACTCTTTACTCCCGACAAAGGGAGGCGGTCGCTTGGCCGCTATCGCTCTGCAACGGGGGGTTAGCGCCGCTCGGTCACGAACTCCCGGGTCAACGCGGCGACGCCCGACCTGAACGCCCGGAGTTCGTCGTCGGAGGTCCCGGAGGAGAGTTCTCGGTGTTTTTCACGGACGATATCCTCCAGCACCCGGTCGTAGAGCGAGTCGACAGTGACTGGCTTCCCATCGGCTTCGAGACCGTTCGCGATCCGCTGGAAGCGACGGTCGGTCGCCCACTCGCCGGCCAGTTCCTCGGCAGTGAAATCGGCCGAGGGCGACCCGTCCGCCGGTTCAAGGTTCGGATCGGGTTTGTGGGCACGCAAACCAGTCTTGTTACGCAGTACGACGCCGGCCGCAGTCCCGTCGTACCAGCGCGAATCAGGTATAGCGTACGTCTCGGGATCGAAATCGACCGCTCGAACCTCCTTCCGGAACGCGTTCACCGGCGTGAGCCCGAGTCGGTCGAACACCTTCTCGGTCGTGTCGGGCGGGAGAAACGCTTCCTCGGTCCCCGACCAGATATCGTGACCCACGAACGAGGGGAGCCGATTCCAGTTGTAGTCGACGGCGCGCTTGTACGTCGACACGCCGAAAAACACCACGTCCTCGACGGAGTCGACGGCGGACCGGAGCGCCGCCCGGTCGAGGCGCTCGCGGACGTGTCGGACCGTGTGCTCGTCGGGTGCAGGGATCGTGTCCCGGTCGAAAACATCGGTACGGTCGCCGAACTCGACGGTGCCGGATTCGGAGAGCCGGAACCGGAACTGGCCCCCGTCGATCCGTTCCTGTATCCAGAGATGTCCGCCGTCGAACAGTTCGGTCGGAGCGTCGTCGACGCGGGGGACGGGAGGACACGCTTTCATCGCGTACCGGGTACCACTTGACCCGAGTACTTGCTTGCTTCGGCGGGCGAAACGACGAGCGAAGCGAGTTGCCGTGGTTCCAGTCCAGTTACGCCATCGCGGCCGACGTTCCGGCGGCCTCTAACAGTTCCTTGTAGCGGTTCCGGATGGTGACTTCGCTGACGTTTGCGACCTCGCCGACCGCCGACTGAGTGACCTTCTCGTTGACCAGCAGTGACGCGGCGTAGACGGCGGCGGCCGCGAGACCGACGGGCGACTTCCCGCTGTGGATGCCGCTGTTGCGGGCGTCGTCGAGCAGGCGTCGCGCCTGTCGCTCGACTTCCTCCGAGAGGTCGAGGTCGCTGGCGAACCGCGGGACGTACTTCTCGGGGTCCGCCGGCTGGACTTCGAGGCCGAGTTCGCGCACCACGTAGCGGTACGTCCGGGTGAGTTCCATCTTCTCCACGCGGGAGACGGTGGCGATCTCGTCGAGGCTCCGGGGCGTCCCGGCCTGGCGAGCGGCGGTGTACAGCGACGCAGTCGCCACGCCTTCGATGGAGCGACCCGGTAGGAGATTCTCTTCGAGCGCGCGTCGGTAGATGACGCTCGCGGTCTCACGGACGCTCTTCGGGAGGCCGAGCGCCGACGCCATCCGATCTATCTCCCCGAGCGCCTGCTTCAGATTCCGGTCCTGGGAGTCACGGGTTCGGAACCGCTCGTTCCAGGTGCGCAGACGCTGCATCTTCTTGCGCTGGCGCGAACTGAGCGAGTTGCCGTAGGCGTCCTTGTTCTGCCAGCCGATGTTGGTCGAGAGCCCCTCGTCGTGCATCATCTTCGTCGTCGGCGCGCCGACACGGGACTTCTCGTCGCGGTCGCTGGAGTTGAACGCACGCCACTCCGGACCGTGGTCTATCTCATCTTCCTCGACCACGAGGCCGCAGTCTTCGCAGACGGACTCGCCCTGCGCGGAGTCCTGTCTGACCGACCCAGAACACTCCGGGCATACGTCTGCGTTCTCGTTTTCGTCCGCTTGTTCGATCTCTGTCTCGCCAGTGGTCGTACGGATGTTAGAGTCACTCATGATTGTGGGGGTGGAAACGACAACACGGGGGTAGGAACCAAGAAACCCGGATCGTTCTTCCTATCGGGAAAGACGAACGGCAGATATATAAGCCTTCCCCCTACCTTTATAAGTAAGCTTCTCCCTGCTTATGTATATGACGGTCTTTGATCGAGCATCAGTCATGACCGTTTCAGGGAGTGTCGGGAGAAAACAGCTACGTGGGGCGGAGCCGAAATCGGCTGCGAGTAACTCCCCGGGAAAAGTCACGAACAGGGAAAATCGGGGCGAGAAGCCGAACTGACGGTCAGATCCGACGGCGAAGGAGAAGAACGGAACCCAGCACGGCGAGAACGGCGAGCCCAACGCCGAATCCGGGTTGTCCGTCGCTCTCAGCGTCGTCGGTCCCGTCTTCGCCGGCGTTCATCTCGTCGTTGCCGCCGTCACTCATCGTCTCTTCCGTCGTCTGTGCGTCGCTTCCGTTTTCGTCATCCATGCTATCGCCGCCGTCGACCGTCAGAGCGGCGGCGTGAACCACTGGGCCGCCCGCGGCGACGTAGGGGCCGTCGTCCGCACCGTCCGTTTCGACGAAGTCGTAGGCCTCGTTGCTGTTCGAGTCAGTGTGTGGCATGGCGATGACCGTGCCGTCGTCCATGTAGTCGGTGTCGAGGGTTATCTCGACATCCATGTGCGTGCCGGGTTCTAGGTAATCCGAGGACCCGCGGACGCTGTCGAAGACCGCTCCGTCGAGCAGCGACCCATCGTGAATCGTCACGAACCCGCCGTCGCGGAGCGTCACTTCCTCGACGACGACGGTTTCACCCTCGCTCGACTGGTCGGCGATACTCACGCTCGCTGGCACGGAAACCTGCGCGCTCTCCATGACGATGTCGCCGTTCGCGGTGACCGGACCGTCCGCGTCACCTTCCGAGTCGACGAAGTCGTAGGTCTCGTTGTCGTTCGTATCCTCATGCGCCATCCCGAACAGCGTCTGCGTCTCGCTGACCGGCGAATCGAGCGTCACCTCGACGTCGTGGTGGTGACCCGCTTCGAGGTACTCGGACGTGCCGAGAACGCTGTCGAAGACGGCACCATCCAGTAGCGTGCTGTCGTGGACGGTGACGAATCCGCCCTCGGAGAGTTCAACGGTGTCGATTACCACGGTTCGACCGTCGCTCGACTGCGCGTTGATGTCGACCGCGCCGGAGACGGTGACCTCGCCGTCGTCCATCGCGATGTCGCCGTCAACCGTGTACGGGCCGTCCTCCGCTCCTTCGGAGCCGGGGAAGTCGTACGCCTCGTTACCGTTCGTGTCCTGATGGGCCATCCCGAACAGCGAGTCGTCTGCGGTCAGTTCGTCGTCCAGGTGGACGACGACGTTCCGGTGGTAGCCCGGTTCGAGGTAGTCCGAGGTCCCGCGGATGCTCTCGAACACCGCGCCGTCCGCGAGCGTACTGTCGTGCATCGTCACGAAGCCACCCTCGGGGAGGTAGGTTTCCTTGACGACCACCGAGTAGCCGCCGGAGTTCTGATCTGCGACGGTCGTCGACGCGCCGGTGCCGACGGTGACGGCGGCCGTATCTATCACTGCGCCGCCCTCGTCCGTGCGGAAGGGACCGTCAGCGGCCCCGTCCTCCTCCACGAAGTCGTACACCTCGTTGTCGTTCGTGTCGCGGTGCGGCATCGGGATCAGCGTGTCGTTCTCGGTCACGCTGTCGTCCAGTTCGACGCGGACGTTCTCGTGAACGCCCGCTTCGAGGTACTCCGACGAACCGACGACGCTGCCGGTTACCTCGCCGTCGAGCAGCGTGCTGTCGTGCATTGTCACGAACCCGCCTTCGGAGAGTTCGACGCGGTCGACAAGGACCGAGTCGCCGTCGGTCGGCTGGTCGCTCATCGAGACGGACGCCGAGACAGTCACCTCGGCGGAATCCATCACGATGTCGCCGTCACTCGTGTACGGGCCGTCCGTCTCGCCGTTGCTGGAGACGAACGAGTAGGCGCGGTCGGCGTCCGTATCGCGGTGCGCCATGGCGAACAGCGTGTCGTCCTCACTGAGTGGTTCGTCCAGGTGAACAGTCACGTTCGTATACGTCCCGGCTTCGAGATACGCTGAACTCCCGCGAACGCTGCCGAGTACTGCACCGTCGCCGAGGCTACTGTCGTGGATGGTAACGAACCCACCCTCTTCGAGCGTTACCTCGTCGACGACGACCGTCTGTCCGCCGCTGGTCGTTCCGGAGAAGTTCACCGCCGTCTCGTCCGCCTGCTGAGACGCCGCGTTCGTACTACCTGTCTGGGTCGCGCCGGCCACACCGACCAGTCCGCCGCTGGTCACCATGAACGCCGCGAGCAACACTGCGAGTATGCGTTGTCGCATGAAACAGAGGAATTCGACCACTTAAAAGAGGATTTCCCGAACTCGGACCCAATTTCGTTCCTGTTCTGTTCGGTATCGGGCCCGAAGTCCGTGCTATTCGGTGATTTCGGCCACGGGCGCGGAGCGGATCGACCTACCGTTTCGGCGATGTGAAAATAGAGACGCTGAACGGTTCGGGAACGGTTCGAGACTGGTTCGGAAGCGGTGGGGACGAACTCGTCGGTCGTTTATACTGTCGGCTGTACCTTCGGAACGATACTCGGGCCTCCGGGGGGTCCGATATTCTGCAAGGGAGTACAGCCGACAGTATTAGTCCCAGGTCACCCAGAAGAGGAACGCGAGGGCCGCCACCTCGAAGACGCGGAGCAGGGTCATCGCTCGCTGGGCGATGTCGGGTATCCCCGAAACCCAGACGCTCAACACCGGATCGAGCATGTAGAGGTAGAGAGCGACGCCGTTCTCGACGAACAGCATAGCGCTAAACAGCAACAGACCAAGCGTGTGCTTCGACCGGAAGCGCCAGTAATTCCGGCCCCAGACGTAGCCCAACCCCAGCAAGAGACCGAGGTTAATCACGATCGAGATGCGAGCTACGTCGTACCAGAATGTCATCTATCCCCACCTTTCAGTCGATGTCGGTTATACTCTTTCCCAAATTCGCCCATAGTCACTCTACCTTCTCCAGTATCGTTTCGACAGTGTCCCAGTGATGCCGTACCTGGTCGGTTGGCAGGTATATCGCACCGTAGTCGTCCCCGCTGTTCTCGACGATGTCGTTGTCGCCCAGAACGTCAAGGTGGTGTCGAATCGTCTTGTAGTCGAGACCCAGATCGTCCGCCAGTTGGTTTGCGTTCCGTGGTCGCTCGTCCACGGCACGCAGGATGCGGGCGCGGTTCTCGCCCCCGCGGGTGCCGGTGAACACGTACCACAGAACGGCCTCCATTGGAGAGATAGAGTGTTCCCGCCCTTGTAAATCCCGCCGACAGGATCGATCAGCGGCTAAATATATACGGAACCCGGCCGAATCCGCTACAGACCAGAATTCAGAGGGGCTTGGTTCCGCCAGTGTCAGCTGTTTTATCTGTATCTACCGTAACCGCTGCCATCGCCGCCGTTATCAGTACCGCCGCGTCCGTTCCCGCCGTCGGCCATCCCCATCCCGTCGGGACACTCGACGATGAACCCGCCCGCCGCATCGAGTATCTCCTGCATCGGCTTCGCGTCGTCGAACGCCTCGGGGAACGGTATTGCCTCGTTCAGGAGGTTCAGATATGATGCGTGACGCGCTTCGACCGTCGCGATGGTCGCTCCGGTAGTCACCAGATCCGGGTCGTCTATCAACGCGATCGCACCGTTGTACGCCGCGACTCCCGTGTTCTCCAGCGTCCGAGCGATCGCTATGAACTCGTTGAAGGTACTGTATCCGAACTCGTACGTACATTCCGGCACCGGTTCGCCGCCGAGGTCTTCGATGGTGGCGGTCAGCGCTTCCGTGTGCGTTGCCTCGTGCCTCCCGATGCGGGCGATGTTGTCGTAGATGCCGTTACTGACGAAATCGCCGAACCGCTGTGCGGCGTCGGACTGTATCACGGTCTCTTCATCGAACGATGAGACCCCTTCGTCGTAGAACACGTCCTCCAGATGCTCCAGCGTGAGCGCGTAATTGAGGACGTCGACATCAGTAACTTCGTCCATTCCGCCGTCGCCGTTTCCGTTGCCGTGTTCACCGACGTCGTCGCATCCGGCGAGCGCAGTTCCGGAGAACGCACTCGCACCGAGCAGCGCGCCGGTCCCGGCCAGAAAACTCCGGCGACTACTGCCGAGGTCGTCGAGCGAGCCTTTGACGTTTGCGACGATTTCGTTCGAGGCGTATGGTCCTCGTCAGTTCTCTGTCACATTGTGATCTGCGTCGGAATCCCCTCCGATGCGTTACTACCAACCAGTGGCAGCCGTATACCGGTATTTTCCAGATGATGTTGCCGACGGCCAGTTCCCATCCAACTTCGACCCGCGCCCCGTCGGAACGCGAACAGAGACGTTCAGACGGTGAACAGATGGCCCTCCGTCGGCACGTCGAAGAGGCCGATACGCGCACCGGCATCGAGCCAGGCGTGCCCGTACGAGAACGCGGCAAGCGCGTTGACCCGGTCGCCGTCGTCGCGGAAGTGTCTGCCGTCGTCGAGATACGACTCGGCCATCTCCAGGCACTCGGCGGCCGCCTCGCTCATCGCCGTGCCGTCCGGCGGAGCGATCTCTGCCTCCCCGAGAGCTTCCGCCAGCAGGTCGTGATACCGGTTCGTCTTCTCCGCTAAGTCCGCCGCCATAGTAGGTGCGAGAGGTTCGGGGAGCGTAAGCGCTTCGACCCTCCGTTCAGCGTCCCTGTGAGGCGTCTCGCGCCGCCGAGGTGGCGGAAACGCGTGATGACAACACAAGCTAAATACGCCACGGAGGCCAAGTATTTCGCATGAGTGACCGGCCCCACGTGGAGATATACACCAAGGAGAACTGCTCTTACTGCGAGAAAGCGAAAGACCTCTTCGACGAGAAAGGAGTCGAGTACGAGGAGTACAACGTGACGGGCGACGAAGAGATGTTCGACGAGATGGTCGAACGCGCTGACGGACGCCAAACCGCACCCGAGGTGTTCATCGACGACGAACTGATCGGCGGGTGGGACGACACCAGCGCCCTCGACGAGACGGGCGAACTAGACGAGAAGCTCGGGATCGCATCGGACGGTGACGACACGGACGGACCGGAGGAACACCGGAAACTGGTCATCGCCGGGACCGGCATCGCGGGACTGACGGCGGCCATCTACGCGGCGCGCTCGAACAACGACCCGCTCGTCATCGAGGGCGACGAACCGGGCGGACAGCTAACGCTGACGACCGACGTCGAGAACTACCCCGGCTTCCCGGAGGGGATCAGCGGCCCGGACCTCATCAACAACATGAAAGAGCAGGCCGAGAAGTTCGGGGCCGACACGATAAACGGCGTCATCGCCGAGGTCGACGACTCCTCTCGACCGTACCGCGTCGAGATGACGAACGGCGACGTGTACACGGCGGACGCGTTCATCGCCGCAAGCGGCGCGAGCGCCCGCACGCTCGGCGTTCCCGGCGAGGACGAACTGATGGGCTACGGCGTTTCGACCTGCGCCACGTGTGACGGCGCGTTCTTCCGCGACGAGGAGATGCTAGTCATCGGCGGCGGCGACGCCGCGATGGAGGAGGCCGACTTCCTCACGAAGTTCGCCTCGAAAGTGTACATCGCACACCGCCGCGAGGAGTTCCGCGCGGAGGACTACTGGGTCGACCGCGTACAGGAGAAAGTCGACGAGGGCGAGATAGAGATCCTGAAAAACACCGAACTGACGGAGATCCACGGCTCGGCTGAGGAGGGCGTCGACCACGCGAGCCTTGTCAAACACCCCGAGGGTCACCCCACGGAGAAACTCGACGATCCCGACGCCGAGGAGTTCGAGATGGATGTCGGGGCGGTGTTTCTCGCCATCGGCCACACGCCCAACACGGCCTATCTGGAGGACACGGCCGTCGAGATGGACGACGCCGGCTACCTCCAGACCGAGGGCGGCAAGGGCGGCGGCCAGACGAAGACGGGCGTCCCCGGTATCTTCGGCGCGGGCGACGTGGTCGACTATCACTACCAGCAGGCCGTCACCGCCGCCGGAATGGGCTGTAAGGCGGCGCTCGACGCCGACGACTACCTGGAAACGCTCACCCAGGCCGAAACGGGCGCGAGCGCGGACGGAGCGGTCGAAGCGGACGACTGAACGGTTGAGGCTCCGTGCCGAGGCCGCAGTCTCGGCTTCATCTTGAGGCGGACGACTGATCCAAAGACGGATTAGTCGGTCACCCGAACGTCAGGCCATGACGGACACTATTACGATCACGGTAGAGTCTTCGGACGACGGCACCGACGAGATCACGCTCCCCGAGAACCTCATCGAGATGCTCTCGGAGGGCGAGGAAGACGCCGCGACAGTCGTCAGCGATATCGCCATGTTCGGGTGCGCACAGCGGATCCACGGGGCTATCCACCACAGTCAGGGCGAACCGAGCCAGGAGATCCAGGACGTCGAATCGGAGACGATGGAACTGTTCGAGGAGCGCTTCGGCGCGACGTTCGAAGAACTGACCGGTCACGACCACTAAACGGGTTCTGACGACCGCTTTCGACTGCATCAAGTGGACGGCTGCTCCGCCGGCACCCACCGTAGGAGGACGCCGCCGTCCAACCGTTCGACATCCGCTAGCGACAGCGCCGGAAAGTCGTCGACGAACCCGTCGCCGTCCGCGAGCGTCGGTGCGTCGCGGCCGCCGATGATCTTCGGCCCGACGAACACCGTCAGTTCGTCGACGAGACCGGCGTCGAACAGCGAGAAGATGACCTCACCGCCCCCCTCGACCATGATCCGGTCGACGCCGCGGTCCGCGAGCGCCTCGAACGCGGCCGCGAGGTCGACTCGCTCGTCGCCCGCCGCGAGTATCTCGGCGCCGGCGTCGCGGAGGGCGTCGACCCGGTTCTCGGGGGCCGCGTCGCTCACGAGGACGTAGGTCGTCGCCGCGTCGTCGAGGATTCGGGCGTCGGTCGGCGTCCGCGCCCGCGAGTCGGCGACCACGCGCGAAGGATGCTCGGAGTTTCCCCGAGCGACGCGCTCGTCGACCCGGTCCGCGTCGTCGAGCGCCAGGTGCGGATCGTCCGCGAGAACGGTGCCGACGCCGACGAGAACGGCGTCGCTCTCGGCGCGGAGGCGGTCGACGCGGTCGAAGTCGTCCGGTCCGCTGATGGCGACCTGCTCGCGTCCGCGGTGAGAGAGTTTCCCATCGGCGCTCATCGCGGCGTTGACGACGACGTGCATGAGCGGTAGTTCATCCGCGTACAGAAAGCCGCTTTCGGTCCCTGTCCCCGTTCCCACAGTGCTTCGCCGCCGTTTCGCGCGAACCATTTTTACCCCGTCCGGTCGAATAGCCGGTGATGAGCTTAGACGATCATGCCGAGGAACTCGCCTCCAACCTCGGTGTCGACAAAGAGGAGGTCAAAGCGGACCTGGAGAACCTGGTGTCGTACAGCGTTCCGATGGACGAGGCGAAACAGAGCCTCCGCCGGAAGTACGGCGACGGTGGCGGCGGCAGCGACGGCCCGAGCGAGGTCAGCGTCGCCGACATCGAAACCGACGACGGCAACGTCACGGTGACGGGCACCGTCCTCACCCGGGGCAAGCGCTCGATCCGGTACCAGGGCGAGGAGAACGTCATCTACGAGGGCCGCATCGCGGACCAGACGGGCGTCATCGACTACACCGCCTGGGCCGAGGTCGACTTCTCACCCGGCGACACCGTCACGCTCGGCAACGCCGGCGTCCGCGAGTGGGAGGGCGAACCGGAACTGAACATCAACGAAAGCACCACCGTAGCACGCGCCGACGAGACCCTCGACGTGGCCTACGAGGTCGGCGGCGACGCCGACCTGATCGACGTGCTGGTCGGCGACCGCGGCGTCAACGTCGAGGCCAGAGTGGTCGAGGTCGAGTCCCGGACTATCGACGGCCGCGACGGCGAGACGGATATCCTGTCGGGCGTGCTCGGCGACGAGACAGCGCGTCTCCCTTTCACTGACTGGGACCCCCATCCCGAGGTCGAGGAGGGCGCGGATCTCCGGATCGAGAACGCGTACGTCCGGGAGTACCGCGGCGTGCCCTCGGTCAACGTCTCGGAGTTCTCGACGGTCGAAGCACTCGCCCGGGACGTGGACGTCAGCGCCGCTGCGCCGCGGATGGACGTCGGCGACGCGATAGAGAGCGGCGGCGTGTACGACGTCGAACTCGTCGGAAACGTCATCGCCGTCCGCGACGGGTCGGGCCTCATCCAGCGGTGTCCGGAGTGCGGCCGCGTCATCCAGAAGGGCCAGTGTCGCACCCACGGCGACGTCGACGGCGAGGACGACCTGCGAGTGAAGGCCATCCTCGACGACGGGACGGGGTCCGTCACAGCCGTACTCGACGAGGAACTCACTGAGACGGTGTACGGCGGGGACATCGAGGACGCCCGCGAGCAGGCCCGCGAGGCGATGGACCAGGAGGTCGTCGCGGACACCATCCGCGAGAACGTCGTGGGCCGTGAGTACCGCGTCCGCGGACACCTCTCGGTCGACGAGTACGGCGCGAACCTCGACGCCTCCGAGTTCGAGCGGAGCGCGGACGAGCCAGCGGACCGCGCCGCTGAACTGATCAGGGAGGTGGTCGCATGAGCGAACGTCGTGAGCGAATGCGATTACGCCGGAGTGTCACTCCGGAGGTGGTCGCATGAGCGAATCCGACGACGGCGGGCCGGGCACGCGCGAGGTCGCGTACCGCCTGTTCGCCGCGGAGTACGACAACGCCGACCTGGAGTTCTCCGAGAGCGACGAGGAGCGAGCCCCGAACTACGTGGTGACGCCGACGGGCGCTCGCGTCAACCGCCTGTTCGCGGTGGGGGTCCTGACTGAGATAGAGCAGGTCAACGAGGACGTGCTCCGCGCCCGAGTCGTCGACCCGACGGGCGCGTTCGTCGTGTACGCCGGGCAGTACCAGCCCGACGAGATGGCCGCGTTAGAGCGGATGGACCCCCCTGCCTTTGTCGCGGTGACAGGTAAGGCGAACGCGTTCCAGCCGGACGATTCGGACAGGGTGTTCACCTCGATCCGGCCGGAGAGCATCAACCGCGTCGACGACGAGACGCGGGACCGCTGGGCGGTCGCCACCGCCGAGCGGACGCTCGAACGCCTGGGGACGTTCGCGGACGCGCTGGACCTCGACGAGACGGGCGACGACCTGGAGGACGCCCTGCTTGCCCGCGGCGTCGACCCCGCGCTGGCCCAGGGCATCCCCATCGCGCTCGACCACTACGGAACTACCCGCGAGTACCTCGGCGAGCTATGGGACGTCGCCGTCGACGCGACGCGCGTCGTTGCGGGCGAGATAGACGCCGACGAGGTCGGACCGCTCTCGCTCGCGCCGGGCGAGGGCGGCGACGAGGCTACGGTCGAGTTCACCGTCTCGCAGGTCGATGACGAAGCGGCTGAGCCGGCCGAAACGGCTGACGAGAGCGGAGAGCCGACAGACGAAGCGCCCGCCGAACCGGCTAGTGAGGGAGAGTCAGCGGAATCCGCCGGTGAGGAAGAACCGGCGGAGCCGACTGACGAGGAGGAACCGGCGGAACCGGCCGCCGCGGAATCCGGCGTCGACGGCGGGACGGTCGCCGACGCGGAGACCGCCCGCGACGCCGAGACGACGGTCGAGGACTCCGAGGACGCCAGCGAGGCGCTGGGAGACTGGGACGACACCGATGACGTCGAACCCGGACAGGAGACCGTCACCGACGAGGAGTTCGAACCCGAAGCCGACGAGGTCGAAGAGCTCGGAACCGGCGGTGCCGGCGACGAGATGTACGAGTTCGACGAGGAGGAACGCGAACAGATCGAGGAGGAGTACGGGACCGACTTCTCGACGGGAACCGAAGTAGGGGAACCGGGCGAGGCCGACATCGACGTGGGAAGCGAGGCACAACCCGCCTCGGACGAGACGAACGGAGACGCCGAGGAGCCACGAGATAGTGAGCCAGGCGAGCAGGCCGACGCGCTGGAGGGGACCAGCGACGAACTCCCTGACGACGATCTCGCGGAGGCCGCGGCTGAGGTCGGTGGCGGCGAAGCGGCCGAAGTCGAGGACGAAGCGACCGAAGGCGAAGATGAAGCGGCCGACTCCGGGGGCGAAGTCGACGTTGACGAAGACGCTGAACTCGGCGAGACCGTCATGGACGTGATGGAGCAACTCGACGAGGGCGACGGCGCGCCGCGGGAAGAGATCGTCGCGGGCGTCGTCGACGGGACGGGGGCCGACCCCGCCGACGTGGAGGACGCCATCGAGGACGCGCTCATGGGCGGGCAGTGTTACGAGTCCGGCGACGACACGCTCAAGCCCATCTGATGGCGCTGGTCGAACCGGTTCCGGACGCGCCCGCCGCCGTCGCGGACCTCGGCGACGAGCGCGCGCTGGTGGTCGCCGACTACCACGCCGGTATCGAGGACGGACTCCGGTACGAGAAAGGCGTCGACGTGGATAGCCGCGCCGAGGAGCGCCGGGACCGACTGCGGTCGCTGGTAGTCGAGACGGATCCCGACAGGATCGTCTTTCTCGGCGACCTGATGCACTCCATCGGAGACCCGGGCGGGGCCGAGCGCGGCGAAGTGGAGGTGTTGATCGAGTCGCTCCCCGGTGACCTGCCCGTGACGCTCGTCAAGGGGAACCACGACGGCGACGTGGAGTCGTGGGTCCGCGACGTGTCCGTGACGCCCGGTCACGGCGTTCGCCTCGGACGCGTGGGGTTCGCCCACGGACACACCTGGCCGTCGGCGGACGTGCTCTCGGCGGACGTCGTCTGCGTCGGGCACGAACACCCGTGCGTTCGCCTCGAAGACGAGGTCGGCGGGACCCGGGTCGAGCAGGTCTGGCTCCGCGGGCCGCTAAAGCGGGAGGCGTTCGCCGACAGTCACTCGGACCTCGACTGGAACGACCCCGAACTGGTCGTTTTTCCCGCGTTTAACGGGCTCTCTGGTGGGACCTGGGTGAACGTGTCCGGCCAGCAGTTCCTCTCCCCGTTTCTGCCGGCCGGCCTCGCAGACGGGCAGGCGTATCTCCTCGACGGGACGCGCCTCGGAGCGTACCGAACCGTGTGAGCGGTGGGCTGTCGTCTCTCACGCGTCTGACCTTCTGAAAGGACGCCGAACCCCGCTACATACTGCGAATACCAGACCTCAGATCAATGTCTGACGCTCCACCAAATCATTTTGGTGAAGCCTTTACCCCCATTACCATTGTAGAGACATATGCCTTCGTAGGGGGGGCAGAAGGGGAATACAATGTACGATCTTACCGGATTCCAGCGAGATCTGCTGTACGTGATCGCTGGGGAAGACGACCCACACGGATTGGCAATCAAAGACGAATTAGAAGCCTATTACGAGACCGAAATTCATCACGGGCGACTGTACCCGAATCTGGACACGCTGGTGGATAAGGGCCTCGTTGACAAGGGCGAACTCGACCGGCGAACGAACTACTACGCGCTGACGCAGCGAGGCGAACGGGAGATAGAGGCCCGCCGCGAGTGGGAAGAGCAGTATCTGGACGAGCAGGAGGAACTGGAAGTCGGCAGAATGGCCGAAGCGGAGTGACCGCGGGAAACGCGACGGGCACACTACCTTTCTTATTCGCGTCAGAAAGTGAGAAGCGGCGGCTGTCTCCAGCGGACGATGCCCTTAATCCGGTCGAACCGCTAGCTCGGATAGATGAGCGATAGTCGGGCCGCGCCCGATTCTGCGGCTTTCACCCGCCTTAGCGACGAGGTTCGGGCCGCCCTTTCAGAACGAGGATTTCACACGCCGACGGAACCCCAGAAGCGTGCGATCCCGCCGCTGGCAGCGGGCAACGACACGCTGGTCGTCGCGCCCACCGGCACTGGCAAGACCGAGACGGCCATGCTTCCGGTGTTCGACGCGATCTCGCGGGCTGACCCGCGGTTCGGCATCTCCGCGCTGTACGTGACGCCACTGCGGGCGCTGAACCGGGACATGCGCGAGCGCCTGGACTGGTGGGGCGAGGAGTTAGGCATCGAGATCGACGTCAGGCACGGCGACACGTCGGACTACCAGCGGGGAAAGCAAGCGGACGACCCGCCGGACGTACTCGTGACGACGCCGGAGACGCTGCAGGCGATGTTTACCGGGTCGAAGCTCCGGAAAGCGCTAGCTGACGTCGAACACGTCGTGATCGACGAGGTCCACGAACTCGCCGCGTCGAAACGGGGAGCGCAGTTGACCATCGGGATGGAACGCCTCCGCAATCTGGCCGGTCCGTTCCAGCGGATCGGCCTCTCCGCGACGGTCGGCGACCCGGCCGAAGTAGGCCGCTTTCTCACCGGCGGTCGCGGCTGTGCGATCCGGACGGTCGACGTCGGCAGCAAGGTCAGCGTCACGGTCCGAGAACCGACGGTCACGGAGGAAGACGAGGCCCTCGCCAGGGAGCTACTGACCGACGAGGAGATAGCGAGTCACGTCCGGGCGATCCGCGACATCGTCGCGGAGAAGGAGTCGACACTTATCTTCGTCAACACGCGCCAGACGGCGGAGGCGCTCGGATCGCGGTTCAAGGAACTCGACCTGCCTATCGGCGTCCATCACGGGTCGCTGTCGAAAGACGCCCGCATCGACGTGGAAGACCGGTTCAAGGACGGTCGGCTCGACGCCCTCCTCTGTACCTCGTCGATGGAGCTGGGCATCGACGTGGGTCACATCGACCACGTGGTACAGTACGGCAGCCCCCGACAGGTCACGCGCCTGCTACAGCGCGTCGGCCGGGCCGGCCACCGGATGGACCAGCTATCCGAGGGCACCATCGTCACGACGCATCCGGACGACACCGTCGAGGCGATGGCCATCGCCCGTCGAGCGAAAGCGGGGGAGGTCGAGGCGACGGCCATCCACGACGGCAGTTTAGACACCGTCGCGAACCAGATACCGGGAATGGTGATGGCCAGCGAGGACGGCGTGAGCGCGATGGAGGCTTACGAGACGGTGACCAGCGCCTACCCGTTCCGCGACCTCACAGAGTCGGAGTTCAAGGCGGTGCTTCGCGAGTTGAAGGGCAACCGCATCGTCTGGGTCGACGAGGAGACGGACCGGGTCGAGTCCTCAGGAAGCACCTGGCAGTACGTGTACGCCAACCTCTCGATGATCCCGGACGAGGAAACCTACACCGTCGAAGACGTGGCCAGCGGCCGCCAGATCGGCACGCTCGACGAGCGGTTCGTCGTCAACTTCGCCGAACCGGGCGAGGTGTTCATCCAGCGCGGCGAGATGTGGCGGATCACCGAGATAGACGACGAGGAGAGCGAGGTGACCGTCAGCCCCATCGAGGACCCCGCCGGCGAGGTGCCGTCGTGGGTCGGCCAGGAGATACCCGTTCCGCGCGGCGTGGCGAGCGAAGTCGGCGAGATGCGCGCCGTGGCGGAACCACAGTTCCGGGCGGGAGCTGACGCCGACGGCGTGGCTCGCGAGTTCGCGAGCCGGTATCCGACGGACGAGCGAACCGCGGCGAGCGCGCTCGAACGGATCGAAACGCACGTCGAGGCGGACGCGCCGATGCCGACCGACGACCGCATCGTCGTCGAACACCAGGGCCGAACCGTCGTCGTCAACGCCGCGTTCGGACACAAGGTCAACGAGACGCTCGGTCGCGTACTCTCGTCGCTCGTCGGCCAGCGGACGGGGTCGTCTGTCGGCCTCGAAGTCGACCCGTACCGCATCGAACTCGACGTTCCGGGCGGCGTGACGGGACCGGACATCGTCGAGGTGCTGGAGGAGACGGAGCCGGACCACGTGGCCACGATCATCGAGTTGAGCCTCAAACGCTCGGACGCGCTGAAGTTCAAGCTGTCGCAGGTGGCCGCGAAGTTCGGTACGCTGAAGCGCTGGCAGGGCTCGGGCGGGATCTCCGGCAACCGCCTGATCGCCGCACTCGAAGACACGCCCGTCTACGACGAGGCGGTCCGCGAGGTGTTCCACGAGGAACTAGATGTCGACGGTGCCGGCGAGGTGCTCGAATCGGTCCGGACCGGCGACGTGGATGTCGTCTCGGTCGGCGGCCGAACCGCCGTCGGAACCGGCGGCCGGTCCAGCGGCCGGGAGCTTCTCTCTCCGGAAAACGCGGACGCGAGCGTCATCGACACCGTCCGTGAGCGCATTCAGGACGACCGCGTCATCCTGTTTTGCCTGCACTGTCAGGACTGGGAGCGACGGAAGCCGGTTCGCCGGGTCCGCGACCAGCCGGAGTGTCCCGAGTGCGGGTCGACCCGCATCGCCGCGCTGAACCCCTGGGCGGACGAGATTGTGAAAGCGATTCGCACCCCGGAGAAAGACGAGGAACAGGAGAAACAGACCGAGCGCGCCTATCGCGCCGGGAGTCTCGTCCAGGCCCACGGGAAGCGAGCCGTGGTCGCGCTTGCGGCGCGGGGAGTCGGCCCCCACAACGCCGCCCGGATCATCAACAAACTCCGCGACGACGAGGACGCGTTCTACCGCGACATCCTCTCTCAAGAGCGACAGTACGCCCGGACGCAGTCGTTCTGGGACTGAGCGAGAGCCGACACGGATCGCCCCTATCGGTGCGAGGTCTCGGGGAAACGGGCGATCCCAACGCTTATTTACAGGTTCTTCGACACGTGTATCATATGTCACGAGCGGGTTCGGAAGACAGCGGCGTTCTGGGGGCGCTGCCGATACAGCGAGGCGCGTTTGCGGGCGTCGGCGCGTTTCTCGTCGGATACGCCCTGACGTATCTGATCAAGTCCGGTGATATCGAGGGCAAGACGCCGGACGACGGCGTTATGACGTACGATTCCAACGGCGAGGAGGCCGATGTGGTGTTCTCGGAAGTGGAGGTCGACCCGCCCGAAGTCGCCGACGCAGTTAGCTGGCTGTACTACGAGATGCACAACGTCGAGCTCGACGGGACGATAGCGTACACGATTTCCCAGGACGGCGATAGCAACACGCAGGAGTTCGACCTGCTGCTCGGCGTCGACGTCGAGACGTACATGATGGTTCTCCCGCCGGTGCTGCTCGCGGCGGCCGGCTACTGGGTGGCGTCGTCGGTAGCCGTACGCGACGAGACCGAGGCGGCGAAAGCCGGCGCGACCGTCACAGCCGGCTACCTCGTTACGGCGACCCTCGGAGCACTCGTCTTCGCCTACAACGACCTGAACACCCAGACCAGAGAGGGGTACGGCGGCGAGGTGGAACAGACCCTCGAAGTGGCGTACAGTGCGGACCTCCAGTCCGCGGTGATATTCGCCGGACTCGTCTATCCGCTCGCCTTCGGCGCGCTCGGCGGCTACATCGCGTACAGGCGGGCGGAGACGCCCGGACCGGCAGCGGGGCGGCAGACGCCCCCGCACAACCCGCAGCAGCCCCAACAGGGTCCGGCCGCCGGAAACCACAACAAAGACGCCGACGGCGGAAATCGAGCGGCGGGCCGTCAGGCCAACCAGCGGAGTACCCGACAGAGACCCGCCCACCGACAGCAGTCGAACCAGGCCCAGGGCGGACAGTCGGGGCGGTCCGGCGACGACTCGGGCCGTCCGTAACGCACATACTCTTTCGCACCGCCTCTTTTCGTATGAACCTCGCTCCGGGCGGGTGGCGCTACGCGATACCCCCGGCGCTCGCCGCTTTACCGGCACTCATCTTTAGTTTTGGCCTGAGCGCCGCCCTGGTCGCTCTGGCCGTCGGCGTCGTCGCCTTCTTCCGCGACCCGGAGCGGACGCCGCCGCCGGCCGGCGTCGTCTCGCCCGCGGACGGAAAAGTCTCGGTGATCCGCGAGGAGGGCGACCGCGTCAGAGTCGGCGTGTTCATGAACGTCTGGGACGTCCACGTCAACCGCTCGCCGGTCAGGGGGACGGTCACCGGCGTCGAACACAGTCCCGGCGCGCACCGCCCCGCGTTCTCCAAGGAGTCGGACCGGAACGAGAAGGTCCACATCCGCTTCGATGACGCGGAGGTAACGCTCATCGCGGGGGCGTTCGCCCGCCGTATCCACCCCTACGTGGAGGCCGGCGACGAACTGACCCGCGGCGACCGCATCGGACACATCGCCTTCGGCAGTCGCGCTGACGTACTGTTGCCGCCCGACATCGACCGCGCCGACCTCACCGTAGAGAGCGGCGAGAAGGTGACCGCCGGCGAGAGCGTCATCGCCTACACGGACGACGAGACGCCCCTCGCCGGTAGCATCGAAGAGTTCGGCGAGGAGAGCGGATCGGCGTGACGGGGGAGGAGACGCCGCCGCCGAGAGAGAACGGGGCGGCGGAGAACGGGGCGGCTGACCCGGCGACTGAGAAGGGGGCGGCTGACTCAACGGCTGACGCGGTGACAGACCCGGTAGAGGATGTGGCGACAGACCCGGCGACGGACGACGACGGGTCGGTCCGCGCCAGCGCCGGGGACGTCGAAGTCACCCGAAGGCGGGCCCTCGGACTCGCCGGCGGCGCGGCGGCCCTCGGCGCGGGCAAAGCCGTAGACAACGTGCTGATCGGGTACGGCGTGGTCGTCGGCGAAAACCTCACGACCCAGAACCTGTCCGCCGTCGCCGACGAGCGACTCGACCCCTCGCTGGCCGAATCCCCGCTTCCGGACGGCCACCGGGCCGCGGTTAGAGGGGACGCGCTCGCCGTCGTCGACGCCGACGACGAGGCAGTCGCGACGGTGTCGCTTCCGGGCGACCCCGACGAGGGGGCCGCAGTGGACGAGCGACTGGGCTTTGGGGGCGGACCCGTCGAGGAACTGGTTCGGGACCTCTCCGCTCTCCGACGCGGGGAGTACGAGTACGCGTTCTCGACGCGTGAGCCCTTTTTCGAGCGGGTCGACGACGCCGAGTCCCGCGCGGTCACGACGGGCGCACTTCGCGGCCCGTACTACGCGGGCGCCGACCCCGAAACGGTCGAATCGTTCGCGGACGCCGACCCGTCTCGCCCGCGAGCCGTTCTCGACGGTCTCGTCGACGGGTTCCGCGAGTACTCCTCGTACGACGTTCCGAGATATCTCGCCGGGTCGGTCGAAGACAACGTCCTCTTCGGGACCGTAGACCTCAGGCAACATTTCCGGACCGAGGCCGATTTCGATGCGATCCGGGCGGACGACGGCACGGGGATGTTCTGCTGGGAGTTCGTCAACCGGTCGCTCGAAGCGCTCCACGCCGTCCCCGCACGGCGTCAGCGCCGCCCCGTCGTCGGCCTGAAAGTCGTCGACGACCGCCACAAGCACGTCTACACCGGCGTCGCGAGCGTCGTCAGGGAGTCTGGGGATCTGGTGATCCCGGCGACGTTCGTCGACTATACGCACTCGACGCTGTACGACGATTTCTCGCTGACCGGCCTCCTCGGAGAGGGCGTGGAGGCGTACAACGAGCGACACCGCGCGACGGACATCTACTGGCCGTGACCGCGTCGCCGCGGTCCCGTAGTCTGAACCCATCCGAGACCGGCCCCGGAACGTGCTACTGTACGCCTGTACTCGGTTCGACCGTCTCGCGCGCCTCGTCGAAGTGCTCGGCCGTGATGACGACCTCCTCGGCGCGCTCGTTTGCCGCTTCGGGGCCGAGATCGTCCGCAAGTTCGCGGATGGCCCGCATCGAGGCGTCGCGCGCGACGGCTTCGATGTCCGCACCGGTGTAGCCCGCCAGTTCGTCCGCCAGCGCGTCTAAGTCCACGTCGTCGCCCAGGGGTTTGCCGTGCGTGTGAACCGCCAGGATCTTCCGGCGGGCCTCGGCGTCCGGTTCCGGTATCTCGACGTGCGTGTCGATCCGACCGGGGCGAAGGATCGCGGGGTCGATAGCTTCCATGCGGTTCGTCGCCGCGAGGACGACGACGTTCGGGTTCTCCGCGAGGCCGTCGAGTTCCGTCAAGAGTTGCGAGACGACGCGTTCGGTCACCTCGTGGCCCTCGCCCCGTCGCGCGGTCACGGCGTCTATCTCGTCGAAGAAGACGATGCTCGGCGCGGACTGGCGCGCGCGGTCGAACACCTCGCGGACGGCCTTCTCGCTCTCGCCGACGTACTTGTCGATTATCTCCGGGCCGTTTACGTGCACGAAGTTCACGTCGGTCTCTCCCGCCAGCGCCCGAGCGAGCAACGTCTTGCCGGTGCCGGGCGGGCCGTACAGCAGGACGCCGGAGGGCGGATCCGTGTTTGTCACGTCGAACAGTCGGTCGTAGGAGAGCGGCCACTCGACGGCCTCGGTGAGGGTGTCTTTCGCGTTCTGGAGGCCGCCGACGTCGTCGAAGGAGGTCTCCGGCGTCTCCGCGACGTACTCCCGCATTGCGGACGGTTCGACCGCCGCGAGCGCGGCGTCGAAGTCGCGTTTCGTCACTTTCGGGTCCTCGTCGTCCGCCGCCTCGCGGAACCGCGGCAGGGCGTGCATCGCCGCCTCCGTCGTCAGCGCGTGCAGGTCAGCGCCGACGAACCCGTGCGTGCGGGCGGCGATCCGGTCGACGGACACGTCGTCGGCGAGGGGCATCCCGCGGGTCTGTACTTCGAGGATCTCGCGACGACCGGCCTCGTCCGGCACGCCGATCTCGATCTCGCGGTCGAAGCGCCCGCCGCGACGGAGCGCCGGGTCGATAGCGTCGACGCGGTTCGTCGCGCCGATCACCACCACGTCTTCGTGCGTATCCAGACCGTCCATCAGGGAAAGCAGTTGCGCGACGACGCGGTTCTCGGCACCGTCGCTTTCCTCCCGCGTCCCGGCGATGGAGTCTATCTCGTCGAAGAAGACGACGGCGGGCGCGTTCTCGGCCGCTTCGTCGAAAGCGTCGCGCAGTCGCTCCTCGCTCTCTCCCTTGTACTTCGACATGATCTCCGGGCCGTGGACGGTGACGAACTCCGCGTCAACCTCGTTAGAGACGGCCTCGGCGATGAGCGTCTTGCCGGTCCCCGGCGGACCGTACAACAGAACGCCCTTGGGCGGGTCCACGCCGAGTTGGTGGAACAGGCCGGGCTCCGACAGCGGTATCTCGATCATCTCTCGAACCTGTTCGAGTTCCTCGTCCAGCCCGCCGATGTCCTCGTACGAGACGACGGCGTCGTCGACGCTCCCCTGGTCGGAGGCGTCGGTCCGGTCCGGTTCGTACGGGTCCGGTGCGACGAGCACCATCGTGTTCGACGAGATGCGAACGGGGCCGTCCGGGTCCGTCGCGACGACCCGGAACGGCGGGTCGGCGACGCGTTCGAGGCGGATCTGTTCGCCCTCGCTGACGGGGCGGTCGTGGAGGTCGCGGGTTACCGCTCGCTCGACGACGGTCGCGTCGACGTTCGCGAGCGACGGCGGCGGTGCGACCGTCACCGACTGCGCGTCCTCGACGTCTTGCTTGGCGACGGTGACGGTGTCGCCTATCTGGACCCCCGCGTTCGTCCGCGTGTCCGCGTCGACGAGAATAGCGTCCGGCGGGACATCGCCGTCCGCGGGCCACACCTTGGTGACGGTCGTTCGGTCGCCGCTGACGACGACGGTGTCGCCGGACAGGACGCCGAGGTTTCGACGCGCGGCTTCCGGAATGCGCGCGACGCCGCGGCCCGCGTCGCGCTTCTCGGCACCGCGTACCGTGAGTTCGACGGCAGCGGGTCCCTTCGAGCTCATGCGACTCGATAGCGGACCGACAGCCTTCATTGTAGCGTTTGCCGCTGTGTGCAGGCCGGCCGCGGGCGTGGCTCGCTCTCGACCGGAGAAACGCATATGTCGCCGGCCGTTCCACGGTAACACATGGTCGTACAAACGGAACGTGACGACGTGACCTGGTTCGAGTGCGAGGGGTGCGGCTTGCTGTTCGATGACCAGAACGACGCTCGCCAGCACGAGGAGAACTGCGACGCCGAGGAACCGTCGTACATCCAGTGAGCGGAGGTTCAGACAGACTCGTCGGAAGCGTAGCGAACTACAGGCAGTCGCACGCGCCCGGACCGGCTCATAGCCGCTCGCGGTGGTCGGCGGCGAGTTCCTCGGCGCGCTCGTTCGTGTTCGTTTCTGTCCACCTGACGTTCGTTCCCGACCCGTAGGAAAGCGCCGTCTTCAGTTCGTCCCGCAGGACGCCCGCGCCGACTTCGACCACGTTGCCGTCGTCGTCGCCCAGTTCGTACACGCCGTAGCGCTCCGGCGCGTTCCCGACCGTCCGGCGGTTCAGCGTCCGCCACTGCTTTGCGAGAGGCATCTACTCCGTCTCTGACGGCCGTACCGCGGGAAAAGATTTCGGCGCTCGGCGACGAACGCCGTTCGTCGGCTCCGACCGTCAGGCAATCTCGTACGAGTGCTCGCTCAGTTCGTCCTCGGCGAAGACGAACACCCGTCCGCGGGCGACCTCCGGGTCGGCCTCGATGATGATAGAGTGGCCGTCCATTCTGGCGACGACGCCGGGGAACAGTTCCTCCTCGTCCTCGACGAAGATCCGGCCGACGCCGGTCGTTTCGAGGATGTCGTCGTGGGTGTTCCGGTCGTTGACGTACATCATGACTCCCTCCGTTTCGCTCGGGTCCGTCACGAGCACCTGCACCTGTTTGCCGGGCGGCGTTCGAACCGACTCCTCGACTTTCTCCGGGACGCCGTGGTAGAGAACCTCCCTGCCGTCGATATATTCGACGTAGACGCCTTCCTCCGCGAGTTCGACGCCGAGTGTCGACGGCGAGACGTTGTTGCGGGCGCTCATACACGTCCCTTCCCGCGGCACGCTCAAAAGCGACCCGTTCTCGCGCAGGCGGTCGCGGGGGCAGAGACGACCCGGCTATATCCGCGGGGACCGCCAGCGGTAAGTGCGTGATCTGATTTCCTTGGGTATGGACGGGCGGGCACGCGCTCCGGCGGCCGGGACGGTGTTGAACGCGCTAGCCTGCGGTACTGGGTCGGCGTTCGCCATCGACGAGTACACCGCCGCCGAAGTCACGCTTGACGGACGCGGCGGCGTCGACGGCGAGATAGCCGGCGCGCCCGACGCCGACACCAGCCTGATCGAACGCTGCGTCGAACTCGTCGCCGCGGAGTTCGGTGACGGACAGGGCGGGACGGTCCGGACTGAGAGCGAGGTGCCGATGGCGTCCGGTCTGAAGAGTTCCAGCGCGGCCGCGAACGCGACGGTGCTCGCGACGCTCGACGCGCTCGGCGTCGACACCGTCGACCGGAAGTCGGCCTGCCTGCTCGGCGTAGAGGCTGCCCGCGACGTCGGCGTCACGGTCACCGGCGCGTTCGACGACGCCAGCGCCAGCATGCTCGGCGGCGTCACTGTCACCGACAACGAGCGCGACGAACTACTCGCCCGCGACGAGGTGACGTGGGACGTGCTCGTGTGGACTCCGCCGGAGCAGTCGTTTTCGGCGGACGCAGACGTAGAGCGGTGCCGGCGGATCGCGCCGGTCGCGGAACTCGTCGCCGATCTCGCACTCGACAGCGAGTACGGCCGGGCAATGACGGTCAACGGCTTCGCCTTCGCCGCGGCCCTCGGCGCTCCCACCGACCCGTTACTGGAGGCGCTACCCGACGTCACCGGCGTTTCGATATCCGGAACCGGCCCCAGTTTCACTGCGGTCGGCGACCGCGAAACCTTAGAGGAACTACGAGAAACATGGGAGACACGACCAGGAACCACATGGCTAACGACGACACAGACAGACGGCGCACGGACGAGATAAGCCTCGACGAACTCCGCGAGGAGATAGAGAGCATCGACCGAGAGTTGGTCGAACTCATCGCGCGACGGACCTACGTCGCAGACACTATCGCGGAGGTCAAAGAGCAGGGGGACCTGCCGACCACGGACGAGGCCCAGGAAGAGGCGGTGATAAAACGAGCCGTGGAGAACGCGGAACAGTTCGAGGTGGACCCGAACATAGTGCGCGCCATCTACCGCCTGCTCATCGAACTGAACAAAGTTGAGCAACGTGAAAGTAGGTAACCGGATTCGACTGTTTCAGGCCTTCTATTGTCGGTCGGATGGCTGATTCTTCTTCCGGCAGTTGCTCTTTCGTTCCTCAATCGGTGACAGATGACACGGCTCCATAGCCGTCCGGGGCCACTGAATCAAAGAGGGCCCACGTGGCGGAGATCGATGCATCACGAAATCCGTTTCGATGCTCTCTGGATTCATTGCCCGTAGTTCGCTCCGTTTCAACTTATATAATACCGATAATACTAGGCAGTCTCCAGACCTGTCTCGTCACCCTACTCACTGGTAGAACCATGGCTGAGTCACGAACAGATCCGACGGGAGACGAACCGACGAGTCAGGGGTATAACTACAGGCATTTCAGCCCGGAGTATTACGACTTCAGAAGCTTCGACGGGCCCGAACCGGGCGACGAAGCCCCCAATTTCGAAGCTGTAACGCTGGAAGGAGAGACGGTCGAATTTTCGGATTTCAGGGGGAGTTGGTTCGTCCTGGAGACCGGCAGCATCACGTGTCCCATCACGGATTCGAAAGTCCACGTGATGGACGAACTCCAGAAGCAGTTCGAAGACGTGGTGTTCATCCTGCTGTATACGAGGGAGGCACATCCAGGGGAACATTTCGAGGCTCACGACTCGTTGGAAGCCAAACTCGAACGAGCACGGACGTTTGCAGCCGAGTACGACGTTGAGCGCACCGTCCTCGTGGACGACGTTGAAGGAACCGCCCACAGGAAATACGGGGGATGCCGAACTCGGTACACATCGTGAACCCCGACGGCGTGGTCGTGATGCGAGGCGACTGGAACAACGTACGGACAGTGACGGAGGTGCTCAAAAGTAGGGACGAGAACAGAATCTACGAACGCGATATCTACCGAGGTAGCCCGGTATTCTTCACACAGAAGAAAGGGGCCACGAGAGTGCTAGCCAATGCAGGCCCACGGGCTGTTTGGGATTTCATCAGGAATGCGCCGGCACTCGCACTGATGCATCTGAAAAAAGAGTTCAGAAGTAAGCAGTCGAAAAGATAGGGTATGGACGAGTGAGAGATTGAGGAGGACACGCCGGCAACCATAGAGGAGTCGCCTGAAAGGGGAGATGGCGGAGCGGAAACCGGGGGCGAATTTGTTGAGTGTGATGATGGGGAGGTGTGGATGTCGTCGGTGTCGGGTAACGGTATTGTGAGGAATCAAGGAGCAGTTGCGGGAATGTCACAGACCTCTCCCGAGTCCTCAACAGTCGCTGCGGGGTCGTCGTGTCGCACTTCTTTGCCAGCCTCTCCATCTACACTCAACTCTCACAGTACACCTATGCCAAGATCCTGGCTGTACAGAACGATTCGGTTCGTTTGAGCGGGCCTCGCTGAACTGCTTACATCTAACCACCATCGCGTATTTATAAGCGAATGCGTTTCAGCGACTCTATCCATCGATAACGACACCCTTGAATTCGAGAAATCCCCTATTTTCAGGAGAACCTATCATGGATTTCAGCTACCTGAACAAGGTCGAACAGCGGGAGAGGCGGTAAACCGCAAGAAGAGGCGGTAGTGGTGATTCTCGACCGTGATCTCTTTGTCGACGTCGAGCTGCCAGTCGATTTGTGTATGTTGAAGTTTTCTGATCATATAGGAAGCGTCAAGTGTTTTAATATGGCCACAGGGTGAACCTTTTCATATGGTCTCCACGCTGACCATCGGAGCCATCCTGACGCTCCTCGCGTGGATTTGGCTGCAAATCACCGTCGTTCACGGCAAATACGTCGTGGATAAAATCGCCGATAACGATTATCGGAAAGGCCCGTTTGACAGGCCGCGTGACGGTGATTCTCATGAGTGACGAGGAAGGTCTTCCCGGCCATAGTGATAACGAGGATCTCGCTCGCGACCTCTCATTATTCGATATCACGATGATCGGCGTAGGCGCTATGATCGGCGCCGGTATCTTCGTTCTCACAGGACTTGCAGCAGGCCAAGCTGGCCCCGGACTCGTGATGGCGTTCGCGTTCAACGGTTTCATCACTATCTTTACGGGGATGGTGTATGCCGAACTCGGCTCCGCGATCCCGGAAGCCGGAGGCGGCTATCTCTGGGTTCGCGAGGCGCTTGGACGATCACAGGCCTTCCTCGCTGGCTGGATGTCTTGGTTCGCCCACGCGGTCGCTGGGTCACTGTACACACTCGGCTTCGGTGCGTTCGTCCACCTGCTTTTGACCGACTACTTCGGCATTCCCCTCTTCCAACCAATCAATCTCGTAGTTGTATCGATTGGCCCAGAAAAGGTATTCGCTGCATTCGCCGGTGTTCTGTTCGCATACATTAACTTCCGTGGCGCGAAGGAAACTGGCCTCGCAGGCAACATCGTGACGATGGTCAAAGTCACCGTCATCTTGGTTCTGGTCGCATTCGGCCTCGGGTACATCTTCGGCAATCCAGCCGAAGCGACTGGTCGCTTCCGTCCCTTCCTCCCCCGTGACTTCGGTGGCGTCTTCATCGCGATGGGACTGACGTTCATCGCGTTCGAAGGCTATGAGATCATCGTCCAATCCGGTGAAGAGGTTGTGAACCCGAAGAAATCCGTTCCGAAGGCCGTCTTTTACTCGATGTCTATCGTCGTCACGATCTACATGCTGGTGGCCATCGTCCTCATCGGGGCAGTCACAGTTACTCCCGACCTGTTCCAGCTAGCTCAGGAGGGGGCGGCAGCAGGCGGTCATGGAGGTGGAAATCTCCCAGAAATCCCGTCCAATATTGAAGATGCCGCTGTCTGGGAGATTCTCGGCCATCTCGGTGAACTCGGACTCGCTCGTGCTGCGGGACAGATAATGCCGTACGGAACCATCGTCATCCTCGTGGCTGGTATCTTCTCGACGCTCTCGGCGCTGAACGCGACGACGTATTCATCGACGCGTGTTTCGTTCGCGATGGGACGTGACCACGTTCTCCCCGATGCATTTAGCGAGGTTCATCCCGAGAAACGGACACCACACATCGCAACAGCGTTCTCTGGTGCACTCATTATTTTCATGGCTGTCGCGTTACCGATCGAAGCCGTCGCAGCGGCAACCGACGTGATGTTCTTGTTGTTGTTCCTTCAGGTGAACTATGCGGCGATCGTCATTCGTCGCGAATGGGGTGACCAGATCGACTACGGGTATGTCATGCCGTACTTTCCATACGTGCCGATTATCGGGATTCTAACAAAACTCGCTCTTGCCGTCTACCTGTTCAATTACAGCCCACTGGCGTGGTATGGAGCGACAGCATGGATTCTGGTCGGTGTGGGGATCTTCTTCCTGTACTCTCGAGGTCGTGTCCGGGAGACAGAGGCCAAAGAAGAGACGCGACTCATAACAGAAGAGCGCGCTCCCGAGGAACGCGGCTACCAGGTGCTGGTTCCGATTGCAAACCCGGCAAACGCGGAACAGGTCATTCGAGTCGCCAGCGCCGTGGCCCGTCACAACGATGGTGAGCTACTGCTGACGAGTGTCGCGACAGTGCCCGGGCAAACGCCCCTGTCGGAGGGACGCCAGTTCGCGGACGAACAGCGGGAAGTGCTTGACGAGGCAATGCAGTACGCTCCTGACGATGTACCCGTCCATCGAACAGTGACGATCGGTCACGATATCGGGAAGAGTATTAACAACGTGGCCTACCAGCGGGATAGCGACTTGATATTACTCGGCTGGCGGGGGCAACGGAAGCGGTTCTCTGACTACGCATTAGGTTCGAATATTGACATAGTTGTTGAAAACGCCGAATGCGACGTCGGAGTAGTCAAGACAGCCGAGCCACTGGTGCCAGCCCGGACGCTCATGCCGACTGCTAGCGGGGTCAACGAAGACTTGGCACTACTCTTTGCGTCTGCGTACGCAGAAGCCGGATCTAATGTGACACTGTTCAATGTGGCGACCGACGGCGATGTCGAGGAGGCCAAATCGTCCCTCGCCGACAAACAGGAGGTCTTAGCTGAATCAGATATCGACGTGGATCTCGATGTGAAAGAAGGTGAGGATATCGCAGAGACGATCCTCAGCTATGCTCGTGATGAAGAGTTTGAGTCAATTATCATCGGGGCTGCTAGTGAAGGTATTCTTCGCCGTGTATTGTTCGGTGAAATCCCTGAGACTGTTGGCGAGGAGTTCGAGAAGGAGGTGGTAATGGTTCGAAAACATCGTCCTGTACAGTCGGCGGTAAAGGGATTCGTTCGAAAATGGATTGGGAAAGGCGCCAGAGCAACGAACCTCGACGAGTAAATTACCATGCCCAATATCGCGTTGGGGAAGTTCCCGTCACTAAGACGCTCAGCCGGTGCTCGGGCCGGTTCGAACTGGTGAATTGATCTCAAGGCCAGCTCATCTCCTGTTGATTTGTTCGACACCCCTCGTTGTGAGTGGTTGGGTACTCTACGTGTCCGGACGAGCAACTGCTGGGAATGGACGAGTGAGAGATGAAGGAGAACGCGAGGGCGATCGTGGAAGAATCGACGTAAATGGGAGATGGTGAGCACAAACGGGGGGAATGGGTTGAGTGCGGTGATGAGGAGCTGTGGAAGTCGCCGGTGCCGGGGTGCAGTATTGCGAGGAGTACGTGAATGGGCAGTTTCGGGAACAACCTCTCTATCCACTCTCGACTCTCGTAGTACACCCATACCAATATCTTGGCTGTACAGAAGGATTCGGTTCGTTTGAGGGGCCTTCGAGGAACTCCTCGCATCCTCCCATTGCCGCGTCTTTATATACGATTGCGTTTCAGTGCGTGTACCGATAAATAACGATGCCTTTGAATCCGAAACACCTTCTATTTTCACAGATATCTATCATGGATTTAATCTACCTGAACAAGGTTGAGCAGCGGGAGAATCGGTAGACGGACTCGGGTGGTTCATACTGTCGGCTGTAACTTCGTAAAGATAATCGGACCACCGCCGGGGCTCCGATATTCTTTAACGGATTACAGCGGACAGTATCAGGGGTTCGACTGACAGTCGGCCAGTCAGACTTTCTTCCGGGAGTCGTTTTCCTTTGCCGCTCGATTAGTTAGAAGCGGAACGACGACCCCCTCTAGAGATGGTTTGAGAGGCATCTTTTATCACCGCCGCGTGTAGCGGAACCTACTCTCACCGGGAGGCCAACCAATGACCGACGCAATCACTGAGAAGTTCAGTCAGCACCAACCGCAGTCTCTCGACCAGTCTCGAAACGACCGGGCCGGGCACAGTCTTCGCCGTGGGTGGGTAGTAGCCTCTGTTCCGGGAATGCAGCCACGATCTCCCACCCGAAACCTCGTTTTAGGCGCGATGTGCGTCCTCGTTCTCGGTGTTCTCACCAGTATCCTCGCGACGGTTCAAGTCAGCTACCGACCCTACGGAGGCTGTTAACGGGAAACACGAGACCCCGGATCACTGGCGACCCGACCGCGGTAGTTGTGGACCGCGCCGAAACAATCCCTATGACTACGGCCGGACCGCAACGGAGTTCCGCTTCTGACCAGCATCTGATCGAGGCTCCTGCTCCGCTGACCTGGAAACATTTGATATCCGAACGTATGGCCACTAGCGCTATCTAGAGAGGCGTTTCAAGCGCATTGACAGTCCAAACTCACAGGGTGATATCCCATGGCACAGGCCACCCCAGACGCCGAACAGATCGTGACTGCGTACGTTGCTATGTGGAACGACCGGGACTACGCGAAAATCCCAGAACTCGTTTCAGAGTCGTTCGTGATGTACGATACAAACGCACCCGCGGACGACATACCTGGCCCAGCGGGTGAGGTCCACGGCCCGGACGGACTGGAGGCGTGGATACGCGCAATCACGACCGCCTTCCCAGACTTCGAGGCGGACATTCAAGAGATACTGGCCAGCGACGACCGGGTGATGTACGAGGTGACCCTCTCTGGGACACACGAGGGAGAGTTCGCCGGAATTCCACCGACGGGCCGGGAGATCGAGCTTTCCGGGATGGAATCGTACCGCGTCGCAGACGGTGCCGTCCAAGAACATCGGACCTACTACGACCGGCAGGAATTCCTGAACCAACTCGGACTCACGGACGACGCGACCTAACAGTCGGAGGCTCCACAAATGGCCACAACAACCACCGAGGAGAACGAGCAACTCGCACGCGACCACTTCACACGCGTGTGGAACCACGGCGAGTTCGATACGGACGTCCTCACGGATGACTTTCGGGTCCACACGCACAGCGGCGGGCACGAGACCTACACACTAGACGAGTTCCGGGAGGTCATCGCCCAAGCACGCGAGTCGATACCCGATCTACGCAAAGAACCGGACGACGTGTTCGCGGCCGACGACAGAGTAACGATCCAGTACACCATGACCGGCACTCAGGAAGGCGAGTTCAAGGGTGTTCCACCGACCGGGAAGGAGGTCGAGATTGCCGGCGTTGCCGTCTACAGGATAGAAGACGGCGGACTCGCAGAATCGTGGTTCGTCGCCGACTTCTTGCGGGCGATGAAACAGCTCGGGGTCATCGAACCGTCTGAAGAATAACGTGGGCGAAAGTGAACACAATGGCAACTATCGAATAAGATAACAGAGCAGTCGTGTGCCGGTTTTTCGACGCGTGGAACGAGGCGAACTTCGAAGTC
The DNA here is from genome assembly GCA_005954745.1 of Halostella pelagica. GTDB lineage: Archaea > Halobacteriota > Halobacteria > Halobacteriales > Natronoarchaeaceae > Halostella > Halostella pelagica. The sequence continues at coordinate 3,069,460 of CP040678.1, forward strand.
GTCGACGACGTAGTGGCCGCCGATGCCGAGCAGCACAATCCCCAAGAACCACCCGTCCCGCCCGGCCCGGAGGAAAAAAGCGGCTCATCGGATGTCCCACTCTGCGTTCTCCGATGCGACGCTCGCCGTCGAGGAAATGGTTGCAGACGGTGACAGTGTCGCCGTCCGCTATACAGCTACGGGAACGCACGACGGCGAATTCATGGGGGTGGAACCGACGGGGACCGACGTCGAGATAGTCGGCTTCGAAATCAACTGGCTCGCAGATGGTCGGATCGTCGAATCGTGGGGGCTCTTCGACACGTTCGGGTTGATGCAGCAACTCGGTGTCGTTGATCCGCCCGGGGAGTGACAGAGGCTGTTGTACCTGTGTACCGGTATTGCCGGCCCTGTGTCGGAGAAATACCGAAACGACTTACAACAGTCCAGAGCGGCGATCGGCACCGATCCCGTTTTCGGCAGTGACGTTCGAAGAGTTCCGGCAGCGGCGGATCTTCGCTACATCACCTACCAAGAGTATCCACACGGGTACAGTGTCGGTCCTTCTGATACCGTCCGTGGGGATAGTGTCCTCTCACTCCGACGGTAACAGTGCAGGATCGAGCGGCTCTGCCCTGGCCCGGTATTCCTCGTACAATGACTCCGCCCACGAAACGACATCCGAGTGCGTACACTCTAAAAGCCCCTTTACGAACACGTCGTCACCGGTCTGGTTGTCGTCGCACAACCAGATCAGGATCGTTCCATCGATAATGTGGATATTGAGCGGAACGCGACCGTCGTAGAGCCACATCCGTTCGGCGATGTCCTGCCAGAGGGCCGCCCGCTCCGGGTCATCCCTGAGAACGTCGATGAAGCTCGCTTCGATGACTCCCTCGAAATCGAGCTGTCCCGTAACGACGCGGCCACGAATCGTTTTCATATACTCGGGGAGTGAGTTCTGGGTGAGACCACGGTAGCTGTCGCTCCCCCTGAAGTGGTCTATCGCGCGGTCGAAGTGGGCGGTCGGATTGGTCTCCGTCGGAGTCGTGATCTCGGCCTCACGGAAGCACCGAAAGTCGAGTTCCCAGGCCGGGTCGGGCAACCAGTCGATCGCCGGACCGAGATGGCGAATCCCTTCCGTCGCCGCCAGATACCTCCGGAACTCCGTTATCATCGCCTCTCCCAGGGAGGTGAGCCAGTACCTGCTTCCCTCCGATCTGACCCAGTCCCGGGCTTCGGCATCATCGAGTACCCGTGCGGCTGTTGATCGGGGCACCCCGGTCGCGTCTTGGAGTTCACGGCGGGACGCTGCGCCACTAGTGAGTTCCTCCAGTATCTGGATGCGATTGGCCGAGTTCGCCAGGAACTGGATGTCATCGAGAGTGGCGTCCATGTGACCAAGTAGCACTCCATTCGGTAAATAGTCGCCAGTAGATGGACAGGGAGTGCGTAACTCGGTCCGACAGCCTAGATACAGGGGACAACGTACGTACATCCACGCCGTGTGAGGTGTTTCGAGGCGTACCCACACGTCGAAGATCGCAACAGTGGTGGTGCAAGCCAGCGGGTCAGACTCCGAAGAGAAACGTGTCAGTGGTATTACTGTGGGAGCGTTCCTGCCGAGTAAGGCCAAACGACTGCATCCCGTCTGTTGGTGTGGGTGGAACACCCATGGCACAGTCTACATCGGACGTCGAACAGTGCGTCGAAGAGTGGATAGATGTTTGGAACACCGGCGGGTACGAGCGCCTTCCAGACGTTCTCGACGAGTCAGCCACGGTGTACGATCCCGGCGCTCCGGGCGGAGTGCTAGAGGGACGTGAGGAGTTCGAAGCCCACCTGCGAGAGCTACGAGCGGGGTTCCCGGATTTCACCATCGGGATAGCGGAGATGCTCTCGGAGGACGGAATCGTCATGACGGAGTGGACAGCGACGGCCACACACGAAGGGGAATTCAACGGCATCCCGGCAACCGACCGCGAGATCGAATTCCAAGGAATGTCGAAAACGGAGATCCGAGACAGCGAAATCGTAGAGGACCGGATCTATCACGATTTCCACGCCTTCTTGGAACAGCTCGGTCTCACCGAGACGTAGGAACGTCCCTTCTCTCTACCGGTTCCCCTCTTCCCAGACCGGCACTCACCCCATCGCTTGAGAGTTTCCAATAAGACCAATGGACGCTGCTCGCTGAAACGCCAGCATCGCCCGTTTCTACCTTTTATCTGCGATTGAGATCGATTGCCTGTGACACCCGTTTTTGCCAACCTGAATTCTCAATAGGGTGTTTGTTTCGTTAGGCTGTGTTACAGATTTCGACTCCCTGAACAAGGTCGAGCAGCGCGGGCAGCGGTAATGCGGGTCGTAGTAGAAAGAGCGTGAGGGCGGTGTCCCAACCTCACCGGTAGACACCCTCCACAGAAAGCGTTCATCCAGGTCACGGACGTCTGAGAGCCTGAATTCTGTGGCTGCACTAATCGAGGTCCGGTTCGAATAGATCTTCTATCGAGCAGTCGAAATATATAGCGAGCTTAAATGCCAGTTCGAGCGACGGGTCGTATTTTGATTTCTCTATCGCATAGATCGTCTGGCGGCTCACGCCGACTGCGTCTGCGAGTTCCTGTTGCGTGATGTCCGCTTTTGCACGCTCGACCCGAAGGTTGTTATCCATATACTCTACAGGCGTTGATACGCTTCCGTCCCCCCTAATACGAGAAATATCGTTACGACGCCCGCCGTTGCAAGGTAATCCATTTCCGTCGGAACGATATCGCTTGTCGCTGCGTATCCAATGTAGATAACAGTTATGGAGACGAGAAGAACCATCCCTGTAACGGTTAGTGCAAGGTCAATATTCCGCGTGTCACGTTCGTCAACGACTCCCGACTTCTCGTGTTGTGACTTGAACGCATACCCGATGTTACTGGTGAGTACCATCACAGCGGGTAATAGGACCAAATCCGCGGCCGTTGGGTCCGTAAACGGCTCACCGACGAGTAAACCAGCGATCGGATAAACGAGCGCTGGCACGATAAACAGAAGGAAGTTGTACTTCGCCGGCAGCCACATCAGTGGTCGCCTCCGTTCGTCCCAAACTCCCGAGAGAGGATTCTCGGCAAGTTAGTGGCCCAACTGATGATCGCACAGACGATCATCATTACTACAGCGCCGAGATAGACCCAGAAGGTGTTTCCTCGGATCACAAACTCAGGAGCGATGAATCCTGAGAAGATAATTATGGCACTGATCGCTGCTGTTATCGTTACGAGGAGGGCACCGTACGCTTGTCGCGGGTTCTCTACCATACAGTATCATCTTGATCCGCCGCGGATATAAATGTTAAGGGAGCTTTACAAAAAGTATAGTTTGCTTAACGTTCGAACCGAGACGTGACCCCGGACGCTGTGCTCTGCGGGGACATAGAATAACGCTACTGAACGCCAGTTCAAGGAGGCCACTCAACAGTCAGACCACGACTCGACTGTCTGCTCCGGAGTCAGTGTGAGACCGATATCCGTGCGCTCACAGTTCAGGCTGTTCTCCGGCGAATACTCCCACGTTGCAGACGTTCCGTTCGGCGTGAAGACAGACACCGTTGCCGGGCGAGCCTCAACTGCTCCAGACTGGTCGATGGAGTGTGGTTCGAGTTCGTACACTCGGCTGAAGATGGAATCACCGTCCCGGTCTGTGACGTAAACAGCTATCCGTGCGAGGTCGTCGGTATCGTTTTCGACGAGTACCTCTATCGAGTCGCCGTCGCCATCGGATCCGCCAAACGGGTCGATCCCGTTACATCCCGCTATCGAAACCGCAGAAACGGTGCCGACACTGGCGAGCAGCTTTCGGCGAGACGTTCGCTGCGTATCGTGGGACCGAGAGGGACTCGAAGACATCGTGCGTAAGTTCATCAGTACACCCCTCAATGTTTTCATTCGAGCACTCTACCAGTTCGAACCAGTTGGCACAGAGTGATCTCCTACATTTGTCTGTACCAGTAGATACCGCTACCGGCGAGTAAGAGGCCGGATATCAGGTGGAACGCGCCTTTCGGAAGAATTCGCGAAAATCCGACTATCGGGTTGGCAATGAGCATCAAACCGATAAGTAGCGTGATGAGACCAACGGCTTTGCTGGTGGTATCTGTGTTCCCGCCTGTATCCATATATGCCCGTTTAGTTCATATGAATTTACAAGTTCGGATCCGCGGAAAGATGCTGTTTCCTGGTCTCGGAACAGGCTACGGTCATTTGTCGATTACTACGCCCCAGTGTGTGACTCAGGCCGTACCCAAACGATATATGTGTAGTGTTTCTTCATTTACCGGAGGTTACGTATCAAATGGGACTTCTCGATTCGTTCGGCGCGTTGGTCAGTAGTATCATCGCCGGAATCGTCATGCTGGTGTTCGGTATCCTCAGTTTCTTCGTTACGGTGTTTATCGTGCAAATGGGTGCGGAGTTGGCAGGATACACCCCTAGCGGGGATTTCGTCGTTCTGTCCGCCGCACTTCTCGCAACGGGTGCGATCATCGCCGGCGCCACTCCGATGTCGGGTTCGACCGACACCGCTGAATAGCGGTGTCCGGGGCTGCGTTTCGGCTGAAACACTCTCGTAGCCCGCTATATTCGATAGCGAGAGCCCCCGCCGCTTGCGGGCGAGATCAGTCTCAACTGTCACGACACGCGCACTGCGTCCGATTATGTCTAGTGCTATCTAGAGGCAGATTTCAAGCGAACTGATAGCGAGGAAGAGAGCGATACCGCATGGGAGAGGCCCCGCTGGACGCCGAACGGGACGTTCCTGCCGTTCGGGAGCGAAAAAGTACGCTAGCCGCGTGCGACGGGGACATCCCGTTTCTCGGTCTCGGCGTTGTCCGTCCTGACGCGCTGGGGCGGCCCGCTGGCCGGCAGACGGGCGCGACAGTTCAGCCAGCCGATACTCCCTTTGGTCGGTGCCGCATAGCGAGCGGTTACCTCGACCAGTTGGTCCGCGGCGTCGGTCTCGGCCGTCGCTCCGAGAAACTCGATGTCGACCCCCTCGCGCTGCATGCGCCCGATGGTCTCGTCGATGAGCGAGACGGCGTCAGTGTACTCGGCCCGGGAGCGACCGTCGAACACGTACGTGACTGTGTATCGTGTCTGTGCCATTGTCAGTGTCCCCACGTCTCGGTCGTGCCCTCGGGATAGAGAGCGGGCGCTGCTACACGCAGCGTGATCAAAAAGCACCGCTCAAACTATCGCTAGACCGGCGACGTTACCGCTTTTCGAAGTCGACGAGTGTCGACGAGAGCGTGTGGAGCGCGTTGCGCAGGTGGTAGTGAAAGGTGGTCTCTGCGAGGTCCATCGACTCGGCGATATCGCCTGCGGTGCTCCGGCGCGGCCAGTCGAAATACCCGGCGTGATAGGCACGTTCGAACGCCTCCTGCTGGCGTTCAGTCAGTCGGTCGTCGATAGATTGGCGCATCTCTAGGGCTTTCTGAACGGGACGGTCGAACTCGCGCTGTGCGATCAACGTCGAGTCTGGGTACACGGCCTGAAGCCTGTCAGTCAACCGTCGAACGTCGGCCGACCGTGGCGCTTCGACGCTAAACCGCCCCCGTCCAGCGTCGGCGTGTCCCGACGTGAGGATGGCACCTTTCTCCGTGATTTCGTTCAGGGCCGGTCCCTTCAGGACGAACTCGACCAGGCCGCTGTCGCCCTCGTCGGCGATCACCCGAACGCGGTCCACATCCGGGTCCTCCGTCGCGACGTCGCGTACGCCCGCCGGTGTCGCGCCGTCGACCGAGAGATATACGCTCCAGCGCCCGGACGCCGACTCGACGTAGCCGGTGATGGTGAGTTCACAGTCCAGGCGGTCGGACGCCCGGACGAACACCAGTTCGGAGTCCGTGACCTCGAACTCGAGTTCGACTACCGAATCGGCGAACAGGAGTCTCCGGTTTTCGATAGCGTTGATAGCGAATCCGACGGCCTTGCCGAGAGTTTCGAACCCCGCCTGTTCGCGCTGACTGAACGCGAGTGGTCGGGTCGCGTACACCGCCAGAACGCCGTACGTCGTGTCACCGTGGACCAGCGGGACGGCGGCGACCGACTTGACGTCGCGGTCGAGCGCCTCCTCGCACCAGGGTTCGAACGAGGGGTCGGAGCGAATGTCCTGGCTGACCTGTATCCGCCCCGTGCGAAGCGCGCGACCGCCGGGACCCTGTCCGGGGTCCTCCTCCGCGGTCGTGACCGTTATCGCCTCGACGTACCCGTCGTCGATCCCGGCGCTGGCGCGGGGGACGATCCGATTGCCGCGCCGTTCGGGTTCGCCGATCCAGGCAAACTGGTACAGTTCGGACGCCGCCAAGCGGTCACAGACGACCTGCTCGATCTCGGTTCGCGTCGGCGACTCGAACAGGTCACGGGTCACCTCCAGAAGAAGTTCGTTGATCCGGTCCAGCGTCGTCAATTCGTCGCGCTGGCGCTCTAGTTCCCGCTCGTGCCGCCGACGCTCCGAGATGTCGTTAGCCATCAGGAGCGCGCCGTCGAACTCGCCGTCTCGATACAGCGGAACCCCCCGTCCGGTGAAGTACGCCTCCGCGCCGTAGATCGATTCGAAGGGAAACTCGAACTCGATCGTTTCGCCCTCTTGCAGGCGAGAGAACAACTCCGCCTCGCCGGTTTCGACGATAGAAGGGAGTTCGCGGATGTCCACCCCGATCGCGGCCGACGACTCCTCGTCGGGAGGAAGGCCGATGATCTCCTCTGCCCGCGGGTTTTCGTACGTGATCCGGAGGTCATCGTCGAGACGGAACATTCCGAACGGCGCGTTTTCGACCAGTTCCTGGTTGAACTGACGGGCGGCACCGAGTTCGCGCTCGCGCTCCGTGCGGTCGGTGATGTCGCGGGCGATACCGCACCGGTAGATGCCGCCCGTCCGTGGGTCCTCGAACGCCGACTCCCGGAACTCGTGTGGGATGCGTTCGCCGTCTCCGGTGACGATATCGAGGTCGGCTTGTCGGTCGCCGAGTTCGTCGACGGCCCCGGCCAGACACGGCAGGTGGTCGTGCTGGTCCGTCGCAACGAACTCCGTCGGGTCGGCCGCGGCTATCTCTGCGTCCGTGTAGCCCGTCACTTCGCAGAGTTTCGCGTTCCAGAGGACCAGAGAGCCGTCCTCGTCGAGGACGTACACGATGTCGTCGAACGCGTCCAAGACGCGGTCGACGAGTTGGTCCCGTCGCTCTGGTCGCTCGTCGTCCGCGGTCGCTCGCACGATACAGATGAACTGGTCGTCAGCCAGACGGGCGATCGAGAGTTCCTGCGGGAAGGTACTGCCGTCGCGTCGCCGGCCAGCGACCCGGCCTCGCCACTGGCCATCCGCGCGGCAGGTCGGTAAGACATCCAGTTCGAAGCGAGACCGCTCGCTCTCGGCGAGACGACGGTCCCAGGGCTCGCTATCGAGGTCCTCCGGTCGCGCAAACCCGTAGAGGTCAGCGTACGGCTGGTTGACCGAGACGTACTGTTCGCCGTCTATGACGGCCATCGCATCCATCGACGCAGCCATCACTTGCGCCCCATCCAGAGTGATCTCGGCTGCGTTTGCCATGGTGTGGTGTTTGCTAGCACTGGTCTTAAAATTCGGCACACAGCAGGCGCGGAGGACGGAGAAGAAGAATTAGTTCCGAGAACTACGGCGGGAAATTCAGTTCTGTGAAGTGTCGATTTGATCCGTTGAACCCCGGCGCATACGCCTGGGTTTCCGAAGTGCCTGACTCCGCCGAGGATGGGGTCCTGAAGCGGGTTACCGTCCCGTTCGACCACAGTTTCGGGCGTCGATAGGCACGGCGGACTGTCAGTACTCCCAGAGCCGCTCGATCCGCGATTCGATGTCGGGGTGGGCGTCCCGGAGCGCGTCGACGGCGGTTTCACCGCCGACGTTGATGACGTGGACTTCCCCCCGACGCCCGGAGTAGGCGTCTTGGAAGTCGTACACGACGCCGACGACCTCGACGTCCTGCGGAACGTCGTCGCTCTCTATGAGGAACTCGACCTGTCTGTCGACGTTGTACTCGACGAGCCGATTGATGGCCTCCGTGCGGTTCACGTCCGACGGAAGGAGTTCGACGCCGCTTTCGAGATGCGGCTTCAGTAGCTCGAGGCAGTGGTCGATACCCGCAGGCTCGGCACTCTCGCCCGTGAGCGCGTCGTACGTCGCGGTAACGGCTCCACAGCCCGTATGCCCCACGACGATGATAGTGTCCGTTTCGGTGTGTTCGACCGGATAGAGAACGTCTCCCGAAACCACGTCGCCGGACTCCGTCCGCTGAACAACGCGGTTGCCGATGTTGCCGCACGTAAAGAGGCGTCCGGGTTCGTCGTTCCCCCAAATGTGGTCCTGAAGGACGCGGGAGTCGGAACAGCAGACCGTGACCGCGTCCGGCCGCTGGGAGTCCTGTACGTCGTCGAACCGTGACTGAAACCGACTGGCGTGGTCTGAATTGCTCCGTAGCAGGTCGAGTAACGCCTGGCTCATGGGCGTACAGCGACTCTCGGAGAAGTATAATCTTGCGACTGCGCGGAGAGTCCTCCGATCCGAAAACGGTTCGTTCCCCCGCGGCGACGAAGGCGTACATGATCAGTCGTCGTTCTACCCGTAGATGTGTTCCTAGTGCAGTAACAGGAGAATACCACCAGTGGTCCTCACAACAGCGTTTAACGTTTCGGATCCGTACCTTGCAGTAATGGTTATCATGGGGAAGTGTACTCGGTGTGGACACACGCAACCGGGGACGGAAAACGGGAAGACTGTCGACCCACTCGCGGAGGGCGGGTGTGCAAACTGCGACAACGGGACGTTCACCGTCGTGGAAGAGGACAACGCCGCGGCGCTGCGTCACGGGACGGCAGACGTAACCGTATCGGCCAGGTCCGGCTAGCGTCAGAAGTCAGCGCGTCCGATCAGGTCGACGACGGTCAGCACGAACCAGCCCATCCAGACCGCGAACGCGACCAGAGCAGCGCCGTAGTACGCGGTGCTGGAGGCAAACATCGTCGCGACCGCGAACGCGACGACGACCAGAGAGACTGCGACGAGGTGCCGCCGCCAGTTCGAGAGGGCGGCCGCGAGCGCAGTGGTAGCCGGTTGGTTCGCCACGGGTGAGTGTTTTCGAGACGCGGGAACATATAGTAGTGCTTGCAACTGTTTACAGATCCGATCGCACGCAGTCGTGCGATCGAGTGTGTGATAACTTGCAAGCGCTACTATAACTGTGGGCCACTGCGGAGAGGTCGGGGCCGAGTGCTCCGGCAGTGACCGCCGCTCGGGCCGGGCGGATCACCACTCCAGTCCGCGAGGGTCGTCCGGCGGTGAAAGCGGGGACGACGGAAGGCCGTCCGGTGGTTCCGGGTCGTTGTAGCCGCCGGGAGCGACGTCGTTCGGACTCTCCGGATAAAACAGCGACGCGAAGGCGTGAAGGTGCTGCCGGCCGACACCGAGTTCGAACTGGCCGCCGCCGTACAGTCGAATGTCGCGCTTGCGGGCGAACTCGATGGTGTCGAGGAGGGATTCGACGCTCCCGAACCGCGACGGTTTCACGTTGAGCCAGCGCGGTTCGAACGGCAGCGATTCGACGCTGTCGACGCCGGTGATGGGATGGTCCCACGAGACGCGGTCGGCCACCTCGTCGACGAACGCGTCCGTCTCGGCCGTCAGGGCAGGGTCTTCGATGATGGCCTTCGGGAACGCGTCGGCGACGAGTCGGTAGAGGTCGAGGTCGGCGCTCTGGTCGACGTCCGTTCCCTCGTACTGACCCTTCAGGTCGACGATGCGGACCGTCGCCCGCGACGCCAAGTCGGCAACCAGGTCGGCGTCCCAGTCAGATGTCGGGTCGAGTTTGAACGCCAGATCCGGGTCGGCGTCGAGCAGCGTCTCGATGCGGTCGACCGTGGGCGGGTCGCCCAGACGGGTCGAGACGACGAAGTTCACCGGGTCGTACGTCCGTCCGAGCGCGGACGCGAGCGACTCGCCAGCCTGTCTGAGCGCCAGGTCGAGCGCCGCGCTCTCGAACCCCCAGCGGCGGTAGTTGCGTGCGGCCGCCTGCTCCGGGTCGACGTTCGGGAAGAGTTCCACGTCGTCGAGTGCCTCGGAGAACGCTGCGACAGTGTACTCCCCGGCCAGGTCGAACGGCTGGCGGTCGACGAGAGCGTCGTGGGGGGCCGCGTCGTACGTGACATCTTCCCCGCGGCCCGTCTCTCCGTCGCCGCGAAGGGTTATCTCGGTCGTCACGCGCGTGAACCCGCTGGAAGTGTCCCGTTCGCGTCGCGTCAGTCCGACCTCGTCGATCCGTAGCGGATGGTCAGCAACTGCGTCGTACAGCGCCATGGGCTACTCTGTGGTCCGGGAGACTATCAGTGTATCCGAGTTACCGTTTCGCGCCGGTCCTCCGACGGTGGTCTCGGCGGATATCGCATCAGTTGAATTGACACATCAAATTTGCCGACAGGAATATGACGGAGTACGCCCACTAGAAACACGATGACTGCAATTCGGACACAGAGCGTTCAGAAGTCCTACGGCGATCTGGAGGCGTTATCCGGCCTCTCACTGTCCGTAGACGAGGGCGAACTGTTCGGTCTGCTCGGCCCGAACGGAGCGGGAAAATCGACGACTATCGAGATCCTCACGGGACAGCTCCGGCCCGACGCGGGCGACGTGTCCGTTCTCGGGACGGACCCGACGACGAACCCCGCCGAAACCCGACGACGGGTCGGTATCCTGCCGGAGCGGGAGTCGCCGCCGAGTTTCCTGACGCCGCGCGAGTACTTCGAGTTCGTCAGTACAGTTCGCGACATCGACGACGAGACGCGAGAGCGCCGAGTCGAGGAGTGGGCGGACCGGCTGTCGTTCGCCGAACAGCTCGATACGCTGGCCACCGACCTCTCGCGCGGGCAACAGCAGAAGGTGATGATCGCCGGCGCGTTTCTCCACGAACCTGACCTCGTCTTCATCGACGAACCGCTGGCGAACCTCGACCCGATCGTCCAGGAACGCACCAAGCGGTTCTTCGAATCGTACGCCGCCGACGGCAACACGCTGTTTTTCTCGACACACCACGTCGAGGTGGCGGAGGACATCTGCACCCGCGTCGGCATCGTGAGCGGCGGCGAACTGATCGCCGAACGCGACCCGCGAGCGCTTGACGAGGGGTCGTCGCTGCTCGACGCCTTCCTCGAGAACGTCGACGCGCCCGAATCGCGCGAGGCGCTGGCGACGGAACCATGAGCCTGCACTGGACGCTGTTTCGCGGCATGCTCGCCGAGGAGTGGCGGCTTCACACCGAACTGTTCGGCGGCCGGCGCTTCGCGGTGTTTCCACTCCTCGTCACGGCGCTCGCCGCGGGGACCGCGTGGTTCCTCTCGCTCACCGAAGTGACCGTCGCGACGGTCGCCGCCGGTCTCCACGGCCTCGCGTTCGCGTTCGGGCTTCACACGGGTTCTATCGGCTTCGTCGGGCGTGACGCCATGGAGAATTTGCTCGGCGATATCACGATGCTCGTGTTCTCCGGGCGGACGCTTCCGGTGTCGCGGCGGACGCTGCTTTCGGTCTTTCTCGTCAAGGATATCGTCTACTACGGCGTCCTGTTCCTGCTCCCGCTCACGGTGGCAGTCGCGCCGCTCGCCTACGCCCGCGACCCGGCGCTGCTCGCTCGCCTGCCGCTGCTCTGGGCGACGACGACCGCAACGTTCCTGTTCGGTGCCGCTGTCACGTTCGCGTTCGTCGGCCTCTCGACGCGCGGCCTGCCCGGGCGCATGGTCGGTCTCCTGGCCGCGGCGGCTGTCGGCCTGGCCTGGGCCGCAGGCGTCGACGTCGGAGGAGCAACGCCGTACGCGCTGTACGCCGACCCCTCACTCGCCACTGCGGCGATAGCCGTTGCCCCGTCGGTGGCCTTCGCTATCGTCGGCCTGTACGCCTACGACCCGTCGGTTCGGAGCGGGGTGCGAACGATCGACGCCGCGTTCGGACGGTGGCGTCGCCGCCTCGGCGACGACACCGGCCTGTGGATGAAGAGCCTGCTCGACCTGCACCGGAGCAGCGGCGGCATCTGGAAGGTGCTTTTCTCCGGCGGCGTCCTGTTCGCCGTCAGCGCCGCACTCATCTTTCTCACCGAATCAGTCACCGGCGTCGAGCCGTCGATCGGACTCTCGTTCGGTGCCATTCTCGGTCTGACGGCCTTCACGACGTACAACTGGCTGACGCAGTTCGACGACCCGGACGACTACCTGATCTACCCCGTCGGCGTCGCAGACGCCTTCGCCGCGAAGTTCCGGGCGTTTCTCGTCCTCGCCGTCCCCAACGGCCTGGCGTACTTCGCGCTCGCGGTAGTCTGGTTCGGGGCCGACCCTGCCCACGTCGCCGTGGGTGCCGTCCTCCTCGTCGGGATCGAACTCTACCTCTTCGGTCTGACGGTGGCGCTCGCCGGCCTACAGCCGAACGAGTTCCTCTTCGACAGCGTCCTGTTCGCCGCGTTCGGTGCCGCCGTCGCCGCGGCGCTCGTCCCGGTATTGATCGTCAGCTTAGTCGTGACGCCCGTCTCGACGACGCTTCTGGGCGCTCTCGCGGCCGCTGCAGTACTGCTCGGCGCTGTCGGCGTCGCCGTCTACCGCCGCGCTGTCCCGCGGTGGGAGCGACGCCTGCTTGCCTGACACTGATCAGACCGCCAGACCGAACCCGAGTTCGTCGCTCCCGCCGTGGTCGCCTCGACCTCGTCCGGATCGACCTCGTGTTTCGCCGCGGCGTCGGCTACCGGAACCGCCGGCGGCCGAGAAGCGTAAGCGTCAGCGCGAGGACCGCACCGACCGGTCCGACGCCCGGTTGCCCGTCGCTTTCCGTCTCAGCGTCCCGGTCCTCTGCAGTGGTGGTCGACGGGTCACCGGTCGATTCGGTCTCCAACGGATCGCTCACCGTCACGGTCCCGACGTCCGTTTCGCCGATGTGCAGGTCGTGCGTGCCCGGTCCGAGCGTCGGAGCGAACGACACGGTCCGCGCCTCGCCGGGCGCGAGAGAGACAGTTCGCTCAGCGACGACCTCGCTGTCCCGTTCGAGCGCGACGGTGGCGTTACCTCCGGCGGTTCCGGTGTTCGTCACCGTCGCCTCGACGGGGACCGACTCGCCGTCCGCGACTTCGGTCGCGCCGAGCGTCGCGTCGGTCACGGAGTACTCGGGGTGTTCGACGCCAACCGCGAACGCCGAGAACCCCGGAGTCGCCGCCTCGTACTCGTTCCCTGTGTAATTCGTCGGGAGGTCGCGCCACTCGCCGTCGTGATACCGGTAGAGCGTCACGTCGTCCGGGTCGGCACTGTCGGGGAGCGCCGACTGGGACACGCTGAACCGGAGCGACGCCTCGGCGATCGCCTCCTCGGAAACGCCGTCGCGGCCGACGTCGAAGTAGCCAAGCGCCGTCGACCGGTTGTAAGCCGGGACGTCCCCCGGCGGTTCCGCGGACGCCCCGACCGACAGGTCGAACTCGGGGGCGTTCTCGGCGAGAGTCACGTTGATACCGGTCGCACCGACGCCGTTCGCGGTCACTGACGCCGGGAGGTCGGCCGACGCGGTATCGCCTCGCAGGCCGCGGACGACGGTAACTGTCGCACCGTCCGCGGTGGCCGTCACGTCCGTTCCGACGCCGAGCGACGGTTCGAGCCCCGACGACGGCGCGCCGCCGCTTCCGCCCCCGCTACTGTCGTCGCCGTCGTTGTCGTCGCCGCCGTCGCTGCCATCGTTCCCTTCACCTCCGCCGCCGTCATTACCGTCTCCGTCGCCGCCATCATCTCCCCCACTACCATCGTCGTTACCGTCTCCGTCGCTACCGTTGCCGCTGCTGTTATCCGGTCTGGCTTCGACCGAAACGGTCACCGTATCGGTAGCCGAGACGCCGTACTCGTCGGTGAGCGTCAACGCGGCCTCGTACTCGCCGGGCGACTCGTACGCGTGCGAGACGTGTTCTCCCTCGGCGGTCGCGCCGTCGCCGAAGGACCAGTCGTACGCGACGACTGTGCCCTGCGCCGCGCTGTCGGCGGCGTCGAACGTCACCGCGTCGCCGACGGTCGCCGTCGCGGGGTCGGCAGTAGCGTGCGCGACCAGCGACGGCTCTTCGAGCGTCACCGTGAGGTCCCGCGGGCCAGTGGCGACGACGGTCCGTTCGGTCGTCGTGGGGACGAACGACTCGTTCTCCGGCGGCGTGACCGCGACTGAGACGTTCCCGGAGAGTTCGAGTCCGTCTACGGGAAGTCGTCCGTCCGCCGTCGTCAGGAACTCGCCGACGCGGACCGACGCCCCGTTCGCGCTCACGTCGACCGCGACGGACGCGTTCGCCACCGGCGCTCCCGACTCGTCCGTGACCGTCATCGTCACCGGATGGCCGTCCGGTATGTCGTGCGTTCCGAGGTCAGCGTCCGTTTCGGTGACGGTGTTCGCCAGCGGGTAGACGTCCGCGACGCCGTCCTCGGGGAAGAACTCGTCTGCGGTCGTGTCGTACTGACGGTAGCCCACGTCGACGGTCGCGTTTCGGCGAACGCCGACGGCGTACGACCCGTCCGCGTCGGTTCGCGAGACGTTCGTCCGCCTCGCCCCGTCGTGTGTCGTGACGACATCGTCGGCCGCGGCGGTACCGTCCGGGCCGCGGACCGTCCCTTCGAGCGTCACCGTCGGCGGCGCAGTCGACCGGTAGGCGTCGTACACCGTCGACTCCGCGAGGTTGCCCGACGCGTCGACGAGCGCGACGTTCAGGTGGAGCGTCGACGCGGTGATCTGCGACCCGTCCAGTTCGACCGCGTACTCGCCGTTGCCCGTCCGCTCGACCGCCGCCTCGTGCCACGCCTCGCTCGTGTTCGTGACGTTCCCGTCGTGGGGGGCGGTCGTCACGGACCCGTCCGCGTAGCGCACGCGGACGCTGCCGTTGGCGAGGTCCATGTCGTCGCTCGCGGTGAGCGACAGCGTCACTGGAAGCCGGTACAGGGAGTTGCCTTCGCCACCGTCCGTCACCCGGATCCCCCGGAGTTCCGGCGGCGTGACGTCCTCGCCGGGACGGTACGTCGCGGCGTAGCGAGTGAGGGACCGCGTCGACAGGCCGTCGGAGCCGTTCGCCGTCAGCACCGCTTCGTACGTCGCGTTCTCGACGAGCGGGTCGTCGCCGGCGTACGCGAACTCGTCATCCGTTGTCGTCCGCGCGGCCACCGTCGTCCCGTTCCGGCGTATCTCGTAGTGGTTCGTCGCCGACGACCGGTGGACGAACCGCGTGGGGGGTTGGTCAACCTGGAACCGCGCGCCGACGCTGACGTTGGCGGCGGCGGGCGTCGCCCCCAGATGCCAGTTCCGGCGGTCCGCCGTGAGCGGGTGGGCGCGGACGCTCACCGCTCTGTTCTCGCCGACCGCGAGCGACTGCATCGGCGAGACGAAACGCCAGTCGCCGCCGTTGTCGACCGCTGTCAGCCCGTACGCCGTCCGGACGTCGCTCCCGGAGGGGGTGACGTACACCGTCTGCCGAGTTCTGTCGCGACGGTCCCAGCGGGCCGTCGTGAGGCCCCGTGTCGGGAACGCCGAGTGGGTGACAGTCCGCACGACATCGTAGTCGTCACCACTGCCGGTCCGGCCGTAGGTGACGGTCTGTGCGGCGAGGTCGGACTCGTCGGGCGCGACGGTCCGCGGCCCGTCGACGCCGACGGTGGGATACACTAGATGATACGCCTCGGAAACGTCGAGGTGGTGCCCGCCGTCGTCGTACGCGCTCGTAGGCGCGAGCAGGTACGAGACGCTAGCGTTTGCCGTACCCGTGCTGAATCGAACTGACGGTTCGTCGGGGAACGTCCGGAACGATTCGTACGTCAGCGACCGACCGTCGGCGGTCGTCCGCTGCATTTCGCCCGCCGCGCGGAGCGTCTCCAGTTCGGTTCCGTCGCCGAGGCCGCTCGCGTTCAAGCCGTACCGAACGGCGTCGTTCTCGTCGAACGAAACCGTCGCGTCGTCAGACACGGTCAGCGTCTCCTCCACGAGAACCGTCTCGCCGGTCGACTCGTCGACGCCGCCGCTGACGACCGTGTACGTGCCCTCGAAAACGAGCGTCTCCGCGTCGTCGCCGGAGAGAGACAGCACCTCAGTCGATCCGCCGTCACCGTGGCGGTAGAGGACCACTTCGTCGCCGGCGACGCTCGTTCCGTTCGCGCCGTGTTTCGAGACGGAGAGGCGGTGGCCGATCGTGTATCCGAAACTCCCGCGGTAGTCGCCGCCGTCGACTAGCAGTCGACCGGAGTAGACGCCCGCGTCGGTGGTCCCGTTGACTCGCACCGCGACGGCCTCGGTGTCTCCGGGCGCGACCGAGACGGCCGTCCGGTTCAGCGACACGTCGCCGGTCGTGCCGTCGTCGATATCGGTCGCGTGGGCGGAGACGTCAAGCGTTACCGTTTCGGTTCCGCGGTTAGCGAGTTCAACGATGCGCGTCTCGTTCGCAGACGGCCGGACGACGCCGAAGTCGACGGTCGACGGCGCGACGGTCACGTTTGCCGTCAGCGCGGCGGTCGCGTTGACGCGGCCCGACCCCGCCTGGTAGATGTCGTAGTTGCCCTCGAGACGGTCCGTCCGCGTGACGAGCGCGCTCCGCACGTCGGTGGGGGTCCAGTCCGGATTCGCGTCGAGCAAGAGCGCGGCGATGCCGCTGACCGCGGGTGCCGACATACTCGTTCCGGAGTACTCGACGTACCTGTCGGTGCCCGCCCTCGCGCTGGCAATGTCGACGCCGGGCGCGACGAGGTCGGGTTTCACGCGGTTCGTCGCCGTCGGGCCGCGGGAGGAAAACGGTGCGAGACGGTCGTCACCGTCGCTCGCGCCAACCGTGAGTGCCGACGGAACCACGCCGGGCGAGAGAACGGTACCGTAGCCGTCGTGGCCGGGGCGGCCGTCGTTACCCGCCGCGACGACGACGGTAACGCCGTTGTCGACGGCGTACTGGACCGCGTCGAAGTAAGGGTCCTCGTCGTAAACGGGTCCGCCGAGGCTCACGCTGATCACGTCTGCGTCCGTCTCGTCGACGGCGTACTCTATCGCGTCGATGACGTTGGAGCGACTGCCGTATCCGTCGCTCTCGATGACTCGGAGGTTCAGGACGCTCGCGTTCGGTGCGATGCCGGTGTAGGTTCCGTTGCTCGCGGAGCCGTCGCCCGCGACGATTCCGGCGGTGTGGGTCCCGTGCCCGTACGGGTCGTCAGTGGTCCCCTCGCCGGTGAAGTCGACCTGACGGGTCACGGCGTCCTGCAGGTCGGGATGAGAGTCGTCGACGCCCGAGTCGAGGACGGCGACGGTGACGTTCTCACCGTTGACGCCGTATCGAGAGCGCGCCGCGCCCGCACCGGTGAGTTCCGAAACGTCGTCGAGGGAGACGCTCACGCGTGCGTCGAGCGACACGTGTTCGATCTCGGCGCTCGTCCGGAGGGTCTCGTAGACGGCCGCAGACTGGTCTTTTGACACCGAGGCAGAAACCGCGTCGACGGAGTCGAGCGTGCGTTCGGCCGTCAGACCGCGCGTTCGGCCCATGTCGTCGCGCAGGGCCGCGGTCGGACTCCGCTCGGCATTGCCGTCCGTTCGACCGACTTCGTCCGGACTGCCTCGGCGCTCGACGATCACCGGGATCGAGTCGACGTTCGCGTCCGTCAGGTTCTGTTCCACCAGCAGGTCCACGTTGAACAGACGAGGATCGAACCGCTCCAGATCGGCGTTCTCGGGGAACACGTACGTCCCGTCGGGTGTCGATATCCGCCGCATCGCCGTCTCCGCATCGGTCGTGTAGACGGTTTCACCGCGGCGCTTCTCGACGGTCACCGTCTGGCCGGTGATGAGCGTCAGCGTTACGGCGGACTCGTTCGCCGCTCCGGCGCGGTCAGCGCCCGGACCGGCAGTCGGGGAGCCGGTAGTTCTCCCGTCAGTCGAAGCGTTCGTGACCGAGAGGTTCGCATGGGTGTCCGATATCTGAACCTCTCGGTCGCCGGGCGGAGCCGCTTCTGCGTACGCGACAGCGGGTGCCGCTGTCGCCGAGACCAGCAGTAGAGCGACCAGAAACAGCGTCCGGAGAGACGCGTTGAGGCGAGACGATACGTCGTGGGACTCGCCTCCGCAGGGGCTGTCAGATTTCATATCAGTCTGGATATCAGTATCGATAGCTGATATCGCCAGTACCTTGATGTGAAACGTAAATCTTGTGGTGGTACCGTCTCGACTTAGTAAGATTCAATTCGTAACTCAGAGAGAAATAGCAGACGTTCGGAACGGTCGGCGGCACTGCCGGCGGCGACGTCTGCGTCGGGAAATAGCGGTCGACGAGTCCGGGAACAACCGCTCCGCCTACGACGGTTCTACAATGTGCTGTTACCCACGTCCGTCGTAGAATGAAAGCCGGAGGTTTGAACCACGCCCGCGTCGGTCGTATCTCCCCCGTTCCGTAGTTCAGTCCCTCACGAGACGTATTGACCGCTCGCAGGATCGCTTGCGGCAAAAGTAAGCCGGTGGGGGAATTTGGAACCCTCGGTGCTCCGTCGGGTGATTCTCGCCCTCTGGCGTCACCGCCGATCCTTACGCGGGGTAGTCTGTAGCCAGACAACAGACACCTATGAACCTCAAGCAAACCCTGCCGGAAGATGCCAAGAATCGGTATCTCAAAGACAAGAAGACCCACGTCAGCAAGAAGACCCTCTCCAACTATAGCACATCGTTGGGTATGTTCTGCAAGTGGTTGAACTCGGAGAGAATCACTGATCTCCGTGACCTCGACAGTGACGAAATTCAGCGGTACAAAGAACACCGGCTGGACAACGTTAAGCCGATTACGGCACGGAATGATATGTGGACCGTCAAGAACTTCGTTCAGTTCTGCGAGTCTATTCAGGCTGTTCCACAGGGTCTCTCAGAATTAGTTCGTATCCCAAAGGTATCTGAAGACGATGAGATTTGCGACGATCTCCTGACCCGTGAAGAGGCTGTAGAACTGCTGGACTATCTTAAGAAGTACGAGTATGCGAGTATCCGTCACGTGACTCTGCTCATTCTCTGGAAAACTGGAATGCGAGTGGGTGGTCTTCGGTCCCTTGATCTCAAAGACTTCGATGAAGTACGGCCTGCTCTACAACTCAGACATAGGCCCGACATGGCCACCCCCCTCAAACGTAAGGAAAAGAGCCAACGAGACGTTCTCATTTCCACCGAGACGGCCGATGTGATAGTTGATTATATCGAGAATACCCGCCCGGACGTTACTGACGAACACGACCGGGAACCGCTAATTGCGACCGATCACGGACGTATTGCGGAAACAAGCCTACAAAGATACGTCTACACCGCAACTCGGCCCTGTCACTACACAGGGGCCTGCGCCCTCGACCGTGACCCCAGAGGAGTGCGAGGATAACAGTTGGAATGGGTCGTCTGCCTGCCCCGACTCAGTAAGCCCTCACGCGCTTCGTAGAGGATATGTGACTGCTGCCCGGAATGCAGGGCAGGCCAAGGATGTGACCGGTGAGCGTGTGAATATGAGCGGGAAGGTCCTTGACAAACACTACGATAAGGGTTCATTCGGCGAGAAGGCAGAGAGACGGCGTAACCATCTGAAGGACATTTAGACTCTCACAACAGGTCTTTCTCCAATCCAATATCATCTGAACTTACCATTTATAGATCAGAAGCAAGCCCAGATATTCAAGTTTCCGGCAGAATGATGGTGAGATATGCTATCGGTTCTGGCGCCCAATTCAAGTAGTTGGCAGTAAACTCCCAACGAACCGGTTGAGACAGGCGAACGAAGTAGCGCGGTGGGTCACAACTCATCTGTATCCTATCAAGAATAGCGTACTGGATAGAGAAGATGCCGGTAGTGGATAACCTATTTTGGTCTTGGGTATAATGTTATGTCCATGTCAAAAGCAGAAGAATTGCACGCGTTTCTGACGGATCTCCCGAGCCGCGAATTTGAGACGGTACGTGACTACGAACGGGAATCAATCTCAGAATTCCTCAACATTCTTGGATATTCTTCTGAAAATATCTTCTACGAGGTAACTCGGAACCTTCCGCAGCAACAGGAAACAACATTTTTTGATGCTTTCGTAGCGACCTCTCCTGATGCCATACCCTGGATCTGTCTTGAGGTCCGAAAATATACAGAAACCTCATATCCTGAGACCGGTGGTCAAATTGATCCGCATATATTCCGCGATCTCGAATGTTACCAATCGATCACAAACGCCCAGTATAGTGTTGTCTTGACTAATCGGGCGTTAGGTGTTCAAACAAATGATAACCAACATGGGTTCAACCATGAAACAATCGGTATAGATGACTGCGAATGGATCGTTGAAACTCTTTCTTCCCCAGGCTATATACCGGAAGTAGAAGAACTCTCAGAAAAAGAAGCCAAGGATAAGCCTGATGAAATCACTACCGATAAATTTAGTATAGACTTAGAAACGTATCGTACCCGACTCAAAGCGGTTACAGAGGCAAAGACAAATCAAGAAAAAAAGGAGACATTGGAAGACTTAGCGGCCTTATTGATCCAGGGCGTTCCACAATTTTCCGTGCATCGCCGAAATCTCAATACACTGAGCGGGGAGATAGACTTAGTTGTGGAAAACTCTGACGCGCAATCTGCAATCAACTGCCATAGTCGATATTTTCTCATAGAGTGCAAGAACTGGGCTGACAGTGTTGGTGCAGATCGAGTTCGAGACTTTACTGGAAAATTACAATCCGCAAAGTCCAGCCTCGGAATCCTGTTTGCGAAGAACGGAATTTCCGGACCTGATAGCGAAAATGCAAAGAAAGTTATTAATGATACATTCCAACAAGATGGGATCGCAGTAATAGTGTTTGACTTAAACGACTTAGAGCAGATCGCTGAAGGGAAAAGTTTTCACGAATTCCTCGAAGAGAAGATCTTCAATCGACGCTTCCCGACTTAGATACTGAAGAATCTCAAATTCTATCCTATGAACACCTCTCTTAACTATGCACCTATATTCAGCAAGACCATCAGAATATCTATACGAATTGGCAGAATGCCATCGGGCGATGCAGTAATACTGCACAGGCGTTTCTACGAAGCAGAATGAAATGGGCTGGACAGACGATCTTACCGCAGTCCTTCGTATGAATTTGGTGCAGTCTGGCGGGTTGAACACAGCAAAAGGGGCCAGAGTGTAACCCTGCCTCTATAATTGATCCCCGCTCCGCATTGTATGATGCTTACAGGTAATAATCGGTCCGGTTGTTACACCGTTCATTCTGCAAGCTCAAGATATGGATGTAGCCCTCCCAGAAAATCATGCAATTTGCCAGACTAAGAGCGTTCTCTTCTCGCTGCCTCTCCGATCTGTAAATAACACTTCCTTAGCCTACTGTGTCACGCTACAAGATCGGTAATCTGGCTGAATCGAATTAGTCGCCTTGTCTTCTGAAGTCACGAAAGCCACCAAGAGGCCAAAATTAACCCTGATCAGAAGGTCCCTTCGCAGCGAGAAGCGCCCGGAAGCGACGGACTGAGAGAAACGTTTAAGATACTCAACTTACCTTGTAATAGAGGAGACACAAACCTCTGAGCGGCGCAACTCTTCCAGTGTCCTGTCAGCAGTGATCCGCATACTGAGCTGCACGGTTTCTCTCCCCTATCTGCAATAAGTTCCGAAACAGCAACCCAGACCAGCACCAGCCTTGCACAGCCAGATACCACACGTGAAACCACCATTGGTCCATCCACTTACAATACGCCATATTGGACTCCCCAACACGCAGGCCAGTTCTGGCCCGCCGACTACCTCTATCGACGGAAGGGAAAGTTCTTCCAGCACTTAGAAGAGATCGACAAAGGGCTTAAGAGCGGCTATACGTGGTGGAATCAACCGTACTTCACGCGCTTAGCCAATCGGGACCTGATAATCATCTTCGCGGATAATCTTGAACTGACGCCCGCACAGAAGCGGCTCGCGGTAGCATTCTTCCTTGAGCAGGATCTCGGAAAGTGGGGTATCCGGAAGGAACTCGTTCTGTGGGCTACCTGTGCTTACGTTGTCCATGAAGATGAGGCAGACAGCAGACGGTGCCACCCTCGAACTAAAGAAGAGGCCACAGACAAACAGTTCCTTGAGGCAGCATACAGTCTGGACCTTAGGTTCAAATACCGAGAGAAGACTTACGGGAAAGTCCAGCATCTCTTTCGGCGGGAATGGAGCCAAGGGGGTGGTATATAAACCCTCGAATATTCTATTAAGTGAAACCGGACACCAGTGAGAACCTCATAACAGCGAGAAGCGTAGTCTTAGAATGAAACTACAGAATCCTTGAGACCATATTGCTCTTCGCCCCCTTCACGCTGAGAATGGTCCCCCGAGAAGTAGTATTAGGCAGAGAATGCGCACCAACTCTCAAAGACCCTTGCCGTTTTCGCCCGCTATCGAGGTAACCTTACGAAGTAGGTGGCTGTAACTCGACGCCCGCTTCTCGCTGTTAATGGCGCTTACAAGATTACTTAGACAGGTATGAAATTCTCGCCCATAGCCACAGTCAAGACAGTTTCGCAAGCCGATCTTGAGGGAGGAATAGAACTCTGGTCAGTACGCTCAGATGAACCCACTCCCAAGGAGAACCGAACTGGAGAGGCAATGATTGATTGTTGTCATCTCCTACTTAGCGCCGATACCATATGCCTCACGTACCTCAGATGCCAACTTTTCGCTGAAGTACAATTGAGTAACTGCGTACGGGAGTGTTACTATTATGGCAAGCGTCGCAATAAGAGGAACATTCGGTTCAATTCGGGCAAAGCGGCCGATCTGATTGACTAAGACTCCAAAAAAGAACGATGGGACCGCGTGGTATATATTTGACCGTATCGCTGTCCCATTCCGACGCATCTCTTCGTATTCGGTGACTTCCAGGTAGGGGAGAATACAGAACAAGACGAGAACCGCGAAAGTAAGAAACAAACGAGCGGGCGGCGTGACTGCGTAACTCACCATGAAAATCCCCGAGAATAGTATCACACAGTTTATTGCGTGGAGTGACTGAAAATGCCCCAATTCATTTACATGGTCCACTTCGAACATTGATTCAAGAATAGAGTTAAATCGGCTCTCTACCGCGTGCGGAGTCGGTTCAATTCTCTCTCCCACTGCGCCAGACAGGGAGAGCTGTCGCACGATCCCTGTGATTTCCATTACTACCAAGAGCATTACCGGTACCAAGATTGAGGTGGTGAATGCTAAATCACCATTTGCCATATCGCTGGATACAACCCCACCTTCTTAGATTTTTACTAATATATGTCCTGCTTCGTTTTCAAAAATCACGTGACTGCTACTCTGGAGTGCGGTCACGGGTGTCATTTCCACCGGCAATGCTATTGCAAAAACGGGTGGAAATATCATATCAAATACGGCGGGAAAGTTAAGATACAGTGGAGCAGTCTCTGAATTACGGATTACCCCGCAGGGGTAAGCCGGTGGGGGGATTTGAACCCCCGGCCTAATCCTTACGAAGGATTCGCTCTAGCCAGTCTGAGCTACACCGGCGCACTGCGCGCCGAACCCTGCATCGCTACGCTCTGCAGGACACCGGTACACTCCACCTCAACATAGGCGCGATAATCGGTTTAAGGATTCCGAATTCCGACGCCGTTATCGAGTCAGTCGCACGTCGAGACAGACGTTCAGTTCGTGCGGCGCGTACGACCGGACGGTGTGGCGCGTCTCGACGGCAACCTCGTACTCCGGTTCCGCTGCCGCCCTGATCGCCGCCTCCCCGGGACCGAAGGGGTCGTCCTCGTGCTGGATATCGTAGTAGTGGACGACGCAGTCGTCGCCAGCGACGGTGACGGCGGCGTCGAGGAACTCGTCGGCGCTGTGTGGCAGGTTCATCACGATCCGGTCGGCCCAGTTCTCGTACTCCGGCGCGTCATCTCGAACACCGTCGCTTCTCTCCGGCCGCTCGCGAGCCTGCGGCCCGCTCGTCTCATCGATGCCCTCGCTTCGTTCGCGTCCCGCAACTCGCGACGAGCCCGAAACAACGTCTCGGACATCGCCCGCGATAGCGGTCACACGGTCGGCCACGCCGTTTCGCTCGGCGTTCTCGCGGAGGTACTCGACCGCGCGCTCGTTCAGGTCGACGCCGACTACCTCCGCTCCGCGTTTCGCCGCCGGGATGACAAAGGGGCCGACACCGGCGAACATGTCGAACACGCGCTCGCCCTCCTCGACCTGCTCGGCGACGCGGTGGCGCTCCGTCGCCAACCGCGGCGAGAAGTACATCTCTGCGATGTCGAGCGCGTACTCGCAGCCGTACTCGCGGTGAGTCGTTTCGGTCCGCTCTCCGGCCAGTAGCTCCCAGTCCCTGATGCGGAGTTCGCCCTGGATCTTCGACGCTCGGTCGACGACGGTTTCGACGGGGACATCCGACTCGACGACGGCGTCGGCGATGTCGGCCGCGCGCTCCGGGTCGTCCTCGTCCACGATGACGATGTCGCCAAGGCGCTCGTAACTCGGGTCGAAATCGAGCAGGTCCGCTGGCGTCTGCTGCGTGGCGCGCTCTGGCACGTCGCGGACGACCACGTAATATTCCGCCGGGACGGCGGCCGCGTCTGTCACCGGAATGTACAGATACCCCTCGTCGAACTCTATCTCCAGGTCCTCGTCGACGAGATCGTCGGCCGCGAGGGAACGGCGGGTCGCCTCGCCGTCCTCCCGCTGAACGCGAACGCACGGCGCTTCCATACGCTGACTCTCGTCCCGTGGCGGGCGTAAGCCTGACGCTTCCGGGCCGAGCGTGTCGCGCGTTCACCGTCGAACCCCTGGCGTTAAGCGGGCACGACTCCGAGTCCGGGTATGCTCACGTTCATCGGTCTCGGCCTCTACGACGAGCGGTCGATCACCGTCGAAGGCAAGGAGGCGCTTCGCGACGCCGACCGCGCGTTCGCCGAATTCTACACCAGCACGCTTGTCGGCACCACCGTCGCGGAACTGGAGGAGTATCACGACACGCAGATCGAGGTTCGCGACCGCGAAGGCGTCGAACGGAGTCCCGGAGAGATCCTAGACGCCGCCGAAACGGCTGACGTTGCCTTCCTGACGGCCGGGGATACGATGATCTCGACCACGCACGTCGACCTCCGCCTGCGCGCTCACGACCGCGGCATCGAGACGCGGGTAGTCCACGGAACGACGGCTCAGGCCGCCGCGAGCGCGCTCACCGGCCTCCAGAACTACCGGTTCGGCAAAGCGACCACGCTCCCGTTCGCGTACGCCCACGGCGCGGACGGGCTTCCGGCAAGCGTCACCGAGCCCATCGACGAGAACCGCGACCGCGGCCTCCACACGCTCGTCTATCTCGACATCAAGGTCGACAACGCGGCGGCGGTCGCCCGGTCGGAAGACGACGAGATAGAGGAGTACATGACCGCGAGCACGGCGGCGGAGTATCTCGCCGACGAGTATCCAGAGACGCTCGGCGTCGTCGTCGCCCGCGCGGGCAGTCCGGACCCAGTCGTCGCGGCCGACAGTATGTGTGGCCTCGCGTCGCGGTCGTTCGGCGGTCCGCTTCACCTGCTCGTCGTGCCGGGAGAACTCCACCACATCGAACGCGATGCCCTTCGTGACCTGGCGGACGCTCCCGACTCGTCGCTCGACTGACGCGAACTGCTTCTGAAACCCGTTCGGGGACGCGATATCGTGTGCTGCGGCTGTTCGGCGTAGCGTTCGAAAAAATGTGAATCGTCGAAAGCCGGCGTGAGCCGGTAGTTAGCTACCGGAATTAGTCCTGACGACGGACAGCCAGGAGGGCAGCAGCGATGAGCGCCACGATGGCGACGCTGATGCCGAAGCCGGGCTGACCGTCACCGTCGGAGTCACCGTCCCCGTCGCCGTCCTCGGGGGTGGTCTCCTCGGTGGTGGTGTTAGTCGGTTCTTCGGTAGTGGTGTCAGTCGGTTCGTCGGTAGTGGTGTCAGTCGGAGTCTCCGTCTGCAGCGTCACGTCACCGGCGTCAACGACGATGTCACCGTTACTGTCGGTGTACGGAGCGTCGTTATCGCCTTCGGAGTCAACGAAGTCGTACTCCTGGTTGTCGTTGTCGTCCATGTGCGGCATCGCGATGAGGGTCTGATCCTCTTCGATGGCGCTGTCGAGTTCGACCTGCACATCCGTGTGCGTGCCGTTCTCGAGGTACTGGGACGTACCAACGACGCTGCCGATCGGGTCGTCCTCGACGGATGCGTCGTGGATAGTGACGAAGCCACCTTCGGGCAGGTAGACCTCGTCAACAGTCACGACGGAGCCGTCTTCACTGATGCCGCCAGAGTAGGACACCTGAGCGGTCGGAGCTTCGCCGACAACTCCGCTGACGGAGTCAGCGAGCGAGTTGCCGTTAGAGTCCTCGAGGTAGACCGTGAAGTTGGAGCCTTCCTCAGGCTCGCCGCCGAAGTCGAATTCGGCGCTGAAGCTACCGTCGTTCTGGACGGTTGCGGTCTCCTCAAGCAGGAACGGGTTGTCAGTGTCATCGCCTTCGGCGGTGATCCGCACTTCGGAGCCGGCGGCGATGGACGTCGTGCCGCTGATGGTCTGGCCGGACGAGGCCTCGACCTCAGGCGGGTGGATGGTCCCTTCGCGGCCGTCCATCTCGAAGGTGTCGCTGACCGTCTCAGCGTCGTCGGACGGGTTCAGCTTGGAGTTCTCCGCGACGGAGAAGGTAGCCTCGTAGCTACCGTCGTCGGAGGAGATGTCAAGTGCCGAGCTGTCGACAACGAGGTAGTAGAGGTCCTCGTCGCCGTTCGTGTAGACGTCCGTGTTACTGTCGCTGAGTTCGGCCGTTTTCGGGTCACGGTTCGCTTTCGCTTCTTCCTGCTCGACCGTGATCGAAACGTTCTCGTCGTTAGTGAACTCGGAGTAGTCGTCCGTGCCACCAACGAGACCCTCGATACCGGACGCGTCAACCTCGACCACTATCTGATCGCCTTCCGAGATAGTGCTGTCCTGAGAGACAGAGTCGGCGAGGTCTTCGACGTCATCGTAGCTCATGTCCTGCGGTGCGGTACCGACAGACAGGCTGTTAGTCGAGCGCGGGCGCAGGTTGAGCGTACCGGGGTCGTCGGAGTCAACGGTCGGGTCCTCACCAGCACGGACCGTCATCCGGTAGCCGTGGTCGGTGAGAAGCCGGCTGCTGCTGAACGTGGTTGCGGTGAGGTTGTCGCCTTCGAGAACCGTGACGGAGTCGTCGCTGTTCGCTGCGGATGCGAGATCCGACCCGGTCGTGTTACCAGCTTCGTACGTGTTGAACTGGATGGTGACCTCACCGTCGTCGTTACCGTCTTCGACAGTCAGGTTGGCCTGATAACCGTCGTCCTGGATGTTACCGACGGTGACAGCGGCCGTGTCGGTGTTCTCCAGTTCGACCGTGATGTCGGCAACGTCGCCGACCTGGTCGCTCGTGACGGAGCTTGCGAACTCGGCCTCGCTGTCGCCGGCGTCCGAGACGTTGATGTCTACGGAGTCCTCGGCGTCAGTGTCGGTGACAGAGAAGTCGAGCGTGTAGTTGTCTGCGTCGATACCGGAGAAGTTACCGGTGGCCGTGCTACCACCGCGGACGGAGAACGCAACGCCGTCCTCGGTGTTGCTGACATCGTCCTCGTCAGCGAAGATGTTCTGAAGTTCGTCGGCGTCGAGGTCGTCTGCGGTGACCTCAACGTCGAAGCTACCGCGTTTGGAGTCAACCTCGAACTCCTCCTCGGAGTTACCGGAGTTCCGAACCTCGCCATCGTCAGCGGTGATGGTGAGGTCCTGTTCGACGACAGTGAAGTTGAACGAGCCGCTAGACTTACTGAGCGTGTACTCGCCTTCACTGAGACCGGACGTGTCGATCAGGTGCGCGCCGTCGGCGTTCGCCGTGCGCTCCCGCTCGAGAATTCCGGTTTCGGAGTTGATGATCTGGTAGTCCTCGTTGGACTCGAAGCCGTCCTCGTAGAGGACCTGGCCTTCCCAGTACGTACCACCGGCGTTGAGGTTCGCGTCAGACTCGGACTGGTTCGTACCTTCCTGGCCGTCGTTGCCGTCGTTACCGTCTTCGCCATCGTTACCGTCGCCGTCGTCGGCGGCGGTTTCGAGGGTGGTCGAGCCGGTGTTAACTTCGTCGTCACCACTGGAAGCGGTACCAGTGATTTCGTACGTCATGTCTTCGGAGTCAGCGGTGGTGACCGTGTACGTCAGCTCGACCGTTGCGTCTGCGGGCACGGACGAGATCGTAACCACGGCACCGGTGCTGTCAGCCTCCGCGATGATGGTATCTGCATCCTCACCGTCGACAGTGACGCTGTCGATGCTTGCGGACTGGACCTCGGGACTGAACTCTTCCGAGATCGTGAGTGACCCGCCGTCACTGTCCATATTGACTGTTGTCGTAACCGTTGCCTCTCCACCAGGACTCACTTCCGAGTCACTGATGTTGCGATCCGCATCGGCGATCCCTGCAGCTGCGGTGCCTGCGAATGCGGCAGACATCGCAACTACTGAGACCACCATTAACGCAGCCATCAGCAGGCTACGCATCTTATCGTTATTGCTTGACATTTTGTGTTGGGTTTGTCGGTTGGATCAGTTGTTTAACTGGAATACGCGCCAGCAACTTGACTGAGTTCCATCAGCGAGATCTGGCCGCTGGAGTATGCGTTGGCCGCTGCAGAGAGCTCCATCAGGTCGATCTCGCCGTTGTTGTTTGCGTCGTACTCGGCTACAATGCTGCTGTTGCTGTTATCGTCGTCGGACGATTCAACAGTCAGCGTACCGGTCTGGTCGTCGTCTTCGGTGTACACGCCGTGCGTGTGGTCACCAGCGGCCAGACCGCTCGTGTCGACATCGTCGAAGGTGACGGTAACGTTCTCATCGCCAACGAGCTGGACGTCCTGGCTCGCAAGCGTGTTACCGTCCACGCGCAGTTCGACGGTCTGCGTACCCTGCTCGTCGCCAATGTTGGTGACCGTCGCGGAGACGTCGATCTGGTCTCCCTGCGTGACGGTCTTGTTGGACGGCGAGAGGTCGCTGACATCGAAGGTTGCTGCGTCCGGCGTAACGCCGACGATCACGATGTCGGCGTTAGTCGTACCGGCGCTGCCCTTGTAGATCTCGTTGAAACCGGTCTCGTTCTCGAAGGTACCGACTAGGCGGTAGGTCTCGCCGGTTCGGACCTCCGTGAAGGAGTACGAACCCTGCGGACCCGTGTAGTCCGTATCGAGGAGCGTTTCGCTACCGTTGTTCTCGACACGGAGCAGGTCGACCTTCGCACCGGGGAGGTTGTCCGCCGGGTTCTTGTCGTTGACCACGTCGCCAGTGATCTCACCGACGCCGTAGACTTCGATCTGGACGGTGTCGTTGAACACCATGTCCTCGCCGTTGGTCACTTCAGCCGTCAGGTTAGTCACACCGGTACTGCGGGTGGACTGGAAGACGGTCGTCTCGTTGCTCTCCGTAACGGTGAGCGGGTCGTCGACGACGTTTCCGATGACGGAGTTGTTCGTGCTGAAGTTGACGTCTTCGCTGTCAACGAGATCGGAGTTCTCGATCGGGGTGAACTCGCTGTCCGGTTCGTTCTGGGCCTTCACGTCGAGTCCCACACGAACGTCGCGCTCGGAGCTGATCCCCATCGCGATCGAGTCAGAGTAGTTGCCGTCTTCGCCCTCTGCGGACAGGTTCAGACGGTAATCGAGCGTAACGTCGACCGGAGCCACGACGATGTCGTGGTTCTCGGTCTCAGACTTGGGTCCAGCGGTCTGTTCGAACTCGCTCGCCGCGACGAACTGGCCGACGCTCGTGTCGGTCAGGTTCTCGCGGTTGTAGTTGGTCGCAGTGACGTAGACCGTCACGTTAGTGTCGTTGCCTGCGAGACCGGGGATGGCGTAGCGGCCATCGTCGTTCGTCTCGTCGACGAGGAACGCGTTCCCGTCGTCGTTAACGAACGTGTTCTCGGTGAACGCAACCGACTGGTTGCCGGAGCCCTCGTAGACGGCCCAGACAGTAGCGTCGGAGACACCCTCACCGTCGATATCGACGACTTCGCCGGTGATCTTCTCTTCACCTTCCAGCACGTACTGGACGGTAGCGTCGTTATCCTGCAGGTTGTTTTCCGCGTTCGACGCGTTGATGCCAACCTCAGTGAGCGGGTTGGCAAGCGTGTCGGCGCTCGCGTTGTCCGCCGTGACGTTGAACGTCACGTAGGACTCGGAGTATCCGTCACCGTCGACGTCACCGCGCTCGGTGGTCGTGACAGTGGTGGAGGTGTTGATCGCGTCGTTGTCCCAGAAGTCACCGACGTTAGCGTCGGTCTTGTTGAACTCCAGGTCGACGTCGATCGAGAAATCAGAGGAGTCGATAGGCGTACCGGCGTTCTCGACGTTGGTGTTCTCGACCACGACGGCGTACGTCGCGGTGTTGTCGGACTCGTTGTTGCCGAGCAGCGTCGAGGATGTACCGGCGACCTCGCCGTTGTCGAAGCGCTGGACGTCGACGTTGTCAGGCTGGAGGTTGAATTCCAGCGTGACCGGGAAGTTGACCGTCTCCTGCGACCCGACGAACTGGGTCTGGGAGTACGTCGTGTACCCGAAGCGGTCGACGTTCACGGTGTAGTTCTGTCCAGGTGCAACGCGGACACGGCTCGGGTCGAACTGACCGTTAGCGTCGGTGGTCAGCGTTTTGACCGTCGCGCCGTTGTCGTTGTTGACGATTTCGACCTGAGCGTTCTCGATCGGCTCACCGTTGGAGTCCTCGACTTCACCGGAGATGAAGGAGGAGTCAGTGGTGACGCTCTGGACGTTGTCAGTGTCGATAGCGCCGGACGTGGTTCCGTCGTCAGCCTGAAGCTCGACTGATGCGTCGAGAACTTCGTTGCCGTCGACGGTGGCACTGGACGCGAGCTGAGCGTAGACTACGACACGGTCGACCGTGCCGTTAGTCTCGGAGTCAGCGTCCGTACCGTTGAAGTCGACCACGGTGCCGTGCGTGGCGTAAGACGACGAAGTCTCGGCGAGAACGTCGCTGCCGTTGTACGCAACGACACGGACGTCAGTGACGTCGTCGACATTGACGTTGGCGGAATTAGCACCACCATCAACGTTAACCGTGATGTTGTTCATCTCTCCAGGGTCGCTGAAGACTAAGTCAGCGACTTCCGTCTCTTCACCGGAGAGAGCACTTACGCTTTCAGTATTGTCAGTAACGGTCCCGCTATTACCGGGAGCGTTAGCCGCGGCAGCCGCTCCTGCGAACGCGATGGAGCCTCCGACCACGGAGAAAACCATCAGCGCCGCGAGGACGAGGCTGCGTACCTTGTCTTTCGAATTCGTTGTTGTCATGTTATTCTGTTTGTCTGTCGGTCGGCGCCAGCGACTTTCTCTCGGACTCGGCCAACGAACGCACGCCGAAGACCAAGGTACTCGTTGCTGTCACCATGGGTAGGGGTACGGTAGAAACCGTTGTGACCTCGTTATAAATGCTTTGTGGTGAATGACGCGTATGGTAATTATTCACACCACTAGATACGGCCGGAGTCGTGCGGTTTCGGCGATATGGGGGATTCGGGGGGGACGGGGGTTTACCATATAAACAGCTTCGCCCTCGTTCGTCCAAGCGATTCGACCAGTCCGACAGTTGACGGCAACGCGTCGAAGTGACCGTTGTAACGTACCGGTTGTTGCCGACCTTGCGTCGGCGGACTACCGAATCGAATTACGACAGTCCCAATCAGTCGCTCGTGACGATTTCGAGTTCGTGGCCGTCCTGGTCCGTGGTAAAGGCGTAGCGCATGTCACACGATTCCGGGTCGCGGTACTCCGCCGCGCCGCGTTCCATGAGCGTGTCCCAGAACTCCTGTAGGTCCGCGGCTTCCACAGCGAGATGGCCCCAGGCATCGCCCATTTCGTACGAGCGACCGTCGTAGTTGTACGTGAGTTCGACCGCCATCCCCTCGTCCGCGGCGTCCGCCGGCTTCATGAAGTAGTTGGCGAACGTATCCGACTCCCAGCGTCCGGTGTGTTCGTACTCGAGTTTTCGGGTGAACCAGCCGATGGCCTCGTCGGCGTCCTCGACGCGGATCATCGTGTGGTCGAGGCTCCACCTCGCGCCGTAGTCGCGCTCGACTATCTCGATCTCGTGGCCGTCCGGGTCCGTCACGAAGGCGTAGCTTCCGCCACAGGAGTCCGGGTCGCGGTACTCCTCGACGTCGCCGTCGACCAGTTCGTCGTAGGCGTCGTACACGTCCGCCACGCGAACGGCGATGTGGCCCCACGCGTCGCCCATCTCGTACGTGCGGCCGTCGTGGTTGTACGTGAGTTCCAGCAGTGCCCCCTCGTCGTGAACGTCCGTCGGGCCGAGAAAGACGTTGGTGAACGTGTCGGCCTCCCAGCGACTCTTCTCCTCGTAGTCGAGGTGGGTCTTGTACCAGGAAAGCGACTCGTCGAGGTCCTCGACGCGCATCATCACGTGGTCGAGCGGTGCACTCATACCCGTAGATCGGGTCGCTCCGGCGAAAAGGATACCGAAAGGGGCGGTCGGATCCGGGTCCGAGTCCCCCGTTCCGAGAGATGTCAGGATCGATGCGGCCGGACGAGACGCACCAGGTCGTCGGCATGAAACCACCAGGCGACGGCGAAAAGTGCCACCGGACCGACCGGAATCGAGGTGATTCCGGAGTGGTCGGTGCCGAGAGTGAACTGGAGGTGTGCGATGGCAGCGACGAGCAGGAGTGCCGCGGTGACGCGACGGTCCTCGCGGTCGATCACTGTAGCGCCTGCCGCGCTTGCGGCCGCCGCCACGTACGCGAGCGTTCCGACGCCCCACGAGAGCAGATATGACAGCAACCCTCTCGCGTGCGCGTGCACGAAGAAATAGTCTACAATTGGAACGAACTGTATCGCCGGCCCCGTCGAAAGCAGTCCCCACGGAAACACGAACCCGCTCCCGCCGGGATACAGAGTCACGGTCCAAGGGAGCAGACCGACGATGAGAACCCAGCCGAGTCGTCGCGGCAGCGGACGCCCGTCCGATGCCGCGCGACCGTCAGTCGACCGCGAACGACCGTCCCGCGCCGTCATTTCCGCGTGATGATGCGGAGAACGTCCTCGTCGGCGAGTTCGTGGTCCGTCCCGACCTGTTGGTCGTCGTGTTTGGCGCTCGGCCCTTTGACGCGGGCGAAGCGGAACCGCTCTTCGAACTCGCCCCCGAGTTTGTGACAGGCGTCCTCGATGGTGCTTCCCTGCGGGAGGACGAGCGGTTCCTCGTAGTCGACGCCGCGGCCCGGCTTGTCCATGTATATCCGCATCAGTCCGAGTTCCGTCCAGATCCGCTCGGCCAGCGAGTCGAGTCCTTTCTGCTTCTCGGCGCTGATGAAGATGGCGTCGTCCGGGTCGATGTCGTGGTCCCGCAGGTTCCCGTTGACCGTCTCCAGATAGTCGGGGTCGATGAGGTCAGCCTTGTTGACGGTGACGACGGAGGGGAGGTAGATCCGGTTGTCCATCACGCCGTCGATGAGTCGGTCCACGTCCATCTGCTCGCCGATGGCCACGTCGGCGTTGATATACCCCTGCTCGCGGAGGACCTCCTTTATCACGTCCTCCGAAACGTCGAGGTCGACGCTCGCGTTGACCTTCAGTCCGCCTTTCCCCTTCTTGTTGATCGAGACCCGCGGCGGTTCCTGGTCGATGCGGATCTTGTTCTTGTACAACTCCTCGTTGAGGCGTTCGTACTGGTCGATCTCGAACGGGGAGAGGACGAACACGACCATGTCCGCGGCGCGCACGACCGACAGGACTTCCTGTCCGCCACCGCGGCCGCTGGCAGCCCCTTCGATCAGGCCCGGAACGTCGAGCATCTGGATGTTAGCGCCGTTGTATTTCAGCATGCCCGGGTTGACGTCGAGCGTCGTGAACTCGTACGACCCGGTCTCGCTATCGGCGTTTGTCATGGCGTTCATCAGCGTCGACTTGCCGACGCTGGGGAAGCCGACGAGTGCGACGGTCGCGTCGCCGTGTTTCTCGACGTGGTAACCGGTGCCGCCGCCGGCGGAGCTCTGGTTCTGTAGCTTCTCTTTTTTCTCCGCGAGCTTGGACTTCAGACGGCCGATATGGGCCTCTGTGGATTTGTTGTAGGGCGTGTTGGCGATCTCCTCGCGCAGTTCGTCGATCTCCTCTTCGAGCCCCATTACCCGTGAATCGGCCATCGACGCCGAAAAAGCCTTCCTTTGTACTGTGGGTACTCGCGCGTCGGCGGGACGGTTCGCCCGGCCCGCCCTGAGACGCGGTTGAGGACGTTCCAGAGGGGTTGACTACAAAGCCGGACGGGGGTTTCACGGCTCGATACGACGCTCTGTCGGTGCCCTGTCGCCGAGAGCAAAACTTCGACACGTTAATACGCTGGCCACCGCTCGGGGCCAATGTACGATGCCGGACCCGTCCAGGTTGCGTGATAGCACGCAGATCGTCCTCCCGACCGCCGACCTGGACGGCCCGTCGGAGGACCTCAAAGCCGCCCTCAACGACGCCTGCATGGTAAGCATCCACGAGGAGGACGGCTACTACCGCATCATCGGTAGCCCCGTCGAGATAAAAGAGGCAAGCAAGTTCCTCTCGCGTCACGGGATCACTCTCCGGTGACGGTGATTCGTGGACGGTGACCCACACCGGACACCGGTGTGATCGGTCCGTTCTGCGACCTACTCGCTTCTGACCGCGTCGAGCGCTTCGAGAAACCCCGCAGCGTGCGCTCCGTCGGTGACGGTGTCCGCGGCGGCCCGGGCCGCGTCATCAGCGTTTGCGACGGCGAAACTCCGACGGGCGCGGTCGAACGTCGACACGTCGTTCTCGCTGTCGCCGACGGCGACGAACTCGTCGGGAGCGTGACCCAGATGCTCGCAGAGCGCTTCGAGGCCGTTTCCTTTGCTCACGGACGGGGATTTGACGTGATAGGCGTACCCGGTGTCGACGACGGTCAGGCCGTGGTCGTGCGCCAGTTCCCGAAGCGGTTCCTCGGGGACCGTCCGGCGGACGGCTATCTCCGTCTCCCGCCAGCGGTTGACGAGGTCGGCGTCGCCCCACCCGAGGTCGTGGCCGAGTTCGAGGAACTCCCGCGCGACCGCCTGTGCGGCCTCGCGGTCGCCCACGATAGAAACGTCGTCCGGCGTGCAGACGACGCCGCCGTTCTCGGCGACCACAGCCTCCTCGATACCGACGAACTGACAGAGCGCGACCGGATACGGGAACGACTTCCCGGTGGCGACGACCACGTCCGCGGGCCAGTCGCGGATCGCGTCGAATGTCCGGGGGTCGATCCCGCCGTCGGGACGGGTCAGCGTACCGTCGATGTCGAGTGCGAGCGGAGGCGCGTCCATACCTGCCGTTTCGGTGTCAGCTACTTAATCGACAGCAAAAGAAGCCGCGTCGACGGGCGTTGTCTCTCTTACGGAACGGGCACCCAGACGGTCGTCGGCAGGAGTCCAGTGAGAAACATCGCGGCGATGATGAACGTCCCGAAGACGATCGCGGCCGCGGGCGGGTCCCAGTGGGTGTCGCCGTGGGCGTAGAACAGTCGCTGGAACAGTTCGCCGAACAGCGCGACGACGACCCCCATCAACGCGGCGAGGAGTAGCGCGGGCGCGTCTCCGACCCCCGCGATCGCCGCGTCACCGCTTTCGGCCGCGGCGAGTGCGATCGTACTCGACGTGAGCGTCATGTGGTGGGTAACGGGTATCTGCTCGACGCCGCAGTTGAGGAACAGAAGCGACGCGGCACTGATGCCGAATCCGAGGAACGGGCTCCCGGTCACGAGTGCAGTCCACCCGCCGAGAATCCCCGTGACGAGTCCGAGCAGCGCGACGTTTGCCCACTTGTACTGGTGTGGGAGCCACGGTTCGACCAGCAGGCGGTTGGCCTGTGCGGTGCCACCGTCAGTGGCGCTCTCGGGACTGTCAGTAGGGCCGCCGCCACCGGCAGTGGCCATCCGCTTTTCCTCGCGCTCGAACGGAGCCATATTCAACAGTCCCTCGCGCGCTTCGCCGATAAGGCTGTAACCGAGGATCAGACGGTGGAACAGCGCCGAGAGGACAACACCCATCGCGATCGGGTCCCAGGGCATGCCGAAAGAGCCGGAAACTTGCCGGATGAACATGCCGAGAACGCCGAATGCGCCGCCGACGATCAGCACGTCGGGCTTGGTGCCGTGTGCGAACAGGATGTTCTTCCCCTCGTGGTAATCGAAGCCCGTGTCCATGTACCCCTTCTTCGCGGCGTAGGCGGCCGCGGCCGCGCCGCCTGCGAATGCGATGTGAGGACCGAAGACGGGACCGAACGCGACCTGTCCGGTGATCCCGGTGCCGATATCTGTAACGCCGACTGCGCCCACGTCACTGGCGATGTCTACGCCGATCTGGTTTGCCGCCTCACCCGCGATCACCATGAAGCCGGTGAAGATGAACGCCGGCAGGGCACCGAGCGCCGCGCCGAACGCGCCGCCAGCGAAGGCAGCCATAAGCAGGGATAGCGTAATGTCGCCCCAGATCTCGATCGCCATCCTCAGGTCCCTCCGTCTCGCGCCCAGTCGCGGCAGCGATCGATCGCGTCGTCCCAGCGACTGTACATCTCGTCGGCCATTTCGCGGTCCATCTCGGGTTCGAACTCGCGGTCGACCTGCCAGTTGTCTCGCAGTTCGTCGACGGAGTCCCAGTAGCCGACTGCCAGCCCCGCGGCGTACGCGGAGCCGAGCGCGGTGGTCTCGTCGACCTCCGGCCGGACGATGCCAGTCTCGATGATGTCGGACTGTAACTGGCAGAGGAAGTTGTTCTTGACCGCGCCGCCGTCGACGCGCAACGTCGACATGTCGATGCCAGAGTCGGCCTCCATGGCCTCGGCCACGTCGCGCGTCTGATAGGCGATCGATTCGAGCGTCGCCCGAACGATGTGTTCGCGGCGGGTGCCCCGAGTCATCCCGACGATGGTCCCGCGTGCGCGCTGGTCCCAGTGGGGTGCGCCGAGCCCGGTGAACGCCGGGACCATGTAGACGCCGTCCGTCGAGTCGACGCTGCGGGCGAGTTCCGCTGTCTCCGCGGCGTCCTCTATCAGATCGACGTCTTCCAGCCATTCGATGGCAGCCCCGGTTACGAAGATGGCACCCTCAAGCGCGTACTGGACGGGTTCGCCCGAACGCTGGAAGCCGATGGTCGTCAGTAGGCCGTGGTCACTCTCGACCGCGTCGTTACCGGTGTTCATCAGGAAGAACGAGCCGGTTCCGTAGGTGTTTTTCGCGTCTCCCTCGTCGAAGCAGGTCTGGCCGAACAGCGCGGCCTGCTGGTCACCGAGTGCGCCGGCGACGGGGATCTCCGTTTCGAGGAAGCCGTCCGGGTCCGTGTACCCGTAGTAGTCGTCGTCGCTGGACGGGCGCACTTCGGGCAGCATCCCGCGGGGGACATCGAACTCCCGAAGGAGGTCGTCGTCCCACTCCAGATCGCGGATGTTGTAAAGCATCGTCCGCGACGCGTTGGTCACTTCCGTGATGTGGTTGCCCGTCAGATTGTATATCAGCCAGGAGTCGATCGTTCCGAAAAGTATCTCACCTTTCTCGGCGCGGTCCTGAACGTCCTCGGGACGGCTGCGCTCCATCTTGATCGGGTCGGCGTTCGCCAGCAGCCACTCGGCCTTCGTCGCGGAGAAGTACGCGTCGGCCTCCAGGCCGGTTTTCTCACGGATATCCTCGACTTTTCCCTGGGATTCGAGTTCCTCGACGCGGTCGGTGGTTCGTCGGTCCTGCCAGACGATGGCGTTGTGGATCGGCTTGCCCGTCTCGGCGTCCCACAGGAGCGTCGTCTCCCGCTGATTCGTGATTCCGAGCGCCTCCAGCTGGTCGGTGTTCAGACCCGCCTCGTTGAGGGCCCGGTTTACGACCGTCTTCGTGTTCTCCCAGATCTCCATCGGATCGTGCTCGACCCAACCGGGGTCGGGGTATATCTGTTCGTGCTTTTCGTACGCGTTCGCGACGACCTGGCCGCTGTGGTCGAAGACCATAAAGCGCGTGCCAGTCGTCCCTTGGTCGACCGCCCCGACGTAAGTGTCTGTCATTGGTATCACCAGTTGTGTGCCGGCTGCTGCCGGACGTACGGCACCGCCGTATCTTTACTACTAGTGCCGCTATACCAGTAAACATCAATGACTTTCGTTATAAAAGTTTCCATAAACCGGAATTATAGCGGCTTTTACCCGCTTGTATGATCTGAGTGGTACTCAATTCGTCTTGAGTTTACTGGATAATGCCTTATGGCGGTAAAGTAAAGTGGGAGCGACACGACGTTCCAGAAAACGGATGACTTACGACACCGAGGCCCTGGTCGTCGGTGGCGGGTCGACAGGAACTGGGATCGCCCGTGACCTGGCTATGCGGGGGGTAGACGTGACCCTCGTCGAAAAGGGGAACCTCACGCACGGGACGACGGGTCGGATGCACGGACTGCTCCACAGCGGCGGGCGGTACGCCGTCGCTGACCAGGCGAGCGCGAAAGAGTGCATCGAGGAAAACCGGGTCCTTCGAGATATCGCGAGCCACTGCGTCGAGGAAACCGGCGGTCTGTTCGTCCAGCGACCGGAAGACTCGGACGAGTACTTCAGGGAGAAACTGGAGGGCTGTCGGGAGTGTGGAATTCCCGCGGAGGAACTCACCGCCGAGGAGGCCCGGGAGATGGAACCGTATCTGGCGAGTGACATCGAACGAGCGATCCGCGTTCCGGACGGCGCGGTCGACCCGTTTCGCCTGTGCGTCGCAAACGCCGTCAGCGCGGAAAACCACGGCGCACGCGTAGAGACGCACGCGGAAGTCGTGGACCTGCTCGGCGACGAGGACCGCGTGGAAGGGGTGACGGTCCGACACGAGAGCGTCTCGCAGAGTGACACGGATCGGGATTCGTCACGAGAGGAGCGAGCTGACGGCGACCCCGACAAGCGCGAGCATCAGGAACCCGGTAGGACCGAAGATATCCGCGCAGACTACGTCGTCAACGCGACGGGCGCGTGGGCCGGACAGATAGGTGAGATGGCCGGCGTCGACATCGAGGTGCGCCCGTCGAAAGGCGTGATGGTCGTGATGAACTGTCGACAAGTAGACACGGTCGTCAACCGCTGCCAGCCGAAAGGCGACGCGGACATCGTCGTCCCCCACGAGACGACGGCCATCCTGGGCACGACGGACGAGGAGGTCGACGACCCCGAGGACTACCCCGAGGAGCGGTGGGAAGTGGATCTGATGATAGACGAGTTGAAGCAACTCGTCCCTATCCTCGACGACTCCCGGACGGTCCGGTCGTTCTGGGGGGTTCGTCCGCTGTACGAACCGCCGGACGTGGGGAGCGACGACCCGACGGACATCACGCGGGACTACTTCCTGCTCGACCACGAGGAGCGCGACGACCTGGAGGGGATGACCTCTATCGTCGGCGGGAAGTTCACCACCTACCGCATGATGGCCGAGGAGATAAGCGACCACGTCTGCGAACAGTTGGACGTCTCCGCCGAGTGCCGCACCGCAGACGTTCCGCTGCCGGGGAGCGAGGATGCGTCGGTCCTCGACGAGGGCATGGACCGCTTCGGCCTCCGTTCGCCCATCGCCCGCCGGAGCGCCCAGCGTCTCGGGTCACGTGCAGACGACGTGCTCTCGTCGGTCGACCCGAACCCGGTGGTCTGTGACTGCGAGGCCGTCACTCGCGCGGAGATACAGGACGCCATCGACGGGGCCGGAAGCGACCTCAACGCCGTCCGCATCCGAACCCGTGCGTCGATGGGCAACTGTCAGGGCGGCTTCTGCTGTCAGGGTATGGCCCACGAACTCCATCCGGAGTACGGCGAACCGACCGTCCGCAGGGCGCTGGACGAACTGTACCAGGAGCGCTGGAAAGGCGAGCGCCACGCCCTCTGGGGGGAACAGCTTTCGCAGGCGATGCTCAACTACGCGCTCCACGCTGCTACGATGAACCGCGACGAGGACCCCGCCGAGACCGGCGGTATCGACTACACCGCGTTCGACGACGGTGTGGACGCGCCGGGTGAGACCGGCGACGAACGAGGCGTGGTGCCGGACGGGGGCAACCACGCCAACAGTACGGGCGGCCGTACCGCCGACGAGGGTGATTATGGCGATTGAGGACGACGTCCTCGTTATCGGCGGCGGCCTCGCGGGCGTCGCGGCCGCACTGACCGCGAACGAAGACGCGCAGGTGCGCCTGATCTCGCACAAGCAGAGCACGCTCCGTCACGCGAGCGGCCTCGTCGATGTCCTCGGGTACACGCCCGAGAGAGAGGGACCGCTCGTCGACCCGTTCGACGCGCTGGCCGACCTCCCGGAGGGCCATCCGTACGAACGCGTCGGGATCGACGCCGTCCGGTCGGGACTGGCGCTGTTCGACGATATCGTCGGCGACGCGTACGCGGGCGGGCACACGGACAGGAACGCCCTCGTTCCGACCCACGGCGGAACGGTGAAACCGACCGCGCGCTATCCGAGAGCCGCCGCCGCCGGTCTCGCCAGCGACGAGCGGGACGCCCTGCTCGTCGGCTTCGAATCGATGACTGATTTCGACGCGCCGCTCGCCGCCGAACATCTGACGGCGGCCGGCGTCCCGTTCGAGGCTCGCGGCGTCACGATACCGTTTCCCGGTGATTTTCGGGCGGACGCGAAGGTGACGCGGTACGCCCACGCGCTCGACCGGAACGAGGAACTGGACGGAAATGACGGAGGCCCCGGAACGCCCGCGCGGCGAGCGCTGGCCGAAGCGGTGAAACCCCATCTCGACGACCAGGAGCGCGTCGGTTTCCCGGCCGTCCTTGGCGACGATGACCCATCGGGGATCCGATCCTCCATCGAACGCGCCCTCGGCGTCGACGTGTTCGAGGTGCCGATGGGGCCGCCGAGTCTCCCCGGACTCCGCCTCGAAGACCGTCTCTACGCCGCGCTGGAAGACGCCGGCGTCCGCGTGGCGACCGGGAACCCGGCCGTGGACGTGGCGACGGAGGACGGCCGGGTCCGCGCGGTGTACGTCGACCGGACCGGACGGCGCGTCCCGTACCACGCCGACCAGTTCGTGCTGGCGTCGGGCGGTCTGGTCGGCAAGGGGATCGATTCGGACCGCGAGACGGTCCGCGAACCGGTTTTCGACTGCCACGTCCCGCATCCGACGGACCGGTACGACTGGTTCGAGGACGACGCGTTCGGCGACCACCCGTTCGCCCGCTTCGGCGTGGACGTAGACCACGACCTTCGGCCGCTCGCCGCCGATGGGACCCCGGAGTACGAGAACCTCCGGGCCGCGGGGAGCGTCCTCGGCGGCTACGACTTCGCGGCCGAGAAATCGGGAAGCGGCGTCTCGCTTGCGACGGGGTACGCCGCCGGCCGTGCGGCGGGCGAGGCGGCCGCCCGCGGTGACAGCACGTCAGCGACTGCGACGACTCACGGTGATACCAAATGAGCGACGCCGAGAACCCAGACGACGAGTTCGAACCGGTACAGGTGTTCGGAGACGAGGACGGCGCTGACCTCCGGCCCGGATCAGACGACTGCTACAAGTGCTCCACCTGCGACACTAACTGTCCTGTGGCGGAGGTAGACGACGACTTCCCCGGCCCGAAGTTCCAGGGGCCCGAGCAGTGGCGTCTCAAGCGCAAGGAGGACCACGACATCGACGACTCGGTGATGAAGTGTTCGAACTGCATGCGCTGTGACGGGGCCTGTCCCTCGAACGTCCCGCTGAGCCAAATGCACAACACGGCCCGCGGGGAGTACGTCGACGAGCAGATGGAGACACTCTCGCGGGAGTACGTCCGCAACCGCATCCTCTCGAACTACCGCTTCTTTGCGAGTCTCGGGAGCAAGGTGCCGCGCCTGTCGAACTTCGTGATGGGCCTCGGAATCACCTCGTGGCTCGGCGAGAAGGTGATGGGTATCTCCAGCGAGCGCGAGATGCCGGAGTTCGCGACACAGACGTTCCGGGAGTGGTGGGAAGAGCGAGGGGGCAAGGCCGCCTCGAAAAAGCGAGCGCGGGAGGCGCGAGCGGAACGCGAGGGGACGAAAGTGAACAGTCCCGACAAGCGCATCGCGTATTTCCACGGCTGTTACTCCAACTACAACACGCCCGAGGTCGGCAAGGCGATGGTCCGCGTGTTCGAACACTTCGGCTACGAGGTCGTTGTGCCGCCCCAACGCTGTTCGGGCACGCCGATGTTCGCAAACGGGATGGTAGACGACGCACGCCGCGCCGCCGAGACTAACGTCGAGGAGTTCGTCGCCGCCATCGGCGACGGCGCGGACGTCATCGCGTCCTGTACCTCCTGTTCGATGTCGCTCCGCCAGGAGTATCCCGAACTGTTCGACATCGAGGGGATCGACGACCTGTCAGCTCACACGTACGAGGCGGTCGAGTACCTCCGGATCTACGAGGACTTAGATACCGCACTGGCGGGGGCCGACGCTGATTTCCCGGATACGGCGTACCACGCACCCTGTCACGCCCGCAACCAGGGGTTAGAAGGGCAGGCTATCGAAGTGGCGGACCGGATAGACGGCGTCGAAGCGACCGACGTCGGCGATTCCTGTTCCGGTATCAGCGGCACGTACGGCTGGAAATCGGAGAACTACGACACATCTATGAAGATCGGATCAGAGATGTTCGACCACATGGACGAGACGGAGGCGGAGACGGGAATGACCGAATGTCCGACCTGCGCCATGCAGATGGAACACGGCACCGGATACGACATCCGGCATCCGCTCGAACTACTGGAGGCCGCCCTCGTCGAGGGCTGACACGATGGATCTCCACGAGCGAATCGAACGGAGACAGAACACGGCCCGAGAGAGCGGTCTGATCGTCGACCGAACTCCGCTCAACCCCGCCGTCCACTTGCCGGAACCCGTCGGGAGAGGACCAGTTCTGGAACGGTTGCTGGACGTGCTCGATCCGGTGTTCCGTCAACAGCTCCCCGACGACGTGGCCGTGTTCGGTCCGAAAGG
Organism: Halostella pelagica; assembly: GCA_005954745.1. Classification (GTDB taxonomy): domain Archaea; phylum Halobacteriota; class Halobacteria; order Halobacteriales; family Natronoarchaeaceae; genus Halostella; species Halostella pelagica. The sequence continues at coordinate 3,112,510 of CP040678.1, forward strand.
GTCGGGGAAGTCCGCGCTCGTCAGCGCGCTGTTTGCGGGCCTGAACGACCAGATCGGTCGGGACCGCCAGCGGATCGGAACGACGACTCGGGCCGGAAGCGCCGAGGGCACGACCCAGTTCGTTCGGGTCGACGCAACGAACGCACGCAGCGAGTTCCGTTTCTATCACACGCTGCTTACCGCCGTTGTCGACGAGTCAGTGCCCGAGCGCGGCGTCGGGACGGACACGCTCCGAGAGCGACTGGCCGACCAGTTGCAGGTACCGACACGCTGTGCTGTCGTCGCCGTCGACCACCTCACGGACGTCGAAGATGTCTCCGTAACTGACCTGCTCGAATGGTTCGAACCTGTCGACGACGCAGTGACGGTCGTCCCGATCGGTCACGAGGTTCCGGAGACGTGGACCGGCGAAACCGTCCACGTCCCGGAGTATCGACAGCACGCGCTCGTCGACATTCTGACGACCCGCGCCTCGCAGGCGCTCGAAAGCGGGGCGCTGAGACACGGCCAGGCTCGCCGGATCGCCGAATGGGCCGGCGGCGACGCCCACGACGCCCTCGCCGCAACCTTCGGCGCGGCGGACACCGCTGACCGGGCTGGTGCCGACCGGATTCGGGCCAACGATGTCGACGCCGGTATCGACGCCGTTCCGGAGAACTGCGTCCATCTCGGACGCGTCCTCGGCCTCCCCGAGAACCGCCAGCGGGTGCTCTCCGAACTGCTCCGCCTCGACGGGACACCCACGATCCGCGAGGCCGCCGCCGCGATCGCGGAGGGGTCCGATCTCACCGCGAGCACCGTCAAGCGGTTCCTCTACGAACTCGCCGAGAACGGCGTTCTCGAACGGGTACAGACGACAGACGCCCACGGAAACGGTCGAACTCCCAGCCACGTTGTCCCGCGTTTTCCGACCCTCGTATTCCGGCGACTCGACGGAGACCTGTAGCCGTCGGTGAAGCCTTCGGTACGGGGCGGGGCGACCGAGATCAGGCGTACTCCAGATCGTCCGTCAGATGATCGACTGCGAGGACTAACAGCCCGCCGGCGACGGCGGCGACGACGGCGAGAACGGTCACACCGCCGTTTGAGACGACCCGCTCCGCGGGCAGACGAAGCCCGCCGACCATGAGACTCACGAGGAAGGTGAGCGTCGCCGCCCGGTAGTTCGACAGCGCCCAGTCGATAACGCGGGCCAGCGTGAGCAGGCCGGCGAAAGCGCCGGCCATGAACGCGGCGACGGGCGGAACTGCATCGACGACCGCCGCGACCGATCCGCCGTCCGCCAGATCGGCCAATGCGTCAGTAAAGCGGTTGAGCGCGCCGAGCATGTACTCGTACTGACCGACGAGTATCAGGAGGAACGCCCCCGAAACGCCGGGGAGGATCATCGCACACACTGCGAGCGCACCAGCGAGGAGGATGACCGGTAGCGCGTGCGAGACGCCCGCTGACGCCCGTCCCGTCACTGCCGCGGCGAGCCCCACGCCCGCGACGGCGACGGCGACGCGTCCCGACGTGGTGAGGTCGACCTGTTCGTAGAGAACGACAGCGGACGCGCCAATGAGGCCGAAGAAGAAGGCGTACGTCGGGGCCGGATAGGCGTCGACGGCGCGTTCGAGCGCGTGCGACAGGCTGACGACGGCTGTCATCATCCCCACGCCGAGCGTGAGCAGGAAGACGATGTCCATCCGGACCAGTTGCGACCGAACCGCGCGGCGGGACTCCGGGTCGTGGACGCGGACAACGTCGCGGAGAGTTCGGAGGTCGATAGCCGTCAGCGCCGCGATGAGGCGCTCGTAGATGCCGGTGATGAGCGCGATTGTCCCGCCGGAGACGCCGGGAACGGTGTCGGCGCTTCCCATGAAAAACCCTTTCAGGTAGATCGCCAGCCACTCGCGAAAGGAGTCGACGGACTGGCGCTCCCGGAACGAGTCGACTGAGCCAGACACCATATGATCAGGGCGTCGTAGCTCTCACGAACCGGCCGTCGAGTGCGGTAGCCGACTCGTTACCGTCGCCGGAGGCACCGTCGCTGCCGGTGCCGTCGTCTCCGACCGTCGTGTTCCCGTTGTCGGTCGTCTCGTTGTCGGCGGTCTCGTTGTCGGCGGTCTGGTTGTCGCTGGTCTGGTTATCGGCGGTGTCGTTGACATCGAGGTTCTCTTCGATGCCCTCCATCTCGACGGTGACGTTGTCGCCCTCGTAGATGGCCCGTTCGGGCACGTCGGCGTTACCGATCTGGCCGGGGTTTTCGAGGTTCTGGAGGATGTGTCGGTCCCCGATCCGTTCAGCGTTGACGCCCTCCAGGCTCCCGGTGAAGACGGTGTAGTTGCCCGCCGCGCGGACGCTGGAGTTCGTGTAGCCGTCGTCCGGTCCGAGCGTCTCCTCGGTCGGATACGGAACGGTCACCGTGAAGTCGCCGTTCTCGTCGGTTTCGACGCTCTGGTAGTAGGTGAACTGACGCTGGTCTTGCGTCCCGTTGAGTTGAACCATCGCAGTCACCGATGTCGCGTTAGAGGCGTTGACGCTGCCCTCGAGGGTCGCCCCGTCGACGCGCTCGAAGGTTTTGACGGTCGACTCTCGACGGATGTCGTAGGCACCGACATCAGGACGCTGGAGCATGTTCGCGAGGCGACCCGTGAACCGTCGGTTGATGGCCACCGGTCGCGTTGCCCCACCCTCAGTCCGCTGGGCGAGGCTCAGTATGGTCGTATCGGACCGGGTTTCGTGCACCAGCCGGTAGTGCGAGAGCTGCTGGCTGTCGTGGTAGTACATCCGCGACAGCATCGTGTTCTCGAATCGGTCGTTCATTCCGTAGAGGTTAGCCGGCTGTTGTGCCTGTCCCTCGGCTGTCTGGAACGTGATCATCCGCTCTTGCGTGCTGAGGTAGTCGCCGAACGATGGACCGGCCCAGCGCGTTATCGGGCTGAACTTGTTGCTCGCCATCTGGTCGTCGATCATCACGTACCGGGTGTCCTCCCGTGCTTCCGCTTCGCTCTGTTGTGCGATGACCTCGCGGAGTTCGTCGTTCGAGAGGTCGCTGATGTGTTCGTCGCGCTCGTCGAGCGACGGCAGCGCTTCCAGAACGAGTTCGGCGCGCGTCTCGTTCGTCGTCTGGAGGAACTCGGACGCAGGCCGCGGTCCCTGCTGGAACGGGTTGGCGTTCGGTATCCGCTCACCCTGGACGGTGATCCAGTGGCCGTAGTCCCACCACGACATCACGCCGTAGGCGCCTTCGGGATAGTCGTAGTCGTCGGTCTGCTCGTACGTCTCGTACATCTCCATCGGTTCGCCGTCGGGGTTCGCGTAGGTTCCCGGTTCGGGGGTGTTCTCCTGGAGCCAGCCGGTGCTTTCGGCCCAGTACGCGGACGAGCCCGGACCGGTCGAATTGCCGGCTTCGGCCGCGGCCGTGCTCGCTGACGAGGACGCGAGCGGTCCGACGAGGGGGACGGTTACGAGCAGGAGGACGGCGACCAGCGTCAACACCTGATACCCCTTGATGTCGGTCAGACGCTTCGCCGACGTCGGAACGTCGAGCAGGCGGAGTATCTGCCCGAACAGCCAGGCGTTCAGCAGGACGACGGAGATAGCGAGGTAGTAGTTGAACCGCTGCTGCGTCAGTGACATCAGGACGAGGAAGACGGTGAGCACGACCAGCAGGAGTTCGTCCGGGCGGTAGTCGTCGCCGGCGAGCGCGATATGCGCTGCCATCCAGAACAGACCGAACGCCGCCGTGAGATAGGTCAGTCCGTACTGGCTGATCATGAAGGAGCCGGCGTCATCGAGTGAGACCGCCTGCACCTCTCCCACGGTCCGGCCCGTGTCGCTCGACCCGAGCGCGAAAACGCGGACGACGTTATCCTGGATGAGCGAGAACGCGTCGGGAAGGATGACGGCCATCAGAACAGCCCCAGAGAGGATGCCGCCCGCGATCACGGCCGGGTAGTAGTGGCGGGCGATGTCCCGGTCGTCGAACTCGCGGGCGAGCCACGCCATGAACGCACAGCCGGCGGCGACGGCGATGGCGATCAGATACTGGGTCAGCGAAATCGTCGTCGTCTCGAAGCTCAGCGAGCCAGTTTTGACGACGAGCATCGGAACGACCGTCGCGAGGCTGACGACGCCGACGAACGCGGTGTGGTCGGGGCTCCGTCCGCGGACGTAATCGAGGGTCAGCGAGACGGTGAAGAAGGCCCCGAGGATGCCGATGAAGATGATGCCTGGCGGCCAGGTCCACAGGTACAGCGCGATGGCGACGCCCGCGAGAACGCTAGCGATCGTCGGGTCGCGGAGAGCCTCCCAGTCGCGGTCCACGACGAGTTCGTACACCGGCTTTTCCTGCTGGGCGACTCGGAGGGCGCGGACAACCATGACGAGGGCGATAGAGAGGAAGAACGCCTCGGCGATGTGGTGGTCGCCGAACCCGACGGTGCCGCGGTCCAGAATGTATCCCGGAAGGATCGCAAGCACGAAGACGCCGAACAGAGCGCCGAGGCGGCCGGCGTAGTGTTTGCCGAGGTAGTAAAGCGGGAACACAAGAAGGGTCCCGAACACCGCGGGTGCGTAGAGAAGCACCGTCCGGACGGTCTCGCCGGAGGGGTCTCCCAGGCCGACGACCAGGGCGGCGGTCGCGACTATCTGGTCGAACAGCGAACCGAACTGGCCACCGGACGTCGTGCCGTAGGGGAAGTGCGTGTACGGATCGAACGGCATCGTCCAGGGCCAGTTGTTGACCGTGTACTGGATTTCGCGGTAGTGGTAGTATGCGTCGTTACCTCTGAACAGTATCTCGCCGCCGCTGGTGAAGCGCTCGCGCGCCTGGATCCGGACCCAGAACATGAACGCCACCAGCACCGAGAGAACCGGCACGTGATACCAGTCCTCCCAGATATCGAGCACCGACCGCTCGTTGGCGGTCTCGTCCTCGACCGTTTCGGTCTCGCTACTCATTAGGTTTGGATCCTCCGAAAACGCCTATAGGCCTTGTGATACGGATCGCCGACTGCTGTCGGGATCTGGACGCTTCGCGTCACGGACCGAACCGGACGGGTCAAAGGGGAAAACCACTACTGTGGGGCCGACGAATCGCGTCGTGATGAAGGTTTCAGTGGTTCTATGCACCTACTCGCTGGACGTGTACGGCCACTTCCGCGAGGCCGCCGACAGCATCCTCGACCAGACGTACGACGACGTCGAACTCGTCATCGTCGTCGACGGGACGACGAAGGTGTACGACCGTGTGCGCGAGGACTACGGCACCCGCGACGGCGTCGTCCTCCACTGCAACGACGAGAACCTGGGATTACTGAAGAGCCGGAACAAGGGGACCGAACTCGCGTCCGGCGATATCGTCGCGTTCACTGACGACGACGCGGTTGCCGACGAGGAGTGGGTCGCTGAACTCGTCGACACTTACGAGACCCACGACGCTCTCGCGGCCGGCGGGAAGATGACGCCCGCCTGGGTCGCCGGGAAACCGTCGTTTCTCCCCAGCGAGTTCTACTGGCTGGTCGGCGTCACGCACCGTGGGTTCGCAGACGGCCCTGGCGAAGTGCGCAACACGTTCGGCGCGAACATCTCCTTTCGACGCGACGTCTTTCTCGACCTCGGCGGTTTTGACCCGAACATCGGCGGCCGGAAAGGCGACAAGAATCTCCAGGGCGGTGAGACGGAACTGGCGGCGCGTCTCCGCAGGGAGTACGGGGAGGGCGTCCGGTACAACCCGAACGCGACGGTCGCCCACAAGGTGTTCGAGTACCGGACGGACCCCGTCTGGTTGCTGAAACGCGCGTTCTGGCAGGGGTATTCGAAGCGCGCGATGGAGACGCTCGTTCCCGATTCGACCGGCGAAGAGAGCGAGTTCCTCGGCAAGTTGCTCTTCCGGTTCGTTCCGGACCGGACGAAACGGGCCATCTCCGAACAGTCCGGGTCGCAGGCGCTCAAGGCGCTCTCGCTGCTCGTCTTCACCGGCGTCGTCGGCCTCGGCTATCTCTACGGGACGGTGAAATGGTGACGAGCGATACCGCGGGCGGGGATGTCGACCCTCGCACCGACGACGAGGGGGTCTGCGTCGTCACCCACCCTCTTGCCGCCGCGGGGGAGAACGCGACGCGAACGCTGCTGGAGATCATAAGCGCCGTCACGACGGTGTCGCTGATCACGGCCGACCTTCCCCGAGACTCCGCGATCCGCGACCGGCACGAGGTCGTCGAGATAACGCGGGAGGGTGCGGGCGACAACATCGCCGTCGCCGCCGTCCGCTTCGTTCTGAACCAACTGCGGATGTGTCGGGCTATCGCGCGGCGGGACGAGGAGGTCGTCCTCTTCTTCGGCGCGACGTCGTACGTCCTTCCCGTCGTCGTCGCGTCGCTTCTCGGCAAGACCGTCGTCCTCGAACCCCGCGGCGACGTTCCACTGACGCTCCGCCTCAACTGGGAGGAGCGCCTCCCCTCGCCGGTCGCGCGAGCGCTGGCTGGCGTCGTGTGGACGCTCGAACGGATCAACTACCATCTGGCTGACGCCGTTATCACGTACACGCCGTCGATGGCCGCGGAACTCGGCCTCGACGACTTCCGGGAGAAACTCCATCCGAACGGCGCGCGCTACGTCGATACCGACGAGTTCGACGTGGACGTTCCGTACCAAACGCGCGACCGAACGGTCGGGTTCCTCGGCCGCATCGACGAGGAGAAGGGGATCCGGGAACTCGCCGCCGTCGCGCGCCGCCTGCCCGACGACGTGACGTTTCGCTTCATCGGCGACGGCGACCTCTCCGACTGGCTGGAAGCCGAACTCGCGGACGAGATCGCGCAGGGGTCGGTCGAACTCGCGGGATGGGTCGACCACGACGAGGTTCCGGCGGAACTGAACGACCTCCGCCTGCTCGTCATGCCGTCCCAGCCGACCGAGGGCTTACCGACGACTATCCTGGAGTCGCTCGCCTGCGGAACGCCGGTGTACGCGACGCCGGTGTCTGGCATTCCCGACGTGGTACGCGACGGGGAAACCGGGTTCCTCATGACCGAACGCGACCCCGAGGCGATAGCCGACGAGATAGCGCGCGTGCTGAGCGAACCGGACCTCGTCGCGGTGAGCGGGAACTGCAGGGCGTTGACCGAAGAGAAGTACTCCTTCGAGGCCGCCGTCGAGCGGTACGCGGCGATCCTCGACGGCATCACGCGGTGACGTTCGCCGGGAGCAGCGCGACGGCCTTCTGTCGGACTCTGGTCGAGAGCACGACGAGCGTCGCCCCGTAGACGGCCCCGCCGACGAGAACGAGCGCGACGGTCGCGTAGTGCGACCCCGGAACGACGCCGGCGAGCGCGTACACCGCGCCGGTCATCACCAGACTCGCGCCGAACTGGTGTGCCATCTCACGGTAGGGAACGTCCGGCCGGCCGATGAGCGAGGTGAGAGCGAAATAGCCGAGGACGAGCGTTATCGTCGCCGAGAGCGCCGTCGCGATCGCCGCACCGTACCAGCCGAACTGCGAGATGAGACCGACGTTGAGGACGATGTTCGAGACGACGAAGACGAGGTTGATCCGGAAGGCCACGTCGGGACGGTCGATCGCGTTGATCGCGCTGAGAAACTGCGCCCCGAACGCCGCTAAGGTGCGAGCGACGATGAGCACGAGCAGGATCGTCGCACCGCGGGTGAACTCCGGTCGGTAGATCTTGAGCAGTCGCGGGCCGATGACCGCCGCGCCGAACAGCCCGGGGATCGCGAACACGCCGGTGAACACGAGCCCTTCGTTGATGTAGTGATGGACCCGGTCGTAGTTCTCCTCGACGGAAAGCTCGCTCAGTTCCGGGAACAACGTCTTCTGAACGGAGTTGCTCACAAGCGCCAGTGTCGAGGCGAGTGTCCACGACACTTCGTAGATACCGATGAGCGCCGACGGAACGAAGAAGGCGAGAACGATCGTGTCCATCCACCCGAACGCGCGGGTCTTGATCGTCCCGAGCCAGGAGTATCGGGCGTACTCGGCCAGACGCCTGACGTGCTTACGCGTCGGCCGCGCGGGCCGAACCTCGAAGAGAAACACGCCGAGCACCGCGGCCGCCGCCAGCGACACCGCGTGGCCGACGAGAAGCCCCGTCAATTTGTACCCGAGCAGGATCAGCGCCACCTGAAAGCCGGTCCGGCCGACGCGCTCGACGGAGCGTAGGATACCCGTCTGGGCCACTCTCTTCTGGCCGTTGAGTGCCCCGATGACGGTTATCATCGCCACGTTGCCGACGACGAGCGCGGCGACGAGGCCGCTGACGGACGCGCCCACGTAGTCGTTGACCTGCTCGCCGAAGGCGACGATACCGACCGCGACCGTGGCCGCGACTGCGGCGTTCAGCAAGAACCCGACAGTGAGATACGACCCGCGGTCGGAGCCCTCGCTGACGCGCTTGTTGACCGCGCTACCCACGGCACTCGCCGGGATGTTGAGCCAGAACAGAAGCGCAACTGCGACGGCGTACGTCCCGAGTCCGGACGCACCGAGAACGCGGGCGATAGCGAAGGTGGCGGCGAACCCGGCGAGCGAGACGCCGACCTGCGACGCGAAGTGGATCAGCGTGGTTCTACCGAGACGCATTATTCCATGTAGCCGAGGTCTTGGAGTTGTTTTTGCATCGCGTCGGTGAGTTCTGAACCTTCGCCGGTTGCAATGAGTCGCCCATCGGTCGATAGCCACTCTGAGAGTTCGTCGTCCAGTTCAGACGCTGTGTTCGGGTGTTCAGACGTGACATCCGTGATCTCGTCGGGCAGTTTGAACAGTCGGGAGCGCCCCTCACTTTTCTCGTACCTGAACTCTCGGGTGCGGAGGCTCGTGAGCATATCGGAGTGAAACTGCGTCGTGTCGAAATCCGGGTTTCGGTCCAGATAGGGCTCGAAGTTCGCCCCCTGGCGCTGCGAGATAACCCGTTCGCGGACCGTTTGTCGCATATCGATTCCCTGTAACCCGTCGGTGGATGCGCCACCCATATCGGCGAGCGTTCGCATGAGATCGAGATGTTGAACGAGGCCGTCGGACGGATAATCGACGTCGTCGAGACCGTGAACCACCAGCGGCACGTGCGTTACCGCGTCGTTGATCACGATGCGATGGGCGAGCATCCCCCGCTCGCCGAACAGTTCGCCGTGGTCGGCGGTGATGACGACGACGGTGTCGTCCAGATCGAGCGACTGGACGTGATCGAAGAGTCGGCCGACCATCTCGTCGGTGTACGCGATCTCTGCGTCGTACATCGCCTCGATCGCGCGCTGTTCCGTCTCCGTGAGGTCGTAGCCGTCAGCGACTATCTCCTCCATGTCGTAGTGGACACGCATCGCGATGTCAGCCGCCTCCTCGGCGGAGATATTCAACCCGTCCGTGTATCTGTCCAGATACGGGAGCGGCGGATAGTAGGGACGGTGCGGTTCGTTGTAGTGAAGGTAGAAAAAGAACGGCTCGTCGCCGCCGAGGTCGGTGAACCACTTTTTGGCGACTTCGTTCATCAAAAACGGGGTCGCGTGTTTGGCCGTGTCGTGCGTTACTCCGGCGGAGTGGCTGCGAATGTTCAGGAAGTACTTGGCTATCGTCTCCGGACCGAGAACGTCCAGAAACGTCGAGGCGGCGAGCCACTCGAACCTGTCGAACCCTCGGTCGAGACCGGTGCCGGAACTGACGTAGGAGTTCCGGGAGAGTCCGGCCGTTGCGTATCCGGCGTCACCGAGCCGTTCGGCGACAGTATCGAGTTCCTCTGGGATCGATTCGTTGGCGATCCGTAACCCGTGGTGTGACGGGTACACGCCGGTCAGAATAGAGGCGGCGGACAGCGCCGTCGCGTTCCCCGCAGCAAAGCAGTTCGAGAGATACTCTCCGCTTTCCGAGTCCGCGATCCGCTGGAGGTTCGGCGTCGTATCGCGGTCGTACCCACCCATCGTGGTATGGTCCGCACGGACGCTGTCAAGGGTGATCCAGAGGATATTCGGAGGGGTCGCCATCGTTACGTAGTCCACCGGGAAGTTATTTCCATCTTTCCCTCTCAGTCGCCGTTACGGAGACGTATCGGTTCGATGAATACCGCTAGTTCAACTGTCTCGGATGACGCGTAGTATCCAAGCCCTGTGAGATCGGGGCCGAGTTCCGTTCGAGTCGGGAAACCTATCGTTTACCGCGGGGCGGATCTGATAACAGACGGTACCTGATGAATAATGGTGAAGTAACTTACTTAATGGAGTACTGTTTACACCCGCGAAATGACTGTTGTCGTACTGGGTATCGACGCTTTAGATCCCGACCTCGTGGATCCAGCCCAGCATCCTCACCTCACGCTAGAGAACTACCGCTCTATCGAAACGATCTCCAGCAGTGCCGGCGAACCGAGTACGCACGAACTGTGGCCGACGATCATCACCGGGCTCAAACCGGCTAATCACGGATTAACGCTCGAAGATGACGGAGTCGCATGGGGTAACCCCCTTCTCGACGCCGGCAGTACTGCCGCGGACTACGTCCTTCCCGACGGGCTACAGAACCGGATCGGGGAATGGCTACTCACGAACACGGCGGCAGATGCGTTCCGGACTCCAGCGGACTACTACGAGGAAAACGGGATCGAGACGGTGTTTGACGGACGCGACACGAAACCGATCGGGATCCCGAACTACGTCGTAGACCCCGACGAAGAAGACCGCGAACACGCGTTACGTCGGAGTCTCGGCGACCTCTTCGAGCGCGACCAGTCGGCCGTAGGCGGACACAGTTCGTCGGACGCGGACGCCTTCTACGAACAGTGTATGGAGATGGCGATGATCCGACTGGCACGAACTCGGCGGGCCCTCCGGAACGGCGAGTACGAACTCGTGTTCGGCTACACGAGCGGCCTCGACCTCATCGGTCACGTGGCCTACGACCGTCCGGACCTCCAACACCGTGCGTACGAGGAACTGGACCAGTTCGTCGGTGAACTCCGTGACGACCTCGGACCGGAAGACGAACTGCTGCTGGTGAGCGACCACGGACTCCAGGACGGAGTACACACCCACGAGGCGATGGTCGCCGCGACGAACGAACGGCTGGTAGAGGGTGTAGAGAGCGTCACCGACGTGCGAGCGGCCATCGACGCTGAACTCTCCGCGACGGACCACGACCGGACACCACGAAGGGATATCGAAGGCCCGGCCGATACCCACGACGGAGACGAAGTCCGCGAGCAGTTAGAGAGCCTCGGCTACATGTAGTACTTATGAAACCAAACGTCCTCCTCGTCGTCCTCGACAGTGTCAGAGCCAAAAACGTCTCCGCGTACGGTCATCACCACGAAACGACACCGTTTCTGGACCGCTTCGCAGACCGGGCGACGCGCTACGAACAAGCCCGGTCGCCCGGGGCCAAGAGTCTCACGAGTCATACGAGCCTTTTCACCGGCCTCCACGTCGAGGAACACGGCGTCACGTCGACCGACCACTCTATCGACCCTGAATACACTGTGTTCGCCGACCTCCGCGACCAGGGGTACGATACCGGTGTGTTCTCGGAGAACACCTGGATCACAGACGTCGAAGTCGGGCTGAAGGACGGCTTCGATACCGTCGTGGGCCCCCAGAACTCGCCGTTTCCGGACGTCGTCAATCCGAAGGAGTTCGTCGCGAAGGAAGGCCGCGGCCAGTACGGGGAGTATCTGAAGGCGTCACTGACGAGCGCTGCACCCGTTAAATCGTTACTGAACGGCGTCGCGATGAAGTTGGCCTGGGACCATCCCACTCTCGTACCCGACTTCCTCAAGGCGACGACGCCGGCCGACGTCTACACCGATTTCTTCCTCGACTGGCAAGCGGAGCGCACCGGTCCGTGGGCCGCTTGCATCAACTTGATGGATGGACACATCCCGTACGAACCGCGCGACGAACACGACCAGTGGGGCGGCGAGAAAGCGCGGGCGATCCAGAACGAGACGGAGGATCACAAGTGGGAGTTCAACGGCGGCCAGCGCCCATGGTGGCAGCGAAAGGCCGTCGAAAGCCTCTACGACGGTGCGATACGTCAAATGGACGCGGAACTGGAGCGACTTCTGAAGACGTTGGAAGAGCGAGGCGTCCTCGATGAGACGCTGGTTGTGATCACGAGCGACCACGGAGACGGGTTCGGAGAGCCGAGTTTTGTTCGGCCAAACACTCGCGTGTCGGAACACGGCGTGGCGATCCACGAAACCCTGTTCCACGTTCCGCTGTTCGTAAAGTCGCCCGGCCAGACGGAGGGACGAACCATCGAGGAACCGGCCACGCTGACGGAGTTCCCGGCAGCAGTTCGCGCGGCAGTGGACGGAACGTACCGTGACGGTGACGAGTTCGTTCCGGACGGACCCGTGCTGGCGTCGGCGGCGGGACTTACCGAACCCCTGAAAGAACGTGCGAGTGAGTACGTCGACGACCTCACACCGTACACGGCACGGTCGAAAGCCGTGTACGAGACACACGAGAACGAGGTTCGAAAGCACGTCACGTGGCGCGACCAGTCGGCGACCGTCGGCATCCGAGACGCACAGACGGTGTATCTCTCGTCCCGAAACGACTCGGCATCGGGAACGGCAGTCGAAGCGGCGTTCGACGGTATCGACGATGCCGGCGTCAAAGCGGACGCCGGCGGCGTCGAGGAGGTAGACGAGACGACGTATCAACGCTTGGAGGACCTCGGCTACGTGTAGGACCGGAACGTTCGGAGAGAAACCTACTTTTATTGTAGATCACCGTTGCGAATACAGACATGCAAGCAGTCATCCTCGCTGCGGGCAAAGGAACCCGCCTCCGCCCGCTCACCGAAGACAAACCGAAAGTCCTCGTCGAAGTCGACGGAAAGCCGCTCATCGAGGACGTGTTCGACAACCTGGTCGACATCGGCATCGACGAGTTCGTCGTCGTCGTCGGCTACAAGAAAGAGAAGATCATCGAGCGCTACGACGACGAGTACCGCGGCGTCCCGATCACCTACGCTCACCAGCGCGAACAGTTGGGGCTGGCGCACGCGCTCCTCCAGGCCGAACCCCACGTCGACGACGACTTCGTGCTGATGCTCGGCGACAACATCTTCCGGGCGAACCTCGGCGACGTGATCCGCCGTCAGCAGGAGGACCGCGCGGACGCCGGCTTCCTCGTCGAGGAGGTACCGATAGAGGAGGCGTCGCGGTACGGCGTCTGCGACACGAACGAGTACGGCGAGATCGTCGAACTGATCGAGAAACCGGACGACCCGCCGTCGAACCTCGTGATGACCGGGTTCTACTCGTTCACGCCGGCGATATTCCACGCCTGTCATCTGGTCCAGCCGAGCGACCGCGGCGAGTACGAACTCCCGGACGCCGTCGACCTCCTCATTCAATCCGGGCGGACTATCGACGCGATCAGGATGGACGGGTGGCGGATCGACGTCGGCTACCCCGAGGACCGCGACGAGGCGGAGCGTCGATTGGACGAGACAGAGGCCGCGGATCACTGAGTCGGATCGAAACCGTCGGAACCGGAAACCACAAATCCCTCGTCGTGGACAGGTCGGATATGAACGTCCTCGTTACCGGTGGCGCGGGCTTTATCGGCTCGCACATCGCCGAACGACTCCTCCGTGACGGGCACCGCGTGACGGTGCTCGACAACATGGACCCGTACTACGACCTGGGGATCAAAGAACGCAACGTCGAACGCTGCCGTGACGCCGGTGACGACCGCTTCGAGTTCGTCGAGGGGTCGATCACTGACGAGGGGTTAGTTCGCGACGTGATCGCTGGCGACGACATCGAGTTCGTCTACCACGAGGCGGCGAAAGCCGGCGTTCGGACGAGCGTCGAGAACCCGCAGGCGTACAACGAGAACAACGTCGGGGGCCTCCTGAACCTCCTCGAAGCGGCGGACGACCACGGCGTGACGCGACTCGTCAACGCCTCCTCCTCCTCCGTGTACGGCAAGGACGACTATCTGCCGTACGACGAGGAGCATCCAAACTACCCGCAGAGCCCTTACGCGATCACGAAGCTGAGTTCCGAGCACTACTGTCGCGTGTGGGACAACCTCCACGATATTTCGACGGTGAGCCTGCGCCACTTCACCGTCTACGGCCCGCGGATGCGGCCGAACATGGCGATCACGAACTTCACGACCCGATGTCTCAACGGCGAACCGCCGGTGATCTACGGCGACGGTCAGCAGACGCGCGACTTCACGTACATCTCCGACATCGTCGACGCCAGCGTCGCGTTGCTCGATACCGACGCCGCCGACGGCGAGGAAATCAACGTTGGCTCGTCGGGCAACATCACGATCCAGGAACTCGCCGAACACATCATCGCGGAGACGGGCGCGGACGGCGACATCGAGTACACCGACGCCAACGAGGCCGACGCACGCCACACGCACGCCAACGTGTCGAAAGCGGCGGAGTTGCTTGACTACGAACCGCAGGTGAGTATCAGGGAGGGGGTCTCCCGGTTCGTCGACTGGTATCGGGAGAACCGCGAGTGGTACGAACCGCTGGTGATCAACTCGTGAACGTCTCTATCGTCGGAAGCGGCTACGTCGGCACGACCGTCGCGGCCTGTCTCGCCGACCTCGGTCACGAGGTCGTCAACGTCGACATCGACGAGGACGTCGTCGCGTCGATCAACGACGGCGACGCGCCGATCCACGAGGACGGCCTCCAGGAACGGATCGAACGGAACGCGGGCGGTCGCCTCCGCGCGACCACCGACTACGCCGCGGCCGCAGAGACGGACCTCACGATGCTGTGTCTGCCGACGCCGTCGGAGGCGGACGGCAGCATCGACCTCGCAGTCATGGAGGCCGGCGCGGAGGCGCTCGGCAACGCGCTCGCCGAGAAGGACGGCCGTCACGCCGTCGTCACGAAAAGCACCGTCGTCCCCGGCACTACGGACGACGTGGTCGGCCCCGCCGTCGCCGAGGCATCGGGCAAGACCGTCGGCGACGACCTCGGCCTCGGGATGAACCCTGAGTTCCTCCGGATGAGCACGGCCGTCGAGGACTTCCTCCACCCCGACAAGATCGTCGTCGGAACTGAACAGCCGTGGGTCCGGGACCGCCTCCACGAACTCTACGCCGACCTCCGGGAGGAGACGGCCGTCGTCGACACCGGCCTGCGCGAGGCCGAGATGATCAAGTACGCCAACAACACGATGCTGGCGTCGAAGGTGTCGCTGGTCAACGAACTCGGCAACGTCTGCAAGGAACTGGATGTCGACGCATACGAGGTGTTCGACGCCGTCGGCCTCGACGACCGCATCTCCGACCAGTTCCTGCGCTCAGGGCTCGGCTGGGGCGGCTCGTGCTTCCCGAAGGACGTCGACGCCGTCCGCGCGGTCGCCCGCGAACAGGGGTACGAACCCGAACTGCTGAACGCCGTCGTCGACGTGAACGACCTGCAGCCCCGCCGGATGGTCGACCTCCTCGCGGACCACGTCGACCCCGAGGGCGCACGCGTCGCCGTCCTTGGAGTCGCGTTCAAACCCGGCACGGACGACGTTCGGGGGTCGCGCGCGATGGACCTCATCGGTGTCCTTCGGGACCGCGGCGCGGAGGTCGTCGCGTACGACCCCGTCGCGACCGAGAACGCGCGGGAGAAATACCCCGACGTGCGCTACGCCGACTCCGCCGAGGACGCGCTGGCCGACGCCGACGCCGCCATGGTCGCGACCGACTGGCCCGAGTTCGACGAGCTCGAGTTCTCGGCGATGGCCCGCTCGGTACTGATCGACGGCCGCCGGATCGACGTGGACACGGATGCGCTTGACGTGTACGAGGGATTGACCTGGTAGGCGGTGACGTGGCGGTGATCTAGTCGTCAGTGAAGAGACGACGCGGCAGGGGAACAGGCGCAGTAATCACGGCGGCCGGTTTCTCGGTTCTCGCAGTGATACGGGCTCTACCGTGTGAGTACGACATCGAGGAGAGCGGACGCTCAGGCCGAACCGGACCGAGATGGAAACCACTTTACTTTCGAATCGAAATAGTACTACCACGTGCGACGCATTCCGAATCCCGTCCGCCTGCTGATCCTGGCGACGAAGTTCCCGGCGCGGCTCCTGGCAGCGTTCATGCGACGCAGTCCGAACCCGGTCCGCCTGCTGATCCTCGTGATCGGTCTCGGCCTCGCCCGCGCTGGTTTCATCGACGAAGAGCGCGCGCGCCGGACAACGGATCTGGCCTGGCCGCGCATCGTCACCGGTATCGCCAGGATGTCGAAAAACGCCGTCGACGTGGCGATGGTCGGCGTCGCGCTCGGGTCGGTCGCTATCGCGGGCGTCGGATTCGCCTCGGCGTACTGGGGCATCGCGTTCTCACTCGGCGGCGGGTTCGCCGCCGGAACCATCGCGCTGGTCTCACAGCGCTACGGCGCGGAGGCGTACGACGAACTCGGACAGGCCATCCGGTCGAGCGTCGCCCTGGTTATCGCGGTGACGTTGCCCGTCGCCGCGCTGTTCTATCTCGTTCCGGCCGAACTCGTGTCCGTCATGACCGACGACCCCCGGACGATCGAACTCGGGGCCGACTACCTCCGAGTGCTCGCCTTCGGCGTCCCCTTCGCCGGCCTGAACCTGATCGGGAGTCGGATCTTCATCGGCGTCGACGACGCGTACACGCCGATGCTAGTTCGGGCGGGCGGGGCGACGGCGAACGTCGTCGCCAACGCCGCGCTCATCTTCGGTCTTGGAATGGGCGTCGTCGGCGCAGCCATAGGGACGGTACTTGCGAACGTCCTCGTAACCGCGATGTTCGTCGGCGGTCTCGCTTTCGGATGGCTTCCCGGCAGAGGGGACCTCTGCGTACAGGTCGACTTCCGTGGAACCTACGCAGACGTCGGCGTGTTGCGGGACATCGTCACGATCGGTCTCCCCGTGGTCGGGCGGAACTCGGTGTGGACCGCCGCCAAGTTCCCCATGCTCGCAATCGTCGCGCTCTTCGGACAGAACGTCGTCGCGGCGTACGTCATCGCGCGGCGCATCTGGGGGATAATGAACACGCCGGGGTGGGGCTTCGGCCTGGCGTCCTCCAGTCTCGTCGGGCAGGCGCTCGGCAGCAACGACGAGGCGCTCGCCGACGCGTACGGCCGCGACATCATCCGGTTCGCTATCGCGACCTACGCCGTCGCAGCGGTCGTGGTCGCGGTCTTCGCCGAATCTATCGTGATCTCGTTCGTCGGCGACGCCTCCGACCCCTCGGTCCCCGTCGCCGTGGCACTGCTGTACGCGGCCTGTATCGCCACTCTCGCGCAGGCAGTAAAGGGTGCCGCGGCCGGACCGCTCGACGCGAGCGGCGACACGCGCTGGCCCTTCTACAGCCAGGCGATCGGGATGTTCGGCTGCGCGATACCCATCGCGTATCTCGGGGCCACGACGCCGCTGGGGCTGATGGGTCTCTACCTCTCGTTCGTCGCTGAGACGACGGTTCCGGCGGCGATCAACTACCACCGCTTCGCGACGGGGAAATGGAAGTCGATAAGCCGAGCGTTCCGCCCTGACTCCGCCGTGGCTGACGACTGAGAGGAACTGTTGTACGTCAGTGCTGTAGTTCGCCGACACGGGACCGCGAAATCGGGACACAGTCACAACAGTCCCTATGAGACCGAATCATGGCCGTCACTCCGCGCCGGAGGACGGCGGCGGTTCGCTGGCAGGCGACGACTCCTCGACGGGCGCTGGTTCGTCGTCGAGCGCCGGGTCATCGCGGGACTGCTTACCGTTCGACTCCGAGAGCGTCGACTGCTGATACCCGCCCGTCTCAGCGGAGAGCAGTTCGACGCCCTCGACGAGAAGCCCAACGGCGAGCGGCCCGGCGATGATGCCGATAGGACCGAGGCTGAGCAGTCCGCCGGAGAAGCCGATGAAATACAGGGTACTCGGGAGATTAGCGCTCCGGCGGGCGAGACGAGAGCGGATCAACACGTCGGGGAGATAGCCGATGAAAACGGCACCGGCGACCCCTATCAGCGCGGCGGCGGCGGCGTCGCCAGCGAGCAGTTCGTAAACGACGAGGACGCCGATGAGGACGCTCGGGCCGACAATGGGGAGGAACTGCAACACGCCAGCGACGACGGCGAAGGTGAGCGCTCCGGAGTAGCCGAGTGCGGTGAACACGACGGCCGCGACGGCGAACGTGCCGACCGCCGTCGCCGCCTGCAGGACGTAGATAGCAAACAGCGTGGACCGGGCGCGGGCGTGGAGCGCTTCGACCACGTCGCGGTACTCGACCGGAACAGTGCCAACGACCGCGCGATAGGCCCGCTGCTGACCGAGCAAGAGGCCGAACACGACGAAGGCAAACAGCGCGAACTTGACGGCGAGGATGGACGTGGTGCCGAGTAGGCTGACGGCGATATCTCCGAACGAGTCGGCGACGGCCGCCTGAACGTCGCTGACGACGATGACCTGCTGGAAGCCGAACGCATCGACAGTGACCGACGGCGGGAGCGCATGAAACAGTTCGACCAGCTGATCGCGTCGCCGGTAGAGAACGAGTCCGAGCGGAGCAAACACGGCGATTGCAGCCCCGAACGCGAGCGACGACGTGACAGCGCTCGCCCACCACGGCGGGAGTCCGTAAGCGACTAACCGGCGGTACAGCGGGGCGGAGACGGCGGCGACCGTGACCGCGAAAAACACTGTCGCCAGGACATCGCGAAGGATGACCGCCGCGATGACGGCGAGGAGAACGACGATGCCGGAGAGGACGTGTTGACGACTGCGGGACACGAACCTATCGTGACGCGGAACCGATAAAAACGCTTCTCCCGGACGAACCGCTCGCCGCAGCCGACCGACTATTCCCCAAACTGACGCTGTTCGGCCTTTCGGAGTTCGATCCGCCGGATCTTTCCGCTGGATGTCTTCGGGAGTTCGTCGACGAACTCGATCCGCCGCGGGTATTTGTACGGGGCCGTCTCAGCTTTCATGTACGATTGGAGGTCGTCGATCAGGTCGTCGCTTCCCTCGTAGCCGTCCGCGAGGACGACGTACGCCTTCACGACGTTGCCCCGCTCCTCGTGCGGGCTGGCGACCGCCGCTGCCTCCGCGACGGCCTCGTGGTCGACCAGCGCGTCCTCGACCTCGAAGGGCCCGATGCGGTAGCCCGCCGAGATGATGATGTCGTCGGCCCGCCCCTCGAAGAAGAAGTAGCCGTCCTCGTCCCGCCGGGCGAGGTCACCGGTGCGGTAGTAGTCGGCACCGGAAGAGGAATCCCCTTCCGAGCCCGCACTCGCTTCGCTCGCGCGGACGCGAAACGTCTCCCGGTCGCGTTTGGGCTGTTCGTAGTAGCCGTCGAAGATGGCGGGGCTGTCGACGGGAACGGCGATCTCGCCGGTTTCTCCCGGTTCGGCCTCCGTCTCCTCAGCCACATCGAGTATCGTCGTCCCGACGCCGGGCGCAGGTTTGCCCATGCTCCCGGGCTTTACGTCGATGCCAGGGTAGTTCGTCACCAGCGCGACCGTCTCTGTCTGGCCGTAGCCGTCCCGCGGCGTGACGCCGACGGCGTCCTCGAACGCCCGGATCGGCTCGCGGTTGAGCGGTTCGCCGGCCGACACGGCTTCCGTCAGGGCGAGGTCGTAGTCGGCGAGGTCGGTCTGGGTGAACAGCCGGTACTGGGTCGGCACCGCACAGAGGCGGGTGACTTCCTCCTCGGCCATGAGGTCGAGAAACGTCTCCGGGTCGAACTCGCCCTCGTAGAGGAACTGGGGAGCGCCGGTCGTCAGCGCGACGCCGACCGGGCTCCAGAACCATTTGGCCCACCCGGTGCCGGTGGTCGCCCAGAGTAGCTCGTCCGAGAAGTCGGTGTCGCGGTCGACCCCCCACCAGTACGGCCCGTTGATCCGTTCGAAGCAGTAGAGCCAGCGGTGGCGGTGGAGGACCGGTTTCGGCTTACCCGTCGTGCCGCTGGTGTAGTTGATCGACATCGGGTCCGACGCGCCGAGGTCCGGCCCCTCGTGGTCGGGGTCACGGCCGTCGACGAGGTCGGCGTACGCGTGCCAGCCCTCGCGGTCGGCAGTGCCGCTTGCGTCCCCCTCGTCGTCCAGCACGATCACGGTCTCAAGCGGCGTCTCGGTGGGGGATTCCGAGTCCGAAGCATCACGGACCGAAGCGTCCGACGGCGTTTCGTCGAGCACTGGTTCGACCATGTCAGTCAGGTCCGCGTGGACGACGATGGTGTCGGCCTGGCAGTCGTTCGCCCGGAAGGCGATATCGTTCGGCTTGAGCATCGACGAGCAAGGCACCAGGATCGCGCCGCGAGCGAGCGCGCCGATCTGCACGGCGAACGCGTCGGGGTGGCGCGGGAACAGGTGCATCACCCGGTCGCCCTCGCCGACCCCGAGGTCGGCGAGCGCCGCCGCGAAGCGGTTCGCGTCGTCGCGGACCTCGCCGAACGTCCGCTCCGCCTCGCCCCCGTCGGCGTCGCGGTATCTCACCGCGAGGCGGTCGCCGAACGATTCCGCGTGGTCCTCCAGGACGGACGGGAGGGCGTAGTCCGCGGGGATGTTCCACTCGAAGGCATCGCACTCCCGTTCGTAGTCGAGCGACATACCCGATTCCTCAACGATCAACCATTTGAGTTTTGCGCCGAACCAGATATCGGTTCCCGACGCCGTCATGGCGGATCGGCGGGGTTAAAAACACCCAGTACAACCACCGAGTAATGAGACGGCGAACGTTTCTTACGGCGAGCGTCGGCGCGGCCAGCACTGCGCTTGCGGGTTGTATCACGCAAGACAACGATGACGGGGCCGACGACGACGACGACGAGGAGTCGACGCTGACGACGCCCGAGAGCTTCGACGGGACCCTTACCGTCGCAACGTACGAGTCGTTCGTCGACGCACCGAGTTCCAGCCCCGGAGAGTGGGTCAAAGAGGAGTTCGAATCGATGCACGACGGCGTCACGATAGAGTGGCAGATAGCGGAAAACAGCGTCACCGAATTCGTCCAGCGAGCGCAACGGGACGCCGAGATCGATGCCGACGTGTATCTCGGCCTGAACGTCGACGACCTGGTTATCGCAGACCGTGAACTCGACGAGTCGCTGTTCATGAGCGCCGACAGGTACGGCTTCGAGAACCGGTCGGCCATCAAAGACGACCTGCTGTTCGACCCGCAATCCCGCGCGCTCCCCTACGACACCGGGTACATCTCGCTGGTGTACGACGAGAACGAGGTCGACGAGCCGGAGACGTTCGACGACCTGACGACCGACCCCTACGAGGGGACCCTGCTCGCACAGAACGCCCAGTCTAGCGACCCGGGCCGGGCGTTCATGCTCTGGACGGTCGACCAGTTCGACGAGGACGGCTACCTCGACTACTGGCAGGAACTGGTTGACAACGACGTCCGCATCTTCAGTTCGTGGGGCGACTCCTACGACGCCTACAGCGCGGAGGAGCGGCCGATGGTCGTCTCCTATTCGACTGACCAGGTGTACGCGAACCGCTACGACCAGGACATGAGCCGTCATCAGGTCGCCTTCCCGAACGGGCAGGGGTACGCCAATCCGGAGGGAATGGCCGTGTTCGAAGCGAGCGACAGTCCCGCGCTCGGCTTCGAGTTCATGGACTTCATGCTCTCGCAGTCGGCTCAGTCCGAAGTCGCCGTTCGCAACGTCCAGTTGCCCTCGACGGACCACGCCGACCTGGACGAGGAGTTCGACCAGTACGCTCACGTGCCCGACGAAACCGTCATCTTCAGCTACGACCAGTTGCAGGGCAACCTGAACGACTGGGTCGACGACTGGGCGCGCGAGATAGCCGGGAACTGAACCGGGAGAGACGACCGTGAAACCCGTCGAGCGAGGTGTGTCGTGGGTCGAACGCCACGCGCTGGGAGTCGCCGCCGCGGCGACGGCCGCCGTCATCGCGGTCATGTTCTATCTGCCCGTGGGGATCGTCCTCTCGGAAGCTGTTGGGATCGCCCCCGGATTCCCGCCAGCCGTCTCGCTCGACGCCTTCGCCGAGGTTCTGTCCGACTCGTTCTACGTGGGCGCGCTCGCCGGCGTCGGCGCGGACCCGTTCGCCGTCAGCCGCCACGCCGACAACGTCGCGTCGTGGGCCGCCGCCTTCCTCGCCGGGGAGGCCGGGCTGCCGTCGTTCGGCCTGTTCGGCTTTACTGCCTATCAGGCGCTCCTCTCGACCGTCGCGAGCGTCGCCCTCGGCCTCCCGGGCGCGTACGTCCTCGCCCGGTTCGAGTTTCCCGGCCGGCGGACGATCCGTTCGCTGACGATCCTTCCTTTCATCCTCCCCTCGATCATGGTCGCCATCGGCTTCATCGCCATGTTCGGTCGCCGCGGCGTCGTCAACGACCTCCTCGCTACGGTCGGACTCGGACCGATAGACGTGATGGGGACGCTCTCCATCGTCATCGTCGCCCACGCGTTCTACAACGCGCCGCTGGTCACGCGGGTGACGGCCGCCGCGTGGGAGAGCGTCGACGCCCGCACCGTCGAGACGGCGCGCAGTCTCGGCGCGAGTCGACGGCGTGCGGTCCTCGACGTCGTCGCGCCGCAGCTCCTGCCCGCAGTGCTGACCGGCGCGCTCCTCACGTTCGTTTTCACGTTCATGACGTTCCCTATCGTCCTCGCGCTCGGCGGACTGCGGCTGGCGACCGTCGAGGTGTGGGTGTACAATCTATTAGGGAACATGAACTACCGTGAGGCCGCCGCGCTGGCGACGCTCGAAACCGCGCTGTCGCTCGCGCTGACCTACGCGTATCTGCGGTACGAGGCCCGCCAGGCCGCGGGGAGTCGCGGGGCGAATCCGCTACAACGCGTCCCGCTGTTCCCGTCGCTCGGGGCGCTCCGTTCCCCCGTCCGCCTCGGCGTCCTCGCCTACGCCGCCGTCGTCGTCGTCGTGTTCGTCGGCCCCGTTCTGAGCATGGTGTGGACGAGCGTGACCGGCCCCGACGGTCTCACCCTCGCGTACTACGAGTTCCTCGTCCAGCGGCAGGCCGAAGGCTCCGCGGTCCAGACGAAACCGTGGCCCGCGGTGCGCAATTCGCTGACGTTCGGCGTCGCGACGCTCGCGGTCGCCCTACCGATGGGCGTCGCCGCCGCCGTCGTGACGACCCGGAAGTTCCGCGGCCGCGCCGTCGTCGGTGCCCTCGCGATGGGACCGATCGCCGTCAGCGGCATCGTCACCGGTGTCGGTCTCCTGCTCGGCCCCGTCTTCGGCATCCCGCTCGGCGGCGGGTGGCGTCTCCAGGTGACCGGCGCGACGGCTATCGTCGCCGCCCACGCCGTCGCCGCGTACCCGTTCGTCACCCGCTCCGTCGCCCCGCTGCTGGGCCGTCTCGACCCCGCGATGGTCGAGTCCGCTCGCGCGCTCGGCGCGAGTCGCGCCCGGGCGCTCGTGGATGTGGAACTCCCTCTGGTCGCCGCGGGCGTCGTCGCAGGCGCGGCCTTCGCCTTCGCCATCAGCGTCGGCGAGTTCGATTCGACGGTTATACTCGCGGAGGGGTCCCAGAGCTACACGATGCCAGTCGCCGTCGAACGCTACCGCGGTCGCCGTCTCGGTCCGGCGACCGCGATGGGAACGGTCCTGCTCGTCGTCACGAGCGTCAGTTTCGTCGTCATCGACCGACTCGGGGGGCGGTTCGAGCGTGGTTGACCTGCGCGTCGACGCCGTCTCGAAACGGTACGGCGAGACGACGGCGCTCGCGGACGTGAGTCTGACCATCGCAGACGGCGAGTTCTTCACCCTCGTCGGTCCCTCCGGTTGCGGGAAGACGACGACGCTCCGGGCCGTCGCCGGATTCGAAAGCCCGACGACCGGCGAAATACGCTTCGGCGACCGCGAGATGACCGGCGTCCCGCCCGAGGACCGGGACGTGGGCATCGTCTTCCAGTCCTACGCGCTCTTTCCGCACATGAGCGTCGCCGAGAACGTCGCCTACGGCCTGCGGTTCCGCGACCCGCCCGACGGCCAGTCGGTCGACGAGCGCGTCGCCGACCTCCTCGACCTCGTCGACCTCAGTGGGACGGGCGAGCGCGACCCCAGCGAACTGTCGGGCGGCCAGCAACAGCGGGTCGCACTCGCTCGCGCGCTCGCACCCAACCCGCAACTTCTCCTGCTCGACGAGCCGATGAGCGCGCTGGATGCCCGCCTCCGCGAGCGACTCCGCCAGCAGGTCAAGCAGATCCAGTCGGACCTCGGGATCACGACGCTGTACGTCACCCACGACCAGGAGGAGGCGCTCGCGGTGTCCGACCGCGTCGCCGTCATGCGCGACGGCCGCGTCGAACAGGTCGGCACGCCACAGGACGTGTACCGCCGCCCCGAGACCCGCTTCGTCGCTGAGTTCGTCGGCGAGAACAACGTGTTCGAGGGCCGGGTCGCTGGTCACGCCGGTGAGACGACGACGGTAACGGTAGACGGCGAGGACCTGCTGATCTCCCGCGTCGACGCTACCGAGGGGGAGTCCGTCGCGTTCTGCGTCCGCCCCGAAGCGCTGTCGGTGGTCGACGGAGCGGCCGACGGCAGCGGCGGTGACACCGCGGACGGGGGGACTCTCGACGCCCCCGCGAACCGCCTTCCCGCCGATGTGGAGTACGCCGAGTTTCTAGGCGAGGCAGTTCGTGTCCATGCGACGTGGAACGGGCGAGATCTCGTCGTGCGCCTCCCGAACGAACCGGACGATGCTGCGCTGACGGTTGGGTTCGACCCCCGGTCGGCACACGTCGTCGAAGGCGACCGGTAGAACTTTCGTCGGTTGATCGATACGTTTTCGTGATGCATCTCACACGGAGAGGACTTCTCGGCGCGGTCGGCGCGGCCGGGGTCTGTGGCGTCGCGGGCACGGCAGTCGGACGCCGCAGGGCGAGGCAGGCCGACGAAGAGATGTGGACGACGAGCTACGACGCCGGCCGCGTGGAGTACGCCGACGCTGCGGCCCGGCGCGGTGACGCCGTTTTGCTCGCCGGCCGATCGATCGGCCAAGAGACGACAGCGTACTGGACGCTGGCGGTCGGTCCCGATGGCGAGAAGCGACCGGCGACGACGTTCGAGCGAGAGACACAAAGCACCGTCGACGCAGTGGTGCCGACGCCCGAGGCCGCCGTGGTCGCGGGCATCGATCTCGGGCTGGAGGACGCCGTCACGGCTCCGTGGACGCCGTGGGTGTCGAAGGTCGGTCAGGACGGGGTCGAGTGGACTTACGGAAAGGACGAGGTAGAGGAGGACTACCGAATCGGCGGCACTGCCCGGACGAACGGCGGCGACTACGTCATCGTCGGCTCCCGGGGCATCTACGACCCCGACCCGTGGATACTCCGCCTCGCCGAGGACGGGAGCGTCAGACAGGAACGGTCACTGGACCGAGACCGACCGGCGGAGTTCTGGGACGTCACCGCGGTCGGCGACGGCGAAATCGTGGTCGGCGGGACCGTCGGCGAGTCTCGGGAGTCGTCTGCGTTGCTCCTCCGGATCGATTCGGATGGCGATACCCGCTGGGATCGGACGTACGACGATGCTGACGGGGTCGGCCTCACCCGCGTGCGGTCGGTGGCGACCGACGGCGACGGGGTCGCACTCGCGTTAGACGGCCATACGGACGGTGACGCCGGTCCGACAGTCGGGTGGGCTGACGGTGAAGGATCGCTCGAACGGGCGACGTACCTGTTCCCGTCGCAGGCATCGGCGGCCGAGTCGGTCGTCCCCACCGACGCCGGCTACCTTGTCGGCGGGAACTTCGTCCTCGAAGACAGCGTCGACGACTACTGGCTCGCGACCGTCGACCGCAACGGCAGCGTTCGGTGGCAGGCCCGATACGACGATGGAGGCTACTTCGGTGACCTCCTCGGCGACGGAGCGTACGCCCTGTTCGCGGGTGGTGACGGAGAGGATGCGACCCTCCATCGGTTCGACTCCGCGACGGTTCCCCGTCGGAACGAGGCGCGGAGCGCGTCGATGGCGAGCGAGCAAGAAACGACTGAAGCGGCGACCGACCGAGCATCCCCCGATACCGCCGACGGCGGGACGACGCCCGGGGACGCCAGTACTGAGGAGACAGCGACGAGCGGTACGCCCGGATTCGGCGTCGGCGAAGCCATCGCAGGGAGCGCCGCACTCGCGCTGATCCGTCGGCGGCGGTGCGACGACTGACCGCCACAGCGGCCGGCCTCGACTTCGCGGCCGCCGTCTTTCCTGGAACCGACGGAGCCCGACCGTATCACGATCTCCAGATGAAATCAAGGGGTCTCCGCCGTGGACTGCCGCGGGAGTGCTACTCCACGCTCGACCAGAATCGGTCCAGCCCTAACGACAGCATGTCGGGGCTCACGGGCTGGAACTCGTCGTCGTCGGGCAGGTACTCTCGAACGCTGTCCCACGAATCGCGGGCGTACCGCTCGTCGACGAAGACGCGGACGCCCACTTCCTCCGGGCCGCGGATCACGCGGCCGATGGCCTGACGGGCCTTCCGTACCGCGGGGATGGTCAGTGCGTACTCGAACCCGCCGCGGGACGCCCCCCGAGAG
The DNA here is from genome assembly GCA_005954745.1 of Halostella pelagica. Lineage (GTDB taxonomy): Archaea > Halobacteriota > Halobacteria > Halobacteriales > Natronoarchaeaceae > Halostella > Halostella pelagica. Next base: position 3,138,991 of record CP040678.1, read on the forward strand.
CCTCCGTCACCGGAACCGCCGCCGAACTCGCGGTCGTACGCCGTCCGTACCGCTCGCGTCCGAGGACTGGCGGTGTTGATGATCGGGACGCCACAAACCACCGCGGCGCGGAGTTTGTCGCCCTGATAGTCGACACCCTCCGTGAGCGTGCCGCGCAAACTGGTGACGAGCACTTTCGACTCGCCCGCGAAGAAGTCGTCTTTGAGGTTCTCGGTGGCGTCGTCGCCACTGGACTCGTCGATGAGGACGGGTTTGTCGACGCGCTCGCGCAGACTCCCGGCCGCCCACTCCGCCTCCGCGTAGTTGGGCATCCCGACGAGTACGTTGCCCGGCGAGCGCGCGACTTCGGCGATAGCGTCCGAGTAGGTCTGGCGCGTCTGGTTGCTCTCATCCGCGGTCCGCTGGTCGGTTCCTTCCCCGCTCGTTTGCCCCGGCTCACTCGGCGGCGACCCGCGGTTCTGGTACGTGAACTTCGGCGCGTCCACCGCGAAGCTCTCGCGGTTCTCCGCGGGGAAGTCGAGGCCGTAGGTCCGCTCGACAACCGGGCGGTCCTCCTCGTGTTCGATGTGGCGTAACCCCGTCACCTCGGCGAACACGTCGAGCGGTTCGAGCGTCGCGCTCATCAACACGCCGCCGCCGAACTCCGCGAGTTGCTCGCCGATGGCGTCGCTGGGGACGCAGTTGTGCATCGAGAGGCTGGCGTTGTACGCCCGACGCCAGGAGCCGTCGGGCTCCGTCGAGTCCCAGGTCCGCTCGAGTTCGATCTCGCGGAAGTAGTTCGTGTGACCGTTTCGGTACCACTCGCCGAGAACGCGGCCCACGGCCGGTGCGGCGCGCTGTTTCTGCTCGTCCTCGGCCTCGTTGAGGATCCGGGCTACGACCGCGCCCACCGTCTCGGCGCGCACCCAGATGCCCCCGCCGTACCCCTCGCGCTCGGCCCACTCCGAAATATCGTCTTCCTCGGGCGTTTCGGGGTCTCGTAACGGTATCTCCTCGTCCGGTAGGTCGTTGAGGTTCGCCTTCCATCCACGGTGTTCCCGTTCGAGATGCGCCGTCACGCGCCGGTCCAGTTCGTCTCTCAGGTCCCTGATGAACTCCCGGGTCGACTGCAGTTCCGAGAGCGTGACGTCGCTGTCTTCTAGTTCGCCGCGGATGAGGTCGGCGTCCGCTCGCGCGTTGTCGCGCCCGTCGCCCTCGTCGAACTGGATCGGCTGGATGACGCGGGAGAGTTCCGTCTCGGCGTCGCGCAGCGTCCTGTCGCCCACCGCCTCGCTCACCAGGTCGCGAACGCGCGGCTCCAGCATGTGCGCCTCGTCGCAGACGACGAACGTCGAATCGTCCAACAGCGCGCCGGTAAAGGATCCGGTCGTCGTCGGGTCGAACGCGTGATAGTAGTTCCCGACGACGACCTCCGCGTGCCCGAGCATCGCGCCCATCATCGAGTGCGGGCAGGTGCCGTGTTCGACCGCGCGCGCGACCAGGTCCTCGGGCGTCAGGTGGCCGGCGGCGGTGAAGTCGAAGGGGACGGCCTCCGCCGGGTCGCCGTCCTCCGGAAGGTCCGCGAGGTACTGCGCGTAGAACGGGCAGTACTCGGTGCCCTCGGACTCGGGCATGCCCTCCGGATACGGCGACGGCGAGTCGGCCGTTTCGAGATACGTCGCGCCGCCCGACCCCGAGTCGGCGAGGCCGACCTGCTGGCTCCGGGCGTCGGCGGTGAGCGCCTCCGCCGTCGTCGGTCCATCGCCGGTGAGGCCGCGGGTGCGGTCCCGAAGGTCCTCGCAGCGGTCGTACACGTTCTCGTCGTCGATGCCGCCCGCGCCCTCGCGGTTGTACGGGCAGACGTCGGCTTTCCCCACGAGCGTCAGCCCCGAGACGGAGCGGTGGTCGTCCGGGAGGTTCGAGTTGATAGTTCGCATGTCGGCTTCGAACTGGCGGAGTTGCTGTTTGACGCTCGTCAGCGCGACCACGCGTTCGAAGTCGCTGTCGGGGTCGCGCACCAGCGAGATCCCTGCAGTCAGAGCGAGCATCGTCTTGCCCGTTCCGCAGGCACCTTCGAGCGCGACGAAGCCACCGTCTCGCGCCGTTTCGACGGCCGTTTCGATGCCGTCTTTCTGGTCGTCGTACGGGTGGTCGTGACCGAACACGTCCCGCCAGGTGGCACCCATGGTATCATCCGCTATCACTGCCGCGTCGGGCATAGGACTGTCGGAACACTGGCCGCGGCTTCCGAGAAAAACCTTCGCACGAAGCCGTGGTTCGACGGCCGATCAGCGGACCGAGCGTCGCGACGGGACCCGAAAACGGCCGGTGGTCCCCACGGCCGGGCGACCGACGCGGTGTGAGTTTCGCCTACCGGGTGCTTTCGTCTACGGAGTGCTATCGCTTTCCGGCCCGGTACTGTCGCCGTCCGATCCGGACCGGTCGCTGTCCGAACCGGTGCTTTCCGCCTTGTCCTCGGCCTTCTGGGCCGACTCATCGATCTTGTCGGCCGCCTCCTGGCCCCCTTGCTCGATCTTGTCGGCCGCGCTCTCGCCGGTTTCCTGGATCGTGTCCGCGGCTTTCTCGGCGGCCGATTCGGTCTCGTACGCCATCTCTCCGGACCGCTGGGCGGTCTCGTCGGACAGCGTCTGGGCCTTGTCGGTCACCTTGCTAAGGGTCTCGCCGGGCGACTCCGACCGTCGACGAAGCGCGTAGGTGACCCCCAGCGCAGCGCCGACGAGGAGCAACTTGGGGAGCACGCTACTCCCGTCATCTCGGCTGGTTCCGCGAGACGCGGAGACCGACTCCGTCGCCTCCGATTCTTCCATCGCCTCCCGCAACGACTGTTTCAACAGTCCCCGAACGATACCGTCGGTTTCGGCGGGCGAGCGTCCCGTCCGAGCCTCTTCGAGAGACTCTTTGAACACTTCCTTCAGTGCCTCGCGAACGATTCCTGTGGCCAGTACTGCTAGCGTCTCCTTCCTGTTCTGTGATAAAGCGCTACTCATCGTAATCCCCCGGAAAAGCGATCCACACGGACCGTGGAATAGGTTCGGGGTCACTGATTCGGTAACTGTGAGCTACTGACGCGATAGCTCCAGACCGCTGATGAGATAGCTCCGAACCGGTGACTCGTTAGCCCCAAGCCACTGACCCGGTGACCCCGATTTGCTCGTTGGGTCGTCCCTGCGCTCTCGCCGTACCGCCGACGACGGAGTGATGAGTGTCCGACGGGCACCTACTCGTTCACGTCGGGTCTTCGGCGTCACCGTCGCGGGTTGTCCACGTGGACTGGCCCTCTCCGCCGGCGGTTTTGTACACGCCCCGCGCGTCGGCGACTGCGTCGCCCGCTCCGTTCGTGATGTCGACGGAGACGACGGTCGTAGTGTCGCCGTCTCTGTCGACTTCGGCCTCCGCGCGTAGAGACTCGGTCGCCGGCGAGAGGTAGTCTATCCGCATGTCTATCGTCGGGTTCGGTTGCTGATGCAGCGAGAACACCGCCGCGCCGCCGACGGTGTCCGCCAGCGAGTAGGTGACGCCGCCGTGTGCGACGGTCGACCACGGAACCGAGGAGTGATGCTCCGCGAGGTCCAGCGTGGCGACGGCGCGGCCGTCCTCGACCGACTCCAGTTCGATGCCGAGATGCTCGACGAACGGTAGCCGTTCGAACAGCGACTGTGCGTTCAGGTCGTCCATACCGCTTTACGAGTACGGAGGAAAATAAACTATCCGCACGTAGTTCGTTTCTTCTCGGTGGGGCAGGCTGAAAGACCGCCCCGTGCAATCGACCAGACGCAACCATTACCCGCCGCCCGCCCGAATCCCGACGTATGACCGACGAGTTCGACGAGACGGCATGGCGGCGGGAACTGGAGATCCAGCGAGAGCAGAAAGACGAGTTCTTCGCCGAACACCGTCAGTCGCCCGTCCCGCCCGAGCAGCGAGAGGCGTTCGACGGCCTGGACTACTTCGACCCGGAACCGAACTATCGCGCCGAGGCCACCGTCACGGTCCACAACGACCCGGAACCGGTGACGATGGACACTACCGCCGGCACCGAGGTGCGGTATTTGCGCGAACTGACGCTCACCGTGGAGATACGCGGCGAACAACACGACCTCGCAGCGTACCGTCAGGAGGGCGACGAGCAGTACTTCGTTCCGTTCCGCGACAAGACGACGGGCCAACAGACGTACGAAGGCGGTCGGTACATGGAGTTCGAGAGCGAGGGAGAACTAGAAGACGGCGACGAGATAGTGCTCGATTTTAACCTCGCGTACTCCCCCTTCTGCGCGTACAGCGAGACGTTCGCCTGTCCGCTTCCGCCCGAGGAGAACTGGCTGGACGTTGCGGTAGAGGCCGGCGAGAAAGCGCCCTGAACAGCCTGTTGTAGCGGAGGGCTCAGTTGGGAGTTGACCGGGTCAGGGCGCGACGCCGACGGTCAGCAGGGTGCCGAACTCTCGGTATCGTTCGACCATGTCCTCGCGGGTTTCCCAGTTGTCCGTGGGGAACTCCTCCGCGGGCGGAATGTCCATCTCGCGGTCCGGAATAGTGTCTTGCTCGGCGACGAAGAGACCGGCGTCGCGGAACGCCTCGCGGTACCGCTCGCGGGACCAGCGAGTCATGTCGATATCGATCTTCTCCTGCCAGTCGTGTGAGTGGACGTTCTCCTCGTAGTAGTTCACCGCGCAGTAGAACGTCCCGCCGGGGCGGAGGATCCGGCGCACCTCGCTGAGGGTCTCGTCGGGGTCGCTCGCGTAGTAGAACGCCTCCATCGACCAGACGTGGTCGACGGAGTTCTCCGCGAACGGGAGCGCTCCGAAGTCGCCGACGACGTAGCCGACCTGCGGGTCATCCGTGTACTCGCTGGCGTTGCGCGCCATCTCCGGCGATCCGTCGAGGCCGTACGCGCGGCCGGCGTCGTTGGTGTCTCGCAGCGCGCGACCGGCGTAGCCGCTGCCGCAACCGAGGTCGAGGACGACATCGCCCTGTTCGACCGGCATCCGCGAGAGGGCGTGTTTCGCGGTGTGCCAGTGTCGTTTCTCCATGCCGCGGTCGCGGCCGGTGGCGGCCCACTCGTCGAACTCGGCTCTGACGCTCATGGGCATCCGTAGACGGTACGGGGACAAAATCGGTTCGGACCCGCGCCGCGACTCGGGAGTGTTATCAACGCCGCTCCGAGAGATAGGGTATGGCCGACCGTCGGAAACGATACCGCATCGCCGACTCCGCACAGCAGGTCGTCGGTGGGTTCCTGCTCGCGGGGCCGTTCGTCGTCACCGAGGAGGTGTGGGTCCTCGCCGCAAACATGACGTTCTGGCACGCCCTGTTGACCGTCGGGATCGTCGCCGGTATCGGGTACGGAGCGCTGTACAAGGCTGATTCCGGACGCGATGCGGAACAGGAGGCCGAAGTCGCCGGCATCCCGGTGCGGTTCCTCTCGCTGATGGTCGTCTCTTACGGGTCAGTGCTACTGCTCGCTCTCGCACTGACCGCCCCGCAGACGTTTCTCCTGCAAGAGGAGATACTCGCCGATCCGACGACGTCCGCCGTCACGATGACCACGCTGAAGGCCGTCTCAGTCGGCGCGATATTCAGCGTCGTCGGCGCAGCCACGGCCGACAGCGTGTTCTAAGGGCTCCCTGCGACGGCCGGACCCAGCAATCTTAAGTTGATCCCCCTCGCTTCACGGGGTATGGATTACACGCTCGCGATAGATGACAGTCCTGACACGGTACCGGGCGGGACTGGCGTACTGTTGCTCCACCCCAGTACGGGCGAAACAGACCGTATCGACACGGATTTTCTGAAGAAAGACACCGACCGTTTCCTCGTCATATCCACGCGAACGACGGCGCGGGAGGTCACCCAGAAACTCGACTACTACGACGTCGATGCCGAGAGCGCCGTCATCCTCGACACCCTCTCAGTAGACCGCGGCTACTCCCGCCGGAGCAGCGAGAACGTCCACTACGTCGGCGCGCCGGACGACTTGGACGGCATCGTCCAGCAAACCGAGGAGTTCCTCGCCGGTCACGACGGGAAGCTCCGGGTGAGTCTCGACTCGATCACCGAACTCGCCTACTACGCCGGGGAAGAATCGACCATGGACGCCATCCGCGCGATTCTCGCTCTGCTCGACGACCACGACGCGGTCGGACTGTTCCACCTCGCCACCGAGGTCCATAGCGACGATGTCGTCGACTCGTATCGCGACCTCTTCGACGGCGTCATCGACCTGAACGAGGACGGGACCGTCACCACTGACTTCTAAAGTTCTCCGAAGGTTTTCTCCGCCCAAGTGACGGCGTACTCGACGCCGTGACTCCTGTAGGCACTCGTATCCAGCGCTGCGAACGGCGCGGGCAGTTCCAGACCGTGTTTTATCGCCGCGCAGGCGAGTTCCGTCGCGTCGGAGAACTCCGTCTCGTTGCGGGCCACTTCCCCCGGGAGGTCGTCGAGACGGCCCTCGATCCGCGTCCCGGCGTCGTGCCAGGCCTCCCCCAGACGCGGGCGCTCGGCCGGCCAGTCCGCGAACGTTTCACGGGTGTGCAAGCCGATCCAGCCGTCGTACAGCGCCGCGGCGACCTGATACGTCGCGTTCGGGTCGAGGGGGACGACGTCGGCGAGGTCCGAGTACGAGTCGCGGAAGAACCCGAGGAAGTGCTCGGGTTCGCCGGTCCCGACCTGGACGAGCGCCTCGGCGATCAGGAAATCGACGAACGACTCGGGCGACCCCTCGACTCTCGGCTTGACCAGAACCGCTGGCGGGACGGTCTGGCGAGTCCAGGTGACGCTCCCGTCGCCCGGCATGCCGACCGTGAAATCGGTTCCCGCGTAGCGTTCGAGCAGTCGCGGCGCGTCGTCCGGTAGCCACGCCGCGGGGTGGGTCACCGGGTCTAGTTCGTCGACGAACAGCCCAAGGTCTTCGGCCTGTTCCGGGCGAATCGTTTCGAAATCGGTGGCGCAGTCGAGCACGACGGCGTCGGACGCATGCGTCTCCCGGATCGCTTCGAGGTCCGACGGGAGGTCGCGGGTCCCGAACATCAGGCGAGCAAGGACTGGATGACGAGAACGACCGCCAGCAGTCCGGAGACGCCGATGGTACCGACAACGACTTTCGTGGCTTCGCTCATACTCGACGGGAATGCCCGCGAGCGCATAAAACCACCTCAATCCGGTCGAGTTTGGAGTTGCATCAGTGTTCAGAGCAGGGCCTTATTGGGGGTGTTGTACCTGTATCCCGGATATTCACCCACCCCGTACCGGCGAACTCCCGAACTGAATGACAACAGTCCCTATCAGTCCGCACCCGTCGCGCCGATATCCGATTCGCGGGCGACGCGCCGCCAGGCACCGGACCAGAATCGGAGGGTGTTGACCGCAGCGCGGACGTACATGTCCGCCAGGATAGCGGCGTAGACGGCGACGAGACCGAGATCGAGCCCGGGGTCGAACGTGACCCCGGCGACAGACACCGCAGCGACGCCCGCGGGAAGCGCCAGCGTCGCGATAGGGAGTTTGAACAGGTAGGTTCCGGCGACGGTGCCGTACAGCGGCCAGCGCGTGTCACCCGCGCCCCGCAGTCCACCTCGCATCGTCCGAGAGACGCTGAACGCGGCGACGCCGACACCGAACATCCGAATAAAATCGACAGTCAGGTTCACGTGTTCGGTGCCGAAGGCGACCGCGATGGGGCGAGCGAGCGCGACGATGACGCCGGCGATGATCAACTGTGTCGCCAGCGCTATCCGGAGCGTTTGCCAGCCGTACTGGTCCGCCTCCGCCTCGTCTCCCGCGCCGAGGCTCTGGCCCACGAGAGTGCTAGACGCCGTCGCGTACCCCCAGGCGGGCATCAGCGCGAGCAGCATCACCCTTCGGCCGATGGCGTAGGCGGCGAGGACGGGCGTTCCGAGCGCTCCGAGGATGAACAGGAACGGGAACCGGCCGAACGTCCGAGAGAGTCGGGTTCCGGCCAGCGGAAGCCCGACACGGACGAGTTCGCGGAGTATCTCGCCGTCCCACTGCCGCCCGCCGAGTCGCAAGCGGACCGAGAAGCGGCCGGACAGAAGCAACGCGAAAAAGACCAGCGCCGCGACCGTGTTCGCAACGGCGGTCCCCCACGCCGCGCCCGCGACGCCCCACTCGGGGAACGGACCGAGGCCGAAGATGAGAACGGCGTTCAACCCGATGTTCGTCGGCAGGGTGACCAGGCGAACGTACATCGGCGTCCGAGTGTCGCCCGCACCGGCGAGGGCGCGAGCGGCGATGAGACTCCAGAACCGGAAGAAGACCGAAAGCATGACGATCTGCAGGTAGACGGCACCGAGTTCGATCGTCCGGGGGTCGTCGTTCAGGAGAGCGATGAGCGGTTCGGCGTACACCCAGGTAACTACCGTCAGCGGAAGCGAAACCGCAAGCGCTAGCCACAGCGACTGCTTGATCGCGAGGTCCGCACGCGCGTCGTCGCCCGCCCCTTTGAACCGCGAGACGATGCTTATCGTGGCGCTGGTCAGTGCGAGCGAGAGTCCGAACGGGACGAAGTAGTACTGAAACCCTAGTTCCAGCGCCGCGACCCCCATGTCGCCGACGGCGAGACTCACCATGAAGAAATCCGCCGTCCGAAGGAGCGTTCGCATCGCTCCGGTGATCATCACGGGGACTGCGAGGTCGAACGCCTCCGACCCCTTCTTCCGGTCGACGAGGCCGATTCGGGCCAGTGCCGCCGGAAACAGAAAGAGGGCACTCCGGACTCGGCTCTTTGCGTCGTCCAGCATTCGAACCGAAATACGCCCTCGTCGGAGTTACTTCTTGCCAACTGCTCCCTCGGCAATTGGCATTGTTTCACATAGAACAGAAAACACCCATACAGCCACTCGCGGCTATAGAATCGCGGTATTTGGAGATGAAACAGAGGGGTGGTGAGATCACTCCGCGTCGGACCGCCAGGTTTCGGGCACTTCGATGACGTACCGACCGTCTTCCTTTAGGGAGATGATGTACTCGTCGCGGTCGTACAGTTCCATCAGGTTGAGTTCGTAGTGACCGGGGCTGACGATTTTGATGCTCTCGAACTGATTGTTGAGTTCCTCGCGGAGTTCGGAGAGGTCCGGCTGATCGCCGTCCGGCACTTCCGCGACCTGCGCGTCCTCGCCAGCTGCAGGGGAGTCATCCGCCGAGTCCGGCGGATCGTCCGGAAGCTCGTCGCGCGTCACGACATCGGTTCGCGCGTTCGACTGGGCGGAATCCTCCTGAGACGGCGTCGAACGAGGGTTCGCTGAACGACGCTCTGCATCGTTCCGACCGTCGCCTCTCCCGCCGTCTGACCCCGACGTAGCGGACGCGTCCGCGCTCGCTTCCGACGAGTCGGTTCCGACCCACTCCTGCACCGTTTCGCGTGCGCGACCGACTCGACCGGTCGCACCAGAGTCCCGGTCGTCACTCGCCTCGGTTGTGTCCCCCGTCGCTGCGGATCCAGCCTTCGCGGTCGTGGCCCCGCTACTCCGGCCGGTATCATCCGCATCGGTCTGGGTTCGCTCGTCGGCGTCACCGGTAGCCTCACCCGCAGGCCGCGAACCGCCGGGGTCGAACTGGAACTTGTTTCCGCCGCAGTCCGGACAGCCGGACAGCATCTCCTTGGAGCCGTCGGCGAACGTCCGGCCGCAGTTCGTACACTGGTGGGGCATTATCGGCGAGAGACGAGCGCGCTGATGAGCGTCTCGTCCTTGTGGAGCGTCTCGATCTGATTCGCCGGGCCGATGACGGTCAGTTTGTTCGCTGACTCCTTGCCCATCAGTCGGTCGAGGAAGCTCGAATCGTTCGTCTTCGCGCGCGGGTACGTCTCTATTTCGATCCCGTTGAACCCGTCCGGACTGATCTCGGTCATCGTCACCTCGATCAGTCGACTTTCCTCGTCGGGAGAGAGTCCTTCCTCCAGAATGACGATGTTACCCTCGTGAACGCCATCCAGGATCATCCGGATCTTCTCCATGCTCGTCATGCCGGACATCCGCTCGCCGCTGATGAGGTCTATCTGAACGCCGTCGTCGTCCGGGTCTTTTGTTTCTGGCATAGTGTTACCCGAAGTACTCCGCGATCTTGTCGTAGACCTCGTCCATGTTGTCGCCCTCCAGCGCCGAGAGGGGAACCGTCTCGTGCTGGGGGAACGCGTTGCGGATGCGTTGCTGAGTCGAGTCGTCCAGGTCGATCTTGTTCGCGAAGATGAGCACCGGCAGGTCACGGCTCTCGATGATGCCGATGAGCATCGTGTTCACCTGCGTGAACGGGTCCTCCGTCGAATCGAGGACGTAGATGACGCCGTCTACGTCCTCGCGGAGCCAGTGCATCGCCTCCGCGACGCCTTCGGTGGCCTCGCGGGACCGCCGAACGGCGTCCTCTTTCTCCATGTCGAACTCGGTGAACTCCTCGTAGTCGACTTTCGTCGTCACGCCCGGCGTGTCGACGATGTCGATAGTCACCGATTTCCCGTTGCGCTTGATTTCGACGTCTTCCTTCCGTCGCGCGCGTCGTGTTTCGTGTGGAATGTGGCTTTCCGGGCCGACTGCGTCGCCCGTCCAGTCCCGCGCGATGCGGTTGGCGAGGGTAGTCTTCCCGGCGTTCGGCGGTCCGTAAATTCCGATACGTTTCTGTTCGTCGTCCGCAAACAGACGATCTCTCGCCCGTGAGATGCTTGCTTTGAGTCCGTTTATCAGTCCCATCCTGACCTCACGCACCCGTAGGTGCTTGTCCACCTAGCAACACCGGACTCACTTAAGCCTATGTCAGACATGTATCCGCTTGGATAGGGGTGTTTTTCGTGTCCAATCGCCACGCAGTCATGCGGTTCTAGTACAATATCTCGGCTAATTGTCAACGGTTCATCTGATCGTTCTGTCACGTATCGGTCCTATCAGTCGGACAACGCGGCGGGAGGGTCGCGGCGGTAGGGAGAACTGTGGTTCGACTTCCACCTGAAACGGAGGGGTGGAGAGTGAGACTGAATCAGAATCCCCGTCGCTGTCAGGTGGTTTTACCGGTTATTAACTAGGGCACCGGTCAGACGTGAGGTAGTCTATAGAGTGAGAGGGGATGTCAATGCCCCGGTTGGACCCGAAACGGTAGGGGGTACCTCCCCCACCCCTTCGTTTCGGGTGGAACGGAGAAAGGCCGGGGTGGGGGGGGAGAATCCCCTGTCTAGTAGCGCTGTTTTTATTACACTACAACAATAACAGTATCCGTAATGGGTAAATAGCGTTTTATTGACGGTGTTATGGATGAAAGGATCCATCACAAACCGTTACCAATTCGGTCGGCGGTCCGGCCCGCCACGGGGAACAACCGAATCGACTCCGGTTGAGTGACTCCCCGGGGATGGTCTGTTAGTTAGTTCCACTTGAAACGAAGGGGTGGGGGGTGTGATTCGGGCGTCTCGATCTCCGTTCTCTTGCCCGGTTTTATCGTCCCGAAACTAGTATCCTGAAAGTCGGGTGTCGGTAACGGTTCGTTTCGATCGTAGGCCGACGTTTCCCGTCGACGGTACGGATACTTCAGTTCGGCTAAACGTCATCCGGCCACTGCTGGATTACCTTCTCGTGATCGTCGCTACAGCCAAATACGGCGCTTCTTCTTCTTCCTTCCACTCAGACAGGTCTATTGGCCGTCACTCGTTTGGCTCACTGAAAACCCGAAAACGTGCTTTATAAGCTCTCTACCGGCATGATCGAGTCACCTGTTTCGGGTTCGTCAACGAGAGGGAAGATTTTAAGACCCTGGTCTACCTTCCCTTCGTTTGCATCAACTGGACGGACCGTGGGTACATTTGGACGGTGGATCCGGCATCTGAGGCTATCACGTCGGATTCGTTCTCTCTCCGCGGGGCGGTCTCCAGATGAAACGAAGGGGTGACTGAACTACACAGATGTCCAACGAGGAACCGGGACCGAGCGATTCGGCGAGCGTCGATATAGACTCGTCGCAGGACTTCGACGTCGACCTAGACGATGTCGTTCTAGAGGACGAGGAGGAGGAGAACCAGGGGCTGTTCGACGACCTCCTCTCCGGGGAACCGATATTCGAGAACAAGGAGGTGTTGCGGCCGTCGTACACGCCGCACGAACTCCCGCACCGGAAAGAGCAGATAAACAAGATGGCGACGATCCTCGTCGCCGCACTCCGTGGTGAGACGCCGTCGAACATCCTCATCTACGGGAAGACCGGAACCGGAAAGACCGCCAGCGCCAAGTTCGTCAGTCAGGAACTCGAAAGTACCTCGCAGAAATACCGGGTGCCGTGCGATGTCGAGTACATCAACTGCGAAGTGACGGACACGCAGTACCGCGTACTCGCGCAGTTGGCGAACAAGTTCATCGAGGAGAACGAGCGACTCATCGACGAGTGGCTCGCGGACCTTCGCGAACTCCGCGAGTCGGCGCTCGAAGACACGTCCGCCTTCGACGACGCCGACTTCGATTCGATAGACGCCGTCGACGACCGCATCGCGGAACTAGAGGCGGACAAGGCGGAGTTCGAGACGGTCCCGATGACCGGCTGGCCAACCGACCGCGTGTACAGCGTCTTCTTCGACGCGGTCGACTACCACGAGCGCGTAGTGGTCATCATGCTCGACGAGATCGACAAGCTCGTCGAGAAGTCCGGCGACGATACCCTCTACAACCTCTCGCGGATGAACTCGGAGCTCGCGAACTCGCGGGTATCGATCATGGGGATCTCGAACGACCTGAAGTTCACTGACTTCCTCGACCCGCGCGTCAAGTCCAGCCTCGGCGAGGAGGAAATAGTTTTCCCGCCGTACGACGCGAACCAGCTACGGGACATTCTCCAGCACCGCTCCGACGTCGCGTTCAAGGCAGACGCGTTGACTGACGACGTGATCCCGCTCTGTGCCGCGTTCGCCGCGCAGGAACACGGCGACGCTCGTCGCGCCCTTGACCTGCTTCGCACCGCGGGCGAACTCGCCGAACGCGACCAGTCGGAACTCGTCGACGAGGACCACGTCCGGCAGGCTCAGGACAAGATCGAACTCGACAGAGTGGTCGAAGTAGTACGGACACTCCCGACGCAGTCGAAGATCGTCCTCTTCTCTATCATCCTTCTCGAAAAGAACGGCGTCCACAACGTCAACACCGGCGAGGTGTACAACATCTACAAGCGCCTCTGCGAGGAGATAGACGCGGACGTCCTCACTCAACGTCGCGTAACGGACCTCATCAGCGAACTGGATATGCTGGGCATCGTCAACGCGGTAGTCGTCAGCAAGGGTCGCTACGGCCGTACCAAGGAGATCAGCCTCTCGGTCCCTATCGAAGAGACGGAAGCCGTCCTCCTATCGGACTCCCGACTAGGAGATATCGAAGATGTTCAGCCGTTCGTGCAGGCTCGGTTCGACAACTGAAAAGCCCTTGTGCGCCACTGGCGCGGCACACTACGCCCATTTTATGCGTTCCAACGAGCGCCGACGGCGCTCGTTCCAGGCCGCCAGTCTGCGCGAGCACCGAGAGAGCAACGATCTCCCGAGCCGTCACTCGCTCCGCTCGCGAAGACGCCGGCGGTTGCCGGCGCACGCTCGGAGTACCTGCCTTTCCCCGTCCGCTCGGGGCGCTCACGTTCGTTCGCGCGCCCGAGCGCGGCCGGCCCGACAGCACCGTTTTGTGTCCGGAACTTCCCTCCAGGCGATGTTTCTGTGGAACATTCGCATATCTGAACCCCCTCGTTTCTAGTGGAGATTCGACAGAGAAGCCCCATACGGCGTCCGAACGGGAGGTTACAGCTTAGCGAACTGCAGGCGAATCCAGCCTAACCACGGGATTCGAACTTCTGCACGGCCCTCGATCCACTTCGGTTTGACGACGGTGGTTCGGCCGGCAACCTGGTCGTAGTACGGCGTATCGTCGCCTTTCGTGATGAACCCGTCGTGTGGCGCGGGGCAGTTCCGCACCTCCTCGCAGGTGTCGCCTCTGATGTGCGACTCGTTCGCATCGCTGACCCAGTACTCGCCCTTCTCGACGTAGAAGCGGGCGCGGTGGATTATCGGAATTCCCTCGTCTCCGTTCGGTTTGAAGACGATCACGTCGCCGTAACTCCCGAAACTCCGCTCGTCGGTCTCGATTCCCCGCTGGTACGTGACGACGCCGTGGACGGCACCGTCCCCCGCGAACCGGTCTTCATCGACGATGAACACGAGGTCGTTTTTCTCCATGTGGGGTTCCATGCTCCCGCTTTCTACTGCGACCAGTGGCGGCCAGATGCCGCTGACGGCGAACAGGAGCAAGCCGACCAGCGCGACGATAGCCATCGTACTCAGCAGGTCTCGGAGAGCGGCGACGCCCTCGTTGTCGCTCGTGAGGAACCAGGTGACCGGATTCTCGCTTGCCCTCTCGTCCTCGTCGTCGCCGGCAGTGTAGCCCGGAGCGGCTGACGGCTCTGCCGTTTGGTCCGCGTCGGCACGGTCACTCCCGTGAGAATCCGCTTTACTGGGCGGTGCCCGGTCCGAACCCACCGCTGTGGATCCGTCTTCCCCCGACGGATCGTCTTCTTGGGGGGTACGGTCCGGTGTGTCACCGTCTCCGGAGTCAGTCATCGTCACCGCATACTCCCCTCCGCAAAATCAACCTTCTGTTATGGGTGGTCGACGAACCCGACGCGGGTGTCAATCGAACCGGAAGTTCCGTTCCGCTACGTTTTTGCACTCTCCCCGGGATTAGTGGTGTGTGCCACTGGAGGCCCCCGCTCGCATCGTCCGCGAACTCACGAGCAGGGGGTACAACGCTGACCGCGAGGCCGTGACGCTCATCGCCTCGGCCGACGACCCCGCCCGCGCGCTCGAACGCGCCGTCGACGAAGCGCCGGAGGGCGCGCTGACTCTCTCGGTCGAACACGTCCGAGACGTACTCGACGCTGACGCCGGGGGGGATCCCGCTACGATGAGCGAATCGGCGTCGACCCGGGCCGGCGCTGTGGATGCACCGCCGGCGGAGGACACGACTGACGCGACCGACGCCGCGGCCTCCTCCGAGACGGCCGGCTCCGACCGCCCGAACCGGGACCCCTCTGCTTCGACTGCAACACCCGACGACGGACGACAGTCTCCTTCTAATAACTCTCCAGGCGAAACGGAGGGATCGACGGGCCGTTCCGCCGACCAATCGGTTCGGTCTATCGAGATCGGAAACGACATCACCGGCAGGAGCACCGGAACGGGCGAATACGAGGATTTCGTTACCGTGTTCCGCGACCGGTACGACCGCCTCGGAGAGAAACTCCGGACTCGCGTGAATCACCGCCCCGCCGAAGCGATTCAGTCAATGCCCGGCGGGAGCGAAGCCGCGATAGTCGGGATGATAAGCGACATTCGCTCGACTGCGAGCGGACACTGGCTAGTCGAACTCGAAGACACGACGGGCACGTTTCCGTGTCTCGTCATGAAAGACCGCGACATCGCGGGCCTGGTCGAGGAACTGCTCTGCGACGAGGTGATCGCCGTGGAGGGAACGCTAGCGGACGACGCCGGGATCCTCTTCGTCGACTCGCTCCACTTCCCGGACGTTCCCCGTACGTACTCGCCGAACACCGCCGACCGCCACGTTCAGGCCGCCCTCATCAGCGATGTTCACGTCGGCAGTCAGGAGTTCATGACGGAGGCCTGGCACCGCTTTACCGACTGGCTTCACACCCCGGAAGCGGAAACCATCGAGTATCTGCTGATCGCCGGCGACATGGTCGAGGGCGTCGGCGTCTATCCGGACCAGGACGAGGAACTCGACATCGTCGACATCTACGAGCAGTACGAACGCTTCTCGGAGCATCTCAAGGAGGTGCCGGGCGACATCGAGATCGTCATGATCCCCGGCAACCACGACGCCGTCCGCCTCGCGGAACCGCAACCCGCCTTCGACGAGGAGCTCCGCGAGATCATGAGCGCTCACGACGCCCGCATCACCGGCAACCCCTCGACGGTCACTATCGAGGGCGTCTCCGTCCTGATGTACCACGGCGTTTCGCTGGACGAGATCATCGCGGAACTTCCCGAAGACAAGGCCAGTTACGACGAGCCACACAAGGCGATGCATCACCTCCTGAAGAAGCGCCACGTCGCGCCGCAGTACGGGGGCCACCTCCGCGTCGCGCCCGAGGAGAAGGATTATCTGACAATCGACAGCGTCCCTGATATCTTCCACACCGGCCACGTCCACAAGCTCGGCGTCGGCAAGTATCACAACGTGCTTTCGATAAACAGCGGCTGCTGGCAGGCCCAGACCGAGTTCCAGAAGTCGGTCAACATCGATCCGGACGCCGGGTTCGCGCCGGTCGTCGACCTGGACACGCTGGAGCCCACGATCCGAAAGTTCCACTAAAAAGTCCTTGTGCACCGCTGGCGCGGCGCACTGCGCCCTTTTTCTGTCCACCAGGCCCGCCTGTTTGCGAGAGCGCCGTCGATTGGCGGCGCACGCTCCGAGCGCCTGCCCCTCCCCGTCACTCCCCCGCTCACTGGCGAGGCGACTCCGTCGCCACGCGATGCTCGCGCGGCATCGTTCGGCCGAGTAACTAACCGGAGGTTTATAAGAAATCCCGCGGCCAGACAGTTCGTGCCCTAACGAATCGGCGCGAGGGCGGACGAGGCGGGTGTACGGCGATCCCTCTCGCGACAACACGTGCCGTCTGTTCGTTATTATCGCGCGGCATCCATCGCACTCTGCAAGTCCGATCTCGGATCGTCGACGTGTTCGTTGTCAACGGCCCTGACGAGACCCGCGTTGAGTCACACGGTCAGGCGCTACTCGGGCGGGAGAGAGACGTGAGTCATCGTCGCGGTCGTTCGATGATACGCTCGAGACGGACGAACGGCTAACCGAGCGTGCGGACGACAACCTCCCATCCCTTGCTACGGTTCCAGACGGTATTTCACCGTCGGTGTTCCCTCGAATCGGGGGCCGGCCCCGCGTTCGTCGAACCCGATGTTCCGCGCGGCGGCGGCGACGTGCGGGACGGTTTCGGGTGCGATCAGTTCGACCGACATATCTTCCTGTTCGGCGAAGCGAACAGGCTCTCCGAGCAGTCGCTCGCAGGCATCTTCAGTGCCGTCCAGTTGTGTGACGTGGACGCAGTCTTCGCGCGCGTCGAAGCTCACGAACCCGAGCAGATCCGGCCCCCCTTCGTCTGCGTCGGCGTTCGGATCGGTCTCTTCTTCCTCTGATTCGGCGACGCGGACCGTGCGGTCGTGTACGAGGTTCCGCATTACGTCGGTGGGAGAGTCCGCGATCCCGGCGAGGTCGTCCGCGTCCGCCTCCACGGCGTCCCGTATACGCATCACCTCCATGGTATCGCCCCACACAGAAAAAACCGTGGCGTGCGAGCGGTGGTGACGGGCGGCACACTTTCATCCCGTCGGCCACAATCCACGGGGTATGCCGGAACGCCCCGACGGGACGGACCGTTGTGACTTCTGTCGGCTTCCGTATCCGACACCTCCGATCGAACTCGCCTACGAAGGGACGACGTACGAATTCTGCTCGACCGCCTGCCGGGACGCGTTGCAGTCGTCCGATCGCGTGTTCACCGAATACCACGGACACAGGTGCTTCGCGACGGGCGTCTCAGCTCTCGACACCGCGCTTCCCGAGGGTCTCCCGCGTAACTCTCTCGTTCTCCTCTCGGGCCAGCCAGGTACTCGTCCCGGGGCGCTCTACGCCGAACTCGTCTGGCGAACCCTGCAACGCGGCGAATCTGCGGTCTTCGTGACCTTTCAGGAACCGCCGATTTCGGTCGTCGAAACGTTTCTCATGCTTGATTGGAACGTCCTTCCCTTTCTCGAACGAGGTCAACTACGGATACTCGACTGTTTCACCTACCGCGTGGAGGACCGCAACCGCATGCTCGACCGGATGAGCCAGTGGAACCAACACCTCTCCAACGTTACCGCCCCTGCGACGAAGTCGGTCCGTGACCCGAGCGACATGGCCGAACTGGAGAACAAACTCGACAACTGCCTCGAAACCGAGTCGATGGTCGAGGAAGGCATCGTCCTGATCGATTCGCTGACCGAACTCGGAACGCTCGTCCAACCGGTCCAGGCGTACAACTTCGTCAAAGATATCCGCGCCGATGTTTGCAAGGGTCGATTCGTCCCCGTCTTCGCCGGAGCGACCTTCTCCGGACAGGCGGAGTCGTTCCCGCACGACCTGGAGTACATCGCGGACGGGATCGTGGACATGGAACTCAACGGCGAGATCGTCGACGACACGCTGCTTCGGCGGATCCGGGTCCGAAAGATGAACAGCGTGCTCACCATCTCGGAGTGGGCGACCTACGAGTTCACGAACGGTACCGGTCTCGTCACGTTCGACCCGACCGAGGAGATGGCCGCGACTGACCAGGGGCCCAGAGAGTCCTCGAACGGGATGACTGACCCGGTCCGGGACTCCGACTCCGAGAGGTCTTCCGGGGTTCAAGAGGCGGACCGCGGCGCGTCCCCTCCGGACCCTCCCAGTGCGGACGCGCCCGGCGCTGACGCCGAGTCGGATATCGACTCTTCCAACGAGTAGCATCCGGTCGCACCGTGGGCTCCAGTCGGACGGCCCGACGACTCGACCCGGCACGGGTCCCGAGCGGGAACGCTCACAAGTGGACACCGTTTCTCCCCCAAAATTACCGGAGATGGACACAGTTATCAGCGCGGTACGGCAACGGTATTCCATGATCGCAGTTAGTCCGAATCCACGGGTGATCGGATGCGCGTAGTCGCGAAGTTCGGCGGAACCAGCCTGGGCAGCGGCGACCGCGTCAACCGCGCCGCGGACTCCATCGCCACCGCCGTCGAGGCGGGTCACGAGATAGCCGTCGTCGCGAGCGCTATGGGGTCGACCACCGACGAACTTCTCGACGAGATCACATTCGAGACGGACGACGCCGACCGCGCTCAGATCGTTAGCATGGGCGAACGGACCAGCGTGCGGATGCTCAAGGCCGCACTCGCCGCTCGCGACATCGAGGCCATCTTCCTCGAACCCGGCAGCGAGCAGTGGCCGGTGATCACCGACGCGGCGGGCGAGGTCGACGTCGAGGAGACGAAGCGTCGCGCCGCAGCGCTCGCTGAGCAGTTAGACGGCGTCGTTCCAGTGATCACCGGGTTCCTCGCCCAGGACCACGACGGCAACGTCACCACGCTCGGCCGCGGCGGCAGCGACACCACGGCCGTCATGCTCGGCAAGTACATGAACGCCGACGAAGTCGTCATCGTCACCGACGTCGAGGGCGTCATGACCGGCGACCCCCGCGTCGTCGAGGGCGCGCGCAACGTGGGCAAGATCACGGTCGACGAACTCCGAAACCTCTCGTTCCGGGGGGCCGAGGTCGTCGCCCCCAGCGCGCTCTCGTACAAGTCGAGCAACATGGACGTACGCGTCGTCCACTACCAGCACGGCGACCTGCTCACAGGCGGCACCCAGGTCGAAGGGGAGTTCAACAGCCTCGTCGACATGCGCGAGGAGTCGCTCGCCTGCCTCACGGTCGCCGGCCGGGCCATCCGCAACAGCTCCGGCATCCTTCAGGAACTCACGGCGGCGCTCGGCGAGGCCGACGTCAACGTCGACGCCATCGCAAGCGGCATGGACTCGGTCACGTTCTACGTCGACGAGACCGCCGCCGAGCGGGCCGAAACCGTCCTTCACCGCGAGGTCGTCGACCAGGAACCGCTCTCCAGCGTCACCGTCGAGAGCGGTCTCGCCGCCATCCGCGTCACCGGCGGCCAACTCCCCAATCGCTCCGGCATCATCAAGGCTATCGTCGACCCGATGGCCGACGCCGGCATCAACCTGTACGACCTGATCACGAGCGCTACCTCGGTCGCCCTCTTCGTCGACTGGGAGGACCGCGAGGACGCGCTGGAGATCATGCAACGGCGGTTCTAAGGAACGCCCTTGCGAGCGCTTGACAGCGCTCGTTGCGCCCTTTCAATGTCCGCCGGAGGACGCTTCGCCCCTTCGAGCCGTCACTCGCTCTGTTCGCGAAGACGCCAACGAGCGCCGCAGGCGATCGTTTCAGGTCCGCCAGTTTGCGCGAGTCGCCACGGTAGTGGCGATACGCTCCGAGTGCCTGCCTTCCCCCGTGTGCTCCCGACGAGACGCGAGCACGGCCGCTGGTTCGTCCGGGCGTAACCATCCTTCGGACCAGACGGTCGCTGGAACGCTCGACAGGAGTTTTATCCGCGCGGCGAGTATCCGTGCTATGGTTGAACACACCGCGACGTTCGAGATCGAATCGGCGTCTGACGCGCGGATCGTGTCCAGGGCGCTCGACGAGTTACACAACCGATTTCGGGAGGAGGACCTGGAAGTCGGAGACGGCAAGCGGGGAATGAACGAGATGGTCGAGGAGTTCAGGTCCCTGCACGAACAGATCGACGCCGATTCTACGGGAACACTGATAGTCACCTACACGGACGAGAACTCGGAAAACGATCCGTAGCACCCTGCCGTGGTAGCGCGACCCTCGGAAGTGTTATCCATGTATGAGCACTACGTATATTTGCAATGGCAAACGGAACTGTTGATTTCTTCAACAACACTGGCGGCTACGGATTTATCGAGACTGAGGATGCGGACGACGACGTTTTCTTCCACATGGAGGACGTTGGCGGTGCAGACCTCGAAGAAGGCACGGACATCGAGTTCGACATCGAAGAGGCCCCCAAGGGCCCTCGCGCGACGAACGTCGTTCGCGAGTAAACGCGGACTATCGTTTCACGACGATCACTGTAAACGACATTTTTCGAGTACACTACCCCCACGAGTCGGGACTCTACGGTACACGGAGTGCAGTACCGACGACTCGCCGCACCTGACGCGGCGGGGACGTACGGCCGACTGCCGCGATGTTTTTCACGCTCGGTTCTGTCACGGCTACTATGGCTGACCGACTGACGACGGTGGACACCGTCCGGGAGGAGGGGTCCTGGCTGTTCACCATTCGCGACGAGTACGGTGAACTCGACGAAGCCATCCTCGTCCCCTGCGATGACGAGGAGGGGGACGACGTCGAGGCGTGGATCAACCGCTGCACTCACGAGGCTCAGCGACTTGACCGCGGATTCGGCGCGGCGATGCGGGACGGCCAGATCATCTGTCCGAAACACGGGTCGATGTTCGACTCGTGTTCGGGCTACTGCGACAACGGCGACGCCGCAGACACGACGCTTCCCGGCGTCGACGTGACTGTCACCCACGGCGACATCTATCTGACTGACGACGACGTCGCCTTCGAACACGAGGGCGGTATCGACGACGATGACGACGGTCCCGATTCGACATCGCATATCGGCTTCTGATCCCCGAACGGACCGCTAACGGTCACCATTCGCCACCAGTGAATACGTCTGTCCAGCGGAGTCGGTGTACCTACCGCCCGCCGGCGAATCTGTCTGCCGTCACCCAGATACTCGCAGCTAGTTTGAACAGCAGGCACTCCCTTGTATGCGCCGTGAAAGCGCACAAGACCAAAGTGGTCGAACGGATCGAACTACCCGACCGCGAGGCACGCGAGGCTAATCTGGACGAAGCGG
Organism: Halostella pelagica; assembly: GCA_005954745.1. GTDB lineage: Archaea > Halobacteriota > Halobacteria > Halobacteriales > Natronoarchaeaceae > Halostella > Halostella pelagica. The sequence continues at coordinate 3,160,541 of CP040678.1, forward strand.
GCTACAACGTGTTTAACCTGAACGCTGACGACGTGTACGTCGACCTGTTGACCGACAGCGGCACCGGTGCGATGAGCGACGAGCAGTGGGCCGCCCTCCTCCGCGGCGACGAGGCCTACGCCGGCAGCGAGAGTTTCGCCGAACTGGAGTCCGCCGTCGAGGACGTGATGGGGTTCGAGCGGGTCGTCCCCGCTCACCAGGGACGCGGCGCGGAGAACCTCCTCTACGGCGCACTGGTCGACGACGGCGACGTCGTGCTCAACAACACTCACTTCGACACGACTCGCGCCCACGTCGCCAATCAGGGCGCGGAAGCCGCGGACTGCCCTGCTGAGATCGCCTTCGACGCTGACGCCGACGCTCCCTTCAAAGGCAACTTCTCGGTCGACCGCGCCCGGGAACACGTCGAACGGGTCGGGGCCGAGAACGTTCCCGTTGTCGTCCTGACGATAACTAACAACTCGGCGGCCGGACAGCCGGTCAGCGTGGCGAACACCCGAAACGTCCGCGAGTTCGCCGACGAGATAGACGCGACGTTCGTGATAGACGCCTGCCGCTTCGCGGAGAACGCGTACTTCGTCCGCGAACGCGAGCCAGGCTACGAGGAGGCGTCGGTGGCGTCCATCGCCCGCGAGCAACTCGACTACGCGGACGCGCTGGTCATGAGTGGCAAGAAGGAAGGGCTCGTCAACGCCGGCGGGTTCGTCGCCGTCCGCGACCCTGACCTGTTCGACCGCGTCAAGCAACGCGCCATCCTCTTCGAGGGGTTCCCGACGTACGGCGGGATGGCCGGTCGCGACCTCGCGGCGATGGCCGTTGGCCTCCGCGAGGCGGTCGACCTCGCTCGCGTTCGAGACCGGATCGAACAGGTCCGCGACCTCGGCGAGCGACTCCGCGATGCGGGCATCCCGCTGTACTGGCCGCCGGGCGGACACGCGGTGTACGTCGACGCCGGTGAGATGTTCGCCCACGTCCCCACCGAAGAGTTCCCCGGGCAGGCGTTGGTCTGTGAGCTCTATCGGGAGGGCGGCGTTCGCGCCGTCGAACTCGGCGAGTTCGCGTTCCCCGGAACCGACCGGCCCGACCTCGTTCGACTGGCGCTTCCCCGTCGGACGTACAGCCGAGAACACGTCGAACACGTCGTCGACACGTTCGCCGCGGTCGCTGACCGAGCGGACGCGATATCCGGGTTGGAAGTGATAGACGAACCCGAAATGGCGGAGTTACGCCACTTCTCGGCGCGACTCCAGCCCGTTTGACGCCACGGAAACGGGTCACTACCCCCGATCTCCGCCCGTCCCGTCGATAAACGCCTGCAGGTCGTCGTAGCAGTCGAGGCAGAGAAACTGCGACGACGGTTCGACCGCTTCGCCGTCAGAGTCGACTACTTCGGTTTCGACTGTCGCGTGCCGCTCCTGAGTGTCGATGGTGGTGTTGCATCGCCCGCAGTCGAAGGTCGGCATCACCGGCCGAACAGTCGCTCGGGGAGCGACCTGGACTGGGTCTGCTGGCCCCGTCCCAGCCGACTCCGGAGACCACCGCTCTGTTGGGTCTGGCCGCCGCCGAACCGCCGCTTTACCTCCTGTCGGATCATATCGATGTCGGCCACCTTGTCGGTCCGCCGCTGCTCGGCGCGCCGCAGGAACAGCCCGACCGCGAGAAACATCGCCGCGTCCTTGAGTTCCGAACGGAAGCGCTGCCGGTCGTTTCGCACCACGAGCGCCTTCAGCAGCGACAGGCCGCCGATGGCGAAGTACAGTCGTGAATCCGTTCCCCTTCCCCTGAACATGTCTGTCACAGACATCGCATCGGGTATACTCCGCACGACGGGTTAACTGTTCGCTCGTACCCCTGTGCGGACCATTCAGTTCGCTTACCGCCCTTTCTTCAGCCGGGATCCGATCTTCCGCGGGAGGCCGGCCTCCTCGACTACCCGTTGCACTTCAGCGACGTCGTACTCGACCCGGTACTCCTCGACCGTCAGCGCGTCGAGATCGAGAACAGCATACGCGGCCCGCGGGTCGCCGTCCCGCGGTTGACCGACGCTGCCGGGGTTCATCACGATTCCCTCCTCGTACTGCTCGTGGCCCTGAACGTGTGTGTGACCCATGATCAATGCGTCCTCGTCGCCCAGCAGATGCGGGGAGAAGTCGTCGGGATACGTGTACCGGTCCGGGTCGTCGGGGTGGCCGTGGACGATTTTCACGCGGCCGTCGCACTCGATGTGCTCGTCCGGCAGCGCGGCCAGCCACTCGATCCGGTCGTCCGACAGCGTCTCTCTCGCGTGTTCGACGCCCGCGCCGGCCATGCTGTTGAACCGGAACTCGGTTCCGGTCGCCACTGCGCGGTCGTGATTCCCCATCACCGTCGGGACGTTCCGCTCCCGGACCGCATCGACGCACTCGGCGTGCCAGGGGTTGTAGCCGACGACATCGCCGGCACAGAGCAGGCCGTCCACGGCCGGCATGTCCTCAAGCACCGCGTCCAGCGCCACCTTGTTACCGTGCACGTCCGAGATCACACCCAATCGCATGAGTACACTGAAACGGGCGCGGTCCTTGAGGGTTGTCCGCTCTTTCCGTCCTACTCGTCGCCGTTGACGACCGCCGTCTCGAACCCGCTGTCGGTCCGCGCGACACCGGCGGCACACACCGCGTGTTCGAATTCAAGATCGAACGCTTCGCGCACGGCGGTCTCGGCGTCGGTCGCCTCGAAGTCGAACGCCTCGGGGCTGTCCGTTTCGTACGTCGCGACGAGCGTCGGCTCCTCGACCCGCTCGACGATCAGGGCGTCCTTTCGGACGATTCCGACGTACGCCTGCTTGCCGACCTCGCCGTCGGCATCCCCGTCCGACGAGTCTTCTCCCGTCCCGCCGCAGAGGACGCCGGCGACCCGCGGCGTGTCGTACTCGTCTTTCTCGTAGTCAAGCGCTAGCAGGCTCTCCGCGAGGGCGTCCCGCGCGGGATAGCCGAGTTCGATCTTCTCGGTTATCGGGTCGACGTGCGAACCGTTGCCAAGCACCGCCGCGCCGCTCGCGGTCCGCACGCAGTTGTATGAGATGTACGGGTTGTCCGTTTCCGGTGCGTCCTCGGTCGGACCGACGGTCAGCGCGTCCTCGCGCTCTGCGATCCGGCGGTTGGGAAACGACCGGGAGGAGACGCGGTACGCGGCCGCGTCCGTACCGACGACGACGAAGCGTCCGATGTACATACGCGAACGTGGACGGAAGCGGGAAAAAGAGGTGTCGATACGCGTGCGTTCGACGGGTGGAGACGATCGCTTGTCCTGTCGTGTTTCCAGTGCCCGAGCGTAGGTCGCTGAGGTTCAACTTCTTTCGAGGCGGAGTCCCCTTTCTCAAGGAGTCGTTCGAGAATCAGAGATTCTCGTGACTTAGACGGCGGGGAAACAAACTGCCATCGGAAGGAGCGCTATCCCGTCCCGACTCCTACCGCAGGTGAAGGCGATCCGTACCGGAACGATGTGAACGAGTGACTAACCAGTCCTCTCTTTCAGACCCGAACGAGTTCGAAACACTCAAATGCGGAAACGCGTTACTGAAGGGTGAAGCGTCGGAAAGTCGGAAACCGGCGAACGTGTCAAGTCCATTAGGGTAGTGGCCAATCCTGAAGCCTTCTGGGGGCTTCGACCCTGGTTCGAATCCAGGATGGACTACTCGAAATTCTAACGTCTCTCATTCCAGCAGTGGCACCTAACCGAGGGCGTCTTTTCCGGCGGGTTCGAGACGCTGCTTTCTGAAAGCGTTCTCCCGTCAGCCTTCGCTGCCGCCGGCGTTTTCAGGGACGAACCGAGCGGCGACCCAACCGATCGCGGCCGAGATACCCGCAGGGATAGCGACGAACAGAAACAGCACGAGAAGCAGGCCGCCTCGTCCCTCGATGCCGCCGTCGACCGTGATCCCGGGACTGAGCGCGATCACGGGCACCAACAACAGTACGATAGCGACCGCGTAGCCGCTCTTTGCGACAGCGCCCTGGACTGTGCGGCGACGGACGAGATACGCGGTGGCCCCGAGCCACGCGACGAAACCGAAGGCGAGCGCCCACCCGCTCCCGGTCAGGACTGCCAGCACGATAGATCCCACTAGGCCGACGATAATCCCGCCGACGATGCCGACGACGACGGTGAGCGTATTATCCACGAGTCCGTCCGGAGCCAGCAGTTGCTCCGGGCGTTCGTTACCGGTCGAGGCGGAACTCTCTCCGGCGTCGGTCCGTTTCCCGGTCCCCGCTGACGGGGATCCCGTTTCGTCCCACGCGCCGTCCTCGTTAGTGTCCCCGGACTCGAGTTCCGCAGTCAGATCGGCCGAGCAGTGCATGCAGTAGGTCGCCGTCTGGCCGATGGGTTCGCCACACTCCGGACAGTGCGGATCGCTATCGACGCTGTTCATGCTCTGTCTCCCGTCTTTGAGGGTGTGGCGTTCGTGGTCATCGTCCGGATCTCTTTCACCTGAGCGTGTGATACTGACCCTTATAACTTATATCCGTGCGTTAAGGGGTTCGTTCTGTCGTTCTGTCGAGTACGAGAGTACGGCAGCGCATCGTCCCTCGTCGATCTGCGCAAATCCGCCTGACGGATGCTACCTAGTCACGAATTACCATTTTATCCACAGCGAACATATCGTGGCCCATGTCGCAACTCCAGGCGCACTACGAAGCGGTTCGAGAACGCCGCGGCTACGACGCGGTCGACGTGCCGATCGGTGACCTGTCAGCGTCGTACGGCCGGAACCGCTTCGCGTTCACCGAGGACGCCGACGCAGTGGCGCGAGCGACCCCGGCCGAAACGTGCGTTTCAGTGGGTCTCTCGATGACTGGTGCCCCACACGTCGGAACGCTGGGACAGATCCAGTCTGCCGTCGACCTCCAGCGTGCCGGATTCCACGTGCAACTGGTTCTCGCGGATATGGTGGTGTACAACGCGGGCGAAGCCGATATCGAAATCCTCCGCGCTCGCGCCGAGCGCTATCGGAAACTCGCGCTGGAGATGGGGTTCGATCCCGAGCGCGGACGGATCTACTCACAGGACGAGTCTCACGGCGTCTTGCACACCGGATTCCTGCTCGCGAGAGACTACGATCCCGACGCGGGAGACGGACGGGACGAACGGTCGACAGAGTTCGAGGAGGCGCTCGACGCTGCCTACGACGACCTTGACGAGTCAAGCGACGCGACCGAGTTCTCCCGGGCGTTGTGCGGACTCCTCCTCGCCGCAGACTCGATCAACCCGCTGCTGAAAGACGAGTACGAGCGCGTTCTCCTCGCTCTCGGCGCTGACAACGTCGGCCTCGCTCGCCACATCGACGCCGTCCGCGAACGCGCCGGCGTCGACGGGTCAGTGGTCGGCCTGTACTCCCGACTCGTAGACGGGGTCGACGACACGCCCAAGATGTCGAAGAGCATCCCCGGTTCGAGCGTTCACCTCGACATGGATCCCGAGACACTCCGCGAGTCCGTCCGCGACCCGGATCTGGACGCGGACCGACCGGCGGAATCAGTCGTCTTTCAGATGATGCGTCACGCGTCGCCGTACTCGGCGTCGACGCTCGACGACCTGCGAGCGGTCTGCGACGGGAACTCTGCGGGAACTCGTTCCGGCGAGCGCTGGTCCGAGGCCGTGCGGGAGTACGCCGACTACCTTGCAGATCTCGCCGAGACGTGGCGACGGACTGCCGGCTAGTTCACCCCTCTCGACGAAACGCTTCGTAGATCGCCGCCGCGCGCTTCGGGCCGACGCCCTCAACTGCCAGTAGCTCCTCTTCCGTGGCGGCGACCAGCGACTCGACCGACGGAAACGTTTCGTACAGTGCGTCCGCAGTCCCGGGACCGACGCCGTCGATACAGCCGTACATCCGCTTGGCGACGGGTTCAGTTCTGCTGGTCACTGCGCCGGTCGACAGGGCGCGCGCTGACGGCTCTTCGGTGTGTTTGCGCGCCAGGCGAACGGCAACGTCGGCGAGTCGGTCGCCGTCGCCGCACGGTATCACCGGCGTTCCTAACCGGGCGGTGATCGACGCCACGGTCCCCCGAACCGACGCGTCCGGGACGCCGGGCCGGCGGCTTTCGACCTCTCGGAGGTTCCCTTCGATGAGGACGTACGCGTGGTCGTACGTCTCGTTCATCTGCCGGACCTGCGCTTCCAGGTCCGACCCGACGCGACCTATCGTCGACTGCAGGTAGTCATCGCTCGTCTTCCGTTCGAACCCGACGTTCCTGATGACGATGTCGCCGGCGGCGAGACGGCGGACCTCGACGGCATCCACGTCCGCGTGGCTCCGTAACGCCGCCGCGACCGCGGGCGGCTCCCGGTCGTCTACGAATGCGGAGACGGCCATACGATCAACCGAACGTAGACGCCCGTTCGGTATGAACGTCAGGTTCGTCGCCGGCGCGGGACGGGTCGATACTCTCGCTCAGCGGAACGACGTTTCCGCGAACCGAAACGTCGATAGGCGTCACCGTTCATCCCGCCGACATGGTGTCGTCTGTCGCCGGGACGTTTTCCGCGGTGTTCGCGCCCGAGTACTTCGTCCTCCTCTGTACGCTCGCGCTGATCGGCTACGAATGGCGGGCCGCACCAGCGAGGAACTATCCGGGGCTCGCAGTCCGGGTAGGAGCGCTCGCCGCGGCCTGGGCCGTCGCGTACGTCGTTTACGACGCGGGTCCAGTTCTCTTCGATACCGTCCCGGAGTGGGGGCCGGATTTCACCGGCAGCCTCGGCATCGCTGTCGGCTTCTTTCTCCTCTGGGCGGTCTGGCGGCTCCGAGTCTGGGGACCGCTACTCCCGGCGCTTTCGGCGGTACTCCTCGGTCTAACCGTCCCTCACCTCATGCTGACGCCGTTCTGGGACGTGTCGAGTCACGTTGCCTACGCCGCCGCACCGGCGGGCTATCTGGCCCTGCTCGATCGCCGGTTTTCGCCGCTGCTTGCCGTCCCGGTCGGAATGGTCGTCGCCCGTCCCCTCGCCGGCGCGCACACGTGGCCGGAATCTATCGGCGGTCTCCTGTTGGCCGCCGGCGTCCTCGCGTGCTTCCGGTACGTTCGGGGCCAGGAGAGTGACGCTTTCAATACCGCCGCGCACGAGATCCGACCATGAGTAACCAGGAGGTTCCGACCCCCTCTGGACTGCCCGTTCTGGGCCACACCGTGGCGTTCGCCCGCGACCCGTTCGGTTTTCTCGACCGGGCTACCGGCGAGGCGGGCGACGCGTTCCGGATGGATGTCGTCGGAACGGACGTCTACGTCCTCACGCATCCGGAGCACTTCAGACAGGTGCTCGTGACGGACGTCGACCGGTTCGGGAAAACGGAGGATTTCTCGCGGGCGTTCGGCTCCGGCCTGCTCTCCACCGAGGGCGACCGGTGGCGACGACAGCGGGACCAGCTGCAGCCGTTCTTCTACGCCGACCGGATCCGAGGGTACGGAGACACCATGGTCGAGCAGATAGAGCGTCGCGCGGAACGGTGGTCGCCCGGCGAGACGCTGGACGTTGCGAGCGAGATGAAAACCCTCACGCTCGAAGTGCTGTTCGCGACGCTGTTCGGCCGCAAACTGGACCCGACGGCCGACGCGGACCTCTACGCCGCCGCGAACGGACTGAACGCGTGGTTCGCGCCGTCGTCGTGGGCGCTCCCGACGTGGGTACCTACGCCCGCGCGGCGGCGGTTCCGAAACTCGTCGCAACGACTCCGGGAGGAGGTCGACCGTCTCGTTCGGGCCCGGGAGCGGGCGGACGGCGCGGGCGACGACCTCGTCTCGAAGCTCCTCGCAGTCCGCGACGCCGCCGACGGACGGGGTCCGACTGACGAGACGATCAAAGACCAGCTAGTGACGTTCACGTTCGCCGGTCACGAGACGACGGCGCTTGCCCTGACGTACACCTGGTATCTCCTATCGGAACATCCGGACGTGCGCGACCGGCTCTACGCCGAACTCGACGCGGTTGTCGACGGGCGCGAGCCGACCGCTGCGGACGTCGAGCGACTCGATTACGCGGATAGCGTCCTCCGGGAAGCGATGCGGCTCTACCCCCCGGTCCACACCATCCCGCGCCGGACGGAGGACGCAGTCGACGTCGACGGCTACCGCATCCCGGCCGACAGCGAAGTCCACCTCTCGGTCCGACAGGTACATCGCAACGGGGCGTTTTACGACGACCCCGGCGCGTTCCGACCGGAGCGGTGGACCGAGGCGTCCGACCGTGAGAGACACGAGTTCGCCTACGCCCCGTTCGGCGGCGGCCGGCGAACCTGCATCGGCCGGGCGTTCGCGCTGTTCGAGGCGAAACTGGTGCTCGCGACTATCGGTCAGCGGTACCGCCTTGACGCGCCGGCTGACTTCGACCTCGAACTCGACCCGCAGATGACGACGCAACCTGACGGCGCGGTGCCGATGGCCGTCACCGAACGCGACTGACGGCGTGGGGTGGTATGCGCCGCGTGCGAGCAATTCGTCCCGCGTCTGGACGGTGAGGGAAGCGCCGCCGGTGGACGACTCCTTGGACCGACGAGATACTGGCCGGCATCCAGGTGTCTCCACTGATAGCCGTCGTGAACCTGCGTGTCCTCGTGTACGATTCCGTCGACGAAACGGGTGAACGGCTCCGTCACCGTCCCGGCGTACGCGCGCCGGGGAGAAAAGCGCTAGTCGTCCTCCAAAACGTCGGTCTGTTCCTGGTAGCGGTTCCGGATAGTCACTTCCGTCACCTGCGCGACCTCGGCCACTTCCCGCTGGGTCTGTTTTTCGTCGCACTCCAGCGAGGCGGTGTAGATCGCGGCTGCCGCAAACCCGGTTGGGGACTTCCCGGAGTGGAGCCCTTCCTTCGCAGTCTCCTCGACTATCTCTCTTGCACGCGTCCGTACCTCCTCGTTCACGTCGAGCTCCGAGCTAAACCGCGGGATGAACTGCTTCGGGTCGACGGGTTTCATCTCGAGGTCGAGTTCCTGGGAGATGTACCGGTACGTTCGGCCGATCTCTCGACGGTCGACCCGGGAGACCTCGGTGATCTCCTCTAAGCTCCTGGCGATCCCTTCCTTGCGGCAGGAGGCGTACAGCGTCGCGGTGGCGACGCCCTCGATGGAACGCCCGCGGATGAGGTCCTCGTCCAGAGCACGGCGATACATCACGCTCGATATCTCCCGGACGAACCGAGGGACGCCGAGCGCGGACGCCATGCGGTCTATCTCCGAGAGTGCCTGCTTCAGGTTGCGCTCACCGGCGTCGCGGGTGCGGATCCGGCGCTGCCACTTCCGGAGCCTGTGTAACTGTCCGCGCTTCTCGGATTCGATCGACCGCCCCTTCGCGTCCGTGTTGCGCCAGTCGATATCCGTCGTCAGTCCGCGGTCGTGCATCGTCTCGGTCGTCGGTGCCCCGACCCGAGACTTTTCCTGCCGTTCCTGGTGGCTGAACGCCCGCCACTCCGGCCCGTAATCGATCGCCTCGTCGTCGACGACGAGGCCGCAGTCGTCACAGACAAGTTCCCCACGGTCGGGGCTCTGGACGAACCGTTCGGTGCCACACTCCGGGCACTCGGAGTCCTCCTCTGTGCTCTCTGGTTCTATCTCGGCGCGACGGCCGCTTCGATGGGTGTTCAGGCGTGACATTGTGTGCATCCGGGAGATGACGGCGGCGACTGGCAGTCCCGACCAGACGGAAAAGCGCCAGCGGTTCGACCGACTGCCCCCATCCCCTCTTCTGTTTTCGCGTTACCGATCCCGACCCTTTGTTATGAACCGGCTATGATCGCCCGACCGAGGGCAACGTCTGGTTACTCGGTGACATACCACTGCGACGCCTCCGTACCAGTCCCGTCGGGGGGTTTGTACCCTTCTACGCGAACGTAAGGGATGTCTTCCCGTGACCGTTCTCAATCGTTTCTGTCAATTACTGCGCCGCCCATCTTACTAGATACCAAACAGAACAGTAACGTACAACTATACCCCGTTCCGGGCCTGCTCTGTACCGGCTCCGAGACCGGCCGCCGGCGGAACGGGGTGTCGGTACTGACGCCGTACCATGGCGGTCTACCGCCGCGTTCGACTCCGGGTTGTTCTCTTACCGAACGTATCGTCGGCTATACGGACGCTAATTCGTCCTTTCTTCCGTCGCTATCCGCCGATGAGTGGGGTCGGTCGTCACTCTTCCCGGTCGTACGCACCCGCTTTCTCTAACCGCCCCCGCGCCGCCAGCACTGACGGCGTTCGACAGACGCCCGGGGCACCCGTGACCTGCGGCACCGTGCAGTTGTTGCAGCTCTCGCAGACTGTCCGGGCGGGAGGTTCGTCGAGCAAGCGCGCTCCGAGTCGGGGTTCGGCGTAGAACGGGCGGCCAACGCCGACCGCGTCGCAGGCGTCACCCAGCAGGCGGTCTATCTGCTCGCGGCCCCGGATCCCGCCTTCCGCGAGGACCGGAACGTCGACGCGGTCGCGGACGCGACGGCAGAAATCCGCGTTCCATCCTGGTTCGAAGTCGTACCGCCGCGACTGCAGTCGGTTGAGCGCGGCGACGAGTCGTTTGCGGAACCGTCCGCCGAACGCCGCGTCGTACCCCGTCTGGAACCGCTCGTCCGACCACGCGCGCTCCGGAAACTCGCCGCGGACAATGCTCATGTCCCACACCACGGACCCTTGTACCGGAACGACGGCGTCGTACCCTATCTCGCACAGCAACTCGGCGATCCGAACGCCGTCTCCGAGGCTCAGATGCCGTCGGACGAGCGCCGGAGCGGCGGTTTCGGCCGGCACTTTCGTCACCAGGGGGATGTCGCCCGCCCGCTCCCGGATCTCGTCGTGGACGACTTCGAGAAAGCGAACGCGCTCCCGGTGTGACCCGCCGAACTCGTCGTCCCGGCGGTTGTAAAACGGCGAGAGGAACTGCTGGAGGATGCCCATGTTCGCCCCGGCGAGGTGGACCATGTCGTAGCCCGCATTGACGGCGCGCTCCGCGGCGGCCCCGAAGTCGGCGGCGAGGTCGTACACCTCCGCGGTCGAAAGCACGTGCGGGTCGTACGACAGAAAGCCCGACCTATCGAGCGCGCGGAGCTGCCAGGGGAGACGGGAGACGGCGAGTTGCTCCAGTCCGAGATTCGCCTCGCGGTACTCCGCGTGCCACGTCTCCATGCTCCGGAGGCCGCCGTGTTCGAGTTGTATCGCGATCCGGCCACCGTGGTCGTGGACGGCGTCGGTCAGCGCGGACAGTTCCGCGACGAACTCGTCGTCGTGGACCCGCGTCATCCCGGGCGCGGCACACCCTCCCTCCCCGCGGACGATGGTCGCGCCCTGGAAGATCAGACCGACGCCGGACTCGGCGGTGGGCTCTAACTCCGCGATCAGCGTGTCGACGGCATCCGGCCCGTTGCCGGCACACTCCAACAGCGGGGCGCGGTAGAGCCGATTCGGCACGGTGAGGCCGCCGATATCGACCGGATCTTCGAGCCGGGAGGACATGCTCTCACGTTGGAGTGCGCTCGTCAAAAGCGTTCAGTCGCCCATACTGCTGAACTCGACCTATCGAAACTACTTCTCGACTTCTAACAACGCCACTCGTTCGCACACCAGAGCACCGATATCCGCGTCCGTCGCGTCGCGTTCGGCGTCGGTCACGTCGAAAAAGTCCCGGAGTAGCTCTTCGTCGGCGTGTTCGACGGCGGCGGTCGGTTCGGTGATGTCGAGCTGTTCGGTCGCGGCCTCTGTCGCGCCCGCCTCGTCGTCCCCGTCTATCAGCACCACGACCGCCTGTTCGCCCTCGCTGACGCCCATCTCGAAGGCCTGGTTGATCTGTCGCCGCCCGGCGGCGTACAGCAGTATCTCGACGCCACGGTTCCGAGCGACGTTCTCGCCGCGTTCGATAGCGCGGTCTGCGAGCTCGACGGCCCGTTCGAGATGGTCCCGGCCGGCGACGTAGCGGGCGTCGAACGCCTGCACGGCACAACCATGCTCGTCTCCGATCTTCCCCAGTCGCTCGACCAGCGCGTCGGTGTCGTCGACGGTCAGGCGGCCTTCGACCAACTCCATCAGAAATCACCCAGGCTCGCCTGTCCGGCGTCGTCCGACTCGTTCGCGGCGGACGATTCCGCCGATTCCTCCCGTTCGTCTCGCCCGTCGCCTCCGCTTCCGTCCGTCGACGGGACGGCGTCGCCCGTCGCCTCGTCGACGCCCTCCATCGAGGGGTCCTCACGCCCGGCGTTTTCGAGCACGTTCTCCGCGGTCTTGCGACGGCCGCGCAGTGCGCGCAACACGACCGACTTGTCGGCCTCGCGGAGTTCGGACCGCGTCTCGATGCCGGCCTCGTACAGGCGACGTGCGCGCTTGCGGCCGACGCCGCGGACACCCGCCAGGTCGAGCAGTTCCTCGCCGACGCCGTACTGGACGCGCTTTCGCGCCTCGCGGATGGCGGTCTCCTCCCCGACGTCGAGTTCGTTCGCCAGTTGTTCGGCGGCGTTCAAGAGCCACTCCGCGGTGTCGACCTTGCCGCGGATGTCGCCCGGCCCGATGCCGTACTTCTCGGTGATGCGGTCCTCGTCCACCTCGCCGGCCCAGTCCTCCAGTAGCTTCGCCGTCTTCAGCGCGGCGAGCCAGTCCTCGAAGCGGCCCTCCTCGAACTCGCTCGGCGTCGCGCCGAGCAGTTCGCCCTCGCGCTCGTAGCACAGTTCCACGTACTCCTCGTGGTCGCCCGACCGCAGGTACAGTTCGTACATGTCCGGCGTCCTCGACACCAGGTGATAGAGGCCGAGCGCGGTTGGTCGCCCCTCCACGGAGCGCAGGCCGTCGACGATCTCGGCGGCGCTCATCGGGTCGAGGTAGAGCCGCGAGACGGTGTGGCCGAGAGCCGTAGCTGTCAGTCTCCCCTCGTCACGGTCGACGAACTCGTTGCGTTCCAGATACTCCAGTACGTCGTCTGTCACGCGCTCTAGACGGCCCGGCTCGGCGGACTGGGAGGCGTACAGGGTCCGTTCCAGGAACGAGAGCAGTTCATCGCGGGATCCTGCGAACCCCGTCGCGACGGTGGCGAGGACGTGGGTTCGCAGCGCCGGTTCGGCGGCCAGTTTCGACCGGACCGGCTCGGGGTCCGCGTACACGTAGCGGTCGAACAGTTCGTCGAGTTCGTCGTGACTGCTGGCGACGAGCACCGCCTCGCCGTACGGGTCCATCCCGGGCCGACCCGCGCGACCCATCATCTGGTGGACCTCCAGCACGTCGAGCGGTTGCATGCCGCCGGCGGTGCCGTCGTAGCGCCGCCAGTCCCGGACGACGACCCGTCGGCTCGGCGTGTTCACGCCCGCCGCGAGCGTCGGCGTCGCGCTGATGACCTTCAGCAATCGGTCGCGGAAGGCGTCCTCGACCAGCGAGCGGTGGTCGGCCGCCAGTCCGGCGTGGTGGAACGCAGCCCCGCCCTCGACGGCGTCCGCAAGGTCTTCGCTCGTCTCGGTGTCGCTCACGTCGCGGATCTCGTCCGCCACGTCGGCGAGTTCCTCGCGCTCCTCGACGGTCAGATGCGGGTCGACCGTGTCGGCGAGTCGCCGCGCCGCGGCCTCGGCGTTCCGACGGGAGTTGACGAACACGAGCGTCGACCCGTCGTCTTCGAGAGTGTCCCGAACGACGGCGGCGGTCTGTTTCTCGCCGCTTCGCACCTCCAGTTCGGATTGCGTGCCGTCGTCCAAGTGGAGCGCGTTCCCGTAATGGACCCCTTTCTTCAGGTCGATGGGCCGCCACGTCGAGTCGACGAGTTCGGCGTCCAGCCACTCCGCGACGTCGTCGGCGTTGCCCACCGTCGCCGACAGCGCCACGGTCTGGAGATCCGGGTTCAACTGGCGGAGTTTCGCAAGCGTCACCTCCAGCGTCGGGCCGCGCTGGGCGTCGTCGATCAGGTGCACCTCGTCGGCGACGACACAGGAGAGGTCCTCGATCCACGCCGCGCCGTTTCTGACGAGCGAGTCGACTTTCTCGCTGGTCGCGACGACGATGTCTTTCGTCGACAGCCACTCGCCGTCGCTCTCGTAGTTGCCGGTTGAAACGCCGACTGAGACGCCGTACTCCTCGAACTCCTCGAACTCGGCTTTCTTCTCGCTCGCAAGCGCCCGGAGCGGGACGATGTACAGCGCTTTCCCGCCGGAAGACGCGCTCTGCTCGTCTGCCGAGCCGTCCGAGCGTGGCTTGGAGACGCCCCGCTGGATCGCCGACAGCATCGCCAGTTCCGCGATGAGCGTCTTGCCGCTCGCGGTCGGGACGCTCGCGACCACGTTCTCTCCCTCGGTAACGCCCGCCTCGACGGCCTCGGCCTGCGGGGGGTAGAGCTCCTCGATCCCCTGTTCCTGCAGGTGGTCCGTGACGCCGGGCGGGAGCCCCGACAGGTCCGCTGTTTTCATTACCCCTCCGTAGGGGCGTCCTGCGGTTTAAACTGTCGTCTCGGGCGGTCAGTCGTCGTCTCGACTCCGCTGAGTGCGGTAGCCGAGGGCCGCTGTCAGGGCCGCGATGCCCGCCCCGATCCCGAACCCGTCGAGTTCGCCGGCGGCCGTTCCGGTGTCGTCCGTCGTCGGAGTCTCCTCTGTCGTCCCGTCGGTGCTCGTCCCGCTTGCCGTCGTCCGGTTGGGTCCAGCAGTCGTCCCGTTCGTGTTCGTTGTCCCGCCTGCCGTCGTCGTCCGGTTGGATTCAGTCGTGGTCGACTCCTCGCCGCTTGATTCCGGCGCTTCGACCAGTGCCAGAGTTGCGCTCGATCCGTCGCCGTCGTAGTCGCTCCCCGCCACGACGACGCGGTCCCCCTCGTTCGTCGGTAGCACCGACTCCCATTTGAGCCGCGGCGAATCGTCCACGCTCGCGTGCCACGTCGTCCCGTCGTCGTTCGCCCGAAACGCCCACGGCGGCCTGGCGCAGCCCTCTCCCCAGTGGTAACCGCACGCGGCGACTCCGCCGGGAACGGACGACACGTCCTTGATGTGCGGGTCGGGTTCGAACTCCGTTTGCTCCCACTCGACTTCCCACTCCGGACCGAGTTGCGCGAGCCACGTCGAGTTCGTTCCCGCGAGGACGAGGCCGCCTTCGTCGAACCGGTCGGCGGCGATGATCTTGCGTTCGAACTCCGCCGACCGATCGATCTCGATTCCGTCACCGACGGTGACGTGCCAGAGCCACCCCTCGGCTTCGTCGGAATCGCGCGTTCCGGCGAGTACGACGCCGTCGTCGGCCACGACCTCCGCTCGGATCTGCCGTCCGTCACGGTCGTCGAACGTCCGAGACTCGCTGACTTCGCCGGCGGAGTCGAGGAGCGTGAGATGCGGATACGTCGGTTCGGGGGACGGCGTCGCCACGCAGAGGACGACGCTTCCGTCATCGAGTTCGGCCGCAAACGTGTCGCGTCCGGACACGTCGACTGTCGTCGTCCACGCCTCGCCGCCGTCCGCGGCGGTCTTCGTTACGAACTGCTCGGCGCGCCCTTCGCCGGCGGTCCCCGCGAGTAGAAACCCGTCGTCCGCGGTGACGGCGACGGACGTCACTGACCGCCGCTCGTCGTCCCCGTACTCCCGTCGCCACTGCTCTCTGCCGTCGCCGTCGACCCGTCGGAGCCAACTGCAGCCGCTCGTTCCGGCGTCTCGGTCGATACCGGCAAGCGCGTATCCGTCGCCGTGTGCGACCGCGTCGGTCACTTTGAGGGATTCGTCTTCCCCGTAGGTGCGCTGCCAGACGACGCCGTCTGCGACGTCTTGATCGACACACGATCCGTCGTCAGCGGCGGCCGGACTGCCGACCAGTCCGACGGCCGCGGCCGTCGCTAGGAACTGTCGACGTGAGAACGCGGAGGGCATTACTGGTGCTGACACGCGGCCGACTAATCAATGTTGGCGTTACAGAGCCTCTCTGGGGGCCGCCGTCGACGGTATATCCGCCATCTCTATGTGGACACTGCGCTTACCTTTGGGCATGAAAGTCGAATTCGACCGCGACACCTGCATCGGTATGTTCCAGTGCGTCGCCGAGTGGGACGGTTTCGAGAAAGACACCGACGCCGGCAAGGCGATCCTGGTCGACGGCGAGGAGGTCGAGGAGGACCTGGTCGTCCGAGAGGTGCCCGAGGACGAGGAACTCGACGCCAAGTTCGCAGCGCGGGCCTGCCCCGTCGACGCCATTGCGGTGTACGACGAGGACGGGGAACAGCTCGTCCCATAGAAAGCCCTTGCGAGCGCTTGGCAGCGCTCGCTGCGCCCTTTCAATGTCCGCCGCCAGAATCGCTCCGCGATTCTCGCTAAGGCCCGCCAGTTTGCGCGGTCGCGGCGGTCGCCGCGACACGCTCTGAGCGCCTGCCCTTCCCCGTCTGCTCGGGGCACTCGTTACACTCGCGCACCCGAGCGTGGCCTTCTACTATCGTCCTGTCCTCGTCTTCTTTCGGTCTAACTATCAGCTATCTGGGAACGCGAATCAACCGTATGAGACAGCTACATAGACATTTACCCCGTATGACAAAAGAATTATGTGAGACCATGATGTTTCACCCTGTAGGTGAACGAGCATGCCGAACAACGCAGAGACCCACATCACGGAGTGGGCCGAACTGATCGGTGACTCGGTGCCTGACGCAGTACAGGAGGAGCGCGACGAGTCTGGGGACGATCCCTGGAACGTCGGGCGCTGACGACTGTGCTCTCTTTTCGCAGTTGCTGACCCCCGAACCAGCGGCCGCGCTGGCGTTCGCGAGCGTCAGCGAGCGACGTCAGCGGACGGGGGAAGGCAGGTACTCAGAGCGTGCGCTGGCGACCGCCAGCGCTCGCGCAAACTGGCGGGCCTGGACCGACGCCTGAGGCGGAGCCGAAGGCGTTGTGGAGGACATTGAAAGGGCGAGCGAACACCTGCCAAGGTGTTCGCGAGGGCTTTCTTTACGAGATCTCGTCGTACTGCTCCGACAACTTGTCCGCGGCCTCGCCGAGCTGTTCGCGCTCGAAGGCGGTCAGGTCCCAGTCGATGACCTCCTCGACGCCGTCGGAGCCGATCCTGACGGGGACGCCGAAGGCGACGTCGTCGTGGCCGTACTCCCCGTCCAGTTTGACGGAGGCCGGAAGCACCTCGCCCGTATCCCGGAGGACGGCCTCGACCATGTGGCCGACGCCCGTCGCGGGGCCCCACTCTGTCGCGCCTTTCTTCTCGATGACGTTCATCGCGCTCGTCTTGAGTTCTCCGAGGATCTCGTCTTTCTGGTCGTCGTCGAACTCTGGGTCGCGACCGTCGACGCGGACCTTCGAGAAGACGGGTACCTGAGCGTCACCGTGCTCGCCCAGGATGGTCGCCTCGACGTTCTGGACGGGCGCGTCGAAGCGCTCGGCCAGCACGTAGCGGAAGCGGGCGGAGTCCAGGCGGCCGCCGAAGCCGATCACCTTCTCGCGTGCGCGTTCGCCCGTCTCGTACAGGTGGCGGTTCAGCAGGTCGACGGGGTTCGACGTCGTGATCGTCACGAAGTCGTCGTTGTGTTCGGCGATCGACGAGCCGATGTCCTCCATGATCGGCGCGTTGTCGCCCGCGAGGTCGATGCGAGTCTGTCCGGGCTGGCGCGGGATGCCGGCCGTGATGACGACCACGTCGGACCCGGCGGTGTCCTCGTAGCCGCCCTGTCGGATGGTCGTGTTCGAGTCGTACGCGACGCCGTGGTTCGCGTCGGCGGCCTGTCCGATCGTATCGTCTTCTTTGTCCGGGATGTCGACGAAGACGAGTTCGTCGGCCACGTCACGGAGCGCGATGTTGTATCCTGCGGCGGCGCCGACCGTTCCGGCCGCGCCGACCACACTAACTTTCGTCATACCACGTAAATAGCGCCCGCGATTCACGTTAAAGACTTCGAAACCTCGAAATTCAGCGATGTTCGTCGGTCCCGGGTTCGTCGTTTGTCGAACTATTTGGGTTCGCAGTCCTTTTCGACCCCACGGCCCATCTAGGAGGTATGAGCGACTTCGACAAGGAAGCGGAGCGAGAGAAACTCCGCGAGCAGTTCGAGGAGGAAGAGTCCGACCGTCAGCACACCCAGCAACTGAGTGAACTCCTGTTGAAGGGCGCGACCATGACGAACAACCACTGTGACCGGTGCGGTGACCCTATCTTCCGGTACGACGGCCAGGCGTTCTGTCCGACCTGCCAGTCCGAGGGGCAGGCGGCCGGCGGAGGCGCTCAGGGTGGCGGAAACGCACAGGCGAATCCACAGAACCAGCGTTCGGCGACGAACGCAGAGCGGCCCGAAACGGCCGAACGAGCGGTGGAGGCCGATGATACCGATGCCGCGGCCGGAACGACGGCGAACGAGGCAGCGCCGCAGGCTGACGTGTCTCGCCCCGCGGATCCGAAGTCGTCGTTCGCGTCTGCTCCGGCGAACGCACCGGGTCACGGTGCCGGTCCGACGCCCGCCGAGGGCCCTTCGGAGGCCGCGCCGGAATCCGGTGATGTGGCCGCCGCCCAAGAAGCCCTCCGCGCGACGCTCACGAAGTTCTCGCGGAAGGCGGCCGAGACTGACGACCCGCGACGGGCGCGGGAGTGTCTCGCCGCCGCGCGGGAGGCCGCCGAAGCGCTCGACACACTGCCGTACTGATCCTACCCGGCGTACTCGCTCCCCACGACTTCCCGGATCCGCTCCGCTGTCACCTCGCCGACGCCGTCGGCCTCGGTGAGGTCGTCCTTCCGGGCGGTCATCACGGCTTCGACGGTGGCGAACTGCTCAAGCAGTGACCGCGCCGTGACGGGACCGACGTCGGCGATGGAACTGACGACGTACTCCTGTTGCTCCGCGAGCGTCTTCGACTGCTTCTCGCCGTGGACGCTCACCTCGCGGTCGTCGGCCTGCTGTTCGCGGCCGGCGATCACTTCGAGCAGGTCCGCGGTGTCGCCCTCGCCCTCGGTCCGGAGGACGCTCACGCCGAAATCGACCGCGAGACTGGACAGCGCGCCGCGGATGGCGTTCGGGTGGACGTTGCGCTCCCCGTAGAGGTCGTCGCCTTCCAGGATCAGGACGCCTCGGGAGTAGTGTCGGGTCAGGTCGCCCACCTGCTCGAAAACGGAGCGCTCGTCGCCGCCGGTGAGCGTGTCGAGGAGGTCGCTGACCGTCTTGCGCTCGACCGCGACACGGTCAGAAAGGACGTAGTCGCCGACGGCGAGCGTTTCCAGTCGCGTCTCGACGCCGTCGCGCTTCGAGAGGTTCCGCGCGATATTCGAGTCGAGTTCGCGCTGGTCGACGACGATCTCCAGCGACTCCTCGTCGCCGTTCGCGGTGGCGACGGTGCCCTCTGCGGCGTCGGCGGTTGCGTCGCCGCCGCTCTCGTCCGTCTCGTCGCCCGCGAAATCCTGTAATCCCGGCTGGTCGCCGCTGTTCGCCGCCGCCGCGGCCGCTCCGCCGTTCGCGGCACTGGCGTCGGTCTCCCCGCCGGACACACCTTCTGCGTCGCCACTGCTTCCGGCCGGCTCCGCGAAATCGCCGAGTCGCTGTTGGCTGTCGTCTAACTCCTCCTCTAAGTCGTCGGCGACGCCTTTCAGCTTCCGCAACTCGTCTTCCATCTCCGACTCCTTCCGGCGAGCGATCCAGAAATACGCCTCGTCGCGGGTGTCCTCCGCCATCAGAACGACGACTTTCCCCTCGGCCTGCCGGCCGGTCCGCCCCTTGCGCTGGATGGAGCGGATCGCCGTCGGAACGGGTTCGTAGAACAGCACGAGGTCGACCTCGGGGACGTCAAGCCCCTCCTCCGCGACGGAGGTCGAGACCAGCACCTCGAACTCCCCGTCCCGGAAGGCGTCTAACGTCTCCTGCTGTTCGGTCTGGGTCATTCCGTCGCTACCCTCTTTGTCGCCCTGTCCGACGAACCGCCGGGTGACGAAATGGTTTCCGAGAAACTCCGTCAACACCTCGGCGGTGTCGCGGGACTCGGTGAAGACGATGACGCGCTCGCCGTCGTCGATGCCGAGCGTCTCCGCCAGCAACATCCGCGTCTCGGAGAACTTCGGGTGCCGGTCGTCGTACTCCTCGGCCTTGCGCATCGCCTCGCGGACTTTCGGCTCCGAGACGAGTCGCTGGCTGGCTTTCGACGCGCCCGAGGACCGAGCGGCGTTGCGCTGGCGCTCGAAGTACCGGCGCAGCGCCTCCACACTCTGGGTCTCGACGTACGTCACCGCGGTCCGAAGCTTCCGGATCTCGGCGTGTGCGGACATCCCCTGATACCCTTCGGACTGGTCGTTGTCGATGAGCTTCTGGAGCTCCGCCCGCATCCCCTTCAGGTCCGTCTCCGAGAGGTCGGCGCTGGTCTTTCTGGTGACGCCGAGTTCCTTTAGCTTCTCCAGTCGGTCCTCGATCACCTCGTTCAACGCGTCGCGTATCTCGACGACGGTGTCGGGGAGTTCGATCGTCTTCCACTCGACGTCGGTCTCGTGGGTGTACTCGCCCACGTCGGCGTCGTCCTCGGTCATCACCTCGACCTCGCGGATGCCCAGGTTCTCGCAGACGGTCAGTATCTCCTCCTCGTCCCCGCCGGGCGAGGCGCTCATCCCCGTGACGAGCGGGTCGTCGGCGTCGGCGTGGTAGCGCTCGGCGATGTAGTTGTAGGCGTAGTCGCCCGTCGCACGGTGGCACTCGTCGAACGTGCAGTGGGTCACGTCAGCGAGGCTGACTCGGTTGCCGACCAGGTCGTTTTCGACGACCTGCGGCGTGGCGATGACCACACTCGCGTCCTCCCACAGTTCGGCGCGGTCGTCGGGCCTGACTTCGCCGGTGAACATCGCTATCTCCTCGTCGGGGATCGTGAGCGCGTCGCGGTAGAAGTCGGCGTGTTGCTGGACGAGCGGCTTCGTCGGCGCGAGAAACAGCGACTTTCCGCCGACCTCGTCGAGCCGTCGGGCGGTCACGAGCAGACTGACCGTCGTCTTCCCGAGGCCAGTCGGCAGGCAGACGAGCGTGTGGTCCTCGGCGGCGGTGCCGGCGAGTTTGATCTGATAGAGGCGACGCTCGATGAAGTTCGGCGTCAGCAGCGGGTGGTCGACGTAGCCCGGTTCCTCGTCCGTAGCGGCCATTGGCGGCCATTACACCCCGCCGGCGTTAAGAGTTCGTATAGCGCGGTGAAAGTGGTCCATGGAACGAATGGACCGCGAATGTATATTCCAGTGAATGTTCTATTCTGACTTCCCTGCTCTGTCTTTGTCGCTAAACTCTGACCGGTACGAGACGAGGGTGAAGATAATAGCAAAAAAGGTCGGAGTAACTGCCTTGCTAAGTGCCTCATCTACATTGGATGGAATTCCTTCTATTGCTATATTCGTTATGTATGTAATAATAAATAATATGGTGAATACACGTATGATATATATTAAAACTGGTTTATAAGTAAAAGAGTCCATGGGTCGTTTTGTTATTGAATTCAGATTCTGGAGGGTTATATTTCAGGGGTGTTCTTTGTTTATTCTATATGTACGCCCGGTACTTTACCGCTTTTCTTGTCTCGTCCCAAGAAGCAGAGAATTCTTTAGCTATCCTTGGACTTAGGTAGTTCACATCAAACACCGCCTGCCGCGGCGGACGACGGGTTAGATGACGATGAACGCCGCCACCGCAGCGGCGATAGGGATCGTGAGGTTGTCGTCGATGACGTACGTCGCGATCACCGGCTTCACGCCGTCGGCCAGCGTCGCTGCGACGGCCGCGATGGCGGCGGCGTGTATCGGCAGGAACGGGTACGCAAGCAGGAAACAGGTCGTGAACATTGCGGCGAGCACTGGCCAGCGCTTGATCGTCCGCAGTTCGCCCGACCCGAGCAGGCCGCTGACGGGGTCGCCGAGCGTGAGCATCAGCATCGCCGGAATGGCGATCTGCGGTTCGAACACCAGGCCGACCAGGGTCCCGCCGAACACGTACAACGCGTAACCGGCGACGTTGTCCTGTTCGTACTCCCGGGTCAGTTTGTCGTACACGACCCACTCCAACCCGGCGAACAGCCGGAGCGCCTCTAGCACTATCGTCACGACGGTCCCGGCGATAAGCACCCACTGGATGTGCGTCCACTGGAGGTCCAGCCAGGAGACGTGCTTGCTCAGGACGTATGCCCCCGGTATCGTCGCTCCGCTTGCGTGGACGAGTCGACGGGCGACTTCGTTCGCCATTATTCGGCGTCCGCCGGCGCGAGCAGTTCATCGAACGTCCGGCCGCCGTTCCGAAGACCGGCCAGCGACTCGGCCAGTTCGTCGACGTCGACGCGGGTCTGTTCAGTGGTGTCTCGTTCGCGGACTGTGACGGTCCCTTCTTCCAGAGTCTCGTAGTCGACCGTCACGCAAAACGGCGTGCCGACCTCGTCTTGCCTGCGGTAGCGTCGCCCGATCGCGCCGGAGTCGTCGTAGGTGACGTCCAAGCCGTTCTCCCGGAGTTCGGCGGCGATCTCTCTCGCACGCTCCGCCATGCCGTCTTTGTCCATCAGCGGGAAGACGCCGACCGTGGTCGGCGCGACTTCGGCGTCGAGTTCGAGGTACGTTCGCTCCTCGCCGTCTACCTCGTCCTCGCGGTAGGCGTGAGCGATGACGGTGTAGACGACCCGGCCGACGCCGAACGACGGTTCGACGACGTGGGGCGTGATGTGCTCGCCGGATTCGGTGACCTCCTCGACCGCGAAGCCAGTTCTCTCGGCCGGCACCACGTACTCGTCGCCGTCGACCTCGACGGAGACGGTGTCGCCGTCGAACGCGGTCCTGTCGCGCTCGGCTTTCGTCTCGAGCGCGTCGGCGATTTCGCCGGCTTGCCCGCCGAACTCCGGGCCGAGATAGCTCATGTCCGGGTCGACGGTTGCGCGTTCGACGGTCTTTGGCTCGTCGTACTGCTTGAACAGGGTGAACTCCTCGTCGGAGTACTCGCCGTGCTTCGAGAGGTCGTAGTCGCTACGGTAGGCGAGGCCGGCGAGTTCGAACCAGTCACCGTCTATCTCGGACTCGGCGTCCCAACAGTCGGCCGCGTAGTGGGCGCGTTCGCCCGGGAGGTGCTGGCGGAACCGGAACCGGTCCATGTCGACGCCGACCCGTTCGTACCACGGCTTGGCGACGCCGAGATAGTAGGCGACCCACTCGTTCGTGAGGATGCCGTCCTCGACCGCGTCGCCGACGGTCGTCTCGACGTAGTCGCCGTTTTCCTTGTTCTGCTCGCTGGCCGGATACAGCGTCACTTCGACGTCTTCGACCCGTTCGAGCGGCGGTTCGTCCTCCTCGGGGTCGATGAAATGCTCCAGTTCGGCCTGCGTGAACTCGCGCACCCGAATGATCGAGTTCCGCGGGCTGATCTCGTTGCGGTACGCCTTGCCGATCTGGGTGACGCCGAACGGCAACTGGTTGCGCGCGTACTCCTTGAGGCGCGGGAACTCGACGAAGATGCCCTGGGCGGTCTCAGGCCGGAGATACCCCGGTTGCGAACTGCCGGGGCCGATGTTCGTCTCGAACATGAGATTGAAGTCCTGGACGGGTTCGCCCGCCAACTCCGTCCCGCAGTTCGGACAGACGAGGTCGTGTTCGGCGATCATCTCCTCGACTTCGGAGATGGGAACGGCCTCGGCGTCCTCGATGTCGGTCGCGTCCTCGACCAGATGGTCGGCTCGGTGGCTCTCGCCGCACTCGGGACACTCGACGAGCATGTCGTCGAACCCGTCGAGGTGGCCCGACGCCTCGAAGACCGGTTCGGGCATCACGGTCGGCGCGTCTATCTCCTGGTGGCCCTCCTGTACCGCGAACCGGTCCCGCCAGGCGTTCTCGACGTTGCTTTTCAGCGTCGCGCCCTGCGGACCGTACGTGTAGAACCCGGAGACGCCGCCGTACGCACCGTTCGACTGGAAGAAAAAGCCCCGGCGCTTCGCCAGTTCCACGACGCGCTCGCCGATGTCCTCAGTCATACAGCGCCCCCAGCAGATCCACGTCGCGGACGATCCCCACCAGGTCGTCGCCGCTCACCAGCGGGATCTGCTCGATGTCGTTCGTGATCATCAACTGTGCCGCTTCCCTGGCGGTCTTTCCCGAGGTCACCGTCACGACATCGCCGGACATGAACTCCTTGACCGGACCTGCGGGGATCTCCACGTTTCGGGTCGGCAGGTAGCGGTTGCCGACCGCCTTGATACCCTCCCAGGCCCAGTCGTCGTCCTCGTTGGCGATGCTGTCGCCCGTCTCCGCCTCGCCCTCGACGACCCGCGCGACGTCGAGTACGTCCACCTCCGTGATGACTCCCGTCATCGACCCCTCGTCGTCCAGCGCTATCGCGTAGGGGACGTTCGCGTAGTATATCTCGCGCTCGGCGACGTGAAGCGGGGTGCCGTCCCAGACGGTGTTCAGGTCCCGCGAGGCGAGTTCGCCGACGGTCCGGTCACCGTCGGCTTTCTCTTCTGCGATCGCGCGAATCACGTCCGTGACTGTGACGATCCCCTCTAACTGTCCGTCGACGACGGGGACTCTTCGCGCTCGTTCCGTCACCATCAGTTCGCTTACCTCTTCGAGACTGGCGTCCTGTGTCGTCGTCGAAACCTCGTTCAATAGGAGGGCGAGCTGGTCCTCGTCGGGAGTCTCGATGAGTGACTCGCGGGAGATGAGCCCGCGGTACTCCTCGCCGTCGTCCGTCTGTTTGAGAACCGGAACGGACGAAAACGACCGCTCTTGGAGGTACTCCAGTGCGTCGTCCCGAGTACCCGGAAGCTCAACGGTCACGACATCCGAGCGAGGTGTCATCGCGTCAGCGACGTTCATACCCGCTGGGTAGGACTTCTCCCCTCTTGTACCCTACGAACCCCACGCTCCCGTCTCCCGCGGCGGCGACTGCAGTGCTATCTCTCCTCGTCGAGGTCGACGAGGCGGTCGGCCTCCGGGAAGAACTTCTCGTAGTCGTCGTGTTTGAACGAACCCAGATGGTCGCCTGACAGCGTCTCTGCGTGCGTGTACATCTCGTTTTCCTCCCGGGCGGTCCGGACGGCACCGTCGGCTCGGTAGCGCTGGAAGTTGGCCGCGATCAGGATCGAGGTTTCCATCTCCGGGTCGAGTAGCTGGGTCACGTGAAAGACTCGGCCTTCCGCTTCGGCGCGGAACACGTCGAACGCGGGGAACTCACACGCTTCGACCGCTTCACGGAACGCCTCGGCCTGGTTGTCGGGAACGACGTGTACGAGCCCCCACCGGTCTCCCGGCCCGTCTTCCGGCGGTTCAGCCGCGGTGTCTACCGCTGTCACCGTCACGGTGTCCCATCCCTCGTCTTCGAGTTCTTCCGCCATCGCCTGCATGTCGTCAAGCGTCTGGCTCCACGCGTCCTTGTGGATCGGGACGCTCGCTTCCAGTTCCTCTTCGGAGCCGAGCGGCTGCGAATTGGAATCGTCATCTCTGGACTCGCCGGGTTCTCTCATACTCGTTCGTGATGATGGACCGGTGTAAGCTTTTCTGACTGCTGAAGAACTCGCGCGCCGCCGTTACCCGCCGACGCCGAAAACGAACTCCATCGCCATCGACGCCCCGAGGACAGCGAGGGAACTGAGAAACACCCGCGCACCGCCGCTCCAGCGCTCGTCATGACGGACGGCGAGGTCGTCCGGCAGTGCGGTCCGCGTCGCTTGCTCGAAGCGTGATTCGGTCTCTGGTTTCTCTTCTCCCCCGTCAGTATCGTAATCCTTCCAGGCGGCTCTCGGGCGGAGTTTCAGCGTTCCGATTCCGAACAGCAACAGGCCGAGGAAAAACAGCCAGTATTTCACGCCCGTCCATCCCCAGCCGAGCGGAAGACACAGTACTGTACCGATAACGAACACAACGGCGGCTAGCGAGACGGCGTATACGATGCCGTCGACGCCCCGTCGCAACCGGAGCGAGATGCCGCCGGCGCTCATTACTGCTGCATCTCCGTCCGATATTCACCGGGGGACACGTACTCGTTTTTGTGTCGGTGGCACCGACTCTCGCGGCCGCTCTCGCTCACCTCGTGCGCTTCGGGATACTCGGCGTCGCACTCGCTCCCGAACTGTTCGTTGAGATACTCACCGGCGGCCTCTTCGTCGCCGTCCGCAACCATGCTCGCCGCCTCGCTGACGTGCGTCTGGACCTCCGGCGGTACGTCGAGATCACCGAACAGTTCCTCGACGATCTCGTCGATGCTGGCGAACCGTGTGTCGAATGCGAGGAACTCCTTGACGCGCTCGACGGTCGTCCGTTCGGCACGGGAGCGCTCCCGAAGTACCTCTCGGAACACCTCGATAGCCGTCCACACCTCCATGTCTATATCCCGGAACTCCTCCGGTCGGATCTTCATGGGACAGCGCGTCGAGAACGGGCAACCGGACGGCGGGTCCCGCGGGCTCGGCGGCGTACCGCGGAGTGTGATCCGGTCTTTTTCCAGGGTGGGATCCGGCTCCGGGATCGCGGACAGTAGCGAGTGCGTGTACGGGTTCCCCGGACTCTCGAACATCTCCTCCGTCTCGCCCAGTTCCATGATGTTGCCGAGATACATGACTGCGACGCGGTCACAGATGTGCCGGACGACGGAGAGGTCGTGGGCGATAAAGAGATACGTCAGCCCGAACTTGTCCTGTAGGTCCTCGAGCAGATTGAGTATCTTCGCCTGCACGGAGGCGTCCAGCGCGGAGACTGGCTCGTCGAGGACGACGAAATCCGGCTCTAGCGACAGCGCCCGGGCGATACCGACTCGCTGTTTCTGCCCGCCGCTGAACTGGTGCGGGTAGCGGTAGTAGTGTTCCTCCTGGAGGCCGACCGTCTCCAGGAGCTCTCGCACCCGCCGTCGCCGGATCTGGTTTCTCGACTTGTGGACCGTCACGTCGACGGTAACGCCGCCGCCGCTCTCGGTCACGTTGATCGTCAGCTCCGAACTGTCTATCGGCGCGCTCTCGCGGAGATGGACGAGTTCGGCTTCCGGGGTTACGACGATGTCGCTGTCCTCGTATTTCGCCTCCGCGACGTGACGAGCCATCTCACCGTTGACCGTCACTTCGGACGCGTCGGCGTTCTGGACGCCGACCTCGAACGTGGGCCAGTTGTGAACTTCGAGCGGTTCTCGAACTATCTCCCCGACCGTCATTCGGTTGTTGAGGCTGGAGTCGGGGTCCTGAAACACCATCTGGACGTTCCGGCGCCACTGTTTCAGCTCTTTCCCGTCCAGCGTCGTGATATCGGTGCCGGCGTACGCGACCTCACCGGCGGTTGCGGACTCTAGCTGGACGAGCGTCCGTCCCAGGGTCGTCTTTCCGCACCCGCTCTCGCCCACGAGACCGAGCGTCTCCCCGCGTTCGATGGTGAACGAGACGTCGTCGACGGCCTTGACCGGGTTCCCACCTAACAGGCCACCTTCCTTGCCGTAGTACGTTTTCAGGCCGTTCACGTCGACGAGGGTGTCCTGCTTGCTATCCTGTACGGTCGTCTCCTGGTCTCCGTATGCTTGCTTACTCATCCGTTCCCACCTCGGTGTCGTCTCCCCGACGCTGATGCTCCGTTACCGCCTCGATTCGACTGGCGTCCTCCGGGTAGAGCAGACACGCCGCAGTGTGTTCTTTCTCCCCTTCGCCGACGGACACCTGTTCAGGGTGAACAGACGTGCACTCGTCGAACGCCTTCGGACACCGCGGTGCGAACCGGCACTGCGACGCCGGTTCGTTCGGCGTCGGCACGTCGCCCTCGATCGTCGACAAGCGGTCGCCGCCCGGGTTCCGTCCCGGAATAGACGAAAGCAGCCCTTGCGTGTAGGGATGTCGCGGGTTCTCGAACATCTCGACTACGGGCGCTTTCTCGACGACTTCGCCGGCGTACATCACGTTGACGCGCTCAGCGACCTCCGCGATGACGCCCATGTCGTGGGTGATGAACATGATCCCCAGGTCGTGTTCCTCCTGCAGTTCGGACAGGAGGTCGAGTATCTGCGCCTGGATGGTGACGTCGAGCGCCGTCGTCGGTTCGTCGCAGATCAGCACGTTCGGGTCGCAGGCTAACGCCGTCGCGATGACTGCCCGCTGGCGCATCCCTCCCGAGAACTGGTGCGGGTACTCTTTGAGCCGTCGGTTGGCGTCCGGGATCCCGACTGCTTCCAGCAGGTTCGCGGCCTCTTCGGTCGCCTCACTGCCGCGTAGTCCCTGATGGAGTCGAAGCGACTCCTTGATCTGGTTTCCGACGGTGTAGACCGGATTCAGGCTGGTCAGCGGGTCCTGAAACACCATCGCGATGTCGCCGCCGCGGACGGAGTGAACCGCGTCGTCGGGCGCTTTCGCGAGATCAATGTACCCTTCTTCGACGGTCACGTTGTCGCCGCTTCCTTCGGACTCAGCGAGGGCGATGAAGGTCTCGCTGTCGGGTTCGCTGATCGTCTCGCCCGGCGCTACCTCGACCGTCTTGTCCGGGTACTCCCGAGCTAACCGTTCGACGGTACTGGGGTGACTGTACCGGATACTGCTTCCATCGAGAACGTGTCCGGGTTCCTCGACCAGACCCATGATAGAGCGCGCGGTGACGCTCTTTCCGGACCCGCTCTCTCCGACGATACCGAGCGTCTCGCCGCGTTCGATGTCGAAGGAGATGTCATCGACCGCACGGATCGTCTCCTTGTCTGTGAAGAACGCCGTCTGGAGGTTCTCGATCGACAGGATCGGATAGCTGTTGTCCGGGCCGACCCCGTAGGCGACTTGGCTCATGCGCCACCTCCTGCCGCGGCGGCCTCACCGCCGCTGCCGGTGTCGCTCTGTGGGTCGATCGCGTCGCGGATGCCGTCGCCCAGAGCGTTAAACGCAGTCACGACGATGACGATCAGTAACCCCGGCACGATGGAGATGTGCCAGGAGTCGGTCGCGATGTACGACTGTCCGAGGTCGATGGCGCGGCCCCACTCCGGAGTCGGCGGCGTGATGCCGAGACCGAGGAAGGACAGCCCGGAGACGGAGATGATGATGCCCCCGAGCGTCATCGATCCGTAGATGAGCATGTAACCGACCACGTACGGAGCCATGTGTTTTCGCATGATCCGTCGCGGAGTCTGGCCGTAGCTCTTTGCGGCGTCCACCCACTCCTCTTGAACGACCTGGAGCGAGGGGCCACGGATGGCGCGCCACATTGCGGGCCACCCCCAACTCCCAAGCAGCAATGCCAGGAGTAAGCCGCCGTTGTATATGTCCGCTATCCACGTCCCCCTGAGTATCACCACCGCCCCTATCAGTACGAGCAGGCGCGGCATCGCCTGGATGGAGTCACTCAGTATCACCGCCCCGAGGTCGACTGCACCCTTGTAGTAGGCGGACACCATCGCCAGTGAGAACGCGATCACCGATGAAATGCCGAGCGCGAGCAGGCCGATGAACAGCGAGACCCGCGACCCGGCCGCGAGGAACGTAAAGAGGTCCTTCCCGTTCGGTAACGTCCCGAACGGATGGAACCGGTCGTAATCGTCGTAGGTTCCGATACCGTGGTTCCCATTGCTTCCGCCGCCACGGGAGCGGGAGCCGAGATTTGCGTTGCCGACCAGCGTCGACCGCACTTCGCCGCTTTCCTGGTCGAGATATTTGGTCTCGTAGCTGTACGGTTCCTGGATGTTCTCTTCGACTACCGTGGGTCCGAGCGCCGGAGCGAACATCGCCATCATGAAGAACATCGCAATGACGACGAAGCCGAACTGTCCCCAGCGGTGGGTACGCATCCGGTCGATCATGTCGTCGGCCGGCGTCCAGTCCGCGTAGCGGTAGTGATTGCGGAAGACGAGATACCCCTTCCAGAACCAGGCCAGACAGGCGAACGCGTACAGGTAGATGAGCGTGACCCGAATAGCCCACGCGATGGCGGCCGGCAGGCCGAGGAAAGTGCCTTCCCAGCGCCAGAACTCTACCGTGAACCCGGCTATATCGGCTGCGAACTGCTGTCCGCCCGGAACACGGTGTCCGCGGTTCGGAATCACGTCTCGGGACAGCAGCGTGGGTATCTCCGCGAGACGGTCACCGACGCTCGCGAGCACCGACCCGACTGGTTCGAACAGGGCGAGAAGCGGGAGACCGAACAGTCGGTCAGCGATCGTTTGCCACGGCGGGAGTTCCATCATCGCGCCGAATAGCGCACCGACCTGTAACGCAACGAGCACACCGAGGACTGCGAGCCATCGGAGAGCCGGTTCCGGATTATTCCGGATACGGTCGAGCAACGGTGCGTCGTCTTCGATGGATGTTCGTTCACTCATTATTACTCACCCTCGTATCCGACTCGCGGATCGATGATCGTGTACAGGAAGTCTTGCATTATGTTGATAAATACCAGTAATAGGATGAAGATGAACATTAGCGCCCCGGCTACGGGCATATCACCTTCGGTTAGTGCGTCGAAGAACAACTTCCCGATGCCGTTTATCGCCATCACCGTCTCGACGAGGACGGATCCGCCAAGCAACAGGCCTGCCTCGCCGGTGATGACCGGCACGAGAGGGATGAGTGCGTTCCGGAACATGTGTTTCCAGACCAGAGACCGGCCCGAAACGCCTTTCGCCTTCGCCATCTCGACGTAGTTCGAGTGTTTCGTCTCCAGCATCGCAGTTCGGCTGATCCGCATCTCGTTACCCATCGACGCGGAGCCGAGAACGACCGCAGCGGGGAGGATCTGCTTCGTCGCCCTCGCCCACTCCATCGGTTGTATTTGACCGGCCTGGAGGTTCGTCCAGGCAGTGTGGAAGTACTTGGTTCCGATAACCTGCGGAGTGTCAACGAGGAACGTCTTCCAACTGAAACCGAACAGTATGTCCTCGGACCTGGACAGACCGACCAGCAGGATCACCGCCAGCCAGAAGTTCGGCATGGCGCGCCAGACGATCCCGCCGAACGACGCGAAGTAGTCGCCGGCCGTGTTCGGGTTCAGCCCCGCGTAGAAACCGAGCGGAATCCCGATGAAAAGCGGGATCAGGATGGCCCAAAAGCCCATCCAGACCGTTCGCGGCGCGCGCGATTTGATAAGTTCGATAGTGTCCGTGTTGGTCTCGACGACCCATGACTGGCCCAGATCGAACGTGACCATGTCCCAGAGGAAATCGAAGTACTGTTGCCAGAGCGGCTGATTCAACCCGAGTTGGCGCCGCATCCGTTCCATGTCATCCGGATTCGCCTGTGTTCCGAACACGGCGGATACGGGGTCGATCGGCCCCATTCGGATAGCGATGAACGTCACCGTCGTTCCGAATAGGATGACGGGGATGGACAGGACCAATCGTTTTGCGAAGTAAGACCAGCGGCTCATAGTCTCTCACCGCCGTCTGCGTTGGATCTATTCATCATTAATTGCGTTTATCTTTCATGCATTATTTGCGTTCCGCTTCGAGTTGAGGACCAGCACTACCGTGTACTAAAAAACCCTCGGTGGGGCGGTACTAGTCGCGCTCTCCGACGTAGACGACGTTCTTTTTCTGTCTGGATCGGCCGGCGGCACCTGCCCGCGGCTTTTCGACCCAACTGTAATGCATGTTCTCCGCCACGTTGTGCAGGAGCGGGAGGAAGACGACGTCTTCCCAGTTGGCCTCCTCCATCGAGACGTAGCCCTCGTTCCGGGCGTCCTGTCCTTCCTCGGGGGCGGGGTTGCTCTGGATCTTTTCCCAGGCGTCGGTTGCCTTTTGAGCGGCCTCGCTCTCGTCGGGGTCCCAGTCGACGTAGCTGATCGGGGCGTCGAGCGACGTGTCCGTCTGCGGCGGATTCAGAAGCTGGAGGAAGTTGTCCGGCGCGGGGTAGTCCATGATCCATCCGAGGCTGTAGGCGTCAAGGTTGCCTTTCCGACCTCGTGACAGCATCGTACTGAACTGGGTCTGCTGGATCTGGACGTCGACGTGTGCGGATGCGAGCTGGTCACGAAGGATGTTCGCTATTTCCGCGAAGAGCTCGCTCTCGTAGATGGTGAGTTCGAGTTCGTAGGGGTCGTCGCTGCTGTAACCGGCGTCCTCCATGATCTCCGTTGCCTTGCCGATACGCGTCTCATCGAGGCCGTACGGGTAGTCTCCCTCGTGGTCGAGGTAGGCCTCCTTGCCCCCCGGGTAGATAGCCGGCGGAGTGATGTGGGAGGCGGTCGTGCCGGGACCGTTGAGCACCTCGTCGATCATCTGCTGCTGGTTCATCGCGTGCGCGAAGGCTTTCCGGACTGCCGGTTCCGTGTTCGCCTGGTTGAAGGCGAAGTAGTACACCCCGACCTCCTCGACCTGGTAGTACGGAACCGTCTTGTCGTTCTCGAGCGGGCCGTACGTCCCGTATTTCCGACCCATGCTGTCTTTCCCTTCGATGGACACCTTGTTGGCGTCGTACTGCGAGTTCGGAATGTACGGAACGTCGGCGTTCTCGTTGAGAACCGTGTACGTGTACAGGGCGTTGTCCTCCTCGGCGATCATCCAGTGAACGCCGGACACGTACGGGCCCTCTCCGTGATACTCGTCGATCGGACGAGCCGAAACCTCGCACTCGCTTCCGGAGTTCCAGGTTTCGAGGGAGAACGGACCTGCACCCACGGGAGTTTCCTGCGTGAACTGCTCGTAGCTCATGTCGCCGTCGTACCCCTCGATGTCTCCCACGATTCCTTCGGGGATGATCGAGAACGAGGTGTACGCGATCATTTCCGGAATCGCGTGGAACGGCGATTCGAGCGTCATCTCCACCGTCTTTTCGTCGGAAGCTTCGATATCCAACGAACCGGGGACGTAGGTGTCCTCTTCGCCTTCGGTTTCGTGTGCGACGCCGAGGAAGTCGAGGATGAAACTCGCTCGTCGGGAGTTGTCCGACTGAGCCAGTCGCTCGAATGAGTAGGCGACGTCGCCCGCGGTAACGTCACCG
Source organism: Halostella pelagica (assembly GCA_005954745.1). Taxonomy (GTDB): domain Archaea; phylum Halobacteriota; class Halobacteria; order Halobacteriales; family Natronoarchaeaceae; genus Halostella; species Halostella pelagica. Next base: position 3,193,328 of record CP040678.1, read on the forward strand.
TAGTCGTCGTGGTTGTACGTGATGTCGTCTCGCAGGTTGATAGTCACTTCCGTGACGTCGTCGCTGACCTCCATGCTCTCGGCGAGGAGGTTCTCCGTCGTCGTCTCCCCGTTCGGGTAGTTCGTCAGCGCGTCGAACAGGTTTATGATGACGATGCCCGACGCCTCGTCGGTCGAGGCGATGGGGTCAAGCGTCGTCATCGTGGAGTTGTGACGCCTGTAGGTCTTGTCGGTCTGTTCCTGCTCCCGAGTGGTTCGCTCCGTCTCCTCTTCCGGAGTGAGCGTGTCAGTGTCGTCTTGACCTTCGTCGTCACCGCCACCGGAACAACCGGCTAGCGCGACTGCCGTCGCAGCTCCGCCGGTGGCCTGCAGGAACCGCCGGCGAGTAGTGTCATTATCTGTCATCCCAAACCCCCCTTCTGGATGGACCAGTTTAAATTTTCCGTTACGTTTCGCGATCTGAGAACCTTCTCAGCGGTTTGGCCGACGTTAATAACTACAATAATAGTGGTTTTATTTACTTTGATCGCCCAGTCAGCACTGTTTTTCCGACGAGTTTATAAGTGCCTGAAAGATTATTACCTATATGGCGAGGAAACCGTCAGGTCCCCGCAGTGGGAGCGCGAACGCCGGTGAAGTCATGAGTACCGTCGACGGCGACGGTAACCGACAGGAGTACGTCATCGCCGATATCAGCGAGGACGATGCCTGGCTCTCCATGTGTGTAGACGACGCCCCGACACTTCCGGCCTGGCGGTAGACGACGACCTTTTGCGCTGCGTTTCTTCGAACGGTCCGCCAGCGGTGGGCATGTTCGCCTGACTCGGCAAAAACTCGGCCAAAATCCAGCGCCACTGCCTCAGTCGCTTGCCCGCGGTTTCGCCGCTCGCTCTCCGCGACGCGTAGCGCCGTGCTTCGCTCCCTTGACGGGTCCTCGGACCGCTCGCTCGGGCCAGGGCCCTCGCTCCCAGATACATTGCTTGCAGACGCCCTGCCCTTCCCCGTACCGGACGGACTCGGCCCAACGGGGCCTCGCCGTCCGCTCGGCCGTTTCACCGCGATCTTGGCCCCTCTCGGATTACCGCCGACCCATCGCCCGGCGATACGCACCTTTTTAGTTCTGGCCACCGCTCCAACAGGGTATGCAATACCGCGAAGTCGAGACCACGGGGGAGTTTCTGGCTCGACTCGACAACGGCGCTGACTGGCGCGAGGAGATCGAGGGGCTCGCCCGCGATGTCGACGCCGACGCGGCCTGGTTCACCGCGATGGGCGCGGTGCAGGACGCCGAGATATGGTTCTACGACCAGGAGACGACCGAGTACGAGGCGGTCGAGTTCGACGAACACCTCGAAGTGGCCGCCTGCGTCGGTAACGTGTCGTGGCTGGACACCGGGGCCCAGAACTCCTCGAACAGTCGGACCTCGTCCGACGACGGAGAGCGGTTCGCCCACACACACGCCGTCCTCTCGCGGCCGGACGGCGACGCTATCGCGGGCCATCTGAATGCCGCGACTGTCTTCGCCGGCGAGGTGTACATGCGGACGTTCGACACGACGCTCGAACGCGAACACGACGAGACCACCGACCTGGACCTCTGGTTATAGATGCGGCGGGAAGACGAACGGTACTTCGAACGGCTCGAAAACGGCCTCGACGACGCCTTCGAGGTCGCCCGCTCGGCCCGCGAACAGGGTCACGATCCCGAAACCGAGGTCGAGATCCCGGTCGCCAAGGACATGGCCGACCGCGTCGAGAACATCCTCGGCATCGACGGGGTGGCGGAACGCGTCCGCGAACTCGAAGGCGAAATGAGCAGGGAGGAGGCCGCCCTCGCGCTCGCGGAGGATTTCGCCGAGGAGCGCGTCGGTGACTACGAGACGAAAGCCGGCAAGGTCGAGGGCGCGGTCCGCACGGCGGTCGCCCTCCTCACCGAGGGCGTCGTCGCGGCTCCCATCGAGGGGATCGACCGCGTCGAACTGTTAGAGAACGACGACGGCACGGAGTTCGTCAACGTCTACTACGCTGGCCCGATCCGCTCCGCCGGGGGGACCGCACAGGCGCTGTCCGTCCTCGTCGCCGACTACACCCGCGCGCTCATCGGCGTCGACGAGTACAACGCCCGTGACGACGAGATAGAGCGCTACGCCGAGGAGGTGTCGCTGTACGACAGCGAGACCGGCCTCCAGTACACCCCGAAAGACAAGGAAACGAAGTTCATCGCGAAGCACGTCCCCATCATGCTGGACGGTGAGGCGACGGGCGACGAAGAGGTGTCGGGCTTTCGCGACCTCGACCGCGTCGACACTAACTCCGCCCGCGGCGGAATGTGTCTCGTCCTCGCCGAGGGGATCGCGCTCAAGGCCCCGAAAATCCAGCGCTACACCCGGAACTTGGAAGAAGTCGACTGGCCCTGGCTTCAGGACCTCATCGACGGCACCATCGGCAAGGACGGCGACGAGGGGGCCGACGAGGGTGACGAAGCGGACCCCGACCCGGACGACGGCGACGAGAGCGAGGACGCGGACGGAAACGACGCCGCCGAGCCGGACGGCCCGCCCCGCGTCGAGGAGTCCTGGAAGTTCCTGCGGGACCTGATCGCCGGCCGCCCCGTCTTCTCGCATCCGAGCGAAACGGGCGGGTTCCGCCTGCGCTACGGCCGCGCACGCAACCACGGGTTCGCAACGGCGGGCGTTCACCCGGCGACGATGCATCTGGTCGACGACTTCCTCGCGACCGGAACCCAGATCAAGACCGAGCGCCCCGGCAAGGCCGCGGGCGTCGTCCCCGTCGACTCCATCGAGGGGCCGACGGTCCGCCTCGCAAACGGCGACGTCCGTCGGATCGACGACCCCGAGGAGGCCCTCGAAATCAGAAACGGCGTCGAGAAGATACTCGACCTCGGCGAGTATCTCGTCAACTACGGCGAGTTCGTCGAGAACAACCACCCGCTCGCGCCCGCTTCCTACACCGTCGAGTGGTGGACACAGGAGTTCGAGGAGACCGACGCTGACGTGCAGGCGATGGCCGACTCCGTCCGCGTCGACCTCGACGACCCGGACCCAACGGAGGCGGTCGAGTGGGCGACCGAGTACGACGCCCCGATCCATCCGAAACACACCTACCTCTGGCACGACCTGTCCGTCGAGCAGTTCGAGGCGCTCGCGGACGCCGTCGCCGCCGGCGACGTGGTCGACGGCGACCTTCTGGTCGAGAACACCGCCGACGTCCGCAAGGCGCTCGAAGCGCTCATACTCGAACACCGCCAGGAGTCAGACGCTATCGCAGTGCCGGAATGGGGCCCGTTCGTCCGCTCGCTCGGTCTGACGACCGACCTCGACCGGACCTGGGACGACCTCTCGGCCGAATCGCGCGAGTGGGACAACGCGATGAAAGCCGTCAACGAGGTCGCCCCGTTCGCGGTTCGAGAGCGCGCGCCCACGCGTATCGGGAACCGAATGGGTCGCCCGGAGAAATCCGAGTCGCGCGAACTCAGCCCGGCGGTCCACACGCTCTTTCCCATCGGCGAAGCCGGCGGCAACCAACGCGACGTCGCCGCCGCTGCGGGCCACGCCGAGACCATGGAAGACACCCCCGGCGAGGTCGAAGTGGAGGTCGGTCGCCGCGAGTGTCCCGGCTGTGGCGAAGCGACGTTCAAGCCGTGCTGTCCAGATTGCGGCGCGCACACGGAACCGCACTACCAGTGCCCTGACTGCGAACGGGACCTCCGTCCGGACGAGGCCGGCCGCGTTCACTGTTCGCGCTGCGAGATCGACGGAACGTCCGTCGAATCCCGCATCATAGACGTTCACGCCCAGTACCGCGATGCGCTCGAGTCCGTCGGCGAGCGCGAGAACGCCTTCGACATCCTGAAAGGCGTCAAGGGGCTCACCTCGACGAACAAGACGCCCGAGGCCATCGAGAAGGGGATCCTCCGCTCGAAACACGGCGTCTCAGCGTTCAAGGACGGCACCATCCGCTACGACATGACGGACCTGCCCGTCACGTCCGTCCGTCCCGAAGAACTGGACGTTACCGTCGACCAGTTCCGCCAACTCGGCTACGAGGAGGACATCCACGGCGACCCCCTCCGGCACGAGGACCAACTGGTCGAACTGAAAGTTCAGGACATCGTCCTCTCGAACGGTGCCGCCGAACACCTCCTGCAGACGGCCGATTTCGTCGACGACCTCCTGTCGCAGTTCTACGACCTCGAACCGTACTACGAACTGGACGACCGCGACGAACTCGTCGGCGAACTCGTCTTCGGGATGGCCCCCCACACCAGCGCGGCCGTGGTGGGTCGGGTTATCGGCTTCACGAGCGCGGCGGTCGGATACGCGCATCCGTTCTTTCACGCCTCGAAACGGCGCAACTGCGACGGCGACGAGGACTGCGTGATGCTCCTCCTCGACGGCCTGCTCAACTTCAGCAAGTCCTACCTCCCGGACCAAAGAGGCGGTCAGATGGACGCACCCCTCGTCATGTCTTCGCGCATCGACCCGAACGAGATCGACGACGAGGCGCACAACATGGACGTCGTCTCGCAGTACCCGAAGGAGTTCTACGAGGCGACCCGCGAGATGGCGGACCCCGGCGAGGTCGACATCGAGATCGCGGAGGACACCCTGGGCACGGACCGGGAGTACGCCGGCTTCGGTCACACTCACGACACGACCGATCTGGCGCTGGGTCCGGACCTCTCTGCGTACAAGACGCTGGGGTCGATGATGGACAAGATGAACGCCCAGTTGGAACTCTCGCGGAAACTCCGCTCCGTCGACGAGACGGACGTCGCGGAGCGGGTCATCGAGTACCACTTCCTGCCGGACCTCATCGGCAACCTCCGGGCGTTCTCCCGGCAGGAGACCCGCTGTCTCGACTGCGGCGAGAAGTACCGCCGAATGCCGCTGTCGGGCGACTGCCGGGAGTGCGGCGGTGACGTGAACCTCACTGTTCACCAGGGGTCGGTGAACAAGTACATGGACACCGCCATCCAGGTCGCCGAGGAGTACGGGACCCGCGATTACACGAAACAGCGCCTTGAAGTGCTCGAAAAATCGCTGGAGAGCATCTTCGTCAACGACAAGAACAAGCAGACTGGCATCGCGGACTTCATGTGAGCGGTGCGAGACACGGGCCCGTCAGTCGTTGAGATGTGCCCCCTCGAACGAGCGGGGCGGCAACCGGAGTTCTTCGAGGACCGGCAGGTGTTTGACGTTGTAGACGACCTTCATCTGGTCAGTGACCGGGACGCCGTTGCAGGATAGCTGGATCCCGCGTTCGACCATCTCCGTCGGGAGAATGTGGTCGACCGGCATCGACAGTTCACCCTCCGTGACCACGACAGCGCAGTTGGCGCACGCGCCGCCGCGACAGGAGTACGGCCAGGCGAACCCGCGGTTCTCGGCGGCTTCGAGGAGTGATTCGCCGGGTTCGGCCAGGAACCGACCGTAATCCGTCGAGTCGAGGTTCTCGGCGGACGCCTTCTCGAACAGGTCGTCGTCGTCGAGTTCCCACCCGTAGTCGCCGAGCACCTCGAAATTGAGGTACTCGATTCGGGAGCCCTCCTGCTCGCGCTGCTCTTCGACGTTTTCTCGACTGACCTCGATCTCCTCGTTCCCGTCGGCCGATTTGATCTCCTCGTACGCCGCCTTGACCAGCCGAAACTCCCTCGCGGATCCGCCCTGGTCAGGATGTGCTTCCTTCACCCGCCGTCTGAACGCTCGCTCTACCTCCGCTTCGTCCGCATCCGGACCGATCGATAGAACCTCGAACGGGGACTCCACGGATACCGCTAGCCGATTGGGACGAAAAAGATTTGCGCCCCAGTACGACGCGTTTTTCGGCCGCTTTCCCTCGGTTTCACAGCCGGCTGTTCGCTCCGAGTGACTGATCTCCCCCGCCATCCGGTTCACTGATGTTTATTACTGATCGTCCATGAGAGTAGGCGTATGCTTCACGCGGAAGGTTCGCTCCTGACGGTTGACGTCGGGGAGCGATCGACGGACACAGACGAAATAGACGACGTGCTCGAATCGTTCATCGGCGGGCGCGGCGTCGGCACGAAACTCGCGTACGACCGTATCCCGTTCGACGCGGACCCGTTCGGCCCGGAGAACAGCCTGTTCTTCGCGACCGGGCCGATGCAGACGTCGAACATGAGCTTTACGGGGCGCACGAACTGCACCGCCGTCTCCCCGCTGACAGACGGCCTGATCTCGTCGAACGCCGGCGGGTTCATGTCCCGACATCTCGCGGATACGGGCTACGCCGCCGTCGAGATAACCGGCGAGAGCGAGGAACCCGTCATCGTCCACGTGCGCGACGATTCGGTCGAGTTCGAGGAAGTGCCCGACCTGGCCGGCGCAACAGTTCCGGAGGTGACCGAGCGCGTCACGGACCGTGACGAGGACCTCTCTGCCGAGAACATCGCCGCTATCGGGCCGGCCGGCGAGAACCTCGTCCGGTTCGCGTCGATCATGACCACCGAGACGCGGGCGTTCGGCCGCGGCGGGCTCGGCGCGGTGTTCGGCTCGAAAAACGTGAAAGCCGTCACGTTCGCGGGCGATTCGCCGCCGGAGATCGACATCGACCCCGTCCAGATGGACGTCCACCGCGAGGCGGCGACGAGCGACCACATCATGAAGCGACAGGGGACGACGAGCGTCACCGACTACGCGAACGAGGTGGAGGCGCTGCCGACGCGGTACTTCTCGGAGCTGTCGTTCGAGGGGGTCGACGGTATCAGCGGCGACCGAGTCGAGGAGAAGAAGTTCGAGAAGGGGACCTGTTCGGCCTGCGCGTTCGCGTGCAAACTCCCCACGAAAGACGAGGCGCGGGGCGTCGAGACCGAGGGGCCGGAGTACGAGACTGTGATGTCGTTCGGAAGCAACGCGGGCGTCGACGACATCGTCGATGTGATGCAGTCGAACGAACTGTGCGACACGCTCGGTCTCGATACGATCAGCGCGGGCGACGTAGTGTCGGCATACCTCGCCGCCGAGGACGAGTTCGGCAACGTCGACCTGATACACGACCTCGTCGAGAAGATCGCCCACCGCGAGGAGGAGGGCGACCTGCTCGCGGAGGGTGTCGACCGCGTCCACGAGGAACTCGGCGTCGAGAACTGGTCGGTCAAGGGGATGGAGTTCCCCGCACACGACGGCCGGACGCTGAACGGACAGGGCCTCGCTTACGCCACGTCGAACCGCGGCGCTGACCACATGTACGCGACGTTTTACGCGTACGAGTACCCGCTCGTCGACCCCGACTCGGCGTTCGAGCCGACGGGTCTGGACGACAAGCCGCCGGAACTCGTCCGTCAGGAGAACAAGCGAGCGCTGGAGGACTGCGGCGTCGTCTGTCGGTTCTCGCGCGACATGCTCAACGCGGAGCGCTTCGAGGCGCTGTTCGACGCTGACTTCGATGACTTGCTCGACATCGGTGCGCGCGTGATCGACCTCGAACGGGCGTTCAACAACGAACGCGGGTTCGACCGGGCGGACGACCGACTCCCCTACGACGTCGACGGGTTCGATGCGGCTCTGGACGAGTACTACGGGATCCGCGGATGGACGGAGGACGGGACCGTTCCCACCGTCTCCGGGTCACACGCGCCCGCCGACGACTGACGGCGGTCGACATCTCGCTCTCCGGGGGTTCCGTCGAACACCGCCCTACGTTTATGCCCGTTCCCGTGGTGCGTTCAGATATGGCTGGACAGGGAGAAACACCGGCGGAGGAGGGGGAAGAGGAAGCGGAAAAAGCGGTCAACCGGCTCGACCTCGGACAGGCCGTCTACGACGAGGACGGCGAAGAACTCGGTACGATTCGCGGGTTCGAGAAGGGCGGATTCTTCGTGACGACCCGCGAGGGCGTCGAGAGCCTGAGCGTCGAACACGCCCGTTCGGGGCACGATTTCGGCGAGGCAGAACTCATGTGGCGCTGCACGGAATGCGGCGAGATGGGGGCGATAGACGAGGGGCTCCCCGACGAGTGTCCCGGATGCGGCGAACCGAAGGAAGCGCTCATGTACTGGACGGAGGACTAGGCTCTTTGTCGTCGACCGCGAGAGGGGAGTATGGACGTCGTCGTCTTCGGAGCGGGTAGTCTCGGCAGTCTCGTCGGCGGACTGCTCGCGCAGGAACACGATGTGACGCTCGTCGGCCGCGATCCGCACGTCGCCGCCGTCGCCGAGTCCGGGCTTGTCGTCGAGGGTGACCTTTCGGCGACGGTAGCACCGACGGCCGCAACCGACGGGACCGGACTGACGGCGGATCTCGCGGTTCTGGCGGTCAAGGCGTTCGACACCGAGGCCGCCGCCCGCGATCTGGCGACCGGCGAGTACGAGGCGGCGCTGTCCCTCCAGAACGGCATGGGAAACGAGGAGCGCCTCGCTCGCCACCTCGACTGTCCCGTCCTCGCCGGAACGGCGACCTACGGCGCGGTCCTCCGCGAGCCGGGCCGCGTGGAGTGTACTGGCGTCGGCGAAATCACGCTCGGACACCGCGAGGGCGGTGACTCCGCGTCGGCGGTCAGAGTCGCCCGCGCGTTCCGTCGGGCCGACCTCGATGTGACCGTCTCCGACGACATGCCGCGACGGCTCTGGGAGAAACTCGCCGTCAACGCCGGTATCAACGCCGTTACCGCGCTGTCCCGCGTCGAGAACGGAGCCCTCCTGTCGGGGCCCGCGAACGACCTCGCACGCTCCGCTGCATGCGAGGCGGCCCGGGTCGCCCGTCGCCGGAACGTGTTTCTCCCCGACCGCGCGGCGCTGGACGCCGTCGCGGACGTGGCGACGGCGACGGCCGACAACGAGTCGTCGATGTATCAGGACGTGCAGGACGGCCGCCGGACGGAGGTCGACGCCGTCAACGGCTACGTCGTCGACCGGGCCTCCGAACACGACGTTGACGTCCCCGTCAACCGGACGCTCGCGGCGCTTTTGCGGGCGTGGGAGCGAGGTCAGGGCGTTCGCGAGTGAGTCCGGTGTGAGGGCGCGTCGAGTCGGTTGGCGGCGAGGCCGAACTGTCCGCGAACGGGCACAGACCGACCGCCGATCCGAGTACGACCCCGATCAGGTGCGGTACAGCACCCACAGCGCCGCGGCACCGCCGACGACGATAGCGAACCAGTAACTCGCCAGCCGGTAGATCGTCGCGACCGCCAGCGCGTCTGCGGCCGACAGTGCGCTCAGCGCGACGACGAGTCCGGTTAGCGCTCCCTCGACGGCCGCGAGGCCGCCCGGCGTGGGTACCATCCCCGCGAGCGTGCTCGCCGGGACGACGAAGAAGACGAGTAACAGCGGAACGGCGAGGTCGAGGGTCAACCCCGCGAAGTACAGCGGCAGCGCGAAAAACACCCAGCCGACGTATGCGAACGCCGTCGCGGACAGCAACGCTCTCGGGGAGCCGGTGATGCGAGCGATCGACTCGTAGAAGCGTTCGATCCGCTCTCGGATGCTGTCGACGGTGACCCGATCCGTCCGGCGGGCGAGCGGTTCGACGACGCGCAGTATCGCCCGTTCGACGACGCTCCGGAACTGCCACCCGGCCACGACGATAGCGGGGATGCCGACCGCGAGTACCCCGAGACCGACCGCGAGATCCTCCGCGGTTTCGGTGAGTTGCGACCGGAGCAGCAGGTAGCCCAGCCCGACCGCCGCGAAGTTGAAGAAGGGGAGCAGGTTCAGCAGGTCGGCGGTGACGACGCTTGCCAGGCTCTGCTCGTAGTTCGCGTCCGTGTCCTGCGAGAGGACGTACGCGATGAAGGGTTCGCCCCCCGCCTGCCCGAGCGGCGTCACGTAGTTGGCGAAGGTGGCGGCGAAGTACGTCACGACGAGCTTCCGGTACGGGACGTCGATCCCGCCG